>NZ_BPFH01000001.1 GCF_019655435.1 Jannaschia pagri
TTTGTCGAGAGCTTCAACGGCCGCCTGCGGGACGAGTGCCTCAACGAGCACCTGTTCGCCAACTTGCGCCAGGCCAAGGAGCTGATCGCGGCATGGCGCGCTGATTACAACCACCACCGCCCCCACACGAGCCTCGACGGGCTCACCCCCTGGGAGTATCACCAACGGTCACAAGAGGACCAAACCCTGAACAGCGCTAACCTATAAGCGCGGACTCTAAGGGGAGCAGGTCAATCGACGACCGTTTAGCACCCGATCACTAAGGTTCTGTCAGTTGCGAGCGACAGCATCGGTGCTGCGGCGCTTTGCCGGTGGGTAACCATGTCCGCGTAAAGCAGTCTGAGGGCAGGTTTGAACGTTTCATTCCTCAGCGGCCCGGCGAGGTTGCCGCTGCCGAAACGCTTACGCCCTGCGGCTTAGACATGTCTCGGACGGTGATCCTAAGCTTACCGTGAATCCCATGGAGCACCGCCACAAGCACCAAAAAGACTGCGTCTCCTCCGAGCGCCTGTGATATTCTGCGGCACACCAGCACGTCTTCCCCTAAGCCTTCCAGACCAGAGCATACCTGAGTTCTGGGTTTGCAGAAGGGTTTGCAACTACCTCAGGATCCATTCGATCGCCTTAGGGGGCCAGATGTCCGCCGCGGACGAAAGCTAGCGACTCAAGTCAGAGGACGAAGACATATCGTCGTAGACCGCCAAGACGGTTCAGCCTGAAGAACAGCAGGGCAACGCACCGAACGAAGTGCATTGTCTATACATCCAAGTCCTACCCAACCTAACGGCGCCGCATTGCTCAGTGACAATACAGCAAACCAATCCGCTCAATATCCGCTCTGACGGTTGGGCCTGAACTCCCGAACCGGGCACGATTGGCGCATCTGGTCTACGCCGGGCGCGCCTCATCGGGAGGTGCATTTGGGGTCGCGACGCTACACCGGGCGCGGCCGGCGTTCTTTGACAGATACAGCGCAACATCTGCGTCAGACATGAGGCGGTCGGGTTCGGGGATGTCGTAAAATGTCGACATGGTGATCCCGATGCTCCCGGAAATACGGCATTCGTGCCCCTCCCAAAGGATCGGCTCCTCCAGGCGAAGAATGATGCGCTCCGCGATGCGGCGCATCAGATCAACATCGCTGCAACCCGCAAACACGAGTATGAACTCATCCCCGCCAACCCGCGCCACCATGTCCCCCTTGCGAACCTGATCGCGCAGGATTTTCCCGACCACAGAGAGAACGTAGTCACCCGCTGCATGACCCAGGGTGTCATTCACCGACTTGAAGTAGTCCAAGTCCAAATGCATCAGACCGAAAACCGCACGCTCTTCGGCAAGGTCAGTCAAGTGCCGGTCCATGGCGCGTCGGTTCTTGAGCCCGGTCAATTTGTCGGTCACGGCTTGGGATTCCGCCAGGGAGCGCGCGTCTGCTAGACGTGTGTTGAGACGCTGAAACTCACCCAAAACAGCGGACTGGGCCTCCATGAGAAAGAGGATTTCGACAGTGGGGTCGAAGGCCGCGAAGTCGCCCGCGCTCAAGCCATGACGTGCCACGCCGCTGGCCACATCCGCCCCAAAGAAGATGTTCATCAACCCCTGCCCTGCCCCCAGCTCATAGACGACGGCCCGCATGCGCGAGCGGTGTCCCTCGGCGGGAACCGCAACCTCTTGGCGCAACTGGATCGTCAGGCGGCGGCCCTCGTGCTGGAACAAACGCCCGATACCCGTCCCCAGGCGCGGCTGAAGGACACGTAAGACACTGGATAGACTGTCGCCTTCCTTCACTTCGGCCAAGCGGCGGAGGGTCGGACCCGCCCGCATCACGACACCCTCACCATCGAAAAGAAGGTGCATGGGCATCATCCGGTCTAACACATCCAGCGGCAGCGCCACGGTCATCAGGCGGCCCCTCCGAGGGAAAAGGCCTGGGGCGCCTGAAAATCCTCGTCGAAGAGCTGGATCGAGACGATCTCCACCCAGCCCGCAGATACCTTTTGGGTCGCGTCGATCTCAATCATGGCGAGCGCCCCGTATTCATCCGCCAAGGTCCGCAGGATGCCGGTCAAGAGGCCACTGGCGCCCGGAATGGGCCAGGTGCATTGCACCTCGAACTCCACATCATCCACTTGGCAGAGGTGAAAGATTGGCAACTCCAGCTCCGGGACCGCCATACGCGCCCGCGCCTCCACCTCATCGAGCGAAAGCACGAGATCGCGAAAACTGGTGCCAATGAAGCGAAACAGACGGCGGACCGGTTGCAGGGGGGGATGCGTACAAATCCAGATCCCGATATCCTCCATCAACTGCAACCTGTCGCGCCCCAAGCGCTTGGCAGCCGCAGTCTGGGCTGCGGCGAACACCTCATTCGGGTAGCTCTGCATCGCTTCAAACCCGTCGATGCCCACCTCTGCGTCCCGCGCGATGGCGGCCCATACGTCCTTACCATGGGCCGAGATGACATAGCCCTCCAACGATTTGCAGATCATCCCGTGCATTGCGCCCCAGCGTCCTCAGTACCCGCGGAGGAGCCTAGCGGCCCAGGCATGAAGATCGCGTTAAGGGGCCAAGGACCGCGTTAGAAATCCGTGGGCGCCCCGCCCTCTTCTTTTCGCTTCGCAACGAAGGCGGTCAGTTCCTCTCGTATGGCCGGGTCCATTTGGGGCGGCTCAAAACCGTCGATGATGGCGCGCGCAATCCCATGGGCGCGCTCCGCCGTCCAGGTGCCGCCAGCGCCGTCCCAAGCCTCGAAGTTGCGCCAGTCAGACAAAAAGGGCTGATAGAACGCCTCCTGATACCTGTCCTGAGTATGCTGGCAGCCAAAGTAATGCCCGTCGGGCCCGACCTCAGCGATGGCGTCGAGCGCGATGTCCCCCGGTGTCGTGGCATGGATCGCGGGGTCGAAATAGCGCTGGATCTGCTGCAACACCTCGCAATCCATGACAAACTTTTCGGGGCTCGCGATCAAACCGCCCTCAAGCCAGCCTGCGGCGTGATAAATGACATTTGTGCCCGACTGCACCGCCGCCCAGAGAGAGGCCGTGGTCTCCCACATGGCCTGGCCATCGGGAACATTGGCAGCGCAGACGCCGGATGACCGGATCGGCAGCCCATAGAAACGGCCCATCTGCCCTGTCATCTGCGTGGCGCGGATGTATTCCGGCGTCCCAAAGGCGGGCGCGCCCGATTTCATGTCCACATTCGAGGTAAATGTCCCGATGGCCACGGGTGTGCCGGGCGAGATGAATTGCAGCAGCGCAATGGCTGCCAACCCCTCGGCGAGGCTCAAGGTCACGGCCCCCGCCATGGTCACCGGCGCCATGGCCCCGGCCAGGGTGAACGGGGTCACGATGACCGGCTGGCGACGCCGGGCATGGATCATAGCCCCTTCGAGCATGGGGAAGTCGTGCTTCAGCGGGCTGACGGAATTGATGTTCGTATAGATCCGGGGCGTGGCCTCGAACTCTTCGTGGCTCAACCCACCGGCGATGCGGGTCATCTCAAGCACATCCTCGACCCGTTCGCGCCCCAGCGAATAGGCATGGACCACCTTATCCGTCAGCGTCAGCTTTTCGAACAGGCAGTCCAGATGGCGGACCGAGGCGTGGACGTCCACCGCCTCCACCGGATACCCGCCCGCAAAGTGGATGCAGTTAAAGTACTGGGTCAGCTTCAAAAGCTCGATGTATTTATCCAACGTGCCGGGCACCTTGCCGGTCTTCAGATCCCAGTAGTTCGGCGGGCTCGACACATTGCCGAAGGCCATCCAATTGCCGCCGATGGTCAGGCGCCGATCAGGGTTGCGCGGCGTGATGGTGAATTGGCTCGGCGCATGGCCCAACATCTCCATCACGAAATCGCTGTCCATGCGCACGTTGGTGCCATCAACACGACACCCCGCCCGGCGCAGGTGGTCCACGGCCTCCGGGTTCAGGAACTCAATCCCGATATCGCGGAGGATCCGCATGACACCGGTATGGATCGCCTGGATACCGTCTCCGTCCAAGGGTTCGGTCGGGCGGTCGATATTGCGCGGCTGGCGGAATGGCATCTGATCGATGATCGCCCCGCCCGCGCGGGCCGCATGGCCCCGGCGACCACCAGAGCGGCGGCGACGCGGTACGGTCTGATCCGGCTGTCCGTCCATGGCATGCCCTCCCTTTGCGTGTAGCTTGGGAGGGGTCGGCGCCGGGAACTGCACGTCTTGCGACCCCGAATGTCGTTTTCGCTAGCTGGGCACCCGCTCCGAAAGCCAGTGGGGCAGATCAGCGATACTGTCCAAGACGGCCACCGCATGGGGCGAAAGGGCTTCGCGATCTAAGGTCCCGGTCAGGACGGCCACCGCATCCATGCCAGCCCCATGCGCGGCGCCCATGTCCGTCATGCCATCGCCGACCACCAAAACCTCGGACGGCGCTAACCCCTGTGTTCTCGCAAAGGCGAGGGCACCGTCTGGGGTCGGTTTTGGCCCCCAACCGCTGTCGTACCCGATCACTTGATCGAAGGCGTCAAGGACACCCATGGCGGCCAGATGGGTGCGCGCCTCCGCCTCATCGGCATTCGTCAAGATGCCAAGCAGCAACCCGCGCCCCCGCAATCCAGCCAAGAACGGCGCCAGGTCCAACACGGGGACTTGCGTGACCTCGATCACCTTAGCGTCCCACCATTGAACAAGTTGCTGCGTGGACCACCCGGTCTCCTGCGCGAGGGCCTGCCCCATCTGCGCGCTGGTTCCCGTGACAAAGGCGCCGTCGGCTCGGATGACGCCCAGGTCCAGGTCAAAGCCGATGATATCGGCCAAACGCTCGGGCGCGAGACCAGCCTGCTCCGCCATGCCCCCGATGAAACCGGGCAGCCAAGCCTCCCAGGTCTTGCGAAAATCGGTGAGGGTGCCGTCTTTATCGAACAAAATCGCGCGGTACATGGCGTCGTCTTGCCAGGACAGGCCGGGCTTTGCCAGCACCCAATCAGTCGGCGCGCACCGCCCCCAAAACTGGCCCAGGTTTGCCATCGACCACGGTCTGGGCCAGCACAATCTGCGACAGACCCTCGGGGGCTTCGGGCAGAACGACGGACAGCCGCTCTTCGCCGGACCACTCCACCAAGGGATCCCAACTGCGCACGATGTTATGGTAAGTGATCTTCTTCCCGGCGTTTTCCCCGTGGGAAATGCGGACGGTCGCCTTTGGCTCAACGGTCACCAGAATGATCTGCGCCCCTCCGTCGCGGGGCATGGCAGTCACGGCCTTCCCATCCGCGCTGGAGGCGAGGCGCAGCATGTCGGTCGTCTGGGCCTGATGGGCATCAATCATTTCCGCCAGTTGCATCCCCGAAGGCCCCGCAACCTGGTCCCGCCCGCCGATCACAAACTGGGGGGTATACACCACACTGGACCCAGCGGCGGAGGCATAGAGCCGTTGGCGTTCGGAATGGGCGGGGTCCGCAAATGTGTCGGCCCACCCGATCCAGTCCCAATAGTCCACATGCAGGGACAGGGCGATCACGTCATCCCGTTCCGCCAACATGCCCAACATGTCATCCGCCGGCGGGCAAGACGAACATCCTTGCGATGTATACAACTCCACCACCACTGGATCAGCGGCGGCGGGCAGTGCCAAGAGGCTCACAAGGGCAAGGGGCAGGAAGCGCATCGGCGGCTCAATCCAATCAGGGTCGCCTAACACACCTAGCGAGGGCGCCACGCCTTTGCCAATCACCCTTGGGTGAGCGGCCCGCGCCCTGTGGCCTCAGAGCCAGCGTCGGCTCTGCGCCAGGTACGTCTCGGCCGCGGGCCCGAAGGCGCGCCGCAAGCCGGCCTCCTCCACCTGGGCGAACCGACGGTCAAGCACCCACCACAAGGCGGGCACGGGCAGCAGCGCCAAAATACTCGGCTGCCTGAGGGCATAGCCCAGCGCGATCACGACGAGCGCCAGATAGATCGGGTTCCGCGACACGCGGTATGGCCCCTCCACGATCAATGCCTTGGGGGCGTGGTGGGGTTCAATCGGTGTCTTCTTGCGCCAAAACCAGACCCCCGCCCAGAGGATCAGCGCCAAGCTCGCCCCAATCAGCGCCGCTCCCAGCCAGTCGCCAAAGGCCCCAAGCCCCGCCACAGGCACAAACCGCCCAATCGCCCAGGACGTCGCCATGGTGCCCAACAGCCAGATTGGCGGCAGGTCCGGGGCGTTCTTCATGTGCGTGCCTCCTGCCAGAGCCGAAGACACGATAAACGGTCGCTCAACTCTGGGCCTTTGGTGTGATCTCCGCCACGACGATACCGTGGTCCGATTGGCGGCTTTTGCCGACACCGTCATTCAACATGTGATCGGTCAAAACGTCAAAGTCCGTGACCCGCCCAATGCTGTTGGGCGATAGGTCCGAGAAAACATCAGACAGCAGAATATAGTCCAAGGTCGACCACTCCTGCCGGAAAATATAGGTGCCCGGGCGTGGCGCGCCGGACTCGTTCGGCCACAGGTGGAAGGCATCCTTCAGGCGGAATCGATGCATATGGGCCTTGGTCCCGGGGGGCCAGTCCGCCTCCGACAATCCGCCGATATCATAGATCGGGTCGGCCATGGTGATCGCCCGTAAGGCCACGGACCGGGAATCATCGTTGAGATCGCCCAGCACGATGATTGGTCGCGTCTCTTCCGCTTCTAGCTGCGCGGCAGCCCTCAGATACAGCGCCGCCGCCTCGGCGCCCCTCTGCAACATCGACCAGACGTGCCCGCGCGACATCTGCCGCATGGTGTCATAGACGCGGTCCCGCCAAGGCATGTCATCGGGATAAGGCGCCCCGTCCATCTTGGGGCGCTTGGATTTCAGGTGCACGCCATAGACGGTCACCTCTCCGAAGTCGGGCGTATCGACCACGACGCAGACCGGCGGGCGCGAGAGGCTAAAGTCGTCCTCTACGGGCAGAAACGCCTTGAGACCCTCGTCCACCGTCACGGGATCCGTCCGCAGGATCGGAAAGCGCGACGCAATGGCGACGACGGGGTTGAAAAAGACCTCGGGATCCTCTGGGTCCTGCACCGGTTCCGAAGCCGTCGCGAAATGGGGGTAGCCGGCCTGCTCACACAACACCCGAAGCGCCTCGATCGAAAACACCTCCTGGAAGGCCACGACGTCGGCATCTGTCCGCAGCAGTTGTTCGCCGATCCAGTTGGTCTTGTCCTGCCAAGCGTCTTCCGTGTGGGTGGACCGCCCGTTGTCCTTGCGCTCGTACCAATGGTTCGGCGGCTCTAGGAACTGGTACAGATTAAACGTGGCAACGCGCATGGGTCTCTCCTCTCACATGGGCGACACGTTAGAGGGACTGCGTGACCCATGCGTGATCCGAGCGTGGACCCCGAGGCGGTCGGCGCCGGACCGCCCCGCGCAGTCCACCGTCGACCCGCCCGAGGCGTCGGATGGCTGCTGCCGCTTGTCTTACGGCCAACCCCGGACGTTCATGCCGCCGCCAGGTTCCGCAGAACGTAGTGCAGCACGCCGCCGTTCTTGATGTAGTCGATCTCCACCTCCGTATCGATCCGGCACTTGAGCGTGACCACACGGTCGGTCCCATCGGCCATGGTGATCTTGGCCTCGACCTCTTGCAGGGGACGCACATCGCCCAAGCCTTCTATGGTCACCACCTCGTCGCCGGTCAGGCCCAAGCTGCTGCGACTGTCGCCGCCCGTGAACTCAAACGGGATCACGCCCATGCCCACCAGGTTGGAGCGGTGAATACGCTCAAAACTCTCGGCAATGACGGCCTTTACGCCCAGCAGCGCCGTCCCCTTGGCCGCCCAATCGCGGCTGGACCCGGCGCCGTATTGCTCCCCGCCGAAGACCACAAGCGGCACGCCCTTGTCCTGCCAGGCCATGGCCGCGTCAAAGATCGAAGTCTGCGCGCCGTCCGGCCCCTTGGTATAGCCCCCTTCGACCCCATCCAGCATTTGGTTCTTGATGCGGATGTTGGCGAAGGTCCCGCGCATCATCACCTCGTGGTTGCCCCGCCGCGACCCGTAGGAGTTGAACTCCCGCACGGGCACCTGACGCTCAACCAGATAGCGCCCGGCGGGCGTGCTTTCCTTGAAAGACCCGGCGGGCGAGATGTGATCCGTCGTCACCATATCGCCCAGCACGGCCAGGACCCGCGCGCCCCGAATATCCTCGATGGCGCCGGGCTTCGGGTCCATCCCTTGGAAATAAGGCGGGTTCTGCACATAGGTGGAGGCGGCGGGCCAATCGTAGGTTTCCTGCGCCGGAACCTCCACGCCCTGCCACTTGTCGTCGCCCTTGAAGACGTCGGCATATTTCTCCTGAAAGGCGGCGCGAGTCACCGTTTGCTCCACCAGTTCGGCCACCTCTTGGGCACTGGGCCAGATGTCGCGCAGATAGACGTCGCGCCCCTCGCGGTCCTGGCCCAAGGGCTGTGACGCGATATCCACGTTCATGTCCCCGACCAGGGCATAGGCCACCACCAGCGGCGGCGAGGCCAGGTAGTTCGCCCGCACATCCGGCGAAATCCGCCCCTCGAAATTGCGGTTCCCCGAGAGGACACTGGTCGCAATCAGATCGTTGTCGTTGATGCACTTGGAAATCTCAGCACCCAGCGGCCCCGAATTGCCGATACAGGTCGTGCAGCCATAGCCCACCAGGTTGAACCCGATGGCGTCCAGATCCTCTTGCAGGCCCGCCGCCTCCAAGTAGTGGGACACCACCTGCGATCCTGGCGCGAGCGAAGTCTTGACCCAGGGCTTCCGGTTTAGCCCCAGGGCCCGCGCCTTGCGCGCCACCAGACCCGCACCGATCATGACATAGGGGTTCGACGTATTCGTGCAGGAGGTGATCGAGGCAATGACGATAGAGCCGTCGTGCAACTGCGCCCGGTCCGCCTCTCCGCCCGACACGAAGCCGCGCTTGTGGTTGCCCGTATCGCCGGGGATGTCCGAAGGCTCTGGCGCGCCACCCTCCCCTTCCCAGCGGATCTCGGCCTTGGGCGATGCATCCTCTCCGGACCGAATGCCATCAACGTAGGCCCCAAAGGCCCGCGCCGCGTCGGTCAATGCGATGTAATCCTGCGGCCGCTTCGGCCCCGAGATCGCTGGCACGATGGTGCCCATATCCAGATGCAAGGTGTCGGTGTAGATCGGCGCGTAATCATCGCCCCTCCACAACCCATTCGCCTTGGCATAGGCTTCGACCAGGGCAATCCGGTCCTCGTCCCGCCCAGTCTGCCGCAGGTAGCGCAGGGTTTCTCCGTCGATGGGAAAAAACCCACAGGTGGCGCCGTACTCCGGTGCCATATTCGCAATCGTCGCCCGGTCCGCCAGCGGCAACGTGTCCAGGCCCGCGCCATAGAATTCCACGAACTTGCCGACGACCCCCTTGGCACGCAGCATCTCCACCACCTTCAGAACCAGATCGGTACCGGTGGTGCCTTCGACCATCTGACCAGTCAGCTCAAAGCCCACAACCTCGGGGATCAGCATGGAAATCGGCTGCCCGAGCATCGCGGCCTCTGCCTCGATCCCGCCGACGCCCCAGCCCAAGACGGCGGCGCCATTGACCATGGTCGTGTGACTGTCGGTGCCCACAAGCGTATCGGGATAGGCCACAAGATCCCCGTTCTGGTCGGTGTCGGTCCAAACGGTCTGGGCCAGGTATTCCAGGTTCACCTGATGGCAAATCCCGGTCCCGGGTGGCACCACGCGGAAATTGTCGAAGGCCGTCTGACCCCATTTCAGGAACTGATAGCGCTCCATGTTGCGCTCATACTCGCGGTCCACATTCATCTGGAACGCGCGCGGGTTGCCGAATTCGTCGATCATGACCGAGTGGTCGATGACCAGATCGACCGGGTTAAGCGGGTTGATCTTTTGGGCGTCGCCGCCCAGTGCCTTGATCCCGTCGCGCATGGCAGCCAGATCCACGACCGCCGGGACGCCGGTAAAGTCCTGCATCAGAACGCGGGCCGGACGATAGGCGATCTCGATAGGGTGGCGCCCGCCTGCTTCTGCCCAAACGGCGAAGGCGGCGATATCCTCCACCGACACTGTGTGACCGCCATCTTCAAACCGGAGCATATTCTCCAGCACCACCTTCAGTGCCGCTGGCAGCTTGGAAAAGTCGCCCAACCCCGCCTCGCTGGCCGCCTCAATCGAATAATAGGCGAGCGTCTGGTCGCCGACAGTAAGCGTGCGGCGAGTCTTGGCGGTATCGGTTCCGGTCTGAACGGTCATTGGCGGCCTCCAACGCTGGCTATGACGACCGGTCCGGGCTCCGCAGGCGAAAGACGTTGAACCGGCCTTTGATATCAAATCCAGATATGACAGCCCGTCGCATTCTCAAGCGTCCACGCTAAGTCGGCCCGTTTCCCACCTATGCCCCGTTGCGCCGCGCTGCCGTCTGGCGCAAGACAGCGCCATGGAACTGCGTGTCGAAGGTCTGGCCTGTCGCCGTGGCGAGGCCGTCGTGCTGCGCGACGTGGGCTTTGTGCTTGCGCCCGGCGAGGCATTGATCCTGCGGGGACCGAACGGCGCGGGTAAGACAACGATGCTGCGCGCCCTTGCGGGTCTGACCCCCCCTGTCGCGGGCACCATCTCTGCCCCGCAGGAGGCGATGGCCTACGGGGCACACGCTGACGGGCTGAAGGCGCAGCTGACCGTGGCCGAAAACCTGACCTTCTGGGCTGCGGCCTTTGGGACCTCGGGCATCGGGCCGGCCGTGGCCGCCTTCGATCTTGGCGCGCTGCTGGACCGACGCACGGCGGACCTGTCGGCTGGACAAAAGCGACGGGCGTCGCTGGCGCGGATGGTCCTGACCGGGCGGCCCATTTGGTTGCTGGACGAGCCGACGGTGTCGTTGGACGCCGCCAACGTGGCGCGTTTTGCGGCGGCTGTCTCAACCCATCTGGAGGCGGGGGGCTCCGCGCTGATTGCCACCCATATCGACCTGGGCCTGGCCGAAACACGCGTGCTGGACGTCACCCAATTCGCTGCCCGGGCCGCAGCGCGACGCGAAGCCGACCCCTTTGCGGAGGCCATCGAATGACGCGCAGCCGCCTGACCTCATCGCGCGGACACAACACCCAAAGGGGCCGCGTCCGATGATCGCTCTGCTGTTGCGCGACCTGCGCCTCGCCTTGCGTGCGGGCGGCGGCTTTGGCCTGGGGCTTGGGTTCTACCTGGTGCTCGCAACGCTTGTGCCGCTGGCAGTGGGCCCGCAGCCGGACCTGCTGGCCCCCATCGCGCCCGGTATCCTCTGGCTGGGCGCGCTTTTGGCCTGCCTGCTCTCACTCGACCGCCTCTGGGCGCTGGATGCGGAGGACGGATCCCTGGACCTGCTGGCCACCTCGCCTCTCCCGTTGGAGGGCGCGGCCACCGTTAAAGCCCTGGGCCATTGGCTCACGACGGGTTTGCCGCTGACGGTCATCGCGGCCCCGCTGAGCCTGCTGCTGTTCCTACCGACGCAGGCCCTGCCCTGGCTGGTGATCTCTCTGGCTGTGGGCACGCCCGCCCTTTCCTGGCTGGGCACCTTTGGCGCCGCCCTGACGGTGGGTCTCAAACGCGGGTCTCTGCTGCTGTCGCTTTTGGTGCTGCCGCTCTACATCCCCACGTTGGTCTTTGGCGCCGAGGTTGTGCGGCGCGGTGGCGAGGGCCTCTCCGTGGCCACACCGCTCGCGATCCTAGGCGCGATCAGCCTGGGCTGCTTGGCCATTCTGCCCTTCGCCACGGGCGCAGCCCTGCGCGCCAACCTGCGCTAAGCGGCGGGCTGGCATCCACCCGAGTGCGAACAATCCTTGCCCAGACGCGCGGCGTGAAACGGGGCAGATATTGCAAAGACAGAGCCCGAGCGCCAAACAACCTGCACTCAGACCCCGGCCGATCAAAGATCGTGAACCATGAGGCAACGCTCGCCTCGGAACACCAGCCGACGCAAGACGTGCCCCACGCGACCGGTGGCCGGACGCCCTCTCTCGTGACATACCTAGGCGGAACGCAGGCCCGTCATTCCACAGACCTCCCCCACGAGCCCCGACCAAGACGTGACACCCATGGACATGCCAAGCAAAAAGTACGGACGCACCTACCACTTGCCGACCTCTCCGGGGGCTACGGACGATGACAAGACGATGTCGGACATGGCCCACCTGATGTCCGCGTCAGAGATCGTCATCACCGAAAAGATGGATGGTGAAAACACCACGATCCACGCCGGCGGTTGCCACCCGCGCAGCCTGGACCCCCGCCCCCATCGGTCGCGAGACTGGGTCAAAGCCTTCGCCGCTGGCATTTCTCCCGCGTTGGACCAGGGCGAGAGAATCATTGGGGAATCGCTCTTTGCCCAACATGCAATCGCCTATGACGCATTGCCATCTTACTTTCTGGGGTTCGCCGTTATCCAAAGCGGCACGGTCCTCGGCTGGGATGAGACGCTGGCGCGGTTTGAGGGCCTGGGCATCACGCCCGTCCCCATCCTCCATCGCGGCCCACCGAGTGTCGGTGTCATCGACACCACCGTGGGGTCGCTGGATCTGACCCGGCAGGAAGGACTGGTGGTCCGCGTCGCAGGCTCATTCCCGGAGGCGCAGCAAGATCGATACCTCGGCAAATGGGTGCGCGCGGGCCACGTCGCGACGGATGTTCATTGGACGAAGGGACCGCTGGTCCCCAACCGCCTCGCGTGATGGGGCAATCCGGACGACAAAAAGGACGGCGTGTCCTACCGTCCCCCGTCATATCTGCCGCAAACGCCATCGCTTGACCGGCCCCGGGAGCTCTCTGACACCCCCGTGACGATGCTGCACTTGAAGCCCAGCCCGCCGGTCCATAGGAAAGGGCCATGTCACTCTGGGAATACGCCAACCCCCGCCGTTTCATGGCCCTGTCCGCAGCCGTTTTGCCATGGACCTGGGGCCTTGCCATCGCCCTCTGTGCCGTGGGTCTGACCTGGGGCTTTTTCTTCACGCCCGAAGACTTCCGCATGGGGCATTCGGTCAAGATCATCTACATCCACGTCCCCTCGGCTTTCATCGCCATCAACGCTTGGTTCATGATGCTTGTGACCTCGTTGATCTGGCTGATCCGGCGGCACCACGTCTCGGCCCTGGCCGCACGCGCGGCGGCCCCGGTTGGGCTTATCATGACAGCGGTCGCGCTGCTGACCGGCGCGATCTGGGGCAAGCCCATGTGGGGCACCTATTGGGAATGGGATCCCCGTCTGACCTCCTTCTTGATCCTCGGTTTGTTCTACCTGGGGTACATCGCCCTGTGGTCCGCCATAGAAGAGGCCGATCAAGCCGCTGATCTGACCTCTATCCTGTGCCTCGTGGGCACAGTCTTTGCCGTGCTCAGCCGCTACGCCGCGCAATTCTGGAACCAAGGCCTGCACCAGGGCGCCTCGCTCTCGCTCGATAAGGAAGAGAACGTGGCCGATGTCTTTTGGCTGCCCCTCGTGGTGTCGCTTGCGGGGTTTGTCGTCCTGTTCCTGGCCCTTGTCCTGCTGCGCACCCGGACGGAGATCCGGCGCCGCAGGCTCCACGCGCTCACGCTTCGGGACCGTCTCGCATGATTGATCTTGGGAAGTACGCCTTCGATATCTTGCTCGCCTATGGGCTGAGCGCTGTGCTGATCATTGGCTTGGTCGCGCAGACCATCGCCAGCGCCAGGTCCGCCCGCCGTCGTCTGGAGGACGCCGAAAAATGAAATGGCTTGCCTTGGCTCCGGTTGCCATCTTCGCGGCACTGGGCGGCTTTTTCCTATCCGGCCTCTTCCGCGAAGACCCTGACGCCCTGCCCTCGGCGTTGATCGGGGAGACCGCCCCCGCGATCGACGTGACCGAATTGCCGGGGCGCACGCCCTTACCCGACGGTTTCTTGGCCGACGGAGAGGTGAAGCTCGTAAATTTTTGGGCCAGTTGGTGTGTCCCCTGCCGGGTTGAGCATCCGCAACTGAAAACCCTGGCTGAGGAGCTGCCGGTCTACGGCGTGAATTACAAAGACCAGATCCCCGATGCTATCTCCTTCCTGGAGGAACTGGGCGACCCCTTCGCGGGCATCGGTGTGGACGCGCGGGGGCGCGTTGGCATCGACTGGGGGCTCTACGGCGTTCCCGAGACGTTCGTGATCGCGGGGGACGGCACCGTGGCGCTGCGCTTTGCGGGGCCAATCACCGTCTCCGTGATCGAAGACACGATCCGACCCGCTATCGAAGCCGCCAGGGCCCAGTAGCAGGGCCACGCGGTTTAGACCAACGACCCGCCGCCTCGTGCGGTCGTTTCGGATCAACACGCAAGGACGCATCCCCCCAAACGCAGCCGCCACGCCGTTTGTTGGCCGCCCGTCTCCCCTGTCTTTAGCGGTTAAACCGCCACCCAGCCGACTGCGCTTGGACCCAATCCCAACTGGACTGGCACATATCCGACAGGCCAAAATCCGCCTCGAACCCCAGCACCTCCCGCGCGCGCGCAGGATCCGCGTACAGCCGCGGCACATCGCCCGGGCGCCGGGGACCAATGACGTGGGGCAAGTCGCGACCCACCACGTCTTGATAGGCGCTGTGCATCTCCAACACGGATACCGGCGTTCCCGTGCCGATGTTGACGACATGGGCCCGACCGTCCAGCAGCGCCTCCATCGACAGAACATGGGCCCGGGCCAGGTCCATCACGTGGATGTAGTCCCGCCAGCAGGTCCCATCGGGCGTGTCGTAGTCATTGCCGTGAACCGTCAAACGCGCCAGCTCGCCCATGGCGACCTTGGCAATATAGGGCATCAGGTTGTCTGGGATCCCGCGCGGGTCCTCCCCGATCAGGGCCGATGGATGAGCCCCGACCGGGTTGAAGTACCGCAAGACCCCGATCTGCCAGGGATCGGCCTGCGCCGCCTGGGCGAGGATGTGCTCGCAGGTCACCTTGGTAAACGCATAGGGCGAGGTATGGGACAGCGGCATGTCCTCGGTCAGGGGAAAGACCTTAGGCTCGCCATAAACCGTCGCCGTGGACGAAAAGACCAAGCGCCAGACACCCGCAGCCTTCATGGCCTGCATCAGTGCAGTCAGCCCACCGATATTGGTCTGGGCATAGTCCAGGGGGTTCGCGACGCTCTCCCCAACCGCCTTACGCGCCGCGAAGTGTACGACCCCGTCGTAAGCCTCGGCCGAAAACACTTGGGCCAAAAGATCGGCATCCAGGACCGATCCTTCGATGACGGTGACGTCTTCGCCGACCAAGCGCCCCAGCCGCCCGACGACATCGGGGTCACTGTTGGAAAAGTTGTCCAGGATCATCACTTGGTGACCCGCGTCGCGCAGGGCCACAAAGGTGTGAGAGCCAATGTATCCGGCCCCGCCCGTCAGTAAAATACGCGCCATCGTGATACTTCCGAACCGGATCCGCTGCCTGCGCCGTCCCTGATGAACCGCAAAGGTGTCAAATTTTCGACGACTTTCCCTGAGATTTGAACCGAAGTCCTTCGTTGTGTCTGTTAGCGAGAAAAATTCATGCCACGATTTCTAAAAGATGAAACAGGCGCTGTCACCGTTGACTGGGTCGTGTTGACGGCTGCAGGCGTCGGACTCGGGCTGGCGGTGATGGGACTGGTCCAAACCGGTGCGGCCTCCCAAAGCGATGATGTGGATGAGACCCTGCGCGGCATCGGCATCATGACGTCCTTTACCAAGATCTATTCCACCAATGACTTCAGCGATGGCCGCGGCGATTGGTCTGGGGGCGAATTGATCAACTTCGAGGGCTTCGGCGATATCCTTGCCCTCTCAGGCAGTTCACCGACCGCTGACCTGCCCTTGGAAGTCGAATCGCAGTACAGCTATGCTGTTGTCGAGTTCGACATGGTCTTCGGAGACAGCTGGGACGGCGAACAGGCCACCATCTCGCTCAACGGCCAGGAACTCGCCATGGGCGAGTTTAATTGGCAGTCGGGCGAGCCGACGATCACCACCTACGACACGGAAACGGATACACAAATCACCCTGACGCGGTCCTCGACGGACACGGGGTCCGGGCGCGGTCGCTGGCAGAGCCAGAACGACTACACCTATTCCGTCCAGGTGGTTGCCGCGAACGACGGGTCCGCCTTGCAACTCGGCGCCTCGACCACGCTCAACAGTGGCACCAACGATGAGTTTTTTGGCATCGACAACGTCCAGGTGTCCGGCGCCATCAGCAAACCCTAAGGATCTCAGGCCCCGCGCATGGTCATGCTTGTCTGATCGTCCCGCGCACCACAGACTTCCCCCCACGCCAAATGGCGTGTGGGAGGGAGTGCGCGGGTGTCAAACGGGATTAGCCTGACTTGGGCAGATGCCGCCGCTGTGGCCGCCCTCACAATCGCGCTGCCCTATACGGCAGGCTTTGCCTACTACGCGGCCTTCTTCACGACCTTCGACGTGGCCCTGTCCGAAGTGAACCTCTCCCAAGGGGATTACTTCCTCCAGGCGCTCAATGTCGCGACGGAACGGGATGGGACCACGCGCCTGCCGCTTTGGGCCGTTCTGCTGTGCTTGGCGGGTCTCTACGGCTGTATCCTTGCGGTTCTGCGGACGGCCAAGATGCTCCGCACGCGCCATTTCGTCCTGGGGGGCGTCGCAGGGTTTGCCGCGCTCCTGCTTTTGGCGCTGACAGCTGGTCAGCACTTGGGTCGCAGCGAAAGTCGGGATCTGCTGTCTGGGGACCGATCCCTGCACCCTCCGCTTTTGCTCAACCTCGCGGCACCCAAGGACAAGCAGATCGACTTGTCGAGCTACGAAGGTCTGGGCGCCCGCCGGATCAGCGGCGACGGCGTCTGGCGTTTGATCTTTGCGGACGGCCAGACCCTCTTCCTGCTGGGCCAGTTCGACCAAAGCCCCACCCATTTCGTGTTGCGCCTGCCTGTGGCCACAACCCAAGCCCTTGTCACAACCGTCCCGGAGGGAACGCCATGACCCGAACCAACCCCGTATTGCCGACTGCCGCGTTGTTTCTATCCACGGCCCTTTGCGGTTCCGCCCTGGCAGAGGACGAGGTGCCGGTCGACCCCGCCGAAGTGGCCGATACCGATACAATTTATGTTCTGTCCCTCGGCCTAGAGACGGTGCGTGGACGCTTCGTGAAAAAGACCACGACCCCCGATGGCCGCCCCTATAACTTCGTCGATTGCTACCCCACCGACCAGTTGCGCAACCTGCCGCCCGGTAACTACAAGCCGGATCCCCATTCCAACGTCTGCGCCGCCAGCAGCGCGACGGGAACCTGGGCAAAGATGGTCGCCGTCGAGCCCTATTCCTGGGAAGCCCCCAAAGACATCACCGTCGCCTTTGCAGGCGGCAGCGCCCTGCTCGACTGCTTTGCGCCAATCGCCAGCCAGGAAATGGCCCTCGCCCCCGGGTGGGAGGAGGCGCTCGGCGGTGTGGCGGAACTCAAGGGAGAATTGGCGGGCGGCTATGCGGATGTGCTGTCGGCGACCAAAGACGACTTTGGCGGCTATGGTGTGACGCTCACCCCCGATCAATGGGCTGCCATCGGGGTCACGGCACCGGCCACGGGCATGGTCGACCTGGCCCTGCCCCGCGACAGCGTCCGCCTCGCCCAGGAAGATGGGGCCTGGATTGCGACGGTCACGCCGGACGGCTGCAAACGCGCCCTGGGCGCGACAGACCTGACCGATGCAACATTCGTCCCCACGGGGCTCGGGAACAACCTGCCCGATCTGGCCATCCCCTCGTTCGAGCGTGTCAGCCCGGCCAGTCAGTAGGGACCTTCCGTCCCATCCGCATATGGCCTATCCTGATGCCAACCATACAAGATAGAGCAGCCCCATGCCCGACGACCTGCTAAACGGCGCGGACAGCCCGCAGACCTACGACGCCTCCTCCATCGAAGTGTTGGAGGGGTTGGAGCCGGTGCGCAAACGCCCCGGCATGTATATCGGCGGCACGGACGAGCGGGCGCTGCACCACATGGTGGCCGAAGTCTTGGACAACTCCATGGACGAGGCCGTCGCGGGCCACGCCAATCGGATCGAGGTCGAATTGCTGGCGGACGGGGCCATCACCATCCGCGACAACGGGCGCGGCATTCCCGTGGACCCCCACCCCAAGTTTCCCGACAAGAGCGCGCTAGAAGTCATCCTCTGCACCCTGCACGCGGGCGGCAAGTTCTCCGGAAAGGCCTACCAAACCTCCGGCGGCTTGCACGGGGTGGGTGCCTCGGTCGTCAACGCCCTGTCCGATTCCATGGTCGTCCAAGTCGCCCGTGACCGCGAGCTTTGGGAGCAACGCTTCTCCCGTGGTCTTCCCTTGGGGCCCGTCGAGAGAATCGGCGCCGCCCCCAATCGGCGCGGCACCACCGTCACTTTCCATGCGGATGCTGACATCTTCGGCTCCCACAAACTGAAACCTGCGCGCCTGTTCAAAAGCATCCGGTCCAAGGCCTATCTCTTCTCGGGCGTGGAAATCCGCTGGAAATCCGCCATCGACGACGGCGAAACCCCGACCGAGGCCACGTTCCATTTCCCGGGCGGCTTGTCCGACTACCTGTCGGAAACCCTGGGCACGGCGTCGACCTATGCGGATGCGGCTTTCGCCGGCACCGTGGATTTTCAGGAAAAGTTTGGCGCCCCAGGCAAGGTGGAATGGGCCATCAATTGGACGCCCTCCCGCGACGGCTTTATCCAATCCTACTGTAACACAGTCCCCACGCCCGAAGGCGGCACCCATGTCACTGGCTTTTGGGCCGCGATTCTGAAGGGCATCAAAGCCTACGGAGAATTGGCGAACAACAAAAAGGCCGCGCAGATCACGCGCGACGACCTGACCTCGGGCGGCTGTGCGCTTGTGTCCTGCTTCATCGCTGAGCCTGCGTTTGTGGGCCAAACCAAGGACCGTCTCTCGACCGAGGCCGCCGCGAAGATGACCGAAGGCGCGGTGCGCGACCGCTTCGACAATTGGCTGGCGGGGGACACCAAAGCCGCCGGAGCGATCCTGGATTTCCTGGTGCTGCGCGCCGAAGAACGTCTGCGCCGCAAACAAGAAAAAGAGACCGCACGCAAATCCGCGACCAAGAAACTACGCCTGCCCGGCAAACTGGTGGACTGCAGCCAGAACAATCGTGACGGCACCGAGTTGTTCATTGTGGAGGGCGACTCGGCTGGTGGCTCCGCCAAGATGGCCCGCGACCGCAAGACCCAGGCCCTCCTGCCCCTGCGCGGCAAGATCTTGAACGTGCTGGGGGCCGCGTCCTCCAAGTTGGGCAGCAACGCCGAGATTAGCGACCTAACCCAGGCCCTAGGCGTCGGGCTGGGCACCAAGTTCAACATCGACGATCTGCGCTACGACAAGATTATCATCATGACCGACGCGGACGTGGACGGCGCCCATATCGCGTCGCTGCTGATGACGTTCTTCTTTACCCAAATGCGCCCCATGATCGACGCGGGCCACCTCTTCCTGGCCTGCCCACCCCTCTACCGCCTGACCCAGGGGGCCAAGCGCGTCTATTGCATCGACGAAGCCGAGCGCGACGGCTGGCTGGAACGTGGCATCGGCGGCAAGGGCAAAATCGACGTCAGCCGGTTCAAAGGCCTGGGCGAGATGGACGCCAAGGACTTGAAAGAGACCACGATGGACCCCGCCTCCCGCAAGCTGATCCGCGTGACCGTGGATGAGGACGCGCCGGGTGAAACGGGTGACCTGGTGGAACGGCTCATGGGCAAAAAGCCCGAGATGCGATTTCAGTATATTTCGGAAAACGCTCGGTTTGCGGGGGAGTTGGATGTGTAACCCTGCGTAGTAGGTAGACGGGCCCCGCCTCGGAACCATGTCGGATAGACAGCGGTGGCGCGGCACGACTGAGGTCATCTGCTCCGAAACGCACGCCTGCTTTATCGACTAGTGGTCATCCAAACGCGGACGCAGCCTGCTCACCCCAAAGCCACAGGGGTGAGCCGGACCAAGATCGGCCGAGGGGTGTTGGGAACATGAACCCCCCGCCCGGCGATGATCCGGCCCCCCATGCGGTGCGGGCCTGTTGTGCGCGGCACAGCAGACCCCTTCACAGCATCTTGGACAGCAGACTCCGTCGCAACATCCCGGCACACCAAGCAGGCGTTCGGTATGCGGCGAACACGGGCACAGCGTCGCCGCGCCCGGTGCTGATAGCGTTACTCCACCACGAGCAGCGCTTTCATCATCGGGTGGATCTCGCAGAAATAGGCGTATCGGCCCGGTTGGTCGAAACGGAGCGAGGCGGACTGGCCCCTGGTCAAGCGACCCGTGTCAAAGCTCCGGTTGTTCGCCGTGGCCGTGTGGGGCGCACCGTCTTCGTTTACAAAGGTTACCGTGTCGCCCGCTTGAATGGTGAGTTGCGCGGGCTGAAACGTGAACCCTTTGATGGCGACTTGATGGGTGCGCGCATGTCCATCGGCCCGCGCTGGCGCGGCAAGCGTCAGGGCCGCGATACCAGCCGTAGCGGCAGCGGCTTTGGTCATGAACTGGCGGCGGGTCGTATGGGCCATAGGGTGTCTCCTCTCATCAACGTAGACACCCCTCTGTCGGGCGCCCGACCCAAAAGGTTCATTCTTTTTTCGACGCAGTGCGTCGGGACGGTGACGGACGTCCAATGGTCCGCCCCAAATCCGACCGTGGTCACCCCTGGATCACCCCTAAAAATCCCCCCTCCAAACACGCGAAAACGGGGCGGCCGAAGCCACCCCGTTTCCCCTCTCCCCTCCCGTAGGATCAGTTGCTGCCGAGCGTCACAGTGCGGCTCGCGGGCACCTGGATCACGACTTGGCCGGCCGCGTTGGTGAAGGCGTACTGGCTGCCCTGATAGGGGGTCAGGGTCATGTCGATCGGCTGCACCTCGCTGATCACCTTATCGCCATGGAGCACGACGGGCGCGTTATCGACCGGGTGGATGACCCGGATCAGATGCGCAGAGGCCGGAGCGGCGAAAGCGATGGCGACAGCTGCGAGAGCGATGATCTTTTTCATGGTATTATCCTTTGATTTCAAGGTGACCCGCCCGCCGGTTGGCTTCGGGAGCATCTCTGCTGTCCCCTCTCTACAGACTAATTATCATCAAGAAAAATTCAAAATAATAGCAAATGAAACGATAATTTCTCATGGTAAGCGCGATCCCCCCAACGCTGACAAGTCGCCATTGTGGGACTTGGTGTTTACGCGGCGGGACCCTACGGTGATGCCATGTCCATGCTCCGTCCCTTTCTCCAGGCTTGCCGTGGTGCCGCGGTTCTTGTTGGCCTTCTGGCCATTGCGGGCTGCACCAGATCGTTGACACAGGCGGAATTGGCCCTGTCCTCAAAGCTCCATGGGGATACCTTGGACCCCGCGCCGATAACGGTGGTCCAGAACCCCTTCATCGGTCTCTTCCCAATCACCTTCAACGCCCGCCCCCGCACCACTTGCCGAGAGCGGATCGGGCCGCCGCGCAGCGGGCGCATCACGGCGGCGACCGGCGGGATTGTCCTGTTTGAACGCTTGTTGCTGTCACCCGACGCGTGGCAGCCGGACTATGCCGCCACCTACGGCCCCGAGGCGGTGATTGATCTGCCCGCTGCCATGTTCCTGATCCACGAACTCACCCACGTATGGCAGTGGCAGAACCGCGCTCTGACGGGGTATCACCCCCGCCGCGCGTTCAAGGAACAGATCACCATCGACGACCCCTATCTCTTTGATACCGATGCGGAACAGCCGTTTCTCAGCTACGGCTACGAGCAACAGGCGAGCCTGGTGGAGGAATACCTATGCTGTGCCGTCCTAGACCCGGATGGCGCGCGCACGGAGCGGTTGAAGCACCTCTTGCGGCAGGTCATGCCCGTGGCGGAGCCTCGCACCCTGACCCGCCCCGCCTGGGTGCCCTATACCGAGGACGTGCCGGGGATATGTTCGTGACCCTGGCGCGCCCTACCCTCCCCATCATGAGATGGTTGATACTGGCCTTTACGCTGCTGACCCTTCCGGCGTCAGCGCAGGACACGGACCTGGAACTGGTGCTCTTGGCCGATGCCTCGGGCTCAATCAGCCAGGCGGAGTTGATGTTCCAACGGGACAGCTACGCCCAGGCCATAACGGACCCGGCGGTCTTGGATGCGATCACCAACACGGCCTATGGGCACATTGCGGTGACGTATGTGGAATGGGCGACCAACCAATCGGTGGTCGTGCCATGGATGCGCATCGATGGGCCCGAGACCGCGGCGGACTTCGCCGCATCCCTCGCTGGACCGCCCAGGGGGGCCACGGGGCGAAACGCCATAGGGTCCGCCCTTTTGTTTGCGCGGGACTTGATCGAAGGGAACGAGATCGACGGATGGCGTCGCGTCATCGACTTTTCCGGCGACACCACTGGCAACAGTTTTGGCCCGCCGATCGAAGTGGCGCGCGACGAGGTTTTGGCCCAGGGGATCACGATCAACGCCCTTGCCATCGTGTCGGAGCGGCGTTTCGACAGCGATACGCTCGCCCAACGGTACGCAGATCGCATCATCGGTGGGCCAGGCGCCTTTGTCGTCGAGGCCGGGGTGGGCGCAGCCTTTGCCGAAGCGGTGAAGCGCAAGCTGATCTTGGAAATTTCCGGCGTGCCGATGGACCGCGTCATCGCCAACCTAGACGACTGATTCACCACTGGCCGCGAGCCAATGAGAGCGTCTGCCGCGAGGTCCGGCGTTCAACCAGCGGCCTCGGCACGCTCCTCTAGGGTCAGCCACTCTTCTTCTGCGGCGGCCAGCTTGGCCTGTCGCTCCGCCAAGGCGTCGGTCGCCTTCTTGAACTTCACAGGCTCCCGCCGGAACAAGTCCGGGTCGGAGAGCAATCCCTCCAACTTTCCGATCTCTGCCTCTAGCCGTTCCATTTCCGCTGGCAGGGCCTCCAAACGGTGCTTTTCCGTATAACTCAGCCCCGCGGGCTTCGCGGCCTTTGGTGCGGCCACAGCGGCCTTGGCTTTCTTCTTCGGTGCCTCTGCCTGCGTCTCGCGGTCTGGCCGTTGGGCGCGGTAATCGCTCCACCCGCCGGGATAGACTTGCGCACGACCCTGCCCCTCCATCGCGATGGTCTGGGTGGCCACGCGGTCCAGGAAATCCCGGTCGTGGCTGACCAGCAGGACGGTCCCGTCGTAATCGCCCAGGACATCCTGCAACAGATCCAGCGTCTCAATATCCAGGTCGTTCGTCGGTTCGTCCAACACCAGCAGGTTGGAGGGCAACGCCATGATCCGGGCCAGCAACAGGCGTGCCTTTTCGCCCCCCGACAGCGACCGCACGGGCGCCTTCAACTGCTTATCGTCGAACAGAAAGTCCTTGAGATATCCAGCCACGTGGCGCGGTGTGCCCCGGACCATGACCTGATCGGAATTGCCCGAGACGCCCAACAGGGGATCCAACGTCAGATTGTCCCAAAGGGTCGCATCCGGGTCCAGCCGCGCCCGGGTCTGGTCAAAGACGGCGACCTCCAGGTTGGTGCCCAGGCTGACGGTGCCGCCATCCGGCTCCACCTCGCCCAACAGCATCTTCAAGACGGTCGTTTTGCCCACACCATTGGGCCCCACGAAGGCAACGCGATCCCCCCGCAGAACCCGCAGGTCAAAATCGCGGAGGATCGGCTTGTCCCCATAGGCCTTAAACAGCCCGCGGGCATCGATGACCCGTTTGCCGCTGGACTGGCCCGCGTCCAACTCCAACGCAGCGGTCCCGGCGCGCCGCACCTGCGCCGCGCGCTCCGCCCGAAGACCCGCGAGAGCGCGGACCCGACCCTGGTTGCGTTTGCGGCGGGCACTGATGCCCTCCACGGCCCACCGGGCCTCCGCCTTGATCTTACGGTCCAACTTGTGTCGGGCGAGGTCTTCCTCTTCCCAGGTCTTGTCACGCCAAGCCTCGAAAGCATCGAAGCCCTTTTCCTGCCGCCGCACCGCGCCTCGGTCTACCCAGAGGGTCGCCCGGGTGAGCGCGGTCAAAAAGGCCCGGTCGTGGGAAATCAGAACAAAGGCCGCCCGGGTCTCAGACAGCTCCCGCTCCAGCCAGGCAATGGCCTCGATGTCCAAATGGTTGGTCGGCTCGTCCAGCAGCATCAACTCCGGCGCTTCGGCAAGCAGTTTCGCCAACGCCGCGCGCCGCCGCTCCCCGCCCGAGGCCGTATCGGGCGCCCGGTCGAGCGGCAGCTTCAGACCATCGGCCACCGCCTCCACCCGCCAGACCTCCGACGGATCAAGCCCCGAAACGGCGTAATCCCCGAGGGTCGCATACCCGGAGAGATCGGGATCCTGCTCCATGTAACCGACGGAGGTTCCAGGCGAGAGGGTGCGCGCGCCCGTGTCCGCCTCCACCAGACCGGCCATCACCTTCATCAAGGTCGATTTGCCAGAGCCATTGCGCCCGACCAGCGCCACCCGATCGCCCGGCTGAACCACGAGCGAGAGGTCCGCAAACACAGGGTTGCCACCGAAGGTGAGGGAGATGTCAGTCAGTTGGAGAAGTGGGGTCCGTGCCATGGCCGCGAGTTAGGCGCCCCGGCTCCCCGCGTCAATCGGCAGACCGACCGGCTGCCCCAGGGCTAGGCCGCTGCCAGCATCCCGCGCAGCAACTTGGCCCGGCGCGGTGGAATATCGGCAATGGGCAGGGCCGTGCAAACATGCACCGTGCCCAAATCGCGGTCGACCACACCATGGTCCGACACCCGCGCGCCCAAACTCAGGTAGGATCGCAACAGCGGCGGCAGGGGCGTGGCCGGTCCGGTCAGGTCCCGCGTCTCCGGGGCCTTGCGCCCTGGGGCCCAGGTTTCAGGCGCCGTTTGCCCCGTCAGGCGCGACAGCCCCGTCCCCTCCAGCGGAAACGAGGCACACCCATAAAGCGCCAGTGCCCGTTCCCGCACCACCAAGCGGGCCAATGTCGCCAGCAAGAGGCGCGGCGCATCCGGGTCGGCGCAGCGCGGATCCAGGCAGATGCGGCCAACCTCCACGACCCGGCGAAACGCCGCTGCAAAAGCGGTCAGATCGTAGAACTGAGCCGTGTATCCCTTCTGGATATCCGCCTCGCGCTGCACCTCCAGCCGCGCGCAGCCGACGACGCCCTCAGGGTCTTCGATGACCAGATGACGCGCACCGCTGTCAAAGGCATCCCGGTCACAGCCACCGCCCCGAAACACGCGCCCCCGCAGGTCCAGCGCGCCCTCGGCGCCCGCGAGGTCCGTCACACGTGCCCTGAGACGCCCCGCGTCAATCTCCATGCCGGTCCCTTCCATAGGCTCTGCAACATCCTATGTCCCGGACGTGCATGACAATCGCCCGAGAAGGACCAGCAATGGACAAAGTCGTCAAGACAGATGCGGAATGGCAAGCGCAACTCGGGAGCGAGGCCTATAAGGTCCTGCGCAAACACGGGACGGAACGGGCCGGCACCCATGAGGATTTTCCCAAAGGCGCGGGCACCTACATGTGCAAAGGCTGCGGCGCGCCCCTCTTTGACCAAGCCCATAAGTTCGAAAGCGGCACCGGCTGGCCCAGCTTCTACCAACCCGTCGACGGCCTCCAGAGCGAGCGGATCGGTGAAAGCCAGGACAACAGCTGGTTCATGCGCCGGACGGAGGTCCATTGCGCGCGCTGTGATGGCCACCTGGGCCACGTCTTCCCGGACGGCCCGAACCCTACGGGTCTGCGATACTGCATCAATGGGGTCGCGCTGACCTTTGAACCCGAAGACGGCTGAAGGGCGCGCCCGGCCCCCCTTCTTCTCGGCAAAAATACCTCCGGGGGGCCGCAGGCGGGGGCAGAGCCCCCTCCGCCCTTCAATCCAGGCGATCCCGGTCTAAACGGCGCGACATGAGCCGCGAGGCTCTGTGAGGACTTAAGTATCGTCGGCCAGTGTTTCGCCGATATTGACCCGACCGAAGTTGCGGATCAGCTGCTGGATCAGGCCGAACTCCCGGATGGACGTCTCGGTCACGCGGCGGGACAGGGTCACCACCCGGCCATCCTCCAACCCAAACCGCTCAATGTTTTGAACGGTCCCATCGTCCGCAAAGCTGATGGCGACCAACTCCCGTTCGATTGTCTCCGGGGCGCGGTAGGCGAAGTTGCGCACGCGCGAGCGGACGTAATACCAGGCATCTTCGCGGAGCACCCCATTGGCGGACGGACGCCCCACCGTGGTCTCCACGGTATCGCGGGTATCCACCCCGACGACCAGAGCCTGAAGGTCGGTCTCATCGGGGACGTAGCCATGGTTTCGGAAGGTCGCGGAACAGGCTGTCACGCCCACGAGAACCAGGGCCATCGCCGCCATGCGAACCATGCCGCGATTAGTTGCTGCCATGCCGAACCCGTCCCTGCCCCACAGCCCCGTTGCGGGCTGCCCTCTTTTCGCCCTATGGCTTACCTGTCCGGCTGGGCACCATCAAGCCCGGTCACCCAGACAGCAGTTTTCGGGAAGGCTTCGCCCATGACACCGGTCCTTAGCCACAGATTGCGCCTCGCCGATCTTCCGCAGCGTCGTGCGACGCATGTCCGGCTGGTGCCTGACAGTGGCGCGTTGACCGAATTGGCCGATCAATTCGACGTGTCAGAACTCCGGAAAGTCCGCTTCGAAGGCACGCTCGCTCCGCTGGCGGGCAAATCCTGGGTCTTTGATGGAACGCTTGGGGCCACGGTGGTCCAGCCCTGTCGCGTCACAGGCGATCCCGTCACAACGCGCATCGACGAGCCCGTCCAGCGCCGCTACCTGGCCGACTTTGAGACGCCCGAGGCCGAAGAGGCGGAAATGCCCGAGGATGACACGGCAGAGCCCTTGCCCGACGTCATCGACATGGGCGACCTGCTGGAAGAAGTCCTCGCCCTGTCCATACCGGCCTTTCCGCGCAGCAATGACGCGGAAACGCTCAATGTCAGCGCGGCCCCCGAGGGGGCAGCGCCATTGACCGACGAGGCCGTCAAACCCTTCGCGGGCCTGGCCGCGTTGCGCGCCAAGATGCAGGACACGGACGACGGGACAGACTGACAGGGGCCTGCGCCGTGCCGTGGCGCGGTCCGTTACGAGATGAGCGCGCTGACATAGGTAGTGGCCGCCCCCAAGGACAGCGACACAACCAGGATGACAACAGTGGACAGAAGAATGCGCATGGCGTGATCCTTTCCGCAGCGCGGCATCGTCTTGGTCTTAGACGTGCGACGGGGCGCCTTGGTTCACTTTTCGGTCTCTCGTCGGTTGTCCGGCGCGCCCTCCGGGCTTGCATCCCCCGTGAATCGGTGTATCAGGCGCGCTCCGCCCGGCACCTGTGTCGGGAAAGGTCTGGACCCCTGCTGAGATAGGCAATAGGGACCGACGGAAGATTCAAACTGACACTGGGCTCTCCGCGAGGCCCTCCTGATAGACTAGAGGTTGAGCCATGGCCGTCCCGCAGAACAAGGTCACCCCCTCCCGCCGCAACAACCGCCGGTCCCACGACAGCCTGCGTCCGGGGAACCCTGCTGAATGCCCCAATTGCGGTGAGCTGAAGCGCCCCCACCACGTCTGTGGGGCTTGCGGCCACTACGCCGATCGCGAAGTCATCGCGGCCAACACCGTTGAGCTGGACGACGACGTCGCCTGAGCATTGACCTCCGGCCAGCGATCCGTGACGGAGCCTGCCCATGTCTGATGCGGATGCCAGCGGCGTCCTGTCCATCGATGCCATGGGCGGCGACCTCGGGCCGGAGGCGGTCATCGCCGGCCTGGCCCGGGCCGTTCGCAAAACACCCGCCATGCGGTTCATCGTCCATGGCGATACCCAGGTGTTGGAGCCGCTGATCGCCAAGCGACGCGGCCTGTCCGATCATTGCACCCTGCGGCACGCCCAGGATGTTGTCGTGATGGACGACAAGCCCAGCCAGGTGCTGCGCACGGGAAAGGCCACATCCATGTGGTCCGCCGTCGAAGCCGTCCGGTCCGGAGAGGCGCAGGTGTGCGTCAGCTGCGGCAACACGGGCGCCCTTATGGCGATCAGCATGATCCGCCTGCGCCGCTTGCCCGGCATCAATCGTCCCGCCATCGCAATCCTTTGGCCATCGCGAAACCCGGCAGGGTTTAACGTCATGCTGGACGTGGGCGCCGACATCCGTGCGGACCCAGACGACCTGCTGCAATACGCCTTGATGGGAATCTCCTACGCCCGCAACGGCCTTGGGTTGGACCGACCCCGGGTCGGGCTGCTCAACGTCGGCACCGAGGAAACGAAGGGCCGTGCGGAACTCAAAGAGGCCCATGATTTGATTGAGGCCAACGCGGCGACGTCGCACTATGAGTTTGTGGGCTTCGTGGAGGGCGGCGACATTCCCGGCGACCGCTGCGATGTGATCGTGACGGACGGGTTTACCGGCAATATCGCGCTCAAGACCGGCGAAGGCACCGCCCGGTTCGTCCGTGATATGCTGGCCGAAGCCTTTAGTGCCACACCCCTGTCCAAGATCGCGGCGCTGCTGGCCATGACCTCGCTTAAGCGCCTGTCCAAACGGATTGATCCCCGCCGGGTCAACGGCGGCGTCTTCCTGGGCCTGAACGGAACCGTGGTGAAATCCCATGGCTCTGCCGATGAAACCGGCGTCGCGGCCGCCATCGCCCTCGCCTGGGATCTGTCGCGCTCCGGCTTTTCTGACCGGCTCCAGGCACGGGTGGCGGCAGCTACGCGGTCCCTCGATGTCCCATCGGGGGGCAAAGCATGAGGCGGGCTGTCGTCAAAGGCGTGGGCCATTGCCTGCCGGAGCGGGTCGTCGAGAACGCTTGGTTTACCACCTTCCTGGACACGTCTGACGATTGGATCAAAGCCCGATCCGGCATCGAACGCCGCCATTTTGCGGCGGACGGTCAGACCACCTCGGACCTTGCAACCGCAGCGGCCCAGGCCGCGCTGGCCGATGCGGGGCTGACTGCCGATGACTTAGACGCCATCGTGGTCGCCACATCGACGCCGGATCTGACCTTCCCGGCAACGGCCACCATCGTTCAGCAAAAACTGGGTATGACCAGAGGTTTCGCCTTCGACGTTCAAGCGGTCTGCGCGGGCTTCGTCTATGCGTTAACCAATGCCGACGCTCTGATCCTGTCAGGTCAAGCCAAGCGCGTCCTCGTCATCGGGGCCGAGACCTTCAGCCGGATCATGAACTGGCAAGACCGCACCACCTGCGTTCTGTTTGGGGACGGCGCGGGGGCGCTGATCCTAGAGGCGGAGGACAGCGCGGGGACGTCCCAAGATCGCGGCATTCTGGCCACCGACCTGCATTCGGACGGGCGCTACCGGGATATCCTGCAAGTCTCCGGCGGCGTCTCGTCGTCCCAGACCACGGGCCATCTGATGATGGCTGGTAAGGAAGTGTTCCGCCACGCCGTCGAGAAGCTGGCCCAATCCACGGTAGACGTGATGGCCAAGGGCGGCGTGACCGCCGATCAGATCGACCGTGTCATTCCACATCAAGCCAACATCCGCATTATCACGCGGACGGCGGCGAAGCTCGGCCTGTCCATGGATAAGGTGGTCGTCACCGTGGCCGATCACGGCAACACCTCGGCGGCATCGATTCCCTTGGCAATGTCCGTCGCGAAGGCGCGGGGAGAGCTGCGTGCGGGCGATTTATGCGTGACAGAGGCCATTGGCGGGGGCTTGGCCTGGGGGGCCGTCCTGCTGCGCTGGTAGGCGAAGCGCGTTACGCCATATGGGCTTTCTCGGATTTCGTCCGGCAAAAGACGGCATATGAACTTCGGCGGCTAAACCCCGATGTTGACACGGCTTTCCGCGTGAGGTGAACCTGGGGTCATCTGATGATACTTTGTCTGCATATCGGAGCTTTTGATGTCGGGAAAAACTCTCACCCGGATGGATCTCAGCGAAGCCGTTTTTCGCGAGGTCGGCCTTAGCCGCAATGAAAGCGCAACGCTCGTCGCCTCCGTTCTGCAACATGTCTCAGATGCGCTGGTCGCTGGCGAACAAGTGAAGGTGTCCAGCTTCGGAACCTTTTCGACCCGGGACAAGACCGCCCGCGTTGGACGGAACCCTAAGACCGGCGAAGAGGCGCCCATTCCGCCCCGTCGCGTGCTGACGTTCCGTCCGTCACACCTGATGAAAGACCGCGTGGCTGCCGGTAACAAGGACTGATCCTTGGCTAAAGCACCGGAAAAATCCGACGGCGCGTTTCGTACAATCCGCGAAGTTGCCGACTGGCTTGGCGTACCCACCCATGTGCTCCGCTTTTGGGAGTCGAAGTTCGACCAGATCGCTCCGGTTAAGGGCGCGGGCGGTCGTCGATATTATCGCCCCGAGGACATGCGTCTGCTGGGTGGGATCAAAGTCATGCTGCATGACCAAGGTCTGACGATCCGTGCCGTGGGCCAGAAGATCGAGGACGACGGCGTCGATCCGGTCATGGCGCTCTCACCGGAGGTGGAGATGCCAGAGGGGCCGCCCGCACGCACCCGCCGTGTCATACGGCAGGGGGACGAGCCTGCCACGGAGCCGGTGGCGTCCAAAGCGACGCCCACCGATATACCTGCCTCGGAGGAGACCTCTGCCAATGAGCCGGACCTGTCCGAACCGGCAACCATCGCGGAGCCGACTGACACGCCTGTCGCCGAGCCGGACCTTGAGACCGAAGATGCATCCGAGGCACGGGTAACGCCGGGGGCTGCCCTGCCCAAATCACGGCTGACGCCCGTCAGCCTGGAAGAGTTCCCGGATGAGGCGCCCACCGAGGATGGGGAGTCAGCTGCACCGACCGATGAGGCACCCAGCCCGTCCCCCGACACGCGGGATAACACAGATACGCCAGAGGACAGCGCCGAGGCCGAACCCATCGCGCGGGACACCGACGTTGATGCCGACCAGACCCCGCAGCCTAAGCCAGTGCCGGTGCCGGATGTGCCGAACCAGCCCGACGATCCGACGCTGGCGGCGGAGGTACCAGAGCAGCCGGACGCTCCCAGCCCTGCCGTCGAAGCGGCGCCGCAGACGGATCCCGTGCCTGCACAGCCCGTGCCGACGGTTCCCCCGCATGATCCTCACCCAGAGCCTGCAGCGGCCTCTCAACCGGCGCTGTCCCTGCGACGGGCGCGGGAACAGGCCCGGGGCGCGGCATCCCTGGATGATCTCGCCCGGCGGCGGTTGCGGCGCTTGGTCCGCCGTTACCGTGCCCTTGCCGAAGAAATCCGCGAAGACCTGGATGACAGCGCGCAAAAATGATCGCAGGCCCGGCGCAAAAAGCGGGACTTTATGCTTGCGCCCCCGACGCAGGACCGTATGTATGGCCGCCAGTCGGGCTATGGCGCAGCCTGGTAGCGCGTCCGTCTGGGGGACGGAAGGTCGCAGGTTCGAGTCCTGCTAGCCCGACCATATCGCAACGCCTCTCCCCGATTGGGGTGAGGCGTTTCGCGTTTTAAGACCGCACAAGGCGGAGGGGATGATGGCATATCCGCCTGGTGTTTTGGCCAGTCAGCAAATCCAGGGGCTTGTCGCACAGGGCGCGATTTCGGCGCCTCCGTTGATCGAGGGTCAGGTCCAACCGGCCAGTCTGGATCTCCGGTTGGGGACTGTGGCCTATCGGGTTCGTGCCTCGTTCCTGCCAGGCAGCGGCCAGCGTCTTTTGGATCGCTTGCCCGAGTTCGAGATGCATCGCATCGACTTGACCGAAGGTGCGGTCCTGGAAAAGGGAGCGGTCTATCTCGTGCCGCTGCAAGAAGCCTTGGACCTACCCGAGGATCTGTCCGCCGTCGCCAATGCTAAATCGTCGACCGGGCGCTTGGACCTTCTGACGCGCACGGTGACCGATGGCGGGGCGGAGTTTGACAGGATTGCCCCCGGCTATACGGGGCCGCTCTATGCTGAAATCTGTCCACGCAGCTTTAGCGTTCTGGTCCGCCCCGGTATGCGCCTGAATCAAATCCGGTTCCGCGCAGGCGAGGCGACCCTGAACGATCAGGCCCTGCGCGCGCTCCATAATGCGACGCCGCTGGTCGATGGGGCGGCGGTGATTGGCGACGGTCTTGGCTTTTCCGTCGATCTGACCCCAGGTAAGAGTGAGCTTGTGGGGTGGCGGGCGAAGCCCCACAGCGGGGTGATCGACCTGGATCGGCTAGGCCACTATGCGCCCCGTGACTTTTGGGAAGCGATCCGCACCGACAAGCGTCGGATCGTGCTGGATCCTGGTGCGTTCTATATTCTTGTCAGTCGCGAGGCTGTCACCATCCCGCCAACCCATGCCGCAGAGATGGCGCCCTACCTGGCAATGGTCGGCGAGTTCCGCGTTCACTACGCCGGATTCTTCGATCCGGGCTTTGGCCATGGCACCCCTGCCCGTGGCGTGCTGGAGGTCCGCTGCCACGAAGCCCCCTTCGTCCTGGAGGACGGACAGGTCGTCGGGCGCCTGATTTACGAGACGATGTCCCAGGTCCCTGAAACGCTCTATGGTCAGGACATGGCGTCAAACTATCAGGGACAGGGACTGAAGCTATCGAAGCATTTCGCCGCCCCCTGATCGCCGCCCGGCATCTCGCTAGCTGTCAATCGCGGACATGGTCGTCGACGTCGAAGGCCGCCGTGACACCCGCTTGAACACCCCGTTCAAGGTGCGTGGACAGCGCCATGTATGTCTTCGTCCCGATCACCCCTTCCACGTCATACACGCGCGCCAGTAAGCCCTCTAACGCATGGGGTGACGCCACGCGCACCTTTAGGATCAGACAGGTGTCGCCGGTGGCGGAGTGGATTTCTTCGACCTCGGGAAAGGCGCTCAAGGACAGAAGCGACCGGGTCTTGCCCCATCCCCGCGTGTTCACATGTACGAAGGCGAGCATCGGCTTGCCCATGGCCGGGCCGTCCAAATCCGCCGTGGTCCCTCGGATCACGCCTGCGGCGCGCAGACGTCGCACCCGCTCATGCACGGCCGCTGGCGACAGGCCGACCTCCGCTGACAAATCGGAATAGCTGACCGTCGCATCCCGTGCCAAAACACCGGATATTTTTCGGTCCATATCATCCAAACCCCGTCCTGCCCCGGCACGGGACCGAAGACCAATCGTTTCTTCACCCTTCGGCATATGCGCTCCTTCCAGAATGGTGTTCGCCCGATTACGCCAACGGGCAGCGCAATTCTAAGGATCTGCACGCCATGCGAAACGACATTCTTTTGATGAGCGCGGTTGGCCTTGTCGGGACAAACTCCATGGCCTTGGCACCGATCTCGGGCACCGTGGGGGCGGACCTTGGGCGGACAGCGACGCAGATCATGGGCGCCTCCGCTGCATTTGGCTTGGCCACGGCTGTCGCGGCCCTGGCGCTCGCGCCCTTGATCGACCGTTTCGGCGCGGCGCGCATGGCCACGGTTGCCCTGATGACCCTGGGCTGTGGCTTGGCCGCCAGCGGTTTGGCGCCAAGCTTCACCTGGTTGCTCTTTGGCCAAGTCCTGGCGGGGCTTGCCTCAGGGGTGGCGTTGCCAGCGGCTTATGCCCTGGCCTCCGAGATCGCGCCCCCCGGACGTGAAGCAGCAACCCTTGGCCGGGTGCTCACCGGATGGACGATTGCCATGGTCTGTGGCGTGACCCTGTCCGCCGTTCTGGCCGACCAGGTCCATTGGCGCATGATTTACGGGCTGACCACGGTTGTGTCCGTCGCCCTATCTTGGTGGATGATGCAACTCCCCAATCGGGGCGGCGGGACGGTCTCGCCCCCTTGGACCGCCCTAACATGTCCCGGTGTTCTGAGCGGGTTGATCGCCCAAGGTGTGCTGATGACGTCGTTCTATGGCACCTACAGCTTCCTGGGGGCCCACGGTGAGGCCCAGGGCTGGACCACGACACAGGGTGCCCTGCCAGTTCTGGCCTACGGGATCGGCTTTGGTGCATCGGGCCTGTTCGATCCCTGGCTGGACCGGCGCGGCTATGGCGGTGCGGGCCCTTGGGTCTTTGCAGGCAGCGCCTTGGCCCTCGCTGGGATCAGCTTGACGGGATCGTCCTTGGTCGCGCTGTCCCTGGCTTTCTTGGCCTGGGGTGTGATCACACACTTGGCCCTCGGATTGACCGTCGGGCGCCTAACGCGGGCCGCCGGATCGCAAAAGGGGGCGGTCCTTGGCCTCAATTCAGCGGTCACGTACTTGGGTGTTGTCGGAGGTGCCGCAGGCTTTGCACCGGTCTTCACCTGGGGCGGCCTGGCCACCTGCGCCATGATTGCTGGCGGAGGGTCAGCGGTGCTGTGGGCAGAAGCATTGAGCTACCGGTTGAGATCGCCGGCTGCACAAAGTTGAGATGCCGGGCCATGTTTTCAGCGCCGCATTTCAAAGACGGGGAAAAAGCGCGGTTTCCGTGCGTCGGCAGGGAACGTGACCAAAATCCGCACGACCACTGCCGGACGCGCTAAACTGGAGCGTCTTGAGGGCATCACTCCTCCGGGGCGGCGTCGCTCAGCAGGTCGTCGCTTTTGGCCTCCCGCCGCTCTTCGTCGACCATGCGCTCGATGGTGGTATCGGCGGCGAGATCCTCCACATCCGCTGGGCTGGCCGTTGGTCGCGGCGCTGCGGCGGGGGTCTGCACAGGCTCGGTCGTCGTCGGCAGCGTCCCGGAAATCGCCAAACGGTAGGTGGGTTCGGGCAGTCCGATGTCAGCAGCCGTCAGAGCCGCCATGACGCTGCGCAAGGCTTCGCCCCGAGCGACCGCGAAATTAACCTCACGCTGATTGACCCAGCCCAGGAATTCGACCGCGATGGTCGAGTCGCCTGCCTCTGAAATCCAGACCTGGGGCGCGGGATCGTCCAAGACGAACTCCAACCCCTCCAAGGTAGACAGCCCAATGCGCCGGGCCGCAGACAAATCCGCCGCCGGGTCGATGCCCAGGACAAAAGAAAACCGGCGTTCAGCGTTGCGTGTGTAATTGATGATCTTTGACTTGAAGACAGTGGCATTGGGCAGACGGACGTGATTGCCGTTCGGGTCCAACAAGACAGTCGCTCGGCTGGTGAGGCGGATGACCGACCCCATGCTGCCCTCGATGTCCACGAAGTCGTTGGGGCGAAACGGCTGACGCAGAGACAGCATCACCGAGGCAATGAAGTTCTCGACCGTGTCGCGCACGGCAAAGCCGACCGCCAACCCAACAATCCCCGCAGCGCCGAGCAAGCCCGTCAAGACAGCGGTCGCATTGAGGATATCCAGCGCAATGACGACCCCTGCCAAGACAAAGACGAGGCGCAGCACCATACGATAAATGTCTGCGATGAAACCGTTCGGAGCCAGACGGCGCCACGGGGCCTCCCACCGGGCCAAGAGGATGCCACCAAAGATCACGGCGCCCCCGGCGGACACCGCAATCGCCACGAGTGGCAGGTACGCCACCGCCTGGGCCAAACGGTCCTGGAAACGGTCCACGACCGGATCGAGCCGTTGGGCAACGTCCGTGCTCTCATCGACTTCGTTTTCGATGGCGACCACCCCGTCGACACGCGCGGCCAGGTCATCGAGCCGAGGAATGTCCTCTCCGTCGAGGACTTCACCGGTGAAGGTCACAATCCCGTCTTGCACCGTGACCTGCACGGTGTCGTATCCGTCTAAGGCGGCAATGATCGTCTGAATGCGGCGCTGGATCGCCGCATCGGCAGCGCTGTCCTGCGTGGTGGAAATGGCCCCAGACGGCTGAGCGCCCCCCTGCGCGCTGACGGAGGGCCCCCAGAGGGTCAGGGCCAGGATGGCCGTTAGAAGAAAGGCACGCATGACGTCCCCGTCGGATCAGACACTTACGCCATCAACGGGCCGCAAATAGCACGTGGCGTCAAGGCCCGAGCACCGGTCCGGTCAAAAGGTTTGATCGTAGGCGCCTACGGTCGGCTCCTGCCGGATGATTGCGTCGAGATCGCCGAAGATGGCCCGCAACTCCGCCTCCGAGGCGGGGCTTTCGCACACCACCACAAGATTGGGCGTGTTAGACGACGCGCGGACCAGGCCCCATGCGCCATTCTCCAACATGACGCGCGCGCCATTCACCGTCACGATATCTACGATCCGCTGCCCACCCAGCGTGCCCTGCCCCTTCATTGGCAAGAGACGCGCGACGATCCGGTCAAGGGTGGCGTACTTTTCCTCGTCCGGACAAAACGGCGCCAAGGTCGGCGTATTCCAAACCTTGGGCAGCGCGGCGCGAAGGTCGGAGAGGCTGGCCCCTGGATTGCGATCCATCAGCTTGCACACTTCGACAGCGACCCGCATGCCGCAGTCGTAGCCTCGACCGATGGGCTGCGCGAGAAAGTAGTGACCCGACTTTTCGAAGCCCGCCAAAGCCCCCAGGGCGTGAACACGGCGCTTCATGTGGCTGTGACCTGTCTTCCAATAATCCGTCGTGGCGCCGTTGCCGCGCAAGACAGCGTCGGAGGCAAAGAGCCCTGTGGATTTGACGTCCGCAACGAAGGTGGCGCCGGGGTGCAACGCGGACAAATCACGGGCCAGGATCACGCCCATGATGTCCGCAAAGATTTCCTCACCCTGGTCATCGACAACGCCGCAACGATCCCCATCGCCGTCAAAACCTAAGGCCAAATCGGCCCCCGAAGCCCGCACGGAGTCGGCCATATCATGCAGCATTTCCATGGCTTCGGGGTTCGGGTTGTAGGCGGGGAAGGTGTAGTCAGGGGTGCAATGGCTCTCGAGCACCTCGGCGCCGATACGCCGCAAGATCTCGGGCGCGAAGGCGCCGGCAGTGCCGTTGCCTGTGGCGCAGACAACCTTCAGCGGGCGGGACAGGCGGAAGGTCCCGACCAGATCCTCGATGTAAGCCTCCTGCACGCCATCCACAAAGGACCACCCGCCGCCCGGACGCGCCTCGCCATGGCCACCAAGGACGATATCGCGCAACTCGGCCATTTCCTCAGGCCCGTGGGTCAGCGGCCGCTCAAAGCCCATCTTAACCCCAGTCCAGCCATTCGGGTTATGGGACGCGGTAACCATGGCGACGGCAGGCGCGTCCAAATGAAACTGTGCAAAATAGGCCATGGGCGAGAGGGCCGGACCGATGTCTTGCACCTGAATCCCCGCTTGCACCAGGCCCAGGATCAAGGCCTGCTTGATGGCCAGCGAATAGTCCCGGTAATCATTCCCGACGGCAATCCTCGGCTCAATCCCGCGTCGGTGCATTTGCGTGCCTAGACCCAACCCGAGGGCCGTCATGCCGGGCAGGTTGATGGATTCGGGGTACTGCCATCGCGCGTCGTATTCGCGGAAGCCCGTCGGCGCGATCATCGGGTCTCGGAGAAAGCGCCAGGTGTTCGGCGTCACGGTGGCCAAGGGTGTCATGGTTGGGTCCAGAAATGTCTGTCGAAGGAAGGGTCTAAGGACAGGTGCGCGACCTTAACCGCTCACCTGTTCGCGCAGGATTGCAGCCGTCAGCGAAATCATAAGATAGATCCCGGAGAAGATCAGAAACGCCAGGATCGTGTTCTCGAACGCCCTAGGATAGGTCGGTTCATCCACGGCAACGGGGGCCACGGGCGTGGACAAGTAGCGGACCTGCCGGTTGGCCTCGATCCGGGCGGTTTCCTGTTGCTGCGCCGCTTGTTGCAGCAGAAGCTGGCGGGTGTTCAGATCCATCTGCGCCACGCCCAATTCGGCCGACACGCGGGCCAGGCTGGCGTCAGCGGTCGCGCCATCGGTCAGACCCGCGCGCAGGTCCTCCAACTCCGCATTGAGACGCGCGATGTTGCGCTCCGCCACGTCGACACGGGTCGCATTGGGACGGGCATTGGCCAAAAGCTGATCGAGGCGCAGACGCTCGGCCCGCAATTCCGTTTCGACAAGGTTGATTTGGCTGTAGCGGCTGCTCAGTTCCGCATCGGCGGAAACCACGCCCAATTGCTCCTGCAGATCGACGACGCGGGCCTGGGCCTCCAACATCCGCGCCTCGGCGGCGGCAAAGCTTTCCATCGCGCCCGCCATTTGGTCGCTGCGCAACCGTGCGGTGAGTTGGTCGACCTGCTCTTCCGCGTAGTCGATGAGCGCCTCGCTGAATTGGAGCGACACCTGGGGATCGGCGGCGACAACCTCCATCTTGATGACGCCTTCGGTCGGATCGTATCCGATTTCGACCATACGCTGGTACAGCGCATAACCATCGGCTTGGGAGCTATCGGCATCGAGTCGCTGCAACGCATCGATGGAGGGGTCCGCGAAATGCGCCGTAAATCCCTGGTCGGCATCCAAGCGGCGGAACGCATCGCGCGACAGCAGATACCCTTGGACCGAGACGCTGTCGGTCTGGGTCGCAAGCCCCGTACCCGAGAACAAACCGCCAAGCCCCCCGGCCCCGCCCGCCGCACTGTCGGCCTGTTGGATCACAAACTCCGACTTGGTGGCGTACATGGGGGTAGCGATGGTGTAGTAGTAAATCCCGGCTATGACGGTCGGAAGACCGACGAAAAACGCCAGCCGGATCGACAACAAGGCCAGACGGCGGCGACGGCGGCGGGCAATGTCGCGCTGAATGTTGACGATCTCAGAATCGCGTCGGTCGCCGTCCAGAACGATTGGTGTGGGCGCGGCGGGTACGGGCGCCTGGGGCATCGCTGGAACCTGTGATGCCGCGGCAGCGGGACCAGGAACCTGGGCGGGCGCGGTCTGAGCCGGCACCAGTTGCAGCATGTTCGCCCGCTCAAAGGGGTCGATGCCCTTGGCGCGCAACGCCTCGACGGCCTCTTTGTCGGAACTGACCTTGATGCCGTGTTTCTGTGCGATCCGACGGGCCATCCGCAGTTGGCGTCCCGTCGGCTCCGCCGGACCATTCCCCGCCGAGGCCTCCGGCTTCGCGCCATCGCCCAAGGGCGCGACCGGCGGGGGGGCATCGTTGGCGGCAGGTGCGATATGTGTCGCCCCCACGACCGGGGCGGCCCCCTCGGTCAGTTCGACGCCCGGCGTCATAAAGGGCGCGTCGGGGCGGATGCGGAACTTGCGGGCCTTAGGCATCGTACTCATAGAGCCTCCGCGCTTCGTCGAGCGTCTCGAACTGGTGCAGTTTGCCATCCCGGAGCACCGCCGCCGACGTGGCAAACCGCTCAAGCGTCTTCGGTTGGTGGCTGACGATCACCACGGTGGCATCGCGCAGGCGATCCTTCAGGATGGAGCCCGCCCGCTTATTAAACCCCGCGTCGGTGGTCGATGGCATCCCCTCGTCGATCAAATAGATGTCAAATTCCAGCGCCAGCATCAGGCTAAAGCTGAACCGCGCGCGCATCCCTTGGCTGTAAGTGCCGACAGGCATGTCGAAATATTCTTTGATGTCACAGAGCCAGCGGCAGAAGGCTTCGCCGTAATCTGGATCAAGTCCGTAGAGCTGGGCGATGTAGCGGGCGTTTTCGGTCGCGGTGTTGCGATTGACCACACCGCCCATAAAGCCCAACGGAAAGGACACACGGCTGGTGCGATGCACCTCGCCCTCATCGGGCTTTTCCAGACCGGCCATCATGTTGATGATCGTCGTCTTGCCAGTGCCATTGGGCGCCAACACCCCGACGGAGCGGCCCATCTCCACCCGGAAGGAGGCGCGATCAAGGATCACCTTGCGCTGTTGGCCGGTCCAAAAGGACTTCGAGACGTGGTCAAACTCGATCATATGACGGCAAACCCCGACTCACCTATCTGGACAATGCATCCCCGATCAGGGTAGCGCGCTGTCCCTGCTAAGCGGTTAATTCGCCGATATTATGGTGAATGGCAGAGGTTTTGACCACCGAAAGTGGGGAAATGCGGCGACTTTGGGGCAAAGTCGCCGCCGGTTGGTTGGGTGGCTACTGAACGGCCACCTTTTGAACACGGGTCAGTTTTCCTGCCACGAAGGATAGAATGGCGGCGGCAAAGCTGAACAGCGCACCCATTTTCGCAGCGTCTTGGACCGGACCCGGATCAAAGGCGACGGACGCCACAAAGAGCGACACCGTAAACCCGATCGCTGCCACACAGCCGATGACGAACAGGTCTATGGTTCGCATCCCGGCCGGCAGGCCCAGCTTCAAGGTATGGGCGCCCACATAGCCAAAGAGCAGGATACCAAGCGGTTTGCCCACGATCAGACCAGCAAGGACCAACCAGGTCGGCTCAGAAATGGCCGAAAACTCAACGCCCGCATTCATCAGGCCGAAGAAGAACAGGATCACTTCGACCGGGTGCTTCAGCAGATGCTCCGTATGGTTCAGCAGATCCGTCAGGTGCTTTTCCGCATCGGCAAAGATACCAAAGGCGCGGTCCGCATGGGGCAAGGTCGGCACGATGGGCAGCAGGCCCAAGGCAGGGTGCAGGCCCGACTGGGCAAAGCCATACCACGACAGCGCGCCCGCGATCAGATAGGGCCAGTAGGACAGCTTTTGACGCATCCAGGTGGAGCGAGGGCGCAGTTGATCGCCCCGGTCCAACCGGCGCGGCAGCCAGTTGAAGATCAGGAACACACCGACCGCAGCAGCCAGCGACAGCAGAAGCCATTCCGGCGCCAATGCGCTGGACGGATAGAAGATCGCGAGGATGATCAGGCCCGCCGCGTCATCTGCGATGGCCAGCAGCAGCAGGAACCGCACAGCCGGGTGCCCGGCTCCGAAGACGAGACGCCCGACGAGGTAGCTGAACGCGATGTCTGTCGCGGTCGGAATGGCCCAACCATTGGCAACCATGCCGAACTTGTCGGCCCCCAGCACCGCAGCGAGGCCTAGATACACGGCAATCGGCCCAAACATGCCGCCAGCCGTCGCAAACAGGGGCGTCGCAGCCTTCTTGCCGCGCAGGCTTCCGTTCTTGAGGATGACCGCTTCCCAGACTTCTTTCCCCGCAATCGCAAAGAAAAATGCCATCAGCAGGTCGTTGACCAAGTAGTGCGCGGTCAGAACCTTGGCGCTTTCTGGGTGGCCGAACGCCAGGGCGTCCTCGCCCATGGCGACCTCCCAGTGGTGGAGGCTGACACCGATGAAGTCATTGAACCAAAGGGGGTATTCCACGAAAACGTGGTAGGAATGCCCCTCGGTGTTTGCCCAAACCAACGCGATGATCGCGCCGAATATGAGCAAAAGCGAGTAGTTCGTGAGAAAGTTCCAAACGCGATACATGGTCGTCCCCGGTCTAGTTTCAAGGGCCTTTATCTGACGAAATGATACAGGACAACCGCAGCGCTGTCCCCGCTTCCTTCGTCTAACGTATTTCGTTACCATGCTAACGAATCGTAGGAGACCCACATGACTGACCTCAACATCTTCGCGCGCATCACCCCAAAGCCAGAGTTTCGGAGCGCCGCCATCGACGCCGTTCGCGGAATCATTCCCGCCACCACGGCGGAGCCGGGGTGCCTCCGCTTTGAGCTAAACGTCGGAACCGGCGAGGATCCCGCGATATATCTGGTGGAGCGATGGACCGATGAAGCGGCGCTAGCGGCCCATTATGCAATGCCCTACACCGCCGCGGTCATGGAGAATTACGCTGATTGGCTGGCAGAGCCCGCAGAGATCATCCACATGCACCCCGCCTGACGTGTTCTTTCTGAAGGACCTGCCCACGCGCGAAATGATCGAAGGGTTGGCGGGCCGGTTCGCCGGGGCAGATGCCGACGCCATGCTGGATGAGCTGCGCCTGCTGCGTCGGGCCAGCCTGCGCCTGCGTCTCGTGGAGAATTACCTGACGGCCCAGGGCCTATCGCAAACGCAGTTTCTGGTGCTCACGGTCATCCTGCGAGAGCCGGACCGGGACAGCCTCACGTCTGTCGAGATCGCTGAGCGTTTGGACGTCTCGCGCCCCGTTCTCTCGAAGACCCTGGCCACGATGGAGCGCAAAGGCCTGATCGCGCGTCAGCCCCACGGCCAAGACAAGCGCTGCGTCCTAATCGCCCCGACCGAGGCTGGGACTCAGACGTACCTGGCGCTTTTGCCGGGGTATTGTGACGCTCTGTTGGCACCCCTGCCCGATGACGGGGCATCGAAAGATCCCACGGCCACGGGATAACCCGCAGGCCCCCACGAAACGCAACAAAGGGGCCCAAGGGCCCCTTTGCTTATGCCGTGTCGGCACATGTCTCAGCCGAGGGCTGATTACATCATGCCGCCCATGCCGCCCATGTCGGGCATGCCGCCAGCGGCGCCACCGGCACCCGGCTTTTCGGGCTTGTCGGCAACCATGGCTTCGGTCGTGATCAGCAGACCGGCAACCGAGGCTGCGTCTTCCAGGGCGGTCCGAACCACCTTGGCGGGGTCGATCACGCCGAAGGAGAACAGGTCACCGTACTCTTCGGTTTGCGCGTTGAAGCCGAAGGAGGTGTCGTCGCTTTCGCGGACCTTACCGGCCACCACGGCACCGTCGACGCCGGAGTTCTCGGCGATCTGGCGCAGCGGCGCTTCGATGGCCTTGCGCACGATGGCGATACCGGCGTTCTGATCGGCGTTGGCGCCTTCCAGACCGGCGAGGGCCTTGCCACCCTGAACCAGGGCAACACCACCCCCAACGACGACGCCTTCTTGCACGGCGGCACGGGTCGCGTTCAGGGCGTCATCGACGCGGTCCTTACGCTCTTTGACTTCCACTTCGGTCATGCCACCGACGCGGATCACGGCAACACCACCGGCCAGCTTGGCCACGCGCTCTTGCAGCTTTTCGCGGTCGTAGTCGGAGGTCGTCTCTTCGATCTGACCACGGATCTGAGCCACGCGGGCTTCGATCTCGGCCTTCTCACCGGCGCCGTCCACGATGGTGGTCTCGTCCTTGGTGATCGAGACGCGCTTGGCGGTGCCCAGCATGTCCATGGTGACGTTTTCGAGCTTCATGCCCAGATCGTCGGAGATGACCTGGCCACCGGTCAGGATCGCGATGTCCTGCAGCATGGCCTTACGACGGTCACCGAAGCCCGGCGCCTTGACGGCAGCGATCTTCAGACCACCGCGCAGCTTGTTGACGACCAGCGTGGCCAGGGCCTCGCCTTCCACGTCCTCGGCGATGATCAGAAGCGGCTTCTGCGACTGGATCACCGACTCGAGCAGCGGAACCATCGGCTGCAGCGACGAGAGCTTCTTCTCGTGCAGCAGGATCATGGCGTCTTCCAGCTCGGTCGTCATCTTGTCCGGGTTGGTGACGAAGTAGGGCGACAGGTAGCCGCGGTCGAACTGCATCCCTTCGACAACATCGGTCTCGGTTTCGAGGCCCTTGTTCTCTTCGACGGTGATGACACCCTCGTTGCCGACCTTCTGCATGGCGTCGGCGATCTGACGGCCGATTTCGGCTTCGCCGTTGGCCGAGATGGTGCCGACCTGGGCAACTTCGTCGGAGTCTTTGACTTCGCGCGAGGCGGATTTGATCGCTTCGACCACTTTGGCGGTGGCCATGTCGATGCCGCGCTTCAGATCCATCGGGTTCATGCCAGCGGCAACCGACTTCATGCCTTCCTTGACGATGGCCTGGGCCAGAACCGTCGCGGTGGTGGTGCCGTCACCCGCTTCGTCGTTGGTGCGGGAAGCGACTTCCTTCACCATCTGGGCGCCCATGTTCTCGAACTTGTCTTCCAGTTCGATTTCCTTGGCGACCGAGACACCGTCCTTGGTGATGCGCGGGGCACCGAAGGATTTGTCCAGAACCACGTTGCGGCCTTTGGGGCCCAGCGTGACCTTAACGGCGTCAGCCAGAATGTTGACGCCGCGCAGCATGCGGTCACGGGCGTCGGTATCGAATTTCACGTCCTTAGCGGCCATGGTATTCTCCTAAATTACAGTATGATGGGGGACGATCGTGAGATCAGCGGCTCAGCCGATGATGCCCAGGATGTCGCTCTCCTTCATGATCAGCAGTTCTTCGCCGTCGAGGGTGACCTCGGTGCCGGACCACTTGCCGAACAGGATCTTGTCGCCAGCTTTGACAGACGGTGCGATCAGCTCGCCCGAGTCCTTGCGGGCGCCTTCACCGACGGAAACGATCTCACCTTCGGCGGGCTTTTCCTTGGCGGTGTCGGGGATGATCAGACCACCCTTGGTCTTTTCGTCGGACTCGACGCGGCGGACCAGGACGCGGTCATGCAGCGGTGTGAAAGCCATTTCGGCCCTCCTGAAATTGCGTTTCTCCCTGTTGTCACTCACCAAGGGCGAGTGCCAACGCCCGCTAGGTAGGTGCGCGATCCGAAGGTGTCAACAGGCGCCGTCCCGCTGAATGCAGTGTTCGGTTTGCGCTAACTTACGCCAAGCCTGATCCGTGGGAGCGCGCAGACTTTCGCACGGATGGAGACGCGGCCTTAACCTATCGCTGCGAGTTACCGCAACGACCTAGAGGCAAGGCGATGGCAGGCATCACGCGAAATGGCGGAAACGGTCCCGACAGCTTGGTCGGGACGCAGGATGACGACACCCTCCGTGGGAATGGTGGCGACGATACGCTGCGCGGCCTGGACGGCGCGGATTCGCTGGACGGCGGAAACGGAAATGACAGCATCGCCGGAGGGGATGGCGACGACACGCTCGACGGCGGCGACAACGACGACACCCTAAAGGGCGACGGCGGGGCCGATTCGATTACCGGCGTGAACGGCGCCGACAGTATCTCTGGCGGCGCAGGCGACGACACGCTCAAGGGTGGCAGTCAGGACGACACCATTGGCGGCGGGGCCGACGATGACAGCATCGAGGGCGGATCGGGCGACGACCTGATCGGTGGCGGCGCGGGCAATGACTCCCTGACCGGCGACGATGGAGAGGATACCATCTATGGCGAAGGTGGCGACGATTTCATCGACGAAAGTTTCGACGGCAGCCGCAATCGGTTGGACGGCGGCGACGGCCAAGACGCCATTCTCGGCGGCTCTCTCGAAGATACCATTTGCGGCGGCGACGGCGACGACTTCATCGACGCGGGCACAGGCGGCGACCATGTGGACGGCGGCGCGGGCGACGACACGATCATTGCAGGCGGCGGCAGCGACTACGTCGACGGGGGAACCGGCGACGATAACATCACCTTCGGCGGCTACGACGGCGGCAATGACACCATCGCCTTCGATGTCGGGGGCGGCACGGATACCGTTCTGGGTTGGAACCCGCAGGAAGACCTCATCCACATCGGTGACCTGACCCAGGATGACATCACACTCACCCAGGTCAGTCCGAAGATCTGGCAGATTAGCGTCGATGGGGGCGACCCGGACGATGTTCTGACCTTGGACTATGATTTCTTTTGGAACCAAAACCTGACTGAGGACGATCTGCGCGCCCGGATCCTGACCAGCGCCGATGAGCCGCGACCAGAGAAACCCGATGTGGCCGACCCGCCATGTTTCACGCCAGGGGTTCGGATCCTGACGACAGATGGGCTTGTACGCGTGGAACATCTCATTCCCGGTCAGATGGTCGTGACCCGAGACCACGGCCCCCTGCCCTTGCAGCGGCTGCTGGAGACCACCATTGACCCAACCGTCATGTCGGACATGCCCAACTTGCGACCGGTCGTGTTTCCGGCAGGGTCTATCGCGCCGGGCATCCCGCCGCGCCGCATGCGCGTGTCACCACAGCACGGCATCTTGCTGTCGTTGCCGAGTGGCCCTGCCGTGATCCGGGCGCGACACATCGTGGAGCACGCGAACATTGGCCACCGGCAACGGGCACCGTCCCAGCCGGTACGCTATCTCCACCTGCTATTGGAGCGTCACGCGTTGGTGCAAGCGGACGGGATTTGGTCCGAGAGCTTTTATCCCGGCCCCCAAACTCTGTTCGGGCGCCGAATTCTTTCAGAGGTGACTGACCAAAAGCGGGACCCGCTGCCTTGGCCGTACTTGAAACGCCGTGACGTGCGCGCCTTGACCTCTTCGGACCTGCGACGCGCGCTGGGTGACGGGCTGACATCCGAGAACGATGACGCGACAGCCAGCTTGCAGCGCATCTAGTCCGTTGTCCTATGGATGACCGGCCCTTTGACGGTAGAGCAGTGTATCGCCCACGGCCCATAGACGTGCTCGATTAGGGACCAGATGCCCTAACCGTCGCCTCACGCCAAAGGCCCCGGATCTGGGCCATGCCGACCGACTGCGTTCAGACAGCCGGCATCCCCAGGGATCGCCTTAGGCCCAGAACTTCCAGAACGGCTTCTTTTCCGGTGCCGTGCCAGCCATCGCCGGGGCCGGGTAAGCCGCGTCTTTCATCACGCCAGAGAGCGTTCCATAGGCGGTGACCCAAGCCTCTTTGACTTCAGGGGTGAACCCATCGCCCAGACCCTTTTCCAAGGTGCGCAGCAGCGAGGCACCGACCTTGTCGTAGTCCTCGGCTTTCACGCCGTAGGCCACGTGACCCACGGCCAGCTTCTGCGCCACCGGCACAATCTTATCGAGGTCGCGCAGACCGTTCACGACAACCGCCAGGGTGGCCATCAGCTTGGAGCCCTGTTCCGTCATGTCGCTGTTCTTGAAGTAGGGCTTCACCTCGGGCGAGGTTTCAAAGAGGTCGTTGTAGAAGATCTCGGCGGCGGCGTCCTTGATCGGCACAACCTTGGCAAAGCTTTCCTGCACGAGGACGATCTGCTGTTCGTTCATAGTCTCATTCCTTTGGGATCTGTGTTTCCGCCCAGGCCAGCGCCGGGGAGTCTCCGCCGCTGGCCCAAATCATAAAGGCCACAGCCGCCTCGACCTCAGCATCGCTCAGGTCCGCGTTGCCGCCACGCGCGGGCATTTCGGCATATTTGGGCCCGATGAACCCATTGATCGCGTGATCAAAAAGCACATCGAGACCTTGGTCTATTCGGGGCGCCCACACCTCGGTCGAGGTGATTTTGGGCGCGCCCGTCAGCTTGTTGCCCCCGTGGCAGTTCTGGCAGGTGTCGCCCCAAACCGCGCGCCCGGCGGCCAGGGCCGCCACATCGGGCACGGGAAGGCGATCCAGGGTGACAAAGCCGTCCAACCCCTCGGGCGTGGCTTGCGCCAGCACCGAAGGGGCCATCAGGGTGGCCAGGGCCAGGGAGAAACAAGCCGTCCGCATCTTACATCGGGATGCGGATCACGACGCCGCCCATGACGTCACCGGCTTTGAAGTCGGTCCGGGGCGTGTCCTTGTGGTCGTTGTGGCAAGCCCAGCAGGCTTCGGCCACGGCAATGTCAGGGTAGACGGCGGTGAAGTAGGTTTCGCCACCCAGCTCTTCTTCGCCATAGAAGTTCTCACCGGGGTTGGCGGCGATGTATTCCAGGCCCTCTTTCTCCATCGGAGTGGTCGGCGCGTTCTGCTTGTTGATCGGCCAGAGCGACAGCAGCGAGTAGGAGAACTCGTCGGTTTCCTCTGCCACCATCTCGGAGCCGAAGCGGAACATCTGGGCGGGCAGCACCAGGGCCTTGTCGTCCTCAAAGTGTTCGGAGGCTTTGATCACGCCTTCCTCGACCGCCAAACGGTTGACGATCATGCGCGTGTAGACCGTGCGGTCGGAGCTCATGACCAGGTGCAGAAGGTCGGTCACCGTCTCGTAGTCCATGCCGTCCGCCGAGGCCGAGCCGCCCAGGGCGACGCCCGCGCCCACGATAAGGGCTTTGACCTTTGCCATTGGTGTCATCATATCTGTGTTTCCTGTCGCTCTTGCAGTTGCGGGAAGCGTGGCCAGCCGGTCATTGGTTGGAGCCTTGGTCCGGTTGGTCCACGCGTTTTACCGCCCAATCGATGCTTTCGATGTGGCGATCCGGGGTGCCCTGGAAGTTCCGCTGCACCAAGTCCGCGTCCGCCAAAGCGTCGATCGAGAATTCGAGGCTGTGACAGGACATGCAGACGGGGCGGATCATCTTCTCATTGGGGCGAAGGGTGTCGTTCTGGTTGTGGTTGGTCATCACTACGCCGCGCCGCTCGCTGGTGGACATGTGGCATGTGGCGCAGGTCACGCCCGACCCGGGCGGCAAGTCGCCAGCCATTTCGGCCAAGACCAGGTCATGGTGGGCGCTGTCCTCATAGGCGAGGCTGTGATCGTCGGAATGGCACGTCAGACAGGCGCCCGTGGAGGCAAAGGACAGATCCTGTTCGTGGGGCGCATGGCAGGTGGCGCAGGTCAGGTCGCGGCCCATGGCCTCGGCATGGAGGTCGACGCGGGCCTCGGAGGTGGACATGAGCGGCGCAGGCGCAGGATCGGCCAGATAGTCTTCGAGCGCAGAGACGACCATTTCTGGCGGCTCTGACCAGCCCAGACGCTTAAGCATACGCTCCGGGTCACGGGGGTTGGCCAGTTCTGGGTGGCGGCGCATTCCGTGGCGGCCCAGAGCGAAGGTCTTGGCCTGGCCACGGTGGCAGGAGGCGCAAACCTGTTCCCCTGGCGCAGGCTCCCACGCAGCCTCAATCTCGGCCGGGGTTTCGGCGTCGGGCGCGTGGCATCCGCCACAGCCCACATCAGCGGCGGCATGGGCGGAGGCCGCCCAATGGGTGTCGGCCTCGGTGCCTTGGGCATCTTCTGGGGCGACGATGGCTGCTAGATAGGTCTCAATCTCACTGGCATCTGCACGGGGACGGGCCCGGGCGATGACGCTGGGCGGATGGGTCGGATCATCGGCCAACCACGGCTCGCCCGCGTGTTTCACCAGGAAGTCCTCATAGAGCGCCTTGTTGTCGTGGTAGTTGTGGCACCCCGAAGAGGCACAGGTGTCAAAGGTCAAGCCCAGGTGCGACGGGCGGTTCACCCGCACGTCTTGCTCCCCTTCCGAATGGCAGGCCACGCAGTAGTCGCCGGGCAATGTCAGCAGACCGGCCTCGGTGATCTCCGGCTCATGCTCCGAATGGCAGGAGGTGCAGTACCGCGCGTCGATCCGGTCCCAGTAGGCCGCCATCCGCGGGTTCTTGAACTTCTTGATAGGGTGGCTGTCGTCCGCGGCCTTCAGCTCTTCTTTGTGGCAGGTCACGCAGGTCTTGTTCAGATCCTTGCGGATGGAGGCCTGATCTTCGAACGGCTCAGAGGTATGGCAAGTCTCACAAGAGACTTCGAACTGATGGTGCACGCCCGAGGTCTCACCCGGTTGAAAGACAGTGCGATCACCCCCCACGTAGAGCCGCGCCGACGCCGCAGCCGCAAGCCCCAGGGTAAGCGCAATCCAGAGGATCCAAAGCGTTCCGGTCTTCATCGCCCTCGCCCCCTCAGTACGCGTATGACGCTAAAACGTGGATGAGCAGCAGCACCGGCAACGGCCAGAGCAGCAGGATATGGGCCCAAGTCGGCATCTTGCGGGGTGGATTGCGGGTCGTCCCAATCCGACGCGCCCGCAGTTCGTGGTCTGCCCCCGTGGCCACACCGGCAACCGCACCAGTCAGCAAGGTGCCCAAAGCCACCACACCAAGCGCGAGGTTCCAGCCGGAGCCCAGGCTGAACCCCGTATGGGCGAAGAAGCCCGCAACCGCGCTCAACCCCACCACGTTGTGAACAAGACGCCAGCCATCAAAGCTGCCCAGACGATCAAACAGACGGATCCGCTTGCGCAGCCCGATGGCCAAGGCCGCCACGAAGATACCGACCAGGATGTAGCCGGACCACTGCTTGACGATATTGTCGCGCCACAGCCAGTCGCGCAGGCTATCGGCGTCGTAGCTGGTTGGCAGCGGGACGTTCCCAACGAACAGGGGATACAGCCCCACCAACAAAGCAACCAACGACAGGGCCAGAACCGGCTTCCACAGCGGCACAGGCTCTGGGTCGGCGCCGGCGTCAATCATCTCGGCCAGAATGGGACGGCAGGTGCCACAGACGCTGCCAGCGGTGGTGACCGCCGATAGATCGGGGACGGTGCCCGCCCCCTGGGCAATCGCCTGGCGCAACTGTCCCGCCGTCACGCCCGTGCAATTGCAGACCGTCGCAGAGTCGGCCATGGCCTCGGCAGAGGCGTCGCTTTCGGCCCAGAGGTGCCCGTTCGCGCGAAAGCGAAACACCATCCAGGGTTGAACGGTCGCGCCCTGCCCCACGGCATCCTGCACGCGGCTCGCATCGCGCCAGCCCCCGACAGCGATCGCGCCGACCAAGCGGCCCCGCTGAATAAAGATCCGCCGGTAGCTGTCGCCTTCGCTCCAACTATGGGAGCGGACGCCGACCCGAGCTTCGAGCTGTTCCACGTCACCGGCCGAGAACACCTCCGCGCCGATGACCTTGAGCTTTGTCGCCGGGGTCCGCGCCTCGAAGGCATCGATCCCCCCGGTCACGGTGGTCGCAGCCACCTCCGCTTGGGACAGGCCTGGCCCGACCAGACCATACAACTGGCCCTCATGTTCCGCGCATTCCCCGACAGCAAAAATATCGGGGTCGCTGGTCCGCATGTGATCGTCGACCGTGATGCCACGCCCAAAGGCCAGCCCCGCATCCCGCGCGAGGTCGATGTTTGGGCGGATACCGGTGCAGATCACGACGGTATCGCAGTCCAACGTACTGCCATCGGCAAAGGCCAGGCCCGAGACCCGTTCCGCCCCGGTGATTTCGCGCACGGCCACGCCGGTCCGCACCTCGACGCCCATCTCGGACACGCGGGCCGCAAGCCGATCCCCACCGGCCTGGTCCAACTGGCGCGGCATGAGCCGGCTTTCGTGTTCCACCACCGTGACGGCGCACCCGCGCAGGGCCATCCCCCGCGCCGCTTCCAACCCAAGCAGACCGCCGCCGATCACCGCGACGCGGCGGGCAGAAAAGCTGCGGGCGAGCAATGCCGACGCGTCATCGGCACTGCGGAAGCGATAGACACCGGTGCGATGACGGCCCGGGATGTTGGGCACGAAGGCTCGGGAGCCCGTCGCCAGAACCAACTTGTGATAGGGCCAAACGGCTCCGGTGGCGGTCACGACCTGCCGGGCCTCGCGATCAATTCGGACGATCCGCTGGCCGAGCGCCAGGTGCCCTTCCTCTCCGGAGGATGCCAAGGCAGGCAGCGCGATGTCCCCGAACTGAGCCTCTCCGGCCAGGAGTGGCGTCAGTTGGACCCGATTATAAGGATCTACCGTCTCGTCGGTCAGGACAATCGCCCTTTGGCCAAGGCGTGCAAGGGACTGAGCCGTCCGGATCCCCACGGGGCCACCGCCGACGATGACGATACCGTCATCTTGCGAAACCCGATCTGGGACATGCCCGTGTTGGGCGACAGCTGGGCTGGCAACTGGGGACAAAGGACCTCTCCTTTCACGGGGAAACCCCGATCCGACGAGCGCCTTTGCCCAAAAATGCGACTTGCGAGAGCACCCCGTTGCATCCCCCGCGTCCCCAGGATTGTGCATGTGCAGAATCTGTCAAGCGACAAGCCGCGAAATGGCACGTTGGTCGCAGGTAACGGGCGGCAGGTTTTAGAACTGCTCAAATCCTAACAGCTTTGCCTCCGCTCATGACGCAAAAACGGCCGCAGTGCGCTTAGTGCAATGCGGCCGAAAGGCAAGGATCTGCTGCTGATTCCAGGCGATTCCTAAGCGTCAGAGGATGAAATCTCCAACCTCCGCACCGCCGACAATGTAGATTTGACCATTGGCGACGCCGTCACCTCGGGTGTCGAACGAGGCGATGGTGACCGCCTGCCCCGACAGCGTGTAGTCGTTCAAGATCATCTGCCCCCCGCGACCAGTGAACACGCTGCCGCCAAAGGTGAAGGTCTGGTTGCCCGACAACCACACATTCGCGTCCATGGCCGACAGATCGATCACGTCACCCTCTGCAGCGTCGAAATCACGGATCTCATCGCGGCGCCACCGCCCCACACCCGTATGCGCGACGCTGGTAAAGACAAAGCGGTCCGCGTCCGCGCCGCCCGTCAGAAAGTCCACGCCGTCGCCGCCCCCCAGGGTGTCGCGCCCAGCGCCGCCGAGCAAACGGTCCACGTCATCACCGCCTTGCAACAGATCATGGCCCTCACCACCCAACAGCGTGTCGCGCCCATCCAGACCGTAGATCCTGTCATTGCCCAAGCTGCCTTCGAGCCGGTTGCCGTGGGCATGGGTGCCATAGATCAGATCGGCGTGGCCTGACCCAAAGGCATGTTCGATCCGCGACAGCCGGTCCGTCCCTCCGCCACCGGTGGCGGTGCCCGCTTGCAGATTGACCTGCACCCCCGCGCTATGACCCGTGTAGAGCACCATGTCGAAGTTCGTGCCGCCATCCAGTGTGTCGTCGCCCGCGCCCCCGCGCAGCGTATCGGCATAGCTGCCACCGCTTAGCCTGTCGTCGCCGTCATCGCCTTCCAGCCTGTCGCTGCCGCTGTCCCCGTTGAGCGTGTCATCGCCGCGTCCACCGCGGAGCGTATCGTTGTCGGCACCCCCCGTGAGCAGATCGTCGCCATCCCGCCCCAATAGACTGTCGTTTCCGGCGCCCCCGTCCAGATCATCATCGTCATTGATCAGCGCGATTTCCTGCCGGGCTCCGGCAGAAATTGCCTGGAGCGCCGTGCCGCCTTCGAGATCGGGGATCGGGCCACGGTTTGCGTCGGGCACCCAGTAGTTCACCAGATCCGGATCCGATGTGCTGGCCAGGTCGCTGATATCCCGCGCGGCCACCTCCACGCTGCTGAGGGCCTTGTCGTAGACCGCGATCGGACCGAAATCGCCCTCGAACAGCGCGTTTCCACTGGACGTCCAGACGCCCTGACTGTCGCCGAACACCAGCTTGCCGCCAGAGGTGAAGCCCGTGCCAGCCTCATAGGTCGTCGACCGCTTTTCGACCCCGTCCAGGTACAGCGTCATCATACCGGTCGAGGCGTCCCGCGTGATGGTCAGCCTGTGCGCCTGTCCGTCGGCCAGGTCACTGGCATAGAGCCCTGTCCAAGCCGTCGTGTATCCGCCCGACCGCGGTACGATAAAGAACAGCGCGTTCGATCCGGTGCTGTCGAACAATTGCAACTCCAGGATCGGGTCGCCGGATCCGTCGGGATCGTAGGACACGATCCGTTGCAAATGGTTCACGTTGGCGTCGAACTTCAGAACCATGTCGATCGTGACGCTGCCGGGCATGGCGTAGTTGTCGATCTCCAGCCTCCGCGCGGGACTGGTGCTGTCGTTCATCTCTGCCAGGATCACAGTGGGCACCGGCTGCCCTGGTCCGGCCCCGTCCAGAGTGTCGTTCCCCGCGCCGCCACGGATGGTGTCGTTGCCCAGACCACCCCGCAACAGATTGGCGGCCCCATTGCCCGTCAGACTGTCATCTCCGATGCCTGCGACGCCCTCCTCGATGGTGACGCCAAAGGCAATGTTCAAACCACCACCCGCGCGCGTCACATCACCGTCGCCATCGCGGACGACGTCCCAAAGCGAGACATAGCCGCCCCCGCCGACCTCCACTTGGAGGGTCGCTGCCCGCAGGTCTAGGATGCTGTCGCCCGTGATGCCGGACAGGTCGATGCGGTCGGTCCCGCCAGCGTCCCAGATGGTGTAGAACGAGCTGTCGAAAGACACCCCGGGCACGTAAGTCGTATCGCCCGCCTCATGGGTCTGGTTCGCCCCAAAAATCGCCTGCAAGGCCGCGATGTCGAACGGCGCGAGGTCTTCGGGATAGAGAAACCGCAGATCAGGATGCTCGGTCGGGGTACCGGTGCGGTAGGCCATGACGGTGTAGAAATTGCTGTTGAAGCCAAACTGCCCTGGATCGTAGGTACTGCCCACGCCGGGCAGCTTGGTCCCGTCGAACGGATGGTCCAGCGCCATCACGTGGCCCAACTCGTGGGTCAGCAGGCCGATGCTATCCGATCCGACCACAAACGTGCCAGACGTGCCCGCATAGCCGCCCCAGCCCCCTGGGACGGAGTCCACCATTTCCAGTCGGATGTCAGAACTGCCGTAGGGAACCTCCGTAAAGGTCATACCGGCGACTTCGCTGAAACGGGCCACGACGTCTCGGAAGTTGGCCTTTTCCTCGTTCGTCCAAGCGCGGGTGAAATCGGAGCCGCCCTCGTACCCTGCCTTCGTCGTGGGATTGCCCGCTGGCACGAAGGCATAGGTGTAGCTCGATTTCGTGGGATTGAAGCCGTAGGACAGCGACCCCAGCAAGGGATGGTTGATGTTGTCGATGTTTGTTGCGCCCACGGACATTTGATCGCCTCCTCGTTTCGGCCGTTATAGGCGCAAGAGAAGGGTCCGCGTCACCCAGATTGTCGCAGACACGGCCAGCGTGCGACCTTTGTCTCACGGGATGATCAGAGACGGTCGTGAACCACCGGGCCAGACAAGACGCAGGTGTGGCGGCGGGCGGCCCCCCTGCTGGGGGCCAGCCGTTCTCGCATCGCGCATCTGACTACAAAATGAAGTCGCTGATGTCCGCCCCGCCCACGATGTAGATTTGACCATCGGCCAACCCGTTGCCGCGCACATCCAAGGACGCAATGGTCACGTCCACACCGCTGATCACAAAGTCATTGAGGATGATCTCACCACCCGTGCTGGTGAAGCTTGTCCCGGCAAAGGTGAAGGCCTGGTTGCCCGCGTTGAACACATTGGCATCCATCACAGACAGGTCGATCATATCGCCATCGACGCTGTTGAAATCACGGATCTCATCCCGTCGGAACCGCCCGACGCCGGTGTCGTTGATGTTGCCAAACTCAAAGGTATCGGCCCCCGCACCACCCGTCAGGAAGTCGACGCCACCACCGCCGTTCAGCGTGTCGTTCTGATTTCCACCCAGCAAGCGGTCCACGTCATCGCCGCCAAACAGGACATCTTCGCTGTTGCCGCCCAGGAGGGTGTCCCGGCCATCGAGGCCGTAGATCGTGTCGTCCCCGGACGACCCCTCGAGACGGTTGCCATGGGCATTAGTGCCGAAGATCTCGTCACCTGCGGCAGAGCCGAAGACATTCTCGATATTGCGAATGGTGTCCGTCCCGGCGCCGCCGGTGGCCGTTCCCGCCTCCAGGTTGACCTGCACGGCCGCGAAGATCCCAGTGAACAGGACCGTGTCGAAGTTTGTCCCACCGTCGAGCGTGTCGTCCCCGAGCCCAGCGAGCAACGTATCGGCAAAGGTGCCGCCTGACAGGCTGTCGCTGCCATCGCCACCGTCCAAGCGGTCCGCGCCGGACCCACCGATCAGCGTATCGGAATCCGCCCCGCCGCTCAGCGTGTCGCTGCCCGCACCGCCGTCCAGGGTGTCGTTATGCGTGCCCCCTTCCAACACGTCGTTCTCGGTGCCGCCGTTCAGTTCATCGGACCCGCTTCCGCCCTTCAGCGTGTCGTCACCGCCATCGCCAAAGAGTTTGTCGTCGCCGCCGTTGCCCTCCAGGCTGTCGGCATCGGCGCCGCCCTCCAGTCGGTCACGGTCCGCGCCGCCAAACAGGCTGTCTTCGCCTTCGTCGCCAAACAGACTGTCGTCTCCGCTGAGCCCATAGAGCTTGTCATCGCCGCGTTTGCCTTCCAGCACGTTCGCGATGCTGTTGGAGCCGAACACCGTATCATCGCGGTTCGATCCGATGACATCCTCGATACTAACCAGGGTATCGGTGCCCAAAAGCATCCCGCTGGCGGTTTCGTTTTCCAGGTTGACCGAAACCCCTTCGGGAATGAACAGGAACGATACAACGTCGGAGTTTTCGCGGCCATCGAGACTGTCATCTCCGCTGCTGGCGAAGAAAAAGTCGTCACCCCTGCCACCGATCAGCGTATCGTCGCCACCCCGCCCGGCCAGTGTGTCGTCGCCATCGTCACCAAACAGCCGGTTCGCGCTAAAGGCGCTGCCGGACAGGACGTCGTTGAACGCGGAGCCATCGACGTTCTCGATGGAGATCAGGCTATCGTTGCCTTCGCCCGTGGCCGTCCCCGCGTCGAGATCCACCGTGACACCCATGGTGGCGTTGGTGAACCGCGCCGTGTCACGATCCGCCCCGCCATCCAGCGTGTCGTCGCCAGCTAAGCCGATCAGCGTGTCATCCCCAGCGCCGCCGGTCAGCGTGTTGCCATGGATCGCGGTGCCGGTGATCTTGTCGTTGCCGCTGCTTCCGGTGGCATGCTCGAACTGCTCGACGACAGTCACCGTGCTGCTGCCACTGCGGACGGCTGTCCCCGCCTGAAGATCAATGTCGAAATCGGAAATGGCCGCGCTGAAGTCCACGAGGTCAAAGTTCGACCCGCCGTAGATGTAGGACGCGCTCGTCAGCGAGTCATGCAACATGACCGTGTCCCGACCGCTGCCACCGTCCACGGTATCGCCCGTCGCGTTCCCAATTATCAGGTCGTTCCCGCCCCGTCCGTTCAGGATATTGGCACCGAAATCGCCGGTTATGGTGTCGTTTCCGTTGCCACCATCGACGTCTTCGATCCCGATCAGGGTGTCGCTGCCTTCGCCCGTGGCCGTCCCAAGCAGCAGATCAATGTTTAGGTCCGCTGTCGCGTTGGAGAAATCCGCGAGGTCGTAATAGCGGGTTGTGGTCGAAATACCCCCGACCATGACGACACGGTCGCCGCCACCTTCGAGCGTATCGTCGTCCGGTCCGCCCAGAAGGGTGTCATTGCCGTAGCCGCCGAACAGCTCGTCCGAACCGCTGCCGCCCACAACAACATCAGCGCCATCATTGCCACGGATGGTGTCGTCTCCACCGCGTCCGCGCAGGGTGTCGTTGCCGCCCAAGCCGATGATCAACTCGCCGGCATTGGTTCCCGTAAAGTCATCGTTGATCGACCCCTGACCGACGAAGGCGGTCGTATCAATGCCCGATGGATTAATTTCACCGTCGCTATACCCGTCCATCTGGTCCAGGTACGACCATCGTTCAGCATCCCCGCCAGAGATTACGCGGCTGGGCGCGCCGGGGTTGTAGGTTCTGCTCAGACCGCTCAGCACGATATCGGCAAAGCCGTCTCCGTTGATATCGCCGCCGTCGACCTCCACCGCGGAGATATCGAAGTTGCCGTAGCCAAAGGCGCCGAGGTTGATGCGGTATCCGGTGGAGGGCGTGAGGCCTGAAACCTCGACAAGCTCGGTCGGTGTGATCGCCGATCCAAAGATGACGTTCAGTGTGACATCATAGGCCGAATACGTGGCGCCACTGTAGCTGGTCAGCTGCTGGGCGACCGTTGATTGGCTGAAGACACCTATGTCGTCGAGGCCGTCGCCATTGACGTCGCCAATCGCCGCGGCCTTGCTGCCGATCGCGTCTTCGCCGTCCATCAGGGTTGCACCGTCCCCAACCACAAACCCAAGCGCGGACCCCAGGTCGTCTCGGTCCATGATCCCCGTGAAGCCGTCGGCATTGCCGAGGACCACGTACACTTGCCCCGTTGCGCGCGTATACGTGTTCGTCCGGGTTATGATGTTCGTGTACTGCTGGCGCGTGTAGCTGCCGCCGTAGGATGTATAGGTGTAGGTCCCTTCTCCCTTGAAGTATCTCCCGCCGGGTTGCGGGACGTAGCGATAGCTATACGTCGTCGTCTGGTAGGTCTGATAGGTCCGGCTGTTGGCCCCTTCGGCCCCGATGGCAAAATCGCCAAACCCGTCTCCGTTGATGTCACCAAGCGCCGCAACCGACGACCCGACGCGATCACCACGCTCGAGGCCTTGGAAGATGATCCCGTTGGTGGCGTTGATCTGGGACGTTGCCAGTGAACTGGTCATCGGATCGCCAAAGACGATATAAGCGCGACCAACTTCGAACTGCGTATACAGGTAGTCCGTGCCGGGGCCGGTGTAAGTGCCGCCTCCGGTGTACGTTCCACCTCCGGTGTAGGTACCGCCGCCACCATATGAGGTCCGGATTTCTACAAAGTTGTAACCTGCGGCGCCGACGATCAGGTCGTCCTTACCGTCACTGTTGAAATCGCTGCCGAAATCGACCGCTTGGCCGAACCCAGTCGGGTTTCGGTAATAATCATAACCGGTATCGTAGAAACCGAAACCATTGTTGTAGTAGTACTTTTGCCCAGCGGACCGGAACGTAAAGTCGATTGGCAGCGCTTCTAGCGATGCAGACCCGCCAAGAACCGTGACTTGGCCGGCTCCAGGCTCTCGATAGGTTCTCGTGTACGTGTTGAACGTCGTGTAAGGGATCCCGTCCCTCGTGTAGGTGATCGCATTTGTATACGTGTTATACGAAATCGAAACCGGACCATATGGCTGCGCCACGACAATATCGTCAAACCCATCCCCATCGAAGTCCCCGGACCCAATAACCATATTACTCGGCGGTATACCGAGGGCGCTGATTTCCGCATCCGTCAAAACGGCCGCCGCATCCTCATCGATGGTGATCTCTGCGCCCGGTTGGTCGCTGCCCAGGATGACAAACGACAATTCCTGCGTGCTGTCGCCCGACACGGCGATATCGTCATAGCCATCGCCGTTGATATCGCCGAGCCCGCGAACTTCCCGCCCAACGCTGACGAAGCCGGTCAGCGATTCAAAACCGCGTTCTCGCCGCTGGATAAGAACTCCGTCGTCTGCTGCGAGGCTGGACAGATCAATATCTTCCGGCAAGCCATTGGGATCGCCAAAAACGATCGCGGCCTTCCCCAATTCGGACAAATAGGTCGCGGAGGTATAAGGTGCTCCACCGGGCGTGTACAAAACATATCCGCCTGCGATCACAGCGGCGCGGGTATCCCCCACCAGGAAGTCATCATAGCCATCACCGTTAAAATCGCCGATGAGGCTGACACTCTTGCCAAAATCCGACAAAGGCCCGGTGACGCCAGACCCCGTGACACGTGTCGCAATCAAAGGCATCGCTCACTCCACAAAAAAGGAACTAAAATCGGTAGCGCGTTGAAATCTTTAACGTAAGGTTAACGGCAGTGATCCGCCCACGCCACAAATTTTGTTCTTTTTAAGGCAGGCCAGAAATTTGAACGAAAAATCAATATGTAAGGTTCTCTCAAGCGATGTTGACGAGGCTGGAATCGACGCCAATCGCGGCTTAGACGGCCCCACGTCGGCTCATACGACCGAAGGCCCATGACTTATTCAACGAGCCCTGAAGCCGCCCATCAGCCACCGCTGCAAATGTTTGAAAGCGAGGGACTTGCGGAGTTTCTTCGATCAGCAAACCTGTCGCTTGCGTTTTCCACCTATCAAGCGGGCAAGCTGTTCTTTGTTGGCGTCAACGACAAAGGGCGCGTCTCAATCTTCGAGCGTAACTTCCCGCGCTGCATGGGCCTGTCGGTGTCCAATGGGGCGATCTGGCTCAGCACGCTCTATCAACTCTGGCGGATGGAGAATTTTCTGGATCCGGGACAGGTCTATAAGGGGTACGACGCTGTTTTTGTCCCGCTCAGCGGCCATACGACCGGAGAAATCGACGTCCACGACATGACCCGAGGTCCCACAGGGCAGCCGGTGTTCGTCGCGACGCGGATGAACTGTCTGGCGACCATCGACGACCGCCACTCCTTTACCCCCCTTTGGACCCCGCCCTTCATCGATGCCATCGTCGCCGAAGACCGCTGTCATCTCAACGGTGCGGCCTTTGTGGATGGCGTTGCAAAATACGTCACCTGCGTGGCCGATACGAACTACGCGCGCGGCTGGTCCGACAAGCGGCGCGATGGCGGGGTCGTGTTGGACGTGGCAACGGGCGAGACCGTCGCCCGTGGGTTGTCGATGCCCCATTCCCCACGATTACACGACGGCAAGCTGTGGGTGATCCAATCGGGCCTGGGCGAATTTGGCTGGATCGACATCGCAACGGGCCGGTTTGAAACCCTGTGCCACCTCCCCGGTTTCGCCCGAGGTCTGGGCTTTGCCGGGGGTCACGCGATCATCGGCGTTTCCGGCCCGCGAAAGGACAAAACCTTCGAAGGTCTTGCCTTGAACGAACGGCTTGCAGCACAGAACCGGCAGCCGATGTGTGGCGTCCTGGTGGTAAACTTGACCACTGGCCAGATCGTTCATCATCTCGAACTGCGCGGCGTGGTCTCGGAACTCTATGACATCGCCCTGCTGCCAGGCGTGCGCCGCCCCATGGCCTTAGGGTTCAAGACCGATGAGATCCGGTTCATGCTACGCTCCGGCACCTATGAACGGGGCGCCTATCCACAGTCCGGGGGCCACGCATGACCACCGAGGACCGCCCCACCCCGAAGCTGATCGTCCATATCGGGGACTGCAAATCAGGCTCAACCGCCATTCAGTCTGTCCTGCAACGGGGCAGCTATCGCTATATCGAGCCGGGTGCGCCGAGCTTGCGATATGCCCTTGGGGGCCGCCGCAAAGGTCTCAACCATCACCGATTGTCCAACAGCCTTCACCTGGAAAACCACGCCAAGATCAAAGACGAGGCTTGGGGACGCTTCGCCGAAGAGGTCGCGGCCTGCAAAGACGACCTGATTGTGATTTCCTCGGAGCGGTTCGAGTTTTGCGACCCGGCGATCGTGGCAAACCAACTTCGCAAGGTTCTACCTGAGCACATCCATCGCACCATGCGCGTCATTGCCTATGTGAGACCCCATGCGCAGCGTCTGCTTTCTGGGTATGCCCAACAGGTGCGCCAAGGGTTGTTTGAAGGATCTCTTGAGGCCTTCCTGGACCACGTCACCGACGAGGCGCGCTTTGCCTTCGCCCCAAGATTGGAGCGATGGCAGGCGGCCTTCGGTCAAGCGCTGACGCTGCGGGTGATGGATCGCACGTCCCTCGAAGGGGCCTGCGTCGTCCATGATTTTTTGGCCTTCTGCGCAGAGAAACGGGCAACGCCCCGCGTCGACCTGATCCCCACGGCAAACACGTCTTTGAATCCGTTCGGTTTGGCGACGATGCGCGCGCTCTCGGCTGAGTTGAAGCGCCGGAACCCCGCCCCCAACGCAGAACGACAGGCGCTGTTACAGCACTTAGCCACGCAGCTGGAGGACACCGACGGGTTCGGAACCGGCAGTCTGCGCGTTCCCGCAAGGCTGGCAGACCGCGTTGATGCCGCCTTCGCCGAAGACGCCGCCACGTGTGATCGGCTGTTCTTTGACGGGACGCCGTTGACCCAATCTCTGGCGACGATTGTCGCCGCGGCGCGATCCTCCGACGCGTCTGTGATGCCAGAGCCTGATGCGCCGGAGATCCTTCGACACAGGGACATGGCCATCGCTTGGATGGAGATCTTGAGGATGCAGCAACGCGCCCAACAGGCCGCGGCCCGAAAAGCGAATGGGCCATCCGGGCGACGACACGTTCAATAGGCCGCCGCTCTGCACCCGGATCAAAACCGGGCGCCGTCCTCGTCGTACGGCTCGCAACTTGGCGCGCCCCCCACGACTTTAGGCGACCCCTTGTCGCCCGAAAGCCGCTAGATACAAGCATGCGGGCCTGAGACGGCTGTGGGGTCGGGACGCCCCGACAGGCATGGAGACCCAGACTTGACAGACAAATAGCTTGCATGCTCGCTGACAGCTTTAAGCGCCGGGGGGTTCCATGACGAGTTTCAATATTCTTTCGACCACATCCATTCAGCGCTCGCTGACGGGCAGCGAACATGGGTTCATCGCCCAGGGCGTCGGGATCATCGCGACCGAGCCGGTGGCCAATGCGACACCCGGCGTCACAATCAAGGGCACAACCAACACCCTGACCGTACTTGGATTTATCAACAACGGCACGGATTCGTCCGTATCCTTCGAAGACGCGAACGGCGCCTTTGTGACAATCGGCAGCAGCGGGTCGGTGACCAGCGGAGCGGTCGCAGCCGCAGCTCTGTCTGGCACATTCGTCGGAAACGGCATTCGTATGACCAACGCCGGTCTGATCTCCAACGGTCTTGGAAACGGTGTCCTGTTGACCGCCGTAAACGGGTCAACGTCGGTGGTTGATATCTTCAACACCACGACCGGTATCCTCCAGGGAGCGTTCACAGGTCTTGAGCTCAACCCGCGCTTCTCGCGCGCGAACGTTGTGAACGACGGCCTCATCACAGGCGGCGTTACAGGCGTAAATCTGACCTACACCGAGTTCGCGACCAGCACGCAGACGGTCAACAACAGCGGTGACATCGTCGGTGGACAAACCGGTCTGTTCATAACGGCTTCGTTCATCACGCCGCTAAAGGTGACAAACACGGGGGTCATAAGCGGCGGCCAGTCCGGGGCTGCGATCACCTCCCGCGGGACGATAGAGTTCGTGAACTCTGGTACCCTGAGCGGCAGCGCCAACAGCCTTACCCTGGAGGGCGCGCGCGGGAACGCGACGATCCTCAACAGCGGGAATCTGGTGGGGGATGTGCAGCTCGGGTCCGGCGCCGATGTCTTCGATACGCGCGGCGGCACGGTCACGGGCACCGTCAACCTGGGGGACGGGGCCGACACAGTCCTTCTCGACGACGCCAGCGTGACCCTCGTCGGCGGGGGCGGCGTGGATTTGGTCAGATCATGGGTCGGCTACCATATGCGAACTAGTGATTTGGAGCAGCTGGTGCTCGAAGGCACGGAGGACCTGAAAGGCGCGGGGAACAGCGGCAACAACGTGATCACCGGGAATGTCGGTGACAACGCCTTGTTTGGCTTTGCTGGGAACGACACGCTGCTGGGGCAAGAAGGCAATGACAAGTTGTTTGGCAGCGCCGGAGTCGACAATGTTTCGGGCGGTGATGGTGACGACTGGATCCACGGCGGTGCGGACCGAGACGTCTTGCAAGGCGGGTCAGGAAACGACCTGATCCAAGGCGGAACCGGAGACGACGTGCTTGACGGTGGCGAAGGGCGCAACACACTCGAAGGCGGGGTGGGCGATGATATCATCATCGCGGGCGTAGATGCTGAAACGATTCACGGCGGCCAGGGCGAGGATCTCATCAGTTTCGCCGGCTCCCTCTCCCGCGTGGTCGTCAACATCGGTGTCAATTTCACGTCCGGCGGCGCGGCAGAAGGCGATGTCATCTCCGGGTTTGAACAACTGGTTGGCTCAAACTTCGACGATGTCCTCGTAGGATCCAGCGGCAACAACGTGATCAGTGGACAGAGGGGGGCAGACCGCCTCCGGGGGGAGGCAGGCGAAGACTCCCTGACCGGCGGGGCTGGCGCCGATACGCTGGACGGCGGCACTGGCGCGGATCTGGTCAGCTATCAGTTTTCCCAAGCACGGGTCATCGTGAACCTGGAGACAGGCTTCACCAGTGGCGGGGATGCCGCCGGGGACGTGCTGATTTCTATCGAGCGGGCGGAGGGCTCGAACCTAAACGACCGGATTGTCGGATCCACCGACGGCAATCGCTTGTTCGGCTTGGATGGCGAGGACTACCTGGACGGCGCAGCAGGAAGCGACATCATAGAGGGCGGCCGGGGCAACGACGACCTCCTGGGGGGCGCAGGCGCCGATAGGTTTGTCTTTGGGCTTTTTTCCGGGAACGACCGCATTTTGGATTTCGAGGACGGCTCGGATATCATCGACCTGCGTCCCTATAACGTGCTGCAGTTCTCGGACCTTGCCCTCTCCGTCGATGACGACGACCTGCTTATCAATATAGGCGGGTTTGGCACGTCCATCCGGCTGGTGTCCGAAAACGGTCAGACGGTCCTAACCGAGGCAGATTTTCTCTTCAGCTAGGGAACAGCGCGTGACTTGGGTCGAGGCACACTGACACGACCAGCGCCCCGTCGGTTGATCACCCCTGTCTTATCCCCAGGCGCGCCTTAGGTCTGCGCCATGACCGTGACCGATGAGATCGCTGCTTGCCGCCATTGCGCGGACCGCTTCGCCGCAACCCATACCGCCCATCGGCCTGCCCCCGTCGTCTGGTTTCAACCCGGCGCGCGGGTCCTCGTGGCCTCCCAAGCGCCCGGCATGCGCGCCCACCAGTCAGGTAAACCCTTCGACGATCCATCGGGCGTGCGCTTGCGAGCCTGGATGGGCCTGGACGAGGAGACCTTCTGGAACAAGGAAAAGGTCGCCATCGTGCCCATGGGCTTTTGCTTCCCCGGCTACGACGCCAAGGGCAGCGACCTGCCTCCGCCCCGCGATTGCGCCAAGCTTTGGCGCGCCCGGGCCCTGGACCACGTGGGCGAGGTTGCGGTCACGCTCCTGATTGGGGGCTATGCGCAGGACTGGCACCTGGGCCGGGGACGCGTCACCGACCGGGTGCAAGATTGGCGCGCACGGGCCCCCCATATCTTCTGCTTGCCTCATCCGTCCTGGCGCAATACCGCCTGGTTGAAACGCCACCCGTGGTTTGAAACCGAGACATTGCCCGTCCTGCGCAATACGATCCAAGAGGCCCTGCGATGATGACCCCGCTCGACACCGCCCATCAGCGTGCCGAGGCAAGCGGCGAGGACGCCGACCGTTTGGCCTTTTTCAACACATTGGCCGAGGCGGAGTTGCATCTGCTGCTGGATGCCGCAGACGGAGATCGTGTGACCCCACGTCTCTTTGAGGTGGAAGGCGCACGGTATGCAGCGGCGTTTGACTTGCCTGAACGGTTGGAGGCGTTTGCCGGCGCCGCGCAAACGGCGACCCTTTCGGGTCGGCGGGTTGCGGGCCTGCTAGCCTCCGAAGGATTGGGCTTGGCCCTCAACCTCGAAGATGCGCCTTCGGCGCAGCTGTTGCCGCCCGAGGCCATAGGTTGGTTGCGCGATACGCTGGATCACGCTCCGGTCGAAGAGGACCGCAGGATCACCGAGATCGCCCCGCCCGGCGCCCTGCCCGAGGCGCTCATAACGGCCTTGGACGGAAAACTGACCCTGGCCGCCGGGTTGGGTCGCAGTGCGTATTTGGCCTCTGCCCATTACGAAGACGGGGGCCGGGGTCATGTGCTCGCAATTGTCGATGCCGTGCCAGGCGCGGAAGAGGACTTGGCCCGCGCCGTGTCGGAGGCGCTCGTGTTTTCGGGCCTAGAGGCTGGGCAGTTGGACGTGACCTTCCTGCGCGCAACCCATCCCCTTGCAGCGGCCTTGGCCCGTCACGGCCTGCGCATCGACATCCCGGAGCCGCAACAGACAGGCCCGGTGCGCGACCCAAACGCCCCTCCCCGCCTGCGATAAACGCGAAACCCCCGCCCGCGCCCTGGAGCGTCGAGACGGGGGGTGAGGCCGATCCCCAAGCCGGAACGGCATGGGATGTCTGGCCTCGCTATCACTCCGACCGGGCGGGGGGACACCCGGCCGGAGCGGTTAGCGAAAGATCAGTCGTCGTCGCGGCTCTCCTCGGCGAAGCGGGCGAAGATGTTCGTCGCGATGGCGTTCTTGCCGACGACGGTCGCGCCGTTCAGCCCGCGCCGGTCGTTGGCGTTGTCCTCGGTCGCGTTGAAGATCGCGAAGGCCTCACCAAGCGAGCCGGACCGGGTCGAGACGGTGACGGTCGCGTCGCCGCTGGGCAGCTTCGAGCGGTCGTTGGCGCGGTCGATATCCTGGTTGAAGTGAGCGATGGCCCCGGCGGCGCCCGCGGGCACTTGGGCGGAGGCGGCTCCGGCGATGGAAGCGGCGGCGACGATGGCGGAGAGGATGAGCGTTTTCATAGTGTTAGTCCTTATGTGAGTGGCCCAGTTAGCGTTGCGGCGGGCCTGCGTGGGTTGCGGTGTGCTGGGCTGTTGCCCTGCTGATGGGATTGATATGCGGGAGGGCGGCCTGGCATTCAACAAACGGACGCGTGAGAATGACGCGATAAGCGTGCATCTGCGCACATATCTCTCCCCCAACCGCACGGCCCTCACGGGCGCGCGACGGCAGCTCACCAAACCGCGACAATTCCCCTAAAATCCGACACGAAACCCCGCCCCAGCCGCGCCCCACCCCGAGCCACAACCACCCGCCCCAGCTTCTTCTCGGCAAAAATACTCCCAGCCCCACAGCCCCCCAAAAGCGCTGCGGGCGGAATCCGGGACCCTCAGCTAGTCCAAGTCCCCACGGGCGGACACCACACCACCGATCAGTTGCTGCGCCAGCAGGTCAGGCACTTCGGAGGGCGCACGGATCCTTGGCTCAACGCCTGGCGGCCCGTCGTCGCGCAGGTCTGCGATGGACACGAAACGAAACGACAGGCGCGCGCCCACGGGGGCCTGTAACGCTCGGGGCAAATCCTGCGGGATGATCGTTCCAATGCGGGGGTAGCCACCGGTGGTCTGGCATTCGGGCCCGAGAATATAGGGCACCCCATCCCCGGTCATCTGGAGATCACCTGGAAAGATGAAGTCCGACAACAGGCTCAATTGCCCTTCCGTCGCGAAGCCGGGCCCTGGCATATCCAGACGGATCCCTTGCCTGTTGCCACGCGGGTCGCGGATGAATGTCGTCTGCTCGAACCGATCCCGCTCGGCCTTGGGAAACAAAATGGTTTGGGGCGTGGGCACAATACGCAGACTGCCGCCCTCAAAGCGATCTGGGATGCGCGACAATCGCAGCGACGGACGCGGCGCCGTTTCACGGGCAATCGGCAGCCTTTCCCCGGCTTGGATTGCGCCACCGATCTGCGCGATCTGATGGGCGGACCGGCTGCCAAGACGTTCTTCGGTCAAAAGCCCGCCAGCCACATGGACATAGGAGTAGACCCCGACCGACCCAGGTCGCAGATCGAGAACCGTCCCCGCCTCGACCCGGTGGCACGCATGCCAATCCAAAGGGCCATCCGTCGTTTGAACCACCATGGGCGCCCCGGTGAAGGCGAGCGTCGTTGCCTCCCCGACGGCCAAGCGCAGCGGCCCGCCCGCGGATTCGAGCCCTGCGCCGGGTGCCTCCCCCAACAGACGCGCGGCCTCCACCCGCGCCATGGGATCGGCGGCGCCACCCTGGGACAAACCTTGGGACACCCATCCGGGGCGACCATCGTCCTGGATGGATACCATCGGACCGCAGGCCAAGACCTCAATCATGGGATCATCGTGACGGTCGCCCCGCCATGACCGGACGGATCGGACCGCTCCGCCTCTCGCAGGGCTTCTGCCGTTACCGGTTGAAAGCGCACCTCGTCCCCCGGTGACAGGGCAATGGGCCGGTCACGACCCTGTCGGAAACAGCCGAATGACGTCCGCCCCACTTGACGCCAACCTGTAGGCGCCTCGGTGCCGAACAACACGAACTGACGGACAGCGACGACCAGGGCGCCCTCGGGCACTTTGGGCGTCAAACCGGACTGGCGGGGAATGTCCCATGCAGGCGGCAGGATCCCCAGGTAGGGCATCCCAGGCGCAAAACCCAAGGCCAAGACGCGCACCGATTGCGCGGTCAAGGCGTCGATCGCCTCGGCCTCGGCAACCCCGGCCAAATCCGCCGCCTCCGCCAATTGCGGCCCGTCCGTGCCACCAAAACTACAGGGTATGGTCCAAAGCCGCCGCGGTGGCAGCGGCTGCTTCGCCCAATCCTGGGAGCCCAGGAGCCGCTGAGCCGCCTGCTGGGGCCCGTCCCGGTCGCCCTCGAAGCGGATCAAGACCGACCCAAGCGAAGAGGCCGTCTCGCGCACACCGGCCCATGCCTCGGGCGTCTGCTGCCGTGCCGTCTCGACCGCAGCGCGATAGGCTATGGCCGCGCGATTGGCTTGGTCGTCGAGGCGGTCGGTGAAGCGCACCAACCAGCCCTGGGTGCCAAGCAGCTCAATTCGGGGAAAGTCGTCGGCCATCATCTATGGGGTGCCGACCTTCGTCGCAGAGGTCAAGGCTTGCCCCGCGCCCGGGTCCATGGAAACGGTAGCACCATGAGATTGGCCTACACGATCACCGAAGGGCGCGGCGAGCTCGACCCCCTTCTTTATGACGTTGCACAAACGGCGATGACCCGTGGTCTGCGCGTGGCGGGTATCGTTCAGGTGAACAGTGACCGGCCCGATTGTGCGCGGTGTGACATGGATGTGCTTGTGCTGCCCGATGGCCCCATGATCCGCATCAGCCAATCCCTTGGACGGGAAGCGCGCGGCTGCCGGTTGGATGCGGATGGATTGGAAACCTCCGTTGCGGCGGCGCAGGCGCGGCTGGATGCGGGGGCCGATCTGCTGATCGTCAACAAGTTCGGCAAGCAAGAGGCGGCGGGACGCGGCTTCCGCCCGGTGATTGCCCAAGCCTTGGCCTCAGACGTGGATGTCCTTGTTGGGGTGAACGCCTTGAACCGCGACGCGCTTTTGGCCTTTGCCGATGGATTGGCCGAGGCCGTCCCGGCGGATCAGGACGCCCTGACACATTGGCTTGTCGCGTCACGGGTTCTTGGATCCAGAATACAATCATAAGTGGCGATCCGCCCGACTCGATAGACACAGCTTACGCTTTTAGAAAGAATTGGGGTCCGGCAACGCACATGCGACCGTCCCGAACTCTGGATAGGAGCGATCCGATGATGACTGAGGGCTACCCGGAACACGTCGGGGATGCCGATGCGGAGGCGACAGATACGCCTGCGCAGCCTCAAGGAGGCTCGTCGCCTGCGACGCCGCAAACGCCCCTGATCGTCGGGATCGCGGCGTCTGCGGGCGGGTTGGAAGCGGCGTCTTTGCTTGTCCAGAACCTGCCCCCCGACCTTGGGGTGAGCTATGTGCTCGCCCAGCATATGTCCCCGACACACAAAAGCATGTTGGCCAGCCTGCTCGCCAACGAGACGTCTTTGCCCGTGGTCGAACTGACCGAGGATGCGGAGCCGCAAGCCGACACGATTTACGTCACCCAGCCCAACTTTGACGTTGTGATGGAGGATGGAAAAGTCTGCCTCCGCCCACAAGACGGCGGACCTGGCAAACCGAAGCCCTCGGCGGACCGTTTGTTTAAATCCATGGCCGAAGAAATGGGCGAACGCTGCGTCGCACTTGTCCTATCAGGAACGGGCAGTGACGGCAGCTATGGCGTGCAAGCTGTGCGCGAGGCGGGCGGCATCACGATTGCGCAGGATGTGGGCACCGCCAAATACGACGGCATGCCAGCCTCGGCGCTGGAGACGGGGTGCATCGATCTACAATTATCCCCGCAGCAGATCGGTCAACACTTGGCCAAGATCCTGGCTGTGCCACGGGATCTGGAACGCTTCCGCCGCCTGTCGGATCAAGTGTCACCTCTGTCGGACCTGATGCATATCCTGCTGGCGCGCACGGGCGTGGATTTCCGCGACTACCGTGAGAACACCGTCAATCGCCGCGTGGCCCGCCGGATGGCCGCCTTGGGGATCGAAGACTACGACGCCTATGTGGCCCATTGCCGGGGGTCTGCCGAAGAGATCGACGCGCTGTATAAAGACTTGCTGATCTCCGTGACGCGCTTCTTCCGCGACCGGGATCAATTCGCTCAGCTTGGCGAGGCGCTTCGCACGCGGATCCGCACCCGCGATGACATGGACGGCCCCTTCCGGGTCTGGGTGGCGGGCTGCGCAACCGGCGAGGAAGCCTATTCCATCGCCATTCTGCTTGTCGAAGCCCTTGGCGGGTTGGAGGCCCTGCAACGGGCGCGGCTGCAGATTTTTGCGACGGATATCGACACAAGCGCATTGGAGGTGGCCCGGCGCGGGGTGTACCCACAAACGGCGGTCAACGACATTCCCGATGAGTTCATCGACCGCTACTTCCGCATCCATGACGGAAAGATCGAGGTCATCCAGGCCCTGCGCCAAGTGGTTCTGTTCTCGCACCACAACATCTTTCAGGATCCGCCGTTCATCAACGTCGACCTCGTCTCGCTGCGCAACGTCATGATCTACTTCAAGACCGCGTTGCAGGAACGTGTGCTGGCGCGGTTGCACTACGCGCTCAACGGGGCGGGGCTGCTGTTTCTGGGCACCTCCGAGGCCATCGGAGCGATGAACGGCTACTTCGAGTCCACGCCCAACGGCGACAAGGTTTTCGCAAAGCGGCAGATGAGCCGACGCCACATCGAACGGATGGGCCTTGTGTCGATGTCGCGCCCCTCCACGCGGGGGCAACGCGAACAGGCGGCGACGGGGTATCGGACCGAAAGCGACCTGGGCTTGTTCGAACAACTGGCCCGTGCCGTGGCGCCTAACGGGTTCGTCGTGACGCAGACAAACGACATCGTGCGCATTTTCGGCGATATCAGCCCGATCACAGAGATCAGCGAGCGATCCGCGCTGGTCCTCAACACGACGATCCTAACCGGCAAGCTGCGGGATGAGGCCGCCAGCCTAACGGCCCTGGTCCTCCGATCCCAGAGCGCCCGGCGGGGACAGTGGCATCCCATCTCGCATGCGGAATTCAACGAAGTCAGCCTGGAGGCATTCCCGATCCCGAACGCCGGAGGTGGGGAAAGCCACGTTCTCTATGCGATGCGAACCCGCTTCCAATCGACCGTTCCGACCGATCTGAGCACGCTCAGCGCCAACGAAGGCTTGGCCGTCTTGCATGAAATGGAGAGCGAGATGGCCTCCACCCGCGAGACGTTGCAACAGACGGTGGAAGAGTTGCAGACCTCCAATGAGGAGCTGCAATCGGTGAACGAGGAGCTTCAGTCCACGAACGAAGAGCTGCAAGCCACGAACGAGGAAATGGAGACCTCAAACGAGGAACTGCAATCCACGAACGAAGAGTTGATCACCGTCAACGAGGAAATGCAGATCAACGCGACCGAGCTACAAACGCTGACCAGCGAGATGCTGGCCGTCCTGGACGCCGTGCCTTTGCCAATCCTCGTGGTTGATCATGCGCTCCAAGTCCGACGCGCCAGCCGGGCCGCGCTGACGTACTTTGGGATCGAAAACTACGGCCTGCTCGACCTGCACCTCTCACGATGCCGCGTGATCGAGGGCCTGCCACCGTTGATCCCAATTGTCAGCGAAGTCTTTCAGGAGCGACGGACGCGCGCGATGACAATGGAATCGGACGGTATGTTTCGCCGGGTGACGGTCACCCCTTACAACCAACGTGGCGGCGAAATCATGGGCGTGACTGTAACCGTCAACGAATTCGACAAAGGCCTGTCGGAGGAGGACGAAAGTTCAGATTAAATGCATTGGGCTGACATCCACGCTGTGCCGTTATAAACTCGGCTCGATTGGACTGGAGCGGGCGAAGTAAACTGACAAACCGGTTTTGCGCAGGCAGGACTTGCAAATGACAACAAAGGGCTATGCTTTTTTGTGCAGACGGAGACGCTCGAAAAGTGCTGAACTCACACGCACCACGGGTGATGCGACAAAACACACCAGTCCCTAAGACTGTTTCCTTTTGTTCAAATTTATCTATGTTGTTAAGTCTTTGTTAGGATGCAGTTGTTAAGTCTTTGTTAGGATGCACACGTGAGAGTGGCGGTTTAAGAGCTCCGTAACAGGCTCTGGGAGGGCTAGACGTGCCGGGCGATCGTCAATCTGAGCTGGAGATGTTTTCCATCCAGCTAGCCCGCACGTCAGATGGGCGCGCGCTGCAGCTTCTCAGCGCCGAAGTCGTGCGCCCTGGGTTTCGCCACAAACTGTCTTTCAATCGCGACAACACCATTCACGAAGTGTTGGAGCCGGAACTTGCCGCTTTCGTTCAAACGACCTTGGAAGAGGCCATCGACACCGGCCCCCGGATCCTTGCGCAGCCCGATCTAACCCTGGCCCTGCCTGGGCTGATGCTGGGGCGGCTTCGCGTTATCATCGGCGGACCGATTGGATCCAACAGGCAGGCCACGCTCCGGTTCAGGTACTTTATCGGCGGCATTCAGAACGCCTTCACCGCCCGCACTTATTTCGACCGACCGGCCCTGGAGCATCGCGAAGAGATAGGGCTCCGCGCGCTGGAGGACGTGGCAGTGCCCCTTTTGAACATGGCCATGACGGCCCAGAGTTGGGGCACGATGCCCATGGACCCGGCGACCGGCCCCAACATGACCACGGCCCTCGCCTCGATCGAGGCCCATGCCGTGGAGTTGGAGTTCTACGCCGGTCTTCTGCGCCGCTACATCCACGAATGCGGCCCCCAGCGTCAGGCGGAACTGGGCGGGTTCGAAGACCCGGTCATGCGCATGATGCAGATGGCGGAACCGCCGGTGCCAGCACTCCGCAAACGGAGCGAAGGGTAAACCTGCGCCCGGGAGTGCATGATCGAGTTGGTGCTGACGAGCCAGTGCCGTTCAAGGCAGCGCGCCATCCACGTCGGGCCCGCGTGTATCAATGGCAAAGACGACACGGCGGGACGCAATTGGATCCTCCTGCCCCTCGGACGTGAGGACCGGCCTCGACGACGAATAGCCCACGGCCGTCATGCGCGTGCGGGCCCAGTCCGCCACGGCATCGTCACCGGCATAGGCAAGGCACCGCTTGAAGACGGCCGCCGCGCGGGCCTGGCTGAGGTCCAGGTTGCGGTCGAAGGCCGCCCGGGGCGGCAGGGAAATCCATTCCGAGGACGCATGGCCCTCGATCCGCACCGAAGACAGGACGTCGCGACGCGCGTAGAGCGTCTCAATCCAGGGTCGGCAAAGCTGGGACAAGGCCGCGTCAAACGTCGGACGTAGGGTCGCGCTGCCCGCATCAAACAGCAGGGTATCCCGAAAGACGATGGACCCATCCGCTTGGACCACGCCGCCCAGGCTCGCGACCAGCCCACCGGCCTGCACGCGCAGGGCCTCCGCGATGTCGTCACGGCTGGCGGCGGCGTTCAGACGCGCGCGGGTCAAGTCATCCATCTGGGCTGCCAGGGCGCGCACCTCATCGGGATGCAGCCCGGTCGCGCGATAGGCCGCCAGAAGATCGGCCATTTCTGCCGCACTGTCTGGATCGACCCCACTGGCGAGAATGTCTTCAAAGGCTGCCAGCTTGGCCAAATCACTGCGCAAGGACTCGAGCCCGGTGTCGCGCAGCAGGTCAGCGACTTCCGGGAAGTCGTCGAGCTGTGCCATCTCAGACAGAGTCGCGCGGGTCTCCGGGTCCAAGGTCACGGCGGCCTCGGCCAAGTCCCGCAACATCGCTTCATCCAGCAAACGGACACGGTCTGCGACCTCTGGCAAGGTGACTCCATCGGGTAGCTGACCAAGCAAATCCAGGGCCATGGCTGCCTCGGACGGGCTGGCGCCCTGATCGGTGAGGGTGCGAAAGGCGTCCAACTTGGCCAAGTCATTCCCCAAGAGAGTCAATTGATCCCGTCCAGCAAGGGCAGCGGCTTTCTGTTCCTCCGTGAAAGACTGCGCGAATGGCTCAGAAGCGCGAACACGCTCCTCCAGCGCGGTGATCCTTTCCCGTGCGGAGGCCATCCAAACGCCCAGGAGCATCAACAAAACGAAGGCAATCAGCATGAAGGCCTCGGCCACGGTCAATCCCATGACTGTGCCGCGCCTGTAGCCGCGCCCGCGATCCATAGCGTCGCGATGCCTCATCCGTCATCCGCCCGGACCTGTGGCGCGTCATTGGCGGCCTTGGTGAGGGTTAGTGCGGCGCGGATCTCCGCCCGGATTTCCGCCCGATGGGCGCGCAACTCACCCAAGGCAGCCTGACCAATCGCTGCTGTGCTGGCCGCCAGGGTCGCCGAGGACCGGTTCGCAGCGGCTTCGAACCGGGCGATCACAGCCTCCAACCGCGCTTCGGCTGCTGCGGCCGCCCGGGCCGAAGCGTCCTCCATCCGCGCCTCAAAGGCCTGCCCGGCTTGATCCTGTCGGTCGGCAAGCGTTGCGAGACGGCCCGATGCGGCGGCCACAGTCCCCTCGGCCCGCGTGGCCAGCACATCGTTCATGGCGGCGGCGCGGTCGGCAAACCGATCCATGGCGGCCTCGAAACTGGCCATCATGCGATCCGTCGCTTCTTTGCTGCGGGCCATATCTTGCTCTGCCAGCTCCTTGTGATGCTGCGCCAAGGTTTGCCGGATCTCGACGCCCAGGAACCGTGTGCCTCGGATCACTTCGGCAAGTTCGGATCGAAACGCGGACATGCCCTCGGCCAAGGCAAGCTGGGCCTCCCGCTCCCGCGCCACGAGGTCGATACGGAACTGCATCAGAAACACCCGGACCGCGACACCCACCACGGTGGAGGTCAGCGCCACCCCAAAGCCAGAGACGACCTCGGCGATGAACGCGGCCTCTGCCTCGACCGCCCCCAAGGCCCAGAGCGTATAGGCCAGCGAACACAGCGTCAGGACGAACCCAAGGTAATAGGCATTGTCCCCAATCTGCTCCGGCTCCAACCGGGCCGACCGCAGAAACCAGGTCAGCCCCGCATAGGCCACGATGACCCCACCCGCATAGAGAGCAGGCGCCCACTGCGGCATCTCCGCCAGTTTGAGCGCCACGACGCCCAGCGCCCCCGCAAAGAACGCCAGCGCCAGCAGCCACCGGTCCAAACCAAAACTGTCCAGCGTGCGGCGGGCCATGGCTAGAGATCCCCCAGAACGCTGGGCGAGACGCGCGCGGCGCCCTGGGCATCCAGGTAGCGCACCCAGAAGTCATCCACCGCCGCCTGGGGCGCCGCAGGGCGCGGCAAGCGCAGAATCCGCACCTCTGCGCCAGATAGGTTTCGCGCCAAGCGATCAACTGCACCGGACGCGCGAAAGCTGGTCCAGTCACCGCCCCGGTAAAAGCTGAACACCTCGGAATGCTGGACCAAATCCGTGACCAGGATCACCTCGCGGCGCGTGTCGGCTCCGGCCTCCGTAAAGCCGGGGATCGCGGCCAGGAAGCGTTGGAGCGTCTCGATGATCGGGCTGCTATCGGCCTGGGGCACCGCCAGCAGACTGTCCAACGTCTCGGTCACCGGGCGCAGGAAGGCTGTCTCATAGCGCTCCGCCACGAGGCGGGGGTTGGCGGTCAGGGCCGAGGCATCGCGGGGCGGCTTGCACAGGCTGCGCACGGCGCCCCCCGCATCCGCCCGCACGGTGGCAAAGCTGATGCGGGTAAAGTCAGGCGCCGCCTCGATCAGGGCGCCAACCCTGTTCCGGGCCAGTTGCAACTGCGTCGCGGACACCGGGTCCGTTGTGTCGAGCAAGATCGCCAAGTGACCCCGCGGTCCGTCTTCCGGGCAAAGGCTGGCCGCGTCGATGCCCGGCTTGTTGCTTTCCGTGAACACAAGCCACCCGATCACGCCGAAGGCGGCCAGGGCCGCGACGATCAACGCCGCACCGAGCAGGGTCGCGCCGAGCCCCCCGCCACGCCGCCGATTGCGTCTGCGCCGCGCCACCTCAGGCCGCCTCTGCCACGACACGTGGGCGCGGGGCCATGTCGCCTGCCTTGATCTCTCGGACCGTGGGATAGGCATCCAAGGCATGTTCCCGCGCGGCCAGCAAAGCCGCGACACCGTCCCGCACGACAGTATCGATGCGCGCGATTTCCGCCTGGGCTTGCTCCCGGTCGCCATCGGGTGGTGCCGGTGGCGCATAGGGTGGAAAGGCAAACGGCGTGTTGAAATACGCGGGGCCGTCGTCGTCCCGCACCCTCAGGTTCGCATCCCGGTAAAGCCGGATCAGACGGTTCGCCGCCTCATCGCAGGTTTCCAAGAATGTCTCCAAGGTCCGCGTCAAGGTGCCCCGCTGATGCACGGCGTCCACTGCGGCCTTGAGGTCCGTCCGCCTGGCCTGGGCCTCCTGTTCCAGCTTATCGCGCGCCTCGGCAAAGGCGTCCTCCAGGGCGTCTTGGGCATCCCCATAGGCCTCCGCGTAATCGTCGATGGCATCCTCCCAGGCGTCATAGATCGCGTTGTAGCCGGGCGTCGGGTCGCCTTGGGTCAATCCCTTCCAGAAGGCGGTCAAACTGACCAACAGGCCAAAGCCCACAACAAGCCAAGAGGCGAAGGAGCGTAACGACACAGGCCCCGCCACCAACCGCTCCACCGAGGCGATGAGCGCGGCATCCCAGGCGAGTGTCTCCAATGCGTCCCGGAAATGGGCCACGGCCAAGTTGAGCGTCGCGGCCAGCGCAAGAAAGACCACCAGACAGAACAGCCCCCAGACCTTCCAGGTGGGACTGCGCAGGTTCACGTATCGGACCTGTCCGCCCAAGCCATAGCTGAACGCCACATTCACGACGGCAATCACCGAAGCGATGGCAATGCCGCCCACGTAGCCCAAGGCATTCTGTTCGGCAAAGAAGTAGCCATTGAGCACCACCTCGCAGAGACCCACCACGAGGATCAAACCAAAGGCCAAGAAGCCGTTCTGCCGGGCCTTCGGTGGACCGGCGAGGCCCTGGCGATCCTGGAAATCCCGCAACTTCCGCTCCAACCCACCGACACGGGTGCGCGCGTTCTCCAAGCGGTTCTCTTCGTCCAAGGTCAGGTTGCGGATGGAATTGCGTGCCTCCCCCACCATCAACTCGACCCGTTCGCGGGCAGATCCAGCCTCGGCAATGCGGGCGGCATAGGCTTGCTGTTCCATCTCGTATTGCGACAGGGCGCGACGGCGCAGGGCGCGGACGGCATCGGCCGCCTCTAGCTCCGCCGCCGATAACGTGGCCGCCGTCACCGGTGGAACCGCTGCGCGGGCATCCGCCTCACCACGTTTCTCAAGACGCAAATCGGCTGCCAATCCGTCGACCATGATCTCGGGAAAGGTCTGCAGGTCCGGGTTGAACCGGTTTGCCTTTGGTTTTCCGAACATCGCAGGTCCCCTGGGCCAGTGCCGACCAGTTTGAGATAAAGTGGCCGCTTCCATGGCAAAGTTCAAATGGCGAGCGCGCGATTCCGGCCTTGCAGGTGAACCAAGGCGTCCCCATTAGGGAAACAGATGCAGACGCGACGCATAGCTCCCTGGCAGATATGGATCTGGCCGCTTGTCCTTGTGGCCCTCGCCTTTGGCGGCTGGTTGCTGCCGTGGCAAGACTGGGTCCCGCCACTGCGGCTGTGGGTCGACGATCATGCGATGACGGGCTGGCTGGCCTTTATCGGGGTCTACATCGTCGTGGTGATGCTGCCCCTGCCTGCGGCGGCCATGTCGATCTTTGGTGGGCTTGCCTTTGGGTGGTGGGGATTTCCCCTCTCCATGGTGGGCAGCATCCTGGGCGCGGTGTTCCCCTATCTGATCGGTCGGCGCCTGCTGCGCGCGCCGTTGCTGCGGCGGTTCGACGGGCCCAAGGTCGCCGCAGCGGACCGGGCCATCGCGCAGAATGCAGTTCTGTTCATCATTCTGCTGCGCCTGACGCCGATCTTGCCGTTCACGGTGCAGAACTGGTTGCTCGGCGTCACATCCGTGCGCTTCTGGCCCTATGTCTGGGCATCGACGGTCGGGCTTGCCCCCGGAACCTTGGCCATGGTCTGGATCGGCGAAATGGGCGGCCTTGCCTCTGCCGAGGTTCAGGGCCTGCGGTTTTGGGGCATTGGCGCGGGCCTCGCCATCTTTGGCGCTCTCATCATCTGGATGGGCCGTGTCGCCACCCAGGAACTCCGCCGCGCCGGCGTGGTCGAGGACAGCCCCGGAGGACCGTCGTCTATCGATTAAGACGTCGCGCGATGCGGACCGCGCGCTGGACCGTCCGTGCGTTTCGCGCCGACCGTTGGCCAAGCAACCGCCCGACAAAGCGCCAAGCAAAGCGTCTGATGATGAACTTTAGCATGCGACTCCTCCGTCGGTTTGGCCTACCTCGAATGACAAATAGCAATGCAACATCGCCTGAGGGTATTCGCGCGCGGCTTTGTCGCGGGCGACGCAGGACAAACATCCGTGGAGCGGCGCGCGCCTAGACCGGCGGCTCCTCGGGTGGGCTTGGCACAAAGAGATCATCCTGCGCGTCGCCCTCGGGCTCTGGCAGTGCATCGGGCGAGGGCGTGCTCTCCAGCAAACCGGCGGCCCGCAATTCCTTGAGCCCGGGCAAATCGCGCGGCGTTTCCAGGCCGAAATGGTCCAAGAACGCGCGGGTCACAACAAAGGTGACAGGCCGCCCCGGCGTCTGCTTCCGCTTGCCGAGCTTAATCCAGTCCAGCTCCAGCAGCTGTTCGACCGTCCCCTTTGAAACCGAGACCCCCCGGATTTCTTCGATCTCAGCCCGCGTCACGGGCTGGTGGTAGGCGATAATGGCCAGTGTTTCGATGGCGGCCCGGCTCAGCTTACGGGTTTCGACCGTCTCGCGCGTCATGAGAAACGCCAAGTCCGAGGCCGTGCGAAAGGCCCAGGCATCGCCAACCCGGATCAGCCGCACGCCGCGCCCCTCGTACCGCTTGGCCAAGTGCGAGAGAGCCGCTGGCGCGTCGCACCCATGGGGCAGACGCGCATGCAAATCCGCCACGGTCACGGGCGCGGCCGAAGCGAAGAGGATCGCCTCCACCATCCGCTCCTGCTCTGCCAGGGGGGGCGCCTGAAACAGGCTTTCTGGCGTTTGCGCGTCGTCGTCGCTCACGGGCGTCTCCGAATGTGGATCGGCCCGAAGGTGTCGGTCTGCCGCAGGTCAAGCCCACCGCCCTTGGCAAGCTCCAAGGTGGCCGCAAAGGTCGCGGCTGTGGCCGACCGACAGCGCGCCGCATCGGCATTCCACCCCTGGGGCAAGAAAGACAGGATGTCGGTCCACTCAACCACGGCCCCGATCAAGGGGCGCATTCGCTCCAACGCTTCCTCCATGGTGAACACGCCATCGCGATCCATCACGAACGGGCGGAAATCGTCACGCGTGCGCAAGCGGGCATAGCCCTGCATCAGGTCGAGCAAGGTGGCAGTGTAGGTAACGCGCCGTGCCCGTTCCACGCCCTGGGGTTCCCCGCGGGCAAAGACGTCGCGGCCCAATTGGTCGCGGGCCATCAAACGCGCGGCGGCCTTTCGCATGGCCTCGAGACGCTCCAGTTGAAACGCCAGATGGGCGGCCAAATCCTCGGCGCTCGGCCCCTCCTCCTCTGGATCGGGCGGCAAAAGCAGGCGGGATTTGAGAAACGCCAACCAGGCCGCCATGACCAAGTAGTCGGCGGCCAGTTCGATCCGCAATTCCCGGGCTTTTTCCACAAAGGCCAGATACTGCCGCGCCAGTGCCAGGACGGAAATGGCCCGAAGATCGACCTTTTGCGTCCGCGCGAGCGTCAGCAGCAGGTCCAGAGGCCCCTCAAAGCCATCCACGTCTACGATTAGGGCTTCGGCGGCCAGCCGCGCCTCGACGGCTGCCGCATCGAGACCGTCGTCGCGCGCGGGACCTTCGGGAAAGGATGGATCAGACAGGATGGGTCCCCTCAGGCGGTGAGCGCCTGAAATTCCGCCCGCGCCGCCGCGATGTCAAGCGTGACCGGCGGGCGGCGGTCTTGCAGGGCGCGGTCCGCGCGCAGCAGCGCCGTGCCTTCCAGTTGAGGACAGGTAGCCGCGACCACCTCCATGTCTCCGGGCGTCCCGTTGCAATGTAGAACCACGTCACAGCCCGCCGCGATACTTGCGGCGCAGCGACTGGCGATATCACCGGGCAAAGCCCCCATGGAGATATCGTCGGTCATCAGCAGACCATCAAAACCGATGTCATCCCGGATCACGCGGTGGACCGGGCCGGAGATCGTGCCGGGCGCCGCATCAATATCGGCATAAACCACATGGGCCGTCATCCCGAGCGGCAAATCGGCCAATTGGCGAAAGACCTCAAAATCCGTGCGCGCCAACTCAGCCCGGGGCGTCTGAACCTTGGGCAAGGACAAGTGGCTGTCGGTGGTGGCACGCCCGTGGCCGGGAATGTGTTTCATGACCGGCAGGACACCGCCTTGCAGGCACCCCTCGGCGTTGGCGCGGGCCCGGGCCACAACCTCCTGCACGGTGTGACCATACAAACGGTTGAGCAAGAACGGATGGGTCCCCTCGCCCGCGATATCGGCGGTGGGGGTGCAGTTGACGTCAATGCCAACCTCCCGCAACTCGCGCGCGATCAGGGTGGCACGCAGGAACATGGCGCGCTCGGGGTCTTTCGCCCGCGCCATTTCCGTCAGGGGCGGCACCCAACCCGACCAGAACGGCGGGCTCAGCCGCTGGACGCGCCCCCCCTCTTGGTCGACCAGGACGACCGCATCCCGGCCCACGGCCTCGCGCAAGTTAGCGGTCAGCGCGCGCAGACGTTCTGGGCTTGTGACATTGCGGGCAAACAGGATGAACCCCCAGGGGTCGGCCTCGCGAAAGAACGCGGCCTCGCTGGGGGTCAGGTCCGGACCGTCACAGCCAAGGATAAAGGCGCCAGCCATCGACAGGCGTCAACGCATGGTCACAGGAATGCAGGCTGCGTCCTTGGCCAACAGGGCCGAGCAGAACCGCCGGGCGTCGGAGCCGTCCGCAAAGCCGACAACCCGCAACCGCCAGAAATCCCGTCCGCCAGAGCGGGCCTTTTGCACCAGACGTTGCTTGCCGGACATGTAGTCACCGAACCGTCCGGTCATCCGATCCCACTCGGACCGGGCCGCGGCTTCGCTGTCATAGGCGCCCAGTTGAACGACGCGGGTTCCCGGCGCGACGCTATTGGGGTCGACGTCCACTCCGCCCAAACTTGCGACTTGGCGCGTAGGTGCGGCGGCGGGCGCCTCGGTGGGCGCGACGGTTGTCGCAGGCGCCGCGATCCTGCGGGCGGATGGACGAATCGTCGGTCGGGCCGAGCGCGCCAGGCCTGGGCCGGTGAACACGGGCGCCGCCGCCACTTCGGGCTGGGGCGCGGTCAAGATCGGGTCCGGTGTCGGCAGGGCCTGGGTCGCTGGCGCAGAGGCGCCAACGATCTCATCGAGCGGCGTCTGACCGGCAGCCAATTGCTCCGCCAGTGCAGCCATGTCCAAAGGCTCCGGCGTGGTAATGGCGCTTGGGGCTTGCGCAGGCGCGGCCTGAGCCTGGGTCACAGCGTCGGCGACGGGGGCTGCCTCCAACCCGGCAGCCTGGCGACGCTCCGCCAGGGTCGGGGCCGACAAATCAACCGGCGAGGGCGCCAGGACGATTTCCTCGGGCGCGGGCGCCGCCGCCCCTCCGGATGTAATGTCAGACAGGGCCATGCCCTGAAACGGCGCCTGTGTCCCACCAGGATCAGCCGGGGCCACCCGCATCGGGCCATCGACGCGCGCGATCACGGGCACGTTGGACATATCGCGGAACGTCAGATCTACTGCCCAGATCGACAGCGCCGCCGCCAAGCCAAGCGAGGTGCCCGCACCGATCCAGTTCACCAAACCAAAGTTCCGCAATGCGTCGCTGATGCGGGACGTGGGTTCCGCGCCATAGTCCGCACCGTAGTAGTCGAGATCCGCCATATGCCTGCCCTCCGCCCCGGACGCCTGCGACACGCCGGGACTGCTGATTACTGCCCTGATCCGCCGGGGTTTTCCCCGGTCGTCTCGCCTCTGCTACCGGCGGCTGGTGCCCGTCTGACGCGGGTCGTTCAGCGCATTTCCTGTGCCGGTTCGACGCCCAAGATACCCAATCCGGCCGAAATTACAACGGACACGGCACGGGCCAAACCGATCTTGGCCTGGGATGTGGCGACATCCTCCTGCAGAAACCGCAGCGACGGTTCCTCGTTGCCCCGGTTCCACAGCCCGTGCAGCCCACTGGCCAGGTCATAGAGATAAAAGGCCACGCGGTGCGGCTCATGCGTCCGCGCGGCGATCTCAACCAGGCGCGGCCATTCCGCCAGCTTGCCCGCAAGCGCGTGTTCGGCGGCATGGTCCAATTTGGTCAGGTCCGCCGCGCCCAACGCCGCGTCAGAGACATCGATCCCCTGCGCGGCTGCCTTGCGGAGCACCGACATGACGCGGGCATGGGCGTATTGAACGTAATAGACGGGATTGTCCTTGGACTGCTCCAGCGCCTTATCGACGGCGAAATCGAGCGGGGCATCGTTCTTGCGCGTTAACATGATAAAGCGAGTCACATCCGACCCCACCATCTCGACGAGGTCGGCAAGGGTCACAAAGGTCCCTGCCCGCTTGGACATCTTCAACTCCTGCCCGTCGCGCATCAGCTTGACCAACTGCGTCAACTTGATGTCGAGCGGCACGCCATTGTCGGTCAGCGCCGCGACGGCGGCCTTCATCCGCTTAACGTAACCACCGTGATCCGCGCCAAAAACGTTGATCAGACTGTCGAAGCCACGCTCCGTCTTGTCGAAGTGGTATGCAATGTCGGGCGCGAAGTAGGTCCAGGCCCCGTCGGATTTCATGATGGGCCGGTCGACGTCATCGCCATAGTCCGTCGACTTGAACAGCGTCTGTTCCCGCGCCTCCCAATCCTCGGGCAGCTTGCCCTTCGGCGGCTCCAAGGTGCCGGTATAGATCAAACCTTTGCCGCGTAGGGCGTCGATGGCCGCCTCGATGCGGCCCGTGCCATAGAGCGACTTTTCGCTAAAGAAGACGTCCATTTCGACGCCCAGTCGCGCCAAGTCCGCCCGGATGAGGTCCATCATGGCCTCGGTCGCGAAGGCGCGCACATCGGCCAGCCAGAAGGGCTCTGCCTTGCCGACATAGACGTCGCCGACCTTCGCCTTGAGCGCCTGCCCAACGGGCACGAGGTAGTCGCCGGGATAGGTCCCATCGGGGAAGTCGACGGCCTCGCCATGGGCTTCGAGATACCGCAGGTACACCGACCGGGCGAGCACATCCACCTGCGCTCCCGCATCGTTGATGTAGTATTCCCGGGTCACCGTATGACCCGCATATTCCAACAGGCTGGCCAGCGCATCTCCGAACACCGCGCCCCGTGTGTGCCCCACATGCAGCGGACCGGTGGGGTTGGCCGAGACATACTCGACATTGACCGTCTGCCCGGCCCCCATGTCAGACCGCCCAAAGGCCGTTCCTTGGGCCAAGACGGCGCCCACGACAGTCTGCCAAACGACCGGCGCCAGCCGAATGTTCAAGAACCCGGGCCCCGCCACCTCGGCGGAGGCGATGCGCGGGTCGGCCATCAAACGCGGCGCCAGGGCATCTGCAATGTCGCGGGGCTTCTTTTTGGCGGGCTTGGCCAAGACCATCGCCGCATTGGTTGCCATATCCCCATGGGCCGCGTCGCGGGGCGGCTCGACGGAGACATTCTTCGTGTCCAGCCCCGGTGGCAGGAGACCGTCCTCCGCCAGGTTGGTCAGCGCGTCGACGGTCAGGGCACGTATATCGGCAAAGAGGTTCATGGGGCGGCGTCCGTGTCTTGGGGGTGCCCCCCTTTAGCGCCGAGACCCAGGGGCCTCAAGCACGACCACCGGTCGGACTTGGCCCGGTGCCGCAGGCGACCGTTTCTTCTGGAAGAAACGGTCCCACCGCCGCCGTTAGCCCTTCCATTCCATGACGTAGGTCATGTCGAGAACGCAGTCCGGTACGCTGAGGGCGCCGCCCTGCTCTTCCATCATCTTCTCCACGTCCATATCGACGCGGTTTTGGATCTCCGTCTCGCTGACCACCGTCATCGTGCCGATGACAGCCTCTTTGCCGGGCCCGGACAGGCTGGCGCGCCACGTGACGTCATCCACGCGATCCCAGGTCACGGGCTGCCCGTCGGGGTTCAGACCGCTGGCCAGATTAGGATCAAAAGCATCGGGCCAATCCACCTCATAGACGTCGCGTTTGCCGATATTGGCCACCATTTGATCGGCCATGGGTTGGAACATCGGTGGACAGGCCTCGGCCATGTTCGCCTCGACCGAGCGGACGGTCCAGGTGCCATCGCGGGGCACGATGCCTTCGGCGGCGGCCTGGGTGGCGCAACAGGCCAACAAACAAACGAAACGGATAAACATGTGAACCTCGAACGACTGCCTTGCCAAGCTACCCTGCCCGGCATGCGCCGCCCCGGCAAGGAAGGGTTCCCCTACCCTGCCAGACCACATTGCCCGCGCCAGACCGCCGGCCCGGCACGGATGGGATGCCCGCCGCACTGAGCGGCGATGAAACCTGCCGTGCGCCGAGGTCTACCACCGACGAAGCCGCAAAGACGCCCCGTGTCGGGGACCTTACAACACCAGCCCAGTGCAGCGGCACGCGCGGCACCTACCCCAGCAATCGCTCGTGCTGTTGGATCGCAAACCGGTCCGTCATCCCGGCGATGTAGTCGCAGACAATCCGGGCCAGTTCGACCTCATCCCGCACCTCGGCCACATCCTTGCGCCATTGTTTGGGCAAATCGTCAGGGTTGGCCATGAAATGGGGAAACAGCTCATCCACCATCTGCGTGACCTGCCGCCGCATCTCGACCACGGCGGGGGCGCGGTACATCCTGGCGAACAAAAATTGCCGAATGACCTTCAAATCAGACCAGAGCCCGGGCGAGAACTGCACCATCATGCGCCCCGCATGGCGCACATCCCCAGGGGCGCGGGGCTGCAACTCGGCCAGGTTGGCTTCGGTCACGGCGATCACATCCTCGACCAGAACGCCGAAGAAGCGCCGCAGGGCCTCATGCCGTCGACGGTAGTAGTTCAACCCTGGGTAGGCGCGGTCGACCTCGGCAAAACAATCGTGGAGCACCGGCAGTTCGGCCAATTCGTCTGTCGAGAAAAGTTCCGCGCGGAGCCCATCGTGCAGATCGTGGTTGTTGTAGGCGATGTCATCGGACAATGCGGCGATCTGGGCCTCGGCACTGGCGTGGGTCGAAAGCTCCAAGTCGTGCAGGGCGTCGTAATCCGCCAGCGCATAGGGCACCTCGCCAAGCACTGGGCCATTGTGTTTGGCGATGCCCTCCAAGGTCTCCCAGGTCAGGTTGAGGCCATCCCAGTCGGCGTAGTGGCGTTCTAAGCGGGTCACGATACGGATGGCCTGGGCGTTGTGGTCAAAGCCGCCGTAGGGCGCCATGAGGCGTTGCAGGGCCTCCTCTCCGGTGTGGCCAAACGGTGGGTGGCCCAGGTCGTGGGCCAAGGCCACGGCCTCGGTCAGCTCCATGTTGAGGCCCAGGTGCTTGGCCAGGGTCCGCGCGACTTGCCCGACTTCGATGGAATGGGTCAGACGCGTGCGGAAGTAATCGCCCTCGTGCTCGATAAAGACCTGAGTCTTGTGCTTCAGACGCCGAAAGGCGCTGGCGTGGATGATGCGGTCGCGGTCCCGTTGAAACGGAGAGCGGAAATGGCTCTCTGCCTCCGGGTAAAGCCGTCCGCGGGTCTGGGCCGGATCGCTGGCAAAGGGGACTGTCACGGGGCTCTCTTGGCAGGCGCTGTCTTGGTCCATATATCTGACGAAACGGCAATGCACAGCCCCGAGGCCCACCCATGGAACTCTCCGTCCCGCCCCGCGTCACCCCCCGGGCCTTTGAACGCCTGGCCGAAATCGGCGCAAGCGATGACGGCAAGGCCCTGCGGGTCGCCGTTGAGGGCGGCGGATGCTCTGGCTTTCAATATCAGATCGAACTGGACGCCCCGGCGGAGGGCGACCTGATCCTGGAAGGCGAGGGCCAGAAAGTCGTGGTGGACGAAGTCTCCCTGCCGTTCCTGGCGAATGCGGTGATCGACTTTACCGAAGAACTCGTGGGCTCTCGGTTCACGATCGAGAACCCCAATGCCTCATCTAGCTGTGGCTGCGGCGTCAGCTTTTCGATGTAGCCCCGTCGGGCATCCGCCCGACCAACCCCACAAAGCGCGCCGCCAGAGCCACGGCGGCGGCGGCAAGCCCGACGCACAGGCCCAGCCAAATCCCAGTCGCGCCCAGGCCCAGGGGAAACCCCAGCACATAGCTCGCCGGGATGCCCAGCGCCCAGTAGGAGACGATGGCATAGACCATCGGCAGCCGGGTGTCTTGCACCCCGCGCAGCGCCCCAAGCGCCATGACCTGGCCTGCATCTACCAGTTGGAACAGCGCGGCCAGCACCAGCAAATGCACGCCCAAGGCTAAGATCGCCGGTGCCTCCGCATCGCTCGGATCCAGGAACAGCGAGATGATCGGCGCGCCAGCCCCCAAATAGAGGATCGTCGCGCCCAAGACGGCAATCCCCGACAGGATCGTGGCCGCAATCGCGGCGCGCAGCAGCCCCGCTTTGTCCGACCGACCCCAGCCCTGCCCCACGCGGACGGTGGCCGCCTGGGACAGGCCCATATGCACCATGAACGTCAGGGCCGCGATCTGGATCGCGATCCCATGGGCGGCCAAGGGCACCGTGCCCAGCCACCCCATCATCAGCGCCGACCCCACGAACAGCCCGCTTTCGGAAAGATGGGTCAAACCAATGGGCCAGCCGAGCCGAAAGATATCGCCAAACACCGGCCAGTCGGCGCGGTGGATGTTCTTGAGCAGTTCGAACCGCTCCATCCCCGGCCAACGTGTGGCATAGAGCACCAGGATCCCCGCAGTGAGCACGTGGACCGCGACCGAGGCCACGGCGGCGCCCCGGATCCCCAACTCCGGCGCCCCCAAGTTACCGAAGATCAGAAGCCAGTTCAGCACAGCGTTCAACCCCGCCGCAGCCAGCGTAGCAACCAAAACGACCTGCGTATGTTCCAACGCGCTCAGATGGCTGCGCAGGGTCGCCGCCAGGAGCGACGGCAACAGCCCCAGGCCCGCAATTCGCAGATAGGTCTGGGCATCTTCGGCCACCTGCGCCTCCTGCCCGGCAGCCAACAGGATCGGGCCGGAAAAGAAGAACAGCGGCAGTGTGACGATACCATAAATCGTCGACCACCACAGCCCCATACGGGCCACACGCCGCGCGCGCGTCTCATCATCGCGACCCACAGCCTCCGCCGCCATGGGCAGGACGGCATAGGCAAAACCCGCCCCGAGTACCATAACCACAAAGAAGAACGACGCCCCCAAAGTGCCTGCCGCCAGCGCCGGAACCGAGTACCAGCCCAGCATCAAGGTATCGGTCAAACCCACGAGGATATGCGCCACCTGACTGCCCACGAGGGGCAGGCCAAGCGACAGCGTCTGTCGCATCTCCGAGGTTAGAGGATGTGCCATGCCTGGGCGGTACGCCTTCGCGGGCGCCCTGTCCACACCGCTCAAACCAGAGGCGTCAGTTGGCCTGCGGCCTGCGAAGCCGCTCAAGGTCGGCCACCATATCCTCGGCCAGGGCTACGGCATCAACGCCAGCCCGCTCAGACGCGGCTCGCAACCCCGTGACATCGGATTGATACCGCCGCGCAAGCCGGTCTGGATCATAGGAGGCGTCAATGTCCCCGGACGCTTGTGCTGCCGCAAAGAGGGCCGCGAACCGGGCTTCCATCTGGGACAATAGCGCATCGGACCGCGTCGCAAGCACGCCACCGCGCCCGCCCACTTCCAACAGAGTTTTCACCGCCATGCAGGCCTTTCCCTGCCCCGGCGGGCACGCGGCAAGCCCACGAAGATGCGCGATCAGCGCGTCCAGCGGCCCATGGGTCTCGACCAATTCGGCCAGAACCGCCGCGCCGTCCTCTGCGTATCGCTCTAGGGCGAGGGCAAACAGCGCCTCCTTGGACCCAAAGGCCGCATAGAAACTGCCTGGGCGCATATCCAGCGCACGCTCCAGATCCTTCATGGAGGTCCCAGCCCAGCCTTGGGCCCAAAACAGGTCCCGCGCTCGGTCGATGAGGGCATCTCGGTCATAGGAAGGCGGTCTGGGCATGGCATCACGGATACTTGAACGATTACTCAATTATATTCTTGAACGATCATTCAAGCAAGCGTAACTCAACATCATCTGCACACAGGAGCTATCCCATGACCGATTTCCCATCCCATGATCTGACCACGGCGCCAGAGGCCTCGAAACCACTGCTCGAAGCGTCGAAAGCTGCCTTTGGCCGCCTACCAGGCCTGCACAAAGTCCTGTCCGAAAGCCCCCAGGCGCTGGAAGGCTACCAAGCTTTGCACAAGCTGTTCATGCAAACCGACTTCAACGCCGACGAGCAAACGGTGGTCTGGCAGACGATCAACGTCGAACACGCCTGCCACTACTGCGTGCCTGGGCACACGGCGATTGCGAAGATGATGAAGGTCGATGACGCGATCACCGAAGCGCTCCGCAATGAAACGCCGCTGCCGACGGCGAAGCTAGAAGCCCTCCGCACCTTCACGCTTCACATGGTGCGGAAGCGTGGCGAGGTCAGCGAAGACGATATGGCGGCTTTCTTTGACGCAGGCTACGACCATCGCGCCGTGCTGAATGTCATCCTGGGCCTCGCCCAGAAGGTCATGTCCAACTACACCAACCACGTCGCCCAGACCCCCGTGGATGAGCCGATGCAGAAATTCGCCTGGACCAAGGCCGTCGCCGCGGCCTGACAGCAGACACAAAAACGGGGCGCCACATGTGGGCGCCCCGCTCTATCTTCGGGCGGGGATTTCCCCGCCTTTTCTGTGGGCTTAGCCGACCAATTCGAGGCCCGAGAAGAAGAACGCGATTTCTTCGGCAGCCGTCTCCGGCGCGTCCGACCCGTGGACAGAGTTCTCGCCAATCGACAGCGCAAATTCCTTACGGATGGTGCCCTCGGCGGCATCGGCCGGGTTGGTGGCGCCCATCACTTCGCGGTTCTTGGCGATGGCGTTCTCACCTTCCAGAACCTGCACGACGATCGGCTCGGAGATCATGAACTCACACAACTCGTCAAAGAAGGGACGGTCTTTGTGCACGCCGTAGAAGGTCTGCGCCTGGGCCAGGGTCAGCTGGATCCGCTTCGAGGCAACGATCCGCAGACCAGCCTCTTCGAACTTGGCTGCGATCTGACCAGTCAGGTTGCGCTTGGTGGCATCGGGTTTGATGATGGAAAAGGTGCGTTCCAGGGCCATTTCGGTCTCCAAATCAGAGGTCAATTTGGCCGGCCCATAGCATCGGGCCTAGGCGATGAAAAGCCGCGTCGGTGGGCCATCGTCCGCCTGAGCAGGCGCGGCTTGGTTGCGATACCGGCCATGCGGTCTCCGAGCCGCCGCGAATGTCACTTCACTCAGGCACTGCGGATGTCGAAGCCGCATCCGATGGATGGATCTTGGCGGCGAGGCTGACGACGCCCTGTCTGGGCGCAGAGCTGCTGCGGGCACTGAACCGTCCCGCGGAAGACTGATTGTTGATTGACTGCGCTTGCAAAGCCCCGCGCCCATCGGGGGCACTGGTCCACGCAAGACGCCGCAGAGCACCGTGTACTGATCAAGCGGACCACTGCACACTCCACCTCCAAACTACATCAATTCACCTCACGACGCCCCTTACGGCCCTTGCAGGGGAACAAACGTGCAATTGGCAACAGCGCCAGGTTCCTAATTCCAACCGAAGCACTGCTCCGAAGTCTAGCGACTAACTTGGCCACCGTGCCAAATGCCATATCCAAAAGGCCTGACAGCAACTTCCATCGCCATTTGAGCCAATCCATTCCGTCTAAAGCGGCCATCCCCGCCCGCCTGGAACTGGTACTCTTCTCATCATCAATTGGGGCCAACAGGGTCTTAGCGGTCGGAGCGGCAAACTTCAGCCGAGGCGAAGCCCTTTTCTACCCGAGAACAAGACCGATGATGCCGCGACAGGTTTAGAAACGAGACGAACGGCCACCGTTATGGGCAGCTCGCGAGTGCTTGGGGCCTGACCAATTCCTCTATCGGTGAGCTTCCATCTGCACCGAAAAGACCCCAACCACAGCGGTGAAGACATCCCTTGGGCCTGGGACGTTCGTTTCCCCGCGCCAGCACCCAACGCGCCGCGCCAATGCTCGGAATGGCATAAGCTTCCCCGCTTGGACCGGGATGCGCGTACGACGCTTCACAGCTTCCTCGGGAGCAAGACACCTCTACGGGTCAGTACACAGACCAACCGCGACGCCGGGCGACATACCACAACTCCACTCATCGCGCACCACGCCCCAGAAACACGAACCAGCGCGATAGTCACCGATTGACACCGTTGCGCCAGCGCCCCAAGGCGGAGCCATGCTACAGATCACAGACCTGTCCTACTCCGTCGCCGGGCGCCCGCTGCTGGTCGAGGCAAGCGCGACAATCCCCGAAGGCCATAAAGTCGGCCTTGTCGGGCGGAACGGGACCGGCAAATCGACGCTTTTTCGCCTGATCCGAGGCGAAATCCCACTCGATGCCGGAGAGATCTCTCTCCCGTCCCGTGCGCGGATCGGCGGCGTCGCACAGGAGGTGCCGTCCTCAGAGGTCAGCGTTCTCGACACGGTCCTTGCGGCCGATACGGAGCGCGCAGCCCTTATGGAGGAGGCCGAGCGCGCCACGGATCCGACCCGGATCGCCGACATCCAAACGCGTCTACAAGATATCGACGCGTGGTCCGGTGAGGCGCGTGCCTCCTCGATCTTGCGGGGTCTCGGGTTCGAAGTCGACGAACAAGCGCGCCCCTGTTCGGCCTATTCCGGCGGCTGGCGGATGCGCGTGGCCTTGGCGGGTGTGTTGTTCTCACAACCCGATCTTCTGCTGTTGGACGAACCGACCAACTACCTCGACCTCGAAGGGGCACTTTGGCTGGAGCAATACCTGGTCAAATACCCCCATACGGTCATCATTATCAGTCACGACCGGGCGCTGTTGAACCGGTCGGTGGGTGGGATCCTGCACCTCGAAGACAAGGGCCTCACCTACTATACCGGGACCTATGACCAATTCGTTAAGGCCCGTGCGGAAAAGCGCGCAGGTCAAGCGGCATTGGCGGCGAAGCAAGCGGCTCAGCGGGCCCATTTGCAAGCCTTCGTGGACCGCTTTAAGGCTAAGGCCAGTAAGGCGAAACAGGCGCAAAGCCGCGTGAAGATGCTGGAGCGGATGGAGACGATCACGCCGCCCGAAGACGCGGCGCGCGTGGTGTTCACCTTTCCGGAACCAGCACAACTCAGCCCACCGATCCTGCGTCTGGACGCGGCGTCCACTGGGTATGAGCAAAAGACGGTGCTCCAACGCCTAAGTGTTCGAATTGATCAAGATGATCGCATCGCTCTGCTTGGTCGAAACGGTGAGGGTAAATCCACCCTTTCCAAACTCTTGTCCGACAAGCTTAACACATTTGATGGACGCCGGGTTTCGTCTGGAAAGTTGAAAATCGGCTACTTTGCACAGCACCAAGTTGATGAACTCCACGTGGACGAAACGCCCCTGGACCACATCCGGCGAGAGCGGCCGGACGAAGCTCCGCCAAAGCTGCGCGCGCGCCTTGCGAGCTTCGGTCTCGGGGTCGATCAAGCGGACACCTTGGTGGGCAGCTTATCGGGGGGGCAGAAGGCGAGATTATCCTTGCTTTTGGCCACCTTAGATGCGCCGCACCTGCTGATCCTCGACGAGCCAACCAACCACTTGGATATCGAGAGCCGCGAGGCGCTGGTGCAGGCCCTGACCACATACAACGGCGCGGTCGTTTTGGTGAGCCATGACATGCACCTGTTGAGCTTGGTCGCGGATCGGCTGTGGCTGGTCAAAGACGGGACGGTCCAACCCTACGACGGAGATCTGGAGAGCTATCGCGCCTTCCTGCTACAAGGTGAAGATCGACCGACAAAGCCCCAGAAGAAAACGAAAAAACAGCCCGTCAGTCGCGACAAAATCCTGGAGCTTCGGGCCGAAGTTCGCAAAGCCGAAGCGCGGGTGCAGAAGATCGAAGAGATGCGTGAGAAGCTGTCGAAGAAGCTGGCGGACCCCGCGCTCTATGAAGATGCGCGGGTCGGCGAGTTGGAGACGTGGAACAAGAAATACGCGGAGGTCATGGAGGCCTCTGACCGGGCTGAGGCGATCTGGGTGAAGGCGATGGAGACGCTCGAAAAGGCGGAAAGCACCGGTTGAAATTCAGGTATGACCCGAGGGTGACGGAGAGATGATCCACGTATGACGTTCGCCGAGGCCGCCATCGCGTTCACCGCGCTCTTTGTCGTGATCGACCCCATCGGCCTGACGCCCATTTTCGTGGCCATGACCGCAGGGATGACACCCCGCGAACGGCGCGCCATTGCCCTGCGCGCCTGCCTGATCGGCGGCGGCATCTTGGTCGTCTTCGCCGTCGCAGGCGAAGCCGTTTTGACCTTCCTCGGCATTTCGATGCCCGCCTTTCGGATCGCGGGCGGGCTGCTGCTGTTTCTCACCGCGCTAGAGATGCTGTTCGAAAAGCGGCAGCCCCGACGGGAAGGCCGCAAGGAAGAGCCGACCTCGGACCCGTCGGTCTTTCCCCTCGCCCTACCGCTGATCGCAGGCCCTGGCGCCATTGCGACGATGATATTGCTGACCGATGGCGCCTCGACCATCGGTGCGGCGCAGGCCATCGGGGTTATGTTGACGGTCATCGCGGTGGTCTGGATCTTTTTCCAACTGGCCACCCCGTTGGAGCGGTTGCTGAAGCCGACGGGGATCAATGTGGTGACGCGCCTCTTGGGGATGCTGTTGGCTGCGCTGTCGGTGCAATTCGTTTTGGACGGTCTGGCCGACCTGTCTTGGTAGCCGAGGCTTGGCGGGCGACCGACCGGCCCCTATGTCCTGGGCATGGATACTGACAGCCTCATGCAACTCATCTACCTCGGGATCCTTCTGACGGTCATCGGCGGGTCGTTCCTCTTGTCGACGCGCCTCAAGCTCAGCCAGATGGCCCAACAGGCCGCGATTTGGTTCTTTATCTTCGTGGGCGTTGTCGCGGTCTATGGCCTGTGGGACGACATCTCGGGGACCGTGGCGCCGCGACAGACGGTGATGGCCGATGGAAACGGGATCGTTGTGGACGTGCCGCGTCGCCGGGACGGTCACTATCATATCGTGCTCGGCGTCAACGGTGTGGATGTGCCCTTCATCGTGGACACAGGCGCGACCGACCTCGTGTTGACGCAGCAGGATGCGGAGCGGGCTGGGATCGACCCAGACGACCTGCGGTTTTTCGGGCGGGCGCAGACAGCCAACGGCACCGTTGAAACGGCAGCGATCCGATTGGATGAGGTGACGCTTGGCGAAATCGTGGATCGGAATGTCCCCGCCGTCGTCAATGGCGGGGAGATGCGCCAAAGCCTGCTGGGCATGTCCTACCTGCAGGAATTCGGACGCATCGAGATCGAAAACAACCAATTGCGGCTGATCCGGTGAGCTTGGACATCCGTCGAGCGGAGGGGCTATCGGCGGAGGCGTTGCGGCTGGGTATGGTTGCGGGCTTCGAAGGGTACGCGGTGCCCATGGCCCCGACTGCGGAACAATTCGCCTTTATGATGGGACAACGCGGGATGGTGCCCGATGCCTCTTGGGTGGCCGTTGAAGGCGACGTGGTCCGAGCGGTCTGGCTCGTGTCCATCCGGGAGGGGCGCGGATATCTGATCGCCAGCGGAACCGCCGCCGAATGGCGCGGCAACGGCATCGCGCGGCGCATGGGCGAGGCCTCGATTGCAGATTTGGCTGCGCGCGGCGTTGGCACCTACTGGACCGAGGTCCTGCACGGCAACAACGCGGCCCGTGCACTCTATGATCGGTTGGGGTTCACCACAGCGCGGGAGTTTTCCTGGTACGACCTGACGCCCTCGGGGGACGGTCTTGGGGAGATATGCGCTTGGGGCGACGTGGTGGCCGAGGCCGCCGCCTGCCGCGATTGGGAGCCGTCCTGGCAGAACAGTGATGCCTCGCTTGCTGCGGTATCCGACGGGATCACGGTGGTTCAACTGCGGGATGCGCGGGGGCTGGTTGGATATGCGGCGATGGTCACCGCGTCCGGCACTGTGGCCCAGATCGCTGTGCGGGAAGACGCGCGCCGGCGCGGGGTCGCACGGGGGCTTCTGGCGCGGCTTGGAGCGCTGTCGCCAAAGGGGGCGCTGCGTCTGGCCAACGTGCAGTCCGACGATGCCGGATTTGCAGCAGCCGCCGCCGCGCTCGGCGCAGTGCCGGACCTGGGCCAGACGGAGTTGCGCAGGACGCTCTAGCTGCGCTACCCCTTCGCCTGTCAGGTGCCCTCAACGGGGGAGAATCGGGAAGCCGGGGGAGATCCGGCGCGGGCCCGCCGCTGTGACGGGGACGAGACGGCAAACCACTGGAGCAATCCGGGAAGGGCCGACCCTCGGGTGATCCGAAGCCAGAAGACCGGCCTGACCAGATGGCTTCCCCCGTATGGACGGCGGGGCGTGGCGGTGATCTGTCAAAGGAGGGTGCAGCCCGTGCCCGACCCGTCCCCCTGCGCGCCCGTGAGCGCGCGTGTTTTCAGCGAAGCGGAGCGCCAGGCGCTCTATGATGTCATCGCGCACCGACGGGATGTGCGAAACGAGTTTCTGCCCGACCCCATTGCGCCCGACGTCTTGCGGCGCATCCTGCATGCGGCCCACGCGGCGCCCTCGGTCGGGCTGTCGCAGCCCTGGCGGTTCTTGCTGATCCGCGATGCGGCGCGACGGGCACAGGTGCGGGCGGCGTTCCAGCGGGCCAACGACGAGGCAGCGACGCAGTTCGGGGCGCGGCAGTCGGCCTATGGCGCCTTGAAGCTGGAGGGGATCGACAAAGCCCCGCTCAACATCTGCGTGACCTGCAGCCGCCCCGAGGGGCCTGTGCTGGGCGCGACCCATAACCCCAAGATGCTCCCCTACTCCACGGTGTGCGCGGTGCAAAACCTATGGCTGGCCGCGCGGGCCGAGGGGGTCGGCGTCGGCTGGGTGAGCATTTACCATGATACGGAGTTGCGGACGATTCTGGGCTTGCCGGAGGAGGTCGAGATCGTGGCTTACCTCTGCCTGGGCTATGTCGATGCCTTGTTTGACCGGCCAGAGTTGGCCCTGCGCGGCTGGAAGGAGGAGGCATCGCTGGATGCTGTCTTGATGGACGAGGTCTGGCAGGACTAACCCCCAGCGCGCGACAGCCCAGCAGGGCAACCGGACCACCCGAGGCAACGGCCCCGGGGGATCACTTGATCGCATGACCGACTTACAGGACGTCCGCCGCCACACGTTCAATGCTGTAAATCGCTTCGGCGAAATCGCCGTTGCCACCAAACATGCCAAGATCCATGGACAGCAGCACGCCACCCACATCCGGGTCCGCCGAATAGATCGCGTGCTGTTGCAGATCCTGGTTCAAGACGTCGGGGTGCGCGTGGGTCAACACCCCTGGTAGGATTTCCCCGTCTATCGCCGCGAAGATGTAGTTTCGGTCCTCAAGGTCCGCGGGGTCTCCGTTCAGGCCGACAAAGTCGAAACTGTCCATTTGCGCCTGGGTCAGCTCCTCTCCGTTGTCTTGGCGGAACAGGAAGAGGCCAAGCTGGTGCCCTTCTTCCACATCGTTCACGCGGGGATCGGGCGGGATACGCGGCTCCCCGCGATCATTGACTGTGATCTTGGGCTGAACCTCCGGCGACAAAATGCGGACGTCCAGGATTTGGCCCTCCGGCGTGATCTCGTAGACGCCCAAGGCGGTGTCGCTCGGCGGCTCAGAGTTCGAGCTGAGTCGAATGCGGAAATCCGTATTGCCATCGCCGGTCAGGAAGGCGTCGACAATCGGGGTGGCGTCAAATCGAGCGGGGTTTTCGACAGGCATGCCGGAAATCGGCCCATCCGCGAGGCGCACGTAGCCCACGGCTGTGCCTGCGTCGGTGACAGCGGTCACGAAGGCACCCCTAAGGCCCCGGACAGGCCCGCCGATGTCGATACTACCATCGCTGATGCCGTCGCCGTCCAGGTCAAAGATGACCTCTCCCAGGTCCCGATCCAGGCTGATTTGGTCCGGGGTAAGGGATACGCCCTCAACGAACAACATATCGTCCCAGGTGGCCCCGATCAGGCGATCCCCGAACAGGTCTTCGGGCGTGCCGATGATGACCATTTCGCCCTGGCCCAAGGCCATGGTATCGGCCCCTAACCCAGGTCGGATCGTATCGGCGCCACCGCTTCGCGTGAAAAAGTCGGCCTCGTCGGTGCCGACAAGCTCATCTGCCCCCTGCGTGCCGTTGATCAAACCGGGGGTCGGGACGGCGACAACACCGTCGGGGCCAAACTCAAAGGCAGGGACGGGCAGGTCGGGCAAAGCCCGCAACAGGTCCCCTTGGTTGGAGGCCTCAAGCTCCACGAAGAAAGCGCCATCGCCGACGGTGAACCCGATGCGGGCCGTATCTGTGTCCGCCTCGCCGATCCCGTAGGTCCATTGGATGTCTTCGTAGCGGAGTTCCACCCGGAAGGCGCCGTCCGAGCCGGGCACCGCTGTCAGCCGGATTTGAAAGGCATTGGTCTCTCCGCGCGTGACCTCGGTATAGGGGCGCACATCGTCCCAGGTAACCGTGAAGGCCCCCGCCTGCGGATCCAGATCGTACCAGATCTGGTTCGTGCCCCGGGACGTGCCGCCGGGCGACACGCCTACGGCCTCGCGGCTGACGTCGATATCGGTCCAGAAGGGATACAATCCAGCCACGTCGAGCGTGCGAATATCCCTGGGGTTGTATTCAGTGAAAGAGGCGTCAAACGTGAGGTTGCCATTGCTGTTGATGAAAATGGTCTCATACCGGCGACCAAAGAAGTCGAGCCCGTTTGGGAAAACGGACGTTAGGTCAATCGGACCGCTCGAGTCGTCGTCCCCGCCGGGTCCGCGTTGTTCGCCGAAGCCGACGGGGCCACCTAAAGTATTAATCAAATCCATTGGGTTATCCTGAATAACGAGCGTAAGACGTGGCGCTTACGCCACCAGAGGACCCAAAGGCGCATTCAGGGGCAAGGGCTAAGCCCCTTTTTGGCAGCGGACTGGGATACGGTGCTACTCTAGGTGCCGTGCGGGCTCTCACCGTGGCGATGCCCGGACGCGTCAGGCGATGTTCTTGGTCGCCTTCTCTTCCCATTTGCCCGATTCCTCGGACCAATAACGCGCGCCGACGCCTGCCCCGGTCAAGGTGGTCCATTGGCTGCGCGCGCGGGCCAGGGCCTCTCCGTCCAGGCCGTCGAACAGGATACAGGCGCGGGCCAGGGGCGCGACCTCTGCCGCCGTGATCTCGGCCCCATCTACGGACATGACGCAGTGGGGGTCATTGGCGGCTTGGTCCGGCGTCAGCAGGATCGGCTGCCGGGCGTCATAGTCGCCGCCCGCCACCCCGTGGGGCAAAAAGCTGTCCGGCGGGCCGAGCCACAGCTTTTCGTCCAGCCACGCAATCCGAGCCGGATCGCCACAGCGCACGGCCACGCGCCATCCCTGGGACAGGCATCGCGGCAGGAGCGCACCGAGGGTATCCACCACCGACCGGCGGGTCAGGTGGTAGAAATAGACGTCACCCATCGGCGGCGTCTGGCTTGGCCTCGTAGGTGTCGCGGACCAGCCGGTCCAAGGCACGCACGCCCCAGCCGGTGGCCCCATCGGGCGACAGCGCCGTGCCACCCTTGACGGAGGCGACGCCCGCGATGTCCAGGTGCATCCAGGGTGTGCCCTCCTTAACGAAGCGTTGGAGGAATTGGGCCGCGGTGATCGACCCGGCGGGACGCCCGCCGACGTTCTTCATATCGGCCACGCGGGACTTGAGCTGTTTGTCGTAGGCCTTGCCCAGGGGCATGCGCCAAGCGCCCTCTTCCTCGGCGGCGGCGGCCTTGAGGAAGGCTCCGGCAAGGGTGTCGTCGTTGGAGAAGACGCCTGCGTTCTCATGGCCCAGACCGATGATGATCGCGCCGGTCAAGGTCGCCAGGTCGACCATGCCCACCGGCTCAAACCGCTCCTGCGCATACCACATGATATCGCAGAGGACGAGGCGGCCCTCGGCGTCGGTGTTGATGATCTCGACCGTGTCCCCCTTCATGGAGGCGACGACGTCACCGGGGCGAATGGCATTGCCATCGGGCATGTTCTCCACCAGGCCGACGATGCCCACGACATTTGCCTTTGCCTTGCGGCGGGCGAGGGTCAGCATTGCGCCCGCGACGGTGCCCGCGCCGCCCATGTCCATGGTCATATCTTCCATGCCAGCGGCGGGTTTAAGGGAAATGCCCCCGGTGTCGAAGACGACGCCCTTGCCGATCAAGGCAAAGGGGTTTTCATCGCCGCCACCGTTCCAGCGCATGACCACGACCTTGGACGGGCTGACGGAGCCCTGCCCCACAGCCAGCAGCGTGCGCATCCCGAGTTCGGCCAGCTTGTCCTCTTCCAGCACTTCGACCTCAACGCCGTGTTCGCTGAGTGCAGAGAGGCGGTCGGCGAATTCGGTGGTGGTCAGGATGTTGGAGGGCTCATTCACTAGATCGCGGGTGAAGAACACGCCCTCGGCCTGGGCGCTGGCATCGGCATAGGCCGCGCGCGCCTCGTCCGGTTTGGCGCTGAGGACAGTGATCGCGGGCGCTGGCTTGGGCTCGGCGGTCTTGTGGTCTGCGAAGTCATAGCTCCGCAGGACGGCGCCCAGAACCACATCGGACAGCCGCCGAACCGCCCCCGCCAGGATCGTCAGATCGCCCGTGCCCCGTGCCTTGGCGATGCTTGCACCTGCGGCCAAGGCGGCGGACCTGGGGGCGCGGCGCTCCAGCTTGATGACCAAGACGGAGGACACGGCCATGCCGACCGGAAAGCCGATCTTGAGCGCGTCACCCGCAGACAGCGCCTCGAAGGCATCGCCCTCGACCGCCCGTTTCAGGGCGCCTCGGGTCAGGCGGTTGAGACGGCGCGCGCCGGGGTCGAGTGTTCCAGCCTCGGGCACGAAACAGGCGATCACCCCTTCGACACCGGCCAGGGCGTCAAGATCCAGGGGCGCGAAGGTGACGGCGGCGGGCGTGGTCATGGATGAACTCTCCGAAGCGGTTGCGGGCATCTGTGTCGCGCGACCCTAGTGCGCGGTCCCCGGCATTTCCAGACGCCATCGCCGAACGGGGGTTTGCCCTCCGCAGGAACCCGTTTAGGAAGAACGCCAAGTGCCTATTCCGGGGGGGATCTTGGCCACGTTCGACCGATACCTTGCTGGTCAATTGATGACCTATTTCGGCTTTTTCAGCCTGGTGCTGGTGGCCGTCTATTGGGTGAACCGGGCGATTGGTCTGTTCGACGGGCTGATCGCCGGGGGGGCCAGCCTTGTGACCTTTCTGGAGTTCACGGCCCTGGCCTTGCCCAATGTCATCGTCGTGGTGCTGCCGGTGTCGGCCCTGGTGGCAACGCTTTATGGGTTGAACCGGCTGTCGGCAGATAGCGAGATGGTCGTGGCCCAAACGACAGGGTTGGGACCTTGGCAATTGGCGCGACCGGTCGCAGTGTTTGGCATCGCGGTCGCGGTTATGATCTCGGTTCTGGCCCATGTCCTGGTCCCGGCCTCGCGGGCCGCTTTGGCCACGCGCAGCGTCGAGGTCAGCCAGGATGTGACCGCGCGCCTTCTGAAAGAGGGGGAGTTTCTGCACCCCGGCACGGGCGTGACCGTCTACGTCCGCGAAATCACCGAAGCCGGGGAGTTGCTGGGCCTGTTCCTGCAAGACCGGCGCAGCGCGGACACCCGCACCTCCTACACGGCGGAGCGGGCCTTGCTGGTGCGGTCCGAGACGGGCACGGGCCTGGTGATGTTTGACGGCATGGCCCAGACCTTGGACGTGGCGGAGCGCAGTCTGGTCACCGTCCGGTTTGACGATTTCGCCTACGACCTGGCGGGGCTGACGGGCACGGGCAGCGACCGTCTGAGGGATCCGCGCGAATTGTCGACCCTGGCCCTGTTGCAAGCGGGACCCACGCAGCAGGAGGCGACGGGCGCCAACCGCGCCAAGCTGCTGGCCGAGGCCCATACCCGGTTTTCGGAAGCGCTCTTCGCGGCAGCAATCCCCCTGCTGGCGCTGGGGTTCCTGATGCAGGGCGGGTATTCGCGCATGGGCCTTTGGCGGCAGATCATGGCCGCTGTTGTGGCGGCGATCCTGTTCAAAATGCTGGCCAATGTGGCCGAGGCAGAGGCGCGGGACAGCGCAAGCCTGTGGTGGTTGATCCATGTCCCGCCGGCCATCACCCTTGGTTTGGGCTTGGCCCTCACCTGGCGCAGCACCCTTGGGCCGCGTCCCTGGCGACGGGGGGCTGTCGCATGACGCTGTCGCTCTACGTGGCCCGCCGCTTCTTGTGGTTGGTGTTTATCGTCACGCTGGTCTTCACGGGCCTGTTGCTGCCCATTGACCTGATGGAGCAGGTGCGCCGGTTGGAGGGGCAAGACGCCGGGATCGGCGACGGCCTGCGCCTCGCTGCCCTGAATCTGCCCAGCGCGCTCTATCAGATCCTGCCGCTGATCGTGATCCTGGCGACGCTGGCGCTGTTCCTGGCCTTGGCACGGTCGAGCGAATTGGTGGTCATTCGCGCGGCGGGACGGTCTGCGCTACGCGCCTTGATGGCGCCCGTCGCGGCGGCGATCCTGCTGGGTGCGCTTGCGCTGGCCATCGTCAACCCCATCGTTGCCGCGACCCAAGGGATCTACGAGCGGGAGATCGCCAAGTTCCGCTCCGGTATCTCGTCTGTGCTGTCGGTCAGCGAGGAAGGTGTTTGGCTGCGACAGGGCGATGCTTCGGGTCAGACGGTGATCCGCGCGGCGCGGTCTTCTTTGGACGGGACGGTCCTGTTCGAAGCGACCTTCATTGCCTTTGACGCAGGCGGCACCCCGATCGAGCGCGTAGACGCGCGCCGCGCTGAATTGAGCGCGGGCGATTGGCTGCTGGAAGGTGCGAAGCGCTGGCCGCTGGGCACATCCGACAACCCCGAGCGGGATGCCAAGGCCGTGGATATCGCCACCATCCCCTCGACACTAACCGAAGACCAAATTCGCGACAGTTTCGGCGTCCCCTCCTCCATCCCGATCTTCGAACTGCCGGGCTTCATTGAGCAACTCGACGCCGCGGGGTTCTCCGGGCGCACCCACCGTGTGTGGTTGCACATGGAACTGGCCAATCCCTTTATGCTGGCGGCCATGGTGATGATCGGCGCGGCCTTCACCATGGGCCATGTGCGATCCGGCGGGGCAGGCAAGATGGTGTTGATCGCGCTGCTGCTGGGGTTCGGTGTGTTCTTCCTGCGGTCTTTTGCCCAGACCCTGGGAGAGAACGGGCAACTTCCGGTGGCCCTGGCGGCCTGGTCGCCCCCTTTGGCCGCGATCCTGATGTCGCTGGGCGTCATCTTACAGTTGGAGGATGGCTGATGCGGTGGCTTGTCCTGTGCCTCGCCCTAATGGCCGCGCCCGCCCATGCGCAGACGGCGCCCGCGACGCTGGTTGCGGACCGGATCGACTTTGATCCCACACGGCTCGTGGCCTCCGGCGCGGTGGAGATCTTTGCCGAAGGCCGCATCCTCAGGGCACCGCGCATCACCTATCTACGCCAAGAGGATCGCTTGATCGTCGACGGCCCGCTCACGCTCATTGATGGGGATGAGGCGGTGCTGGTGGCGGATTTCGCCTCGCTCTCGCCCGACCTGCAGGGCAGCGTTCTACAAGGCGCGCGCCTGGTCTTGGACGACCGGCTGCAGGTGGCCGCGACCGAGGTCACTCAGGGCGAAGAAGGGCGCTACACCCAGCTGTTCCAAGCTGTCGCCTCCTCCTGCCCCGTGTGCGACGAGGGCGACGTTCCGCTGTGGCAGATCCGCGCCAAGCGCATCATCCACGACCGTCAGGAAAAGCAGATCTACTTCGACAGCGCGCGTTTCGACGTGGCCGGGGTGCCCGTGGCCTGGCTGCCGCGTCTGCGCCTGCCGGACCCGACGTTGGAGCGGACCAGCGGTTGGTTGGCCCCGCGCTTTTCGTCCGATGATCTGTTGGGCACGGGGGTGACGACACCGTATTTCTTTACCCTCGGGCCGTCGCGGGACCTGACGCTGTCGCCCATGTGGACCAACTTCGACACGCGCAGTCTGGGGGTCCGCTATCGCCAGGCCTTTAACACGGGGCGGATAACAGTCGAGGGTGCCCTGTCCGACGACCGCCTCACATCGGAGCCATGGCGCGGGTATGTCTTTGCCGAGGGACAGTTCAGGCTGCCACGGGATTATCGGCTCGACTTCGATATCGAGGCGGTGAGCGACGACACCTATCTGCTGAACTACGACATCAGCGAAAAGGACCGTCTCGACAGCCGCATCGCCGTTAGCCGGGTCGAGCGGGACAGCCGTCTCGTGGCGGAGGCGATCCTGTTCCAATCCCTGCGCACAGGCGATGACGACCGGTTTTTGCCCACCCGCGTCCTCACCGTGGAACGCCAGGGCCGGACCGAACCTGACCTGCTCGGCGGCCAGGCGCTCTGGACACTACAGGCCCACGCGCGCGAGCGCACGGCGACGACGGTGCCCGCGGGACAGTCGGCCAACGCGGCCCGCGACGTCTTGCGCGCCTCGGCTGCGGTGGATTGGCGCCGGTCTTGGGTGACGGGCGGCGGGCTGGTCTTCACGGGCTTGGGCGGGCTGCATTTGGATGCCTACAACATCCGACAAGACGATACCTTTGCCGATACAACCTTCGCGCGCGCCGTGCCCTATGCAGGGCTGGAGGCGCGCTTGCCCCTGGCGCGCACCGATCAGAGCGGCGTGCGACACGTGATCGAACCGGTGATGCAGGTGATCCTGGCGCCCGAAAACCGGGCGACCACCCCCGACGAGGACAGCCTGACGCCCGAATTCGACGAGGGGAACCTCTTTTCGGCAAGCCGCTTCGCCGGGCGGGACACGCGGGAGTTGGGCAATCGCGTCAATCTGGGACTGGGCTACACACGGTACAGGCCGGACGGCTGGACGGTCGGAGCCCTGGTAGGTCGCGTGATCCGCAGTCGGGATTTGGGGCAGTTCCGCCCCGAAACGGGCTTGGATGGGAAATCCTCCGATTGGCTCCTTTCGTTTGGGATCGCCGACGATAATGGGTTCGAGGCGATGACCCGCTCGATCTTTGACGACCAACTCAGCGTCAACCGGTCCGAGACGATCTTGCGCTGGTCCAGCGACGACCACGCGCTGGAGACGCGTTATACCTTTCTGCAAGCGGACACGACCGCAGGCCGCCCCATCGACACGTCGGAGTGGTCCCTGGACGCGGCGCGCAATCTTGGCGGCGACTGGACGGGCCGGGCCAACTGGCGATATGACTTCGTCACGAACGACGCCAGCCGGGCGGGACTGGGTCTGACCTATCGGTCGGACTGCGTGACTGTGGATTTTGATGTGGAGCGGCGGTTTACCTCTTCGACCACCTTGCAGCCATCGACGCGCTTTGGCCTGTCGGTGGAGTTGGCGGGCTTTGGGGCAGACGACCGGGCGAAACGGGCGCGCAAATGTGGACTATGACGGGCAAAGGCCAGGTGGGCAGATGATCAAGCAGATGAAACGGCTCGGCGGTGCGCTGGCCCTAGTGATGCTGGCCGCGACGGGGCCACTCCACGCCCAGGGACAGCCCTTTGCGCCCGTGGTGATCGTCAACGGGACCGGCGTCACGAACTTCCAGATCGACCAACGCGCGCGGTTCCTGTCCCTGCTGGGGGCGCCGAATGCCGATTTGGCCAGTGCGCGCGAGACCATGGTGGACGAGACGTTGCAGGTGCAGGCCGCCCGTGCGGCTGGCATCGAGTTGACCGCAGAAGAACTGGACGCGGGCATGGTGGAATTCGCCGCCCGCGCCGGGCTGGAGCCTGCCCAGTTCATCGAAATCCTGGAACGGGGCGGGATCGCCGGAGAGACCTTCCGCGATTTCGTGCGCAACGGGCTCTATTGGCGACAGCTGGTGCAGCAGCGCTTCGGGCCCCAGGCCCGGCCCAGCGAAGCGGAGATCGACCGCACCCTGGCCCGTGGCACAGCCGGGGGCGTCCGAGTGCTGCTGTCGGAAATCGCCCTGCCCCAGACGCCGGAAAACCGCGACGAGGTGGCGGCCCTGGCCCGGCAGTTGTCAGAGACCATTTCCAGCGAGGCCGCGTTCCAGCAGGCCGCGCGACAGTATTCCCGATCCGCCAGCGCGCGGCGCGGCGGACGCATCGACTGGCTGTCGCTATCGCAATTGCCCCCGCCGCTTGTGGCGCAGGTTTTGGCGCTCGGCCCGGGTCAGGTCTCGAACCCAGTCGACCTGGGCGCCTTTGTCGGCCTGTACCTGCTGCGCGATTTGGACGAGAGCGGGGTCACCCGCACGGAGGCGCTGTCGGTCGACTATGCCGAGTACCTGATCCCCGGTGGACGCAGCCAAGAGGCCCTGGCCCGCGCGGCGCAGATCCAGGCCCGCATCGACACCTGTGATGATCTCTACGGCGTGGCCAAAGGCCAGCCGCCCGAGGTTCTGACCCGCACAATCGCGCGCCTCGACGACCTGCCCGGCGACCTGCGGCAGGAATTGGCGAAGCTCGACGACGACGAGGTCTCGACCCTCCTGACACGGGGCGGAAACCTGCGGTTTGTGATGCTCTGCGGCCGCGTGGTCGAGCCACCCGAGGGCGCCTTCGAGGCCGTTGGCCAGCAATTGCTGAACGAGCGGCTGACCAGCTATGCCCAGGGCTATCTGGCGGAGTTGCGCTCGGACGCGATCATCGAGGATGGCTGACCGTCCGCCCCTTGTCGTGACATGCGGCGAACCGGCGGGCATCGGACCGGAGGTGATTGCGAAGGCGCGGCTGGCGGCACCGGATATCCCCTTTGTGGTGATCGGAAACCCGGATCATTTTCAGGGGCTTGGCTGTCCCGTTGACGTGGTGGAGACACCGGTGTCGGCGTCCCAACATGGGCTGTCCGTCCTGGCCCACGACATTCCCGGCCCACGGGTTCCAGGCCGCCCCGACCCCGCGCAGGCAGCCGGCGTTATCTCTGCCATTGCGCGGGCGGTGGACCTGGCGCAGACGGGCGCTGCGTCGGGAATTTGTACCGCGCCGATCCACAAGAAAGCCCTGAAGGACGGCGCCGGGTTCGCCTATCCGGGGCATACGGAATACCTGTCGGCCTTGGGTGGCGATGCGGACGTGGTCATGATGCTGGCCTGCCCTGACTTGCGCGTCGTGCCAGCCACCATCCACATTGCCCTGTCTGAGGTGCCACGTGCCCTAACACCGGACATCTTGGAGACGTGCTTACGGGTCACCCATGCGGGCCTGCGCCGTGACTTCGGGATCGCCGCCCCACGGATCGCCGTTGCGGGGCTGAACCCCCACGCGGGCGAAGGCGGAACCATGGGCACGGAGGAGCTGACCTGGATCACGGCGCTGGTGGCACGGCTAGCCCCGGAGCTTGGGTGTTTTGGCCCGCTGCCCGCTGACACGATGTTCCACGCCGGGGCACGCGCGGGCTATGACGCCGCCGTCTGCATGTACCACGATCAAGCGCTGATCCCGATCAAGACCATTGATTTCGCCGGGGGCGTGAACGTCACCCTGGGCCTGCCTTTTATCCGCACGTCGCCCGACCACGGCACGGCCTTTGACATCGCGGGACGGGGCATGGCGGACCCAACATCGATGGTCGCAGCCCTCCGCATGGCCTGGGACATGGTGGGCCGACGGCAAGGGCTCGCGCTGGTTTAACGGCTTTCGCTTCGGGACAGAGGGCGCAGCGGATGCAAGGCCAGTATGACGGTGGATCAGCGCTCTGCCAGAACACGATTGGGCGGCTACTGCCACGCAAACATAGGCAGGGAACGTCGCACGCAGCATCCGCAGGATCAGCAAAAGTGTCGCGATAGGTCCTTTCGGTCTTCAACACCCGATGCGGGCTATCGAGCGAGGCGGATGTTACACCCACTTGCTCGGCGGCTGAGGGCGCCGTGTCATGGCGGATCCGACACCTGAAATCGAAACTTACGGCCCCCATCGCACTGCTGGTTTGGGCACCAAAGAACAGCCCTGATCGCTTCAGGCGCGGCAAATGGCTTGTGCGGCCGCATCAAAGGCACATTTCAAAACTCAGATCATCGAGGGGCGTTTATCTTTCGCCATTCTCGATAACGCCGTTTTCGAGACGGCAAGGCGACTGCCGGAACACCGTCGAGAGCCTTGGGAGACGCCACGGCGCGTCCCCGCTAACCGCGCAGCGCATTTGGTCTCTCTAGCCGGAGGCCAGGGAGCGACACCTCGCCCGAAGCGCACATCGCCCCGTCTCCGACCTACTGCAATTTGCCGGTCTCCCATGGCGTGTTTCTCGCGGGCCACGAGCCGAGGCCGGCTTTCGCAGTCAGGGCGCCCGAGAACGCTTCCTGTTAGCCCTTGGCGCGTTAGGATCAGGTCCCAGGTCTTCGGTCGTTTGGATCCATGACTAAGCACCCCTCCACGCTTTAACGTATCTACCAACTCAGACGACCGGCAACTGAGCTGCTACACCTCCGAGCGATCCCACAGGAACGGGCACGACAAGGCCCTTGTCCTGGCCCCCTATCATCGTCAAACGCCATAGACATGAGCCAAATCGACGACCTGCCCCCGCTCCGCGATGTGATCGCAACCCATGGCCTGCGCGCCAAAAAGAGCATGGGTCAGAACTTCCTGCTGGATTTGAACCTGACGTCCCGCATTGCGCGGCTGTCCGGTCGGTTGGATGGCGCCCATGTGTTGGAGGTGGGTCCTGGCCCCGGCGGCTTGACCCGTGGACTGCTGGCGGAGGGCGCGGCCCGCGTTGTGGCGGTGGAAAAGGATGCTCGCTGCCTGCCCGCACTGGATGAAATCGCCGCCGCCTATCCCGGCCAGTTGACCGTGCTCAATGGCGACGCCCTGGAGATCGACACAGCGGCTCACCTTGAGGCCCCGTGGCGCGTGGTCGCGAACCTGCCCTACAACGTGGGCACCGAGTTACTGGTGCGCTGGTTGACGCCTACCAGTTGGCCGCCGCCGTGGCAGAGCCTGACGCTGATGTTTCAGAAGGAAGTGGCCGAGCGGATCGTGGCCCAGCCCGGCGCGAAGGCCTATGGGCGGTTGGCGGTCCTGGCGCAATGGCGCACCACTGCGCAGATCGCGATGACCCTGCCGCCGGAGGCCTTTAGCCCGCCGCCGAAAGTGCATTCTGCGGTGGTCCACCTTGAGGCCCTGCCCGCGCCCCGCTTCCCAGCCGATGCAGCCGTCCTGGAGCGCGTGGTGGCCAAGGGGTTCAACCAGCGCCGCAAGATGCTGCGGGCCGCGTTGAAAGGCGTTGTTACTGACCTGGAGGATCACTTGGTCGCTGCAGGGATCGCCCCCACGGACCGGGCCGAAGTCGTAGGTTTGGAGCAATGGTGCGCCCTAGCGCGGAGCGTGGCTGAGGCCAGGTGACCCTGTAGCGCTCCGCTGAGTCCTTTTGCCCTGCGGGCCGGGCGGCGGTGCGATTGCCGACGGGATGCGGGGCGCGTTGGGGCCCCGTCGTTTCGGGATAGGCGGTTATGAGCATCGGTAACTTTAGGCCTATGGGCACGGCCTACGACACCCAGCCAGGCCTTGAGCGGCCCAACGGACAAAGAAAGCGAGACGAACGATGCCGTGTTGCTGAACTTTCGACGAAGTGGCTCCGACGCCTTGCAGTGGTGTCCAACTTGCGACGACCACGGTCGGATATTTGGTCCAACTCTGCCCTCTGTGAAGGGTGACGCACCAAACGCCCCAGAGCCGAGGTCACCCCAACGACACATGCGGGACGCTGAGACAGGGCAGGATCAGCTCAGGCGTCTTCGGAGGATTGCGTGTCGGGCGCATCGGGAGCCGCCTTCGCCTTCGCCGGAGACTTCCGCTTTGGTTTCGGCTTCGCCTCCGCACCGTCATCTGCCGTCGTTGGCGCTGCGTCGGCCACCGCGTCATCGGTCGGTGCCTTTTTGCGGGTGCGCGTGCGGCGGGGTTTTGGCTTGGGCGCATCGTCCGCTGCGGGTGCCCCCTCCGGCGCGGGGGCCGTGCCGCTCGCCTCTGGGGTCTCGACGAGGCCACTGTCCGTCGCCTCTGTCTCGATCACATCGACGGGCACAGAGTCTGACGTCGTAGCGGGCTTCGGTTCAGCGGCGTCGCGGCGACGATTGCCGCCCTGTTGACCGCCGGTGTCACGGGCCTCGGACCCATTGTCAGACCGACCCTGCTGCGCAGATTGGCCCGCATCAGACCGGGAGCCGTTGCCTTGGTTTCCGTCACCGCGCTGGCCGCCATCATTGCGGTTTTGGCCGTTCTGACCAGAGTTCCCAGACTGATTGTTCTGGTTATTCTGTTGGTTGTTGTGGCCCTGGTTCTGCTGGTTTTGCTGCTGCCGGGCTTCCATCTCTTTTTGAGCGGCCGCCAACATGCGCGTGTAATGTTCCGCGTGTTGCTGGAAATTCTCGACGGCGACGCGATCGCCGGACAATTGGGCGTCGCGCGCCAATTGGTTGTACTTGTCGATAATCTGTTGGGGCGTTCCGCGCACCTTACCCTCGGGGCCGGAGCTGTCGAAAACCCGATTGATGATGTTGCCGCCCTGGGGCCGGTTGTTACGGTTCTTATTGCGCGACCGCGACTTAGAGCTTCTCATGCCAGGATAGGTTCCGCTTGGATTTAGCCAAGGACCGTGCCCGCCTGCGGTGGGTCGAATGGGTCCGGGGTTCGTGGGCGTTGCAAGAGGGGCGATGGGATGTTCCACCGACTTCCGCAAGTTGCACTCGCCTTATGGAAGTGTCTGCCCTGGTTTACAAGTAGATTCGTTCCACTCAGGTGGATTTTTGCCCTGCAACCACGCGATCCTTGCCGGGCAGGTCCTTGAGTACGCGGATGTCCCGTAGCCCAGCGCGTTGAAACATGGCCACGACGTCGCCTGCCTGGCCCGCGCCGATTTCAACCAGTAGTCGCCCGCCTGACGTGAGGAACCGACCGGCCTCTGCCGTGATCGCCCGATACGCCGACAGACCATCGCCGCCGGGTGTCAGGGCCATCGTCGGCTCATGAAGGACTTCGGGCGAGAGGTCCTCCATCTCTTGCGCGGTTATGTAAGGCGGGTTCGACACGATGAGGTCGAACGGCCCCTGAACCGCCGTGAACCAATCGGAACGTATCAACTCCGCTCGGTCCGCCACCCCCACTTGGGCGAGGTTTTGCTGCGCGACGGCCAAGGCGGCCTCCGACAGATCCGTGCCCACACCCCGCGCCCGTGGCCGTTCATGGAGCAGGGACGCGAGGATACAGCCCGAGCCGGTGCCCAAGTCTAAGATGCGGTCAAAGGCCCCCTCCAAGGCGGCCTCGACCAGGGTCTCCGTATCAGGGCGCGGGTCCAGCACATCGGGTGTCACGACGAAGTCATGCATCCAGAACGCCCGCCGCCCCAGGATATGGGACATCGGCTCTCGCGCGATGCGCCGGGCAACAAGCGCCTCCAAGGTGGCAGCGGTGCGGTCGCTCAAAGGCGCCGCATCTTCCGCCCCAGCCGCCTGCACAAGCTTTGCCGCATCCCGCACCGCATCCGGCACGCCCGCCGCTTCGAGCCGCTGCCGCACATCGGAAAGGAGCTGTTGGGCATCTGGTGTCTGAGCGGGGTCGGTCACCCCGCCATCTCGGCCAATTGCCGCGCTTGCAGATCGGCGGTTAGCGCATCGATCACTTCATCCAGGTCACCCTGAACCACCTGATCCAACTTATAGAGCGTCAGATTGATGCGATGGTCTGTCATGCGCCCCTGGGGGAAGTTGTACGTTCGGATCCGCTCGGATCGGTCGCCACTGCCGACCTGGGCACGGCGGTCTGCGGACCGCTCGGCGTCCAGCGCGGCCCGCTGCGCCTCGTAGAGACGGGCGCGCAGGACGTTCATGGCGATCTCGCGGTTGCGGTGCTGGGACTTCTCGCTGCTGGTGACCACGATCCCCGTGGGCAAATGGGTGATGCGCACGGCGGAGTCGGTGGTGTTGACGTGCTGCCCCCCGGCTCCGCTGGCGCGCATGGTATCGATCCGAATGTCGGTTGCGGGAATGTCGATATCCACCGCCTCCGCCTCGGGCAGCACAGCCACGGTTGCCGCCGAGGTATGGATACGCCCGCCGCTTTCCGTCGCGGGCACCCGTTGGACCCGGTGAACGCCACTTTCAAACTTGAGCCGAGCAAAAACGTTCTCGCCCGCGATACGCAGGACCAACTCCTTGATTCCACCGAGGTCGGTTTCTTGCCGCTCCACCACCTCGGTCTGCCAGCCGCGTCCTTCGGCGTAGCGGCGGTACATCCCTTCCAAATCGCCCGCGAACAAAGCGGCCTCTTCGCCACCGGTCCCGGGTCGGATTTCCAAGATGGCGGGGCGTGCATCAGCGGCGTCGCGCGGCAACAACGCAATTTGAAGGGCGGATTCGCTGTCGGTCAGGGCGGCCCGCAGGTCCGGCACTTCGGCCTGGGCCAGTTCCGCCATCTCTGGGTCGTCCAGCAAAGCCTCTGCCTCCGCCAACTGCGTCGATAGGGCGCGGTGGGCCTGGATCTGTTCCGCGACGGGCTTCACCTCGGCATATTCCCGCGTCAGATCAGCAATTTCCGAGGCCTCGGGGCCCGCGTTTAGCCGCGCTTCGAGGTATTCGTAGCGGGACAAAATCTGGTCAAGGCGGTCTGTCGGGATCATCCGCGCGTGATGGGCGTGCAAAGTCGCTAGGTCAAGGGCGGCGTCCAGGTTAGCCTACCCGCCAGGAGGTATGTGAGATGACGAAATATACGATCCTGGCCTGCGCTCTGGCGGCCCCCTTGGCGATCACCCCAGCGCTGGCGGATAAGAAATGGCCCGACTGCTACTGTACGGACAGCAGCGGCAGCCGCGTGGAGATCGGACAGACAACCTGCCTGACGGTCAACGGTCGGGCGTTTCAGGCCAAATGCGAGATGTCCTTGAACGTGCCCATTTGGCGCAACAACGGTCAGGGCTGCGTGACTGGCTAAGCTGTTTATCAGCGGGCGTCATCCAGCCCCGGCACGCCCGTAGCGGGTGAGCGCGGTATAATCCTTCCGCGGCCCCCGCACGCGCCATCGCATGGACCACCGGGGCCATTGGCCAAAATCGTAGGCCAGTTGGTAGTCATCGGGCGGGCAATCATGTTGACAGGTTGCGCGTGCGCCAGGACCGATCCAATGGAACGGGCGGCCGTCGCCGAACCGTACTTCGACCCCGTCGCCGCGGACCTGCCACAGGGTCTCTCGCCGGGCTTCGAACCCTGCGCCCCCTTGCTGCATCTGGCCCACTTCGACCGAGCGGAGCGCAGACCCTTCGCGCGTCCAGACTGCGGTGCCCTGGAACCGGATCCAGTCCCCCCCGACCGGCCGCAACACCCGCACCACGGACCACGTGCCCAATAGGGCGGCGAGGCGTCCGTCGGGCGTCTCCCCTGGGATCATGGTGCGTCCTCCCCTTCCTTGCGGCCCCTCGCCGCGCACCCTATGACGCGCGCGACGCCGCTGCCAGAGGACGACCGCCCATGATCCCCCGCTATTCCCGCCCCGAGATGGTTCAAATCTGGGAGCCTTCGACGAAGTTCCGCATCTGGTACGAGATCGAGGCCCACGCCTGCGACGCCATGGCAGACCTGGGCGTCATCCCCCGCGAAAACGCCGAGGCTGTCTGGAAAGCCAAGGACGTGGAGTTCGACGTGGCCCGCATCGACGAGATCGAGGCCGTGACGAAACACGACGTCATCGCCTTCCTGACCCACTTGGCCGAACACGTCGGATCGGAAGAGGCGCGCTTTGTCCACCAGGGCATGACCTCGTCGGATGTCTTGGACACCTGCCTGAACGTCCAGATGGTGCGCGCGGCGGACATTCTGATCGCGGACATCGAAGGACTTTTGGCGGCGCTGAAAAAGCGCGCCATCGAACACAAAGATACCCTGCGCGTCGGGCGCAGCCACGGCATCCATGCAGAGCCGACCACCATGGGCCTGACCTTTGCGCGCTTTTACGCCGAGATGGACCGCAACCTGACGCGGATGCGCACGGCACGGGCGGAAATCGCGACAGGCGCGATCTCGGGCGCCGTGGGCACCTTCGCCAACATTGACCCCGCGGTCGAGGAGCACGTCTGCGCCAAGCTGGGCCTGAGCCCCGAGCCAATCAGCACCCAGGTCATTCCCCGTGACCGCCACGCGGCTTTCTTCGCGACCCTGGGCGTGATCGCCAGCAGCATCGAAAACATCGCCATCGAAGTCCGTCACATGCAGCGGACCGAGGTTCTGGAGGGGGCAGAGTTCTTTTCCATGGGGCAAAAAGGCTCCTCCGCGATGCCACACAAAAAGAACCCCGTGCTGACGGAAAACCTGACCGGTCTGGCCCGCTTGGTGCGCGGCGCGGTGGTGCCTGCCATGGAAAACGTCGCCCTGTGGCACGAGCGGGACATCTCCCATTCCTCGGTGGAACGTATGATCGGGCCGGATGCCACGATCACGCTGGACTTTGCCCTGGCCCGCCTGACCGGGGTCATCGACAAGATGCTGATCTTCCCTGAAAACATGCTGGAGAACATGAACAAGTTCCCCGGCCTCGTGATGTCCCAACGGGTGTTGTTGGCTCTGACCCAAGCCGGTGTCAGCCGCGAAGACGCCTATTCCATGGTGCAGCGCAACGCCCTGAAGGTCTGGGAAGAGCGGGTCGATTTCCGCGAGCAACTGCTGGCCGACGCCGACGTGGTTGCCGCGCTTGGTGTGGACGGGATCGAAGAGAAATTCGACATGGGCTACCACACGAAACACGTGGACACGATCTTCAAGCGCGTCTTCGGCGCATAGATCGGGGCCGCATCCAGCCCTATGGGAAGGCGACAGGGGTCAGTTGCCCTCTGCTGCGCCTTCCACTGCGGTCGCGGCACCTTCCACGGCTTCGGCGGCGCCTTGAACCGCCTCGGCCGCGCCGCCGGTGATGGTGACGTAGGTTGTGTCGTCGGCTGGCGCGCCGTTGAGGACAAAAAACCAGATGGCCAGGCCCGCGATAACGGCCCCGAGAATAAGCCAGAGCGCAGAGGACCCTCCGCCCGATTTTTCGACGATATGAACGGTTTCTTTTTCCCGCGTGTGCGGATCATTGGCAGAGGTCATGGGGCTATCTTTCCTTGCGTTCTGAGGGACAAACCACGGTCCCGTCTGATCGGTTCCAACGGCATCGGGTGACCCTGCGACAATTGGGTGTTTGGTCGGGACGGAAAGTCGGCCTACCCTCTTTGTCACGAAAGACACGAACGGAGACGACGATGACCAAGATCAAGACGATCCTCGCCGCCGCCGCGCTAATGCTCGCGCCCGGTATTGCTGCTGCTTACGAATGCAACTGGGGCAAAGGTGAACAAGTGACCATGTCCTGTGCCCCAGGGTCCAGCTGGGACGCCACCGCCGGCGTCTGCACCCCGGACGCCACAGGCTAAGACCTGCCGCCAGACACAAAAGATTGGGTCTCACAGTTTCTGTGGGGCCCTTTTTCGTTGGCGGATCCGATCTCACCGCCCACCGGGTCACCCAGACGTCTGTGTCGCGACGGCTTTGCCCGCCACATAGACCTTCGCCACAGCCCGGTCATCGCCCATCATGAGTGTGGGGAACACCGCTTCCCAGATCGTCTCCGCACGGTTGCTGCGTTGGGCAATCGCCGGGGTGGAGGCCAGGTCCAACACCACCAAATCAGCCGCACTGCCGGGGGCCAGGGTGCCCACCTCCGCCTCTGCCCGGAGCGCCCGGGCAGACCCTTCTGTGGCCAGCCACAGCAACTGCGCAGGATGCAACGCTTGCCCCCGCAACTGCGCCACCTCGTAGGCTGCCGCCATCGTGCGCAGCATGGAAAAGTTGGACCCGCCGCCCGTATCGGTGGCCAACCCAACCCGGTGGGTTGCCGCTAACCCCATGTCGAACAGCCCGGAGCCGATGAACGTGTTGGAGGTCGGACAATGGACCAGCGCGGCGCCAACCTCGGCCAGCCGATCCCACTCTCGCGGCGTGAGGTGGATGGAATGCCCATAGACGCCGTTTTCTCCCAAAAGCCCGTGCGCCTCATAGGTGTCCAAGTAGTCGCGACTGTCGGGGAAGAGGTCACGCACCCAGGCCACTTCGTCGGTCTGTTCGCTGAGATGGGTTTGCATCAAACACGATGGGTGTTCTGCCCAAAGGGCCCCTAGGGCTGACAATTGGCCAGGCGTCGAGGTCGGCGAAAACCGGGGTGTGATCACATATCGAGCCCGACCCCGCCCGTGCCACCGATCCAACAGAACCCGGCTATCGTCATAGGCCGATTGCGCCGTGTCCCGCAGGGTGTCCGGTGCATTGCGGTCCATGCAGGTTTTCCCGGCCCAGACAGCCATGCCTCGCGCCTCTGCCGCCTGAAACAAGGCATCCACACTGCTTGGATGGATGGTGCAATAACTGGCCACGGAGGTCGTCCCATGGGCAAGGGCCAAGTCCAGGTATCGGGCGGCGATGGTATTCGCATAGGCAGGATCGACGAAACGCGCCTCCTCCGGGAAGGTGTAGGTGTTCAGCCAGTCGATCAGCCGCTTGCCCCAGGACGCGATAATGGCCGTCTGCGGGTAATGGACATGGGCGTCCACGAAGCCGGGCAGGATCAACCCGTCGCCGTGGTCGACCTCCGTCGCGTTTGGATGGGCGTCGCGCATCGCCTGCACCGGACCGTGCCCAAGGATCACGCCGTTCTCGACGGCGACGGCCGCCCGAGCTTCATAGCGCGCCGCCCCTTCCGGTGGGACACGGAACGGATCATCGGTGAAGGCAAGCACTTGGCCCAGGATCAGCATTGTCATGCCTTGGGCCTAGGACCAGGGGCCGCATCGCGCAAGGGGCCGCGCCAGGACGGGCGGTGAGCAGCGATTGGCATACCCCTGCACCAGGGTCCGGGGTGCCAATTGGATCACACTGGATGGGTTTTTGACGGGATCCCAAACGGTGTGTCTGGTTGGGAACATCACACTCGTTGGCATCATTCGACCGATCACATGGGCCCATGCGCTGCGGCCTATCCAATCACGTCGCCCCGAAGGAGCATCACGTCTAACACTGCCTGTCATACCGCCATGGCTATTTCGGCGAAGCAGCATACGCATCCAAGTTGCCGTCCTATGCGCGCTTGAAATGCCACGTCCCGGTTCGACCGCCCCCCAAACGACTGCGCCACTGCACGGTCGCCAAATGGGAAACGCCCCCTATCTCTCGGGGCGGCGAGGCTGTATCGCACAACCAAGACGATCAAGGGGGACCCCAGCGATGACCCAGGACCAGACCGCCCCATCGCCTGATCCCCTCGACGAAGAGATCGACCTGGACGACGCCCGTCTGCGGTCTGTTCGTGAGGCCCTGTCTAACCGTGACCGCATGGCCTTGGACGATCTGTTGGAGCCCTTGCACGGCGCTGACATCGCGGACCTTTTGGAGCAGATCACCGAGCTAGAACGCGCTTCTCTCATCGAGCTGTGGCAAGGACAGATCGACGGGGAAATCCTGTCGGAGTTGGACGAGTCGCTGCGTGAAGAGGTGCTCGACGCGTTGCCCGCCGAGGACGTTGCCGAAGCGGTTCGGGAGCTGGACACCGACGACGTCGTCGATCTTGTGGAAAACCTAGACGACGAAGACCAGGCCGACGCCATCCTTGGGGCCCTGGACGACGTGGACCGCGTGGCCGTGGAAACGGCCTTGTCCTATCCCGAGTATTCCGCCGGCCGCCTCATGCAACGAGAGGTGGTTGTTGCCCCCTCTTTCTGGAGCGTGGGCCAAGCCATCGACTTTCTGCGGAATGCCACGGACCTGCCCGAACACTTCTACCACGTCATCTTGACGGACCCGAGGATGCGGCCCGTGGGATATGTGACCCTGGGAAAAATCCTCGGCGCGCCCCGGGATACGGCGCTCAGCGATATCGAAGAAGACAGCTTCCGCACGTTTGACGTCACCGACCCCGAGGAAGACGTGGCCTATGCCTTCAATCAGTACCACCTGATTTCGGCCCCGGTGGTGGATGCGGACGACCGCCTCATGGGTGTGATCACAATCGACGACGCCATCCGTATCTTGGATGAAGAGGCGGAGGAGGACATTCTGCGCCTGGCCGGTGTTGACGCAGATGAAGCGATTTCGAACCGGACCCGGGATGTGGTCCGGCGGCGCTTTCCCTGGTTGGCGGTCAACCTTGTGACGTCGATCCTGGCCTCGCTGGTGATCGCGCAATTCGACGCTGTGATCACACAAATCGTGGCCCTGGCGGTTCTGATGCCGATCGTCGCCTCCATGGGGGGAAATGCGGGCACGCAGTCCCTCACGGTGGCCGTGCGCGCGCTGGCAACCCGCGACCTGACCGGGGCAAACGTCTGGCGCGTTATTCGACGTGAGGTGGCCGCGGGCGCCATCAACGGTGCGGCCTTTGCGGTCATCATGGGGATCGTCGGCGTCGTCTGGTTCGGCTCGCCGATGCTCGGTGTGGTGATCGCCGTGGCGATGGTCATTAACCTGATCGTGGCTGGCCTGGCAGGTGTCGGCATCCCGGTGATCCTAGAAAAGGTCGGTGTGGACCCTGCCCTGGCCTCTGGTGCCTTTGTGACCACGGTGACCGATGTGGTCGGCTTCTTTGCCTTTCTGGGGCTCGCGGCGCTTTGGCTGCTTTGATAGGCTCAGCCCGGTTGTCCTAGGGCGGGTCAATCTCCCTCGCGTTGATGCACGCGCGTCGTGCTGAGCGTTTCGACCAGCATGGCGGTCAGCAAACCGAAGAGCAGCAGTCCGTTCGCCGCTGCCAGTCCGCCGAGTAAGCGCCATTCCGGAACCATCAGCACGTCGCCGAACCCGAGCGTTGTAAAGACCACCAGCGCAAAATAGACCGAAGCTTCGAAAGTCTCGAAAGTCCCCAGCCACCAGAAGGCAAAGGCCCAGATCCAGACCGCCACCGTGACCATGGCCAGCGACCAGAGCATCGCCAAAGCCAGGGTGAGCGTCAATTTCGGACCGTGGGGTCTGCGTGCAATCCGAGGGCGCAGCTTGCCCAGCACCGCCTCTAATGCCCACCAGCCCGGGGCCGTAACCAGGGCCGTTACCACAATAAGTAAGCTGCCGATGACCAGTTGTTGGACCACGCGCCCCGCTCAGGCGGCCGCATCGAGCAGCGCTTGCGCCGCCCCGCGCGCCGCATCGGTGATGGTGTCCCCTGCCAACATGCGGGCGATTTCGTCCACACGTCCCGCTTCGGCCACTGGCACGACGGTCGATGTGGTCACCTCCTGCTCCACGCGCTTTTCCACGCGCCAATGGTGCGCGCCCAGTGCGGCTACCTGGGGCGAGTGCGTGACCACCAAGACCTGTCCGCCCTCCGCCAAGGCTTTCAGGCGCCGTCCGACCGCATCCGCCGTGGCCCCGCCCACACCGCGGTCGATCTCGTCAAAGATCAAGGTCATGGAGCGGTCGCCCCCGGTCAGGCAGACCTTCAGCGCCAGCAGGAAACGGCTCAACTCGCCGCCGGAGGCAATCTTATTCAACGGACCCGATGGCGCGCCAGGGTTGGTCGCGACCTCAAAGGCGACTTCGTCCACACCCTCCGGGCCTGGTGCCGTGGCGGCCAAGGTTGTGGTGAAGGTCGCCCGATCCATCCTCAGCGGGGCTAGCTCTGCCGACATGGCCCTGTCCAACCGCTCGGCGGCGTCGCTGCGCAGGGCCGTCAGTGCAGAGGCCGCCGCGTCGTAGTCGGCCCGCGCGGCCTCGACCGCGATCCGCAGATCGGCAAGGCCCCCTTCGGAGGCATCGAGCAACGACAGACGTCCCCGCAAGTCTTCGGCAAACGCGGGCAGCTCATCGGGCGTGATCCCATGTTTGCGTGCGGCGGCGCGTAGGGCAAAGAGCCGTTCCTCGGTCTCCTCCAACTCGCGCGCGTCGAAGGTAAGCGCGTCCAGGCAGGTCTCCACCCCCTGCTGGGCGTCGCCCAGCTCGACCAGGGCGCGGCTCAGGGCGTCCAAGGCCGGGGCCAAGGCATCACCGGCCTGACCCGCCGCGCCATCCAACCATCGGGTCGCATCCAACATCTGTCCTTCGGCCCCGTTCGGACCAATGGCCTCAAACGCGCGAGAGACATCATCGCGGATCTTTTCCGCCGATTGCATCAAACGGCGACGCGTATCCAGCGCTTCGTCCTCGCCTGCCTCTGGACCCAGCTTGTCCAGTTCCTCAACCGCAAAGCGTAGGAAATCTTCCTCTGCACGGGCCTCTTCGGCGCGGGCCTCTGCGGCCTCAAGGGCCTTCTGCGCCTTGGCCAGCGTCCCCCAAGCCGCGCGGACAGGCGCCGTATCGGCACCGGCAAAGGCATCGAGCAGGCGCCGGTGCCCCCGCACGTCCAACAGCCCCCGGTCGTCGTGTTGTCCGTGTAATTCCAGCAGCGTATCGGACAGGGCACGCAGAACCTCCCCCGTGACGCGGGTTCCGTTAACCCAGGCGGTTTTGCGCCCATCGCGGGTGTTGACCCGGCGCAAGATGACTTCGTCGTCCTCCAGGAAGATGTCGTAATTTGCCAGAACGTCCCGCGCGCCATGCCCCTCGGGCAGGTCGAAAACGGCCGTCACCTCGCCCTGTTTGGCGCCTTGGCGGACCAATTCCGCCCTGCCGCGCCACCCAAGGACAAAGCCTAGGGAATCAAGCAGGATCGACTTGCCCGCGCCGGTTTCCCCCGTCAGCACGTTGAGACCGCCACCGAACTCCAACGAGAGGCGGTCAATGATCAGCATGTCTCGAATGTCGAGCGTTCTCAGCATCCCCAGACCCCCGCAGGACGGGGGTCACCCCGCCGCCCGTTGCCCTGTTCCACGCGCCAAGGCGCGCGACCGCGACCCTACAGCCAACGCCCCCGGACCGTGCGATCATAGATTGACCGCAGCCAGCCCGTCCCCGCAGCCTCCGCCGAAAGGCCCTGACCGGTCAACTGACGGAAGGCATCATCGTAGAAGGGCGACGACTGAAAGTTGTAACCCAAGATCGCCCCGGCCGTCTGCGCTTCCTCGGTCAGTCCTAGGGCCAGATAGGCCTCCACCAGACGCATCAAGGCCTCGGGCGTGTGAGTCGTGGTCTGGAATTCCTCAACCACAGCACGGAACCGGTTGATCGCGGCCGGGTAATGGGCCCGCTTCAGGTAGTACCGCCCGATTTCCATCTCTTTGGCCGCTAGGTGGTCAAAGGCCAAATCGAACTTCAGGATCGACGACCTAGCGTATTCACTTTCGGGGTAGCGTTCGATGACCACCCGCAGCGCCTGCAGGGCTTGAAAGGTTAGGCCCTGGTCCCGGCCAACCTGGTCGATCTGATCGTAATAGCTGAGCGCGAGGAGATACTGGGCATAGGCCGCGTCCTGATCCGCCGGATAAAAGTCAATGAATCGCTGGGCCGATGCGCGCGCGTTCTCGTAGTCGCGGTCTTTGTGATAGGCGAACGCCTGCATGATCAGGCCACGGCGGGCCCATTCTGAAAACGGATAGAGGCGCTCAATCTCCGCGAAGAGCTGCGCGGCGTCTTCGGCATCGCCGCTTTCCAGTTCCTGCTCTGCCCTCTGGAAAATCGTCTCAGGGGCAGTGTCTTCAAGTGGCACCTCATCGGCGCCGCCGCATGCGGACAGCGCCGCCACAAGTCCCAACACGCCCAACGGTTTGCGCAACCGGTGCCCCATTCCAACTGTCATGCGAACCTTCCCTGCCCCGTGCGCCTTGCGGGCGATTGCCTCCTTATAGTCAGAGGCTCCGGGGGTGTGAAGCACCACGAACACCGGCGGCGTCACAGGTGGGCGAAGACGTCTTCTTCCAGCCCAGCCCCCGGCAGCAGGTGGCATTCCGCCGCCGTCAGCGTCCGCACACGATAGGCAAGCGGGTCGGCGAACAGGGCGTGCAGCAACCGGTTGGTCATCGCATGGCCCGATCGAAGTCCGGTGTAGCGCCCCAGGATCGGCGCCCCGGCGAGGGCGAGATCGCCCAGCGCGTCGAGCATCTTATGGCGCACGGCCTCATCGGCATGGCGAAGGCCTTCGGGGTTAACCACCCGCGCGCCATCCACCACGACGGCATTCAACAAGGATCCGCCAAGGGCCTTTCCGGCGGCATGCATGGCGTCCACGTCTTGCTGACGACAGAAGGTGCGGCTGTCACAGAGTTCCCGCACAAAGGTCCCGTTGGATAGGCGCAGAACCTTGCGTTGCTGACCGATGGCCGCGTCGGCAAAGTCGATGGCGAAGTCGATCTCCAATTCCCGCGCGGGTTCCAAGGTCGCAAAGCGGTCGCCGTCTTGGACCGATACGCGCCGCAGCACCTCAATGGCGTGAACAGGCGCATCCAAACGCCGGACACCAACCGCCAGGATCGCACGCACGAAATCAGCGGCGGAGCCGTCGAGGATCGGCACCTCTGGCCCATCCACCTCGACCATCGCGTTCAGGATCCCGCACCCCGCCAGGGCGGCCATGATATGCTCCACCGTCGAGACGGAGACACCGGCCTCATTCACCAGCAAGGTACACAAAGGCGAGGCCTGCACAGCAGAGTGGCGCGCCGCGATCATACCGTCCCGCGCGACGTCCGTGCGCCGGAACCAGATCCCGTGGTGGGCACCAGCTGGGTGGATCGACACACGGGCAGCCGCGCCGGAGTGGAGGCCCACGCCGGACAGACGGATCACGGATTTGACGGTCGTTTGCATGGCGGCCCATTCGGTTCATCGGGCGTGAGAGACACCCGCTCGATTGTCAGATACGCGGGGGCCCCGGGCGACACAATTCAACCCTCGTTACGCCTTGAAATAGGAGCATTTACCCATCGGCGGATAGTTGCCGATTCCTTAACGCCAGCAATATAGGCCCGCGATTACAGTGACTTGAGGTCGGCTGAAACTGGCGAATTCCGTGTCGGAGCAGGCGGGACGTTATGATGCCGCAACGTCACGGCCTCTGGCGGGACCGCCTACAGCGGCTGCGGACCGGGCTGTCTCCCGCCGGATCGTCGAAGACCGCCCATCCGGGTCGGACGCACAGCCTCCGGAGCGGCACAAAAAAACGGCGCCCCGAAGGACGCCGTCGTCTTTTCTATAGAACCCTAGCCCGCTCAGTTGGCCTGACGGCGCAGGAATGCGGGGATCTCGATCCGCTCTTCCTCACCTTCCGCCTGGGGGGCCGGGGCGGGGGCAGCCGTTGGGGGCACAGGCTCCCCTGCGCCCGCATCAGCAGAGCCGGTCATGCGATTGATCAACGACCCGATCCCGAAGCGCGCCGATTGCTCGGGGTTCGCCGCAGGGGCGCGGGGTGCTGGAGCCGCGGGGGTCGCACGACCTTCGCCACGCTTCACGGCGTTACGCAACCGCTCCATGGCTTCGGGCGACGGCGCACTGCAGGGACGCGGCGCGGTGAACGCCGCCTGGGCCGGCTCCGCAGCGACCAAAGGCGCTTGGGCGGCGGCGGGGGCATACGTCTGTTGCGGCGCCTCTTCGACGGCAGCGGGGGCCGGCGGCTCCCGATGGCCAAAGAAATCGTCAATCACGGCTTCTTCTTCAGCGGCGGCCACGGTCGCGGCGTCGAAAAAGCTGGGCTCGCTTGGCTCTTCCACTTTAGGGACCGGCGCTGGTTCCGGTGCCACATCCTGGGCCGGAGCGGGTGCGCGTGCTGTGACGGGCGCCGCAACGGGTTCCGGCTTGCGGGCAGCGGCCACGGCGTTCTGAGTCTCGACCGGGGCGGACACCTCCGACAAGCGGCGGCGCGGCACGGGCATTTCCTGGCTGGCCGAGGCGTCGATGCCGGTGGCGACCACCGACACGCGCATGGTGCCTTCCATCGCGGGGTCCAGCGTGGAGCCGACGATGATGTTGGCGTCCTCGTCCACCTCTTGGCGAATGCGGTTCGCAGCCTCGTCCATTTCGAACAGGGTCAGATCATAGCCACCGGTGATGTTGATCAGCACGCCCTTGGCGCCCTTCAACGACAACTCATCCAGCAGCGGGTTGGCGATGGCCTTTTCGGCGGCCTCCACGGCGCGCTCTTCACCCAGGCCTTCGCCCGTCCCCATCATGGCTTTGCCCATCTCGTCCATGACGGAGCGGACGTCGGCAAAGTCCAGGTTAATCATACCGGGCCGGACCATCAGGTCGGTCACACCCTTCACGCCCTGGTACAGAACGTCGTCGGCCAGGCTGAACGCCTCGGTAAAGGTCGTCTTTTCATTCGCCAACCGGAACAGGTTCTGGTTCGGGATGATGATGAGCGTATCCACGACCTTCTGGAGGGCTTCGACGCCCTCCTCGGCCTGGCGCATCCGCTTGGAGCCTTCGAACTGGAACGGCTTGGTCACGACACCAACGGTCAGAATGCCAAGCTCCCGCGCGGCTTGTGCGATGATCGGCGCAGCACCCGTACCGGTGCCGCCGCCCATGCCAGCAGTGATGAAGCACATATGCGCACCGGCCAGACGGTCGACGATCTCTTCGATCGTTTCTTCCGCCGCAGACGCCCCAACCGAGGGCCGCGCACCGGCGCCCAGCCCTTCGGTGACGCGCACACCCAACTGAATGCGCTGCTGCGATTGGTTCTGGGCCAGGGCCTGGGCGTCTGTGTTCGCAACCACGAACTCAACGCCTTCCAGATCCTTCTGGATCATGTTGTTGACTGCGTTTCCGCCTGCACCGCCAACACCGAAGACGGTGATGCGCGGACGCAAATCGGGTTCGGCGCCGCCGCCGGGCATGGTGAGGTTCAATGTCATCTGCTCGTCCACCTGTGTCTTCGGCCCTGCCTGAGGCCCTTGGTTTTTGGTCAAACAGCTCTGCGGCTGCCTTAATTTCGCCCCAGTTTAACGACTTGCGGCCCGTCCGTCACCCCAAAATCGAATCGCTTCACCAATTGTCCCGAAACCAGCGCACCGCGCGGCGGAAGGGGGCGCCTGTGCTGCGTTGCGGCATGGCGTCGAAGTCCCAGAATTCGTCCTGCGGTTCAGCGCCCTGCATGCATAGCCCGACACAGGCCGCAAAGGCCGGACCCTTCGCCGCCTCCGGCAAGCCTTGCACCCGCAGCGGACGGCCCAGGCGCACTTGGTTGCCCAGGATCCGCGCCGCCAGCCCGTCGAGGCCTGGGATCTGGCTGGCGCCTCCGGTCAGAACGATCCGCTGGGACGGCAGGTCGCCGAAGCCCGCGGCATCCAGGCGCGCGCGCACCTCTTCCAGGATTTCTTCGACGCGGGGGCGGATGATCCCGATCAATTCCGTCCGCGTGACCGAACGGCGGTCGTGGTGCCAATCGCCCGTGTCCGCCTCCAAGGCGATTTGTTCGCGGTCGTCCATGCCGGTGGCCACAACGCCGCCGTAACGGGTTTTGATCATCTCAGCCATTTGAGCCGGGATGCGCAGGCCCTGGCTGATGTCGCTGGTGACATGGTCGCCGCCCATGCGCACGGTGTCCGCATAGACCATATGCTTGCGCATGAAGATCGAGATCCCCGTCGTACCGCCGCCCATATCCACGCAAGCGGCGCCCAACTCCTTCTCATCCTCGACCAAGGCCGAGGTGGCCGCCGCATAGGGGGCCGAGGCGAGACCAGCCAATTCCAGGTCGCAGTTGTGCACGCAAGACAGCAGTGCCTCGACCACATGGGCATCCACCGACAGTAGGTGCATATCGGCGCGCAGCATCTCTCCGGTCTGGCCACGCGGGTCGCGGAGCGTGGTGCGGTGGTCGATTCCAAAGTTCACGGGCTGCGCATGCAGCACCTCGCGCCCGGCCCCGATGTCTGGCGTATCGACCGAGGCCAAAACGCGGCCCACGTCTTGGACGGAACAGGGACCGGTTTCCAGCATCACCTCACCGGCCAACCCAAAGCTACCCGGGCGCCCTCCAGAGAAACAGGCGATCACATGATCCACCCGCACGCCCGCCATCTTTTGCGCGCCTTGAACGGCGGTGCGGATGGCGCGCTCCGTCTCGGGCATACTGTCCACTTCGCCCATATGGATGCCCCGCGACCGGGTCGTCGTCGCCCCAATCACGCGGAAGTTCGACTGCCCCGCCATATGGCCAACGCCTTCGCCCTGGGGGGTGTTTTCCTCAAACCGCAGAACGAGACAGGCTGTCTTGTGACTGCCCACATCCAAGATCGCGATGACACCCCGTTGTAGGGCAGCCTGGCGTTTGCGGCGCATGGCGCGTTGGGCGTGGAACAAGCGGCTCATTCGTCCTCCTTGGAATAGCTCAAGCGCTCCAGATCCTGGAGGCGTTTCAATTCTTTGCGGGCGTCCTGGGACAGGCGCAGGGTGGGCCGGTCGCCGAGGCGGAGATCCACGGTCAAAACATCCCGGCTGAGGACGTCTTTCGCGGCATGGAGGGCCAGCGCGCGGTCAAGGGCAGCGGCGGGGCCTTCCTCGGGCAATAGGATCCTCTGGCCATCGGTGAGGTTCACATCCCACCGCCGATCCCCCACCCGCGTCAGGCCGACCAGACGGTCCACAACGGGGCCAGCGGCCTCGATCAAGCGCAGCGCCTCCTGGACGTGACGGTCGGCGCCCTCGCCCGAAATCAGCGGCAGCGCACCGATGGTTGTGATGTCCTCCAGGCGGGCGACGTGGTGTCCGGTGGCATCCAGAACCATGATCCCATCGTCCGAGACCCAGGCCACAGCCGGTTCCCGTTCCGTGATCCGCAACAACAGAACCCCGCCCGACCGGATGCGCACTTCGGCCCGTTCCACCGGGTCCAACTCCTCCAGCTTCAGACGAAGGGCTTCAAGGTCGAGCACGAATTGGGACAGCGGCAGGTCGACCGGCAAGGCCTCCTGAATGTCTTCGCGAAGTTGATCCGAGGCGCCCTCGATCCGCATCAAAGAGACCATGAACTCGGGGCGGTCCTGGATGGCGCGAACCATCTCGTTCCAACTGTCCACGAGCGCCGTCTGACGCGCGTCGTCGTTCAAATACCACGTGATCAGAAACACCGAACAGAACGACGGAACGCCAATCCGAACCAGCGCCCGAAACAAAGGCGTGAGCCACAGCCGTTGGAGCCGGTAATCCCATTTGGACGGCGCCGGATCATGGGTCGGGCGCGCGCGCCGGTCTGCCTTCACCGGTCGCATGAGGCATCCTCCACCAAGTGGGCGCAGAGTTGCCCAAACGTCAGACCCGCATGGGCCGCCTGCTCTGGCGTCAAAGAGGTCGGCGTCATCCCCGGCTGAGTATTCGTTTCCAGCAGGATCAGCCCGTCGAGACCACGGCTTTCGTCCCAGCGGAAGTCGGTTCGACTGATGGACCGGCAGCCAAGCGCATGGTGGGCCCGCAGGGCATAGGCCTGACATGCCGCGAAGATCGGTGCTGGGATCTGCGCTGGCACCACGTGGGAAGATCCGCCTTCGGCGTACTTGGCCTCGTAATCGTACCATCCATCGGTGACGATCTCGGTCACCGTCAGGGGCGCGTCGCCCAGCACGGTACAGGTCAGCTCCCGCCCCGGAGCATAGGTTTCGACCATCACATGGTCTGGCATCGTCTCGGCCAGTTGCGGCGGCCGGTTCGCCCCGGCCTCCACAATATAGATCCCGACGGAGGAGCCTTCGTTGTTGGGTTTGATGACATAGGGCGGCGGCAGGACATGCCCGGCCATCGCCGTGTCCTTCGGGACAATTTCGCTCGCCACAACAGGCAGGCCCGCAACCGCAAAAACGGCCTTAGACCGGGCTTTGTCCATTGCCGTGGATGAAGCCATGACCCCCGAATGGGTGTACGGGATCCGCAGCCATTCCAGCAGACCCTGAACGCATCCATCCTCGCCCCAACGCCCATGGAGCGCGTTGAAAACCACGTCGGGATCAAACCGCCGCAGGTCGGCGACCAGATCCGGGCCAGCGTCGACCTCGGTCACGCGGTAGCCCTCGCCCCGCAAGACATGGGCACAACCGCGCCCGGTCGAGAGCGACACATCCCGCTCCGACGATTGGCCGCCCATCAGGACGACGACATGTGTGGGTGCCCCGCTCGACATACCCAAAATCCTGCGCCTCTCGCCGGGTCGCTTGCCACGCCTCGGCTTGTTATCTTTGATCCGCGCCCCCTATGTCGGAGCGGCCTCTGACGGGCCTTACGGAGTCGTCGTCGGGGTCCTGTCCGACGGTCCGGGTTCTCCGACCCGGCGTATTTCCCATTCTAGCGATATTCCGCTGGCGTCGTATACCCTTTTCCGCACCTCTTCTCCCAATCCCTCAAGATCAGCCGCCGTGGCGCCGCCTTGGTTGACCAGAAAGTTGGAATGTTTGGGCGACATAATAGCGCCGCCGCGAGTGGCACCGCGCATGCCTGCGTCGTCGATCACCTTCCAGGCCTTCAGATCATGGACGTCATCGGCCTTCCCGGTGGAGCTATACCCCGCCGGGTTACGAAACGTGCTGCCTGCGCTGCGATCCTTAGTGGGCTGGGTCTCATCGCGTTTGGCCAGCTGCGCGGCCATGCGCTCTTCGAGGGCAGCGGGGTCCCCAGCCTCTGCGCGGAAGGTGGCGCGCGTGATGACGGCCCCCTCGGGCAGGTCGCTACTGCGGTAGGCCAGACGCAAATCGGACGCCGGGATCACCGTCACGGTCCCGTCGCGCAAGACAGCCTCGACCTCAATCAGATGGTCGGCGACATAACTTCCGTAGCAGCCCGCGTTCATCGCGACGGCACCGCCGATGGAGCCGGGGATCGTCCGCAGGAACGTCAGATCCCGCCCCGCCTGGGCCGCGCGGCGCGCCACGTGGGCATCGAGCGCGGCCGCCCCCGCGTGGACCCGGTCTCCGTCAATCTCAATTCCGTTGAACCCACGCCCCAGCCGCACGACGACCGCCCGGAGGCCCCCGTCCCGCACGATTAGGTTCGAGCCAACCCCCATGGGGAACACGGGGATGCTCGGGTCCAAAGCGCCCAGGAACGCCGCCAAGTCCTCCCGATCCGCTGGCTGAAACAGAGCCTCCGCCGGCCCGCCCACGCGCAGCCATGTGAGGTCCGACAGGGGCCGGTTCGGGGTCAGTGTGCCTCGGGTTGGGGGGTAGGTCATGGGGGTGGGATAGGCGGGCGGACGGGCGGGGGCAAGGCCTTGGCTCAGCCACCACCATTCGTTAGGGACTCCAGCAACCGTCGCGCCAATGCCCCCAATCCCACTACACGCTTATCAATCTTGAGAACGGCGTCAGACGCAGCCGCGCCCGCCTTTCCGGCATTGTGAGTGTCGAACGCAAACATACGCAGCGACACGACCAGTTTCGCTAGCTGGAAATTGACCTCACGTCGGAGCGACGACCGCTCGCCCTCGTCTTACGCCCGGTCCATGTCTCGGATCATGCGGTCCACGCTTTCGATCATGTCCTCAAAGACGGCAACATCCTCAGGCGCCAAGGGACGCCAGGCCTCCCCATCCCCTTCAGCTGCTAGCGACAGAGCCTGACGAATGGTCTGAAGGACGGCGCGGTGGCTCTCTTCCTCCTCGACATCCAGTCCGCGCAGATCAGACAGCCGCAGCAGCACATGCGCGAAATGTTCGCGTATCAAAGCGCCCAAGCCGTCTACGACCGAGGCGAATGGATCGGCCACGGCGCCAAACTCAGAACGGACCTCCTCCCGCCGAACCTGGCCATCCAGCAAGCGTACCCACTCGATGAACTTGCTTACGCGGAGAACGCGTCGTTCCTCTGCCCGGCTTAATTCATCACGGATGCTTTCCAAGTAGGTCCGCGCCGTTCCGCCACCCTGCAAGGCCGTGCCTTCGCGCTCCAACGATAGGCAAACAAGGTCAACATCTTCGATCAAGTCGTCAACGTCCGCGAGCAGCCGCGCCAAGGCGTCTGGATCCTCTAACCGCTTCCAGTCCTCTGGCGGCTGCACTGCCCGCATGAGACGTGCAACTTGATCAAGCGTGAACCGATAAAGCGTTGCGCGCGTCAAATCGAAAAGATCATGATCCTCTGATGGCGAGCCAGCCCGATACCGCCGCCAAATCTCCCCAATGACAGGCAGCGCTTTGGAGGGACCCGCATCCCATATCTCAGGATCGATCAGCGCGATTTCGGTCATCATGTCGAGGTTGAGGGCCTGGCCCTCAGGGTCCAGGAGATGCTCATACCATTCGATGACCGGGGTCCAATCGTCGGGGGCCTCTGCCAGGTGTGTCTTAGCGCGCTGCCAGTCTGAGTCGACCCACGATGGGGCCTCCACGAGCCAAAGAGGCTGCTCCCTGAGATCTCTGCCGTCTTCGACAGAGCGTGCGTCGGCGGCGGAGGCGGCGTCGGCGGCGAAGGTGAGGACGCGGGCGGCGGCGGTGGCGGTGGCGGTGGCGGCGGCGGCGGCGAAGGTGAGGACGCGGGCGGCGGCGGTGGCGGTGGCGGCGGCGGCGGTGGCGGCGGTGGCGGTGGCGGCGGCGGCGGCGGTGGCGGTGGCGGTGGCGGCGGCGGTGGCGGCGCCAATATCATCGGTTGGAACAATAGCGGCAACCGATGATATTGCGAGCGCACGATACAAAGAGAGCGATGTCAAATCACGGTTGTCCCGCCCCTTCATTTCGGTTGGAAGCCGCGCAGCTGCGATTGGAAAAACACGCGCCGCCGCTCGGTAAGCAATGGTAATCGCGATTTGACGGGCGCGCGCCTCCTCCTCCGGCGTGTCGCGCGGGAGGGAGAGGAGCCAGTCCTTCAAATCATCGGAAGTCTTTATATTCGCCGGGTCAACCATCCGCGTCACCATCCCGGCGGGCGAACACGTTGGCAAGGGGATTGCTCCCTCAACCCCGGAGATCCTCGGATCACGTCCGAGGATGACAGTCCGCGCGGCGGCTCAGCGACCGGCCCGGCGGGAGGTCTCCACCGCCTCTCGCAGCCAGCGCCAGGCGTAGCGGAGGGGCCAGCGAAGGACGGCGCCCATGGTGAGCGCTCCGACCGCAGCCCAGACCCAGCCCATGGACCAGGCGAGCCAGACGACCAGCGGCACGCCCAAGGCGATCAACACGTAAGCGGCAGGCCAGCTTTGCTTGGACGTCAGCGTCACCATGGCGACCCAGGCCACCACGACCCACAGGCAGAGCGCGATCAGCGCCATCAGGCCCCTGCCCCGCCGTGCGCGCGATTGGCCAGCAGGTCAGCCCCAGGAGCCACGCGTCCGCTCACCCGGCCAGGTTCGCGGGCAGCCCGTTGGCCCAGGCCGAAATCGTGCCCGCGCCCAGGCAGACGACAATATCGCCCTCCCGCGCTTGTTCCCGCACCAGACGGACCAGATCGGCCTCATCGGTGACAGCGCGCGCGTGGCGGTGGCCGAAGCGGATCAGACCGGCGACCAGATCATCGCGGCCCGCGCCCTCGATGGGGTCCTCACCCGCCGCGAAGACCTCGGCGATGCCAACCACATCCGCATCGTTGAAACAGCCGCAGAAATCTTCGAACAGACTGGACAGGCGCGAATAGCGGTGGGGTTGATGCACGGCGATAACGCGGCCCGTGTCCCCGATGCTCTGCCGCGCGGCCTTGAGCACGGCGGCGATCTCAACCGGGTGGTGGCCGTAGTCGTCGATGATCGGCACCCCGTTCCATTCGCCCACCTTGGTAAAGCGCCGGTTCACGCCACCAAAGGCACCCAGTCCGTCGCGGATCACGTCCTTGGGCACGCCCAATTCGCGGGCAACGGCCACGGCGGAGAGCGCGTTGGAGACGTTGTGATCGCCGGGCATCGGCAGGCGACAGCCCTCGATCACCTCTCCCTCCCCTTGGAGCGCGATGTCGAAATGGGCGACCCCGGCCTCGTAACGCAGGTTCAAGGCGCGCACATCCGCCTGGGCATTAAACCCGAAGGTCACGATCCGGCGATCCGTCACACGCCCCACCAGGGCGCGCACCTCGGGGTGGTCGGTGCAGCAGATGGCAAGCCCATAGAAGGGAATGTTAGAGATGAAGTCATCGAAGCCGCGCCGCAGGTTCTCGATGGTGTGCCAATGCTCCATGTGTTCGGGGTCGATATTGGTCACGATGGCAACCGTGGCGGGCAGGCGATTGAAGGTGCCGTCGCTCTCGTCGGCCTCCACCACCATCCATTCACCGTTGCCCATCCGCGCGTTGGAGCCATAGGCGTGGATGATGCCGCCATTGATAACCGTCGGGTCCAGTTTGCCCGCATCCAGCAGCGCGGCCACCATCGTCGTGGTCGTCGTCTTTCCGTGGGTTCCGGCGACGGCCACGTTGGACTTGAGGCGCATCAGCTCCGCCAGCATTTCGGCCCGGCGCACCACCGGCAGGCCCTTGGCGCGGGCGGTGTCCAGCTCCGGGTTGCCGGGTTTGATGGCGGAGGAGATCACGACGACCTCTGCCTCCTCCAGGTTTTCGGCGCGCTGCCCCTCGAAGATCTTTGCGCCCAAGGACGCCAACCGGTCGGTAATCTTGGAGGTCTTCGCATCGGACCCCTGGACCGTATAGCCGTGGGAAATCAGCACCTCGGCAATGCCGGACATGCCGATGCCGCCAATACCGACGAAATGGATGGGCCCCATCTGTTGGGGCAGTTTTGTGGCGTTCATCGGGTCTGGCTCACGTATTGGACGAGGTCGGCAAGGCGCGTGGCCGCATCGGGCACGGCCACGGATAGGGCGGCGCGGGCCATGCGGCTGGCGCCGTCTGGGTTGGACAGGATCAGCGTGGCTTGTTCGGCCAGCGTCTCGGGCGTCAGCTTGCTTTCGGGCAGCATGATCGCCGCCCCTGCTTCGGTCAGACCCCGGGCATTCGCGGTCTGGTGGTCGCCTGCGGCTATAGCATAGGGGATGAGGATCGCGGGCCGCCCTATGACCGATAGGTCAGCAACCGTGGAGGCGCCCGAGCGACTGATGACCAGTTGCGCATCCGCCATGCGCGTTGGCACATCGGCGAAGAAGGGCTGCACCTCCGCCACCATGCCTGCCGCGTCATAGGCGGCAGTGACCCGCTCGTGGTCTTCGGGTCGAGCCTGGTGCGCAATGCGGAGTTGGCCGCGAATGGCGTTGGGCAGGCGCGACAGGGCTTCGGGCACCACATCGGACAGGATCCGTGCGCCCTGGCTCCCACCGATGACAAGCACCGACATGGGGTAATCGCCCGGCGCGATATAGGGCGCGGCAGCGCGCGCCATGACCGACGCCCGCACGGGGTTGCCGGTGTGTGCGCCCTCGATCCCCTTGGGCAAGGTCGTGGGCCAGGTTCCGCAGGCAAAGGCATCGACGCGGGTCGCGAAGACCTCGTTCACGCGCCCTGGCACACCGTTCTGTTCGTGAATGATGCGCGGCAGCTTGAGCAGCACAGCAGCCGCCAAGGCCGGGATCGACGGATAGCCACCGAACCCCGCCACCAGCGTCGGACGGTCTGCGCGAAACGCCTTCAGGGCGCGAAAGACACCGCCCGATAGCTTGACCGGCACCATCGCCTTGGCCGCCAGCCCCCCGCGCGCGAAGGTGGCGGCGGGGACGACTTCGATGTCGACGTCTTCGGGAAATCCACCCGCATAGCGCGCACCTCGGTCATCGGTCGACAGCTTCACGCGCCAACCGCGCGCCAGCATTTCCTCGGCCAAGCTTTGCGCCGGAAACATATGGCCGCCGGTGCCGCCCGCGGCGATGACGATCAGGGGTGCGGTCATCTAAACCCATTCGACAGAAGGTGGTCGCCGATTTCGGCCTGTGGTCGCTGGCGGGTAAAGCACAGCAGGCATCCCATCAAGAGCCCCATCGCGATGAGCGAAGACCCGCCATAGCTGACGAATGGCAGGGTCATGCCTTTCGCTGGCAACAGGCGCACGGCAACGCCGAGGTTGATGAAGGCTTGGGACGCCAACAGCACCGTGAGGCCGGTCCCCGCCAAACGGATGAACACGTCCCGCTCCACGCAGAGACGCATCAGCGATCGGAAGGTGATGACCGCGAACAGCGTCACGATGCAAAGCACCATGATCATCCCGTATTCCTCAGCTGCGACAGCAATGATGAAGTCCGTGTGGGCGTCCGGCAAGGTCCATTTCACGCGGCCTTCGTTGACGCCTGTGCCGAAGAACCCGCCCTCTCGGATGGCATCAATGGCATAGCCCATCTGCGTGCGTGGATCGACGTCCGCCGAGAGGAACCCGTCGATCCGCCGCGCGAAGTGCTCCGAGTTGTTATAGGCTACGACCCCGACCAAGCCGACGCAGGCCACAACCCCGGTCAGCAGGATGATCGGTGCGCCTGCGACGAAATACACCGACGACCAAGCGACAATGGTCAGCATCGCCTGACCGAAATCCGGCTGCATGGCCAGGAAGCCGATGATGACGCCCAAGAGGCCAAAGCTGATGGATTTTCCGGGCGGTCCGTGGGGCTCTGCGGCGGCGGCCATCAGCCAGGCCGTGGTGATGATGAAGACGGGCTTCAGAAACTCGGACGGTTGCAGGGACGCAAAGCCGAGCGAATACCAGCGCGTCGCGCCCTTGCCGAAGTCCGTGCCCAGCACCGGAAGCAGCATCAGCGCCACGGCGGCCAGGGCGAAGCCCAAAACCCCCAGCCGGCGCACCACTTGGGGTGACATCATCGAGACGACCAGCATCACGCCGAAGGCCATGCTGCCGAACACGGCCTGGCGTTGGACGTAGTGAAACGGGGCCAGGCCATTGCGCTCCGCCAGCGGAACGGAGGCCGCAAGCCCAAGCAAAAGGCCGAAGGCGAACAACAGGACAACGGCGAACAGCACCACCTTGTCCAACGTCCGCCACCAACGGGATAGGATGGCCTCGCCCGGAAGGACGACGACCGAGCCATGCGCGATCTCTGTCATAGGTCTGCCTGCATCTGCCTGCCCGGTTCTCCGGGTCTGGCCGAAAGTCTAGCGCAAGGTCCGAAATCACGCCAGCCTTTCCGACGCCCTGTCGGTCGGTTCGCCGTGCCAGAGGTGTTGCGCCGCCTTTGGCGACGAGCAAAGGGGGGCTCTGCCCCCTGGCCTGCGGCCACCCCCCGGCATATTTTGGGAACATCGAAGCCGTGGGTGGGTTCGTCAGACGATGCTTAGGGTCGGGGTGAGGGGCGGAGACGTGTGGTGGGGATATGGTCGCGCCGGGAAAGCGCTTGGCGATGTTAGCCGAGCACAGCGCGGATCTTGGCCTTGGCCTCGTCCGGGTCGGAGGCATAGGGGATCAGATCCACGACCTCCCCGGCGGCGTTCAAGACGAAAACCGAGGCATAGTGATCCATGGTGTAATCGCCATCGCCCAATTCCCGGCGCTGGAAGTAGACCCGCCAGGAGCGTGCCATGTCCCGGACGGCGTCCGGCTCACCGGTGATCCCGATGACGCGATCGGTCTGCCCTTCGAGATAGGCCTTGAGAAACTCGGGCGTGTCCCGCTCGGGGTCGATGGTCACGAAGTAGCCGCCGATCTCCTCCGGGCCAACGTCCATCTCCGCCAGCCAGGTTTCCATGTCGTAGACGGTTGTGGGACAGATTTCTGGGCAATGGGTGAAGCCGAAAAACAGAAGGGAGGGACGGCCGGTGAAGGCCGCTTCTGTGATCGTTTGGCCGTTATGGTCGGTCAGACTGAACGGCTCCCCCAACTGCGTGCCGACAACGGCTGGCGTGCGATTGTCCATCACCTGACGGACCGTGAACCCGGCTCCCAGGGCGACGATGGCAACCCCAAGGCCAAAGGCGAGTGTCAAAGCCCTGCGTGCCATTGATTCAATGCCCCTCGTGCTTGCCGTGCCCACTGTGCTCGTGCTTGTGACCATGGCCGTGACCATGGTCGCCGTGCCCATGACCGGCGTCCATGCCGCCCATTCCCTCAAAGGCCGCGCGAATATCGCCCAGCGTGGCGACGGGGGCGGTCACCGACATCTCGCCCGCCTGTTCGAAGGTCAGTGTCACCTCGTGCGTGGCCCCCGCCTCCAAAGGCCCGGTGAGCCCCATGAGCATCAGGTGCAAGCCGCCCGGTTGCAGCACGACCGTCTCCCCGGCTGGGACAGGGATCCCGCCCTCGACCTCTGACATCATCATGACGCCATCGGCCATCGTCATCTCATGGAGTTCCACCCGGCCCACGGTGTCCAGGTCGATGGTCGCCGCGACCAAGAGATCATCGGCTTCCGTCGGGTTCGTGATGACGAGGTAGCCGCCCGCCACAGGCGCCCCCGGAGCGGTGGCGCGCAACATGGGCTGGGACACGCTCAGCCCATCGACCGTGTCGGCCCAAAGCGCGGCAGTCAGCGTGGCGGTCGTGAACACAGTGACAGCTGTCACAGCTAGGAAATTGCGCATGGGATCTCTCCGGCAAAGGTCGTGTCGTTAAATGGCAAATGGCACCCGCCTGAGCGGATGCCAATTGCGTCACCGGGTCGCAACCTTCCAGCGCTGGAAGGTTGCAGAACAGGCGGTCAGTTGCCGTAGGCGACCGAGGGCAGCCAGGTCGTCAGCGCCGGGAAGAAGAAGACGATGAACAGGCCCGTCAACTGCAGCAGCACGAAGGGGATCACGCCGCGATAGATATGCGCCAAGGTCACACCGGGCGGGCACACGCCCTTGAGGTAGAACAGGGCGAACCCCACGGGCGGCGTCAGGAACGAGGTCTGGAGGGTCACCGCCACAAGAATGGCGAACCAAACGACCTGTGGGTCCCGCACCACATCGAACCCTGGCACCGACAGCGCGAGGCCCTGCACAATCGGCAGCATGAGCGGCATGATGATGATCGTGATCTCGATCCAATCCAACAGGAAGCCCAAGAGGAAGACGATGAAAAGGATGAAGAGGACCACCATGTAGGGGTTCTCGAAGATCCCGAGAACATGGCTCTCGACGATCTCATCGCCGCCATAGGCTCGCAGAACATAGGCGAAGAAGTTCGCCGCCAGGAAAATCCCGACAATGTAGCCAGAGGTGTTCAGGGTCGAACGGGCGACCTCCTTGAAGACTTTCCAGTTCAGTTTGCGGTTCACCAACGCCAGCAACGTCGCGCCCAGGGCGCCGAGGCCAGAGGCTTCGGTCGGCGTGGCGATACCCGCAAAGATGGAGCCGAGCACCAGCAGGATCAGGAGGAGCGGCGGAACGACCGCGATCAGAACCTCTTTGACCGCGTCCCAGCCCACGTTGCCTGCATTCGGCGGCGCCGGCATGGAGTCGGGCCGAATGAGACCGTAGATCACGATGAACCCGATATAGAGACCGCCCAGGATCAGGCCAGGGAACAGCGCCCCCATGAACAGATCGCCCAGGGAAATCGCCAACTGGTCCGACATAATCACCAGCATGATCGAGGGCGGGATCAGGATGCCCAGCGTCCCTGCGGCGGCGATGGTGCCGGTCGAGATCTCCTTGGAGTACTTTTGTCCCATCATCTGAGGCAGGGCCATCACGCCCAGCAGCGTGACAGACGCACCGATAACACCAGTCGAGGCCGCCAGGATGATCCCGATCAGCAGGACGGTCAGTGCGAGCCCGCCGCGCAGGCCCCGGAACAGGGTCTGCATCGACATCATCATACGCTGCGCCACACCCGATTGGTCCAGCATCAGGCCCATGTAAATAAACATCGGCAGCGCCACGAGGACCGGGTTCTTGACCACGTTGCCGAAGATCCGGCCAGAGACGGCCAGGAATTTGCGGTATTCGATCCCGATACGGTCGAACTCGATCACGTCCTCAAAGGCACGGCGATAGGGATCGAGGAAAATCTCCCCGAGCAGGGCGAAGACCAAGGCAACACCCACCAGAGCCATGGCCACCGGAATGCCGCGGAACAGCATCCAAATGAAGGTCAGGAACATCACCAGCACGGCGAGTTCGTTCAGGGTCATCACCTGACCGATTGCAGAAAGTAGTCCCATTAGTCGGCGCTCCGATCCCGGCGGGCATAGAGCAGCCCGATGAGTGCCAGCGTCAGGACAAGGGCGACCATGACGGTGATCTTGGCGTCCTGGCCGGGCAGCAGTTCAATTTCGTCGTAAAACCAGGTGCGCGTGGCTTCGCGCGTGGTGCTGGCCTCGGTGAAGGCGATGGTCAGACCCACGCCGACATACCAGACAGCCAGTTGGATCGCGAACCAGGTGGACGGGAAGGCGAACAACAGCTTCTTCCACCACAGGGGCGTCGTGATCTGCGACAGGGCCCGGACATAGGCAAACCAGGTCGCGGCGGCCATGAAGATGAACGACAGGTTCATGAAGATCTTCAGCAAGTAGAGACGGTGCAGGCCGTTGGGGCTGTCTGAGCCTTCGCCCGCGCGGACCGACGACAAAGCGTAATCCAGCGTCACGTCCCAGCACATGATGAGGAACGGCAGGAACAGCCAGGTCAGCGCGAAGATGTCGATCTTGCGTTGCTTCTCGGACTTGTAATTGTCGTAAAAGATATCGACGCGGACGTGGCTGTTGGTGGTGACTGCATAGGCCACACCGATCAGGACAGCCGCGCCGTAAATCCACCATTGCAGATCGTCGAGCCACGCCAGGTTTCCGGGCCCGATACCCATGCGACCGCCATTGCGCAGAAACACCTGAAGGCAGATGGCGATCATCAGAATGGGGAACAGCCAAGCAAACACGTTGGAGACCTTGACGATAAACCGGTCCCCGCTGTTGTGCTGCTCGCGCCCGACCTCGCCCGGGTCCGAGATGGCGACGGCAGCGGCGGCGCCCTGCCCTTCGACCTCCTCGGAGAGTTCGCTGTGACTGATCTGGCTCACGTGGTGTCCCCCTTGCGGTTTGGACGGAGATCCATCGGTCGGTGCCGACGCCCCGCCCCGCGGTGCCCATCTGGGCGAAGCACCGCCGCAGCGGTGCTTCGATTGGTCATTCGATGTCAGATCGCGTGGGTGACGACGGGTTGGCCCGCGCCGTCACACATCGCATCCGAGATCAGTTGCGCGGACGCGGCAGATAGATCGAGTTGCCCCAGGTCTTATAGCCTGCGCGATACTCTTGCAGATCGGCCCAGACCTCGGCGAAGAACTCGTCCTCGGCGGCCAGCTCGGCGGCAACCTCGTTCCAGGTCTCTTCAAACGTGGCCAGAATCTCGGGGGACCACTGCTTGATGGTCACGCCGTTCTGCTCGCTGTTCTCAACCATGGCCGCGAAGTTCGTGGCCTCACCCTCGGCGAAGTTGGTCGTGATGTTGGCCAAGCAAGCAACCTCGATCTGCTCTTGGGCGCGCTCGTCCAGATCGTCCCAGCGGTCCTTGTTGATCAGCAGTTCAAACATGGTCGCGGGCTGGTGCCAGCCGGGGAAGTAGTTGTACTTCGCGATCTGGTGGAAGCCCAGGCGCGCGTCGATGCGGGGCATCGAGAACTCGGTCGCGTCGATGGCGCCACGCTCCAGCGCCGGGAAGATGTCGCCAGCCGCCAGCAGCGAGGTCGACACACCCAGGCGCTGCATCACTTCGGCGCCCAGGCCGAAGAAGCGCATGTTCAGACCTTCCAGGTCTTCCAGGCCGTTGATCTCGTTCTTGAACCAGCCGGATGTTTCGGGTGCGATGATCCCGCAGGGCAGGACGTGAACGTTGTAGCCGTTCTCGTCGTACATGCGCTGGAACAACTCGGCGCCGTCGTCATAGAGCATCCAGCCGAGGAATTCGCCCGCTTCGGGACCGAAGGGCACAGCGGCGAACAGCGAGGCGGCCGTGATCTTACCCTGCCAGTACCCAGCGGTCGCGTAGGACGCATCCACGGAGCCATTGGAGACGGCATCCAGCGCTTCCAGCGTGGGGACCAACTCGCCGGGATCGAAATGCTCGAACTCGACGTCTTCGGAAATCGAGTTAATCTTCGACACGAAGTCCACGGCGGCGGTGCCGAGGATCGGCAGGTTTTGCCCGAAGGACGAGGTCATCTCGATGACTTCCTGCGACTGGGCACCGGTGGTGGTGAGCGCGGCGGCCGAGGCCAGCGCGATGGCTTTGAGTTTCATGGAACGGTTCCTCCCTATATGAACCTTTGATTGGCGAGCGTTGGGCCCGCGACGACCGCTCCCGTGGTCGTCTGGTAAAGTTTCCTTACCGATTTCGGCGCCTCGGTACTAGCGCGAATTACCCCCTTCACAACCTCCGTTAGCGTTATCAGACCCCAATTTTTTAAGGCTCTACGCAGTATTGGGTAGGGCGAACCGGCTCTCCCAAACCAATCCGCGTTTGTTAATCATAGGACGGCACCTGACCAATCAAGCCTGAAGACAGGCGCCAGGCCTCGGCGTGTTCCCGGGGGAACACTTGCCGCACAATCGGGTCGTGTCCAGGCACAACAAGACCGGGGGCCGAGGCCAGCGACTGAATCGTCGCGAACCCGTCCAGCATCTCGGCCACGTCCGTCACGATCGGGAAGGGTTTCGCCGCCAAAAAATTCTCGTAGTAGTGGGTCGCATCCGACGCCAAACACAACCAGCCGACGCTCGTCCGCACACGCACGACCTGCAATCCCTTCGAATGACCGCCGACACGGTGAACGGTCACACCCTCCGCCACTTGACCGTCGCCGTCGTGGAACGTCAGCCGTCCAGAGTAGAGCCGCTGCACCGCCTCACAGATGTGGTCACCGGTAAAGGGCATCCGGAGCGTATCGTGACACATGCAGGGACCAGTCGCATAGGCCATCTCGGCGGCTTGCAGATGCAGGTGCGCGTTTGGAAACAGGTGAAGCCCACCCGCATGGTCATAATGCAGGTGGGTGACGATCACCGTTTGAATGTGCTCCGCCGTCAGCCCAAAAGGCGCCAAGGCCTCCCGGGGATCGGTGAGGATCGGCCGATTGCGCGCTGCCCCTTCGGCTGCGTCATAGCCCGTGTCCACCAGGATGACCTCTGCCCCACGGCGCAACAGCCACAGATAGTAGTCCATCCCGTGGGGCGCGCACGCATGGTCGTCGAAGATGAAGCTATCACCCCGCGTGCGGGCATTCCGTTCCGCATAGCGGAGGGCGAAGACCTCCCACTCGCTCATGCGTCGACCACCGAATAGGTTCTGACGTCCTTGGACTGCACCAAAGGCGCAACGGCTGCGTCAAACACCTTGTAGTGGGGCATCTCCCGATGGGCATCGAAACCCGCAGCATCATCGTAGATTTCATAGAGGAAGACCTCATCGGTCCGCGCCGGGTCGGTCGCCACATCGAACCGCTGGCAGGCAGGCTCGGCCCGTGAGGCGGCGGCGTTTTCCAACATCGCGGCCATGAACACCGGCATTTGGCCCGGATGAACCGTGATCGTGACAACGACTGCGAACATGACTGGCATTCCTGTATCTGTTTGTGTATTCATTAATGCACACTCACCGGAGGAGCGCAATTGCCCAAGACGTTCGAGATCGCCGTTTTCAACGGTGACGGCATCGGCCCCGAAATCATGGCCCCTACCCTGACGCTCCTGTCGGGTCTGTCCAGCGACTACGACTTTGTATGGCACGACTGCCCCGCCGGTGCGGCCAGCTATCTGGACTGCGGCAGCGACCTGCCTGAGGCGTCGCTGGACACGGCGCGGCGGGCGGATGCCATCCTGCTGTCCGCCTTGGGTGACCCGGCGGTGCGATTTCCCGATGGGACCGAGATGACGCCCCAGATCGACATTCGGATCGCGCTGGACCTCTATGCCGGGGTGCGCCCCGTCCGCGTGGTGCCGGGCATGCGGACGCCGCTCGCCCTGCCGGAGGGACGCACGATTGATTTTGTCCTGATCCGCGAATCGACCGAGGGGCTGTTTCACACCCAGGGCAAAGGCACCGTCACCGACGATATGGCCGAAGAAACCCTGCGCATCACCCGTGCCACCACGGAAAAGGTCTGCCGCTTCACCTTCGATTTGGCCGAGGCCCGTCGCGCGGGGGGCCACCCGGGCCGCGTCACCAGCGTCGACAAGGCCAATGTCTTCCGCGCCTTTGCGTTCTGGCGCGAGATCTTTGATGGGATCGCCAAGGATCACCCAGAGCTGACTGCGGACCATGCCTATGTGGATGCCATGGCGCTCTACATGGTGCAGAAGCCTTGGGACTGGGACGTCATGGTCACCGAAAACATGTTCGGGGACATCCTGTCGGACCTGGGCGCCGGTTTGATGGGCGGTCTTGGCATGGCGCCCTCCGCCGACATCGGGGACGACCATGCGCTGTTCCAGCCTTGCCACGGCAGCGCGCCTGACATCGCCGGTCAGGGCATCGCGAACCCTTTCGCCATGATCCTGTCAGCGGGCATGATGCTGGACTGGCTGGGCCGCCGACAAGGGATTCCGGCAATGGTGGCCGATGCGGCACGGGTTCAAGCCGCCGTCGATGCGTGCCTCGCGGCGGGCGAAACGACGGGTGACCTGGGCGGCACGCTCGACACCCAAGGGGCAGCCCATGCCGTGATAGCCCGCCTATGACGTTGCGCGTGGGCCTGCTGGGGCTGGGATACTTCGCACAGTTCCACCGCGAAGCCTGGGGCCGGATCGATGGCGCAACATTGGCGGCGACAGCGGACGCGAACCCCGAAACGGGGGCTACATATGCGTCTCTCGAGGCCCTGCTCGGTCATGGGATCGACCTTTTGGACATCGCCACACCCCCTCCGACCCATGCAGCCGCTATCCGCGCGGCCCTCCCACATGGGCTACGCGCGATCATCTGCCAAAAACCTTTCTGCACCTCCATGGAGGAGGCCCAGGCCGTCACCGCCGAGGCCGAGGCCGCGGCGGTCCCGCTGATCGTGCACGAAAATTTCCGGTTTCAGCCCTGGTTCCGCAGCATGAAACAGGCGCTGGATGCGGGTCAGATCGGCACACCACTCAACCTGACCTTCCGCCTTCGGACGGGGGATGGTCAGGGGCCGGAGGCGTACCTCGCGCGACAGCCGTACTTCCAGACAATGCCACGCCTGTTGATCCATGAAACGGGCGTCCATTACGTCGATGTTTTTCGCTACCTTCTGGGGCGTCCCCAGGGTGTCTATGCGGATCTGCGGCGTCTGAACCCGGCCATTCGCGGCGAAGATGCAGGCCATGTTTTGTTTGACTATGCCAACGGCGCGCGCGCGCTGTTCGATGGCAATCGGCTGCTGGACTTTGACACCGACACGCCCCGCCGCACTTTCGGCGAATCGCTGCTGGAGGGGACGGAGGGGACCCTTTCTCTGGTCGGAACCGGCCAGGTCACCTTGCGTCGCAAAGGTGACGCCGGTGGTGACGTCATCCTTGAGGGCCGGGACTGGCCCGGCTTTGCCGGAGACTGCGTCCATGGGTTTCAGTCCCATGTGGTCCAGGCCGTGCAAGGGGAAGTCGCGGCCGAAACCTCTGCCCGCAGCTATCTCGACGTCCTGAGCCTCGTGGAAACCGTCTACGCCGCCAGCGCCGCCGGCACGCGCCTGCCGGTTTTGCCGTGAATTAGCGTCAAAACGGCAGCGCATCCCGCAGGCTGTTAATGCCTTGTTTGCAAATCACGTTCATACCGATCACGCCACCATAGGTTGTAGGGGCGCAGGAAGGGGCAAGATCTGGCACAGGCCATGTTCCCCCCCTGTTCCGTTGGGCTGGCCGACATGTGAAACATGAGGAACGTGAGGGATCGGATGAAAGACGATATAAGGGATCAGCGCGCGCTAGGACGTCCCTGGGGTGCGAGCGTAACGCTTCTCACCCTTTTGATGGCTTTGCTTGGGATTGGCCTGCTTCCAGTACAGTCTGAGGCCAATGTGGAAAGAGACGGCTGCAAGGTGTTGCCATCTGCCGTGACGGACTGTGACACCATGCGCTTCTGATCCAATCTCGCCGAAGATCTCTGTCGTCGCGACGTGTTCCTCCCCAGCTACCACACAAGCGGTCTGATCCTGGCAAGGATCTGAGACCTGGATGATCCCGTATTTGGTTTAGGCATCATCCCGGTGTGTGCGCACCGCCCTCCACATGGATCGGGCACGGTGGATCACCTCTCCGAGGATAGAGATTGGGCGCGACTGGCGCGTGTTGCTCGTCAATTCCGCGTTGTCCGAGTGGCGGTCGAGGACTGTTGGACATCGCGGGGTGCAGGCTTGCCGCACCACAAGCTTTCCAAGTGCGATGCGTCGCATGATGGACGGTAGACCAAGCGCTCCGGCCTCCAATGAATTGAGGGGGCCGGGGCGCAAACCCCTTTGGACAACGGCGCCCTTTGCACCACCGTGCGGCCGTTGCCCTCGCTGAAAGACTGCTCTCGCCGAGTGGAACGCGACTGGTGCCGATCATTCCTGGCTGTGACGCGATCCAGTGCGATGGATCATGTGGTGCGCTCGCGAGTTCAACAAACAGCGAAGGACTTTCAGCCGCGCAAAAGGGCCGCATACCGCTGCCCCTCCACACATCTAGGCTGTGGTTTATCCCCCAGGTGGACGGGCGGTTAACGTCCGTTGAAACGGGACGGCCCGGCGTCGCACACAGGCAAGAGCCCTTGGTTCACCTGGCGCTTGCAATGAGCCATCCCCGGTTGAACACGACACGTTAACGGTCACCTGAGGACTGTTTTAGAAGCCCGCCCGAAGACCTGCCCGACTGTCAGATCGCAGCCTCTGCGACCGTACGGATCCTGCGGATGTTCTCTCCATACACCTCGGGCGCCGCCGCAGTTCCCCCGCGAAACACCGCTGAGCCTGCCACGAGCACATCCGCCCCAGCCGCCGCAACGAGGGGCGCGGTTCGGGCATCGACACCACCGTCCACTTCAATATGCACGGGCCGGTCCCCGATCATTTCTCGCAACTGCTGGATCTTGGTGACTTGGCTTTCGATGAAGGCCTGCCCGCCGAACCCAGGGTTTACGGTCATGACACACACCAGGTCGATCTCATCCAACAAACCGCGGACAGCCTCGGCAGGGGTACCGGGGTTGAGCGCAACCCCCGCCCGGACACCTCCCGCACGGATCGCTTGAACCGTCCGGTGGATATGCGGCCCGGCCTCGACATGGGCTGTGATCACATCCGCCCCCGCCGCGATGAAGCCGTCCAGGAACGGATCCACAGGCGAGATCATCAGGTGCACATCCATAACCCCCTTTATGTGGGGTCGGATGGCAGCGCAGGTGGCAGCGCCGAAGCTGATGTTGGGGACGAAATGTCCGTCCATCACATCCACATGAATCCAATCTGCGCCCTGCCCTTCGACGGCGGCACATTCCGCGCCAAAGTTGGCGAAGTCCGCCGCAAGGATGGACGGGGCAATCTTGATCGAGCGGTCGAACGCGGTCATGGCACACCTCTGGGGATCGTTCGGGATAGGCTTTGGCGCGAGCCTTACCCTTTGGTGGCGGCGCCGAAAACCCCGCGCTCCGTCACGATCCAGGGCAAGACGATGTCCGTTGGCTCCCGTGGGATGCGCGGCAGGCGCTGCGCCTCGACGGCGAGGCCAACGATCAGCACATCGCCCAACCCAGCCAAGGTTCGGTCATAGAACCCGCCTCCGTAGCCCAGGCGCCCGCCGTCGCCGTCAAAGCCCACAAGCGGCACGATCAGCACATCCGGGACGCGCCAGCCACCCTCCACCGGGACAGGCACGCGAAAGGGCCCCTCCTCAAGGGCACACCCGGGGGTCCATTGCCGGAACCGCAGGGGCGCGCCTTTGGCCGTCACGACCGGCACACAAATCTCATTGTCACGGGACAGCGTACGCATGGTCGCCCGAGGGTCCGCCTCGGAGCCGATGGGCAGATAGCCCGCAATCGTCTTCCCCCTAAGTCCCATGAGCCGCGCATAGAGCCGTGCCCCCGCCGCAGCCCGCGCCACATCAGACGCCCCGTCCCGCGCGGCAAGGCATCGCTTGCGCAGTTGCGCCTTTTCTTCGGCAAGCCTAGCGTCCGGTGCCATGGAAACCTTCGATCATCTCGTCATCTCCGCCGACACGCTGGCCGAGGGCTGCGCCCATGTCGAGGCGCAGACGGGGCATACCATGGGGCCTGGGGGCACACACGCGCGAATGTCGACGCACAATCGTTTGTCTGGGCTGGGACCGGCCGAGTACATGGAGGTCATCGCAATCGATCCTGACGCCCCAGCCCCGGACTGCACACGCTGGTACGATCTGGATGCCCGCCAAGGACAACCGCGTCTCAGCAACTGGGTTTTGCGGACGACCGATCTGGATGGATTGGTCCGCAGGTTTCCGGGCGCGGGCCATATCCTTTCCTTCGCGCGTGGCGCGTATCGGTGGCGGATGGCCGTCCCCGAGGACGGGAATCTGCCCTTCGATGGGATTTTTCCTGCGTTTATTCAGTGGGATGTGGGGCCGCCGGATTTTGAGGACGCCGGTCTTCGCCTGACGAAGCTGACCCTTTGCCATCCCGAAGCGGATCACCTTGCCAGCACCTTGGCGGAACTGACGTCGGACGCGCGGATTGAGATCCTGCCGGGGAAGAGGTCCATCACAGCGCAACTGGAGACGCCACACGGGATTCGCAGCCTCCGATGATGGCGGATGGCATAGCACCGACCGAAAGCGTTTTGTTGGCATGGGCCGAGGAAACACGGTCCCACTTTCCTGAACCTTTTCAGAGCCTTGCCGCAGAAGTTCTTCTGTCAGTCACGGATTGGCCAGACGATGAAATGCTGGACGACATGGAGATCGAGAACGCCTACGATCTGACCGGCGTTTACGAGGGCGTGGCCTTGACGGAGCGCTCCGTCGACCAGCCGGAGTCTCCCTCGCGGATCACCCTATTCAGACGACCGATCCTAGACGAGTGGGCGGCGCGCGGTGACGTGGCGTTGCGAGATCTGGTGGCCCATGTGACGGTGCATGAATTCGCCCATCACTTTGGGTGGTCCGATGCGGACATCGCCCGCATCGACCGATGGTGGGAATAGCCTGACTCAGGCGGCGCGCGACATCAGGATTTCATCAACGGCCTTCAGCGCGCCATCCTCGTCCATGTCATTCACGGCCGCCAGTTCACGGGTCAGCCGGTCGAGCGCGGCTTCGTAGAGTTGACGCTCGGAATAGCTCTGCTCGCGCTGCTCATCGTTGCGGTGCAGGTCGCGGACCACTTCGGCGATGGCGATCAAATCGCCGGAGTTGATCTTGGCCTCATACTCCTGCGCTCGACGGGACCACATGGCGCGCTTCACACGGGCCTTGCCCTTAAGCGTTGCCATGGCCTTGGTCACTACGTCCGGGGACGACAAGGACCGCATGCCAACATCGGTCGCCTTGTGGGTCGGGACGCGCAACGTCATCTTATCCTTGACGAAATTGATGACGAATAGCTCTAGCTCCAGCCCGGCAACCTCTTGCTTTTCAATCGATACGATCTGGCCCACGCCATGGGCCGGGTAGACGACGAAATCGTTGGGGCTAAATTCAGGCTTCTTCGACATGGACTTCCTCTCGGTGACGCAGGCTACCTGACATGAGGCGGCAAAAACCCCGACCCCAAGTCACCCCGGGGCCCGAGCAGCTACGCTAGATTGATCGGCCTGTCCAAAACGCGGACAGCCCTCAGTGGCAGAACATGCCCCGCATTTCTGTGAGGCTTCGTAACAATAGCATAAAAACCGCCGTTATGAAAGCGTCACGGTCGTTGACCCATCACGGAGGTTTCGGTCTGGTCGCTGTGTCAGCCGCCTTCGCCCGCCGTCTCGGAGAACAGCTCCATCTTATCGGGCTTGCCGTCCATCTCCTCCGCCTCGGGAAGCGGATCTTTCTTGGTGATGATGACCGGCCAGCTTTCGGAGTATTTCCGGTTGAATTCCACCCACTTATCCATGTCCGGCTCCGTATCCGGGCGGATGGCGTCGGCGGGGCACTCGGGTTCACACACGCCGCAGTCGATGCATTCATCCGGGTGGATCACGAGCATGTTCTCCCCCTCGTAAAAGCAATCAACGGGGCAGACCTCGACGCAGTCGGTGTATTTGCAAGCGATGCAATTGTCGGTGACGACATAGGTCATGGGTCAGTCCTCAGTGCGATTCTGCAGGGTCAGTAGCCGCCTGGTCCCACAGGTTCAAGACGCGACCAAAGAACCGGGGTGTGCTCGAGTGTGGGGCATAACGCCCCGTCACACCCTGTACAGACAGGTGTACGCCCCCCGGAGGGATCACAAGGCCCATGCGGCGTCGTGTTCACATGTCCGAGAGGTCGCGGTCGGCATCCAACCGGCGGCGGTCCCGTCCGGTCGGACGCGGCCCGACGCGGGGCACGGGCTTTGGGCTTTCGTCGATATAGGCCGCCTGGGCCTCGGGCGCGGGGCCGCGACGATCCAGCAGGCCCACAACCTCAATCACGCGGATTCGGCTGCCGGTGGGGAAGGTCAGGCGGTCCCCTGCGCAGATGGTCTGCGCGGGCTTTGTCACGCGCGCGCCGTTCACGCGCACCTGCCCGTCGGCGATCACCCGGGCGGCCAGGCTGCGCGTTTTGAAAAACCGCGCATGCCACAGCCATTTGTCCAGCCGCCCACGGGCGACAGGCTCCGTCACTGGTTCTTGAGCGCGGCCAGCGCGGCGAAGGGGTTGTCCGGGTCGATGGGCTTGTCGCGCTTGGGCTTCGCTTCGTAGGTCTTTGGCCCACGGTCGCCGCCCTTGCCGCCGCCGCGCTTGCCCTGGGGGCCGCCCTGTTTGCCCTGGCCGCCTTGCTTACCGCCGCCCTTGCGCTTGCCACGGTCGCCCTGACCGTCGCGGCGGGGTCCACGGTTGTTTTGTCGACGGGGGGCCCAGGTGAAGGTGTAGAAGACCTCGACCTCGGGGGCCTCTTCGGTGGCGGGCGCGTCCTCGGCGACGGGGATCTCCGCTGAGACTGGCGCCTCTGGGACAAGTGTCTCATCGGCCTTCGCGGCCTCTTCGACGGGGGGCGTCGCGGCGGCCTCATCGGTCGTATCTGCGGGCGCGTCGGAGGCCTCGGGCGCTTTGGCCTCCACCTCTTTCGCCTCGGGCTTGGCCTTGGCGCGCTCCCCCTTTTCAGCCTTATAGCCCAGCCCGCCCATCAGATCGGCGAATTGCTCCAAGGTCATGCCAGTGATCGAGAGCATATCGGGCGTTGCCTCGAACCCACCGCGACTGTCAGCGCCCCGGATTAGGTCGGCGAGCCGTTCCAGCATATCGATGCGGATCGCGCGGGCGCCGGACAGGCGATAGCCCGCCATGGTGTAGTAGCCCTGGGGCGCTCCTTCGACGGCGGGCACGGTCACCAAACCGGGCGGTGGGCTTTCGGGGAACTCGGCCAGATCCCGCCAGAGCGACCACAGAACCAGGCGCAGACGTGTCGGCGCGGGCTTGAGCAGCAACTGCTGGAACACCGTGAACTGACCAAATCGCACGCCGTGCTTGCGCAACTGGCCCCGCGCCTCTTGGTCCAGCTCTTTCACCTCGGTTGCCACCTCGGAGCGGGGCAGAACCCCGACGGCCTCCAGCAGGCGGAAGGCGAAGCCACGGGCCAATCCTGTGACCGCCTCGTCGCGGGACATGGCGAGCAGCGGCTCAAACCCGGCGGCGACCTTACGGTCGATGAAGTGTTGCAGGCGGCGGGTGACTTTCTGCATCACCTCCGGTCCGGCCTCATCGTCGACAAAGGCCTCGACGGCGGGCTTCAGGATCTCGGGGCCCTTCACCAGCTTGCCGACGGCCTGGTCGCCCCACATGAGGCCCCCCTGCTCGGTGAAATCCATCTCGGTGTCGGGGGCGTTGTAAAAGCGGTCGGCGCGCAGATGAAATTCAGGACGCAGCGCCTGGGTGGCGGCCTGACGCACTGTCTTGGCCTCGTCCGGCGTCGTAGTGCCCGTCTGGTGGAAGCGGAAGCCTTCGAGACGGCCCAGCGTCTCGCCCTCGACGATCACCTCGCCCTTGTCGTTGATGTCGGCCAACAGGCCCTCCTTCATCTTCAGCCGCCGCAGCAGCACGCTTGTCCGCCTGTCGACGAACCGGTTTGTCAGCGCCTGGTGGAGCGCATCCGACAGGCGGTCTTCTACCGCCCGCGTGGCCTCGCGCCAATGGTCTTCGTTATCCACCCAGCCCTTGCGTTGCGCGACATAGGTCCAGGTGCGGATATACGCCAGACGTTTCGAGATTGTGTCGATATCCCCTTGGGTCTTGTCGATCCGTTTGATCTGCCGGGCGAACCAATCGTGATCGACCCGACCGCGATCGTGGAGGAAGTCAAAGATCCGCGCGAGCATCGTGGTATGTTCGCCGTGGCTGATGCCTTGAAAATCGGGGATGCGACAGACGTCCCACAGCAGACGCACGTCGCGGGCGTCTTTCAGCCGAGAGGCAACGCTTTCCAGCTGATTGAGGGTCTTGAGCGATTGCACGTCGTCCGCCTCTCGCCCCCGGGTCAGGATCATCTCGGGCGCCGGGGCCTCCAACGACGCGATGAGCGCTTCGGCACTGCCGAACTCCAACCGGTCATTCCGCCACATCAGGCGGTCGATGGGCTTGAAGCGGTGCTCCTGGATCGCCTCAACCAGACCATCGTCCAAGGGCGATGCTTCGCCTGTGACGCCGAAGGTGCCGGGCTGGGTGTGGCGACCAGCACGGCCCGCGATCTGGGCCAACTCATGGGGCATCAGCGGGCGCATCCGCCGCCCGTCGAACTTGGAGGTGGCCGAAAACGCCACGTGGCGGATATCGAGGTTCAGGCCCATCCCGATGGCATCGGTGGCCACCAGGTAATCCACATCGCCGTTTTGGTACATGGCGACCTGGGCGTTGCGCGTGCGGGGGCTGAGCGCGCCCATCACGACGGCGGCGCCGCCCTTTTGGCGGCGCAGCAACTCCGCGATGGCATAGACGTTATCGACCGAAAACCCGACGATGGCCGTCCGCCCGGGCATTCTGCTGATCTTTTTTGAGCCTGTGTAGGTAAGCTCGCTGAATCGCTCTCGCCGGGCAAAATGGGCCTCTGGCACAAGCTGGGCGATGGCGGGGCGCATGGTGTCGGCGCCCATGAACAGCGTCTCTTGCAAGCCGCGCATATTGAGCAGGCGGTCGGTGAAGACATGGCCCCGCTCGGGGTCAGCGCAAAGCTGCACCTCGTCGATGGCCACGAAATCGGCGCCCATCCCTTGGGGCATCGCCTCAACAGTGCAGACCCAATAGGCGGCGCGCGGCGGCACGATCCGTTCTTCGCCGGTGACCAAAGCCACGACCGAGGGGCCGCGCGCGGCGACCAGCTTATCATAGACTTCCCGCGCCAGCAGACGCAGCGGTAGGCCGATCACACCCGTCCGATGGGCCAGCATCCGTTCCAACGCGTAATGGGTCTTGCCGGTGTTCGTCGGCCCAAGGACCGCCGTCACCCTGCCCTTGGGCCTGTCCATCGGGGTCCTTTCAGAGCGTGCGTTCGCCCGTCTCACGCTCCAACCGCTCGATGGCGGCGTTCACGTTCTCTTCGGCGGGAAACACCTGTTGGGCGCGGCGAAAGGCCATGAGCGCGCCCTCTGATTCGCCCAATTGCTCGAGGATGATGCCCAGGCCCGCGAGCGCCCCGAAATGCCGTGGCTCCAGGATCAGCACCTGCTCGATATCCGAAATCGCGGGGCCATACCGGTCGGCCATGAAAAACGCCGTGGCGCGCAGGTTCCAGCCTTCGGCGAAGTCCGGCGCATGGTCGGTCAACGCCGTCAGATGGGCAATGGCACGGGGCCAATCCTCGTCGTCCATGGCGTCTCGGCCCCGGCGCAGCAACAGGTCCATGGCCGCACTGCCCGAATGGGTCCAACGTTCCTGAATTTCGGCGGCCAGACGCTGGGCCTCGCCCGCGTCCTCTTCGGCGGTCAGGGTTCCAAGGCGATTGAGCAGGGTCTCGGCATCGCGGGCGATCTCCTGCGCGGGCAAAGACGTCGCGTAAGAAAGGGCAATGCCCGCCACGAGACAGTTGAAGGCTGCGCGCAGGTCAATCATCTTAGTGCCATCCCTTCCTGCCGCCTGGGCGGCCAATGTCCCGAGGACCCTATGAGCGACATCATCTCCGAAGCCGTCACACAGCTTAGCGCAAAGATTGGCAGCTTCGATAGCAGCGTCAAGTTCGTGATCGAGGACGAAGGCGCGATCATGATCGACAGCGACGGCGTCCGGGCGGCCGATGAAGAGGCCGAGTGCACCATGACCGCCGATGCAGAGACCTTCAAAGGGATCCTGGACGGGGACGTGAACCCGACCGGTGCGTTCATGTCGGGCAAGCTGACGGTGGACGGCGATATGGGCGTCGCCATGAAGCTTGGCGGGGCCCTGTCCTGAACGCCTTGGCTGAACTGCGGGCCGACACCGCGCCCTATTACGAAGACGTCGCTTGCGGGCCCGCGGGCGGCCATGCCGTGTGGCTGTCCGCACCCGACGGAATCCGTATCCGCGTCGGCGTGTGGCCCGAGGGCAGCCGGGGGACGGTGTTTCTGTTTCCAGGGCGGACCGAATACGTTGAGAAGTACTCCGATGCGGCGCAGCATCTGGCTGACGCGGGCTATGCCGCGCTGGCCATTGACTGGCGGGGTCAGGGCCTGACCGAACGCCCGGCCCATGACCGCAAAATCGGCCACGTGAAGGATTTCCGCGACTTTCAGCGCGATGTGGATGCCATGTTGGCCCATGCCCGCAGCCTGGGTCTGCCTCGACCTTGGCACCTGTTGGCGCACTCCATGGGCGGCCTGATCGGCTTGCGGAGCTTGATGGAGCGCCAAGTCTTTGCGCGTGCCGCGTTCTCCGCACCCATGTGGGGGCTGCCGCTGCCACCGCATTTGCGCGCGGTGGCCTGGACGGTGTCATCGCTGGGGTCGGCTATTGGCCTCGGGGAACGGGACACGCCGCGGTCTGGCAAGGTGGCGGACCCCGCAGCGGCGCCGTTTGACGGGAACCTGTTGACCACGGATCCGGATATGTTCGCCTGGATGCAGCGGCAAGTGGTGCGGCACCCCGATTTGGCCCTGGGGGGCCCGTCGCTCGGGTGGCTCTGGGCAGCCCTGCGAGAGATGCACGGCTTGGCCCGACAAGCGGCCCCTGACACGCCGTGCCTGACCCTGCTTGGCAGCGACGAAGGCATCGTTGACCCCGACGCGATCCAAGTGCGTCTAGCGTCTTGGCCGGGCGCGCGGTTGCGGATGGTCGAAGGCGCCCGGCACGAAGCGCTGATGGAGGGCACCGACCTGCGCGGCGCGCTTTACCGGGACATCATCGCGCATTTTGAGGGGTAGGAGCCGACCGTCCTGCCCATCGCCCGCCCGTGGGGCCAGTCAGGGCGCGCGTCAGACCAGGCGCCCCGCCTCCAGGCGAACCGTGCGATCCATGCGCGCCGCCAGGTCCAGGTTATGGGTCGCGATCAGCGCGCCCATCCCCGTCTCCCGCACCAATCCCATAAGCGCGTCAAAAACCGTATCAGAGGTGCCCGGGTCGAGGTTCCCCGTCGGCTCATCGGCCAGCAACAGCGCCGGGCCATTGGCCAAGGCCCGGCAAAAGGCGACGCGCTGTTGTTCGCCGCCCGACATCTCAGCGGGGCGATGGGTTAGGCGATGGGACAGGCCCACGCGATTGAGCAGGTCTTCGGCCCGTTGGCGCGCGGCCTCCGGGCTTTCGCCATTCGCCAGTTGAGGCAGCACGATGTTCTCGGTCGCGGTGAACTCGGGCAACAGATGGTGGAACTGATAGACGAAGCCGATGCGCTGACGCCGGGCGCGGGTTCGGGCCCGGTCCCCCTGCCCCGTCAGATCGTCCCCAGCAACGGTCACGCGGCCCGCATCCGGCGTATCCAACAGCCCGGCGATATGGAGCAGAGTGGATTTACCGGCCCCCGAGGGCGCGACCAAGGCACAGACCTCGCCAGGTGCTACGTGCAGGTCGACACCGGTCAAGACACGAATCTCATTGGGCTTCCCAAGGTGATACCCTTTTTGGATCCCGTCTAAGCGCAGGGCGTCATTCATAGCGCAGCGCCTCCACCGGGTTCATGCGCGCCGCACGGCGTGCCGGGAAGATCGTCACCACGAAGGACAGGCTGAGCGACAGGGCCACCGCCGAGATGACGTCGGAAAGTTCCAACCGCGCGGGCAGCGCACTGATGTAGCGGATCGACGGGTCCCAGACACCGCCGCCCGCAAGCGCGTTCACCGCGTTGAAGATCGGGTCGATATAGATGGCGAACAGGCAGCCCAGGATCACTCCGATCCCGGTACCTACGACCCCGATGGAGGCCCCGCACAGGAAGAAGACCCGCAAGATCGTGCCCTCGGACAGCCCCATGGTGCGTAGGATCCCGATGTCGCGGCCCTTATTTTTGACCAGCATGACAAGGCCCGAGGTGATATTGAGCGTCGCGATCAGCACCAGGATCGAGAGGATGACGAACATGATGTTGTCCTCCATCTGCAAGGCCCGCAGGAAGGCACCCGACGCGTCCTGCCAGGTCCAGAGGTAGGTATCCTCGCCAGCGGCCAGCGTGATGCCGGGCGCGTAGCGAGAAATGGCCTCGGGGTCATCCACGGCGACGTGGACCGCATCGGCCACGCCCGTGCGGTTGAAATAGGTCTGCGCCTCGGCAAACGGCATATAGACGCGCGTTGAATCAATGTCATAGCGGCCCACCTGGAACACGAAGACCACCGGGTAGGCCTTGATCCGTGGGCTTGTTCCGAAGGCCGTCTTGACCCCATCGGGTGAGATCAGGCGAACGCGATCCCCCACGTCCACGCCCAAACTGCGCGCCACGCCGGAGCCGATGGCGATCCCTTCGGCGTAGTCATCCAGGCTGCCCCGCGCCTCTTCGGGCTGGGCGATGCGCGGGATGGCGGCCACATCGGCTTGCCGCATCCCGATGACCTGAACGCCCGCGTTTCGGCCCTGGGCCGTGGCCATGACCTGGCCCGTCACCACGGGTACGGCGCTTTCGACGCCCTCGGCCTGGGCCACGGCGGCGGCCACGGCATCGTACTCGGCCAGGGTGCGGGTCAGACCGCCATTGGGCAGAACCTCGCCATAGCTGAGCACGGTGATATGGGGGTTGGCGCCGACAATGGTGTCCACGAACTCGTAGCGAAATCCGGACCGCACAGCGAGCGTTGCGATCAACGCAAAGACCGCCAGCGCGATCCCCACGAGGCTGATCCACGTCATAACGCTGATCCCGCCCTCGGACCGGCGCGCCCGCAGATAGCGCCAGGCGATCATCATCTCGTAGCGTTTGAACATGGGCGGCTCCATTTTTCGCCGAAAAATGGACCTTCGGCGGGCCTTAGGTGCGGACTATTGGCAGGAGGGTCAAGTCGCGTCCCGTTGACGCGGGAAAAGCTTGCCGGATGCCGTCCGTCCCGTCAGGAAAGCAAGAAGATCTTCGCCGCCGCCCTTGCCCTTTGCCCCCGGACCGCCAATGCCCCTCCCCTCTCCAGTGCACTGTCTGCTTTGTCTGTGCGTTCTCGCGGTCGCCGCCTGCGGCCCAAGGGTCCGCGTGACGACCACAAGCGCGACCGCGCCCCTGTCTGCTCCGGGCTGCGACATTCAGACCGCCGATCTGATCGCAACAGGCGGTGTCCCGGCGGGCCTAACGTTCGATTATACGCAGCCCTCCGGCCAAGACGCCCTTTCGCCGACGGAGCGGCGGTTGCTCGAGCTGATCTCCGCCCATCGTGCCGGTCTGGGCCTGCCGGACATTCCGGTGTCGCGCGCCTTGACCGCTGTCGCGGGACGCCATGCGGGCGACCAGATTTTCAATCTGTTTCCCAAGGGCTTGGCGCCAGGGACGAACCTGCATTCCTGGTCGGATGTCGACTACTTCGGCGATCATCGCAACGCGCGGCTGATGTGGCAGACGCCTGCGAGGCTGGGCACCGGGTACTGTTGGTCCGGGTTCGAGATTTCGGGCGCGGGCTACCGCACGCCGGAGGAAGCGCTGGCCGGTTGGCTGTCGTCACCGGGGCACCGTGCAGTGATCGAGAACACAGGCATTTGGTCGAAGTCCACCTGGCGCGCCATTGGCATCGGATATGTCGGCGGCGGGAGCGTCCGGAGTCCCTACGATCACGCGTGGCACGTCTGGTTCGGCAAGGTGCCAGACCCGACAGGGCGCCCGCCGGAGACCGGCGCGCCGTGATCTAAGCCGCGCCTGCGCCCGCCTGATCGGAGCGAGCGCGTGGGGTAGGCCAAACGGCCTGCTCAGCGATGGGCGGCATAGACCTCCGACAGACGGGCCACGGCCTCCTCGGGGGCAAGCTCCTCGCTTTCGCCCGTGCGGCGGGAGGTCAGTTCGATCTTGCCAGCGGCCAGGCCACGCGGGCCAACGGTGATGCGCCACGGCAGGCCGATCAGATCCATAGTGGCGAACTTCGCGCCCGCCCGGTCTTTGGTGTCATCGTAGAGGACGGTCAAACCAGCGGCCTCCAACGCCTGATAGATCCCGTCACAGGCCGCGTCGGTGGCCCCATCGCCCTGCTTGAGGTTGACCAGCCCCACATGGAACGGCGTCACGCCCTCGGGCCAGATGATGCCCTTGTCGTCGTGGTTCGCCTCGATAATCGCGCTAAGCAGGCGGCTGACCCCGATCCCGTGGGAGCCCATGTGGAGCGGTACAGGCTTGCCGTCGGGGCCCTGGACCGTGGCGCCCATGGCGTCGGAATACTTGGTCCCGAAGTAGAAAATCTGCCCCACTTCAATGCCCCGTGCGGTGCGGCGACGCGCCTCGGGGATCGCGTTGAACAGGGCTTCGTCGTGGGTCTCATCGGTGCGCGCGTACCGGGAGGTGAATTCCTCCATCACACCCGCGCATTGGGCCACATCGTCGTAATCGATATCCCGGTCGCCAAAGGTCAGGTCGGTGACTTCGCTGTCGTAGAAGACCTCCGACTCGCCCGTTTCGGCCAGCACCAGGAATTCATGGGTGTCGTCCCCGCCGATGGGGCCTGAATCGGCGCGCATGGGGATCGCTTGCAGGCCCATCCGCTCATAGGTGCGCAGGTAGCTGACCAGGTGGCGGTTGTAGGCGTGCAAGGCGTCTTCGCGCGTGAGGTCGAAGTTATAGCCGTCCTTCATGAGGAACTCCCGGCCCCGCATGACACCGAACCGCGGGCGCATCTCGTCCCGGAACTTCCACTGGATATGGTAAAGCGTCAGCGGCAGGTCTTTGTAGGAGGCCACGTTGGATCGGACGATATCGGTGATCATCTCTTCGTTGGTAGGACCATAGAGCATATCCCGGTCCTGCCGGTCGCGGATGCGCAGCATCTCGGGGCCATAGGCATCGTAGCGGCCCGATTCCTTCCACAGATCGGCAGGCTGGAGGGTTGGCATCAGCATGGGGATATGGCCCGCGCGCTGCTGCTCCTCATGGACGATCTGTTCGATGCGGCGCAGGACACGGTGGCCGAGCGGTAGCCAAGAGTAGATCCCGGCGCTGGATTGTTTGATCATCCCCGCCCGCAACATCAGCCGATGACTGGCGATCTGCGCCTCGGCGGGCGTTTCCTTGAGAACGGGCAGGAAGTAGCGGCTGAGGCGCATGGGTCAGGCTCCGACGGGTGTCTTTGCACCGCGCTACCAACGCGGGCGCGTCGCGGCAAGCCAGGAGCGGCGATCACGGGTTCGTGAGCAAAGTGATCCGAACCGATCCCTGGGACGTTTCCCTTACATTCCTGCTTCGTGGGAATTTTGCACACGCCTTTGTCCAATGGGAGACACGATATGAAAACCCTTCTCGCCGCCGCAGCTATTGCCGTCACCGGAACCGCTGCCTCTGCCGCGTCCATCGCCGAAATCGCCACCCAAGATGGTCGCTTCGGCACCCTTCTGGCGGCTGTTGAGGCGGCTGGTCTGACCGACACCCTGGCCGGGCCGGGTCAATTCACGGTCTTCGCGCCCCTGGACGATGCCTTCGCCGCCCTGCCCGCCGGAACGGTCGAGACGCTGCTGCAACCGGAGAACAAGGACCAATTGACCGATGTGCTGCTGTACCACGTCGATGACCGCGTCCTGACCAGCGGCCAAATCCCCGCAGGCTCGATCTATGTGAAGCCGATCCTGACCAGCGCACGGCTCTGCGTGACCAAATCCGGCGGCGGTGTCTCCATCGCGGATTCCACGGATCAGATGGCTAACGTGGTCGTGGCCGATATCCAGGCCGACAATGGCGTGATCCATGTGGTCGATAAGGTTCTGTTGCCCGGCGCCCGCCCCGCCTGCCACTGAGACGACCCTGGGGGGCACTTCGGTGCCCCCGCTGGACCTGGGCTGACCCTCCGACAAGACCGGTCACGGTCGCGGAGGATCCCGCCCCTCAGCGGCGCGGGCGCTTCAGCTTTGGCGCCGCACCCAAACTATTAGCTAGGGAACGAAACCGCGCTTCGGCCACCTCTCCCCAAAGGGCCTCGCCGTCGCCGGGCGGCAGCGTCAGCTCCAACTCGCCGCGTTTCGGATACAGCTTCAGCGCGCCCATCAACGAGGGATCCTGCGCGGAAAACATGGCGCCAAACCGCATGGCCTTGCCCACAACCTCGGCCTGCTGGGTATCGGCCTGGTTCAACAGCGGTGACAGAACAGCAAAGGGTGTGCCCTCGCGCTTGTTGCGATAGCGGTGCAAGAGCGCTAGCCCCAAGAACACCCGCTCGGAATGGGTCAGACCACCGAGATTGGCGCGCGTCGCGTTGTCAAAACAGATCTCCGCCCGGTAGTCGGGATGTGCCCGCCAACTGACGTCGTTGAGCAGACAACAGGCCCGGATCAGGCGCCGCCGTCGGGCATCTACGCGGGAAAAGAGCGGCTCGATAAATCGGTAGAGAATGCGCCCAAATCCCGGCAAGCGCGCCGACGCCGCCTCGGACGCGCGGCAGCTTTCGATCAGCGGATCGCGGGCGCGCAACACCTCGGGCATCTGCTCATAGAGCAAGCCCTCCCGAATCCCATAGCTTGAAATGGCGATCTCTTTGGGGCCAAAGCGGCTCAATACCCGAGACAGGACTTCGGCGGCCATGGGCACCAGCGACATCCGCGCGGAGCTTGTGTTCGATTGCTTGCTGAGCACCGCCGGATCCGCCTTGGCGATGTGCTCCAGCGTCGCGCGCAGATCCCGGGGCGTCATGGTGTATTCATGCAGCACATGCAGCGGATACGCCCGCCGCAACATGTCGACCCGGGCAATCGCCCGCCACGACCCACCCACCAAGTAGAGACGGTCATACTTCGTTGCCGCCAAGGAACCGGCCATATCGTCCAGCGCCGCGTCGATCTCGGTCTTGCGGTTCGCCTTGCCCCGGATGGACTGGAGCTTGAGCGGCCCAAGCTTGCCCGAGACCGCAGCACCGACACCGCCGCCGGACACTTCGGCCAGCTCCATGCTGCTGCCGCCGATGTCACACATCAGACCCTCGGCCTCTGGCCAACCCAGCAAAACGCCTTGCGCCGACAGGCGGGCCTCCTGTGGGCCATCGATGACCCAAAGGCTCAGGCCTGTCGCGGCGGTCACCTCCGCCTCAAACGCCGGGCCATCCTCAGCCTCCCGCACGGCAGCGGTGGCCACCGCTGTCAGGGAGTTGACCTCCATCCCGCGCGCCAGAATGGCAAAGCGTTTCAACGCGTTCAGGGCGCGCTGCCGTCCTTCGGGGTGCAGCTTGCCCGTCTCGGCCAAGCCCGTTCCCAACCCACACAGAATCTTTTCGTTGAAGAAATAGGCGGGCGACCTGGCCGCCCCGTCGAACACGACCAACCGGACGGAGTTCGATCCCACATCAATCACGCCCACGCGCCGGAGCGCTCGGGCCTCGGGCCCATCGAAGAGCGGCGCGCCGAAGGGCCCAAACTCCTCCGCGTCGATCGCGTCATCCATCATCGGCAGTGTCCCCGGTGCCGTGGTCTATTGGCGGTGGTCTGACATGGCGGAGGCTGGGGCGTCAATTGCGCGGCGCGCCATGGGTTGGACGGGACGCGACGCCCAAAAGGGGGCCTGGCCGGAAACCGCAACACGGGACGGACGGCCCCACCGCCGATGCAAAAGCAGTTTTCCAATCGCCGCGTTTGGCGGTCACGGGCCTACGTCCTATTTCCTGGGGCAATAGGGGTCTGGCCACGCTGGCGGAGCGCGGGCGCCAGCCCCCCGAAGGACAAGATATGCCCGACCACCAATCCCTGCATGATATCTCCCGCAGCCTACGGCTCAGCCGCGCGGCAGAACGCATCGCCCTTCTGCGGATCAGCCCGGCGAAGCTGCTGCTGATCGGCTATTCCAGCTATATCCTGCTGGGGTGGATCCTGCTGAGCCTACCGGTCAGCCAGGCGGTCCCCGTGGGCGCGCTGGACAACCTGTTTATCGCTACCTCGGCGGTCTCGACGACCGGTTTGGTCAGCGTCGATCCGGGGTCCAGCTATACGTTTTTGGGGGAGGTCGTTATCATGGGCCTGATCCAGATTGGCGGGCTGGGGTACATGACCCTGGGGTCTTTTGTGGTGCTGTCGCTGACGAATGGCCTCAGCAGTGCGCGGACCAAGGCCACGCGCAACGTCTTCAACCTGCCCGAGAGCATCTCGCCGCGCAGCTTCATCCTGGCGGTGGTCATCTTTACCTTCCTCTGCGAGGCTATCGGCGCGGCGCTGCTCTATCCGATGTTTGTGGCCGAGGGCGTCGAGGCCCCGCTGTGGAGCGCGATTTTCCATTCCGTCTCTGCCTTTTGCACGGCTGGGTTCAGCCTGAACGCCACAAGTTTCGAGGCCTTTCGCGGCCATGTGGGGATCAACGTCACCATCGCCGCGCTCAGTATTCTGGGGGCGATGGGCTTTTTGATCGTCGTCGACGGCTGGCGCACGGTCACGGGCAAAGCCAGCCACCTGGGGTTCTCGTCCAAAGTCATCGCGCGGATCACCTTTGCATTCCTGGCAGGCGGCACGGTCCTGTTCTTTGTGATTGAGCCGTCGATCCAAGACCTGGAACCGAGCGAACGCCTGCTTGCGGCCTTCTTCCAGGTCATGACCGCCTCGGCCACGGTGGGGTTTAACACACATCCCATCTCGGCGCTGTCGTCGGCGGTGTTGATCGTGCTGTTCTTTCTGATGATCGTCGGCGCCTCGCCCGCGGGCACCGGCGGGGGGCTGAAAACCACGTCCTTCGCCGCCCTTGTCGCGCTGGTCCGGTCCACCCTGAAGGGGCGTGACCGGGTTCGGTTCTTTAAGCGGGAAATTCCGCCAGGGCGTCTGCAAAACGCCACGGCCTCGGTCAGCTACTACGCCGTAGTGGCGATGGTCGCCGCCTTCCTGTTGTTTTTGACCGAACCCCAGGGCGCCTTCGACGTGGTCCTGTTTGAGGTGCTATCGGCCATGGGCACCGTCGGCCTGAGCATGGGGCTGACGGGCGAGCTTAGCGACCTGGGCAAGGTCATCGTCATCATTCTGATGACCGCGGGTCGGATCGGGATTCTGACCTTTGGCATCGCGATTTCCGCCCATGACGAAAGCCGTGAAGAAGAAAGCGACAACGAACTGGTGCTGTAACGGGCCACCGCCAACCGGCGGCCCGGCCCGCCCTACCCGGCGGAGTGGGTCAGTTCGGGCACATCCTTCGCCCCGGCGGAGCCCCGGCCCGAGAGCGAGGGGTTTTCCATAAAGAACCGGTGGCAGTTAAAGGGGTTGTCGATCTTGCTCGTGTCGGCGCGCGTCCACTCTCCCTCGGGGCCCAGAACCCAGCTTTGGGAGACATCGGCGAGGTTCGCCGCCATAATCTGCGACACGATCTGAGCCTTCACCGTCGGATTGGTGCATTCCACCAGGGTTTCCACACGGCGGTTGAGGTTGCGTCCCATCCAATCCGCCGAGGAAATATGGACCCGCGCCTTTTTCGACGGCAACCCCGTTCCATTGCCAAAACAGACGATACGCGAGTGCTCCAGGAAGCGGCCCACGACGGATTTCACCCGGATGTTCTCGGACAGGCCAATGACACCGGGGCGGATACCGCAGATCCCACGAATGACAAGGTCGATCTTCACGCCCGCCTGACTGGCCCCGTAGAGCGCGTCGATCACGTCTGGCTCAATCAGAGAGTTCATCTTGGCCCAGATCTGCGCGGGCCGCCCCGCGCGCGCATGGTCCGCCTCGGCAGCGATGGAGGTCAGCAGGAAGTCTTTCATCTGGCTCGGTGAAATCGCCAGCGCCTCCAACCCCTCGGGCGGCGCATAGCCAGAGATATAATTGAACACTTTGGTCGCATCGCGCCCCAGCTTTTCCGACACCGTGAACAGGGACAGATCGGTGTAGATGCGGGCCGTGATCGGGTGGTAATTCCCGGTGCCGAAATGGGTATAGGTCACCAGCTTATCGCCCTCGCGCCGGACCACGGTGCTGATCTTGGCGTGGGTCTTATAGTTGGTGAACCCATAGACCACATGGGCGCCTGCCCTTTCCAGGCGACGGGATTGGCGGATATTGGCGGCCTCATCGAAGCGGGCCTTCAACTCGACCAGGGCCGTGACCTGTTTCCCCGCCTCCGCCGCTTCGCAGAGGGCGGCGACCACGGGGCTGTCCCGCGATGTGCGGTAGAGCGTCTGCTTGATGGCCACCACGTTCTTGTCTTGGGCCGCTTGCTGCAAAAAGCGGATGACCATGTCGAAGGTCTCATAGGGGTGGTGCAGCAGCATGTCCTTTTGCCGGATGGCCGCGAACATATCCCCGTCGTGATCCTGCACCCGTTCGGGCACACGTGGTGTGAACGAGGACCACAGGAGATCGGGGCGGTCGTCCACCACCAGCTCTTTGAGGGCAGCCAGGCCCACCAGGCCGTCCACCACGATGACCTCGTTCTCATCGACGCCGATCTCATCCACGATTTCCCGCAGCAGCCCGGCGGGCGCGCCCGAGGTGATCTTGAGTCGAATGATTTCCCCGCGCCGACGGCGTTTGAGGGCGGTCTCAAACTCCAGCACGAGGTCTTCGGCCTCTTCCTCGACCTCCAAGTCGCTGTCCCGCAGGACCCGGAAGGCGCAGTGGCCCTGCAGATCGTAGCCGGGAAACAGCCGCTCGATCTGCATCAGCAAAAGCTGCTCCAGGGGCAAAAACCGGATCTGGTCGCCCTTGTCGGCCAGACGAATAAAGCGGTCGATCTGATTGGGGATCGGCAGCAGGGCCCGCAACACGCGGTTGTCGGATCGGCGCTTCAGTTCGATGGCCAAAGCGAACCCTTCGTTCGGAATGAATGGAAAGGGATGGGCCGGGTCGATGGCCAGGGGCGACAGCACGGGAAACACCTGACGCAGGAAGTGATCGGCCAGGTCGCGCCGTTCCGCCGCGCTCAGCGCCTTGGGCGACAGCAAGCTAATCCCCGCCGCCTCCATCTCCGTCCGCAGGGTCTTCCAACAAGTCTGTTGTTCGGCGAGCAGCCGTCCGGCATCCTCGTCGATCATCGCAAGCTGTTCAGCGGGCGACCGCCCATCGGCCCCCGGCGAGGTATTGCCCGCCCGTGCCAGTTCCCGCAGGCCCGCGACCCGCACCGTATAGAATTCGTCCAGGTTGGCGGCGCTGATCGACAGAAAGCGCAGGCGTTCCAACAGCGGCAGCTTGGGATTGTTCGCCTCATCCAGCACGCGCCAATTGAAGGCGAGCCAGCTGAGTTCGCGGTTGAAGAAGCGGCGCGGGCCAGTCACCCGCGCGTCGTCCAAGGGAACGGGCTTGGGCAGCGGGGCACGCAGGAAATCGGCGGATGGACAAGGGGCGGTATCGGACATGGGGCGCTGCTAGCTATCGGAGGTGACGGATTGGTGACATTGCGCCGGTCGCGGGCACGTGGGGCGGGCCTCAGACATACAACCCCAGGCGCGCGACCGCCACTTCGGCACGAAAGACGCGCCCGATCCCCAGAACCCCGATCCGCCGCAGACGAGCCGTGTTCAGCGGCATATCGGTCTTATGGGGGACGAAATCGGCGAATGGCACTTGGAGACGATGCCAAGCAGGTCGGGCGATGATCTCCGCGCGGTAGGATTGCCAAGGACGGGCCAGATCGTCGGTGCGCAGCCGCAGGTCATAGACCTCGCCGTTGCCCCAAATATCGACCTCGACCCCGGTCCAGGCACTGGCGTCCAACGGTCCCGGTTGACCCAGATCGCCCGCCATCTGGACAAAGCCGCCATCGTTGTCGAGCGAGACATCACCGCGCAACTGCACCGCCGCGCGGCCGTCCAGCGTCACCCGCGACAGCGCCCCGGTGGACACACCGCCCATCACCGTATCGGCCACAAAGGTCCAGTCGGGGGTCAGCTCCATCTGTTCTCCTTTCGCGCGGCCCGCGACGCAGGCTGTCAGGCCGCCCAGGCACAGGGCGCGTCTGGTCAAACGCGCCCTATCCACCAAGCAAATCGCGCGCCAGCCGCACGTCGATGGGCCGCCCCTGGGCCAGCGCTTCGCCGTCAAGGCGGTCGACCATGTGGTGCGCGGCGGCAAAGCTCCGCTCCATCCGGGGCAAGAGGTATTGCACCAGCGCGGGTCGCACGGTGATCTGGCGGTCCGCGAACAGCTTGACCATCACCGCCGACAGCAAGGCCTCGTCCGGGTGAGAAATGACCGCAGGCGTCAGCGAGGCCAAGCGACTGGCCAGATCCGGCAGGGCCACGGGCCAGTCCGAGGGCGCGCTGCGCCCCGTCAGCAACAGGCCGTTGCCCGCGGCCGCACAGGCATTCCACAGGTGGAACAGCGCCCTCTCGTCCGCGTCCCCAGCAAGCCGTCGGTCCACGTCTTCGACCACGAGCGGCCGTGTCGCCAGATCCAACACAATCTCGGCCCGCAGGTCGCCCGCGTCCAAAACCTCGGCACCGGCTGTCTCGGACCAAATGGTGGCCAGGTGGGACTTGCCCGCACCCTCTGGGCCGATCAAGGCCAACCGCCGCTCGGGCCAGGATGGCCAAAGCTCCACCAGGGCATGGGCGCGGGCATTGGCCTCGGACACCATGTAATCGCCGCGCCCCAAGGCCGTCAGGCGCGGCAGGTCGATACTGGTCTGGCGCATGGCGGTCATTCCGCCGCCTCGGAGGACGGCGCCACCTCAACCTGCTGCTCCACGCCTGGGCCCCGCCCCTTGTAGAGCAGACTCTCTTTATACTCCGCGATCACGAAGCGCGTGACCACGCCTAGGGATGCCGCCACGGGCACGGCCACCAGCATACCCACGAAGCCATAGATCGACCCAAAGGCGGACAGGGCAAACAACAGCCAGACGGGATGCAGGCCAACACTGTCGCCCACCAGCTTAGGTGTCAGAATGTTGCCTTCCAGAAACTGGCCCAGGAAAAAGATACCGGCGACGATGCCGATCAAATGCCATTCGCCCCAGAACTGGAACAACGCCAACCCAATGGCCAAGGCGCCCCCGACCAGAGCACCGACGTAAGGAATAAACGTGATCAACCCAGCGACGGCGCCCACCACCAGCCCGAACTGCAACCCGACAAACATCAAAGCCGCGGAATAGAAGGTCCCCAGGACCAGACAGACGGTCAACTGGCCCCGCACGAAACTGGCCAAGGTGGCGTCGATGTCGCTGGCAATCTTGCGAATGGTGCCAACGTGATCGCGGGGCAGCATCTCGTCCACTCGGGCAATCATACGGTCCCAGTCGAGCAGCAGGTAAAAGGCCACCACAGGCACCACAACCGCGAAGACCAGCGCATTGACCACACCAAAGACCCCCGCCAGCAATTGTTGTGCGAACTGCCCTCCGCGCTCCCGCGCTAAGTCTCCGAGATCGGCCAGCGCCTGTTGCAACATGCCGCCTTCGACGACCAAATCCGGGAAGCGAGCGCCCAACCAATCTCGCAGGGCATTTACGTAAGTGGGGGCCGCGCGGACCAGGGCCGTCGTCTGCTCGACCAGGGTTGGGATGATAAACCCAACGGCCAGCAACAGCCCCAAAACCCCGACGAGGGTGATCACCGTCGTTGCCGCCGCGCGCGGCAAGCCGACCGCCTCTAACCGGTCCGCGAGCGGATCAAGAATATAGGCAATGGCACCGCCCACGATGAACGGCAGCAGGATCGGCCCCAAATACCAAAGCAGCACCAGAAAGACGGCGGCTGCGACGCTCCAATAGGTTACCTGTTGCCGGGCTGGCAGGGCCATGGCCGCTTTCCTCAATTGTCTGAAGGTGAATGTGGGGCGCTTATGGCATCTCCACAAGCGCATCGAAAGACTGCGGACCGCTGTCGGGTGCGGCGCGACCCTGCCGAGCGTCCGTTAACGCGGGAGTTGGCGTGCGCAACGGCAGCGGCGATGAAGCGCGCGCCCTGAATGCAACGGGACGTTCAGATGCCCGATGACACCGCCAGGGTTGAGCGCCTCAAGCGCGTATGGGCCCCTATCTCCGACATCCTCCACCAGGTCTCACAGCGCGGTCTCCGACACTCCGGACGACGGCACTCGACAAAACGCCGCGTCTCAGATCTTTCTGATCGCAGATGCCCGACAGATCGTAACCCGCACGGTCGAGAGGATCCTTGCGGCGAATGGCGAACCAATTGCCCGGACGTCACGGAACAACCCCGGCCAATTCTGTGTGCATCAAGCCAACCGCGACCCTGGCGACCGTTCTGGAGGTGCAATCAATCACTCGCGAAACCGATCTGCTAGAAGGCTCCGGACGACCGGTCGAGACTGGCACCAACCAGCCCAGTCAGGCACTCACCATGGCCACGCCTTGCCCGTTAGGCCAGACGCGCCTTCACCATCGGTCCGACGGCGCCAAAATCCATTTGGCCCGCGTATTTGCCTTTCAGCACACCCATTACCTTGCCCATGTCGCGCAGGGACCCGGCCTCCGTCTCGGCAATCGCCTGAACGACGGCGGCCTCCACCTCGTCATCGGACAGTTTGCGCGGCAGGAAGTCCTCGATCACCTTGATCTCGCCCTGCTCCTGCTCGGCCAACTCCAGCCGTCCCGCCTCTTCGTAGGCCCGCGCACTTTCCTGGCGTTGCTTCACCATCTTGGCCAAAATCGCCAGGATCTCTGCATCACCAACACTGCGCCCCTCGGCACGCAAGGCGATGTCCTGATCCTTGATGGCCGCGTTGATCAGGCGCAACGTGCCCAAGCGCCCCGTGTCTTTGTCGCGCATGGCGCTTTTGAGGCCAGCGGTCAGCTTTTCGCGCAGTTCCATGGGGTCCCCCGTCGTCGGATCAGCGAACCAAGGACCTAGCCCAGCCATCCCGGCACGGCAACGCCCAGCCGTTGCTTGACGCCCCGGCGCGGGCGCCCTAGACCCCGGCAAGTTTGCCCCGCCCCCACCCTGCCGGAGACCGACCATGGCCCAGACGCCCACCGCTTGCCTCGCCCTCGCCGACGGGACGATCTTCATGGGACGCGGGTTTGGCGCCACAGGCACCGCCGTAGCGGAACTCTGCTTCAACACGGCCATGACCGGCTACCAAGAGATCATGACCGACCCCTCCTACGCGGGTCAGATCGTGACCTTTACCTTCCCGCACATCGGGAACACGGGAATCACGCCCGAAGACGATGAAACCGCCGACCCCGTTGCCGCCGGAATGGTCGTCAAATGGGACCCAACGGAGCCGTCGAACTGGCGCGCCACCCGCGATCTTGAGGATTGGTTGGCTGCGCGGGGTCGCATTGGCATGGGGGGCGTGGACACGCGGCGCCTGACCCGGGCGATCCGCCAGCAGGGCGCGCCCCACGTGGCCCTGGCCCATGACCCCGACGGCAACTTCGACATCGAGGCCCTGGTGGCCCAGGCCCGCGCCTTCGCCGGACTGGAAGGGATGGACCTGGCCAAGACGGTCACCACCGCCCAATCCTACCGCTGGGACGAGACCAAATGGGCCTGGCCCGATGGCTTCGGCAAGCAGACTGATCCGAAGTACAAGGTGGTCGCCATCGACTATGGCGCAAAGCGCAACATCCTGCGGTCGCTCGCCTCGGTTGGCTGCGATGTCACCGTTTTGCCCGCCACCGCGACTGCCGAGGACGTCAAAGCCCTGAAACCCGATGGGCTGTTCCTGTCCAACGGCCCCGGCGACCCGGCGGCCACTGGCGAATACGCGGTGCCCATGATCCGCGAGATGGTCGACACCGGCCTCCCCGTTTTTGGCATCTGCCTCGGCCACCAGATGCTGGCCATGGCCCTAGGCGCACGGACGGTCAAAATGAACCACGGCCATCACGGCGCCAACCACCCCGTGAAGCGTCACCGCGACGGGAAGGTTGAGATTACGTCGATGAACCACGGCTTTACCGTCGACGCCCAAAGCCTGCCCGAGGGCGTGGAAGAGACCCACGTCAGCCTGTTCGACGGATCTAACTGCGGCGTGCGGCTGAGCGGAAAGCCCGTGTTCTCGGTGCAATATCACCCGGAGGCGAGCCCTGGGCCCCACGACAGCGCCTATCTGTTCGACGATTTCGCCGCCGCAATGGACGCCGCCCGCGCCTGACCCGCGCGGCGCCGTGTGGCGCGCCGGCCTATCGGCCCTGTGCCAGGGCCCCATGTGGTGGTGGAGCTTAACCGTCTAGTCCCTGCACCTCAGGCGCTGGGGCCGTCTCGGGTGCGCCCCTGTCTCTGCGCCGCATCCGGCGCGTCCTGATGTTCTGCGCGCTCCGCGTATGTTAACCTGATCTTAACCTTCTCTCCCCAGGATTGTGCGGCACGACAGAGGTAGGGTGACCATGCCGCCGCCCCAGGCCCCGGATCAAAGGTCCCCCACGGCGCCGGACACATCGGAGGTTCAACAGGCGCTCGGCCTCGCCTCTGGCGCGGGCTTTTTGGCGCGGTCGGCCGATCCAGCCCGTGTCGTCGTCCCCTTTCCAACGCCGGAACCGGCCAAACCGCCCCCACCAAAGCGGCCCTTCACCCCGCGCCGGATTACGTTGTTGCCCGAGGGGGGGCCCCAGGCGGCCACGGTCCGCCCGCCCACCTTCCAACGGCGACGCTATGTCCGGCGCAGGGCTTTGGGCGAAATCCTGGTGGACAACGGGGACCTTTCACCCATCCAACTGGCCCGCGCTTTGGTCCTGCAACGGGACATGGGGATGCGCCTGGGCGATTTGTTGGTCCGGACCGGCATGTTGGCAGAGGACCGGGTGACCGAAGCCCTGGGCCGACAGCACGGCATGGGCCTGGCCGAACGTCTGCCGCCCTCGGACCCGGCCTTGGACCACTGGGCCCGGCGCATGCCCCTGGCCCTGGCGCGGGAGTTTCGGGCGATTCCCTGGGCGCGCATTGGCAACCGCACGGTGATCGCAACGGCCCGACCGGATCGCGTCGATGCGTTGACGGCGGCACTCCCGCCGCAGCTCGGCCCCTGCGTCTTTGCCGTCGTCTCGGATCGCGCCTTTGACCGTCGGCTGGGCGATGTCCATGGCGCGGCCATGGCCCGCGCTGCCGAATGCCGTGTCCCCGTAGGGCTCAGTTGCCGACGGCTGCGCGCGAGGCGGGGTGCGACCGTCCTGGCGCTCATCTTGGTGGCGCTGTGCTTTGCGATCCTCCAAGCGCCGCTCACCGCCCTGGGGCTGGCCACGCTGCTTGGTGCGGTGGTGATGGCCTGCAACCTTGGCTTGCGACTTGCCGCTTGGCTGGTGCTTGTGCGGGCGAAACGGGCGGGCGGGGGCTTTGCCACCGTGCGGACGGGCAAACCCGCCATCGGGCGAATGCCTGTAATCTCCGTGCTCGTCCCCCTCCACAAAGAGCCGGAGATCGCCACCGCCCTCACCGAACGTCTGTCGCGCATCGACTACCCCCGCGCGCTGTTGGACATCTGCCTTGTCGTTGAGGCGGACGACTTGGCGACGCGCGCAGCCCTGGCAGACGCCGATCTACCCCATTGGATGCGTGTGATCGCCGTGCCGGACGGAACGCCGCGGACCAAACCCAGGGCCATGAACTACGCGCTCAACTTTGCCCGGGGTGACATCGTGGGGGTCTACGATGCCGAAGACGCGCCTGCCCCCGATCAACTGCGCCGCGTGGCCGCCCGTTTCCTGGCCGCCCCGCCCGAGGTCGCCTGCCTGCAAGGGCTGCTCGACTACTACAACCCGACCCGCAATTGGATGTCCCGCTGCTTCACCATCGAATATGCCAATTGGTTCCGCCTGGTTTTGCCGGGCATCGCGCGCATGGGCCTCGTGGTGCCGCTCGGGGGGACAACGCTGTTTTTCCGCCGCTCCGCGCTAGAGGCCGTGGGCGCCTGGGACGCCCATAACGTAACCGAAGACGCGGACCTTGGAATCCGGCTCGCCCGCAAAGGGCTGCGGACGGAGATCCTGCAAACCACAACCCTGGAGGAGGCGAACGCCTCCCCCGTCGCTTGGATCAAGCAACGGTCCCGCTGGATGAAGGGCTACGTCCTGACCTGGGCGGTCCACAGCCGCCACCCCTTCCAGCTTTGGGCGGACCTGGGACCCAAACGCTTCTTGGGCTTTCACTTGCTATTTCTGGGCTCGATCCTGAACACCATCCTGCTGCCCGCCGTCTGGTCGGTGATCGTGCTGACCTTTGGGGTGTGGCATCCCATTGTGGAGTGGATGCCAAACGGGGATGTGACGCCCCTGGCGATCTTCTTCGGGGTGATGACGCTTCTCAACATGGCGCTCAGCATGGCCGGCTGTGCCGCGCCGCACCACAGATCCCTGCGCCCCTGGGTGCCCACGTTGGAGGCCTATTTTCCCCTGGCCAGTCTCGCCATGGGCAAAGCTCTGCTGGAAATCGCGCTACGACCCTTCCATTGGGACAAGACCACCCACGGCGCCTTTGGCGGCGATGCCTCCGGCGCGGAGATCGAGACCCTGCACAACGGTCTGGCAAACCTACGCTAGGGCGCGCAACGGGTTGCTTGTAGGTCGTCCAAGGGCAGGCACTGAGCATTCCGGTCACCGACCCATCCGGCCCGGAACCAGTGGCGCGCGCCTAAAGGGTCCGCGCTTCCTCCCGCAGGCGCACCTCAAACGCCGTGCTCAGGTGCTGGCGCAGGGCGTTGGCAGCCCGATCCCCATCCCTGGCGGAGATCGCGTCGACAATATCCGCATGCTCCGCCAAAGCCGTCTCACCCCGCCCTTCGGCGGCCAGCGAGGTTGTGGCCATCAACGCCATGGACCGGTGCACCATCCCCAACTGCTGCACCAGGTAGCGGTTATGGGACGCCAGATGGATCTGCATATGAAAGCGCCGATTGGCCCGTGACAGGGCCTGGGCATCCGTCAAAAGCACGCGGTCTTCCTCGACCATGGCCGCAAGCACGGCGATTTCCTCCTGCGCGGCGTGTTGTGCGGCGAGGCGCGCCGCCAGGGCCTCCAACTCCGTGCGCACAACATAAAGTTCCGCCATCTGATCATGGCTCAGAGTCGCAACAATCAACGACCGACCATCGCGCGTCAGAAGGCTCTGGGTTTCCAGCCGCTGCAGGGCTTCGCGCACCGGAGTACGGCTCACGCCGAAGCGGTCGGCCAATTCGCTCTCCACCAACCGGTCGCCTGGACGGTAGAGCCCCTGGTCGATGGCGTCGATAATCAGGGCATAGGCATCGGTCTGGGTTGACTGCACGGGGCTCGGTCCTCTGGGCTGGCGTGATCGCGACCGTAGCCCCGGCCCCCTTGCGGATCAACCACATGCCCGATAGCCCCGATCCCATGGACACGCGCTTTGCCCATATCGACACCTGGGTCTTTGACTTGGACGAGACGCTCTATCCACCGGGCGCGTCGCTCTTTCCCCAGATCGAGACACGCATGACCCGCTGGATCCAAGACTTCTTGCGTGTGGACGCCGCCGAGGCCGACCGGTTGCGCAGCCAATGGTGGCACGATCACGGGACCTCCCTGGCCGGGTTGATGGCCGACCACGGCGTGGCGCCGGAGCCCTTTCTGGAGGACGTCCATGACGTCGACTTCGGCGGGCTGTCTCCCGACCCGATCCTGGCGGGTTTGATCGACGCGCTGCCCGGCCGCAAGATTGTGTTCACCAACGGTACCGCAGACTACGCCCGCAACGTCCTCGCGGCGCGGGGTCTGACGGGGATCTGGGATGCGGTCCACGGGGTGGAACACGCGGGCTACGTTCCAAAACCCCAGCGCGCGGCCTACGACCGTGTGTTTGCCCGTGACGGCCTGACACCCCAGCGCGCTGCCATGTTTGAGGATACAGCCCGCAACCTGGCCGTGCCCCACGACCTGGGCATGTCCACCGTCCACGTCGCCCCAGCCCGGGCCGAGGGCGCCCATGTCCACCACCACACCACCGACCTCAGCGCCTTTCTGCGCGGCATCCTGACGCCTGGCTTGGCGATTTTGCGTCCTTAGGTCTGGGACATGGACATGCAGACAGACATCCTCATCTCAGGCGCGGGCCCGGCGGGTCTGGCGGCGGCTTGCGTCTTTGGGGCCGAGGGGCACCGCGTCACCCTGGTCGATCCCGCACCGCCCGTGACCGGCGAGGACGCGCCCGGCGCCGACCTCCGCACCACCGCACTGCTACAACCCGCCCGCGACCTGCTGGACCGGGCGGGCGCCTGGGCCGGGCTCGCGCCCCATGCGATGCCACTGGACGTGATGCGGATCACCGATGCCTCGCAAGATCCGCCCATCTCGCGGGATTTCGACGCCTCGGACATCTCTGATACGGCCTTCGGCTGGAACTTTCCCAACTGGCTCCTGCGGCGAGAGCTTTTGGCCCGTGTGGCCGAACTCCCGACGGTCACCACCCGCTTTGACACAGCGGTCACCGGGCTGTTCACCCGCAGCAGCGGCGCCCGTGTCACCCTATCCGACGGCAGCCGCCTTCGCGCCGACCTCGTGGTGGCCTGCGATGGGCGCGACAGCCCGCTCCGGGACCTCGCGGGCATCGGCGCGCGCACGGTGGACTACGCCCAGACGGCCCTTGTGTTCGCGGTCCGCCACGACCACCCGCACGAAAATGTCTCCACGGAAATCCACCGCAGCGGCGGCCCCTTCACCCTTGTTCCCCTGCCCGACCGTGATGGATGCCACCGCTCCGCCGTGGTCTGGATGGACGACGCCCAGGCCCACGCCCGCCGCATGGACCTGTCCGATGCCGCGTTCGAGGCTGAGGTCAATGATCGCTCCGCCCAGGTCATGGGCCCGCTGACATTGGTCAGCCCCCGGGCAGCTTGGCCGATCATCTCGCGCCTCGCGGACCGCTTGACAGCCCCACGCCTGGCGCTGGCCGCCGAGGCCGCCCACGCCATGCCGCCCATCGGGGCCCAGGGGCTGAACACCTCGCTGAAGGATATCGCCGCGCTGCGCGACTTGGTGGCATCCGAGGGCGTCGGCACACCCGCGATGCTGCGCGCCTATCAACGCCGCAGATGGCCCGACATCGCCGCCCGCATGGCCGGGATCGACGCTCTGAACCGAACGTCAAAGCTTGATATCGGAGCGGCACAAGCCTTCCGAGCGCGCGGTATCGCCGCCCTACATGACATCGCGCCTATTCGGCGGGGGCTGATGCGCTTGGGCCTAGGGACCTGACCGCAGTGGTCGCCCGCATCATTGCCAGACTGATCTGACTGGACACGAGAGGAGTTCGCACGCCGGACTACGGGTGGTGGCACGATGACCCTCGAGGAGCCTAACAGCGCCCACCTTCCCAAAGGCTTACTCATGCCAATGGGCGCTGAAGCAATGGGTAACCCACCTTTCTCAACACGCTATGGGGATACTATCGCTCAGCCAATCCCCTAGGCGGTTCTCGAGGTAGGAAGCAGCCAGTAGTTCTTCCTTATGACGCCCTACTCCAAATCGCACGACCAGGACAGCTACCGCAGGGGCCTCGCCGGAGACGACCTAGCCTTAAGATCAACGGGCGTTGCCCGAGAGTAGACCATGTCACACGTTCAAAGATGGTCGCTTGCACCTGGCAACCGCGTCGGACCGCTACGGAGGCGGGGCACCGTACGGCACTGGCCCCGCTAGAGCGGGTAACTGGCCAGATACAGGCACTGAGCCGGGGGAGCGACTAGCCCGACAAAAGCACCAAGAGAGACGCTCCGCTGGCGAAAGCGAGCGCCTCAGGAACCCAGACGGCCGCCAAACCTCAAGTAAACCAGCACGAGGCCGTGCAAACAGACCGGTCGACTAGATCAAGCCCCCGACCGCCAATGCGGTCCCCACCTAGATCACTCACGTCCTAAAGAAGCAAGCACGGCCCGGCGCAGCGACCAAGATCAGGGCGCTGCCATCACGGGAAGACTTGGGACACAACCCGCTCCAACCGCGCGACCGTCCCATCCACGTCCTTCAACTTGTCCAAGCCAAACAATCCAATGCGAAACGTCGCGAAATCCTGCGGCTCATCGCACTGCAGCGGTACACCCGCCGCGATCTGCATCCCGTGGGCCATGAAGGCTTTGCCGGTCTTCACCTCCTCGGACGGAGCATAGCTGACCACCACACCGGGCGCGCCAAAACCATCGGCCGCGACCGAGCGCACCCCGCGCGCGGCCAACATCGCCCGCACCTTGTGCCCCAGATCCCATTGCGCGGCCTTAACCACGTCGAAGCCGACGGCCCGTGTCTCCTCGACCGTATCGCGAAAATGGCGCAGCGCGTCGGTGGGCATCGTTGCGTGATATGCGTGCCCCCCGCCCAAGTAGGCCTGCATGATTTGCGACCATTTCTTCAGATCGATGGCGAAGCTATCAGAGGTTGTCGCTTCCACCCGGGCCTTCGCCCGCTCCGACAACATCACGAGCCCAGCGCAGGGCGACGCGCTCCACCCCTTTTGTGGCGCGGAGATCAAAACATCCACGCCGGTCGCGCCCATATCGACCCAAGCACATCCCGACGCGATGCAATCCAACACCATCAAGGCGCCAACGTCGTGCGCAGCGGCGGCAAGCTCCGTCACGTAGGCGTCCGGCAGGATCACGCCCGCACTCGTCTCCACGTGGGGGGCAAAGACCACATCGGGCTTCACCTCGCGGATCCGCGCCGTCACTTCGGCGATGGGCGGGGGCGCAAAGGGCGACCGGCTGTCATTGCCCTGTTGCCGGGCCTTCACAACCTCGACGCCCCCGGTAAAAGCGCCCGCTTCCATAATTTGCGACCAGCGATAGCTGAACCAACCGTTACGCACCACGAGCGCCTTGGCCCCCTGACCGAACTGGCGGGCGACAGCCTCCATTCCAAACGTTCCACCACCGGGGATGATCACCGCATGGTCGGCGCCGTACACCTCGCACAGGCTGCTGTGCAAATCGCGCATGACCTGCTGGAACGATTGGCTCATGGAGTTGAGCGAGCGATCCGTGAAGACCACCGAAAATTCATCCAACCCTTGCGGATCGACCGTGTCGAGCAATGCCATAACGTCCTCCCTCCGTCTGTCAGGGAGGTTTTTTCACGCCTTGGGCAGGACGGCAAAGTCTATCTCGGCATACCAAACGCTGGGACCACAACACATGTTTCCGATACACGACGCAGCGCGCGAAACCGGTATGCTGGCGCGACGTTAACGCGCCAACTCTGACCCACCTGCCCAAGGCCAGGCCAAACAGCGCCAGCATCAAAGATGTCCACATCGGTCCCATGACTACGACCATAGCGGCCAATCATGAACCTCCGCTTAAAGGCTAAAGGGGTCCTGGCCGCCGCTCCTCGCTCAACATGACATTGGCCTCGACCTCTCCGACGCCGGGTAAACCCATGATTCTGCGACGCAATACGCGTTCGAAATCAGACAAATCCCGCGCCACAACCCGCAGGCGGTAGTCATAGCGCCCAAGGACATGCTGGACGCGGCGCACCTCGGGGATGGCGCTGACGGCGCGCTCAAATCCCTCCAGGTCGACCCGCCCTTTCGTGGCCAGTTTGACGCCCACGAACACCGTCACGCCGAACCCCAACGTCTCCAGGTCCAGCACCAATTCCCGCCCCGCCAGGATACCCTCGCGCCGCAACCGGTCGAGCCGACGCCAGGTCGCCGCTTGGCTCAACCCAACGGCGCGCCCGACGGCCGTTGTCGACAGGGCGGCATTGGCTTGGACGACCTGCAAGATCGCGCGGTCCAGATCGTCGATCATGGCAAAATGCGCCCCACGGGGGGCGTACGCAGGGTGTACAGGTGGCGCACGCAGCCACCTATGCGCGACCTAAAGCGGCAAAACAGCATCGGTCTTCACCTGGGCCACATGCAGCAAAGCCTCAATCTCGGAGATATGGGGCAGCGTCAGGATCCTCTCTCCGTAGAGCTGCCGCCAATGGGCCAAGTCACGCGCAATCACCGCCAGACGCACATCGACCCGCCCTAGAAATGTTTGTATTTCAGTAACCTCCGGGACCTCACGGGCCGCGGCCACAAACAGATCCAGCGCCCTAGGCTCCCCTTTGTCGAGGGTAAACCGGAGGCTCACCTCCACCCCGTAACCCAACGCACTCCAGTCGATGACCCCTTGCACCCCCTTAAGTACGCCATTTTCGCGCATCCGGTCGATCCGGCGGGACAAAACGGACTGGCTTAGCCCCATTTCTAAAGCAAGTTCAGTTACTTGCAAGTCAGGCTCCGCTTGCCACCGGCGAAGAATGGCACTGTCTGTCGCGTCGAGCATAGGTCATCCTTGTTTCGTCGTTCTGACGAATAGGTATCTCATTTCATACCACAGGAAAACGGGGCAGATTATGGCCCCGGTTGCCACCTTCCTCTAAAAGGCGCGCCATCACACCGAGGAGGGATGACAATGCGCGTTTACTACGACCGCGACTGCGACGTGAACCTGATCAAAGACATGAAGGTGGCCATCCTGGGCTATGGCTCCCAGGGACATGCCCACGCGCTGAACCTGCGCGATTCCGGCGCCAAGAACCTGGTCGTCGCCCTGCGCGAAGGCTCGCCCTCCGCTGCCAAGGCCGAAGGCGAGGGCCTGAAGGTCATGGGCATCGCCGAGGCCGCCGCCTGGGCCGACCTGATCATGTTCACCATGCCCGATGAACTGCAGGCCGAGACCTACAAGAAGTACGTCCACGACAACATTCGCGAAGGCGCCGCGATTGCCTTTGCCCATGGCCTGAACGTCCACTTTGGCCTGATCGAGCCGAAGCCCGGCGTCGATGTTGTCATGATGGCGCCCAAGGGCCCGGGCCACACCGTTCGCGGCGAATACCAAAAAGGCGGCGGCGTGCCCTGCCTGGTGGCTGTGCATGAGAACGCCTCGGGGCGCGCGCTGGAAATCGGCCTGTCCTACTGCTCCGCCATTGGCGGTGGTCGCTCCGGCATCATCGAGACCAACTTCCGCGAGGAATGCGAAACCGACCTCTTCGGCGAGCAGGCCGTTCTCTGCGGTGGCCTCGTTGAGTTGATCCGCATGGGCTTTGAGACGCTGGTCGAGGCGGGCTATGCGCCCGAAATGGCCTATTTCGAGTGCTTGCACGAGGTTAAGCTGATCGTGGACCTGATCTACGAAGGCGGCATCGCGAACATGAACTACTCGATCTCGAACACGGCGGAATACGGCGAATACGTTAGCGGCCCCCGCGTCCTGCCCTACGACGAGACCAAGGCCCGCATGAAGGCGATCCTGACGGACATCCAGACCGGCAAGTTCGTGCGTGATTTCATGCAGGAAAACGCCGTTGGCCAGCCCTTCTTCAAGGGGACGCGCCGGATCAACGACGAGCATCAGATCGAAGCCACCGGCGAAAAGCTGCGCGGCATGATGCCCTGGATCTCGGACGGCAAAATGGTGGACAAGGCCCGCAACTGAGCCTGTCCCATCCGACAGTTGAGAGGCCGCCGTTTGGCGGCCTCTTTTTGGTTTTCTTACACGTCGGCTGGCTTGCCGTGGCTGTCTTTGTCGGCGGCCAAGGTCGACTTGATGGCGTTTGGATCATCCATACGATCCAGCACTTTCTTCTGACTTATCAACGCGAAGACGATAACGGAGAGCAACGTACCAAAGGCCAGAACGGGCAACAGAAAGTCGGTGAGCATGGGGGGCTCCTTTCAAGCTGAAGGACGGTTTCATGGGCTGAACGCACCACATGGCCTGACAGTTCCAATCGGTCCGGCGAGGCGCGCGTAGGCCCCCCGGGCTCGAAGTTGCCCCTGTCACATGCGCATTACACGGGCTAAGCCCCGCGGATGGTCACAACAACCGACACCCCCGTCTCCGCCCCAACGTTGGGGAACTGGGCCTCAATCGCCGCGCTCGGCTTGATCTGGGGCGGCACCTTCATGGTCGTGGCGATTGCCCTGCGCGGCTATGGACCCGTCACTGTGGCGACGGCACGGACCACGCTGGGCGCACTGGCGCTCCTGTCCCTTGTGCTGGCCATGGGCCGTCCGCGCCCGACCATGACGCCCTCGCTGACGGTCTTCGTCGTGGCCTTGGGCATCCTGACCACGTCTCTGCCCTTTCTTCTGCTCAGTTGGGGTCAGCAACACGTGCCCTCGGCCTTTGCGGGCCTCAGCATGGCGGTGCTCCCCCTGTTTTTGCTGCCCATGGCCCATGTCTTCGTGCCGGGCGACCGACTGACGTGGCGCAAGGGGTCCGGATTTGCCCTGGGCCTGATCGGCGCCTTGGTCTTGCTCGGCCCCGGCATTTTGCAGGCAGGACAAGGCAACCTGGCGGCCCTGGGACGGATCGCCTGCATTGGCGCAACGCTCGCCTATGCTTTGGGCTCAATCTTGACGCGCCGATGCCCACCCATCGATGGCATCTGGCTCTCGGCACTGACCCTCGTCGTCGGGGCGGTTCTCCTGCTCCCGGCCATGGTGCTGACCGAGGGTCTACCCGGCACAGCAGAGCCAACCGTTATGCTGGCAATCCTGTTCCTCGGCCTGGTGCCCACCGGCTTGGCTGCGCTTCTGCGGGTTCAAGTGATCCGCAGCGCAGGGCCGTCGTTCATGACACTCGTGAACTACCAAGTGCCTGTGTGGTCGATGGTTTTCGGTGCCCTGGTCCTGTCGGAGGTGCTGCCCGCGCGGTTCTACCTGGCACTCGCACTAATCGCCGCAGGGCTCTTCGTGAGCCAAGGACGCAAACTGCCTTGGCCCCGTAGGGCTGACACGACGTAGGGCGCCCTCAGTGACAGACCTGGAGTCCCGTACGGACAGGCCCCATTCCGGCCACCAAAGGATTGACACACAGGCGGCGCCACCGGACACCGGTGCCATGTTAGACGTGCGCCCCGTGGGATATGTGATCGGCCTATTGCTTGTGGCCTTGGGCGCCTCCATGGGGGTCCCAATGGCGGTGGACCTGCTGGACCAGAACGGCCATTGGTCCGCCTTCTTTGAGGCCGGGATGCTGACCATGCTGTCGGGTCTCTGCCTGGCCCTCGCCTGCGCCAACGCCGTGCGGACCCGTCTGTCGCTGCAACAGACGTTCCTGCTGACGACGGGCGTTTGGCTCGCCATGCCGATTTTCGCCGCCTTACCCTTTGTGTTCGGCGCCACGGGGTCGAGCTACACGGATGCGTTCTTCGAGGCGATGTCGGGCCTGACCACGACTGGCTCTACGGTACTTTCGGGCCTCGATGACTTGCCCAGAGGGTTGCTGCTGTGGCGTGGGCTGCTGCAATGGTTTGGCGGGATCGGCGTGATCGTCGTCGCTATGGTTTTTCTGCCAGAACTGCGCGTCGGTGGGATGCAGATCTTCCGGTCGGAAGGGTTCGACACCATGGGCAAGGTGTTGCCACGGGCGGCCCAAATATCCTCACAGATCTCAACCATCTATATCGGCATAACCATCGCCTGCGCCTTGGCGTACAATGCGGCGGGGATGGGCGCCTTCGATGCCGTGGTCCATGCCATGACCACCGTCTCGACGGGTGGATTTGCCAATTACGACGCCAGTTTTGGCGCATTCCAGGGCCCCCATGAATACATCGCAACGGTGTTCATGTTGGGCGCGGCCTTGCCGTTCGTGTTGTACGTCCAATTGCTCAATGGGGCGGGTCAGCCCTTGGTGCGCGACAGCCAGGTCCGGGCGTTTCTGGCGGTGGCAGCCGTTCTGGTAGGCGTGACGGCTGGGACCCTGGTTGTTTTTGGCGGGATGCCGGTGGAGCGCGCCTTTCGCGAAGGGCTCTTTAACATTGCGTCGATCCTGACGGGCACGGGGTATGCCAGCGTCGACTACATGCAATGGGGTGCCTTCATCATCACCCTGTTCTTCTTTTGCGGCCTGATCGGAGGCTGCGCGGGATCGACCTCCTGCTCGGTCAAGATCTTTCGCTATCAGATCCTGTTTGCCGCCATGAAGGCGCAAATCCGCAGGATCCATTCGCCCAACGGGATCTTTCAGGCGCGCTATGACGGCCGCAAGGTGGCCGAGGATGTGCTGTCGTCGGTCATGGCCTTCTTCGTGCTTTTTGTGGTGACCTTGGGCGTCTTCGCCGTGCTGCTGGCCATGACGGGGCTAGATTTCCTGACGGCCGTGTCGGGCGCGGCAACGGCGGTGGCCAACATCGGACCGGGGCTTGGTCCAATCATCGGACCTGCTGGGAACTTCGCGCCCCTCAACGACCCGGCGAAGTGGCTGCTGGCAGCGGCCATGCTGATCGGGCGGTTGGAATTGGTGGTGGTCTACGTCCTGTTCACGGCCCGGTTTTGGCGCGTGTAGCGCCTGGGTGAGGTGAGAAGTACCGGTGGTCTGATAGAATGGCCAAAGGAGAAAGGTACACCGATCGGTCGCGACGAAAGACCCGAAGGCCAACTTACCTGCCATAGCCTCCCCATCTTGAGGCGCGAAAGCGTGGGGCGCATGCGGCAGCGGAAACACGTTCTCCGCGCGATCCCCCTTTGCGTAATGGTGCCGTTCCAAAACCGGGTCTGATGCCAACTGTCACTTGGCCAAAGCGTAGGCCAACCGTCTCTCGGCTTTCGCGGCGCGCGGTGTCAACCAACGCCTCGCTCAACTCCGTCGCGACACCGGACGGGTCCTGGCGCTCGCCGCAGGCCCAGAAAACAGCCATCTGCACGGTCGGGGGGACGCGCGCAGACCAACCGGTAGGAGCGCGTCGGGAACTACAGCCATGCGACGCCACCCAAGGTACCTCAGGGCGAGGCGTGCCATGTCCCACCGTGATCAAACCGCCTCTGACCCAAAGGCGCGACGCCTGCGGTCCTTCCCCGCGCCCCGTGAACAGACCAGTTGGGTCAATCCCAGCAGCTTACCAAGACGGTCATACCAACGGCGCGCGTGGTCAGGTCTTCGGGTGCGATCGTGGCGCTCGCCTCTGCGGTGCTGACCGAGACACCTGCCGCCTGGAGCGCAGTCCGGAGCGCGCTGGCCTTCGCCGCGAAGGCCACATCCGTCGGCAGAGCCCTGTCGCCGGTCGGCGGCGCAGGCAGCAGCATCCCGGTCACGCGACCGGCCCCATCCAGAACCGGTCCGCCGACATCGCCCTCTTGCGCCGAAACGGAGAGACGCAGCAGATCTTCGTCCCCATCGAGGCCCCGCACGTCCTCCAGCGAGCCGAAGCTGAGGGTCGCGGCGCCAAGAACACCGCCGAACGGGAACCCGCCGACGGACACACGGGACCGCAAACGCCCTTCGCTTGGCGCCAGACGCGCCACCTCGACCGGGGCAAGCCGCCCCGTGGGCCGCAGCACCGCGATCCCATCACCGGTGTAGCTGATCGATGCTTCATGCAGTCGATCCAGGGTGATGCGCCCGCACCCCGAGACATTAGCCGCCGCCGTGACAACGCGTCCCGATCCATCCACGAAAAACCCAGAGGCAGAGCGTCGCGGTTTACGCACCTCCAAGCCTGAGACCATGTCGAAGCTTTGGGTGCCGGGATCGAAACCTTCGTCCGCAGGCAGGGGCGGGCCGATCTTGCGCAGGGTCTCATCCATGGACGCAAGCGCGCGCGCCGCCGCCGTCTCCTGCGCGTCGGGCCACGTCAGCAGGTAGCCGAAGATGTGCCCGTCCTCCAGCGTCGCAAAGACTTCGGTCGTCGTGCCGGGCGCCTCACCACGGATGCGGAAACTGTCGCGTGCCTTGGCCCGCTCGCCTTCGGTGGGCACAATTTCCAGCGTTTGCAGAATCTCATACAGACCGCCCAGCGTCGCCCGATCCCCCGCCTGACTGATGAGAGACAGGCGCACGCCGCTGTCCTCCTTAGGGAAATAATGGACAAAGGGCGCCTCAACCCGATCAAACGTGACCAACCCCATGGGCGCGGTCATGGCAACGCCCGCCTGTTGTTGCACCAACTCGCCCAGACCCAGGGCCGCTTGGGCGGCGCGATACTCTTCCATGAGAAGGGCCCGTTGGCGCGTGGTCAGCACGCCCGTCGCATCCACAGCCGCCTGCCGTTGCCAAGCCTGCATGGAGGCGCGTGTGCCTCGCCCATATGACCCGTCAATGGCCGCCGTGTAGTAGCCGAACCATTGCAGGGCACGCTGCAGCTCTTTCTTTTCGTCACGCGTGAGCAGGCTTTCGGATCGACGCGCCTCGCGCGGCGTTTCTTCCACCGGCTCCGGGTCTGGCTGCGCCTCGGCAACGGGCGGGACACCGGCCGACGCATCGGACGTCGCGGGCTCAGACGAGGCCACCGCAGGGGGAACTTCTGGCACGGCAGGCGTCACAACACCCACCGGCCAAAAGCGGTCCCGATAGGTGCCGCCATCGCTGACGTAACTGTCCCGTGGGATTAGCCCCTCGCTCCGCAGCCGCCGCAATGTGGCGCGCGCCTCCGCCTCAGGGTATGGGCCAAGGGCCAGGGAATACCATCCACCGCTGACGCGAAACCCATTAATATCCGGCAGGATCCCTCCGTAGGCCCGGGCACGGCCCTCTGCTTCTCGCAGGTTGGGATGCGCTTCGATCTGCACGTATAGCTGTGCCTCTTGCGCCGACACTGGCCCAGACAGCCAGACGGCAGCCCACAGGGTGAACGTCAGACAGAAAGCCAGCAGAGCGCGCATGAAGCGATTCCTCGGATTTATAAACACGATAGCGACCCATACCTTCCCCATCATCTTCGCGAGGGGAAGGGTCTCAGCGTCGCAAGTGGCGCTGTTTCCATACGTTGACCCGCCAAGTGTTGCCCCTTAGACGCGTTGCCGCGCCCCTGCCGCAGCGCCGCCGCATCCCAGGCCGGAGACCATCCATGTCCGCACCCGACGCCCCCCGTTCCTTTCAGGAGATCATCCTGAGACTGCAAACCTATTGGGCCAGCAAAGGCTGCGCCATTTTGCAGCCCTACGACATGGAGGTCGGCGCGGGCACGTTCCACCCGGCAACGACGCTCCGCAGCTTGGGCGACAAAGCCTGGGCGGCAGCCTATGTGCAGCCGTCGCGCCGCCCAACGGACGGCCGGTACGGAGAAAACCCCAACCGTCTGCAACACTATTACCAGTACCAGGTCCTCATCAAACCCTCGCCGCCCGACTTGCAGGAGTTGTATCTGGGGTCACTCAAAGCGATTGGCATCGACTTTGATCTCCACGACATTCGCTTTGTGGAAGACGATTGGGAAAGCCCAACGCTGGGTGCCTGGGGCCTGGGCTGGGAAGTCTGGTGCGACGGGATGGAAGTATCACAGTTCACCTACTTCCAGCAGGTGGGCGGCCACGACTGTCAGCCTGTGTCCGGTGAACTGACCTATGGGTTGGAACGTCTGGCGATGTATGTCCTGGGCGTCGACCATGTCATGGATATGCCCTTCAACGATCCGCAGACCCCCATCGCGCTGACCTACGGGGATATCTTCCGACAAACGGAGGAGGAATATGCCCGCTGGAACTTCGACACAGCGGATACCGCCGTTCTGTTGAAACAGTTCGAAGAGGCGGAGCGGCACTGCGCCGAGATCCTCGCCCAAGAGGCCCATGACCCAAAGACCGGCAAGCGCATCGTGATGGCCCACCCCGCCTATGATCAATGCATCAAGGCCAGCCATATGTTTAACCTGCTGGACGCGCGCGGCGTGATTTCGGTCACGGAACGGCAAAGCTATATCGGGCGCGTGCGCGCTTTGGCCAAGATGTGCGCCGATGCCTTCGTCCAGACCGAAGCGGGCGGCTGGACGCCGAACGCCGCCTGATCGGAGCGCAATTTTTCTAGAAAAATTGTGCCCGCCGGCGGCGCATCGCCTCTCATTCAGGAGTGAGACCCATGGGAAAGCTCGTCATCATCGCGCTTTTGGTCAGTGCCGCCCTGGCTGGTGCTGGGATCTGGTACACCAACACGCGCGCGTTCTATGACCCCATTGAGGGACCCGTGACCCTGACGCTGGATGGTGCTGAAAGCCTCGTGTCGATCCCGGCGCAGGACGTCACGGCCATCGCCTCCACCTCGTCGCCCCTGGGATTTCGGGCCTGCTTCTCACACGATCTGACCATGCCCGAAGACCTCGCGGCCCCCCGCGCGGGTGTTGCGCCAACGGTGGCACCGGGCTGGTTCGCCTGTTTCGACGCGGACGCTATCGCTGGCCTGTTGGCCGACGGCACCGCCACGGCCTTCACCGGCTATAAGAATGTCCAATACGGCGTCGACCGAATCGTCGCGCTGACGGCCGATGGCCGCGGTTGGGCCTGGCACGAACTCAACGACTGCGGCCACAAGGCCTATGATGGCACGCCCGTGGGCGAAGCCTGCCCCGACCGCACCACTTTTGAACCCCTCATCGAAGGCAGCCTTTGATATGCCCGATCTGCTGATCGAACTCTTTTCCGAGGAAATCCCCGCACGGATGCAGCGCCGCGCCGCCGCGGATCTGCAAAAGCTGATGACGGATGGTCTGGTCGACGCGGGTCTGACCTATGCGGGGGCCGTGGCCCATGTGACACCGCGTCGTCTGGCGCTGTCGGTCCAGGGTTTGACCGCCGAGAGCCCGACGACCACGGAAACACGACGTGGCCCGCGCGTGGATGCCCCGCAGAAAGCGTTGGATGGCTTCCTCCGATCAACCGGGCTCACGCGCGAACAACTCGAAGAACAGGACGACAAGAAGGGCCGCGTTTTCATCGCGAAGATCACCCAAGCCGGGCGCCCCGCCGACGCCATTGTGGCGGACGTCTTAGACAAGATCATCCGCACCTTTCCCTGGCCCAAATCCATGCGATGGGGCGCCGGGTCTCTCCGGTGGGTCCGCCCTCTGCGCCGGATCCTGTGCATCCTGAGCGACGAGGACGGCGCGCGCGTTGTGCCGCTCGACGTGGACGGCATCGTCTCGGGCGACATGACCGAGGGCCATCGCTTCATGGCGCCGGAGCCGTTCCGCGTGACCTCTTTTGACGACTATGAAGCCAAGCTGAAGCGGTCCCGCGTGGTCCTCTCATCGCAGGAACGAGCCGAGGCCATTTGGCAGGATGCCACCAATCAGGCCTTTGCTGCTGGGCTAGAGGTGGTCGAGGACGCAGGCCTACTGGCGGAAGTCGCCGGGCTGGTCGAATGGCCCGTGGTGCTGATGGGAAAAATCGGTGCCGATTTCTTGGAGCTGCCGCCGGAAGTGTTGCAGACCTCCATGAAGGAGCATCAGAAGTTCTTTTCGGTTCGCGACAAGGCCGGAAAAATCACCCGCTTCATTACGGTCGCGAATCGTGAAACGGCGGATGACGGCGCAACGATCCTGGCGGGCAACGACCGGGTGCTTTCGGCGCGCCTCGCCGACGCGAAGTTCTTCTGGGAAAACGATCTGCGGGTGGCAAAATCGAGCGTGGAGCCCTGGCTGGACGCCCTGTCCAACGTGACCTTCCACGCCAAGCTCGGCTCCCAAAAGACGCGGATCGAACGGATCGCCGCGCTGGCGCGAGAGTTGGCACCGACCATTGGAGCGGACCCCGACCTCGCAGAACGGGCCGCTCAGATCGCAAAAGCCGACCTCTCCTCCGAGATGGTTTACGAATTCCCGGAGTTGCAGGGCCTCATGGGCCGCTACTATGCCGAAGCCGCCGGCGAGGATCCCGCCGTCGCCGCGGCTTGCCAAGACCACTACTGTCCCCTCGGCCCGTCAGACGATGTGCCCACGGCGCCAGTGTCGGTCACCGTGGCCTTGGCCGACAAGCTGGATACGCTGGCAGGGTTCTGGGCGATCGACGAAAAGCCGACGGGGTCCAAAGACCCCTACGCCCTCCGCCGGGCGGCGTTGGGGGTCATTCGGTTGGTTCTGTCCGGAGAGATATCTACTAAGCTTTTGGCTCTGCTTAGGGTCGCTACAGAAAACCATTTGGCTTGGTTTACCAGCCACGATGAACCGCTTGATCCATTTGACGGCATAGATGAAGCAGATTTGGGTCAAGAGCAGAGACAGGTTAAAAGACAGGCTCTATACCAAAAAGGCGAGTATCTTGCCGCGAGAGCGGAGAAAATCCGCGCGTGGACAGGCTTGCGTATTTCCTGCGGTCAACAGCCGACGGAACTCCTTTCCTTCTTCCACGACCGGCTCAAGGTTTACCTGCGCGACGAGGGCGTCCGCCACGATGTGATCGACGCCTGCCTCACCGGCGAGCGGACGGACGATCTGGCCGATCTGACGGCGCGGGCGCGGGCCTTGAATGCCTTCCTGGGCACGGAGAACGGCGAAAACCTGCTGCAAGGTTACAAGCGGGCTGCCAACATCCTGTCCCAGGCCGAAGAAAATGGCGGTGTGGAATACTCTTACGGGGCAGACCCCAAGTTGGCCGAGACCGAGGAAGAGCGCGCCCTGTTCGCCGCACTTGCCACGACGAAACCTGGCATCGATGCGGCCCTTAGCGCAGAGGATTACCCGGCGGCCATGCAGGCGCTGGCCACGTTGCGCGGGCCCATCGACGCGTTTTTCGAGGCCGTTCAAGTCAATGCCGACAACGACATTGTGCGTCGCAACCGATTGAATATGCTGTCCGAAATCGTACGCACCGGTGAAAAGATCGCCGATCTGACCCGTGTTGGGGCCTAGGGCGCGACAGGGCGTCGTATGCACTGGCGCGATGCATTAGTGCATACACGCAACAATGCCGAGGGATAGCTGACGACCGCGCGGTCAGCCCTCGGAAAACGGGTCTGTCAATGTAACATTGGCATGACGCCCTATGCCGCACTGCGGCGCGATGCTATGCTGCGGGCGCAAAGGATGAACCCATGCTGGACACGCCGCGCTTTACGGAGATAACGCCAACCGCCGACATCCGGGCGGCGCGCCACGGCAGTCGCGCCAAGTGCCTGCAGCGGCTGATCCGAATGGAGTTGCCGGTTCCCCAGACCGTCGCTCTGCCGTTTACCACCGTCCGCGAGATTGCCGAGGGCCAGATGCCCGATCTGGGGACGCTGGTTTCACTGTTCGACATGGAGCCACTGTTGCTGTCGGTGCGGTCCTCTTCGGAGGCGACCGATTGGGGTGGGCCCGGCGCGGTTTTGAACATTGGCATGAACGACGAAGCCCATGCCTGGCTGTCGAACACGCTGGGCCATGCCATTGCGGATAAACTCTATCTGCGCTTCATCCGCAGCTTTGCCATTGAGGTGATGCGCCTGGACGAGGCCCCCTTCAACGAAGCCGAGGACCCGGTCGCCGCGCGCGACACCTACGAAGAAGAGATGGACGCGCCGTTTCCCCAGGATATCGCAGATCAGTTGGACGCGGTGCTCCGATCCATGGCCCGGGCCTGGGAAGGCACTTCGGCCCGACTGCTGCGGCAAGCCCAGGGCGCCCCGGCGGACGCGGGCCTTGGTCTGGTGGTTCAGCGCATGGCCCTTGGCATGGGTCCGGGACAGTCCGGGTCTGGCGTCGTTCAATTCGTCAACCCCGCCACCGGAGAACCCCAGGTGACGGGCCGCTACATGGGCCAAGCCCTCGGGCGCGATGCGCTCAAGAACCGGGACAAGGCGCTCTATCTGACGAGCGATCCGCGCGGGCCGTCTCTGCAAGACCTGCTGCCTGATGTGTATCAGGAGTTGATCCAGGTTGGGGGTCAATGCCGGGACCGACTTCGCGAAGAGATGCAGGTCGAATTCACCATCGCCCAGGGCCGCTTGGCGGTGCTGGATGCGGTGCGCTGCCCGCGCGAGGCCCGCGCCTCGGTCGCCATCGCAGCCGCGCTGGCCCGGGATGGGATCATTCCGCGCAGCGAAGCCCTGTTGCGCATCGCGCCAGCCACCATCGGGCGGCTGCTACACCGTCAGATTGATGCAACGGCGGACAGGACTGTCTTGGCGCGCGGCGTGGCGGCCAGTCCGGGCGCCGCGTCCGGCAAGATCGTGTTCGACAGCGCGACGGCCCAGGCGTGTTTGTCCCGAAATGAGCCCTGCATTCTGGTCCGTCGCGAAACCAGCCCCGAAGATGTGCGAGGCATGCACGCCGCCGATGCCGTGCTGACCGAACGGGGCGGATCGACCAGCCATGCGGCGGTGATCGCCCGTGGCCTGGGTTTGCCCTGTGTCACCGGCGCGACGGGTCTCACTGTCTCCCATCGACGCAAATCCGTGCGCCTGCCAGACGGGCGGCGCCTGTCGGAAGGCGATACCATGACCATCGATGGTTCCTCCGGGGAGGTGCTAGAGGGCGCCGTGCCCACGCAGGAACCCATGCTGGATGGTGCTTTTGCAGACGTCATGTCCTGGTCCGACGACCTGCGCGACATTGGCGTGCGGGCCAATGCCGATACGGTTGCCGATGCCACCCTGGCCCGCACGTTCGGGGTGGATGGCATCGGCCTCTGCCGGACGGAACATATGTTCTTTGATCCCGCCCGCCTGACAGTGATGCGAGAAATGATCTTTGCCGAGGACGCCAGCGCGCGACAGGCCGCGCTGGATCGCCTGCTGCCGATGCAACGGGACGACTTCACCGAGCTGTTCCAGCTCATGTCCGGCTTGCCGGTGACCATTCGTCTGTTGGACCCGCCACTGCATGAGTTCCTGCCCTCTGGACCCGAAGGCCTTGGCGCACTCGCGGCAGCGCTGGACCGCCCCCTATCCGAAGTGAAGAGCCGGGTCGCAGCCTTGCAGGAATATAACCCCATGTTGGGGATGCGGGGCGTGCGCCTGGGCATTGCCATGCCTGAAATCTACGAGATGCAGGCCCGCGCCATCTTTGAGGCCGCCGTGGCAGCCAGCGGCTTGGGCGCAGACGTTAAGATCGAGATCATGATCCCCCTTGTCACCGCGCGGCGCGAGGTCGAGTTGGTAAAGCGGCGAATTGAGGCCGTTGCCTCTGGTGTGCAGGCGGAGACGGGCAAGGATCTCGACTTCCGTTTGGGCGTGATGGTCGAAACACCACGTGCCGCCCTGCGTGCCGGAGAAATCAGTGAAACCGCCGCGTTCCTCAGCTTTGGGACCAATGACCTGACACAGATGACCTATGGACTGTCGCGGGACGATGCGGGGCGGTTCATGTCGGCCTATGTGAACGAGGGGGTCTATCCCGAAGATCCGTTCCAAACACTAGATGTGGATGGCGTCGGAGAGTTGCTGCTGCTCGGCTCGGCCCGGGGACGCCAAACGCGCCCCGATGTGACCCTGGCCCTGTGCGGTGAACACGGCGGCAGTCCCGAATCGATCCGGTTTTGTCGTCTTGCTGGATTCGACTACGTCAGTTGTTCCCCATTTCGGGTGCCGGTCGCCAAGCTCGCAGCGGCACAGAGCACGATCCTGTCGGGCCAAACGGCAAGATAACGCCGGGTAAAGCATCGGGTATCGGCGAAATTTTGCCGACACCCGCCGATTCTCGCCACAGGTGCCATCCCTTTGCGCGTCAAGACATTGCGTCCCTCGCCCGAAGCCGCGACGCCCTACGCTGCGATTTTAGGCGGTAAGGGTTTCGCAAGATCCTTGTCGTAGATCGCGGGGGTAAAGGAAGGTGGACGAGGGTGAGTATGGGTCGCGTTTGCTCTATGACCGTCGCAGCGGTCGCGCTGTTTTTTGGATTTCAAACCCCCGTCGTCGCACAACCTATCGCCCACGCCCCGACTGCTGGCGCCGTTGCCCTGAGCGCCTTCGCGCCAGCCCCTGCGGAAGGAAGCACGCCACGGGCGGCCGGTAACCTCTTTGCCCGCGCGGCACGGTCGCTGTGGTCTGGCCCCGCGCGCCGTGACGCGCCGCCTACGCCTGAGACCCATTTGACGGACCATCGGATAGACGCGCTCCCCACCGCATCGGGGGGACAGCAGTGGCGATGCCTCGCCGAAGCCATCTACTTCGAAGCGCGGGGCGAACCCATTCCGGGGCAGGTCGCCGTCGCAGAGGTCATCCTGAACCGTGTGGACAGCAAGCGCTACCCCAACACCATCTGCCGTGTGGTGAACCAGGGCACCGGTCGGCTCCATGCCTGCCAATTCAGCTATACCTGCGATGGCATCCCCGAGGCCGTGTCGGAGCGGGGCGCCTGGGCACGCGCCGGTAAAATCGCCCGCTTGCTGATGGACGGCGCACCACGCGCCCTGACCGGCAATGCCACCCACTATCACGCCGACTACGTCAGCCCCTACTGGGCGAAGGTCTACCCAAAGACTGCGCAGGTTGGTCGCCATATCTTCTACCGTCAAACCCCTGGGGCCTGATCCGGACGGTTGGATACCGGCTGCGCAGGCATTCCCAGATAGGGCTGTCCACCGGGTCACGACTTCCACGCTCCGTCCACAGGAACGGCGCGACGCCTAAAGGCGCCGCGTCACGGCGCAAATGCCCGCTTGGATGCCGCGATAGGGGTTTCATAGGGGCGCAGGACGTGGTTTGCGGGCCCATGATGCGATCGACCACGCCAGAGACACGCCATGCCCGCCGATGACACCCTAGCGCTCGGAACAGCCTTCTCCTCGCCCCTTGACCGGGCGCGACAGGACACCGCTACGCATCCTTTGGATCGGATCGTGCTTCGCGACCACGTCCGCTCGGTCGAGATCGGCGCCTTTCAACAAGAACGCGGCGTAACCCAGCGGATCCGTTTCGACATCGTGACAGAGGTTTCCTTGGACGCCGACGCGGTAGCAGGCGATGATGTGGACGGCATCCTGAGCTACGATACCCTGCTAGAGGCCGTCGAAGCCGAATTGGCCGCAGAACGCGTCAATCTGTTAGAAACGTTGGCCGAACGGGTCGCGGCGCGGGTGCTGCTCCATGATCGGGCCGCGCGCGTGTTTGTGCGGATCGAGAAGCTGGACCGTGGCCCCTTTGTGCTGGGCGTGGAAATCGTCCGGTCCCGCGTGCAGGCACCGGTCGTCCAAGCCCCCGAGGCGCCGCCGCCCCAGCCCCATGTGGTGCTTCTGCGACCTGGTTTGATCGCCGACCCGGGAACGGCTGGAATGATCGATCGGCTTGCTGCGGGTCCCACGCCGGCAATCGTGATCGTCGCGCCCGATGTCGCGCCGCCGCAGGCCATGCACCCCGCAGCGCAGCGGCGCATCGACCTACTGGCCCTGGACCAAGCCGGTTGGCAGCTTGCGGCCTGCGACCCGCGCTGCGTTGTCATTGATACGCGCACCGAGTTGGATTGGGCGCTGCGCCACGGCAACCTGTCGGTCTGGGCGCCCGCCCGTATGGTCCTAGACGCCACCGACAGCCCAGACGGAGCGGACCCGGAGGCCCTGGCACTCTGGCTCGCTGGCACATTCGACGCCGTTCAGGTGACCTGCGTGGGCGACGGCCCGCATCCGGCTGGCATGGACTGCGTCGCCTCACCCAGCGCGCTATGAGCACCTGGCACCGTCCCCTGCCCGCCCCCGCCGCGGGACCGGAGGCGCCTAGGATCGCGGGGGGTTGGCTGCGCTTTACCCATGTGGAACGGCTAGTCCGCGGCGGCGCGCCCGAGATCGTGCCAGTGGACCGCCTGCAGAAGGACGTTTTGCAAAGGCTCAGCGCCCCACGTCCCACAATGGCCGGCCTGACCTGGTCCCAGCCGCGCATCATGGGCATTCTGAACGTGACGCCGGACAGCTTCTCGGACGGTGGGCGCCACCAGGGCGTGGCCGCCGCCCAAGCCCAGGCCGCACGCATGGCCTGCGCCGATATCTGGGACGTGGGCGGCGAAAGCACACGCCCCGGCGCCACCGAGGTTGAAATCCCAGCTGAGGTCTCGCGCACGGCGCCCGTGATCGCCGCGCTATCCGGCAAACCCATCAGCATCGATACCCGCAAAGCACCCGTGGCCGAAGCCGCCTTGTTAGCGGGCGCCACGATGGTCAATGACGTCTCAGCCGGCACCTTTGACCCCGATATCCTGCGCGTGACCGCCGCCCATGGCGCGCCGATCTGCCTGATGCATGCGCAAGGCGTGCCAGAGACGATGCAGGACAATCCCGCCTACGGCGATGTGCTGTTTGACGTTCTCGACGCCTTGGCGGCGCGGATCGAGGCGGCACGCGCGGCAGGTATTCCACGCGAGCGGATCATCGTGGACCCCGGCATCGGCTTCGGGAAGACCCAGGCCCATAATTTGGCCCTGCTGCGGCGGATCGGCGCTTTCCACGATCTGGGCTGTCCGATCCTGCTTGGGGCCTCACGCAAACGTTTCATCGGCGACATCGGATCGGCTCCGCAGGCGGATGACCGCTTGCCGGGCACCCTAGCGGTCACCATCGCCGCCGTGGCACAAGGCGTGCAATTGCACCGCGTCCACGACGTGGAGGAGATTGCCCAGGGCCTCGCGCTCTGGCGTGCCGTGACCGGAGGGTAAGCAATGGGTCTGTTTGGAACCGACGGCGTGCGAGGCCGCGCAAACGCGGACAAAATGACCGCTGAGATGGCGCTCAAGCTGGGCGCGGCGGTGGGTCGGTATTTCCGGCGCGACGGCTCAGACGCGGCGCATCGGGTGGTGATCGGCAAGGACACGCGCCTGTCTGGTTATATGCTGGAAAACGCGCTGACGGCGGGGCTGACCTCCACCGGCATGAACGTTTTGCTGCTGTCGCCGGTGCCAACGCCCGCCGTGGGGATGCTGACCACCTCCATGCGGGCGGACCTAGGGATTATGATCTCGGCCAGTCACAACCCCGCCGAGGACAATGGGATCAAGCTGTTCGGCCCCGATGGCTTCAAACTGTCCGATGCCGTCGAGGCAGAGATCGAAGCCATGATGGCGGGCGATATTCCCCTGGCGCCAGCCGAGGGGATTGGCCGGGCCAAACATGTCTATGACGGTCGCTTCCGCTACGCGGAGCGGGTGAAGGCCACGTTCCCCGCAGGCATGCGGCTGGATGGTCTGAAGGTCGTCGTGGATTGTGCCAATGGCGCCGCCTATCGCACCGCGCCCGAGGTTCTGTGGGAATTGGGCGCCACGGTCATTCCGGTGGGAACGGACCCCAATGGCCACAATATCAACCGGGACTGCGGCTCCACCCATACGGATACGGCGGCCCAGGCGGTGGTGGCCCATGGGGCGGATTTGGGGATCAGCTTGGACGGCGATGCCGACCGCGTCATGATTTTGGATGGCGACGGGCGCGTGGCCGACGGGGACCAACTTATGGCGCTGTTTGCCGCCCGCTGGGCCAGCGATGGGAGGCTGAGGGGCGACTCCCTGGTTGCTACGGTCATGTCCAACTTGGGGTTAGAACGGTTCCTTGCGGGCCGAGGCATCGCCCTGCACCGCACCAAGGTCGGCGACCGCTATGTTGTCGAAGCCATGCGCCAGCACGGCTTTAACCTGGGCGGGGAGCAATCGGGCCATATTGTCATGACCGACTACGCCACGACGGGCGATGGCCTGCTGGCGGGCCTGCAATTCGCCGCCGAAATGGTGCGCACGGGTCGCCCCGCTGCCGAACTGATGGAAAGCTTCGAGACGGTGCCCCAGCGCCTCGAAAACGTGCGCTATGGTGCCGGCGCCCAACCGCTGGAGGCGGAGGCCGTCAAGCGCGCCATCGCCGCCGCCGAGGCCCGCGTGGCGGGCACCGGCCGCCTGCTGATCCGCGCCTCGGGCACCGAACCTCTGATCCGCGTGATGGCGGAATGCGAGGACGATACCCTGCTCAACAGCGTGGTCGAGGAGGTTGCCGAGGCGGTCCGCGCCTGCGCCTGATCGCGGGGCTTAGACGACGTGCAGGGCAGCCCCCGCCAGGGCCGCCAAGCCCAGTGTTTCGAGCAAGCCCCGTTTCATTCCCAGCAGCCAGACAAAAGAAAAGACCGCCAGACCCAAAGCAGTCGGATTCAGGCTGCCCCATACGGGCAGAGGCGGGCCGAATGCCGTCTCAGAGACCTCTGCAAACAGGACATGGATCGCAAACCACAGCGACAGGTTCGCGATGACGCCCGCCACGGCAGCAGACACCAAGTCCAGCGCGCTGCGCAAGCGGGGCATGGCCGTAAGCCGCTCCAGGTGGGGGGCACCGGCGAAAATCCACAGGAAACAGGGCGCAAAGGTCGCCCAGAGGGTCACCAGCGCCGTCGCAAAGGCCAAACCGACCTGCGCCCCGCCCAGCCATCCGGTGAAGACCGTGACCAGGATCAATGGGCCAGGCGTTGTCTCCGCCAGGCCAAGACCGTCGATCATCTGATCGGGGCTGAGCCAGCCCTGAACCTCCACAGCATTCTGGGCCAAAGCGGCCAACACCGCATAGGCGCCGCCGAAGCTGACCGTGGCCAACCAGCTAAAGAACAGCCCCGCCTGGGCCGGAACACTGTCTGGTGCGACGGCCAGCAGGGCCAACAAGGGCACCCACCACACCGCCAACCAGATCACCACCGTTCGGACCGTGCCGCCGGGCGATGTGACTGGCGCGACGGCTGGGTCACCGCCCTGCCCCGGTCGCAAAAGGCCCAGAAGCAGAGCCGCCCCCAGAACCGCCCAAAACGGTAGGTTCAGCACAAAGAGCGCGACGAAGGCCGCCGCCGCAACGGCTCCGGCCAACGGCCCCCGCGCGGCCTTTTCCCGCAACTTCCAGAGCGCCCCCGCAACGATCGCCAGCGCCGCCGCTTTGACGCCCAGAAACGCGGCCTCAACCAAGGGCAAACGACCGAACAGGAGATACAGCGCGGCCAGCGCCATCATCACGACCGCACCGGGCAAGACAAACAACAGGCCCGCCAAAACGCCACCTGCGGTGCCTCGGGCGCGCCACCCGGCGTAGGTGGCCAGCTGCATCGCCTCGGGCCCTGGCAACAGCGTGCAAAAGCCGAGACCGCGCAAAAACCCGTCCTCATCGAGCCAACGTTGCCGCTGCACCAATTCCTGGTGCATCAGGGCGATCTGGGCGGCAGGCCCGCCAAACGACAACAGGCCGATGCGCCCAAACACGCGCCACATCTCGGACCAGGTAGGGGTCATGCCGCACCCTCCGGCCGCGCGATCCAGTCGTCAATCAAGTCCAGTGCAGCAGTCGGCTGCGACATGCGCGCGAGCCGGCCCGCCAGCAACTCCTCCGGCCCACCCAGTAGGCGAGCGACCAGCGGATGCTCCAACCCCGCCGCCTCAGCCAACGCCCCTGGTGTGGCGGGCAGAACAGAGGCTGTCCAAACCTCAGCGGCAGCGGCGCACCAGGACCGCTCTATGGCTTGCACCTGAGCGGCCCGGTCCAGCAATCGCAAGAGCACCCATAGAGACGCAAGCTCCGCCCAGTTGGTGTCCAGCGGGATTACCCAGCGTCGCTTGCGCAAGCTGACCCGGCAGACGGGATGCCCAGCCGCCACCCAAGCCAGATGCCCGCCCCGCATCGTCCGGGCATCCAGGCCATCAGTGCGCAGCAGCCCGGCGGCCAACTGGCTGAGCTTCCCCCCTTTTTGACAGGTGACAACGACGGGACCACACGGCCGAGGCCAGCGGTCCAAGGCATCGAGGGGGACCTGTTCAGCACCAGGGATGACGCGCGGGTCGGCTACGGCATCTGTGGCATCGCGCAGGTCGAGTATCGCGGGCGCATCGGCGCGGTGTAGGCGAGCTGCTAAGGCAGCGGGGGAGATAAACAGGTCGGCCAAGGGGCATCCTCCGTAAACACGGTGTCAGTGGATGCGCGACTTGGGTCACCGGCATGTGACAGCTGGCAGACCTGCTACGGGGCGTGCGCAGCCCCAGGCCTCTAAAAGGCACAAGGGGGGCACCTGCGTCAAGGTTGCACCAGCGCCCACCCAGGTGTTGAGAGTTCAGCCGGGGTGAACCAGCGTGCCGAAGAGGCGTGGCTCCAAGGTATCCGCGGCAAACAGATCCCCCTGGGTCAGGACGGACACCGCGTCGTGGCTGTGGAGGCTTTCCTGATGGCTGGCCACCACTCGATAGTCGCCGACACCGGGCAGCGCGGTCAGCCCTTCGGCAAACAGACGGGCCGCGTCCTCGACAAAGATCGGGTTGGCGGCGTTCAACTCCGCAAAGGCCTGCTCGTCCTCACGCTTCACCATGACCTGGGTCTCGGTCGGGACCTGGGCGCGGCACATCTCGATGACGTCCTCAATGCCCAGATCACCGGTGACCTCCACCGATAGGCGGGCCACCGACCGTTGCGAATGGGGCGTCGCCAATTGGTTGCGCGTCTGACGAGCATGCTCTGACAGTTCCAAGGAACAGGGGCAGGTCGACGAATAGACGTAGTCCAGATGCAGCACGCGGCGGCGCGTCTGACCCGTCTGCACGACCTCCATTGAGATGTCATAGTATTGCCAACCCGTCAGGCCGGAGCGGAGGCTTTCGACCTGCAACGGCAAAGAAAACCGAAGGAGCAAGCGAGCATCGAAACTGTCGAGGTCCGCGAGATAGTCGTCCAACGCGGCCTCGACCACGTCGAAGCCCACCAGGCGTTCGGCATGGCGGTAGAAGCTGCGCATGATGCGCGACATGTTGATGCCCTTCTTCCCGGCCTCCAAGCTGACGGTGCCGGTCACGGAAACCTCGGCCAGGTGGGGGCCAGAGCGTGTCCCGACCTGCATCGGCAAACGAAAGTTGGAGATCCCCACGTGCTGGATCGCACGGTCTTCGCCGCGGATCAGGGACGCAGGACCGTTCTGAAGATCGGGAAGCGTGTCGCGATAGGCGGCATCAACCGTGAGATCAGGATAGGTTCGGAGAAGATCGGGGTAGAGCCCCACTTTGGGGGTCTGGCCGCTGTCGGCATACCGTCGAAGAACTGCCAGGGCAGCCTGGGCCTCTTCCTCGGTGGGGTGGCGGTCAATATCCGGTGCGTGGACGTTCATGCGTCCCTCCCTTCGGTTCGCGCGTGGAATGGTGAAGGTGGGCCCCTCCCGCCGACTTCTCAACCCTCGCATTCATCTTTACGGGGGAACCGCCAGGCTGGATCAGAAGTTAATCAAATTGGTCAAGATTTTCCGACGCGTCGGTTACGCGGACCGTGCGAACGCAGGCGCAATCAGACGGATCATATCTGTCGCTGGCAATGTGATCCCCGCCCGCACCTGGGGCGCGGGGGCCACAACTTGCCAGCCGTGCCGGGCAAAGAACGGGCAAGCCAAGGCGCTGGCACGGGTGGACAGCCGGTCGAGCTTGGCGGCATAAGCTTGGTTTTCCACGACCGCCAAAAGCATGCCCGCCAGGCCCGTCCCACGCATCTCGGGCAGGACATAGGCCAGATCCAAGTAACCGTCGGCGCGCAACGACATGAACCCGGCGACCTGTCCATGATCTTCCGCCACAAGGACCAACTGTCCGGCCACACGCTGCGCCATCTCTTCGGCGGTCAGCGCGCGCGGCAACCAAGCATCGCGCTGCGCCTGTGTGTAATGGGGCGCGGCGCCCCTTTGGACGGCGGCCCAAAAGATCTCCGCCAGGGCGGGCATGTCGGCGGGCCGCGCGGTGCGGACCTCTCGCAGCGGCGTCATGCGACGGCCAGGGCGTCCAGCACGTCAGCGATCAGGTCGTCCGCATCTTCCAAACCGATCGACAAACGGATCAAACCAGGCGTAATGCCCAGCGCCGCCTTTTGGTCATCGGGCAAGCGTTGGTGCGTTGTCGTTGCCGGGTGGGTCGCGATGGATTTCGCATCGCCGAGGTTGTTGGAAATCACAACGATCTCCAGGGCGTTGAGAAACCGAAACGCCGCGTCCTTCCCACCGGCCAGATCAATGGCGAGGACCGTTCCGCCCCGCTCCATCTGGCTCCGCGCGAGGGCGGCCTGAGGGTGTGTGTCCAGATGGGGGTGGAGGATACGTGCCAGTTTCCCGTGCCCCTCTAGCCGCTGGGCCAGGCGCAACGCGGTATCGGCCTGGGCGCGCACGCGCAAATCCAGCGTCTCCAACCCCTTGAGCATGATCCAGGCGTTGAAGGGCGACATGGCCGCGCCCGTATGCTTCAGGTAGGGTTCAGCCGTCTTGCGCACAAACTCCTGCGTTCCGCAGATCACGCCGCCCAGGCAGCGCCCCTGCCCGTCGATGTGTTTCGTCGTGGAATAGATGACAACGTCGACACCCAGTTCCACCGCCCGGCTAAAGGTTGGGGTGGCGAAGACGTTGTCACAGATGACCGTCGCCCCGACCGCGTGGCCCAAGGCCGATACGGCGGCGATATCGATGACCTCCAACGCGGGGTTCGAGATGCTTTCGAAGAAGACAACCTTTGTGTCCGCGCGGATCGCCTCCCGCCAAGCCTCCAGGTCGGTGCCATCCACCAAGGTCACCTCGACGCCGTAGCGCGGCAGCACCTCCTCCAAGATGTACAGGCACGACCCAAACAAAGCCCGTGCGGCGACCACATGGTCCCCAGCCGCGAGCATCGACACCAGCGCGCCGTTTACGGCGGCCATGCCCGAGGCCGTGGCGAAGGCGTCTTCGGTGCCCTCCAAGGCAGCGATGCGGTCTTCGAACATGGCGACGGTCGGGTTGCCGTAGCGGGCGTAAATGAACTCTTCCCGGGTAGCGTCGAGGAACCGTGCCTCTGCCGCCTCCGCCGTCTCATAAACAAAGCCCTGGGTCAGGAACATCGCCTCACTGACCTCGCCGTATTGCGACCGGCGGGTGCCGGCATGGACGGCGAGGGTGCGCGGGGAACGGGGTTTGGACGTGTTATCCTTCATGGCGGGCCTCCTTTGGGCCTTGGGTCAAACGCACCTGTCGGAAAGCCGGTGGGGCCGCAACCGCGTCCACAAAGCCTCTTTAGCGGGTTTCATTCGTCCGGCATTGCGCCGTCCCGAGGGCCGCAATCCGGTACAAATCCCCTCCCGCAGCCGCTTAGAGCGCCTACCCCATCGGGTCAAGCACGACCAAACACGACCACACACGAAGACGCGATCACCGAGGCCTTGCAATCGGGCGCCGTGCTCCGAAGGGTACTGCTCAGATTCATCCGGCGGAGAGACCAAGATGACATCGCCCATTGACCTGTATTTCTGGCCCACGCCCAACGGCTGGAAGATCTCCATTGCGCTGGAAGAGATGGGGCTGCCCTATCGAACGCATTTGATCGACATCGGCGCGGGGGATCAGTTCGACGCGGCGTTCCTAAAGGTGTCTCCCAACAACAAGATGCCAGCGATCACCGACCCCAACGGGCCGGACGACGCACCGATCAACATTTTTGAGAGCGGGGCGATCCTCCAATATCTGGCGCGCAAAACGGGCCAGTTCTACGGCAACACGGACCGCGACCGGGTTTCCGTGGATCAATGGTTGATGTGGCAGATGGGGGGCCTCGGCCCCATGGCCGGTCAAACCCACCATTTCTGGAAATACGCCCCGCAGATGGACCCACCCCAAGACCTGCCCTACGCCAAGGACCGCTACAAAACCGAAACGGCCAGGCTTTACCGTGTGATGGACACCCAATTGGACCGACATCGCTATCTGGCCGGGAACTTCTACTCCATCGCTGACATCGCGTGTTGGGGCTGGGCCTCGCTTTGGGAAGGGCAGCGGCAGACGCTGGAGGATAAACCAAACCTTTCCCGCTGGTTGGACGAGGTTGGATCGCGCCCGGCGGTCATCGCGGGCCGCGCACTGGCGGCGGACAAGCGAGGCGAAACCCACGACGCCGCTGCTCGCGCACGGCTGTTTGGCGGCAAGTCGTAAGACGCGCAGCGAACCCGGGCGAGACCACCGTCGCCTGAGCCCGTTTGCGCACTGGCAAGGGGACCCCCAAGTGATCTAGGGTATGTCCCAACGACAGGAGAGACCCCAATGAACGTAACCGGCCTGCAGAAGACAGCCTTTATCGCTTTGGCTGCATTGGTTGCATTGGCCGGATTGGGCGTCTTGGACGGCGGGGTTCTCTGACGATGGCGCAGCGATTCGGCGGGAAATACAGCCCCGACGCGCCCTCCCCTGGGCAAGCAGCAAAGGCGCCCGCGCTCGCGCCGCCCCTGCCCGGACGCGCGCGAATCCAGGTGCTCATGGGCCTTGCCATCCTGCCAGTGGCGACCTCGCTGATGCAGGACGGGGCCATTGCCCTCGCGGGAAATCTTTTGTCCGGCGCGGCGATCTTTGCGGGTGCTGTCGTGACGCGCGAAGGCTTGAAGGCCGAGGCCGCTTGGACCACTCGCAAGATCGCCCGCCGCCCCGCCGTTCCGCGCAAAATCTTGGGCGGCGTGCTTGTGGGCTTGGGCGTCGCGCTCGGCTCCATGACCGGGTTATCGGGCCTGCTGGCTGCTGTGGTCTACGGGGCCGTCGCGCTTGGCCTGCACCTGACCGCCTTTGGGCTCGATCCGATGCGGGACAAGGGGATGGAGGGGGTCGATGCCTTCCAGACCGATCGCGTCGCCCGCACCATCGAAGAGGCCGAAAAGCACTTGGCCGCGATGAAAGACGCTGTCCTGCGCGCCCGCGACCGGGAGGCCGAACGGCGCGTTGACCTGGTCATCGCGCAAGCCCGAGAGATGTTTCGCGCGGTCGAAGACGACCCCCGCGATCTGTCGACGGCGCGCAAGTATCTGGGCGTCTACCTGATGGGGGCACGGGACGCGACGGCCAAGTTCGCGGACGTCTACGCCCAGACCAAAGACGCCGCCGTTAAGGCTGACTACTTCGCTCTGCTCGATGATCTGGAGCGGGGGATGGAAGCCAAACGAGAGACATTGCTGATTACGGATCGGACCGATCTGGACGTTGAAATTGAAGTTCTGCGGGACCGTCTGAAACGAGATGGCCTGCCCACCGGGGAGTAAGCACATGGACACCAAGACCCGCAGCGAAGCCGCAGCGATCACCCAGGACGTGGAGGCCGCAGCCGCCAACACATTGGCCGAGCCCGGCACGGATATCGTTTCCCTGGACCAAGCCCCTGCCCCCGTCGCCGAGGACATCCGCAAAAGGATGGACGAGATCGACATGACCAATACGCAGTCGATCATCGAATTCGGCTCCGGTGCCCAAGTGGAGCTGCAGCAGATCAGCCAGGCCATGCTCGCGGACGTCAAGAACAAAGATGTCGGGCCTGCGGGCGACAGCCTCCGGTCCATCGTGTCCACCATCCGGGGCTTCTCGGTTAGCGAATTGGACGTGCGCCGCAAACAATCGTTCTGGGAAAAACTGATGGGTCGCGCCGCACCGTTTTCCAAGTTCGTGTCCCGGTTCGAGGACGTTCAGGGGCAAATCGACAAGGTGACCGATGACCTGCTCAAGCATGAGCACGTGCTGCTTAAGGACATAAAATCCCTCGACAAACTCTATGAAAAGACGCTCGATTTCTATGAGCAACTGGGCCTCTATATCTCCGCCGGCGAGGCCAAACTGGCAGAGTTGGACGCCACGACCATCCCCGCCAAGGAAAGGGCGGTCGCGGCCTTGCCCGAAGACGACAAGATGATCGGCAGCCAGGAATTGCGCGACCTGCGCGCCGCCCGCGACGACCTAGAACGCCGCGTCCATGACCTGAAACTGACGCGCCAAGTGACGATGCAGTCCCTGCCCTCAATCCGGCTGGTCCAGGAAAACGACAAGAGCCTGGTCACCAAGATCAACTCCACCCTCGTCAACACGGTGCCCCTTTGGGAAACGCAACTGGCCCAGGCCGTGACCATCCAACGCTCCCGCGAGGCCGCCGAGGCGGTGCGCGATGCCAACGACCTGACGAATGAGTTGCTGACGGCCAACGCCAAGAACCTGCGGGAAGCCAACAAGGTCGTCCGCACGGAAATGGAGCGTGGCGTGTTCGACATCGCAGCGGTCCGCCAGGCCAACGAAGACTTGGTCGCCACCATCAATGAAAGCCTCCAGATCGCGGATGAGGGGAAAGCCCGCCGCGCGGAGGCCGAGCGCGAGTTGGAAACGATGGAGAAAGACCTCCGCGAGACCTTGGCATCAGCCAAGGCGCGTGGCGACGGGACGGGCGACAACGCTGGAACTGCGGTTCCCGCCACATAATGATCGACCGCCTCGTTCTCTGCGGTGCGGTGGCCGGACTCCTGGCCGCGTGTCAGCCCACGGCCGTCGCGCCGCCTGTCGCCCCCTCGCCCGTGCCGACCGCGCGGCCAGCCATTGCGCCGCCAGCCCCGGAAGCGGTACCGCCCTCCAGGGCCAGCATTTCCGCTGCGCTGTTTTACCGGCGGTTGGAGCAACGCCTGCTGACAGAGGGGCTGTTGCGCACCGACGGGGGTGGGCCAGACACGGCCTTTGGCCCCGACACCTTGGCCCGCAACTTTGAACGCATCGCCCTGTTTTCAGAATACGTGCAGGTGGGCGGTCGCTACGTGGCGCAGCAGAGCCGCGCACAATTGCGCCGCTGGGCTGTTCCCGTCCGGGTGCAACTCCACTTTGGCGCATCGGTCAGCGCGGATCGCCGGGCGCAAGACTCCGCGACAGTCCGGTCCTACGTCGCACGACTGCGCCGGGTGAGCGGCCATCCCATCAACGTCGTAAATTCTGGTGGGAACTACCATCTCTTCATCGTCAACCTCGACGAACAACGCACCCTCGGCCCGCAGATCAGCGCCGCTGAACCCGGCCTGAGCCGGAGCACGGTCGCGGAGATCACTGGCTTGGGCAAATCGACCTATTGCGCGGTCTATGCCTCTTCGACCTCGGCAAACCCAAACACCTATGTCTCCGCGATTTCGCTGATCCGCACGGAGCATCCGGATCTCATGCGGCAGGCCTGCTATCACGAGGAAATCGCCCAGGGGCTTGGCCTTGCCAATGACAGCCCTGCCGTGCGGCCCTCGATCTTCAATGACGACGAAGAATTCGCCTTATTGACCCGCCACGATGAGTTGCTGCTGCGCATTCTTTATGACCGCCGCCTGTCGGTCGGCATGACAGCGGACGAGGCCCGCCCCATCGTCCAACAAATCGCCCGGGAACTCGTGAGCGGGCGCCTGTGACCCGCGATTTGTTTCAACAGACGCAGCGAATGCCTATATCACCCTGTGCGACGCCGCGAGGAGAGACCCATGCCCATCTTTGATTTCCTATCCGGTCAGTTCATCGACGTTATCGAGTGGACCGACGACAGCCGTGACACGCTGGTCCACCGGTTCGAACGCCACGGGCACGAGATCAAATACGGCGCCAAGCTCACGGTTCGCGAGGGGCAAGCGGCGGTCTTCATCCACGAAGGCCAATTGGCAGATGTATTCCTGCCCGGTCTCTACATGCTTGAGACCAACAACATGCCGATCATGACCACGCTCCAGCACTGGGATCATGGCTTCAAGTCGCCCTTCAAATCCGAGATCTATTTCGTCTCGACGACCCGGATGACCGACCTGAAGTGGGGCACGAAAAACCCCATCACCCTGCGCGATCCGGAGTTCGGTCCGGTCCGCTTGCGGGCCTTCGGGACCTACACAATTAAGGTCGCCGATCCAGCGAAGTTCATGACCGAGATCGTCGGCACCGACGGCGAATTCACCCGCGACGAGATCCAATACCAGATCCGCAATATGATCGTACAATCGGCCAGCCGCGCCCTGGCTGGCAGCCGGATCCCCGTCCTGGATATGGCCGCCAATACCGACGACCTCGGCAAGATCGTCGCCGAACAGATCAGCGCGACCATCGCCGATTACGGTCTGGCTGTTCCGGAACTCTACATCGAGAACGTGTCGCTCCCCCCGGCGGTCGAGGAGGCTTTGGACAAACGCACCTCGATGGGTGTCCTGGGCGATCTGTCCAAGTACCAGCAATATGCCACGGCGGAGGCCATGCAGACCGCAGCCGCCACGCCCAACTCCGGTATGGGGGCCGGACTTGGCATGGGAATGGGCATGGGAATGGCCCAGCAAATGGCAAACCCCGGCCCCTGGGGCGCCGCCCCCCAGCCTGCGGCGGCCGCCCCTGCGCCGCCACCCCCGCCGGTCGAACATGTCTGGCATATTGCCGAAGGCGGCGCGACCAAGGGCCCCTTCAGCAAGGCGCGCCTTGGCCGTATGGTCACCGATGGCGAGGTGACGCGCGAAACCTACGTCTGGACCCAAGGCCAGGATGGCTGGAAAAAGGCCGATGACGTGGATGAGTTGGCACAACTCTTCACGGTGATGCCGCCCCCACCGCCCCCCGGCATTTAACGCGACGCCGCGCCATGGCTGCCAAAGGTCCCCAGGCCCTGCGCCCAATCGTGATGGCGCTGCATTGGGCCACCCTGCCGGTTATCGTCGCCTGGTTGGTGGGCAGTTTGCCAAGCTGGGCACTGGCCGGTCACGCCGCCGGTTGGATCGCCATCACGGTGATCTGGGGCCTGCGAGGGGGCGCGTCGCCTGCCCTGACCGGTTGGCTCCGCCGCGTCCCGCAAGCCTCCCACGTCGCGCTGCTGATCCTCTACGGTGCAGGCGCGGTCCTCGCCCTCCTCGATATACCAGCCGCGCGCAGCTTGCTCATCGGGACACTCGGCTTCGGGGCCTTGCACGGCGTTTTCAACCTCTGGCGCTCCAGCGTCTTAGGCGATGGCTGCATCCGCCGCATGACACCGAAAGTCCTACACTAACCGACGCTCACCTTCGGTTAAGGTTAACGCGACCGCCCCCATTCGATGTTCCCCAAATATGCTGGGGGGCCGCAAGGCGGGGGCAAAGCCCCCTCCACGGGACGTCCCAGGCGCCGCGCCGGTCAGCCCCCCTAGCCAAAGGGAGGGTCTCGCGGCACACTCCGAACCATGCAGATGCCCACCAGACGTGCCGCCCTCAAGGTCCTCCACTGGACGGTTGTGCCCTTTTTCGTTTGGTTTCTTGTGGTCACCCCTGCTGATGTGGCCCGCGTTGGCAGCTGGGCGATTACGCTGCATTCGGTCTTCGGTCTGATCTTCGTCACCCTAGCCTTGATCTGGACGGCAGACCTGTTGTGGCGCGGTCTCGCGTCTCGGCCCGGCCCAAAGCTGACGGGACGGGCAAGACAGATCCATAGGCCCCTGCATCTGACATTGATTTGGGGGCTGTTCGGTGTGGCGTTCACCGGCTTTCTGCTGGGCCTCACGGCCTCGCGCGTTCTCATGGCTGGAACCGTCCTACCCATCGCACCGCCCCTGGGGCTGGAGACTGCAAACCATTGGGTTGGGGTCATCCATACGGTCGAGTTCTACGGCCTCGGTGCGGTTGCTGCCTTCCATGCCGCCTATCACATCTGGCGCCATGTTCGGTTGCGCGATAACGCCTTACGCATCATGACGCCGAAACCGCTCCAGAGGTTCCTATGAAGGTCCCGACCGTGGGGGGCCGCCCCGCCCCACCGCCGCCGCCCCAAACGGAAGAACATCGTTTTCCCTGCGACGCTTGCGGCGGGGACATGCGGTTCGATCCAGGCGATGATCGGATGATCTGCGACCACTGCGGCAACGTCGAGGCCCTGCGCAGACAAAGCCCCGGCGCGATCCAGGAAATCGACATCCGCAAAGGCTTGGACACAGCCGCCCGCGATGCCGAGGAAGAGGTCACCCGCGTGCTGTCCTGTCCGAATTGCGCCGCCCAGGTGGAGTTCGACCCCGCTGTCCATGCCGCCGAATGTCCGTTCTGCGCCACGCCGGTTGTCACGGATACGGGCACCAACCGGCATATCAAACCCGCCGCCGTGGGCCCCTTTGTCCTGGAGGAGCGGGAGGCCCATGACGCCATGGACGCCTGGCTCGGCAGTCTCTGGTTTGCGCCCAATGGCCTGCAGAAATATGCGCGCAAGGGACAGAAGATGTCGGGCATCTATGTCCCCTTTTGGACAATCGACGCCCAGACAGAGACGGCCTATCGCGGCCAGCGCGGCGATACCTACTACGTCACACGAACGGTCATGCGGGACGGCAAACCCCAACAGGTGCGGGTGCCCAAGATCCGCTGGACCCCAAAACGGGGCCGGGTCGCCCGGTTTTTTGACGATGTCCTGGTCCTGGCCTCCACCTCATTGCCAAAGCAGCATACCGATGCGCTGGAGCCTTGGGACCTGGCGGGGCTGGCACCCTATGCCCCACAGTACCTCGCCGGGTTTCGGGCCGAGGCCTACTCCATAGACCTGAAAGACGGCCTAGCCGAAGCCAAAGCGCGGATGGATGCAGTCATCGCCCGCGACGTGCGCATGGATATTGGAGGCGATCAGCAGCGTATCGACGCATTGCAAACCCAAATGTCCGCGGTCACTTTCAAGCATGTGCTGCTGCCGGTCTGGGTCGCGGCCTACAAGTACCGGGGCAAATCCTACCGCTTTGTGGTCAACGGTCAGTCCGGACGTGTCCAGGGAGAGCGGCCCTATTCCGCGATCAAAATCGCACTCGCCGTCATCGCCGCCATCATCGTGGCAGGCATCGCAGCAGTCCTCTATCAGGGTGGCTAAACACCAAAGCGCCGGTCTGCATCACAAAGGGACGGTGACGTACTGGCCGCGACGTCACGTGGGCGGTACGCCGAGCAAAACCGGGAGGAAAGGTCATGATCCTGTGCGCGGGCGAAGCCCTGATCGACATGTTGCCGCGAGACACGGCCGATGGTCCCGGGTTTTTGCCCCAGACGGGGGGCGCGGTCTTTAACACCGCCATCGCACTCGGGCGGCTGGGGGCGCCGGTGGGCCTGTTCACCGGTCTGTCCGACGACCTGTTTGGCGCAAGACTGGCGGCGGATTTAGCCGCCTCTCAAGTTGTGAACCGCGCCGCAGTCCATGACCGACCCACGACGCTGGCCTTCGTGACCCTGACAGATGGCCATGCGGACTATGCGTTCTATGACGAAAACACGGCTGGCCGAATGGTGGCCCCTGCCGACCTGCCCGAGATGTCTGATGTCACCGCGCTGTTCGTTGGCGGCATCTCCCTCGCGGTAGAACCTTGTGCCCAAACCTACGAGGGGTTGGCCCTGGGGCACGCGCATCTGCCGATCATGCTCGACCCCAATATTCGTCCGGGCTTCATACGCAACGAAGCGACCTTCCGCGCGCGGATGGAGCGGATGTTGGCGGCGGCGAATATCGTGAAGGTATCGGACGAGGATCTGGCATGGCTCGGCATGGCGCCGGAGGATATTCTATCGCTAGGCGTGGGCATTCTGTGCCTGACAGAAGGATCCGAGGGCGTGACAGCGATCACCCGGACCGGTCGGGTGCAGGTTCCAGCCGAACGGGTCGAGGTCGTCGATACCGTCGGCGCGGGCGATACGTTCAACGCGGGCTTTCTGGCCGGACTACAGCGGGCGGGCGCGCTTACGAAATCCGTCCCGTCCGAGAAGGTCCTGCGCAACGCCCTGACGCTTGGGGTACAAGCGGCGGCCATCACGGTCGGGCGGGCGGGGGCAAACCCGCCCTGGGCGTCGGAGTTGGCCGCGACATGAAAGCGGTTGTGCAAAGGGTCCAAGAGGCACACGTGGATATCGATGGCCAGACTGTCGGCGCCACGGGTCCCGGCCTATTGATCCTCGTCTGCGCCATGGGGGGCGATACGACGGCGAACGCCGATGCTCTGGCGGGGCGGATCGCCAAGCTGCGGATCTTTCGCGACGAGACGGGCCGTATGAACCGCTCCGTTCTCGACACCAAGGGAAGCGCTCTGGTCGTCAGCCAGTTTACGCTGGCCGCAGATACGTCGCGCGGGAACCGTCCCGGCTTCGCGGACGCGGCCCCACCCGAGGAAGGCGAGCGCCTCTACGAACGGTTTGTGTCAGCCCTGCGCGACCAAGGGGTGCCGGTCGAGACGGGTCGGTTCGGCGCGGACATGGCGGTTCACCTGATTAACGATGGCCCCGTCACAATCCCGATCGAGCGATGATCGGCCGTCACCTCATCCTGGAACATTGGGGCGGCATCACCGACCCCGCGACCGTGGAACGTTCCTTGCACGGCGCCGCCCGAGCGGCCGGGGCAACCGTTTTGTCAGCCCATTTCCATCCCTTTGAGGGCGGGGGCGTCACGGGTGTTCTGCTGCTGGCGGAGAGCCACATCACAATCCACACCTGGCCCGAGCAATCCTATGCGGCGTTGGACCTGTTCATGTGTGGCGCGGCCAAGGTCGAGGTCGCTGCGGACCACTTGGACCGCGTGTTGCGTCCTTCGCGGTCCGACAGACGCGTGCTAGAGCGAGGTGTTTCGCTGCCCCTACCCCAAGACTGAGGGGTTGGCCCAGGTGCCGGGACAGGCGGCGAGCTACCGGAACCAAGCGTTCCAACCCGCCTCATACGCCCGCGGCAGCGGATGGGTGGACAGCGTGTTGACCGGCACCGGGCGCGGCCCCGTGTCGGGATCGAACACTTGGGACGCGGCCCAGACCTGCGGGGTCAGGTGGCGAAGGTCACTCGGGTAAGGCGCCTGACGCGGGACCATTCCGGTGGGACGTGCCATGGCGAACCCCCAGAGACCAAAGCTGGGCACATATGACTGGTAAGCGGTCACCGACCATTCCTGCCCCAGGGTCTCCGCCACGATCCAAAAGGCATCCGCCGCGAACATGGGGGACCCCGCCTGGGTCACCACGATTCCCTGTGCCGACAGACGCGCCGCCAAGAGGCGGTAGAACTCCGCCGTATAAAGACGCGACAGCGAGAGGTTTTTCGGGTCAGGCAGGTCCAAGATCGCGACGTCATAGGCGCTCTCCGTATCCCGGACCCATGTGAAGGCGTCGGCATTGACCACTTCCACCCGTGGGTCTCGCAAAGCGAAGCCATTCAATCCAGCCAGATCGTCCCGGTCCCGAAACAGGCGCGTCACGTCCGGATCCAGATCGACCAAGGTGACGGCCTCCACGTCTGGCCAGCGCAGCACCTCGCGCACGGCCATGCCATCGCCCCCTCCCATGACAAGCACCCTTGCCCGGCGGGGCGCCTGGGCCATCGCCGGATGAACCAGCGGTTCGTGGTATCGGTGTTCGTCGCCCGTATCGAACTGCACGGCCCCATCCAGAAACAGCCGCGTGCGGCCCTGGAACCGCGTCACGGTGATCTGTTGATAGGTCGAGCGTGTGTTCAGGACGATCTCATCCTCATAAAGGCGCGCGTCCAGGGCCCCGGCGATGGGCCCCGACCACGCCAGCGCGCCCAGCACCAGGGCCGTGGACAGGCCCCAACCGCCCCACGTCGCCCGTCCCAAGCGGTGGCGGAACAGCCACAGCGTCCCCCCCGCCACAGCCAAGTTGAGCAGGCCGAACACCAGTCCCGCCGCCACGAGGGACAGGTGCGGCACGATCAGCACCGGGAACGCCAGCGAGGCCACAAGCGCGCCCAGGTAATCCACTGACAGGACGTTTTCGAACCGAAACTGACCCGCGCCGATGTCCTTCAGGATGCGGGCCAGGAGCGGGATCTCCATCCCCGACAGAACGCCGACCGCGATCAGCGCCCCATATAACGGCAAGGCCACGCTGCCGACCGTGGCATAGGCGTAAAAGGTCACCAGCGCCGCGCAGCCACCAATCAGGCCCAAACCAATCTGCGCTCGCACGAAACCGGCGACAGGGTCTGTCACGAACCGGGACACCCAGGCGCCCACACCCATGGCCGACAGGAAGATCCCGATCACAAAGCTAAACTGCCGGACCGAGTCCCCCAGCAGGTAGCTGGAGACCGTCGCCGCAATCAGCTCATAGATCAGGCCCGCAACGGCCACCACAAGGGTGGTCGCCAACAGCCAGACTTCGGTCGCGCGGGCCGGGGCCAAAGTCATCGCACAGATCGTCCGGCGGTCAGGTGCGGATCACGGCCGCGATGATGATCGCAAGGGCAAGAAACATGGCGCCCATGACAATGGCGATGGCCATGTTCTGGTCCTCCTCCAGCTCTTTCCGAAGGCTGAAGGGCGTCAGCAGTTCAATCAACCACCAACACGCCAGCATCAGGAAGAGGCCGAAAAAGGAGTAAAAGATCGTGCCGACCACTTCGGCAAAGATGATGTTCTCGAACGCAGCCATGCCGCCCCCTTCCAAGTTTCTACTTCACCCGCACGCGGGCCACGCCAACGCCGCCGCCGGAGCCTGTGCGGACCGAGCCGACACCCGTGTCAGAACTGACCGCTCCGATCCCATACCAGGAGGCATAGCCCGCCCCCCCAAGGATCAGAAGCGAGATAGCCATGACTATGATGCGCGTGCCCATCCGTCAGTCGTCCTCTTCGACCCAATCGCTGCCATTCCAGCGCAGCATGCGATGCCGCCAGCTAGATGACAGCGTCCAGAGCGTGGCCATCCCGAACAAAGCCGCCGCGCCCCAGGTCCAGATCGACGCGCCCTGTCCCTCCTGCAAGGTCAAGCGCAGGGGCGCCGGCTGGGCGCGGGGCGAGGCCTCGGCCAGGGCCACATCGAGGCGGTAATCGCCCGAGACCGTCGGCTGGAATACGAGGCTTTCGTAGCGGCTGCCCTCGCTCCAGGCATCGTCGCCCGACCCGCCGGAGTAATAGCTGATCGCCCGCCCCGTCTCGGCCAAGACTTGCCCCGTGGGATCCACGATGGTCATCTCGTATTCCGCCCAAGCCTGACTGAGATCCTGGTAGAATTGCAAACCAACGGGACGATCCACAACCGCGATCGGAATGGTCAAGCTGGGTGGCAGTTGATCCGGTGTGCCTTGGAACAGAACCTCGCGCCCGCCGCCCTCCATCACGATGATGGCCAGCAGCACGGAGATCACGGTCAGAACACCAAACCAGCTGGCATAGAACCGTTTGCCCGGCGCAGGCTCATAGGGTTGGAGGGCATGGACCTTGGAAGGACGAGGCAGCTCTACCCCAAAGGCCGCCGCAGCCTCTGGAAAGTAGCGGGTGGTTTCGATCTCCCGCTCCTCCGAGTGGGCATAAGCAATCATGTGGTCGCTGAACCGCCCCTCGGGCATGAGCGAGATCGAGGTCCCGCGATGTCCGACCTCGGGGCGCCAGGTGAACTCGCCCTCGACGAAGTCGACCTTCCAATTCGTGGTGGCGTAATAGACGTAGGTCTCTCCGCGCCAGAACCGACTGGGGCGCGTCTCGGCGCGGGCGACGTCACGGTCCGTGACGAAGGAGCCGTCGGGCCAATCCCGTATCTTGCGCGTCAACAGGATATGACCGTCTTCCAATGTCAGCCAAGCATAGCCATGGGTCGGTGAATACAGGATGTGGTCGACCCAATGGGCCACGCCACCGTCCCAAGCCTCTTGCAAGCCCAGGATGCCGATGATGGTAAAGGTCACGCCATCGATCTGACCTGTCATGCCGAGTTTGAACGGCGTCTCCGGCCGCTTCAGCCCCGCATGAACCGACAGGACGGCGTAAGCGTCTGTCGCATCCAACCGCGCTCCGCAATAGCCGCAGACCTGGGTGACCACCCTGCCCCCGCCCAGAACCTCAAGCCCGGCACCGCAATTGGTGCAGTTGATGGCGCTGATCGTGCCGGTCATAGGACCCGCCGCACATCAAAGGGGTCGATCCAATGCCCGGCAAACCAGGCAATGCCCCCATCCCAGATTTCGCCAGAGAGGAACGCTCCACGCGGTCCAGAAAAGTTGGCAAACAAATGGGTATCGCCGATGGCAACCGGCTCGGGCAGTTGGCCGCGAAAGGCGATGGCCTTGGCATTGCTCACCTCGGAACAGGCATAGAACACGCCGTTAGAGGAGACCTCCGCGCCCAGGCGAAACACCTCCCGCCCGCCTTGGGGCATACGGCTTGGCGGAACCTCCCGTTGCAGAACAACGTCACCTTCGTCGACGGAGACCCACGCGAGGCCCCCCGTGGTTCCCAGCGTCCCGTGGTATTCATCCCAGTGACCGCGCCCATAGTCGTAGCGCACGTGCCCGGACGCGACGAATGCCCCATGGCTGCCCAACTCTACGGGGACGCCAATTCCGATCAACTCCGGCGCCTCCAACATCTCGCCCGCCTCGCCCGCCTTGCGAAGGACCGCATCCTCCAACACCACAGAGGAGCCACAGAACTCGCAGTTCACCATACGGGCGTGGGCCAGCATCTCTGGCAAGGCGGCCCCGCAATTGGGGCAGGAGGAGGCGGGATTACCTTGTGTCACGCGCGCCAGGATACCCTTACCGCGCCGCGACGGAACCCCCTGGTTCGAGCATTTCAAAAGCTTCGGCAAAGAAAGTTTCGGTTCCGAAGTTCCCCGACTTCAGCGCAATGGCCACACCGTCCCCGGCAAAGCACCAGGGAACCCCTGGGGCGATCTCCGGACCGACCCGCAGGCGATCCACCTGCAAGGCGCGGGTCACGGCACCGCTGGTCTCACCACCTGCGACAACGATCTGGCCGATGCCGCGATCGATGGCGTCTCGGGCCAGTTGGGCCAGCGCATCCTCGACCAAGGCCCCTGCACGCGCCACGCCGAGCGCGTCCTGCGCGGCTTGAACGGCTTTGGGTTCGGCGGTTGCGAAGATGATCTTATGGGCCTCGGCGGGCTGCGCGACCAGCCAGGCCCGCGCATCGGCCAAACCACCTTTCGACAGTTCCTGGGGGTCCAGCCGGTAGCCGTTGGCCTGCCGCAGGTAGGACCCGACTTGCGCCCGTGTCATCGCCGAACAGGACCCCGACAGCACGATCCTTCCACCCCGCACGGGCGGCATCGGCTCCGCCGCTGTGTGGGGCAAAGCACCTCCGGCGCGCCAGATCTTTGGCAAGCGCTCCGCAATGGCAGAGCCGCCGCAGATCAGGGCCATGTCCTGTGCCGCCTGGGCCAGGGTCGAGAGGTCTGTGTCCTCCACCGAATCGACAACCATGTGCCCCCGGGCGTCCGAGAGCGTGGCGGACACCGCATCCACCCCTGCCCGCACCGTCGGGAAGGCCACGAGCCCAACATCCCGCTTCACCTGTGGGCGCAACAAGCGCGGCACGCTGGCATCGCGCATGGGCGTCAAAGGGTGATCCTTCATGGGCGATTCATCGAGGGGCAGGTCACCAACAAACAAACGGCCCATGAACACGCGGCGCCCGTTTTCCGGGAAGGCAGGACAATGGATCGTGACGTCTGTTCGCAGGTCCGACATCAGCGCATCGGCCACGGGACCAATATTGCCGCGCGTCGTGGAATCAAAGGTCGAGCAGTATTTCCAAAAGACACGCCTCGCCCCCTGATCGCGCAACCAGCGGAGCGCTGCACGGGCCTCATGCACCGCATCTTCCACTGGGGCCGTTCGGATTTTGAGGGCGATGACCTCGAAGGCAGAAGCCTCCTCATCCCCAACAGGCACACCGATGCGTAACGTGACGGGAACGCCCGCCCGCGACAGCATCGCGGCCAGATCGCTCGCGCCCGTGAAATCATCGGCAATCGCACCGAAGAAAGCCGCGGCCATAATCTCCTCCCCTAAGGCATTAACCGTGCCTGCAGGTCGTGGCCGTTGGGAAGTGTCTCGTTAAGTGAGCCGCCGTTTTCCCGGGAGGTGATGCAGGAAGGACGCGCGATGGCGTCCTGTCGGTTCGGGTTGCTGGATCATTCTGCGCCGCCTACCCTCCGATCAACAGGCACCCGACGGAGACAACGTCCATGAAGTACTTTTTGACCGCCACGGCCTTGGCGACGCTGTCTGCGGCCCCGGCTCTGGCACAAGCCCCGATTTGCGGCGGCATAAGTCTGGTGGGTGAATGGGTCGGCGGCACGCCGGAGGCATCGGACCTCGTCACCGCAACCGAGGCCTTCGATGCGGACGGTCAGGTGCCCATCGCGGGGCACCTCGTGCGGATGTTCACGCTGTCCGAGGACGCGGGTATCCGAGTTGAGGTGGCGGCCCGACCGGCGGGCGATCCCTACTTCGCACTCTATGACGCCGAAGGCACGGAGGTTGCCGCCGATGACGATTCCGGCGGCAACTTCGCCAGCAAGGTCGAGATGTCTTTGGCGGCCGGAACCTACTGCTTGGCCGCCCGAAGTTACGAAAGCGGTGTCACGGACGTCGCCGTCCGCATCGGAACACAGGCGCAGGCCCCCTTGCTGACAGGCGTCCCCGACAGTGCCGATCAAACCGAGACGCCCGAAGGCGGCGGCGGTGCCTGCGGCTCACCCGAGGTAGCGTATCTGGGCAGAGCCCTGACACCCGATCAGCTGGACGGCGGCGTCAGCGGCACTGCCAACGTCGACGCAGCCCCCGGATGGGCCTTTTCGCTGGCAGCCCCGTCTCCGGTAACGATCACCGCCGACAGCGTCACGGGCGATCCTCTGATCCGGTTGCTGGATGAGAATGGAACCCAGCTTGCGGAGAACGACGACTTTGACGGGTTGAACAGCCGGATCGATATGACCGCTCCGCTGCCCGCAGGCGACTTCTGCGTCGAAGTCGAGGATCTGAACGGATCGACCCACGATATCACGGTCGGCCTGGTGAGCTTCGATCCAGTCGCGGACCGCAAGCGCCGTCTGGATGCCGCCGAGTTCGCGCCGACCTCCACCGATGATGTGGCAATCACGGATCTGGGCACGCTCCAGTCAAGCGTCGTCAGCGACGTGATGGCGACCGCGGCGGCACAATGGCTGCGCTTTGAGATGCCCGAAGGTGGGCTCCTGGTGGCGGAGGCGATCGGGACCAACGATGCGGATCCGGCAATCGTCCTCTTTGATCGTTTGGGTCGGCGACTAGCGGAAAACGACGATGGTCCCGTCGGCTTGGACAGCTTCGTCGCGACCCGATTGCTGCCCGGCAGCTACATGGTGGCGGTCCGTCTGGTCAGCGAGCAAGGGCAAGCTCCGGTCCGGCTTTTGTTGGAACGCTACGTTCCCGCCCAGTGAGCGGCGATGACCTAGGGCTCCGCCCCGGCACACTGGCGCTGCGCCCGTATTCCGTCCAGTGGGCCATCGCCTTCGATACCTGCCGCACCGAACTAGCCGCGCATCTGCCCAGCGGCACCGTACTGCACCATATCGGTAGCACTGCGGTGCCAGGGTTGGCGGCAAAGCCCATCCTAGACCTCGCGACGGCGCTTCCGCTGGCACAGCACGACGACCTCGCAGACGTGTTGACGGGGACCGGTTGGGAAGACCGAGGACCCCGGAGCGGACGATTGTTCGTTCGAATGCGGGATGGTCTGCGGACCCACAACCTGCACGTCTATGATCTCGGAGCGCCGGACCTTGCAGACCAGTTGGCGTTCCGCGACCGGCTGCGTCGCAATGCGGGCCTACGCGCAGCCTATGCTGCAGAAAAGGAGCGGATCATCCAGCGTGGAACAGCGCGCGCAGATTATGCCGACGCCAAGACGGACTTCATTTTGCGCGCCCTGCGGGACCCTACTTATTCATCTTAGACAACATCGCCTGCATCTCGGCCAACTGCTTGCGGATGGCGTCCAACTCCTCCTTGGAGGTATCGGCATCCTCCGGTGCGTTCGGCTCCTCCGGAAGGGTGCTGCCGGGTGCACCGGCCCATCCGCCGGTCATGGCCTTGAAGAAGGCTGCCTGCTGTTCTTGCATGGCCTTGACGCCGGGCATCTGCGCCATTGGGTTAATGGCCGTCATATTCTCCATCATTTTGGACTGCCCGGATCGGAGCATCTCAAAGCTGGAGGCAAGGAAGTCAGGCACCACCGATTGCGCCGCGCCCGTGTAGGAACGGACGAGATCCGTGAGCACCGCTAGGGGCAAAACGGATTCGCCCTTCGATTCGTGCTCCGCGATGATTTGCAGCAGGTAGGAGCGGGTCAGATCATCACCTGACTTCAGGTCGACAATCTGCACCTCTCGCCCGGCGCGGATGAAGCCGGCGATGTCTTCCAGCGTGACGTAGTCACTGGTTTCCGTGTTATACAACCGGCGACTTGCATATCGTTTGATGAGCAGCGGCTTCGTATCGTCCGTCATTGCGGGGCCTTCTCGTTTGGCGGTGCAGAGAAGCCTACCGCACACGCAGCAATGCGCAAACGAAAAGGGCAGGTCGCTGAAAATAGCGACCTGCCCTGAACCTGCGCCAGTCCTCCGCGCTCTGCGGAGGACCGATCCTCTCGGACCTTACTTGGCGGTCGCAGCGGCTTTCTTGGTGGCCGTGGTGGCTTCGGCGGTCGCCTTTTTGACAGCGGCGGTCGCGTCTTCCTGGGCTTCCTTACCGGCGGCCATCATGATCTCGACCGTGTCCATCTGGACCTTCTTGGCGATCTCGGCGAAGGCGGCCATGTTTTCGGCGGCAACTTCGGCGGAGGCCGAGGCGAAGTCGGTCATCGACTTAGCGTAGTCGGCGGGCTCGTCCTTAACGGTGGCGACCGGAGCCATCTTCGACAGGGTCTCACGGGTCCACTTGTGGCTGATTTCAGCGGACTGCTCGGCGGCGTCCAGGGCGACCTTGGACATCTTCTCGGCGAAGGCGGCCTGGGTCTTGAACGCTTCGGTCATTGCCGTGGTGTCGACAGGGAAGGAACCCATCATGTCGGTCATGTACTTGGTGAAGTCAGCTTGCTTGGTCATCTCTTAAATCCCTTTGTGAGGCTTCGAGCGCATCCGCCGATCGGAGCCTCGCTGCATCTGCAAATAGACCTAAATGCTGCATCGCAGCAAATCAAGGTTTTTCTGCATCGCAGCATCGGGATTTTTGAGAAGATGCCTTCGCGAAAAAAGCGCATGTATGACGCGCACAGTGTGCGCATCCCTGAGAGCATCTGTCATCTTTACTAGACACACCTGACGCAAAGTCAACTCTGACATTGCGTCTCACTGATCCACGTCCTGCTACGCGATCTCGTGATCTTTCGATTTCACGTAGGTGCCGGGCGCTGGCGCCAAGGCAGGGTGGTTTGGCCCACCGGGTGTGCGCGCGTTGATCAACCGCCCAGACCGTTTGCGCAGCCATTCCTCCCAGCGCCCCCACCAGGACCCCTCATGGAAGGTCGCCGCCTGCATCCAGTCATCGGGCGAGTCGGCCTTCTGATCATTCACGTAGTGCCCATACTTCCCCTTTGACGGGGGATTCACGATGCCCGCGATGTGGCCGCTCTCGGACAGGATGAAGGTTTTGTCTTTGGACCCCATCTTTTTGACCGACTGCCAGGCCCCTTTCCAATGGGCGATGTGATCCGTCTCACAGGCGATGGCGCAGAGGGGCGTTTTCAGGCCGGCCAGGGTCAGGCCCGTCTCGCCCATCAAGTCAAAGCCATCACTGGCGAGTTCATTCCCGATGCACAGCTTGCGGAGGTATTCCGTCACCATCGGACCGGGCAGATTCGTGCCGTCGCCGTTCCAATAGAGCAGGTCGAAGGCGGGCGGCGCCTCGCCCAACATGTAGCTCTTGATCGCAGGGCCATAGACCAGATCACGCGAGCGCAGATAACTGAACGTCCGGCCCATAAAGAACTTGTCCAGGTAGCCCTTATTCGCGGCCTCCCGCTCGATCCCATCGACGAAATCATCGTCCAGGAACACGCCCATTTCGCCCGGGTCCTCAAAATCGGCCAGGGTCGTGAAGAAGGTCGCAGATTTCACCGAGGTGTCGCCCCGCCGCGCCATCAGGGCCAGCGTCAGCGACAGCGTCGTGCCCGCGATGCAATAGCCGATGGCATTGACCTGCTTCTGCTTGGTGACCTCCTTCACCACGTCGATGGCAGTGAGATAACCGTTTTCCACATAGTCGGTCATGGAAACATCGCGGTAGGTCGCGTCCGGGTTGACCCAGCTGACCACGAACAGCGTGTATCCCTGATCCACAATCCACTTGATGAGCGAGTTCTGCGGCTTGAGGTCCAGGATGTAGAATTTGTTGATCCACGGGGGGAAGAGGATCACCGGGGTGGACCGGACCTTTTCGGTGGTTGGCGCATATTGGATCAGCTCGAACATCCGGTTGCGGAACACCACGCTGCCTTCGGAGGTGCCGATGTTGCGCCCGACTTCAAAGGCATCCGGGTCGGACAGGGTGACCAACCAATCGCCGTGGTTCGCCTCGATATCACGCACCAGGTTTTCTAAGCCACGCACCAGGCTTTCGCCCTCCGTCTCCACGGCGCGGGCCATGGCCTCGGGGTTGGTGGCGAGGAAGTTGGTCGGCGAAAACAGATCGACGATCTGCTGACTGAAAAACTCTACCCGCTTTTTGTCACGCGCATCCAACCCCTCCAGGTCGACCACGGTGTCACGGATGGCCTGGGCGCTGATCTGGTACTGCTGCTTGAGGAAATTGTAGTAGGGATGCTCCGTCCAGAGCGGGCTGGCGAAGCGACGATCCTTCGGTTGGACGTCTTCGGGGGGAATCGGTTTGCCCGAGGTCAGCGCCGTCTGCGCTTCGACCGCGTGTTTGAGCGCCTGACCCCAATAGCCGATTTGCTTTTCGATCAGCTTTCCGGGGTTGACAGCCATCTCGGCCCAGTAAGCCGCCATCGCTTTCGCGTAGAGTTCCGGCCCCGGTCCCTGCAAACCATGGTCCGCGCTGCGTTTTGTGCCCAAGGCCGCCACGAGCCGCTTGGTCAGTTCATCCATGCGCGCGAGGTTGTCATGCAGCTTGGACAGCGCTTCGCCACCCTCGGTTGACACGGTACCTTGGTCGCAGTTGTCGGTCTTCATTTCTTGATATTCCCCAGAAATGCTGCAAGTGCTAAGCAAATCGCCACAATAGGACCACTATCGTCGGCAAAATACAAACGAAGCGGCGGTTTTGCAAAAATGTCCGCTCTACGTTGGAAGGACGGACACCAATGCGTTTCATGGCTGCGTACGACATGATGGAAACGGCTCGCAACACCAATGCATGGCTTGGTGCGACGGCGCGCACGATGGCGTCCTACCCCGCCTTCGCGCTGGCATCCTCCCCTGGATTTCGGATGTTGGCCGCTTGGGGCGAGGTGACGGAGCGTACGTTCCAACGCATGATCGTAAAGCCCGATTGGAACATCCCGCCCATTCCGGGCGAGGACGGTCGCGACCATCAGGTGGATGTGGAAACCGTGGTGGAACGTCCCTTCGGCGATTTGATCCGGTTCACCGTACAGGGGCGCGCGCCGATGCAGCGCCGGATCATGCTGGTCGCGCCCATGTCTGGGCACTACGCCACGCTGCTGCGCAGCACAGTCGTATCCCTGTTGCCTGATGCAGATGTCTTCGTGACCGATTGGCACAACGCGCGCGACATTCCCGTCAGCGCAGGCAAGTTCGATGTGGAGGATTACACCCTCTACCTCGTGGAATTCATGAAGGAGCTGGGCCCCGACACCAACGTCATCGCCGTTTGCCAACCGGCGCCCCTGACCCTGGCGGCCACTGCCCTTCTGGCCGAAGAACACCCGGAGGCCCAACCGGCAACGCTCACCCTGATCGGTGGACCCATCGACCCGGACGCGGCCGCCACCGATGTGACCGACTTCGGGCGCCGCGTGACCATGGGGCAGCTCGAACAATCCATGATCCAACGCGTGGGCTTCAAGTACCAAGGCGCCGGTCGGATGGTCTATCCGGGTTTGCTGCAGCTGTCGTCCTTCATGTCGATGAACGCCGAGACACATGCCACCGCCATGTGGAACCAAATTCTGGCCGTGGCCAACGGCACGGCGGCCGACCACGACAAGCACAACAAGTTCTATGACGAATACCTGGCCGTCATGGACATGCCCGCAGAGTTCTATCTGTCGACCGTCGAGCGGATCTTTAAGGGTCTGGAAGTCGCGCAGAATCGCTTCTCCGTCGGCGGGAAGACCGTCGACATCGGCAAGATCACCAATGTTGCCGTCAAAACCGTCGAAGGCGGCAAGGACGACATCTCCGCCCCGGGCCAATGCGTCGCCGCGCTGGACCTGTTGACCGGGCTGCCGGATGAGAAAAAGGCCAGCTACCTGGAGCCGAACGCCGGGCACTACGGCATCTTTGCCGGGGGATCTTGGCGCCGGAACATCCGCCCGCTGGTGCTGGACTTCATCGACGCCAACTCCGGCAAGCCGGATCGTCCCGCCAGACGGACGAAGCTGCAAGCGGTGTAAGGCATGTCGGGGGAAACCCTGGCGTTTGCCTGCCGCTGCGGGTCTCTGCGGGGGGAGATCACTGACGTCTCCCCCGCTGCGTATACGAACATCCTCTGCCATTGCGCCGACTGTCGGTCGGCCTACACGCACCTGGGCCTTGCGGACCCGGAGAAGGTTGGCATCCTCCAGACCACGCAGGATCGGATCAAGATTACCGAAGGGGGCGAAGCGCTCCAGGTGTTCCGCCTGTCGGGCCGCGGGGCCCTACGATGGTACGCCAGTTGTTGTGACACGCCGCTTTTTTATACGCCGCTCAAGGCCCGAGCCGTGCATGTGGGCGTGAACACGGACCGGCTGGACACACCCGACGCCCTCACCCCTCCGATGAGCGAAGCCTATATCCCGACTGCCGACGGCAAGACGCGGCACAAGGGCGTCGGACGGATGGTCACACGGATGGTTACGCGGATGGCCGCCAAGAACCTGAACGGCGAGTGGCGAGATACCCCGTTTTTCGACGACAGCGGCGCACCGGCCCTGCCGCCCCAGGTTCTGACTCGGGAAGAGCGGGCTGCCGCCCTGATGGGAGTGCGGAAAGGCGCGTAACGCCCTTGGGATAGACCGGGGCCTGCGCCTGCTGTCGTTACCAGTTTGTTTAGCTCCCTCTGGCAAGGATTCGTCCGGGCGCTTATCGTGAAGGCGCGCCCTCTAATAAAAAGTCGAGATGATGTCCCAAGACACTTCCCTTAACATCGACACCGACAGCCTGACCTGGCGGGTCAGCCCGGACCTATTGGGGATCATCACCTCCGAAGGTGTGTTCAAACACACCAATCCGGCATGGTTCACGGTCCTCGGGCGCGAGCCTAAGGATATCGAAAGCCGGCAGTTTTTTGACTTCATCCACCCCGACGACGTCGCCCGGACGGAGCAGGCGTTTCTCACGCTCCAAACAGGTGAGCCGATCCTGCAGTTTGAGAATCGGTACCGCCACATCGATGGCAGCTATCGGTGGTTGTCGTGGAACGGCGTGCCCGAGGGGGATGTCTACTTCTGCAATGCCCGGGACATCACCGTCGCCAAAAGCAATGAGGCCGCCGTTGCGTCTCACTCGCAGCAGCTGAAGCTGCGCGAACAGTTCATGTCGGTCCTGGGCCACGATCTGCGCAACCCCCTGGCGGCCGTCATATCAGCCCTTCGGATCCTCGGGCGTCGTCACAAGGACGATGCGACGACCCACGTATTGACCCAGGCCCTGCGCTCAGCCGAAAGCATGGGGCGCATCGTGGATGACGTTCAGGACTTTGCGCGGTTCAGCCTCGGCAGCGACAAGGCCGCCATGCGGTTCGAGCCGGATACCAAACTGGCGGAGGCGGTCGCCGAGGCCGTTGCGGCCTTCCGCTTCGAGACCTCCTTCGCGACGATTGAAGAGAGTTACACAAACACCGACCCAACGCTGTGTGATCCGGCGCGCATCGCGCAGCTTGTGACCAAGATCTTGGACAACGCAGTCGTCTACGGCGCGGCCGATGAACCTATCAACCTGCGTCTCTATGACCAAGACAACACCGTCGTCCTTGAAATTGAGAACCGCGGCCAGGAGGTTCCCGCGGATATGGTGCCGCTGCTGTTCGAGCCGTTCCAACGGGTCAAACAGGACGCGCGCGACGGTGGCTTGGGACTGGGGCTCTTCATCTGCAAGCAGATTGCAGATGCGCATTTTGGCACGCTCACGGTCCGATCCGATCCCGCGTCGACCGTCTTCACCCTCACCCTGCCCCGTCACGCGGGTGAGGTGATGGAGTAGCCAAACGGGTTTCGAAACGACAAACGCCCCGACCAAGGGCCGGGGCGTTCGCTAGGCAATCGTTGTGGCTCAGTGACCGAGGATCTGGCTCAGGAACAGCTTCGTCCGGTCGTTCTGTGGGTTGGTGAAGAACGGCTCAGGCGCGTTCTGTTCCACGATCTGACCCGCATCCATGAAGATCACGCGGTTCGCCACCTGACGGGCAAAGCCCATCTCGTGGGTCACGCAGAGCATGGTCATCCCCTCTTCAGCGAGCTGGATCATCGTATCCAACACTTCCTTGATCATCTCAGGATCGAGTGCCGACGTCGGTTCGTCAAACAGCATGATCCGAGGCTTCATGCAGAGCGAGCGCGCGATGGCGACCCGCTGCTGCTGACCACCCGAAAGCTGGCCGGGGTACTTGTTCGCCTGATCCGGGATCTTCACCTTTTCCAGGAAGTACATCGCCGTTTCTTCGGCTTCCTTCTTGGGGGTCTTGCGCACCCAGATCGGCGCCAGCGTGCAGTTTTCCAGGATCGTCAGATGGGGGAACAGGTTGAAGTGCTGAAAGCACATCCCGACCTCGGACCGGATCTTGTCGATGTTCTTCAGGTCCGAAGACAGCGGCACGCCGTCCACGACGATGCTGCCCTGCTGATGCTCCTCCAGGGCGTTGATGCACCGGATCAGGGTCGACTTTCCGGACCCGGAGGGGCCGCAGATGACGATCCGCTCCCCCCGCTGCACGGTCAGGTCGATGTCGCGCAGAACGTGGAACTGGCCGTACCACTTGTTCATGCCGGTGATGGTGATGGCGACCTCGTCAGAGACCTTCATCTGCGATTGGGCGGGGTTGGTGTCAGCCATTGCCATGGTCTGATCTCCTTTAACGGTGGTCCGTTCGCAGCTGACGTTCCAGCCACTGGGAATATTGCGAAATGCCGTAGCAGACGATGAAGAACAGGACGCAGGCCGCAGCCCACAGCTCCCAGTAGACGCCGACCCATTGGGTGGACGACAGGATGGGACCGCGGATCATGCCCACCAGGTCGAACATCGAGATGATCGATACCAGCGTGGTGTCCTTGAACAGGCCAACGGCCACGTTCACGATCCCAGGGATGGAGATCTTCAAAGCCTGGGGCAGGATGATCAGCCGCATGGCCTGGGGATAGTCGAGACCCAAGCTGTCCGCTGCTTCGTATTGACCTTTCGGCAACGCGGCGAGACCGCCCCGAATGACCTCAGCGATATAGGCTGCCGAGAACATCGTGATCATGATGATCACCCGGATGATCAGGTCGAAGTTCGCGTTGGGCGGCAGGAAGTAAGCCAGGACCACGTTTGCCACGAACAGGAGCGTGATCAGAGGTACCCCCCGTACGAACTCGATAAAGACCACACAGAAGCCTTTGACGATCGGTAGCTTGGACTGCCGACCAAGGGCGAGCAGAATGCCCAGGGGGATCGACAAGGACACACAGACGGTCCCCAGGATCATGTTGAGCATGAAGCCCCCCATGGCGCGGCTTTCTACCAGCTCCAGAGCAAGCACGCCCGAGGCAGCCGATGTAATGAACCCCGAGATCGTAAGCGCCACGAAGGCCGTTGCGATCCCAGCGGCCAACCCAAGGACAAAACCCCGACGCTCAACCTTTTGGAACACCAGATAGCCTGCCAGCAACGACGCCGCCGTCAGAACCGGCGACAGCACCGTGCCACCCCAGATCAACCAGTAGGCGACGAAGGGATAGACCGCCGTCGCGATCAACGTCCAGCGCGGCAGATACATGACGAACAACGCCGGAGGCACCGCCGCGAACAGCAGCAGGAAGGCAAGCGTCGGGCGCCAGCGCAGGTAGTCGGGGTATTGGAACCCGAACAGCAACTGCGGCCAGCGGTCTGCGATGACGGCAAAACAGCCACCTCCGTTCCCTTGCAGGATCGCGCGGCATTCCTGGATGTTGCTGCCTTCCCAGGTCCCGTTCACGATCCAAGGGATCAGACCCGACAGCAGGTAGAAGATCACCAGCAGGCCCAACAGCGTCATGATGGTGTTGAACGGGCCCGAAAACAGGTTCTCACGAACCCACTTCAGTGCTCCGGTTTCGGCCATGGGCGGCGGCGAGGCCGGGATCTCCGTCTTGCGCACGAAGGCGACGGATTGGGCATGTGTGTCGCTCATGGCTTACCGCTCCTTCAGCTTAACGGAGTTGTTGTAGACGTTCATGATTGCCGAAATCGCCAGGCTGAACGTTAGGTAGAACAGCATCAGCAGCAGGATGCATTCCAGCGCCCGCCCCGTCTGATTCAAGGTGATCCCGCCCAGGGTGCCCGTCAGGTCCATGTACCCAACGGCAATCGCCAGCGACGTGTTTTTGGTGATGTTCAGATACTGAGAGATCAGCGGCGGGATGATGACCCGCAACGCCTGGGGCAGCACGACCAGCGACATGATCCGGCCTGGACGCAGGCCAAGGGCCGCAGCGGCCTCGGACTGTCCTTTGGAAATCGCCAAGATACCGGCCCGCACGTTTTCCGCGATGAAGGCCCCGGTATAGATCGACAGAGCGAACCACAGCGCAATCAGGGACGGACGCAGGAGGAAACCGCCCTCGAAGCGGAAGCGCCCCATTTCGGGGTTTTCCAGGGAAACAGGCATCCCGAGGATGAAGTACACGACGATGGTCGGCACCAACAGGATGGCGAGCGACGGCCCAAGAACCGGAACCTCTTTGCCCTCACCATAGAGCTTGCGCTTGGCGTGGGCTTTCCACCCAAAGACGCCCGCGATGGACGCCAGGAAGGTCGCAGCGACGATCCATCCGAGGTCGGCGAACACGAGGCGCGGAACAAACACGCCCTGGTTCGTCGCGGCGAACATGCCGAACAGCAGGCCCCGTTCCGGGTCAGATCCATCCCGAGGCAGGCGAAATTCTGAGATCGGCGGGAAGGTATTCGCCGCCACAGTAAAGATAATGATGATCCAGATAAGAACGGGAATGTTCCGGAACATCTCCACGTAGACGGACATCAACTTGGAGATGATCCAGTTGTTGGAAAGGCGCAGGACGCCCGCGATCACACCGAAGATCGTCGCCGTCACACAAGCCAAGAAGGCCACGATGATCGTATTGATCGCGCCGATGATTGTCGCGCGCAGGTGTGTGTCCTGGGACGTGTAGGGGATCGGTTGCTGGTTAATGTCATAGCCAGCCGGGTTGTACAGAAACTCGTAGCTGAACCCATTCGACTGAAGCTGGTCGTTCTGGGACGCGTTGTAGGCCAACCAGCTAAAGCCCAGGATCAAGCAGACCAGGGCAATGAACTGGAAGGTGTAGGACCGGTATCGGGTGTCATTAATGAGCTGTCCGATACGGAAGCCTTCCACCTGCGGTGGATCGGTCATCGTCGTCATATGTTTTCCCCGTGTCCCGGCGGGTTCCCTGGACGTTGCGGCGTTGATCGACCGTCTGTCCCCGAGGGTCTTATGGACCCCCTCTCCTGCCCCGCTGGCAACTTATGTGTAAAAGTGAGAAGGGCGCGAACCGTCCAGTCCGCGCCCTCCCCCGTTGATCTTACCGGAACGGTGGCGAGTAGATCAGGCCGCCGTCGGTGTATTGGGCGTTCAGCCCGCGGGCCAATCCAATAGCTGTGGATTCGCCGATGTTGGTGTCGAACACTTCACCGTAGTTGCCCACGGCAGCGATGGCGTTCTTGGCCCAGTCGGCTTCCAAGCCGATCATGGCGCCCAGTTCACCTTCGGTACCCAGCAGACGGTTGATCTCCGGGTTGTCGCCTGGCGCTGCGGCCATTTCTTCGACGTTGCCCTTGGTCACGCCCAGTTCTTCGGCGGTGATCAGAGCGTTGAGCGTCCAGCGGACGATGTCGCCCCACTCGCTGTCGCCGTGGCGCACCAGCGGGCCCAGCGGCTCTTTGGAGACGACCTCTGGGAGGATGACCGATCCATCGGGATCTTCGAAACCAGCGCGCTGTGCAGCCAGGGCCGAGCGGTCGGTGGTGTAGACGTCACAGGCACCGGCCAGGTACTGCTGAACGGCTTCGGCGCCGGTCTCGATCGGCACGGGCTCATAGGACATGCCGTTGACGCGGAAGAAGTCCGCCAGGTTCAGCTCGGTCGTGGTGCCGGTCTGGATGCAGACGGTGGCGCCATCGAGTTCCGTGGCCGAAGACACGCCTAGATCGGCGGGCACCATGAAGCCCTGACCGTCGTAGTAGTTCACGCCGACGAAATCGAACTTGAGGTCGGTGTCGCGCGAGAAGGTCCAGGTGGTGTTCCGGGCCAGCATGTCGATTTCGCCCGAGGCCAGCGCCGTGAAGCGCGTCTTGCCGGTCGTGGGCACGAAGGTCACGGCAGTGGGGTCGCCCAGCACGCCCGCAGCGACGGCACGGCAGACGGCAACGTCAAAGCCCTGCCACACACCGTCCGAGTCCGGCTCGGCAAAGCCCGGCACGCCCGTCGTCACACCGCAGTTCAGCGATCCACGCTCCTGAACCGTGGCCAGGGTGCTCCCGGAATGGCCGTCTGCAAACGCGATGCCGGTGGCACCAACGCTCGCGGCAGCCACTGCGCCGAGGAATACGGATTTGTTCATGAGTTAACCTCTTCCTGATGATCCGACGGCACGCTGACCGCCGGGTGCCGCCCCGCCAGTGACAGGGCGCCTTGGTTTTACGTGAGGATGTTCACCCCCCTCACTGGCTTCGAAAGAGGCCAGAGGACTTTGGGAACGTCAAGGGGAGATGCCAGAAAACCGGGCATTCGCCCAGTTCGGGGGCAAGCATTCGCAAAACATGCTCGTTCCGACGGCGAAAGGGGAAATTAGCTTAACGAGAGTGACGCAAGGTCATGCACAAAAGGTCGCGGCTGCAAGCCTTTGGTGGTGAAATCGGCCGCCGAACAAGCCGGTCGGCGCGGCGCTGTCAGCCGCCGCGCACGAGGTCGAGATAGGTTCCGGCCTGCAGGAAAGACGCCTTCTTCATGGCGACCAGGGCGGCTTCTTCCTCGTCCTCGCCCCATTGGCTGGTCTGCCACATCTCATCGACACGGGATTTGGCCCAGGCAACGTCTCGGGGCACGGCGCCGTCCATGACGGCAATCGCCAGCACGAGGCTACCGGACAAGGTCACGAACTCGCTGAACGCCGTTAATTCCCAGGCCGAATACTCGTCCACCACCGCGTGGAGCAGGGCCAGGCCGTCGGAGCACTGGTCCACGGGTATGACGCCGCACGTCGACACCAGACGAACGCCATGGGTCCGGTCCAGCCAGGCGAGCATCGGGTCCCAGGCCTCGTTCTGCTGCGCGACCAGCGCTTCCGGCCCATCGGCCCGATAGCACAGCAGGTCGGAGCCACCATACTCCGCCAAGTTTGCCACCACAGCCGCACGCTGGGGAATGACTTTGTCCAGAGTTGCGTTCACGGCGCGGGTCAAGGGCATCGACGTAGGGTCAATAACTTCGACCTGAGCGTCCCATTCGGCAGCCACCCCATCCGCCAGGGCTTGGGTTGGCGTCACCAAACGGGTCTTCAGCGGACTGAGGACGGGTTTGTCATCCAGCCGCACCGCATAGCCGCCCGTGTCCTCGGCGACCACATTTGCAGCCGTCCAAAAGCGCCGCGCCTTCCATTCCGTCATGCCGCCCGCTCCAGGATGATCTGCACCAATTGCTCGAATGTCGTGGCGACTTTGGCCGCCCCCGCCGCGGTCAGGTCCTCGGGCGCGCCGTAGCCCCAACTGACGCCCAAGGGCACCACGCCCCCGGCCAGCCCCATGTCGATGTCGAAAACCGAATCGCCGATCATCACCGTGCGGCTCGGGTCGATGTCGGTCTCCGCCAGGGCCGTGCGCACCATGGACGGGTGAGGCTTGGAGGGGTGGAAATCGGCGCATTGCAAGGTGGCGAAGCGGTCCTCCCACCCTTGCTCGTGGATCAAACGATCCAGACCGCGTTTGGATTTCCCAGTTGCGACCCCCAGCACGACACCACGCGCCGTCAAAGCGTCCAGACCCTCCTGCACACCGGGGAACAGCGCGGGGCGCTGCCCCTGCTCCTCCAGGGCGCTGGCAAAGCCCAGGCGGTAGTCGGCCATGATCCGTCCGATGGTCTCCGCCGATTGGCCCTCGGCCAGGTCAGCAATCATTCGGGGCAGTGACAGCCCGATCAGGCGGCGCACTCGATGGGGATCCGGAGGCGGCAGGTCCGACTTTTCAAACGCGCGCGCCATGGTCGCGACAATGATCCCTTGGCTGTCCACAAGGGTTCCATCCACATCGAACAGGGCAAGAAAGTCAGACATCCTCATCCTCGAATGGGTCAACGGGCACGTCGGCGGCGTTCCACCCCATCATATCCCATGTGGCCTGCATATGGGACGGCAAAGGCGCAGTTAGGTGAAGACGCGCGCCCGTGATAGGATGGGTCAGCATCAGGGACCGGGCGTGCAGGTGCAGCTTGCGGCTGATCTCACCCCCCAGTTGGGCGCCCCAGCCATCGCCGAGGTTTTCCTGGCCAGAGCCGCCGTATTTGCCATCGCCCACGATGGGATGGCCAACTTCGGCCATATGGGCCCGCAACTGATGGGTACGCCCCGTGATCGGCACCAGCGCGACCCAAGATGCACGTGAGCCCAGGCTTTCGAGAACCGCATAGTCGCTGGTCGCGTTCTTGGCCCCTTTGACCTCACCGACCTCGCTCGGATGGACGGCGCGCATCTTTTCACCGCCATCGCCGCCGCCGCCCGCTTTGACCAAGCCGAACTTGATCGTGGCCTTGCGCGGATAAGGCACGCCCGCCACGGCCGCCCAATAGATCTTCCGTGTCTCACGGCTTTGGAACGCCTCCGACAGCTTTGCAGCCGTCAACCGGTTGCGCGCCATCAACATGAGGCCCGAGGTGTCCCGGTCCAAGCGGTGGACCAAGCGCGGCTGTTCCTCGGCGTCAAACCGCAGCGCGTCGCCCATGCCGTCCACATGACGGGTCTGACCACTGCCGCCCTGGCTGGCCAAGCCTGGCGGCTTGTTGAGCGCGATCAGATGCTCATCACGGTAGAGAACGCAGGCACGGATCATTTCGGCGTCGGCCTTGGCCACTTTGTCCCGGCGCGGTGCAGCGGGCGCGCGGCCATCGGGCAGGGGCGGAATGCGGACGCTCTGCCCCTCTTCCACGCGGGTGTTGGCCTTCACACGGCCACCATCGACGCGCAGGTCCCCCTTGCGGCACATCTTCTCAATTTGACCTTGAGCCACCTGGGGAAACCGCCGCCGCAACCAGCGGTCCAGCCGCTGCTCACCTTCGCCCGGCCCAACGGTGATCGTTTGCACGCCGCTCATAAAACGCCCCTTGCGATAGACACTCCGACGACCACCGCCAGGAGAGAGCCGCCAACAGACAGCACCACATAAATGGCCGCCTGTGCCAGATCGCCCCGCTCCATAAGGGTGAGCGTTTCCAGCGAAAATGCCGAAAAGGTCGTGAACCCGCCCAGCAAACCCGTCATCAAAAGCGGCTGCCAATGGTCCAGGCCCGACCGTCCCAGTGTGACCACCACAAGCCCCATCACGAAGCAGCCCAAAACATTGGCCGCCAAGACCGCAACGGGGAACCCATCGCGCACCAGTGCGACCCCCAAAAGGAAGCGCAGCGATGCCCCGAGCGCACCGCCCAGAGCCACGGAGATCAGGCTTGTCGTCATTGGCGCGCGTGTCCCCTTTGGCGCCTCCGAAGTCAACCTTTGCCGCGTTTGGCGCGCTGCTCAACGAACCAATCCAGGCGACGGCCCAACTCCCGCTCGAACCCGCGCTCGACGGGTACATAATAGACCTGACGTTTCATACCGTCTGGGAAATAGTTCTGCCCCGAAAACCCATCGGCCTGATCGTGATCATAGGCATACCCTGCCCCATATCCCTGGTCCTTCATCAAGGCGGTCGGTGCGTTCAGGATGTGCTTGGGCGGTGGCTCCGACCCGGTCTGGGCCGCGCTACGCATGGCGGACTTATAGGCCGCGTATCCCGCGTTCGATTTTGGTGCCAAGGCCAAGTAGACGACCGCATTGGCCAGCGCCAACTCTCCCTCGGGCGAGCCGAGCCGTTCATAGGTCTCCCAGGCTTGGACGCAAAGCGCTTGGGCCTGGGGGTCGGCCAGCCCGATGTCTTCAACGGCCATGCGTGTGATCCGCCGCGCCAAAAACCGAGGGTCTTCGCCCCCCTTCAACATCCGGGCAAACCAATAGAGCGCCGCGTCCGGGTCGCTGCCCCGGACAGATTTGTGCAGGGCTGAAATCAGGTTGTAGTGGGCATCGCCCGATTTGTCGTATTGCGCCGCGCGCCGTTGCAGACGTTTGCCCAACGTCTCCGTATCCACGGGATCCGTGGCGCCCCATGCCGCCACCTGCTCAATCAGGTTCAGCAGGGCACGCCCATCGCCGTCCGCCATCTCTTGCAGGGCTTCGCGCGCTGGTCCGTCCAGGGGCAATTTCGCCCCCAGGTCCTTTTCTGCGCGCTGGGTCAGTAGCTCCATATCCCGCAACTCAAGCCGCTTCAGCACAAGCACTTGGGCGCGCGACATGACGGCTGCGTTCAACTCAAATGAGGGGTTCTCGGTCGTGGCCCCCACCAGCGTGATCGTGCCGTCTTCCATGTGAGGCAAAAAGCTGTCCTGCTGGGCTTTGTTGAACCTGTGGATCTCATCCACGAACAACAGCGTGCCACGGCCATTCGCGCGACGGTTTCGAGCCGTGTCGAACACTTTGCGCAGATCCGCGACGCCGGTGAAAATCGCGCTGATCTGGACGAAGTGTAGCCCCACATGATCCGCGAGCAGCCGGGCGATCGTCGTCTTCCCAACCCCAGGCGGCCCCCACAAGATCAGACTTGGCAGGGCGCCCGTCAGCATGACCGTCAACGCGCCCTCAGGTCCCAGCAAGTGACCTTGGCCCACAACCTCCACGAGAGACGCCGGGCGCAGCCGATCCGCAAGGGGCGCGGGATGCCCCGCGCTATCATCGCGCGTGTCAGCACCAGGTTCGCTGTTGATTGTGGGATCGCTGGAGAAGAGGTCGGCCATGGGGGCACCCTATGCCTGTGTCAGCCCCCAGAAAAGACATACGGGCAGCGGCATCCCGGCCGCTGCCCGTAAAAGCAGGTCGTCGTACTGGTGAGGGGTTAGTGCATTTTGGTCGCCATGGAGATATTGACGCAGACCGACTCCGATCCGCCGATATTCATCACCGGACCCGCTGGCACACATTCGAGACCCACCCGCCGTGCAAGGCGTGGCGAATTGGCGGGAATAATGCCGATAACCGACGTCGCGCCCAATTCCCGCGCGCTGGCGACCATCTGTCCGATCAACTGCATCTGAACCCGCATTCTGATCTTGGCGGGGACGTCATCGCAAACGAAGACGCGGCTCGATTCCCAAATGTGAGGTGCAACGGGGGCCTCTTCATCCATCAAATCGGATGGGATCGAGTCCAATAGACCCAATTGCGCGTCCCGGATCATATAGCTGTAGATGCCACAGCGATGGGTCGTCGGCGTCAGGCGCACACCGGCAAGGATCCGGCCATACTCATGGACAGCCACCCAACGGCTGGCGGGCGTGTCGTATTGGTCAAACTCCATCCCATCGGCCTGGGGCAGATCCCATTGCGCCTGTTCGATGAAGGTCCGGTGCCGGGCGCGCAGCAGATCGCTGAACAGGGAGCCGTGGTCGTGGATGTTGGTGAAGGAAAGCGTGGTGGTTTGCATTGGACAATTCTTTCTCTGCCGGGTTGTCATTGACACCAGGGGACCGGGGATGCTCGCACTGTGGGGGTGGCTTATAAGAGCCTGTATTCTCTCGCCATTCTTAAAGCCTCGGCCGTGGTCTTTGCGCCCAGGCGATCCCGGGCGGACGAAAGGCGCGCTTTCAGCGCACTTTCCGAAATTCCCAGTTCCGCAGCAGCGGCCGTATGGCGGTATCCGTCACCCACGAGGCGCAGGGCCTCAATCATGGCAGGTGTCAGATCCTCGGGTGGCTCGGTGACATCGTGGAGCCCGTGGGCAATGTCCTCAATGTCCGCAATTTCGGTATCCGTGAACTCTCGGTCCGAGCGAGCCGCGCCGACAATGGTGCGGGACGTGATCTTTCCGCAGGCAATCACGGCGCCATAGGTCAGGCCAAACTTGGCGGCCTTTGCCATAACACCGAAAGGATCGGGCAAGTTAATCTCACTCCAACGCGTTTTCCCAGATTTGCTGATCCCCCAGAATACTAGAGGATCGCGCAAGGAATACGCATTGGCAGCATAGACGTCCTGCCATTCCTGCGGATACGTGCTCTTGAGATACAGCGGAGAGGCAAAGCGGATGTGAACGCCAACGGTATAACCGGCCGGGGCGATGTCATCCAATCTCTGCAAATAGCGAACCATGAGGCGTTGTCTCTCAGACATGTCTTTTTAGACAGGTTGGTTAATTTCTCGTCAACTGTATCGTGCTTTAGTTACGCCACTGAAATGGTTAACAGATGATAAACAATCCGCTCAATCCTCGGCTTTTTGTGCGCGTACTGAAACTATCGGACGAGGCGCGGGCGGACCTCTTGGAATGCCTCGGGGGGGTCAGCATGACCGATGAGCAGCTCGAAGAGACCTTGATCCAACACGAGAAATCAGGTGCAGCCGCGGCGAGCCCGCCAAAGCTGTGAGACCCGTGACCCAAGCGTGAAAAGGCCCCACCAAAACTGGCGGGGCCTACAATTTTAGCGACCATTTTTGGTGCGATGCGGTTACGCCTCGGCGGCGTCTTCCGCTTCCAGGCGGGCGCGGTCGGCGGCGCCCTTTGCGTCGACGTCGCGGTCCACGAACTCGATGATGGCCATGGGCGCCATGTCGCCGTAGCGGAACCCAGCTTTCAGAACGCGCACGTAGCCGCCCTTACGCTCTTTGTAGCGGGGCCCCAGGATGTCCATCAACTTCTCCAGATGGCGGTCTTCCTTGAGGCGCGAGCGCAGCAGACGGCGGGCGTGCAGATCGCCCCGGCCAGCAAGGGTCACCATCTTCTCGATGATCGGGCGCAGTTCTTTGGCCTTGGGCAACGTCGTCTTGATCTGCTCATGTTCGATCAAGGACCCAGCCATGTTGGCGAACATCGCCTTGCGGTGTTCGTGGGTGCGGTTGAGGCGGCGGTATCCGCGGGCGTGACGCATGTGTCTTCTCCTAGATTTATGCTTTGTCCGGGATCGGTGCGTTGCCGATCCCTCCTTGTTGGGGCGGAATTGCCCAGGCCGTCAGGCGGGGTGACCCCCGCCCCACGGAAACCTCAGAAGTTGTCTTCGAACTTCTTGGCCAGATCTTCGATGTTCTCTGGCGGCCAATCGACGATATCCATGCCCAGGTGCAGGCCCATGCCCGACAGCACTTCCTTGATTTCGTTCAAGGACTTGCGGCCGAAGTTCGGCGTGCGCAGCATCTCGGCTTCGGTCTTCTGGATCAGATCGCCGATATAGACGATGTTGTCGTTCTTGAGGCAGTTGGCCGAGCGGACCGAAAGCTCCAACTCGTCGACCTTCTTCAGAAGCAGCGGGTTGAACTCCAGATCGTCCTCGGCGCTGTCGGAGCGGGCGGCCTCGGGCTCATCGAAGTTGACGAAGATCTGAAGCTGGTCCTGCAGGATGCGGGCCGCGTAGGCCACAGCATCATCAGGTGCCAAGGACCCATCGGTCTCCAGCTTCAGCGTCAGCTTGTCATAGTCCAGAACCTGACCCTCACGGGTCGGCTGCACTTCGTAGGACACCTTCTTGACCGGCGAGTAGATCGCATCGATCGGGATCAGGCCGATAGGCGCGTCCTCAGGCTTGTTCTTGTCAGCCGAGACATAGCCCTTGCCGGTGTTCACCGTCAGTTCGATGTAGAGGTCGGCGCCGTCGTCCAGGTGGCAGATCACGTGATCGCGGTTCAGAACCTCGATACCAGCGGATTCGGAGATGTCACCAGCGGTCACCACCATCGGACCCTTGGCCGAAATCGACAGGCGCTTCGGCCCTTCGACGTCCATGCGCAGGGACACGCCCTTCAGGTTCAGGACGATGTCGGTGACATCTTCCCGCACACCAGACACCGACGAGAACTCATGCAAGACGTTGTCGATCTGCACCGAGGTGATCGCCGCACCTTGCAGCGACGACATCAACACGCGGCGCAGGGCGTTGCCCAGGGTCAGGCCAAAGCCACGCTCCAGCGGTTCCGCCACGACGGTCGCTTGGCGCGCGGGGTTGTTGCCAGGGCGGACGTCAAGCTGCTGAGGCTTGATCAGCTCTTGCCAATTCTTGTGGATCATGTGGCCCATCCCTCCATTCATGTCCGGCGTCGGGGCGGAAGACGCGGACTCCCGAGGTTTTCAAACGGCGCGGCGGGGCCGCTGCGGCACGGCCCCGTCGAAGTTTCATCAGTGCGAGATCAGACCCGGCGACGCTTCGGCGGGCGAACACCGTTGTGCGCGATAGGGGTCACGTCGCGGATCGCGGTGATCTGAAGGCCAACGGCGGCCAGGGCGCGCAGGGCGCTCTCACGACCGGAACCGGGGCCCTGGACCTCAACTTCGAGGGTCCGCATGCCGTGTTCCTGGGCCTTCTTGCCAGCGTCCTCAGCGGCCATCTGGGCGGCGTAGGGCGTCGACTTACGCGAGCCTTTGAAGCCCATGGTGCCGGCCGACGACCAGGAGATCGCGTTGCCTTGAACGTCCGAGATCAGGATCTTGGTGTTGTTGAACGACGAGTTCACATGGGCCACACCAGCGGCGATGTTCTTGCGTTCTTTGCGCTTGGGGGCGCGACGGGTATCACGTGCCATAGGTCTTGCGCTCCCTTACTTCTTCTTGCCAGCAATGGCCTTTGCGGGGCCTTTGCGGGTGCGGGCGTTGGTGTGCGTGCGCTGACCGCGAACGGGCAGGTTCCGACGGTGACGCAGACCGCGGTAGCAGCCCAGGTCCATCAGACGCTTGATGTTCATCTGCGTGTCACGGCGCAGGTCGCCTTCGACGGTGACGTTCGCGTCGATATACTCGCGGATCTGCAGGACTTCGGCGTCCGAGAGCTCATTCACGCGGCGGGTTGCGTCGATGCCCACGGCGTCGATGATTTCCTTCGCCTTCGCCGGGCCGATGCCCGTGATATACGTGAGCGCGATTGGGGTGCGCTTCCCGGTTGGGATGTTAACGCCAGCGATACGTGCCAAGTGGTCTTCCTTCTTTCGTTGCGGTTCCGTAACCCCAGAACCTTTTTTCACAACGACCAGAGCGACATGCCTGATCAAAAGAGATCACCGGGAATCGGACGATTCCCGGCGGAGATTGCGACTTAGGGGGTTGTCAGGCTGCGGTCAAGGCCTGCGCGGACGCCTGTCAAGAACTTTTTGACAGTATACCTTCAATGGAGGCCGCAACGGTGTCCATATCACCAAGACCATCCACGGACGTCAGATCGCCCTTGGCCCAGTAATAGCCAATCAGCGGCGAGGTCTTTTTATAGTACTCCATCAGACGCACCTTCAGGCTTTCGGCGTTATCGTCCGCCCGGGCCGTCCCACCGGCGGCGACGGCATCCCGGGCGCGCCCGACGATCCGCTCCACCAAAACATCGTCGTTCACCTGCAATTCGATCACGGCATCTAACGTGGCCCCGTGCTTGTCCAGCAGGGCGCCTAGGGCATCTGCCTGGGCCAAGGTCCGCGGGAAGCCATCAAAGATGAACCCACCGCCTTGGTCGCCTTCGAGCTTTTCTTCGATCAGGCCAATGACGATCTCATCGGTCACCAACTCGCCAGCATCCATGATCGCGGCAACGCGGTTGCCCATCTCGGTGCCCGAGGACCGCGCCTCCCGCAGCATGTCCCCGGTGGAGAGCTGGACCATGCCCCGCCCCTCCACGAGCCGCCCGGCCTGGGTTCCCTTCCCGGCGCCCGGCGGCCCTAGCAGAATGATGTTCATCGTCTTGCAGTCCCTTTACGTTTCCCGCGCTTCTTACCGCGCAGTTGGCTCTTTTCAATGAGCCCTTCGTACTGGTGGGCCAGCAGATGGGACTGCACTTGTTGGATCGTATCCATACCGACCGACACGATGATCAGGATCGATGTGCCACCGAAGTAAGCCGTAATCGCCAGTTGGTTGCGCACCATTTCTGGGATCAGACAGACCAGGGTCAGATAAGCCGCCCCGAGAACCAGGATCCGATTGACCACGTATTCCAAATGCTGCGCCGTCTTCTGCCCGGGCCGGATGCCGGGAATGAACCCATTCTGGTTCTTAAGGTTGTCGGCGACATCCTCGGTCTTGAACGCCACGTTGTGGGTGTAGAAGTACGTGAAGAAGATGATCATGCCCGCGAAGAACAGCAGGTAGAGCGGCTGACCCGGCCCGAAGTAGGCCAGGATCGTCGACATGATCGGACCCGTCTGCTGACCGCTGAACGTCGAAATCGTCGTGGGCAGCAGCAGCAGCGAAGACGCGAAGATCGCCGGGATTACGCCTGCGGGGTTCACCTTGATTGGCAGGTGGCTCGCCCCGCCATCATAGACCTTCATGCCGACCTGACGGCGCGGATACTGGATGTGGATCTTGCGCAGGCTGCGCTCCATGAAGACCACAAAAACCAGCGTTCCGAGCAGCATAGCCACGACGCCTAAGATCGCAGGCGTGTTGAGCGCGCCGGTCCGACCGCTCTCAAAGAACTGCGCCAAAGCGGCCGGCAGTTCCGCGACAATACCAACAAAGATGATCAGCGAGATGCCATTGCCGATGCCACGGGCCGTGATCTGCTCGCCCAGCCACATCAGGAACATCGTGCCGCCGACCAGGGTGATCACGCAGGCTGCGCGGAAGAACCAGCCGGGATCGGCCACCAAGCCACCAGCTTCCAGCGACACGGCCAAGCCATAGGCTTGCAAGGTCGCAAGGGCCACGGTGCCATAGCGCGTGTACTGGTTGATCTTTTTGCGGCCCTGTTCGCCCTCTTTCTTGAGCTGTTCGAGCTGCGGAACCATTGCCGTCATCAGCTGCACGATAATGCTCGCCGAGATGTAGGGCATGATGCCCAGGGCAAAGACGCCCATGCGCCCGATGGCGCCCCCGGTGAACATGTTCAGCACGCCGCCCAGACCGGCAGCCGCTTGCTCGACGAAGTCGCGCAGCGCGCCCGCGTCGATGCCGGGAACCGGAATGTAGGTGCCGAAACGGTAGATGATCAGCAGGCCGATCGTGAACAGGATACGTTGGCGAAGCTCTTTCGCTTTACCGAACGCGCCCCAGCTCATGTTGGCGGCCATTTGCTCTGCGGCTGAAGCCATGCGAGCCCCTCTTTGATGCTGAAACGCCGCCCGACGGGCTTCCCGCAGGCGGCGATCTCGGAAAACTTGGGTTTATGTAAGCGGGTCAGCGCCCGCCCACAACCGTCACTCGGCGGCGGCTGCCGCAACCGTGACCGTGCCACCTGCCTTTTCGACCGCCTCGACAGCGCCTTTGGAGGCACCGGTGACAGTGATCGTGGCTTTCGCGGTCAACTCGCCTTTGCCCAGCAGGCGAACGCCATCCAACTTGCGGCGCACCAGACCGGAGGCCACCAAGCTGTCTTCGTTGATCGCAGCGGCGTCGAGTTTACCGGCGTCGATGAACTCCTGCACCTTGCCCAGGTTCACGACAGCAAAGGACTTACGGTTCGGCTTGTTGAAGCCGCGCTTCGGCAGACGCTGGTACAGGGGCATCTGGCCACCTTCGTAGCCGTTGATCGCCACACCGGACCGGGACTTCTGACCCTTGATACCACGTCCACCCATCTTACCCAGACCCGAACCAGGGCCGCGGCCAACGCGCTTGGGCTTGTGGGTTGCGCCGGGGTTGTCGCGCAGATCGTTGAGTTTCATATCGCTTCTCCTCTGGCCGGAAACACCCCCGAAGCGAAGTGGGGCGCACGCGGCATGTTGATTCTGAACGTGCCAAAGCGGCACCGGTCGCGGATACACGGGCCTGCCGTTCCTCGCAAGGGGTCCGATGTCCGATCCAGCAGGGCACCATCGGGTCAGACATCAACCGCCACTTGGGACGTTGTGCCGCCCTACCCGTCTCGCCCCGGAACGCTCCGGTCTTCGGCATAGAGCGCGATCTTGTTGCCCTGCGGGTCCCGCAGATAGCCGACGTAGAAATGGGCGCTGTACGCGGCGCGGAAGCCGGGCGCGCCTTCGTTTGTGCCACCTGCGGACAGTCCGGCGCGGTGCAAGTCCCGAACCAGGTCCTGCCGCCCCACGTCAAAGGCCACCATTGCCCCGTTTCCAGGCGACGCGGGGAGGCCGTCATAGGTGGGCTTCACATAGAACTCCGGAAAGGCGACCCCGTCCGTCGTGCCCTCCTCCAAAGCATAGCTCAGCCCCTCAGGCCCTTCGTGCAGCCCATAGCCCAAAGGCGTCAGGATCGCCCCGTAGAACCGCTTCGCCGCCGCGATGTCGTCGGCGCCCAAGGTCACATATCCAATCACCGTAAACCCCCCACACGTCTCGCTCCGCCGGGTGACACGGCGAACACAAAGATCACCCGTCCACCGGCGGATTACGCCAGCGACTTGGACGAAAGGGTTGCGTCAGCGCCCGTTCGACCATCTCAAGCCGGTCTTGCCCATAATAAATCTCTCCATCGACCACATAGGTGGGCGACCCCATAACGCCTAAAGCCTGCGCGTCCGCGCAGTTCCGGGCATAAGCATCGGCCACCTCGGGCAAATTCGCGCGCTGCATCAGGGCCTCCGTATCCATACCCAATGCGTCAATCACGGCCCGCAGGACCCGTTCATCGGACAAATCCGCATCATCGCACCAATGCGCGCGCAAGATGGCGTGAGAGACGGCATCCACAAGCGGCCCCCTGTCACCGCACGCGATGATGAGATGACTGGCCAGAGTGTAATCCGCATCATGGTAGGTGGGTCGGTACGATAAGACAGGCACTTCGCGCCACTCCGCCCATCGCTCGATCTCGCGTCCGAAGAAGTAGTCCACATGGGCCTGAGTCCGCGCCGCGAATGGGAGGCTCCCCTGCGCCTCGACCACCGGAGACAGGGGGATCGGGCGGTGGATAAGCGTCGCGCCATGGGTCGCGCAAATGCTCCGTAGGTGAGCAGATCCCAGGTAAGCGAAGGCAGAATGGGCGGAATAGATGTATTCGATGACGGCCATCCCGTGACTTTAGGCGAGGCCCTTGATTGAAGACAGAGCCTTGGCAACACTGGTGCCATGCACCGGTTCGTCAGTTTCCTGGCCGCCACGGCCCTCAGCACACAAACCGCCTTGGCGAGCTGCACGGCGGACGCCATCCTGATCTTCGACGGCTCAAACTCCATGGGCGGGATCGGCTATGCCACCGAAGGCCTGCCCCGGATCGACGAAGCCCGCACCGCGGTGGCACGCGCCCTGCCGCCCGTAGAGCACATCCGACGCATCGGTCTGATGACCTACGGCCCTGGTCGTCAGACGTTTTGCGATGGCATCCACGAACACTTTGCGCCCCAGCCCCTGGCGGCTGCCCCGATCCTCTCTGCGTTGGAAGACATCACCCCCATGGGGCTGACGCCGCTCGCCGAGGCCGTGCGCCAGGCCGCGGACCGGCTCCGCTATCGTGAGCGCGCGGGTGTGATTGTGCTGGTGACCGACGGCAACGACACATGTGGTGGGATGCCATGCGCCTTGGCCGACCGCTTGTCCGCCACCGCGCAAGACCTGACAATCCATGTGGTCGGCTTCAAAGTCGTGGGCGATCTGACCAATGGAGGGAGCGCCGCGACCCGCCCTCTGCCCCGGGGGGAGATCATCGCCCGATGCCTCGCCGAGCGGACGGGGGGACTCTATGTCCTCAGCGACACAATCGACGACCTGGTCGAGGCTCTGAACGAGACGCTGGGCTGTCGGGACGTGAGCTAAGCCTCCGCCCTTGCCTGGTCGCTTTCCGGCTGTCACCCTACGGCCATGCGTGCCGCCCTCCTTTCCTGTGCTCTCGCCCTGCCGGCAGCGGCCCAAGGCCCTTGCGCCACCGACGCCATGATCGTCTTCGACGGCTCCGCCTCCATGGCGGAAATCACCCTGGAGACGGGACCGAACACGCGAATTGCAGAAGCGCGTCAGGCCATGGCCCAGGCAATGCCTTTGGTCGAAGAGGTCCGCAGGATCGGCCTATTAACCTATGGGCCTGGCCCCGAAGGATCCTGCGAAGGGATCCGTCTGCGTTTCCCACCCATAGACATGGCGGCAGACCCCGTGATCGAAGCGTTGGACATGCTGGACCCGAACGGGCTGACCCCCCTGTCCGCAGCCGTGGAAGAAGCGGCGGAGGTCATGGCCTACCGGACCCAACCGGCAATTGTGGTGCTTGTCACGGATGGCAATGAAACCTGCGGCGGCACACCCTGCGCCACCTCTCGTCGGATGGCCGAGGCCGCTGCCGACCTGACGATCCATGTGATCGGCTTCCGCGCCGCGCGGGATTTCTTCCTTTGGGACAACCCGGAACAGCAAGAATTTGGGCGCGACACGGTCGCCAAGTGCTTTGCTGACCGCACCGGCGGGCTGTTCGTGTCGACGGAGACGGTGGACGAATTGGTCGATGCCTTGCAGGCAACGCTGGGATGTTTGGTGGTGGGCGAAGGCCCGAGGCCTCGCATTGAGTTTGCACGATTATAATGGCGTCCAGGGCACCACATCGTGCGCCGATCTGAGCATATCGAGCCAGTAATCTATCGTGTCATCGGCGTCTTCTTCTGACGCAGCGTAGGCGGCTGAATTGCTGAACCATGCTTTGCCACCTGGCTCCAGCACCGGCGCGTGTGAGAACATGAGGTCACAGCCGCCGGTGGCTCGGCAAGCGATCACGTCCACATGGCCGTCGATGGTGTTTCCGCTCCGCTTGTGCCGAATGGCGAAGCTGTGTCTCACGGTGCGTTTTTTGGTCATCGCTGACACCTTAAGAAACAATACACCAAAACACTGGCACCACAGTTGGCCCCGAGGCCATGCACACAGATCAGACACGCGCCACAGCACGCAAAAACGCCCCGGCCATTTCTGACCGGGGCGCTTTATTTCAACAGTGGCGGGGTGACCCCCGACCTAAGGACCTCAGTCCCGCTCTTCGATGATCTTCACCATATGCGGGATCTTGTTGACCATGCCACGGACGGAGGGCGTATCCTCCAACTCGCGGGTCTTGTGCATCTTGTTCAGACCCAAGCCGATCAAGGTCGCACGCTGGTCGGCGGGGCGGCGGATCGGGGACCCGATCTGCTTAACAACAATGGTCTTTGCCATGGATCAGGCCTCCTCGGTCTCGGCGGCAGGGGCCGGAGCCTCGTCACCTTTGCGCAGGATGTCCGCGACCTTCTTGCCACGACGCTGGGCAACCGAGCGGGGCGATGCCTCTTTGGTCAAACCGTCGAGCGTGGCGCGGATCATGTTGTAGGGGTTTTGGGAGCCAATGGACTTCGACACCACGTCCTTGATGCCCAGCATCTCGAACACGGCACGCATCGGACCACCGGCGATGATCCCGGTCCCTTCCGGGGCGGTGCGCATCACGACGCGACCGGCACCGTGGCGCCCTTCCATATCGTGGTGCAGGGTCCGCCCGTCGCGCAGCGGCACGCGGATCATCTGGCGCTTGGCTTGTTCGGTCGCCTTGCGGATGGCCTCGGGGACCTCCTTGGCCTTCCCTTTGCCAAAGCCAACGCGGCCCTTCTGATCGCCAACGACGACGAGCGCGGCAAAGCCGAAGCGCTTACCGCCTTTAACGGTCTTGGACACGCGGTTGATCGCCACAAGGCGGTCGGCGAATTCCGGGGTTTCCTCGCGGTCGCGGCCACGGCCCCGACGGTTCTCACGTTCTGCCATGCGGCATCTCCTAGTGTCTGGGGCCTCGCCCCGTTTGTGCAATCCTGGTGGTCATGGCTCCGCATTGCGCGAAAGCGAACCCCGGATCATCGAGGGGGCCATGATCGGCCCCCTGCGCATCTCGTAGGGCGGGGTTGCCCCGCCGAGCCTTAGAACTTCAGACCACCTTCGCGGGCGGCGTCGGCCAGGGCCTTCACCTTGCCGTGGAAAAGAAAGCCACCACGGTCGAAGTAGACGTCTTCGACACCCGCCTTCTTGGCGCGCTCGGCAATCGCCGCGCCAACCTTGCTGGCCGCGTCGATGTTGTTTTTGCCCACGACGCCCAGATCCTTTTCGAGCGACGAAGCCGAGGCCAAGGTGCGGCCCGCCACGTCGTCGATCAACTGGACGCTGATGTTCTTGTTGGAGCGATGAACCGACAGGCGCGGACGCCCAGCAGCCATCTTGCGAAGCTTGTTCCGGACGCGCAGGCGGCGCTTGAGGAACAGATCCCGTTTGCTGTTTGCCATCTGACTGGTCCTTACTTCTTCTTGCCTTCCTTACGGAAGATGTACTCGCCCTTATAGCGAATGCCCTTGCCCTTATAGGGCTCCGGCGAACGCCATTCGCGGATGTTCGCGGCAACCTGGCCAACCAATTGCTGGTCGATGCCTTCGATGCTGATTTCCGTGGGCTTCGCCGCCGTGACGGTCACACCCTCGGGCACCTCGAAGTTGACGTCGTGGGAGTAGCCCAGCGCCAGCTTCAGCGTCTTGCCCTGCATTTGGGCTCGGTAACCAACACCGGTGATCTCCAGCTCTTTCTTGAAGCCAGAGGTCACGCCAGTCACCAGGTTCTCCACCATGGTGCGGGACATGCCCCACTGCTGGCGGGCGCGCTTGGACTTGCCGCGCGGCGTGACGACAACGGTGTTGTCCTCGACCGTCAGCGTGACATCGTCGGTGGCCGTGAACTCACGGGTGCCCTTCGGTCCTTTGACGCTGACCGTCTGACCGGAGACCTTGGCCTCCACGCCGGACGGCAGCTGGACGGGCTTTTTGCCAATACGAGACATAAAACCCTCCTTAGAAGACCGTGCAGAGGACTTCGCCGCCAACGTTGGCAGAGCGAGCCGCTGCATCGGACATGACGCCCTTGGACGTCGACACGATGGAGACACCCAGGCCCTGGCGGACCGACGGGATGTCGGAGACACCCAGGTACACACGACGGCCCGGCTTGGAGACCCGCTTCAACTCACGGATGACCGGGGTGCCCTCGTAGTACTTGAGCGAGATTTCCAGCGTCGGGTGGCCTTGGCGGTCAGACGACGACTCGTAGCCACGGATGTAGCCTTCGTCGGCCATCACATCCAGGACACGGGCGCGCAGCTTGGACGCGGGCGTGGTGACGGTGGATTTGCCGCGCATCTGCGCGTTGCGGATGCGGGTCAGCATATCGCCGATGGGATCATTCATAACCTGATCTCCTTACCAGCTGGACTTGACCATGCCGGGGATCTTCCCCTGGCTGGCCAACTCGCGCAGCATGATGCGGGACAGCTTCAGCTTGCGGTAGTAGCCGCGGGGGCGACCGGTCAGCTGACAGCGGTTGTTGAGACGGACGGCCGAGGAATTGCGGGGCAATTCAGCCAGCTTGAGGGTCGCCTTAAAGCGCTCCTCCATGGGCTTGCTCTCGTCGCGGATCGTCTCTTTCAGGGCGGCGCGCTTGGCGGCGTATTGCTTCACCAACCGCTCACGCTTTTTCTGGCGCTCGACCATGGATACTTTTGCCATGTCTATGCTCCTCAGCTGTTGAACGGCATGTTGAAGTGCTTGAGCAGCGACTTCGCCTCTGCATCCGTCTTGGCGGTGGTGCAGATGATGATGTCCATACCCCAGACTTCGTCGACTTTGTCGAAGTTGATCTCGGGGAAGACGATATGCTCCTTCAGGCCCATGGCGTAGTTGCCACGTCCGTCGAAGCTTTTGCCGTTGATGCCGCGGAAGTCCCGGATACGGGGCATGGCGACGGTCACGAGACGGTCCAGGAATTCATACATCCGAGCGCCGCGCAGCGTGACTTTGGTGCCCAGCGGCATGCCTTCACGAACGCGGAAGCCAGCGATGGACTTCTTGGCCTTGGTGATGACGGCTTTCTGGCCAGCAATCGCGGTCAAGTCGTCCTGCGCGCTTTTGGCTTTCTTGCTGTCACGGACCGATTCAGCACCGGCGCCAATGTTCAGGACAATCTTGTCCAGGCGCGGGATCATCATGTCGTTCTTGTAGCCGAACTCTTCCTTCATGGCCGCCTTGATCGTCTGATCGAAGGCCGTCTTGAGGCGCGGCGTGTAGTTCGCGGTGTCGAGCATCAGATCACGTCTCCCGTGGTCTTGGCGAAGCGCACCTTCTTGCCGTCTTCCATGCGGAAACCAACGCGGGTGGCTTTGCCGTTGCCGTCGATCATCGACAGGTTCGACAGGTCGATGGGCAGCGCTTTGGGGATGCGGCCCCCCTGGCTGGCCTGGCTCTGGCGGGTGTGGCGGATGGCCATGTTGATGCCCTCGACGACGGCCTTACCGGCCTTGGGGTCGACGGAGACGATCTCACCTTCCTTGCCCTTGTCCTTACCGGACAGGACGACGACCTTGTCGCCTTTGCGGAGTTTCGCGGCCATTACAGCACCTCCGGCGCGAGCGAGATGATCTTCATGAAGTTCTTCGCGCGCAGCTCACGAACCACCGGCCCGAAGATACGGGTGCCGACCGGCTCGTTGTTGTTGTTGAGAATGACGGCGGCGTTGCGATCAAAGCGGATCGCGGTGCCATCTTCGCGGCGCACTTCCTTGGCGGTGCGCACGACGACGGCCTTACGCACGTCGCCCTTTTTGACGCGGCCCCGCGGAATGGCTTCCTTGACCGACACCACGATGATGTCGCCCACGGAGGCATACTTCCGCTTGGACCCGCCCAGGACCTTGATGCACTGAACACGGCGTGCGCCGCTGTTGTCAGCAACATCCAGGTTGGTTTGCATCTGGATCATTGGTTTCTCCCGACCTTTGGGGCGGCGATGCGTGCCGGTGCCCCCAGGGTTTCGAACTGTGTGACGGGCTCAAAAATTCAGGAATTTTTGGACCCGGCGAGGCCGATCACTCGGCGATCACTTCCCACCGCTTCGTCTTGGACTTGGGGGGGCATTCTTGGATGCGGACCACGTCGCCAACCTTGAACTGGTTGTTTTCGTCGTGGGCGCGGTACTTCTTGGACTTCCGCACGGTCTTTTGCAGCAGAGGGTGCTTAAACCGGCGTTCGATCGACACGGTGACCGTCTGGGCGTTCTGGTTCGACGTGACAACGCCCTGGAGGATACGCTTCGGCATCTCAGGCCTCCTGCGCGGCGTCAGCCGCCTTTTCGTTCAGAATGGTGTTCACACGCGCGATAGAGCGCTTGACGATCCGCATACGCGCGGTGTTCTCAAGCTGATTGGTCGCGGCCTGAAAGCGGAGGTTGAAGGCCTCTTTCTTCAGGTTGGTCAGCTCCGTACGAAGTTCATCGGGGGTTTTGCCCCGAAGCTCAGTGGCGTTCATCGCCCTCTCCTTCCACATCACCGGGCCGCTCTGCATAGGGCAGGTCACGGCTGATTCCGGTGGAGATCAACGTTAGAGTGCGTCGCATAGACGCGTGGCAGTCCCTTGGCAAGGGCCGTCTCTGCCATCGCCCGAGAAAACCTTGAGCCCGGCGGTATGGTTTCCCCGACTTACGGAACGGGGCCGCCTTAACCTAACGTCACGTAGGTTTGTTGTTCAGTCTGCGAGTGACCATGCCCATCGACGCCACGCCCCAAGCGACTGCGATGTTCGGCCTCGCATCCGGCCTTTTGACCTGCGTCGGGTTCATCCCTTACGTACGCGCCATCGTCACGGGGCGCGCGCGGCCCTGCAGGACAAGTTGGCTCATATGGTCGATACTCGGCGTCATTGCGATTGCATCCCTCCGCCAGGAGGGCGCAGGACCGTCCCTTATTTTCGCAGGCGCGCAGGTCGGCGGGACGATCTTGGTCTTTCTTCTCGCCATTGGTCACGGTCGCGGGGCAACCTTTGCGCGACGGGACATCGGGGTCCTGATCGCTGCCGCAGCAGGCCTTGGCCTTTGGGCGGTGACGTCACAGGCGGGTTGGGCGCTGGCTGTCACGATTGCCATTGGGTTGCTCGGCGGGATTGGAACCATGGCAAAGGCCTACCGCGCCCCGAACAGTGAACCCATGCTGCCTTGGGCGGCGTTTCTTGCGTCGGCGGGCTTGGGCGTGGCCTCTGTGGATGGGGCGGATCCCATTCTCCTGAGCTACCCCCTTTACCTTCTGGCCCTTTACTCAGGCATCGTTGGTGCGCTTATCGCCGGACGGCGGGCGCATGGGCGGCGTTGGACCGAAGCGCAGACTAGGCCCACTTATAGTTGAAACTCACCGAGACCCGCTCCTCCTCGGCCATGTTCATGGGCACTTCGTGGCGCAGCCAAGACTCCCACAGCAGTACGTCGCCGACCTTAGGCGTCTCGTAGTGGAACGTCCGTAGGGCCTCTGGCGCATCGGGCCGTCGCACAGGCGCGGCCATCATCATCGGCAAGCGCGGGTCCTCTAATTTGAGCGCGCTGGTCCCCTCCGGCATCGCCACATATGTGGTGCCAGAAATGACAGAATGGGGGTGCAGATGGCCCGTGTGAACACCGCCTTCGGGCAAGATGTTGATCCATATGTCTTCCAGCACCAGAGCACGATCGCCCAGATCAAACGCCAGATCTTCGGCGAAGGCGGCCACATGGGCATCGAGAGATCGGACAACATCGGCAAAGATCGGAAACCGCCACGGCAGGTCCGACAGCGAGGCATAGGACGTATACCCGGGGTAGCCGTTTGCGTCGCACCACGCGTGCCCTGCCTCATCATCTTCGGCGATGGCATAGCACGAGGCTGCCAATTCGTCGGTGTCCACGGAGGGCGCGTGGTCCGACAAGGCGGCGCGGTAAAGGCGGGTCACAAACAGCGAAGAGATCTGGGCCATGGGCGGCAGATAGACGGCGCATCCCGTCTGGGCAATAAGCACCCCATGGTTACGGTCACCGAACACTACGACGCCTACCCCTACCCCGCCCGCGACCCGGCGGATGAGGACAAACGTCTGATCCTCGGCTCGCCCTCGCGTCCCGAAGAGATGGACCACATCCTATGGGGCGGTCGCCGCGATTGGACGCAGACCCTGCGCATTCTGGTGGCAGGGGGCGGGTCGGGCGATGGGCTGGTGCAGCTTGCCCAGCGGCTCACCTCTGCCGGGCGGCCGTACGAGATGACCTACCTCGATCTGTCCACATCCGCCCGCGCGGTTGCAGAAGCCAGGATCGCGCGGCGCGGCCTGAACCATGTGCAGTTCGTCACGGACAGCCTTTTGCGCGCCCCCGACCTTGGGCTGTTCGACTACATTGATTGCTGCGGCGTGTTGCATCACCTGCCTGACCCGGACGCGGGGTTTGCTGCCCTGGCACAGGCCTGTGCGCCCGACGGCGGCCTTGGCTTCATGGTTTACGCGCCGCACGGGCGGTCCGGCGTTTATCCGTTGCAAGCGGCCTTTGGCGCGCTCTTCGCCGATGAACCACCGCAGGCGCGTCTCGCGGCGGCCCGCGCGCTCTACGACCGGCTGCCTGCGGGACATCCGATCAAGCGAAACCCCCATCTCGTCGATCACCACGCCAGCGACGCCGGATTTTACGACCTGCTCCTGCACAGCCAAGATCGTGCCTATGGCGTCGGGGACCTGTTGGAGACATTGGACCGCACCGGATGGCAGCTCGCCGGGTTTTGTCAGCCCGGCCTTTACGAGCCGGAGCGGATAACGGGCCAGCCCCACGATCTTGCGCCAGCCGAGGCCATGGCCGTTGCCGAACAGTTGCGCGGGACGCTGAAGGTTCACGTGGGCTATGCCCGTCCCAAGGGCGCCGAGGCCCCTGCCCCGCGTCAGTCTCTGGATCGCATTCCACACTTGGGCGCACCGGCCGCGAAGGTGGCCCAGGTCGTGGCGGCGGGCCGCGCGGTTCCGATCAAAGTCGAAGGCGAGAGCAGCCCCGTCACCCTCCCGCCGCAGACCGCGCCGGCGATTGCTGGTATCGATGGCCGCCGAACCCTAGCGGAGATAGCGGCCCGTCTTGGCAAGGACCCCTTGGCGTTCGGGGCCTGGTGGAGACCAATCGAGGACACCTTCATGCCTTGGGGGCTGTTGCGGTACTCAGGTGTTCTCCGCCGCTGATCCTTCTGGCGCCGATCAGACGCCGCACCCGGATCACGCCCCGCAGGCCATCCGTCAGAACATCAAGCCGCACCCCATCGTTTGGCGAAGGGCGGCGACCAACTCGTCCACCGTTTCAGTGGAGACATAATGGCCGCCGGTGCGATCCGCCAAACAGCGCGCGACCGTTTCCACGGTCACCGTTTCGCCGGGCGTGTCCCAGTCAAAGAAATCGCCGCGCACCTTGTAGCCGATGACATGGACGGTCACGCCCCGGCCCAAGTCCGTCGCCAGTTGGCAGGGCTGGCCGCCACAAGTCTCTTTCCCGTCGGTAATCACAACCACGGCGCCCGCGCCATTGAGGGCCCGGGCCGCCAACCGGACCGCCTCGGTCAAAGGCGTATCCCCCTCGGGCTGCAAGCGATCTACGGCGTCTATGATCCGAGGGGCCGCATTTTCGACGGGACCAAAGCGCAGATCCAACCCGCTACAGCCGTCCGCGCCGCCGGGACCGTAGACCACCAGCCCAAGCCGCCGCACATCGGCGATTTCTGGGATGATGGATCCGACCGCGCGGCGAGCTTCAAAGATGCGCGGCTCGTTGAATAGGTTAAACCCAACCTCTGCCATGGAGCCTGATCCGTCGAAGACGATCATAGCGTCCTCCGTGCAGGTTTGCGCCGCGAGGGGCGAGGCCAACAGGGCAGCAAGGAACACAGCGCGGTAGGTCATCACCGCAGTATGGCGCAATCTCAGTCCCGGTCTACGGCCCTGGGGTCGTATGCCGGGCGCACTCGACCGCCAAAGACCACAAGCGGTGGACAAAACGGACCAGGATGCGCCCACGAAAAAGGGCGCCCGAAGGCGCCCCATTCCAAATCTCTGGCAGATCTCACCAGTCTTCGCGGACCACGGTACGGGTCTTAATCGGCAGCTTCATCGCGGCCAGGCGCAGGGCCTCGCGGGCAATTGGCTCGGACACACCGTCGATCTCGAACATCACGCGGCCAGGCTTGACCTTGCAGGCCCAGAAGTCGACCGACCCCTTACCTTTACCCATCCGTACTTCGACGGGCTTCGACGTGACGGGCACATCGGGGAAGATACGGATCCAGACGCGGCCTTGACGCTTCATGTGACGCGTCATGGCCCGACGGGCGGCTTCGATCTGGCGGGCGGTGACCCGCTCGGGCTGCAGCGCCTTCAGGCCGTAGGTGCCGAAGTTCAGGTCAGACCCGCCCTTCGCCTTGCCCTTGATGGAGCCTTTGAACTGCTTGCGGAACTTTGTCCGTTTCGGTTGCAACATGGGTGCTACTCCTTACCGGCGACGATCGCCGCGGGGACCGCGGTCATCGCGACGGCCACCGGCGCCACGGGGGGTCGGACCATCCTGCAGCTCTTGCGCCTTACGGTCGCGAGCAGAGGGGTCGTGCTCCATGATCTCGCCTTTGAAGATCCAAACCTTAATGCCGATGATACCGTAGGGCGTCTCAGCTTCGGAATGGGCATAGTCGATATCGGCCCGCAGGGTGTGCAGGGGCACGCGGCCCTCACGGTACCATTCGGTCCGTGCGATTTCGGCACCGCCCAGACGACCGGCCATGTTCACCCGGATCCCCAGGGCGCCCATGCGCATGGCATTCTGGACCGAGCGCTTCATGGCGCGGCGGAAGGACACCCGACGCTCCAACTGCTGGGCGATGCTTTCGCCGACCAGCTGTGCGTCCAACTCGGGCTTGCGAACCCCGACGATGTTGAGGTGCATTTCGCTGTCGGTCATGGCCGCCAGCTTCTTGCGCAACACTTCGATGTCAGCGCCCTTGCGGCCAATGATGACACCCGGGCGGGCCGTGTGGATCGTGACGCGGCACTTGCGGTGCGGACGTTCGATGATCACGCGGCTGACGCCAGCCTGCTTGCACTCGGTCTCGATGAACTCACGCATCTTGAGATCTTCGAGCAGCAGCGGACCGTAGTCTTTGGTGTCTGCGTACCAACGGCTGTCCCAGGTCCGGTTGACCTGAAGACGCATCCCGATGGGATTGACTTTATTGCCCATTACGCTTGCTCCCCAACGGTTTCTTCGACCTGGCGGACCTTGATGGTCAATTCGGCGAACGGCTTGGTGATCCGGCCGAAGCGACCACGGGCCCGCGGGCGACCGCGCTTCATGGTCAGGTTCTTGCCCACAAAGGCCTCGGCCACGATCAACTCGTCGACGTCGAGGTTGTGGTTGTTCTCGGCGTTCGCGATGGCCGATTGCAGGCACTTGCGCACGTCAATGGCGATCCGCTTCTTGGAGAAGGCGAGGTCCGACAGGGCCTTTTCCACCTTCTTGCCGCGGATCATCGCGGCCACGAGGTTCAGCTTTTGAGGGCTGGTCCGCAGCGAGCGCAGCTTCGCCATGGCCTCGTTATCGGCCACGCGGCGGGGATTTTTGTCCTTACCCATGGCTTATTTCCTCTTGGCTTTCTTATCCGCCGCGTGCCCGTAATAGGTGCGCGTGGGCGAATATTCCCCGAACTTCTGGCCGATCATGTCCTCGGTGACGGACACGGGCACGTGCTTTTGCCCGTTGTACACACCAAAGGTCAGACCCACGAACTGGGGCAGAATGGTGGAGCGGCGCGACCAGATCTTGATCACGTCGTTGCGGCCCGACTCGCGAGCGGCTTCGGCCTTTTTCAGGACATAGGAGTCCACGAAAGGCCCTTTCCATACGGAACGGCTCATGACTTAGCGGCCTTTCTTCTTGGCGTGACGCGAGCGGATGATCAGCTTCTGCGACGCCTTGTTCTTGTTGCGGGTACGGGCGCCCTTGGTCGGCTTACCCCAGGGCGTAACCGGGTGACGGCCACCCGAGGTCCGACCCTCACCACCGCCGTGCGGGTGATCGATCGGGTTCATCACAACACCACGCACAGAGGGGCGGATGCCCTTGTGGCGGTTGCGACCGGCCTTACCGAAGTTCTGGTTCGAGTTGTCGGGGTTCGACACCGCGCCAACCGTTGCCATACACTCCTGACGCACGAGGCGCAGCTCGCCCGAGGACAGACGGATCTGAGCGTAGCCACCATCGCGACCGACGAACTGGGCATAGGTGCCCGCGGCGCGCGCGATCTGGCCGCCCTTGCCGGGCTTCAGCTCGATGTTGTGGACAATCGTCCCGATGGGCATGCCGCTGAAGGGCATAGCGTTGCCGGGCTTGATGTCAGCCTTCGCCGAGGCCACGACGCGGTCGCCAACGGCTAGACGCTGAGGGGCCAGGATGTAGGCCTGCTCACCATCGGTGTAGCGGATCAGGGCGATGAAGGCCGTCCGGTTCGGGTCATATTCGATCCGTTCGACGTTGGCCTGCACGTCCAGCTTGTTACGTTTGAAATCGACGATCCGATAGAGACGCTTGGCGCCCCCGCCCTTGCGGCGCATCGTGATCCGTCCGGTGTTGTTGCGGCCACCATTCTTGGTGAGGCCTTCGGTCAGCGCCTTGACGGGGCGACCTTTCCACAGCTCCGAACGGTCGATCAGTACCAGCCCACGCTGGCCCGGCGTCGTCGGCTTATACGACTTAAGTGCCATAGTTTACCTGTCTTCCGTTGTGTGTCGGACGGCGGCGCCGCCCGTATGTAAAGGGCCCCGAAGGTCCCCGGCTCTGGCGCCCGGAGGCGCGACAGCAAAGCCCCGGACGAATCCGGGGCTGTACCGATGGGGCCGTTTAGGGGGCACGCCAGGTGGGGTCAAGGGCGGTTTGCAGGACCACCGCGCCTGATCCCGATGGGGGCTGGGTCACTGTCTCTGACCCGTCATTGGGCGTAGGAACCTGTCAGTCAGCAGACTGGCCTCGGGCGAGGATCATCTCAAGGTCTGAGCACACTTGCTAACGCCCAAAAGCAGACCGATCCTTGTGGTTGAGACCGCACCAGGCACGGCTCGTCACAGGCGGTGCGGTCATGCCTCGCAGGGACCGCGGTCCCGCCGGTGGCGTCCATGCCAACTCTGCTCGCGATCAAAAAACTAGTACGGCGGACCTTACGGCATACAGCGGCATTCAATTGCACAGCGACGGAGCAATCGGACACAACGCCGCATCTCGTTGCTTACAGGCATTTCAGAAATACTTGAAATCCAGAACGAGCCACCGTGCCGAACGGGTTTCGGCATGCAATTCAGGAGCACATCCCCATGGCAATGGTCGACACCTTCGCCGATTACTCTCGCAAACTTCCAACAATCCGCAGTTCCGATTGGTTCCTGCGCATCCCGCTTGCAATCATCATCATGGAACAAGGGGCATTGAAGATCCCCGATATGGCCCTGCAGGCCGAAGGGTTCGGCATTCCCCTGGTCCTATTCGCCCTCGCAACCTTCGCAGAGATTGCGGGCGGCGCCGCCATTCTCTTGGGCGGGTTTCTCCGCAACAACTGGATGACCGACCTCCTCACACGGCTGGGCGGGCTTGCCATCTCGGTCGTCGTGGCCGGTGTGATCGCCCTCCTCTATTTCGGGCCTTTCAGCGGCTGGCAGTTCCAAGGGCTCTTGCTCGCGGGCGGGTTGTTCTTCCTGTTTCGCGGCAATGGTGACGTCAAAGATCGCAGCGTCATCTGACGCGCCGTCGGTCCAGCCGAAACCTTGGCTGGACCAATCCTGATAAGAATCCTGTGATGCACATGCTGTCCGTGCAACACTCTGCCCACCAGACCACATAGGAGAACGACATGGCTTTGGGTGGAATGCTCGGCGGACTTGCCGACAGCTTGGGCGGCATCGATGGCATCATCGAGAAACTGAATGACGCGGGCATTGACGCCTCGGTCATTGAAGGTCTCGACCTCGAAGCCATCGTCGGCATGATTGAGGAAAAGGGAATCGATCTCTCCATACTCGAAACCCTTGGGGTCTCTGTGGAAGACATCATTGAAAAGGTGAAGGGCGCCTAATCGCCAGCCCCCGAGACCAACGAAAAGCCCCGCCTTCTCAGGCGGGGCTTTGTGTTTGTTCCATCCGGCGTTTCGGCCGGACCTAGGTCATTACAACCCGGTGGTCACGTCGATGGAGTTACCCTCTTCGAGCGTAACATAGGCCTTCTTTACGTCCTTACGGCGGCCAAGCTGACCGCGGAAACGCTTGGATTTGCCCTTGGTGATGGTCGTGTTCACGGCCTTCACCTTCACGCCGAACAACTCTTCGACAGCCGCCTTGATCTGCGGCTTGGCGGCATCCATCGCCACCTCGAACACGACAGCGCCGTTCTCGGACGCCAGCGTCGCCTTCTCGGTGATGATGGGCTTACGGATCACGTCATAGGTGTTCATTTCAGCCGAGCCTCCAGAGCTTCGACACCCGCCTTCGTGAGCACGAGCGTGTCACGCTTGAGGATGTCCATCACGTTGGCGCCCATCGACGGCAGAACGTCGACCGTGGCGAGGTTCCGCGCAGCCTGCGCAAAGTCCTCGTTCACGGTCGCACCGTCGATCACCAGCGCGCGCTTCCAACCCAGATCCTTGACCTGCTTGGCCAAGGACGCGGTCTTGCCGCCGTCCAGGGTGGCCGCATCCACGACGACCAGCTTGCCGGCCTGGGCCTTGGCGCTGAGCGCGTGGGCCAGACCCATCTTGCGGACCTTCTTCGTCAGGTCATGGGCGTGGCTGCGCGGGGTTGGGCCCTTGTAGACACCACCCTTGCGGAAGATTGGCGCCTTGCGGGAGCCGTGGCGTGCACCGCCGGAGCCCTTCTGACGGACGATCTTCTTGGTCGAATAGCTGACCTCGGACCGTGTCTTGACCTTGTGCGTTCCGGCCTGCGCCTTGTTGCGCTGCCAGCGGACGACGCGGAACAGGATGTCGCGGCGCGGCTCCTGACCGAAGACTTCGTCCGACAGCTCAACCGAGCCAGCGGCGGAGCCGTCCATTTTGATGACGTCGAGTTTCATTCGTCACCTTCCTTCTTGTCCGCGTCGGGATTGCCCGCCTGTGCGGAGTCCCCTGCGATCTGAGCTTCAGCTTCCTTCAACGCAGCCTCTTCGGCGGCGGCCTGCTCGGCGGCCAATGCTTCCTCGGCGGCTTTTGCTTCGGCTTCGGCGGCAGCAGCGGCTTCTTCGGCGGCCTTCATGGCTTCACGCTTGGCCGACATCAGCGCCGCTGGCAGGATCGCGTTTTCAGGGAACGGCTTTTTGACCGCATCCTTAACCGTGACCCAACCACCCTTGGAGCCGGGAACGGCGCCTTTGACCATGATCAGGCCACGGTCGGTGTCGGTCTTGACGACCTGCAGGTTCTGGGTCGTCACACGGGCGGCGCCCATGTGGCCAGCCATCTTCTTACCCTTGAACACCTTTCCGGGGTCCTGACACTGACCGGTGGAGCCGTGGGACCGGTGGCTGATCGACACACCGTGGGAGGCACGCAGACCACCAAAGTTGTGGCGCTTCATCGCACCGGCAAAACCCTTACCGATCGAGGTGCCGCTGACGTCAACGAACTGACCTTCGAAGTAGTGGTCCGCGATGATTTCCTCACCGACAGCGACCAGGTTTTCCGGGTCAACGCGGAACTCAACGATCTTGCGCTTGGGCTCGACACCCGCCTGCTTGAACACGCCGCGCATGGCTTGGCTGGTGCGCTTCACCTTGGCCGCACCCGCGCCGAGCTGGACAGCGGTGTAGCCGTGGGCATCTTCGGTGCGCTGACCGACGACCTGCAGGCCGTCAAGTTGCAACACGGTGACAGGGATCTGTTTCCCGTCTTCTTGGAAGAGGCGGGTCATCCCCACCTTCTTGGCGATCACTCCGGAACGCAACATGGTGATGCCCTCCTTAGACCGAGATCTGCACGTCAACGCCAGCGGCGAGGTCGAGCTTCATTAGCGCGTCAACCGTTTGGGGCGTGGGATCAACGATATCGAGCATCCGCTTGTGCGTGCGGATCTCCCACTGATCGCGGGATTTCTTATCGATGTGCGGCCCACGCAATACGGTGAAGCGTTCAATCTTGTTCGGCAGCGGGATAGGACCGCGCACCTGGGCACCCGTGCGCTTGGCGGTGTTCACGATTTCCTGGGTGCTGGCATCCAACACGCGGTAATCGAACGCCTTGAGCCGGATACGGATATTCTGGCTTTTCATGTCATTCGCCTGACAAGGCCGCACCCCCAAATTCCGGGAGGGACGGCGTCCAAGTTGAGAGGAGGAAGCGGGCGCATCCCACCCCCTCATCGAACCCGAACGAAAGGTCTGACCAGCGCTGGCGAAGACCCTTCGTGAGACCGTGCCGATAGACCTTTGTGATCTGTCCCGCAACCCCAATTCGTCGCGTCTCAACGCCTGTCCAAAACGAGGTCGTCAACACACTCAAACGCCCGACCCGTTCTTCGCAACGCGCTCACGTTTAGTTTGACCCGTAGGCCAGACGATGAGCGCGCATAAGCAGCATCCGCTCCGCAGTTAGATCAATCCTTTCTTGTCCAGGCGGCCTGCAGTCGGGCACCTACGGTCGGCGCGCGCAATCCAAACGATACTAGTGAGCACAATGCCTTCGCGAAGACATTTCAAACACGGATAAATGGTCGCGAACGGCGGTACGTTAGAATGCTTGCACCTAATCCAAAGAGCGATGGTCACAACTATCTGCCCTGCAAATGCGCGCAGACTAGGTGAGCGCGTGTCGCTGGCGAACGAACTACAACGCAGGCCGCACCGGACAAGCGAGACGCGTCGCCCTCTCAAGATGGCATCAGGTCCGATCATTCTCCAGTATGCCCCGGCCTGATCCACAAACGTGCTCAGGCCCGTTAAAAAATCGACGGGCCCAGGTGCCCCGAGAGGCGGCCGCTACGCCACAACCGGAACGCTTGGCACTTCACGTTCAGAGACCTCAAACTCGGACATCAACGTCAGCATACGGGTCGCCGCTTCCTTAAGGGAGAGGTTCGCCTGCGTCACTTCTTCAAACATTGCCGTGTTCCGCTTCGTAGCCTCATCAATCTCTCCCAGCGAATGATTTATCTCACCAACGGCAACTGATTGCGCATCGGTTGAGCGCGCCACTTCGCCGGCCCGATCCCTGATGTCCGCAATGCGGCGGGTCAGGTTTTGGAGCGACTGCCCGGTCCGAGACACCTGCTGTTCCCCGGCTGCGATCTCCTTCGAGCTCTGCTCAATCAGTGTACCAATTCGGTGCGCAGCATCGGACGCGCGGCCAGCGAGCGCGCGCACCTCGGAGGCGACCACCGCAAAACCGCGCCCTGCATCTCCGGCGCGGGCCGCCTCTACGCCCGCGTTTAAAGCCAGCAGATTAGTTTGAAACGCAATGTCGTCGATCACGCCGAGCGTTTCGGAAATCTCAAGGGATACCGACCGAATGGTCGACATGGCGAGGATGGCGTCTTGAACGGCGGTCTCCGCCATCCGCGCATCCTGGTCTGACGCCTGGGCAACCGATCGCATGTCGTCGGTCATTGCCGCTGTCGCCCGGGTGGTCGCCGCGATTTTGTCCAAAGTAGCTGTCGTAGATGTCAAAGACAGAGCCGTCTGTTCTGTCCGCAGAGCAAGCGACTCCGCCGAAGATGCAAGACCTCCGGTGTCTTCCAACATCACCACGGCGTGACGGGATAGACCCTGCAAGGCCGCTTCCAGATGACCCGCCATGGCGTTCGTGGACCCTTGAAGCTCTGCGAAGACCCCATGGTGCTCTCCACCCATGCGAGCGCCTAGCTTCCCCTGCTCCAGTTGACCGAGAACCGATATGACATCATCGATTTCCCGCTGCACAAGCGCCAATAGATCGTTCAACATCGTTCGCAAGCGGTGTTGTTCCCGAGGCACTCCGATCACCGCAAGACGCCTTGTGAAGTCCCCCTGCGCCGCCGCCGAGGCTAAGGCTCCGAGGTCCGTGTGTAACCGGTCAAGCTCTGCGACTTTACGTTCCGCTTGCGCCACCTCTGCCGCAGCGCGCTCCGCAGCCGCAGCCTGCTCTGCGGCCTCAGCAGCGTCCCGATCAAGGGCAAGACGTGCGGCCTCGGTCTCCGCCTCGGCACTCCGTTTGGCAAGTTCCTGGCGTGCGACAATCCCGTCCTGGAACACGCCAAGAAGATCCGTGATGGCCTGTACCTCTCGATCGGAGGATCGAGGCATATCCACATCGGTACGATCATCGGCGAGAGCCTCCATCACCTTGATAAGCTCTGCAAATGGTCGAGACACTTGAAGGCGCATCAAGCCCAGAACGGCCACGCCAAGGATAAGGGCAAGTGCGAAGGCGCTGAGCCACCAAAGCCACCATTCCGAGGCCAGCGCAGCCCGAAGCTGCGCCTTTCCGAGCGTCACCTGTAACTCACCAAAGGCGGGCCCGTCCCGACCGATGGCGGAGGCAATCGGGACGTTTAAGACGAGCACATCCGCGACGGCTCCGGCATCACCCGCATCAGCGGGACTTGACGCCCTGCCAAGTTCCAAGATGACGTCGTCGAATGCATCGATTGCACGGACCGCCATGATGTCGATCCCATCAAGTGTCATGAGATCAGACGTGATTGCCGCGGCTTCTCGGGAGTCATAGGCGCGAAGTGATGGGGCCAACCGATCGCTGAGAAGACGCGCCTGCAAATCAGCGGACGCTCGAAACGTTCCCTCCAATTCCCCTGCGAGGCGATCATAACTGAAGGCCACCGAAACGATCAGACCAACCAGCAATATCAGGGTCGTCAAACCGGCAACACGAATACCAATCCCGCTCAGCATCTTGCGGGGGTCACCCGCGCCGACGGCCCGAAACGGATGGTGAAAGAAACGCTGTGCCGGGCCGGAAGAAGAAGTCATGCCGAGAGCGGTACGGCAAAAACCCTAAGACTTCGTTTTCTGTTTTGTAAAAACGACGAAGGGCCCCTGTTGGGGGGCCCTTGGAGTGTGTGGGGTGGGCGCCGGGGCGCCCGGTCAGGTCACTCGACGATCTTGGACACAACGCCCGCGCCAACCGTCCGGCCGCCTTCGCGGATGGCGAAGCGCAGGCCCTGCTCCATCGCGATCGGCGCGATCAGCTCAACGCCAAACGCCACGTTGTCGCCCGGCATCACCATCTCCGTGCCCTCGGCCAGCTGAACCGTGCCCGTCACATCCGTCGTGCGGAAGTAGAACTGCGGGCGGTAGTTCGCGAAGAACGGCGTGTGACGGCCACCCTCGTCCTTGGTCAGGATGTAGGCCTCGGCCTCGAACTTCGTGTGCGGCGTCACCGACGACGGCTTGCACAGCACCTGGCCACGCTCAACGCCGTCACGGTCGATACCACGCAGCAGCGCGCCAATGTTGTCGCCAGCCTCACCGCGGTCCAGCAGCTTGCGGAACATCTCAACGCCCGTGCAGGTCGTCTTCTGCGTGTCGCGGATGCCGACAATCTCGATCTCGTCGCCCACGTTGATCACGCCACGCTCCACCCGGCCGGTCACAACCGTACCACGGCCAGAGATCGAGAACACGTCCTCAACCGGCATCAGGAACGGCTGGTCAACGGCCCGCTCGGGCGTGTCGATGTACTCATCAACAGCTGCCATCAATTCCTTAATTTTCTCTTCACCGATCTCGGGGTTGTTCCCCTCCATCGCCGCCAGGGCAGAGCCCGCAACGATCGGAATGTCGTCGCCGGGGTAGTCGTAGGACGACAGAAGCTCGCGCACTTCCATCTCCACGAGCTCCAGCAGCTCCTCGTCGTCGACCTGATCGACCTTGTTCATGAAGACGACCATCTTCGGGATGCCAACCTGGCGGCCCAGCAGGATGTGCTCGCGCGTCTGGGGCATCGGGCCGTCGGCGGCGTTCACAACCAGGATCGCGCCGTCCATCTGAGCGGCACCGGTGATCATGTTCTTCACGTAGTCGGCGTGGCCGGGGCAGTCGACGTGGGCGTAGTGGCGCGCCTCGGTCTCGTATTCCACGTGCGCCGTCGAGATCGTGATCCCGCGGGCCTTCTCTTCGGGCGCGCCGTCAATCTGGTCGTAGGCCTTGAAGTCCCCAAAGTACTTCGTGATCGCCGCCGTCAGCGTCGTCTTCCCGTGGTCAACGTGGCCAATCGTGCCAATGTTAACGTGCGGTTTCGTCCGTTCAAACTTTGCCTTCGCCATGGAAGGTCTCCTCTATCTTATCTGGGGAGCGGGATGACCCCGCCCTACGGTGATCGGTCAGGCGGGGTTACCCCCGCCGCACCGTTTATGCGTACTTCTTCTGGATCTCTTCCGAGAGGTTCTGCGGAACCGGATCGTAGTGATCGAACTGCATGGTGAACTGCGCACGGCCCGAGGACATGGACCGCAACGTGTTGATGTAGCCGAACATATTGGCCAGCGGCACGAAGGCGTCGATCGCGATGGCGTTGCCGCGCGGTTCCTGCCCCGAGACCTGACCACGACGGGACGTCAGGTCACCGATGATGCCGCCCGTGTATTCCTCGGGCGTGATCACTTCGACCTTCATGACCGGCTCGAGCAGCTTGGCGCCCGCTTTCCGCATCCCTTCACGCATCCCCATGCGGGCCGCGATTTCGAAGGCCAGGACCGAGCTATCCACGTCGTGGAACTTACCGTCCAGCAACTGCACCTTGAAGTCGATCACAGGGAAGCCAGCCAACGGACCGGAGTCCATGACCGACTGGATGCCCTTTTCGACGCCCGGAATGTATTCCTTCGGCACCGCACCACCGACGATCTTGGACTCGAACGAGTAGCCTTCGCCCGCTTCGGTCGGCTGGATGAGCAGCTTGACTTCGGCGAACTGACCAGAGCCACCCGACTGCTTCTTGTGGGTGTAGGTATGCTCCACCTCGTGACCGATGGTCTCGCGGTAGGCCACCTGGGGCGCACCGATGTTGGCCTCGACCTTGAATTCGCGCTTGAGGCGATCAACCAGGATGTCCAGGTGAAGTTCGCCCATGCCCTTCATGATGGTCTGACCGGACTCCAGGTCGGTCTCCACGCGGAAGGACGGGTCCTCAGCGGCCAGGCGCTGCAGGCCCTGGGACATCTTCTCTTGGTCGGCCTTGGTCTTGGGCTCGACGGCGATTTCGATAACCGGATCGGGGAAGGTCATCGTTTCCAGAACGACCTGATCGTTCACAGCCGACAGGGTGTCCCCGGTCGTCGTGTCCTTCAGGCCGGCCAGCGCGATGATGTCACCTGCAAAGGCTTCGGTGATTTCCTCACGGTTGTTGGAGTGCATCATCATCATACGACCGACGCGCTCTTTCTTACCCTTCGTAGTGTTCTGGAGCGTGTCGCCCTTGTTCAGAACGCCGGAGTAAATGCGCGTGAAGGTCAGCGAGCCAACGAAGGGGTCGTTCATGATTTTGAATGCCAGGCCCGCGAAGGGCATCTCGTCGTCCGCGCGACGGGCGATGTTCCGCTCTTCGGTCTCGTCACCAGGCTTAAAGCCCATGTAGTCAACAACGTCCAGCGGGCTGGGCAGGTAGTCGATGACGGCGTTCAGCAGGGGTTGCACGCCCTTATTTTTGAACGCAGAGCCACCCAGGACCGGCACAAAGGACAGCGACAGCGTCCCCTTGCGCAGCAACTTGCGCAGGGTCGGCACGTCGGGCTCGTTGCCTTCCAGGTACTCCATCATGGCTTCGTCGTCCATTTCGACGGCAGCCTCGACCATCTTGCCACGCCACTCGTCAGCCATGTCCTTGAGGCTGTCGCGGATGGGGGCTTTGATCCAGGAGGCGCCCAGGTCTTCGCCCTGCCACAGCCACTCTTCCATGGTGACCAGGTCGATCAGGCCTTCCAGCTCCGACTCGGCACCAATCGGGATACCAACGGGCACGGCGCGGGCGCCGGTCCGGTCCTCGATCATGTTGACGCAGTTAAAGAAATCAGCGCCGATCTTGTCCATCTTGTTGACGAAGACCATCCGCGGAACCTTATAGCGGTCGGCCTGACGCCACACGGTTTCGGTCTGGGGCTCAACACCGGCGTTGGCGTCGAGCACGCAGATCGCTCCGTCGAGAACGGCCAGGGAACGTTCCACCTCGATGGTGAAGTCCACGTGGCCGGGGGTGTCGATGATGTTCATCCGGTGCTTTTCGGTATCGGCCGTCTGGCCGTCTTCCGTCCGCTCCCAGAAGGTGGTGGTCGCAGCCGAGGTGATGGTGATCCCCCGCTCCTGCTCCTGCTCCATCCAGTCCATCGTGGCGGCGCCGTCATGGACTTCGCCGATGTTGTGGGACTTGCCGGTGTAGTACAGGATCCGCTCCGAGCAGGTGGTTTTACCTGCGTCGATGTGGGCCATGATCCCGAAGTTACGGTATCGGTCGAGGGGATAATCGCGTGCCATTTGGCTGTTCCTCAGGTCAGAGGTGAAACGGGTACGGGGGCCCTATAAGAGCCCCCGATGTCTGCGTCTATATAAGGGCGAGACTTACCACCGGTAGTGGCTGAATGCCTTGTTGGCATCGGCCATCTTGTGGGTGTCTTCGCGCTTCTTGACGGCGGAGCCGCGAGACTGGACGGCGTCGATCAACTCACCAGCCAGACGCTCTTCCATGGTGTTTTCGTTGCGCGCGCGGCTGGCGTTGATCAGCCAGCGGATGGCCAGGGCCTCACGACGCTCGGGGCGGACTTCGACGGGCACCTGGTAGGTGGCACCGCCGACCCGGCGGGAGCGCACCTCGACCGAGGGCTTTACGTTGTCGAGCGCCTCGGTGAAGACCTCGACGGGCGAGCGCTTCAGCTTGGACTCAACGCGGTCGAGCGCATTGTAGACGATGCGTTCGGCGGTCGACTTCTTACCGTCGAGCATCAGGTTATTCATGAACTTGGTCAGGACCTTATCGCCATACTTGGCGTCGGGCAGAACTTCGCGCTTCTCAGCGGCGTGGCGGCGGGACATGTGTGTATCCTCTTGAATTCTCGGGGTGCGGTGGGGCGTGGCCCCACCCTACGATCGGGCGTAGCCCGGGATCACTTCGGACGCTTGGCGCCGTACTTGGAGCGACGCTGACGGCGATCCTTGACACCCTGGGTATCCAGAACACCGCGCAAGATGTGGTAGCGCACACCGGGAAGGTCTTTCACACGACCGCCGCGGATCAGGACCACGGAGTGCTCCTGCAGGTTGTGGCTTTCACCGGGGATGTAGGAGATGACCTCGAACCCGTTGGTCAGGCGCACCTTGGCGACTTTCCGCATGGCCGAGTTCGGCTTCTTCGGCGTGGTGGTGTAGACGCGCGTGCAGACGCCGCGCTTCTGCGGGCAGCTTTCGAGGTGCTGCGACTTGGAGCGTTTGACCTTGGGCTGCCGCGGTTTGCGGATCAGCTGCTGGATGGTGGGCATGGACAGTGTCCCCGTTTGTTCATCTCAATCTCGTGGTTCGGCAGCCGACAGCCCAAAACGCGAAACCCGCAGTCACCCGGAATTCCGACCTGGGCGATGCGGTTGGCTGACAGAGGATGCGGAAAGCAGTATCCCGGATCTTGACCGACGGTTCTGGTGTGCCGAACCGGACGCAAAGCTGCCCCCGGACCGAATTGCTGCCGCGTGTAGAAGAATCGCTCCCGGGTGTCAACGCGATCCCTGCGGGCCCAGAAAACAACGGGTTTGCGCGGGTCACCCCCGGAGCGCCCTGCGTACACCCCCCGTACAGACGCGCGGCAGACGGCGGAGCGTTGGCTTGACGGGCGGCCCGCTCTGCCCATGTGGCCTTGCCCTGAGGCGCGGGGCTAGGCACGAGTAAGGTCATGGCCAACCTCCAGATCATCGCGTTGACCCGATTTGCATACCCCGGTCTGGGTGGGTTTCAAACGGAACATGCTTCGGTCGCGGAGCGTCAGGCCCACCTTTGGGCAGAGGACCGGCTGGAGGCGCGGTTCCGCACGTTGGAACACGTGAGCCTGCGGACGCTGGCCGCCCAGACCGACCCCGACTTCAAGACACTGATCGTGACTGGCGATGCCCTGCCAGAGCCCTGGCGAGGGCGTCTGTTGGACCTCGCCGCAGGGCTTCCAGGGGCGGAGGTCGTGTTCCATCCGCCCATGAACCAACGCCATGCCATGGAAGAAATCGTCAACGCCCGCATCGATCCGCAGGGCCCGCCGGTCATGCAGTTTCGCCATGACGACGACGATGGGGTCGGACGTGATTTTGTGGCCTTGGCCCGCGCCGTCTTTGCCGACGTGCGCCCCTTGTGGCGACGACATGGGCGGTTGGCCATCGACTTCAACCGGGGTTGGATGCTGCGGCTGACAGCGGACGGGCCACTGGTGGAGGAGGCAGCGCGCACCCATCTGGGTGTGGCCCAGGCGCTGATCCTGCGTCCGACGATCCGACGGACAGCGGTCCACTTTCCCCACCATCGGCTGGGGCTACTGATGCCTTCGGTCACCGTGCCGGAGCCCATGTGGCTGCGCGGCGTAGACGGGACGAACGACAGTCGGATGGACGGCGCGCTTGACCGGTTGCGCCCAGCGGACGCGGAGACCCGGGATGGGCTTGCCGAGCGGTTCGGGCTGGATTGGGAGGCCATAGGCAGGAGCTTTGGCGGCACGACCGGGTAGGCAGGTCGGTTTCCCGGTCGAGATGCGGCGCGGCGTCCGCAGAGGACGGTGTCGGCATATTTGACGGAACATCGAAGGGGGGCGCTAGGACGCTGTGGCCCGGGTTTCGCGCCAGAGGGTGTAGAGGCCCGTGGCAACCACCAGGCCTGCCCCGAGCAGCGTGAGGCCATCGGGCCAATCGCCGAACACGAAAAGCCCGAGCAGCAACCCCCAGATCATCGCCGTGTAGCGGAACGGTGTGACCACGGCGATGGCGCCCACGCGCATGGCCATGACCGAAAAGAGATAGCCGCCGATGATGAAAAGGGCCGCCAGGGCGGTCAGCCCGCCCTGCCCCGCTGTCGGCATCTGCCATGGCTCAAAGAGCGACAGGACCAGCCCCAGGACCATGACCCCCGCTGCCGTCAGGATCGCGACCTTGAGGCTCGGCACTTCGGGCGAGAGGCGGCGCGTGATGAGGTCGCGCGCGGTGATGATCAGCACCGTCAGAACGGCGAGGAGCGACCAGTGGTCAAAGCCCGCCGCCCCCGGTCTGACGATCAGGAGGACCCCCAGCAGGCCGACGGCGATGGCGGTCCAGCGGCGCCAGCCCACGCGCTCGCCCAAAAAGAACGCTCCGGCCGCTGTGATTGTCAGGGGCAAGGCCTGCAAAACCGCCGTGATGTCGGCCAATGGCATATGGGTGAGCGCGATGATGAAGGGCAGAAAGGCGGCGACCTCGGCTAAGGCCCGGGCAACCACATAGGGTCGATCCGCACGGGGGATCGGTTGGCGCAAGGCGCCAGTGATATGGGCCAAAGCGATCAGCAGAGCCGTCGCCCCGAGGCCGCGTAGGAACACCGCCTGAAAGGTCGGCAGCCCTTGGGCAAGCAGTTTGATACAAGCATCGTTGAGCGTGAAGGTCGCCATCGACGCCATCATGAAGAGAGCCCCGCGCAGGTTCTCGGTCACGTAAGCGGTCCCTTTGGCCCGAGGTCGCGGCCTTCGCCGCGCGGGGGCTCTGGCATCAGCGAGATCGCGGCGGCCTCGTCCAGGGCGAACCGCTCTCGCATCAATTTGCGCCCGCGCCGTGTCGCCATCTCCACCGCATGGGGCGGGATGGAGCGACCGCTGTCGTTGTGGCCATGGAGCGTGCGCAGGAACATGTAGTCGTCCCCCGGCTCCATATAGGTCGGAATGTAACACCCTAGCCGCCGGTGGTTGTAGCGATAGATGCAGGTGGGCAGGTCGGCGGTCGTGACCATCGCGCAGGCGAGGCCCAGGGGCTGGGGCTCTCGGAACTCATGGAACGGTTGCTCCGGGTCGTAGAGGTTCCAGTAGATGCCTCGGCTGAAGGCGATGGCTGTGGGCTGATCGGCGAGGCCCGCGTGCAGCATCCGGTCGGCCAGGTTTCGCGTCTTGGCAATGTAGTCGGTGGACACGGCGTCATCATCGTCGATGCGGAAGCCTGTGATATGGGTCGTGCCCTCATCGGTGCCGCGCCGAAAGCTGCGTTTCGCCGCCGCAAGCGCGCCCATGCGGTCCAGGAAAACGACCTTGATCCAGGTAAATCGTTGCTCCAACCCCCGCAACTGGGAGCGCCACCGCATCGGCAGGCTGGTTCCACCCAGGATGACCAGGCGAAAATCCATGTCGGTCTGGGCGGCCAGGGACGGCAGGGTAATCGTCTCCAGGTAGAGAAACCGCCGCAGGAGGCGGTCTTCGTCGTAGAGATGGGCCTCGAGCGCGGCCTCATCCATCTGACTAACGGAGAAGCCCTCCTTCGCGGGATAGCTGAAGCGCATGACGCCGATGATCTGATTGCGGATGGTCATGGGGTGGTGGTGGCACGGGGGGCGGCGGGGCGGCAAGGGAAAGGCGACTAGCCCGCCCTCGGCAGGGCCTCCAACGCCATGACGAGGGCCTGAAGGTCCGCGGCATAGAACCCGGCCGCGTTGAGACAATTCGTCTCCAACAGGCGGAGGCCATCGTCGGTTCGGCAGAGGTCCAGGACATAGGCGGGGCCGTAGCCCGGGTTCAGGTCGGCCATGTGCTGTCCAAAGGCCAAGGCATCATCGTCGATCTCTGGCCGGTAGACGACGCGGCGGCCCTGGGCATAGAGTGAATAGGTCACCACGCGACCGCCCACGACCCACAGCCGCCATTCTGCCTGGATACGCGCCGGTGGGCACAGCATCAGGTCCGTGTCCGGCCTCAGACTACCACCGGGGATATGCTCCGGCGGGAGGGACAGGACCTTCTGAGCGATATCATGGATCTCCGTCGCGGATTTAACGCCGCCCGCGATCTCTTTGTCGTCGGCCAGGGGCCGCAGGAACCACGCGCGGTCGTTCTTTGCGAGGGCAGTCGGCACGTCGCGCAGGCGCAGACGCCGCGCACCCGGTCCATTCAGAAGATAGGGTTGCCACGGATCTTCGTCAGCGAAGGGCCGGATGCGGAACACGCCCGGTCGAAGGTCATGGGCTTCCGCATAGCGCCACAACGTATAGGAGCCGAACAAGATCACATCGTTGGGATCGGCGATCTCCGGTTGCGGCAAGAGCCCTCCGACGAAGGGGACGACCTTGTGCCAGCTGTAGGGAAGATCCAAGCGGCTGAGAACGTCGCCCAGCTTTCGCGTGTCTTCGAAGTCTTGAAGGACCCATTGCATTCCGTGGGTGTCGGGGGAGCAGGACCGGCTGTCAATCGGGCAGTGGGCGGATTGGGCCCGATAATGCGAAAAGGCCCCCGCATCGCGAGGGCCTTTCCAAGAATATACGGTGCAATCAGTCTTCGCTGGGCGATCCGCCGAAGACCGCATCAGCGCTTTCCGACGGCTCTGGGGCGGCCAGTGCGGCGGCCTTTTCGGCTTCGGCGCGGGCCTCCTCGATCACGACGTTGTCGCGCTTGGTGGCAATCGCCCGCATCTCTTGGGTGGCGCCACCGGTGCCCGCCGGGATGAGACGGCCCACGATGACGTTTTCCTTGAGACCGACCAGCTTGTCCTTCTTGCCCTGCACCGAGGCCTCGGTCAGGACGCGCGTCGTCTCCTGGAAGGAGGCGGCGGAGATGAAGGAGCGGGTCTGCAACGACGCCTTGGTGATCCCCAGAAGGATCGGCTCGGCCACGGCGGGACGGTCGCCCCGCTTTTCGACCTTTTCGTTGGCCTCCAACAGTTCGGCCTTGTCGACGTGTTCACCCTTGAGAAGGGTCGTATCGCCGGACTCGAGGATCTCCCACTTTTGCAACATCTGGCGAACGATCACCTCGATGTGCTTGTCGTTGATCTTCACGCCCTGCAATCGGTACACGTCCTGCACCTCGTCGATGAGGTAGTCGGCCAGCGCCTCGATCCCCATGATGCGCAGGATGTCATGGGGGGCTGGGTTGCCGTCCATGATGTAATCCCCACGCTGGATGAAGTCGCCCTCACCCACCGGGATGTGCTTGCCCTTGGGCACCATGTAGTCGATCGGCTCCAGGCTCTCGTCCTCGGGCACAACGGTGATCCGGCGCTTGTTCTTGTAGTCCTTGCCGAACTTCACGTAGCCGTCGGCCTCCGCGATGATCGCGTGGTCCTTGGGACGACGTGCCTCGAACAATTCCGCCACCCGCGGCAGACCACCGGTGATGTCCTTGGTCTTGGTGCCTTCACGCGGGATCCGCGCAACCACGTCACCGGCTTTGAGCGTCTGACCGTCTTCGACCGACAGAATGGCGTCCACCGACATGGCATAGGTCATCGGGTTGCCCGCCGCGTTGCGCACAGGCTCTCCGTCTTCACCGGCCAGGATGATCTCTGGCTTGAGCTCATTGCCCTTGGGGGCGGAGCGCCAGTCGGAGACGATCTTCTGGGTCATGCCCGTCGCGTCGTCGGTCTCATCCCGGACAGAAATGCCCGCGTAGAGGTCGACGAACTTCGCCTTACCGTCGGCTTCGGCGATGATCGGCAGCGTGAAGGGGTCCCATTCGAAAAGCTTGTCACCGCGCGCCACGTCTTGGCCTTCGGACACGAAGAGCGTCGTGCCGTAGCCCAGCTTGTGGCTTGTCAGTTCCTCACCCGTCGCATCCTCGATCACCAGCTGCATGTTGCGGCCCATGACGAGGACCTGACCAGCTTCGTTGGTCAGGATGTTGGGGTTACGGAATGCGACCTTACCAGCGGCGGATGCCTCCATGAAGGACTGCTGACCACCCTGAGCCACGCCACCGATGTGGAACGTCCGCATCGTCAGCTGGGTGCCGGGTTCACCGATGGACTGGGCCGCGATGATGCCGACGGCCTCGCCAAGGTTCACCTTGGTGCCCCGCGCCAGGTCACGACCGTAGCAGGTGGCGCAGACGCCTTCCTCGGCCTCACAGGTCAGGGGCGAGCGGATGCGCATGGAGGACACGCCCGCCGCCTCGATGGCGTCGGACTTGCGCTCGTCGATCAACTCACCGGCCTTGCAGATGATCTCATCGGTGCCGGGGATCAGCACGTCATCGGCAGAGACACGGCCCAGGATCCGTTCGGCCAGGGAGGCGACCACTTCGCCGTCGTTCACAGCCGCCGTCGCGGTGATGGCCTTGTCCGTCCCGCAATCGTCCATGCGAACGATGCAGTCCTGGGCCACGTCCACAAGACGACGGGTCAGATAGCCCGAGTTGGCCGTCTTAAGCGCCGTATCCGACAGACCCTTCCGCGCACCGTGGGTGGAGTTGAAGTACTCCAACACGGTCAGGCCCTCTTTAAAGTTCGAGATGATCGGCGTCTCGATGATGTCGCCGTTCGGCTTCGCCATCAGGCCGCGCATCCCGCCCAGCTGCTTCATCTGCGTGACAGAGCCACGGGCCCCGGAGTGGGCCATCATGTAGACCGAGTTCGGCTCGTTCTCGGCGCCGTTCTCATCGGTGCCCGCCACCGAGATGGTGGACATCATGGCCTCGGTGACCTTGTCGTTACACTTCGACCAGGCGTCTACGACCTTGTTGTACTTTTCGCCCTGGGTGATCAGGCCGTCCATGTACTGCTGTTCAAAGTCTTTCACCTGATCGCGGGTGGCTTCGACGATGGGCCACTTGCTGTCTGGCACCACCATGTCGTCCTTGCCGAAGCTGATGCCGGCCTTGAACGCTTCGCGGAAGCCCAGGGTCATGATCTGGTCGCAGAAGATCACCGATTCCTTCTGGCCGCAGTAGCGATAGACGGTGTCGATGACGTGCTGGACGTCCTTCTTCCGCAGCAAGCGGTTGACCAATTCGAACGGCGCCTTCGCGTTGAGCGGCAGCATGGACCCCAGGCGCACACGACCGGGGGTCGTCTCGAAGATTTCGGTCTTCTCCTGACCCATGTCGTCGATCTGGGTGATCCGCGCCTTGATCTTGGCGTGCAGGTGGACCTCACCGGCCTCCAGGGCGTGGGTCACCTCTTCGATGGAGCCGAAGGTCATGCCTTCGCCCTTCATGCCCTCACGCTCCATGGAGACGTAGTAGAGGCCGAGGACCATGTCCTGGGACGGCACGATGATCGGCGCGCCGTTGGCGGGCGACAGCACGTTGTTCGTGGACATCATCAGGACGCGCGCCTCCAGCTGGGCTTCCAGCGAGAGGGGCACGTGGACGGCCATCTGGTCGCCGTCAAAGTCCGCGTTGAACGCCGAACAGACCAGCGGGTGCAGCTGGATTGCCTTGCCTTCGATCAGAACGGGCTCGAACGCCTGAATGCCGAGACGGTGCAGCGTGGGCGCGCGGTTCAGCAGAACCGGATGCTCCCGAATGACCTCATCCAGGATATCCCAAACCTCGGGACGTTCCTTTTCGACCAACTTCTTGGCCTGTTTCACCGTGGACGACAGGCCCTTGGCCTCAAGGCGCGAGTAGATGAACGGCTTGAACAGCTCCAGCGCCATCTTCTTGGGCAGGCCACACTGATGCAGCTTCAGCTCCGGCCCGGTCACGATGACCGACCGGCCGGAGAAGTCGACCCGCTTCCCCAGAAGGTTCTGACGGAAGCGACCCTGCTTGCCCTTGAGCATGTCCGACAGCGACTTCAGCGGGCGCTTGTTGGCGCCCGTGATGACGCGGCCACGGCGGCCATTGTCGAACAGCGCGTCGACGGATTCCTGCAACATCCGCTTTTCGTTGCGGACGATGATGTCGGGCGCGCGCAATTCGATCAGCCGCTTGAGGCGGTTGTTCCGGTTGATGACGCGGCGGTACAGGTCGTTGAGATCCGAGGTCGCGAAACGGCCACCATCCAGCGGCACCAGTGGGCGCAGCTCTGGCGGGATGACCGGGATCACGGTCAGGATCATCCACTCCGGACGGTTGCCGGATTCGATGAAGTTCTCAACGATCTTCAGGCGCTTGATGATCTTCTTGGGCTTGAGTTCACCGGTGGCCTCTTTCAGGTCTTCGCGTAGCGTGGCGGCTTCCTGTTCGAGGTCGATGGCGGCGAGCATCTCACGGATGGCTTCCGCGCCGATGTTGGCCTGGAACGCGTCGGCGCCATAGGCGTCCTGGGCGTCCATGAATTCCTCTTCGGACATCAACTGACCGTATTCTAAGTCGGTCAGACCCGGCTCGATCACGACGTAGTTCTCGAAATAGAGGATCCGCTCCAGGTCGCGCAGCGTCATGTCCAGCATCAGGCCGATGCGGCTGGGGAGCGACTTGAGGAACCAGATGTGGGCCACGGGCGAGGCCAGTTCGATGTGGCCCATCCGCTCACGGCGGACCTTTTGCAAGGTCACCTCGACACCGCATTTCTCGCAGACAACGCCGCGATACTTCATGCGCTTATACTTGCCGCAAAGGCATTCGTAGTCTTTGATCGGGCCAAAGATACGCGCGCAAAACAAGCCGTCACGCTCGGGCTTGAACGTGCGGTAGTTGATGGTCTCGGGCTTTTTGATCTCGCCGTAGGACCACGAAAGGATCCGCTCGGGCGACGCCAGTGAGACTTTGATTTCGTCGAATACCTTCTGGGGCGCGACGGGGTTGAACGGATTGTTCGTCAGTTCCTGGTTCATGTCTTAACCTTTTGAAAAGGGTGCATTTGGAAGAAGGCGGCGGGGGCTTGCCCCGCCCTGCCCTGCGATCACTCGCTCTCTTCCTCCGCATCCAGGAGTTCCATGTTCAGGCCGAGGCCGCGGACTTCCTTGACGAGCACGTTAAAGCTCTCGGGAACGCCCGCCTCGAAGTTGTCCTCGCCCTTGACGATGCTCTCATAGACCTTGGTCCGGCCCGCCACGTCGTCCGATTTCACCGTCAGCATCTCCTGCAGGGTGTAGGCGGCGCCGTAGGCTTCAAGGGCCCAGACCTCCATCTCACCGAAGCGCTGACCACCGAACTGCGCCTTACCACCCAGCGGCTGCTGCGTGACGAGGGAGTACGGCCCCGTGGAACGGGCGTGGATCTTGTCGTCGACCAAGTGGTGCAGTTTCAGCAGGTATTTGACACCTACCGTCACCTTGCGGCTGAACTTCTCACCCGTGCGCCCGTCGAACAGGTCCGACTGACCGGAGGTGTCGAAGCCCGCGCGGGTCAGGGCGTCGTTAACGTCCCCTTCCTTGGCCCCATCAAAGACCGGCGTCGCGATCGGAACACCCTTGGTGACGTTGCCCGCCGCTTCGATGAAACCGTCCTCGGACATTTCGGCAAGCCAGTCCTCATAGGCCTCTTGGCCGTAGGCGATCTTCATGGCGTCACGCACGGGCGTCATGTCGCCAGAGCGGCGATATTCGTCCAGCGCCTCATCGACCTGCAGGCCCATGCCGCGCGCGGCCCAGCCCATGTGGGTCTCAAGGATCTGACCGACGTTCATCCGCGAGGGCACACCGAGCGGGTTCAGCACGAAGTCCACGGGCGTCCCGTCGGCGAGGAAGGGCATATCCTCCATCGGCACGACCTTGGAGATAACACCCTTGTTCCCGTGACGGCCGGCCATCTTGTCGCCAGGCTGAAGCTTGCGCTTCACGGCGATGAAGACTTTGACCATCTTCATCACGCCCGGGGGCAGATCGTCGCCGCGGCGCACCTTCTCCACCTTGTCCTCGAACCGCGCGTCGAGACCGCGCTTGAGCACCTCGTACTGCTCGTTCAGAGCCTCGACCTGTTGGGCGTCTTCTTCGCCTTCCAGGGCAAGCTGCCACCACTGGCCAAAGGTTAGCTGGGACAGAACGTCGTCGGTGATGACGGTGTTCGGCTTGATCCCCTTGGGGCCCTTCACCGCCGTCTTGCCTTCGATCATGCCGCGCAGACGGGCATAGATGTTGCGGTCCAGGATCTCGCGCTCGTCGTCCCGGTCGCGGGCGAGGCGTTCGACCTGCTCCCGCTCGATCTGCAACGCACGCTCGTCTTTTTCGACGCCGTGACGGTTGAAGACGCGAACCTCGACCACGGTGCCGTAGTCGCCCGGCTTCACCCGCAGCGAGGTGTCGCGCACGTCCGAGGCCTTCTCGCCAAAGATGGCGCGGAGGAGCTTTTCCTCCGGCGTCATCGGGCTTTCGCCCTTGGGCGTGATCTTGCCGACCAGAATGTCGCCCGGCTCCACGTCGGCACCGATGTAGACGATGCCCGCCTCATCAAGGTTGCGCAGGGCTTCCTCACCGACGTTCGGAATGTCGCGGGTGATTTCCTCCGGCCCGAGCTTGGTGTCACGGGCGGCGACTTCGAATTCCTCAATGTGGATCGAGGTGAAGACGTCGTCGCGGGCGATCCGCTCGGAGATCAGGATCGAGTCCTCGTAGTTGTAGCCGTTCCAGGGCATGAAGGCGACGACGACGTTCTTGCCGAGCGCCAATTCCCCCATATCCGTCGACGGACCATCGGCCAGAACCTCACCCTTGCGGACGGTATCGCCCACCTTCACCAGCGGACGCTGGTTGATGCAGGTGTTCTGGTTCGAACGCTGGAACTTGCGCAGGCGGTAGATATCCACGCCAGCGTCACCGAGGGCCAGGTCCTCGGTCGCGCGCACAACGATCCGTTGAGCGTCGACCTGGTCGATGACGCCGCCGCGCTTCGCCATGATCGACGCACCGGAATCGCGGGCCACGACCGCTTCCATCCCGGTTCCCACGAAGGGGGCATCGGCCTGGAGAAGCGGCACCGCCTGACGCTGCATGTTCGAGCCCATCAGAGCCCGGTTGGCGTCGTCGTTTTCCAGGAACGGAATCAGAGCCGCCGCGACCGACACCAACTGCTTCGGCGACACGTCGATCAGGTCCACCTGATCCGTAGGCGTCAGCGTGTATTCCCCGGCCTGGCGGGTGTTCACCATCTCGTTCACGAACTTATTGTCCGCGTCCAGATTGGCGTTCGCCTGGGCCACAACGTGCCGCATCTCTTCGGTGGCGGACATGTAGTTGACCTCATCGGTCACTTTACCGTCCTCGACGCGCCGATAGGGCGTTTCGATGAAGCCGTATTTGTTCACCCGCGCAAAGGTCGCGAGGGAGTTGATCAGACCAATGTTCGGACCTTCGGGCGTCTCAATGGGGCACATCCGACCGTAGTGGGTCGGGTGCACGTCGCGCACCTCAAAGCCTGCGCGTTCACGGGTCAGACCGCCCGGCCCAAGCGCCGAAAGACGACGCTTGTGCGTCACCTCGGACAGCGGGTTGGTCTGGTCCATGAACTGGGACAACTGGCTGGAGCCGAAGAATTCGCGCACAGCCGCCGCCGCCGGTTTGGCGTTGATCAGGTCCTGGGGCATGACCGTGTCGATTTCGACCGAGGACATGCGTTCCTTGATGGCACGCTCCATCCGCAGCAGGCCCACGCGATACTGGTTCTCCATCAACTCACCAACGGACCGCACGCGACGGTTGCCAAGGTGGTCGATGTCGTCAATGTCGCCGCGCCCGTCGCGCAGCTCCACCAGGGCCTTGATGCAAGCCATGATGTCGGCGTCGCGCAGCGTGCGAACGGTGTCTTCGGCATCCAATGCGAGGCGCATGTTCATCTTGACCCGGCCAACGGCGGACAGGTCATAGCGCTCGCTGTCGCGGAACAACTGGTCGAACAGAGCCTGGGCCGCGTCGACGGTGGGCGGCTCACCCGGGCGCATGACGCGGTAGATGTCCATGAGCGCCGTGTCGCGCCCCATGTTCTTATCGGCGGCCATGGTGTTGCGCATGTAGGGGCCGACAGAGACGTTATCGATGTCGAGAACCGGGATCTCTTCGATGCCCGCGTCCAGCAGCTCCTTCAGGGTGCCGCCGGTGACTTCGCCGTTCTTGTCGATTTCCCAGGTGAGTTCGTCACCCGCCTCGACATAAATCGCGCCATTCTCTTCGTTGATGATGTCACGCGCCGCGAATTTGCCAACGATCCCATCGAAGGGCACCAGGATCTCGGTGACTTGACCTTCTTCCCGCAGCTTTTTGACCTGGCGAGGGGTGACCTTTTTGCCGGCTTCGATGATGACCTCACCGGTGGCCGCATCGACCACATCCATGGCCGGGCGGGTGCCGGACAGGCGGTCGGGGAAGAACTTCGTGGCCCAGCCTTCGCCCTTCCGATGGGTGTAGGTCACGGTGTCGTAGTAGGCATCCATGATGCCTTCCTGGTCCAGGCCCAGGGCATAGAGCAGCGTCGTCACCGGCAGTTTGCGGCGACGGTCGATGCGGCAGAACACCAGATCCTTGGCGTCGAACTCAAAGTCCAGCCAGGAGCCGCGGTAAGGAATAATCCGGCAGGCGAACAGCAGCTTGCCCGAGCTGTGCGTCTTGCCCTTGTCGTGATCGAAGAACACGCCGGGGGAGCGGTGCATCTGGGAAACGATGACCCGCTCGGTGCCGTTGACGATAAAAGTGCCATTGGGCGTCATCAGGGGCATGTCGCCCATGAACACATCTTGTTCCTTGATGTCCTTGACCGACTTGGCGCCCGTGTCCTCGTCGATATCGAACACGATCAGGCGCAGCGTCACCTTGAGCGGCGCGGCATAGGTCATGTCACGCTGCTGGCATTCCTCGACGTCGTACTTCGGCTCTTCCAGTTCGTACTTCACGAATTCCAGGATCGCGGTCTCGTTGAAGTCCTTGATCGGAAAGACCGACTGGAAGGTACCCATGAGGCCTTCGCCATCGGTGGGCATGTCCTGATCGCCGGAGCGCAGGAACAGATCGTAGGAGGATTTCTGGACCTCGATCAGGTTCGGCATCGCGAGAACTTCGCGGATTTTGCCGAAGTAGCGACGGATACGTTTGGAGGACGCTTGCGTCTGAGCCATGTGGTGCTCGCCTTTATCATGTTTCGCGCCGCGTCTTCCGTTGGGCACCGGAAGGCCACGGCCTGCGAATTGGTCACTTGAGGGGAACCATCTGGCGCATCGTCCCACGGATGCGCCCCCGTTCCAGCCTCCTGACCGGAAAAGCCGCCCTATGGCGCCTTTTCGAGACAGGAGCGGGTGGCCCCGGATTTCCCGAGGCCACCCCCATTCGTCAGTGTGGTGCGGCGGGGATCACCCCGCCGACCCAATCACTTCAGTTCGACTTCGGCGCCAGCTGCTTCCAGCTTGCCCTTGATCTCTTCGGCTTCGGCCTTGTCGACGCCTTCCTTGACGGCCTTGCCGCCGGCTTCGACCAGGTCCTTGGCTTCCTTCAGGCCGAGACCCGTGATGCCGCGGACTTCCTTGATCACGTTGATCTTGGAGGCGCCGGCCGACTTCAGGATGACGTCGAATTCGGTCTGCTCTTCGGCGGCGCCACCGGCGTCGCCAGCAGGACCGGCCATCATGACCGCGCCGCCAGCGGCGGGCTCGATGCCGTACTCGTCCTTCAGGATGGTTTTCAGTTCTTGGGCTTCCAGCAGGGTCAGGTTGACGATGCTTTCGGCGAGTGCTTTCAGATCAGCCATTGTTCGATTTCCAGTTTCGTTAAGATGTGTTCCGGTGTCGCGGTTTCAACCCACGACGAGGGATGACACGAGGGATCAGGCGGCTTCGCCCTTTTCCTCGATGGTCGACAGGATGCTTGCGATGTTCGAAGCAGGCGCGCCAATGGCACCGGCGATGTTCGAGGCAGGCGCACCGATGCAGCCAACGATGGAGGCAATAAGCTCCTCGCGGGACGGCATCTGAGCGACGGCTTTCACACCGGCGACGTCCAGAGCGTTCTCACCCATCGCACCGCCCAGGATCTCCAGCTTGGAGTTGTCCTTGGCATATGCGTCGATGACCTTGGCCGCAGCCACGGGGTCCTCGGAATAGGCGAGCACGGTCATGCCCGTCAAGTAATCTGCGATGGAAGCCGCAGGTTTCCCCTCCAGGGCGATCTTGGCGAGCTTGTTCTTGGCCACGCGAACGGACCCGCCCGCTTCACGCATACGCGCGCGCAGGTCCTGCATCTCTGCAACTGTCATGCCCTCGTAGTGGCTAACCACCACGACGCCAGAGCTTTCGAAGATCTGGCCGAGTTCCTCGACCACTTTCTCTTTCTGGGCTCTATCCACAGTTTCACTCCAAGTGTGGGGGTTGCCCCCCGGCTCATTCAGGGCGGATCATTCCGCCCCCTCAGGGTCCAATGAAGGGCCCCGTCCAGATCGCCCGACGCATGTCGGAAATCTTTCATGGGTCCCATCTCAGGAAGGACTTAGCGGGGTCGCCCCCTGCCCTCCGTCTCGGACAGAACGGGGCGTTGCCGCCCCGCTGATCGGCGCGTGCCTTGCGACACGCCCCAAACCTCTTGGCTGATTAGGCCGTCTCGTTTCCGGTCGCGCTATCGACCGACACCGACACGCCCGGCCCCATGGTGGAGCTCAGCGAAATCTTCTTCATGTAGGCGCCTTTGGCACCGGCAGGCTTGGCCTTGGAGACCGCGTCCACGAAGGCTAGCAGGTTTTCTTGCAGCTTGGCCTCGTCGAAGGAGGCCTTGCCGATGCCCGCGTGCACAACGCCGTTCTTCTCGGCCTTGAACTGAACCTGACCACCTTTGGCCGCCTTGACGGCCTCGGTCACGTCCATGGTCACAGTGCCGACCTTGGGGTTCGGCATCAGGTTCCGGGGGCCCAGCACTTTACCCAAACGACCGACGATCGGCATCATGTCAGGGGTGGCGATGCAGCGATCGAACTCGATCTTGCCCGACTGAACCGTCTCCATCAGGTCCTCGGCGCCGACGATGTCGGCCCCGGCGGCCTGAGCTTCTTCGGCCTTGGGCCCGCGGGCGAAGACGGCGACGCGAACGGTCTTGCCAGTGCCGTTGGGCAGGCTGACCACTCCGCGGACCATCTGGTCAGCGTGACGGGGGTCAACACCCAGGTTCATGGCGATCTCGACCGTCTCATCGAACTTGGTCTTGGCATTGCCCTTGACCAGCGCGATGGCCTCTTGGACCGAGATGTCTTCCTTGCCGGCGAAGGCTTCGCGGGCGGCTTTGGTGCGCTTACCGAGTTTTGCCATCACTTCACCTCGATGCCCATGGAGTTCGCGGACCCCACGATGATCTTCATGGCCTGCTCGACGTCATTGGCCGACAGGTCCTTCATCTTTGCTTCAGCGATCTCACGCACCTGCTTGACGGTAACGGTGGCGACGGTCTCGCGGCCCGGGTTCTCGGCACCGCGCGGACGGTTGCGCTTGCCCACCGGCTTCAGGCCAGCGGCCTTCTTCAGATAGTAGGACGCAGGCGGCGTCTTGATGTCCATGGTGAAGGACTTGTCCTGGTAATACGAGATTACCGTGGGGCACGGGGCGCCCTGCTCCATCTCCTGCGTCTTGGCGTTGAACGCCTTGCAGAATTCCATGATGTTGATGCCACGCTGACCGAGGGCGGGACCCACGGGCGGCGAGGGGTTGGCCTGACCTGCAGGGATCTGCAGCTTCATGGTGCCGACGAGTTTCTTCGCCATTGGCTTTCTCCTTTACGGCGGCGGGTGACCCCGCCCTACCTATCGTGCCCCGAAGGACGGTGAGGCCGTGGTTCGATGGGCCCTTGGGCCACCTCCCACGTCCGTTGCGCGCCAAAGCGCGCGGCGTCACGCGGCTTTTGACACCTGCGTGAATTTCAGTTCGACGGGCGTTGCCCGCCCAAAGATCGAAACGCTGACCTTGAGGCTTTGCGCCTCGTCATCCACATCTTCGACCTGACCGGAGAAGCCCTCGAACGGCCCATCGGTCACGTTCACGTCTTCACCAACATCGAAGGTGATCAGGCTGCGCGGCGCTTCTTCGCCCTCCTGAACCCGGTTCAAGATCTGGTTCACTTCTGCGTCGCGCATGGGCATCGGGCGCCCCTGGGGCCCGAGGAACCCCGTCACGCGATTGATCGAGTTCACGAGATGGTAGCCTTCGTCCGACATCTCCATCCGAACCAGCACGTAGCCGGGCATGAAACGGCGTTCAGACGTGACTTTCTTGCCCCGACGGACCTCGAGCACCTCTTCGGTTGGGACCAAGACCTCTTCGATCTGATCCTCAAGCCCTTGCTCTTCAATGGCTTGGCGAATCTGCTCCGCAACACGCTTTTCGAAGTTGGACAGGACGCTGACAGAATACCAACGTTTCGCCATGAGTTATGCCCGCCTCTTCTCGCGTGTCTCATCCACCCTACGTGGCGGACGTGAAATAGCGCGCATTGCGAATCAATACGCGCCACAAATTGGTGTTCGAGATGCCTTACGCTTGCCAGTCGGATGTTGCAAGCACGTCAGCCGCTCTCCTCAGGGACCTAGGGAAGCCGCCACACGGATCATCACGTCAGAACGACTCTAGGACCGTCGTGAGACCAGTCCGGATCAGAAAATCTACGAAAAAGAAAAAAGCCGCTGCGATGATCGCAAGCAAGAAAACCATCACCGTAGTCAGGGTCACTTCGCGCCGCGTGGGCCAAGTAATCTTTCCAACCTCGGCGCGGGTCTGCTGCACAAACTGTATCGGGTTCGGCGTCGCCATCGTTCATTTCCCTCTGAAGACAGGCAGTACTTAAGAGGTCTGCCAAGAACGCGCAAGCCAACCGGACGCAGCGCTGTGCGCATCGCGCGTGGAGACGCATCGCGTCCTAGTTAGCGGAGGCGCGGGAAGGAGAGGGCCCATGACAGATCGCCATGTCCCATTTCCGAACTTCTTCGGCATCCGCAGTCAAAACTCCGAACTCTTCTACGTGGTCTAGGGCCGGTGCCTCTGGATTAGATGTCGCGCTGAAACGCGCGGACGGCAAGCCAGCATGGTCTTCCGCCGATAGCCCCCCCGCCTCGAAGCGTTCGAACTTTTCGATCTCAGCCAAGATCTGATGGGCGGCAGCCTTAAGGGAAAGATTCGCAGTGGACATTTCCTCGAACATGGCGGTGTTTTGCTGCGTGGCCGTGTCGATTTCACCCATCGCGCGGTTTATTTCCGCGACGGACCCAGACTGGTCGTTCGCGGCTAACGCAATCTCGGCAACTTGATCACCGATCCTGTCGATGCGCTCCCCAAGGGTGCCAAGGGTGTCACCTGTACGGGCAACGCGCTGCACTCCCAGATTGACCTGGTCAGAACTGGTGGAGATCATTTCACCAATCTGTTGAGCCGCATCCGAAGCCCGCTGCGCAAGCGCACGGACTTCGGAGGCCACCACCGCAAATCCACGTCCCGCGTCACCCGCACGCGCTGCCTCGACCCCAGCATTCAGCGCCAAAAGGTTGGTCTGAAATGCAATGTCGTTGATGACAGACAGCGTCTTGGAAATTTCTGTCGATGCGAGCTGAATTTCTCTCATACTTTCGATGGCTTGCTGCACCACGAGGTCGCTTTGCCGAGCGTCGTCCCGTGCCGCCTCCGTAAATCCCTTCGCATCTTGGGCCAGACGCGCGGTCGCCGCGATGGACCCAGTGATCTGCTCCAGAGCCCCGGCCGTTTCGGCCAGCGAACCTGCCGTGCCCTCGGTCCGTTTGGAGAGCTCTTCGGCCGAAGCTGAGAGATCGCTTGTTTCATCCAGGATCTCAGTCGCATGGCGATGAAGATCGACGAACGCGGCCTGGGTTCGGGATGCAGCGCGATTGACCGCGTCCTGCAGTGCCGCGAACACACCGCTTCGTTGTCCGCTCAACCGCACACTAAGCTGTCCCTCTCCCAGAGCTGTGGTCAACTCGATGACATCCGCAAACTCCTGGGAGATCTGCTGAAAATGTCCGTTCAACATGGTGCGTAGAACTTGCTGGCTGTCTGGCACGCCTTCGAGGGGCATCTTGGAGGAAAAGTCGCCAGCGTCCGCCGACGTCAGCAGAACCTCTAGATCCTGTTTGAGACGTGCATCTTCTTCCAGCCGTTGCTCGGCTTCCTGCTCCCTTTCGACGGCCTGCGCCGCAGCTGCCGCAGCCTCGGCGGCGGACGCACGCTCCGTTTCCGCGCGGAGCTGCGCCGCTTGGTCCTCGGCCTGTCGACTCCGTTCGGCATAGGCCTTGCGCTCAAGAAGGGCTTCGCGAATGACAGTGAGCGCATGGTTTATGGCGGCCACCTCCGCCGTTCGGGATGGCGGCAGGGCTTGATCCAAGCGGTCTTCGGCAATTTCTTGGAGCGATGCCGCAGCCTGCTGCAACGGCACAGAGATATAGAACCGAAGCATTCCGTAAACCGTTAGGAAAGCACCAAATATCAATCCCGCCTGCACAATCAAAAGCGTCGTAGAGACACGTCCGTTGGCGGCGGATAGCCCGCGCGTATCATAGAGGAACTGAACGGTCTGTTGCCCGCCGCTGCTGGGCGCTTGAAAGACACGCTGCACAACGTGGAGGCCGTTCTCCACGTCGATGGCCATATCGCCTTGGACGGGTCCGACCGAGACCGGAGTGCCTGAAATCGTCTGCGACGCCTCCGGAGCGACGTAGCTCGCCATCCGCCCACCAGCCTCGTCGAACACGCGGATGCCGACTAACGGCCCAGCCTCGTCGCGCACGACGGCCTCCAACACGGCATCGCTCAGGGGACCATTTGCCTTTTCCGCCCGCAACCATCTCACTAGGTTGGACGACTCAGATTGGGAAAACCCCTGAAACTGTTGTCCAAGTTCGAGTTGAACCTGCCGCGCCGTCACCCAATACATCAGGGCACATCCAGCGATCAGAAGAACAGCGGTGGCCGCGAAAGACCGCGCCATGAACGACATGTGCCAAGGGTGCTTAGGCGCCTCCGCCCGCGCAGGCGCCGTTCGGGGCTCCGCAGGCGCCTCATCTCGCGCGGAAACCTCTGGGGCGGGCGGTGTCGAAAGGCGGTCCATTGTCGATATCCTCGTCGGCGGTCGAGGGTTTGGTAGCTGCAATCCCTGAACAAATCCTTTCTGGCCCCGAATGATGAACTTGTTCGGACCTTATGCGGCCCAGCTTGGCAAACGCGGATCATAAGATGTCGCAAATCAGCGGCGATACGTCAGCACGCGCGAGGCGTGATGCGTCGCTTGTCGATCACTTGCCAAACAGAGAATCGACGACGGTCGCAGGGTCTTCCCACGAAGCTGGGAGCCTCAGCGAACACAATCTGTTACTGATGACGGACTGTCTTGGAGGTCTGGCAGGGGCAGCAGGATTCGAACCCGCGACCTACGGATTTGGAATCCGTTGCTCTACCAACTGAGCTATACCCCTACGGTGGGAGCGGCATAATGCGCCGCCGCTGCAGGTGCAAGGGACTTCGTTTTCTGTTTTGTAAAAACGACGAAGGGCCCCTGTTGGGGGGCCCTTGGAGTGTGTGGGGTGGGCGCCGGGGCGCCCGGTCAGGTCACTCGACGATCTTGGACACAACGCCCGCGCCAACCGTCCGGCCGCCTTCGCGGATGGCGAAGCGCAGGCCCTGCTCCATCGCGATCGGCGCGATCAGCTCAACGCCAAACGCCACGTTGTCGCCCGGCATCACCATCTCCGTGCCCTCGGCCAGCTGAACCGTGCCCGTCACATCCGTCGTGCGGAAGTAGAACTGCGGGCGGTAGTTCGCGAAGAACGGCGTGTGACGGCCACCCTCGTCCTTGGTCAGGATGTAGGCCTCGGCCTCGAACTTCGTGTGCGGCGTCACCGACGACGGCTTGCACAGCACCTGGCCACGCTCAACGCCGTCACGGTCGATACCACGCAGCAGCGCGCCAATGTTGTCGCCAGCCTCACCGCGGTCCAGCAGCTTGCGGAACATCTCAACGCCCGTGCAGGTCGTCTTCTGCGTGTCGCGGATGCCGACAATCTCGATCTCGTCGCCCACGTTGATCACGCCACGCTCCACCCGGCCGGTCACAACCGTACCACGGCCAGAGATCGAGAACACGTCCTCAACCGGCATCAGGAACGGCTGGTCAACGGCCCGCTCGGGCGTGTCGATGTACTCATCAACAGCTGCCATCAATTCCTTAATTTTCTCTTCACCGATCTCGGGGTTGTTCCCCTCCATCGCCGCCAGGGCAGAGCCCGCAACGATCGGAATGTCGTCGCCGGGGTAGTCGTAGGACGACAGAAGCTCGCGCACTTCCATCTCCACGAGCTCCAGCAGCTCCTCGTCGTCGACCTGATCGACCTTGTTCATGAAGACGACCATCTTCGGGATGCCAACCTGGCGGCCCAGCAGGATGTGCTCGCGCGTCTGGGGCATCGGGCCGTCGGCGGCGTTCACAACCAGGATCGCGCCGTCCATCTGAGCGGCACCGGTGATCATGTTCTTCACGTAGTCGGCGTGGCCGGGGCAGTCGACGTGGGCGTAGTGGCGCGCCTCGGTCTCGTATTCCACGTGCGCCGTCGAGATCGTGATCCCGCGGGCCTTCTCTTCGGGCGCGCCGTCAATCTGGTCGTAGGCCTTGAAGTCCCCAAAGTACTTCGTGATCGCCGCCGTCAGCGTCGTCTTCCCGTGGTCAACGTGGCCAATCGTGCCAATGTTAACGTGCGGTTTCGTCCGTTCAAACTTTGCCTTCGCCATGATGGGCCCCTGGTCTCTGGTGGGCACCCCTCGGGCACCCGGATTCACATCGCGCGCCGTCTAACGGGGACGCAGGCCAAGCGCAAGGGTCTGGCGCAGGGTCATGGGCGCGGAACCAGGCCGAACCACTCCCCATTTCGCAGCATCCAGGATTGCACCTTGAACGCCATGTTGCGCGCCAGGGTTTCCATCTGTTCCTCGGCGGTCTTAACGAGGCCCGATCCGAGCAGCAATGTATCGGCGCCCTCAAAGGTCGTGATCTGCTCAGGGCCACCGATCTTTTGCTGGGGGTTTGCCTCCCAAACGTTTGCGGACACAACCAGAATCGACTTCGGTGTCAGCACCACGGGGATGCCCGGAGGTGCCAGCGCATAGCCATCGATGGCCAGGGCCACGACATATTCCTTACCGCCCTGATAGGGGCCAAACCGGCGTTCCAACTCCGACGTCATGACGGCTTTCCAGGCCTCGGGGCTTGCATCGCGGGACGGGGGAATTTTCTTGATGTTGTCAGCCACGACGACGGTAAACCCCAGCTGGAAGTCGCCCATGTCCCGTTGTTCGCTTTCCCGCGGGTCCGGGGTCGCACAGCCAGCCAAGCCACCGGCGACGCCCGCAAGGCTGAGGCCCGCAAAGCCGCGACGGGTCAAGGTGTTGGTCATGTCATCTCCTCCGGGTCGCGACGGCGTCAGGCGTCACCTACAGATTGCGCGCAGGGCCTGCCAGTCCTTCGGCGTCAGAGCGGGGGCGCCGATCACAGGGTCGCCCACCCGTCCCGCCGTCTCGATCCGATCCGCCAGTTGCGGGTGACTGCTAAAATGAGCGACCAGTCCATCCACGTCGCCGTATTCGGCGCGCAACCGCTCAAACATTCGCGCCAAGGCGGAAGGCGGCAGCCCAACGGCGTGCAACTGTTCATGGGCGAAGGCGTCTGCCTCAAGCTCCGCCTGGCGGGAATAGCTGGATTGCAAAGCCGCACCCGCAGTCCCGCCCAACACACCCCCACCCGTGATGTCGCCAATCAAGACGGAGACCACGGCCATGCCACTGACCGCTTGGAGCGTGTGCCGAACCGGATCGGCATTGACCACATGGCCCAGTTCATGGGCCAAGACGGCCGCGATTTCGTCCGGGCTTTCGGCGGCCTGGATCATGGAGTCGAAGAACGTAATCCGTCCACCCGCCACCGCATAGGCGTTCAGAATGGGGCTCTCACTGTCATCCAGGACGGCCACCTGAAGGGGAAACGGCAGGTCCACTCCATCGGCCACGCGCTCCGTCAGTTGTTGAAGGGCCGAGTTGCCCTCCGGCCGGAAGCACTCCCGCAGGGGGGTCAACCCGGGCGCGAACATCACGCGGGTCTGTTGGTAGGTCAGCTCTCCCAAGGCGACCTCGGCCTCGGGGCTCATGAACCGCGACAACACGGTGGCGACGCCCGGCAGCAGCACCATGAGCAAAAACGCGACGGACACCACCCCTGCCCCAGCAACCAAGAGGGCCCGGCGCCACAGGGGCGGCCCCGGCAGCGGGCGGTCCGTTTCTGACGCCAGGCGCGACAGCAAGTCCTGCGCCGGACCGGGGCTGACCACCAGCCGCGCCGGATCACCAGTGACCAAGCCATAGACACGGTCCTCGGAACCGGCCTGATCGGCCACGCGGCGTAGGCGGCGGCTTGGCCAGCGAACGACCTCCCCATCCGCAAGTTCAAGCCTCAAGACACGTCCGCGCGCGCCGTCTTCGAACGACAGGGCCACGCGGTTGCGCAGGGCGCGGCGGCCATCGAAGTAGTCCGCAAAAATCGGCTCGGGCACGGGCGGCGGCGACGTCTCTGCGGGCCTCTCCCAGGGTCCTGGTGACGTCATATGCCGCTCCCCAAATCGAACAGGTTCGCAAAGCCATCCGCATCCGCCATGTGATGGGTTTTGCCTGCGCGCACAGCGTTCACCTCAGCCGCCCCGCGCAGGTGCAGGCTGCTGCCGATGTGTTTGATCAGCGGATACGTCACGAAGACCAGTCGCAAAGCGCCACGTCCAAGAAAGAACGTGAGATAGACCAAGAGGCCCACAACCAAGAAAATCCAGGGATCCGAGGAGGTTAGGGTCTCCGCATCCAGCCGTTCAAGTTGTGACCCGAGCGCCGCGCCAAAGCCAACGGTCAAGGCGATACTCAAGATGATGAGCACGATCCCCACCGTTATCCACCCACCGATATGGATCCCGATAACGCGGCCGGTGCGCACACGGACAGCCAAGCTCACGGCCCCCGCAAAGCCCAGCGATGAGACCAGTCTTTCGTAGGACGCCACACGCCAATGGACCCAGGCGATGCCGGTCGCGGGGACCGCAAACGCCAGAATGGCCAGCAGCCCCTCGCCCCCGTCTTGCAACCCAGCGTAAGCGAGCAATCCGCAACTGATGGCCCCGACCCAGGCAGGCAGGAACGGCGCAAACAGGTTGCGGGCGCGCAGGCCTAAGCGGAAATGGTCGTCACCATAGAAGCTCCGCTCCGCGCGAAAGCGCCACAATCGCTGCGTCCGAACCGGCCAAAGCAGCCCGAGCGACAGGATGGACAGGGTCGTCCAGAGCATTGCAAGGCCGGCATAGCGCCAAGCCCCCGGGGCCATGGAAAACGAGATGCCACGCCACCGCGTGTGGTTCAGCAGATACCGCATGCCCCGGTATTGGGCGAACCAATAGACCGGCAAGAGGAGCGCGAAGGACGCCGCCGTGCCGGGCCCGGGCGAGCCCCAGATGTTGAGCGACGCAAAGATCAGAACCATCGTCACAAGCCCCAGGTAGACCGCGACGATCACCGCTGCCACGACGAAGCCCATGAGCTTCTCCAAGGGCTGGCCGACGTATTCAAAGGGTGTCCCGCCGACCCGCAGGGCCGACCAGAGCCATCGGCGCACGCGTGTGCGCGCCCAGAATGAATAAACCCCCAGCGTCAGTACCGTCAGACCGGTCGTCTTTACCACCAGATCGAACAATTGGCTGCGCGACCCGGCAACGCGACCGTCCATCTGGTCCAGCGAGGTCCCTTCGCTTGTCACCGCGCCGCTCCGTGTTCAGTCAAAACGGTTGGTCCGAGGAAAGCCCCTGGGGGCCATGCGACCGGCCTGCGCCCGGTTGCCGAGCCACTCGGTCAAATCGGGCTCATGCCGTGTGCGTCCCGCCGGATCGGCCCACTTCAAACCATCGGCAAGCGTGATCACCGTGACGTCAGACAGACCGCCGTCCTTAAACTTTTGCAGCCGGACCCCTTTGCCGCGCGGCATCTCTGGCAAATCGGACACCGGAAACACCAGCATCTTCCGGTTCTGGCCAACGCACGCGACGTGATCCCCCTCCACGACAACAGGGGGCATTGCGGTCGCGGGGGCGCGCACGTTCAGCACCTGTTTGCCGGCCCGCTTGGTGGCGATCAGCTCCTCTTCCGGGGCGATGAACCCGTCCCCGGCCGTGGACGCCAGGAGCAGCTTGCGTCCCTCACGGTGGATCAGGATATCAACGATCTGCGTTTCATTGGGGAGGTCGACCATCAGGCGGAGCGGCTCGCCCATGCCCCGCCCCCCGGGCAAGGCCGAGGCGCCGACCGTGTAGGCCCGCCCGTCGCTGCCCCAGATAATCAGCCGATCCGTCGTCTCCGCGTGGAACATAAAGGCCGGGCCGTCGCCGTCCTTGAACTTGAGCTCTTTGTCCAGTGGCTGGTGGCCCGACAGGGCACGCACCCATCCCATGGCGGAACAGACAACCGTGATCGGCTCCCGCTCGATCATCGCCTCCAGCGGGACATCTGCGACCTCCACCGCTTCGGCAAAATCGGTGCGGCGCCGACCCTGCTGCGTGGCCTTGCCGAACAGCTTGCGAACCTCTCGCAATTCATCGGCAATGGTCTTCCATTGGATCGTAGGGTCATCGAGCAGGTCTTGCAGACCAGCCCGTTCCTCCATCAAGGCATCCCGCTCTTTGAGCAGCGCCATCTCTTCCAGCCGCCGCAACGCCCGCAGGCGCATGTTCAGGATCGCTTCCGACTGCACCTCGGAGAGGGTCTGCGCCCCCTCGGCGGGCAAGGGCGACCGGTAATCTGCCTCATCCGTGGCGCGGACATAGCCTTCGCCCCAGGGCTCAAACATCAGCGCTTCTTTGGGGGCGTCATCGTACCGGATGATGTCGATCACACGGTCCAAATTGAGGTAGGCGAGGATGAACCCCTCCAACACTTCAAGCCGGTGATCGATCTTGGCCATCCGGTGCCGGGACCGGCGCAGCAGAACGTCTTGGCGGTGATCCAAGAAGGCTTGCAACACCTCGCGCAGAGAACAGACCTTTGGCGTCACACCGTCGATCAGAACGTTCATGTTCAGGGAAAAGCGTGTTTCCAAATCGGACAGCCGATAGAGCGTTGACATAAGAACATCGGCGTCGACGTTCCGCGTCTTCGGCTCCAATACGATGCGGATATCGTCGGCGCTTTCGTCACGCACATCGGCCAGGATCGGGACCTTTTTGGCCGTCACAAGCTCCGCCAGTTTTTCGATCAGCTTACCCTTCTGGACCTGGTAGGGAATCTCGGTCACGACGATCTGCCACTGCCCTTTGCCCAGGTCCTCGACCGTATGGCGGGCCCGCAAACGAAACGCGCCGCGCCCCGTGCGGTAGGTCTCTAGGATGCTGTCCCGCGGCTCAACGATGACACCGCCCGTGGGAAAGTCTGGGCCCGGGATATGGTCGAGGAGGGTTTCATCCCGCGCGCCCGGCGCCTTGATCAGGTGCAGGCAGGCAGCGATCAATTCGTCCAAGTTGTGGGGCGGGATATTGGTCGCCATCCCGACGGCGATGCCCGCCGCGCCATTGGCCAGAAGATTGGGGAAAGCGGCAGGCAAAACAACGGGTTCCTGCAACGTCCCGTCATAATTATCGCGGTAATCCACCGCGTCTTGGTCCAGCCCCTCAAGCAAGGCTTCGGCGGCGGCGGTCATGCGCGCCTCGGTGTAGCGCGCGGCGGCTGGGTTATCGCCGTCGATATTGCCGAAGTTCCCCTGCCCGTCGACCAGCGGATAGCGCACGGCGAAATCCTGGGCGAGGCGCGCCATGGCATCGTAGATCGCCGCATCGCCGTGGGGGTGGTAGTTGCCCATCACGTCGCCAGAAATTTTCGCCGACTTTCGAAAGCCGCCGTTCGACGCCAATCGAAGCTCTCGCATGGCATAAAGAATGCGCCTGTGGACCGGCTTCAAACCATCGCGGGCGTCGGGCAAAGCCCGGTGCATAATCGTCGAGAGCGCATAGGTCAGATATCGGTCACCTATGGCGCGACTCAGCGGCTCGGAGACCACCTCCTCGGGCGGCGTCGTGTCGTTGGGGTCACTCATGAATTTGGATGTACGCCTCTGCCCTCGGCCTCGCAACAACTCGGCACTAAGGAATGTGGCAAAACTGTGTTATACAGGAATCGCCGTTGGACCGGGGGAACTGGACAGCCCCCAGTCTGGTTTGTGGACCAGATCATTTTTCGTCCGCTGGGGGACTGCCGCTATGCTACGACTGACCTTTACGCTCGGGGCCGCGCTTTATGCCGGTTTTGTTATTTGGGGCGAACCTGAAACGCATGCCGACGAAAGGGGTCTGCAAGAGGAACCAGTCATCGTAGCGGCAACCGACGGGGCCGATTTTGACCGCCCAACGATCTTGGGCCTCACCCCGTCGGCGCCGGCGGTGACGCGCGCTGCGGCCACGGTCTCTCCGGTTCCTGACCCGGCAGCGATTGCAGCCTCCGCACCCCTGCCAAGCGCCGTGACGCCGCGCCTTATCGGGGAGCCGGTCGTCGTCAGCCTTGTTCAACCCGCCTCGCCAACGGCGTCCCGGGAAGCAGACCGCGACCTTCTGCGTGTCACAGGCAGCCGAGTGAACATGCGCTCCGGCCCGTCCACGTCCAACCGCGTTGTCTCTAGCCTTGTGCAAGGGACATTGGCGGAACCGATTGGCGAGGAAGTTAACGGATGGTTGGAGATCCGCGAGGTAGAGACGGGGCTGACAGGCTTCATGGCTGCCCGCTTCCTCGACCCCGCCTAACCAGCGCCGTCGGTTTGCCTTTCCATTGAGACCCCGCTAGCCCGTTGCGAGACAAAGGGCGGGCGAGCGATGGCGAAGCGCAGTATACTGATCACCGGATGTTCGTCGGGCATCGGCCTGGACGCTGCGAAAACTCTGCGTGCGCGCGGTTGGACCGTGTTCGCCTCCTGCCGCAAAGAGGAAGATTGCCAGCGACTTCGGGCGGAGGGGTTCCTGGCCCCTCTGCTCGATTATGAGGACGAGGATACGATCCAGGCCGCGTTGGCCGAGGCCTTGGAGGCCACAGGCGGCACGCTGGACGCGATTTTCAATAACGGTGCCTACGCTATCCCGGGCCTCGTGGAAGACCTACCCACGCCCGACCTGCGACGGATCTTTGAGGCGAATTTTTTCGGTTGGCATACGCTCACACGGGCCGTCATTCCGGTGATGCGCGCCCAAGGCCACGGGCGGATCGTACAGAACAGCAGCGTCCTGGGCTTCGCGGCGGCGCCTTGGCGCGGGGCCTACAACGCAACGAAGTTCGCGGTAGAGGGTCTGACCGACACCTTGCGGATGGAGATGGCCGGAAGCGGCATCCACGTCAGCCTGATCGAGCCGGGCCCGATCACCAGCGCGTTTCGCAAAAACGCCCGGCGAGAGTTCGAAGCGACCATAGACTGGCAGGCCACGGCACGGGCGTCAGACTATGAGAAGGCGATCACCAGGCTTGGGTCGACCGACCGCGCGCGATTTGAGCTGCCCCCATCGGCCGTGACGGCCAAACTGATCCATGCCATCGAGTCGCCCCGTCCACATCCGCGTTACTATGTCACGGTTCCAACCCACCTAGGGGGGCTGTTGAAACGGGCTCTGCCGACGCGTGCCCTCGACCGGCTGCTGCGTAACAGCTGACGCAAATGCAGCCTCGAAATCCTGGGCCTCCCGTCTAGGTCCTCGTTAAGACTTCAGAAAGGAACACCTATGGCCGACGATCCCCTCTTCTACGTGGTGGTGGCTGCCTGCCTCGCCGTCGTGGTCATCCTGTTGGTGGGCATCGGCGGGTTTGCAAAAGGCGGCGAGTTCAACGCCAAACACGGCAACCGAATGATGCGCTGGCGTCTCGTCGCCCAGTTCATCGCCGTGGTCTTGCTGCTGGGTTTCGTTTGGTTACGCGGACGGGGGGCCTGACGGATGGTTGTGCTGTCGAAAATCTATACGCGCACAGGCGATGCGGGCACCACAGCCCTCGGCGACGGATCGCGCGTGCCAAAAACCAGCCCCCGCGTCGAAGCCTATGGAACGGTGGACGAAGCCAACGCGACAATCGGCTTGGCCAGGCTCCACGCCGCAGGTGACATGGACGCACGCCTTGCGGCCATCCAAAACGATCTCTTCGATCTGGGGGCCGACCTTTGCCGTCCGAACATGGACAAAGATGGAGAGGCGGAATACCCGCCCCTGCGCATGGTCAGCGGCCAAGTCGAGCGCCTGGAGGCGGAGATCGACGCCATGAACGACGCGTTGGAGCCCTTGCGATCCTTCGTCCTGCCGGGGGGGTCCGCTTTGTCGGCGCATCTCCACCTGTGCCGCACGGTGACCCGGCGGGCGGAACGGCTTTGCGTCGATCTGGCTGGCGAAGAAGACGTGAACGAGGCAGCGGTGAAATATCTCAACCGCTTGTCGGACTGGTTCTTTGTCGCCTCGCGCATCGCGAACGACGATGGGCGTAGCGACGTTCTGTGGGTGCCCGGCGCCAACCGGTAACCCGCCGGCATGTCAGGGGGACACGGCGCGATGGATCACATCGGAAACGCCGCGCAACAAACGGTGCGTCACAAGGCCCCGTAGGGTCGTTTTCCGTCTGTTGCCCCCCGAAACCATGGGCTAACACGCCTCTCAAAGATTTGTTTCGGAGGAACACGCAATGAAGGTTCTGGTGCCCGTCAAACGGGTGATCGACTATAACGTGAAGGTCCGGGTCAAGGCCGACGGAACCGGCGTGGACCTGGCCAACGTAAAGATGTCCATGAATCCGTTCGATGAGATCGCGGTCGAAGAGGCCATCCGCCTCAAAGAAAAGGGCGTTGCCACCGAGGTCGTCGCCGTCTCCATTGGCGTCAAGCAAAGCCAGGAAACCCTGCGCACGGCGCTCGCCATGGGGGCTGACCGCGCCATTCTGGTGACCGCTGCCGACGACGTGCACACCGACATCGAACCGCTCGCCGTCGCGAAAATCCTGAAGGGCGTGATCGACGCCGAAGAGCCGGGCATCGTCCTGGCCGGGAAGCAAGCGATCGACAACGATATGAACGCGACCGGGCAAATGCTGGCCGCGCTGACAGGCTGGGCCCAAGCGACCTTCGCGTCTGAGTTGACCGTCGAAGGCGACAGCGCAACCGTGACGCGCGAAGTCGACGGTGGCTTGCAGACGATCAAGGTCAAGCTGCCTGCCATCGTGACCGTTGATCTGCGCCTGAACGAGCCGCGCTATGCCTCTTTGCCAAACATCATGAAGGCGAAGAAAAAGCCGCTGGACGAGAAAACGCCCGCCGATTTTGGCGTTGACGTCGCCCCGCGCCTGGAAATCGTCAAGACCGCCGAGCCCGAGGCCCGCAAGGCCGGGGAAATGGTCGGATCGGTCGAAGACCTTGTGTCGAAACTCAAAGAAGCGGGAGCCGTCTGATGGCCGTTCTTCTGATTGCCGAAGTCTCCGGCGGTGCGCTGAACCTGGATGCCACCTCCAAGGCTCTGACCGCTGCCAAGCAGTTGGGCGATGTGACCATCCTCTCCGCTGGCGAGGGATGCCAGGGCGCCGCTGCCGAGGCTGCGACGTTGGACGGCGTGGCGAAGGTACTCTGCGCCTCCGACGCAGCCTATGGTCATGATTTGGCCGAGCCGGTCGCGGATCTGATCGTGTCGCTCGCTGGGGACTACACCCATATCTGCGCACCCTCCACCGCGGCGTCCAAGAACATCCTGCCCCGCGTCGCCGCGCTGTTGGATGTCATGGTGATCTCTGAGGTCACCGCCGTGGTCGATGCCGACACGTTTGAGCGTCCGATCTACGCTGGGAACGCGATCCAGACGGTGAAGTCGTCGGATGGCACGAAGGTGATGACGATCCGCACCTCGACATTTGACGCGACGGGCACCGGTGGATCAGCCTCGGTCGAAGAAATCGCACCGGCGGCCAACCCCGGTCTGTCGGAGTGGGTCGAAGACAAAGTCGCCGAAAGCGATCGCCCGGAACTGACCTCGGCCGGTGTTGTCGTGTCGGGCGGGCGCGGCGTTGGGTCCGAAGATGACTTCGCCCTGATCGAGAAACTGGCTGACAAGCTTGGCGCCGCCGTGGGCGCGTCGCGTGCCGCTGTCGACTCAGGCTACGCGCCGAACGACTGGCAGGTTGGTCAGACCGGAAAAGTCGTGGCGCCGGATCTCTATGTGGCCGTCGGTATCTCGGGCGCGATCCAGCACCTGGCTGGTATGAAAGACTCCAAGGTGATCGTCGCAATCAATAAGGACGAAGAAGCCCCGATTTTCCAAGTTGCAGACTACGGCTTGGTCGCGGATCTCTTCACAGCCGTCCCGGAACTGATCGAGAAGATCTGATCCCCGGACATCGACACCGTCTGACGCGGCCTTCTGGGCCGCGTTTTTCGTTCAAGGCCTACCGTTTTACGAAAGCATGCGTATTTGGGAAGCCCTGTGTGTTCCGGCCATGCCCCGGCGCAGCGACAGTCTGGATGCGACCGCGCAACGACCACCCAAAGGGCTGTATGGCCCCTGGCTCAATATGGTCCGAGAGCCGATACCCCTCCCATCCGGCCATGTCCACTGACCGCCGAGAAACCTACGCCGCAAGACCGTCGCGGCGCCCGATTGTGCGCGCGAGGGCCCTGGCAACCTGTTCGTGAGCCCTCCCCGACAGGCTCGCGAGCGCACTTGCCCGTTCCGTTTCGGGGAAGATCAACTCTGCCAGATGATGATCCTCGGTTTCTTCTTCGATCTCGCAATGCACAAGGTTGTCAATGAGCGGCTCCAACGTCTGGAGCATCTCGACCGTGACGAACAGGGGCTCTGGTCCCAAAGGACCCTGAGGGGGGCGTTCGATCCACAGCAGGACTTTGCGCCCGGGGACCCGCGTCAGCAGAAGACGCATCCGAGCGATCCAGGCTTGCGCCAACTCTTGGGTCACGATCGCAAACTTTTCCGGTGAGCTGTCCCGCAGGGCGCACAGCATATGACGCGTGAAAGCGAACTCACTGAAATCAATATCTTGAAACAGTGTCTCCATGAGAATGGAGTGGCGCAGAAACCGGTCATTGCGCCTGGGATGCACACTGTAGAACCGGTTCGAGATGTTCGCAGCACCCATGGCTTGTACGACAACGGTATCGGCCTGGGACAAGACAGGCATGAGGGCAGCGTCCTGGGCAAAGACGTCCAGACTGCCGTTCTGGACACCAAAGTTTATGACCCTGCGGTGCGTCAGGTTGCCAAGACGGTCGCTAAAGGGATCCTCGATATACTTCCCGAACGCCTCTGACCCGCCGAGCACGGCGGTAAAGCCGGCCTCCAACGGCTGGGCAGGTCCCCGAAACATCGTCCGAGACACGCCATAGGTGCACGGATCATAGTCCAGGAGGTCGGTGTATCGGTCAAAGCTCATGACTTGGTCCCGCAGGCGATTCGACACTGGCACCGCCTGTTGTGGCCCGAGACACGTTAGCGCTTCGTTGATGCGCACATTTGAAGCGAAACCGTCACATCCATCGCCACCGCTTGCGGCCCACCGCCCCGCTGCTAAGGTCCGGCCAACCGGATAGGAGACGGCGCATGGAGATCGGCAGCATTGGCATCGTCGGCGCGGGGCAGATGGGGAATGGCATCGCCCATGTCTGCGCCCTAGCGGGTTACGACGTGACCCTGACGGATGTCCGCCAAGACGCCTTGGACGCCGCACGCCAGACCATCACCCGCAATCTGGACCGCCAGGTCAGCCGGGAGAAAATCACGGCCGACGCCCGCGACGCGGCTTTGGCCAAGATACGCATGACCGCGACCCTGATCGACACCGCCTCCAGCGACCTGATCATTGAAGCCGCCACGGAGCGGGAGTCGGTCAAGCAGGCCATTTTCGAGGATCTGGTCCCCCACCTGGCGCCCCAGACAATCCTGACGTCGAATACCTCGTCAATTTCGATCACACGACTGGGAAGCCGGACAGACAGACCTCAGAAGTTCATGGGGTTTCACTTCATGAACCCCGTACCTGTCATGCAACTGGTTGAGCTGATCCGCGGGATTGCCACAGATGCGGAGACCTTCGCCGCCTGTGAGGCGGTCGTCACGCGCCTCGGCAAACAGGCGGCCACCGCCGAGGATTTCCCCGCCTTTATCGTCAACCGCATTCTGATGCCGATGATTAACGAAGCGGTCTACACGCTCTATGAGGGGGTGGGCACGATCACCAGCATCGACACGTCCATGAAGCTAGGCGCGAACCACCCCATGGGACCGTTGGAGCTTGCGGATTTCATCGGGCTCGACACCTGTTTGGCCATCATGAACGTCCTGCATGACGGCCTGGCGGACACCAAGTATCGTCCCTGCCCGCTTCTGGTGAAATACGTGGAGGCTGGCTGGCTGGGGCGGAAGACGCAGCGCGGCTTTTACGATTACCGGGGGGACGGCGATCCGATCCCGACGCGGTAACGAGGGGCGAAGCCAGGTCTCTTAGCGTCCCGACAAGGTGCGTTCGCGCAGCCAGCCCATAAACTCTTTCGGATTGCCAGCGAACGGTTTCCACTCGGACGGAGGGATTGCGGGTCGCACCTGGGGCGCTTGCGGGCGATTGAGCGCGTGGACGACCTCATGCAGCAGCAACCCTTGGCGCAAGGTCGCCGAAATGAGGTTCGCGATCTGATAGGCCCGCGAGTTCCGACCGGTGAAATAGATCGGCACCACCGTCGCACCCGATAGGCGGATCATCTTGGCGGTGAACGGGTTCCATTCCTTTTCCACAGCCGGCCCAAAGGCCGTCTCGCTGGAGGCCACGGAGCCGGACGGGAACAGCACAATCACCCCACCGTCGGACAGATGTGCCATGGTCTCTCGACGCATCTCCAGGTTTCGCTGCCGTGCGTCCGCCTCATGGGGAAACGGCACGGGGATCATGAACTGACCGATTTCTGGAACACCGGTCAGCAAGCTGCGGGTCAAGATCTTATAGTCGGTCCGCACCCGCCCGATCAGGTCGGCCAGAACCATGCCATCGACCAAACCATGGGGGTGGTTTGCGACAACGATCACGGGCCCTGTCGCGGGAATGCGGGCGATCTGCTCGTCTGGCGTATCGATCCGGATTCCCATCACCCGGAGGGCGTGGGTAAAGAACGCCTGCCCTTCTTCTACGCCCTCACGCTCGAACTTGCGGATCAGGTAGAGCAGCCGAGCCTTACCGGTCAGCCACTCCATCACCTTAATCACCCGTGCCCGCCACGGATCCGTGAAGGTTCCAGCATAGCTCAGCTTGGTACGATCATAGGGGACGTAATCGGGCGGAGGCCCAGCAGGATCCGCCTGGACCTCCACTGGATCTGTCGGGGCGGGACCCTGACGGAGGAAGCTGACGTCACTCACATCGGTTCTCCAAACTTATCGGCCACAAGCGCGGCCAAGGCGTCCATCAAAGCATCCGCGTCGTTGCCGCGCGTCTCAACCTCGATGCTGGTTCCGCAGGCCGCAACCAGCATCAACAGGCCCATGATCGAGTCCCCCTCGGCATGTTGACCTTCGCGCCGGACGACTGCCGAAGCATCAAAGCCTTCGACACATTCGACGAACTTTGCCGAGGCACGGGCGTGAAGCCCCTTTTCGTTGATGATCTGCAACGCACGCTGCGCCATGCCGTCCCCCTCTCGGACCTGGTGGTCAGGCCGATGGCCCTTGGGCCACATCCATGTACCGCGTTCCGGCGGCTTTCGCCAAGGCTACGGCCTCGGGCATGGGTTTGGCACGGCTGCGCGCGAGTTTGATCAACGCTGGCAAGTTGGCCCCATAAAAAATGACCCGATCGCTCGGGGCGCAGGCGGTCATCGATAGGTTGGATGGGGAGCCGCCAAAGATATCGGTGACGATCACAACACCATCACCGGTATCCACGGCATCGGCGGCGCGACAGATTTCGCTTTCCTTGGCGGAGCGGTCGCAGGAGGCGCCCACTGCGATGGACTTCACACCATCTTGAGGGCCGATGACATGTTCGACCGCCCTACGGTATTCGTCTGCCAGCCCTCCATGGGCCACGATGACTATGCCGATCACGCGGCGTTTCCCCCATCGGCCACCGGCCTGGTGACCTTAGACGTTACCTCGCCCCCGTGTTGCGCCAGGAGTCGATCCAATTCCCTATGACGTTTAGACACCTGCCATCCGGCCTCCGCAAGGGTGTCCCCAAGCAATTCCGTAACGGCAACCGACCGGTGTTTGCCCCCGGTACACCCTAAACCGATCGTCAGATGGGTCCTGCCCTCCTCCTGATAGGCTGGCAGGGTAAACTGGACGAGATCCGTAAGCCTTCGGAAAAAGCCATCAAACCGCGGGTCGGCAAGGACATGGTCCCGGACATCGGGGTCTTTCCCGGTGCGGGCACGCAGTTCGGGAACCCAATGGGGATTTGCCAAGAACCGAAGGTCAAACACCAGGTCCAGCCCACGGGGCAGGCCGCGTTTGTAGCTAAAGGACTGCACCGAGATCGCGAGGGCTGCGTCGGTATCAAACCAGCGCAGGACTTCGGCCTTCAGGTCATGAACCGTCAACGTGGTGGTGTCGATAATCACATCGGCCTGATCCGCCAGGTCGGAAACCAACTCTAACTCACGCTGAACCCCGATCTCCGTATCCTCATGCGGGGCCAGAGGGTGGCGGCGGCGGGTTTCCGAAAAGCGCGCAATCAGCGTGTCCGCCGCGCAATCCAGATAGAGCATCCGCGCGTTAACGGACGGATCCGCGCGCAAGGCCTGTAACCGTGACATGAGGGCCGCCACGCTGAAATCACGGTTTCTCACGTCCAACCCAAGCGCCAAGGGGCGCGGATCATGCTGGGCCGTCGCCAGAAGACGCGTGAGCATCGAGAGCGGCAGATTATCAATGACTTCATAGCCAGCGTCTTCCAGAACACGGATTGCCGTCGTGCGCCCGGCCCCCGAAGGGCCCGTAACAAGCAAGACATCAAGGGGATCGTGCACGTCGGTCATCGTCCCAACCCTATGGAAATCGCGGTATGGGTAGATCTAGGTGGCGCGCCCGAGATTTGTAACCGGTGTCACATCGCCGCGAGGTCACGGGTCACGAGCTGTGGCAGTGCCGCCAGAGTATCGGGGCAAGTTGCGCCGCCATGGGGACCGGCTGATAGTCCTCTTCGTCGTCAGGTCTGCGGCAGGCCCGCTCTAACCCATAGGAATAGCTTCGCAGCCAAGTCGGGGCTGTAAGGATGCCGCAGCAGCGGGATTGCTTGGTCGAAAACGGTCACTGTCTCCTCGGGCGGCAGCCGTCCGAGCGATGCCTCTAGGGACAGAATACAGGACAGGGGCGTTGGTCCACACAAGGACACGGGGACAAGCCCCATACCCCTCAATTCCAACTTGGCGATGGCGGTCGGCGGTGCAGCCATGCGCACATGCCCCTCTTCGCGCTGCAACAGGAGCCGGTCATCACAGATCAAGCCCGCACCGTGGACGATCAATTGGGCGGCCAGGCTGCTCTTACCGGCGCCCGAGGGCCCCACGATCAGAACCCCCTTTCCCGCCAAGCTCACAGCCGTCCCATGGACAGACAGGCCTCCGGTGGTCAGGGTGACAGGGCTTATCCCCTGAGGCCAGCCGTCAGACAGGGAGACCAACCACGAAGCGGGCGCCCAAAGGCTCGGACGTCAAGTCCGCGTCTGTGGGACGGATGTTCTCGGCCCAGATAACGCCGCCATGGGCCTCTACGATCTGTTTTGAGATCGCGAGACCTAGGCCAGAGTGATTGCCAAACTGCTTCACGGGGCGTTCCGAATAGAACCGGTTGAAGACCTTGGTGAGGGCAGCCTCGGGGATGCCGGGACCCGTATCCTCGACGACGACCAGCACCCGATTATCCCTACGCCGAAGCCAAACGCGCACGGCGTCGCCTTCTTCGCAGAAGGACAGCGCGTTGGTCACCAGGTTGACGAACACCTGGGCCAAGCGTGCCTCCAGCCCCATGATGACGATGGGTTCCTTCGGCAGGTCCGTGATGAAATCAATATCGTCAAGCTCCGCCTCTTGGCCGTGATACTGGGTCAGGTTGGAGATCATCTTGACAAGGTCAAACGGCTCCTCTTCTTCCTTCACCAACTCACTGTCGAGCCGCGAAGCGTTCGAAATGTCGGACACCAAACGGTCCAAGCGCCGCACATCGTGTTCGATCACTTCCAGCAGGCGACCGCGCTGATCGTCTGTTTTGGCAACGCGCAACGTCCCCACCGCCGAGCGAAGCGACGCCAGCGGGTTCTTGATTTCATGGGCGACATCGGCCGCGAACTGTTCGTTTGAGTCGATCCGGTCGTAGAGCGCAGCCACCATCCCGCGCAGCGCACCGGACAGGCGCCCAATCTCGTCTGGGCGCGCGGTCAGGTCGGGAATGCGGACCCGCTGGGGCGACATCTTACGGGCATGTTTGTCGCGACCGAGTTCCGCCGCGGCGGACAAATCGGACAGCGGGTTGGCGATTGTCGAAGCAAGAACCAAACTGAGACCTATGGAGACCAGAAGCGCGATGACGAACATCTGCAACAATTGCTCGCGCTCGGCCCGGACGAGCGCATCAATCTCTCCGGCACGGGTCGTTACCGCAATCGTGCCGACCTGACCGCCCCCGGCGGAAACAGGCGTGACGACGGTGTAGAGCTGTCCAGCCTCGCCCAAGTAACCTCGGATTTGCGTCTCACCCGGAGCAGAGGTGCGCACCAAGTCCTCCGCCACGCGCAGCGGTTTCGGAGCCGGACCTGTGTCGGGCGTGAAGAGCGCGGACGTCGTCTCCCAGATGGAGTTGAGCACGCTGGTGATGATCGTCGTCTGCTGCGTGGGATCGTTGAGCCCCCTGACGGGCACCGTCTCATTGGACCCGGTGGCCTGGGCGATCAACGTTCCGTTGGTGTCAAAGACATGCACCTCAACACCCGCGGGGAGGTCCGTCGCGGCCAGCAAGGCAGGGACGTCGATCCCGTCCCCTGCCGCGAAACTGACGGGCGCCGCCGTAGGGAGGGACGCCTCAAGGACGTCGGAGATCAGCAGGGCTTCGGTCACCAGACCTTGTTCGCGCTGCACCACCAAGCTGTCGCGAGACGGGTTGAGGAACAGCACCCCGGCGACCAACAAAAGGATCGCGAGGAGGTTGAACAGAATGATCTTCCGCGCCAGCGGCGAGCGGTCCAGTGAAAACAGACCGCGCCGTTCCCTGGCGCTGGCAAGTTCCGCTTCGGTGCCTTCGGGACGATCCCAATCCTCGCCCAGGACGACTTCTCCGTCCTCCTGGGGTTGGCCGCGGCCGCGTTTCTGCGGCTCTGGCATCACATCCATCTCGGTTGCCGAAGCCATGGCCTCAGCCTATTCCTCGTTATAGCGGTAGCCAATACCGTAGAGAGTCTCAATCGCCGAAAATTCCGGGTCAGCGGAGCGCATTTTCTTGCGAAGGCGCTTGATGTGGCTGTCGATAGTCCGGTCATCCACATAGACTTGGTCGTCATAGGCCACGTCCATCAGCTGGTCGCGGGACTTCACGAAACCGGGGCGCTGCGCGAGGGCTTGGAGCAGAAGGAACTCGGTGACGGTCAAGGTCACGTCACGTCCCTTCCACTTCACCGCGTGGCGCAGGGGGTCCATGCTCAACTCGCCCCGTTGCATGACCTGAGTCTCTTCCGGCGCCTCGGTTTCATCAGAGGCAATGGCCTCCTGCCGGCGCAAGATTGCGCGGATGCGCTCGACCAAAAGTCGCTGGCTGAAGGGTTTACGGACGTAGTCGTCCGCGCCCATGCGAAGGCCAAGTACCTCGTCGATCTCATCATCCTTAGACGTCAGGAAGATCACCGGGACCGACGACTTCTGGCGCAGACGCTGCAACAGATCCATGCCGTCCATACGCGGCATCTTAATGTCGGACACGCAAAGGTCCGGCAGCTCTCGGCTGAACGCATCGAGAGCGGACTGTCCATCATTATAGGTTTTCACATCGAAGCCCTCCGCTTCGAGTGTCATGGAAACGGACGTCAGGATATTCCTGTCGTCGTCGACGAGCGCGATACGCGACATGTGCATGTCCTCGTGGTTGCCTGTGTACTGCCGTTTGTTTTCCTCCGACTGTCCGAAAATTCCCGACAGAATCAACTGAAAACGCGAATCAGGTGATTCGCACGCAGAACTGTGGCCCCGTTGCCATTAAGGCGGCGTAAAGGCAGTGGTCCGAAAAAGATGAGGCGCCCGGAATCCGCGCCCAGATGATAACGCAAACAAAACGAGATGGTTGCGCTAACGTACCCTAAACCAAACACGACCGTGGTGGTAGGCTCCTGCAATCACGGCGCGGTCAGCGGCGTGACGCCATTTACAGACGGACATGTCCTGACAGGAGCCCGATTATGACCAACCTGCGCGTGAATCCCGAGCAGACGCTCGAAGCCCAAGGCATCACGGGTCTGGGTCGTGTCTATTACAACCTGCTCGAACCGGCGATCATCCAGGAAGCCTTGACCCGCGAAGAAGGCACGCTGGGCAAAGGCGGCGCGTTCCTTGTTACCACCGGCAAGTTCACGGGCCGCTCGCCCAAGGATAAGCACGTTGTCCGTTCGGCCAGCACCGAGGGTACCATCTGGTGGGACAACAACGCTCCGATGGAGCCAGGCGCCTATGACGTGCTCAAGGCCGACATGTTGGAGCACATGAAAGGTCGCGATTACTTCGTGCAGGACCTCTTCGGGGGTGCAGATCCCGTCTACCGCCTGGACGTGCGCGTCGTGACCGAGTTGGCCTGGCACTCGCTCTTCATTCGTCACATGCTGCGCCGTCCTGACGCGTCGGAACTGGCCAGCTTCGTGCCTGAGTACACCGTCATCAACTGCCCCTCGTTCAAAGCCGACCCCGACAAACACGGCTGCCGGTCAGACGTGGTCATTGCCATGAACATGGACGCCAAGGAAATCCTGATCGCGGGCACCGAATACGCAGGCGAGAACAAGAAATCCGTGTTCACCCTGCTGAACTACATGCTGCCGGAAAAGGGCGTCATGCCGATGCACTGCTCGGCCAACCACGCCGACGGCAACCCCACCGACGCCGCCGTGTTCTTCGGCCTGTCCGGCACTGGCAAGACCACCCTTTCGGCTGATCCCAACCGCGTTCTGATCGGCGACGACGAACATGGCTGGTCCGATCGCGGCACCTTCAACTTCGAAGGGGGCTGCTACGCCAAAACGATCAACCTCAGCCGTGAGGCGGAGCCGGAGATCTACGACACCACGACCAAGTTCGGCACTGTGATCGAAAACATGGTCTTCGATCCCGACACACTGGAGTTGGACTTCGACGACGACAGCATCACCGCCAACATGCGCTGTGCCTACCCGCTGGAGTATATCTCCAACGCGTCGGAAAGCGCCCTGGGCGGCCACCCGAAGAACGTCGTGATGCTGACCTGCGATGCCTTCGGCGTGCTGCCCCCCATCGCGCGTCTGACGCCTGCCCAGGCTATGTACCACTTCCTGTCGGGCTTCACCTCCAAGGTCGCTGGCACCGAGCGTGGCGTGACCGAGCCGGAGCCCACCTTCTCCACCTGCTTTGGCGCCCCCTTCATGCCCCGCCGCCCCGAGGTTTATGGCAAGCTACTGCAAGCCAAGATTGCTCAGCATGGTTCCGACTGCTGGCTGGTGAACACTGGTTGGACCGGCGGCGCCTATGGCACCGGCTCCCGGATGCCGATCAAGGCCACGCGCGCCCTGCTGACCGCTGCCCTGAACGGCTCCCTGTCGGCGGGCGAGTTCCGCAAGGATCCCAACTTCGGCTTCGACGTGCCCGTCGCTTGCGAAGGTGTGGACGACGGCCTGCTGGATCCGCGCAGCACCTGGGCGGATAAGGCCGCATACGACGCCCAAGCGCAAAAGCTGGTGGACATGTTCTCCGACAACTTCGCACAATACGTCGAACACATCGACGAGGACGTGCGGGCTTGCGCTATCGGCTAACTTCTATCCTGACACTCGGCCTTGCCCTCTGGGGCGAGGCCTCCTCGGCTCAGGTCCGCCTGCTAGAGACGGGTATCCTTTGCCCTCGCATCTCCTCGGGCGAATTGATCGAGGCTCCCGGTACCGAAGCAGGCGTTATTCGCCGGATTGATCAAGGCCTCGGCTTTGACCTGCCGGGCCGCACAGTTCCAATAATGGACAATCTGGGGTTTGGGTTCCGCATCGCGCTGAAAGACGGCGCCTCGGCCCAAGACGTCACTATCGTTGTCACGCATCCTCCGATGGGGGCCGCGCAAGTGACCCGCCAGGAATGGGCAGACACCATCTGGCCGGGCGAGACCAACCTCAACCTTTTCACCTTCGAAGAAGACTACGAGAAGGTGCCAGGGCCTTGGACCTTCTCGGCGGAGATCGACGGCGAGACACTCGTCGAGGTGCCGTTCACGGTGACGGAGGACGGCGGACGCGGTCCTGTCGAGGCGGCCTGCTTTCGCTTTATGTCCTAATGACAGCCCACCTAGCCCCCGTCATCCCAGCACGCCTTTACGGATCAGATTGATCCCGGCTACGACCAACACGATCAGTGTGACCTTCTTGAACAGCGCCTGATCCATCCGATCCTGGAGCCGGAATCCCACCGCCATGCCCGCCAAAGCCGCAGGCAAAAGGGCAGCGGAAAAGACCCCAGTGTCGGCGTTCAAGACACCCGAGCGGAGATGCGCCAAAACCAGAACGACGGACCCTGCACCATAGATTACGCCCTGGACCACCATCTGACGGGCCTTGGGCGTCTCAATTGCCAACAGGTAAAGCACCGTTGTCGGCCCCCATGTCCCGGCAAGCCCACCCAAAGCGCCAGAGATCAGGCCGATTCCCCACTCCGCAGCCACGCGCCGGTGCGGCGGGATGGTCAGGCGCACTCCGCTGAGTTGGATCAGCGACAGGCCGACGACCGGTATGCCGAGGATGAAGTAGAACCACTGCCGGGGGATTAACGTCACCAGCTGCGCGGTCGCGAAGATGGCCACCACAACCACCACCAAGTACCGCCAATGCAGACGCGCCGCATCTTTGGCGGCCGCAGGGCCTTGGCGCGTAACTTGCCAGCCATTCGTCACCAGAACGGACACCAGAATACCCGCAAGGGCCAACCGCGGGTCCAGGAAACTACTCAGCCCGGAAATCATGATGAGCGGCAGCGCAAAACCCACCGAGCCTTTGACCACACCGGCAAAGAAGGCGATACTCACCGCAAGGGCCCAGTCGATGGGTGACAGAACGTCCATGGCCCCCTGCTACGCCTCGGAGCGATCTGGGGCCAGTCAAAGTGACGCGGACATATTATTTTCTTGTCCGCGCCCCTTTCGGGAATTAAGTTACGCTGCAACTGCAAAGACAGACTCGCGAGACAGGAGCCTCCGATGCCCCATGATGGCCAGACAATGCCCGTTGCCGACACCACTGCCGGTGTCCTGCTGCCCGATCTACTGACGCTGACTGCTGAGGCCGTCACGGTCGTCGAAGCCCTTACGCAGAAAGCAAAAACGGCCGTTCAAGCGCGCGTGACCAAGGACGGGCGTATCAGCAACGGCCTGGTCGAGGCGGAACAGACCGCGACCCATGGCTTTGCCTGGCTGGCCACCTATTCCCAGTCGCTCACGCAGATGCAGAAATGGGCCGAGCGCCTGACCGCCGATGGTGCCTTCGGCGAAACCGAAGCGCTGATCCATCAGATCGCGTTCGGCGAGTACCTCTGGCAGCTCTACGGTGGCATCCCCATGAGCCAGACCGAAATACTTCGCCCGCAAGACATCGGCCTGAGCCAAGACGATCAGCGCGACATGATGACGCCCGCCGTCATGCTGCTGTGCAACCAAGGCAACAGCCAGGCTGCGCGCCAGCGCCTCGTCGAATTGATGCGCGACCAGACCGCAAACGCCACCTTTGGCACCACCGGTCTGGACGAAGAGCTGGAGATGATCCGCGATCAGTTCCGCCGTTGGTCCACGGATCGTGTCGCCCCCCATGCCCACGAATGGCACCTGAAGGATGAGCTTATCCCCATGGAGGTCATCGAAGAGATGTCCGAAATGGGCGTCTTCGGGCTCACCATCCCCGAGGAATTCGGCGGTTTGGGTATGCCGAAAGCGGCCATGTGCGTCGTCTCCGAGGAACTCTCCCGGAGCTACATCGGGGTCGGGTCGCTCGGCACCCGGTCTGAGATCGCGGCGGAGTTGATCCTCTGCGGCGGCACGGATGAGCAAAAGCAGAAGTGGTTGCCGCGCCTTGCCTCGGGCGAGACCCTTCCGACGGCAGTCTTTACCGAGCCGAACACCGGCTCCGACCTCGGGTCGCTGCGCACGAAAGGCGTCAAGAACGAGGCCGGGGACTGGATCCTGAACGGCAACAAGACCTGGATCACCCACGCCGCCCGGACGCAGGTGATGACCGTGCTGGCCCGGACCATTCCGGACACGAACGACTATCGCGGCCTGTCCATGTTCCTGGCCGAGAAGACCCCCGGAACGGACGAGCAGCCCTGGCAGGATCCCGGCATCTCTGGTGGTGAGATCGAGGTGCTCGGCTATCGAGGGATGAAGGAATACACCGTCAACTTCGACGACTTCGAAGTGAAGGGTGAAAACCTGCTGGGCGGCGAAGAAGGTCAGGGGTTCAAGCAACTCATGCAGACCTTCGAAAGCGCCCGGATCCAGACGGCCGCGCGCGCTATTGGTGTGGCCCAAGCCGCCCTGGACGAGGCTCTGGCCTATGCCGAGACGCGCAAACAGTTCGGCAAGGCTCTGGTGGAATTCCCCCGTGTTGCCAACAAGTTGGCGATGATGGCCGTGGAGATCATGGTCGCCCGTCAGCTCACGTACTTCTCGGCGGATGAGAAGGACAACGACCGTCGCTGCGACGTGGAAGCCGGGATGGCCAAGCTGCTCGGGGCCCGTGTTGCCTGGGCCAGCGCCGACAACGGGTTGCAGATCCACGGCGGCAACGGCTTCGCGCTGGAATACCCGATCAGCCGGATCCTTTGCGATGCGCGGATCCTCAACATCTTTGAGGGCGCCGCCGAAATTCAGGCGCAGGTTATCGCACGTCGCCTCCTCGGCTAAGTCTGAGGCGCAAGGTCCGTATTACGGCCTGCACGCCGATCGCTATCGCAAGGTCCGCCCATTGGGCGGGCCTTTTGCATTTGGGGCCGGACGAGGGCGCAAACAGAGGTATGATGCATCGGTGACATGGGGGTGATCCCGGTCCGCCCACCGGAGAAACCCATGTTATGCACCTTGCTGGCCCTGTTCTGCCCCGACGAGACAATCAGCGGATACGCGGAGCCGACCGTGTCCTACGCCTTGGTCGAGATGGCCGAAGCCGACGTGGCGTTAGATGCAACGATTTCTTTTCCGGAGGAGGGTGTCGTCCAAGGGCGCGGGCCGTGCAACACGTTCACCGCGGCCCAGTCCCTCCCCTACCCTTGGATCAGCATTGGCCCGGTCAAAACGACACGCGCAGCCTGCCCGGAGCTGGCGTCAGAGACGGCGTTCCTGGCCGCCTTAGAGCGCGCGACCCTGGCCGAGGTGCAAGGCCCGACCCTGATCCTCTCGACCGTGGATGAGGTGCTTTTGGTCTTCCGCGCGAAGTGATCGGTTACGCCCGGCGCAGCGCCTCGATCAAGCGTCCACGGGCGGGCGGCACGGGCCGGTCACCCAGGCTGGGGGCCAAAAAGGCTTTGAGAAAGTGCCCCGTGACGTCGAGGGCAGAAAGAACCTCGGACAGCGTCGCCTCTGCCCCCAAAAGCATCGGCGGCAGTGGTAGCAGACGGTCCGCCCAGACCCCTGCCCCCGCACGGCTGACGGCGCGGCCCGTGCGCGGCGAGATATAAGCCAGATCCTCCGTCGTACCCGTTGCAGCGCAGGCGCTGAGATCCAAGCGCAAGCCGGTCTCCGCCAACAGCGCCACTTCCCAAAAGGTGTAGTCGCGCAGCCAACCTTGACCGTCCGCGAGGGCATCACACAGTGCCTCGGTCCGTGCGTGGAAGTCTGGCAGCGCCTCCCGCTCTGGGAGCGCAAAGGAGCACAGCGCCGATGTCGACGTCAGCGCGGCCAGGCGGAGCGGGTCCGATAGAACGTCGCCCGCGCGGCTGCGGATCGGTTCGGGGCTATAGGTGCCAAGGTGGTCCACAAGTCGGGCGCGCCAGGTGACCGACACGGCGTTGCCGGGCTGTAGCAGTGGCGCCTTTTTGCGGGAGCGTCCCCCGTGGACCACGCCCAAGTGACGACCATGGTCGCGGGTGAAAACCTCTAGGATGGCAGCGGTCTCGCCGTGGGGCCGTGCCGCCAGGACGATACCTCGGTCGCGCCACTCGATCATGTGAGACCGTCTTCATCCAAGAGATGGCGGCCCGCGCGGTCTTCGACCTCCAACACCCAAAGGTCCGGGTCGAAGCTGGCCTGTTTGGCGCAGGCCGCATCGCAGTCGCGATCTGCACCTTCGGCAAGCACGATCCAGGCGCGATCCCCTGTGGTGAGGTCAAAACTGCGCTGATAGACGCGCGCCTGGCCATCAAGCGTGTTGAGTTTGACCAGAACCGCTCCGGACGTGTCGTCCCCGTGGCGCACGACCATGCATGGGATGCCGTAGAGATCCAGGCGCTTGCGGTAGGCCGCGACCCAGAATGATGCGGTGAGGCGGGTCATCGGGCAGAGGGGGGCGTTGCCCCCCGCCTGCGGCTCCCCCCGCATATTTTTGGAACATCGAAGGGGGGGCGGGCGGGTGTTATGGTTAATGGAGAGTGAAGAGGTTGGCGGGCTGTGGGGCCATTGTCTCGTGATCTTGGCCGGAGGGCGTCCACTGGGTGACGGCCCCAGGGAGAGCGGTGAGATTGGGTGTGGTTTCGTATGTGGCCGGTGTTTCCAGCCTCCGTTCGTGGACACACGGCAGAGCGTGATCGACGGGGATAGGGGACTGAAGACGCTGGCGCGGCGCGTCCCTTTGGTGCTGTCACATCCGCCTTGCGGTGGGACCGCTTTGAGGGTGTGCTGCGCCTCATGCCTCGCCGTCTTTGAAGTCGAGGCCCATGGCGTCGAACCGCTCCGCTTCGTCCAACCAGCCGGGGCGCACCTTGACCTGAAGGAAGAGGTGCACGCGGTGGCCGAGGAACTCTTCCAACTCGGCGCGGGCCGCTTGGCCCACCGCTTTGGTCGTTTCACCCTTCCGACCCAAAACGATGCCCTTGTGCCCATCGCGGACCACATAGATCACCTGGTCGATCCGGGCCGAGCCGTCGGGGCGGTCTTCCCAAGCTTCGGTCTCGACAGTCAACTGATAGGGCAATTCTTGATGCAGGCGCAGGGTGAGCTTTTCGCGCGTGATCTCCGCTGCGATGGCCCGCAAGGGCGCATCGGCGATTTGGTCGTCCGGGTAGAGCCAGGGTCCTTCGGGGACGCGGGCGGCCAAGTCGGCGCGCAGATCATCGACACCGTGTCCCTTTTCCGCCGAGATCAAGAAGGTCGCCCCAAAAGGATAGCGGTCGTTCATCTTTTGGGTCAGCGCCAACAGGGTTTCGGGCTGCACCCGGTCGATCTTATTGATCGCCAAAAGGACGGTCGCGCCCTGATCCTTGCGGTCGTCCAGGGCGGTCAGGATGGTCTCAACGCCGTCTGTCAGGCCCCTGTGGGCCTCAATCAGCAGAACCACCACATCGGCATCAGCGGCGCCTGTCCAGGCGGCAGCGACCATGGCGCGGTCCAAGCGCCGTTTGGGCCGGAAGAGCCCTGGCGTGTCCACGAACACCAGTTGGGACGCGTCCTGCTGGGCGATGCCGCGGATGCGCGCCCGGGTGGTCTGTACCTTATGGGTCACGATGGAGACCTTGGCCCCCACCATGCGGTTCAACAGGGTGGATTTGCCCGCATTCGGTTCGCCGATGAGGGCGACAAAGCCCGCGCGCGTCATCTCGTCAGTCATTGCTTACCTTTTCAAGGAGCGCCTTGGCAGCGGCTTGTTCGGCGGTGCGTTTGGCCTTTGCTTCGCCTTCGGCCTGGCGACCATCATCGAGGCGGGCCGCGATGCGAAACACGGGGGCATGGTCGGGCCCGGATCGGTCCAACACGACGTATCGCGGCGGGGGCATGCCACGCCCCTGGGCCCATTCTTGCAAAGTGGTCTTGGCGTCCCTGGCATCGGCCTCAACCCGGGATAGACGGTCCCCCCAGAGGCGCAGGATCATGTCGCGCGCGGCCGACAGACCACCGTCCAAATAGACAGCGGCGATAACCGCCTCCATCCCATCCCCCAACAGAGCGATCTTGCGGCGCCCGCCCGTCATCTGTTCGGAGCGTCCCAATTTGAGCACGGCGCCTAACTCCACTTCGCGCGCTACATCGGCGCAGGTCTCCTTGCGGACGAGGGCGTTGAAACGGGGGGCAAGCTGACCTTCGGTGGCGGCTCGGTCATCGCCCATGAGGGCCTCGGCGATCACCAGGCCCAGAACGCGGTCGCCCAGGAATTCGAGCCGCTGGTTGTCCGCCCGGGTCGCCGACGCGATGGAACTGTGGGTCATGGCGCGGATCAGCAGATCAGGCCGCGTGAAGACATGGCCGATGCGGTCTTGAAAGCCGCGTAGTTCCGCCGAGATCTTCATGGTTGCGTCCCCTTGGCAAAGAGCATGACGCGGCCCCGCACAGCCTCGGCCGGAATGAACCCGCGACCGCCATCGGCCAGACTGCGCCGGCTGTCGCTGGCCACCGCACGGTTATCGCCCAAGATATAGAGCGTGCCATCAGGCACCTGGACAGGCGCAATGTTGTCGAGATCAGACGCTCCGCTTTGCAGGATGCCGTAGCGCGCGCCGGAGGGCAGGACCTCGGTCGTGCAGGCATCATCGGGGCATCGTTCGTGTCGGGCGGGCACGCCGTCGATGATTGGCACGCCATCACGGAACGCCACCGTCTGCCCGCCGAAGGCAACGGCGCGGGCGATGTTGAGAGCCAATTCATTGCCGTTGTCGGCGAACTGATAGGTCACCAGATCCCCGGATGTGACCTCCCCCCCAATGGAGTCGAACGCCAAAAACACCGCCTCTGCGGGCAGGGTCGGTTCCATATGGGCGGATGTCATGCGGAGCGGCGACCAGAGGGCCCGCGTCGCAACCAAGAGCACCATGACGATCAACAGCCCCGTGCCGACCACGTAGCGGCCAGCGGGGCGAAAGCGGTCGGGGTCCACCGGGCGAGGGGCGGCCAGGAGCGCCCAGATCAGCATCCCAAGCCCAATCACCGGCACGGCGAACAGAGCGGCGAACCAACCGCTGCGTCCCATGTCATGGAGCCGTCGAACCACCGCCGTAAACCAGCAGGCCGCCGACAGTCCGAAGATCAGATAGAGCGCCAGACGGACCCACAGGGGTGCCGTCTCGAGGGAGCCGCTCGTCGCCAAAAGCAAGGCGATCACCTGAAAGCAGAGCGTCCAGACCAGCAAGCTGACGCGGCTGCCCGTGCCAGAAAGACCGATGTGCGGCGTCACACGATCTCCTCAAAGAAGCGGTCGAGGCGCCAGGTCCAGAAGAACAGCATCCGGCTGCCCGCAGAGGAGAAAATCACTCGGTCGGCCCGACCGATCAAATTTTCGTAGGGCACGAAGCCAACCCCGCCACGGGACCGCGGCGTCCGGCTGTCGGATGAGTTATCGCGGTTGTCGCCCATGAAGAAATACTGCCCTTCGGGGACCGTGAACACGGGCGTCGTATCGCTGGAGGTCACGCCCACATCCAAAATCGAATGGGTCACGCCGTTGGGCAGTGTCTCCAGGCTGCGGGGCTTTTCGCAAGCGCCGCCTTGACCGACCGGGGCATTGGCGCAGCGGGGCAGAATGCGTTGCGGCCCTTGGGGTTCGAAGGTTTCGATGAACGGCTCAACGGGCTCAACCGGCAGGGCTTCGCCGTTGAGGTACAAACGACCTTCCCGCATCTGAACCGTATCACCGGGCAACCCTATGAGGCGCTTGATGAAATCGTCGTTCGTGACTGGGTGGCGAAAGACGACCACATCGCCGCGTTCCGGCTCGGACCCCAGCAAGCGGCCTGAGAAGGGGCAAATCGAAAACGGGCAGGAGTGACGGGAATAGCCATAGGCCATCTTGTTCACAAAGAGGAAATCGCCGATCAGCAGCGTGTCCTTCATGGACCCCGACGGAATCCAGAAGGGCTGGAAAAAGAGGGTTCGAAAGACGCCCGCGATCACCAACGCCCAAAAGACCGTCTTAACGGTTTCCCAGGGTCCTTCTTTCTTATCCGCGCGCGCTGCCATGCCTGCTGTCCCTTGCGTTTTTCTCCCCCTGCCCCCTGCCCTCGCCCCTGTCAACCGGGGCCATGGGGCAACCCGCGCGCAGACCACCGAATGCCAAGCTAGACCAAAGGCTGCCGACGGCTGACTTGGGTCGGTTTGGCTAGGAAGTCGTGGCTTGGTCAGGGCTGTCCATGATGAATACTGGCAGCCTTCGCGACACGGTATGGTTAAGCCTGATCCCGGCGGGGAAGCGGCGCGCGCGGGTGGGCCTCGATCACGACAAAGGCCTGGGCCCAGGGTCGGTCGTCGGTCAGGGATACGTGGATTACCGCCTCATGGCCCTCTGGCGTCATCGCGGCCAGACGCTCTGCAGCCCATCCGGTCACCGTCATCACTGGCTGGCCCGTATGCAGGTTGGTGACGGCCATGTCCTTCCAGGCAATGCCCATGCGCAGGCCGGTGCCCAGCGCCTTCGAACACGCTTCTTTCGCGGCCCATCGCTTTGCGTAGGTGCCAGCCACGTCTTGGCGCCGCTCGGCCTTTGCTTGCTCGATTTCGGTGAAGACACGATTGCGGAACCGATCCCCGAACCGGTCCAGAACGCCCTGGATGCGGTCGATGTTCGCCAAATCGGTCCCGACGCCGAGGATCATGGGGCCGGATTGCGCCGCCACAGGGTCAGCAGGCCATCGCGGATCAAACCCAGACCGGCCAGACCGAACAGAGCCGAGGCGCCGGCATCTAGCCAGCGGCGCAACCGCCGGTAGGCCAACCGCATGGGGCCGCGTGAAAAGGCGAAGCCGTAGACGAGGTAGATGGCAACAGTGACCCCCATGGCCAAGGGAACCAGCAGCCAGGCAAGCTCGGGCGCATCCACAGGCGTGCCGACGGCGATGGTGGCTGTCCAGGCAAAGACCGACTTCGGGTTGGAGAGATTGAGCAGCAAGCCCGCACGGAACGAGGCGACCACGGGCGGTGGTGCCCCTTCCGTTGTATCCAACGCGGAGCGACCGGCGCCCCAGGCGAGGTAGATGAGGTAGAGACCGCCGAGGATTTTCAGAGCGATCAGGGCAGACGGCGCAGCCGCCAAGACGGCGCCGAAGCCTGCAGCAGCCAAGATGCCCCAACCACCGAGGGCAAGGGCCATCCCAAGGGTCAGGGCGACCGTGGCGCCAAAGCCGCGCGCCATTGCCGTGGTCACCACGGCGACAACTGCAGGACCTGGCGAGGCGCAGACCACAGCGAAAGTGGCCAAGCCGATCAAGAGGGTTTCCATGTGTCGTCTCCAATCTGCTCAACCCGCAGTTTAATACCCGAAATCTTTGCAAGTCAGGTGCGGCGGGGAAAAGAGTTTTCTCAGAAAACTCTTTCAAAGACTTTTGGACCAAAAGTCTTTGCCCCCCAAACACCCGTCCTGTCGCAAGATACGCCGCTGCACCGATCCGCAGTCGTGCTGGCCCTTGCGGCCCCTCTCAGGCCGCTGACCGAGCCAGGTCCATGAGGCGCCGCATCTCTGCGATTGCACCGTCCAGACCCCGAAAGACGGCTTCACCGATCAGGAAGTGCCCAATGTTCAGTTCGACCACTTCGGGCAGCGCAGCGATGGGCCCGACGGAATCGTAGCTGAGGCCATGCCCTGCGTGGACTTCGAGGCCGAGCTCATGGGCGAAGGTCGCCCCTGCGGTGAGACGTTCCAACTCTGCGGCAGCGGCCCCATGGTCGCCCGCGTCCACGGCATGGCAATAGGCCCCCGTATGCAGTTCGACCACGGCGGCGCCCACGCGCAGGGACGCCTCGATCTGGCGGGGATCGGGCGCAATGAAGAGCGACACACGGGCGCCTACCTCGACGAAGGGCGCGATGTAGCCAGTCAACCGATTGGCATCGCCCGCGACCTCCAATCCGCCCTCGGTCGTCCGCTCCTCCCGCCGTTCAGGCACGAGGCACACCGCATGGGGTTTGGTGGCCAAGGCAATGCGCGCCATCTCCTCCGTAGCGGCCATCTCGAAATTCAGCGGAACGTCTATGGCTTCGTTGATGGCGGCCATGTCCTCATCGCGGATATGGCGCCGATCTTCGCGCAGGTGCGCCGTAATCCCATCGGCACCGGCCGCCTGGGCCGCAAGGGCCGCGCGGACGGGATCGGGGGTCGCGCCCCCACGTGCGTTGCGCAGGGTCGCCACGTGGTCGATGTTGATGCCGAGCCGCAGAGTGTCCATGGGATGCCTCATGAGATGGAACCGCCCCGAAGCTGTAGCCCAGCGGTTGCGGCGGCTCCATCCCCCGTTCCCCGCTAGACGGAGGTCACGGGGACGCAGACCTCGGTCACCAGGTCCTCGACCGGCGTTGTCCGCACATTATTGAGGTAGCGTTCAAAGGGGATTCCCGCGCGCGGCACCAGGTTCCGTTCTGACAGCGCCACATTGAACATGTAGTGCCAAGCCGCCGGCAGGCCGAGGTAGGGCCCCACGTGGGTCAGCACGGCAAAGTCGCCACCTTCCACATCGACCCGCTCCATCGCGGGCGGCACCTCACCGGAGAGCACGACCCGGCCCGCATGGGACCGGAGATCCTCGACCGCCGTATCCTGTGGACTGTCGTAGTAGATCCCGATGGAGTCGCCTGTCGGCTGGCCGGAGGCTGTCAGCATATGGTCCATCTTTTGGAAGACGGCACCGATCTGCGTATAGGCGCCGCGATGGGACAGGGCGGCAATCGTGAAGGATGTCTCTGAACGGGTTTCAACGGGGTACATGGTCCAATCTCCTGTTTTGGAAGGGATGAGTGGCGAGAGCATTCGACGCCCCGCCCGCGCGGCCAGCGGCGTGACGCCAAAGGCCCGACGGAAGGCGCGCTCGAAGCTCTGCACGTTGACGTAACCGCACCCCTGCCCCACGCGGACCACGGGCAGGTCGGTGGTGACCATCAAAGCGGCGGCGCGGTTCAAGCGTATGCGCCGGACGACCGATGAAACACCCTCGCCGGTGATCTCATGGAACACGCGACTGAAGTGAAATCGCGACAATGCAGCCACATCCGCAAGCTCATCCAGGGAGAGCCCCCTGACGAGGTTGCGGTGGATGTGGGTCATCACACGGTCGATGCGTGGGGCTTGGGGATGGCGGGTCGTCATGGGGCCCACGTACCATGGTCCCATCCGACAGATCTTGCGGGATTGCTGCCTTGGTCGGCCCTGTCCTTGGGCGGTGCGAGGTGCCTCAGGCGGCGCCGTCGCCGGGGGGCGCCTGCAACTTCCGAGCCGCTTTGGCGGGACCTGAGGCCGCGGCCTTCTCAGCCGCGCGCGCCCGGATCGCATCCAGCTTTTTCTTGATCTGTCCGCGTCTGCGGCGCTGGTAGGCCTCAATCAACGGCAGGCTGATGGTATAGGCGGCGAGGCCGGTAAAGATGCCCGGAACGATCCCGCCCACAAGCCACGGATAAAACACGTCGTCCCAGAACAAATGGGTGGCGGTCCAATCAACGGATCGCCCGGTAAGCGCATACCAGGAGTTCCAGAACACATCCGCGCCAGCATCAAAGAACTTGCCGAAGATGGATTTATCGACCTCCCGGTCCATGTCGGACCCCAGCATCCAGTGGCCCAGGTTCAACGACACCACACCAATGGGGACGTAGGTCAGGGGGTTGCCAAAGAAGGTCCCCAGCAGCGCGGCCATGACATTGCCGCGCACGAGCCACGCCAGGAGCGCAGCCACCACGAAATGCACGCCGTAGAAGGGGGTAAACGTGGTGAAGACGCCCACCATAATGCCACGGCTGATTTTACGAGGCGTATCGGGCAGCCGCCGCAACCGGTGTTTCACATAGATCGCAGCACGGCCCCAGCCCCCACGGGGCCAAAGCGCCCGGAGGAATGATTGCCAGATCGGCAGCTTATCTCGGCGTTTGAACACCGGCGCGAGCTCCTCCTACGGCGCGGGCGCACCCCTCAAGACAAGGCGGCCCCGACCTCCATCGGTTTCGCATCTCGCAGGCGATGGCGCACCACCTTGGCGACATCGTCATCGGTCTCCGTTGCCATCATCACGGCGTGCAGATGCTCCCGATCACGCACGTCCACGTCGATGTGAAGTCGAAAGAAGTCAGGCTTACGGTCTTCGAATGTCATGTTCGAGATATTGGCGTTCTGCTCGGCGATCAACGTGCAAATCCGCCCCAAAACGCCAGGATCGTTCGAAATCGTGATGTCGAGCGTCACGGCGTTTTGGGCGGCGTGGTGACCCGGGTGCCAGCTGAGATCGACCCAACGGTCGGTTTGATCCTCGAACTCGGCCATGCGGGGACAATCGATGGCATGGACGTCCACGCCTTGGCCGCGATGGGTCAGGCCAACGATCCGCTCGCCAGGCACGGGCTGGCAGCAGGGCGCACGGGTGAAAGAGGCGCCGGGTTCAAGCCCGACGATGGCTTGCTCGGCCTGGACGTCCGGGGCGGGGCGGGCCGCCGCCAGTTCGGGATAGAGGCCCGAGACCACGGCGCGGGCGCTGATCTCCGAGGCGCCGATGGCGGCCAGCAGCGCCTCCGCATCTTCGTGACCCGCAGCGCGGGCGGCCGTGGCCAGGGCCTTGTCCGACGACGCCTTGCCCACCTGGGCAAAGGCCACGCGCGCCAATTCACGGCCCAAGCGCACATGGCCGGAGCGGCGTTCCGCCCGCAGCGCCTTACGGATAGCCGACTTGGCGCGTCCCGTAGTCGCGATGTCGATCCACGTCGCCTGTGGGGTCTGCGCTTCGGCAGTGACAACCTCGACCGACTGCCCGTTGCGCAGCCGTGTCCAGAGCGGGACCCGCATGCCGTCCACCTTTGCGGCCACTGTCTGGTGCCCCAAGCGGGTGTGGATCGCATAGGCGAAGTCGATGGGTGTTGCCCCTTTGGGCAGTTTGATCACTTCGCCCTTGGGCGTGAAGCAGAACACCTGATCGGTGTACATCTCCAGTTTGACCGCCTCCATGAACTCCGCATGGTCGGCGGATTCCACAAAGCGCTCGGTCATCTGCCGCAGCCATTCGGCGGGATCCACGGCAAAGCGGTTCTCGGCCCGCACCCCATCGCGATAGGACCAATGGGCGGCGACCCCACGCTCGGCGACTTCGTGCATCTCGCGGGTGCGGATCTGAACCTCGACCCGCTTCCCATCTCGGCCGGAGACGGTCGTGTGAATAGACCGGTAGCCATTGGATTTTGGCTGGCTGATGTAATCTTTGAACCGTCCCGGCACCGACCGCCAGCGCTGATGGATGGCGCCCAAGGCCCGGTAACAATCGCCCTCGTTCTCGGTGATGATTCGAAAGCCGTAGATGTCGGACAGCCGGCTGAAGCCGATGTCCTTCTCTTCCATCTTGCGCCAGATGCTGAAAGGTCGCTTCGCCCGGCCAAACACCTGTGCGGCCAACCCGGCCTTATCCAACTCGGTCACGATGTCGTCGCTGATCCGTGCGATCACATCGCCCGTTTCCTGGCGCAGGGTCGCGAACCGACGCAGAATCGAAATCCGCGCCTCGGGGTTGAGGACCGAAAAGGACAGATCCTCCAACTCCTCCCGCATCCATTGCATGCCCATGCGTCCGGCAAGCGGCGCATAGATTTCCATGGTTTCATGGGCCTTTTGGGCCTGCTTTTCGGGCTTCATGTGTTTGATCGTCCGCATGTTGTGCAGACGATCGGTGAGCTTCACGAGGATCACGCGCATGTCCTTGGACATGGCCATGAAGAGTTTGCGGAAGTTTTCGGCCTGTTTTGTCTCGGAGGACGACAATTCCAGGTTGGTCAGTTTGGTGACCCCATCGACCATCTCGGCGATATCCTCGCCAAACCGCTCTGCCACTTCGGCATAGGTCGAGCGGGTGTCTTCGATGGTATCGTGCAACAGCGCCGTGATGATGGTGGCATCATCCAACCGCTGTTCGGTCAGCAGGCCCGCAACGGCCACCGGATGGGTAAAATACGGCTCCCCAGAGCGGCGGGTCTGGCCTGCGTGCATCTCCGCGCCATAGGCGTAGGCGGCGCGGAGTCTGTCTTGGTCGGTCCGCGGGTTATAGGCCCGGACAAGCGCGACAAGGTCGTCGACCTCGATCATGGCGGTCTGGGCCATTGGCGGTCCTTACTTCTGGACCTGCGCCTCCATCAGAGCGCGCAGCAATTTCTCTTCGGACATGTCATCCTGGGCCGGTGCGTCTTTCTCAACGCCCATCAACAGGGCCATGCTGTCCTCTTCCGGCTCGTCCACTTCGATCTGCGTCTGGTTGGACTCGATCAGACGCTCCCGCAGATCATCGGCCTGCTGCGTCTCATCAGCGATCTCGCGCAGGGCCACGACAGGGTTCTTGTCGTTGTCGCGATCCACGGTGATCGGCGAGCCGGTCGCGATCTCCCGCGCACGATGCGCGGCGAGCATCACAAGCTCAAATCGGTTCGGAACCTTGTCGACGCAGTCTTCTACGGTCACGCGGGCCATGGGGCGCACCTCGGATCGGGAATAGGAGCGCTGGACATACGCGCGACGACGGGGCTTGACAACCCCGACCTAGAGCGGATGCAGCCGCCGAATACCCTTCCGCGCAGCCCTAGGCAGCCCCCGCACCATGCTGCGAACGCTCTGCCCCGTCAGGGGATGGCGCCACTGGGGCGCGATCTGAGCGAGAGGGATGAGGACAAATCCACGGTCCTGCATCCGCGGGTGGGGCACGAGCAGCCCGCTGGGGGCCGCGCTCCGCTGGGCCCCAAGGTCCAGCCCCATCCAGCGACGGACCGTGCCTGCATCCGGCAGCACACGGCCATCGGTCGCGATCAGATCCAAATCAAGCACGCGGGCACCCCACCGCAACGATCGGACACGCCCAAAGCGATCCTCGATTCGGTGAAGACGGTCCAAGACGGACCGTGACGGCAGATCCGATTGAATGGCCGCCGCGGCATTGACGAAATCGGGACCAATCCCAGGTGGCCATGCAGGCGTGGCATAGAGGGGGGAGACCCGCGTCGATGGGCCAAAAACCGCGCGCAACGCACCGGCGGCCAGCGCAAGCCTGCGTGCATTTCCCGCACGCGTGCCTGCAGAATTGGCACCGAGCGCGATCAGGTGTAATGACATAAGATGGTGCCTACTTATTGCGCGTTGCGTTAAACTCTTTACATACCCCCGAACGGAAGTCAGCGCCCGGACACTCACACACTCACCCGGTAAGCTGCCTCAAGAGGAAAATCTGATGTTTTACCGAGACGAGCGCTTGGCGCTCTTCATAGACGGGTCGAACCTATACGCAGCTGCCAAAGCGCTTTCGTTCGACATTGACTACAAGCTTCTGCGTCAAGAATTTGTCCGACGCGGCAAGATGTTGCGGGCGTTTTACTACACCGCGCTTCTGGAGAACGAAGAATACTCACCGATTCGACCGCTGGTTGATTGGTTGCAGTACAACGGCTTCACCATGGTGACGAAACCGGCCAAGGAATTCACCGACAGCCAGGGTCGACGCAAGGTTAAGGGCAACATGGACATCGAATTGACGGTGGACGCCCTGGAGACCGCTGAGCACGTTGACCACATCGTCCTGTTCTCCGGCGACGGGGATTTCCGTCCGCTGGTAGAGGCGCTGCAGCGCAAAGGTGTCCGCGTATCGGTTTGTTCGACGATCCGGTCCCAGCCTCCGATGATCGCCGATGATCTGCGGCGCCAAGCCGACAACTTCATCGAGTTGGACGAGCTGCGCGATGTCATCGGTCGCCCGCCGCGGGAGCCGCGCGAAGCCGACGCGCAAGTGGCCGCCGGCTAAGGGCCTTTGGGCGGGCGCGGTCGAAACGCTGGCAGACGCCAACCGAACCGGATCGCCCCTGCCCGCAGCGCAAAGGTGACAAGGGCGCAGGCCCCCATGGGGGCCAGGCCTGTCGCGCCCAACTCCCGCGCCAAGACCGCAGCGGCCCCACCCGCCAAGGCTGCGGTCACGTAGAGTTCGCCTTGCTTGAGGACGAGCGGGACTTCGTTGCAGACGACGTCCCGCATCAATCCGCCCATGCAGCCGGTGACAACGCCCATCACGACCTGTACCCAGATGCTTTGTCCCAGGCCGTGGGCGACCGCGACCCCCGCTGCGGCGGCAACGGACAGGGCGATGGCGTCCAGCCACACAATCCAAGTTAGGCGCGAGGCGACCAGATGATGGGTGAAGAACACCCCCAGCGCGACCGTGGCGGCCACGGCCACCGGCGCGGGGTCAGCGATCCAGAACACAGGCTCCCGCCCGAGCAATAGATCCCGCAGGGTGCCGCCCCCCACCGCTGTCAAACAGGCCACAAAGATGAAGCCCACCGGGTCCAGTTGGGCCCTCGCCGCGACCAGGGCACCAGTCATCGCGAAGACCAAGACGGAGGCCAAATCGAAGGCGGCGGCGAGTGTCATGCGCCCCCCGGGCGGTGGTCGCCCAAAGGGACCTCAGAGGCGGGTGTAGCACCGGTGCCGTCAACTTGGACCACTGCGGCGCGCCTGCGACCAAATGCGGATCGATACGGGGCGACCCGGGCCTGTGATGCCGATCCCCGGCGGTTTGTATTCGATGCGCCTGCGGCGCCGCCTATAAGCTGGGACGCGGCTATCCCATCAAAACAGCCCCGCATGTCGATGCAGGCGGCCAGGGCCTTGCGATGACGCGCTCCACAGACGGCGCCTAGGCTTCGCACCGGGCCCATGGGTAAGTCGGACCGCCAGTCCTTGCCAATCGCCACAACTCGCTTGGCCCCCCAGCCAGACGGCCACTGGCGCGCGCGGTTGGCCGCAGTTCGCGTCTGTCCCGAGGAGCAGACCGCGTAGCCGCCAGGAAACCAGCCGCAGACAGAGACGACCTGCGATGATCGCCCCTTCATCGGGCGGATTTGAACGGCGCCATACCTGCCCGCGCCAGGGCGTCCGCCCGTTCGTTCTCCGGGTGGCCAGCGTGCCCCTTGACCCATTCCCAGGTCACCGAATGGCGGGCTTGGGCCGCATCCAAGCGGCGCCAGAGATCCTCGTTCTTGACCGGCTTGCGCGTGGACGTCTTCCAGCCATTGCGCTTCCATCCGTGCAACCAAGCGGTGATCCCGCCTTTGACATACGCGCTGTCTGTCACGACCGTCAGGGTCACGGGCCGTTCCAAGGCTTCCAGGGCATGGATCGCAGCCAAGAGTTCCATCCGGTTGTTGGTGGTATCGGCTTCGCCGCCGGTCAGCTCCCGCTCCTTGATGACGGTGCCGTCGCGGCTTGCGATCAACAAAGCGCCCCAGCCGCCGGGTCCGGGATTCCCGGAGCAAGCGCCATCGGTATAGGCAATCAAATCAGTCATGGTCTTTCCGGCTCAGGTGAACGATGTAGCCCGCCGCGTGGCCATCCAGCCCCATGGCTTTGCCCTCCCGCCTGGAGAAGGGGGTCAGGCCAGCAGCCCCGGTCATACGGTCGAGATCGCTGGCCTCGACATAGGTGTACCGGCGCCCGAGCGCATCCCGTTGCATCCCGGCGCCGCGCTTCATGGCCACATGCAGCACGCCACCAGGGCACAGGGCCTGGGCCGCCCGTTCAACGAGACCGGGCACCTCGACCTCGTCCGCATGGAGCAGGGAAAAATTCGCCCAAATCCCACGATACCGCGGGTCCGTCGGAAGATCTGCAAAGACCTCTTGTCGGGCATCCACGCCCTTTTGGCGGGCAAGGGCGACCATTTCTGCGGTGGCATCCGTAGCCTCCACCGTAGCACCAGCCGCCGCGAAAGCCTGCGCATCATGACCGGGGCCGCAGCCCCAATCGAGGATCGGTCCGTCCCCATCCGGCAGCGCCGCCAAAAAGGTCGCACGATCCGGATCGGTGTCTTGACCCATCGCCTCATAGTCGCATGCCTTCGCCGCATAGACCGCGATGGTCTCGGCGTCTGTCACAGGACGATCGGAAGCAGGCATAAAATAACCCCCGTTGTCAGAAGGATGCGAAGTTTCATCCACCATTCGGGCGCAAGGCCCTGGTTCCAGAACATCCAGTCCAAGGCAAGCAGCCCGACAAATCCAGCCATCAGCGCCATCGCCGCCGAGACCGGGCCACCCCCGACCATGAAGAACGCCCAAAGGGCAGGCAAAACCGACAAAGCATAGCCCGACGTGGCGACGCCTTCCTCGGCCCGGGTGGAAAACCCCCAGAGCACGCCGGACATGAACGCCAAGATCACCGTCCCGTAAGACAGGCCGACATAAGGTCCGATGAACCGGGGGCCGACCCATTGCATCGTCAGCGACGCGGCTTGGGGCACCCACATCGTGACCACGCCCCAGGCGAACGGCAGAATTCCGGCCAAACCAAGGACCAAGGCAGAGGTTGGAACACGCGATGTAAACATGACCGGGGGATGCCACGGTCAGAGGATTTTCGAAACCTCCATTTTCGCGGAAGGCGCGACCGGAGAGGTACGCCTAGCGATCCAATGCACCCAGCACTTCGGCAATGCGTTTGTCGCGGGTGGCGGGGCGTTTCGCGGTTTCGATCCGATGGAGCAAGCCGCGACGTTTCCCTGGGCTGAGCGCCTCCCAGGCGGAGGTTTTGTCCGCTGCCCGCAAGGCAATGGACAGTTCGGGCGGCACCTCGACCACATTCGGATCAGCAGGGCGCAGGCGGACCGAGACAACCTCGCCCGGTTGCAGACCACTGGCATCGAGGAATGCCTTCCCCGCCCAAAGGAACGCTTCGTCTACGACCGGCGCGCGCGTTGGCGCCAGATTGACGGGGTGGTCCCCGATCTCCCCTTCGACGCGCTTGGGCTGGCCCAGAGCGGCCATAACATCATCGGGCAGGCGCAAGATGGTGTAGGTGCTACGCCCCCACTCCAGCGGTCTGAACTGCCCTTCGAAGGTGACCCAGTCGGTCACGCCCGCTCTAACGCGAGACGCCCGGCAAGCGCGGCAAAGACGGCGGCAAAGGACCGGTTGAGCCAAGCCATCGCCCGCTCTGGCGAGAGGATCCAAGCGCGACAAGTCCCGGCAAAGACGCCGTAAACCGCAAAGACCGCGAAGGTCATCGCCATGAAAACCGCGCCCAGCAGCGCCATCTCCAGCGTCGCGCGGGCCGGATCCCCCGAGAGGAATGGCGGCAGAAGTGCCAGGAAGAAGATCGACAGCTTTGGGTTCAGTACGTTGATCAGCGTGCCGCGCCAGGCCACGCGCCAAAGCGGGTCAGAAACCTGCTCGGCGGGTTTGACCGCAAGGGCGCCGGTCTGCCGTAGGGCCCCCCAGGCCATCCAGAGCAGGTACGCCACACCTGCAAACTTGACGACGTTAAAGAGCAGTGCGGAGGTATGCAGCACCGCCGCCAGACCAAGCGTGGCGGCCAGCAGGTGCGGCACGATCCCAAAGGTACAACCAACCGCAGCGGCCAAGGACGCGATGCGCCCACGCCCAAGGCCCATGGCAAGGGTATAGATCACGCCTGTGCCTGGGGCGATAACGACGACGAATGCGGTGACGATAAATTGCCAGGTAATCATTCCCGGAGCATGCGCGTTCGGGACAGGTCGCGCAAGGCTCTAGGACTTTGCATCACCGCGTTAGATGGCAACGCTGGTCAGCGTGGGCACCGGTGCCAAGTCCGACGGCGCCGCCAGGATCAGGGTGAGGAAAACGACCGCCAGCAGAGCGGCGGGAACGCGTAGTGTGTAGGGCATGGGTCTTCTCCGTGTGTTTGGTTCGAAGGGGTGCGGATCTGTCCGCCTGTGATCCAAACATAGGGGTGCGACGTCCTGCCGCATAACCACGATCCGTCACGCTTTGGCGATCCGGCGTGACGGCGGCGCGATCACTTGGTCAGGCGACCGCCGGGCACAAGGTCAGGGTCCGCGAAGTTGTGGGTGGCCGCATCCGTCTGGGTCAATCTCTGGCATGAACACACGGCCTCGAACGGCGCGCTTGCATCTCCAACAGCACCTCTGCCCTAGAGGTCATGGACAGCTTAACCTCCCGACGCGAGGGATCGGTCGCGGGCAACCCTCACCGCCGGTCGGTACATCCCATCAGGTCATCGGAAGGCAGGTAGGCCGTAACAACTGGGCAGAACACGACAACGCCACTGCGGTCGCGCGCGATCAAACAAAGTGCAGGGTGAGGCTCTCCCCTCGGGAGGGCCAACGCTGGCGGGAGGACGCCATCTCCCATCGCCGTCTTCTCAAAGGCTTGAAGCGAGGCGCCGTCAGTTTTTCCAGTCGGCTTTCCGACCATTGGGTCGCCCGGCGCCTCCTCGCGAGTCGGCTTGCAACCCACCCAGCGGTCGTACCGCGCGATGGTAAGTCCTTCGGCCTCGCCTGCCGCACCAAGCGCAGCCACGCCATTGGCCGAGACAGAGGAACAACTGGCATTCCCCTCCAGCCGCGCGATGGACACTAAAGCCGCCGTATGCTGCGGTCTGCCCTTGGCTAGGCCTGCGCTACGACCGCAGGACATCGACTGCGCATAATTGCAGACCGGTTGCGGCAGCGTTGGCCCGCGCCAACCGGGCTCGCGGGTCCAAGTGGCCGAGGCACCGGTCGGAAGGCATTCCCCCCCGCGACAGTCAGGCCGGTTCGCGCAGGACCCGTGGTACCTTGAACTCCACGTTCTCCTCGGCGGTGACGACCTTTTCGACGGTCATCTCAAACCGCTCTCCGAAAGCAGCTACGACTTCGTCGATCAAGACCTCCGGGGCGCTGGCACCGGCCGTAATCCCGACAGATCCGATCCCCTCCAGCGCACGCCAATCGATATCCGTGGCCCGCTGGACCAATTGCGCATAGGCGCACCCTGCTTTGGCCCCGACCTCGACCAGGCGCTTGGAGTTGGACGAGTTGGGCGCCCCCACCACCAAGATGGCATCGCACTTGGGCGCCATGGCCTTCACCGCCTCTTGCCGGTTGGTGGTGGCGTAGCAAATGTCTTCCTTGTGTGGCCCGACAATCGCTGGGAAACGCGCTTGCAGCGCGGCCACCACGCCCGCCGTGTCGTCAACGGACAAGGTTGTTTGGGTGATAAAGGCCAGCCGCTCCGGGTCGCGGGGCGTCAAGGTCGCGACGTCCTCAGCGGTTTCGACCAGCAAGACCTCCCCCTCGGGCAGTTGACCCATGGTGCCAATGGTTTCTGGATGACCAGCATGGCCGATCATCACCATTTGCAGGCCATTGTCGTGGTGGCGCGCCGCCTCAATGTGGACCTTGGACACAAGGGGACAGGTGGCATCCACAAAGGTCATCTCCCGCGCCTCAGCGGCGGCAGGCACCGATTTCGGCACGCCATGGGCCGAAAAGATGACGGGCCGGTCCGGGGGACATTCGTCCAATTCCTCGACAAAGACAGCCCCCTTATCGCGCAGGCCATCCACGACGAACTTGTTATGGACAATCTCGTGGCGGACGTAGACGGGCGCGCCCCACTTCTCCAGGGCCATCTCAACGATCTTGATGGCGCGGTCGACGCCCGCGCAGAAACCACGCGGGGAGGCAAGATAAAGGGTCAGGGGCGGCTTGGTCATGGGGCTGTCCTCGGATGTCCTAGGCAGATGTATGCGCCGCGAGCGGAGGGGTAAAGACGCTGGCCGTACGCCCCTACCGTCGGAATAGGGACAGGCCAAAGGCTGAGGACGCCGGGACCGGCGGACGAAGCCCCGCTTACCGCCGCCAATGGGTGGGCACGACGATCAACGCACCCACCGAGGCCAGGATTGCGTTCAACCCCGGAGCACGAAAGCCCAGGCCAAACATGATGGTGACGAAATAGAACACAAAGGCCCCGCCGACGCAGATGATAATGCTCTGCAGGATCCCATTGTGGGTAAAGCCCGTGCGCTCGCTCACGTAGCCGACGATCCCGGCGATGACGACCGTTCCGATCAGGGTTGGAAACATGGTGGGCTTCTCCTGGGGGCTGCCGCTCTCACTGTCGGGCGGCAGTCGGCGAGGGACAAGCCCCTTAGGTCTCGACCGAGGCAAAGGGCTGGCCTGCCTCGACCCGCGCGCCGCGCCGCCACTCTTCCGCCGCCATGGGCCCGCGTCCGGCGGGCTGTACCTCCAACAGGGACAGGGCGCCATCACCGCAGGCGACCACCAGACCCGGCGCGTCCAAGACTGTGCCCGGTGCCCCCTGCCCCGCACAGGTCTCGGCCCGCAGCAGCTTGATGCGCGCCCCATCGCGCAGAACGAAGGCCCCCGGAAAGGGCGACAGGCCATTCACCTGCCGGGCCAACCCCGTGGCAGGCAAGGTAAAGTCGACCCCACCCTCGGCCTTGTCGATCTTGTCTGCATAGGTCACGCCCTGGTCCGGCTGCGCCACCGGGGACAGCGTCTCCAACTGGGGCAGAACACGTCCAATCAAACGCGCGCCCATTTGCGACAGACGGTCATGCAAATCACCGGTGGTCTCGGTCGCGCCGATGTCCGTCGCTTCGCGCATCAGGACCGGACCGGTATCGAGCCCAGCCTCCATCTGCATGATGCAGACCCCCGTGCGGTCGTCGCCAGCCATGATCGCGCGATGGATAGGGGCCGCGCCCCGCCACCGGGGCAACAGCGAGGCGTGGATGTTCACACAGCCCAGGCGCGGCGCATCCAGAACCGCTTGGGGCAAGATCAGACCATAGGCCACGACCACAGCCACATCCGCCTGGAGATCGACAAAGTCCTGCTGCGCCTCGGCGTCGCGCAACCGAGTGGGGTAGCGCACCGGCAAGCCCAGCGCCTCGGCACGGGCCTGGACCGGTGACGGCCGGAGCTTCTTGCCGCGCCCTGCGGGCCGAGGTGGCTGACAATAGACGCAGACGACCTCATGCTCTGCCGCCACAGCCTCCAACACGGGCACGGAGAAATCCGGCGTTCCCATGAAAATCACGCGCATCCGTCCCCCCTCGCGCCCGTTTGGGTCATCCATACTTGCGGAATTTGCGCAGCAGCATGTCCCGCTTCATCTTGCTGAGACGATGGATATAGAGCTTGCCGTCCAAGTGGTCGATCTGATGCTGAACCGATGTGGCCCGCAACAGGACGAAATCTGCCTCACGCGGGACCCCGTCGCGGTCCAGAAAGGCGACCGTCACGGCGCGGGGACGACGCACTTTGGCAGAGACACCCGGCAGGTTGGGCGACGCCTCTTCATAGTCCCGCAAATCGACACTCGCGTGGAGGATCCGAGGGTTGGCCAAGTAGGTGATCCCCTGCCCGTCTCCGCTGTCGACGACGGCCAAGCGCTGCAGGATGCCCAACTGGGGCGCGGCCAATCCGACGCCCGGCATCGCCCGCATGGCGGAGACCATCTCGTCCCAGATTGCACGCGTCTCGGCGGTCACGGCAGTGACGGGCGCGGCGGGCGTGGTCAGCCGCGGATCGGGCCAGCGAAGCAGGGGACGATGGGTCATGCCGCCTCCTGCCACGGGGACCCGCCCGGGGTCCAGAGACTGGCGCATTTGGACGGGTAGGAGGTCGTTCGTTGAACGACTGCTGCGACGATGCCGGGGGTTTGAGGCCAAGGCGACTTTTGATGCGGGCGCTCCCGATCCAGAGGGCACATCCTGGTTTCGGTCACGTGGCTGCGTGTTGGCGTCTCTCGCGTCTAAAATGCCACTGGTGCAGTCTTGCGATAGGTCTGGGGTCATGCTCGCGGCAAAACCAGCATAACTTGCTTGGACACCGTTCGCGCGACGCGAGGGGCTAACACCTGCACGTTTTGATTTATCTGGCTTCCCGCTTCGCATTGGGAGCTGAGCATGAAAGCGACCACTGGCGCAGTTCCGAATGGGATGAGCCATCCGAGCCGTTCGCGAGCGTTCAACATATGGAAGGGCGCCGTAGCATCACAACCCAACCGTCACCCACCCCGCAGGGCGTTAGCCCGCGTCCCGCGCGCGCTCCCGCTTTAACTTGACCATCTTCCGCGTGATCATCTGACGCCGCAGCGGTTTCAAATAATCAATGAAAAGTTTGCCGTCCAAATGGTCGATCTCATGCTGCACACATGTGGCCCAGAGACCGTCCATGGTTTCCGTCTGCTCCGCCCCGTCGCGGTCCATCCAGCGCACCGTCACCTCCGCCGGGCGCGTGACCTCACCGTATTGGTCTGGGATCGAGAGACATCCCTCTTCATAGACATTCGTCTCATCACTGGCCGCAACAACCTCGGGGTTGAACATAACCAGGGGCCGGGGCGCCTCGCCCTCTTCCTTGATGCAGTCGAGCACGATGAGCCGGTGCCCAATGCCCACCTGCGGCGCAGCAAGACCAATGCCAGGGGCGTCGTACATCGTCTCAAGCATGTCATCGGCCAAAGAGCGCAGGCTGTCGGACAGGTCCGAGACCGGCTTGGCCACTTGCTTCAGACGCGGGTCGGGGTGGATCAGGATCGGGCGTTTCATCCGGCAGCAAATAGGCCGCAGCAGCCCTAGGCGCAACAGGGGCGCGGGCGTTGCGTCCACCCCCAAGCGGTGTCACATCTGCCTAGACCCAGCCGCAGGAGCCACCATGACGACCGATCCCCGTTTCGACACGCTCATCGAACGCCGCGACACCCATTGCTCCAAATGGGACGGGATGGAGCGGATCTTTGGTGTGCCCAAGGACGATGGATTGGCCATGTGGGTCGCCGACATGGATTTCCGTCCGCCCGCCTGTGTCCTCAAGGCCGTGCAAGACCAAGTGGACCACGGCGTCATGGGCTATTTTGACGACGAAGGGCCGTACCGCGAAGCGATCCGCTGGTGGATGCAAACGCGCCATAACTGGGACCTGGACACCGCAGGAATCTTCACTGTCCATGGGTTGGTGAACGGGACCGCGCTCTGCGTCGATACCTATACCGCACCGGGGGATGGCGTCATCCTCTTCACGCCCGTCTACCATGCCTTTGCGCGGGTTATCACGGCCAACGAACGGCGGGTCGTGGAATGTGAAATGGCCTTTGATGGCACGACCTATACCCCTGATTTTGACGCGTGGGACGCGCAGGTCGCGGATGCTGGCGCGAAAATGATGATCTTATGTTCGCCCCATAACCCCAATGGTCGCGTCTGGACGCGCGCGGAGTTGGAGGGGTTTGCCGACTTTGCCAAGCGCCACGACCTGATCCTCGTGTCAGACGAGATCCATCACGATCTGGTCTTTCCAGGCCACGAGCACACCGTCATGGCGCGCATCGAAGGGATCGAAGACCGCCTTGTGATGATGACGGCGACCACCAAGACCTTCAACATCGCGGGCAGCCATTCTGGAAACGTCATCATCCCCGACCCGCACCTGCGCGGTCAATTTGCGAAACGGCTATCGGGCCTGGGTCTGTCGCCCAACTCCTTTGGATTGTTTATGGCAACCGCCGCCTACAGCCCGGAGGGTGCAGCCTGGGTGGACGACTTGGTGACGTACCTCGATGGCAACCGCCAATTATTCGACGCAGGCATCAACGCGATCCCGGGCCTGCGGTCGGTCCCCCTACAAGCGACCTACCTGAGTTGGGTCAATTTCGACGGCACCGGCATGTCACGGGAAGACTTCACCAAGCGGACGGAGCAGGACGCGAAGATCGCCGCGAACCATGGCCCGACGTTTGGCAAGGGCGGTGAAACCTTCCTGCGGTTCAACATCGCCACCCCGCGCGCCCGCGTCCAAGACGCGGTTGACCGGATGAGCGCCGCTTTTGACGACTTGCAGTAGCGGCGGGCAGTCTTGGCCTGCGGGCTCGGGTCGAAGCATCGTCTGACCGCCGCAAGGGGTATGCAGGAGCGACGTGTGGGCAGGGTCCGCTCCCGACCGATGGATCTGCCTATTGCAGACTTTGGGGCTATGCATATTTGGAGAACATCAAAGGACCCAGGCCGCGAGGGATGATGGGGTTAGCGTATGGAACGAGAGGGATACGGTCGTCGGTTCCTGAGCAAGCCCTGGCGGGCGGACCTTGAGAGGCCCCGCAAGTCCCCTGCCCTAAACGCTAGGGACCGAGGGTCACGCCGGAGTGCCGGGGGCGCGTTAGGCACCGCAAAGAAACTGTGCGAACTCGGCACCCAAATCAGCACAACCTGTCGATGGAGTGGTACCACCTCCCCGGCTCGAACGGGGGACCTCCTGATCCACAATCTGTATTTGCCTGTTTTCATAGCACACCACAGCAACCCTTGAGGGGGTTTTTTTCTTTTATTATCTTATGCTGTTCGACTATCCTTACTCATGTTGCCTTCTCCTTACGCACGCGATTTGAGAGCCTAAGATGAGCCTAACGGACCTCCTGATCAAACGTCTGAAGGCCCCAGAGAAGGGGCAGAAGACGTACTACGACGACGCCCTGCCCGGCTTCGGGGTCCGTGTTTCCCAAGGCGGATCGAAGTCGTTTGTTGTGCTTTACGGCAGGGATCGCCGGCGGCGCACGCTCGGGAAGTATCCCGACCTCAAGCTCGCCGAGGCGCGGAAGCTCGCAAAGCAGGCACAGGTTGATGTAATGTTTGAGGAGGAGCATCCATCTTTGCCGCCGATGACCTTTGACGAGGCCCGGCGAAAGTTTCTGGATGACTGCGAGGCGAGAAACCGGCCGAAGACGGTAGTCGAGTACCGTCGCCTTCTGCACCGCCACTTCACGTTCAAAGGTGACCTTTCATCAATCACCCGCCGTGACGTGGCGCGCGCGGTCGAGAAGATAAATGCGCGTCCTTCGGAGCAGCACCATGCTTTCGTCGCAATCCGTACAATGATGAATTGGTGCGTTAAGCGCGCCGTTCTAGAACACTCGCCCGTGCCTGCTATGAGCTTCAAGACAACCGCTCGAGATCGCATCCTATCTGATGAAGAGATTGTGATTGTCTGGCAACGAGCAGATGAGATTGGCTACCCTTACGGTCGGATCATACAGCTTTTGTTGCTGACTGGTCAGAGACGCGGCGAAATCGTTGGATTGCGCCGAAGCTGGGTTTCCGACGATGAGATCGCCTACCCGCGAGAGTTCGTGAAGAACGGACGGCCGCATCGCGTTCCTCTGACCGAGCGGGTGCGCTCGCTTCTAGATGGATTGCCTGAGAAATCCGATCTCTTCTTCCCGTCGCGGCTTGATGCATCGAAACCGTTCAATGGCTTCTCAAAGTGCAAACGCACCTTCGACAAAGAGATAAATGTGGAACCATTTACGCTGCATGACCTGAGACGGACCTTCAGCAGCTCACTCGCCCGACTCGGCACGCCGATCCATATCACCGAGCGCCTCTTGAACCATACGTCCGGAACGATAAGCGGCGTTGCGGCCGTGTACAATCGGCACTCCTATTTGCCAGAGATGCGTGAAGCCCTGATCAGCTACGAGCAGTTTCTAGAAGACCTGACCCAGTAGCCCACGTTAGAGATCACCGAGACATCGGAGAAGTGTTGCGCACCAGCAACAGAAGTGCACTTGTTTCCGAGATTTCCGAATTTCTTTCCACTCCTCATCCGTCCTCACTCGGGCTCGCGCGCGTGCATAGCTGCGAACGGCGCTCGGTGACCGGCGATTAGAACTGCCTGACTTGGATGTCCTCAACTCTTTCTGAGGACATCCAAAATGCCAAAATTTCTAATCACGAGAAAGTCGCACAACCGGGTGAAGGGGCCAATCATGGTGACAACGAGTCCGCGCGTGACGTGTCCTGCGGCCTGCCTGCTGCGCAAATCGAGCGGAACCGATGCGGCTGGTGGGTGCTACGCAGAGCACGGATTTCTCGGTGGCTTCATCTGGACAAAACTTGATCGGCTGGAGCCGGGTCAGACGTTCAAAGCGGGACAGATGCGGGTGTATGATCTGCCACAGCTTTTGGCTGTCATACGGGAATTGCCCGACGCGACACTCTGGCGGCACAACCAGGCGGGCGATCTCTTCAGCATCGATCAGGAGACTATCGACGAGGAGACCTTGGCCGAGATCGTTTCGGCTAATCGTGGTCGCAGCGGCTTCACCTATACCCACTACGACGTGCTTTCGAATGCGCATAATCGGCGTGTCATTCGTCAGGCCAATGAGAACGGGTTCACGGTCAACCTCAGCGCCAACAATTTGGACGAAGCCGACTCATTGGCCGATCTCAGGATCGGCCCGGTGGCGGTCGTCTTGCCCGCGCAGCAGCGTGCGAACGTCACGACGGCGAGCGGCCGCAAGGTCATTATCTGCCCGGCGATCAAGCACCCCGGTATGACCTGCGCGACCTGCGGGATTTGTAGCAAACATCGGGAAGCCATCGTCGGGTTGCCTGCCGTTGGGGCGGGTGCGACGCGCGCGGAACAGGCGGTTATTGCGGCGTAAGCTTTGACGCCTTTTCGTGTCGAGAAGACGGCGACGCTCCTTTCACGAACCGGCAGGTCTGATCCGTCTGCCGGTTCTTTCGTGCCCGGCCATCCCGCGATCCGCATCGCGTGGTAGACTACCGTTATATGAACGATCACTTCCTCGGGCCGCGCCGCAACGTTCCGGTTCACGCGACGAACCAGACGAGCGCATCGGTCGAACCGGCCTTACAAACCAATGACGAACCGGGTGCGAACCCGTCCGAACAGCCTCTTCCCCAGACACCCGAGCAACACTGGCTAACGGTCGAGGAAGCGGTCAGCTACTGTGCGGATCAGGGGCTGTCGCGGACGGCGAAGACGGTCAGGAAATGGGCGGAGCGCTCCTTTCACCTGCCGGATGGTGAGGTTCTAGCGCAACGCGAGGACACGCTTTGGGGCCGTTACCGGTGGAAGATCGAAGCCGAGTCCCTAGCCCGCAAGGTTGCGGAAGAATTGTCCCGTGAGCGCGATGCCGGGCGCGAACCGGCGCAAACCGGTGCGAACGTCACGGCCGAGGTTCCGCCGAACGAAGGCGCCAATATCCCTTCGAACTTGGCCGAACCTGTGCGACCAGGTTCGAACGTGTTCGGAGCCAAGCGGGACCAGAAAACCCCATCGGTTCTCATCGAACCATCAGCGGAAAAGATCGAACCGGTTCACACCGGTGCGCACAAGTTGGAGGTGTCCCAGGTCGGATCGGACGAGACGGCCCGCCTCAAGACGGAGGTGAAAGAACTCCGCGAACAACTCAAGGTGCGCGGGGAAGAGATTACTTTCCTGCGTGAGGAGATCGTGTCCGCCCGAGGTCAGCGTGGCGACGTCGTGAAGATCGCGAACCAGATGCTCGGGACGTTGGAGACGATTGCCATCGGCGGGCGGCTGGAAAGGCCGGTGGGGAAGAGCGACGGGACGCCTGTGCGTTACTCACAGCCCGAGCACGACGCGGGTGCGGTATAATTCCAAGACATGAAATCCATCGGAGACATTCTCAACGAGAACGGAAGTAAGATCACGCTGAAGGCGCGGTACTGCACGATCTACCATCCCGTGCGGATTGAGTTGGGACTGAAGGTGACTGAGTACGTGCTCTGTGACGGCATCAGCAAGCTGTCCAATCGGCCGGGCTACGAGTGGTGCTTGGAAAGCCGCGAGAACCTCGGCGCCTACATCGGGATCAGTTTGAGCACGACGAAGCGACACATCGCGACGCTGATCGAGAAAGAGCTTCTGGAGCGCAACGGAGCGGATCAACTGCGGGCGACGGTAAAGTGGTACGAGGCGGTCGAGTTTTATCGCGAAAAGACGGGTCTCCGATAGCGGCCAGTGGGGTGTGAACCGGTGGGGGTCAAAATGAACCCCACCGGTTTTTCTTTGGATTACCCAGGGGAGAGGGGGTCAAAATGACCTGCGGCCTCAGCTCAATTTGACCCTCTGAGCGGTTCAGGTTGACCCCCTGAGAGGGTCAACCTGAACCCCAATAAATATATAGTTATATAAACATACTAGGGATAACGGTTTTCAAAAAAGAAAAGGTCGTCACGAACGGGGGGGTTGGAAAGACCGAACCCTCCACCAAACAGGCCACCAGGCTCCACACAATCCACGTGAGCGCGTTTAAAACGCGAAAACGGTGAATGGGGCGCTTTCCCTTATTTGAGCCCGCAGCGCGGCTTCTATGGCCTCTGAGCGTGAGCCCTTCCGCGCGAGTGGCGCCGATCCTCTGGTCTGGTACAATTCCGGCATATGACCACGTTGAAAATTGCCGTCGAAACCGCCCAAGAGCTTTCGCCCGAGCACCAAGCCGAAATCGCCGAAGCGATCCTGCGCTATACCGAGCAATTCCGTCTGCCGGTGATCCGATAGGGAAGCGCGCTTGACCGGGGCGCCTAAGCCCGCGACAGTTTCCACGCCTAGGTGTCGCAACCGAGGTGATCGCGATTGCCTCCTTTCAGGAGTAATCGTGATGACTAGACTACTGAGCAAGAAGCAAGTTCGGGATATCGTTGGATTGAGCTTGTCTCACATAGATCGCATGGAGACCGAGACGGCATATGCGCATTTGGAGTTTCCAAAGCGGGTGCAGATCGGGTTCCGGGTGTTCTGGGTCGAGGCGGAGATCAGCGACTGGGTTGCTGCGCAGATAGCTAAGCGCGATGCCTCCTCGTGAGGCACGGGGGACGGGGTAACTCGTCCCCCATTTTGGTTGTGGTGTGGATGCTGATATCCTGACGGTATGACAAAGCTGGAACAGGCCATCGAAGCGCTGCGCGCCCTGCCGCCCGACGAGCAGGAGCTGATCGCAGAGGAACTGTTGTTTCGGCTGTCGAGCCCGTCCGCCATGACGCCAGAGCAACGCACGATTGTTGAAGAACGGCTGCGCCAAGGCCTAGCAGAAGCCGAACGCGGCGAGGGCATCCCCATCGACGAGTTCCGCGCCAAGGCCGAAGCACGGATCGCCAAGGATTGAGACGAACGGCAGGAACGGGCCGCGACGTTGAAAGATCGGCGATCCGTGGTACCATTCGGACATGAGCAAAACACTCGAACAGGCCATCGCAGAGGCGCAGGAGCTATCACCGGCACGGCAGCAGGTGGTGGCCTTCTATGTCGAGCGCGCGCTGGCGAACCAGCCGGTCGCGCCTGACGACGCGTCGACGCTGGAGGGCTTGCAGCAGGCCCTCGCGGGGCAAGGCTATGACGAGGACGAAGCCCGCGCACGGATGAACGCACGGATCGAGGCCGCCCGCACCGCCTAGCCTATGAAGCCGAAACGGGTGACACCTGCGGCCGACGAGGCTTTGGCCGCAATCTTCGACTACATCAACGCCGATAATCCCGAAGCCGCCGCACGCTACTACAGCACCGCGCTCGATACGTTCTTCGGGCTGCCGGACGGCTTCGTCCCGCACCGCGCGAGCGACAGCCTCCCGGAGGTCATCCGCGCGCTGCCTGTACCTGGCTTTGGTGGTTACACGCTCCGCATCGCCATCTTGGACGATGCGGTCTACTTGATCACCGCCTTGCGTCCTGGCCTTACGGACAAGATGAAAGACGACCGTACGTTGCCGGGCTGGGACGAGGTGTAAGCGGCGCCCCGAGCGTGCAAAACTCTATGGAATCGTACGTGGAATCTATCGTTCGTCCTGTTTCCACGATCTGACGCATGGTCGGAGGCTGACCATACGGCCCCAAACAACACCATTCCGCATCAACTGGTCGTCAGGCTAACGCCATGACCCAATGCCCTTCAGGGCTATCACCCCCGAAGTCCTTACGGATGAAGCGCATTGGGTCATGGCGTCTTCGCGCCAGACGACACAGTTGAGCGGGGACACTTCCGCCGGAGGCAGACGGCTACAGCCCCCACGATCCCTTCATCTTTTCATCAGGCCGAACCTGATAGGATGGAGACCGGATGTCCTTTAACGGGAGAGGGCTAGCGGTCGCGGGCTGGTCACCGCACAGGGTTCCGCGATCTAGCAACCTCCCGTTATGGTGCGTCACATCATCGGACAACACGGCGCGGGGAAGACATCGCTTCTTCGAAAGATGATCGAGCAGGACGCGGCTCGCGGCTTTTGCGTGTTCGACACTTCCGGACAGTTGACGCCGCTGATCGAGCACGACCTCCTCCTCGATCCAGGATCGACCCGGTGGTCGCCCTTCGCAGAGCCGGTCGACCGCAACCTCGCGCCGAACCTCTTCGCGAACACCATCGTCGATCTACTCGGCCATTCGGGCCAGGATCGGCCGCTCTGGATCGTCAACCTCGGCCTCAACTGCCGGTTCCTCGCGTCCGCGTTCATCGATGCGCGATGGAAGCTGACGCAGGTTCCAGACTTCCTGCTAGACGCAACCGTCCGAGCCCAGATGAACGTGGCCGATCACGGCACGCGACGCTATTGGGCGTACTTCGAAGCCATGTCAGCCCGCGAGCGAACGTCTCACATCGCAAGCACGTATAGCATGTTCGCGACCCTGCTGCTCGATGATCGGATCAGCGCGCTTTTCCAAACGCGCGGCGGCAAGTTCTCCCTGGCAGACATCTCGAAACAGCGATTGGTTGTGCGGCTGCCTGTGCGAGAGTTTGGCCAGGAAGCCGTTGCCTTCATCGGTTCGCTTATGCTGGCCTACATCAACGTCTTGGCGGAAAACGACTTCGCTGTCTACGTCGATGACTGCGATCTCTTTGCAAATGGCATTCTCCTGGAGATGGCGACACGCGGCCGATTTAGACTATGTCTTGCACATCAATACCTCGATCAACTCAATCCGAAACTGCTGGCCGCAATTCTTGGTAATCCCGCTGAGCGATACATCTTCCGTGTATCCTCAAAAGACGCCAACATTTTATCTTGTGACTTGCCGCCCAACGACTCTAAGGTCTCCTTGGATCAATTGGGCATGCACCGTTACCGCACCATACCGTTTGACAGATACAGTCCAGACGGCCGGACATTTCCACTGGAGAATTAGAGTTGAGAGTTTCAATCACACAAGAAAAGCGCAAGGCAGGGCTGCTGGGCGGAAAGATCGAATGGCAAACCTCTATGACGATCACCGCTACGGAAGAAGAGAAGGCCATCGTCTCGGAGTGTAACCTTGGTAAGTTTGATATCGTCTCCTTGCCAACCGTTAGCATTGAGAGCGAGCAAGACTTGAACGTTGACCGTTTAATTTCCACGAAGACGATGGTCACAAGCACCAACAAATGGCACGCCAACCAGATGGCAGGCGAAATGAAAGCGGCTGCAGCAAAAATCAAGGCACTTATCGAGGAAACTATGGCCGACGAAACAGGTGAATTCGATCTCTGATGGATGATGCGCTCGGCTTAGTCTTCGCCGCGTTCATATTCGTCTGCATCGTATTCGCGGTTGTTGCAGCAAGCTCCGCTATTGCTATTGCTGCTGTCCCAGGTGCGATTGGCTACGCGATCTATTGGACCCAAGTGAAATCGCCTGCGGCGCGGGAGCGGCAGGCGAAAGATCGGACGATGCAGCTTTATCGGTCGGTGAAGGGTAAGTTCACCGCCATCGACATCCCGGATTTTATCGGCGGGCGGATCGGCTACCCGGATGATGATGATCCGAACTCCCATGTGCAGTTCGAAATCGCGACTCGCTTGGTCACCTTCGAAAACCTGGACGATTACCCGCCAGAGCCCCCGGAACTCTGCGATACCATCGAGGGCGGCCGCTATCGGGACTTCCTGAACCAGGTGTCGCCGGACGATTACCGCGCGCGGTTGGAGCACATCTGCAACCTGGCCGAACTCTGCAACCGGCCGATCACGAACGAGACGGTCGCGACCGTCATCTACACCGCCGTCGAGGTGCTGGACGACGGACGACCAATCCTGCCGGTGACGCGCAAGAAGTTGGACGAACACTACAGCCAACAGAAAGGCGTCGCGCCGCAGGACTACAAGGGCGACCACATTGTGCGGGACTATCTGCGCGGCACGCCATTGGAGCTGATGGGGGAGATGGTCTTCGAGGAGCCACCAGTCGCGATCCCGGATCATTTGCGCAACCAGCACCACATGATCATCGGCGGGACGGGGCACGGCAAGACGCAGTGCCTGCAAGAGATGATCCTGCGCGATCTGGAGGACGAGAACGCCTGCGTCGTGGTCATCGACAGTCAGGAGGGGATGTTGGAGCGATTGCTCCACGTCGTGTCCTGGGATCGGGCGATGTACTTGGATGCGGGCAACATTCGAAAGCCCCTGGCGCTGAGCGCCTTTGCCATCGGATCGACAACTCGGCCGGAGGACGAGCCCCGCGTGCGCATGGCAACGGCGCTCTATGAACACATGTTCGCGTCGCGCGAGACGAAGTTCACGACCAAGCAGCAGACGCTCTACCGCTTTCTATCGCGCTTCCTCTTCGTCATTCCCGACGCCAACTTCGACACTGCGTTGGACATCCTAGAGAACGGGTTTGAGCCCTATGGTGACTACGTCGCGCACCTGGAGGAGACCGAACAATCCTTCGTCCGGGGCAATCTCGACAACCCCAAAGCCAAGGGCGCGAGCCAGGGCTACCGCCAGACACGGCAGGAGGTGGCGCAGCGGCTCTATACCTTGCTCGAAAGCGCGACCATCCGGCGGATGTTCAACTCGCCGGAGAACCGCGTGGACATCCCCCAGGCGATCCGAGACGACAAGATCATCCTGATCAACACGGCGCAGCAGACCTTGGGCCTGGAAGGCGCGAGCCTCTTCGGCCGCTATTGCATCGCCCAGATCGCGATGGAGGTGCTGGCCCGGCCGGAGACGCCGAAGCGCGTCTATTTCTATATCGACGAGGCGCAGGAATACCTGAGCGGCGATCCGATCATCCATCGCCTGTTCGAGCAGGGCCGCAAACGGGGCCTTTGCATGATCTGCGCGTTCCACCGGCTAGGGCAGATCGGGGAAGATCTGACGGACATGATGCGATCCCTGACGTCCATCAAGTTCGCCGGTGGGATCAGCAACGCCGATGCGACGAAGCTCGCCAAGGAGATGCGGACGGATGCCGAGACGATCACTGGCCAACCGGCGCTCTCCTTCTGGGCCTGGTTCAAGGGACAGGAGCCGGGCGTTTATCGGGTGACACCCCAGGTGCTGGAGGATCGGATCTCTGCCGAGCCAGATGACATCGACACGCTTAAGGAGATGATGGTGATGGGCCATCACTATGATCCTGAAGCCTCGGAGGAGCCTGACGAGCGTGGGGACGAGGTCGAGACGGCCGAAGATGGGGAGGCACCGCCGCCGTCCGAAGAAGACTTCGCGAGTTACTACAATGATGGGTGGGACGACGATGCACCCTCCGAGCCGAAGCCCAAGCCATCACGTCGCGATCCGCCCACCGATGACGTCGATCCCGATGCGCCACAAAACCTCGACTAGAAAATTGCTATACTTCATAGGTGATTACACGCCCCATCGCTAACCGACGCATCCCATGCTGACCTTTGACGAGGCCACCCGGCCGCGCCACAACGACGGTATGCGGAAGCCACGGTTCAAACGCGTACGGCCCAAATCGGCACTGCAACTGCGGGAGGGCGGCTATCAAATCCTGGAGCTGCTCCATCAGTTCAAGGCGCTGCGCTCGCACCACATCGGTATGCATCTGCCGCAGCGCCACGAGCGCGGGTTGCTGCATTCACTGCGGAACCTCTTCGACCACGGCCTCATCGACAAGGTGGAAGAGCTGCGCCGGTTCAACGCGCTCTACCAACACGACACCTACACCCTTGCGAAGAAGGGGAGAGAGGCCCTGGCGGGACGGGATCTGCCGTTGCGGTTTGTCCCGACGGACGGCGAGCTGGGCTTCCTGCTGACCATCGAATGGGATCACTCGATGATGATCATCGATTTGATCTCGAACCTTGTCGCGGGCGCGCAGCAAAGCGGCGTGCGGCCTATCTCGGCCGAGGAAATCGCCCTCCAGGCCAAGGGACGTGTGCCATTCCTCTTCCCCCGCAAAACCACCTACAGGGATCGAGAGACCGGCGAGGAGCGGCCCTTCTTAGTTCGGCCGGACGGCGTTATCGGGTTCGAGTATCCGACAGGGAAGCGGGCCTTCTTCGCCATCGAGGCCGAGCACAACAAGCCCAACAGCCGCAAGGAGGACGACAATCCCAGGTCGCGTCAGACCTCCACCCGGAAGACGCTCAAGCACTACCGTGACGTGGATTGGCGTCGGGTCTACGCCAATCTCGATATCGGCAACATGCGTGTGCTGGTCGTCGCCCCCACGCCCACCCAGATCGAGAACAAGTTCCGCATCGCGCGCAGCATCGTCCCCGAAAGCCACCTCTTCCTCGGCCATTGGCTTCCAATCGTCCAGGGCGCGGACGTGCCCGTTTTGCCCGGCGTCTTCAACGCGCCATGGCTGCGGGTTGGGTTGCCGCCCGAACGGATCGACGCCTCCACCTTGCGCACAGGCTAAGCGCCTAACACCCTGTGATAAAATGACCTGCGGAAGTTCCAAAAGGAGGGGCCGTGGTGTCCACATTCATCGACTTCGATGCGGTCAAAGCCGCCAATCCAATCGAGACCGTCGCCAAGCGCCTTGGTCTCGACCTGAAGAAAGCGGGCGCAAGCCTGCGTGGCCCCTGTCCGTCCGGTGAGGGCGGGCCGAGGGCTTTAGCCATCACGCCCAGCAAGGGCCTCTGGTACAGCTTCGGCTTACAGAAAGGCGGAGATGTCATCGAACTCGTCGCCCTGGTGAACGGATGCTCGACGAAAGACGCGGCACACTTCCTGTCGGGAACCGTTCCACTGGAGAAGGCCAATCGGTCTTCGCCGGAGGGGACGGAACGTGGCTTCCGTCCCCTCGACTATCTCGAGCCTGACCACCAAGCGGTGCTGGCCTTGGGGATTGAGCCAGAGGACGCGAGCGCCCTTGGCATCGGCTACGCCCCTCGCGGCATCCTGCGCGGGACTGTGGCCGTCCCGATCCGCACAGAAGACGGGGCACTGGCCGGATACATCGGAATCACCGAAGCCACGCTCCCGCCCCGGTGGGAGATCTAGAGCACTTGAGATGGCCGGAGACGGCCATCTTTTTCTTGGCCGGTCGGAGTGGGCGACATGGGCGGTATGGTTTTCTGGCTGGAGTGAGCGGCCCGTGGTAGCCTGCCTATGCAGCGCGCGGCACTCCAACCATCTCAATCGAAGGGAAAAACGGTGCCCAAAAGACATGCGAAACGCGGTCAGCGACAGCTCAAAGCCGATTGCAAAGACGTCCTCACCGGCGTCGGCAAAGAACTCCTCTTGGTCGGTCTCTACGGCGTCAAAGACCTCACCGGCGTTGATCTCCATGCGAGCCCGAAAAAATCGCCGCCCCCTTGGAAAAAGGGTTGGGGCGCGCGCTAAGCGCCACCCCAACACCCTCGCCCCCGCCACGACGCGCCCGAATGGTCGGACGCGTCACAGCAGGGGAGAGGGTATGACCCATACGCGGCACGCTCTGACCATCTTGCCCGCAAGTGACTGTCAAGCTGGATCCCACAACAAGTGGGGTCCTTGCCGCTTTACGGCCCATAGTTCCCGTTCTCTCGACAACGCGATTGCTGCAGTGCAGCCTCTCAAAGCGGCCACTTGCATAACAAGCAGCGAAGTACAGCTCTGAGCCCAGTAAGTAAGTCGGATGCGCTGCGGCGAAGGACCGCTTCACCCTTTGTGAACCCGATTTCTATGTCGACTGTGCCATTGATTTCCCTACCGCCACCTTTGTGGTGCAATTGCATGAGTGGTGCAACACGATGGCTCCAAACGCATGCCAAAAACCTGACAGAACTAAAAGAGGTTTTGCCAAACCTCTGCGGCACAACACTCTTCAACGAAGTTGGCGCTTATGTCAGGTGTGCCAAAAACGACCGATAAAGCAATCGCCTAAAACACTGTACGCAATATCTTCATTACAAAAACCCTAAACGAATCATTGTTCGCGGTTTTGCTCTACACGGAGAAGGCTAGAGAGAGCATCAACATCCAAAAATGCGGCCTCCGCATCCCCTGAAAGTTCGTGTGCTTCTGACGCTGTCAGCAAGCCCGTAGAAAAATTCGATGAAATCGCCCCCAATAGATTTCGAAGTATTCTCTCATTGGGAACACTGGGGCTCAGCTCAAGCATCGCATCCCGGTTTAATCCAAAAACGATACTGTTGCAGTTCAAGAAGTCAGACCCACAAGCTTGTGCGCTAGGACATGCTGAGTAGACCCCAAAACTTACTTCGCAGTATGTATAAATTGTGGGTTCCTGTGCCACCTGCAAGCCGCCGTCGCATCCAGAATCCGAAAAATTTCCTACGCAATTAAAGCCATCTTGATCCGGAAGTCCCATAATCGTGGGAAAGACCTCCTCTCTTCTCCATGCACAGCGACCGCCAGGGGATGAAATGAAAACCTCCCTGAAGTTATCAGACGGCGCAATCGATACCTCGCTCAATTTTCTCCGAATGGCGGCAACCGGTGAAGTGGACGTACAAGCATCTTCCGAGGCCGGGGTTGGAATTGCGCAAGATACTGTTGCAGCTGCAATACCGCCGTCACGTCCGCAAGCACCGTGGCGGCATGAACGCGGTTCCGATCCACAAACCTCCCCAGCACCGCTTAGATAAAGGGGTTCTGTGGTGATCTCTTCCGCACCGATGGCGGTTCCAACATTCACTACTGCAATCCAAACCAGAGCACTTGCATAACTTCTCATGAATCAATCTCCATCTGCGGCGTCGGCGTCGTTCACTGCCGCATCTGAAATCTCAGTCAAACTAGCGACGCAGATCGCCGTGTATAGACCAGTGTCTGGATCAGCTCCTGTGGACACGCGGCTAGCTAGATTTACTATCCGCGTAACTTCCCCGTCAGCAGTCTCTCTGGCCCAGACCCAAACTTCCGACTCGGCGTCAGCGGGGCTGTCAACTTCATCGCCGCCCGCCAACAAGCGGTTAACTGCGGAGTCTGATCGAACCCTTGCGAGCCTCGCAAGCTCTGTACCTGAAGCAAGAAAGCGAAGCTCCAACTCCGTGGGTAATCTCCATGTTCGCCCTGACCCAGTGGAACGTTGATCGCAAAAATACTCTCCAATATCTGCCTCAACAAGAAATCTTGGGTTACTCCAAACCAACGAAGTCTCTGGATCGACGCAACCACCATCAACCGGAACTAATCTAAGAAAAACAAAGGAGGACTCTTCATCGCAGAGTTCTGCTTCCCTAGACTCGATTATCAGCTTTAAGCTCCCGAAAGAGAAGTTCGGAACAGCGTCTACGGGGAAAGAGTCAGCCGATATGGTTGCAATACTCGGGCATGAAGCTGTGCCATCAAGAAGGATTTGATAACACTCCTCTGTCGCCTTTCGAATTTCCTCCCGGGAAGCGAAGAGGCGTTCCAACTCTCTCCGAAAGACTACATCTAAGTCGGTTACTGATAATACCGCACCATCATTGTCGATAGCTTCAAAGATGTCCGGGTTCTCTCTTGCTGCCGTTATTCGGTCTATGGCTAGGGCATACCGATCAAGCGCTAACTCCAGTTCCCGAAACCTATTACGATTTAAGCTTTGAAGAACCGGATTTGGTGCGTTGTATCCTATGGTCTCATAGTTGAGCAAATAGCCGACATATGGCCATGGCCTGTCGGCGACCGCATCCGGAAAACTCATGGCAGCGTTCACAAGGCGCTGCAAATCCTGTATTCGTGAAATGTCAAAATCAGGAGTTAAGTCTAGGTTGAATGCGTCGTCGCCGAACCACGGTCCAGCAGTTTGAATCTCGATGTTTGCATCGCGCCGTTGTAGCGCAGTTTCCACAATTCTTGTGAAGCTCGCCGATGCCTCCACACCGACAGCGCCAAAGTTTCCACCACCACTCAATGATGCCCGAAGGCTTTCACGTTCCGTCTGAGACAATGTGTTGATTCTAGCGATTAGATCGAGCCGCCCGCCCAAACCTACGGCAGCAACAAAAGCATCGCCGCATCGGCGAGAATTGAGATTCGTACCACCGGTATCAGTGTCTCCTACAAGCGCTTCTGGTATTGAATGAATATCCCCACCAATGATCTGTATGCTCACATCAACTGTTAGCACGACAAAAAGGTTGTGTTCAGTACGCTCGAATTCTCTCTCTGTACTGTAAGAACCCGATGCGCTGAAACTAGCGTAAGAACCAGAAGCGGACACAGAGAGAGATTCGAACTCTCTTAGAAATTCTTCTGTATCTAGCAATCTGAGAGAATAGGTTACCCTTTGTGCCGGATCGATTTGGGAGGAATCGGTAGAAGCCGGGCCATCCTTCATCAGTTCGGATAACGAACTTGTTGAATCGACGCAAAATCCTCTCGGTTCGTTGATCGCTGTATCAAAACCTTGCCCGAGATCGAGGACTCCACCATCCAAATCAACGCGAAGGCCTTGAGCAAGAACTGGAAAAACCATGCTGCAGAATAACGACGAAAAAATCGCTAAAGAAAGAAACCCTCTCATTTCGCCCCCCACCAAAAAAAAGCACACCGTTACCAGATTGTGCATCTTGTTCGGCAGCGTCGCAGTACGCGAAACTCTGGTCAAGGAATACCTTTCACTTCGAATTGTTGCTCATCACAACCGGTGCACCAGCCCACAGTCGATGTCGTGATCTTTCTTAACCATCTGATCGTGCTCACCCGCATAATACAGCTTTCCAGCCGGGGTGTTCATGAATCACATAGTGAGCAAAGCTTGAACGAGCGCTATCGGGTTTCTTCTGCCCGTCCGCGCGAAACGCCTGATTGACAGCAGGTGGTTTCAGTTTGCCCACCGGCAGGTCACCCTGAAACCACCGTCTTTGCAGCAGTTTGCTTCATATACTCCAAGCTAAGCGACGTCGAAGCGGCCATCTGACATTGGAAGGCTTTGTCCGCATAACAGGCATCCGGTCTTTGGACAGTGGACGTGACTCCCGGCCCTTAGCAGCCATTCAAAGTGCAGGCCAATGCTGCGACGCAGCCGACCTAAAGCAGACCTTAGATTTTCGCCAAACGCAAATGCTCGTTCAGGGCACAGTAAGTCTCAGCTATCGTTCTGCGTTTTCTGTAGCGTTGCCCCACACAAAACCCAATCAAGCCTCAAGTAATGCTAGAACCAAACCACCAGAGTCATTGGTCCTGACGCCCGATCTGCGGCCATCGAGGCTTCCTAATTTTGGCATCAAACCAAAGTCACCTCAATAAGAGCACGCACAGATTGAGCAATCTGATAGCCAACTATGACTTCATCCACAGTGCCTTCTAGTCTAGTTGTGCTGCCCGTGTCTGGGTCAGTGAAGTCCACATACGTAGTTGTACCTTTTGGCGGCGGCGCATAAAGTGTGGCTTGATCCAAAGAAAATGTCACAACTTGACGATCTTTTCGAAAAGTTACTCGGGCATTCGCGACGGGAAGATCTGACAAAGTACTCTCCATTTTAAGCTCTTCGAGAACCTTAGCAGCCTGCAGAGTGTTTGAATAGACAATCACACGGCAGCGGATGGACGTGCTTCCAGATACTCTTAAGCGTTCTCTGCATCTGGGCACTCCGATCGTAGATTTCTGTATGAAATCCCAACACTTTCTCATTACCACTTCATCGGTCACGTAGAAGTATTGGTCTGGTAGGTCTGATGATGTCCTATCGGTGTTGACGGCCCATACCGGACGCTAAGCGCGCTCTTCAAAGTTGCATCTCGGCTTCTCGGAAGCGGGCATTGACGGATTGTGGCAGATGTCTCTTTTCAACCGAGACAGAAAATCTGCATGATTGCAAAAGTTCCTGGATAGCCCCTCTGAAGGCAGCCCACCTTCTGGCGTAGAACTATCCCGTTTTTGCGAGGACCGGTGAACTGCTGGAAAGCGACACAAGCCCGGAGAGCTCTCATAGCAGCTGCGACGTTCCTACCTCGGCCTTGGAAATGAACCTTTCATTTCTGAGCTGACTTGCGTTTTAGGTTGAGATTCGTCGCTGAACATGGGCAGCGCAGCGCCTCGGCTGGACCGTTGCGAGGCGTAACATAGAGCCATGCGTCGCAATCCGGGCATTTCGCGCAATTAAGGAGATCGCGAAAGGCTTTCACTACCGGCTCAAAATCCTTTGCGCCGAAATTAGCCCACTCGTTGAAGTGGACAGCACGATTGATCGCCCAGTCTTCTTCGCCCTTGTGGGTACTGGCCTCCTTCAGCTTCCGTTTTCGCGCCAGTGCATCCGCCTTCTGGGTCTCGTTGCCCCAGGATTGTCCCGCATCAGCTGCCTTCCCAAGCAGGTCTTTCAAGCGAGCCATGGCACTCGGGAGCAAACTTCCCATGTCATAGCTGTTATCGACTCTGAAAATCGTGGGCGCAGCCAATTGGTCCGCCAGCAGCCGTGAGACAAATTCCATGTGACGGCGCAAGATCGGTGCTGCTACCTCGACTTTGCCTTTCGCAAGCTCAGCTTCGATACCCGCCCATACATCAGGGTTGAACTCGACCAAAGGGCCGGTGTCTACCGACCAGCTGTCAAATGCGATGGACGTGTTTCTGGTAACCAGTTTCGCCGAGCGCATCTGCTCCGCCCAAACCTTGTCATGGGTGGCGATCACGAACTGAGTGTCGGGGAACTCTGACATCAACAGTTTGCAGAATTGATATCGATGATCTGCATCAACGGACATGACGACATCATCGAGCAGCGCGACCGTGAACCCATCCCCAAGAAGCCGTTTCATAAGAGCGAGGTACAGACACACACCCATGCCATCTTGATGGCCTTCACTATGAAACGCCCCGGGTGGGAACAGCCCACGCTCGTAGAAATTGACGTCGAAATCCAGGCGCCCTTCTGTCGCCTTCAGCCGAGCGACAAATTTCTGTTCGTCACCGTCGTTAAGGGCCCGGTAGAACTTGCTGAAATCGTCTTCTACAGCATCATAAAGTGCGTCGAGCTCCGTTTCCATCGCGCTGCACCAAGCCTCATATGCCACTTTGCTGGCATCGCGCGCTTTTTGGGCTTCGGCCTCAACCTTCCGTGCATCACGGTAGTCGCGAAACCTTTGGTCGGCGTTGATCAGGAAGCTTTGTGCCTCAACGGTCGCCGTCTGATCAGGTTTGGCCCGAACAGCTTCGGTAAATTCGGACAGCGCCGTATTGAAGCCGGTCGGCAACGCGGGCCATCCCTCTTCAAGCCGATCCTCTTGGGCCAATACATCAGAAAACTGCTTCAGTTTTTCCTGCAGGGACGCGAGGTCTTTGCCCCAGGTCTCGATCTGCGCTTGGAACTCGGTCGCCTTCTCTGCTTTTGCGATGCGATGTGCTTCGAGGAGGAGCGCTTTCAGGTTTCCGACCTCTGACGACAGAGCACTGGCGTCATCCATGACACTTTGCTGGACTTCTCCTGCTGTCTTCGATTTCTCTTGCTTGGCGTGCAAATGCGCCAGAAGATGTGTCTCATCTGGCCACTCATGGTCGCACATTGGGCATTCAGGTCCGTCGACAAGCTTCAGACCTTGGGACACCAACGCCCGTTGCTGCAGTGCGATCAGCAGCTGAGGGTCGTTGTCGAGTTTTCTTATATGGCCAAGAAGGCCGACAGCTGCCGGCGTTTCCAGTGCTGGCAACCTGTCGACCGTCTCTTTGAGCTTCGTGAGCTCAATCAGTGCTGCGGCCTTGTTGAGGGCTTGCTCGGAAGAGGGCTCCGCCAGTCCGTGGTCAAGTTTGGTCTCCGGCGTGACCTCTTCGAGAGCCGACAACCCAAGCAGTTGACGCTTGGGATTCACAGCGCTCATCACATCAGAGGCAGAAAGAGACGACACGCTAAGGTGTTGGAGCAGGGTGTCACGTTTGTTCTTCGTATCTCTTTCGGCCGCGGTCGCAGCACGATTGAGCTTGCCAAATGCCGTGTTCAAGACCGAGCGAGTTTGCCCTAGGTCTTCAATCTTCAGAATGGCCTGGATTTCCTTGGACCGCTCCGTGGGCTCAACAAGAATGAACTTCAAGATTTCCCGTCGGGCGAGCGTGATCTCCGGATGGCTTGCCACTTCCTCCAGGATTTCCACGATATCGGCATCATTGGGTTCGATCTTTGGTTTCTTTGGCGCTGAAACGCTGCGTGTGAGCTTTGCCGACTTCCCAAGGGTTGGGAATGTCAGCTCCAGTTCAACAAACGCCGCATCCGGGAAATTGGTGCGATCCACATGTGGTGCATGATCTCCGATGCTCAGCCCCTTAGTGCCGCGCCCCGTCAGACGGCCGATCTGCCCGGTCAGTCCAAATTCAATCGCATCGATCACCCCGCTCTTGCCGGATCCGTTGGGGCCAGACACCGCAAAGGTTTTGCCATCCAGATTGATGTCTAGTTTGCGAATTCCCCGAAATTCTTCGATATGCGCTGAGGCAATCTTGATCATAAAACCTCGCCCCCGTCCGGCAATGAGAAGATATCGACCAGCTCGTCTGCCTTCGTCTTCTTCTCATCCAGGAGACAGTCCTTTAGCTTTTCGATTTTGGCAGTGTCAAAGGTTTCGTCTGCCTCCAGTGTCTCAATAAACTTGGCGACCACAGCCGCTTGCAGTGACGCCATCAATTCAACTCCTAAGGCTTGCCGCACTTTCCTGACGCGAGGGTTAGCGAGGTGGCCCAACCGGCCGACCTTGCGCAGCGCTATGCCGCCAGAACAGCCTAATGCAATGACAGGTTTTCGTCGATTCTGGTGAGCTTTGATGTCAGGCGGCTCGTAGGTCAGCCGGGCTACCGAACGTCCGCTTCACCTGAGACGGTTTGCGTGCGAAGCACTCGCAGCGAATGTCGGCTTCCCGCCCATCGATGCAAATTAACCTTGCGGGTCCTAGATACGGTCACGTACAGCGCTAGACCTTTCGTCACCTACGAAGACGTAGGAGCCAGTTGTTACCGTAGATGTGCACTTAAGAAGGTCTCTCCCTCCCGATCAGAAGATCCGATTCTGCCGTCCCACCTTCCATCGCTGCTTTGAACCAAGCTGGCTTACGAACCCGGCCGGACCACGCGAGTTCGGAGTTCTCGGGGTGTCGGTACTTCGGCGTGAGAGCGGATTTCTTGTCGGCTTTCCCAGCCGTTACCAGTTCCGCGAGGGTGAATCCGGCCTTTTTCGCTGCTGCGTTTAGGGCGGTCAGAGCCGCTTGGCGTTTACGCGTTTCGAAATCTGTGATCGCCTTGGCGACATCTTTCTCTAGGGTTTTCAGTTCAGCCAGGGAAAGCATGTTGAGATCAATAATGGACATCATGCACCTGTAAAATTGAGTTTTCTGGTCAGCACCCCAGTCGTTAGGGAGTGGCCGAGGTTACTATAGTAGAGCTGACAAATCGGCGGATCTAGACTATATTGAGTTGTGTTAGTTAATTCTATTTATGAAAAAGTACGTTGTAAAAAGTGTTTCCGTGATTGGCATCGGGCAATGGAAGTATGAGTATAAGAATATCCCTGATGCGATAGCTGGTGTTCACGGTCTGTATGACGACGTGTTGGCGGGGCACCCACGAATGGACTTCATCGAAGTCATGGTTGAGTTCACCGGCGGAGCATTTGAACGCTGCTGCTACGAGACCGAGGAACGCGTGATCTGGTGGCTGAGCCGCTTCGAAGACGTGGTCGAGATCTAGGTCAGTAGGCGTCCTCGCCCGTGCTACGATGCGTCCGAATGGTCGGGCGTGTCGGAACACGGGAGAGGACATGTCCCAACAAGAAACGACGATCATTCGCAGTCACAACGACCGCTTTCGCACAGGTGATCAGATGATCCCAGGCACGGTGGTGATGACACAGGGTCTGGTGGCTCATCTGCAGGCCACCGACATCGAACAACGAGACGTCGTGCGTATCGTGCAAGAGTACGATGACTTCACGGCTGACAACGATCCCTATGGGCAGCATGACTTTGGAGTCTTTGAGCTGTCAGGGGAACGGTGCTTCTGGAAGCTCGATCTGTACGACAATGACAAACAATACTTCACGCCAGATCCCACCAATCCAACTGTCACGCACCGAGTGCTGACGATCATGTTGGCTAGCGATTACTGATTTGAGGCCCTGCCGTCGGCAGGGCCTCTTCCTTTTTTATGAAGTCGCCCGCTTCAACGTCCGATACACAGTCGCCCGCGACACCGCGAACACCTCCGCTAGATCACCAATCGTATATTCACCTGTGCCGTGCATCCGCAGGAGTTCGGTCTGCTGCTTGGCCGACATTTTTGGTTTCTTGCCACGCAGCTTGCCCTTGGCCCGAGCGATGGCCAGACCTTCGCGTGTTCGCAGTCTGATGAGGTCGGCCTCAAACTCGGCAAAGGTGGCCATGATGTTGAAGAACATCTTTCCCATCGGGTCGGTTGGATCATAAACCGTCTGTCCGAGTGCCAAGTTCACCTTCTTGCCAATCAGCTCTTCAGCAATGGCGCGAGCATCCGGAATCGACCTTGCGAGACGATCCATCTTCGACACCACGAAGGTATCACCCTCACGCACAGCGGCCAGCGCCTGGTCGAGGCCTGGCCGGTTGCGGTTGGTGCCAGTCATGCCGTGGTCGGTGTAGATGCGATCCGGTTCGACGCCGAGCGCAACCAAGGCATCTCGCTGCACCGTCAGATCTTGTTTGTCTGTTGAACAGCGCGCGTAGCCAATTTTGGTGGATTTCATACCGGAAGTGTACGTTAGAGGGGCGTCTACTGCAAATCAAATAGAAACAGTCTAACGAGACACTTCCGAGCCAACAAATGTAGGTGACAGCTTCGCGGTAGGGAAGTGTCCGTTAGACGATCGTCTATCGTACACAAGTTACGGGATTTTCCAGAGCAGAGGCGAAGACGTCTGCCTCCTTCAAAGAGAAACATGTTCTCTCACAGCTACTGCGCCAGCGCACTTAGTTGAAACGGAGACGATAGGCCTACACTTGCGCTCAACCTGTGTACGCCAGTCAAAACCTGCGACTTCCCCCCATCACGAGACGCCTTGCTGCAAACTCTTTCTCGAGCGAGACTTACTGACGCCGTTCATCATGTTGACCTGAACAGACTTACAGTGTTCGGTAAATCTGTGACGATTAAATGCGCAACTGAAGAGTAGGCGATTTCACTGCCGGTAGGACGGGGAGTAAATAGATTCAATAAATTCCCTTAGAAGCAGACATCAAGGAGAACCTATCCGCAACATTGAATTGTTCGCGACATAGTTCTCAAAGAGAGTATCACCTGTGAATGCAAAGAGTAATTCAGATCCTGAAGCCTTCAAAACAATCGCTGAAGTATCAAAGCTGTTGGATGTGCCAAGCCACGTACTACGGTTTTGGCAGTCCAGACTCCCTCAAATAACGTCAGTCAAAGGTAAAGGGGGTCGGTATTACTACCGACCTAAAGATGTAGCGCTACTACGGGAAGTGAAAACACTTCTTCATGATGAAGGCCTTACCATTAGAAGAGCTAAGGAAATCCTACACGATAGATCGAAGGAACCACCAGCACAAGTCGATACAGAAACTCTGTCGGATCTCACAGCTGATGGTTTCATCCTCGATCTTGATGATCCTCTTGTAAGGCTAATACGTGTGAACGACAAGTCGAACACCACTACCGAGATCGATTTACATAGCTCCGATTTCTTGAAGCAGCTCGCGTCGGCGCGCCTGCAGGCAGTCGGCGGGGAAGACCGCATTCTCAACGTCACAGTACTAATTCCCGCCAATCAGATCAGGCCAATCCGTTTCTCGGCTACGACAAATGATATCGCACATGCAAGATCGCTAGCATTCCAGAAACTTGATGGCATGACACCGTATCGTCTAGACGAAATAGAAGTCTCTGTGCATCGCGATCTGCAATTAAACGAAGTATTTGTTGCCGCCGTGGCCAAGGAAACGCTTCAAGAAGCCTTTGATTTTTGCATAAACAACAAGTTCGCACCCATACAATTTGCTAGCAAGCGTCTTGGACAAGACTACCCATACCATGCAGAATTTAGTTCTGAGAGTATTTCCAGGCCACAAGTTACAGCGCCGACCGACTACGATACAGAAACGAGCACCAGTCCAGACACCCGCCAAAAATCTGAGCGACCGAAGGAAGCAGAAACAGCCCGCGTCAAGGTCAAACAAGCCCTTGAGGTGCAAGGACGAAAGCTTCTATGCGCAGAGGAGGGCATTCTAGGGTTCAATTCGGCAGGGCTGGCAACTGCAAAGGAGAGCTTGAGGGAAGAGATCGGAAGCGATGGAGCAATGGTTCTAGCTGCTTTGCGAAGCCAATTAGCACAGCTTCAGAAAGAAGCAGTGAAGCGCCAATTACCAGAAGAACTCCTTTCACGCCTGACGTCCTACTCCGTGCCTCTAAACTACGAGACGCCTGCCCTCATCTTGCTCGACGGTCCTATGGCCTTTCTAAAGGGAGGGCTTAACGATCCCTACACGACTGACGCGTTGGACGGCGGCTTCATAGGCGGCTGGCAAAAGCTCTGTGATCTGCATGATCAATTTGCTAGTTGCTTCAATACAACCGGTGTTGAAACGGATTCAGAACTAGATCTGGCCGAAGACTTCGATATCGACGAGGCACGCGACCTTACAGAGCAAGTACTTGATTCCGTCGGAGGCCCCAGCGTTTCGGAAGAACTTGTCATTGTTCTCCAAGCCACGAGAGACGCTATCGAGAAAGCATCTGAAGGGGCAATTCAGCGAAAAGGTATAGTCCGTCGTGCACTAACCTTAATTGGTTCAATCGCAGCTTTCGCCGCTACTGGTACAGCCCTGCACTCCTGGTCTGTGTCGGTTGAAGGGCGCATCATAATCGAGAGACTACTGCCGCTCGTTGAGCGGTTTTCCGCTCTGTTTGCATCTTAAACTGATGATACACACAAAACAACTGATGAATATCATCAACTTAATTGCCGACCGGAATACAATCTTGTAAATAGAGGATTTTTCTAGAGCTTATCAAACATCCAGCGTGACATCCGAGCGGTTTGACGACGATGCAGGTCATGGTCATTACGTTGCTTGAGAAACTACTATTCTCTAAGTACTACTCTTTAATATCGTTGGCCATGAGATCATCTGTTAAGCGAGACAGCAGCAATGCAAGAATGAGGCTGGCCCTCTTCTGTATGCAAAATGATGCACTGGTTCTGATTGTAGAATGTCTGCGGCTCGAACTATTGACTTTCTGACATTCAATCACCGAATATTGACGGACTGAGCTAGCGCCGCATCACGAAAAGAGATCTTTTAAGAATAATATGTTTTCAAAAAGCAAAAGAAAGCCCCGAAAGAACAATTGCATTGTTTCGGAATCCTACTCCAGACCGCCACAAGAAAACTATTCCGACTAGCGAGCGGTCAAGAGAATAGAAAGCAAAGTAAGCCTAAACCAACAGCACCCATACAAATCGGCAGTCAGAAGGACGCTGACAAGAGGCTTCCGCTTTCAAGAGCATGTATGCCTTGAACCTAGAAATCCTCGAGACAGGCGCGACGCGTCGACGACCCCGAAGATGCGTCAGGGCTGATTCCAACAACCAAATGAAACCGAACCGGAGCCTAGAAAGAGCCTAAGACGATCTAAAGCAACGGCTAACATACTGTTTTCTATGGTACCACCTCCCCGGCTCGAACGGGGGACCTCCTGATCCACAATCGCGAATTGCAATTCAGGAAGCATCATAAAAACAGATGTTTAGCCGAAAGGTTTGTAACGGGACGGTGGTAAAAAACCGTATCTCGCCTGCTTTCTTGCGGGCGGGGTGCATCCCGAAGTTACAACCGTGAGGCCAGCAAATGAGCGATTTCGATCTGAGCAATCCCGACAAGGTGCCGTTGGGGGGAAAACTAACCCCGCAACAATTCATCGACATGGCCAAGGCGCACCGCGCGGCGGACCAATTGGCGAGCGGGCACTTTGAGCGGAGAGATGGGCAGGCGTGTTCCGTGGGGTGCTTCAACTATGACCTAGGGCAGACACCTGGTGATTTCGAAGCATTGTCTGAATCAACTGGATACCCCGAATGGGCGCACCGCTTTCAGGAAGCTGTTTTCGAAGGTCTACCGGACGGCGACCGGCAAGACTGGCATGTTCAGTTTGCGGAGCGCGCGGCGGCGGTGTCCGACTGGGGCGCTTTTTACCATCGGCTTATGATCGCTATCCTAAAAGTAGCCATCCCCTACGATACATCGGGATGCGTGAAGCGCGTAATATCCCTGCATAAGCGTGCCCCGGACGTTTCCCGAGAAGAGTGGGCCGCCGCACGGGCCGCCGCAGGGGCCGCCGCACGGCGCGCTTTCCGCGATGCGTTTCTTGAGCCGGAGGTTGGGAAATGAACACCAACCAACTCCCCACCGCACCCTCCCTACTGCCCCACCAGACGCCCGCAGGACGCCGCCGGATGAAGTCCGCCGTGGCCGACAAGCTGGCCGCTGAGAAGGCGCTTATGGACCGCCTGACACGGCCTGACCTGCACGCTCGGACGATGCTGTCGATTGCGGATCTGTGTTCCGCCACACCCGCCGCGCCGGGTCACTCACAAGGTCAAGGACAGGCATGACATGGCATCACGTCCCCGGCACGGACTGTCCCTCTGCGCAGGCGGCGCTGGATTGGATATGGGCATCATGCTTGCCGAGCCGGGCTTCCACACCCGCGCCTACGTTGAATGGGACGAATACCCCAGGGACGTCCTCATCGCTGCCCAGCGGGCAGGATACTTGGCCCCTGCCCCCATCTGGGACGACCTCACAACCTTCGACGCCAGACCGCTTGCCGGAGCGATCGACACCGTACTTGCCGGATACCCATGCCAGCCGTTCAGCGCGGCGGGCAAACGACGCGGGGCAAACGATCCCCGACACTTGTGGCCCCATGTCGCCAGAGTGTGCCGTGAGCTCGGGACAGGACTCCGATGGATCATCCTCGAAAACGTCAGCGGCCACGTCACCCTCGGCGCAGAGACCGTGTTGCGAGAACTATGGGACATGGGTTTCACGCCTGCGGTTGGCCTCTTCACAGCGGCAGAAGCAGGCGCGCCGCATAAGCGAGAGCGTTGGTTCAGCGTGGCCTACCGCCAAGGCGATGACGGGCGGCGCGAATACGAATCGTGTCTTACGGGGTGCCGGCGGCCCGGATCTGCAAGAGGCGACAGAGAATTGGCCGACACCGATGGCCGGGACACCGGCCCAGAACGGGAACAGTGCGGCGGGGAACAGCGATTTCACACGGCGGGCCGAGACGTTGGCCAAGGCGATGATGTGGGGCACGCCAGTCGCGAACGACGACAACAAGTCGCCTCAAGCCCATTTAGCCATGAAAGCCCGAATGAAGGGCGGGCCGCGGAACACGGTCACATCGTTGCAGGTGCAAGCCCGCATGTGGACCACACCGCAGGCCCACGACGTCAGCCCGAGGGGATCGGGGCAGATCCCGACAGCGGCGGCCGGCAATGCCTGCCTGGCGACCGATGCGCAGCAGTTTCCAACGCCAGCCAGTCGAGATCATCGGTCACCAAACACCACGCCCTTCAAAACGCGCGGGGGCGAGAACAAGGGCGAGCGGCTTCCGAATTTCATCGCCCATTCCTTCACCCACCCGGCCCCCAAGCCCACGACCTTTGGCAGATTGTCATTCGAGACGCGCCGGAACTTGCTCCGGCTCTTGGCCGAGGCGGGGTTTTTCAAGCGGCCAAAGCGCATTGGGCGGCCGTATTCGGAACCGACCCGTCGCAATCCGAGGGATGCAGCGCGGGCACACTGGCGCAGATACCGGAGTTACGAGCGGTGGGAACACCGCCGAAGGACGTGGATGGCGCGGCGGTTGAACGTGTTGTTCGTCGAATGGCTGATGGGCTGGCCGCCCGGTCACGCGCTTTGCGATTGCTCGGCAACGGCGTTTGCCCACTGGTCGCAGGCCATGCGTGGCGCACTCTGTCAGCAGCCCACGGCCTTAGCCGCTTGGATCTGGAAACCGCCGGTCCCGAAACCAGCGCCGAAGCAAGGGAGTCTGTTCTGAGGTCGTTACAGGAAACGCACCTCAACCTGTTCGCCCGTGGTGGGCGGAACCCCGGCGGGCACACTTCGCGGATACAGCCCGCCGGGGCAACTGATTGGAGATGATGATGCAGTTCAACTATCCCGAAGGGCGAAAGCCGCAACCAACCCCGGAGATTGAGGTCGGCAACGTCTACGCTAGCAAAAACACGCATAAGACGAAGGCTTGGCTTGTCCTCAACATAACGGGAAACACCGTCCACCTTCTTGGCTTGGATAGCGAGGGTGAAGTTTCTTCGACGCAGTCTTACGGGATGCATTCCTTTGAGCGCCGAACCCTGATCGGTCGCGTCAATCTTTCGAACATGGAGTTCGATATCGAGGCAACCAATGACTGACATGCCGGAAACGATTTGCGCACGCTATTACCCGGCATCAGGGGTAGTCAACGCGCGTGTAGATAACAATTGGACGTTTGCGGCGCACGGATGCGTAGAAGCCAACTACCGCCGCGCCGACCTACCCTTAACCCGCGAGAAGATAGAGGCGATGGTGAGGCCGTTGGAGTGGCTGGAGCGCAGAAACAACGCCTTTGAGGCGGGCGACTACTCCATTCACTGCAACGCTTCGCCATACGATGCGGACCAAATGTGGCGCGTGAAGTTCCACGGCAAGGTCGTATGCAAACAAATCAAGGGATCTGACCGAGCGATGGAATGGGCAGCAAAGCATCGCACCGCCCGCATTCTCCGCGCCCTTGGCATGGGGGATGGGTGATGCGGGTCAGCTCCTTCGAGTACCTAGCCAAGTTGCATCCTGATCGTCCCCCATACCCGAAACCGTTCGTCTGCGTGATTTGCCAGGAGAACCAAGATACCAAATGGCCAGGACCGGTGCAGCATTGGCCAATTCCACCGATCTGCCACTATTGCGAAACGCTTTGGGGTGCGAAAGGTCTTGGTCCAAACGGGTCTCACAAAGACCGTCGCCTTGCGCGGCAGGTAAAAGCCTTGGCTTGCTCGATAGAACAAGCCGCTTGGCGTGCAGAGCATAAGAGAAAGGGTATCTTCAATGGCGCGTGACTATGACAGTTCGCCGGTCAGTGACAGCCTTGGCCTACAAAACGTCATTGTGGGGCTGGCCGATGATCTGCAGCAAATGCGGACTGGCCAAATTAGCCCACAAGATGGAATGGCGCGCGCCGCTGTCGCCAAGCAGTTGTTTAACGGCGTTCGGATGTATTTGCAGGCCATCAAAACAATGGAGTCGATGGCAAAACCGGTTGGTGGTGAGCCTGACCTGTCTCTTATCGACAGCGACAAAGAGACCTAACATGACTGCCGAACCCTTCACTCACGCCGCTCGCCTCCAGACAATGCGTAGCGACTTTGACCGCCTGCGAAAGCTAGTGAAGTCATGGGCCGCGTACGAAGAAATTGAACAAGCCTGGGATCGGATTGAGCCGTGGCTGGATCAGTTGCAGCCGAAGACGGCTCCGAGCCGGTATCGACATAGAGAAGGAGACGCGTGATGGACTACGAAGACGATGACCTAGACGGGGTTCTGTTCCGTTTTTGGATTAGAGCGGCATCGTATCCTGGCGGTTGGCCGCTTCGACTGTCGCAAGTGTTTAGCGATCACAAGCCCTCTGACGGAGGCAATATGCAGCCTAACCACTATCGCGCTGCGCTTATGACTCTCGCAAAAGAAAAGGGCGTCAATCTTCCCCAGAGAAGCAAGCAATGACCCTCCCCGCCCACCTATCCGCCGCCCTGGACGCCCTAGGCGTGCGTAACGACCCCAAGCCTGTGCAGACTGCACCCAAGCAACACCCGGCCCCCTGGCGTCCCTCTGAGGGCGATACAGAGCCGCCTTTTTAGCGCCTCTTCCTTCGCAAACGCAAAAAGCCCCGCCGACCGAAGCCAGCGGGGAAGTTGACAGTGGGGAAGGCGCGCTTTTCCCGGCGCGCACGGGGCCTGCTACGGAGCCGAAATCGACCCGTTAGTCCATGGGTCTGCGTTGATCGCAGCGATGGAGCCTTGCTCTGCGATGGAGATTTCGGCGATTTTTTGCCCCTGGCCGGTCATGGTGATTGCGGTGGCCCGGAACAATGCACATTCCAGGCCGTCCAGAACCGCGTTTAGGCCGCCAGTGGTGGCTGCTCCAAATACAATCTGGCGGTCAGTTTGCAGAAGCCCAGTGCCAGAGGTGATCGACTGACGTCCGACCTCCGTGCCGTAGAGGTTCACCACAACCACCTCATTGGCGACGTCGATCAGCACCGATAGGTCAATCCAGGCATCGGCGGGGAGCTCTCCTAAATCCGTGGTGTTGCCGAGGTTGGTGCCCGTGCTGTCCTCGACCGCGCGCGTAAAAACGCTGGCATTGCCGTCCGTGCGGATCTGGCCAGCGGAGTGCTGTGCGGCCAGGACGACGTTTTCCAAGGCCGTGCTGCTGCGAATGAGGGCATCGAAGCGCCAAGCTGTGGAGCCTGTGGGTGGCGGGTCTGTCACGAAGTAGGTGTCTGCCCCCAGGACAAATACATCGCCCGCCTCTGGCCCGCCTGGGACGCGCTGCGCATCGGTAATGTCTGAGGCGACACCACCTGCCCCGCCCGCCGACACCACGCACTGAATATCGGCGCCAATGTCGATGTTGCGGATAGTGTAGCTGGCGTCGTTCGCATCTTCGATGACCCGTCCGTTGCGGACCCAAGCATAGCCGTAGTCGTTTGCCTCGACACCCGACCACGTACCCTGTGATGACGTGAGCGTGCCGCCGACCGTGAGCGACCCCGTGACGACTGGAGCGGCCTGCAACGTGGGCACAGCACTGGCGGACGGGGCGTTGTTCACAATAGCCGTTAGATCCGCGCCCTTGCCCTCCGCAGGACCACCGACCGCCGGTGTGACCGCCGCGATGATCTGAGCAAGCGACCCGAGGTTGTCGAACCGGTCAGCCGCGAAGGCTGTAGCGTAGCTGATGAGTTCCCCACGCAGACCAAGCACAATGCCGCCCGTGTCGGTGATAGGTGCGGTGCCAGCGTTGGGGCCGTCAAAGAAGGCCGGTTGGCCCGTGATGTTGTCCGTGAGTGTGATGGGATTGTCGCCAACAACATTTAAATCGAAACGGCAGAAAGAACCTGCGTTAGCCTCGCCGGGTGCGATGAAGGTGTTCCGTTCGAAAACGCCGCCATTGCACTGAATGGACGTGTGATGATTGCCGCTCGTAGCGATCACGCAATCACGGACAATCGGGTCGACCAAGGTCACCCTGTTCCCGCTGTCGGGAAAGCTGGTGAGGGCACCGTGCATGGTGGAGCCCCGTGCCAGTAAAGGCGCTTCGACGGCAACGACACGCTCGCTACGCACGCCTAGAACAGGCGTTCCCGTGGGTAAAGTCGTGCTGATAAATTGGAAAGATGGGTCCACGTGAGGGTTCACTTCGTCACGCGCGTCACCTGTGAAAAGCAAGCCTTCGCTGTCTTCGTGAACAAAAGGCCCTTCTGCTGCGGCTACCGTCTGCGGCGAGATATTCCAACAGTCCGCATATACGCGCTGATAGGTGCAGCGCCGAACAATCAGGCCACCCGCAAAACCTAGAAGAATAACCCCGACGCTGAGTAGGTCCCGGAAATTGCAACGCTCAAATGCGAGTGTCCCCGGCGTTCCACGGCTCGACCCAATGCACCGCACGCCGTGCATCTCCATTGGGTAAGACCCTTGCAACTTGTAATCCCCAAGCCGGTCGGTACGCAGGCCGTAGAAATTGCAATCTGATACAGTCAGGTATTCAACGTCGCCCTGCAATTCCAAAAGTCCCGCACCGCTGTCATCGCCTGTTGGATGCGTGAACGTCAAACCCGATAGACGCACGTTCTTCGTGTGGCGCAACTCCAACCCGTGTGTGAAACCGGCGGACCCGGAGCCGATGATTTCGATAGGCGCGGCAGGCGTCACCCCAACCATGTCCTGCTCCACCCTCCGCATCAGGCTGGTGTCGATCATCGTATTGATGCCGATGCTACCCCCGCCATCAGCAACAGCTTCGTTCAAGGCCGTCTGCAATTCGGCGATTGTGCTGACCACCACGTCGGGAACGTTGGGCACCACACCGTCAAGGAGATCCCCATCGCCAAAAAATGGAACGCCTCCATCGCCGAAATACGTACCTCCAAAATACGCCATGTCAGACTTCGGCCTGGTGGATGTTAATCGTGGCAGTAGTTGTGTCATCGTAGTGGCCCGCCAGAGCCAGCCAAACGCGCACACCCATCGGCAAGGTCATCTTATCGCGGGTTCCGGGTTCAATAAAATCGCCGTCCGCAACGTCACGCGTCGGCGGAGTGCCATCAGACGACGTGTGTAGATAAACCACATACCCGGTCGTGTTCGGAATACGAATCTGTGTGTTTGGCGCGGGCGAGGTGTATTGAGCGGCTTGCGGCCAGCCAGGGGATACGGTGACGGGAACATCGGCCATTTGAAAATCCTTTATTGTTGGGTTGCTTTGGCGTCGCATTCGTCAGCGATGCGATCGACGGCGACGATCTTGTCGTTGGCTTCGCCCAAGGCCGTGTCCTGGGCGACGATGATCCGGGCCACGTCAGCCGCTGTTGTGGCGGTCAGGTCGGGCCCTGGCACCGGCGTGCGCAGGTCATCGGGGATCGAGCAGGCTATCAGCCGCGTCTCCGTCACGACTTCGGGTTTCCCGCAGGAGGCGCAGAGCGCGCAGAGAAGCATCAGAAGCAGCGTCTTGGGCATCGGGGGCGTCCTCTATGGCGGCGATAATAGCTTGTGCGTCTCTGGCCCGTTCCTCGGCGGCCAGACGGGCCTCTGCGGCGATGCGGGCCGCGTCCTGGGCCAACTCAATCTGGGCTTGCTGGGCGGCGATCTGGTGGGCCTGGGCGGCCACAAGGGCGCGTTCGGCTGTCAGTTGATCGGACAGCTGGTTGGCCGACCTATTCTCAACCAGACCCCATCCCACGCCGCCAAGCGCGACGAGGACCAGGGTCGCGGTGATTGGGCTGCCGATCATGCGGCGGCACGATCTGAATCGGACAAGAGGCGTGCAGCCTTAAACGCGCCACGGAAAATGGCCTCGGCCAGTTCGTCCATGTTCTGATCCGCCACGACGCATTCGGCGGCGTTCGATCCGAAATAAGGCTCCGTCAGGATGGCCGGCGCACGGCCCTGCCAAAGCGACCGACCACCGCGATCGTGACGTCCGCGCACCTGCACGCCTCGGTCGCGATTTCCGAGCACGGCAGCGCAGCGGCTGCGAACTTCCTGGGCCAAGAGTAGGGATCCACGGGTGCCGCTGGACAGCGTGAGCCCACCGTTCGCGCGGGCGCTAGCCGATCCGTTGAAGTGGAGTTCGACGGACACGTCCGCGCCCCAAGCATCGACCTCGGCATATACCCGGTCGATCTCCGCAGAATAGCCTCCGCCACCCTGGCGCCGAAAGATCCGAACTTGGTTCCCGTGGGCCGCGATAAGTGTGGCAAGGCGACCATTCCAGTCGTATTCAGTGCGGCCGTCAGTGACGCGCACTGCCCCTTGGGCGCGTGCGTTGTGGCCGACGACAATAGCGATCTTGGTCATGTCCTTACTCCCGGCTTGCTTTGCGTTTGAAGAATTGCGCCAAGGCGGACAGCACGGCGCGCAGGCGGATGAACAGGCGCCAGGGCGGGTAGCCGACCACGTTCCACCACCGCCATTGATCGCGGTCCTGATCCGGTAACGATAGTTGGAGGCCGACGAGCGCCTGATACCCGGCCCAGATCATGCTGGCGTTCCAGACGGCGTTGATCGTGAGCCCGCCGCTCGCGTCGTTCCACGCGGCCCAGGCTTCGGGGGCGAAAAATGACCGGAACAGATCCCAGTAACCCATGCGCCACGCATAGGAGCCCGTGCCCCAGAACATAGCTTGGCCGAAGGCCCGGATCGCGGCCCCCAATGGGTCGATGCTGGGATCGACGCCTTTTGCCCACGCCGTGCGGGAGAAGGCCAGCTGCACCATCAGGCAAAAAACAAAAGCGACCCATGCGCTCAATTCGTTAAGCCACATCAGTGTGTCCTCGGGGTGTTTGGTTCGTCGTTGGGGGTTCGGTCTTCGTTGATCCGATCCAGCATCCGGCGCATCTGAGCGTTCAGATCAGCTTGGGCGGCCACAGTCTGTTCGTGGGCCTTGCGAGCGTCGTCGTCCTTACCGCTGCGGTTCGTGAGAAAGCGCCAAAGGTTCATAGCTTCTGCTCCAACCGTGTGAGGATGTCGCGAAACATGACCAAAGTCGTTTGGGTTTGGACGCTCTCCGCGTGCTGCCTATCGGTGAGGGTGTCGATCCTCTTGCTTTGCTCGTGGACCTTCCAAGCTAGGCCGATGATCACGACGCCAGAAAGGCCGCCGCCCAAGGCATTCAGAATGGTATCAAGCCACTCCATCAAACAGCCCTCTCCGCAACGCCGTTGCCAATGTAGTAATTCCCAGGTCGGCTGATTGAGGTCGCGCCGTCGGCGTCGTAGGCGATGCCCGTCAGCATGTTCCACAACAGGTTGTCCGCGATGATTGTGCGCGTCGTCTGCACGCCGTCATCGTCGGGGCCGGTGATGATCCCGACTTGGTGGTTGGCGGTATCGCTCTGCTCGGCGGTCCAATGCTCAAAGCTGATGGTGTTGTCGGCCACATGGGCTAATCGGACACCCCGAACCGTAATTGCCGCCTCGTATCCGTCGCCTTCCATCACGTCGGGCTGATAGTGGCGGCACCGGAAATCCGTGATCTCGTTGTTGGCAATGCGCCACAATTCGCCAGACGACACAAAGATCGCGTTGCCGTTGCAGCGACGGATCGTGTTGCCCGAAATGACCCCGCGCGTACCGTCGTTCCGCGTGCCTGACGTGTTGGTGGCGCCCGTGCTGATGCCGTTTCGGCCGTCTTCGACAATATTGTTGACGACCATGCAATCGCGCACAAACCGCTTCATTTGCACGAAGTTATCGCAGCCCATCGCTCTGTTGTTGGCGATATAGACGCGACGCCCGATGCCTTCTCGGAAGTAAGTGTATGGGGCTCCTAGGCTGACCGTCTCGTCAAATTGCCCGTTGCCACCCGACAGATAAACAGCGCAGTCCTTCGCCCCTATGAAGCGATTGCGTTCGATCGTCATGCTGTCGGCCGCGCCGAGATCCAGCGCAGAATCCCCGCCGAAGCCCGTGTCGCTCCAATTTGGGTTGGCCGCCGTGACGACGTTGCCTTGCTGGTCCAGCGAACCTTGATCGAACAGCAGGCCCTCAACCCACACGTCGCGATACCCCGGAAGCGTCTTTACGCCGTTCACGCCAAACGTCTTGGTCGGGATGCTGCGTAGGTTAACTGTGCCGCGACCCGTGATTTTGAGGTCGTAGGTCGGCGCTTGGCCGGGGGTACGACCCTGCGATGGCGCAAAGAAGAACAACCCTAATTCGTCGGTGCCGTCGATTGTCTCACCAACGTCACGTCCGACAGGTCCGGCCCACGGAAACGCTGCGCGGATCGTGCCGTTGATCTCAATGCTCGGATGCACGTCGGTGTCTATGACCAGAAGGTAACCCTCGCTGTCGCCCATGAATGTCGACGACGCGCCCTGTAGAACGTACTCTTGATTTTCGGTGAACTCGATCCGCACCCGCTTGCCCAGCTGCGTCCTCGCGAAGGCCCAAAGCGCCCGGGTCGACGCCGTCGTCTCAAGTGTCGTGGCCGCAGTGCCCGCAGGGCCGAAATGCTCGGGGCGATAAGGCTCGATCGGGTCTAGGCCGGGAAGGTCAGCAATGACCGTCGATGCCTTACGGACGCGCCAGGCCGCTTTGCGCACTCGGACTTTGTTGCCCTCGGGGACGTGGACCGAGTTGGCCGCCCACCAAGTCACCAATTCGGCCCGGGTGGTAAACTCGCGCTTTGTCTCTTGCTGCGATGCAAGGCGTAGCCAGCTGCCCCAAGTGGAAACGCTCTTGCCGCGGAAATACGGCATCCCGCCCGCCGCAGGACGATGCGCCAACTGCCACCCGCTGTCGGTGTCCCCCGTCTTGTCAGGCACATGGAGAACTTGCCAGCCAAAGCCGTTAGTCGGTGCGCCATGCGCGGTTTCCAAGAAGTTCGTCGTCGGGCCAAAACGCGCCAGGGTGTCGAAACTGGCTGTCAGATCAGCGAAACCAAGCTGCACGTCGCCGTCGATTTTGACGTTGCCTTGGATGGTCATGTTGCCAAGACCATCGGCCCAGACGTTGGTCCCCAGGAAGTTCCATTGGGTGGCGCTGTTCGACGAGGTGACCGTCCCGCTCCACGCGTACCCGGTGCCGTTGTTGGCGTCGATCACCCAGCCGAACGGATCCTGCTGCGCGCCCGATTGGAAAGGCGGAACGCGCTGCATGGCGTCAAAGACGACGATGCCGCCGACGTCCGATTGGGGGCCGATCTCGGCCAGTACGTCGCCCTCGCCAGCCGACCGCCAGCGCAGGTTCTTGAACGATACCGCCGTGTTGAGGTTGGTCACGTAGACCCGGGCCGACCCGAGGTTCTGCGCATCAAACACGCCTTCGAACTCGCCGCCCCAACGGTCGGCCACGATGTGTTCCAGCGGGTAGCGCGCGGGCTGCGGAGTTTGGTCCGGATGGAACTTCCCGTCCATGCGGAACAGCTCCATGTCGTCCACATACATGCCGTAGCCCGCGAAGGATTCAATGTTGAACTCGGGCATGTCGTTGTCGCTGGGTCCGTTGCCAAAGCTGGAACCCAGGAACTCGACACAGGCGACGGCAAATTCACTGACGGCCGACACAGGCGCAGGCTGGTCGAGTGTCAGCGTACTATCCCCATCCGTCGATATGATCTTTGCGCGGAAGGGGCGCCGATTCGTGCCCCCATCGCGGAAGACGACAACTAGGCCCTCGACGTCGCTGGTGGCGATGGGCGCGTCCACTGTGACCTCTACGCTGCCCGCTGTCAGCGTGGCCCAGGGCGACCCAAAATACAGCGCGCGGTCGACTGTGTCGTTGGCAGAGTAAGCCGCGGTGGCCGTCGTGCTCGACGTGACCTCCACGATCCTGATTTTGCGCCGAAGCGTGCTGCTGCCCGTGCCCCAGACGTTGACTGTCTTGCCTTCGTCTGACGCGCTGAAGATTGGCCCGCTGGCCGTCAGCGTCGTACCCGCCTGACGCACGGTGACACCCGTCGCGTCCTTGTACTGGAACGACCGCCCGCCAGAGAACGTGCGGATCCGGTCAAAGACACAGTTCTGGGGCGTCGCCACACGGATCGCGGTATTGTTCGATGACCCGATGCGGATCTCGTTGAACTCAATCTGGGCTGCGCCAACGTGGTCGATAAAGACGGGTGAGTTAAACTGAGAACCCGCCCGCCCGAACTCGATACCGCGGATGCCGATTTCCGTCTGATACGCAGGGGCATCCGGGTCGCCCATTTGAAAGACGGCCCCCTGCTTCGCATTCGGCCCGTAACCGTGGTATGCCACCGTGACGATGGTGCTGATCGCCCCGCCGTTGTTCGCGCCGCAAATCGTGCCCTTCTTTCCGCCGGTCGAGGTAAAGTCGATGCTGTCGGTGACCGTGATTGCGGGCGGTAGGACCAGCTGCGCGCAGTTTGTCTGGAGCGTCTCGACAAAGAATAAAGCCGCTCTCTGCAAAATCTCCGTATCGCTTTCGTTGCTGACCCCGAGCGTGCCGAACCACTTCACGTGGATGTTGGCCGGGTCATAGATCCGTAGCCAACGGCCAGCGCCCCCCTCAGATGGTGCCAGGGTGAACACCCCGTCATCGGCTAAGGTCGAGGCGGCGTCCCACTGAAACGTGCCATTGTCTGCCACAAACACCTGTGCGCCCGCGACGAGTTTGCTCAGTTCAATATCGCGGACAGCCTGCGTTGAGGCGGCCATAAACGCGCGCGTGGGATCGAGCGGAAGCACGATTGGATCGTTGGCATCCGGGCCCTGTCGAAAGCCCCCCTGCCCATCCCCGACCAGTGTCCGGTTCGCACCCAAGACAGGGATGCGCTGGATCTGACGCAAGCCCGTGGCCGGGTCTGGCACAACCCGCACCGTCGATCCGACCTCGCGCCACAGATCAACGATCGAGGCATTCAGTTCCGTCAGTTCGGTGTTGAGGTGCTTCGTCAGCGACGGATCAGTCGGCAGGTAGTCGGTGGAGCGATAAGGGATCAATCGGCCCACAACGATGACCTGATCCCCGGCACGCAATTCCGCGTCGAAGGTCAAGGTTGCCTGATCGTCCACCCCGTTGACCAAGTTCGTGTTGATCGTGAACGCGGTCGTTTCGTCATTATTGACAAAGACGGTTAGCCCATCGTCCGCGACCATTTGAAAGCCGATCTCAAACGGCCCTCGGCTGTCTGCCGCAACTGTGAACGGATGCACGCGGTTCGTGCCGGTGGGTATCTGTGCCATGGCGATTTGATGGTGCCGCCACGCACACTCAGACCATGCACTATCGGCCCAGCATCCCCGCGAAGTCTGGAACGCTTATCTCTGTGGATCCTGGAGGCACAAAATACCCGGCCCCACCATTGCGTTCCGACCGCGCGGCTTTTGCCCTAAAGTCTTGAGATGCTTCGGGATCTAGGATCATTTGAAGCTGGTCAAGAACCATCCTGTCGAATGCCAAACCGATGTAGGGAAGGTCTGTGCCGGGCGTGTATCTGTCCAGCATTCGCACCGTCTCACGGCCAAAATTCGTTTCTTCGCCAGAGGCCAATTCGATCAAATTGCCGAACGTATAGTCCCAGGCGTCGTCAGCCACATTAGCTAAAGGGCCCGCACCCCAGCCGCCAAACCCGGACCCGAACGACGTTTCGCCAGTGCTAACCAGATCGCCAAGGACGCCAAAGCCTCCGCCTTTCAATGCCGCTCGACCCCAAAACAACGGGTCGGTCATGTCTTCGGGCTCACGCCCAAGGGCCAGGTTGTAGAGTTGCAGCGCCACCGCCCCCATGACGGTCGCCCCGGCTACAAGATCGGCAGCGTACATCGCCCGCGATGCGTTGTCGGGCATCGACATGATGCGCCCGTACTGGTTGGCGGAAAACGCCATGATGAACGACTTCACCATGGTCAGCGACTTGCCCACCTCGTACCCAACCGACCCCGCCGGTGCATCGCCCTCGATCTTGGACCGGATGAACGTCGAATCCGTTGGGATGGCCATCTCCATTTGGTCATCGATCATTGCCTGCATCTTGAGAAAGATCCGGTCAGCCTCACGCGGCGGCAAACTGGTGTTCTCGCGCCACCAGATGGGCGGCAGGAACTTACCACCGTTGGCGGCCTCAAACAGGCCATCGCCTCGGAACTTGTCCCATTCGTCGGACGTGACGCCTGCCATCTCCAACCGGCTGCGCAGCGTGGGGTCCAGATCCTGCATTGCACGATTGGCCTGGTTAGCAAGCCCTGCGGCCTCAAGCTTCCACCATGCACCTCTAGCCGCATCGGTCCAACCGGCGAGGCCCTGCGCTCGGAACACAAAGCTGGACAGGCGCTCCCCAATGGCGGCTGGCGGAACCTCGCTTTGGTACCGGGCCATTGTCGTCCCAGGGTCGGCTAGCGTCTCGAAGATATAGCCCATTTGAAGAAGTTCTTCCCGGCTTGCGGACGAAGCCATCAACTCGACGTGATTCGATACCAAGTTGGCAGGGTTCAGGCCAATCGTCTTGGCAGCCATGCGCATCGAGTTCAGATCCGACACCGACGAGATAATCGCCCTATCCAGCATGGCCGCCGACAGGAAATGCCGCACGGTCGAAAAGAACCGCGCGCGCATGGCCTGATTGACGCTGCTGGGCTGCACGCCGCCGGTCGCCACCCGGAACATGCGCTTGGCCCTGACGGCGTTCTCTGCGGCGTCCTGGCCCATCTTCTCGTCACCGGCCTTGCGTGCCCGCTCCGCGACAAGCTGGGCCATGTAGTCGATACCGACCTCGGGCTGGGCGGAGAACTCCCGCAGGGTCACAATGTCCCCGGCCATCTTCTGTAGATGCGAGACAATGGCACCAAACGGATCACGATTGCCGTAAGCCTCATTGTAGGACAGCCAAGCCTCGGCATCGTTGAAGTGCAGCACGCGGCTTTCGTTGGCGCTGGCAAGCAACGACTGCCCCACCGGCCCGCCGTAGCGCGGATTGGCGCTCTCCTTACCAAAGGCGATGTTGTCGTAGACCTCTCGCAACAACAGGCGCTGCGACTCCAACGACGGCTCGCCACCGGCATCGGCCATGGGACGCCCGGTTAGGCGGTCTTCCATGCGGTTCCAGTTGATCGAGCCGCGAATGTCCTGAAACCACTTGTCGAAGCCCGCGCGCGTGATCGAGATTGCGTTGTGCGCGTGCGGGATGCCGAAGTCTTCCAGCTTCCCGATTGAACCACCCGCTTCGTTGAACATGCGCCGGGCATCCTCAAACGCAGCCTTCACCGCTTCAGCCAACTCACCGGCCGCCTGATCGCCAGTTTGCTCCCCGTGCATCTCACGAGCCACGTTCCGAAGGGTGGCAGGATCACGAACGTTGCCCGCCAGGTTGCGACCATGACGCACCAAGAACGTGTCAATTTTCTTGTAAAACAGACGCGTCAGGGCGGCCTGCTGGCTTTTGAACGAAGCGCCCTTGTTCTTGCCCGCCACCCAGAACTCCACCCTCTGCGTCAACAGGCGGGCCGGGTCCTTGGCCTCGTCCACCTGTTTTTGCACCTGCCGCTTCCAAGCCAGAAACGCGATGCCTCGATGCCGTTCTTCGCCAACGGCCTTTCGCATCGCGGCCTTGGTATCTTCCCCTGCCATTTGGTCCGCAATGTGATCCGGGTGCCCCTGGGCCCGGTATCGGTCGCGCAGATCGCGGTAGATCGCTGTCGCTTCCTCGCCCCGGATCTTGCTTATGTCGCCGGAGTCGATACCGCGCTGCATACAAACGTCAAAGGTCATCGGCGGGGGCCTCCACATAGTTCAACGGCAGCCAAGAACGCCTCGGCCTCGTCCAGTTCGGCAACTTCGTCGTCAAAGCCATCGGCCAGACGCAGTTCGGTCAACACAGCTTCATCATAAGCCCGTGCGTCAGGGCTTAGGGGGTCGTCGTAGATTGGGGGGGTGGCGGCGTCTGCGACGGCGTATCGCGCTGATACCGCTGTCGGATCAGATCCTGCATCTGTCGCGCCCTGTCGGTTCCCTGGTTCTCGAACATCGCCCAAAGCATCTCGTGGCGCGCCGTCATTCCCTCGGGTTTGTCCATGTCGCTCTCCAATCTGATGCCGGGCCTCGCGGGCGAGGAATTGGTCAATCACGTCGTCAATCGCACCACCGCGCCGGGCCACGATCGATGCAATCTCGTCCATTTCCGCATCCGATAGAAGGCGGTGATAGCCATTGGCGCGCATCCAGTCCGACGCCTGACCATATACCGCGCGCCCGTCGCCAACCCTAGAGGGTGGGAAGAACGGGCCGGACGCGCCTTCCTCCGGCTCAGTCCGTGGTGCCCGCAGGTCGGTATCAATCGCGTCCAGCGCGTCGAGCATATCCAGATCGGCTTGCAGGCGGTTGATCTCTGCCATGTCGTCCAGATCGGGCCGCTGCCCGTTTGCCTCTCCACCAAGCACGTCGATAAGCTGCTGACGGGCCAGATACCCGTTTTCCTCGGGGATCAACCGACCAATGCCCGGAAGCGCGTCCTCCGCCTCGACAGAAGGGATGTTGTCCAGATCCATGCGACCGCCACGCCTAAACAGCCCAGGAGCCCGAGTGTTCGTCACCCCAATGGCGCGCAGTTCCGCGGCGAAGTCGCCATCGGGATCAATGCCACCTAACGAGCGCACGTAATTGGCGACGGGCCGCTTTGGCGGCCTGACCTGGCGCGTGAGGTCTGCAATCTGGCGCTCAAGATCCTGGCGAAGCGTGTTGCCTTCCAAGCCGGTGTCTTCGGCGACCAGAGGTGGGCGTTCAATCCACTCCGGCGGGCGCGGCGGGCCGAATTGCTCCACCAGGGTTTCAATGTCCGCCTCGCGCCCGGTCGCCAAGGCATCCTCTACCTGATCGGCAATCGCCTGCGACTCCACTGCGGGCCGCGCAGACGTCACGGGCACAGACTGACGATCCCTAAAGTAAGATAGCCCACGCTGGGCCGCGATGGGTACACCGGCAAAGATCCCACCGACAGCGGCGGCCATGGCCAACTGCCCAGACACGCTTGGATCGGGAATGTCCAATCGCTCCGCCATGGCAAACTGTGACGGAAGGGTCGCCGCCTCGGTCGCCATGTTGATTGCCGCCTCGCGCCCGATAACGCGCATGGCGGATCCGCCAGCCGCACCGCCAAGAATCAGGAATGGGGCCTGGCGTAGGTCGGCCACACCAGAGACGACAGCACCGCCAAACTGAGGGAGAAAGCTACCGGGCGGCAGCGTTTCTAGATCATCTTGAGCCGCCTGATACTCCCGCCGCAGCGTGTCGTTTACGGTCTGCTGAACGGCTTCACTGCTGAAATCCATATCGGGCAGCAGAGGGGTACCGTCTCGCTGGGCACGGCGCGCAACCTTGAGGGCGTACTCTCGCAGCATAAGGTCGCGCTGCACGTCCCGCTCAAGGAACTGGTCCGCCTGTGCGATGCCCTGACGACGCATTTCGGCCACGACCGCATCAGTCCCGAGCGCGTCAAGCACACGCTGGCCGAGGTCTTCCTCTACGCGTGTCCGCTCACGCTGCACACGAAAGTTGGCGTTGTCTTCGAGATTGGTCGCACGGTACGCGGCGGCAAAGCCCTGCATGAACGTCGAAGGAGCCCGATCAGGGCCCCTTGGTTCAAGCGCGACACTTGGATCAGATGGCGGAAGGAAAAAGGTCACCGCGATGCCTCCAACAAGGCGTCCATGGAGAACTCAAACAGACCGCCATCGGCGGAGCGCACGTCTGTCTCAGACCCTTGGTAGCGTATCCGCAGCATGTGCCTCCCGTTGCGCGTCGGGACGACCTGAATATGACGGAAGCCCACGCCAGCATCGGCCAGAGACATGCCCTCGATCATTGGCGGTGAATTGGCGACCTCGGACCAATCAAAGGCAACCGCCTCGTCATCTGTGCCATATGCCTCGGTGATGAAGTTGCCTTGCAGCGCCAGGGCGTCGCGCAGCGCCTGTGTGACCATCTCACCGTTGACGTTTGGCGGCAGAAGCGTCTGCGTTCCGTTGACCTCCTGGATGCCCCCCAGGAGGCGCCCACGCCGATCCGTGGTCTGCCCGGCGGCTTGCTGGACAGCGGCGATAATGGCCTCCTGCTGCCCGGCCTCGTCCAGCTTCGCGCCTCCGGTGTTTGCCGCATACAGGGCAGACGCCGCTTTCCCAAGGTCGCCCCGCGCGCCGACGTCGATCCCAGCGAACGCGTCGCCAAAGTGTTCCGTAATCGTAGCATTCAACGCGCGACCATTTGGAGGCGATGCCGTGCCCGCCGCAATCATCTCACGGCCCTTGAGGATGGACACCGCCACGTTTGGGCTCACCCCACTCGCCAGCATCCGACCGGCAAACTTGACCTCCGCCGGGGCGTCTAGGCTTTGGATCACGCGCGGCGACGCATCGCCCAGACCCGATACCAACGCCCCAGCCACAACGGCTTGCAAATCCGCAGGCGTATCAGCGGAAAGGGCGGTCGACAGATCGTCGGATTCGGCATTGGTCAGATATGCCGGAACATCCACATGTCCCGTGACCTGCATCTGATCCCCATATTCCCGCCGTGCCCGGAGCCCGGAAACATATTCGTCCATGTTCTCCGGGGACAGTTGTGGCAACGGTGGCGGCTGAATTGGAAAATGTTGCTCTGCCCAGGCGATAGGATCGTCCTCAAGACCTTTTTCAGTCAGTCGATTCAGATCCTTACTCGCGTCGATCAGATCAAGTTCCCATTCGGCGCCGATTGGTTGTGCTTCTAAACGCTCAATCTCGGCCCGCTGTTCATCCGGTGACCACCCGAGAAACTCGGGTGCCATATCACGTAACATCGACTTGGCCCCGGCCTCCCGCGCCTTCTCCGGGTTGGCAGCAATTGCCGCAGGATTGCTCAATAAGCTGTCATACTTGGATGTGCCGTACCTTTCCGCAGCAGCAATCACAGTATCCCACTGGTCGTTCCATTCGGCCCTTTGAGCCTGAGCGCGCCTGGCTTGACGACGGGCCGCGCGCCGCTCTGCATCACGTAACACGTTGGCGCTTTGCTCTGGTGTCCAAGCCGCGCCGGGCAATGCTTCACGGGAGCGAAGAACCTCCGTCAGGTTGGCGCGGGCCGCATCAGCAGCCTCGGCATTTCCCGCCGCCACGGCGTCCTCGTAATCAAGCGCATACCGATCAGACAACGCGCGGGTCGCGTTGTTCGCGCGCCGCTGCGTCTCGTCATGATGCTCAGACATGGCCCCAAGAACCTGCTGCTGCGCCATGGACGATAGCCGCTCGCGCAGGGGAACCCGAAATTCCTCGGGCGCCAATTCGACCAGATCGTCAACGAAAGCCTCCGCCTGTTTGCGGAAGCCCTCCGGGTCGCCCTGATAGCCGCGACGCATGGTGAGAAATTCTTCGGCCCCGCGACCAAGCACCTCGGCGTTATAGGCGGCCATGGCCGACGCGTTGTGCGCCTGCAAGATCGGGGACGACGACGGCATGTAGAGGGCTTGCTTAAGGCGCCCGTCAGATCCCCGGATCATCGGCGCCTGATAGTCGTAGAGAATGGGCGTAAAGTCTGGGCCGCTGCGCGTGGAGCCCGTGGTCGAGCCGATACCCGCACCCGAGACCTTGCGGCTGCCTTCGTATTTCCGAAGCCACAGACCGGCAAACTCGCCAGCGGTCATACCAAGATTGCCGCCATTCAGGCGAACCGCATCGCGGCCAACGATGGACGCGGCGGAGGCGTTGGGATTTGCTAACAGCTTCGCGGCGCCGCCCCCGCCCTGTTGGTGGGCGAGGTACAATTCTGCGCCGGTCGGATCGCGGCCTAGGACACGGCGAAGCTGGGCCGCATTGTCGCGTGCCAAGCGCGCCGCCGCCTCCGTTGAGGCAACAGGATCAAAACGGTTTGTGAGGCCATATGCGCGCGCCGTCGAATTGATGAACTGAAATAGCCCGGTTGCGGAACTGTTCGGGTTCTTCGCATCCGGCCTACCCCGGCTTTCGATCCAGGCGGTGCGACCAAGGTATTCCGGCGGCAGGCCAAATTCGCGCTCGTAGCGGCTGAAATTGATCCCTGGCACGGTCGACGTCTCAAAACGATCATTGCCCTGCCCGCCATCCAGGGCATCGTCACCACCGCCGCCAAAACGGTCATTCTCCGACGCAGGCATCCCGCGCGCGCGAAGCATCTCTTGCGCCTCCGCCCAAGCCTCATCGGGGGTGTCGTCACCCTGCGATACTTCGGTGATGATCCGGTCGTACTCCGGCGGACGCTGATCCAGCGGCAAACCCGCCATGTTCATCAGGCTTGTGAGGATTACGGCCTCGTCCATTTTCGAAACGGTCGAGGCAGGCGAAGCCGTCTCTGTCGGAGCGGCCTCATCTATGACCGCGGCCTCCGGTTCCGCAGACTGACGTCGATCACGACGACCGACAGAGGACGGCGGCGGGGCCACCTCGGTAGATTGCGGCGCCTCTCCAACCGGCGCTGGCGGACCCTGCACGGGACGGGTTGGATCCACGCGCATGTAAGGACGGCCGCCAAAGGTTCGCGCGGTTGTGCCGGGGGTGGCCGGAGGCCGTGGCGACGGGCCGCCAATCTGAGGCAGACCATCCGCGTTCGGCGCCTGCGGAAGCCCTGGGCGCGCGCCTGGCGTTACTGGCTGACCAGACCCTGGCGCCGTAGGCGCTTGTCCCGGCTGCGGCGGTGTCAGGCCTGTTGGAGCGGGCGGCGCCGGTTGCCCCGTCCGAGCAGGCAGTGTCCCGCCGGGCATCATCCCAGACGGTATAGGCCCGCCTTGCTCATACGGCGCGGGCGCCTGCGGGACCCGCTCGATGAGGCGCCCACGCTGCCAATCGAGGGTGTTGGCCATGCTGCGGCCAAGGCTGTCTCCCTCGACTTGCATTTGCGAAACAGCAATGGGTTCCAACGTTTCATAGGCGGCATCCATCGCGTCCGCCAAAATGCCAAACAGCGGCGAGGGCGCCGCTGGTGCTTGACTGAAATTGGAGACGGGGGTGGAGCGGGTGACGGTGCGCAGTGTCGCCATGTGTTATCCCCGAGTCCGATAGTTGTAGAGATTGAAGATAGACGGCCCGGCTCGCACGAAGCCTTGCAACAGACCGGCGGTGCCCGCAGCGCCAGCAGCGCTCGCTTGAGCATCGAAGTCAGCAGCGGCTTGCATTTGATTGCCCACGTTGATGCGCCGCTCGCGCCCCCGCTCGTCCCGAAGTTCCGACATATACGACAGCGTGCCGACGCCGGGCCTTTGCTGGTTCGCGCCCAACGCCGCCCGGATGCTGCCGAGCTCACTTTCAAGGCCACGACGGGCTTGGGTGTCGACCTGATCGGCCCTCGTGCGCGCGACCCCCGCGTTGATCTTGGCCTGAGCCTTTTGCGCCCGCCCGGCCTGCAATGCTTGGAAGCCGCCCAATACGGGGGCCGCTGCGGATGCCCCGAGCGCCAAACCGGGCGAGGCCGCCTTCAATGCTGCAAGTCCAAGTCCTGGTCCCATTAGCCTGTCACCTCTTGGTAGAGCGCCAACACACGGAACGGGCCGGGCGTGTCGCGCTCGATTTTCATGTCTGGGTAATCGCGGTTTCCGAGGATCGGGAAGCGATAGATCTTGGTTCGTAGGGTCGGCGGATTGCTCAACACATCGCCAAACGAATAGCCCCCGACCTGGCGCCGCGTGCCGTTCAAGACGACGCTGAACGGCCCGGTCTTCTGCACGGCCACGCCGAGACGGATAACACGCGGCTGGACCATGCCCCGGCGCGAACTCTCTTGGATGCGCGACACCCAAGGCGAGATGAACGCGTCAAAGAAAAGGCCAATCTGCCAGTCGCCATCGGGCGCTTCGCCCGGCCACGCCCCGTCAACAGGCAGCACCGCTTGGCCACCGTAACCGTCGTTCCGCATGAGGGAGACCGTCTCCCCAACAAGGTGCGGGGCGGTCAGGGTGGCGTCGCCAGACACCGCGCTATCCACCCAGAGTGTTTCGTCAAACCGCTCTAGGAATCGCTGCGTGGTGCCGTCCACGTCGCGGTCAACGAGATACAGGTATTGGTCGAATATCGGGTTCGCAATCTTGTAGGACCCTTCGGTGACCCACGGCACAAACCCCACGGTTTCTTGGTCGAGGTCGTTGCGCCACGACACCGCGGCCATGGTCCCGCTGCCGTTCACCACAAGCAGATACTTCTCAGTGGTGCGGAAGTTGGCGCCGGGCCCACAAAGCGCGACGGGGTTGTCGATTACCTGCGGATGGAAGACCGTCATGTCTCGCACCTGCCAACGCAGGTTCACGTTGCCCATCAGGTTCGCATAGAGAACCGTGCGCTTAGTGTGGTCGATGAAGGCAACCCCAGCATCCACCAGGGTCGGACGAACCAGAGACGACGCGCGCTTGTCAAATAGGATCGCGCGAAACGTCGATGGAGAGATGACACCATTCCCACGCGTGGGCACGTAGTAGCTGCCTCGATCGCTCAACAGGATCAGATCGCCCGCGTTGATCGCGTGCAGGAATCGCGGGACGTCATCGCCAACCTGGCGAAGGATCGCATCGTCTTCATCGGAACCCGTGACGAAATCCGTAACCGACCGCACAGAGGACAGCGCGATGAGGTCAGGCACCTTCGGAAAATCGCAGAGGATCAACCGACCACCAACTGCGCTGCCCGACCGCGCCCAACCGTTTTTGGTCGACATAAGCGGCTCGTCCCAGACTGTGGACGGCAACGGGGCGATGCTGACCTTGCTGGACACCGTACTGGATCCAACAGGGTTGGATAGGTTCTCGCCGTTGTCTGGGCCGTCGTAGAATTTAACCGTCGCCACGAAAAGGTCGTTGCCGCTGATCGCCTGCACAACGCCCTGATACTTTGTCTGTTCGCCCTCGACAGCCTGCCCAATCTTGAAGGTTTCCGCGTTGGCCACCGTGATGCGAAACGACGGAGGCAAGGTGTTGAGGACCGTCGCCTGCACCGAGGTGTTGCTCGTCACGCTGGTGATCCGAAACTCTTGCTCGCCATACCGGAACACCTGCAAAGCATCGGTAACGTCAAAAACCGGCGCGCTGGACGTCACCGTGATATTGCCGGTGCGCGCGGACGGGGTGATCGAAACACCTGGCTGGAACTGCCAATAGGGTTGTGCCGTCGCGTCGCCGGGGGTGGCGTCAAACGTGATCCGCGCCAGGGACCACACGCCATCGGTCAACTCCAACACGATGATGCCAGCGCTTGGATGCCCGATGAACGTCTTCTGACGGAACGTTTGCACCCAGATGCCATTGAGGTCCGTCCAGGGCACGGAGCGGTTGTTGTAAACGGTCGCACCGTCTTCCTGAATGACCGTCAGACGATCAGCCGCCAACAACAGCCCATAGACCAAACCATCCCGAGGCCGGATCTCGCCCAAGTATTCGTAGCCGGTGCCGTCTCGGATGAACATGGATCCAGGCCGGGCTTCAATGGCGCGGCTGGCCAGAGACCGGACGTTGCACGCGTCTTGGAGCGACCGGCTGCGCGCTTCAATGTCGTCCGCTTCCAGAAGATCCTCGCGCACCGCCATCAGCGAAAAGTCGGCTTGTTTGATGACGGTCTTAACCACCGCGACCTCGACGGGCGGACATTAGACGACCGGGCGACCGAAACATCGGTTTGGCGGTGCGGGATTTAGAAGACGACGTGCGCGCGCGCTGCAAAAACATCTCTGCCGTCTGATCGGCGCGGTCGGCGGCGCCGTATTCCTCTTTCAGCGACCGCAGGATGATTGCCTCAAGGCGTTTTTGGATGCCCTGCGTGAAGGTCGCAGACCATTCATCGGGGCCCGGCGCATAGGTGATTTCCATCGAGACGCCGTTGCTTTCCTCGGCGTAGACGTTGCGCCCGTCTTGCAGCCAATCAATGGGTCGGCGCTGATCGACCGGCTGGCCTACGGGGTAGACGTCACGGACATGCAGGGCACCGGCGGGGACAGAATAGCCGTAGGTAAACCCATAGGCCCCGGCCTGGCGGGCCAGCACGACGGTCGTCTCCCGCGTGAAGTGATAGTTCCCGTCCTCAAGTTCCGCCTCCACCACGCGTGGCCAGCTACGGACCAAGACGCGGTATTCGTCGGACCCCTCCCCTTCGGAAAGGATCTCGTGCTGTCCCTGCGCCAGGAGCGCGGCATTCATGATTTGGAGCATCGAAGCCATGCGGGAAATAGAAACGCGCCGCCGACGTCCAGCCATGCACGCCAAAAGAAAGGCCCCCGCCCTGGGGAGCGGGGACCTTAAGGCCGCAGGGGATCTCGGGAATTGAGTGCGGCGGCCTATTCGTCGTCTGCGAAAACGATCTCTTCAGTCGCAGCTTTGACCTGAGCGCGAAGGGCCGCCTGGGTGGTTCCCTTCTCGATCTTGATGCCCAGCGATGCGGCGGCCAGGATCAAGTCCTGACGATCCATATCTTCAATCGGATCAACCGGTTTAGATACGGGCTTGGCGGTCGACACCAGACGATACATGCCGCCCGACTGACGGATGTTTTCCATGGCCGTCGCTTCGGCGACGTTTTTGAGGACACCACGCGCAACGACTGCCTTGTAGGCTGCGACTTTCTTCGCATCCGGTTTTTTGTCCGTGACCGCTTTGTAGTCCGGGTTTGGCTCGATGCTTACCAAATTGGGCACGTCACACCTCCCGCGAGATATAGGCGGAGAACGTCATCGACGGAGCAGTCCCACCGACCTCAAGGTGCAGGTCGATATACTGATAGCGCATATCGTCCTTCTCCGTGCGGAACCGAATCTCGCCGCGGTCACCAACGGCGGACGTGTCAGTCTCAACAGAGGACACGGACGCCGCGCCCATCTCCAACGTGCCAAGGACAGTGGCATCGCTGCGACCGGGGTCGTTGTAGCCGACCATGCGGAACGTGTATTCGCCGGTCGCGGCCAAGGCTTCCACGTTCACGATCATGATGCCGTCAGTCGCCGCCGGGGCAAGCTGATCCCAGGTCGGGCCAACATAGCCCGATGCGGTGAGTGCCGCGCTATTCCGGTCCCGCTTTAGCAGGCCCGGCGCGGCGTCAAAGGCGTAGTATTTCGTCGCCATGTTTGGCCTCCTTACTTCTGGATTGGCGCGTTGGTGATCGAGGACATGCGCAGCGCGGCGTAGGCCCCCTCAAGGCAGATGCCGTTGTCGTGTTCGACGTTGGTCCGGTAGTAGACCGCGCCCTCTGTCAGACCGAAGTCCGTGACCTCCATCGGCGCGACTTCCAGCCCGCACAGGCCACCCTCACGGAACGAGACCACGTAGATCGAGGACGTCACGGCAGCGCCGCCGCCGAACCCAACCTCGTTGAACGGCAGGAACTCACCCAACGGCGTGATCTCGTACCCGGTGAGGATTGGCAGTTCCCCATAGCGCGTGATGGTCTTGCCCATCTCGTCCTTGTCTTGCGTGACAAAGCCCGTGGTGCCCTGGTCCCGCGCGGCGGCTGGCAGACGCGTTTTCAGCGCCTTTGGCATGATAAGGTGCGTCGGGTCCTCAACCAAAGAAATCGCCAAGTCCAACTGTGCGAGGGACAGGGGGCCACCACCGGCGGCGACGCTGTTTGCCAAAATCCGCGACTCGTAATTGGTGCCGTCGACGGAGTTGTTCACCGCCCGGAGACGGGTTTTCAGCCCGGTATACTCACGCGGCTGGGTGGCATTGTCGCCGTTGATGAAGGTGTCCGACCACAGCTTGGCCTTAGCCTTAATCATCATGGCTTCTTCGCGAGCGCGGCGATCAGTTCCGTGGCGGTTCACAAGAACACGATCAACGTCGAGGTTGCCCGCGACGGGGAACGTCTGCTCAACAAGATCGTTCAAGACGCCGTGACCATCGGTAGGCGTTTCGTTGATCCCACGGAACGCCATGTTGTTCGGCAATGCCCCTTCGCGCTGATAGCGATAGGAGCCCCCCGGCGCTGTCATGAACGGGATAGCGCCCATGACGTCGCTCATCTCGGGGAACATCTCAATGACCGCACGCGCTTTGTCGTCCTCGACGGTCTTGGCGTATTCTGGAAGTGTGTGGACCATCGTGGCCTACCTCATTTGTTTGACATGCTTCGGGCGTTGGCAGCGCGCATACGCTCCATTGGGGTTGCGTCTTCGGGGATGCCGGAGGACGCGTTCGACTGCGGGAAGGTTCCCGATGGCGTGAGCAAACGCTCAAGGGCCATGACTGCCTTGGAACTGACGGTGACCTCTTTAAGGGCCGTGGCCAGATCGGCAGGCAAGCGAGAGTCGATCAAACGCGCGACCTCGCCCACGCGTTGCTGGCCGGAAGGCCCAAGCGCGTTGAAATCTTGCTGGCGGGCGGCATACGCCTGCGCGTAATCGGCGGCCTGGTACTGCGCCATGAGACCAAGCAGGTCGCTAGCGGCAGAGGCCGGAACCCCGTGCTTGTGCAGCGTGGCACCGAACTGTTCGTAAATCGGCGCATACACGGGGTCATCAAGGCGCAAGTCGACGCTGAAATCCTCGGGGAGCCCCATGCCTTCGTAGGACAGATCCTCGGGAAGCGCGAATTCGTAGCCCGCTGGCGTTTCTGGCACACCGGCCTGTCGGTCGCGCAGGCTGTCGCGCTCGGCGGTCAGCGTCTCGTAGTGTTCGCGGATCTTGTCGGGATCGGAGCGGACGTCCTCGGGCAGGTACGAGAAGTCCGGCGGCGCGGCGGGCGTTGCAGGCGTAGCATCAGGCGTTGCGGGCGTGGTGTCAGGAGTTGCAGCGGCGGGCGTTGCGGGCGGATCGGCAGGCAGATCACCCGCCCCGGTTCCGTCGTCCGGTGCGCGAAGAAGGTTGCGGTTGCCCCAGGTAATTTTCATCGTTCACGATCCTCCGTAAATCGTGAGCGATAAGAGACTGAGCGTTTAGGGCAGCCAATGCACACGCATCAATTCGCGGGTCGAGGCCAAATTCCGTCGTCGCAACAGACAGAAATTCCATGAACAATTCGCCGTCTTCGGTTTTCAGCAGCCGCCGAACCGCCGCGACGATTTCTTTGGCGGGTTCTTCGATTGCCGGATCACCGGCCCGGCGAGCGTGGTCCATGCGGCTATCGAGATAGTCACGCAGCGGGCCCTTGGCCGCTTCCCGTCGTGGTAGGGTCATCGGTGTTGTCCTCTGGCGATTGAAGCACGATCAGATCGTCGCCGGTTGCTTTGATGACGTTGGTCAGCGTGCCCGGAATGTCCACGTACTGCCCAAGCGCTTCGGGGCCGAAGGTCTGCATCCCCAAGTCGAGGTTGGAGCGTGTGGTCACAACCTTGTCCAGGTCGGCGGCGATTTGCAGCGGCGAGATAGGCGTGAGGGAGATGACGTCCCCGGCGTGTGTGATCGCGTCTGGCAAGCGGCCAATCTGCACGCCGATATGCTCAATCCGCTTGATAAGGTCCGCACCAAGTTCCGAGAAGATGGTGGCAGACGGGCGGCCCAGGCGCCGTTGCGCCATACGGCGTTGGTCGGACCATTGGGTCGCTGACGGGGGCGTGTCGCCGCGCTGCCGGGGGCCGTCTTGGAAGAAGGCGACGCGCAGCCGTTCCTCGATGCGTTCCTCAGTGAAGTATCCGAGGTCAAGGTTCGTGCCGGTTGGAACCTCGTAAATCGAGTTGCGGTTGAAGCCCCGGCCCGCAGGGTGGGCCACACCAGCCGTCAGACCTTCGGACAGATCCAGAAACCCATCATCGGGGTAGATCATCGTGTTGGTCAGGGATTGGTCGAGACCTTCGAGGATCACCTCGTCCAGGCGGTTGAGAAGCCGCAGATCGGGCAGCGCCTTGAGGCCAGCGCCCCGCCCCCAGGCGCGACCGGGCCACGCGTTAAAGCGCCCGACCAGCAGAGGACAAGCGCCCGCCATGGGTCCGATGCGCTCGCTTTCCTGGCTGATGCGCTTGCCGTCGAGTGTGATCTCACGAAGCCACTGCGGGTTTCCGGGGTCGCTCCAATCCAGCCAATAGCCCCAGCACACCTTGAGCGTAGCGTCGGTCTTCTTTTGCTTTTCGCGGATCTCTTTGGGGATCGTCACTTGGTCCTGGGCAAACAGGGCATCGACGGTTCGCGCGGGCACAGTGGTTTCGCGGAACCGGTCGAGGTAGCCAAGATGCCCTGGCACCAACAGCAGTTCTGACGGGGGCACAACCTGGCAGTGAACGGGGCGCGTGGTGTGTGCAATATCGACCCACATCGCGGGCGTGCCGTGGATGGCGGCCTCCAACATGACGGAGGCTTTGATTTCGTTGAAGTTGGAGCTTTCGAGAAGCGTAAAGCTCGCGTCTTCGCGGGCCTGCACTTCTGCCTGAACCTGCGCCTGTTGATCCTCTGGCACCTCGATCGTGTAGTCGTAGGACGCCCAACGCTGTTCGTCTGGAAAGTAGTAGCTGACCAGATCCGTTGACAGGTCAGACGTCAGTTCCTCGCCAAGCGAGTGCAGGTTTTCGGCTTCTTCGTGTTCGCGTTTGCGGCGATTGTCGAAGTCCTTTTCCCGACCGGGCGCGCAGAACGACAGCGCCTCTTTGATGTAGGGTTCGATTTCCCTACGGATCTTGCGGGCGGCGTTGAGGCGAGACGTGAAGTCGCGCGACGGCTTCACTTCATGCCCCCGAACATGGACAGGACACGCCGGGCACTGGCGGCGGATGCCAGACCGGAGGACCCACCGTAGACGGCTTTGAGGTCGCTTGTCAGACCGGCGGCGGTTTGTTGGGAGGCTTCACGTCGCTCAATGGAGGCCATACGCTCCTGGCGTTGTTGCTCTGCGGATTTCTTCGGAGTGCCCATTCGTGATCTTCCTCGCGCCATTTGCACGCAAAGTCCGGCGCAGGCCGTTTGGCGTCCATGCACGCAATCCGAGGATATGGGCGCAGACGGTCACGCAGTTCATGGGCGGGAACACCGGGACGCGGACGCTCGACTTAGGGACGTAGGACCAGACCTCCGGGCATCGCTCGTTTCGCTCAGTCAGCAGATGCAAGACATCATCATGCCGATGGACGATGCGGATCTCTGGCAGGATCGAATTGAAGTCGAAAAACACCCAATCCTCGTCGTCGGTGTAGCCCCACATTTCGACATGGCCGAACCACATCCGAGGCTCTGACGCGCGCGGCGGCATAAACCCGATGAACCATTCCAAGATCAGCATCAGAACTTCCTCCGCAGGGATACCTTGGCGCGCTTGACCTTGGCTGCGACCTGGCGAGGGCGGCTCTTGTTCTGCGTGACGTTGGCGCCCTCGCCCCCGCCGATCAGCGCATTCTCCAACGCCTCCACCACGTGGGAATAGCGGTTCTTAAGCGGCTTTGGAGCAACCATGCCGGGGCGGCCCTTGATCTTCGGGTAATGATAGCCGCCGTCCATGCCAGCATGAAGGACCGGACACTGCGACCCGATCAGAAGACCGCCGCGCCGATCAAGGACGGCCTCCATGGCGGACTCTCGCAACACGCGGTTGTTGTCGGTCGTCGCGGGAACGACGAACATCCCGTGGCGATTGAACACATCGTAGGCCGTCGTCTCGGTCGCTTGCTGCCCATCGGCGCCCCGAGGATCACCATAGTACGCGTCGACCCGAAAGCCTGGGAACTTGCTGGCAATCTCACGAGACACCCGCGGCGCAAACCGCTCCGCGCTCTCATTCCGACCGATCACCTCACCGACAGCCCGCCACCCGGCGCCCACAAGCTGCATGATGACAGCCGCCGGATCCCGGCCAAAGTCCAGCCCAACGATCAGGGGGACGCCCTCAACGGCGATCAGGTGCGCGTTGCGATAGTGGTCGGCCTCGAAATACGTCGGATAGACCGCCGCGCCCGAATGCTCCAAAGACGTCTTGTTCAAGATCCGGGCGTTGATCCATGACCGCTTCTTGCCCCGGATCTGTTCCAGATACGTCTTCCGCAAATGCTTCTGGTTCTCGGCCGCCGGGTTCTCACGATAGACCGTCTTGCCCTCGACGCGCGCCTCGATCAGCGCCGGGGGCTGCACAAAGAAGTTCCACCCCTCCGGCTTCTCAAACTCCGCCCGCTCGTGTTCGTCCATCCCCTCCGGCAAAGCAACGTCCCCCCGCATGTAGGGAACCCAATGCCCCTCCGGCGGCGCGTTCATGTCAACGATCCCGCCATACCAGCGAGCCCCAGGGCCGTTCTTCATCGACGGATACCGACCGCACCGAGACAGAAACTCGTCTGTCACCTCCTTCTCGGCAAACTGCCCCTCGTTGTACCAGAACCACGTCAACTCCAACGACGCCGCCTCAACCTCCGCCGTCTCGGGCCCGTCAACCGACAGAAAGATCACCTCACAATCAATCACCGTCCCATCACCGGACGGATGCGGGCGAACCAAATGATGCGTCATCGGCTCAGACCGAACCAAGTCCCCCCACTCGTTTTCAGGAAACCAATCCAACCACGTCTTCAACGTCGTCTTCTTCAACTGCCGATAGCTGTTCCGAAGGATCACACCGCGCGTCCGACGAACCCCATCATAATCCGGCCACTGCTCCATCGCCGTCGCCCAAATCCGATGGCAACACGCCGAAGACGTCCCAGACCCAATCGGCCCCTGGATCACGTCCAACTCACCACGCGACCAAAAGAACTCCGTCAGCACAGCCCCATCAGGCTCGTAAACGCTCGCAGACATGAAGATCAGCCCCCAGAACACTTCGTCCGAGCAAACCTCCCCCACCCCACAAACCAGGGACATGCACACACCCGGCGCGAAACTTTCTTTCTACCCGCCGACGAGACAGCGAAAGAAAATTTCAAGCCACACAGCAGGCGGAAATAGGCGGAAATAAGAAAAATATAAAAAAAATGAATGGCTTGGGGGTGGGTGGACTACAGACTGCGCGCGCCCCGATTTTTGGGGCCGCCCCCTCCGACCCAAGCCACCCCGGTCAGCAAAGGCACCCCCCGTTTTCGCTGTTGTGACGTGCTGCGTTACAAACAATCGCCTAAGCTATTGATCTTCCTCAGGGGTTACGTCTTTCGCGCCTGATGCGGGATCACGCGGATCGCTGTAAACGTAGCCTCCTGGCGCGTTCACGATGGTCACCGGAGAGGCGCTCGGAGGGGCCTTACTGGCCAGAAACTCCACCATTTTCACCCTTATTCGCTCGTCCTTTGAGTTCTGCAGGAGGTCTATTGCGGTTATGAGCGCGACCTTTTCGCCGGATGCTCTGAGTTGGGCGATGTCTGTGTCTGCGATGACCTTTTGTTCGTTAAAGTATTGGCGGACATGGGGTTTCTTCATGACGATGGTGAAGTAGCCTGATGACAGGTCTGCTTCTTTCTCGGCATCCATCTGTGTTTTGCCTTGGTGGACGACGAGATGGATAGCTTTCTTGACGCGCTCAGAGATGCGGCGGGCTCCGCCCGTAGTGTTGTTCTTCTCTTTAGGTGTTGTTGAGGGTTGCGTGTCGTTACGGGCGGGTTGGGTGTTCTTGCGTGCGGGTGGTTTTGGCATGTCGTGTCCCCAGGGTTGTTTCGGGCGGATCATGCGGGCGGGTGGGCCGGGGGACCATTCACACAGGCCAGCTTATCCCTGGTTCGCTGCGCGGCGCCTCTGAGCGGTACGGCGATGCGGCACCAAGTGACGGCTGTCTGAGATATGCCGCAGCGTGACGGGGGGCAGCGGGGCGGGCTTGAGGACGATCTCATAGCCAAGGGCCTGCGCCCACTGGATGCACAGTTGCAGCCCAGGCGTGCGGACGGCCTTGCTACTTTCCGCCTTGGCGAGGTGGTCGCTTGAGAAGCCCGCAGCGTGTTCGACCTCAGGGATCGTTAGGGCGAGTTCATGGCGCCGGTGCTTTAGGGCGGCAAGCAAGTCCTCAAACGACACGATGACGATATGGTCCGTCATGGGCGACGCCTGGGGGATCGGCTTGCCGGGTACGAACTTGGCGACCATGCCACAGGACGCATTCGGGCATTTGGCCACGCAGTGCCCTTTGTGGGCCGTCACCAGGATCCACCCGGCCCGCTGCACGCGCTTGAGGAAATCTTTAATCACTTGGACGCCTCCTTGGCTTTGCTATTGATATAGCGGTCGAAATTCGCGCGCATATCTGCTGGCATCGCCTGGTATGCGGCAAAGGTGTAAGCCCGCAACTCCTGGGGCGACGCATTGGATGCCCAGAACTTGGCCTCAGAGGTCAGGTTCTCCAAGACCGGCTGCGGGGCCCCATAGCGACGGATGACGGCCTGCATGGCCTCGTTGCGGCGGGCATCGGGCAGCGTCATCAGCGCCATGATAGCCAATGCTCCACGATGCCGGTCCCCAAGGTATTGCTCCAAGTTATCCGCGAACGCGCGCCACGCCTCCGGGCTGTCCACAGAGGCCGCCACATCGAGGGCGCCGCCTATGACGTGCCCGATGCTCATCGGACGATGGTCAGGCGCTCAGAGGCCCGCGTGATGGCCGTATAGCGCCACTGCTGAGCGTGTTCGCGAAAGACGTCCCCTTCATCATAGACAAGCACGTGCTTCCACTCGCTGCCTTGGGCTTTGTGGGTCGTCATGACCTGGGCAAAGTCAAACTGCGGATACATGACGAACTGCTGCGGCGTCGGCTTCCAGTTGGGATTCTGCCAACCCTCTTGAAAGGACATGACGGTGCGGACCCGTTCGTCGTCGTCATCCACGTCAACGATGCGCGTCTTGCACATCTGCGACGTCAGGAACGACGACGTGACCCGAAACACCTGACCGTTGAACAAGCCCGTTTTCCGATGGTTACGCGTGCACATGATGCGGTCCCCGGATTCGGGAAACGCGCCCACGTTCCCGGCGTGCTTGCGCATCTGCTTCGTGTAGCTGCGCCGAACGCGGTGGGTGCCGCATAGGACTTGATCGTAACCGCAGACTTCCTTGACCCCCAGCGTGCCGCGCTCGATGACTTCTAGGGCGCCAAACTCGCCATACTTGATTTCACCGTCTTCACGGATGCGCGTCGCGAGTTCCAAGATCGGGTTGTCCAGCGCCTGCCGGTGAACCTCTGTCAGCATTGCGTCGGGCTCGGCGTTCGTCAGGTAGCCCTGCCCTTTGACCGGCGGTAGCTGGAACGGATCACCAAGGACCAGGATCGGCTTGTCGTACCGGAGAAGGTCGTGCGTGATTTCCTCGTTCACCATGGAGCATTCGTCCACAACGACGATCCCGGCGTCCGCGATCACGCTTTCCTCTTGCCAGACAAACGCCGTGCGATCTCCATCTTCCATGGGCTTGTAGATCGTGGAGTGAATCGTCGCGGCGTTGTCGCATCCTGACTGACGCATCCGCAGCGCCGCCTTGCCGGTATAGGCGCAGTAGACAGGGCCTCCGATCACTTCCTCAGCCAGCATCCGGGCAATGGTCGTCTTGCCGGTGCCTGCGTAGCCGAACAGGCGGAAAATGCGTTGCCCGCACGGATCATCAATCCAATCGCGCACCTTGGCGACTGCCGCCTCCTGGCCTGGGGATAGAGCAAAGCCCCCGACGTCTGCGCCAGCTGCACCGACGAGACAGGAGGGGGATGTGGTGGACGCGCCGCCGTCTGCGGTCTCGCCCTGCCCCATCTCTATCCCATGATCCGACGAATGCACCATGCGCAACGCCGCCGTCATGTCGACCACCCAAACGCTGCGTCCATGTCATCGAGGGTTATCGGGGCGCTTTCAGCTTGCGCGACGGTTTCAGGGCGCGGCGGATCAGCCAGGAAATACTGCTGCGCACGCGTGCCCGCGCGTTCCTTATATAGGGGCTGCGAGTCGATGTTACGTGATAGGTTACGTGATAGATCGGGGTTTTCGGGCGCCTTTGGGCGGGGCCACGACCGGCCCTTTGACCACTGTTTGAGCGCGTCCAGCCGCTTGAGCGCCGCCTTTGTGAGCGAGCGATAGCCAACCAGATCCCGCAGCCAACAGATCAGCCGCGCAACGTCGAGGCGGTACTCCTTCACCAGCCCGCGCCCCGTCTGGCGGTCCTTCATCTTGATGGCACCCGCGCCGATTAGCTGCTGGCGGATTCGGTAAGCCTGCATTCGGCTGATACCGCCCCAGGCTTCCCAGCGAGCCGAGGGCGCGGCCACCCAGCCCGATCCGCGACGGCCTTCCAGGGCGAAGAACCGAACCGCCTTTTTGACCACCTGACAGGTCCGTGCGCCCGCACCAGCCTTGCGCATGAGGCGGTCAATGCAGGAAATCGTTGCGTTCAGTTCCTGAATTGCGAACGGAATTGACGAATTTTCTTGCACCGATGCCGATTTCTTGCAAGACGAGTGCACGGACACTCTCGTTCTGTGGTCTGGGGTGGAGCCGGTTAGGTCGTGGCTCCACCCACTTCTCCCGAAAATACCAGTCATTGCCGCGCTCCTTTGGCGAATAGGGGGGTGCTTCGGTGGGCTTGATGCTGTCCGTGACGTGCGCAGGCGAAGTCCCAGCACGCCGCTGCATCCGCCGCGTCATGGTCAGGCACGTCCCAACCCAGCAAACGGCAGCGGTGAACGACCATCTGTTTGATGGCCTTCTTGGCATCGGCTTTGTTCTTTGCTGACTGTCCGCGCGTTGTCGGAACGGACCCCAGAAAGTGCTTGCGAACGCTGCTGATGTGGACGCTATCAGCATGGACGCCGCGCGCCTTGCAGACCGACTTGGCCACGAACGCCAGCCCGATCAGAAGGTGCGAAGCGTTAGGGCCACCAATGGGCGCCTCAACCACCACCAGGTCGGGCCGCTCATCACGCAACAGCCGGTCCACGACGCCGAGCAGCTTCGCCCCGCGGGCCTCATCGCCCTTGCCCAGATCCACGGACCACGCGCGAGGATCACCGCCGACGTCACCAACGGCGATCCCTGTTTGCGTGGCAATGTCCAATGCCACGACGCGCATCAGACGGCGATCTCGTCGGGTGCCAGCGCCTCGTCACCGTCGAACGGCTGAACCTCGTCGGCCTCGGTGGCCTTCGGGCCGTCCTCGAACATGTCGGGCGTCGATTGCCCTTCCCATTGCCCTTGCAATAGGTCGCGCAAGTGATCGAAAGAGCGCAGGTAATCGGCGCGCTTCTCATCGTCCATCTTGTCGATCCGGCGAATGTCCGACAGCGCCTTTTTGTGCAGGCCCGGATTGTCATCGAGGAATTGGCGGATCTCGCCCCGCCGTTCTGCGGCTTCGCTGGCCGATTTGCTTTCCCCTCGAGCCCAAGCGTCCATGTGGCTGACGAGATTGTCGTGATCGACGTTGAGGTCTTCGTGAGTGTCGTCTGACATTGTAATCTCCAATGTGAGTGAGGTGTCGGCATCTCGCTGCCGACCGGCGCCTGGGTGCTGTCCATTTCCCGGTTTTCCTCACCGAAGGAGGCGGGAGGCATGGCAGCGTCGCAGCCTCAGCGGGCGGCTGTGTTACGCCCTCCTTCGGTATGCTGTTGGATTTGGTCGCCCATGACGTCCCAGCCGGGCCGCGCCCGACGTGAGAACAATTCCAGGCGACGCGTGGCAGACGGCAGCAACCGCTCCGCTGCCGCAAAGGCCGCATCCGGCTTTTCGGAATGCCGCCCAGCTTGCGCGATGATGACAGACCGGACGTCGCGCGCCGTCTTTGGCCGACCGATCCGTCCAATGAGGAATGGCTCACCCGCGCCGCGCAGCACATAGCCGGTGCCGAACGCTTGCTTGCCGTGCTTGGTCGTCTTGGCCCAATGCCCGGAGGTGACGAACGAGAACCCCCACGCCTTGAGGCAGTCGATTTGCTGATCGAGCATGGGGTTTGTGGCCCATAGCCAGAGCAGCGCGTCAGGCTTGCACAGATCCGCGACCGGCAGCGCCTTGATCCGGTCCATGGACCAGCACTCGTAATGCGCCTGGGCGGATTTGGCCTCCCCGCGCTCCGACCGCAGCGCAAACGCCCAAGGCGGGTCAGCCATAACGAAGTCGTAGACGAACAAGGGAAGGTCAGAGAACGCCGTGAAGATCATGGCGCCGTCCTCGGCTTCTTCATCGCCGCTTGACGCTTCACCAGGGCCGCGCGCCGGAACTCGTCCTTGAGTGGATCCGTGTCGGACAGGCACTCGACCACGATCATCGCCAACCGGTGGCCGAGCGTCGCAAACGCTTCTCGCCGGTCCTGGCGTTCCGCTGCATCCGACCGCTTCATGACGCTGGCCGCCGTGCCGAATAGATCTCCGCAAGCCGCCCGGTGTCGCGCAAAACGCCCACGATGATACGACACTGATCGACGGGAATGCCGCTGCGGACGCTTATGTCATCGACACCCCAGCCGAGCATCAGACCGTTGACCACGACCATGTGTGCGGGCGGCAATGTCTTGGTCATGCCGAGAACCCTTCCCGGCCAAGGCTTTCCGCCGTAGCGTTGGCGGCGCGACCTGGGAAAGGGACCCAAGCCGCGCCTACGTCACACCATCCCAAGGAGTAAAAAATGGCGGACGATTCATGAGAACGATTTTGGCCGCTGCGCTGCTGGCGCCGACGCTGACAGCCTGTGTTGAGCAACTCGTCACGCCCGAAGGGTGCCCGATCTACTACGACGACATCATGCGTCACCATACTGAGGCTTGCGTTGCAGCCTACCGACGCGAACGCGCAAGACAGGCTGGTGTGCCGGTCACGGAGTGCACGCCTAACGGTCGCGGCGGCATGATATGCGTGACGCAGTAGCCGCATCCTAGGCCGCGCTATCAGGCGCCCAAGCGCTGACCGAAACTGCTCCCTTCGTCTCTTTCTCGATGCGGAGCATCAGGTCAAAACTTGGGCGCTTTTTGCCTGACAGGATCTGGCTCAGGTACGCAGGGACGATCTCGACGCTACGCGCAAAGTCGCCTTTGTTCTTGCCTTTGAGGTAGTCTTTGAGGTCTTGCATAGCATCATTTAGCCATTAGCTAAATTTGATGCAACTCCAAGTTTGCCATTCGCAAATTCCGACAGCGCTCATCGCCTGCTACCAAGTCGGCATGACTCTCGACCTTCGTATTCGCGCCTTGCGCAAAGAGCGTGGACTGACGCTTGCTGAATTGGCTTGTCAGATAGGGGTGTCAGCCCCTCACCTCTCTGAGGTCGAGCGCGGCAAGAAGAACTTGAACAATCACCTTTTGGTGCGCTTGGCCGACGCTTTGGAGGTGAAGCCGCAGGACCTTATTTCTGGGGACCAGGAGCGCGACGAACTAACCGAGTTGCTGACCACTGCGTCGGATCTCAGCGATCAGGATCTTGAGCGTCTTTTGGCTTTTGCAAAGGCTCTACAGAACAGCGTTTGAGTTCTCGGGCGTACTCTAGCACCCGCGCTTTGCTGGCTTCATCAAGCCCCTCGTAGACGTCAACCAGCGTCTTCCACATACCTGCCCCCCGCACTCAGCAAAGCATTGTGCGCAACCTTCGGCTGCGCCATCGCAGAAGAAATTTACCTATCAGCTAAATTTTCTCTTGCGAATATTTATCTATTAGCTAAGTTCCTCTCCATACACAAACCGGCTCTTACCCGCGAAACACCAGAATTTACCTTAATTGAGGTCAAATTTGGGCAGGGGCCTCTTGACGTAAAGGAACGCTGATGGACCCGCTGTTTGATACCCCGCCCGCCCCGCCATTGCCCGCGACGGATGCTGATTTCGATTGCTACATCCTGCCTCGCTCCGCTTGGCGCACGGTGCCTGATGATCTTGCGGATCTGGTGACGTTCAACGTGTCGGCGGGTGCGGTCTGATGGTCGCGCACACCCCTCAGTCCGACGTCCTGAACGCGATGGAGCCCGTCGTGTCGTTCATCAGCCTGCGCGCTCAAGCTGACACGGCTGCCGACTATCATGTGATCGGGTCTTATCGTGACGGTAAATACGTTGACGCCTGCGACGGCGAAGGTTGCGAGATTGATGCGGTCACAACGGCGGGCGCGTTCATCGGGAAGGAATGGGCTCACTGGAAAACGAGCGCGCTTTGGGAGCGTCCGCCAGCGGTGTGTCGTCGGTTCTACGATCATCCGCGTTACGGCCCGACCGAAAGTAGCCCGCTGACCAAGCTGAAAGTCTCGGTCGTGGCCTACATCGACGCCACTTTCGAGGGCGACCTGCACCCCGGCTATCCCGATTGGTGCGCCGACGCGGCCCAGGAAAGCGACGACTATTACGAGTTCCAGCGCCAGGAATACGCGGCGCGCGGATAGGTTCCGGGCAGCATCACTCACAAGACGCGCACCCCGCTCCTGATACCTGCCCGGTAGGGGTGCGCCACTTGCCGGGGCCAAGCGCCTCCCAACACCTCCCAAACAGTTTGGTCCCGGCCTTTTCTTGGTGCTGACCAGCAAAAAAGGATGATCCCCAATGAATACGTCAACCATCGTCTTCCTCATCAATGACCACGCACGGGCCATCGAGGCCGTCTATGAGGAAGGCGCAAAGGTGGAATTGTTTAAGACGCTAGATCCATCCATCGCAGTTGACGATTTGATCGTCGTCCAATCCGGCACGCGGCACAAGATGACGGTGGCTAAAGTCACCGCCGTTGATGTCAATGTTAATTTCGACAGCCCAACAATTGTCAAATGGGCTGTGCAGCGGGTGGACACTCCTGCGTTCACGGAAATCTTGCAGTCGGAAAGCGATGCGATTTCGGCGGTTCAGGCTGCCGAGCGGCGCCGTAAGAAAGAAGAACTTCGCAAGACAATGTTTGCCGATCACGAGGCAAGCATCGCTGCGCTCAAGCTGACCGACCGCTCCGATGATGATGTGGTCGAATAGATACTGAATAGCGACGTGACCTAGTGCCTAGCCCCATAGGAGCGTCCGCTAATAGTCATGCGACTATTAGCCAAGAGAGATCTTTCTCTCGAAAAAGCGGGTTAATCGGCCAATTTACGTGGGGCTTCTAAGGCGAAGTGCTTGGTCGATTAACCCGACTTTTCCCAACAGGAACCGGTCAAATGAATTGTCGGAAATGCGGCGCGAAGCGAATTACCCGCCGAAAGGCTGGCGCGTTCTTCTGTCAGCGATGCGGCATGCAACCTGGAGCCCTCAAGATGGACAGGTTCGGAAATCTTCCAAAAGAAACAGATCCGCAACCCTCAACAAATGAAGGTGCAGAATAATGTCCGACATTCGCCACCTCGCAGACGATGAGGTCATCCGCGAACCCGGCCTCTACGCGATGCCGCTTGAGCGCCACCACGGCCAGCCTTGCGACGGTGTGAGCGTCACGTCGGGCATTCTGCGGGGGATGGAGTTGAAGTCGCCTGCCGACGTCTGGGCCTTCCACCAGCTTAACCCCGGTCGGTTTGAACGGCCCGTGACCGCCGCCCTGCGAATGGGGCAGGCAATGGCCGCGCTGATCGAGGGCGGCATAGATACGCTGAACGCAAACTTCGTCGTCTCCGGTGGGTCGGCCCCGCGCCGCCCGACAATCAAACAGATGATCGCCTATGATGAAGGCCGCGCGACGGACGCGGGCCGGGAGTCGGTCGAATACTGGCGCGCAATGGAGGCGGACACCCGCACGGTCGTTTCCCAGGCCGAGTTTGACCTGATCGTCGCCATGGGTGGCGTGCTGGCACAGTCGCCAGAGGCCGCGGCGGTTATGTCTGGGTTGCCGGAGGTTACCATGGCTTGGCAGTGCCCAGAGACGGGCCTGTGGGTCCTGTCACGGCCCGACACGGTGTCCCTCGACGGGATGACGTCCGATTACAAGAAAATGTCCACCAAGGGCGGTGCGTTCGATTACCGCTTGGTGGACCGTCGCATCACAGACCACGCATACGACATGCAGATGGCCTTGGCCGCCGAAAGCCTTGAGGTTCTGGGCTACGGCTGGCCCGCTTCTGTTGGGATCGTCGCGCAGTGTGACGCCCCGCCCTATCACGTGATCCTCCGTGAAATCCCCGAGCATGTGTTGCGCGTCGCGCAGTTCCGCAATCGCCGGGCCCGTCTGCGCTTTGCCGAATGCCTGGACAGCCGTCGCTGGCCTGGGCCGGGCGAGGACACCGGCGCCTATCAATACCCCGAATGGTTGGAGCAGCGCCTCCTATCCGAGCAGCAAGTCGCAAATCAGTGAGGCCAAACCGATGAATGAAGTCGCCACCCAGCGGGCACAAAGCCCACTGCAACAGTTCAAGCAAGACCTTAAGAGGATGAAGACGGCCGGCGACATGGACATGCTGCCTTCCAATGTCAGCTTCGACGCGTTTCGCAACGCCGCAATCGTGGCGGTCACCGACAACCCTCGGATCCTGTCATGCAAGCCTGAAAGCATCTTCAAGGCGCTTCGGCGTCTGGCGGCAGCCGGGCTTGTGCCAGATGGCCAAGAGGCGGCAATCGTTCCTTACGGGAGTGATGCGACCGCACTTCCCATGGTGCGTGGCCTCATCAAGACAGCGCGCAACAGCGGCGAGGTCGTCAGCCTATGGAGCGAAGTCGTATACGAGACCGAGACGTTCACCCTGCGTGTTGATGCGGGTGAGCGGGTGTTTGACCACGACATGGACCCTTTCAAGCGCGAGGGGAATATCGTTGGCGCCTATGCCGTGGCAAAGCTGAAAGACGGCACGATTGAAATGGAGCCTATGGGCCGCGACGAGATCGAGAAGCGTCGTAGAGCCAGCGCCAACCAGCGCAGTGCTGATCCGACTGGTGTGTGGAAAGACTGGTATCCAGAGATGTGCCGCAAGACGGTTATCCGCGCTCTTTGCAAGCGGCTTCCCGTTTCCAGCGAAGATCTGCGGCGTGTCATGATCGAGCATGACGAAGCGACCTTTGAGCCGCGCGACGTCACACCTCAATCTGAGGCGGTGGCAGGCTTTGCAGCCCGTGCCCGCGCCGCCAAGGAGGAAGCCATGGCGGCGAAAGATCCTGACGAGATTGTCTCGCCGTCTGACGACCTGCCGTCTCGGGATGTGAACGACGACGTGAGCCTGTTGACGCCAGAGGAAATCGGCGCCGCCGCGCCTATGGATGACGGCTGGAACGAGGGGATCGAAGCCTTCAAGGCCGGGACGCCCGAGCAAGAATGCCCGTTCGATCTATCGGACGACCGTGAGCAGGCCGCCGCATGGACAGCGGGATGGCGGGACGCGCGCGCGGCGGCGGAGCAAAGCGAATGACCGATCGGATCCTGTCTCAAGAGGATGCCGCCAAGACGTGGCTTTGCCCTCTGGCCCGCACGTTTGGCACTCAGCCGCTATCCCAATACTGCCGAGGCGCTGCATGTGCCGTGTGGCGGTCGGCGCCACGGCCTACGGATGACGCGTGGAGGGCCGCCGTTAAGGCCGTGGCCGATCAGAATCGTGAAAAGCCCCCTTTCGCAAAGGCAGCGCGGGCCGTTGCGGATGATCCAGAGGGGCATGGGCTGGGCCCCTGGGACAAAGGTAGCTGCGGGCTGCGGGAGCCATGATCTTCAACCCGCAGATGCTCCCCAAGATACGCTCTGAGGCGCTTATGCAGTCGTTCAGGGGGATGCCATGCTCCTTGCGCATCGCGTCCTTTGCTGGGCTTCCCTGCGCGCCTCAGTCGACCGTCGTGGGGGCTCACCTGCCAGTGTTTGGACGAGGCATAGGCACGAAGGTGTCTGACCTCTTTGTCGTGGCGGCGTGCCAGCGGTGTCATGACATGCTCGACGAGCGGGATCTGATCGGCGCGGAGATCCGCAAGTCCTATCCCGGCGCCTACGCTGACCGCCTGCTGAAAGCCCTCTGTGAGACGCAATCCCGGTGGATTGCTGACGGATTGGTCGTTGTCCCAAAGGCAAAGGTGATCTGATGGACCACGAGACGGACCAAACCTTTTCGCGTCATTCCAGCTATGGATCAAAACTCTGGGTCGCGACGCGCCTTGGCCGTTCTGTCGAATGGCTTCGGAAAAGGCAAAGCGTCTTGAAGGATATGGCCTTTCCCGCGCTTGATCCTGCAACCGGCCTCTACCTGAAAGCAGACGTGCAAACCTGGGTCGAGAACCGCAGAAAAGTAAGCCCCCGCCCCGAAACTGTCGTTACCTTGGCGATGCCCGAACAAACGGGCGATGCAAAAGGAGAACCTGACTATGACAACCTCTAGACCTGACCAGAGGCTCTACGACGGCAGCGATCCGCTCTACTGCCCTTGGACCACGAAAAGCGGCAGCTACGCCTATTGGGTGTGTCGGCCCTGGGCCCAGCACTTCCCCGGCCCCAAGCGTGTGAAGCTGGAAGGTCCGACCCCCGAAGACCGTGCGGCCATGGCTCGTAAGCTGACCCGCGACGTCTATCAGTGGTCGCAGAACGGGACCGGCCTGGCACCGCACACATGGTCGTGGCTCATCTACCGTTATGAGAATGACGACGTGTCCCCAATCCAAGACGTGAAGGCCAACACGCGCGCCGGATATGTCGAGGCGTTCGCAAAGATCGGTCGCGTGATCGGTGACCGGCCTATCGGCTTTCTGACGTATGCCGAAGCAAAGAAGATGATACGCGCCATGCAGGCCAATGGGCGCAGCGACAGCTACATCAGCCGCTTGTTTCGACACCTGCGGATCCTCGTCGGCTACGCTGTCCTTCTAGAAGCCCCTGGGGCGTCCAAGGTGCGGACGATGCTTGGCGAGTTGAAGGTCAAGCAGCCAAGGCCAAGGAGCAGCGTAGCGACTGCCGAGCAAGTCGCTCAGATCGTAGAGGCCGCCGACGCGAAGGGACTCGCCGCCTATGCCACGGGTTTGCTGATCCAATGGGAATCGGCCCTGCGTGGGGTCGACGTGTTCGGCCACTGGCTGGAAGCCCCTGGCGTGGGTGGCATCCGTCGCGGCAAGCGCCTTTGGCAGGACGGCCTCACGTGGTCGATGGTTTCGGATGATTGCCGGTCCTTCGCAAAGGTTCCGTCCAAGACCCTCAACAGCTTGCCCGAGGAAATGATCTTCCGCCTGTCCGACACGACAGCGCAGCGCCTTGAGACCCTGGCGACCCGTAGCAAGGTGGGCCCGGTGATCGTATCGGAGCGCCTTGGCACTCCGTACACGCGGGACTCGCGGGCGGCTATCTGGCGGGCGTTACGGGCAGACCGCGGCATCTCCGACGACGTGAAGATGATGGACACGCGGGCCGGGGCTTTGACCGAGGCCGCAGACGCGGGCGCCAGCCTCGTGCAGCTACGCGATGCGGCGCAGCACACCACAACCGACACGACTCAGCGCTACTTGCGAAGCAGAAACGACAACATCCACAACGTTCACGAACTGCGTCGCGGCGGCCTTTAGAGGCCAGCGTTACAAACGACCGTCACAAACCGTTACAAATCGAAGACCGCTGAAACGTCTAACCTATTGTTTTTATGGTACCACCTCCCCGGCTCGAACGGGGGACCTCCTGATCCACAATCAGGCGCTCTAACCAACTGAGCTAAGGCGGCACTGGCGCCGATGTAGCGAAGCCCGCTGCGGGGTGCAAGTCCGTCCTGACGTCGAAAGCCGTCACAGCGGGAGGCGCCAGTTTTGTTCCATCGTGGCGAGCCCGAAGGCATCAACGGGCCGTTGTGCCTCCAGGATGAACCCATTTCGGCGGTAGAGGCGGCCCGCGGCCCTGTGACTCTCGTGCGTCCAGAGGACAAGGGACTGAGCCTCTGTCGTTCGAGCGTGATCGATGACGCACTCCAAAAGACACTGGGCCAACCCCGTCCCGCGCCAAGACGGTTCAACCAAGAACAACCGCAGCTTGGCGGTATCGGGCGCGGGACGGGTACAGAAAATGCAGCCTTGCCGCACGCCATCGGTATCGATGGCAATCCAGGCGCGTTCCAACGGCTGCCGCCCCTCCAGGAAGTCAGCGAGGACCCGGGCCACCAAAACCTCGAACCGGCTGTCATAGCCTTCGTCCCGCCAATAGAGCTCGCCATGCCGTTGCAAGACCCAGCCCACATCGCCGGGAACCAAATCGCGGATTGTGATCCCATCCATGGCCGCAGTCTTGCGCGCGCGCAGGCGGAGGTCTAGGCACACCGCATGGGAATTAATGACGAATCCGATATCGAAGCGAACCTGCAGATCGGGCCCACCGACGCCGGCATGGTGCGATTGTTCGTGGAAGGCGGTGGCGTCGAGATCCCCATGGATTTCGAACCCGACGAAGCGTTGGAAATCGCCGAGGAATTGCGCGCTGCTGCTGCCCTTGCCGTCAAAGCACGCCGCTAATCCCTAAAACCCAGTCTGTCCCAAGGGATCACGGCTGGCCTGAAGGCGCAGCATTGCACCGCGTGCAATGCGGCGGGTGAGGGCCGTGCGTCGGGCGGGGGCCAATGCCGTCGCCTCTGGCATTCGAACGACCTCCGCATCGAAGCCATCGGCGATTATCAGGCCGGTGTCCGGCGGCAACAGCTCCGTCGGGAAGTCCGTGTCGACGGCCCAGAAGAAGCGGTCGGACCACTCCAGATATCCCTGCCACTTACCATCGGACGTGAAATCCACCCGGCTGGATTTGCACTCGACCACCCAAATCTCCCCCTTCGGACCCAGGGCAATGACATCGAGGCGCTTGCCCCGTTCCGGCACGAATTCCTCCAGACACGCAAAGTCATGGGACCGGAGGTGGCGCGCCACGCCGCGCGCAAGAAGTTGGCCGGGCTGAAGGCCAGTGTCATCGGAGATCGCCGTGGATTGGGCCGTCTGGACGGAGGGAGTGGACATGGCTCAAACATGAACAAAAAGTAAACATAGGTCTAGGGCCTTTGTCGGCCCCGCATGCGGTGTCCCAATCCTGTGGCAAAACGCGCGCGGAGGACCTTCACCGGCCCGGGTCTTGTCCCTTGCTGCGGCGTGCGACGAAACCTATGTCCTGGGTCGGCGGTGCTTCTGTGCTTCTCGTCATCCGACATAATTCCGGTGGCCTTAAGCAATTCCGAGGGAGCTGGCTCTGGCGCGATCCTGGTCGTGTTACCTGGCGCCCACCTGTATATACAGGTCCTCGGGAATACATGTTCGACGGTTGCCACGGTTCACCGCCACCCAAAATTCCCCCTGCAGTTCGTGCCAAGCCGACGCTGCCCGTTCCTCGAAACCGTGGGCGCGGTCAGGACCAGGCAGCCTGCAACACTTTGGCGACGTCTGAGACAGCAGTTTGGGGCAGCATGTGGCCCTGCCCCATCCCATACCTGCGAAGCTTGGGAAGCCGTGTGGCAAGACCCTGGGCGATGGCGGACACGATCTCTGGCGGGTCCTGGCGTAGGATAACGGTCACCTCCCGATCCGCTGGCAAGCGCGGCAGGATCCCATGGATGTCGTCCATAACCTCTGGTTCTGTCGCTTGAATCAGGTGAATGCGCGCTGCGAGGTGGCGGCGGATAGGTTGCGGCAGATCGGCCCAAGCCCCTTCCCCCCACAACCCGTGAAAGACTTCTGCCGCGCGGTCTCGGTCATCGCCGGCCAAAGCCTTCGCAAATGGCACCATCTCGGCGCGGTGGCGCGCACGGGCGCCCGGCTCTGCCGCCGCGAAGAGGACGGGTTCGATCAGGGTCACACTGCGAAAACGCTCCGGCAGGTCCACAAGCAAGCGCAACGCCAGGACGGCGCCGTAACTATGCCCGACCAAGTCCACGGCCCCGTCCGGCATCGCTGCCTGGACACGTTCGAGGGCCGCGTCCATGAACCGACCCCGCCCATCAAAATCGGGCGCGGCGCCATGGCCCGGCAGGTCGGGCGTGATCCAATCCCGCGCCCCACAGGCGCGCGCCAGCGGCCCCCAGGCTGCGCTCGATGCCAAGGCGCAATGGAGCGCCAGAACAGGGACCATGCGTTTACGCCAAAGTGGCGAGGTGGGCGTCTAAGTCGTCAAGACGATCCTGGCCCCAGAAGCGTTCCCCTCCGACGATGTAGAACGGGGCGCCAAAGGCTCCGGCGGCCACGGCGTCTTCGAGGTTGCGGGCGTAGATTTCGGCCCCTTCCAAAAGGCCTGCGTTCACCAGCGACCGGGGAAAGCCCGCCGCCTCCAGGGCGTCTGCGATGACGTCATCCTGGGCGATGTCCCGTTCCTCGGACCAGCAGGCTCGCGTCAAACCGGACACCAGCGCGCCCATGTCACCCGACCCATCCTTGGCAGCAGCGATAATCGCATAAGACGAGGGCGCGGGGTTCGTCGGCCAATGGGCTGGTTTCAGGTTGATCGGCACACCGGCCTTGGCCGCCGAGCGCCGCAACTCCTGCAGCCGATAGGCCTGGCGACTTTCATGCCGATCCTTGGGCGGCGTGCCCCCCGTACGGGCGAAGAGATCCATAATCGACAATGGCTTATAGGTGACCGTGGCCCCATGCCGGGCGGCGATCTCTTCCAGACGCGTTCCGGCCAGGTACGTAAACGGCGAAATCGTCGCAAAGTAGTAGTCGATGTGCATAGAAGCCTCCCTGGGGCGTTTTCGCGGACCGTAGGCCCAGGGGGAACAAAGGGCAATCGGCGTCCCGCGCGTGGCCTGAGCCCCCAAACACCTTCGACCAAGGTGCCGCATGACGTAACAGTCCTATGACAGACGCTTGGCGGTTTGGCCAATGGGGTGCTAGGGCGGCGACATCCTGCCTGGCTGCGATTCGAAAGGTCTGCCCATGCCCAGCACCGATCCCAAGCTCATGTCCGGTAACGCGAACCGACCCTTGGCCCAGGGCATAGCCCGGCGCATGTCCATGCACCGTGGTATGCGCGTTGGCCTGGTCGATGCGCGGGTCGAGCGGTTCAACGACGGTGAGATCTTTGTGGAGGTCTTCGAAAATGTCCGTGGCGAGGACATGTTCATCATCCAACCGACCTCGAACCCGGCCAACGACAACCTGATGGAACTGCTGATCATGGCCGACGCCTTGCAACGCAGCTCAGCCGGTCGGATCACGGCCGTCATCCCCTACTTCGGCTATGCGCGTCAGGATCGACGTACAAAGAGCCGGTCGCCCATTTCGGCCAAACTTGTTGCAAACCTCATCGCAAATTCGGGCGTGGAACGGGTTTTGACGATGGATCTACACGCAGCTCAGATCCAAGGGTTCTTCGACATTCCCGTCGACAACCTCTATGCGTCCCCGATTTTTGAGTTGGACGTCCGCCACCACTTCCAAGGGTCCATGGACGATGTGATGGTCGTCTCACCCGATGTGGGTGGCGTGACCCGCGCGCGGGAATTGGCCAAACGGATCAATGCCCCGCTATCCATCGTGGACAAGCGCCGCGAGAAGGCCGGCGAAGTGTCAGAGATGACAGTGATCGGCGATGTGTCCGGTAAGAAATGTATCATCGTCGACGACATCTGCGACACGGCGGGAACACTCTGTAAGGCAGCAGACGTCTTGATCGACGCAGGTGCGACAGAAGTTCACGCCTACATCACCCACGGCGTCCTCTCCGGCCCAGCGGTTGGTCGCATCACGAATTCCCGCCTCAAAAGCCTGGTCGTCACCGACTCCATCGACCAGCCCCAGCCTGTCTTGGACTGCCCGAACATCCGGGTCGTTCCGACGGCGCCCATGCTAACCCAAGCGATCCTGAACATCTGGAATGGCACCAGCGTGTCGTCTCTGTTCGATACCGACACGCTGGAGCCACTGTATGAGCCGTTCTACCCAAGCCTCGCGCTCGGACAGACGGCCTAGGCCATCAGTCCCAGAGGCTGAGCACCAAGAGGATCGGGGCGATAAAGCTCGCCCAGATCAGGAAAAACATCGAAGCACGACCGCTTTTGAGGTAGAGCGCCATGCCGGGTGCCTCCGGGTCTCCGGCGGGCATCGACTTGGTCGACTCATTGGCGTGTTGCGTGTGCGCTTGAACCTGGGCGCGGGCGTGGGCCATGGTCTCGGCCAAGCGGTTGCGATGAAACGACGTCTCATACACAGCGGCAAACCGCGTGTCGGCGGGCGCCGGTGCGACAACCCGGTCGCTCTGGTCGAAGTCTCTCTCCTGTAAGGCGTTCATGCCACTCTCCGTCTGTTGAACCATGGGAGATGGCGCGGGCCTGCGACTTGTCCACTGTCTCTCGGTCGCACCTGGGGAAGAGTGTGTTAAAGCACGATTGATCAACCTCATGGCGCAAGGCGTTGGTCAGGCACGTTCTACTTCGGTCTAAATGCGGGCCCTGAGCAAGGGAGGAATGCGCCCGATTGAGGCCCAGTTGAGACGATCGGTTTACAGTCGATTGCGTGCGTCAGCTCCACCGCGGCACCTGGCGTATTCTTCGGGAAAACATCACCGACGTTATACGCTATATTGCCCTGTGGGTCATATGGACCATGCGGCCAGGTCTTATATGCGGCAATGTAGATCCGATGATAATACGGGGCTTTGTCAGGGAAGCGCGCAGGTTCCGTGAAGAAATTTCGCCATGCCCCTGAAACGTGGTCCGACAATCCATCTCCATAGGCCGAATTGGGTTGAGCGCTGTAGGCATGAACCCAGATTTGGGCAAGCTCGTAAGACTGGCTTGGAGTCATATTCTCCAGGCCGACATAACAGGTTCGCCCATCAATCAGCACAGACACGGCATCGTTCGGCGGCGAGACGACAACACGAAATGCTTCGCGTCCGTTCCTGAGAACAACGGGTTGCGTCGAATAGCCGAAGCCTGCCTGTCGAAAGCTCCGTTCGCGATTGGTGAATGATCTACAAGCTCTCACGGCTTGTTTTGCGACGGCAAAGCTCTTGGCATCGGCTGGTGTCGTGCTGATGAACGTCGTGTCGACGGGCGGAATTCTGCAGCCAACCAGACCAAGCAAACAGAGCATTAAAGACAACTTTGACAAGGACATAACAACTCTCATTCGCAATTGGCGTCTGGGGTCTGGACTCGTTGAATGCCATAGCCAGTAAATCACGCGAGCGGCAAGGGATGGCAGTCATAATGGCCATTGGACACCTGTCGTATCGTGTCGCAGCGCGGCGCCAATCCTTTAGTCTGCCGAATAGTACTTCGATCACTGCCCAGCAGGGAGGGCGCAGCACTGACCCGAGAGGGACGGTTGCGGCGTTTATGGCGCCGCTTGTCGCATTTGACGGGCTACTTGCACTGCTTCGGCTCGGGATACAGGCGGGTATCCTTCTGTCTGTCCGTGCTTCTCCGAACCAATTGGCGCCGTAGCAACGGCCCCCGAGCAGCCGGAAACGATCGGACATGTTCACCGCTCGGTCTGCAAAGACTGACCCACGCCATCAGACGGAAATCAATGGGTCCTGACCCTAGTCAACGGCGTTCTCCTACGGTTTGTGCGATTTCAGTACCGGGGCGGCCTGGAACCGGCTAAGGCGCCGGGATGGACCCGTTTGAGATCTTTTTGATGGCCCCGCCTGGCCTGGAACACATCCTCGCCCAAGAGGTATCCGCCGCGGGTTTCAACGCCCCCACCGTCCATCCTGGCGGCGTCACCATCCAGGGCGGCTGGCCGGATGTCTGGCGCGCGAACCTGACGCTGCGCGGCGCTGGTCGGGTGCAGGCGCGCCTGGGCGCCTTCCGCGCCTTCCACTTGGCCCAGCTCGACAAACGGGCGCGCAAGTTTCCCTGGGGCGACGTCTTGCGCCCCGAGGTGCCCGTGCGCGTCGAGGTCGCCACCAACCGCAAGTCCAAGATCTATCACGCGGGTGCCGCCCAACAGCGGATCGAAACCGCCATCACCGAGGAACTAGGCGCCCCCATCGATCCCAAGGCGCAGGTCGTGATCCGGGCGCGGATCGACGACAATCTGGTGATCCTCTCGGTGGATACCTCCGGCGCGCCCCTGCACAAGCGCGGACATAAGGCCGCCGTGGGCAAGGCCCCGCTGCGCGAGACGATGGCGGCCCTGCTCCTACGGGCGAGCGGATTTACTGGGACAGAGGCCGTCGTGGACCCCATGTGTGGCTCCGGGACCTTTGTGATCGAGGCCGCCGAGATTGCTGCGGGGGTCCTGCCCGGTCGGGACCGCGCCTTTGCCTTTGAGCAGCTTGCAACCTTTGACCCAGACGCCTGGGCTGCGCTGCGGTCACAGACGCCGCCACCCCTGCCCGATCTGGCCTTTCACGGATCAGACCGGGACGCGGGGGCCTTTGCCCGCGCCCGCGACAATGCGGAGCGGGCGGGCGTGGCGCCCATATGCACATTCACCAAAGCCGTCGTCAGCGAGGCCACACCGCCAGAGGGTGAACCCGGTTTGGTCATCGTCAATCCACCCTATGGCGCGCGGATCGGGGATCGGAAATCCTTGTTCGGCCTCTACGCCGCCTTTGGGGCGCGTATGACCGAGGCCTTTCAGGGCTGGCGTGTTGCCATGGTCACAAGCGATGGCGGCTTGGCCAAAGCCAGTGGCCTTCCCTTTGCTTCCGAAAGCGCCCCCATCGCCCACGGTGGACTGCGGGTGAAGCTGTACCAGACGGCGGCCTTGGGCGGCTGATACGGGAAACCGCCCGCTAAAGGCTTCAGGCGATCTGCTTCAATGGGGCAACGGCCGCCGTTTTGGGAAGCGTCACGAAGATGATGGCCGTATCCGTGATCCCGTGGCGTTCCAGGCATGTGGGCAGGGCGCGGGGTGTGCAGGTCACCACTTGCTGATGCTCGGTCTGGGCATTGGCCACAACGCAGATCTCGATCCGGTCAGCCTGGGGCGCCGAGGCCAGCAGGCGTGACACATCCCCCGCCGCGCGGACCGCCATATAGAGCGCAACCCGCGTGCCCGGAACCAGGCGATCAAACCATTCGGGCGCCTCTGGGCGGATTTCTGAATGACCGGTCGTCAGCACGAGCGTATCGACCTTGCCACGCTCCGTCAGGACCTCGCCCGCCGCCGCTGCGGCCCCACTGGCCGAGGTCACACCGGGCACGATTTCGACCGGAATGTCTGCACCCTTGAGGGCCTCCAACTCTTCCGCCGCACGCCCGAACACGCCGGGATCACCGCTCTTGAGACGCACGACACGCTTTCCCTGGCGCGCCGTCGCCACGAGCATCGCCGTGATCCGCTCTTGCGGCCAAGCATGGCAGCCGGGGGCCTTGCCCACATAGACGCGCTCCGCGTCCCGGCGGGCAAGTTCCAGCACCTCGGGGTCGACCAAGCGATCGTAGAATATCACATCCGCTTCTTGCAGGCGCTGGACCGCGCGCAGCGTGATCAGATCCGCCGCCCCCGGTCCCGCACCGACGAGCGCGACACTGCCGCCCGCTTTCGCGCCAAAGTCTCCGGTGCGGATCGCATCTTTGATGAGCTGGGCGGCTTCCCGCTCGGCGCCACCGGCGTGGACCGCGCGGGGCGCGTCATTGAACACCCAACGCCACAGGTCGCGGCGCGCGCGCGGGCCCAAACGTTGCGCCGCCGAGGACCGAAGCCGCCCGGCCAGCGCAGCCAAGTCACCCAGGCGCGGCTCCAGTGCTTGTTCCATCCGGGTCTTGATTTGACGGGCCAGGACAGGTGCCGTGCCTTCCGTGCCAATGGCCACCACCACCGGGTCGCGGTCGACGATGGAGGGCGTGATCGCGTCGCATAGGTCGGGGCGGTCCACCACGTTGACCGTCGTCCCCGCCGCCTTGGCCAAGGCATGCAGCGCCCCATCGGCCCCCGCACAGCCAGTGGCCACGAACACGAGTGACGTGTCCGCGAAATGCGCGGCGGAGATCGGTCCAGCGTCGTGATGGACCCGACCAGCCGCCGCCAGATCGGCAAGTTCCTCTTCCAAACTGGGGGCGAGCACATCGATCCGTGCTTCGGTCTTCAGGATCAGTCGTGCCTTTTGCGCCGCCTGTTCGCCACCGCCAACAATAACCACACGGCGCCCGGCCATTTGCAGAAACATGGGAAACGTCTTCATGCGGTCATTCCTTCGGTGTCGTGGCGACGGCTCCAGAGGTCGCGGGCCAGGGTTTCGCAGGCGGCCATCGTGGGCTGAGCCTTTAGCGTCCAAAGGGCCAGCGCGGCCGTCCCCTGGATCGTGGCAATGGCGTAGTCGTCCGCTTCTGCTCCGTACCAAAGCGCCGACAAGTCGAGGGCGCGATCTGGGTCATGCAAGCGCCGCGCCTCATCCATCAATGGCGCCACGGGGTGTTCGATATGTTGGCCGTCGCGCAGGCCAAACAGGGTGCAAGGCTTGCCTGGGTTCCGTTCGAACTCACCACCGCCCCCCTTGATGACGGTCAAGTCGCTGTCACCCAACAGCTCCGCCGCGCAAGCCTGAAGGCTACGGTAAGACGGATGGAACACACCCTGAACCGTGGCGGGCGCGCCGCTGGGGTTCCACATGCGCAGGACCGTGTTGACACAAGACCGCAGACCCAGATCGTCGCGCAACCGCAACAGCCGGAAGGCGGGCGGGCACAGATCTTCCAACGGGGTATAGGTGACGCCGGGCCCAGCCATCGGCAATGCCGCGCGGAGATCGGCGGCATCCACTTGGTGCGAGTTCCAACCGTGCATTGAGACGGAGTAGCCCGCCAAGCTCACCACCCGCGCCGCCAAGAGGAACAGGGGCGCCCCCCGTGTGCGACCAGCCGCATAGGCGGGCCAATCCAGATCGGCGGGTGACAGGTCGCCCGTCACATGGGCGCGCAGGGCGGCGGTGAAGCCCGCTATCTCCTCCGGGACTTCACCGCGCAGACGCAGAACCATCAGAAGGCCGCCAACCGCCTCGGGCGCGGCGCGGCCTTCGAGGATCAACGCCATGGCCTCCTGCGCCTCCTCCCGCGTCAGGGGGCGGGCGCGGCCCTGGCCCCGCGCCACAATACGGACGTAGGGCCCCAGGCTCATTCCGCGGCCATTGGCACGCGGGCGGCGGCGATCAGAGCCGCCAGTTCCGGCTTGCAGGATCCGCAGTTGGTGCCCGCGCAGGTCTTGGCCCCAAGCGCCTCGACCGTGGTCGCGCCTTCGGCGACAGCCGCAAGCAAGGTGTTCCGTCCCACCTCGAAACAGGCGCAAACAGTCGCGCCAGGATCAGGACGGTCGCTGGGCACGCGGCCTGCCAGCGCTTGCAGCGGCGGCGTCTCGGTGCCGACTAGCGCGATCGCGTGGCTGCGGGCGACCTCCACCGGCGTGGGGGCGGCGAAAAACAAAGCAACGATGACCCCATCGCGGGACAGAGCAACGCGGACCCCACCGGTGGCCGGATCTTGCACCATGGAGACTTCGCCGTCGCTGATACCGGTTGCGGCGCGGGCCTCTGCCTCCCAATCCGAGGGCGCCTCGGTCCCGGCAAGTTCCACCTGCCACCCCGTGCGGGTGCGCGCCACGGCGGCATAGGCTTGGCGCGGGGCGAGTGGCACCACACTGGCCGCGAACCCGTACCAGGCCGCTGTGAACCGCTCGATCACAACGCCAGCCCCCTTGAGGGCGGGTTGGCCCGAGATCGGATCGACCGTCGAGGTCACGAGGCTGTTGACGGTGCTGCGGCTTGTCAGTTGGCGCGTCCAATGCATGGGCGCAAAAGGCTGTCCCGGTGCCACACGGTCGGTCACCAAGACGCGCAGGATCGCATCGCCCCGCCCGCTGCTTACGCGCACGAGATCCCCCACCGTAACCTCGGCCCGCGCGGCATCGTCGGGATGCACCTCCAGGTAAGGTTCCGCCAGATGGGCGCCCAACCGCGGGGCCTTACCGGTGCGCGTCATCGTGTGCCACTGATCCCGGTTGCGTCCGGTATTGAGCCTCAGACCCTGATTGCGTGGCTGCGGCGCGACGACGGGCAACATCTTGGCCTTTCCGTCGGCGTGGTAAAACGCCCCGTCTGCAAAGAAGCGGCGGTCATTGGCGGGCCATTGGGTTGGTTCCAAACCGGCATAATCAACACCTTCGAAGACGCTCAGATCCAGGTCGCGCGCAAAAGGTTCTGCGGCTTTGGATAGGGCAACATATTCGGCGAAGACGGCCTCTGGCGTCTCGAAATCAAAGGCATCGGCCCATCCCATACGGGCGGCCACGTCACAGATGATCTTCCAATCGGGGCGCGCGTCGCCGGGCACAGGCAAGAAGGCCCGTTGCCGCGAAATCCGACGTTCCGAGTTGGTGACCGTGCCGTCCTTTTCACCCCAACCGGCGGCGGGCAGCAGCACATGGGCCAAATCGCCGGTATCCGTGTTCTCCATAATGTCGGTCACGGCGACGAAGGGTACTTTGGCGATGGCAGCAGCCACCCCATCCGAGTCCGGCAGGCTGACCGCCGGGTTCGTGGACATGACCCAAAGCGCCTTGATCCGACCATCGGCGCAGGCTTGGAACAGATCGACGGCCTTCAAGCCTGCGTGGTCGGCCATGGTCGGACTGTCCCACGCGGTCTGAACACAGGCGCGATGGTCCGCGTTTTCCAGATCCAAATGGTTAGCAAGCATGTTGGCCAAGCCGCCAACCTCGCGCCCGCCCATGGCGTTTGGCTGCCCGGTGACCGAGAAAGGACCACACCCGGGGGTGCCAATCCGCCCCGTGGCCAGATGGCAGTTCAGGATCGCGTTTACTTTGTCGGTGCCGCAAGAAGACTGGTTCACGCCCTGACTATAGACGGTGACGACCTTCTGCGTACCTGTCCATTCGGCGTAGAAGGCTGCAAGGTCTTCGGCGCTCAGCCCCGAGGCGGTCGGGTCTTCGGCCTGTGCCTGGGCCAGCGCGGCATCGAAGCCGTTCACATGGGCGTCCACATAGGCACGATCCACAGCCCCGGTGCTGTCCAGATGGGCCAGCAACCCGTTGAAGAGGGCCGCATCGCCATCGGGCAAGATCCGCAGATGGACATCGGCCAGATCGGTCGTTGCCGTGCGCCGTGGATCGACGTTTATCACCCGCATCTCGGGCCGCGCCGCTTTCGCCGCCGCGATCCGCTGGTGCAGCACCGGATGGCACCACGCCAGGTTAGAGCCGACGAGTACGATCAGATCCGCCTCTTCCAGGTCCTCATAGGTGCCGGGCACGGTATCTGTGCCAAAGGCCCGCTTATGCCCCGCCACCGACGACGCCATGCAAAGCCGGGAGTTCGTATCGATGTTCGCCGAGCCGATGTAGCCCTTCATCAGCTTGTTGGCGACGTAGTAGTCCTCGGTCAGGATCTGGCCGGACACGTAGAAGGCCACGCTGTCGGGCCCGTGTTCGGCAATCGCATCGGAAAACGCGCGCGCCACCCGGTCCAAGGCGGTGTCCCAGTCGGTGGTCTGGCCATCTACCTTAGGCGACAGTAGCCGCCCGCTCAGGTCGATGGTTTCGCCCAAGGCCGAGCCTTTGGAACACAGGCGACCGAAATTCGCAGGGTGCTTCGGATCACCCTGGATGGTGCCGTCAGCGCCCGCGAGGACGCCGCAGCCAACGCCGCAATAGGGACAGGTGGTGCGTGTTAGAGTCATTCGGCGGCCACACGCGCGCGCAGGAACGCCGCTTCCAGCAGAATGCGCCCGTCTTCGACCCGCGCCGGGTAGGTGTTGACCCGGCCTTCGTCGGCACCCTGGGCCTCACCGGTTTCCAGCGAAAAGACCCAGTTGTGCAGCGGGCAGGTCACCGACGTGCCGTGGACGATCCCCTCGGCCAGAGGCCCGCCCTTGTGGGGGCAGGCATTGTCCAAGGCGTGGACCGTGTCGGCCCCCGTGCGGAAGACCGCGACACAGCCCAGGGCCGTCTTCACCACCCGCGCGCCCCGGACGGGAACGTCTTCGAGCGCACTCACATCGATCCAATCGGTCATTCGGCAGCCTCCAGCGACAGGTTTGCAAGGGGTTGATAGCTCTGGGGCTTTTCAGCAGCGTGCTGCGCCCAAGGATCATGGCGATAGACGGATTGACTAATCTCAAAGCGATCAACCAGCGCGGCGCGCGTGGCTTCGTCTTCGATCTGTTCCTTCACCCAATCCATGCCAACCTTGGCCAACCACTTATAGATCCGGTCCAAGTACTTGCCGTTTTCACGGTACAGCTGGGTCACGGCGCAGACGACGGCGATGGCCTCGTCTTCGGTCGGGACCTGGATCAATAGCTCCGTCTCTTTGACGTCCATACCGGCGGCACCACCGATGGAGACTTGGTAGCCCGAGTCCACGCAAATGATCCCGATGTCCTTGCAGGTCGCCTCGGCACAGTTCCGAGGGCAGCCCGACACCGCCAGCTTCAACTTGTGGGGCGTCCAGGCGCCGTGGAGGATCTTTTCAAGCTTGATGCCCAAGCCCGTGGAATCCTGGGTGCCAAACCGGCAGTGGTCGGTGCCCACACAGGTCTTCACCGTCCGCAGCCCCTTGGAATAGGCATAGCCGGAAACCATGCCCGCGTCGTTGAGGTCCTTCCAGATGGCTGGCAGATCCTCGCCCTTGACGCCCAACAGGTCGATACGCTGACCGCCCGTCACCTTGACGGTTGGCACGTCGTATTTCTCGGCGGCATCGGCTATGGCGCGCAGTTCAGACGGCGTGGTCACACCGCCCCACATGCGCGGCACGACACTGAAGGTGCCGTCCTTTTGGATGTTGGCGTGCTTCCGCTCGTTGATGAACCGGCTCTGCGGGTCGTCGGCGTACTCCAGCGGCCAATCGGCCAACAGGTAGTAGTTCAGCGCCGGGCGGCAGACATGGCACCCGTCAGGCGTTTTCCAGTCGCAGGCTTGCCAGACGGCGGGCATCGAGGTCAGCTTTTGCGATTTGATCATGCGCCGCACGTCTTCGTGGGTCATGTCGGTGCAGCCACACATCGTCTGGGCCGCTGGCATAACGAAATCGTCGCCCAGCGTGACGGCCAGAACCTGTTCCACAAGACCGGTGCAGGTCCCACAGGAAGCGGAGGCCTTGGTGGTCGCCTTGATGGCGCCTAGGTCCGTGGCTCCGGCCGCGATGGCGTCTTCGATCTGTCCTTTGCAAATGCCGTTGCAGCCACAGATCTCCGCGTCACGCGGTAAGGCTGCAACGGCCGCCAAAGGGTCCAGGGGGGCACCCCCCTGGTAGGCAGGCCCAAAGATGACAGTATCGCGCATCTCGGCGATGTTTTCCTTGTCCTTGATGAGGCCAAAGAACCAATTGCTGTCGGCGGTATCGCCATACATCACCGCGCCGACGATCACGTCGCTCTCGATCACCAGACGGCGATAAACACCCCGCGCCGGGTCACGGAAAACGATGTCCTCGCGCCCCTCGCCCTCAGCAAAGTCACCGGCGGAGAACAGATCACAACCCGTCACCTTCAGCTTGGTGGACAGTTCTTTCTGCACGAAGGCCGCGTCTTCGCCCAACAGGGTCTGGGCCGCGACCTTGGCTTGATCATAGAGCGGGGCCACCAGACCGAAGACCGCGCCGTTGTGTTCGACGCATTCGCCGACTGCCAGAACGTCCGGGTCCGAGGTGACCATCTGGTCATCCACGTGGATCCCGCGTCCGACGGCCAGACCGGCCTCTTTGCCCAGGGCGACGTTCGGGCGGATGCCCACCGCCATGACCAGCAGGTCGCAGGGCAACTCCGTTCCGTCATCCAGCAGCAGCGCGCGGACCTTGCCGTTTTCGCCCAGGATCTCCTTGGAGTTCGCCTGACACTTGACCGTGATGCCCTTGTCTTCCAGCGCCCGGCGCAGCAGGAAACCTGCGCTTTCGTCCAACTGACGCTCCATCAGGTGGCCCATGATGTGGATGACCGTGACGTCGACACCGCGCGCGGCCATGCCAGCGGCGGCTTCCAACCCCAGCAGACCCCCACCGATGACGACGACCTTATGGCCCGCGCCCATCTCCATCATCTTTTCGGTGTCTTCCAGATCGCGGTAGGCGATCACACCTTCCAGATCATGGCCCGGCAGCGGGATCATGAAGGGATTGGACCCGGTGCCCAACACCAGCTTGTCGTAGGAGAGCACCTCACCGCCCGGCGCGGTGACCGTTTTGGCGGCTGTGTCGATCCCCTCGACCCGCTGACCGAAGCGGCAATCGACACCATGCTCGGCGTACCAAGCGTCGTCATGGGTGACGATCTCTTCGTAGGTCTTGTCGCCCGCCAGAACGGGGCTGAGCATGATGCGGTTATAGTTTCCGCGCGGCTCCGAGTTGAAGAGAGTGATGTCATAGGCATCCGGGGCCTGCTCGACCAAGTGCTCCAGCACTCGGCCCGAGGCCATGCCGGCCCCGATCACGATCAGTTTCTGTGTCATGCTTGGGCCTCTTGCGTGCCATAGGCGGCGTCGATCATGACCGCCGAAAGGGTTCCATAAGCGGTGAGCCAGGCCTGCTTCACGTCGTCGGTGAAATCATCCTCAAGGCCTTGGGACAGCGCATAGATCAAGGCTGCCCCCACCGGTTGATAGTGCTCTGCCGTGACCCCGTAGCTCACGTGCTTGCGGGCCAGATCCTGCGCGACGGGGACAATCGGTCCCAGGTCGCGCAGGCCATTCACCACTACCGACAGCGTCGCCATCAGCTTGGCGCCCTGTTCGGTCATGTCGCCTTTGAACAGGGGACGGACCTCGGGGGCGATGGCGAACAGCCGGTCGTAGAAGATCGCCGCCGCCGCGTCCTGAATGGGGCGCACCTTGGCGAAACTGTCCTGCACGAGCGTGATCTGCTGCGGGGTCATGGCCGTTACTCCGCCGCGATGGCCGAGGGCTTGGCCTTCGGCTTGGGCTTCGCGCCGTGCTCATATTCCTCCAGGAAGTCGAGCACATCTTGGCGATAGGCGTAGTAGTCGGGATGCTCCAACAGGGCCTTACGGGTCCGCGGGCGCGGCAGGTCCACATCGACGATCTTGCCGATGGTGGCCTGCGGGCCGTTGGTCATCATGACCACCCGGTCAGCGAGCAGGATCGCTTCGTCCACGTCGTGGGTGACGCAGATCGCGGTGACCTTGGTCCGCGACCAGACCTCCATCAGAACTTCCTGCAGTTCCCAACGCGTCAAGCTGTCCAGCATCCCGAAGGGCTCATCCAGCAGCAGCAACTTGGGCGACAGGGCGAAGGCGCGGGCAATTCCGACCCGTTGCTTCATGCCGTTCGACAGATCAGCGGCCCCCTTGTCCATGCTGTCGGCCAGACCAACGCGTTCCAGGTAGTATTCCACCACGTCCTGGCGTTCGGCCTGGGACGCGCGCGGATAGACCTTGTCCACACCGATGGCCACGTTCTCCTTGGCGGTCAGCCAGGGGAAGAGGTTCGGCGACTGGAACACCACGGCGCGCTCTGGGTCGGCGCCCTCTACGTGGCGCCCATCCAGCTTGATGGCGCCCTTGGAGATGTCGTTGAGACCGGCGGCCATGGTCAGAACCGTGGACTTGCCGCAGCCCGAATGCCCGATCAGCGAGATGAACTCCCCCCGGTTGATCTTGAGGTCAAAGTCCTCGACCACCGTGAGCGGGCCCTTGGGCGTCGGATAGACCTTGTGCAACTGGCTGAAGTCCAGGAAGCGATCTTCGATCATCCCCTTCTGCGCATCGGCCACTGCGGACGGCAGTTCAGGATCAGCCGTCCCATGGATCGGCGTCACGTCGGGCAGAATGCGGGTGCCTTCAACCTTGGCCTCGATGCCCACGTCCATCAGATACTTCGTGACCTCAGCGCGGAGGGTCTTGAAGGTCTCGTTGTGGTTCATCTCCATCCGGTCGCGCGGACGCGGCAGGCTGACACGGAACTCCGCACCCAAGGTGCCGTCTGGGTTCAGGGCCACGATGCGGTCAGCTAGGATGATGGCTTCGTCCACATCGTTGGTGATCAGAACACAGGTCTTCTTGTCGGTCTGCCAGATCCCTTCGATCTCGTCGGCCAGGTTCGCACGTGTCAACGCGTCAAGCGCCGACAGCGGCTCATCCAGCAAAAGGACCTCGGGGTTCATGGCCAGCGCCCGGGCGACGTTCACCCGTTGACGCATCCCACCCGACAACTCCGCAGGACGGCGGGTGGTGGCATGGCCCAGACCAACCATTTTGACGTAATGGTCCACCTTCTCGGCCCGTTCCGCCTTGGACAGGCCCGGGAACATCGTGTCCACGGCCAGCGAGACGTTTCCGTTGACCGTCAACCAGGGCATCAAGGAATAGCTCTGGAAGATCACGCCCCGCTCGGGCCCCGGTCCGGTGATGGGCTGGCCCTTGCACAGGACCTCGCCCTTCGTTGGATGCTCCAGCCCAGCCATCAGGTTGATCAAGGTGGTCTTCCCCGTGCCGGAGAACCCCAGGAGGACGAGGAACTCGCCCTCCTCTACGCTCAGACTGATGTCCTTGAGGACCTCGGTCTTGCTGTCGCCTTCGCCGAAGCTCTTGGAGACGTTTTTGAACTCAATCATCGCCATGGCGCTCACCGATTGTTCGTGAAGGTGAACATGGACTGGAGGGCGTACATCACGCGGTCCAGCAGGAAGCCGATGATCCCGATGGTGAAGACGGCCACCATGATCTTGGCCAGCGACTGCGAGGAGCCGTTCTGGAACTCATCCCAGACGAATTTGCCCAGGCCGGGGTTCTGCGCCAGCATCTCGGCGGCGATCAGCACCATCCAGCCAACACCCAAGCTCAGGCGCAGACCGGTGAAGATCAGCGGCAGGGCCGAGGGCAGCACCAGCTTGGTGATCTTGGTCCAGGTACCCATTTTCAGCACGCGGCTGACCGACACGAGGTCCTTGTCGATGCTGCTCACACCCAGTGCGGTGTTGATCAGCGTCGGCCACAGCGAACAGAGCGTCACCGTGATGGCCGAGATGAGGAACGACTTGGAGAAGAGCCCGTCGTTGGACGCATAGACCGCCGAGACGATCATCGTCACAATGGGCAACCACGCCAAGGGCGAGACCGGCTTGAAGATCTGGATCAGCGGGTTCAACGCGGCGTTGGCCGTCTTTGACAGTCCCGCGGCGATGCCCAGCGGAATGGCCACGACCGACGCGATCAGAAAGCCAAAGAACACCGTCTTAATCGACGTCCAGATCTGATTGTAGTAGGTCGGCTTGCCCGTGTAGGCGCGCTCGCGCACCCGCTCAGGCTGTCCGTTGGCAATGAATTCAGCATTGCGCGCCTCTTGGCGCTCAAAGAAGGCGGCTTCCTTCTCGCGCTCGCGCACGGCGTCCGCATGCAGGTTTCCGACCTGCTCCCACACTTGAGCGGGTCCGGGCACGGCGCCCAGCGATGTCTGCACCTTGGGTGCCAGCACGGCCCAAGCGGTCAGGAACAGCGCGATGGCCAGCAGTGGCACACCCAGCAGCTGCCAGATGTCTTTCATCTGCGCCTTGGGGTTATCGCCTGCGAGGGCCTTGAGAACCGGCGTCAGCCAGGCCAGGCCCAGAACCTGAAACCAGCTGTCGGCCTTGTTGATGCGGGAAAACAGCCGCTCCTTGCGGGCTTCCCGGCTGAGGGTATCGGGGTCGATGGCGGTCATAACGTCTGTCCTCGGAGAGAGATGGGAGGGTGGGCGGGGCGAGGCTGCCAACAGGCAGCGAGCGTCGTCCCGCCCGACCCGGATCAGCCTTGGATCTCGTTGCCGACGATGATCTGCTCACCCTTCAGGCCGATCGGCAGGCTTTCGAGGTAGGCGTTGGGCGCGCGGCCGTCATAGGCGATGCCGTCGATGATATCTTCGGCAGGGGTCGGCGCCTTGAAGCCATCGCTGTCCCAGGGGAAGTCAGCTTCATTGGCGAGGCCTTCGTCCACCAGCAAGCGAGCGGCTTCCAGATAGATCTCGGGCTTGTAGACTTCCTTGGCGGTTTCGATGAACCACTCGTCGGACTTCGGCTCGGCGATCTGGCCCCAGCGGCGCATCTGGGTCAGGTACCAAATGGCGTCCGAATAGAAGGGGTAGGTCGCGTTGTAGCGGAAGAACACGTTGAAGTCGGGGATGTCCCGCTTGTCGCCCTTCTCGAACTCGAAGAAGCCGGTCATCGAGTTCGCGATCACATCGTAGTCGGCGCCGACGTACTCGGACCGCGACAAGATCTCCACCGCTTCGGGGCGGTTGGCGTTGTCGTTCTCGTCCAGCCAGATCGCAGCCCGGATCAGCGCCTTCGTCACGGCGAGGGTCGTGTTGGGGTTCTCAGCCGCGAACTCAGCGGACAGGCCAAAGACCTTCTCGGGGTTGTTCTTCCAAAGCTGGTAGTCGGTGATGACCGGAACGCCGATGCCTTTGAACACGGCCTGCTGGTTCCAGGGCTCACCCACACAGTAGCCAAAGATGGTGCCGGCTTCCATGGTGGCGGGCATCTGGGGCGGAGGCGTCACGGACAGCAGCACATCGGCGCCGATCTGACCGGAGATATCCTCGGGCGAGTAGTAGCCAGGCTCCAACCCACCAGCGGCCAACCAGTAGCGCAGCTCATAGTTGTGGGTCGAAACGGGGAACACCATGCCCATGTTGAAGGGGATGCCCTGATCTTTGTAGTCCTCAACCACCGGGGCCAGGGCCGAGGCGCTGATCGGGTGCTGGGGACGACCGTCATCCATCTTAGGGATATTCGGCTTCATCTGCTCCCAGATCTCGTTCGACACGGTGATGCCGTTGCCGTTCAGGTCCATCGAGAAGGGGGTGATGATGTGGGCTTCAGTGCCGTAGCCGATGGTCGCCGCGAGGGGCTGACCGGCCAGCATGTGCGCGCCGTCCAATTGGCCGCCGATGACGCCGTCCAGCAGAACCTTCCAGTTGGCCTGGGCCTCCAGGGTCACGAACAGGCCTTCGTCCTCGAAGTAGCCGTTCTCGTAAGCCACGGCCAGCGGCGCCATGTCGGTCAGCTTGATGAAGCCGAAGGTCAGCTCGTCTTTCTCAAGTTCCAGGTAGGCGGCGGCGGGCAAGGCCGTCAGGCAGGTCGTCGCCAGCGCGAGTGTCGCGAGAGTTTTCATGGAGGAGGTCCTTCACTTGCGGCCCACAAAGAGGCCTGGAAACGAAAAAACGCCGCGCGCAGTCACCGAGAGAGGGAGGGATCCCGGTGGATGCGAGCGGCGTTGCTCTGAAGAGGTAGATGTCGGCAGTGACACCTTGGTGCGGGCTGCGATGCCCTTAACGCTGTTGTGTCAGACCGCCTTTGAAGGGTCAAAATGGTGTTCCCGACAGAGGCCCGAAAAATGCCGCAATGCCGCGGCTGCCTATTTTTTGGTCAGGTTTTCGGGTGTCTGTCGAAAGTCCCGCCATCGAAAAAGGCATCTGGCCCCAGAATCATATGGCCTCGGCTAGAGGCAACGGCGGTCGCATGGCGCATGGCGCCTTCGACCTTTTCCGAGGCGCCTGGCAGATCCACACCGATCGGCCCGAGACTGTCGCGATATATGTCCGAGCGATAGAAATCGCGCGCACGCTCCTGCTCGGCGGCGTCGGCGCCCAGGCGCGCTGCGATCCACGCGGCTTGGCTGCGCCACGGGAATGTCGCCGTATTGCGATGGAACATCAGGAACCGATCCACGGGCACCGGGGCATGTCCCAACGCTGGGCTGAGTTGTCCCGAGAGGGCGGGGTCAATCGTTTCACGCGGCAAATCCAAATGCTCACTGCGCGCGAGGATCTCAACCGCCAACGATGTGTTACGCGGCGTGTCCAGCCAATGGGCCGCCGTATGGACCGCACGGATCAGCGCGCTGACGGTCTCCGGGTTCTCCGCAATCCACCCATGCCGCGCGGCTAGGACCTTTTCAGGCGCAAAGGCCCAGATCGCCCGGCCAGGCAGGACCAGATCAGCCACGCCCCGCGCAACAGCAGCAGACCCCCACGGCTCGCCCACCCAAAAGGCATCGAGCGTGCCTTGGGCCACGGCATCGGCCATGCGCGGCGGCGGAACGGTGACAATCTCAAACTGGCTGGCATCCAACTCCGGCGAGAACTCCACCCAATAGTCCAGCAACAGGCGGTGCATGGAATAAGGAAACGGCACGCCCACACGGATGGGGCTATCCTGGGCCTGGGCCAAGGCGCGGGCGGCAGCGACCGGATCGCCAAAGCCTGGATGGCTTGGCAGACGGGCCGCAAAGTCACGGGACAGGCCAAAAACGGTCCCGTTCACCGACAGAACCATCAACGCATCGACCTGGGCCGCCAACCCTCCCCACCCGAGCGACATGGCCACAGGCATGGGCGACAGCATCTGGGCGGCGTCCAGATGGCCCAGGGCCAGCATATCCCGCAGCGCTGACCATGACGGCTGTGGCAGCAAGGTCAGGGCAAGGCCCTCATCCTCGGCAAACCCCAGTTCCCGCGCAATCACCAAGGGTGCGCAGTCGATCAGCGGAACAAATCCGAGCGTGAGAGGAAGACTGCTCATGACAAGAGATCCGCTGCCGTGACGAGGGCCTGGGCCACCTCGATCACCTTGCGGCCCTGATCCATGGCGGTCCGGCGCAGCAGGCCATAGGCTTCTTCCTCGCCAATGCCGCGCTGTCGCATCAGGATGCCCTTCGCGCGGTCGATGGTCTTGCGATCCTCTAGCGCCCGCTTCGCCGCATCCAGTTCCGACTGCATTTGCCGCATGACGTGGAACCGCGCGATGGCGGTTTCGAGGACCGACTTAATCCGCGTCGGCGTCAGCCCGTCGACGACATAGGCGCTGACCCCAGCGTTCAGGGCAGCGCGAGTTAACTCGTCATCGGTTTGATCCACGAACATGGCCACCGGGCGCGCCTTGGGGTCACTGACCAGGCTGAGGTGCTCCAGCGTATCGCGATCCGGGTTTGCGATGTCGATCAGAACGATATCGGGCGAGATGGTCCGGATCGCCCGATCTAGCCCCGACACCTGTGCCAACGCATGGACATCGGACCACCCCGCTTCGACGAGGGCGTCTATGATTTGCCGGGCCCGATCCTCATCGGCCTCGACCACCAAAATACGGAGGCTTGTTTGCATAGGGGTTCTTTGGGTCCGTCTTCAGGGGCTCGCCAGCGGCAACCGCAACGGGCACGGAGGTGTCCGCGACACGTGCCATCAATTGAGGCGCAGGCGCCCGCGCTGCCTAGGGTTTCATCACTCTGAGGATGCCACCGTCCCATACGGTCGTGCAGATGCCCAAACGACGCGCCACGTCACGCCGCGCAGAGGGCCAGTGATCACCCCCGCCGCGCGCCACGGCGCCCTACACCCGTCGCGAGGGTCACGGCAAGGAAACAGGCGGCGGCCACACAAACGATGGACGGGCCCGCGGGCGTGTCGAACACATAAGCCGCACGCAGCCCCGCCACAGTCGAGAAACTGCCAATGGCTCCTGCAAGAATGGCCATCACTTCGGGTGTGCGAGACAGGCCCCGCGCCGCGGCGGCGGGGACGATCAGCATAGCTGCAATCAACAGAACGCCCACGACTTTGATCGCCACGGCGACCGTGATCGCCAAGGCAACCGTCAGAAACATCTCCTCCCGCCGGGGGTCGATGTCGCTCGCCCGGGCCAGTTCTTCGTTCAACGTCGACAGAAGCAGCGCCGACCATCGCCACGCCAGCAAGACCACAACCAGGGCCGCCCCGCCCCAGATCACCGCCAGATCCAGGCGGCCTACGGCCAGCAGATCGCCAAACAGATAGGCCATCAGATCAAGGCGGACGCCCGATAGAAAAGACACGGCCACAAGGCCCGCCGCCAGCGCGGAATGGGCCAACACGCCTAACAGCGTATCCATGCCATAGCCCCGGCCCGACAGAACCGTCACAGTGACCGCCATGGCCAGGGCAACAGCCACGGTCCCGACAAACACGGAGGTTTGCAGGGCCAAGGACAACGCCACGCCGAGCATGGCCGCGTGGGCCGTTGCATCTCCGAAATAGGCCATGCGGCGCCAAACCACGAAGCACCCCAGCGGCGCCGCTGCGCAGGCCACACCGACACCGGCCAGCGTCGCGCGAACCATGAAATCGTCCAACATTACTCAGCGGCCTCTCGCGCGTGAGCCGCAGCACCATGGCCGCACCCATCGTCGTGTTTGTGGTCATGGTCATGCCGGTAGAGCGCCAGCGCCCCGCCCGTGCCCGTTCCGAACAAGGCGCGGTATTCGGGCGCCGAGGCGACGACCTCGGGCGTGCCCTCGCAACATACATGGCCGTTCAAGCAGATGACGCGATCCGAGGTGCTCATGACCACGTGCAGTTCGTGACTGATCATCAAAACGGCACATCCGGTTTCGTGGCGGACCTGTTCGATCCGTTGATAGAACGCGGCGGACCCCGCCTGATCCAACCCCTGCGTGGCCTCGTCCAGCAGCAAAAGATCGGGTTTTCGGATCAAGGCCCGCGCCAGCAGCACCCTCTGAAACTGGCCGCCCGACAAATCCGCCATCTGACGGCGTTCCAGCGCCGCCACCCCGGCCGAGGCCAAGGCCGCGCGCACCGCCCCCGTCCCCCGACGCACCCCCGGCGCCAGGCGCATGAAGCGATCCACAGTCAACGGCAAGGTCGGGTCCACGTGCAGCTTTTGCGGCACATAACCAATGGTCAGCCCCGGAGCCCGCACGACCCGCCCGGACGCCGGGGTCAGGGCGCCAATTGCCGCCCGCAACAGACTGGTCTTGCCCGAGCCGTTCGGCCCAACAATGGTGACGATCTCACCCGGGGTCACGCTTAGGTTAACGTCGCGCAGGACCGTGTTACCGCCGTAGCGCAGCGTCAGATGCTGGAGGTCAATCAAGCTCATCGCGCGGCCTCGGCACATTTTGAGCAGACGCCGACGGTCTCGACCACCGTGCGTTCAATCTCAAATCCGGCAGCACTGGCAACGGAGCCAAGAACTTGGCGCAAGGGCTCCAACGGGGCTTCGGCCACCGCATCACAGACCTTGCAGATCATGAACGCCGGGTCCTGTCGGCACCCCGGATCAACGCAGGCCACAAACGCATTCAGACGCTCTATCTTATGGACAAAGCCATGGGCGGCCAAAAACTCTAGGGCCCGATAGGCAACTGGCGGTTGAGAGCCGAAGCCCGCAGCCCGCAACTCATCCAAGATCGCATAGGCGCCCATCGCCTTGTGCGCCCGCAACAGGACCTCCAGGGTTTTACGGCGCACCGGCGTCAGACGCAGCCCTTCGGCGGCGCTCCGACGATCAGCCGCCCCAAGGGCGGACGCAACGCAGATGGCGTGGTCATGGGAGGAAAACCCGATGGCTCCGCTCTCGGTCGTACCGGACCTGATCGCGTCCTTGGAATCGCTTGTCATGTTACTTTATATCATTTAAGGCGCCTTCGTGTTATAAAATAACAGGATCTCGAATGTCCAGAACGCTCCTCACGACCGTTGCCGCAGCTGCTTTGACCCCCCTGCCCGCCCTTGCGGAGGTGCCTCGCGTTGTCGTGGACATTGCGCCGGTTCATTCGCTTGTGGCGCAGGTGATGGAGGGCGTTGGCACCCCAGAGTTGCTGATCCCTGCGCTGGCCTCGCCACACGCCTATTCGCTGCGCCCGTCCGAGGCCCAAAGCCTTCAGGACGCGGAGGTCGTGTTCTGGATCGGCGAAGAGCTGTCGCCCTGGTTGGAGGGCGCCCTTGGGTCTTTGGCCGAAGATGCCGCCATCGTCGGTCTGCTGGACGCAGATGGCACCCGGACACTCCCGTTCCGCCAAGGCGCATCCTTCGACGCCCACGATCATGGTGACCACGACGACCACGGGCACGGGGATCACGCGGACGACGACCACCATGACCATGGTGAAGAAGACCACGCGGACCACGACGATCACGGTGACGAAGGCCATGCCGAACATGACGATCACCACCACGGCGACGAAGACCACGCCGAGCACGACGATCACCACCACGGCGAAGAAGATCACGCCGAGCATGACGAGCACGATCATGGCGAAGAAAAGCACGCCGAACATGACGATCACTACCACGGCGACGAAGACCACGCCGAGCACGACGATCACTACGAGGGCGAAGAAGATCACGCTGGCCATGAAGGCCATGACCACGATGGGACAGACCCGCACGCCTGGTTGTCCCCGGCAAATGCGGCGACCTGGCTGTCGCTGATCGCGAACGACCTGGCCGCGCGCGATCCGGAGAACGCCGAGACCTATCGTGCCAATGCCGCGACCGCCCAGACCGAGCTGAGCCAGTTGGTGGAGGAGATCAAGGTCGACCTCGCCCCCGTGGCCGATGTGCCGTTCATCGTCTTCCACGACGCCTACCAGTACCTTGAGGCAGACATCGGTCTTGCAGCAGCGGGCGCGATCTCGCTGGGGGATGCCAGTGACCCGAGCCCTGCGCGCCTGACGGAAATCCGTGACCGCCTCCGCGCGGACAACATCGCTTGCGTCTTGGCCGAGCCCCAGTTCAACCCCCGGTTGGTGGCTACGGTTGCCGAAGGATCGGATCTGAGCACGGGCATCATTGACCCGCTTGGCGCGGAACAAACGCCCGGGCCGGACCTCTATGCCGATCTGATGCGCGCCAATGCTGCGGCCCTGCTGGCCTGCCTGGGCGGCGAGGGATGACACGGTAGGGCATCTGCCCGCCCTGGATCAGGGCATCGGACGATGACGCGCCGCCAGCACCAAATCGGTGTGGGCGGCGTTTCTCTGTCAAGCCCACCGGACCGCGGCGCGAATCTAGGGTCGCGATGCCCACATGTGTTGGGGTTGTCGGAGGTCCCATGGGAAAAGAGATAACCGGTCTTTCGCCCGCTCGGGCTAAGCCCTTTCCCGGTCTGGCGGCTTGGGCGTGGTGGCCCATGGGTCGGAACGGTTTGCTTGGCGCCGCGTTGAACTCATCCGGGTTGACCTCACTGACCCGGAGACGACGAAACAACACGACAGGCGCACCCATGAAACTCCTGATGGTTCTCACGTCCCATGATCAACTGGGCGACACCGGTAAAAAGACGGGCTTCTGGCTCGAAGAATTTGCGGCCCCCTACTACGTGTTCAAAGATGCTGGCGTGGACATCACGCTCGCCTCGCCCAAGGGCGGACAGCCGCCACTGGACCCGTCCAGCGATGGCGATGACGCGCAAACGGAGGCCACGGAACGCTTCAAAGGGGATGCCGACGCCCAAGCCGCGCTGGCCCATACGACGCCCTTGGCGGACGTCTCGGCGGAGGGGTTCGACGCGATCTTTTATCCAGGCGGGCACGGCCCTCTGTGGGACCTGGCCGAGGATGCCGACAGCATCAAACTGATCGAGACCTTCGCCGCAACGGATCGTCCCATCGGCGCCGTGTGCCATGCCCCAGCCGTGTTCAAACACACAATGGGCCGGGACGGACGCCCCTTGGTCGCAGGCAAGTCGGTCACGGGCTTCACGAACACCGAAGAAGAGGCCGTTCAACTGACCAACGTAGTTCCGTTTTTGGTTGAAGACATGTTGAAGGACCGGGGCGCGACCTATCGGAAGGGCGAGGATTGGGCGTCCTTTGTCCGTGTTGATGGTAAGCTGGTCACGGGTCAGAACCCCGCTTCGTCAGAGGCTGCGGCCCGGGAACTGCTGGCATTGATCTGACGGGTCCTAGGGGCGGTACGCCAATCACCCCGTCGCTGTGGCCGAGGCGCGCTGAAGGCCTCGCCTTGTTCCGCTCCGGTCGTGATATGGCGCCTTGTTCAATGCCCTGAACGGAAGTCCACGGGATCACAGAAAAAGCGGTGACCAAGCCCTTGGAGCAAACAGAAGGCTTGGCGACCGGCCCTCATGCGAAAAGCTACGCCAAGGCGGCAACACCGTCTCCTTGGCGGTCGAACAAGCGACGATCTAAACAAGGACCCTACGCGATCCGACCGCTAGGTAACCGGCCCAAGCCCATCAACTGCGCCGTCACCCGTCCGTGGTGCCCGCTGGAACGGGGGCGGAGGCTCCCTGGGCGGCGGGTGCGCCACTTTGGGCTGCGTTGCCCGCCTCTGACGCCCCTTCCGGAGTCTTTTCGGCCAGAGCGCCAGCGTCCCAACGCCCCGTTTCCACCTCGCCGGTGGCATAGCGCATTGTGCCGGGACCCTGACGACGACCGGCGGCAAAGGCGCCCTCATAGACGTCGCCGTTGGCATAGGTTGCAACGCCTTCGCCTTCGATTTCGCCGTCGTTCCACCCGCCTTCGTACGTAAACCCGTCCGCCATGACGATCTTGCCCTGACCTTCGCGTTGGCCACGCACGAACTGTCCCTCGTAGACGGTTCCATCGGCATAGGTCGCTTTGCCCTGACCGTGGCGCAGGCCTTGGGCCCAATCGCCTTCGTAGCGGTAGCCGTCGGTAAAGGTCATTACGCCGGTGCCATGGTTCTGGGCGTTCACAAACTCACCCTCGTAGACCAGTCCATTGGGGTATTCGGCGCGCCCCATGCCGTTGATGACACCCGCCGTCCAACCGCCTTCATAGGTTGCCCCATCGACATAGGTGATCTTGCCTTCGCCATCCGCCAGGTCATCCGCGAAGGTGCCCACATAGACTGAGCCGTCTGGATAGGTTACCTCGCCCGTGCCCTCGATCCGGCCCTCGACCCAGGACCCGGTATAGACATAGCCATCCGTCCCTGTGAACGTGCCCTGACCGTGTCTGCGGTCTGCGGCAAAGTCCCCTTCGTAGGTATCGCCGTTCGCATAGGTAACACGGCCTTGCCCTTCGCGCTGACCGGCAACAAGAGTGCCCTCATAGATATCCCCATTGGGCTGGGTCAGCTTTCCTTCGCCATTGATCTGGCCGTCGAGCCATGCCCCGTCATAGATCAGCCCGTCGGGCGTCCGCAGAACACCCTGTCCCGCCCGCACGTTACCAGCCATCTCGCCTTCATAGGTCGACCCGTCCGGATAGGTTATGCGGCCCGTCCCTTCCTTGACGCCCGCGACCCAACCGCCCTCGTAGCGATAGCCGTTGGGCGCCTCCATCACGCCTTCACCGTCGTGTAACGCATTGACGAAGCTGCCGGTGTAGCGGGTCCCGTTGGCGTAGTCGGCCACGCCCTCGCCCTCGATCCGACCGTCAACCCAACCGCCCGTGTAGGTTCCGCCATCGGCGAAGGTAATCATCCCCTCGCCGTTCGGCTTGCCCGACGCAAAACTGCCTTCGTAAATCGAGCCGTCGGGAAACCGTGCGCGCCCCTGTCCGCGGATCTCGCCCGCGACCCATTCGCCGCTGTATTCATACCCCGATGGCAAGGTGTAAGTGCCGGTCCCGTCCTGCTTCCCGTCCTTGAAGGTCCCTTCGTAGACGCCACCGCCTTCGTACTGCTTGGTGACGACCTCCTGCGCGCTCGCCAGCCCCGTTGCCGCAATCAGCGCCAAGCCCAGCGTCCATACCTTCTGTCGCGCCATGAGGTCCCCACCTGCCACCCGGATCTATGTTGCGCGCAACGCTAGGCCGTCCCTGGCCCGGTCGCAACATCCCAGTTGGCAGACGTGACGCTTCGGCGCTTCCCCCCATCGGTCTGCCGCGCTAGGTCACGCCGCGTAGCTGTTTCCCGGAGGCCGCGATGCCCGACACCTTTCGCCTGACGCTGGCCCAATTGAACCCAACCATGGGGGACCTCGCGGGCAATGCCGCAAAGGCCCACGCCGCCTGGGAGCAGGCCAAGGCCGCAGGCGCCCAGATGGTGGCCCTGCCCGAGATGTTTCTGTCGGGCTATCAGCCCCAGGACCTCGTGCGGAAACCGGCGTTCGTTGCCGATGCCGCCAAACACCTGGCCCAACTCATTGCCGATTGTGCCGATGGGCCAGCCCTGGGGATCGGTACGCCCGTTTGGCCGGATGGGGCCGACAAACCGATGAACGCTTGGGTCGTTGCCCAGGGTGGCCGTGTGGTGGCCGAGGTCGTGAAACATCACCTGCCCAACTACAAAGTCTTTGACGAGAAAAGATATTTCGACAGCGGCGACGTCTCAGGGCCCTATGTGGTCGACGGCATCCGCATCGGAACCCCCATCTGCGAAGACGCCTGGTTCGACGATGTGACCGAGACCCTCGCCGAGACGGGGGCCGAGATCTTGGTGGTTCCGAACGGATCCCCCTATTTCCGTGGCAAGCAAGACGTGCGCTACGGCCATATGGTCGCGCGTGGGGTCGAGACGGGGCTGCCCGTTGTTTACCTCAACCTGACTGGTGGACAGGATGATCAGATTTTTGACGGCGCCTCCTTCGTGCTGAATCCCGGTGGCAAGCTGACCCACCACTTGCCCGCTTTCGAAGACGCCGTGGTGCATGTGGATTTCGACAGGACGCCCGACGGCTGGCGCGCGCGGGATGGCGACAAAGCGCCCCAGCCCGAGGGGCCCGGTGCCGACTACCGCGCCATGGTCGTCGCGCTGCGCGATTACATGACCAAGGCCGGGTTCTCCCAGGCGGTTCTGGGCCTGTCGGGGGGTGTCGACAGTGCCATCGTCGCGGCCATCGCCGCCGACGCCCTGGGGCCGGAGAACCTGCGCTGCGTCATGCTGCCGTCGCGCTACACTTCAGACCACTCGCTCGAGGACGCACGCGGTGTGACCGACCGACTGGGCTGTCGCCTCGACACCGTTCCCATAGCCCCCGCCGTAGAGGCCATGGGCGACATGCTGGCGCCCCTCTTCGAAGGCCGCGCGGCGAATCTGACCGAAGAAAACATCCAATCGCGCATTCGCGGCATGACCCTCATGGCCCTGTCCAACAAGTTTGGTGAGATGCTCCTGACCACAGGCAATAAGTCTGAGGTCGCGGTGGGATACGCCACGATCTACGGAGACATGTCAGGCGGCTACAACCCGGTGAAGGATCTCTACAAAACGGATCTCTTCGAGGTCTGCCGCTGGCGCAACGCCAACACTGTCGATTGGTTCAAGGGTCCCTCCGGAGAGGTCATGCCCCAACGCGTCATCGACAAGCCCCCGACAGCCGAGTTGCGCGCAGACCAGAAAGACGAAGACAGCCTGCCGCCCTATCCGGTGCTGGACGACATACTGAAACGGCTCATCGACGAGGAACACTCCGTTCCCGAGATCTGCGCCGCGGGCCACGACCATGCGACCGTCAAACACGTGGAGTGGCTGGTCTATCTGTCGGAATACAAGCGCTTCCAATCGGCCCCAGGCGCCCGGCTCTCCCAGCGCGCGTTCTGGCTTGATCGCCGCTATCCCATCGTAAACCGCTGGCGCGATCCAGGGTAAGGGACGCTGCGGCCTTCGGAGGGCTCAAGCCTGCGACAGGGTGGCCGTGGGCGACTTCTGCTAAGGCCGAGGCATCCCCGAAGAGGACCTCCTAGACGCTGGCCAAAGCCGATGTCTTGCGCCAGGACGGACTGGCCCTTCTAATCGTCCAGCCTCTTTTCCCGACTCCTGCTGTCCCGGCACTACCAATTCGCGCGGGCGTGACACAGCGGGATCGTGCGTCCTCCGTTCGCAGAAGCGACGCGGCACCCGGAAACGACGTGGCACGGGCTGGGCCGCCTCATCCGTCCGAAACCCCAATCCAGTCGCGCGCCTCCCAGCAACCCAACCCAATCAAAGACAGTGTCCACGTTGGCCTAGGTTCTACATCTTCTTGAGACGCGCTGGGCTCTAAAGCCTCCCCAGTTGCGTTCAAGGAAAGCCTAATCCATCCGACGGACCTCAGCGGAGCACCGGCCCCATCCACGCCCCACAAGCTCCCGTTAACCGGTCGCGTGCCCGCACCCCAGCATCCGTCAGCCCCTCGTACCGATCTTCGATTTCCAGCCCAACATCAGACCCTCCGTCACCGGACCCGTGCCGACACTCCGCGCAAAATAGTCTCACATACTAAATACCTAAGCTTCTTCTCGGCAAAATACCTCCGGGGGTCCGGGGGCTGGCCCCCGGTCCGACCGGCACCAGAGAGCAACCGGCAATGAAGCATGTCCCAAACGTGTTCACTCCACTACAAAAAGCCGGGGGCGCAGCCCCCGGCGGATCGGACCGCGTTAGCGGTCCGATGCAAGGGCCTTAGGCAGTGACCATGCCCTTGGCACGCGCCAGCTCGGTCACACGCTTTTGCAGTTTCTCGAAAGCCCGCACCTCGATCTGGCGGATGCGCTCCCGGCTGACGTCGTATTTGGCGGACAGATCTTCCAGAGTGACCGTCTCTTCCGAGAGCCGTCGTTGGGTCAAAATATCCCGCTCGCGCTCATTGAGGGCGTCCATTGCTTCGCCCATCAGCGCCACGCGGGAGTCGTACTCGTCCTTCTCAGCGTAATCGCCAGCCTGGTCGGCGTCGTCATCGGCGAGCCAGTCCTGCCACTGGGTCGAGGTATCCCCATCGGAGCCGACCATCACGTTGAGCGACGCATCCCCGCCCGACATGCGCCGGTTCATGGAGGTCACCTCTTCCTCTGTGACACCCAGATCGTTGGCGATGCGGGTCACGTTTTCGGGGCGCAAGTCACCGTCTTCCAAGGCGCCGATACGGTTCTTGGCCTTACGGAGGTTGAAGAACAGCTTCTTCTGCGCGCTCGTCGTGCCCAGCTTGACCATGGACCAGGACCGCAGGACGTATTCCTGAATGGCCGCGCGAATCCACCACATGGCGTAGGTCGCCAGTCGGAAGCCCTTCTCGGGGTCGAATTTCTTGACGGCCTGCATCAGACCCACATTGGCCTCGGAAATCACTTCGGCCTGGGGCAAGCCATACCCCCGGTACCCCATGGCGATTTTCGCGGCGAGGCGAAGGTGGGACGTTACTAGTTGATGGGCCGCAGCGGTATCTTCGTCTTCGACCCAGCGCTTGGCGAGCATGTATTCCTGCTCCGGCTCAAGCATGGGAAACTTGCGAATCTCTTGCAGATAACGGTTCAGCCCCTGTTCGGGTGAGGGGGCCGGAAGGTTGGCGTAGCTGGCCATGGGTAGGTTCTCCCTCATGTTAATGGGCTTAACACCCTCCTCGACGAAGTGGGGACAGCCCGTCCTTGTTTCAAGTTGTCGCAGACACATTGTTGGTTCGTCTGCCCATGTGATCGTATAATCTACGCACACACGGACTGATAGGTTCCATTTTCGCAGGTATACCTGCAAATTCGCACAAATCTGCATGGCCCTTCGCGGCGAACACTGAGCACCCGGCACAGTGCAAGGCCGGGCTTCCAAACCCTCTGACAGACCTCTGGCGGAAACGGTCGTGCATCGGAAATCCGTAAGTGGATCAAACAGAAACAATGCCGCAATCCGGTCTTGAAACGGTCGATCCGAGACCCTGCGCCTTCCTCAGTGACGAACAAATTCGATGCAAATTGACGTTAAGGGCAACGCATTGTTCCGCAGCGATCTTGCCATCGTGATGCGGACTTAGAAGGTATTACGAGGGCTTCTCATGGCATATTTGTGCTTTCCAGCGGCAATCATCACCGCAGCCACACTCCTCGCGGGGGCTGCGTCTGCGGCGACCGTTGTGTCGGGAAATGTCTGCGAGTTTGACGGAAATCCAACGCCGTTTGGCGGAACCTGTGACTACAGCTCGAAAGACTACAACACTTCCGTTTCAGCCGATTCCTTCACGCTGGCGGGCGAGACGTCCTTCTACGGCTACGTCGCCCACGTCAAAAACAAGGGCTACTCCGATGGGTGGACCGTCGACTTCGGCGCCAAGTCCTATCAGGTGGATTTCAACTGGCAGGCGATCACTCAGAACTTCGACGGCATCTTGAACGTTCAAGAGGTCTCCAACGGCACAACGTCGGCTTTGTCCTTCAGCACGGCCAACGGACCAACGGGATCCTTTGATCTGGGCCGCTTGAACGGCGTGTGGACGTTCGACTTCAACCCCGTCGCAGGGGTATTCAGCGGCAACCCGCGAGAGGAAGGCAACTGGGACCTGCAAGTGGCTGCGGTTCCGCTGCCTGCGGCTGGGGTCCTCCTCCTGGCAGCCTTCGCGGGACTCGGGGCCATGGGTGCCCGGCGCCGGACCGAAGCCGCCGCATAGCACCAGATGACTCCCGTAGATACCGCTGCCCGGGTCGATACCGGGGCGGCGGCTATCCTGCGAGCTATGCGCGGAGCGCTGCGACCAGCGCCTGGAAATCCGCAGGCGGCTCTGTCTCAAAATCAAGGCGGCGCCCGGTAACGGGGTGCTCAAACCCCAGGGTCGCCGCATGCAAGGCCTGCCGTGCAAACCCCGCAATGGCCGCGGCGGCCACCGGACGGGATCCCTTGACCTTCCGATGCCCGCCATACGTCGGATCCCCGATCAGCCCATGGCCCGCATGGGCCATGTGAACGCGGATCTGATGGGTGCGACCCGTTTCAAGCTGGCAATTCACCAAAGCCGCGATGTCGAAGGTTTCGACCATGCGAATGCGTGTCACGGCATGGCGCCCGCCCTCCCAGGTCACGGCCTGACGCTGACGGTCGGTCCGATGGCGGTCTAGCCGCGTGGTGATCTTGAGCGTGGCGCCGCCCTCCCAGCTCAACCCACGCAGCCCGCGCAGCCGCGGATCGGCCGGGTCCGGAACGCCGTAACAGACCGCCAAATAGCGGCGAGAGGCCGTGTGGTCCGCGAACTGGGCCGCAAGGCCGTGATGCGCCGCATCAGACTTCGCCACCACAAGCAGGCCAGACGTATCCTTGTCGATGCGGTGCACAATCCCAGGGCGACGCGCGCCACCGACCCCGGACAAGGCGCCCCCGAAGTGATGCAGCAGCGCGTTGACCAAGGTGCCGCCCGGCGCGCCGGGCGCCGGATGCACGACCATGCCAGCCGGTTTGTTCACCACGAGCAGATCCGCGTCCTCGTGCAGGATATCCAGCGGGATGGCCTCGGGCCGCGTCTCGATATCTTCAACAGGCGGGAGGCTGACATCAATGGTGTCGCCCGCGACCACGCGGGTCCGTGCCATCGCCGGAGCCCCGTTGACCCGCACCGCGCCCGCTTGCAGCAGTTTGGTCAAGCGCGACCGGCTCAGATGGGCCTCGGCTGGCACGTCACGCGCGATTGCCTTATCGAGGCGCGACGGCGGATCGGCCGCGATGACAAAGGTAACGGTATTGCCTGACGACATGGACGAAATCCCGGAACCGGCCAACCTGCGCTTTCTGCGACGGCTGGTGACCGTATTGACGGCGGTGATGATCATCGGGCTGGTAACGGTGATCGGCCTGCTTGTCCAACGCCTGCGCCTGCCCTCGGTCCCTGTGCCCGAGGCCCTGGCGCTGCCGGACGGCACAGAGATCCATGCCGTCACCCAAGGCCCCGGCTGGTGGGCCGTCGTCACGGGAGATGGGCGGATCCTGCTGTACGACGGAGCCGGCACGTTCCATCAGGAAATTGTCGTAACCCTGCCCCAGACGGCAGAGGAATGACCCCGCGCCTAGGGTGCCCGATGGCGTCGACGGGGCTCGACGTGGGACGCCCGTAACGCTCAGACGAGCAACGGACCGACACTTGGCCAGAGCGAGGCGACCAAAAGCCCGGCCATCGCCCAATTGAACGCCCGTAGGCGTCTGGGCGATGTGAGGATCCGCCGCATCCGAACCCCAAGGACCAACCAACAGCAGATGGACGGAAGGTTAATCACGGTGAAGACGACCGCGACGGGGAGCACAGCCAAGGCGCCCCCGCCGCTGTAGAGCGTCACCGCCGTCAGGGCCATTGTCCAAGCCTTTGGGTTTACCCACTGGAACAGCGCCGCCTGGAGAAACGTCATGGGGCGCCCCTTGGCACCGGCAACGTCCGGCGCACTGGCATGGGCAATCTTCCAGGCGAGCCACAAAAGGTAGACGACCGATATCGTCGCCAGGAGCGGGCGCAGCATCGGAACGGCCTCAAACGCCTGGGCAAGGCCCAGGCCGACCAGCACGATCATCGCGCCAAATCCACCAGAAATCCCAAGCGCATGGGGCCAAGATCGCGCCACCCCAAAATTGGCGCCCGAGGCCATGATCATCAGGTTATTCGGGCCGGGCGTGATGGACGACACGAAGGCGAATCCCGCGAGGCCAAGGAACAGGTCATAGGTCATAGCCGTCACGATGCCCTGTGGGGTGCGGAAGATGCTTGCAAAGATCGCGCGGCTTGCGAATACTTCACAAGAAATGACGCCTATTGATACGTATGACGACAAGATCTTGCGCGCTTTGTCGTGCGACGGCCGGATCACAAACCAAGCCTTGGCCGCGCGGATTGGACTCTCGCCCTCAGCGACGTTGAGACGCGTTCAGGCGCTGGAAGCGGCGGGGATCATAGCGGGATATCGCGCCGTCTTGAGCCCGGAAAAGCTGGGTGTGGGATTTACCGCCTATATCGCGGTCGGCCTGAACGACCACACCAAGGCCGGTCAGGAAGCCTTTGAACGTGGCGTCGCCCGCGCGCCAGAGGTCCGTGAATGCCATAACATCACCGGCTCGGTCGAATACTTGTTGCGCGTGGAGGCGACGGACCTGGCCGCGTATAAGCACTTCCATACGGATGTGCTGGGCGTCTTGCCACAGGTGGCATCGCTGACGACCTATGTCGTGATGGGATCGCCCAAGGATGAGCGCGCTTAGAGCTTGCCAGGTGTGATGACCGTTGCCGTTGCGTCGGCATATTTTTGGAACATCGATATGGGGGGTACGCGCCGGGCCGCAGGTGGCGCGCCCGTTCAGGCGTCAGGTTGGCCGAGCGCTTTCACGGGCCCGTGTCGATGGCATCCCACGACATGGTCGTTCACTATGCCAACGGCCTGCATCCAAGCATAAACGATTGTCGGCCCGCAGAATTTGAACCCCGCCCGTTTCAGGTCTTTTGAGATCTGCTCAGACAGGGGCGTCTTGGCAGGGACCTCTGCCAGGGAAGCACGGTCTGGTTGCAGGGGGACGCCCTCCACATAGGCCCAACACCAGGCGGAGAAGTCTTCGATGGCGAGGTATGCACGCGCATTGCCGATGGTTGCTTCGATCTTGCCGCGGTGGCGCACAATTCCGGGGTCTGCGACCAAGCGCTCAACATCGTCGGCACCCCACTTGGCGATGATCTCTGGCAGGAAGCCCTGGAAGGCCGCGCGAAACCCCTCTCGCTTACGCAAGATCGTGATCCAGGAGAGGCCCGCTTGGAAACCCTCCAGCATCAGCATTTCCCAAAGCATCCGGCTGTCACGCTGCGGCACGCCCCATTCGGTATCGTGGTAGGCCTCGTAAAGCGGGTCATCGCCGACCCAACCGCATCGTTCCATGGCGCCCTCGCTCGTTTCGGGGTGGTCTGCGCCATGGGAGAGAGCCGCGCAACAGGCAAGGGGCGCTTAACCGGACCGAAAGGAATGCCGTGCCATACCGCAAGGGTCTGGTCAGGAGGGGTCGGGGTGCGACACCGCTTTAATGAACCGGGGTCCGAGGATCCGCTTACCTTCGCGGTCTCGGAACGGGATCGCGGCACGCTTGAGATGGTGCGCGACGCGTTGGCGGCGGGCAACGTGATGCTCGCCTACCAGCCCGTCGTTGGGGTCGCGACCGGACAACCGGCCTTTTACGAAGGACTGATCCGGGTGTTGGATGACACCAACCGCATTATTCCGGCGGGTCAGTTTATGGGCGTCGTCGAGACCCAGGAGCTCGGGCGGGAAATCGACGTAGCAGCCCTGCGCTGCGGGCTGGGGGCCCTGTCGCGTCATACGAGCCTACGCCTGTCCATTAACATGTCGGCCCGATCCATCGGTTATCCGAAGTGGATACAGGTCCTCAAACGCTGGCTGACGCGGGACCCGACCATTGGCGAGCGCCTCATCCTCGAAATTACGGAAACCTCGGCGATGCTGGTGCCGGAGTTGGTGAAAACCTTCATGGCGGAACTTCAGGACAAAGGGATTACCTTTGCGCTGGACGACTTTGGCGCCGGGCAAACCTGCTTCCGCTCCCTGAAAGAGATGTATTTCGACATCGTCAAAATCGACGGCAGCTTCGTGCGTGGCTGTGACAAGACGCCTGACAATCAGTGCATCCTAGAGGCGCTGATTGCCGTTGGGCGAACCTTTGACATGTTCACCGTGGCAGAGTCGGTCGAATCACGTGCAGAGGCACAATTCCTTGCCCAGGCGGGCGTAGAGTGCCTGCAAGGGTACTACTATGGTGCTCCGGAGACCAAACCTGCTTGGATGACACCGGAGGGGCGTGGCACCCCGGTCGCCGCACAAAAACGGTCAGGATAGCGCAAACACCCCATGTTGGAGGTGTCCAAAGCGCTGCTGACGGCCAACAAGGGCGCAGCAGGGGGCGCAACGGCCCACCGCGCCAGGGAGACACCGTAAACTCTGCAACACCGCATACCTGTCCAGATCATTTGCGCGACAGAGTCCGACTTGCTAAGGCTCGGCCCGTATTCCCGTGCCGGGGGTCCTCTGCCAGCGAGGCCGACGCCCCGCCCCCCGCGCATGCAGAAAGGACGACCCTGAATGACTAACGTCGTGATCGCCTCCGCCGCCCGCACCGCCGTCGGCAGCTTCCTTGGCTCCTTTGCGAGCACGCCAGCCCATGAACTTGGCCGCGCCGTCATCGAAGAGGTCGTCGCCCGCGCCGGGGTCGACAAATCAGAAGTGTCCGAGACGATCCTCGGTCAGGTGTTGACGGCCGCACAGGGCCAGAACCCCGCGCGCCAGGCGCATATCAACGCGGGCCTGCCGCAGGAATCCGCCGCATGGGGCATCAACCAAGTCTGCGGGTCGGGCCTGCGCGCCGTGGCCCTGGGCGCCCAACACATCATGCTGGGCGATGCCTCGGTCGTCGTGGCCGGTGGCCAGGAAAGCATGTCGCTCAGCCCCCACGCCCAGGCCGTCCGCGCCGGGCAAAAGATGGGTGACATGAAGCTCATCGACACGATGATCAAAGACGGCCTCTGGGACGCCTTCAACAACTACCACATGGGACAGACCGCCGAGAACGTCGCCGAGAAGTGGCAGATCAGCCGCGACCAACAAGACGAATTCGCCGTTGGGTCGCAGAACAAGGCCGAAGCCGCGCAGAAGGCCGGTAAGTTCGACGACGAGATCGTCAGCTACACCATCAAGACCCGCAAGGGTGACATCGTGGTCGACAAGGATGAGTACATCCGCCACGGCGCCACCATGGAAGCCATGCAGAAGCTGCGCCCTGCCTTCACCAAGGACGGCTCGGTCACCGCGGCCAACGCATCTGGCCTGAACGACGGTGCCGCTGCGACCCTGCTGATGTCGGCCGACGACGCCGAAAAGCGTGGGATCGAGCCGCTGGCCCGCATCGCCTCCTACGCGACGGCCGGTCTGGACCCGACGATCATGGGCGTGGGCCCGATCTACGCCTCGCGCAAAGCGCTGGAAAAGGCGGGCTGGTCCGTGGACGACCTGGACTTGGTCGAAGCCAACGAAGCCTTCGCCGCCCAGGCCTGCGCCGTGAACAAGGACATGGGCTGGGATCCGTCGATCGTGAACGTGAACGGCGGCGCCATCGCCATCGGCCACCCCATCGGGGCCTCGGGCTGCCGCGTGCTCAACACCCTGCTGTTTGAGATGAAGCGCCGCGATGCCAAGAAGGGCCTCGCCACGCTGTGCATCGGTGGCGGTATGGGCGTCGCCCTCTGCGTTGAGCGCCCCTGAGCCAGGACGGGGTGCCGGATAGCTGGCGCCCCACTCGCCATGGCCACGGTGGCGCATAGCGATGAGGCTCAACCGAGCCGAAGAGCGATGACCCGACGGACACGCGCTTCGGCTCGTGACTTGCTCGTCCACATGCACGGTCACGTCCTGTTGCCTACCGCGCGAGGCAGCGTCAATTCTGCCGGTACCGGACACGACATGTCGCGCAGCGCTAGGAGACGGAAGAACAACACCCGTCCGCTCTGTGGTCTGCGCATCGACAGCGACCGCGACCACCAACTTGCGCCGCGCAGCACACATTCCGGCCCTCTATCTAAAAACACAATCTCTCGTGGTATCTGGCGCACATTGCCCATGGGCGACAAATGCCCCCCAAAACCCTGCCTGATAGCGCAAAAACATCGCGGCAGCGACCCGCCGCCCTTGCGGAGAGGGCAGGACATGGGCCATGCAGGCGCCAGATGTCCGCGAAACAAAATATCCTTAGCCAGACATAGGAGGAAACATCATGTCTCGTATCGCACTCGTTACCGGTGGTAGCCGTGGCATCGGCGCCGCCATTTCCAAGGCACTCCAGGCCGATGGCCGCACCGTTGCAGCAACCTATGCCGGGAACGACGAGAAGGCCGCCGCCTTTACCGCCGAAACTGGCATCAAGACCTACAAGTGGAACGTGGCCGACTACGACGCCTGTCAGGCAGGGATCGCTCAGATCGAGGCAGACCTCGGCCCCGTCGATATCTTGGTGAACAACGCTGGCATCACCCGGGACGCGCCGTTTCACAAGATGACCCCGCAGCAGTGGCATGAGTGCATCGACACCAACCTGACCGGCGTCTTCAACATGACCCACAACGTCTGGGGCGGCATGCGCGAGCGGAAGTTCGGGCGGATCGTGACGATCAGCTCGATCAACGGCCAAAAGGGTCAGTTCGCCCAGGCAAACTACGCCGCGACGAAGGCCGGTGACATCGGCTTCACCAAATCCCTGGCCCAGGAAGGCGCCCGCGCCAACATCACCGCCAACGTGGTTGCTCCCGGGTACATCAACACCGACATGATGAGCACGATCCCCGAAAAGGTCATGGATGCCATCGTGGGGGGCATTCCGGTCGGCCGTTTGGGCGAAGCCGAGGAAATCGCGCGCTGCGTTGCCTTCCTGGCATCCGACGATGCGGGCTTCATCACCGGGTCGACCATTTCCGCCAACGGCGGCCAGTACCTGTCGTAAGCGACCCAAATGGTGTGCGGTCACCCCGCCACCCATGAAGGAGGCCCGGCCCCAGATGGGGACCGGGCCTCTTCGGTCAAGCCGCAGGCGTTGGCACGCTTCGGCAGGGCCGGAAACGCTTATGCCGTGCGGGTCGATCCAACCTGGGACCAGCGCGGCAGGCGGAACGTCAGCAGCGCGCGGAAAGCGGCGGCGCGTTCCCGACGGGCGAGGGCGAAGGCTTCGTCGTAGGTGCGTGTGGTATGCGTCTCGAACATATCGGCTATTCCTTTATGTGAAGCGTTTGTTATCTGACCCCAATATGATCCCTACTATTCAAACGCACAAACGAGACTTTCCAAAGTCTCAATTCAGATATACTTAAGTGACATGCCTGAACGCCTACCGCCCCTGACCGCCCTTCGGGCCTTTGAAGCCGCCGCACGGCATCTGTCCTTTCAAGACGCCGCCGCAGAACTCTCGGTGACGCCAGCCGCGCTCAGCTTTCAGATCAAGTCGCTGGAGGAGCATCTGGGCGCCCCGCTCTTCCATCGCTCAAATCGCAAAGTTGATCTGACCGAAGCGGGACTCGCCCTGTCCGGGCCAGCGTCAGAGGGCTTCCAAGCCCTTGCATCGGGCTGGCGCGCCGCAAAACGGGTGCTGGACAGCGGTCTTTTGACGGTGACGGCGGGTCCGGCCTTTACCTCAAAGTGGTTGGCGCCGCGCTTGTTCGCCTTTGCCCAACAACATCCCCAGATTGAGCTTCGCTTCGCCGCGACACTGCGCATGTTGGACTTTGCGACCGATGACATCGATATCGCGATCCGCTTCGGCCCGACAGACAGCAGCGGGGAAGAGCGACTGCATAAGGCGATGGAAATCGAAGAATGGGTGACGCCAATGATGCACCCGGACTTGGCGTCTCAATACCCAACGCCCGAAAGCTTGCTGACGGCCCCGATCATCTTCGACGATTCAATCGCGTTTCTTCAGAACTCGGTCGGCTGGCGGGAGTGGTTTGCCGCGGCTGGGCTCGTGGCCGACGACCTCCATGGCCCTCACTTCAGCCAAGCGGATCACGCAATCGACGCCGCACAGTCCCGGGCGGGCGTCGTCCTGGGGCGGGTCTCCTTGGCGGAGGCATCACTGCGGAAGGGACAGCTCGTGGCGCCCTTTGCGCTGGCGCTGGTTCCACGAGCCCGGTTTCGGGTCTTGTGCCCCAAGGGCGCGGAAACCCGTCCCAACACGCGCGCCTTTCTCGATTGGTTGGGTGGGGAGGTAAAGCGCATGGATGACCATCGTGCCGGGCGTGACATGGTGGACGCCTAGGTCCCCGGCCAATAAAAAGGCCCGCAAAGCGCGGGCCTTGCCGTTCTAAGGAACCGGCAGGTGTCAGTGGGCTGTTGCGGCACCCAAACGTTCGATTTGCTGTTTAATCGCCAGCTTCCGCTTTTTCATCTCGCTCAGGGCAATACTGTCCGCCGCTGGATTTCGCTGTTCTTCTTCCACCTGTCGGGAGAGTGTCTCGTGCTTCTTTCGCAGTTCTTGTAGGTGCGAGTTGAGCGACATGGCAGTCTCCTATGTTGTTGAACCTCTCCAAAACAGCACGGGTGTCATAAGCCTGTCACGCAAATTCCCCTCCGCAGTGCAGAATGTTGCAGCGGACTTTAGCTATGCCAGCGACAATGTAGCGCCTTCGCGGAGAATTTGATCAGCCTGTGCCCCATACCCAGGCCCTCCATCCCCGCGATGCAAGATCAGCGGGGGCAACAGGGCAAGGGGCGCGCGCGCGTTCTTAGTACCCTGAACAATAACGCGTTTTGCAGTCGTGTCCGGCTGTGCGGCAATGGGCAGAACGCGGACTCGGCCCAGAGCGGCCGCCACCTCTGGCAAGATATCGCCCAGCCGGTCCGCCCGAGCGATGACCGTCATCGTCCCCTTCGGCGCCACCCGTTTACATGCGAGTCGCACCCAACGCGCCAAATCACCGAGCGCGCCTTCGCGCAGGCCAGCTTCGCGCCCTTGGTTTGTCGCGGCGGATCCGGCCCCCGCCACGAAATACGGGGGGTTTGTCAGAACATGATCCCATTGCCGCGCGCGGACCTCATCCGGCAGGGCAAAGACATCGGCCTGTACAACCTCGGCCGGCCCATTTCGTTGCGCGAGCGGGATCAAATCCGCCTCGCGCTCCACTCCGGTCAAGGCAAGGTCGGGGACCCGCGCCGCGAGGCAGTACATGGCCACCCCTGCCCCACAGCCCAGGTCTAGGATGCGTTGCCCGGACTGAGCCGGAACAGCGGCCGCCAACAGCACCGCGTCGGAGCCTGATCGGAACCCGTCGCGCGGTTGATACAGATGCAGACGCCCGCCCAGAAAGGCGTCCCGCGTTGTCGTCATTCCGACACCGCGACCCCGTTGTCGCGCATTGTGGCCCGGGCCAGGAACAAATCCCGGTCCGCCACCATCATGCGGCGCGGCAGCACACCGATGGACCCTTCGAGGGCCGAGATATTGGCGTCCAGAACGAAGCAGTCTATACCCTCGCCGTTCAGGAGGGCGGAGGCAAAGGCAATGATCGTCGGATCGTTGGTGCGCAGCAGTTCCTTCATGGTGCAACAGGTATGGGGCCGCTGGCCCCTTGTCGAGACGGGGACCCCAATGACAGACGCCAAGCCGATCAAACCCCACGAAAGGCTTGCCGCCGCCTGTGCCGCCGAGATGGAGGCCGTGAACGGGTTGATCCGCACGCGCATGGCGTCGGAACACGCGCCCCGCATCCCAGAAGTCACCGCCCATCTGGTCGAGGCTGGGGGGAAACGCGTCCGGCCCCTGCTGACGGTGGCCTGCGCCAAGATGTGCGGTGTCGAAGGAGACGATCACATCAAGCTGGCCGCGACGGTGGAGTTCATTCACACGGCGACCTTGCTCCATGATGACGTCGTGGATGAAAGCGACCAGCGGCGCGGGCGGCCCACGGCGAACCTGCTGTGGGACAATCAATCCAGCGTGCTGGTGGGCGATTACCTCTTTGCGCGCTCATTTCAGTTGATGGTGGAGACGGGGTCGCTGCGCGTGCTGGACATCCTATCCGGTGCGGCGGCGACCATTGCCGAAGGCGAGGTCCTCCAACTGACGGCGGCGCGCAATTTGGCGACCACAGAGGCGACCTACCTCCAGGTGGTGCGCGGCAAGACCGCTGCCCTGTTTGAGGCGGCTGCCGAAGTTGGCGGCGTCGTCGCCGGCGCGCCTGAGGAGCACGTCCGGGCGCTCGCCACCTTTGGCGACGCCCTTGGGATCAGCTTTCAAATGGTCGACGACTGGCTGGACTACGGCGGCGCGGGGGATGATATCGGCAAGAACCTGGGCGACGATTTCCGCGAAGGAAAGCTGACGCTGCCGGTGATCCGCGCCATCGCACGGGGCGACGACGCCGAACGGGCGTTCTGGCGCGACGCCTTAGAGCGCGGGAAATCCGACGATCTGGACCGCGCCCGCGAAATTCTGGCCCGCCACGGCACCCTGGAGGAAACACGCCTGGAGGCCTTGGCTTGGCGGGACAAAGCAAAGGCAGCCTTGGCCGCGCTGCCGTCCAGCGATCTGCGCGATATGCTGGGGGACCTGGCCGACTACGTCGTCGCCCGCGCCAACTAGCGCCGCGTGAGCTAAGTCAGCCGCACGGGGCGCACCCACCACCCTGGGTGGTCCAAGCGGCTGGCCGCCTCTGCTGCGCGCGCCTCCGAGGGATAGAGCCCGAAGCATGTGGCGCCGGACCCGGACATCCGGCTGACGGAGGCGCCGGTAGCGGCAATCCGGTCCAACACCTCACCGATGACCGGCGCGATGGCCCTTGCGGAGGCTTCCAGATCGTTGCGTTGCGCAGCGATCCAGCTCAGGACGTCACAGGTGTTCGAAAGGTCCGGGAAGACCACATGGCCTGGATGAGACGTACTCGATAACCCAGCGAAAACGGCCCCCGTCGGAACCGCCACGCCTGGATTGACCAGCACACCATGGAGCGGCGGCAGGTCTAGCCCGGTCACGCGGTCTCCGATCCCTTGCATACGGGCGGCGCGCGCCCGCAGGCAAACCGGCACATCCGCCCCCAGCGCGAGCGCCTGATCGTCCGTGGGCGCGGCCCCGACCAATCGCAAGACCGCCGCCGCGTCCGACGACCCGCCACCGATTCCGGCCGGATGGGGCAAGTTCTTTTCCAAGGTGACGGCCCGCGACTGCCCCACAACAGCCAGCGCACGGCGGACCAAGTTCCCATCGTCCGTGGGCACACCCGTGGTGAAAGGACCCGTCACCGTCAGGCTGTCACCCGGGGCAACAGACAGACGGTCCCCCACATCGGCGAAGACCACGAGGCTGTCGAGCAGGTGATAGCCGTCGGGGCGCCGACCCGTCACATGCAGCGTGAGGTTCACCTTTGCGGGCGCAAAACCCGGCTCTTGGGTCGTCATCGGTTGGGGTCAGTCCTGCGCGGCCTCAATGGGACCAACGCCGCCTTCTTCTTCGAGAACGACATCCAAACCCACCTCCAACTTGCGCCGGATACGCTTGACGTCTTCCTCCGTCTCAGGCTCGAGGGACAGGGCGCGGTGCCACTGGAATTCGGCTTCGCGCTTGCGGCCAACGACCCAGAGCACATCGCCCAGGTGGTCATTGATTGTTGGGTCCAGAGGCGCCAGATCCACCGCACGCTCCATCGGCTCAACTGCTTCTTCGAAGCGCCCAAGACGGTAGAGAACCCAGGCCAGACTGTCGGTGATGTAGCCGTCTTCTGGCCGGGCCTCCACGGCCCGTTCGATCATGTCGAGCGCCTCATCCAGCTTGATGCGCTTTTCCACAAGACCGTAGCCGAGGTAGTTCAACACCTGCGGATGATCGGGGTTCAGTTCCAGCGCCTTGCGGAAATCGGCCTCAGCTAGCGCCCACCTGTCCGTCCGTTCATAGGTGATGCCGCGCACGTAGTAGAGATACCAGTCTCGGTCGCTCTCCTCTTCGATCAGGTCGATGGCACGCTCGTAAGCGACAGAGGATTCCTGGAAGCGATCGAGCCGTCGCAGCGTGTCCCCAAAGGCCGACCAGACCACCTGACGGTCCGGATTGGTCTTAGTGAGCGCCGAGAGCACCTCTACCGACGCATCGTCCTTGCCCGCCGACAGCAGCACGCCAGCACGGGTGATTTCAGCGCCAAAGAACGACGGATGGTCGCGCGGCACCCGATTCAGCACGTCATTGGCCAGGGTGAAACGATCCTGCTCCTCCAACAATTCAGCCGTGAGGACGAGAGCATCCAAATGGTCCGGGCGCAGGGCATTGGCGGCGCGGGCGGATAAAAGGGTGAAGGTCGACGACGTTTCACCGGCAAAGATCGCGGCCAAGGTGAAATAGGCTTCGGCCAATCCGTCGGGCACTTGTGTGATGAAGCTCCAACCGACGTCGTCACCCGCCTCGATACGCTCTGCCAGCGATTGCAGGACAGGGCTGTTCGTTGCACCGTTGGCCCGCGCCAAAAGTTCGGTCGCGTCGGCGTCTCGGCCCAATTCCATCAGCACTTGGGCATGCGCCTCGATACCGCGCGTGGTCAGGTTCAAAGTTCCGTGGGCACGGCCGGACAGGATGTCATCCGCACCCTCAAAATCGCCCGCCATGGCCAGCGCATAGGCGTGGTGGATACGGGCCAAGGGTGCAAATCCTGCGGTCTGAGCGAGCGCATCGAACGCCTCGGCCACGCCTTCGGGGTCGTCGTCCGCCGCGGTGATCCAAGCGCGGATAAGCCCATCCAGGAGCGCACCGGACACGCCCCGTTCATCGAGCAACCCTAGCGCCTCGTCATAGTCGCCTTTCGTCAACGCCGACACCAGCTTGGCGCCATCCGCGAATTGGCTTTGAAAGCCGCCAGCTTCCAACGCCTCGGCGGCCTGCGCGGCCCGGTCCACATTGCCCAGGGCCGCATAAATCACGACCGCGTTCTCCAGGATCCGTGGGGAACTGACACCGCGTGCAAGCAATTGATTATAATAGTTCGCAGCGGCAGCGTAGTCGTTCGAATACCCAGCAATACGCGCCGCAAGATAGGGCCCGGCAAGCCCTTGGGCCTGCGCGATCTGTGGGAGGGTCACGGACAAGCTCAGCGTCGCGCTGAGAAGGAGAGAGCGGATCATGGGCATCCTTTAGACGGGGCTACGCGTGCGGATTGCCCTTCACGCTAGGCGCCCGGAGCCAAGGATGCAACGCGCCAGGCTGCGACACCGCCGCCTAGGCATGTCACAACCATTTGAGGCCCGTTCCGCTTGATCAGCGGCCCAAGCATACGCCTGGGCTCGCAAGTGTTTTCACATGTTGGGGTAATTCGGTCCGTCGCCACCTTGGGGCGTCGTCCAGACGATGTTCTGGGACGGATCCTTGATGTCGCAGGTCTTACAATGGACGCAGTTCTGGAAGTTGATCTGGAAGCGCGCCGATGGCCCCTCCCCTACGAACTCGTAGACGCCAGCGGGGCAATACCGCTGCGACGGGCCGTCATAGCGCGCCAGGTTCACGTCGACGGGAACCTTTACGTCCTTCAGCTTTAGGTGCGCAGGCTGGCTTTCCTCGTGGTTTGTGAAGCTGAATGCGACGTTGGTCAGACGATCAAAAGACAGCACACCATCGGGTTTGGGGTAGTCGATGGGCGTATGGCCGTAGTGGGTCTCGGTCGCCTCGGCGTCGGACTTCCCGTGCTTTTGCGTGAAGGGGGACCAACCAAATAGATTGTTCATCCACATGGAGGCGCCGCCGACCGTCAGAGAGGCGACCAAACCGTAGTTCGACCACAAGGGTTTCACGTTGCGCACGGCCTTGAGGTCCTTGCCGATGGCACCGGTCCGCACCTCGGTATCGTAGGCGTCCAGCGTGTCGCCCTCGCGGCCGGCTTCCAATGCCTCATGGGCGGCTTCGGCTGCGGCTTTGCCCGACAGCATCGCATTATGGTTGCCCTTAATGCGCGGCACGTTGACCATACCGGCCGCACAGCCCAGCAGCGTGCCACCTGGGAACGCCGTTTTGGGCAGCGATTGCCAGCCGCCTTCGGTAATCGCACGCGCGCCATAGGCGACGCGCTTGCCGCCCTCCAGCAGCTCCGCAACCATTGGATGATGCTTAAAGCGCTGGAACTCCATGTAGGGGAAGACGTAAGGGTTCTTGTAGTTCAGGTGGACCACAAACCCCACGTAGACCTGGTTGTTGTCCAGGTGATAGATGAACGACCCACCACCGGCGTTCCCGCCCAAGGGCCAGCCCATGGTGTGCACGACTTTGCCGGGCTGATGTTTAGCTGGGTCGATTTCCCAGATTTCCTTCATGCCGATGCCGTACTTTTGCACGTCGCTGTCGGCGTCCAGGCCGTATTTGGCGATGACCTGCTTGGACAGAGACCCGCGCACGCCTTCGCCCAGCATCACGTATTTGCCGTGCAGCTCCATTCCTGGCTCATAGCCTGGGCCCTGGGTGCCGTCGGGGTTGAGGCCGAACTCACCGGCGACAACGCCCTTCACGCGGTCGCCGTCGTACACAAGCTCAGAACAGGCCATGCCGGGGAAGATCTCGACACCTAGCTCCTCGGCCTGTTCGGCCATCCAGCGACAGACGTTGCCCATGGAGACGACGTAGTTGCCGTGGTTGTTCATCAGGGGCGGCATCACGGCGTTTGGCATCCGGACGGAGCCTTCTTCGCCCAAGATGTAGAAGCTATCGGAGGTGACAGGCACGTTCACGGGGGCGCCCCGGTCCTGCCAATCCGGGATGAGCGCATCGAGGCCCGACGGGTCGAGCACGGCACCAGACAGGATATGCGCCCCAACCTCGGAGCCTTTTTCCAGAACGACCACCGACCGCTCCGGGTCCAACTGCTTGAGCCGGATCGCTGCCGACAGCCCCGCAGGACCGGCACCGACGATCACGACGTCGTATTCCATGCTCTCGCGTTCGACAGATTCGGACATTCCTCGGACCCCTTCAATCATTCGAGCCTCGTATGGGGACCGCGCCTCCAGGCGTCAATCGGGACGCAACATCATGTCGCGGTGATAGGGGGGTAAACGCAACGTTCTTTGCCACCCGTTGCGCCCTGACGTTCCGATTGGCGTCGTGGGGGCGCGGCAAAACGCCTGTGCGCAAGGTTTGCAGGGGCGACAGGCTCCGCTACATGCGCCTCAACCTGATCAATGAGGAAAGCCCCCCATGTCTCCGTTTCGCATCGTGATGGCAATCCTTTGCGTTTTGGGCGTTGTGCTGCCCATGCGCTACTTCTTGCCCTGGCTGGCCGAGAACGATTGGAGCCTCGCCGCCATGCTGGATGCCTGGCACGTCAGTGACGCGACCTCTGGCCTGGTCTGGGACCTCACGGTTGCCGCGATCACATTGACAGTCTGGATCGCTTGGGAATGTATCACGCGACGGAATTGGGTCGGCCTGATCGCAATCCCGGCAACCTATATGGTCGGCGTCTCGCTCGGCCTGCCCCTCTACCTTTTGCTGAGACTACCCTAATGGACCATTTTCTTTACCGTGACGGGGTGCTGCACGCCGAAGACGTGCCCCTGACCGAGATCGCGCGCAGCGTCGGCACACCCGCCTACGTCTATTCGGCCGCAACCCTGCTGCGGCACTACAGCCTGTTCGATGAGGCCCTGGCCTGGGGTCCGCACTTGGTGTGCTACGCGGTGAAAGCGGCGAGCAACGTCGCGATCCTCAAGTTGCTGGGCGACGCCGGTGCCGGGATGGATGTCGTATCCGAGGGCGAGTATCGCCGCGCCCGCGCCGCAGGCGTTCCCGGTGACAGGATCGTCTTTTCTGGCGTGGGAAAAACCGAGACCGAGATGCGGCACGTCTTGGCCGATGGTGTCCGCCAGATCAACATCGAGAGCGAGCCGGAAATGCGCCTGCTGTCGCGGGTTGCGGCCTCCATGGGGGTCGAGGTGCCCGTGACCGTGCGCGTGAACCCGGACGTCGACGCGAAGACACATGCCAAGATCGCCACCGGCCGGGCCGAGGATAAGTTCGGCATTCCCATCGCGAAGGCTCGGCAGGTTTATGCCGAAATCGCGACCCTGCCCGGGCTCCGCGTGGTCGGGATCGACGTGCACATCGGGTCGCAACTGGTGGACCTGGATCCGTTTCGCCAGGCCTACCGCAAGGTCGCGGACCTGACCGAAGCCTTGCGTGCCGATGGGCACAGCATTGAACGTCTGGACCTGGGCGGCGGGCTGGGTATTCCCTACGCCCGCTCGAACCTGGCCCCGCCCGTGCCCATGGAATACGGCGAAGTCATCAGGGATGAAGTGGGCCACCTGGGATGCGAGATCGAGATCGAGCCGGGGCGCCTGATCGCGGGCAACGCGGGCATCCTGATGACCCAGACAATCTTTGTAAAAGAAGGCGAGGGACGGGATTTCCTGATCGTGGATGCCGCCATGAACGATCTGATCCGGCCAGCCATGTACGGCGCGCACCACGACATCGTTCCCGTGCGGGAAGCTGCACCGGGCGTCGAGCAGCAGCCCTATGATATCGTCGGACCCGTCTGCGAAAGCGGCGATACCTTCGCCAAGGGCCGCGACATGGTGCCGCTGAGCGCCGGGGATCTGATCGCCTTCCGCTCCGCCGGAGCTTACGGCGCGGTCATGTCCAGCGAGTACAATTCACGGCCATTGATCCCCGAGGTTCTTGTCCAAGGGGATCAATACGCGGTGATCCGCCCGCGTCCGACCTTTGACGAGATGATTTCCCGCGATACCATACCCGAATGGCTGGCACCCGCCTGAGGGCGCCACCCCCAACCGGGAGAGACCAGTGGCCAAGGACAAACAGCGGGACGGGGCGCTTTTACGTAAGCTGAGGCTAACACATATGGGCATGTGGGCCGAGCGCATTGCCCGCTCCTTCTGGCCCGCCTGGACCGCAGCCATTCTTGGTTTGGCCGTCTGGTCAGCCGATGCCGTCCCGCCACTATGGTCTGTGACCCTGCTTGGCCTGCTGGCCCTTGCGACTGTGATCCTCCTGGTCGTGGGCCTTCGCGGGTTCCGTCGGCCAACCGCGCAGGACGCCCGTGACCGGCTGGATGCGACCTTACCGGAACGCCCCCTGGCCACGCTAGATGACGATCAAGCCATTGGCGCTGGCGATGCGGCCTCTGCCGCCGTGTGGGCCGCACACCAACGGCGCATGGCTGACCGGCTGTCCGCCGCCCGCGCGGTGTCCCCGGATCTACGGGTGTCGCGCCGCGATCCCTACGCGCTGCGCTACGTCGCGCTACTGCTGGCAGCCGTTGGCCTGACGTTCGGCACCGTCTTGCGGGTGCCCGAGGTCCCGACCGTCGCCGGTCCTGCCGCTGCGCTCGCGACAGGTCCTACATGGGAAGGCTGGCTTGAGCCGCCGCGCTACACGGGCCTGCCCACGCTGGCTCTGTCGGAACTTGACCCCGGCGTTGTCGAAGTGCCTGAGGGAACGCGCGTCACCCTGCGTCTCTATGGCGAAGTGGGCGCTCTGGCTGTGACAGAAACCGTCTCGGGCCGCGATATCACAGAGCCGAGCGCGCCTATCCAGGACTTCACCGTCGTGCAATCGGGCACGCTATCCATCGATGGCGGGGCGGAGGCGCCGCTCTGGACTCTGACCGCGACGCCAGATTCGGCACCGGAGATCGCGCTCGACGGGGAACCGGGGTTCGAGCATCCCGATCTGGTAACGCTGCCCTGGCGCGCGGGCGATGACTACGGCGTCGTCTCCGCCGAGGTGACCATCGCGCTGAACCCAGATGCCAGCGACCGCGCTCACGGGCTGGCCGCCGCCCCAGAACCGCGCGAACCGCTCACCCTCGATATGGCGCTCCCGATCTCTGGCGATCGGAGCGAAGTGATAGAGATCTTTCGCGGGGAGCTGACGAAGCATCCCTTTGCCGGGATGCCCGTGACAACCACCCTCCGCGCCAGCGATGCGGCGGAGCAGACCGGCGAAACCGTGCAGGATATCATCCTGCCGGGTCGCGCGTTCTACGACCGCGTGGCGGCGGCGCTGATCGAACAGCGGCGCGACCTGTTCTGGTCGCTCGATAACCAGACGCGCGTGACGCAAATCCTCCGGGCCATCACCTGGAAGGCGGATGAGGTCTTCAACAACCCCTCCGCTTTTCTGGTCACCCGCATGGCGCTGCGCCGTTTAGAGGCCGACACCCTGACGCCCGAGACCCGGGACGAAGTGGCAGAAATGCTCTGGGAAGCCGCTATTCGCCTCGAGGAAAATTCCCTCGACAGCGCATTGGAGCGCCTGCGTCAGGCGCAGGAACGGCTGTCCGAAGCCATCCGCCAAGGCGCCTCCCCCGAGGAAATCGCCCGCCTGACAGAAGAAATGCGCCAGGCGATGGATGAATACACCCGCCAACTGGCCCAGCAGCAGCCGCAGCAGGGACAGCAAAGCCAGCAGCAGGCTCAAAACGGCGAAAGCCAGGAAATCACCCCCGATATGCTCGACCAAATGATGGAGCGCATTGAGGAGTTGATGCGCCAAGGTCGCACGGCCGAGGCCCAGGAGCTGCTGCAGCAACTCCAAGAGATGATGGAAAACCTGCAAGTGACCCAAGGCCAGCCCGGTCAGGGTGGCGAGGGTCAGCAAGGGCAAGGTCAACAAGCCATGGAAGGGCTGCGCGACCAGTTGCGGGAGCAGCAGGGCCTCTCCGACGATGCGTTCCGAGAACTGCAGGAGCAGTTCAATCCCGACGCCCAGGCTGGCGAAAGCTCCGAAAACCAGGGCCGCAGCGGCGGTCAGGGCAGCGGGCAACAGCACACCGACCAGGGCGGGCAGAGCGATCAACCCCAAGGCCAGCAGGGCGAAGGGCAAGACCAGGCCCAAAACCAAGGCCAAGGCGGCGCGCAGCAGGGTGAAAACGGCGGTGCCGAGGCGCTGGCCCGTCGGCAGGAAGCCTTGCGCCAGCAATTGGGCGATTTGCGCAACAACTTGCCTGGGGCAGGGACAGAATCGGGGCAAGCCGCGCGCGACGCGCTCGGGCGGGCGGAGCGCGCCATGCGCGAAGCAGAGCGAGACCTGGCCGAGGGGAACCTGGGCGGTGCCCTGGACGACCAAGCCCAGGCCATGGACGCCCTGCGCGATGGCATGCAGGAACTTGGCCGAGCCCTAGCGGAAGAGCAGCAAGGCGAACGTGGCGAAAACCGTGGTCAGGCGTCGAGCCAAGAGGGGGACGGCTTCCGCCGCGATCCCCTGGGCCGTCAAAGCGGCGAAGGCGCACAACTCGGCACGGACGAGAGCCTGCTGGGCGACGGTCCGGACGCTGCGCGTCGCGCGCGCGACTTGATGGACGAAATCCGGCGTCGCTCCGGTGAGCGGGAACGCCCCGAGGTCGAGTTGGATTATCTGAGACGGCTTCTAGACCGTTTCTGACCCATGGCGGTGCTGGCGGCTCACAGCCCCCTACCCCGCAAGCGCCGTCATGACGCCTGCGGTCCTCGGCAACGTAGGTTGGCGGTGGTTCGGTAGACTATCCGTCAGCCAGCACCGCCGCTGCCAAACCTTCGATTTGCGTTTCCAAGGCGACGCGCAGGCTATCCACCCAGGCCGCATATCCCTGCAGCGGTCTCGCCAGTTCTGGGACGGCCTCAGCCAAGGGGATGGCAAACAGGTAGACCGCGACTGCCGCAACCGCGACCATCACCATTGTCCCAAACCCTAGCCCGAAGCCCGCCGCGCCGCGTTTGGTCGCTACGGGGGTCTGGTCGTCGTCGAGGGCATCGCTGTCGGTGGAAACGCGATCATCGGGGCGCAGTGACGAGTTTATTTCCTCGATATCCGGCAGCAGATCCCGACGCGCGGCCCGGCGTTGTCCAGCCAGATCATCCGCGTCCTCAAGATCGTCATCGAAATCGGTCCCCTGGCCGTCCTCCGACTCCGCATCGCGAAGGGCCATTGCGATCACATCGGCCATGTCGTCATCGGCAACGTCGGTGGGCGCGGCCATGGCCCCGGTCATGGGTCGGGGCGGCGCATCGCCCTGTCGCGCTGGCGGCGGCGCGGGGGGCGCGATATCCGCCGCCTCCGCCTCCCTTGAGCGGGCAATAAGGGCTGCGGCCGCCATGCGCTCACGCTCGGCGGCGGCAGCCGCGCGGAGATCAGCGCCCGTCTTTTCAACCGGTTCAGGGACCACGTCGTCAACCGGCGCGGACGGCTCTGGCGCGACCTCGGCAGGCGGCGACATCGGGCGGCGACGACGCTCTGCAGCACGCTTCCGGGCCTCGTGTGCGCGTTCTTGCCGCAGAATATCCAGTGTCTTCTCGTCTGCCATCGGGCGGCGTGGCGCGGGTTCAGGTTCTGGCTTGGGCTGCGGATCAGGTTCTGAGGCAACGGGCGCATCGTCTACGCTCGGAGCCTGCGGCGGGTCCTCGGCGGCTGCCTGCGCAACGGGCTCAGCCGATTGACGGGAGCTGTCGATGGCCCGCCTAACCTGTGCGGTCGCCCCGCCCGTCTCTGCGCGGGCACGTCCTTCCTGAAACCAGGTCGTTGCGCAATTGGAGCACTGGACCTCCCGACCATCGACGGGGATCATATCGGCGGGCACTTCGTATTGCGCGTTGCAATTGGGACAAGTCAGACGCATCGCAGCTGCTCTATGTCCTTTTCGTTGCGGCAACAATCCTGCTCAAGGCGCCCTACTGAACACGAAGTGTCAACCCCTTCTCGCCGCCGGGTGGCCGGAACCCCGGTGAGCGCGCATGATTGCGTCGCGCGGGCCGCTGGTGCAGAAGAGGCCGCGAGAGAGCGCCGGGGGACAGGCTACACCGTGATCGAACTCAAGGGCGCAGGGTATTCCTACGGCGGGGACGGCATTCTGGGCGGGGTCAACCTGAGACTGGATGGCGGCTCATTCCATTTTCTGACGGGTCCGTCCGGGGCTGGGAAAACCACCCTGTTAAAGCTCTGCTACGGCGAGTTGAAACCTTCGCAAGGCCAAGTGGATTTGTTCGGCCACGACAGCCGCACCATCGACCGCGATGGGCTGGCCCGCGTGCGGCAGAGGATCGGCGTCGTGCATCAGGACTGCCGTTTTCTGGACCATTTGCCCATGGCCGAGAACCTGAGCCTGCCACTCACCGCCTCGGGCCGCGAGTCGGCCGCAGATGCGGACAGCCTCCGGCAACTTCTGGCTTGGGTCGGTCTGTCCCATCGGGCCCATGCCCTCCCACCAGAATTATCCGGCGGCGAACGGCAACGGGCGGCCCTGGCCCGCGCCATTATTATGGACCCCGAGGTCATCATTGCCGACGAGCCCACCGGCAACATCGATTGGGAGATGTCCCAGCGGCTTCTGACCCTGCTCGCGGAATTGAACCGCTTGGGCAAAACGATCCTCGTAGCGACCCATGACCTCGCGCTGATCCGGGCCGCCAAGTCGCAAGTTGCCGCAAGGGTCCTGCGTCTGGCAGGTGGCCAATTGCAACTGGCGGGGTCGGACCTGTGAGCGCGGCCCAACGCGCGCTTGCCACGGTGCTAGAGCTTCTAATCGGCGATCGGCAGGCCGACCGCGCCGTGCCGCCCACTGGGTTTACCGTCTGGCTGACGGTGCTGACTGCGGGCGCAATGGCCTTTCTAGCGGTCTTTGCCCTGGCCTTGACCCTGGCAACCGGGCGGCTGGCGGATCGCTGGGCCGATAGCCTGGCCCAAGCGGTCACCATTCGGATCTCGGCACCCGCCGAGCAGCGGCAGGCCCAGACAGACGCCGTGCTGCGCATCCTGGAAACGACGCCCGGCGTGGCCTCGGCCCGTGCCTTACAGACGACGGAACAGGCCGCCCTGCTGGAGCCGTGGCTTGGCCCGGACCTGCCCATTGATCGCCTCCCCCTGCCCCGTCTGGTTGAGGTGGTGGGCGACGATTTGGACGCCCAGGGCCTGCGGCTGCGTTTGGCGGCCGAGGTGCCGGGCGCGATCCTCGACGACCACACCCGCTGGCGCGCGCCCCTTGTCGAAGCGGCCAGCCGTCTGCGCTTGCTTGGCTGGACGGCGCTAATCCTGATCGCTGGGATGCTCGGCGCAATGGTGACCTTAGGCGCTCAGGCGGCGCTTGCGGCCAATACGGAGGTGATCCGCGTGTTGCGCTTGGTCGGGGCCCGCGATGCCTATGTGGCCCGCGCCTTCACCCGCCGCTTTACCCTACGCGCGCTGACCGGGGCCGCAGGGGGCGCCTTGCTGGGGACGCTGGCCGTGGCCGCATTGCCCTCGACCGATGCGGCCGGTGGGTTCCTGACCGGGCTGTCCTTCGCAGGCTGGGGCTGGTTGCTGCCCCTCCTGATCCCACCCTTCGCGGCCATAACGGCCTTTGCCGCCACCCGCCGCGCGGCGCTTCGCGCCCTGGCCCGTTTCGAGTAAGGTTTTAGGATGCAGATGCTCCGCTCGATCCTCTTTAACGTCGTGATGTACGTCTGGATGGCTGTGATCGGCGTCCTCTATGCGCCCTATGCGCTGATCTCGCGGGAGGGCGCGCGCGCCGGTTGCGACACCTATGCACGCCATGCGCTCTGGCTACTGGACAAGATCGTCGGTCTGCGAACCGAAGTCCGTGGCACCCCCCCGACCGGTGAGGCGCTGGTCGCCGCCAAGCATCAGTCCTTTCTCGATATCTTCATCATCTGGACGGCCATGCCACGCGGCTTTTTCATCATGAAAGCCCTCCTGCGGTTTGCGCCCTTCTTGGGACAATACGCCCTCCGGCTAGGGTGCATCCCGGTCCATCGCGGGAAGCGGGCCGAGGCGATCAAGCGCATGTTGGCAGAGGTTAAGTCCGGTGAGCGGGCGGGCGGTCAGCTGCTGATCTACCCCCAAGGTACGCGCGTCGCACCGGGCGTGAGTAAACCGTACAAGGTGGGGACCTATGCCCTCTATGAGCAATTGGGGCAGTCCTGTGTGCCGGTTGCCACGAATGTGGGTGTGTTTTGGCCCAAACGCGGATTGCTGCGAAAGCGCGGCCTGGCCGTGGTGGAGTTTCTTGAACCGATCCCCCCAGGCCTGGATCGCGCGACCTTCATGGCGACTTTGGAGGAGCGGATTGAGACCGCGTCGAACGCCCTGATGGTCGAGGCAGGATTTCCCATGCCGCACGTCGAGCCGCCTTTGGGCGCTGCGAAGCCCCAGGACGGATAGCGCAACCGACCAATGCTGCGGTGTCGGCGCTCTTCCGTGGCGCCCTCAGCGGCGCCACGGTCTCAACTCGTGAAAACGACTGCCCACAGCCCGCCAACAGACAGTTGCGCCACGGCCAGGCCCACAACCAACGTCCGCAGCGACCAAGAGGGAAAGCGCCGCCAGATCCAAACTGCCAAGGCCAAGGTCACCATGACCTCAATGGGCGCGATCCAATGTGCGCCGTGCTCCGTGTCCCAATAGCTGACGGGCGACGCAAAGACCCAATCTGTGATGGGCCAAAAGTGGGCACGCCCGTCGTCGTGGTGCAGCGGGAAGTCCAGCGCCACATGGAGCAAGGCCGCGCCCGCTAAGGCCCAAATCCAAGGGCGCCTAAGCCAAATGCCAAGACCCAGCACGATCCCCCAAAGCACGGCGGAATTGTCGATGGCAAAGATCGTCTGCCATAGGTCGGAGAAATAAAGCGTTCCGAACACGACGTCCGGCGGATACCCCAAGGCCAAGGCACCGCCCGCTAACAGGTACAGCGACAGATCCGGGATCAACGCCCCCACGAGGGCTGCCCTGGTCACGCGGGGCGCGTCGGGCTTGCCGAAGGCGGCCAGACCGAAGATGAGATGTGCGGGCGTGTTCATCGGGCGCCACCTAGCGCGGGGACAGGCAAATGGCACGGGCAATCATGATCCAGGGCGCGGGCTCCAACGTGGGCAAGTCCATGCTGGTCGCGGGCCTGTGCCGACACTTCGCCCGTCAGGGGCTGCGGGTGCGACCGTTCAAACCTCAAAACATGTCCAACAACGCCGCCGTCACCGCCGATGGGGGCGAGATCGGACGCGCCCAAGCCCTCCAAGCGCTGGCCTGTGGTGTGGAGCCCTTGGTGGATATGAACCCGGTTCTTCTAAAGCCGGAATCTGACACGGGCAGCCAAGTGATCGTCCAGGGCAAGCGGCTGGCAACGGTGCGCGCGCGGGCCTATGCCAAGTTGAAGCCACAGCTTCTCAAGGCCTGCCTAGAAAGCTTTCACCGGCTTTCCAACGACGCGGACTTGGTGATCGTCGAAGGGGCCGGAAGCCCGGCGGAGATCAACCTGCGGGCGGGCGACATCGCCAACATGGGCTTTGCCGAGGCAGCAGGGGTCCCTGTTATCCTGGCGGGCGACATCGACCGAGGCGGCGTCATCGCCCAGCTTGTCGGGACGCGGATGGTGCTGCCCCCGGACGATGCGGCGCGGATCAAGGGCTTCCTAGTGAACAAGTTCCGAGGGGATGTGACCTTGTTCGATGACGGGATGACGGCAATCGCCGATCGGACAGGCTGGCCCCCCCTGGGTGTAGTGCCCTGGTTCGACCACGCGCACCGGCTGCCCGCCGAGGATATCTTGGACATCCGCTCCAGCCAACGGGACGGCGCGTTTCGCATTGCCGTGCCACGATTGCGCCGGATCGCCAACTTCGACGATTTGGACCCGCTCTCTGCCGATCCAGCGCTGTCGGTCGACGTCGTCCCACCGGGGCGTCCCCTGCCCGTCTGCGACCTTATCCTGATCCCCGGATCCAAGACCACCATCGACGACTTGGAGGCCTTTCGGGCCGAAGGCTGGGACATCGACCTGGCAGCCCATGTCCGGCGCGGGGGACATGTGTTGGGCATTTGTGGCGGGTATCAGATGCTGGGCCGTCGGATATCCGATCCCGAGGGGCTGGAAGGGGCACCGCGCGAAGTCGCCGGTCTTGGCATGTTGGACATCGAAACCACGATGCAGCCGCGCAAGCACCTCAACCGAGTGCGCGCACAGGACCTTGCCTCTGGGGCGGAGGTCAGCGGCTATGAGATCCACTTAGGCGAGACCACAGGCCCGGATACGCAAAACGGATGGTTGGTACGTGGCGGTGAGGTCATCGGCGCGGCCAGCGCAGACGGGCGTGTCCGCGGTTGCTACCTCCATGGATTGTTCTCGGAGGATGGGTTTCGGCGCGCCTATCTGGCGCGATTGGGGGCGCAGGCGTCGGACATGGACTACGGGACCGGCGTTCAGGAAACCCTCGATAGACTGGCCGATCACCTGGCCGATTGTCTGGACACATCGGCGATCCTCGACCGAGCGGCGCCAATCCGGCGGCCCGTGGCGTCATAAGGATTGTCCCTTGAAAAACCCATGGTACTGTCCCGACAACGAAACTTTATTTCAACTTTGGAGCGATCCATGACCCGCCTGACATTTGTCAAAGCCGCCGCCCTGTTTCTTGGCCTCTCGACCTCTGCTGCCGTGGCCGCCCAATGCGGCAACGACGGCAGCGGCTTTGAGCGGTGGAAGCAACAATTCGCCCAAGAAGCGGCAGCGACCGGTATCGGCCAGCGCGGCCTGCAAGCGCTCGCCAACTCGCGCTATGCGACGCGCACCATTGCAGCGGACCGCAACCAACGCGGCGTGCGCTATGCGCTCAATGACTTCATCCGCATTCGCTTGGGGTCCCTGGACGGGTTTGCGGCTCAGGCGACGCGGCGGTTGAACCAGAACCGCGCGTTCTTCCAGTCGTTGGAGCAACGCTATGGCGTGCCCGCCGGTATTCTCTTGGCCATCCATGGGATGGAGACGGGTTTCGGCCGGAACATGGGCAATGAGAACGTCGTCTCGTCGATCCTGACTGTGGCCTACGATTGCAGACGATCGGATTTCTTCACCCCGCACGCTCTCGCGGCCTTACAAATGGTGGATCGCGGAATGCTCTCACCCTCGCAAAAGGGCGCCGCCCATGGGGAGCTGGGGCACACGCAGTTCCTGCCCGGAAACGCCATGCGCTACGGTGCGGACGGGAATGGCGACGGGCGCGTGGATTTCTACAGCATGGCCGATGCCATGGCCTCAACCGCGAACTTCCTGCGCCAAAAAGGCTGGCAGCCCGGTCAACCGTTCCAAGAGGGTACGCGCAATTTCCGTGTGTTGAATGACTGGAATGCTGCGACCGTTTACCAGCAGGCGATTGCCCTGTCGGCGGCGCGCATCAAGTAAGGGGCGACCCAATTTTCAAGAAAATTGGTCCCCCGTCGGCGCGTCGTGCTGGCGGGGGGTACACCGTGCTGACGGTGGGTCCAGTCGGGCACGGTAACTGTCTATCTAAGTCAAACGTACGGGTGGCGGGACTCGAACCCGCACGGGGCGAACCCCTTCAGATTTTAAGTCTGATGTGTCTACCATTCCACCACACCCGCATGCCACGGAAGTAGGGCGAATGGTCCCAGCTTGGCAAGTCAGAGTTCGACGCCGCCCTGGTCGGGGGCAACGGGTAGGTCAAGAAAACGTCGTTCCGACAACCAGGGGTTCAGGGCCAAGGCCTGTCTGATCACCGCTTGCCCTTCGGCCACACGTCCCATGGAGATCAGGGTCAGACCCTTGCCGGAGATCGCGGCGACATGTCGTGGGTTCAGGGCAATGGCGCGGTCCAGGTCTGGCAAGGCCGCCTCATACCGGGCGGCCAAGAAATTCGCGAAAGCCCGTTGGTTGTAGCCCTCGGCGTAGGTTGGGCAGTAATCGATCAGGGCATCGAAGGCGTTCACCGCCCCCACCAAATCAAACGCTGCGCGGCGGGCCATACCGTCATCCAAGAGCGCTTGGGCCGTTTCGTCCGGTGCCCGGGTCCATTCGGCCCAAAGCAGCGCCGAGATTTGCCGCGCCTCCGCCTCCGTCTCCACCGATTGCACCCGTTGCAACAAGGCATCGACCGCGCCCGTGATATCAGGGGTCGGTGGGCACGCGGCGCTCACTGGCGCAGCGCAAAGTGTCAGGGCGAAGAGAACGGAACGCATCATACGGAGAGGATGTGTCCCGAAGGGCCGTTCAATCAAGAGCGTGGCCGAAGCCGCCTAAAAAGGCGCCACTTAACGGTCCGCTGCGGTTTCGACCGACACGGTCTTGCCAACGGGGGCAAAGGCCGGCGTGCGCGCGAACTCCGCGATCAGGGCGTCTAACTCCCCTTCCATCACGGCGGCTAGGGCGACCGGGCGTCCGTCCCATTCCGCCTTGGCCGAAATGACGGAGACGATCCGCACCTCGTCGTTATAGCTGACAAACACGGGCGCCCCGGAGGACCCAAAGTCGACGGAGCACGACAGCACCAAAATGTCCGCGTCCCGCGTCAGGATCTGGCAGGCTTCTTCCCGCGTGGGAGCCTCGGCCCGGTCTTTGGCGTAGCTGACGACCTGGACCGTCTGACCGGCGTTCACGCGAAACTGCGTTCGGAAAGGATGAACGTGGCCATTGCGAACGGGCCGGTCCAGTTCCAACAGGGCCATGTCACTGCCGACCCGTCCCAAGCGGTTTGCCTCGGCAAAGTCATAGTCGGGGTGCAAAACGATGCGGCGGATCCCGCGATAGGCCTCTGCGCGACCAAACCGCAATCCAGCCTGAAATTCGATGTCGGCAGCCTCCACACGTTCGCCGGTTTGTTTGTTGTAGAGGCAATGGGCGGCGGTCAGCACAACGTCAGGGGTCACCAGCGCCGCCGTACAAAAGCCCTCGCTGCCGAAGTTGAGGCGGCCCACGGCCTCCCACCCTCGGTTATCGTCAGCCGTGCTCAGCGTCTGTAGCCCCGTTCCCTGGGCGGCGAGCGGCAATGCCCCCGCGCACATGAGACCGGCGGCGATAAAAACCTTGCGCACAACTGACATAAACATGGAATGCCCTCCTTACCTTCACGTCAGGCGTAGGGGGGGAAACAGGCAGGACAGGGACCGGATTACCGCGCAGGTTGGAAACTTTCTTGGCGAAGGGTGACGGATTGCGTCGGTATTCAGGCACAATCGGGCATAAGCGCCGGGATCTGCCATCTTTCAGCAGCGCCTGGCCAGATCCGGCCGCCACCCCGCGCTACGAGAGGGCACCCACAGCGCGGCATTGGTCAAATGAGCGGATGCCCCAACCACCAGCTGGAGCACTTTGGTCTTTCAGGCGATCGACCTAGCGCAGCATCGGGACGGCAGGCTTGGCTGCTGCGCCCGGCTCAAAGGTCGCGATAGCGGGGGGGACCGGACCACCGGTTGCCCAATCGAGCAACTCCACCGTGTGAACTATCGGGACAGAGGCGGCAGACCCAATCTGCATCATACATCCAATGTTGCCAGCCGCGATAACATCCGGTTGCTTCGCCTCAAGGGTGGCGACCTTGCGGCGCTTCAACTCCTGACTGATTTCGGGCTGCATCAGGTTATAGGTGCCCGCACTGCCACAGCAGAGATGGGGATCCTTGGGCTCCAACACCTTAAAACCAGCCTGTTTCAGCAGGTCCTTGGGCGCCCCTTTGATCTGCTGTCCGTGTTGCAGGGAGCAGGCCGCGTGATAGGCCACGTGGAGCGGCCCAGAGCCATCGGGCCGCTTGGGCGTTTCAACAACGTCTTGCTTCTTCAAAAGCTCCAGCAGGACCTCAGAGACGTCCATGGTCAAATCGCTGACCGTTGCCGCATCTTCGGCCAAAGCATCGTTGCGGAACATATGGCCGTAGTCCTTGACGGTTGTGCCGCAGCCCGAGGTGTTGACCACGATGGCATCTAAGCCAGCCCCCCGCTTTTCCGTCATCCACGCGTTGATGTTGGCCGCCGCAAACCCGTGGGAGCTTTCGGTTTTGCCCATATGGTGGGTCAGCGCGCCACAACAGCCTGCGCCCTCGGCGACAACCACCTCCGCGCCCAGGCGCGTAAGCAAGCGGATCGTTGCATCGTTGATGTCCGTGTTGAGGGCCTTTTGAGCGCATCCGGTCATCAGCGCCACGCGCATCTTTTTGTCGGTGGCCGGAAACGTCTGCGGATCGTCGTTGCGGCTGACCGGAGGGATGGTCTTGGGCGCCATCTCCAGCATTGCGCGCAGGCGCGCATCGGGCATCATGAACGCGAAGGGACGACCAAGCTTGGCACCCAGCAGAGCTGCGCGGAAGCGCATGGGATAGGGCAAGATTTGCGCCAGGGTCCAACGCAACACCCGGTCCATCAGGGGCCGCTTGTAGGTCTTCTCGATATGCTCCCGCGCGTGATCGACCAAGTGCATGTAATGCACCCCTGATGGGCAGGTCGACATGCAAGCCAAACACGACAGGCATCGATCAATGTGCTTGACCGTCTTGGCATCCGCCGGACGGTCGTTTTCCAGCATATCCTTGATCAGGTAGATGCGCCCCCGGGGGCTGTCTAACTCATCCCCCAACACCTGATACGTGGGACAGGTCGCGGTACAGAACCCGCAATGGACGCAGGACCGTAGGATCTCGTTGGAACGGGCTGTAGAAGGATCAGCCAATTGCTCGGGGGTAAAGGTCGTTTGCATGTCAGGCCGCTCCACTCAGGAGACCACGGGGGTCGAACTTGGCGCGGATGCTGTCTGTCAGGGCCGCCAAGGCAGGCGCCTCAACGGGCAAAGCGCCGGATGCCGGACCGGTCACGCGCGTCGCATGTCCCGGCAGATCGCCGAGACGGGCCCGCAGGTCTGTCCCCGCTGTCACCCGCAGCCAGACAAGCCCCCCACCCCAATCGAGCAGCGATGCCTCGGCCTGTGCGCGGGCCACAACCTCGGGGCCATGGCTGGCCCGGACCGACACGCGCCAGATATCCCCTGCGCCTTGCACGGCCTGGGCATCGCGGATGGCCCGCCAATGGGCCTCGGACTCCCCCGGATCCAACCGGGTGACAGTGCCAAAGGACGCGATCACCTCCGCGAGCGCGGTGGCGCGATAATCGACCGAACCGTCGAGGCCTTCTAGCCGGAGCGATGTCTGCCCTGCCGCCGGATCATGGGCAGCAGCCGTCACCTCAAACGGGGAGCCAAGCGCGGCGGCCATGGCGCGCACCGCCGTCTCAACCGTGAGGCCGTTCACCACAAGCGTGGTCTGGGTCACCGCCGCAGGCAGCACCTTGAAGCTGACCTCCGTCAGCACACCGAGCGTGCCACGCGACCCCGCCAGCAATTTCACGAGGTCATAGCCGGTGACGTTCTTCATCACCCGCCCCCCGTTCTTGATGATCTCGCCAGCGCCATCGACAAACCGCACACCGATCAAGCTGTCGCGACAGGCCCCGGCCTGCACTCGGCGCGGGCCGGATACATTCATCGCCACTGCCCCCCCAATCGTCGGCTCACCCGTGGTGCCCAAAAGACCGCGATGGTCCAGGGGCTCGAACGGCAAACGCTGGTTTTCGGAGGCCAGCGCGGCCTCGATCTCAGCCATGGGTGTTCCAGCGCGGGCCACCAGGGTCAAAGCCCCCGGCTCATAGAGCGTGATCCCCGTCAGGCCGGAGGTCGACACGGGCGTCCCCTCCGATGGCACGTGGCGCGTTCCCCCGCCCCGGATGGACAGCGGCCCATTGGCCGTGCGGACGATCTCAGCCAGATCGGCCTCTGACGTGGGTTTCAACATGGGGGTCCTCAAATCGTCTGTGTGGCGCCCGTGATCGGGGCCAAATCGTCTCGCTGGTATGGGACAGTCCGCGCTGTCAGTGGCCTGCGGTTCGGCGCTCGGCTGTGGTGTCCAGAGGGAACACCTTTGCGGGGTTCAGGAGCCATTTGGGATCGAAAACATCCTTGACCCGCATCTGCGCTTCCATGTCGACAGCCGCGAATTGGTGGGTCATCAGATCCCGCTTTTCAATGCCCACGCCGTGCTCACCCGTGAGGCAGCCGCCCACATCCACGCAGAGCTTCAGGATCTCCGCACCCAGCGCCTCGCACAGCTCCAGGTCACCGGGCTTGTTGGCGTCATACATGATCAGCGGGTGCATATTGCCGTCGCCCGCATGGAACACGTTGCCCACCGCGAGCCCGTACTTCTGAGACAGCTCCGTTATGCCCGCCAGAACCCGGGGCAACTCGCTGACCGGGATTGTGCCATCTAGACACATGTAATCGCTGATCCGGCCCGTAGCGCCAAAGGCCGATTTCCGTCCCAGCCAGATCTTGGCCGCCTCGTCTGAGGACTGCGACTGGCGCAACTCAACGGGGTCATGCCGACGCGCAATCTCTTCGATCAGAGACAGCTGTTCGTCGATCTCATCGTCGGAGCCTTCCACTTCGACGATCAGCAGCGCCTCGCAGTCGGGATAGCCCGCCTTGGCGTAATCCTCGACGATCCGAATGATGATCCGGTCCATGAATTCGATGGCCACCGGCAACACGCCCGCCTTGATGATGTCGGCGACGCAAGCCCCCGCCACTTCCAGACTATCGAAACCGATTAGAACCGGTCGCGCGCCCTCGGGTTTGGGAAGGATACGCAGGGTGGCCTCAGTCACGACCCCAAGCTGTCCCTCGGATCCGCAGATCACACCGAGGAGGTCCAGCCCACCCGCGTCCATATGGGCGCCGCCGATCTCGACCACGGTGCCGTCCATCTGGACAAGCGTCACACCCAACAGATTGTTGGTCGTCACCCCATACTTCAGGCAATGGGCACCACCAGAGTTCATGGCGATGTTGCCCGCAATGGCACAGGCCAATTGGGACGACGGGTCCGGCGCGTAGAAGAAATCATCGGCCTCCACGGCGCCAGTCACCGCCAGATTGGTGCGCCCGGTCTGCACGCGGATGATGCGGTCGTCATAGTCGGTCTCCAGCACCTCCGTGAGGCGGGCGACACCCAAGATCACACTATCAGCCGTCGGCAATGCCCCCCCTGCAAGGGACGTGCCGGAGCCGCGCGGCACGACGGGCACATCCATCTCGTGGCAGATCCGCAGAACATCGGAAACTTCCTGCGTGCTCCGGGGCAAAACAGCCGCAAGAGGCGGGCAGCGATAGGCGGTGAGCGCATCGCATTCATAGGCGCGCGTCTCTTCCACGTCGGAGATCACCGCATCCTCAGGCAAGACGGTCAACAGTCGAGAGACAAGCTCGGCCTTGCGATCCAAGACAAGGGGATCTGGCTTTGGCATTTCCATGGGGACCCTCCCAGAGGTGCGCGGCTGGATTGGTAAAATAATATAACCAATTTCCCAGAAGGCAAGCGGAACGGCCTTTGCTAAGGGTGCGACATGCTCACGCTGCTACAATCGACCTTCACGCCGCTCGATCTTATGGCGCTCGGCTTCCTGCTGATGGCCTGGGCCGGGAGCGGCTGGTTGATCGAGAACCCGCCCGCCAAGCGCACCTCGGTCACGGTCCTTATGCGCGCCTATCGCCACGATTGGATGGTCGAGATGCTGACACGGCAACCGCGCATTTTCGACGCCGCCATACTGGACAGCCTGCGCCAAGGGACGACCTTCATGACCTCCGCCGCGATCATTGCGGTCGGGGGTGTCTTGGCCCTGGCCGGGAACGCGGAGCGGCTGGACAGCATCGTTATGGGCGTCGGAATCCAAGGCCATCCGGCGGTGTTTTGGCAAGTAAAGCTGGGCGTTGTGGCCCTGTTACTCACCTACGCGGTCTTCAAGTTCATTTGGTCAAACCGGTTGTTCGGCTACTGCGCGGTGGTCATGGCCTCGGTGCCCAATGACGTCGAAGACCCCCGTGCCCTGCCCCGCGCCAACAAGGCGGCAGAGATCAACATTCGCGCGGCGTTGAACTTCAATCGCGGTCTCCGCTCGGTGTATTTCGCCTTCACCGCGCTGGCCTGGGTGCTGGGGCCTTGGGGGCTTTTGATTGCGACGGCGGTTACCCTCCGAGCGGTGCTGTCACGGGAATTTGCCTCGACATCGCGGGGTGTCCTGCTGGATGAGTAGCCTATGAGATACGCCCTGCCCCTGCTGGCCTTTCTGGCTTGCCCCGCCTTTGCCGATTCCCCCGTGGTGGAGGGCGCAGTCGCAACGCCCTCGGCCAACGGATGGACCTTTTCTGTCACCGTGCGCCACGCCGACACCGGGTGGGATCATTACGCCGACGGTTGGTCGGTCCACGCCCCCGATGGGACGGAGCTGGGCTATCGCAAACTACACCACCCCCACGAGACTGAGCAGCCCTTTACGCGGTCGCTCGGCGGTGTGGAGATTCCGGATGGGATCGAGACCGTCGTGATCCGCGCCCATGACAACGTCCACGGCTGGGGCAAGGATCTCGTCTTGGAGTTGCCAGACGGGTAACCCGTCGTTCGGGTCAGACTGATGCGGTTTCCGGCCTTAGATCCAAGCAATGGCCTCAGAAATTGCCGTCGCGCGCATCTGTGGTTGCCACATAGGCCCTGTGCGCTTCACAAGAGTATAGAGAACGCGCGACCGCGGATAGGTGTGGCCACCTTCGCTGAAGTAAATGCGTGGCATTTGAAGGCCTGAGGTTGGGACACCGAACCGACACAAGGGGTGCGATTGAGGTCCCGACCGAAGCGCTTGGGAAGGTCCTGCGCCGATCTCGTCCGTGCCAGTAACCCTACAACGGGCCGACTCATCCCCAAATTACGAACGGCCTACGCCCGCCGTCAGGCGGAATGGGCGCCGTCTGCCAAAGACTTCACATATGCGAGCACGTCCGCGACGCTGTCGCCCTTTGCAATCCGTTCCACGATGGCAGAGCCGATGACGCAGCCATCCGCAACGCTGGCGATGTCCCGGGCGGCGTCGGGCGTTTTGATCCCAAAGCCGACGATCACGGGCAAATCCGTCGCGTCTTTGATGCGCGCCACCTCTGGCGCGACCTTCTCCGCGCTGGCGGAGCCTGCGCCTGTGATCCCCGTGATCGAGACGTAGTAGACGAAGCCCGAAGTGTTCTGGAGCACTGTCGGAAGCCGCGCGTCGTCGGTCGTGGGGGTCGCCAGGCGGATGAAGTTCAGACCGGCTTTCTGGGCGGGAATGCACAGCTCGCTGTCTTCTTCGGGCGGCAAGTCGACAACGATGAGACCGTCGATCCCGGCCTCTTTGGCCTGTTCGAGAAAGCGATCCACGCCGCGCGAATAGATCGGGTTGTAGTACCCCATCAGGACCACGGGCGTCGTGTCATTCTGCTTTCGCAGGGTTCGGACAATATCCAGCGTCGCATCCAGGGTCATGCCCCCTTCGAGCGCGCGCTGGCCTGCCAGTTGGATCGTCGGACCATCGGCCATGGGATCGGTGAAGGGCAGACCCAATTCGATGATATCGACGCCCGCCTCGGGCAGGCCGCAGACGATTTCGGTCGCGGTGGCCACATCGGGGTCGCCTGCCATGACGTAGGACACGAAGGCGCGGCGGCCTTCGGCCTTGAGACGGGCAAAGGTGTCGTCGATGCGGGTCATGGGCCTCTCCGGTTTGGTCGGCACGGGAGTGCGCCAGGAACGCGGGAAGGTCAATCGTTGGCCCCATCTGCTGGCGTGGGAATTGGTCAGGTGAGTGACCCAAGGCGCGCAATGGGCCGATTATTGGATGTATGATCTGGGTATGACCAGGGGGTGATCCCCGTCGGACGGGGTTTCGCGCGCCCTGCCCCGGCCCGATTGGTCAGAAAACCGGAGCAGGCCCTGGACCGGCCAGCCTCGCACCCCCACGTAAGACGTATGAATTATGTGCTCGCCATTCTGCTGCCGCCGCTGTCGATCTTTTTGGCGGGGCGCCCAATCCTGGGGATTGTGACATTCCTGATTTGGATTCCCGCTCTGCTGTTTTCGGGCGGGCTGACCCATCCGATGTTCATATTGCTGGCCTGGTTCATCATCTTTGAGCGGCGCAATCGGCATTTGCGATAAGGTCACGGGACGGCGCCCAGCCTGACCGGCGCGCCGGGGGTTTCACACCCCCGGACCCCCGTGGAGTATTTGCGCCGAGAAGAAGACAAGGGCCGCGCGGGCGCGTCAGAGTGGCTTGCCCCATGGCGGGTGCGAGGCTATGGCGGCGCGGGCTGTTAGCGCGGAGGGTGCCATGGGCTTTAAGATGGGGATTGTGGGGCTGCCGAATGTGGGCAAATCGACCCTGTTCAATGCGCTGACCCGGACAGCGGCGGCCCAGGCGGCAAACTTTCCGTTCTGCACCATTGATCCGAACGTGGGCGATGTGGCCGTGCCGGACGCACGGTTGGACAAACTGGCAGAGATTGCCCAATCGAAGCAGAAGATCGCGGCCCGCATGACGTTTGTCGACATCGCTGGGTTGGTGAAGGGCGCCTCCAAAGGTGAGGGGCTGGGCAATCAGTTCTTGGCCAACATCCGCGAAACCGACGCCATTGCCCATGTTCTGCGCTGTTTCGAAGACGGCGACGTCACCCATGTGGAAGGCCGGGTGAACCCGGTGGAAGACGCCGAGGTCATTGAGACCGAATTGATGATCGCCGACATGGAGTCGATCGAGAAGCGTCTTCAGGGGCTGCAACGGAAGGTGCGGGGCGGCGACAAAGAAGCCGTGCAGCAGGAGCGGCTGCTGAAGGACGCGCTGGCGGTTCTGGAAGACGGGCGGCCGGCCCGCACCGTCGATGTGGCAGAGGACGACCTCCGCGCTTGGGAGTTGCTGCAACTGCTGACGGCGAAACCGATCCTCTATGTGTGCAACGTGGACGAAGGCTCGGCCGCCGAGGGGAACGACCATTCGGCCGCCGTGGCCGCCATGGCCGAAGCCCAGGGTGCCGCGCATGTGGTGATCTCGGCCCAGATCGAGGAAGAGATCGCACAGCTGCCCGAAGACGACGCCGGGATCTTCCTAGAGGAAATGGGCCTGGCGGAAGCTGGCCTCGACCGGCTGATCCGGGCTGGCTACGCGCTGCTGTCGTTGGAGACCTACTTCACGGTCGGCCCCAAGGAGGCGCGGGCCTGGACCATCCCGGTGGGCACTAGCGCGCCGAAGGCGGCGGGCGTCATCCACGGCGATTTCGAAAAGGGATTCATCCGGGCCGAGACCATCGCTTACGATGATTTTGTAACCCTGGGTGGGGAACAACCCGCTAAGGAAGCGGGCAAGATGCGGGCCGAGGGCAAGGGATACACCGTCAAGGACGGTGACGTCATGCATTTCCTGTTCAACACCTGAGTCGCATCCGCCTGACGCAGGGGACGGTGCCACGACGCTCTGGCGGGGGCGGCGCACCGGTTCAGCCCACCGATAGGCGGGTCTCTGCCGATCTAGGGCCGCGCCTCCTCGTAATTATGGCCGAATTGTGGCGGCAGAACCCCAGTCCTCTCGGTTCTGTGATGGCAAGGCTCTGAAACCTTGCGCGACAGGGCGCGTTTTTCGCAGTAGCTTGTCAACGCGCCCCGCCGGACTAGGGGCCAGGTAAAGGAGCGAGAGATGCACAGACGCGATGTGATCATGGGTGGGGTGGCCGTGAGCGCACTGGGCCTGTCGGCAGTGGAGCCAGCAGCGGCCCAAACCATGCCCTTGTCGATGCAGCCCGTCGAAGTACGGATCCGCCCGGAAATCGCCCCGAACGAAGTTCACGTGATCCCCGATAGCTTTATGCTGTATTGGACGCTGCCTGGCGCGCGCGCCATCCGCTATATGGTGGGCGTTGGACGACCGGGGCTCTACGAAGCGGGCGAGTTCTATGTGGGCGCCAAAAAGGAATGGCCAAGCTGGACGCCGACGCCGGACATGATCCGCCGCGATCCGGCTGCCTACAAGCAGTATGAAGATGGGATGCCCGGTGGCCCAAACAATCCGTTGGGGGCCCGCGCGCTTTATCTGTTTGAGCCTGGCCGGGGCGACACCTTCCTGCGCATCCATGGCACGAACGCGCCGCGCACGATTGGCACGGCAGTGTCCAACGGCTGCGCCCGACTGGTGAACGATCAGGCCGTGGATCTGTATAATCGGGTGCCTATGCGCTCCCGCGTGGTCCTGCACCAAAAGCTCGCCTAGCGCGGCTATCGCAACAGGCCGCTTAGCTACGAAGGAAACGCTGCTAGATCTCTTGGTTCCGCGGCGTTTGATTTTGGGCGATTTGGATTCTGTCGTTTTCGGACAAGATAAACCGGTCACACGCAGATGTAAGAAACGCCTTGCGGGCCGGGCGCATCACGCATACCACCACAGGCGGAGGCGTGGCCGAGTGGTCGAAGGCGCTCCCCTGCTAAGGGAGTAGGCGGGAAACCGTCTCGAGGGTTCGAATCCCTTCGTCTCCGCCACTAATTCCAGACTGGTATGTCAGTTGGCGGTTCTGCAAGGGCGGGGCTCAAAAGACCCGCGCCCTGAACGTGTAAGTGGGAAAGCAAAAAGCCTCGGTGTGGTGTCGCGCGGAGGCTCGTTCTTATCTCGGCAACGTATCTGTCTCACGGCTTACGACCAAGCTGAAGCAGTGGAGCCCGCCGATACATGAAGTGTCGACCGCTCCTTACAAGGCCCCACAGAGAATCCAGCACATGTCACGTGACATCGTTTGGGACCGCAGTGACGGGATGTTTGCTGGCAACCTAGAGACCGCCAGCGCGATGATTTCAGGACCAAGGAACGTGTAAAAGCAAATGGATACGCAACCGTTGTGTCATCCGACCCGTGCACGATGCCCGCTCATGGGTCGACGCGCGTCATGACGTGCGCCGCCCACCTAACGCGATGGGTACAGTGGTTCTCGCCAGGTCAGGGCAAACAACATTCGCGGCGGTCTGACGAACGAGAGACAAGAAACACCAGCCCGCCCTTACTTGCCGTCCGGGTCCGGTTGACCCGTCCCCTTGAAGATGGCCTTGAATGGGAACACCCAGATGATGCCGAGAACAACGTACATCACGAACTCGACCGCCACCGGCAAGCGCGGCAGAAGGGCGACCAGGCTCACCGCCAGGATAATGTAGAGCGGCAGGCCAACCAGGAGGATCAAAAAAGACAGCCGCTTCCGCGCTTTATACGACAATGCCATGGCTGTCTCCTCCGATGGGTTTAGACCGATCAGTCTTCAAACGGATCGGTGACCAGGATCGTGTCCTCTCTCTCTGGCGAGGTGGAGAGTAGGGCGATCGGGCACTGGATCAATTCCTCGACCCGCCGCACGTACTTGATGGCTTCCGCTGGCAAATCGGCCCAGGTGCGTGCGCCCTCGGTCGACTGGGACCATCCCGGCATGTCTTCCCAAATAGGCGTGCAGCGGGCCTGCGCGTCGGCGGCGGTCGGCAGGTGGTCGATCCGCTCGCCGTCCAACTCATAGGCCACACAGATCTTGAGCGTTTCGAACCCGTCCAGCACGTCCAGCTTGGTGAAGGCGATGCCATTCACGCCGGAGGTGGCGCAGGTCTGGCGCACCAGCACGGCGTCGAACCAGCCGCAGCGCCGTTTGCGCCCCGTGACCGTGCCAAATTCATGCCCCCGCTCGCCCAGCCGCTGACCGTCCGCGTCATCGAGTTCGGCGGGAAAGGGCCCCTCCCCCACACGGGTGGTATAGGCTTTCACGATGCCCAAGACAAAGTCGATGGCGCCTGGGCCCATACCCGTGCCGGTGGCCGCTTGGCCTGCAATCACGTTGGACGAGGTGACGAAGGGATAGGTGCCAAAATCCACGTCCAAAAGGGAGCCTTGCGCCCCTTCAAAGAGAATGCGCTTGCCCGCGCGGCGCTTGGTGTCGAGCACCTTCCAGACCGGCGCCGCATATTCCAAGACAGACGGTGCGACCTCCTGAAGCGCGGCGACCAGGGCCGCACGATCCACCGGGTCCAATCCCAAGCCGCGGCGCAAAGCGTCATGGTGCGCCAGGGCGCGATCGACGCGGGCCTCCAAGGTGGCGGAGTCGGCCAGATCGGCAACACGGATGGCCCGGCGCCCGACCTTATCCTCATAGGCCGGGCCAATCCCGCGACCGGTTGTGCCGATCTTGGCAATGGCGTTCTGGCCCTCGCGCGCGCGGTCCAACTCAGAGTGGATCGGCAGGATCAGCGGCGTGTTTTCGGCGATCATCAGCGTGTCGGGCGTGATCTCGACACCTTGGCCACGCAGTTGGTCGATTTCCTTGACGAGATGCCAGGGGTCCAAAACGACGCCGTTGCCAATGACCGACAACTTGCCGCCCCGGACGATCCCCGACGGCAGCAGCGATAGTTTGTAAACCTCACCGTCAATGACCAGCGTGTGACCGGCGTTATGGCCGCCCTGGAACCGCGCGATCACATCCGCCCGTTCGGACAGCCAATCGACGATCTTGCCCTTGCCCTCGTCGCCCCACTGGGCGCCGACCACCACGACGTTGGCCATGCCTGACGTTCCCTTCGTTTGAAAGACCGCGCTCCCCCTAACGGACGATGACGTGACGCGAAACCCCAAGCCGTGCGCCCTGGGGTCTTGCGGTGCCGGGGCGTGGTCTCTAGGTAGCCTCTGATCCGAACCGAATGGGCCCCCCATGGAAACCGTCCTGCTTCTCGTCCACTTGATCGTCGCGGTCTGCCTGATTGGCATCGTGCTGCTGCAACGCTCCGAAGGGGGCGGCTTGGGCATGGGCGGCGGGGGCGGTGCCGTCACGGGGCGCGCCGCTGCAACGGCGATGACCAAGCTCACGTGGCTGTTTGGCACGGTCTTTCTCGTCAATTCGGTGATCCTGACGGTGTTGTCGGCGCAAAACGCCACCGGCAGTTCCGTCATCGACCTGCTGCCTGATGACGGTGCAGTCGAGGCGCCGGTTGTCCCGTCGGGCGAAAGCCTGTTGCCGCCGACGCCGGGCGACGCCCCTTTGACGCCGCCCCGGTCTGAATAACCAACACCTTGGGCCCACGCCCAGAATAGCCGCAGGATGTGGCCGGGCGCTGTTGCGGCCCGAGCGCTCTTGGTGTTATTCTTGAGTCCCGTGGGGTCGTGACTGGCAGATGCCAGTGCAACGCAATTCGCGGAGATTTCGAACATGGCGCGCTTTATCTTCATCACCGGCGGTGTGGTGTCTTCGCTCGGGAAAGGTCTTGCATCGGCGGCCTTGGGGGCCTTGCTACAGGCGCGTGGCTATACGGTGCGCTTGCGAAAACTGGATCCGTATTTGAACGTCGATCCCGGGACGATGTCGCCGTTTGAACATGGCGAAGTCTTCGTGACAGATGACGGGGCCGAGACCGACCTGGACCTGGGTCACTACGAACGCTTCACCGGGGTTGCGGCGCGGTCGACCGATTCGATCAGTTCTGGTCGCGTCTACTCCAACGTCTTGGAGAAGGAGCGCCGGGGCGACTACTTGGGCAAGACCATCCAGGTCATTCCCCATGTCACCAATGAGATCAAAGACTTCATTCGCATCGGTGAGGATGAGGTCGATTTCATGCTCTGCGAAATTGGCGGCACGGTGGGCGATATCGAAGGTCTGCCGTTCTTCGAGGCCATCCGGCAGTTCAGCCAGGAAAAGCCCCGTGGCGATTGCATCTTCATGCATCTCACCCTGCTGCCTTACATCGCGGCGAGCGGCGAGTTGAAGACCAAGCCGACCCAGCATTCGGTCAAGGAGCTCCGCTCCATCGGTCTGGCGCCAGACATTTTGGTGTGCCGCTCCGAAGGACCCATTCCAGAGAAAGAGCGCGAGAAGTTAGCGCTGTTCTGCAACGTCCGGCCCGAGTCGGTCATCGCGGCTCAGGACCTGAAATCCATCTACGAGGCGCCTCTCGCCTATCACCGCGAAGGCATGGACCAAGCCGTCCTAGACGCCTTTGGGATCAGCCCAGCGCCCAAGCCGAACCTGCGCCGCTGGGAAGATGTCGTGGACCGCATTCACAACACCGATGGCGAGGTCCGCGTCGCAATCGTCGGCAAGTACACCCAACTGGAAGACGCTTACAAATCCATTGCTGAGGCCCTGACCCACGGCGGCCTTGCCAACCGCGTCAAGGTTCATGTGGATTGGGTCGACAGCGAAATCTTCGAGTCCGAAGACCCCGGCCCCTTCCTGGAGCGGTTCAACGCCATCCTCGTCCCCGGCGGATTCGGAGAGCGGGGCACCGAAGGCAAGATCAACGCTGCCCAATTCGCCCGCGAAAAGGGCGTGCCTTACCTCGGCATCTGCCTTGGGATGCAGATGGCCGTGATCGAAGCGGCGAGAAATATGGCGGATATGGGCGACGCGGGCTCCGAGGAATTCGACCACGAGGACGTCAAATCCCGCAGCTACACGCCCGTCGTCTACCATTTGAAAGAATGGGTGCAAGGCAATCATAAGGTCACCCGCAAGGCCAATGACGACAAGGGCGGCACCATGCGCCTAGGCGCCTATGATGCCTTGCTGACCGATGGGTCCAAGGTTGCCGATGTCTACGGCGACACGGCCATCGAGGAACGGCACCGGCACCGCTACGAAGTCGACATCCGCTTCCGCGAAAAGCTGGAGGCCCAGGGTCTCATCTTTTCTGGCATGTCCCCCGACGGACGCCTGCCCGAGATCGTCGAAGTGAAGGACCATCCCTGGTTCATTGGCGTGCAGTTTCACCCGGAACTGAAATCGAAGCCCTTCGCCCCCCATCCTCTGTTCGCTGATTTCATCCGCGCCGCCAAAGAGCAGTCACGTCTGGTCTAACGCGCGCGCCGCGAAAATTGTAACGGCCACAAAGTTCTGCTTCCGACCTCTGCGGCGCGGGGGCAGTCTGCCCCCATGGGTTGCGAAGGGACCATGGGATGCTGAACTACGAAGTCTGGGACGTGTTCACGGACCGCGCCTTTGCGGGCAATCCGCTGGCCATCGTCGAGACCGATAGCGGTTTGACAACCGCGCAAATGCAGACGATCGCGCGGCAGTTCAACCTATCCGAGACGATCTTTCTCATGCCGCCCCGGGACCCGGCCCATTCCGCGCGGGCCCGGATCTTCTTCCCGACCGCTGAAATCCCGTTTGCGGGGCATCCGACGATTGGAGCTGCGATGTTCCTATCCCAGCGCACGGGGTCGGACCTCATCACGCTGGAGGAGGAAGCCGGCTTGGTACCAGTGCGCATCCGCGATGGCATTGCGGAGTTCACTGCACCGGTCGTACCGCACGCCCATGGCGGGCCCTTAACGGCGGATCTATGCGCCAAGGCCTTGGGGCTCAGCCTGTCTGACATCGGGCCCCTAGCCCCCGGCGCCTTTGCCGGTGGACCCGCTTTCGCGTATGTCCCCGTCCGGGACCGCGCCGCACTCGCCCGGGCCAAGCCGCTGGAACCCGCCTGGTCAGAGCTTATGGCAGCGGGGGATGTGGACAGCGCCTACCTCTACGATCCCGATTTCAACAGCCGCATGTTTGCGCCCACGGCTGGCATCGCCGAAGATCCGGCTACGGGCTCCGCAAGCGCCATCTTGGCTGCGCATCTTTTGGCAAACGGGTCTCTCGACGACGGGACCACGGACCTGGCGTTGACCCAAGGCGAAGACATGGGGCGCCTCTCGCGGATCGGATTTTCTGCCGACGTCGCGGACGGTGCCCTAGTGGCAGTCCGCATCTCAGGCCAGGCTGTACCTGTCGCAGAAGGCCGTATCAGAATCCCAGGGTAAACCGTCGGGTCAGACCGATTCGGGCGGAGACCTGATCGTCATCCACGGTAATCGGGCTGTCGGCAGCATCGTTGCGAAGGCGGTCGTAGCGCACCGCCGCGTCAATGCCCCAGCGGTCGTTGATCTGATACCCGGCGCCGATTTCGATCCCAGTGGACAGCAAGCCGCCGCTCGCCTCGAACGGGGCGAAGGCAGAGGCGCCCGCCTCCCCGGGGGTCACGCCAAAATAGGTCGCTGCATAATCGCTGTCGCCGAAGAAGGCGCGCGGACCGGCCCGTAAGGTGAGACGGTCAGACGGCCGCAGAAAAACGTCCGCCCCCAATTCACCCACGAAGGCTTCGTGGCCAATGGCACCGTATCGCACATTGCCGAAGACCTCGAAATTCTCGGCGCTGTAGCGCAAGCCAGCGCCCAGTTCGAGCGAGGCATCCACGTCATTCAGGCCCGCAAGCTCGGCATCGTCGCTGGCGCTCCGCTCTCCGATGTAGCGAAAAGACCCAGTGACGCCGAACCCGCGTGGCTCATAGAGGGGATCCGGGTTACCAATCGTAAACTCGCCCAGCCGCAAGTAATTCAACTCAAACCCGACGTCCGCTGAGGCATCGCTGGAATCGGAGCCGAAGTACGACGGCGCGACACCAACGCCGCCCCGCAGCGTAAAGCCGAGGGCCGGGCCGCTGCCCTGTGTCGACAAAACCGTCCGACCCGGATCACTCCCAAGCGGGACCTGGCGATCCGCTTCCTGGGCAGAGGCCAAGGAGGTCAGGCCAGTTAGGATCGCAGCGGCAAAGGCGACGGAACGGTTTGGCATAAGGACGTAACTTTCAGCAGGCAGACGCATCCCGCGTCTCGTCCTTACTTAGCACAGGATGCCCCAACCGCACCTCAAACTTCCGTTAAAATGAGTGACATGCCTAAGATCCCCGGCTAGCCCGGTGATATGTTGTCATATCAGCACAATTATCACGCAGGAAACGCGGCGGATGTCCATAAGCACGCTCTGCTGGCGACGACCTTGGCCTATATGACACGCAAGGATAAGGCCCTGACCTACATGGAAAGCCATGCGGGGCGTGGCCTCTATGACCTGTCTGATGCCGCAGCGCGGCGCACCGGCGAATCTGATGCGGGTGTCACGCGACTGTTGACCCGGTTTCCGCCCGATCATCCCTGGCGCGAAACCGTGGAGCGGACGCGTGCCATCCACGGCAGTACCGCCTACCCCGGGTCGCCCTTGATCGCGCAACATCTGTTGCGCCGCTTCGACAGTATTGAACTGGCCGAACTCCACCCTCAGGAATACGCGCGCCTGGTTGAGGCCATGCCAAAGGCGCCAAACACCCGGCTGCACAAGCGTGACGGCTTGGAAATGGCGAAGGCGCTTACCCCGCCAGACCCGCGGCGGGGCTGCTTGATGATCGACCCGTCGTGGGAGATGCGCGACGATTATGGGACACTCGCCAAGCTGGTTCCGCTGATCCATCGGAAGTGGAACGTGGGCGTGATCCTGTTGTGGTATCCGCTGCTCGCCGATCAAAGGCACAAGCCGATGGTGAGCGCGTTGCGCGCCGCCATCCCGGACCTGTTTATCAGCGAGGTTCGCTTCCCACCGGCGCAGGCTCACCACGGGATGCAGGGCTCTGCCATGGCTGTGGTCAACACACCCTGGGGATTGGAGCAGGCCGCCCAGGACATCGCGCACATCTTTGAGAGGACATAGCACCATGGCAAAGGGATATTGGATCGCCCACGGACGGGTCGACGACGTCGAAAAGTACGACCTCTACCGTGCGGCGAACGCAGCCCCCCTCGCAGAATACGGCGGGCGGTTCCTGGTCCGCGGCGGCGCGCGCGAAACCGTCGAGGGGACCGCCCTGCCCCGCACCGTTGTGATAGAGTTTCCAAGCTACCAAGCGGCGCTCGACTGCTACCGGTCCGAGGGCTACCAGGCGGCGCTCAAACTCCGACAGGGCATCAGCACCTCGGACTTGGTCATCGCAGAAGGGTGGGAGGGCTAGGCGTCCCTGGCCAGAAGGAGCCAGCCTCCCTATATCAGTCCCATGTTTGCTGACTTGCTTCGGCGTCTCACCGCGCCTGCCCCCGACCGCCTTCCCGAACCCGATGCACGTGTGGCGCTGGCCGCGCTGATGGTGCGTGTCGCGCGCAGTGACGGGGATTACGCCGCAATCGAAGTGGCGCGGATCGACCGCATCCTGATGCGGCGCCACGGTCTAGACGCCAGCGCCGCCGCAGACCTGCGGGCCCAGGCCGAAGCCTTGGAGGCGGAGGCCCCCGACACCGTGCGCTTTACCAAAGCGATCAAAGACACTGTCTCGCTGGAAGACCGCATTGCCGTGATCGAGGCGCTCTGGTCCGTCGTCTTGGCCGATGGCGCCCGCGACGCGGAGGAGGACGGATTGCTCCGCCTCTTGGCAAACCTGCTCGGAATTAACGACCGAGACAGCAATCTGGCACGCCGCCGGGTCGAAGCGCAGGAGTGATCCAATGATCGCCAGCCTCGCCTGGTACCCCGCCGCGCGGACGGGCTGGGACAGTCTGTGGCGTGGTATCCGCGAAGACTTGGGCTTTGGTCCGTCTGACCTGACCTGGCCAGATGACTTCGCACGCCATTGGCGCGATCCAGACTTGCTCTTGGCGATGACCTGCGCGCTGCCCATGCAGCAGGGACTAGCCGACAGCGTTCACGTCGTCGGCAGCCCCGTCTGGGACGTGCCAGGCCTGCCGCCAGGGCAGTACGCGTCGCACATCGTCACGCGACCTGACGACACGCGCGCCTTAGCCGATGTCGCTGCCGATGGTCTCGCCGTCAACGGATGTGACAGCCAATCGGGCTATGGCACCTTGGTCACTGCTGGCCTCGTCATGGGACCCGGCGACGTGGTTGAAACCGGAAGCCATGCAGCCTCCATGGACGCGGTGGCCAGTGGGGCGGCGGGCCTGGCCGCCATTGATGTAGTCACCTGGGCCCTGGCGCCCCGGTCGGACCTATCCATTCGGGCAACGACGCCCCCCACCCCGGCCTGTCCGTTTATCACCGCGCGCGCGGATTGGGTTGCGCCGCTGCGTCAAGCGATCACCCGGGCCATCGCCCGTCAATCGCCCAGAGATCGGGCAGCCACGCGTCTGGTGGGTCTGACGTCGCTGGACCCGGAGGCCTATGCCACCTGCCGCAACGCCCCCCATTGCAATCGGGAAGATTCTGCTGCGTAAACGGGTAGTCTACCCGCCACGACAGGTCCCCCGTTGTCAAACCGTCCCCCCGTGATCGAGATCCGTGCCTTACACAAAGCCTATGGTCCGCTGGACGTGCTGCGCGGTGTGGATCTGACGGCCTGCCAAGGGGAGGTGGTGTCGTTGATCGGGTCCTCGGGGTCCGGGAAATCCACGCTGCTGCGGTGCGCGAACCTGCTGGAAGACAGCCAAGCCGGTGAGATCCTGTTCTGCCAGGAACCAGTCACCTGGCGCGGCAGCGGCCATGCCCGCAGGCCAGCGGACGCCGCGCAGATCACACGCATCCGCACGAACCTGAGCATGGTGTTTCAGTCCTTCAACCTGTGGTCCCATCTCACGATCCTACAGAACGTGATGGAGGCGCCAGTTCAGGTCCTGAAACGCGACCCCGCAGAGGTTGAGGCCAAAGCGCGAGACTACCTTGCAAAGGTCGGGATCGCCGACAAAGCCGACGCCTGGCCCGCGCAATTGTCCGGCGGCCAGCAACAGCGCGCGGCGATTGCCCGCGCCCTCGCGATGGAGCCGAAGGCGCTCCTGTTCGATGAACCGACCAGCGCGCTGGATCCGGAGTTGGAACAAGAGGTCGTCAAGGTCATCAAAGCCCTGGCCGAAGAGGGCCGGACCATGGTGATCGTGACCCATGACATGAAGCTGGCCGCCGACGTCAGCGACCATGTCATCTTCCTGCATCAGGGCAAAATCGAAGAGGAGGGTCCCCCGGCCGACCTGTTTGGATCCCCCAAATCGGAGCGGCTGCGCGGGTTTTTGGCGGCAACCGCCCATTAAGACTTCGGGACTGTCCACCAAAGGGCGGCCCACAACACGGAGAGAAAAACCATGAAACTGATCCTGTCTGCCCTGGCGTTGACCGCCACCACGACCATTGCCCTAGCCGATGGCCATAGCGTTGTGCGCATGGGGACCGAGGGCGCCTATGCCCCCTACAACTTCATCAACGACGCAGGCGACATCGACGGCTTTGAGATCGAGCTGGGCAATGAACTCTGCGCCCGCGCCGAATTGACCTGTGAATGGGTCACGAACGAATGGGACTCGATCATCCCAAACCTGACATCCGGCAACTACGACACGATCATGGCCGGGATGAGCATCACCGACGAGCGGGACGAAGTTATTGACTTCACACAGAACTATTTCCCGCCCGCCGATAGCGCCTATGTCGGTCTGACCGCCGACGCCGACACAACCGGTGTCATCGCGGCACAGACCAACACCATCCAGGCGGGCTTCGTCGCCGAATCTGGCGCCACCCTGTTGGAGTATGCGACCTACGACGAAACCATCGCCGCCGTCCGCAACGGCGAGGCCGATGCCGTCTTCGCCGACCGCGACGCCCTTGTCCCAACGGTCGAGGAATCGGGCGGTGAGTTGAGCTTCGTCGGCGAAGGCGTGCCCCTGGGCGGGGGCGTCGGCATGGGGGTCCGTGAAAGCGACGGAGAGTTGAAGGCAACCTTCGACGCCGCCATTACCTCCATGAAGGAGGACGGGACGCTGAACGCCCTCATCGTGAAGTGGTTCGGCGAAGACGCCGCGACCTACGAATAAGGTCAGTGCTCCGGGGGTGGCTGGTCCGCCCCCGGAGCCATTCGGCGCGCGCATGTGGCAGATGACAGAGACGGTCGACACGTCCGCGGGGCGCGTCGCTTGGGGGGCCGCTGGACAAGGCCCTGCCCTGGTCCTGGCCCATGGCTGGCCGTGGTCATCCTACACATGGCATCGCGTCATTCCCGCCTTGGCCCGTCATGCCCGCGTCAACTGGTACGACATGCCGGGGTTCGGAGCCTCCCAGAAGGACGGACCACGGCCCGCGTCGCTCGATACCCAAGGCGAGGTCTTCGCAGAACTGCTCCTCCGGTGGGGCCTGGATCAGCCCAACGTGGTGGCCCATGACTTCGGTGGGGCCGCGACCCTGCGCGCGCATCTTCTGCATGGGTGCGACTATGGCCATCTGATCTTGATGAACGTCGTGGCCATGCGGCCCTGGGGATCTGCCTTCTTCGATCACGTGGGGCGCCATGTGGACGCCTTCACGGGCCTGCCGCCCCATATTCACGCAGCCATCGTCCGGGCCTATATCGAGGGCGCTCTGGTCCGGCCCTTGCCCGACGAAGAACGCGTGCGCTTGGCCGAGCCATGGCTATCGGAGGAAGGCGCCCGGGCGTTCTATGCGCAATTTGCCCTCGCCGATGAGGCGTTCACGGCAGAGATTGAGCCGCAGTTCGGCGCGCTCCGCTGTCCGACGTCGGTCCTGTGGGGCACCGATGATCCCTGGATTCCCCTGGCGCGCGGTCAGGCGCTGGCGGACCGGATCGGAACGGAATTGCAGCCCTTGGACGGCCTGGGTCACCTGCCCCAGATGGAGGTGCCGGAACCGGTTGCCCGAGCGCTTTTGGATATCCTGTCGGAGATGGAGTGATGTTCGCCTTCTGCACCGATCCATCGACCCTTGATGGTCTCGCCTGGTTGGCCTGCTATCTGACAACTGGCAAACATATGGCGTTCTACGGGGCCTTCGGCACCGTCCTGATCCTGCTCGCCGTGACTGCGCCAACGGCCCTGGCCTTCGGGTTCGGGGGCGCCGTCGCTGCGCGCAGCCGCGTGGCTCCGATACGCTGGTTCGGCAAAGGGTATATCGCGATCGTGCGCGGTGTGCCCGATGTGGCCTTCTTCCTGTTTTTCGTCATTGCCCTGGACCAGGCGTTTGAATGGCTGCGGCATCACGTGAAATGCCCCGATTGGACGGACCCAATCCGGCAAGGCACGGATTTCTTGGTCTGTCCCGAGGCAAAGCTTCCGCTCGGAACGGCGCCACAATGGGTCCACGAAGGGTATGGGTTCGCCCTTGCGGTGCTAACCTTCGCCATCGTGTTCGGAGCGTTCGCGGCAAACGTCCTGTTCGGCGCCATGCGTGCAGTACCCCGCGCACAGGTGGAGACGGCTGCGGCCTACGGCATGACGCCTCGCCAAACGTTCCATCGCGTTATTGTGCCGCAGATGTGGGTCTACGCCCTGCCGGGTTTGGGCAACCTCTGGATGGTTTTGATCAAGGCGACACCGCTTTTGTTCCTCTTGGGGGTTGAGGACATCGTTTACTGGGCCCGGGAATTGGGGGCGGCCAAGACGCCCAGGTTCTCCGACTATCCACACCCGGACTGGCGGATGTGGTACTTTCTATCGCTTCTGGTGTTTTACCTGGCGTTCACCCGCGTGTCCGAAATCGCCATTGCGCGCTTGTCGGATCGGCTGGCGCGGGGGCAAGCTACGGCAGCCGGTGAGCGCCTTCGGAAGGAGACCCCATGAGTGTTCAACCAGGACCGCCTCCGGTTGACCGGAGGCCCGCCCGCGGTGCACCGCGGGCCAGGGGATTGTGATGGAGGACTGTCTCCAAACCCTTGCTGACTATGGCCTGCGCTCCCTCGGGATCGGGGAGCGGCTGTTGCCGCGCAGTGATTTCACACTCTGCCAGCAGGTGGTCCTCATCGGATCCGGTATGATCTGGAACGTCTATTTCGGCATCATCGCGCTTGTGACGGGCTTCGCCTTGGCCACGCTTGTGGCCGTGGGCAAGGCATCGGCACATCCGCTGGCCCGCAAGCCGTCAGAATGGTTCATTTTTCTGTTCCGAGGCTCACCGCTCTTCATCCAGTTCTTCTTTGCCTACTTCCTGTTTCTCTCGCTGAAGCAGGTCGTGCCCTGGACCGAACCCCTCTCTTCGGCCTGGGCAGGCGCGCTCGTGGTGCTGTTTCTGAACACGGCAGCCTATTCGGGCGAGATCTTCTACGGTGCGCTCCGGTCCGTTCCTAAGGGCGATCTGGAGGCCGCGGCCGCCTATGGCCTGACGGGGTGGACGCGGTTTCGCCGGATCACCTGGCCGACCATGCTGCGCTTGGCGTGGCCCGCCTATACCAATGAAGCGGTGTTTTTGTTCCACGCGACGACGCTGGTTTTCTTCACGGGGTTCCCCGCCCGCCAGCAAAAGGGGGACGCGCTCTATTATGCCCAGTACTTCGCCGACAAGACGTTCAACCCCTTCGTGCCCTATCCCATCTTGGCAGGGTATTTCGTCCTGCTCACCCTCATAATCTTGGGAGTCATGGGGTTGGTGAACGCTCAGCTACAGCGCCACTTGCCACTGGACCGGACGCAGCGGCGACCGCGCCTCCTGCCCCAGATCATGCGTTGACCGATTGCGTTCGATGGCGGCGCCCGCAGAGACCTCGGGGCACCTTCGTCGGACAGGTCAGTCATTCCCGCTAGCACGGCCCCCCCAGCACCATGGCCCAATACGGGCCACCCCGCCCCTCAGCGCGAGCCACCGCCCCGTGGGAGAGCGTGGGATCCAGGATATTGGCGCGGTGCGGCGGGGAGGTCATCCACGCGCGAACCACAGCGCGACCGGTCCGTTGGCCCGCCGCGACGTTTTCGGCAACATAGCAACCGGCAAAGCCGGCAGCCCGCAAGCGGTCAACCAAGCGCGACCCGCCGGGTCCGTCGTGCCCCGCCCGCCGCACCCGGGCCATGTGGTTCGCTTGCACCTGGGCCGCTTGGGCCAAAGCAGGGGCAATGCGCAGCGGTGGCAGCCCAGCCTGCACCCGTGCTTGCGACGCGAAAGCCAGGGGGTCCGCCTTGGCAGGTGCGGCCAAAGTCACAAACAGAAAGAAAACGAACCTGAGCATCAGCAGCCCTCCTCCTCGCTGCATACACCCAATTCCCTACCAAAGCCCTACAGCGGCACAGGCTGTGGCCACCCGCCCCCTCCTCCGACCTTGCGAAACGACCTGCTTTGTCCGAAGTCTGAGGCGACCCTTCGTTCCGTCCGCCCGAGGTTCCATGCACATCGGCATCCTTCTTGCTGGCCATGCCCCAGATCCGATCCGCGCCGCCCACGGGGATTTCGACGCTATGTTTGCGCGCTTGCTCGCCGATCAGGACATTCACGTCACATCCTTTGATGTGGAACAGATGGTATTTCCCGAAACCCCGCGCGATGCGGACGGCTGGCTCATCTCCGGCTCGCGCCACGGTGCCTATGAGGATCACCCGTTTATCCCGCCGTTGGAGCAGTTTATCCGTGATGCCCACGACCAGAGAACACCCCTGGTCGGCATCTGTTTTGGGCATCAGATCATTGCGCAGGCCCTGGGCGGGGTCGTCGCGAAGCACCCGGACGGCTGGACGATCGGTCGGCGGAGCTATGCCACCGACCGAGGGCCTGTGACGTTGAACGCCTGGCACCAGGATCAAGTCATCGTACCGCCAGAGGGCGCGCGGACGCTGGGACATCACGCGGAATGCCCCCATGCGATCTTGGCCTATGACACCGCCCTGACGGTCCAAGCGCACCCGGAGTTCGATGCCGCCACCCTAGAGACCTATGTCGCCTTTAGGATGGGCTCTGACGCCTACCCAAAAGACCGCCTTCAGGCCGCCCGAGACGGCGCCGGCCCCGTGGACCAAGGGCGCCTCGCCTCGGCCATCGCTCGCTTTTTCAAGACCGGAGAGGCCTATGTCTGACCATCCTGGCGCCCATTGGCTGACCCATATTCCGGACCACGCCACGGCCTATCTGGAAGGCCGCCGCCTGGATGAGGTGGAATGTATCGTCGCGGACCTCTCGGGCATCGCCAGGGGCAAGGCGATGCCCGCAGCCAAGTTCGCCAAACAGGCAAAGTTCTACCTTCCCAATTCGATCTTTCAGCAAACGATTACAGGGGATTGGGCCGAAGACGGGGATGCCGCCTTCCTAGAGCCGGACATGGTGCTGACCCCCGATTTCGCGACCACCAGCGCGGCCCCCTGGACCGCCGATTGGACGGTGCAGGTGATCCATGACATGCACGACCAAGCGGGGGTGCCTGTCCCCACGGCCCCCCGCAATGTCCTGAAACGTGTCGTCGATCTCTATACGGCGCGCGGCTGGAAACCCGTCGTCGCCCCGGAGATGGAGTTCTACCTGGTTGCGCGGAACACGGACCCCTCCAAGCCGGTCGAGCCGCCCATGGGTCGGTCTGGCCGCCGGGCCGCAGGGCGACAGGCCTATTCCATGTCGGCGGTGGATGAATACGGGCCGGTCATCGACGACATCTACGACTTTGCCGAAGCCATGGGTCTCGAAATCGACGGCATCCTGCAAGAGGGTGGCTCTGGCCAGGTGGAGATGAACCTGCGCCACGGGGATCCGGTGAAGCTGGCCGATGAAATCTTTTACTTCAAACGCTTGATCCGCGAAGCCGCGCTGCGCCATGATTGTTATGCGACCTTCATGGCCAAGCCGATCCAGGACGAGCCTGGCAGCGCCATGCATATCCATCACTCGGTGGTGGACGTGGCGACGGGCGAAAACCTCTTTGTCTCCGGGGATGGGACCGAAACGCCAGAGTTTCTGCACTTCATCGGTGGCATGCAGAAGCACCTGCCCTCGGTCATTGCGATCCTGGCGCCATACGTGAACTCTTATCGCCGTTATGTCAGGGACTTCGCCGCCCCGATCAACCTGGAATGGGGGCGCGACAACCGGACAACGGGGCTGCGCGTGCCGGTGTCGGAGCCTGCGGCCAAGCGGATCGAGAACCGGATCGCTGGCATGGATTGCAACCCCTATCTGGGCCTCGCGGCGTCGCTTGCCTGTGGCTACCTGGGCCTTGTGAACAAGATCGATCCGGCGCCGCAGTTTACCGGCGACGCCTACAACAGCGCCGATGGCATCCCGTCGCATTTGTCCGAAGCACTCGATCTGTTTGAGACGGCGCAGGAAATCCACGAGGTCCTGCACCCCGATTTCGCGCGGGTCTATGGGGCCGTGAAACGCTTGGAGTACGGCGCGTTCCTGCAAGTCATTTCCCCGTGGGAGCGGGAGCACCTGCTACTGAACGTATGAGCTGGCTGCACGCCAACGGCGATGACGGGACCTGGCCGCGGACCTGGTATGCGGACGGCTTGGCGTTGCCCGCGCCCTACGCGCCTTTAGTTGGCGCAGCCACGGCAGATCTCTGCGTGATTGGCGCCGGGATCACGGGGTTGTCGGCTGCGCTCCACGCCGCTGAGGCCGGGATGTCGGTCATTGTGCTTGACGCCCAAAGGGTCGGTTGGGGCGCGTCGGGCCGGAATGGGGGCCAAGTGGGATCGGGGTTCAACTGGGACCAGGACCGGCTTGAGGCGCGGCTGGGGCCCAAGGCGGCCCGGGCCCTCTGGACCGTGGCGGAAGAGGCTAAGTCACTGACGAAACGCCTTATTCACGCCCATGCACCAGCGGCGGATCTGCGCCCGGGCATCCTGTCGGCGGTTAGAACCGAGGCAGAATTGGCGGGATACGCCGAGTGGGCGGAGGGCATGAACCGTGACTATGGCACGGCCTATACGGCCCTTGATCGGAGCGATCTGGAACACAGGATCGGGACGACGGCCTATGCGGGCGGAATACTCGATCCATCCGCCGGGTATTGTAACCCGCTTGCCTATACCCTCGGTCTTGCGCGGGCCGCGGCAGCGGCAGGCGTGCGCATCCACGAAGGCTCTGAGGTGACGCGCATCGGGGACCGGGTCGAGACCGCTGCGGGCGCGGTCACCGCCCGGTTCACCCTGCTTGCGACCAACGGATACGCGCCTCACCTGTTGGCCAAAACAGCGGCGCGGGTGTTGCCGATCAATAACTACATCGCGGTCACGGCCCCGCTTAAGACACCGCCCTTCGACCCCAGTTTGGAACCCCCAGCGGTCGCGGATTCCCGCTTTGTCGTCAATTACTTCTGGCAGACCCGGGATGGCCGGCTGGTCTATGGCGGAGGGGAAAGCTACGGGCGCCGCTTCCCCTCGGATATTGCCGGTCGGGTGCGCCGTAACCTGCGCCGCGTGTATCCGCACCTCGCGGATGTGGCCTTTTCCCATGCCTGGGGCGGGACACTCGCGGTCACGGCGACCCGTTTGCCCTACGTGGCCGAGGTGGCGCCAGGGGTCTTCTCGGCCGGGGGGTATTCAGGCCATGGGCTCGCGCTCTCGGCCCTCTGCGGCGCAACCTGCGTGGACGCCATGCGCGGACAGCGGGACCGGTTCGACGTGCTGCGAACCCTACCGGTGCCCGCCCTGCCCGGGGGCCGCTGGCTCGGGCCCTTAGGGGCACAGGCAGGGATGCTGCTGGGCGCGGTGGCGGACCGGTTACGGCCCTAGAGGGACGTACACCCCCTGTGCAGACGCCTGTACACCGTCTGTGCAAACGTCAGGGACCTCGTCACACGGCCAAACAGACGTGGATCCACCGACAAAGCCGACAGGTAAAACGGCGCACCGTCGGTGAAGCATGGAGACGCGCGCCCGGTCGTCCGCTCCTTCAAATGGTCGTCCAAAACGCTGAGCCGTTCGGGGTGACGATGCCCGTGACCCGGCCCTGCCAGCGGGGCAGTCATGGACCTATCCCGCCTCGCGCCAATCCGCGTTCGCCAGTTGGCCAATTTGTAAGAGCAAGCAACGACGCCGTCCGACCGTCACTTCCACCCGAATGTGTCGACTGGGGGTGGATGAACTGGAGGGAACCACGGACGAAGCGTGGGCGCGCAGAAACTGCGAATGGTTCGGCGGCGTCGGCCTACCAGATGGAGTTGAACAAATGCTTGAAATGGCGCGCTGGGGAGGATTCGAACCCCCGACCCCTTGATTCGTAGTCAAGTACTCTATCCAACTGAGCTACCAGCGCACTACGGGGGTGCGAATAACTGTCCGGTGCGGCGGGCGCAAGGGCCAAGTGACCGGAAACCGCGGCAGTTCGGGGAAGATCCCGCAGATGGTCGCGCGCTTGGGATCAAGCCCCCTGCCACAGACCGACTAGGCCGAGCCACGTCAGACGCACACCCGCCACGGCCAAGACGACCCGCACCAGCCAAACAAAGGCCTGCGCCCCGAGGTAGCGGTGCAAAACCGTGCCCAAGGCAACGCCCACCAAAAGCGCCGGGGAGAGCCACAGGCTAACCGTCAAAGTCTCCGCGCTCAGATGGCCCATTGCCCCATAGGCCACCGTTTTGATGGCGTTCATCGTGAAAAAGAACATGGTGTTCGTTCCGACGAAGACTGCCTTTTCAAGGTTTTGGCGCAGCAAGATGCCCTTGACCGGAGGACCGCCCGCATGGGCGACGAAGCTGGCGAACCCCGACAACATGCCCAGCGCAAAGACGGTGATAGGCGTTGGCTGCGCTGTGTCTGTCCGCACCCACAGGGCCTGAGCGACGAAGCCCAATGCCAGAAGCCCGATCCCAAGGCGCACCATATCCGGGTCCAACGCCACGAAGCCGCCAGCCCCGAGCGACAGCCCCAGAAGCGCGCCGGGCAACAGCATTGCGACCACAGCGGGGCGCCACCGGGCGCGGTATTGGACGACGATCAGGATATCCATGGCCAAGAGGATCGGCATCAAGACCGACGCGGCCAGTTGGGGCGACACGTGGAGGCTGAGCAATGGCACTGAGAGGACGCCAAGCCCCCCTCCGAACCCGCTTTTGGAAATACCGGTGAGGAGGATACAGGCCGTTGCGAGGGCGTAGAACGTCAGGTCCAAGTTCATCTTGCCCGCGTAGCAACCGGCATAAAAGCATCAAAACGATTTGATTTGCATCTTAAAATCGCAGTAGCTGATTTTATGGATCTCAATGCCCTGGAAAGCTTCGTCCTCTCGGCAGAGACGCTGAACTTCAGCCAGACGGCCCAGCGCCGCAACACCGTGCAATCGGCGATCAGTGCCCAGATCCGAAAGCTGGAACAGGAGGTTGGGCATAAGCTGTTCGACAGGGGGCGCGGCAAGGCGATGACCCTGACACCGGAAGGCCGCGCCTTGGCGGTTCAGGGCCGCCGCATCCTTGGTTTGGCCGATGAGGCGGTGCGGAGCCTGGACACCGCCCGTCAGGCGCGCCCCCTTCGGTTGGGCACGACCGTCACACTGGCGCTCTCGGTTGTGCCGGAGGCGCTGGCGGAAACAGCTGGCCAAACCCGTGTGGAGATTGATTGTGATCGAAGCGACCGGTTGTTGGCGAGACTGGACGCGGGCGACATCGATGTGGCCCTGATGATGGATCAGGGGCGGCGCAGCGACCGGGCGATGGTCGTCGACATGCCCCTTGTCTGGGTGGCGGCCCATGGCTTTGCCCTGGCCCCAGACGCCGACGTTCCGCTGGTCTTTCTGACCGATGGCCGCGACCTGCGATCCCATGCGTTTGCCGCCCTGGACCGGGTGGGGCGGCGGGGGTTTCTGGCACACCTCAGCCCCCATCCCATCGGTCTGCGGGCGTTGGTGCAGGCTGGTCTAGCGGTGACGATCATGCCCCAGGCCGCCGTGAGGGAGCCCTTGTATCGCGTGAGCAAGACCGCCGGCCTGCCGGCTTTGCCCCGCGTGGCCCTGTCGCTTTATCGTCGGACAGGTGCGGATGTGCCGGGGACAGAAGCGCTAACCGCGGGAGTGCGACGCGCGATTTGCTCCGGCGATGGACCGGGTCCCTAGGCGAAAGCGTCGCCCACGCCGCCCTTCGGCAGGTGGACGCAGAACACGGTACCCTCGGGTCCGGTCGACTGGAGCGCGATGTCGCCCCCGTGGCCTTGGATCAACTCACGCGCGATGGCGAGGCCAAGGCCCGTGCCGCCTTTGCGAACGGATCCCTGGAAGGCCTGGAACAGATTGTCTTGTGCCCGCTTCGGCAGACCGGGTCCGGTGTCAGCCACGTGCAGGGTCCAACCTGTTTCGTCTTCGGCGGCTGAGACGCTGATCTGGCCCGTCCGGCCCGTCGCTTGGATGGCTTGGCGGGCGTTACGGATCAGGTTGCCGACGACCCTGTGCAACTGCTCGGGGTCGGCCCGTAGGGTCAGACGGGGATCCGCCTGATGGGTGATGGCGACCTCCTCGGCAGGAACGGACAGTTGCTCGGCCTCGCAAACCTCGGTCAAAAACTCCCCCGCTGAGATGTATTGCAGGGCTGGCGGCGCCTCTTCCGCGCGACCAAAGGCGAGGGTCCCCTCGGTCAGATTGACGGCGCGCGTGAGGGAATTGACGATCTTTGGCGCCACGCGCTTGACCGTGGGATCGTCAACCATTTCCAACCGGTCGCCCAACAACGTCGCCGTCGTCAGGATGTTGCGCAGGTCATGGCTGATCTTGGCCACGGCGCGGCCAAGCTGGGCCAACCGTTCCTTCTGACGCAGGCTTTGGGTGAGCTGGGTTTCCAAAGATTGGAGGGTCGTTTCTGCCTCCCGCAACTCAGCCACACGCGACCGGGGTTCGATGACGCGCCGACCGTCTTCGGGCGCTTCGGCATAGCGGTTCATCTGTCGGACGAGGGATTTGATCGGCATCACCATCAGGCGGCGGACGGCCAAGAACAGAAAGACCGATGTGATGACGGAGATCACCAGACTGAGCCACAGAATGTTGATGCCGTATTCGATCATGGCCTTGTGCAGACCACCGGTATCAATGGCGGCTTCGATCTGCATCCCGCCGCCGCGTGCGGGTTCCGCGATGACGCGAATGACCTCGGGCTCGGTCGCCACGAAGCGCAACATGGCGTCGCGCATGAGGACAAGCGGGTCGGCATCGCGCAAGTCGACCGTTTTGGCCACGGGTCCCGGAAGGTCGGAGGACAGCACCAGCTGACGCAGGGCGTCACGGCGGAGGACGACGTTGAGAACACCCGCGTTTTCCAGGAGTTCCACCTCAACCTCGGGGTCAATCATCTCGTCCGTGCCCAACAGGGCCAGGGCGGCGATCTGCGCACGCTCCATCCGATTGGTCAGGTAATCGACGCGGAAACGCGCGATGGATGGGACGAAGATCATGACCTCTGCGATCATCACGAAGATGACCGCAAGGATCAGGAAGCGTCCAGAGAGAGATGTCAGCATCGCTTGAGCCGCTATTGTTCGATCTCGTTATGGCCCCTGTCTCTGCCGGAGAACAGAGGGCGCGCGGTTTGCCCGGGGGGCCTCGGGTTTCGACCCGAGGCAGCCCCCCGCGTGCGCGGGGGGCATCGCGCCCCTCAGGCCTAGGGCAAAACCTTTTGGACGAAGCGCACCACGCGCTTCACGGTCTCGTTTTCGAACAGGCGCGGCACGTAGTATTGACCCGCCGCCCGTTTGGAGATCTCGCCCAAGGTGGGATAGGGCGCGACCATGGCCGCCACAGCCCCGATCTTGAGCTTGTTGGCCAAGACAAGCGCCCAGAGGCCGATCAACTCACCCGCCTTTTCACCGGCGATGGAGGCGCCCACGGGCCGACCCTTGACCACCATGACCTTTATGAGGCCTTCGGTCTTACCTTCGGCAATGGCGCGGTCGTTCTCGTGATACGGGAAGCGCAGGACCTCCACCGCGTGTTTGCCGTGAGCCTTGATCGCCTGGGCCTCGGTCAGACCCACCTGGGCCAGTTCCGGCTCGGTATAGGTGGCCCAAGGGATGTGATCGGTGCGGGCCTTGGCGGGCAGGCCAAACAGGATCGGTCTGATGACCGTCGCCCCGTGGTAGCCCGCCACATGGGTGAACTGAAACCCGCCAGCCACGTCGCCGATGGCATAGACCTTTTTGTTGGTGGTGCGCAGATCGGCACCAACCCGGATTGCGCGGTCGTGTTTGATCCCCGCCGCATCCAGGTTCAAACGGTCGATATTGGCCTTGCGCCCGACCGCCATCAACAAATGCGTCCCGCTGTAATCCCCCTGAGAGGTATGTACAGTCACAGCACCCGCCGCACCGGAGACACGCTCCGCCTGGGCACCTTCGATAATCTCGACCCCCTCGGCGCGGAGGCGCTTCAGCACAACCTCGGCCATCTCCGGGTCGTCCTTGCCCAGGGCTTTGCCGCCTTCGATCACGGTCACCTTACAGCCGAGCCGCACGTGGGCCTGTGCCATCTCCATCCCGATGGGGCCACCACCGACCACAATCAGGTGCGCAGGCTGCTCCATCAGGTCAAAGATCGTCTCGTTCGTCTCGTAGGGAACGTCGTCGAGCCCTGGGATCGGCGGCACGAATGGCGAGGATCCCGTGGCAATCACCACGCGCCGGGCTTTGATCCGGTAAGCGCCCGCCTCCACCGTGTCTTTATCGACGAAGCGCCCGTATTCGCGGATCACGCGCACGCCGAACCCCTCGAACCGTTCCTGGCTGTCGACGGGGGCGATGGTCTCGATCACCTTGTGGACGTGCTGCTTGGCCTCGGCATAGCTGACCTCGGGCATGACGGGGGTGACCCCAAACTTTTGCCCCGTCCGCATGGCTTGGGCCTGCTTGCCTGCCGCGATCAGCGCCTTCGACGGTACACATCCGAAGTTCAGGCAGTCGCCGCCCATCTTGTGGCCCTCCAGCAGGGTGACATCTGCCCCCATCTGGCTCGCACCTGCGGCAAAGCTCAGCCCGCCACTGCCCGCGCCGATGACCAGCACATCTGTCTTGATCTCTTCCATCGCCGGCTCCTTCACCGTCAGCATTTCATCGGGGGTGGTCTGCATGTTCATGGATCAGGCCTTACGAAAACGTTTCAAAACGATTGGCAGAAGGGCCAGCGCGGCCAGTCCCAGGATTGGGCCCAAGATGTGTGGCTCGAAGATGATGCCGAAGTTTGGCGTCTCTCCCTGGGCGAAAACTTCGCCCAGACCGGCGCCGACCCAGGTGTAGACCAGGCCACCCGGCAGGATCCCGAAGAAGGTCGTCAACACGTATTTCGGCAGAGACACCCCGACAAAGGCTGGGATCAGGTTGGCAACAAAGAACGGCACCGCCGGGACCAGCCGCATGATGAACAAGTAGGAGGTCTCATCTTCGCGGATGCCGTCCTTGATCTTCTTCACCGCCCCGCCCGAGGCGTCCATCTTGGCAGCCAGGCGGTCGCCGAGGCCAAACTTGGCCGCCAGGAAAATGGCCGTCGCGCCGATGGTCGCCGCACCGGCGTTGAACACGACACCCGGAAACAGCCCAAAGAGGAACCCACCCGTCAGCGTCGCGATGGCGGCGCCTGGCAGAGAAAAGGCCACAATCAAGATATATGCCCCCACGAAGGTCAAAGCCGTCAGCAGGTAATTGGCGTCACGGAACGCGATCAGTTGCTCGCGGTTATCGGCCAAGGTTTGAAACGACAGATAATCCCGCAACGTCACGGCGCCCGCGATCGCGACGATGGCGACAATCGCAAGGGGCAGATATCGGGCGAGGCTGGCTTTGGGCTTGGGGGCTTGGGTCATCGTGGGATCAGACATAGCAGATGGGTCCAGTATTTGGGGTACGGAGGCCGGTCGAGGGCCGTGCTGGAGACGTTCCTGACGCCAAGACGGGCACGGGGATACCCGGTCTCACGCGCACGTGTGGCGCCGTGTTCCCTAGCCCGGCCAAAAGGGCGCAATGTTTCAAGATATGGCGCGGACGCCGCAGGGTCTGTCACAAACCGCCGCATCCCAGATTAGCGCCCATGGCCCGTTGACAGCCAAACGCCCCTCGCCTAAACGCCGATTTCCAGTCGCAAACGCCGTCGATTCACCTCGAATCCGGCCAGTTAACCCGGAGAGAAGGCCATGAAACGCACCTTCCAACCCTCCAACCTTGTCCGCAAGCGGCGGCATGGTTTCCGCGCGCGCATGGCCACCAAGGCCGGCCGCAAGATCCTGAACGCCCGCCGCGCACGCGGTCGGAAGTCGCTGTCGGCTTAAGTCCCCTTGGGGTCTGAGAGTGTGACGCCGGAGGTGGAGCCATCTCCGGCTTTTTTGCGTGTCCTGACCAAACGGGCGCAGTTCTTGGCCTTGGCCCGGGCGCGCCGCGTGCCGGCAGGGGCATTCCTGCTGCAGGCCCGCAACCGGCAAGACGATGACCCCGCCGTTGGCATTGGCTTTACCTGTTCCAAAAAGGTCGGCAACGCCGTGGCCCGCAACCGCGCCAAACGGCGCCTACGCGCTGTCGCACGCGCCGTCCTTCCCCAGGGCGCGCGCCACGGGTGGGATTACGCGCTGATCGGACGTGCCGAAGCAACGGCTGCGCGCCCGTTCAAAGACCTCTGCGCCGACCTGACCCGCGCTCTAGACCGGGCCCATGGGCAAAACGGCGCCGCATCCGCGAAAACTCCGGCGCCCCAGGGCGAGCCCAATCGTTAACCTGTGATTAAGGTTAACAGCCGCCCCCTTCGATGTTCCTTCAAATATGCTGGCGCCCGGGATGCCGCGGGCCCTGCCCCCTATCGGATGCGACCAAGACATCACTGGGTGGGGTGACATCGCGCGCCAGCCATGGCTTGGTCACCCGAATGACACCGCTCGCTCGCATTTTGTCTTGGCCCGTTCACGCCTATCGCGCGATGTTTTCGCCCCATGTGGGGCATAACTGTCGGTTCCACCCGACCTGCTCGGCCTATGCGCTGGAAGCCCTTGAAAAACATGGCGGGATCAAAGGCGGATGGCTGGCCCTGCGGCGTATCCTGCGCTGTAACCCGCTCGGGGGATCGGGCATCGACAACGTTCCCGACTGAGGCATCGGCGGAGCATCAAAGACCGCGCCCGAAAAAAGTGCTTTGGACAACGCAAAAACTGGCGTAGACGCTACGTCAGGTGCCACACACACGCGGAAGGAGGCCCGGATGTATCAATCTATGCAAACCCGTCGCCCCCTTCCTTGGCCAGGCTGCGCCCGTGCGGGCGTAACCCGAACCTGATACTGCACCGCCACCGCTCCGTTTAGGGGCATCCCCACCAACAGATCGACGTCCACGTGACCCTAACGGGGCATTTGCGTTTGGCTCGATCCCTTTCCCAAAAAAGGCGCCGGTGCGATCACCGGTGACATCCTATGAACGTTATCCATTTGCCGCCTCGCAACAGGCGAGACCCCCTCGACGCCGCCATTGCGCTGCACGGTCCCAGGTATGTCCTGATGGCAGCCATGCGCGCCATGCTGCGACCGCGTGCCAGGCCGCCGGACACCACGCCGCCGGTCAAGGTCGACCATATCTCGGATCATATTCGGCGCGATATCGGTCTGATGCCCCGCGGGCCCGCACCGGATTGGACGCGTCACCCGTTCTGAGCACCACCCGGTGACACGCCCCCTGGGACAGCCGCCCCGCCTTTGCCGTAGCGGCTGTCGCCTCCAACACGTCTCCGGCGCCGTCCGAAGGCCTCAGCCGATCTTGCCAAAGAGACGCGCGAACACCGGCGCGCCCAGGATCACGACCACCAATCGCAGCACGTGGTGGGCGATGACGAAGGCCATATCCGCCCCGACGATGAGGGCCAGGACCGTCATCTCTGCCTGACCACCCGGGGCGAAGGCCAAAACGGCCTCCAATCCCGGGGCCATCCCCAGGGCATAGATCCCCTCGACGAAGATCAGCGTCAGCACCATCAAGATCGCGCAAAACCCGAGGCCCGCCAGAACGTCGCGCCGCACCTCTGCAAGGGTGATGCCCGCGTATTTCGTACCCACGGCCATACCAATGAAGAACTGCGCCGCCCAGATCGCCTCGGCCGGGGGCCGGTGTTCTAGCAGGCCGGTCAACGCTGCCGCTGCCGTCAGGGCCATGGGGCCGAGGATGGAGGCGCCGAACAGGCCAACGGCTTTGGCAACGCGCCACCCGACAAGACCGCAGAGCCCCATCAACGCCATCTGCGTCCACGGCAAGGCGCGCGCCGGAACACCGGGCGGGTTCGACAGGTCTGCCTGCCAGACGAATACCAGCAAGACAGGTAAGATCACGACAATCACCAAGACACGCGTTGCGTGGACGAGGGATAGGCTGCGCACATTCGCGCCCGCCTCCTCGCCAAAGACGAGCATATCTTGCAGCCCGCCGGGCATGGTCGCGTAGTAACTGGTGGGGAAATCGTAACCGCAGACTTTTCGGAAGTAGGGCACACCGGTCAACCCGATGCAGGCGACCATAACGGGCACCAGCAGCAGCGTGGGCCAATACCCGGCCATGGAGACCAGCAGCGCGGGCGTGAAGGTGGCCCCAACCGCCACGCCCAGGACGGTGCGCATGGTCTCGTTCACGATGGGAATACCGCCGAGGGGCGCCCCGGCGAGGGCGGCCACAAGACATCCGGTGATCGGCCCAAGCAGCCAGGGCAGCGGCAGGCCAAGTAGATGAAATCCCGCCACGCCGAGTAGGGCAATGACAAAGGTGCCCGTGATCCTTATCACGACCCCACCGCCATCAGACGATGCTGGAACGGGGCGTTGGAATGAGTCCCGGCCGGTGCGTCCGTGCCCCCGCCCTGGATGGTTTTCCGTATTGCTTGGAGTCGATGGAAGACCGCGGCCAGGACATTTCCGTCGCCAACTGTCCTGCGACCGTTCGACGAAAGACATGGATCAGGGTTCCCACGCGGGGCGCTCCCATGGGACCTGCGATCCAGCGCAACCGCCAAATCGGCACTAGTCTGGTTGGAACCCAGCAAGACGATAGCTAGGGGCCGTTTGGCCGCAATCTTTGCCGGGGTGCGGTCAAACAGGCGGCTCCTGTGGATCTCAAAAACGTCGGCAAAGGAGTTTCGAAGCGCAGCCGTAGCAATGAGACGGCAATGCTCCAGCCCAGCGTCCGCTACCAGGCGGCACCCGTTTCCAGACACGGGCCAGCTCGACGCGGTTCTGCTATCGATGACCTCTGTCTGACGTGGGCGCGCGCCCTCACCGAAGCGGCTCGCCCCCATCGCGACGAGTGCAGCGGAGTGATCGGCCTCCCCGCGGAAGACCTCCTGAGACGGCCTGAACATGCGTGTCCGTATCGCAAGGCAAGCCACATAGCCAGCATCTGGACACCTCACAGCCCATCAGAAAAGGGCTTACGGCACAGGGGCGGGCTGCTACCGTGGTGCGTGATCTCAGGGAGGGAGAGGGGAAATGGTCCAACTATCAAAGACCGCCATGGCGGCAGCTTGCGGCCTTGCGATGATGTCCTCGGCCGCTGTGGCCTGCCCGGATGTCCGTCAAAATGGCGCTTACGGGCGGTACACCGGGTCGGATCTCTATGATCCGAAGTACTTCAATGTGACCGCCGGGGGGAACTATAGCCTGAAACGGCAGTGTGGCGGCATCTACAAACAGTTGCGGAGCGATAGGGGCGAAGGGTTCTTTCCGATCCCACCGGATTTCACCTTGGAGACGCCGGGCCTGGCTGGGTTCACCCTTGTCGTGGCAGTGGTCAGCGAATGCGACAGCACCCTGCTGATCAATACACCCGCTGGGAATTGGTATTATGACGACGATGACAATGGCAATCTGGACGCGATGATTTCGCTGACGTCCCCATCATCGGGCATCTTGGACATTTGGGTTGGCACAGCCGATGGCGCCTATTGCGATGCGCAATTGCGCCTAGAGACGTTCTGACGGAGGCCCGCCAACCAAGCGCGTGCGGGCCGTCTCAACCGGCCCGCGGCATCAGACGGGCATACCGCGCAGAACCTCGGCCAGGGCAGCCCCATGCATGTCCCGGTCCCGGGCGCTGCCTTGAACCTGCGGACGGGGCAGGCTGATCTTGACGACGCCCAGATCAGGCAGGTCGAAGCGCTTGACCTCTGTCACACCCAGCCGGGCGGCGAAACGGTCCGTGGGGATGCCAGCAATCACCTCAAACCCGTCCGCGTCGCAGAAAATGTCGATCGTGATCCAGAACGGCCCCGCATTCTTGGACCGGATGCGATTGGCATGGGTGCCAAGATCAGACATCGAACACCTCCAACCGGAAACCATCCATGGGGTCATCCAGGGGCAAGACATGGTGCAGAACGAACTCGTACTGCGCACCAAGATCGACCTCGGGCGGCGAAAAGGGGAACGCGAAGGTGGGCATCGGCTCTTCGGCAGTCAGAGGATGATGCAGCAGCAGCGGGTTCACGGTCTTCGCCACCTCACGCGCAATGGCCGCGTCGGACGCAATGACCTGGGCCATGACGCCGATTTCATTGGGCGTTGCGGTCCCAGGCTCCAACGGGCCAAGGGTGGCGTCTAGGCCGATGCGGCGCAGCTCCAGATCGTAGGTCACATCGCCCAACCGATCCGCGATCTTGGCACGCGCCCGGTCTTCGAGAGAGGCGCACCAAGCGTCGATTTGGGCCACGTAGCGCGGGTCCCGGACCAACACGAGCGACATGATCCCCTGCCCCACCACCCGCGCGGCCTCTAGCTTGACGGTGTAGGGGGCCGGTCGCCAGATAGCGCCTTCCACCCGGACGGATTTGCCCTGCCCCATGTAGGTGGCGCCGCTCACATCCAACGCGCCCCCTGGCTCATGCAGCAGGATCGGGTCGGAGTTCTCGTAGAGCAGGTGCGCCGCCACCGTCCGTTCGGTCGCGACGCTGGCCTCGGCCATGGGGGTCACGGTGAAACCGGTGGCGTCAAAGGCAATCTCGATCACGCCGGTGTCGGGATGGGTGCAACACAGCGCGCCGCATTCCCCAACCTTGGCGCCATGCCAGCAGGCGCCGGGGTCGCAGCCAACGGCCAGGGGCAACGCCGCGATGATCGCCGTATCGGTGGTGCGCCCGCAGATGACGATATCGGCGCCCGTGGCCAGCGCCTCCTGCACCTGTTCGGCCCCGGCGAGCGCGACGATGTTCGTGCACTCCGACAGGTCGGCGGCACGGGTGGCGGGGGCGCCCGGCAGGGGCGTGACGATGTCCCAGACCTCTGACAGGGCCTCCGCATCGCGGTCACTATAGAGAACCGCGACTCTGGCACCGCGCCCGGCCTCGGTCAGGCACTCCTGGGTGATCTCTAACAGCCAGTCGACCGCATCGCCCGCGCCGCAGGTCCCGGCCGTGCCGATCACCAGGGGACAGCCCGCGCGGTGCGCCGCGTCGATCAGGATCGCCCATTCGGCCTTGGTCTGCGCGCGGGAATACTTGCTGACCCCGCGCCCCAGATAGGCGGGGCCGCTGTCCGTGGACCCTCCGTCGATCGCGATGATGTCCGGGCGCCGCGCCAACCCCGCCTCTAGCGCGTTGGCGTCCCAGCCGAGGCCCAACGCCCCCGCCGGGATCAGAACCCGAACCTCTGTCATGTCTGGACCCCCATATCAGGCGCTGTCGGGCACCTGCGGTTTGCGCAGGATGCGGCGTAGGAACATAGGCGCAATGAAGCCCAGAAACGCCGCGATGAACAGCCCGATGCTGATCCCGGAGGAAAACAGATAGGTCCAATCCCCGTCAGAGAGCACCATGGCATCCCGCAGCTGCTTCTCCATCTTACCGCCCAGAAGGATGCCCAGGATCACCGGAACCGTCGGGATGTCGAGCTTGCGCAAGACGTATCCCAAGACGCCGAAGACGACGACCAGCAGCAGATCGAAGTAGCTGCCGGTGAGGGAGTAGATCCCCACGAAGCTGACCATGGTCACGCCGGGCATCAGAATGGCGGGCGGCAGGTCCAAAATCTTCACGAAGATCTTAACCATGGGGACGTTCATCGCCAACAGGACGAAGTTCGCGATCAAGAGCGAGGCGATCAGGCCCCAAACCACGTCGGGCCGGTCTGTGAACAACGTTGGCCCTGGCGTGATGTTGAGCGTCACCAGAACCGCCAGCAAGACGGCAGTGGTCCCGGACCCAGGCACGCCAAGCGTCAGCATGGGGACCAGCGCGCCCCCAGCGGCGGCGTTGTTGCCCACCTCTGGCGCGGCAATGCCCTTGGCAACGCCAGTGCCGAAGCCGCCCTTTTCGCCCGCGATGCTCTTTTCCGAGACATAGGTCAGGAAGGACCCCAGCGAGGCCCCTGCCCCCGGCAGAACACCGGCGACAAAGCCGATGACCGACGACCGGGCCATGACCCACCGGGTGGACCAGATCTCGCCCCAGGGAACGGTGACGCGGCCCAGCACAATGTTGAGGGCGCCTTGCTTGCCGTGCTTTTCGATGAAGAAAAACACCTCGGACACCGCAAACAGGCCGACGATGGCCACCAGGAAGTCGATCCCGTCATAGAGGTGCAGGTTGCCCCCCGTCAGCCGCGCCATACCGGAGTTGGGGTCGAGGCCGATCATTGCGATCATAATCCCCAAACAGGACGCAAACGCCGCCTTGGCTTGGTTCTTGGAGGCCACACCGCCCAGGGTGCAAAACGCCAGCAGATAGAGCGCGAAGTATTCGGCAGGCCCGAATTGATAGGCCACGCGGCTGAGCATGGGGGCCAGCAGCATCAGGCCGATGGTCGACAGCGTCGCGCCGACGAATGACGCAACGCCAGAGATCACCAGCGCGTCGCCGGGCCGCCCGTTCTTGGCCATGGGATGCCCATCGAGGCAGGTCATCATCGCCGGTTCATCGCCTGGGATGTTGAGCAGGATCGAACTGATCCGACCGCCATACATGGCGCCGTAGTAAATCGCCGTCAGCAGGACCAGCGCCGCGACCGCGTCGAGGCCCAGCGCGAAGGTCAGCGGGATCATGATCGCCACGCCATTGGACGGGCCCAGGCCCGGCAGCGCGCCGACGATGGTGCCGATGAAACAGCCCAGAACGGCCAGCATCAGCGTGAACGGAGAGAAGGCGATCGAAAAGCCGAGCGCGAGATTTGCCGCGATATCCATGGCTCAGAGGATCCCCCGCGGCAGGCCGATCAAACTCAGCCCTAAGACGAAGCGGAAGACTAGGAACAGACCAATGGACAGCCCCACGCCGGTCAGGGCAGCGATTTTCGGCTTTGGGTTGATCTGCCAGGACAAGGCCCCCGCCACGATGGCCGTGGGCAGCAAGAACCCCAGGGGCCGCAAGGCATAGGCATAGCCCACCAGCAGCACCGTCGAGAGGGCAAGCGCCCCCAGCGCCGGCAGCGCTGGCCATTCGGGTTCGCCATCGGGCTTGAGCATCATCATCGCGCCACAGATGGCCGCCACCAGGCCCACCGCCATGGGAAAGGTGCGGGACCCAAGGGGGTCGGAAAAGAATGGCGTCGCGATCTGAGCCGCACTCGCCACGTAGGCGAGCGAGCCGATAATCACGACAGCGCCGAACACTCGGTCGCTGGCAAGCATGTCGGTCTCCTGACTGGATGCGGGCGAGATGCGCACAAGGTGGCCGTCGCCACGGGACAGTCGGGCGGCACAGATCAGCGCCGCCCGATGCAATGCGGCCTGTTACTGGATCACGCCAATCTCGCGGGACAGCGCCTGCACGTCGGCGATGTTCTGCGTGATGAAGGCGTCAAAGTCGCTGCCGGTGATCAGGAACGGCGCCAAACCGTTGGCGGCCATGGCCTCGGCCCATTCGCTGCTCTCGCCGACGGCTTGCAGCTTGTCGGCCCAGGCTTGGTAGTGGTCGTCCGAGACGCCCTTGGGCACATACAGCCCGCGCCAGTTCACCGCGACCACGTCGAGGCCCTGTTCCTTGGCGGTCGGGATGTCGTCGAAGCCGGGCACACGTTCCTCGGTCAAGACAGCCAAAACGCGCACATCGCCCGACTGAATAAAGCCCACGACCTCGGACATGTCGCCGGTCATGCCCTGGGTGAAGCCACCCACGGTCTGGGTGATCGCATCCGCGCCGCCGTCGACACCGATATACTTGATGGAGCGCACATCCTCGATCCCCGAGGCTTGGGCCAGCTGCAGCACCTTCAGATGGTCAAAACCCCCCGCAGCGGAGCCACCGGCGAACGCGACCGAACTCGGGTCCGCGGCCATGGCGGCCAGCATGTCGCCCAGGGTCTGGAACTCGCTATCGGCGCCCACGACGATCACGCCAGGGTCCGCCCCGATGGCGCCCAGGAACCGAACCTGATCGGCTGTCGCGCCACCAAAGGCGTTTTGGGCCAAGCGGGTGGCCGTGGCCTGGCTGGCCGCGACGATCAGGTCTTCTTCGCTGCTCCGCTCATTCACCACGGATTGGAACGCGAGGCCGCCGCCCCCACCGGCCATGTTGGTGACCTGGACAGGCGTATCGACCTGACCGATGTCGTATAGGATCTTGCCGATCTGGCGGCAGGTGAAGTCCCAGCCGCCACCGGGGTTCGCCGGGGCGATACATTCGGCAGCCGTCGCAGTGCCGCCCACAAAGAGCGCGGCGCCCGTCAGCAGGGCGCGAAAGGTATAGGTCATTGTCGTCCTCCCAAAGACTTTGCGGTCCCCATCCTCCGGGGGGACCTTAGTGGGGGTTGTCCCCCTGACGTGACACCAACCTGTCGTGCTGGGAAAATCAATGCCTATCGTGAAATTCCTTTGCGCGGCGCCGACCGTCGGCGGTTGCCTGCGACGCCTCGAAGGGATCTCGCCCTCAGATGGCGCCAGCCTTGCGGAGCGCCGCGATCTCGTCCGGTGATAGGCCCACCTCGGTCAGCACAGCATCGGTATCGGCGCCCAACTCTGGCGGCGGTGCGTCGACGTGCGGTGCGCAGCCATCGATATGGAGCCCCGTGCGAAACGCCCGCACTGGCCGCCCATCGTCCAGTTGGTACTCCGCGATTTGATCCCGGCCCTGGACCTGCGGATGGGCGAGCGCGTCCTCCACCGTCAGGACACGACCGGCGGGGACCCCGATGGCGTTCAACTCCGCCTCCCATGCGGCGGCGGGTCTGGTGGCTAGAACGGCGCCGATGCGGGCGTTGAGGTCATCGCGATTGGTTTTGCGGTTCAGCCGCGTCGCAAAGCGTGGATCCTCGAGCATATCGGCGAGGCCCAGGTGCCGGGCCAGCGCCTCCCATTGCTCTTGCTTGTTGGCGGCCACGTTCAGAGGACCATCAGCGCAGGTATAGGCTGCCGAGGGTGCGGAGGTCAGGTTCTCGTTCCCAGCAGGCACCGGACGTACACCACCGATCAGCCAGTTTGAGACGGCCCAGCCCATGGTGGCCAACAAGCTGTCCAGCATGGAGACGTCGATAACGCAGCCCCTTGGGCGTGCGTTCAACGCCGCCGTGATGGCCATGGCCGCCGTCAAACCGCCTACCGTATCGCTGACCGGCCAACCGGCCCGCTGCGGGGCGCTCTCGGCATCGCCGGTTATGGCCATGGCCCCGGACATGCCCTGCACGATCTGATCGTAGGCCGGGCGGTCGGCCAGCGGTCCGCTTTGGCCGAAGCCCGAGATCGCGCAATAGATCAGGCGGGGGTTCACCGCGCGCAGCCGATCCGGCCCGACGCCAAGTCGATCCATTACACCGGGTCGGAAGTTCTCAACCAGGACATCTGCCCCCTCCACAAGCCGCTCCAACAGGCTCCGCCCCTCCGACACCTTCAGGTTCAGCGTGATCGACCGCTTGCCAGCATTGGGCGCCAGAAAGCTGATGCCCATCCCGCGCGCCGATAGCGCTTCGTCTTGGCCCAGTTGACGGGCCAAATCACCGGTTCCCGGCACCTCGACCTTAATGACCTCGGCACCGAGGTGAGCCAGTTGATGGCACGCGAAGGGCCCGGCCAGGACATTGGTTAGGTCAAGGACGCGGATACCGGCAAGGGGGCGGGTGGGTTCCATGCAAGCCTTAAAGCCGGTCCGCCACCAACGTTCCAGTCTCTCTGTCCGCGGTGCCGTCGGGATCTTTCCGGCGCGGCGCAGGGCCGATACGCTCCGCCCCAGACGGGAGAGGGAGAACAAACATGGACATGGCAGGACAGGTGGCCGTCGTCACGGGCGGCGCCCAGGGGATTGGCCTAGCAGTGGCCCAGCGCCTGGCAGGTCTTGGCGTCCGGGTCGCCAGCTGGGATCTGGGCACGGGCAACGCCGATGCCATGGCCCAGGTTGAGGGCGCCATCGCCGTCCCCTGCGATATCGCCGACTATGCCTCGGTCACGGCGGCCTTGGCCGAAACCATAGAGCGGTTGGAGCCCCCCGCCATCGTCGTGAACTCTGCGGGCGTGGCGGGGCCGAATGCGCCTGTGAAAGACTACGGCCTAGAGGACTGGAGCAGGATCGTTGCGATCAACCTGACGGGCACGTTCCACGTCAACCGCGCGGTCATTCCCGGCATGCAAGCCGCCGGATATGGCCGCATCCTCAACATTGCCTCCATCGCCGGGAAGGAGGGGAACCCCAACGCCTGCGCCTACTCCGCCTCCAAGGCAGGCGTGATCGGCTTCACCAAATCCCTGGGAAAAGAGGTGTCGGATCAGAACATCGCCGTGAACTGCGTCACACCAGCCGCGGCGCGCACGCCGATCTTTGACCAGATGAGCCAGGAACATATCGACTACATGCTGTCGAAAATCCCGCGGGGCCGGTTTCTGGAGGTGGAGGAAGCTGCCGACATGATCGTCTGGGCGGTGAGCCCCGCCAACTCATTCACCACCGGGGCGGTGTTCGACCTGTCGGGGGGACGTGCCACCTATTGACGAGGCGCCGGGGGTTTGCGTCGCGTTCGGATATGCATACACTGACGTACGCACCAAGTCGGAGACCCCCATGGCCCCAGATGCGCCTCGCCCGCCCCGGTCCCGCACCGCCGCCGACGTATTGCGGCGTCTGATCTTCGACGGAGAATTGGCGCCCGGGTCCGACCATTTGGAGACGGAGCTTGCCACCCGGCTTGGCATGTCCCGAACTCCGATCCGCGAGGCTGCGGTCCAACTGGCCGCGCAGGGCCTGGTAGAGTTGCGTCCACGAAAGGGGCTGCGCGTGCTGCCGATCTCGCCCGAGGACATGCGTGAAATCTACGAAGTGCTGACCGAACTCGAAAGCGGCGCCGCTGGCCGCGCCGCAGAGCGGAGCCATGCGCCCGGGGTTCTCGATGAATTGGAAGCGGCGATTTCCGACATGGACGCTGCGCTGGACCGGGACGACCGGGATGCTTGGGCCGATGCCGACGATACGTTCCACCGGCTGCTTATGCGGCTAGGCGGCAATACGCGGGCCGAGGCGGTCGTCGCGATGCTGGCCGATCAAGTACGCCGGGCGCGGGCCGTGACGCTCTGGTCGCGCCCGCTGCCGGTGCAGTCAAACGCCGACCACCGCGCCGTCTTGGATGCCATCCGCCGGGGCGATGCGGAGACCGCCCGGGCCATCCATCGCACCCACCGCGAAACGGCGGGGCGGATGTTGCTGGACCTGATTTCGCGCGCCCGCCTCAAGGCGATTTGATGGCCCCACTGGGCCAAGACGGACTGGTCCTATGGCGAGTCGCGGAAAACACCCGACGCCCAATCCCTGCGCGCGTCGCCCGCCAAACCGGCGCATTTTCGAACATACTGGGGCTATTCTCGCGCCAATGCCGAGCGATGTGCTAAAATTTTAGGCATATTCGCGCAGAATTCCATAGCGGTTTTGCAGAACTGTGGCCCCGCGCCGGGCGGCCCCTCAGGGTCCGGCGCGTCAACAATGGGGACGAAACATGACACGCACGCCACTTCTGACCGCAGCCCTCGCGCTCGCCACCGCGCCCGCCCTCGCCGACTGTCCGGTGAAGGTAGGTGTGCTGCACTCCCTCTCGGGAACGATGGCCATTTCCGAGACCACCCTCAAGGACACCGTCGAGATGCTCGTCGATCAGCAAAACGCCGCTGGTGGCCTGCTGGGGTGTGAGATCGAAGCGGTCGTCGTCGACCCCGCCTCCGACTGGCCGCTGTTTGCCGAAAAGGCGCGCGAACTGCTGACCGTCGAAGAAGTCGATGTCATCTTCGGCTCCTGGACGAGCGTGTCGCGCAAGTCGGCGTTGCCCGTCCTGGAAGAACTCAACGGCCTGATGTTCTACCCCGTCCAGTATGAGGGCGAGGAAAGCTCCAAGAACGTCTTCTACACAGGCGCCGCCCCGAACCAGCAGGCGATCCCCGCGGTCGACTACTTCCTGGAAGAGCTGGGCGTTGAGCGCTTTGCGCTGCTGGGCACCGACTACGTGTATCCGCGCACCACGAACAACATCCTGGAATCCTACCTGAAGTCCAAGGGCATCGCCGAAGAAGACATCTTCGTGAACTACACGCCCTTCGGTCACTCGGACTGGGCCACCATCGTGGGTGACGTTGTTGAACTGTCCGAAGACGGCCGTCAGGTCGGCGTGATCTCGACCATCAACGGCGACGCCAACATCGGCTTCTACAAAGAACTGGCCGCCGCCGAAGTCAGCGCCGACGACATCCCCGTCGTGGCCTTCTCGGTGGGTGAGGAAGAACTCTCCGGTCTCGACACCACCGACCTGGTCGGTCACCTGGCCGCCTGGAATTACTTCCAGTCCGCCGAGTCGGAGGCCAACGAAGAATTCGTCGCCGCCTGGAAAGAGCGCATGGGCGAAGACCGTGTAACCAACGACCCGATGGAAGCCCATTACATCGGCTTCAACATGTGGGTGAACGCGGTGACCGCCGCCGAAACCACCGACGTCGACGCTGTACGCGAGGCCATGTACGGCCAAGAGTTCCCGAACCTGACCGGCGGGACCGCCGTGATGCTGCCGAACCACCACTTGGCCAAGCCGGTCCTGATCGGTGAAATCACTGAGGACGGCCAGTTCGACATCATCTCGCAGACTTCTGAAGTGCCGGGCGATGCCTGGACGGACCACCTGCCGGAATCGGCGGTCCTGACCTCTGACTGGCCGGGCCTGGGCTGCGGCATGTACAACACCGAGACCGAGACCTGCGTGCAGATCCAGTCGAACTACTAAGAGCAACCGGGCCATCGCGTGATGCGGTGGCCCAATCATACGCTCCCGTAGGGCGGGGTTCGCCCCGCTGTCCCTCCCACTGAGCGGAGGACGGCGGGATGGACCCCGCCCTACGCCCCTGCCCCGGACCTGCCCCATGCGACTGATCCTTGCCCTCGTCCTGATGCTGACCGGACTGCCTGCGATGGCGCAAAACGGCCCAGTCCAGACCCTGCTGCAAACCTACGCCGATGACATCGCCAAGCCGTCGCGCCGCACCATCCAACCGGTGCTAGACGATTTGGCTGCAAGCGGTCTGCCTGCGATGCCGTCGTTTCTCGAAGCCTGGGCGGACAAGGGCATCGTTCAACGGGACGAAGACGGACTCTTCTTCTACGGCACGCGGGAAGGCGACATCTACGTCCTCCGGTCCGTCGAAGACGGCAGCGACGCCGGTGAGGTCGGGCGCCGGGAGGCGAGCGAGTTGAAACCCAACGCAGGTGTCCGCCGATTGATCGGCACGGCGCTCGTACAGTTCCAATTGAACGACCCCGACCCGGCGCGCCGCCGCGCCGCCCTCGAAAGCCTGTCGCGCAGTCCCTCTGCGGACCTATTGGAACCCCTCCGCGCCTCCATCGAAGGCGAAGAGGATCCCGCACTGCGCGCCCGCAAGGTCGCGTTGGACCGTCTTATCACCGTCCGCTTCGGCACGGACCTGGACACCCGATTAGCCGCCATCGATTGGATGTCGGACCAAGTCTCGCTTGAGGCCCGCGCCGCGCTCAACGGTCTGCTGACGACCGACCGTATCGTCGGGGCGCCGGACGCCGATGCCAATGTGGCCCGCGTCCTGACCGTTGGCGATGATATCACCGAGGCAGATGCCCTTGCCCTGCTCGCGGATGAGGACATCCTGCCGCCCGAGGTCACCCGCGCCGACCGGGATGCTGCCCTGATCGCGGCCCTCGACAACGGGGAGGTCGCGGGAACGCCGGTGCATACCCTCAACACCGAGGCCGCCCGTTGGACAGCCTACGAAGAACTTGCTGCCGCGGGCCAAGTGCCCGCCCGCCCGCCCGAGGATGCTGTCGCCACCCTGTTGGCGGAAAACCCCATTTCCGAGGTTTACGACGAACCCGATCCGACCATCACCGCCGCTGCCGAGGCCGCCCTGGCCGAAGTCACCTCCCGCGTGGCGCGCGCGCAAGCGGCGGACCTGGGCCTCGACGCGCTCAGCCTTGCGTCGATCTATTTCCTAGCGGCCATTGGCTTGGCCATCACCTTCGGCGTGATGGGCGTGATCAACATGGCCCATGGCGAGTTCATCATGCTGGGCGCCTACACCGGCTATGTGGTCCAACAAGTTGTGCCCGATTACACCGTCTCCCTGATCATCGCGCTGCCGCTGGCCTTCGTGGTCGCGGCCGCTGCTGGCGTCGCCCTCGAACGGCTGGTGATCCGCCACCTGGCCCACCGCCCCTTGGAGACCCTTTTGGCCACCTTTGGGATTTCCGTCGCTGTGCAACAGATCGTCAAAAACGTCTTCGGCACCCAGGCCGTGCCCTTGACCTCGCCCGATTGGCTGGCCGGCGCTTGGGTGGTGAACGATGTGATCGGCATCAGCTATATCCGCATCGGGATTTTCGTTCTGGCCCTGATCTTCCTGGGAGTCCTCGTCTACATCCTGCGCCGCACCCGACTGGGCCTAGAGGTCCGTGCCGTCACCCAGAACCCGGGCATGGCCGCCAGCCTGGGCATCGACCCCGACCGCGTGGGCATGGCGACCTTTGCCCTGGGCTCAGGCATTGCGGGTGTCGCAGGTGTGGCCATCGGCCTCTTCGCACAAGTCACCTCCGAGATGGGCGCGGGCTACATCGTCCAAAGCTTCATGACCGTGGTCGTCGGCGGCGTTGGCAGCGTCTTCGGCACGCTCGCAGGCGCTGGCCTCATCGGCGGGCTGCAAAAGGGGATCGAGTGGCTCAACCCCTCCAACACCCTGGCCGCACAGACATACATGATCCTCTTCATCATCCTCTTCATCCAGGTGCGCCCCCGCGGGATCGTCGCCCAGAAAGGAAGACACGCCCAATGATCCAGCCTGTCCTTCTTCTCGGCGAAAATACTCCGGGGGTCCGGGGGCTGGCCCCCGGCGCCTGCCACCGGAGAGGCACCCCATGTTGATCCGCAAGCCGTCTGTCTTGGTGTTCCTCGCCAGTTTGGCATTGATCACAATCGTGGCCACGGTCCTCGCCCAGGCGGGCCTCGTGTCCACATCGTTTGTAAAGCTGCTGGGCAAGACGTTGTGCCTGTGCATCGCGGCCCTCGCCATGGATTTGGTCTGGGGCTACACGGGCATCCTGTCCCTTGGGCATTTCGCCTTCTTCGGAATGGGCGGCTACGCGATCGGCATGTGGTTGATGTGGGACCGGACCGAAACGATCGTTACAGGGACCCTGGCCCAATCGCCCCTGCCGCCCACCCCGCTGGAGATCGAAGAAGCCATCGGCACCCAGATCTTTGGCGTTGTGGGATCGTCGGACGTTCCCTGGCTTTGGGCCTTTGCGGGGTCCCTGCCCCTCCAACTGGCCTTCGCCGTTCTGGTCCCCGGCCTGATTGCCCTGGTCTTCGGATGGTTGGCCTTCCGGTCCCGTGTCACGGGCGTCTATCTGTCGATCCTGACCCAAGCTGGGACCTTGGCCCTGTCGCTCTGGCTGTTTCAAAACGACAGCGGACTGCGGGGCAACAACGGCCTGTCCGGTCTGCAGAATATCCCAGGGCTGGAGAGCGTCTCGCAGGCAGTCCTATCGCTCTGGTTCCTCTGGGCCTCAGCCGCCGCACTGGCGGGCGCCTACCTGTTGGCGCAATGGACGGTGTCGGGGCGCTTCGGCTCCGTCCTCCGGGGTATTCGCGATGATGAGGCGCGGGTGCGCTTTCTGGGGTACGAGGTCGAACACTACAAACTGGCCGTCTTCACTGTCACGGCCATGCTCTGCGGTTTGGCGGGCGCGCTCTACTATCCGCAGGCGGGGATCGTGAACCCGGCTGAAATCGCACCCATCGCCTCGATCTACTTGGCGGTCTGGGTCGCCATTGGTGGGCGTGGGCGGCTCTATGGGGCGGTCATCGGCGCGGCTGTGGTCAGCCTTGCCTCATCCTGGTTCACCGGCGGCGGCGCGCCAGACATCAACCTGGGCTTCTACGTCATCAAGTGGACCGACTGGTGGCTCGTCCTGCTGGGCCTCAGCTTTGTTCTGGTCACGCTCTATGCGCCAAAGGGCCTCGGCGGGTTGGTCGATCTTTGGACGGGGCGCCGGTCCCGTAATGTGGGCCCGATGGGACCTGACGTGGGCGCCCTACGCTCCAAGGAGGAACAGGCATGAGCGCACTTCTCGAAGTCTCAGGCGTCTCGAAGACCTTCGACGGGTTCAAGGCGATCAACAACCTTTCCTTCAGCGTCAATGAGCCGGAGCTTCGCGCCATCATTGGGCCGAACGGCGCGGGCAAGACGACGTTCATGGATCTGGTGACCGGCAAGACCCGGCCCGACAGCGGCGAGATCCGCTATGGGGAGCTGTCCCGCGACCTGACCAAACTGTCCGAGGCCCGGATCGCCCAAGCGGGGATCGGGCGAAAGTTCCAAAAGCCCACGGTCTTCGAGGATCAGACCGTTTCTGAAAACCTCACCATGGCGCTCAAGGCCACCCGCAATCCTGTGACCGTCCTGACGAAGCGGCCCGATGAAAGCGACCGCGTCGCCGACCTCGCGGCGCGCGTGGGGTTATCGGACACATTGGAACAGCGTGCGGGGATCCTCTCGCACGGGCAAAAGCAGTGGCTAGAGATTGGCATGCTCCTGGCGCAGGAGCCGCGGCTGTTGCTGGTCGACGAACCCGCCGCCGGGATGACCAGTGCGGAGCGGGAGCGGACGACCGCCATGCTGGTCGAGGCTGCCAAGACCCGCGCGGTGGTCGTGATTGAACACGATATGGAATTCGTGCGCCGCCTGAACTGCCGTGTCACCGTGCTGCACGAAGGCTCGGTTCTGGCCGAAGGCTCGCTCGACCATGTCTGCGCCGATCCGAGGGTCATCGACGTCTATCTTGGGCGACCGGAGGAGGCTGCGGATGCTTGAAGCCAAGGGGATCACGCTGCGCTATGGCGGCAGCCAAATCCTCCATGGGATCGACCTGAGTGCCGAAAAGGGTCAGGTGACCTGCGTCATGGGCCTGAACGGGATGGGGAAAACATCGCTGTTAAAGGCGCTCGCCGGGCGGCACCCGATGCAGGGGACCGTCACACTGGACGGTATGCCCCTGCCCGATGGTGCAAAGGCTCGCGCCCAAGCGGGGATCGCCTATGTGCCCCAGGGACGCGAAGTGTTCCCCGCGCTCACGGTGGCCGAAAACCTGGAAGTGGGGTTTGCCTGCCTGCCCCGGGCCGAGCGTCGCGTGTTGCCCGAGATCTTTGACCTCTTCCCCGTGCTCGCAGAGATGCGTGGCCGGCGCGGCGGCGATCTCTCGGGCGGACAGCAACAGCAGTTGGCCATCGCGCGCGCGCTGGTGACGCGCCCCAAGGTGCTTCTACTGGATGAGCCAACCGAGGGCATCCAGCCGAACATCATCGCGCAAATCGGAACGGTCATAGCCGGGTTGCGGGATCGCGGTGACATGGCCGTCGTGCTGGTGGAGCAGCGGTTCGACTTTGCCTGGGGCCTGGCCGACCGGATTGTTGCACTGCGCCGGGGAGAGGTCCTGCGCGACGAAGCACGCGCCGGTGCGGTGCGCGAAGAGGTACTGGCGGATGTGTCCGTCTGACGGTGCCGAGCCGGTCTGCGGCCGAAACAGGGTTGCGAAAAGGGTCTGACGTTAGAGGGGGGCGCTGCCCCCCGCCTGCGGCCCCCCCGGCATACTTTTGGAACATCGAAGGGTGGAGGCGCGCATTTTAACCGAAGTTTCGTAAAATCGGCCTTGATGATGGTGCAGCCGAGGGCCGCCCGAAGACGCCGGTCACGGCGGATGAGGGCACCCTAGCGTTGCGAGACCTGCCAGGTCGGATTTATCCAAGGCTCTGCATTGGAGCGCGGCAGAGGGGGCCGACCCAAGATATGGTCCGATGCTTTCTCCCCCACCATGATGGACGGCCCATTCAGGTTGCCATTGGTGATCCGGGGAAAGATCGAACTGTCGGCCAGGCGAAGCCCCTCCACCCCAATCACGCGGCACTCCGGATCGACCACAGCCATGGGGTCATCTTTGGCCCCCATCTTGGCCGTTCCGCAGGGATGGTAGGCGCTCTCCACATGGTCGCGGATAAAGGCATCCAACTGGTCGTCGGTCTGGACCGCCTCGCCAGGCTGGATCTCCTGCCCTCGGTACGGTGCAAAGGCGTCTTGGCTAAAGATCTCCCGCGTGAGGCGAATGCAGGTGCGAAAATCCTGCCAGTCCCGCGTGTGGCTCATGTAGTTGAACAAGATCGATGGCGGGGCCACCGGGTCCGCGCTGGTCAAGCGGATCCGGCCCCGGGACGGGGAGCGCATTGGACCAACGTGGGCCTGGAACCCATGCCCCTCAGCCGCCGCCTGTCCATCATAGCGGACGGCGATGGGCAGGAAGTGAAATTGAATGTCAGGATAGTCGACGCCGGGTTGGGACCGGATGAATCCCGTGCTCTCAAACTGGTTGGAGGCGCCTGGTCCGGTCCTCGTAAAAAGCCAGCGCGCCCCGACGTAGGCTTTGCCCAGAAGGTTCCAATACTTGAATAGGCTCACCGGCTGCGTAGCGGCCTGCTGGATGTAGAGCTCCAGGTGATCTTGGAGGTTCTCGCCAACGCCGGGCCGGTCGGCCACGACCTCGATCCCGTGCTCCGCCAGATGCACGGCGGGGCCAATGCCTGACAGCATCAGCAGCTTGGGCGAGTTGATGGAGGACGCCGCCAGGATGACCTCCGCGCGTGCCCCAATGACCTCTGTCGTGCCACCGCGCGCAATCTCAACGCCGGTCGCGCGGCCATTCTCGATCACGATCCTTCGGGCGAGGCCGCGAATGAGAGTACAGTGTTCCATTTTCAGAGCGGGCTTCAGGTAGGCGTTCGCCGCCGACCAACGCCGTCCTTTGTAGACCGTCATCTCGAAGGGGCCGAACCCCTCCTGCTGGCAGCCGTTGTAATCGGCGGTCACCTCATAGCCCGCCTGCCGCCCCGCCTCGGTAAAGGCGCGGGTCAGCGGATTGGTCCGTGGGCCGCGGGTGACATGGAGCGGCCCGTCGGTGCCGCGCCAATCGGGGTCACCGCCATGGCCCGCGTCGTCCCAGGTTTCTTGCCGTTTGAAGTAGGGCAGCACATCGGCATAGGCCCAGCCCTCCGCCCCGGCGTCTGCCCAATGGTCGAAATCCTTGGCATGGCCGCGCACGTAGACCATTCCGTTGATGCTGCTGGAGCCACCGATGACCTTGCCCCGGGGGGTCGCCAGCCTGCGCCCGCCCAGGTGCGGCTCCGGCTCCGATTGGAAGCCCCAGTCGTACATTTTCATGTTCATGGGGTAAGACAGGGCGCCCGGCATCTGGATGAAGGGGCCCGCATCCGAGCCGCCGAACTCCACGACGATCACGGATTTCCCGGCCTCGGCCAGGCGATAGGCGATGGCGCAGCCCGCACTGCCCGCGCCCACGACAACGTAATCTGCCCGCATCAGGCGCCTCCGAATAGGACGCCGTGCATCACGCGCCCCGGAATGAGAGTGAAAAGCCCCGTAAGGATGAGGCCGAGGGCATAGAGCTGGATCACCGTTCTGCGGTGGGCGGCGATGTTGCCCGTGCGGGCCGCCACAACCATGCGCACGAGGCTCACCAACACCAGGCAGGACAGCAGGTGGATGGGCGAGAATGGGCCAATGAGTCGGAACGTGTGGATCCAGAATGACGTAATCGCCACGACCGCCATGACACCGACCCAAGCCCAGCCCAGGATCCGATGGGGCAACGTGCCCTTCGGCAGGGCGAATTGCACGGCGCCGAGGCCGAGCGCCGCAAAGGCCGCCATGGCGTGGGGCGGGATTGGCATGTCCGCCTGCCAAAGCGGCGTCCAATCCATCAGTAAGCGGCCTCGACAGGGGACATGCCCACATAGACCGTCTGCACCTCGGTGAAGTGATCCATAGCCACACGCGCGTTCTCGCGCCCGATGCCCGACTGTTTGCTGCCGCCAAAGGGCATGCCCGGTGGTGTCAGGTTGTACTGGTTGATCCAGCACGTCCCGGCCTTCAACTGCGCCACCACGCGGTGGGCGCGGGTGATGTCCGCCGTGAATAGGCCCGCGCTCAACCCGAAGACCGTCTCGTTGGCGCGGGCGATAACCTCGGCCTCGTCCTCGAACGTCAGCACTGACATGACGGGGCCAAAGATCTCTTCGCGCACGCAGGCCATGTCGTCCGTCAGATCGGTCAAGACGGTGGGCGCAATCCAGTATCCGTCGCGTTCCAGCCGCTCGCCGCCCGTCAGCACGGTCGCCCCCTCGGCGCGGGCGCGGTCCAGATGGGCGAGCACGATCTCCATCTGCGCCTCGGTGGTCATGGGGCCGAAGTCGGTCGTCTCGTCCATTGGGTCGCCAAGGGTTGCGGCCTGGACCCGCTCCACCAGCCGCGCCAGGAAAGCGTCGCGCAGACCCGACTGCACAAAGACCCGAGTCCCGTTGGAGCAGACCTGCCCCGACGAATAGAAGTTCGCGTTGATCGCGCCCGAGACGGCACTGTCCAGATCGGCGTCATCGAAAACGATCAGGGGGGACTTGCCACCCAATTCCATCGTGACCTGTTTCATCTCGGCGGCGGCGGCGGCATAGACCTTGCGCCCCGTGGAGACCGAGCCTGTCAGCGACACCTTGGCGACGCGCGGGTCCGTGGTCAGCGCCGCGCCCACGTCGCCCTGCCCCTGGATCACGTTGAACAGACCGGCGGGCAGGCCCGCCTCGACCAAGATTTCGGCCACCTTGAGGGCGCAGAGCGGTGTCGTCTCGGAGGGTTTGAAGACCATGGCATTGCCGGTGGCCAAGGCGGGCGCGCCCTTCCAGCAGGCGATCTGCGTGGGGTAGTTCCAGGCGCCAATGCCGACGCACACCCCCAGTGGCCGCCGAATGGTATAGGCCCAATCGCCGCCAAACTGCATAGAGGTGCCTGTCGTATCCACGGCCAGCCCGCCGAAGTATTCCAAGGCATCGGCCCCCGACGTGGCATCGGCCACCAATGTCTCCTGCAGGGGCTTGCCGGTATCGAGGGTTTCCAACACCGACAGGTCCCGATTGCGGGCACGGATTAGGTCGGCGGCCCGGCGCAGGACACGCCCACGCTCGGTCGGGTCAGTCGCGGCCCAGTCCGCCTGGGCGCGTTGGGCTGACGCAAGCGCGGTTTCGACCACATGGGGCGTGGCCCCGTGGACGGTCGCGATGACCTTACCGGTCGCGGGGTAAACCACGGGGATCGGATGCCCGGCGGTGTCTTCCAAATAGGCGCCGTCGACGAAGTGACTGGCGGTTGGGGTCGGATCGATATGCGTCATCTCAAACTGTCCAAGGTCGGTCCGCGCCCCCCCAACTGTTTGCAGGGACCACGGACGTGCCGGGGCGGTCTGGTTGTCCACACCCCCCAATCGAAACTCTGTCTGTACGTTATGGACTCCGGTGGCGACGGGGCAATGCCCACCGCAGGCTCCGGACCCAGGGTGCGCGTAGGCAATTTCAGCACAGCCGTCAATTGATCCCTGGGCTGCATGTCGGCCCCGCCCGACCAATCAAAGGGTTGACGCAGCCATGGGTAGCGGGGCATCCGACGGTGTGGAGGGCTCTTAGCTCAGCTGGATAGAGCAGCCGACTTCTAATCGGCAGGTCGAGGGTTCGAATCCTTCAGGGCCCGCCACCGTCTCCCTCGCAGTGTTTTGGCTGGGAAGTCCCGGACAAGGGACGTGACTTTGGCGATCTACACTAGACTTAGGGGTGATCCTTCATTCAGACTTTGTAGGCCCCCTTCGCTGGGTGTGTTCGCCGATTGCGTCGCCTTACCCGTCTCAGGCTGTGCGGACTCGGATATACAGGGACGCGGCGAAGCTGTCTGAACTCCGCTGCGCACGACCAACATCCGCCCAAGTCGGGAAACCATTTCGGGTTCGCTCATCTACGCCAGGGGCTCAGTGTCGCATCCAGTGCAGCCTGTCGGCGTGTTTAGGTCGTCGAGCGTAATTCTGGGAATCTCAGACCCTGCAAATCGACCTTCAGATGCCAGAGCACATCGCTAGATCACGGCAGGCGACTACCCCCCGACAAGACAGAACAAGGGCAGAGGCCATACCACAGGTCCAAACCGTTTGCTCCCGGCTGCCCGATCCAGATCTGGCCACTCCCGCGACCGTTACGGGCTGCGGGTCGAACCCGGCATAGAGCAGAGCCAAGGGGAGCATCGTGCCGCCAGGCCGCAACACTGCACCCGTCAGGCACGAGGGGTGCCTTCCCGTGGGGCTATCGGCAAATGCGCTCTGTCGTCTTTTGCGTTCCCAGGGGCCGTCGATTGGCCTACGCCTGACGTCAGAGGAGGCGCCCGGATCACCACGGGCCGGAAGACACCGGGGGAACACATATGGACGAGATAGCGGGGCAAAAACCGCTTGGCCTGGCGATGATTGGCGCGGGCATGGTTGCGGCCACCCATCTCCGCGCGATCCGCGCCTTGGTCGGGCGCGTGACCCTGGTGGGGGTGATGGCACGCCAGGCAGCCTCGGCGCAGGCACTGATTGATCAGGCGGATTGGGACGTCCGCCCAAAGGTCTACGCATCACTGGCAGACGTGGCGCGCGATCCAGCGGTCGACATTGCCGTGGTCGTAGCACCCCCCAATGCACGTCTCGACGTGATTGCGCCGCTGGCCGACGCCGGACAGCATATCTTACTGGAAAAACCAGTCGCGCGGACGGCAGAGGAGGCCGCCCAGGTCGTCGCCCTGTGTGACGCGGCAAACGTGAGGCTCGGCGTGTTCTTTCAACACCGGATGCGCGAGGCCTCGCGGGCCGCCCAGACCCTTGTCGCAAGCGGCGATCTGGGTTCGCTCGGCTTGGTTGAGGTTGCCGTCCCTTGGTGGCGCGAACAATCGTATTACGACGACCCTGGCCGAGGGACCTATGCTCGCGACGGCGGCGGGGTCCTTATCTCCCAGGCGATCCATACGCTGGATCTGGCCTTGAGCCTGGCAGGTCCGGTGGTCTCGGTCCAAGCGATGACGGCGACCACCCGTCTCCATGATATGGAGGCCGAAGACTTCGCCACGGCTGGTCTGCGCTTTGCAAACGGCGCGGTCGGGTCCGTCGTGGCCAGCACAGCTGCTTATCCAGGCAAGGCGGAAACCATCGTGCTGCATTTTGAGCGCGCCAGCCTGACGCTGGACTCAGGCGTTCTGCGCGTGGCCTGGCGGGATGGCCGGGTCGAGACGGTTGGGGGTCAGGCCGGAACCGGTGGCGGCGCGGACCCCATGGCCTTTACCCACGAATGGCACCAGGGGATCATCGAGGACTTTGTGGACGCCCTGCACGCGGGCCGTCCCCCCATCGCCCCCGGCGCGCAAGCCTTGGCCGTGCATCGCCTGATCACCGCAATAGAAACGTCGGCCCGAACAGGGCAGCGAACGGAGGTTCTGCCATGAAATTTGGCGCAATCGGCATCGACCATCGCCATATCTTTGGGATGGCCGCCAACATGATCGCCGCGGGCGGGACCTTCGCCGGATGGTGGACCGATGGTGCCCCCGAACCGCTTGCCGGGTTCCAAAAACGATTTCCAGATGTTCCTCGGGTCGCGGAAGCCGATGCTCTGTTGGCCGATCCGACCCTTGATCTGATCTTAATCTCTTGCATCCCGCGTGACCGTGCGGGCTGGGCAATCAAGGCGATGCAAGCGGGCAAGGATGTGATGGTCGACAAACCGGGGTGCACGACCCTGGATCAATTGGCGGCGATCAAGGCCGTGCAGGCCGAAACCGGTCGCATTTGGAGCGTGGATTTTTCCGAGCGGTTCGAAGTGCCCTGCGTCACCCGCGCCGCCGAATTGGTGCGGGCGGGGGCGATTGGCAAAGTTGTTCAGACCGTCGGGCTCGGCCCCCACCGTCTCAACCGCGCGACGCGGCCCGGTTGGTTCTTTGAGCGGGAGGCCTATGGCGGGATCATCACCGATATCGGCAGCCACCAGATCGACCAGTTTCTGTATTTCACCGGCTCCACCGATGCGACGGTGATGCACGCCAGTATCGATAACGTGGGGAACCCGAACGATCCAGACCTTCAGGACTTCGGCGAGGTCGTGCTGCAGAGCCCCCAGGGGCGGGGCTACATTCGGTTGGATTGGTTCACGCCGGACGCCCTGCCGACCTGGGGGGATGGTCGGCTGACGATTTTGGGCACCGAGGGCTACATCGAATTGCGGAAGTATGTGGATGCAGGCGCCTCCGATGCGACGGACACGCTGATCCTCGTGAACGGGGAGCGCCACGCGAAGATCGACGCCAGCGACGCCGGGATGCCGTATTTCCATAGGCTTATGGCGGACATCCGGGATCGAACCGAGACCGCCATGCCCCAAGCCCATGCCTTTAAAGTGATGGAATTGGCCATCACAGCGCAACTCCATGCGGAGCGTCTCGGCGCCTAGATGACACGGCGACCCGACGCCGATCAACGCGCGCCGCTCTGCCACCATGTTGGGTCAGGCGATGAGGCGCCCTTGTCGCACGTCGAAGGCAAGGGGCGCATCGCCAGACGTTATCGCGCAGGACGAGCGGACTGCCCAAGGCAGTCGAGCCGCAGCCGGGCTAGCGAAGCCTCGTCCTCGGCACGCATCCTGCGACGACGGTCCTGCCCGCCGGGCTGTGCCCAGCCGTTACAGAACGAAGTCATCGACCGTCACGCCCGCCCCCACGATGTAGATCTGCCCGTCGGCCACCTCGTCCCCATCCACATCAAGCGAGGCAATCGTCACATCCACGCCCGACAAAACGAAGTCATTTAAGATTATCTCGCCCGCCATTCCCGTGAACTCGGTCCCTGCGTGGGTGAACCGCTGATTTCCGGCGAGGGTCTCATCGGCGTCGATCAGGAACAGGTTGATCTTGTCGCCTTCGGTGCCGTCGAAATCCCGCACCTCGTCCCGCCGGAATCGCCCCACGCCTGTATCGTCGATGCTGCGGAAGACGAAGTTGTCTGCCCCCGCCCCGCCCGTCATGAAATCACGGCCACCGCCGCCCTCGATCCGGTCATCACCGCCTTGACCCAGCAGAACATCGACATCGTCCCCTCCGAACAGGCTGTCGTTATCGGCGCCCCCGAGCAGGGTGTCGCGGCCATCGAGCCCGTGGAGCTCATCGGCGCCCAGGGACCCGTCGAGACGCTCGCCCTTGGCGTTAGAGCCGAAAATGCGGTCGGCATGGGCGGAGCCGAAGACGTTCTCAATGCTCCCGAGGACGTCGTTGCCGCCCCCACCCGACGCGAACCCGCTTTCCAAGGACACCAAGACACCGGACGACAGCCCCACATAAAGGGCCGTGTCAGATCCCGTTCCGCCGAACAGAGTGTCATCGCCAAGACCGCCGATCAGCGTATCGTTGTTAGCGCCGCCGTTGATGCCGTCATTGCCTTCACCGCCCTCCAGGCGGTCCAAGCCTGCGTCACCGGACAGGGTATCGTCGCCATCGCCGCCCAAAACCCTGTCGTTGTCGGCACCACCCGACAGACGGTCGCGGTCGTCGCCCCCGCTCAGCGTGTCGTCGCCCGCGCCCCCTGCGATATTGTTCACACCGCCATCGCCCCGCAGGTCATCGGAAAACGCAGATCCGATCAGCGCCTCCACGCTCTCAAACGTGGAGCCAGCGGCGAAGCCTGTGTTCAGGCTTTGGTTAGTCAGACGAACCGTTGCACCTTCGGTCGCCTCCGCCAGCGATACGGTATCAAATCCAAGACCGCCGTCGAAGGATTGACCAACCGCGCTGGCAACGATCCGGTCGCTCCCCCCGAAGCCAAAGACCTGGGTGGCCCCGGCTGGCGCGGCAATCGTCTCGGACCCGGAGGTGCCCAGAATGATGGCATCGTCGATCACGGCAGACAGGCTGACGGTGCCATCCGCGAACTGCAAACGTTCAATCGAGTCGAGAACATCGACGCCTTCGGCGGCATCCGTCGTGCGCAGGTCCCCGACCGCCACCTGCCCGGCAGCCGTGCGCCCGATGACGTAATCGGATCGGTTGCCGCTATAGACAGCCGTGTCGGTTTGACCTTCCCCAATTAGCGTGTCATCGCCCCGGCCACCGACCAAGCGGTCGGAGTTAAATGCGCCTTTGATGACGTCATCGCCGTCGAGCCCCTCAATCGTGACCTTGTTGTTGCGGGATTCGAGAACGTCGTCGAAGTTGGACCCCGTGATGTGTTCAACGCCGGTGATGGTATCGCCGTCCGCGTGACCACCCGACACGGTGGCAGCGGCCCCGTTCAGGCGCACATTCACGGCCGCATCGGACCCGCTGTAATCGATGCGGTCTTGATTACCGCCCCGCCCTTCGATCACGTCCGCACCGGCGCCACCGACAAACGCTTGGTTGCGGTCGTTCCCGATCAAGGTGTCATCGCCTGCGCCACCGTCGAACAGGCCCGTGCCGGTACCGCCGTTGCGAATGAGGTCTTCACCGTCGCCACCACGCAATGTATCGCGCCCGCCGCCGCCATTGAGGGTGTCGTTCCCCTTGCCGCCCTCAATCACGTTGACGCCGCTGTTGCCCTGAAGGTTATCGGCGAACTCGGTCCCGATAACATTCTCAAACCGTCTGTATGTGAGGGACCCTATGGTACCGCCGTCCAGCGTGGCCGTGACAGCCGATGACACCCGTTGAAGGTCCAACGTGTCGATGCCGGAGCCGCCGTCCAGGTCCAGACCAGCCTGCGCCGCCACATCGCCAACCAGCTGCGCCGTGTCATCACCGCCGCCGAAGACGACCTTGGTGGTCTCAACCTCTCGAATGTCGAGCGTGAAGAGACCGGCGGATGTTTGACCGTTCAGCTCCGTGCGCGCGAAGAGAAGGCCGTTTTGCCCCACTTCAAAGCTGGCCACATCCGCGTTCTGGAGGTCAGTGTTCACCAGATCCGTGTTGAAATTCACCTGAACCGTGTCGGTCCCGGCGCCGCCGTTGAATAGGTCGGACCCGTCTCCGTTGTTCCAAACGATGAGGTCCGCGCCGAGGCCACCGAACACCTGATCGTTGCCCTTGCCCCCAATCAGCGTGTCAGCACCATCCAGACCGTTCAGGGTATCGTCGCCCCCTAAGCCACGGATCTCATTGTCGCCGGTGTTGCCGGTCAAGCTGTCAGAGCTGAGGTCAGAGCCGGTGACGTTTTCGATATTGCGAACCGATTGTACGCCAGCCCCTCCACCGACTGTGTAGGTCTCAGCGGCTAAGTCGACGGTGACGAAGTTAAACGTGTAGCCCGACATGTCCAACAAGTCGGTGCCCGTGCCCCCATCGACGTCGTCGATGAAATTCCCGTTTTCGACAATGATCGTATCATCGCCTCCTCCGCCATTGACGGTATCGATGCCGCGATTGCCGTTGAGAACGTCATCTTCGCCGCCCCCCAAAAGGGAGTCTGCGCCCAATCCGCCAGTCAGGGTGTCGTCGCCCCGGCCGCCTGCAATGGTGTCATCCCCGTCGCCCCCGTCGATGGAATCGTCATCACGGGTCGCCAGCACATCATCGTTGGCGTCGGTCAATTGCAGGTTCAAAGGTCCCACGCCCAAGCCCACCGTTTGCAGCGTGGTGCCGTCTAGGAAGGACAAGATCAGAAGGCCGTTTGGAAGCAATGTGGCCGATGGCGACGACACCCCGGCGCCTTCGGCCACCTTAACGTCCGATCCGACCTTGGCGCCGGTGGAATCGAAGCGCTGGACCAGCAGTTTGTTGCCGCTGTTTTCGCGGTCGAACAGGGCGACGAAGCCCCCATCGTCCAGGGCAATGATCTCCGGCTCGTTGTGCTGGTCACCCCCGGTTCCGAAGATCTCGACGGGGGCAGGCGTCCGCGCGGTCCCGTCCGCCTCAAAGATTTGAAAGAAGACATCCGCCTCAAGGCCGGTGTCCGAGGTATAGGCAACGGCGAAGGCGCCATCGGACAGCGCCGTGACACGACCGTCCGAAACGGCCCCGCTGGTCGGAGAGGTGGACGTGCCACGGGCGAGTTCCGATCCATCGGGCGCCAGGAGGATGAACGTGAGAGCGTCAACCGCGCTGGTTCCCGTCCCGTTGCTGTCGATCACCACCACGCGGTTGCCACCAGCCAAGATAGCGGAGTCCAGCGTCGTCGCGGCATCGGCGTCGATTGCCGTGGATGTGGTTTGTGAAAAGGCGCCACCGGTAACCGCGCGATGTTCTTGCAGAGTTCGGACACCACCCGTCTCATCGACGACGTGCAGGGCAATGTCGGCCAGGCGCGTCCCACTCAGAACCGGATCGGTCAGTGTGCCCGCCGAGGTAAATGTCCCCGCAAGGGTGGTGGTGGCCGCGACTGTCCCGCCTGACACCCCAAAGGAGGCGACGACCACATCGCCCCCGACGGTTTGATAGGCCAAGACGATCTCTTGGCCGTCGATGGCAAGCACATCGAAATCGCCTGTGGCCGAGCCCGTTGCCAGGAGGGCTTCGACATCCACCGTCGTGACAACATCCGAGAAGGCTTGCAGGCGAATGTCACCGTTGGGTGCGCGGTAGACTGTCACAAAGGATCCGTCCGACAGCACAATCGTGCGGTGGTTTGCAGCAGGGTCAGCGGTCGTATTGGCCTGTTGTTGGGCAAACACGATGGACGGTGTGGTCACGGCAGGCATGGGACTCTCTCCAATTGCAAAACCTCCGCTCGCGCGGAACGATCAGGGAGTAGTCGGGGCCACCGCAGAAATGGTTCAAAGAAACGGCGAAAAAATCGCAAATATTTGTCTTGTCGCGGTTTTCTGACACGAGGCCGCCCCTCGCCACGGGTGTTCACGCTGGACGCTCGCCTTGAAGGACCAGTCTCTCAGCCTTGCAGGACCGGTCCCAGAGTGTCACAAATCAAGGGCGTAGCGATGCAGCAAGGGGTGCAGACGCAGTTCTCATGGAAGACCGTGATCTGCTCAAACGTATCGCATCGGGCGACACCTCTGCCATGCGCGTCTTCTTTGAACGCTATGAGGCCTCGCTCTTCGCGTTTCTGCGCAGTCGCGGGGCAGATACGCAGACCGCGGATGATGTTGTGCAAGACGCGATGCTGGCCGTTTGGCGCACGGCCGGATCCTTTCGCGGCACCTCGCGCGTTAAGACCTGGCTGTTTGCGATTGGGCGCAACAAATTGATCGACCGGCAGCGTCGCGGGTCCCACCTACAGGTTGTGGAGGACGTGCCAGACACGGCGGATGACGCGCCCAATGCCGAAGCCTTGCTGATTGCGGCGCAGGATGCAGAGCGTGTGCGCGCATGCTTGGACCGGCTTAAACCCCATCACCTGACGGCCATGCGGCTCGCCTTCTACGAGGACATGACCTACGCAGAAATCGCCGAGATTGAGGGCCGCCCAGAAGGGACGATCAAAGCCCGCGTCCATTACGCGAAGCAACTCTTGATGCGGTGCCTCGGCAAACGCTAGGCCCTCAATCCGCCGCAACCCGGGATATGAGATCGGGCCGCCGACCCAACAGATCCTGGGCCCGGTTCCGCGTCTGTTCGTCTGCGAAGGTCAAACGATAGACACCCATGGCCCCTGGGCCGCTTGAGATGCGGGCCCCGACCTCCGACAGCAGGGCAGAGACCTCGGCGACGTCTGCCGTCTCCACAAACACAACCTGCAAGGTGGTGATCCGATCCGTTGTGTAGGCGGGGTGATAGATCCGCTCCGACCACGGGGTCACCCCCGGCTGGACAAAGGACCAAACGGCCGTGGCGAGACAGGCCACGCTTGCCGCTTGCAGAATGGCGCGCGCCCGAGGCGTTCGTCGTTCCAAGGGCCGCGTCGCCAAGCGACGCTCAAATCGCGCCCATCCATCCGGTGGCGGTCGCGGCTGGGAGGACGGGTCGGCCAAGACTTGCCGGACCGTGCGCAGAAGCGCCACCTCTTGTGCCGTACCCGAGTGCCGGTCTTGGTCCCTCAACCCCTCTCTCGGATCGCGGTGCGAGGGGCGCCCCGCCACGTGGGTCCGCAGCCTGTCATCCCGATCCGTCATTATCCCTCCATCAGGTCGCGCAACCTCTCTGGGGCGCAGGGCACAGGACCTGCGCTCCCCCTGTGACGCATGGGGCGGTCGAAGGGTTGAAAAGATTTTTCGGCTTCGGGAGCCGGAACTGGCGACCTAGGACTAGCGCGCAGCTTCATCCTGTCGCACATGCGGATCTTGAAGCCGTTCCGCTTTTCGGTATACAGCGGCATACAATTAAGTGTCGGTCGGCCCGAGGGCCAATCCCTCCGATCGACGTGCCATCGGAACCCTAGCCAGATCAGGTCGCCATGAGCCTTTACGCCGCATACCTAGAAGAGATCGCCGCCCGCAAATCCGAAGGGTTGAACCCCAAGCCCATCGACGATGCCGGTCTGACGCTGGAGATCATCGAACAGATCAAGGACACGGCCCATCCGCACCGGGCTGATTCTTTGCAGTTCTTCATCTACAACACGCTACCCGGCACCACGAGCGCGGCGGGCGCCAAGGCGCAGTTCCTCAAGGACATCATCCTCGGCACCGCCACCGTTGCGGAGATCACGCCGGAATTTGCTTTTGAACTGCTCTCGCACATGAAGGGCGGCCCCTCGGTCGAGGTTCTGCTCGACCTGGCACTGGGCGATAACACCGAGGTCGCGCAGCGGGCCGTCGACGTGCTGAAGACGCAGGTCTTCCTCTATGAAGCGGACACCGACCGGATTGCCGCCGCCTACAAAGCCGGCAACCCCTTGGCGAAAGAGCTGCTGGAAAGCTACGTCCAGGCTGAATTCTTCACCAAGCTTCCCGAGGTCGAAGAAGAGATCAAGGTCGTCACCTACATTGCCGCGGAAGGCGACATTTCGACCGACCTGCTTTCGCCCGGCAACCAGGCCCACTCCCGCTCGGACCGGGAGTTGCACGGCAAATGCCTGATTTCCGAGGCCGCGCAGCAGGAAATCGAGGCGCTTAAGCTTCAGCATCCCGACAAGCGCGTGATGCTGATCGCCGAAAAGGGCACCATGGGCGTCGGCTCGTCGCGGATGTCTGGGGTCAACAACGTGGCCCTTTGGACCGGTAAGCAGGCCAGCCCCTATGTGCCCTTCGTCAACTTTGCCCCCATCGTGGCGGGCACCAATGGCATTTCGCCCATCTTCCTGACGACCGTTGGCGTCACCGGCGGGATCGGTGTCGACCTCAAGAACTGGGTCAAAAAGCTCGGCGATGACGGCAAGCCCGTCCTCAACAACGATGGTAACCCCGTGCTGGAGCAAAAGTACTCCGTCGATACGGGCACTGTGCTGACCATCAACACCCGCGAGAAAAAGCTCTACTCCGAAGACGGCAGCGAAGAGCTGGTGGATATGTCCGCCTCCTTCACCCCGCAAAAGGTGGAGTTCATGAAGGCCGGTGGATCCTACGCCATCGTCTTTGGCAAAAAGCTTCAGACGTTCGCCGCCGAGACCCTGGGCGTCGAGGCCCCGCTGGTCTTTGCCCCCTCCAAGGAAATCAGCCATGAGGGCCAGGGCCTGACGGCGGTCGAAAAGATCTTCAACGCCAACGCCCGCGGCGCGACGCCAGGCAAGGTGCTGCACGCCGGATCGGACGTGCGGGTCAAGGTCAACATCGTCGGATCCCAGGACACGACGGGTCTGATGACCAGCCAGGAACTGGAAGCAATGGCCGCCACGGTCCTGTCGCCCAGCGTCGATGGTGCCTATCAGTCGGGCTGTCACACGGCCTCGGTCTGGGACGTCAAAGCCCAGGCCAACACGCCCAAGCTGATGGCCTTCATGCATAAGTTCGGCCTGATCACGGCGCGCGACCCCAAGGGCGTGTACCATTCGATGACCGACGTCATCCACAAGGTGCTCAACGACATCACAGTGGACGATTGGGCGATTATCATCGGCGGTGACAGCCATACGCGCATGTCCAAGGGCGTGGCCTTTGGCGCCGACTCCGGCACAGTGGCCCTGGCCCTGGCCACGGGCGAGGCGACCATGCCGATCCCCGAGACGGTCAAGGTCACCTTCACCGGTGAGATGGCGCAGCACATGGACTTCCGCGACGTGGTCCACGCCACCCAGGCCCAAATGCTGGCCCAGCACGGCGATAACGTCTTCCAAGGCCGGATCATCGAAGTGCACATCGGCACGCTCCTGGCCGACCAGGCCTTCACATTCACGGACTGGACCGCCGAGATGAAGGCCAAGGCCTCCATCTGTATTTCCAACGACGATACGCTGATCGAGTCGCTGGAAATCGCCAAGGCGCGCATCCAGGTCATGATCGACAAGGGCATGGATAACGACGTTCAGATGCTGCAAGGCCTGATCGACATCGCCGAAGCCCGGATCGCTCAGATCCGCTCGGGCGAAAAGCCCGCCCTGCGGCCCGATGACAACGCCAAGTACTTCGCCGAAGTCGTCGTCGACTTGGGCGCCATTGACGAGCCGATGATCGCCGACCCGGACGTCAACAACGCCGACGTCTCCAAGCGCTACACCCACGACACCATTCGCCCGATTTCCTACTACGGCGCGGAAAAGAAGGTGGACCTGGGCTTTGTCGGATCCTGCATGGTCCACAAGGGCGACATCAAGATCGTGGCCCAGATGCTGCGCAACCTCGAAGAGGTGCACGGCAAGGTGGAGTTCCAGGCCCCGCTGGTGGTCGCCGCCCCGACCTACAACATCATCGACGAGTTGAAGGCGGAGGGCGACTGGGAGATCCTGCAAAAGTACTGCGGGTTCGAGTTCGACGACGCCGCGCCCAAAAAGGTCGCGCGCACGGAGTACGAGAACATCCTGTATCTGGAGCGTCCGGGCTGTAATCTCTGCATGGGCAACCAGGAAAAGGCCGCCAAGGGGGACACCGTCCTGGCCACCTCGACCCGCCTGTTCCAAGGCCGCGTCGTGGCCGACAGCGCGACCAAGAAAGGTGAGTCGCTGCTGGGCTCGACCCCGGTTGTCGTCCTCTCGGCGATCCTGGGCCGGACGCCCACGCTGGAGGAATACAAAGCCTCGGTGAACGGCATCAACCTGACCAAGTTCGCACCGCCGCTGACGAAGCCGCTGGACACGCTCTCGGTTCACTTCTGAGACCGTAAGACACCATGAAAAGAAGGCCGGCGGTTTGTAGGACCGCCGGCCTTTTTCGTTGTCTTGTTAGCGCCCTGCTCCCTAGCGGCTCAAGACCTCCGGCAGCCAGGTGGCCATCCCCGGAAACATGAACAAGATCACGATAAAGACCGCCATCACGCAGAACATCGGGAACGACGCCCTGGAGATGAAGCCCATGTCCCGGCCCGTCATCCCCTGCAACACGAACAGGTTGAACCCGATGGGCGGCGTGATTTGCGCCATCTCAACGACGATCATCACATAGACGCCGAACCAAAGCATATCGAACCCGGCGGCGCGCACCATCGGCTCGATCACGGCCATGGTCAAAACGATGGAGCTGAGGCCGTCCAGAAAGCAGCCCAGCACGATGTAGAACAGTGTCAGGATCACGATCAGCATGACGGGGCTGAGGTTCCAGGCCTCGATCCCCTCGGCCAGCGCGCGCGGAATGCCCGTGAAGCCCATGGCCAAGGACAGGAACCCTGCCCCCATGAGGATCAGCATAATCATCGCATTGGTGCGCACCGCGCCGATGATGCTGTCCATCAAGCTGGCCCATGTCAGCGTCCTTTGCAGCGCCGACAGTAGGATTGCGCCAAAGACGCCCAGGGCCGCCGCCTCGGTTGCCGTCGCAATCCCCGCATAGATGGAGCCGATGACCCCGGCGATCAGCAGCAGGACCGGCAACAGATCCAACAGGCGACGCCCGATGTTGGACACATCAACCTCCGCCATGGGATGGAACGTCCGGCGGTTCAGCATCGCCCAGCCCATGACATAAATCATCATGCAACCCGCCAGGGCCAAACCGGGGATCAAGGCGGCCATGAACAGCTTGGAAATGCTTTCGTTCACGGTCACGCCGAACACGATCATGGCGATGGAGGGCGGGATCAACAGACCCAGCGTCCCGGCCCCCGACAGGGTCCCGACGATCATTTTCTCGGGGTACTTCCGGCGCCGCAGTTCCGGGATCGACATCTTGCCGACGGTGGCAACCGTCGCCGCCGACGACCCGGAAATCGCGGCAAAGACCGCCGACGCGCCAATGTTCACATGGAGCAGCGACCCTGGCAGCCCCCGCATGAACGGCGCCAGCCCGCGAAACAGCGTCTCCGACAATTTGGTTCGGAACAGGATCTCGCCCATCCAGATGAACAGGGGCAAGGCCGTCAGGGTCCAAGACGATTGCTCCCCCCAGATGGTCAGCGCCATGGAATCGCCGATGGGGCGCGAAGTGAACAGAGCCAACCCCACGGCCGCCGTGGTCAGAAGCGCCGCGCCAACCCAAATGCCCAGCGCCAGGAGCGCAAAGAGGGTGCCGACGAAGATCAGGATCGCAAGGGTTTCCATTAGACCTCTGCCCCGTGGCTGTCGGACCGCTCAGGATCGATGGCGCCATAATCGAACAGCGCCTGGGCAAGACTGTGCAGCACGGCAATCGCCAACAGCCCCGCGCCTAGCGCGACTGGTGTCTGCGGGATCCAGAGCGGGGTCGCATCGGCGCCCTCGCTGCGTTCACCGAACTGATAGCTAAAATAGACCAATCGCCCCATGTAATAGGCCAGGAAGCAAGCCACGGCGGACATGATCGCCAGGCAGACGGTCTCTAGCCACTGGCGGCGCCTGCCGTGGAAGCGTTGAATGACAAGCCCGACGCGGATGTGGCCGTTTGTTCGAAAGGTGTAGCTGAGCGCCATGAAGGTGCTGGTGGCCATCACATAGCCCGCCAAGTCGTTAACGCCGCCAAGGTAGAGCCCGAACAAACGCCCCACGACAGAGTACAGGATCAGCCCGCAGAGGCCGACCAACAAGGCGCCAGCGCCGTAGCCTGCCATTCGGTACAAGGCGTCGAGACCTTGGGAAAGTCTATGCCACATGGTTCGGCCCCCAGATGCTCACACGGACATCGGGTCCGACGGTGCTGACCACCACCGGACCCGTTGTTCTGCATATCGTCGTCTCAACGATGGTTTACTGAAGGCTATCGAGAACCGCCTGGCCCCGCTCGCCCACACGCTCCAACCAATCGGCGCGCAACTCGCCCCCAACCTCTTGGAAGGCGGCGAGAACCTCGGGCGTCAGGTCTGCAACGGTCATGCCTTTCTCGGTGAATTGCTCCACGTACCATCCGGCCAATTCCTCCGCCTGGGCCCAGCACGAGGCTTCGGCATTCGCGGCGGCGGTTTCGATCACGCCCTGGGTATCAGCGTCCAAACCATCCCAGGCCCGCTGGTTCACAAAGACCATGTTGCGCGGCAGCCAAGCCTGCACATCGTAGTAGTAGTCCACATGTTCCCAAAGCGCGCGGTCGTACCCGGTGGAGCCGGAGGAAATCATCGATTCTGCGACGCCCGTGGCGAAGGCTTGGCTCAACTCCGCCGCTTCGATGGTGGTGGGCACCATCCCCAGGCCGTCGGCCATCCGCGAAGTGGTGGCGTTATAGGCCCGGAACTTCAGGCCCGCGATGGCCTCCAGGGAGGTCGCCTCGGCCACGGAGTAGAAGCCCTGCGGCGGCCAGGGGCAGGAATAGAGGAAGTGCAGGCCCGCCTCGGCAACGGTTTCTTCCAAGGTCTCGCGGGAGGCATCATAAAGCGCCCGCGCCCCTTCAAAGCCTGTGGCCAGGAACGGCACGCTGTCGATCTCATAAAACGGATCTTCGTTGCCCAGCGCCGAGATCAACCGCTCGCCCATGGGCGCAAGCCCACGGCGCACAGCGCCATAGATCTCCGACCCGGAAAACAATGACCCGCCGGGGTGCGTGACCACCTCTAGATCGCTATTGGCGGTCACTTCCTCAGCGAAGGCGGCTGCGGTTTCGGAATGGTAGTTCGTCGCCGAATAGGCCAGCGCCATGTCCCAGGTCTCTGCCTGCGCCGCGGCGGCAGACAGCATGACGATGGCAGACGTAGTCACGGTGGCAAAAGATCTCATCTCGTCTTCCCTGATGGTTGTGCGTTTTCGTTTTTTATTCGGGGATCATCCGGCAATTTGAGATCGATCTTATCGCGCCAAACGGCCGCACAATCCCCAATGGGGATCAGCGTATCGGCAAGATTGGCACTTGGATAGCATTTGTCCGCCTGCCGCGCGGGCTAAAGGCCAAAACGTCCTGGCGCATAGGGTCTGGGGTCGATGGCAGGCGGACGGCCCTCGATCAGGTCGGCCAGCAAACCACCGGTGCCGGCAGAAGTGCTGAACCCGATATGTTGGTGGCCCGCCGCGACCCAAAGCCCGGGATGCCGCCGGATCGGTCCAATGGCAGGCAAACTGTCTGGGAGGGTGGGCCGGTTTCCAACCGCAGGTGTGGCCTGAGCGGGCGTGCCAAACGCCAACGCATCGCGGGCGGCTGCGACTGCGGCGTCACACATGCTCGGGGATGGCGGACTGTTCAGGTGCGTCAACTCCGTCCCGGTGGAAATCTGGATACCGCCCGGACGCGGCGCCGCTACATAGCCGCCGTCCACATCGAAAAAGGGCCGCACCAAGGCCCCCGCGCTGGCGAAAATCTGAACGTAGCCCCGCTCCACAGCCAAGGGGAGCGGCGGGCCCAGCGGGGCCAAAAGGTCATTTGTCCAAGGCCCCAAAGCCAGAACGACATGGTCGAACGGACCGTCTTCACCGTCGGACAGGGCCACGCGCCACCCGTCCGCCCGCTTAGACAGCCCGGAGACCGACGCCTGGCGGAGCGTCACGCCAGAGAGGACCGCTAGATCCACATAGGCCCGGCCAAGGGCGCGAGGGTCGGCGTGGGCCGCGCCCGTCACATGGACGCCACCCCCGAAGCAGGGGCGCAGGGTGGGCTCAAGCCTTGCGATATCGGCGGGTGTCACCACCTCAGCCGCCACATCGCGGTCATGTAGCCGCTTGGAATGGGACGTGGCCCGCGCGATCCCCTCGCGCCCACGGTACAGGATCAGCCAGCCCTTGGCCTCCAAACCATCGAAGCCGGCCCTGCTGGTTAGGAGGTCGTGTTGTGTTCGGGCATAGCCAATCAACTCGGTCAACGCGCGGATGGACCGTTCCGACCGGGATCTGCGGCTGTTGTTCAGAAACCGGATCGCCCAAGGCAGAAGCCGCGGCGCCGACCGTAGGTGGACCCGAAAGCCCGGATGACGACCGGTTACCAGCCGAGGAAGATCCGAGAACAGGGCCGGGTTGTTCAGCGGGATCACAGAACTTGTGGCCAGGACTCCCGCGTTCCATCGAGACGTCTGCTGCGCTGGCGTCTCCTTGTCGAGCAGCGTCACGCGGTGCCCCCTGTCCGACAACGCCTGGGCACAGCAGATGCCGACAAGGCCCGCTCCGACGACAACCGTCCGCGTCAAAGCCTCGGCCCCAAAACGTCCGCCAGACGCGACCTATCACACATTGTGTCCTCTCCCCCTGTGCTTGCCCAGCAGGCCGCCACACCAGAATGACCGCGCGCGCGATGGATGCAACTTGACGAATTGCCGGGCCGTCTCTGATTGTCGAGACCATGTCGAAGACGGCCAGAATATGGACCGAGGATGCTGTGGAGCGCCGCATCCTCTGGAGGTCGCAACGAACGGCCGGAGGTCAGACCGGCTGCAGCCGGGCTCGACGGAACCGCGCGCCTTACCGCATCGCAGGCCTCACAAAGTGCGGGATCATCACGGGGTGCTCCATCGTTCTGAACACCACCCTCAGGAAGGCGAACAGCCTGGCCTTGGTGCACCTGGAAAGCCCACGGTGCGTGGTCTTTGGGCGCCATCTCGACGGGCACAACCAGAGGCCGGTACGGAAGATCGGTCAACGCACCTCAGGAATGCCCGCGTGACGCTTCGATTAGCCCAGCGCTCCGGGCGGTATGAAACCCCTCCCGCCCGCACACCTCAGTATCGCCCATGACAACCGGACCCCATATCGGCGTGCTGATGCTGGACACGGCCTTTCCGCGGATCCTCGGGGATGCGGGAAACGTCGACAGCTACCCCTGCCCGGCGGTGCTCCATCGGGTTGCGGGGGCCGAGGCGCGTCGGGTCGTGCGCCCGGGTCAACCCGACGTGGACCTGCTACCCCCCTTCCTGGCCGCCGCCCGCACGCTTGAGGAGGGTGGCGCCGTCGGCCTCGTCTCAACCTGCGGCTTTCTCGTCCATTTTCAGGGCGATATTGCCCGTGCCGTCGGTATCCCTGTCATTCTGTCAGCCCTGTCGCTCTGTCCGTTGGTCCAGGGAATGACCGGTGGGCGGCCCGTCGGCATCCTGACCGCCTCTGCCGCGAGCCTGACGCAAGGCGGACTTGCCGCCGCAGGGATCGCGCCACAGGACGCACATGTGGCGGGCCTGGAAGATTGCCCCGCGTTCGCGCTGGCCATACTCAGCCCGGACCCTACACCCCTTGAGCAGTTCGACTCGCAAGCCATCGCCGCAGCGGCCGTTGCCCGTGCCCGGGCACTCATCGACCATACGCCGGAGATCGGGGCCATCCTGTTGGAGTGCGGCAACTTACCCCCGTACACCCAGGCGATCGCCCAGGCGACGGGGCGCCCTGTTTTCAGCATCCTGGACGCCGCCCGGCTTCTTTGGCGAGACGGCATTTAGCAGACCTGGGATGCCTGGAACCCAGACGCCTGCCCTAGTTGGATCGTGAGCGACGATACCTTGGGTCCCGCACCTCAGCGCATCCCCTACCGTCCTAATCTTACCCACGAACTTCGACCGACGGATCGTCACAGACCAGCCGTCAGACGCCTGCATGCGCTGGTAGCCCGCGCGCACAAGTCCCGCTATATGTCCCCCGAACCAGGAGGCGCCGATGCTGGACCAGCCCGAAGACGACATCCACGCGCTGTTTCACGGCGCCCCCAAAACGACCGAGTTTCGCAAGCTGCGCAAACGCATCATTCGGGACACCCGCGAGGCGATCGACCGCTATGCCATGGTGAACCGTGACGGCACCCGCGCGCGCTGGCTGGTGTGCCTGTCCGGCGGCAAGGATAGCTACACGCTTTTGGCCGCGCTGACCGAGTTGCAATGGCGCGGGTTGCTGCCCGTGGACATTCTGGTCTGCAACCTTGACCAGGGTCAGCCCGGGTTTCCGGCGACGGTCCTGCCCGAGTTTCTCAGTAAGATGGGCGTTCCCCACCGCATCGAATATCGGGACACCTATTCCGTCGTCGTCGATAAGGTTCCCCAGGGGCGCACCTATTGTGCGCTCTGTTCGCGATTGCGGCGGGCGAACCTGTATCGTGTTGCGCGCGAAGAAGGCTGCTCGGCGGTGGTTCTGGGCCACCACCGCGACGACATCCTAGAGACGTTCTTTTTGAACCTCTTCCACGGCGGCAAGGTCGCGACGATGCCGCCAAAACTGCTCAACGACGAGGGTGATCTTTTTGTCCTGCGGCCCCTCGCCCATGTGGCCGAAGCCGATTGCGACCGGTTTGCCCGCGCCATGGGATACCCGATCATTCCCTGTGACCTCTGCGGGTCGCAGGATGGGCTCCAACGCCAGGCCATCAAAGCTATGTTGGACGGGTGGGAGGCCAAGGCACCAGGCCGACGGGCCAAGATGTTCTCGGCGCTTTGCCAAGTGCGGCCATCGCATATGCCGGACCCGGCGCTGTTCGACTTTGCGGGCCTTATGGCCACGGCTGACCAACCGGTTGAAGCAAATTCTATGGAAGTTCCCCGCCTGCGTTAACAGAGAGGTGAGGCCTCGGTTGCTAGCGTTGCGACGCTTAGTCGCCGGAGGCACCATGGACCAGGACCGCGCTCAATCTGATATCGGATCGACCCTGGCGCAACGATGGGCCGCCCTGCGGGCCTCGGTCGATTGGGTCCTACTTTTCCCCGCATTCGCGGCCATCGCTTGGCTGATCGGCGAAACAGCGGTTGCCATGGTCCTGGTGGTTGTCCTTCCCGTTCTGCTCGCGCTGCAGGGCACGTCGCGCAGGGGACGCGCCGGCGACCTTTCAGAGGGCACTACGCCCTCGGGCCAGCAGATGCACAGGCTTACCCTGCAACGGTTCATAGACGACGTGTTGGAGGATTGCGCCCGCCGGGACCGCACCACCGCCGTGCTACAGGTGCGCGTGGACGATCTGCACGTGGCCGATGGCGAATGGGGCACGGAAATCTCCGAAAAGGTTATGGACCGCATCATTCAGCGCATCGCGGCAACCATCCGGGGTCAAGATGGGGTCATTCGATCGGGCGACGGTTGTTTGACGATCGTGCTGGCCCCGACTCGGCGCGCCGACCTTCCCGTGGTGATGAACATCGTGGATCGGGTCCAGGCCGCTGTGGCGGAACCCATTTCGCTGGAGGGCAGATCCGTCCGGGTCCGATCCTGCGTGGGCATCTGCTCCGAGGCGATGGCCCCCGCACGAACGGGGGCGGCACTTTTGGCGGCAACGGACTGCGCCTTGCGGGTCGCCATGCGCCAAGGGGACGATGCGGTCCGGGCGTTCAATCCCGACCTGCGCACCCAGGTCGAGACGGATCACAAACTGTCAACACAGGTCGATGAGGCGTTGGATCGGGGCGACATTCTTCCCTGGTTCCAACCACAGATCGACTCTGTCACGGGGCGGATTGTCGGTTTTGAGGCCCTTGCCCGGTGGGATCATCCGGAGTTTGGCCTGCTGGGGCCGGATCAATTCCTGCCATCGGTCCATTCGGCAGGCCGCATGTCAGACCTTGGAGAAATCATGCTGCGGGGAAGCCTCGAAGCGATCTCCGGCTGGGACAAGCTCGGGTTGGATGTGCCGACCGTTGGCGTAAACCTGTCGCTCGAAGAGTTGAGCGATCCACGATTGGCCGACCGCTTGATCTGGCAAGTCGACCGCTATGACCTGGCACCCAAAAGGGTTGCCATAGAAATCCTGGAAAACGTCACCCTACGTGAGAATGACGAGATCATCGTTCATAATATCAATCAATTACGCGACGCTGGATTCCATCTCGACTTGGATGATTTTGGGACCGGCGCGGCCTCAATTTCTCACATCGCGCGGTTTGGCGTCCATCGGATCAAGTTGGACCGCAGCTTCGTCCACCACATCGACAAGGATGACACACAACGCCGAATTGTGCGTGCCATCCTCAGCCTTGCCGACAACCTCTCCATCGCCACCCTCGCGGAGGGGGTCGAAACCCAATCGGAGCGGGACACCCTGACCAAAATGGGCTGTCCGCATCTGCAAGGGTTTGGGATTGCGCGCCCCATGCCGCTCGCCGACGCCACGACATGGGCGCTTGCCAAGCGGCGCGGCGACGCGAGCGCGCTGCACCAAATGCGCCCCCACGGAACAGCGTGACCGCCTGCGCAACAGCCCGCCCCTCCTATTCCGTTATCCGCCTTGCCGCGATTTTGCTCCCTGATGCAGGGTTGCGCGTCCTCACGCGGCTACAAATGCAAACGGGGATCCGCCAATCTCAGCACCCCACAATCTGCCGATGCCACCTGACGGCGTTTTCGTCACGGCGGCCCGCACCCGGTTTCGCCTTGACCTTCGGGCGCGCTGTCTGTTGAACGGCGCGCAACCCCGACATGCCCCGGACAGGTCCCATGGACGATCAAAATAAGAACCTTATCCTTGCCACGGTCTTGTCGGCCCTGGTCATGCTTGTCTGGTTTGTCTTGTTCCCACCCGAACAACAAGCCCCCACGGTCGCCGAGACCCCCACCAACGACGGGTTGGTGGTCGATGCAGAAGGCGGCGCCATAACGCCACCCGCCGCCCCCGGCGTCACGGCAACCCCGGATACGCTCGCCGTCACGCCCGGCGCTAGCCGTAGCACCGCCCTTGCGGCGGCGACCCGGATCCCCGTCGAGACACCGCGTCTAACCGGATCCATCTCGCTCAATGGGGGGCGTATCGACGATATCTCCATGCTCGACTACCGCGAGACATTGGACGAGGGTTCGCCGATCGTCACGCTGCTGAACCCGGCGGGCGGGCCCAGCGCCTATTACGCATTGCACGGCTGGGTCCCGGCCGGTGATCTGCCCTCTGACGCGGTGCCAGGGCCAAACACGGTTTGGAGCGCCCCGCCGGGTGCAACGCTCACGCCAGACTCCCCTGTCACGTTGACATGGGACAATGGCGCGGGCTTGATCTTTCAACGTGAGATTTCCGTCGATGCGGATTTCATGTTCTCCATTCGCCAGTCCGTCGAGAACACGACCGACGCATCCATTCGTCTGGCGCCCTACGGCCTGATCGCGCGACACGGCGAGCCGGATACGGTCAACTTCTTCATCCTGCATGAAGGCGTTGTCCAAAAGATCGACGGTGAACTGGCCGAACTGGACTACGGTGATGTGACCGACCTCGACCCCGTTGCCGCCGAAGGCGGTCGGGTTGAGATCCGCCAGGTTGAGGCCTCTGGCTGGCTCGGCTTTACGGACAAGTATTGGATGACCACCCTCATCCCCGCCGAGGCGCAGTCCTTCGCGAGCGTGGTCAAATATGTCGAAGGCGCCGACATCTACCAGACTGAAACGCGCCTGCCTGCGATCACGGTCGAACCGGGCGCCACCGGCGCCTCCGCCAGTCGCCTGTTTGCAGGGGCGAAGGAATGGGCCACGATCCGGAACTACGAAGCCGGTCGAGAACTGGGCGGTTTGGGCGACCACCTCGCCTATACCTTTGGGCTGACGGACGAGACGGGCCAAGAAGTCGACCGGTTCATCGACAGCATCGACTGGGGCTGGTTCTATTTCCTCACAAAGCCGATCTTCATGGGGCTGCACGGTCTGAACGTCGTGATCGGCAACATGGGCATCGCCATCATCGTGCTGACCTTGATCATCAAGGCGATCCTGCTGCCGCTGGCCTACAAAAGCTACGTCTCCATGGCGCGCATGAAAGAATTGCAGCCCGAGATGGAGAAGCTCAAGGAAAAGGCCGGGGATGACCGCCAAAAGCTCCAGCAAGGGATGATGGAGCTCTATAAGACGAACAAGGTCAATCCGGCGGCGGGATGTTTGCCAATCCTGCTGCAGATTCCGATTTTCTTCAGTCTTTATAAGGTGATCTTTGTCACGCTTGAGTTGCGCCATGCGCCCTTCTTCGGGCCGTTCCAAGACCTGAGCGCACCGGACCCCACGTCCATCATGAACCTGTTCGGCCTGCTGCACTTCGCCGCGCCGGACCCGTCGTCTGTGTTGGCGCTGGTCTTTATTGGGATCCTGCCCATCCTGCTGGGCATCTCCATGTGGTTGCAGCAAAAGCTGAACCCGGCCCCCACCGACCCGACGCAAGCGATGATCTTCGCCTATCTGCCCTGGGTCTTCATGTTCATGCTGGGCGGCTTTGCCAGCGGGTTGGTCATCTACTGGATCGCGAACAACACGATCACCTTTATCCAGCAGTATTCCATCATGCGGTCCCATGGATCCAAGCCCGACCTCTTCGGCAACATCAAGGCGAGCTTCGCGAAGAAGACCCCAGCCGCCGCCAATGAGGCAAAAGCGCCGACCGGCAAATCGAAGGCCCCGAAGACCAAGGACAAGTCGTGACCCCGCGTCTGACCGGCATAATGCGCTACCCGATCAAAGGGATCGGGCGCGAAACGCTGGAGTCGGTCACGCTGACCCCAGAGGCCCCCATGCCCGGCGACCGAGCCTGGGCCTTGCTGCATGAGAACGGCGCCGACACCGACGATTGGCAACCCCGGCGCAACTTCCTTGTCGTTGCCACCGCACCTGCTTTGGCGCCTGTGACCGCAACCAGCGGAGCGGCGGGGATCACGCTGCGCCACCCCGATCGGCCAGACCTCACCTTGGACCCCAGCCAAGACGGTCCGACCTTGATCGACTGGGTCCGTCCGCTTTGGCCGGAGGACAGACCCGCGCCGAAGCGCCTCGTCCGCGCGCCAGCACAGGGAATGGCTGACAACGGTGAGGCGCAGGTATCGATCCTGAACCTCGCATCGCTGCGCGCCCTCTCCCAACGTCTTGACTATCCGTTGGAAGTGGATCGGTTCCGCGGGAATCTGATCGTCGATGGGATCCCCCCTTGGGGTGAGTTCGACTGGGTTGGGCGCACGATCACTATCGGCGCCATCCGACTGTCCGTGACCGAGCGGATCGAGCGCTGCCGCGCGACCGAGGCCAACACCACCACGGGGCTTCGTGATGTCGATCCGGTTCGGGGCCTTCGCGAGGGTTGGGACCACAAGGACTTCGGCGTCGTGGCCACGGTCATGACCGGCGGTGACATTCACGTCGGCGATACGGTTGTGGAATGACTGCGCTCCGCGCCCATGATGTTCTGAACGACGGGACGTCCGGCCAATCTCGCGCCAGCCATTACGCCGGGCGCAAGCGCGTCATGCATTGGGTCGATGACCCTTTGGCGGGAGTCCTAGGTCTGGCCCTGCCTCCTGTTCGCTCCACCTGGGTCATTTCCGCATGACGGCCCTCCCCTTCCCAGAGGTGACGCCCCCCGACGCCACGACCGAGGAACGCGGGCGCAAGCTGTTTGCGACGGGCACCGATTTTCTCAAAGGCGTGGTCGCCATGTCGGGGATGCCCCCGGCGGATCGTGTGGAGGTCTGCTTCGCCGGTCGCTCAAACGTCGGAAAATCGACGCTCATCAACGCGGTAACCGGGCGCCGGGCCCTGGCACGTGCCTCCAACACGCCGGGCCGCACGCAGGAAATCAATTTCTTTACCGTAGCCGACAGCCATTACCTCGTGGATCTGCCAGGCTATGGCTTCGCCAAGGCCCCCAAGGCGGAGGTGGCCAAGTGGCAAGCGCTGCTCAAATCCTACCTCGCCGGCCGCGCGTCCCTGCGCCGCGCTTTCGTCCTGATCGACGCACGCCACGGGGTCAAAGCTGTCGACGAAGAGATCATGTCCCTCCTCGACGCCTCTGCCGTGACCTTCCAGACGGTGTTGACCAAGATGGACAAGGTGAAAGTGGCAGACAGGGACAAAGCCTTGGACACCACGCGGAAGGCCCTGGCCCGACACCCCGCCGCCTATCCGGAATTGATCCTCACCAGCAGCGAAACCGGCCAAGGGATCGCCACGTTGCGATCCGTCATCGCCGATATCGCCTGACGGCGCAGGCCGCGAAAGACAGCCCCATGAAACCGCAGGACGCCATGACCAGCCGCGACAACACTGCCATCGCCCGGACCCTGAACGAGGCACTGCCCTATTTGCGGCGCTACAACGATGCGACGGTTGTGATCAAACTGGGCGGTCACGCCATGGGGTCTGACGAAGGCATGGCCAGCTTCGCGCGCGACGTTGTGCTCATGCGGACGGTGGGTATCAATCCGGTCATCGTCCACGGTGGTGGGCCGATGATCAACGATCTGCTCGCACGGCTCGGCGTGACCTCGACCTTTGTGCGGGGCAAGCGCGTGACCGACGCCGAAACGGTCAAGGTGGTCGAAATGGTCTTGGCGGGCCAGGTCAACAAACGGATCGTGCAAGCGATTAATACGGCAGGTGGACGCGCGGTCGGTCTGTCCGGCAAGGACGCGGACATGATTGTCTGCGAACCCGATGACCCCGAGCTTGGGTTCGTCGGTCGCCCCACCGAGGTCGACCCCAAATTGCTGCATGCGCTGTTCCGGGATGAGATGATTCCCGTGATCGCACCCATCGGCACGGGCGCAGCCGACGAAACCTTCAACATCAATGGCGACACAGCGGCAGGCGCAATCGCGGGGGCCCTTCAGGCGGACCGCCTTCTCCTATTGACCGATGTGGCGGGCGTGAAGGACGGCAGCGGCAAGGTCGTGACCGAACTGACCGTCGAACAAGTCCATGCCCTGACCAGTGATGGCACGATTGCGGGCGGCATGATCCCCAAAACGCAGACCGCGCTAGATGCTCTCGATGCTGGCGTGCGGGCAGCCGTCATTCTGGATGGCCGCGTCCCCAACGCGGTCCTCCTAGAGCTTTTCACGAGCCACGGCGCAGGCAGCCTGATCCGCGCGACGTAACGGACGGTTAAGGTTAACGCGCCCCCGCCCCCGCTTCTTCTCGGCTTAAATACTCAAACGCCGACGCCGCACCCAAACGAGTCGCAGGGGCCTTGGCGCCTACTTCTCCACATGCTGGCGAATGCGCCGCACGACAAACCAGACGAGCGCCACGACAGGCAATACCACGAGGGCGGACACCATTTCCTTGGTCATGCCTGCCTGGGCGCCCAACGGATAGAGCAACGCCGACACAAGCCCCAGCGCGTAGTAGCTGATGGCAACCACAGACAGCCCCTCAACAGTCTTTTGCAGACGCAGTTGGGCTTCTGCGCGGCCGTCCATGGACTTGAGCAGGGCCGCATTCTGGTTGGCCCGGTCCACGTTCACGCGCGTCGACAACAGATCACCCGCGCGCTTGGCTCGCTCCGCCAAGGCCTCCATGCGTGCCTGCACCGACCGACAGGTGCGCATCGCCGGATCGAACCGACGCATCATGAACTCGGCAAACGTCTGGCGTCCGCCGAATCGCTCCTCCCGCAGGACGGCGATGCGCTGGTTCACGAGGCGCTCATAAGCCTCCTGCGCGCCGAAGCGAAAGGCTGACCGGGCGAGCATCGTCTCCAATTCGGACCCGATGGTCAGCAAACCCTCCAGGGTTTCGTCCGTCCCCGTCTCGCCTTCGCGTAGGCGCCCGACCAGGTCCGACAACTCCTGATCCATCCGTCCCACATCCGCAGACAGGCTCCGGGCGCGGGGCAAGGCCAGCATCGCCATGGTCTTGTAGGTTTCGATTTCGCACAGCCGTTGCACAATGCGCCCCGCCCGGCGGGCGCCCATGTCATTCGCCGCGAAGACCGCGAACCGCACGTGTCCCGCAGGATCAATGCGGAAATCCGAGGCGACCACGGCGCTGCCGTCCAACACATGACTGGTCGCCAAGCTTTCAGGCACGAACCAATCCGACAATTTGCGCGCCATCAGGTCGGGCGGCGTTTGCGCCTCTACCCGGATCAAGGCCGACGTCAGGCGGACACCTGGGATCTTTTCCAACCAGTCGGCGGGAAAGACGTCAAAGACCGATCCGTCGAAAGGCCGGTCGGCGACGCCCTCGGAAAACAGCGTGTAGGTCACGAATTCCGTGTGACTTTCCCATTTTAAGCGGTGCTTCCCCAATTGGCCGAAAAAGTGTGTGGCCCCAGGCGCGGGGTGATCCCCGCCAAACCGGTCCAGCAAAGCTTCCAAATGCGCACGGTCTTCGTTGCGGTCCCGGTTCACCGCGTCCTCTTCGCGCTTGACGGCCAAGAAGGCCGCGCGGCACGGCGCCGTCAAAGCCGGGAACGGACGCGCATGAAGCTCATTGGCCAGTTCGTACCGGCGGGGGTGATCACGCAACATGGCGGCTCTCCGAACAAAAATCTGATCGGGGACGTAGCGCGGGGTGGACTGTCCGCAAAGTCTGACAGAGGTATGCCATAGTATTCGTGACATTCACGTCACCAACCCCGGATCTCTGGCCGATAACGCTACCATGCTGCAGGACGGCATCATGGCAAATCATGAAATTCTAGATCCATGGACACCGCCCCTTGCGCAACATTGTGACCTGCTCCATTAGACCGGGTTGAGCATCCCGAGCACCCGTCGTATGCGGGTGTTAACGGTAACACTAGCCGGAGGGCCGAGATGAAGATTGGTGCACCCAAAGAGGTCTACGAGGACGAGAGCCGCGTAGCCATCACTCCTGAAAGCGCGGGACACTTGCAGAAACTGGGCTACGACGTCGCAGTGGAAGCAGGCGCAGGCGCCAAATCCGGGTTCACGGACGAGGCCTACCGCGCCGCTGGCGTCGAAATCGTGGCTGGCGCCGCGCAATTGTACAAAGTGGCCGACGTTGTGGCCAAGGTGCGCCCCCCCAGCGAGGATGAGGTCAAGCGGTTGGAGCATGGGCAATTGCTCATCAGCTTCTTCTACCCGGCCTCAAACGAAGCGCTGATGGAACTGGCACGCGACAAGGGTGCCTCTGTCATCGCCATGGACATGGTGCCGCGGATTTCGCGCGCGCAGAAAATGGACGCCCTGTCCTCCATGGCCAATATCGCGGGCTATCGTGCCGTGATTGAGGCGGGCAACAACTTCGGCCGCTTCTTCACCGGCCAGGTGACCGCCGCCGGTAAGGTGCCACCCGCCAAAGTCCTCGTCGTGGGCGCCGGTGTGGCCGGTCTGGCCGCCATCGGCACCTCGACCTCGCTGGGTGCGATCACCTATGCCTTCGACGTTCGCCCCGAGGTCGCCGAACAAATCGAATCCATGGGCGCCGAGTTCGTCTTCCTGGAATTCGACGACAGCGAATTGCCCGACGGCGCCGAGACGGGTGGCTATGCCCCGCCCTCCAGCCCCGAATTCCAGGCCAAGCAGCTTGCCAAGTTCCGCGAAATCGCGCCGGACATCGACATCGTCATCACGACGGCGCTGATCCCCAACCGCCCGGCCCCGCTGCTCTGGACCAAAGACATGGTCGAGATGATGAAGCCGGGCTCGGTCATCGTGGATTTGGCCGCCGAACGGGGCGGCAACTGCGAGTTGACCGTCAAGGACGAGCGCATCGTCAGCGACAACGGCGTCGTCGTCATCGGCTACACCGATTTCGCCAGCCGCATGGCGACACAATCCTCGACGCTTTACGGCAACAACATCCGCCACATGATGGCTGACCTGACGCCCGAGAAGGACGGCCAGGTCAACCACGACATGGAGGATGACGTGATCCGGGGCGCGACGATCACTCATGAGGGTGTCGTGACCTTCCCGCCGCCCCCACCCAAGGTCGCGGCCATCGCCGTCCAGAAGAAAGAGAAGCCCAAGGAGCTGACGCCCGAGGAGATCCGCGCCAACGAAGTCGCGGCCTTCAAGGCGCAGACCAAGCAACAGGTTGGCCTGATCGCCGTGGGCGCGGCGCTGTTGCTGGCCGTGGGCCTGGTGGCTCCGGCAAGCTTCATGCAGCACTTTATTGTCTTCGTGCTGTCGGTCTTTGTGGGCTTCCAGGTGATTTGGAACGTCTCGCACAGCTTGCACACGCCGTTGATGGCCGTCACCAACGCGATCTCGTCAATCATCATCCTGGGCGCCGTTATTCAGATCGGCTCCAGTTCGGTGATCGTCATCATCCTCGCCGCGCTGTCGGTGTTCATGTGCGGCATCAACATCTTCGGCGGCTTCCTCGTCACGCGGCGCATGCTCGCCATGTTCCAGAAATCGTAAGGGGGACCGGGTAAATGGACTTCGGATTCACCACCGCGGCCTATGTGGTCGCAGCCATCCTCTTCATCCTGTCGCTCGGCGGGCTGTCGGGCCAGGAAAGCGCTAAGCGCGCGGTCTGGTACGGCATCGTCGGCATGGCGCTGGCGGTCTTCGCCACACTGATTGGCCCCGGCACCGGCCTCTGGCCGCTGACGCTGGTCCTTGTGATCCTGGGCGGGGCCATCGGCTACCAACTGGCCACCAAGGTCCAGATGACGCAGATGCCGGAATTGGTCGCGGCCATGCACTCGCTGGTCGGCCTGGCCGCCGTCTTCGTAGGCTTTAACGCCCATTTCGAGATCGGTGCCGTCGAGGCCGCCAAGGCCGCAGGCGACGACACCTATGCCATGGGCACCTTCGCGGCCTTGATCGCCAAGAAGACCCTCGTGGAGATCAACATCCTGCGGGTGGAGCTGTTCCTGGGCATCTTCATCGGGGCCGTCACCTTCACCGGCTCTGTCATCGCCTATGGTAAGCTGGCCGGTAAGGTCGACTCCGCCGCCAAGAAACTGCCCGGTGGGCACCTTCTGAACGCGGGCGCTGCTGCGCTGTCGCTGCTGTGCCTGTTCTGGTACTTCGGCTCCGGCGGGTTCCTGCCGCTGGCGATCATGACGCTCGCCGCCCTGTTCATCGGCTATCACCTGATCACCGGCATCGGTGGCGCGGACATGCCCGTCGTTGTGTCGATGCTCAACAGCTACTCGGGCTGGGCCGCTGCAGCCATCGGCTTCTCGCTTGGCAACGACCTGCTGATCGTGGTCGGCGCGCTCGTCGGCTCCTCCGGCGCGATCCTGTCCTACATCATGTGTAAGGCAATGAACCGCTCGTTCATCTCGGTCATCCTTGGCGGCTTCGGCGGTCCGGCGGGTGAGCAGATGGCGGTCGAAGGCGAGCAAGTCGCCATCGACGCGGACGGTGTTGCCCAGGCCTTGAACGAGGCAGACAGCGTGGTCATCGTGCCCGGCTACGGCATGGCCGTGGCCCAGGCCCAGACCGCCGTTGCCGAACTGACCCGCAAGATGCGCGCCGCTGGGAAAGAGGTTCGCTTTGCGATCCACCCAGTTGCCGGTCGTCTGCCCGGTCACATGAACGTTCTGCTGGCCGAAGCGAAGGTGCCTTACGACATCGTGCTGGAGATGGATGAGATCAACGACGACTTCCCGGACACGGACGTCGTGATCGTCATCGGCTCCAACGACATCGTGAACCCTGCCGCGCAGGACGATCCCAACAGCCCTATCGCCGGGATGCCGGTGCTGGAAGTCTGGAAAGCAAAGCAGGTCTTTGTGTCCAAGCGGGGCCAAGGCACCGGATACTCCGGCATCGAAAACCCGCTGTTCTTCAAGGACAACACGCGGATGTTCTACGGCGACGCCAAGGCTTCGGTGGACAGCCTTCTGCCCAAGATCGGCTGACCAGTACCCCTACGCTCGCAACAAGAAAGGCCGCCCCGGAGGGCGGCCTTTTTCACGTCAGATCGTAAGATCTTACATGTTCAGAAGCGTCTCGATCTGGTCGCGGTTGAACTCATTCGAGTCGTCGGAATAGCCCATGAAGTACAGTTGCGCGACTTGGGCGTCCGTCAGCGTCGAGGCATCAACATCGAAGCCTTGGGTATCCAGGAAGTTCTGGACCGAGGTGACGACCGAGTTCTCACCCGACGGCATCAGGCCGGACGCATCCGCTTCCGACAGGATGACGCGGCGTTCCGTGATGGTGCGGCTCTCACCCATACCGTCCAGCGCGGCCTCGATCTTCAGATTACGGTCGCCCGCGCTGTCTTCCTGACCCGCGAAGTAGATCTCGATGATCTGCTCGTCGGACAGTTGGGTCATGTCGACGTTGTTGATGCCCGCCTCGCTCAGCGTGGCCTCGGCGTTGGCAATCAGGCTTGGCGACACACCGGTGTAGGCCAAAGCGGGACCGGTGGCGGCGATGGTGGCGGCGGCGATAATGGCAAAGCGTTTCATGTCTTTTCCTTTCATCTCGTCTAACTGACGCTGCTGTTGTGCGGCGTCTTGCAGGAACAACAGTCACCCCAGCCTTTGGTTTCCGGTTTTTTCTGACTTTTTGTTTGGAACCAAATGGCAGCCAAGATCGTTTCGGCGCTCTATTTTTGCTGGGCCAGAAACGGCAAGTGCCCCGGCGTTTCAGCCGGGGCACTGCTCAACAGACACCTTCTTCACCGCACAACCATCCGAAGATGCCCGGAGGCCGATGTGATGGTCAGGAGGAGGGACGCGCCTGACCACCACGGTGCGTTGCGCCCGAGACGGGCGTCGCGCGATCGGGTTTGATCCAAGGACGGCCCGTCCGGTTCGGAGGGGGGAACCAGGATTGAGCCAGCCCAGGGATCACGGTCGAACAACCCAGAGCCTGGGATCTTGTTCCGGACGGACAGCGGATTTCTTCGGTTGACGATGATTGAACGACCGTCAGGAGGCTTTCAGAACACCGCGTGCAATCTGATCTGCTTCGATGGATTCAAACAACGCCTGGAAGTTCCCCTCCCCAAAGCCGTCGTCTCCCTTTCGCTGGATGAATTCAAAGAAGATCGGACCAATGCAGGTCTTCGAAAAGATCTGGAGCAGGACACGCGTCTCCCGTGCGGCCCCCCCGTCGATCTCGACCACACCTTCCCCGTCGATCAAAATGCCATGGCGTGCCATCCGCTCTAGCGGTTCGCCATGATTGACCACGCGGTCGCCACTGGCCGCATAATAGGTGGCAGGCGGTTTGGGCATGAAAGACACGCCATTTTCGGCGATCTGATCCACGGCTTCGTAAATGTCCCGCGCCCCGACTGCGATGTGCTGGATCCCCTCTCCGTTATACTGGCGGAGGTATTCGACGATCTGCCCGGTCTCGCCGCGATCTTCGTTGATCGGAATGCGGATGCGCCCACAGGGTGACGTCAGCGCACGGCTGACCAGACCAGTGTACTTCCCTTGAATGTCGAAAAAGCGGATCTCCCGGAAGTTGAACAGATCCCCATAGAACTTGAACCAAGTGTCCATGTTCCCCCGGTGAACGTTGTGGGTCAGGTGATCGATGTAGTGGAACCCCACCCCCGTGGGGTGCGCGTCCGCAATCCAGTCGAACTCCGCGTTGAAGGGCGAGGCGTCGCGGTATTGGTCCACGAAGTAGATCAGACTGCCCCCAATCCCGACGATGGCGGGCACATCCAGGGTCTTGGCGCCGACATATGGCGTCGCCCCACGGGCCACCGCGTGATCAAACGCCCGCTGCGCATCCGCGACGCGCCACCCCATGGAGGGCGCGCAGGGTCCATGGTCGGCGACGAAGTCCATCGCATGGCTGCCGGGTTCCGCAGTCAGGAGATAGCTGATGTCCCCCTGCTGCCAAAGCTCAATCGCGCGCGTCTTGTGCCTCGCCACAAGGGCATAGCCCTGTTTGCGAAAGGTATCGCGCAGATCGTCGGGCGTGGGCGAGGCGAATTCCACGAAGGCAAATCCGTCCGTGCCTGCAGGGTTTTCATCAGTGATATCGGAATAGGGTGCATCGTGAGGGAAAGGGCCCATGGAAACCTCCGTTTGCGTTTTCGGCAGTGTCCCGCATGTCAGAAGCGCGATGCGCGCGAAGATAGTGCTAGAAACACCTATGCGTGCGGGTCCTGTGCGCCTATTCTTCATCACATGCGGATCGATTGCATGGAGCGTTTCACCGATGGATCCCACTGACCGCGCCTTGCTCCAGGCGTTACAGCGGGACGCGACCCAATCGTCGGAAACGCTGGGGCGGATCCTGAACCTTTCAGCGAGCCAAGCCAGCCGTCGGCGCGCGCGCCTGGAACGGGAGGGCGTGATCCGCGCTACGGTCGCGCGGCTGGACGGACCGTCCCTGGGCCTCCAGGTCCAGGCCTTTGTCCAAGTGCAGATGGCCAGCCATGCTCCCAAGGAGGCCCGGGCCTTCTTACAACGGATGGAGGCTGAGCCGCGCGTCACCTCTGTCTGGACCCTCACCGGAGAGGCCGACTATCTGCTGCGCGTCTGGTGCACGGACCTGGCCCAACTCAACGACCTAGTGCACCGGGTTCTGCTGCCGCACTCCGCCGTGGCCCGCGTTCAAAGCCAGATCGTCATGGACCAACCGAAGCGTGATAGTCCCCTGCCCGTTTGAGAGGCAGCGCACGGCAATTCGGTTGCCCCCGCCCCCGCCCCTGCCATAGCGTTTGCATATGGAAACCTTCCTCTTTCAGGCCGTGATCTACCTGGGCGCGGCGACCCTGTGTGTACCTCTGGCCGTGCGCTTCGGCTTCGGCTCCGTCCTCGGATACCTCCTCGCTGGAATCGTGATCGGGCCTGTTCTGGGACTCGTCGGTTCAGAGACCGAGGACCTCCAACACTTCGCTGAGTTTGGCGTGGTCATGATGCTGTTCATCATTGGCTTGGAGTTGGAGCCGCGCACGCTTTGGGACATGCGAGCCAAGCTACTGGGCTTGGGCCTAGGCCAAGTCGGCACGACCATGGCAGCGGTCGCGGGATTGGCCTGGCTACTGGGGATGACATGGCAAGTCTCGCTCGCCATCGGCATGATCTTGGCGCTGTCGTCCACCGCTATCGTGATGCAAACGCTTGAAGAAAAGAGCCTCACGCCAACGCGCGGCGGACGCTCGGCCTTTTCGGTGCTGCTCGCCCAAGACATCGTCGTAATCCCAATGCTGGCGCTCATGCCGCTTCTGGGCACGGGGCGCGGCGGGACCGAGGACAGTCATGGGGGCGGCCACGGCGGCGCCATCGGCGATGGCGGCAGCGCCAGTATCGTCGCTGACTTCACCCATTGGGTCGATACCCTGCCCGCCTGGGGGCTGACGATGCTGACCGTAGGCGCCGTCGCCATTGTCATCCTTGGCGGCACCTACCTGACGCGGCCGATTTTCGCCTTTGCGGCCTGGGCGCGCCTGCGTGAAATGCAGACAGTTGTCTCTCTGCTATTTGTTGTGGGGGTGGCCGAGATGATGATGCTCGTCGGCCTGTCCCCGGCCCTCGGGGCTTTTCTGGCGGGCGTGGTGCTGGCCAATTCGGAATTCCGGCACGAGTTGGAAGCCGATATCGAGCCCTTCAAGGGGATCTTGCTAGGCCTTTTCTTCATAACCGTCGGCGCAGGGATGAACTTCGCCACGCTGACCGGTGCGCCGCTGACGGTACTGGGTCTCGTCGTCGGGTTGATCGCCCTAAAGGGTGCCATTCTGTTCGGATTGGGGGTGTTGTTCCGCCTAAAGGGGCAAGATCGGATCTTGTTCACCCTATCGCTGGCACAGGCCGGTGAATTTGGCTTCGTTCTGATCGCTGCGGCGACCCAGGGTGGCGTCTTCGGGACAGAGATCTCGTCGATCCTTCTGCTGTCCGTGGCCCTGTCGATGCTAGTCACTCCACTATTGTTCATCGCCTACGAACGCCTGGCCGCACGCAGTTCCGGCACAGCCGAAGTGGACGGCGACAACATCGACGAAACGCCGGAGGTCATCATCGCGGGCGTCGGTCGCTTTGGCCAAGTGGTGCATCGTATGTTGCAGGGCGCCGGCGTCAGGACCGTCGTGCTGGACCGCGATATGGAGACGATCAAGCTTTTGCGCCAGTTCGGGATCAAAACCTATCTGGGCGATCCCACCCGCCCTGAGATGTTGCGCGCCGCTGGGTTGGCATCGGCCAAAGTGCTGGTCGTGGCACTGGACGACAAGGCGGACGCGGTACGGTTGACCAAGATGGCCAAGGCAGCTAACCCAGATATCCACATTGTCGCCCGGGCCTATGACCGCGTCCATGTCTACGAGCTTTACCGCTCGGGCGCCGATGACATCGTGCGAGAGATGTTCGACAGCTCCCTCCGGGCCGGGCGCTACGTGCTGGAGCGGATGGGCTGGTCGGAAAGCGAGGCCCATGCGGCGCGGGAGGCCTTCTATCAGCATGACCGGCGCGGCCTGCTGGAATTAGCGAAAGTCTGGAAGCCAGGCGTGCCGATCCAGGACAACCCGGAATACACCGCCGTCGCGCGGGAGTTGTCCCGCGGCCTTGAGAACGCGTTGCTGACCCGTTTTGGCGAAGACCCGGATGCGGCGGCTGCGGCGAATTCGGAAGACGGTGCAGATACCGAGGCCGGGTCCGACAGCAAACTTGCTGACAAGGCGAGCTAAAGGCCAGCGCGCGACACGGATCCGCCGATTCAAGCGTCGCGAGGTGCCAATCGCGGTCGGGCGATGCTCTCTAGGTGCATCGCCCCCAAGGGCCTGTTGGGGTTAATGTCCTTGCGTGGTGCGGACCGCCGCTCCGCGTCCAGGGGGTCCCAACGGATCGTCCGCCGCACCTGCGGGAGCCGTCCACCGACCAGGTCAGCCGGGCACCGCGATGGATGTCGGTCTACGCCGGCCAACCCGACGCGCCCGTTGACTGTTGGAAGCACTGCCTTACCTCCGTCGGTCACGGTGGCTCTGGCAAACCACCGTAAATGACAAGCGGGTTAGAAAAGTTTGGGAGGATTGAAATGCTTAGAACAACAGTCGCCGCCTTAGCGGTCGTGGTCGCGTCTCCGGCACTTGCCGAAACGAGCGCGGGCGAAGAAGACCTGCGGGAGATCAACGAAGAGCTTGCTGATTTCAACTGCGGACCTGTCGAAGCCGCTGAGCAAGAGACAAGCTATCTCTTTGAGATGGATGACGTCGCTTGTGCCGCGCACCAATACGACATCAAAGTCAGAAAAGTGGACGACGCCCATATCATCGTCAGCATGACATACGACGGTCCTTTGGAAGGCGATGCAGCGCCGACCGAAGACGACATCGCGCGGATCATGACGGTTCTCGAAGAACTCCAGTGCGAAATGGACCCCGACGATATCGAAAAAGAAGCCGATGGCTTTGAGCTTGACGACGTGTACTGCACGACGGGGCGCTATGACATTGATCTGAACGCCAGCTTCGAAGAAACGAACCGCCGCGCTGAATACTGACGGATCGGTCTTTCCGGGTCCAAAAGAGCCTCCGGAACCTGTTGTCGCGACGCGATTGTCGCGGCAACGCCCCGCGCACTTAGCGCAATGGGGATGGTACATTCCGTTGCTGATGGGCGAGGTGCTCAGCGGTTCCGGGGTCAGCGATCGTCGCCCTAGGGATCACACTTCGGACGTTGGCGAACAGAGCCGTGCCTAAACGCAATCGATCCTCTCCGTCCGCACGACAGGGGCCATTTCCAACGGACTTGGCCGCTTCAACTGCGAGGGCGCACTTCCCCTTGTCCGTATACGCCCGGGAGATGGCTACTCGAGCTAACGCCCAAGCAGTTGGTTTCTCTCGACATCGAAAGGGAAGACGTCGATTATTCGAAATCTTCCCATGTGGCTGGACGCGTGGAAGGTCTGGCGATTCTATCGTCGGCGCGCCCCAACAGGCGCAACGCGACGCCCCTAGAGCCGGGGGGCTCTGCGACGCCCCCCAAGGGCCAGCTTGTTCCCATCCGAGAGAGCCGAAATTACTCTCTGGCTTGACCGCAGGAGACGACCAAAGCCCGGATCGCTTGGTTTGCCGGAACATCCGCCGACAGGTCCCGCGACTTAGGAACGCCGTGCCCCGCTCACCCCAGGGATTGCCGCAATCGTACGCCTCACAGCCCCTTCGCCTGGTAGCTGGCCGCGATCCGGCTGATCGCGACGATGAACCCGGCGGTGCGTAGGTCGGGCACATCCGCGCGGCCCTGCCAAACCTCGCGCATGGCGCCGTAGGCCCCGCGCATGGTGTCGTCGAGCCCCGAGCGCACCAGTTCCAACTCCCCCGCGCCGCGAAGGTAGCGGGCCTTGAAATCATCTGACAGGGTCCAGGCCAGCCCCTTGTCGCGGGACAGACGCTCCAACTCATCGACCAAGACCTGGTGGCGCGCCTCCTCCGCGCGGCGTTGCATCCGGCCAAAGCGGATATGGCTCAGGTTCTTGACCCACTCAAAGTAGCTCACCGTGACCCCACCGGCGTTGGCATAGAGGTCGGGAATGATCACGCAGCCCTTGTCCAACAGAATGTCATTCGCTTCGGCCGTCACGGGGCCGTTTGCCGCTTCGATGATGAGGGGGGCTTGGACGCGGGGGGCATTGCCCGTGTGAATGACCCCCTCCAAGGCAGCGGGGATCAGAATGTCGCAGTCCGCCTCCAGCAGGGTTGCGCCATTGGCATCGAAACGCGCGTCGGGAAAGCCTTTGACCCCGCCCGTCTCGCGGATGTGGGCCCGCACGGCATCCACATCCAACCCTGTGTCGGACCAAATGCCGCCATCCCGCTCGATCACGCCGGTGATCCGGGCGCCGTCCTCGGACGATAGGAATTTGGCGGCATGGTAGCCCACGTTCCCCAGCCCTTGTACGACGATGCGCTTGCCATCCAGGGTGCCTGTCAAACCGGCTGCGGCCATATCCTCGGGGTGTCGAAAGAACTCCTGCAGGGCGTATTGAACGCCGCGCCCCGTGGCCTCCACCCGACCGGCGATGCCGCCTGCATTGGCCGGTTTACCGGTGACACAGGCGTTGCCGTTGATGTCCGTGGTTTTCATCCGCTTATACTGATCGGCCATCCAGGCCATCTCCCGCTCCCCGGTGCCCATGTCCGGGGCGGGAACGTTCTGTGCGGGGTTGATCAGGTCGCGCTTGATCAACTCATAGGCGAACCTGCGCGTAATCTGCTCCATCTCATGGGGCTCCCACGCGGAGGGGTCTATGCAGAGGCCGCCCTTGGAGCCTCCGAATGGCGTCTCCACAAGCGCGCATTTGTAGGTCATCAGAGAGGCCAGCGCCTCCACCTCGTCCTGGTCGACGGCCATGGCGAAGCGTATCCCGCCTTTGACCGGCTCCATATGTTCGGAATGGACGGAGCGGTAGCCGGTGAAGGTATGGATTTCGCCCCGCAGCCGCACACCAAACCTTACCGTGTACGTGGCGTTGCAGACCCGGATCTTTTCCACCAGCCCAGGGCTGAGATCCATCAGCGATACGGCGCGGTCGTACATCGCGTTCACGGAGGCGGTAAATCCGCCTTGAATTGCAGTCATGACATGTCTCCCCCCTGATAACGGACCGCTGGTGCGCCCGTCGCCCCTAGCTAATCCCGAAACCCGCGACCAAAGCTAGAATAGGCACCGATTTGTTCACGGATTGTGAACAGAACCATGGTTTGACCGCATTTGAGCCCGACAGACTTCGCATTCCGGGGGCATCTCGGGTGGTGGCGTAATCCGACTCGCCAGTGTTGTTAATCATTCCTGAGGGATTGCCGTGTTCCGTCTCCCCAAGTCCTTGACCGCCGCCCATGCCCTAACAACGCGTTTCTACCGTCGCGAAGACGGGGCACTGGCAGTTTTCGGCTTGCTCATCCTCGTGATGATGATGATTGCCGCTGGCGTCGCACTGGACATGATGCGGTCCGAGGTCGACCGCGCCCATGTTCAAAGCACCATCGACCGCGCCGTGCTGGCCGCCGCGTCGCTCGATCAGGCAGCCGACCCCACCGAAGTGGTGCAGAACTACCTGCGGGTGAACGGGATCGACGAAGACAGCGTGACGATCACGACCTCGGTGACCTCCCAAAGTCGACGGATCTCGGCCCAAGCCAACAGCGACGTGAACACCATCTTCATGGGAATGCTCGGCTATGATGAGCTGGTGGTTCCGCTGTCCTCGACCGCAGCCGAAGACAAGGGCGACGTGGAGGTCGCAATGGTGCTGGACATCTCCGGCTCCATGTCGGGCAGCAAACATACCAACCTGCAATCGGCGGCCATCGCCTTTGCCAATAACATCTTCACGACGGCGGCCAATGAAAACAGCCGGGCGGTGATTTCCGTCATTCCCTACCAGGACAGCGTCAACCTCGGTGACGAAGTTGGCACCTGGTTTCCGATGACGATGGAACACACCTATTCAAGGTGCGTGATTTTTGACACCGCAGAAGCCTATCTGACCACGGGCATCGCAGCCGGAACCGTCCTGACGCGCGTCAATCACTTCGACCGGCACGAGTACTCGCACAACTACGACGGCACGATCCGCAGGTCAGTCTGCCCGACGGATAACTCCCGCGCGATCCTGCCCTGGGCCACGAATATCGGCACGGTCCGCGATCACATCAACGCACTGGTCGCCCGGGCCGGGACGGCTGTGAACCTGGGCGTGAAATGGGGGGCGGCCATGCTGGACCCCAGCCTTCGCCCCCATGCCACACAGATGATCGCAGACGGGAAGCTGTCGACCACGTATCAAAACATCCCTGCCGATCTGGATGATCCCGCGACGACGAAGATTCTGATCGTCATGAGCGACGGCAAGAACGAGGAGATGCGCGACATCTACCCCGACCGCAAGAACGGTCCCTCGGGCGTTTTCGTGTATCGTCCCGACCTGGAGGTCCCGGTGTTGACGCCAGTCGACGGCACAACGAACAGCACGCAGGGCGACGGCCATACCCACGGCAAAGGCCACGGGCCTGGGCACACCCACGGCAATGGGCACGGTCCCAACCACACCCATGGCAACAGCCAACAGACAACAGGTCAGCAGACAACCGGCATCGATGACATCGATGGCGCCAGCAATTGGTCCCCGAACTGGTATCAGAACCGGGGCCGGGGACAGGATTGGGCGCTGAACGGCGAAACCTACAACGGCTATCCTTGGTGGACGGATGCGGATCGACGCAACTGGGTCGACTTTGATGGCGAAGGGGAACACCCCGATACCGGTCAGAACGTCGAGGTTCAGTATTCGATCTGGTCCGAGCAAAACCAGATGTTCTGGGTAAAGAACCCGGCCACGAGTACCAACCAAGCCACCGGTGGCGAATGGCGGTCACAACCCGCAGGCGGCACGGACGCGATCGAACTGACATTCGCGGAGTTCTACGCCGCTGTCCCCGTGACCTTCGGCAACTTCTGGAAAGCTGGAAACGGCGACCCCAAAATCGATGACGCCACGCGCGATTTCTACATCCGCTACGAAGGGGAGACCTTGGCCTCGCTGCCGCGCCTCGATAGGTATCTGCAAGACATCTGCCGCACCGCGCGGGAATCCGGGATGTTGGTCTTCACCATCGCGTTCCAGGCCCCCTCGGGCGCCCAGAACGACATGCGCCAATGCGCGGGCGCCGATAATCCGACACGGTTTAACAACGTGGAAAGCCTCGATATCGCGAGCGCTTTCAACGACATCCTGATCGCAATCAACCGATTGAAGCTGACCCAATGACGCATTCACGCTCCACTGCCCAAAGGGGGGGGCTGCGCGCCCTCCTGCGTCGCGCAAGACGCGAAGACGGTGCCGCAACGGTGGAATTCGTCCTGCTGCTGCCCGTCTTCCTGGCGCTCTTCCTGTCGTGTTTTGAGGCCTCCTTGGTCTTGATCCGCCAGGTTATGCTTGAACGGGGTCTAGACGTCGTCGCGCGCGAGATTCGCCTCGACAGCAGCAATGGCCTGACCCAGACGGGCATCCGCGACAATATCTGCGCCGAGGCCCGGATCCTGCCCGATTGCACCGCGAACCTGCTTGTGGAACTGCAGGAGATCGATCCAGCGAACTACGACCTGCCGAGCACTGTGCAGCCCTGCGTGAACCGCGAAACCTCCGTCATGCCGACCCCGGCCTTTGTGTCTGAACGCGCATCGAAAATCGTCTTTGTGCGGGCCTGTTTCGCCGTCGATCCTTTCATGCCGGGCGCAGGGCTCGGCGCGCAGCTTGTGTCGTCGGTGGATGGGACCAGCCTGCGCATGGTGGCGGCCACGACCGTCGTCGTCGAACCGATCTAAGGAGGCCGTCATGATCTGCGTCCATCGCTTCCGATCCTGGGCCACAGAGGCGTGGCGCCGCGAGGATGCCGCGCTTTCGGTCGAGGCGGCCGTGATCCTGCCTATGATGGCGTTTTTCTACGTCGCAGCCTTCGGATACTTCGACGCTTACCGCCGCGAGGCAACCATCACCAAGGCCACCTATGCGGTCAGCGATATGCTGTCGCGGCGCGAAGACACGGTGTTGCCCCTCGATTTTGAGGGCGCCCAGGCCCTGTTCGAAGCGATGACCTTCACTGAGGATCAGGCCAGGTTGCGCTATACCCAGGTCCGCCGGGTCGGCGAGGAGGTGGTCATCACGGACACCTACAGCACCGACAACTCATCGGACATGACCGAGGCCCGCTTGGACGGGCTGCGCAATCGTATCCCCACGCTCCTCGAAGGCGAATATGTCGTCATTGTTGAAGCGCAGGTGAGCTATGCCCCCGTCTTCAACATCGGGCTGGAGCCGCGCACTTTTGAACGGATCGTGACAGCGCGCCAGCGGTATACGCCCAGAATGGATGTGGACGTGACCGTTCCGCCGCCGCCTGAGTTGATCCGGACCTCGTCTGTACAGACAGAACCCGAGGAGCCCGAAACCGAGACCTCCGTCGAGCAAGAAGTTGCGAGCGTTGAAGAGACGAACGCACCCGAAGAGGAGAGCGGTTGGAAATGGCCATGGGACATTGATTGGGAAGCGGTCTCCGCATGGTGGGATAGTAGAGACAGCGATGACGATGATGACGATGACGATGACGATGACGATGACGATGACGATGATGACTAAAATATTAGTCTAATCCTCAAGGCCTCGCGGCGCGGGTCCACCGTGTCGCGGGGCGACCCTCCGGCGTCGTCAAGTGGCATTGCCGCTCAAAACGGACTGGCTAGGCTGTTCCCGTGGAGATGGGGACAGCCATGCGCTTCAGCGCCTTAGAGATCATCAAGCAAGGTCTGATCGGCAACACTGGATGGCGGCCCCATTGGCGCTCCCCCCAACCCAAATCCGAATACGATATCCTCATCATCGGAGGCGGCGGGCATGGCCTGGCGACGGCGTATTACCTCGCGCGCGAGCATGGGCTCTCTAACATCGCGGTCTTGGAAAAAGGATACCTTGGCGGCGGCAATGTGGGCCGCAACACCACCATCGTGCGCGCCAACTACGGGATGCCAGGCAATTCGGAGTTCTACTCCCACTCCCTTAAGCTTTGGGAAGGGCTGGAACAGGAGTTGAACTACAATGCCATGATGTCTCAGCGCGGCATCTATAACCTGTTCCATTCCGATGGCCAGCGCGACGCCTATGCCCGCCGGGGCAACACGATGATCACCCAAGGCGACGACGCGGAGCTGTTGGATCGGGACGCCGTCCGCAAGCGTCTGCCCTATCTGGACCACGACAACGCCCGCTTCCCCGTGTTGGGCGCGCTGTACCACGGTCGGGGCGGTACGGCGCGGCACGATGCGGTCGCATGGGGGTTTGCCCGCAGCGCAGACCAACGCGGCGTCGACCTTATCCAGACCTGCGAGGTGACGGGCATCGACATCGACAAGGGCCGCGTGACAGGTGTGCAAACCACGCGCGGTGCGATCCGTGCCAAGACGGTCGGGATCGTGGTCGCGGGACGATCCTCGCAAGTCGCCGCCATGGCTGGCCTGCGCCTCCCCATCGAAAGCCATATCCTCCAGGCCTTCGTGACCGAGGGGCTAAAGCCCTGCATCGACACGGTGGTCACCTTCGGCATGGGGCACTTCTACATCAGCCAATCGGACAAGGGCGGTTTGGTGTTTGGCGGGGATCTGGATTTCTATGCCAGCTATGCCGCCCGCGGGAACCTGCCCATGGCCGAACATGTGATGGAGGCTGGCATGGCGCTGATGCCGATGATCGGCCAGGCCCGCGTGCTGCGATCTTGGGGCGGGATTATGGATATGACGCCCGACGGATCCCCGATCATCGACAAGACCCCCATCGAAGGGCTCTATCTGAACGCGGGCTGGTGTTACGGCGGCTTTAAGGCTGTGCCCGGCTCTGGCTATAGCTTTGCCCATCTGCTCGCCACGGGGACCCACCACGCGCCCGCCGCGCGCTTCCGATTGGACCGCTTCGCCCGGGGCGACGTGATCGACGAGGAAGCCACCGGGTCCCAGCATAACCTGCACTGATGCCACGCGCCGCAAACATAGGCCGTCCCTGGCGCCGCTTGGACCAGCCCACGGCGGGCCATCTTGGCACCGTCGTACGCCGCGCTGACCGCTCCGGCGCCGCCTCCGCACCGCTGGCTCGCGTCAAACGAGGTCCCGTCCCATGCGCCTGACCTGTCCAGTGTGCGGTGACCGCGACCGGCGTGAGTTCACCTACCTCGGCCATGAGACCTATCTGCACCGCCCCCCCGCCGGCGCCCCGGCGGAAGCCTGGGATGCGTACCTGCACCTGCGCGACAATCCGGCGGGTCTGACACGGGAGCTTTGGCACCATGGATCAGGATGCGGGGCTTGGCTGTTGGTGGAGCGGGACACGGTCACCCATGACATCCTTTCGGTGCGCCTCGCGCGGGAAGACACCGCATGAGGATCGACGACAAGGGCCTGATCGACCGCGGCCGTCCCCTGCGGTTCACCTTCGACGGCAAGCCGATCCAAGCGTTTCACGGGGACACCGTCGCCTCGGCTCTGCTGGCAAATGGCATTCGCTTGATGGGGCGGAGCTTCAAGTACCACCGTCCGCGCGGCCCCCTGACCGCGGACAGCGCCGAGCCGAACGCCCTGGTGACGGTTCATAGGGGTCCGCGCGCGATCCCCAACACGCGTGCCACGGTGCAGGAGGTCTTTGATGGGTTGACCGTGCGCAGCCAGAACGCCTGGCCCTCGCTCCGATACGACGTGATGCAGGCCAACGACCTGCTGGCGCCCTTCCTCGGGGCGGGGTTCTACTACAAGACGTTCATGTGGCCCAAAGCCGCTTGGGAAAAGCTCTATGAGCCGGTGATCCGGCGCGCGGCTGGGCTGGGCGCCCTCCCAGGGGGCGCAGACCCGTGGCAACAAGAAAAGGCCTTTGCCCAATGCGACGTGCTGGTGGTGGGCGGCGGACCCGCCGGGCTGATGGCGGCGTGCACCGCCGTGGAGGCGGGGGCGGATGTGATCTTGGCCGATGAGAGCGACCGCCTGGGTGGACGGCTCCTGACCGAAGACACACAGATCGATGGTCACGCTGGATACGCCTGGGCCGAGGCCATGGCCGCCGAACTGCAAGCAAAAGGCGTCCGGATCCTCACCCGAACGACCGTCACGGGCGCCTATGACGGCGGCACCTATGGCGCGTTGGAGCGGGTTAGCCACCACGTCGCCGACCCCCACCCTGACCTGCCGCGCGATTGTTTTTGGCGGATCGCCGCGCGACGTTGCGTGCTGGCGGCGGGCGCGCTGGAACGGCCCATTGCCTTCCCCATGAACGACCGCCCGGGCGTCATGCTCGCCTCAGCGGTGCGGGCCTACTTGCACCGATGGGGCGTGGCCCCTGGCCAACGGATTGCGGTTTTCACCACCTGTGACGACGGCCACCGCACGGCCACGGACCTCAGCGCTGCTGGCGTGGAGGTTGCGGCTGTCATTGACCCGCGCGCCGACGCGCCACCGGGCGCAATCCGGGGCGAGGTGGTCTCGACCCAGGGACGCCTCGGTCTCACGGGCATCACCATCCGCTCGGACGGCGGCTTGCGGCAGGTCGCGTGCGACGCGCTGGCGGTGTCGGGCGGTTGGAACCCCACGGTGCATCTGACGTGTCACATGGGCGCGCGCCCCACGTGGGATGCGACCCTGGCCACCTTTGTGCCCACCGCCGATGCCGTGCCTGGCATGTCGGTGGCAGGCGCCGCCGCCGGTGTTTTCACGACCTCCGGCGCGCTTGAGACGGGACGGGACATCGCCAAGGCGGCGCTCGCAGCCCTCGGCGGCAGACGGGTTCGCATCCACATACCGACCGCCGATGAGACGCCCCCCCGTCAAATCGCCCCTCTGGCCGTCGAGGCCCCAGACACCGCGCGACACCGCGCCTGGCTGGATTTTCAGAACGATGTGACGGTTAAGGACGTGCGGCAAGCGGCCAAGGAGAACTTTATCTCGGTCGAGCACATGAAGCGCTACACGACCCAGGGAATGGCCACGGACCAGGGCAAGAACTCCAATGTCGGGGCCTTGGCCGTGCTTGCCGACGCAACAGGGCGTGGCATTCACCAGACCGGTGTCACGACCTTTCGCCCGCCCTTCGTCCCCGTCCCCATCGGGGCCATGGGCGCGGGCGGGACCGGCGCGGGCTTTGCCCCCGAACGCCGCATCACCGCGGATCAGCCCATGCGCGACCGGGGCGCGCCGATGATCGAAACCGGCCTCTGGTATCGTCCCGGATGGTTCCCAAAGGCGGGCGAAGACTGGCTGGCGGCCTGCACGCGCGAAGCCGCCATGGTACGAAGGTCGGTCGGCGTGGCCGACGTCTCGACCCTGGGAAAGATCGACATCCAAGGGCCCGACGCCGCCAAGCTGCTGGACTTCGTCTATACCAATACCTTTTCGACCCTGAGGGAGGGCCGCGTGCGCTATGGCCTTATGCTGCGCGAAGACGGCCACGTCATGGACGACGGAACCACCGCGCGACTGGGGCCAAAGCACTATGTGATGACCACGACCACGGCCGCCGCAGGTCAAGTGATGACACATCTGGAGTTCGTCACCCAATGCCTGCACCCCGAGTGGGACGTTGCCATCCTCTCGACAACAGAAGCCTGGGCGCAGGTCTCCGTCGCAGGCCCCAAAGCGCGCGACCTTGTGCAATCCGTCGTAGCGGAGCCGGTCACGGCAGAGACCTTCCCCTTCATGGCCTGCGGCACCGTAACCATCCTTGGCGTTCCCGGTCGGTTGTTTCGCATCAGCTTCAGTGGCGAACATGCCTATGAGGTCGCGGTGCCCAGCCGATATGGCGCGGCGCTCTGGCAAGATCTGGTGGCGCGGGCCGAGGACATGGACGGCGGCCCCTATGGGATGGAGGCGCTGAACGTCCTCCGCATCGAGAAAGGATTCGTGACACATGCCGAAATCACGGGCCGCGTGACGGCCTTCGACATTGGGATGGACCGCATGATCTCCGCCAAGAAGGATTGCATCGGCAAAGATGCCAGCCGCCGCCCGGCCCTCCTGACCGACCGGGAGGAGATGGTCGGCCTGCGCGCCACGGACGGGGGCAGCCTCACCGCTGGGGCGCATCTCTTTGGCCTGACCACGCCGCTGCGGCCTGAGAGCGATCAGGGCTATGTCACCTCCGCCTGTCACTCCCCGACCCTCGGTCGGTCCATCGGGCTTGGCTTCCTGCGCAATGGTCGGGCCCGCTTGGGGGAGCGGCTGCGCATGGTCGATCACCTGCGCGATCAGCGGTGCGAGGTCGAGGTGACGGCCCCCGTCCACGTGGACCCGGACGGGGGACGCGCCCGTGACTGACCTCACTGCCCACGATCCAGCCGAAGACCTGCTACCGCTGCACCATGGCGACGTCCGGCTGTCCACATATCGACCGGAGGCGATCACGTCACTCATGCCCCTGCGCGGCGCCGCCATCGCGATCCCAGACCCGGGCCGGGCGGAGGCGATGCTCGGCGGTCTGCTGCTGTGGTCCGGGCGCAACCAGGGGATGTTGCTCGGTCCACCCCCGGCGAACTTGGACAAGGTCGCAATGACCGATCAATCCGACGCCTGGACCATCCTGCGCCTAGAGGGGCCTGGCGTGGATCAGGTCCTATCGCGCCTCACGCCGCTGGATCTGAACCCCGCCATATTCAAACCGGGCCGCACGGCGCGCAGTCTGCTGGGCCACATGAACGCGCTGTTCCATAGGCGCGACGCCGAGATCTTCGACATCTGGGTCTTTCGCTCCATGGCGGGATCAGCGATTCACGACATTGAACGTGCCATGCGCGGTCTTGCCGCCCGCCAGACGCTCTAACGCAGGCGTTCCTGTCCGTCGAAGACCGACGAGGTCTCGACGCCCATGGTCACACCACCGATGACTGTCGCCGCCAGGCCCAACAGGGCCACAACCATGACGATCACGGGGAATGGCACACTGCCCGTCTCGTCGCAGGCGCGCGCCCGCATGTTCACCAACCAATTCATATGCGTGTCATGGCGGGGCTCAGTGAAACGCCGATGGAGCCGCCACGACCGTCCCGCGAAATTTCGGTGGCCACATTTGGACACGGGCCGTTCTGGACTCTGCCCCCCCGCGCACCGATATTCGAGAGATGCGTTTGCCCGACAGTTTCTTTGATGAGATCCGCAACCGGCTCAGCCTGTCCCAGGTGGTCGGGCGCAAGGTCGTCTGGGACATGCGCAAGACCAATCAGGCCAAAGGCGACTGGTGGGCGCCCTGCCCCTTCCACCAGGAGAAATCCGCCAGTTTTCATGTGGTTGACGACAAGGGGTATTACTACTGCTTCGGCTGCCAGGCGAAGGGCAACATCTTCAAGTTTGTGCAGGAAACCGAAAACGTCAGCTTCATGGAATCGGTCGAAATCCTGGCGCGTGAGGCCGGGCTTCCGATGCCCGCCCGCGACCCGAAGGCCGCCGAGGTGGCCGACCGTCGCACGGAACTGGCCAAGGTCACCGAAGCGGCAACAAAGTGGTTCCGGCTGCAACTCAATACCGGCGCCGCCGCCGAGGCCCGCGCCTATCTGGACCGTCGCGGCCTGCACCGTGAAACGGTGGAGCGGTTTGAGATCGGCTTTGCCCCCAGCACGTCGGATGCGCTGATCCAAGACCTGACGGCCAAGGGCATCCCCTATGACATGCTGGAGGCCACGGGCCTCGCCGTCACCGAGGACGGGCGCGGCAGGCGCGACCGCTTCATCAACCGGATTATCTTTCCCATCCGCGACGCCCGCGACCGCGTCATCGGCTTTGGCGGGCGGGCCATGAACCCCAATGCGCGGGCGAAGTACCTGAACTCCCCCGAGACGGAGCTGTTCGACAAGGGCGCCAACCTCTACAACTTGCGGGCTGCCCGGCAGGCGGCGGGCAAGGGGCATCCCTTCGTCGTGGCCGAAGGGTACATGGATGTGATCGCCCTGCACCAGGCGGGGTTCGAGGCCGCGGTGGCCCCCCTAGGCACCGCCGTGACCGAGCGCCAGTTGGCCATGATGTGGAAAGTCACGCCCGAGCCCTTGATCGCTCTGGACGGTGATGCCGCTGGCCAAAAGGCCGGTCTGCGCGTGGCAGACCTGTCCCTGCCGCTGATCGCCGCGGGACAATCCCTGCGCTTCGCGGTCCTGCCCCAGGGCCAAGACCCGGACGATCTGATCCGTGCCGAGGGTCCAAGTGCGATGCAGCGCGTCTTGGATGGCGCACGCTCCATGCTGTCGCTCCTGTGGGCGCGCGAAATCGAGGGGAAATCCTTCGACAGCCCCGAGCGCCGCGCCATGCTGGACCGCGACCTGCGCAGCCTGCTGGGCCGGATCAAGGACTCCAGCCTGCGCAAACAATATCGTGCCGAAGTGGCTCGCAAGTGGACAGAGCTGTTTGACTTACCGTTTGACGGCTCGCTGGACCCCAGTCCGTCAGCCACGCTTGACCCCACGGCTTATGACGCGCCAACCCACGACGGCGTTACTGTCTATGACGCTACCCCGGCACCAACGCCCCGTCCTCGCATATGGCGTGACCGCCACACACCAGCCCCGGCCAAATCGGTCACACGAAATTCGCCCATCGCCCAAGGAAGCCTTAACCCTGACACAGTGCTGGAACAGGTGGCGCTTGCGGGGTTGGTTTTGCATCCCGCGTTGCTGGAGGAGTTCACCGCCACGCTGGAGGATATGACCTGGTCAACAGATCAGACCGCGCGCATCGCGCTGGCCCTGTTGGATGTCCCAGCCGGGGCCGATACGGCGACGGTCCGACGGGAAATGTCTCAAAATTTAGACGAAGATACACTTGATCGCTTGCTTGCTCAGCCCCAGGTGTCCATTTCACCTATCGCCAAATCGGGTGCCACCTCCGAAACGGCCAGACGCTGCATTCTCGACGTCCTCAACCGTTTAGCAGCGCGGCGCGGGGTCGACCGGGAGCGTCATGAGGCTATTGAGGATATCGTTGAGGGCGCAGACGAGGGGATAACGTGGCGTTTGGCAGAGTCGACGCGTTGGCTCGAAGCGGCCAACAAACCAGCAGAGGGGACCGAGGACAGCCTGTCCGAAACCTCCAACGCGGCCCACTACGATAGCCTTTTGGCCACGCCGAAAGGGAAGACACGCAAAGACGGGTGATTCGGGGTGCGGCCCCCGACGATTCGCGCTAGTGATTCGTAATTCGCCTGGATTATATGGAATCACCCGCCGGAGGAGCGTCAGAGATGGCCAAAGACACCGACGACCAGAAGCAGGACAATGAGGGCGATATCTCCCTCGATATGAGCCAGGCGGCCGTCAAACGCATGATCGCGGAAGCGCGCACGCGCGGCTACATCACCTACGATCAGCTGAACCAGGTGTTGCCGCCGGAACAGGTGTCCTCCGAGCAAATCGAAGACGTGATGTCCATGCTGTCCGAGATGGGCATTAACATCATCGAAGCCGAAGAAGCCGAGGACGAAGAAGAAAAGCCCCAGGGCTCCACCGCTGTCGTCGACGCCTCGAAAAAGGGTGGCGATGTCGCAACCACGGACGGCCCCGCCGAAAAGCTGGACCGCACCGACGATCCCGTCCGCATGTACCTGCGCGAGATGGGCTCGGTTGAGCTGCTGTCGCGCGAGGGCGAAATCGCCATCGCGAAGCGGATCGAGGCCGGGCGCAACACGATGATCCTGGGGCTTTGTGAAAGCCCCCTGACCTTCCAGGCGATTACGATCTGGCGCGACGAACTTCTGTCCGAAGACATCCTCCTGCGCGATGTTATCGACCTCGAGACGACCTTCGGCGACCAGATGGGCGACGATGACGAAACCTCAGTCGTGGGCGCCGCTGCCACCGCGCAGCCCGCCAACGACAACAAGGCCGAGGCCAAGCAGGAGTTGGATGCCGACGGTAACCCGATCAGCTCCGACGATGACGACGACGAAGACGACGGCGCGAACATGTCGCTCGCCGCGATGGAGGCCGCGCTTAAGCCCCGCGTCTTGGAGACCCTCGACCGTATCGCCGACGACTACGCGAACCTAGCCGAGATGCAGGACCTGCGGATCAGCGCGACGCTGAACGAAGACGACAGCTTCTCCGACAAGGAGGAGGCGACCTATCAGGCCCTCCGCTCCGAAATCGTTGAACTGGTGAACGGTCTGCACCTGCACAACAACCGGATCGAAGCGCTGATCGACCAGCTTTACGGCATCAACCGCCGGATCATGTCCATCGACTCGGGCATGGTGAAGCTGGCCGACCAGGCCCGCATCAACCGCCGCGAATTCGTCGAGGCTTATCGCGGCCAAGAACTCGACCCCACCTGGGTCGAGCGGATGATGGAAAAGCCCGGCCGCGGCTGGCAGGCCCTGTTCGACCGCAACCGTGCCAAGGTCGAGGAACTGCGCGGCGACATGGCCCAGGTCGGCCAATACGTCGGCGTCGACATAACCGAATTCCGCCGCATCGTGAACCAGGTCCAGAAGGGCGAGAAAGAAGCCCGTCAGGCCAAAAAGGAAATGGTCGAGGCGAACCTGCGCCTCGTGATCTCCATCGCCAAGAAGTACACGAACCGTGGCCTGCAATTCCTGGATCTGATCCAGGAGGGCAATATCGGCCTGATGAAGGCCGTCGATAAGTTCGAGTATCGTCGCGGCTATAAGTTCTCGACCTATGCCACCTGGTGGATCCGCCAGGCGATCACCCGGTCTATTGCCGACCAGGCCCGCACGATCCGTATTCCGGTCCATATGATCGAGACGATCAACAAGCTGGTCCGCACAGGTCGCCAGATGCTGCACGAAATCGGCCGGGAACCGACGCCCGAGGAACTGGCCGCCAAGCTGCAGATGCCGCTGGAAAAAGTCCGCAAGGTGATGAAAATCGCCAAGGAACCGATCTCCCTTGAGACGCCCATCGGGGACGAGGAAGACAGCCAGCTGGGCGATTTCATCGAGGACAAGAACGCTGTTCTGCCGCTGGACTCGGCCATTCAGGAGAACCTGAAGGAGACCACGACCCGTGTGCTCGCCTCGCTCACGCCGCGCGAGGAACGTGTGCTGCGCATGCGCTTCGGGATCGGCATGAACACCGACCATACCTTGGAAGAGGTCGGCCAGCAGTTCTCGGTCACCCGCGAACGGATCCGCCAGATCGAAGCGAAGGCCCTGCGGAAGCTCAAGCACCCAAGCCGGAGTCGGAAGCTGCGGTCGTTCCTAGATCAGTGAGCGACGGCGGCACGCCGACACCACAACGGCTGATACTTCTGCGCGTGGTCGCGGCGTGGATGAGAGTATCGGTCATTGTCTTTTCTCTTATAGTCGGGGCATTTTTCATTTCGGTGTTCCTTCGCCCGTCGGACCCTCCGTTTCTCGTGTCCTCGGCTTACATTGAATACTGGAAGGTGCCTGCTTACCTCATCGGACTGGCAATAGGAGCCATTTGCGCCGCTATCCTTCTTGTGCCGAAGTCCCTTCGACTAGAGTTAACGCGACACACTTCCTTGCCCGCTCCGGACCCGAGACGTGAAGTCAAATCAGTCTATGGCAAAGCCTTTTACGCATTGGTTCTGGTCGTTATCATGGCCTTTGCAGTGAAAGAGATGATTTTGGAGGCATTCCCCTATTGGTTCTCTTCAGGCCAGGGGATTGAAAGGACGGAGGTCGTCTTCATGGGTTACCCCGTCTCTCAAAAAATGGGCGACGGCTGGCGTCTTGTAGCGGTCAATGGACACCGGCGCCTCGTACCTATCAGATCCCGTCTCCTACGGCATTGCCTGTCTGACGGGTCCCAGCTCACCCTGACAGGCGAAGAAGGAAGTTATGGCATGTACGTCCACAGCCTGGTCGCCTTAGACAGCAGGCACAGAGACATGATCGAGATCGATTTCCTACAGGGAACCTATCGAGTTCCAAACAGGTGTACGTAAAGGACGCGTCGTGCCATGAATCTTCTAAAGAAACTCTTCAGCGGCGGGCCAAAAGAGCCGCCTGCTCCCGCCTCCGTGGACTACCAGGGCTATAAGATCACGCCCGCACCAGAGAAGACCGGGGCCGAATACCGCATCGGTGCGATGATCGAGAAGGATGGCAAAACCCATCACCTGATCCGGGCGGATACGCTGCGGGATGCGGATGCCGCCTCTGACGCGTCCATCGCGAAGGCACAGCAGATGATTGACCACCTGGGCGACCGCCTCTTCAACTGAGCGGCCTCCTGAGGCTTTTGGTCCCATTGAGACGACGCTGAAGCGCCCCACGTTTGGGTCACACAGTTCTAATTCCCTTTAGACCATGCCCCATCCCATTCCCACGACTGACCTCGCCCCGCCCCTCCGTCAGGCCCTTAAGGGCCATGATGTGATCGTGTTCGACGGGGAATGCGTCCTCTGTTCACGCTTCTTCCGATTTGTCCTGCGCCACGACAAACAGAGCCGCTTTCGTTTCGTGACGGCGCAGTCGCCCCTGGGTCAGGCGCTCTATGGTGACTTGGGCCTGCCGACCGATGACTTTGAGACCAACCTCGTCATCGTCAACAACCAGATCCATCAACGGCTCAACGCTTTTGCTGCTGCGATGTCGGCGCTCGGCTGGCCCTGGCGAGTTCTGGCGAGCGCCCGATATGTCCCCGAACCTCTGTCCTCCACGCTGTACCACGCCATCGCACGCCGCCGGTATCGCATCTTTGGCCGCTACGACCACTGTATGATCCCGACCCCAGAGGTGCGCGATCGCTTCCTCGACCTGCCGCGCGCCGCGTGACGTCGCTCTATGCGCGCGTCATGGGCGATGCCTTTGGCCATCTGCCCACGGCATTGGCCCATTTCCACGGGGGCACAGGGCGGTGGTCCGGAACCGCTCACCTGCGGCAAGGGTCACGTCTGGCCCGAGGTGCCGCGCGCCTTGCCGGCTACCCTGATACCTCAGGCCCCGTACCGCTCGTCCTGACGATCACAGCCGATGGCGACACGGAGACTTGGCAGAGGGCGTTCGATGGCCACACCGTCACCACGCGGCAGAGGCAAGCAGGACCGGAGCACATCGCGGAGACCGTTGGCCCCAGCACGCTTTTGATGCGCCCCACGGTCAGCGGCCGTGCCTTAACCATGGGCGTCACTGGCAGTCGGCTAGGTCCCCTTCCCCTACCGCCCGTATTACACGGTGGTGGCCGCGAAGAGGCGGACGGCGACAGCATCCACTTCGACGTGACCGCCCATGTCACTGGAATTGGTCTGCTCATAGGATACGCCGGGACCCTATCTCCGGAGTGATCCCATGCACACGACCTTTACCATTCAAACGCGCGGCCCCGGCCTGACGGAGATCACCCGCGATGTTGCGGCTTGGTTGCCCGATGGCAGCGGGCTGCTGACACTGTTCATCCGCCATACCTCGGCCAGCTTGCTGATCCAGGAAAACGCGGACCCAGAGGTTCGGCCTGACCTCACCGCATTCCTGCGCCGGCTCGCCCCGCCGACAACGGACCCAAGCATGGCTTACCTGACCCATACATATGAGGGCCCAGACGATATGCCGGGCCATATCAAGTCCATGCTCCTGCCGACCAACTTAAGCATTCCGGTCATCGATGGGCGAATGGTTCTGGGCACGTGGCAGGGCATCTACGTGGTCGAACACCGGGATCGTCCGCACAGCCGGGACGTGGTCGCCCACTTCTTGCGGGATGTTGCATAGCTCTGCGACGCCTGGACTTCGGACGTAAGCGGTCCCGGCTGAATTCACCGACGCGCGCCTGCATCCCGCACCCAAGGTGACAGCCGAGTGACGGGTTACGGCACTGACGGCGAGAAAGCCGACCAACACAGTCGTATGGACCGTCGCGCGCGCCCCACGCGGCTTCCCCGTCCAGCCTGAACCAAGCGAGCACTGCCGCCCCCTACAGCTCGACCTTGCGCTGCCAATGGAAACCGAGGAACGGCCCTTGAGACCTCGGTCACGACAAAGGCGCCAGCGTGAGAGTGCCACAGCGCAGACCCGAGCACATCCTAACGGGCCACGCGAACGATCACATCCTGCGCACGGCACGGTTAGCGACCAGCCACCTGCAAATGGATCCCGACGTCCCGCGTCCCGCGCCACCAGACGACTTGCGCCCCTTACCCTACGCCGCTGGCCACCATCCGGCGCAATGCGCAACCACCCCGATCGCTCCACGCGACAGCCATGCCGTGCCGTGGCCTGCGAGCCTAGCGGACGCCCGACCCAACTCCGCGTCACCGCCTAAGCCACCGAGCGACTATCCTGCCCACCAACCTGCTCGATCAGGCCAAGCGCCTCTCGGACGATGTGCTGATTGGCCGCCGAGCCGTCGATGGCCGCTTGGTCTTGGTCGTCCAACTCGGACAACCGTTGCAGCAGGCCACGCACCTCAGCCCCGTCCCGATCCAAGTCTTTTCGCAGACCTTCGACCATGGCCCGCGCCGCCGTTGAACTTTGCCGCGATGTGGCCAGCGTCTCAACAACCGTCACATTGGCCGACATCAGCGCCTCCATCGGGTCCTGCGTCCCCAGCACACGATCCCGCATGGACGCCAATTGCTGGGCCAGCTTGACGATGAGGTCATCAATCAGCTTCGCGCGGGTGCTCGATTGCTCCGACAGGGCCTGCATCTCTCGGGCAACCACAGCAAACCCTAGCCCCGCCTCGCCAGCGCGGGCCGCTTCGACCGATGCGTTAATCGCCAGCAGTCGAGCAAGGCGCGCAATGTTTGACACGGCCCGCGCGTGCCCCTCCACGTCAATAAGCGCCTGCTGCAAAGCCGCTTCGTCGTTGAGCAGCTTGTCCATATGGTCTCGCACCGCCACTGCCCGATGGCCCAGAACCTCTGCCTGGTTTTGGAGAGTCTCCACTCGCTCCCCTGCGCCACGAAAGTAGGCTCCTAACTCGGTCTGTCGCGCCAGGAGACCATCGAACCGATCCTGAACCCCCGCCACATCCGCCAAAACCGCACGCGTCTGATCCCGCCGCTGATGGGCGGCGCGGTTGACCCGTTGCGCATTGCCCAGAATGGTTCGCAACAGGGTGCCTAGACGTCCAAGGGCAGTGTCCGCGACCATCGCATCTCTCCGTCAGCACTGTCTCGGACTTAGCCCAACGGATTTAATGGCCGATTAACGGGCGTCTGACCCTTGCCAACACCATCCATGGGGCGGCACAGTGTTGTCGCACCAAGGACTGGTTCCCGCTGCCACATATGGCGGGGCCTCGGGCCACCGGAGACGTAATATGCGCTGCCCTTTCTGTGGAAACGTGGACACTCAGGTCAAGGACTCGCGACCGGCTGAGGATCACGTGGCCATTCGCAGACGCCGATCCTGCCCGGCCTGCGGTGGGCGGTTCACAACCTACGAACGGGTCCAGCTGCGCGACTTGGTGGTCATCAAAACAACGGGCAAGCGGGAGGAGTTCGACCGCGACAAGCTGGAACGCTCCATCCGGATTTCCATGCAAAAGCGGCCCGTCGACCCGGAGCGGATCGACCAGATGATTTCCGGGATCGTGCGGCGGCTGGAAAGCATGGGCGAGACGGATATTCAGTCCAAGGCCATCGGCGAGATCGTCATGGAAAGCCTGGCCCGGATCGACACCGTTGCCTATGTGCGGTTTGCAAGCGTTTACAAGAACTTCCAAGCGGCTGACGACTTCGAGGATTTCGTGTCCGAACTGCGCCCCCCCACCCCGACATCGTGACACCCGAAGACGATCGCCGCTGGATGGATGCGGCCCTGGCCCTGGCCGCGCGCGGGCTCGGACGGACATGGCCCAACCCCACCGTGGGCTGCATTATCGTCGCTGAGGGGCGCATGGTGGGACGGGCTCGCACGGCGGACGGCGGGCGCCCCCATGCGGAACCACAGGCCCTGGCACAGGCGGGCGACCACGCTCGGGGTGCCACCGCTTATGTCACCTTGGAGCCCTGCGCCCACCATGGCCAAACCCCGCCCTGCGCCGAAGCCCTCATCGCGGCTGGCGTGGCCCGCGTGGTCGTGGCCCAACAAGACCCGGATCCCCGGGTGGATGGCGGCGGGCTGGCCGCGCTGCGCCAGGCCGGGATTGCCGTCACCACGGGCGTCTGCGTGGACCAGGCCCAGCGGCTTCAAGCCGGGTTCCTGACCAGGCAACGGCTCGGACGGCCCCTGGTGACCCTCAAACTGGCGACCACGCTGGATGGTCGCATCGCGACGGCCAACGGGGAAAGCCAGTGGATCACCGGACCCACGGCGCGCGCCCATGTCCACGGGCAACGGGCGCAGCATGATGCGGTTCTTGTCGGCGCGGGAACCGCACGGACCGACGACCCGCGCCTCACGGTTCGGGGCCTGGGACCGCGCCCGCAACCGGTGCGGCTTGTCCTGTCCCGCCGCCTGGATGTCCCAACGGACAGCGCCCTGACGCGCAGCACTGACACGGCCCCGGTGTGGATGCTCCACGGTCCCGACGCGCCAGAGGACAAGCGACGGGTCCTGACCGAAGCCGGCGCGCGCTTGCTGGTGGTTCGAACCCGACAGGGGGGGCAGTTGGATCTGGAGGATGCGCTGAGACTCCTGGGGGATATGGGCCTGACGCGGGTCTACTGCGAGGGCGGCGGCACGCTTGCGGCGGCGCTTCTGTCGGCCGACCTGGTGGATCGGCTGGACTGCTACACCGCTGGCGCCGCCATTGGCGCCGAAGGCCGCCCCGCACTGGGCGCCATGGGTTTGGCCCATTTGTCAGAGGCGCCTCGCCTCCGTCTATCGGACAGTCGCAGCCTCGGCGGCGATGTGCTGCATCGTTGGACCCGGCCAGAAACGTCTGCATAGAAAACTTGCTTGCGACCTATCGCGCGCCCGACACCGGCGGCTGCCACATCTAACACGGACGCCCCGGCGGGACGGATCTCTTCCCACAAGCCCGAACCAATGGTTAGTCTGACGGCATTCGACACGCGTCTGGGGGAGGTGTGCCATGCCCATAGATCACGCGCTCACCGATCCGGGGCCGCGCCAGGGATGTGTTCCGCAATCGGGACGCATTGGGCGATCTGTCCGGTTTCGGCCATGCCCCAACACCCATTGTCCGCGCCCCAACGTGCGCCCTGCCGCCATTCTTAAAACCGGAGCATTGCCATGCCATCCTTTGTAATCACCACCGACACGACGGCGAACCAGGTCCTCAACACCGGAGATATCGGATTCATTGCCCCGAGCGGCGGAATTGCAACGGGGGTCACAGCCGGCGTGACCATAACCGGCAGCGACGCCTCACTCGCGGTGTTGGGCTATCTTGCGGGGCTGGGTCAAAATGCGGTCATCTCCGGTACGGAGGACGTGGATATTTCCGTCGGCAAGACGGGCTCCATAACCGCGCAAGGCGGGCTCGCGTCGGGTATTATCGCCATCCTCGATGGGACAAATTCATCCTTCCGACTGTCAAATGAAGGGCTTATCCAATCCTTCAACGAAGAAGCGGTCACCACTGGCTTTATCTCTGCGACGTCACGGTCAGAGGTCGATATCTCGAACAGCGGACGGATCATTGGAGACAACGTCAGCCTGTCGCTTGCCGTTCGCTTTGGCAGTATTTCCGTGACAAACGACGGTTGGATCGAGGGAACCGGGGGCCGCGGGATCACCCTGTCAGAGGCGTTTGGCGATGGCACCCCCCACACCGTCACGAACTCAGGCACCATTCGGGGCAAGACCGAAGCGATCCAATACAACGCCTCCGACACCACGAACGGCGTGATTATCGTCAACACCGGCGAGATCTTGTCTGACGGCACGGCCATCAAGCTGGTCAATGAGAATTCCAACGACGGCGGTGTCAACCTGGTGGTCAACGACGGGCTGATCAGCGGACCAACGGCAGCAATCAACGTCGCGATGGGGACCGCCGACATCGTGAACCGAGGTCAGATGAACGGCGATGTCTCCCTAACCCTGCGCAGCGATTCGCTAACCAATACTGGAACCATCCTTGGCGATGTGAAGACCTTTGCCGGGGCGGATTCTATCAAGAACCTTGGTGTTATCCTTGGCGATATCGAGACCGGCGACGGCGGGGATACGGTGGACGTGCGCGGTGGTGTGGTTCGCGGCACCATCGACTTGGGCGCCGACGACGACCGGTTTATTACCGACACGGCTGACATGTTCGTCATTGGCGGCACAGGCCAAGACACGATCGAGGCTTGGGCCGATCAGCGTCTGTTTGACCAAACTACGGAAGTGCTGATCCTCAAGGGCACGGCAAACAGCCGAGGCGCCGGGAATGGAGGGAACGACACGATCTTCGGTAACGCGGGCGACAATGCGCTCTTTGGGTTCTCTGGGAATGACAGCCTAGATGGCGCGGACGGAAACGACAGCGTCTACGGTTCGTTTGGCAGCGATACGCTGACAGGTGGCCTGGGCGCGAACTTTGTCCATGGCGGAGCGGACGATGATTTCCTGCGATCCTTCGGTCACGCCGATACGATGGATGGTGGGACCGGCGATGATATCATCATTTCGGACCTCTTTGCCGATGGCGGGATGCTGGCCTATGGAGGTCGCGGGAACGACGACCTCATCAGCGGTATCGGCGCCGATACGATGGACGGCGGCGTTGGCAGCGATACGGTCAGCTTTCTCGGCTCAAACGACCGCGTCGTTGTGAACATCGATGTCAACTTCACCTCTGGCGGCACGGCGGAAGGGGATGTGATCTCGAACTTTGAGAACGTCACGGGGGGCAGTGGCAACGACCTGTTGGTCGGCACGGAGAGTGGCAATGTCCTAGACGGGAGCTTCGGCGACGATAGCCTGCGGGGGGAAGGTGGACAGGACACTCTGATCGGGGGCGCGGGGGCAGACACGCTCAACGGCGGCGACGGCAGCGATTTCGTGTCCTATGCGGACTCCTTTGTCCGCGTTGTTTTGAACCTTGGCGTCGGGTTCACGTCCGGCGGGGATGCCATGGGCGATTCCTTCATCAGCATCGAGAATGCCATCGGCTCCCAAGCCAATGACCGGATCGTCGGCTCTGCCGGTGACAACATCCTCTTGGGCGATAAAGGGCGCGACGCGCTTTTGGGTGGCGCGGGGGCAGATACGCTCAACGGTGGCGACGACGCGGACCAATTGACCGGGGGCGCGGGCGCCGATGTCTTTGTGATCGACGATCACTTCTCGAACTGGGTCGATACGATCCTGGATTTCGAAGACGGGCTGGACAAAATCGACCTGAGCCGTGGCGGCCAAAGGTTCAGCGACCTGACGATCCAAACATCGGGCGCGGATTTGACCATCGACGTTGCGTTCCGGGCCTACCAGATCGTTCTCAAGAACGCCGCGGCAACGACAACCCTGACGGAGGCCGACTTCATCTTCCAGTGAGGGCGCGGGCGACGGAGGCGCCGGTCCAGTGGCCTCTCTGTGTGCTAGGGGCAGCGCGCTCTTGGGTGCGCCCTGCCCCCTAGGCCCTGTTAGACGGCGGACTTGAGCGCCTCAGTCAGATCCGTCCGCTCCCAGGAGAAGCCGCCATCGGCCTCGGGCTGGCGACCGAAGTGACCATAGGCCGCCGTTCGTTGATAAATCGGGCGGTTCAGGCCCAGATGCTGACGGATGCCGCGCGGTGTCAGGTCCATCACCGAGGCGACGGCGCGTTCGATCTCGGCCTCGGGCACCTCGCCGGTGCCATGGGTGTCCACATAGATCGACAGGGGCTTGGCCACGCCGATGGCATAGCTCAACTGCAATGTCGCCCGCGTTGCCATGCCCGCGGCCACGATGTTCTTGGCAAGGTAGCGCGCCGCATAGGCCGCCGAGCGGTCCACCTTGGTCGGATCCTTACCGGAGAAGGCCCCGCCCCCATGGGGCGCCGCCCCACCATAGGTGTCCACGATGATCTTGCGCCCGGTTAGGCCCGCATCGCCATCGGGGCCGCCGATCACGAACTTGCCCGTCGGGTTCACCCACCATTCGGTCGAGGCATCCAACCAGCCCTCGGGAAGCACCTCGGTGATGTAAGGCTCCACCACGGCGCGCACGTCCTCGGAGGTCATGGTCTCGTCCAGGTGCTGGGTCGAAAGCACCACGGAGGACACGCCCACGGGCCGCCCTCCCTCATAGCGGACGGTCAACTGCGACTTGGCATCGGGACCCAGGGTCGGCTCGGTGCCGTTCTTGCGGACCTCGGCCAGGCGCCGCAGGATCGCGTGGGCGTATTGGATCGGCGCGGGCATAAGATCGGGCGTCTCATCGCAGGCATAGCCGAACATGATACCCTGATCGCCCGCGCCCTCGTCCTTATCCTCGGAGGCATCGACACCCTGGGCGATATGGGCGGATTGCTCGTGCAGCAGGTTCAGCACGTCACAGGTGGCGTGGTGAAACTTGTCCTGCTCATAGCCGATGTCCTTGATGCAGGCGCGGGCGATCTGATCGATCTTGCCCATGTAGTCTTTGAGCGTGTCCTGATCGGACAACCCGACCTCACCGCCGATGACGACCTGGTTGGTGGTCGCAAAGGTCTCACAGGCCACGCGGGCCTCTGGCTCTTCGGACAGAAAGGCATCGAGAACGGCATCGGAAATGCGGTCACAGACCTTGTCTGGATGGCCCTCGGACACGGATTCCGAGGTAAAGGAATAGGACTGGCGACTGCTCATGGGGGATGCTCCGATCAAACTGCGCAAACCCCGTCAGGAAGCCGTTGGGGTGCTGTCCCGGTGGCTAAGCCCGATCTGGCGTAACGTCCACCGTTTTCCGCCGCCCGAGCACCGATAGGCCGATCAACAGCAGCACCAGGGTCGCACCCACGACCCAATCGCCTGTCTTGACATAGACCGTTTCCGGCAGCGCGGGCGGCAAGGTCACATCCAGGTGACCCGCCCGCCCCAGCCCGAGCGTTGCCAGCACCTCACCGCGCCCATTGATCGCTGCACTAATCCCTGTATTCGCAGCCCGCACCAGGGGTAGCCCGCTCTCAGCGGCGCGAAGACGGGCCAGCGCGAGATGCTGCGCTGGCCCCGCGTAGGTTCCAAACCAAGCATCATTGGTCAGGTGCAGGATGGCCCGGGGACGCTCCACGCGCCGGATATCCTGGGGAAAGATCGCTTCGTAGCAGATCATCGGAAGCACGGCGCCCAAACCCGGCACGTCGATCAGCCGAGGGCCAGGACCGGGCGCGTAACGTCCCGCCAATTGCTTGGCCAAGGCACCGAACCCAAGGGCCTCGGCAACCCCAGGCAAGGGAAGGTATTCGCCAAATGGAACCAAGCGGTGCTTGTCATAGATCGTCTCAACCGTACCGCCGTGTCCGGTCAGCACGGCGAGGCCATTCCGGGGAGCGCCCGCCTCGTCATACCGCTGCACTCCGATGACGATGGGCGCCCCGCCGCTGGCACGGGCCACCATGGGTCGGACGTCTCCGGACCGGCCCAGCAGTTGGGGCAAGGAGGTCTCGGGCCAGATCACCGCATCGGGAGTGCCCTCGGCCGCCGTTGCCTCCAACCCCCTTCGAAAGAAGATCCCCATCCATTCGGGGTCCCACTTCAGATGTTGCGGCGCATTGGGTTGCACCAAGCGCACGGTGGGGGCCGCCCCGGTCGCGGGGGGCGCGGACGGCAGGAGCGCCGCTAAGACAAACGGGGTCGCCAAAAGCGCTACGCCAAGCACCGCGGGCGCGGCCCGCCATCGCAGCACCAACCCAAGCCCCAGCAGCAGGCACAGCCCCAGCCCATGGGCGCCCAAACAAGCCGCTGCCGGAAGCGCCGGAGAGGCGATGAACACGTGTCCCGGCAAAGCCCAGGGGAAGCCGGTCAACACATAGGCGCGCGCCAATTCCGCCAGACAGAGCGCGACGGCCATGCCGAGCGCACCGTGCTCCAGCCGCCGTCCCAGGCCAGCCGCCGAAGCCCAGAACACGCCCATGCCCCCGGCCATGGCGATCAACCCCACGGGCGCCAAGGCCCCTGTTTGGGCGGCATCCACCAGGAAAGGCTCCACAATCCAATGCAGCGACAGGCCAAAATGCGCGGTGCCGAACAGCCATCCCGCAAGCACGGGCCGCGCTGAGGACGTCATGAGAGACAGCCCCAAGGCATACCCCCCAAGCGCCACGGGCCAGAGGCCCCAAGGCGCCTGTCCCAAGGCCGCCCCCACACCGGCAAGGATCAGCAAGACGGGGGTAACAAACCAAGTTGGAAACAGCCGTGCCATGGACGCCTCGCCTCAATCAGGATCGGGAGGCCCTGATCCCAAGAGCTCCGCGCTCTCCTTCCAACATGTCCTGGCGCGGAGGTCTTGCGAAATCGACTCACTCTGGCTTGCCGCCTCGGCACTGGGCAGCGGTGGACCCAGAAATGGGTGCGTCGCGCGCGTGGCGCAACGGGTGTATTGGCATATTTGGGGAACATCGAAAGGGCGGCGGCAAGGCTCTCGATGGAAGGTGGGTGCCAGTTCGGAGGCCGGTGGACTGGTAAGTTCCGGCTTTCCGTTTTGCGGTTTCCCCTGGTCGACGGGCTTGCCGTGCGAGGGCTGCGCCGATCGATGGACGCCCGTGACCCGAGCGGTCGTCGTGGGATCGCCTCGTCTGGAGATGTGCTGCGACTGTCTAGGCGGCGGCGGGCATTCGGAGCCGCAGGCGCTTGATCCGACGGGGATCGGCGTCCACCACTTCGATCTCGGCACCGGAGGCATGGGGAATGACCTCCCCCCGGGCGGGAACGCGGCCGGCGAGGATAAAGACCAACCCGCCCAGGGTGTCGATCTCTTCCTCGTCCTCACCCTCGATCAGTTTGAACCCGATCTCCGCTTCGAAATCCGACAGAGGCGTGCGCGCCAAGGCCAGGTAGCAGCCGGACTTTTCCTGGCGCCAGAACTTGCCTTCCTCTTGGTCGTGTTCGTCCTCGATTTCACCAATGACCTGTTCAATCAGGTCTTCCAACGTCACCAGCCCATCCACGCCGCCATATTCGTCGATGACCAAGGCCATATGGATGCGCTGCGTCTGCATTTTGGTGAGCAGCACGCCGATGGGCATGGACGGCGGCGCGTAGATCAGAGGGCGGATCAGCGGCTCCAAATCGAGCGGCTTGTCCCGATCCCCGTTGAAGCCATGGTTCAGGGACAAATCCTTGAGGTGAATCATGCCCAGGGGCTCGTCCAAGGTCCCCTGAAAGACCGGCAATCGCGTCATGCCGCTTTCACGGAACTTGGCCACCAGATCATGAAGGGAGATATCGACCGGCACGGCGACAACCTCCGCCCGAGGGATCAGAACATCGTCGAGCCGTTTCAGTCGGAGGTTCTTGAGCCCGGGCATCGCCCGTGGCGGAGAGACATCCGCGGCGACCGGCGGAGCTGCGGGGACCGACGGGGACCGCGCGCCGCCAAAGAGGCGTTTGAGAAAACCGGACCGACCTGCAGGGTCGTCTGGCGTGATGTCTGTCGTTGTGTCTTCCGTCGGCGCGCGATGCGCCGCGCTAGACGAGCCGTCGTTGTCCATCGGACCGAAGGGTCCCCCGTAAGTGACGCCGGCCATATTGCCGACTCCGACACTCTACGCGTCGGCATAGGGATCGGGAAGGCCCAATTCCTTGAGTATTTTAACTTCGAGCGATTCCATGCGCAGGGCATCGGCCTCCGTCTCGTGGTCATAGCCCAGCAAATGGAGGGTGGCATGGACCAGCAGGTGGATCACATGGGCGTCAAAGGTCTTCCCCTGTTCCGACGCCTCGCGCGCGCAGGTCTCAAAGGCAATCGCGATATCGCCGAGTTCCGGGTCATGGGTGTCGGGTGGCGGGGGCAGCTCGCCGGGAACCTCTGGTGCCCGCTCTGCCGAGGGCCAGGACAAGACATTGGTCGGGCGGGGCTTGCCCCGGAAATCCGCATTCAGGGTCGCGATACGCGCATCGTCACAGCCCAGCACCGCCACCTCCCAGGCCAAGCCACCATCCACCGTTTCGGCCAATGCCGCTGGAACGGCGACGGCGGCCAGACGCTCCAAGGCCGTCCAACGGTCGTCCTCGATCAGGACATCGACCGTCATGTGAACATCACGCCCCAGCCCGTGGGGCGATAGCCGTAGCCGAGCGCGGCCTCCGTTGTCCGACGTTCCTCCTCCAGGATCGCCTCAAGGCTTAGGCGCATCTCGGGCGTCTGCGCCTCAATCGTCTCTTCCTCGTCTTCGTCGGCCTCATAGTGTTCCACGTCATATCCGTGGTCTTCGAGCCACCCCATGAACTCCGTCGCGTCGGCCTCGGCACCGGCGACAAAATGCAGATCGAGCATCCCCTTATCCGGCGGTGTGCCCTGGCCCGTGATCTCCGCCCAAAGCACCTCGGTCGCCGCCCTTTGTGCGGCTGGGTCGTGGGTCACTCCCGCTCCTCGCGGGCCAGGCGCGCGGCTTCGCGACGGGTGTCATCGGCCTCATAGGCTTGGATAATCTTGGCCACTAAGGGGTGACGCACCACATCCGTCGCCGTGAAGTAGTTGAAGCTGATGCCGTCGGTCCCCTTCAGGATCGCTTCCGCATCGCGCAGCCCCGACTGCACCCCGCGCGGCAGATCCACCTGGGACCGGTCGCCCGTGATCGCCATGCGCGACCCCTGCCCCAGCCGGGTCAGGAACATCTTCATCTGCATGGTGGTCGCGTTCTGCGCCTCGTCCAAGATCACGAAGGCATTGGACAGGGTGCGCCCCCGCATGAACGCCAGGGGCGCAATCTCAACCCGTTTTTCTTCGCGCAGTTTCGCCAACTGCTTGCCCGGCAAGAAATCATTCAGCGCGTCGTAAAGCGGCTGCATATAGGGATCGACCTTTTCATCCTGGGTGCCGGGCAGGAAGCCCAGTTTTTCCCCCGCCTCCACCGCCGGGCGGGTCAGGATGATCCGGTCAACCTCGCCCGAGATGAACTTGGACACGGCCACCGCCACGGCGATATAGGTCTTGCCCGTCCCAGCTGGGCCAATCCCGAAGGTCAGCTCATTGTCGAGCAGCGCCTGGGTATAGGCTTTCTGGGCCTCGGTGCGGGGCTCCATCGTCTTTTTGCGGGTGCGGATTTCCAGGGGTGGCCCCGCGAACAGCTCCTTCTGATCGCCTTCTCGCGCCTCGGCCTCATCCCCGCGCAGACGGATCAACCCGTCGATCACGCCCATGCTGACGTCCTTGCCCGCCTCTAGCCGCGCATAGAGCGCGCCCAGAACGCGCTCCGCCTCGGGCGCGGCCTCACCGTGGACGATCAAGGTGTTGCCGCGATGGACGATTTGCACGCCCACCAGTTGCTCTATCTGGGCCAAATGGGCGCTGGACGGGCCAACCAGGTCGATCATCAAACGGTTGTCGGGAAAGTCGAGTTGGAGCGCGATGGCATCCAGGGCGTCAGGGGCGAGGGTTGTGGCCAAAGCGGCTCCTTCCGGTTGGTCGATCATTCGGGCCGGTCTGACCCATTGATGCGACGGTCCTGAGACAGACGCAACGGGGGCCGCGACGGTTCCGCCGCGGCCCCCTGTTTCATGCCGAACACATATTCTGTGTGACAGCCAAATCAGATCGGATCGTTGACATCCTGGCCGCCACGGAACGGGCCGGTGACATATTCCGGCGGGGCCGTCCCCGAGCAGACGGGCTTGCCATCTGGCGACAGGCGCGCTGACAAGTACCCTTCGACACCGTCGTCGATCAGCCAGTGGTCACAGCCCTGGGGGTCGACCCAGATGCCCGGCGACAGTTCCTGCAGGGACGACCGGCCGATCAGCTGGCGGTCCACGGTTTTGTCACCCGAGTTATCGGTGTCGCAGGCCGCGAGGGCACCGGCGCAGGCCAAAAGGGCGATGGTCTTCGTGATGGTGGTCATATCTCCATCCCCTCTTAGCGGTAGCAAATCACTTCGACGCGGCGGTTCTGTGCCTGACCCGCAGCCGTGCCGTTCGTTGCGCGCGGCTGGCGTTCGCCCAGCCCACGCACATCGATCACCCGGGCGCCGGTGGAGCGGGCCACATCGGCCACAGCATCCGCACGGCGCTTGCTGAGGCGCAGGTTATAAGCGTCCGAAGCCCGGCTGTCGGTGTGGCCTTGGATGCCATAGGCACTGGCCGAGGCGCTCTGGAAGAAGCGAACCAATTCGGCGCGACCCGCCGCATGGATCCGGGCGCTGTCGGTGGCGAAGAACTGATCGGTTTGCATCACACCGCAAGCCTGGGCGCGGTTGCACACCGGGCGGCCGTCTGGCGTCACATGGGGCGTCATGAAACCTTCGACGCCATCATCCATAACCCAATGCTCGCAGCCATCGGGGTCGGTCCAAATGGTCGGGGTATAGCGTTCCGCCAGGATGGTCCGCTCCCGCCCCTCAGCGACGCGGCCCCGGATCCAACGACCATTGCCGTCGGTATCCAAGATGAAAGTGTACACGTTGCCGGCGGAGTCCTGCCCCACATCGCCCACGTTCTGCGCCGATGCCGGAGCGGTCATGGCGATGGCAGTCGCCACCAGACCCGCAGCCACCAATCGTAGCGACTTCATTGAGAAACGAGACACCCTGTCCCCCTGTTTTGCCTAATCCGGTCACCGCCTATCCACATGGATTTCCACAGCCAACAGGGTGACCTAGGGGCAAGACAACGCATGTGGGCGCGGCTTATGCTGTCCAGAGTAGCAAACATTGCGTGTGAGCAAAGCCCAAATCACCATATCTAGACGGATTTCCGGGCCAGCATCATCGGATGGTGTGGCCACTCTAGCTTTGGCAGGACTTATCCACAGCCTAACAGCAGCATTTTGCCGAACTCTCTTGGCCGGGCGTGTCTAGGGCCCGTCGAACCGGCTCCTGATCAGGTCCGTTGACCACCGATCAGCAACAGGTGTCAGCGTCCAGGCGGCGAGGCGCGCAGAATATTCCGCATTGTGGCACCCATGGCTGCTGTGTTGCCGACCAGGGCTTCGTCCCGGCAAATCCGGTTTCCGATGGCGTAAGCGCGCTCGGGCGAATAGCCCGCCCGCACCAGGTCATCCAGGAAGACGGCCTGGGGTTTATCCCAAATGACGCCCTTCAGCGAAAAGCGCGCGCAGCTCACGGTGATCCGAACGTCCTGGGTCCGCACCTGGGCACTGTGGTGTCCCGCCGGAGCGGCCATAGGGACAAACGCCATCGCCGCCGCCGCCATGAAAAGCATGGATCTCATCACTGTCATCTCGATCTCCCCTTAGGCGAGGTGCGCGGTCTGGCAGACGCCGACGCAACCGATCCTCACCCTCAGCAGGCTTATGACAGGGAAGTACAGGGGAAGTGAATAAACAGTCCAATCAATAGGTTAACTGGAAACAGCCTTTGGCATTCAAGCGGACTGTCCTTGATCGGGCGCCAATTCCAGCCCGGCGGGGCTAGATCAGCACCGCGGCCAGGGAATTTGCCTTCGCCTCGGTCACGCGAACGTGGGCTACCTGCCCCCGCAGCGAATCGGGTGCCTCAACGTGAACGGCCTGCAGATACTCGGACTTGCCCACAAGCTGTCCCGGCAGACGCCCTGCCTTTTCAAACAGCACGCTTGTTTCCCGCCCGACCATGGCCTGCTGCGCCGCCTGCTGCTGCCGGGTCAGAAGCGCTTGCAACCGCTGCAGCCGCTCCGAGGCGACGGCATCTGAGACGCCCTGCTTCTCGGCGGCGGGCGTGCCCGGACGGGCGGAGTACTTGAAGCTGTAGGCCTGTCCGTATCCCACCTGTTCTACCAAGCGCAGGGTGTCCTCGAAATCCGCATCGGTCTCTCCGGGGAAGCCCACGATAAAATCGCCAGACAGCAGCAGATCGGGCCGCGCGGCGCGCAACCGGTTGATCAACTCGATATACTGGGCCGCCGTGTGCTTGCGGTTCATGGCCTTCAGGATCCGGTCGCTGCCCGCCTGCACCGGCAAATGCAGGTAGGGCATCAGCTTGGCGCAGGTCCCATGGGCCGCGATCAGATCATCCGTGAAATCGTTGGGATGCGAGGTGGTGAACCGGATCCGCTCCAACCCATCGATCCCGTCCAGCGCCCAGATCAGGTCAGCCAAGCTCCAAGTGCCGCCCTCTGGGCCGTCGCCATGGTAGGCGTTAACGTTCTGACCCAGCAGCGTGATTTCCTTGACGCCACGGTCCACCAGCGCGCGCGCCTCAGACAGCAGCCGCTTGGCCGGGCGGCTCACTTCGGCGCCACGGGTGTAGGGCACCACGCAGAAGGCACAGAACTTGTCGCACCCCTCCTGCACGGTCAGGAAGGCCGTCGGGCGCGCGGCGGGCGTCCTGGCCTGGGGCAGATGCTCGAACTTGTCCTCTTCGGGCATGTCCGTATCTAGCGCCTGCTCACCGGCCCGGGCCCGCGCAACCAGATCGGGCAAGCGGTGATAGGCCTGGGGCCCCACCACCAAATCCACGGCCGGTTGTCGCGCCATGATCTCCGCCCCTTCCGCCTGGGCCACGCAGCCCGCCACGCCGATACGCAGATCGGGATTATCGGCCTTCAGCGTCTTGAGGCGCCCCAGTTCGGAATAGACCTTCTCGGCGGCCTTTTCCCGGATGTGACAGGTGTTGAGCAGGATCAGGTCCGCCTCCTCGGGGCGGTCCGTCGTCACATACCCCTGCGGCCCCATGGCCTCGGCCATCCGCTCGCTGTCATAGACATTCATTTGGCAGCCGTAGGTCTTCACGTGCAGCTTCTTGGGCCGGTCGGTCATCGCGCGCCTCGCGTCCTAGCAAAAGAGGGGGTTGCGGGGGCATAGCGCAGGACGCGGACTTGCGAAAGACCCGCCTGCCATGGGACACCCGGCGGGGAGACGCGCAACCTTTTGGCATCGGACCCGACATGGAGCTGACCTCCCTCACCGATCTGGCCAAGGCCGCAGCCAGTCTGGGTGCCGAGCCGCTGATGGTCATCGTCTGCGAAGACGGGGTGGAGGTCGCGGGCACCCTCGCCCATCACGTAACCTTAGGCTTTGGCACCATTGTCCTTGCTCTGGCACCTGGCGTGGCGCCGCCCGCCCCCCTGCCCGATGGGGTACATCTTGTGCGGCTGGACCACCGGCCCGAGGACATGGCCTGCGCCTGTGTCAACGCATTGCTGCCCGGGCGGCCCGATGGGGCCTGGACGGCCTGGGCCCACAACGCCGAGTACCTATTCACCCCGTTTTGCGAGACCCGCACTGTGGGCGAGGCGATGACCTTCTGCACCGAGGAACGCCGCGATGCGATCCTGACCTGCATTGTGGATCTCTACGCCCGGGACATGGACCCAGGGCGAAACGGTGTCGATACCACTGACGCCTGGATGGACGCGGCGGGCTACTACGCGTTGGCCCGCTGGGACGACGACGCGGGCGAGGTCAAAGACCGACAGATCGACATTTTCGGGGGTCTGCGCTGGCGGTTCGAGGAGCATATTCCCTGGGATCGCCGCCGCATCGACCGCGTCTCCATGTTTCGCGCCCGCAAGGGCCTGATGCTTTTGCCCGACCATACCGTGAGCGACCCGGAGATGTGCACCGTCTCTGCCCCCTGGCACCATTCCATGACCGCCTGTGTCGCCTCGTTTCGCGCGGCCAAGGCTCTGGCGACGAACCCGGGCAGCCGAGCAGCGATCGATCGGTTAGATTGGGACGGGTCGGTGCGCTTCGACTGGCGCGCGCAACAACTCATGGACCTGGGCCTAATGGAGCCGGGACAGTGGTTTTAGGCTAGGCGCGCCTGAAAGCCCCGTAACGGCGCGCACGACGCCCCACCAGGCACGCCGACGGGCCAGACGTTCTTCTCCCACCCCAGCGGTCATCTCAATAGAAACGCCCTTACAAGAACCATGGCAAAGACTGTCTCAGTCCGAGCCATTCAGCCTATCGAACAACGCCGCAGACCCTGGCACCAAACACCCGCGCCCGCCCAGAGATACCGGTTCTGCTCCACAGACGCCCAGTCGCAAACCCGGCGCCCCCCTTTCGATGTTCCAAAAATATGCCCGCATACCCTCAACGTCATCGGCCCCTGACCAGACCCAGGTACACAATAAAACGCGCGCCCCCGGGGGGCGGGGGCGCGCGCTGCTTCGTCTCGGCCGGAGGCACAGTCCTGGGTCGGCGTTACACCTCGACGGTCTCGGACGTCGCCTCAAGCGCGGGCGTGTCGCCGCCGCGCGTAATGGCGATCTGACGGGGCTTCAGGGCCTCGGGGACCTGCCGCTCAAGGGAGATATGCAGCATCCCATCCACATGGGCGGCGCCGGTCACATGGACGTGGTCCGCCAATTGGAACGTCTTTTCAAAGGCTCGCTGGGCAATGCCCCGGTGCAGGTAGGTCGTCTTCTCATCGCGCGGCGCCTTGCGAGCGGTGACCGTCAGCTGTGCCTCGCGCACTTCGATTGACAGGTCTTCTTCGGCAAAACCAGCGACCGCGATGGAAATGCGGTAAGCATCGTCGCCCCGCTTCTCGATATTGTAGGGCGGGTAGGTCGTCGCCGTATCGGCGGCCATGGCCCGATCGAGCAGAGTGGCCATGCGGTCAAAGCCAACGGTGGCGCGATAGAGCGGCGTGAAATCATAGGTTCGCATTCGATGCATCCTTCTTGAAGCGATACAGATGTGCGCCCCCTCCCAAACGCGGGCCGGGGACAAGTGCGTCAGACCCATCTTGGCGTCTGACACCTCAAGATGTGTGAACGCCTTTCGGGCCGTTCAAGAGGGCATTGAACGGCTCTGGCGAGATCTCGCATGTTTAGGGGATGGCGCCACCCGAGGGGCGGACGACCGAACCAAATGGGAGGCCCCCGCACCCTGTGCGAAGGTCTGATGGGGGGCGGGCCCGACCACCCGGTGCCCATGGGGCGTCACGCCATGGGGCCCGTCGGCCGTCCTGTCTAGAAAATGCTGCAGCCCCGCCCTTGTCGGGCGGAGCGGTTACCAAAAGGTTGAGTTGTCCACGGGTCCGCGCGGTGCGGCTGGGGTCTCAGACCCCGCTGTCGCGCAGAACAATCGCAGGCGGCGCCGTGACGTTGTTGAGGCGCACGTAATCGACCTCGTCCACCGTCACGATCACGTCCGCACCGACCGCGCGCACCGTGACCGTGGGCTCCGGCGTGCCGTCGATGGCCAACCCATCGACGAGCAAGATCAGATCGTCTTCGTCCGCGTTGAAATCCTCAATGACAGGAACGTCCTCTGCCGCAGATCCAAACACTTGGAATTCATCGGCCCCGGTTCCGCCGGTCACTAAGTCAGCATCGCCCAGCACGATCGTGTCATTGCCGCTGCCCGCGTCGATCACATCAATCCCAGGCGCGCCGATCCCATCCAAATCGAGACGTCCGATGGAATCGTCCCCACCGCCACCGTCGATGGTGTTAGATCCGCTGAAGTCAAAGATGACATCATTGCCCGCGCCGCCATCCATCAGGTCATTGCCTTGGGACCCGTCGATGGTGTCGTCACCGTCATCGCCGCTGATTGTGTCATCGTCCTCGGCTCCAAAGAGCGAGTCATTGCCCACTTCGCCGCGCAACTCATCATTTCCAACGGAGCCGCGGAGCGTGTCATCGCCGAAGCCGCCGCGCAGGATGTCGTCACCGGCGCCGCCGATCAACTCATCCCGTCCCGTCTGACCGAGCAAGGTATCATCGCCACCATCGCCCCGGAGCACGTCTTCACCAAACCCGCCCGCAAGCCTGTCGGCCGCAGGGCCACCGTTCAGCAGGTCATTGCCGTCGTTCCCGGACAGAACGTCCTCACCGCCGCCGCCATTGAGCACGTCATTGCCCGCATTCCCCAACAGGGTATCGTTATCCGCATCGCCGTTCAGAAGGTCCGCACCATTCCCGCCCTGCAGGCTGTCGTTGCCGCCATCCCCATTGAGCGTGTCGTTGCCAACCTGGCCAAGGACCGTGTCATCGCCATCCAACGCATCCAGCAGGTCGTTTCCGCGCCCGCCGGTCATCTGCTCGGCGTCGTCTGTTCCGGTCAGTTGGTCGTCGCCGTTGCCACCATCCAGCGGATCGGGGCTGCTGCCGGTCTCATCGTCGTCATCAAACAGCGTCAGCAGCAAACCGCCGCCGAGTAAAACGAGTGCAACTAGTCCCAACATGATCATTCCCCAGGCAATGCAGACTCCGGCAAGGTCCGTGGCTGCCCCCTTGGCGTCAACGCAAATCTTAAAATTGCCACAGTCTGGAGAAACGGCTTACGAAGCCTGCGGAGTATTGTTCCGAATACGCGGTCAATCCTGCCCTGAAGTCGCCTCGATAAGGTCCCAGCGCGTGCCCCAAGGGTCCGTCCAAACCGCGACGGTTCCGTATGATTCGCGGCGCGGCGCCTCTTGAAACTGACCACCGGCCGCAACGATCCGAGCGGCAGCGGCAGCAAAATCATCGGTATAGAGAAACAGCCCAACGCGGCCAGCGAACTGGGCGCCAATGGCCGCACGCTGGGCGGGACCGTCCGCTTGGGCAAGGACGAGCTTGATGTGTCCGTCCGTCACGGTGACCCAGCGCTTATGGCCCTGGTCGACGTCCTCGGCCAGGCGCCAGCCAAGCGCCGTGAAGAACGCAATCCCGGCGTCATAGTCCGGCACGATGTAGGCGAAGGCCCCAAGGGTAAGCGTCGTCATTCCCCAGTCATCCGCATCCCCGGACGCGGGCGCAAGTGGTTGCGCGCGACAGAGGGCTCAGGCATGGGGCGATCGGGTCGCGGCAGCGCATCGGTGTAGGTATGGACTTTTGGATCGTCGCCGGACTGGCGGCCTTTATTCTCGGCATCTCCAAAGGCGGGATGCCCGTGATGGCGATCCTGTCCGTGCCGCTCCTGTCGCTCTACATGGATCCAGCGCTTGCGGCGGGTTTGCTACTGCCGCTCTACCACGTGGCCGACGTCTATGCGGTGCATCTGTTCCGCCGGTCCTTTTCCTGGGCCAACCTCCGTATCTTGCTGCCTGCGGGCGCCGTGGGTGTGGCCTTTGGATACTTAGCGATTTCATATATTTCTGGCGATCCCGTTCGGCTTTTGCTGGCCGGGATCGGTTTGGCCTATGTAAGCACAACATGGCGCAACCGGCTGAGGGGCCTTGTCGCACCGCCCCGTCCGGTCGAGGCATCTCGCGGGGTGGTTCTGGGGGCGCTGGCTGGCCTGACCAGCTACATCGCCCATGCCGGAGGGCCGCCCTATCAGGCCTATATCTTGCCCCAGCGCCTCGAAAAGATGCGCTACCTGGGCACCACGACCATCTTCTTCGCCAGCGTGAACCTCATGAAACTGCCCGCCTTTATCGCGGCGGGGCAAATCACATCGGACAGCCTTCAATCGGTCCTCTGGCTCGCCCCCTTTGCGGTCGCGGGGGCTTGGAGCGGGTCGCGCATTAGTCGATGGCTGCCGCAGCACGTCTTCTTCCTGCTGGTCGAGATCGCCCTGTTGCTGGTGTCTGTGAAACTTCTCTGGGACGTTTTCACCTAAGCACCTGGCGCCGCCTCCGCGTCAGCGGAGGCAGACCTGCGGTGTACCGCAGGTCCCCCCCCGATCAGGCGCGCGTTCCGGCGAATCGCTCGGCCCAATCTTCGCGCTGGTCGTCGGTGATTTTGGCAAACAACACGTCTGGAACCGTGAAGCCATGGCCCGCAGGCAAGACCGCAAGGGCCACGCGGACATCCTCAGGCCAGGCGTCGTCTTCGGTTCCCAGAGCCGACAGCATCGCGCGCGCCGCATCCGGAATGAACGGCGCCGACAGAACCGCATAAAGACGGATCAAGTTCAGAGCCAATCGGATCTGGCCCGCTGCCCGCGCGGGGTCGGTCTTGAAGGTGGACCAAGGCGCGGCCTCCTGCAGGTACTCGTTGCCCGCAACCCAGATGGCGCGCAACTCGCCCGCGGCCTTGCGGATCTCGATGGCGTCCATGTGGAGCTGGTAGGTGTCCAGCCGCCCCGTCAACGTCTTGATCAGCGCCTCTTCCTGGGCGCCCCAATTCCCGCCCTCGGGCACGACCTCTCCGAACTTTGCCCGGCAGAACTTCGTGACGCGGCTGACAAAGTTGCCCAAGACATCGGCCAGATCCTTGTTCACATCGGTCTGAAACGCGGTCCACGTGAATTCGGTATCGCTGCTCTCCGGCACATGGGACAGCAGCCACCAGCGCCAGTAATCGGCGGGCAGGATCTCTAGCGCCTGGTCCATAAAGACGCCCCGCCCGCGGGAGGTGCTGAACTGACCACCGTCGTAGTTCAGATAGTTGAACGACTTGAGGTAATCGACCGTCTTCCAAGGCTCGCCCGATCCAAGCAAGGTCGCAGGAAAGCTGAGCGTGTGGAAGGGCACGTTGTCCTTGCCCATGAACTGCACGTAGCGCACGTCTTCCGCGCCCTCATCCGTACGCCACCAGCGTCGCCAGTCGGCCTCCGCCTTCCCCTGCGCCTCGGCCCATTCGGCCGTGCCCGCGATGTATTCGATAGGAGCGTCGAACCAGACGTAGAAGACTTTGCCTTCCATCCCGGGCCAATCGGCGTCGCCCTTTTTGACCGGGATCCCCCAATCCAAATCGCGGGTGATGCCCCGGTCCTGCAAGCCGTCACCATCATGCAGCCATTTCTTCGCGATGGAGGTCGTCAGCACCGGCCAGCCGTCTTGACTGTCGATCCAGGCGTCCAGCTTATCCTTCAACTGCGATTGCTTAAGGTACAGGTGCTTGGTTTCCCGCACCTCCAGATCGGTGGAGCCGGAAATGGTGGAGCGCGGGTTGATCAGATCGGTGGGATCAAGCTGTTTGGTGCAATTGTCGCATTGGTCGCCGCGCGCGTCCTCAAAGCCGCAGTTCGGGCAGGTCCCCTCGATATAGCGGTCGGGCAGGAACCGTCCGTCGGCGTTGGAATAGACCTGACGCGACGACCGTTCGTCGATCAGCCCGGCCTCGGCCAAGCGCCCGGCGAAATGCTGGGTCAGACGATGGTTCTGGGGCGACGACGACCGTCCGAAGTGGTCAAAGGACAACCGGAACCCGTCGGCCAGATCCTTTTGGACCTGCCACATCTCGGCGCAGTAATCGGCCACTGGTTTCCCGGCCTTGGCCGCCGCCAGTTCAGCCGGGGTGCCGTGTTCATCGGTGGCGCAGATGAACATCACCTCGTGTCCACGCGCCCGGGCATAGCGGGCATAAAGATCGGCAGGCAGTTGGCTGCCGATCAGGTTCCCCAGGTGCTTGATGCCGTTGATATAGGGAATGGCCGAGGTGATGAGCGTGCGGGGCATGGGTGTCTCCGAGAAGAAGTCCTGGCGGGTTCTAGGGCGGATTGCACCGAACCGAAAGCCGCCATTCGTTGCCAGGTGCGATGGCCTATGGGGTATCCAACGCGAGAAGATCGACGAATGAGATCGGGGCCCAAGCCGTAGTCAGCTTATAGGTGTGCAACGCATCGGGCGCGTGGGTCAGTTGATCGCGCCGGGCCAGATCTGACAGTTCGGCCTCCAGATCCCGAAGGCGAGACACCATGTGCCGCGCCGTCGCCCCAGAGACCTGGCGCGTCTGGGTCCCAAAGGCCGATTGGGGACCATCGGGGCGCAAGAAAGTTGCGCGCAGAAAGGCCATGTTCAGATCCATCAACCCGCGATGCAGGGGCCCATCCCGTCGAAACCGCACTGGCGCCTGGACCCGAAGGCGCAGGGCCCCTCCGGGCAGAACATCGACCAAGCCAAGCGTCTCAAGGCGCCGCGCGATGTCAAACAGGGCTGTGTCTGACAGGGCATAGTGCGCTTGGACTGTGTCCGCTGTCATCCCGTCCAGCAACAGAAGAAACAGATGGAACGCTGGCCGGTCGTCGGCCAGGCGCGCCTCCACCTGACGGGACAGATCGGTCGGTTGCACCTCGATCCGCGCGGCCTCGGCTACCAGATCTTCCAGGGTCAAGCCGAGCACCGCGCAGATCTCGTCCAAGCGGCTCATCTTGCAATCGCGCTCCGCGAAGATGCGCTTGACGGTCGGCTCGGACAGGTGGAGCCGCGCAGCCAGGCTCGCATAGGTCATGCGTCTGGCCTTCAGCGTGAATTTGAGGACTTCGAACAGGTCTGGAGACATGGGATGACGCCTCAGCGTGAGATTGGTATCGGTTTTTGATACCAGACATATCAAAGTGGCAATCATCGTATCTTAATGCGGTCATGGGTCCAAACGAAAGGACCCTGTCATGCCCCAGTCACTCTCCCCTGCCCTGACCATCGCCCTGTGCACGTTTGCGGCCTTACCGGCGCCCGTCGTCGCCGATGACCTGCGCTGGACAGCGGGGCCGTTCGACATGCCGGAAAGCGCCGTCTTCGACCCAGAGCAAAACCATATCGTGCTGAGCATCATCGGCGGCGATCCCGGGGCGGCCGATGGCAGCGGTGGGTTGGCGGTGCTGTCGCCGGATGGACAGATGTTGGACGCGGATTGGGTCACCGGCCTGGATGCCCCAAAGGGTCTGGCCCTGTTGGGCGATCATCTACTGGTCAGTGACCTTACCCACCTGCACGTGATCGACCGGGTAACCGGCACCCGCATTCAGAGCCTGAAAGCTCCGGGGGCTGTCTTCCTGAACGATGTGACGACGGACGGGACACAGGCGTTTATCAGCGACATGATGACAGACAGCATTTGGCGCTATGCCGATGGGGCGCTGACGATGTGGATGCAGGATCCGGCCTTGTCGCATCCCAACGGCCTGCTGCTGGATGGGGACCGTCTGGTGGTCGGCTCCTGGGGGGCGGGCCTGCGGGATGATTTCTCGACAGAACGGGCCGGAGACCTGCTGGCCGTTGATCTGACGACCCAGGCGCTCACAGTCCTGGCGCCGGAGCTTGGCAATTTGGACGGGATTGTACGCATGGGCGCCGATCTGATGGTCAGCGATTGGATCACGGGCGCGCTGATCAAGGTGGGTGCGACAGGCCCGGAGACGGTGGCCCAGTACGGGCCGGGATTGGCGGATATCGCCCGTTTGGGGGATGCCCTGATCCTGCCGCTGATGTTGGACGGGCGTGTGGAGGTCAGGTCCACACCATGAGGCGCCGGCGGCGGCCTGCCGGTCAGTCCGCCATGACCTCTGCCACGAGGGCCGGCGCCGTGGCGAGCACATCCAGCGCCGCGTCGCGGGCCATGGCGTCCACAAAGGTCAGGCGATAGACGCCCAAGGCGCCCGGTCCCGAGGCCACTTCGGCGTCGACCGATGACAACAGGGCGTTGACCTCGGCCATGGTCGCCCCTGCGGCGAAAACCACCTGGAGCGCGGGTCCCTCGGCTGTCTCGGACGCAGGGACGAAGCGCCCGCCCGGATCAGACGTGAACAAGGGGACCGCCGCCAACTGCCAGATGGCGACTGCGGCGACCACGACGCCAGCCGCCTGCACCAGGGACAGGGAGGGCCACCGATTGTCATTGGCGGTTCCCGTGGCGTCGTCCCCTGCTGACAGGGCCGCAGACAAGCGCGCCCAGCCAGCCCGTTGACGCTCCGCATTCTCCGTAGGCGCGAGGGCGACGCGTGCCTGGCGAAGGACGGCAAGTTCCGCGCCAAGGGCCGGATCACGCGCGGCCTCGGCCTCAAAGGCGGCGCGGTCCTCGGGCGACAGCCGGTCCTGCAGATAGGCAAGCGTCGTCTCATCTCGATCCATGGACGATCCTTTGACTAGGGGCGCGGACCCACGGGCATCGGGCCGCAGCGATGCTTCTATATCTCTCTCAATCGGCGCGGCGGGCAAGGGGCAACGGCCGCGACGTTGAAATCAACCAACCGGTCAAAAAAGATTGAACCGATAGGCCGTGGCGCGCGACACAGGGCCAGACATGCCAGGGAGACCCGACGCCATGCCCAAAGTAAGTGCCTATAGCCCCATGCCCCTGCGTCGCCTGATCCACCTGGGTCTTGTCGCCTGCGTTGGGCTGGCATTGGCGGGCTGCGTCTCGGGTCCCGGGCCGCGATCCGGCACAGCCCCGACCGTTCTGGAGGTCGGGCGCGTCTACGGTCTGGTGCCGTCGCGGCGAGAGAGCCAGGCGCTCAACCGCGCGGCAGAGGCCCTGGGGTATGCCGCGCACCCTGGCCAAAACCTGGATGGTCTGGGCCTTTACCTTGTGGCGGTGGACTTGCCAGAGGGGATCAGCGGGCAGGAGGCCATTGCCGCGCTCGAAGCACGGGTGGACACGGCGGTGGTCGGCGTAAACCACGCCTATCGTGTGCAACAGGATGCGCCGACGTCCGACACCGCCTCCCTGTCGTTTGCCAATGCTGCGTTGAACTGGCCCGAGGCCGCGTGCCGCGCGGTCGGTCCGGTTGGGTTGATAGATACCGGCGTGGACCCCGCCGCCCCAGGTTTGCAGGGCGCGCGGGTCGTGTCCCGAAGGTTTGCGCGGGGACCGAGGCCACCGATGCAACACGGGACCGATGTGGCCTCCGTCCTCGCGGACCCTTCGCGACTGCGGGGCGTGACACTCTATGCAGCGGATGTGATGGCCACAGGCCCCAATGATGTGGCAGCGGGGGCGGACAGCCTCGTGCGTGCGCTGGACTGGTTCGCGCGAAACGACGTCCGTGTCGTGAACCTGTCTTTGGCGGGACCGTACAACAAACTGTTGGATCTCGCGGTCCGCACGGCTGCCGAACGGGACATGGTTCTGGTGGCCGCCGTCGGAAACGCTGGCCCCCAAGCGGCAGAGCAGTTTCCCGCTGCATTTTCATCGGTGATCGCAGTGACGGCGGTGGATGCGCGACAGCGGCCCTATCGCCACGCCGTCCGTGGACCCCATGTGGATATCGCGGCGCCGGGGGTGGATGTCTTTGTCCCGGGCCTCAACGGAGGGCGGTTCGTGACCGGGACCTCGATTGCGGCGCCCTTTGTCACGGCGCGGATCGCGTCGGACCGGGCGCTTTACGGGCGCGCCTCGGTCGAGGCGATCCGCCGTGCCATGGCCCAAGACGCCGTGGACCTTGGACCGGCGGGTGTCGAATGGATTTTTGGTGCGGGGCTCATGCAGGCGCCAGAACGCTGTTGACCTGGCACGGCCGACTCGACTGACCAGACGTCATCCCGCTCAGGTGAATTGCTCGCGCAACAGCCGTTCTTCCAGCCCGTGACCGGGGTCGAACAACAGGCGGTGCGCAATGGTGGGGTTGGAGCGGACCTCCACCCGGACGACATCGCGCACGGAGGTGCCATCGGCCTCGGCCATCATCGGACGTTTGTCGGCATCGAGGACGTCGAACCGCACCGTGGCAGAGGTCGGCAGGATCGCCCCGCGCCAACGCCGGGGGCGGAAGGCGGACATGGCGGTCAGGGCCAAAACCTCGGACCCGATGGGCAGGATCGGACCATGGGCCGAGTAGTTGTAGGCGGTCGACCCGGCGGGGGTTGCCACGAGGGCGCCGTCGCAGACCAACTCGTCCATGCGGATCCGCCCATCGACCGCGATCCGCAAGCGCGCGGCCTGGGGACCTGCGCGCAGCAGCGAGACCTCGTTAATCGCAAGGGCCTCGACCACCTCTCCGCCCGCGCGGGTGGCGCGCATGGTCAGCGGATGGATCACGGCCTCTTCAGCGGCGGCCAGACGCCAAAGCAGATCGTCCTCGGCGTATTCGTTCATCAAAAAGCCGACGGTGCCCCGGTTCATCCCATAGGTCGGCGCGGCCAGGGCCATGGTGCTGTGCAGCGTCTCAAGCATGAAGCCGTCCCCGCCCAGGGCAACGATCACCTCAGCCTGGTCCGGCGGGACCTGACCGTAGCGAGCCGTCAAGCTGGCCAACGCCTCTTGCGCGGGGGGGGCGGCGGAGGCCAGGAAAGCGATGTTGCGGTCGGCGGGCATGGGCCCTCTCTCACGGCCAGATTAGGCGCCCAGGGTTGGCGACCGGATCGGCGAAAGGCAAGCCATGGCACGCACATTGCGACGCCCATGGGAAAGACCGACGCCCATGGGTGACACCCGGCCCGTCGCAGACGGGTTGAAATGCGGCGATCCGGCGCTTCTATCCTTGCGCGGGGTGCCGTATGAGGCCCCATCGAAATTCTTTAGCCGGAGTGCCCGCCATGAATGCCCCTCACCGTGACACAGGCTTCTTCACCCGCGGCCTGGCCGAGACCGACGCCGAAATCGCCGAAGCCACCCGGCTGGAGCTGGGCCGTCAGCGCGACGAGATCGAGTTGATCGCCTCCGAGAACATCGTGAGCCGCGCCGTCATGGAAGCCCAGGGCGGCGTCATGACCAACAAATACGCCGAAGGGTATCCGGGCCGTCGCTACTACGGCGGCTGTCAGTACGTCGATATCGCCGAAGAATTGGCCCGCAACCGCGCCAAGGAGCTGTTCGGCTGCGACTTCGCCAACGTGCAGCCCAACTCGGGCAGCCAAGCGAACCAGGGCGTGTTCACCGCGCTGCTGCAACCGGGGGACACCATCCTGGGCATGAGCTTGGATGCGGGCGGTCACCTGACCCATGGCGCGCGGCCCAACCAGTCGGGCAAATGGTTCAACGCCATCCAATATGGCGTGCGCAAGCAAGACCTGACCCTGGACTATGACCAGGTGCAGGAGCTCGCCACGGAGCATCAGCCCAAGATGATCATCGCGGGCGGCTCGGCCATTCCGCGGGTCATCGACTTCGCCAAGATGCGCGAGATTGCGGATTCGGTGGGCGCTTACCTGCTGGTGGACATGGCGCATTTCGCGGGGCTGGTCGCCTCGGGCCATTACCCCTCGCCCTTCCCACACGCCCATGTGGCCACGACCACGACACACAAGACGTTGCGTGGCCCGCGGGGTGGCATGATCCTGACCAACGATGGCGATATCGCCAAGAAGGTGAACTCGGCCATTTTCCCAGGCATCCAGGGCGGGCCCCTGATGCATGTGATCGCAGCGAAGGCCGTGGCCTTCGGCGAGGCACTGCGCCCCGGCTTCAAAGACTATCAGACCCAAGTGATCGCCAATGCCCAGGCGCTGGCCGATCAACTGATGAAGGGTGGCTTGGACATCGTCACGGGCGGGACCGATACGCATCTGATGCTGGTCGATCTGCGTCCCAAGGGCGTGAAGGGCAACGCCACCGAGGCCGCTTTGGGCCGCGCGCACATCACCTGCAATAAGAACGGCATTCCGTTCGACGACGAAAAGCCAACGATCACCTCGGGCATCCGCCTCGGGTCGCCCGCGGGGACCACGCGCGGCTTTGCCGAAGCCGAGTTCCGCCAGATCGGCGACTTCATCGTGGAGGTTGTGGACGGGTTGGCCGCCAATGGCGCCGACGGCAATGCCGAGGTCGAGCGAGCGGTTAAGGCCAAAGTGACCGCGCTCTGCGCGCAGTTCCCGATCTATCCCGACCTGTGAGGGTATTTTGCCTCGGCGACGTGGCGCAGGTGCCGCAGGTGCCGCGCCGCGGTGGGGACGAGACTAGGTCCGTCAACAGCCCTGAACACCCGTGAGCCGTGCCGGTGCCCTGTTGCGGGGCCTAGGCCTGCGGCTCGTAGGCATCGGCAGTCTCGGCTGCATCCTTTATGCGCTGTCCGAACTGGCGTTTTACCCGCTACCGCTCCAGCCTGATTTGGCCATTGGCGTCCTGGCCTATGGTGTCATCGGGTGGAGCGCCATCGCGATGCTCGCCGTGGCCCGCCGCTGGGATCGGGCCGCTTGGTGGCTGGCCGCTGGCATGATCGGCTTTCTGGCTGAAGGTGTCTTGGTCGCGGAGCTTTATACGGCCCTCCCCCTGACCCTCGTTTGGACGCCATTGGCGTGGCACGCATTGGTTACCGTCTTCGGAGGGCTCCTAGGCTTTCGCGCGGCTTTGGTCCGGGGCGCCTTGGCTACGTTGGCCTTTGGCGTGCTGCTTGGGGGGGTCCTAGGCCTCTGGGGTGGATGGATGTGGGCCGCCGAAGAACTGCCCGGAGGTCAGACACAGTTCGACTGGCCACCGGTCAGCGATTACGCCGTTCAACTCCTCTGCGCATGGGTGCTGCTCAGTGTTGGCCATTGGGGGTGGAACCGTGTGGCGCCTCGTGTGCCAGATTTGAACCTGCGGGCGGACCTGTGGAGTTTGACGGTGCTACTGGGGACGGCCTGGGCCTTTGCCTGGGCAGCGCCGATGTTTCCCTGGTCTCTCCTTCTGATTGTATTGGTTGCGGCGACGGCCTGGGGTCTGCGCGGCACCTCCGATGCGCCCCAGTACACGCCACAGATCGGGGTAAGCGCCTGGATCGCGACCGCTGCCATGCCCGCAGCCGCCATATTAATCTATGCCGTGATCGCCTGGACGCAGCCACGATGGGAGACAAACGTGGTGGTCCTCATCGTCCTGGGCCTGCCCGCCGTGGCGCTTTGGCTGCGGGCGCTGCTCAGGCCAGGCACGACCGTCCTGCGCGATTGAAAGGGCCTGACCTGTCGTCTACAACGACCATGAAGGTCTTACTCCGAGGGATGACGATGAAGAAAGTCTATGGCTCTGCCGCAGACGCGCTGGACGGGCTGCTGTTTGATGGGATGTTCATCGCTGCTGGGGGCTTTGGCCTGTGCGGCATCCCTGAGTTGCTGCTGGACGCCATCAAAGAGGCCGGAACCAAGAACCTGACGTTTGCATCGAACAATGCGGGCGTGGACGACTTCGGAATCGGGACGCTGCTCCAAACCCGTCAGGTTAAGAAAATGATCAGCAGCTACGTCGGCGAGAACGCGGAGTTTATGCGTCAGTATCTGTCTGGAGAGCTGGAGTTGGAGTTCAACCCCCAGGGGACGCTGGCCGAGCGGATGCGCGCGGGCGGCTGTGGCATCCCAGGCTTCTACACGAAGACGGGCGTCGGAACGGTGATTGCGGACGGCAAGGAACACAAGGAGTTCCCCACCGGGCCAGACGGCACCGCCGAGACCTATATCATGGAGCCGGGGATCTTCGCCGATCTGTCGATCGTCAAAGCCTGGAAGGCCGACACCACCGGAAATCTCGTGTTTCGCAAGACCGCACGAAACTTCAACCCACCGGCTGCAATGTGTGGTAAGGTCTGTGTTGTGGAAGTGGAGGAAATCGTGGAACCTGGAACGCTAGACCCGGATACGATTCACCTGCCAGGTATCTACGTCCACCGCCTGATTCAGGGGGAACACGAAAAACGGATCGAGCAGCGCACCACGCGGCCAGCCGCGTAAGACAAACATGGCTCGGGTGTCAGACCCGCCCGGGCCCCTACAATCGCGACGCAGACCGTCGCACAGCCCACGGAACGGAGAACGACCCTTGGTATCCCGCCGCAGACTGGCCTCTGTGATTGACGATAAGGCCGCCCTGGCGAACTTCTCCAGGGTCAGGGTCGCGATGATCCTGACGGACCCGCGGGCCGAGGATAATCCTATTGTCTACGTGAATTCCGCATTTGAGCGGACGACGGGCTATGCCCGATCCGCTGTGATCGGCCGCAACTGCCGCTTCCTCCAAGGGGAGAACACGCAAAAAGAACACGTGGACAAACTGCGCCATGCCATCGAACATGCCGAAGACGTCACCGTGGACATCCTGAACTATCGCGCGGACGGTCGCCCCTTTACCAACCGGCTGATCATCGCGCCCATCCTCGATAGCAACGACGAGGTCATCTACTTCCTGGGCATCCAGAAAGAGATGTACGACACCGAGCGGGAAGAAGACCGGGCAAACGCGCTGCTGCTTAAGGTCCGGTCCCGCGTGCAGGAGGACCTTGGCATGGTCCTCGATAGTTTCAGCGCGCAGTCAGACGACGACCCGATTTCCTTCGATGCGATGACACGGCGGTTGGAATGCCTGCAGTTGGTCTACGAGTCGATGCAGCTGTCGGACGAGCAGGCGCGCATGGGCAACGGGATCGACCTAGGCGCGCTGGTCAGCCGCGTGGCCTCGGGCATTGCCCATGACGAAAGCCGGTCCGGCATTCGCTACATCCAACAGGTGGAGCCGATGATCGTGAACCCCGACGCGGCGGTTCGGATCTCGATCCTGTTGTCCGAAGTGCTGTCCAATGCCTTTTCCCATGCCTTTGAGCGGATGGAAGAAGGCTTTGTCGAAATGCGCATGTCGCGCTTGGCCGCAGGCGGGTTGCGCATGACGGTCACCGACGATGGGGTGGGCCTGCCGCAAAATGTGCCCTTCCCGGATCCCAATACCGTTGGGGGGCGCCTTATTCAGACCTTGACCGAGGGGCTAGACGCGACCATCACTCCGGTGCGGGGCGCTGCGGGGACCGTCGTTATGATCGACGTGCCTGTGGGGATCACCGACATTTAGAGCTACAGCGCAGGAGGGGTGCCAATGCCCTGGGATCGCAATCAAATGGCCGCCCGCGCGGCCCAGGAATTGCAGGACGGATGGTATGTCAACCTCGGCATCGGGATCCCGACGCTGGTGTCGAACTACATCCCCGAAGGGATCGAGGTCACCCTACAATCGGAAAACGGCATGTTGGGCATGGGCCCCTTCCCTATCGAGGGCGAGGAAGACCCCGACCTGATCAATGCCGGCAAGCAGACGATCACCGAACTGCCCCATTCGGCGTATTTCGACAGCGCCCAGAGCTTTGGGATGATCCGGGGCGGCAAGATCGCCATGGCCATCCTGGGTGCGATGGAAGTGGCCGAGAACGGGGATCTGGCGAACTGGATGATCCCCGGCAAACTGGTCAAGGGAATGGGCGGCGCCATGGACCTGGTCGCGGGCGTGGGCCGCGTCGTGGTGGTCATGGACCACGCCAACAAGCACGGTCAGTCAAAGCTGTTGAAGGAATGCACGCTGCCGTTGACCGGTCAGGGCGTCGTTGATCGCATCATTACGAACCTGGGCGTTCTGGATGTTGTCGAGGGTGGCCTCAAGATCGTCGAGTTGGCCGATGGCGTGACCGAGCAAGAACTGCGTGACCTGACCGAAGCGACTTTGGTCGCGTGACCGACATCACCCGCGAGGATGGCGAAAACGGTGGCCGTTGGGTCACCGTGATCGATGGGCACACGGCGGAGATGACCTATTCCCGCCTTGGCACCTCGAAACTGATCGTGGACCATACCGGTGTTCCCGATGCGCTGCGGGGGCGCGGCGTGGGGCTGGCCCTGGCCGAACGGATGGTTGCGGATGCCCGAGCGGAAGGGGTGCGGGTGATTGCGCTGTGTCCCTTCGTGAAGGCCCAGGCCAAGCGCCACCCGGAGTGGTCTGACGTTATTGAGTGACGGATAGCAGGTCCGGCGCAAACCTTCTGGTGCCGACTGATCGATGGTCCTGTCAGGTAGGCCCATATGGTGGGCAATCTCCTCGGGACCTCCGCATCGGCCCAACAGCGACCTAGCTGCGGAGCACGCTCGGGCCTGTGACAACGGGCCCCTGTTCTATGAATTGATCTGCCGACAACGTCGCGCTGCGTAAGTGTAGATCGCGGGCGCGCCAGCTGGATCCGGAAACGCCGTGACGTCCGGCCCCATCCGGCAGGCCCGACGCCAGCCCGACCGCAGCAAAGCGCCCATCCGGGACTGGGTGACCAACGCGAGGCAGGGGCACACGACATACCAGCCCGAGAGAGGTCATCCTGAACGATATCGACGTTTTGCACCTCCCGGACGGACAACGAGGGCGCGGAGATCAGAGGTGACAAGACGAACGTCGCCCAACAATCGTCTCGCGCAACAGGCGGTTGTGGCCCCGCAGGTCGATCCGGCGCGCCTCCGAAGCCTGCGGATCAACGCAGACCCTGTCCACGATACAGAGCAAACGAATGGGGTCGATCAAACAAGGTCGGCTCTGCACCGATGGCGCACAGACCCTGGCTGCTAACGATCCTATCAAAAAGATCGCGCGTTTACCGCAGCGCGACGGTACGGAGGACCCGAGTGATCCCGGAAGCAGTGGCAGGGGCAGATGACAGGACGATGGCTAGTCTTTCTTTGCCCTCAGCAGATTGGTTTAGCGTCACGAACAGCTCAGAACCGTCTCCCTCAAAGGGCATCGATACCCCCGGGAGCGCCGCTCGCGGGGACGGATCACGCCCCGGACGCCGTACAACAGACACCACCCAGATGGGCGCCGGAGAGCCGATATATCGGCTCATCCTGATACTCGTCTCGGAAACAAGACACTCCGAGGATCCTCAGGCGGCAATACGGCACGTGATTGACGTGCTCCAACCGCTTCAGGAGTCGCTGAACGCCGTCTGGAACACGCAGCCATCGCCGGGCATCACCGGTGGCGTGTTGCACATGGTGCGGGCGACGTTCCAAGCAGCCATGACCTTGGGCACATAGGCGCGGGTTTCGGCGTAGGGCGGCACACCTTCGTGTCGGCGCACGGCCCCCTCCCCCGCGTTGTAGCCAGCCAAAGCCAACACTGGATCGTTTCCGAACTCTTTCATGAGCCAGTCTAGGTAAGCGACACCGCCGCGAATATTCTGGACCGGATCCTTGCTGTCGGACACACCAAACCGTTCTGCCGTAGCCGGGATCAATTGCATCAGGCCCTGAGCCCCCGCATGGCTGACGGCATCCGTGCGCCCCGCCGATTCCACGGAAATCAGCGCGAGCACCAAGGCCGGGGACACCCGAGTTCCGACCGAATGCCGCAGGATCGTATCGCCATGGGTTTTGGCGATAGCCTGCATGTGCTGGAGCGACGGCGCGCGAATACCGCTATCCGCCGGAGGCCGCGCCGCCACCTGCGCCGCCCGCTGGAAACGACCCGACCGCTCCGCCAGGGACGGAGAGACGGACGCCCAGAACCAATCCTGCAAGTTGCCACGACCTTGGGCCTGTGACGGCGCTGTGCGAGCGACTGCGACATCGGGGGCCTGCGGCTGCGCAGGACGTGGCGCGCCCACAGGGGCCGCAGGACGATCGGGGCGATCCGCGGACGTGATCTGAACCGTAATGCGCCGGGTGGAATTGGACGAGGGCGGCTTGACGCGCTTGAACGTGAAATCTCCGGCTACGGCGGGTGAGACCCCTGGGACAAACAGAAAGGCCGCGACAAGGCACGACAGGAGGACTTTGATCATGGTGACCTGCTCATTTCTTTTTTCGATAGTCTGCCACGAAAAGGTCGCAGCCGTCATCGCATGCCGTCATTTCCGCGGTGCCTGTGTGACATACGCCCCAGTTTGAGCCGAAGAATGGCGATCCAGCCATCAGACGGATTGGAGTCCGCCTCGATACCGTTGCCGAAGCCACATTAAATTCCCGTAAATGGATCATTGTCCGCATTTTGAACCAAATACGACATGTTTTTGCCCCAATTTGCCGCCATTCCTGCCTCATCGGACGGCGCGCGCCATGGCAGACGGCAGCACCAGATGATCAACAACGGCACCGGGACACCCGGGCAAGGAACGTGACACTCGAGCAGTCCCCAGACGTCGTGTTGGCAGGCATGGCGAGACAAGAGGGATACGTCACAACATCCGATGATCTTCGGATCGAGGGATTAAGGGTCGTGCTGGCAGGCGCGGCCCTTTTTTCTGATTCCCAATCCAGCCGTGGGACCGGGCGCCGTTTCCTATGTGGCTCATCCCATTGATGAGGGCGTGAGGACAATACTCCCTCATCTGGAAAATTGGCCCTAAATGACCAAGCCTAAAAGCGTTTAGAGCGGTCTCATTCATAGATTATCCGCCGATTGGTCGCATTCGTGCCGCGTTTCACCGTCAAATCTCATCCATCGGACGGGCCACGTTGACCCGTGATGCACAGAACGAGTTATTCAAGAGGACAAACTCATGTTGAACACCATCAAGACCTTCTCCGCCGACGAATCCGGCGCCGTGACCGTTGACTGGGTCGTGCTGACCGCCGCTCTCGTGGGCCTGGGCCTGGCCGTCATGGGTGTTATTTCCGGCGGTATCCAAGACCTCTCGACTGACATCAACAACGTTTTGCTGCAGGACAACATCAACACGACCTTCCCCTAAAGACATCTTTGCTGCGGCCCTCGCCGCATAGAAGAGTAACGCAAACGCCCCGGCATGTCCGGGGCGTTTTTGCGGTCGGCTGCGTAAACGGTACAGTTCCAATCCTGTAAACAATTCGCGCGATTTGTATCCAACCTTCCATAGGGTTGGCAATCTCGCTCCAAGGTTTTGCCGCAATCGACGGGTAGGTTCTGAACTGTCTGTTCAGTTGTGTCCGCTCCCGTTAAGGAACAAGAAATGCGCTTGATTTTCGGATTAGTATTGCTTGCCGGTTTGGCCTTGGCTGGATTTGCCATCCATACCGCGCAGCAACGATTTGCGCAGTATCAAGCGGCGCTTGCCTCCTCTCAGCAGTCAATCGTGCCAACCCAGGAGGTCTTTGTCGTGCGGCGTCAGTTGAAGTACGGCGATGCCCTTCGACCGAACGATGTCCGAGGGATCCAGTGGCCGGCGTCCAGCCTGCCAACCGGGACGTTTCGCAGCATGGCAGAGATTTTCCCACCGGGCGTGGCCGAGCAGCGGACCGTTTTGCGGATGATGGAGCGGAATGAACCGCTGCTGAAGTCGAAGGTCACGGCACCCGGACAAGAAGCGGGGATCGCCGCCACCCTTACACCGGGCATGCGCGCCTTTACGCTCCAAACAGATGTGAACTCCGGTGTGTCTGGCTTTCTGCGGCCCGGGGACCGCGTCGATGTCTATTGGACCGGCGGTGGCGGCGGTGGCGGCGTGACGAAGCTCATCGAAGCGAACTTGCCTCTGATCGCCATCGACCAGCAAACCGACGAGCAGCGCAACAGCCCGACGATCGCCCGTAACATCACTGTCGAGGCCTCGCCCGCCATCGTGGCCAAACTGGCCCAGGCGCAGGCAACCGGGCGACTGTCCCTCGCCCTGGTGGGCGTGCAGGATGACACGGAATCGGAGTCCGTCGAGGCCACGCTGCGCGAAGTCCTGGGTGCCGAAGAGACTGCCGCGCGGCCCGAGGTCTGCACTGTCCGCACACGGAAAGGCGCCGACGTCGTAATGATCCCTGTCCCCTGCCCAAGGAATGGTGGATAAGGCGCCGGGAGTCCCGGCACTGCCGTCCCTCGCCGCTAGTTGCAGCGCAGACCCACGGTTCCCTTAGGGAATGTGTTCGGAATGGGGCGCTCTGTGGCGCGCTTGCACGACGCTTCCGCCAGAATTCGGCAAGATGTTGCAAAAGACCCCGATTCTGTAATGCTGGCCAGGATGCGGACGAAAGATCCGCAAGTGAGCAGAGTGATCAGAGAGGCAGGTCACATGACGTTTCGTTCTCTTGTCCGGGCAGCAATGCTCGGCCTTCTCCTATCTGGATCGCCAATTGGTGATGCCCACGCGCAGACGGTCCGCGTGGCCGAGGGACGCGCCCAATCTGCGCTCCGTGTGTCGCTGAACAGGGCTATCGTGGTGGAATCGGACCTGCCCTTCGCAGAGGCCTCGGTGGCCAATCCGCTCATCGCCGACATCGCAACGCTGTCTGAGAGGTCTGTCTACGTGCTCGGCAAAGCGCCCGGACGGACGACGCTCACCCTGCTCAGCCCCGAAGGCCGTTTGATGACCAACGTCGAGGTGCAGGTCACCCCAGACGTCACAGAGTTCAAAGAGCGGCTGCGCCAACTGCTGCCGGGTGAGCCGATCGAAGTGCGCACGGCAAACGACGGCTTGGTCCTGTCCGGCACCGTCTCCTCGGTGCAAAAACTTGACCAGGCCCTGGAAATTGCGAACCGCTATGCCCCTGAAGCGGTTCTGAACCTCATGACGGTGGGCGGCACGCAGCAGGTTCAGCTGAAGGTGCGCTTCGCCGAGATGTCGCGTAACCTGTCCAAGGAGATCGGCGCATCCCTCGGGATTGGCGGCACCGACCTCAACGGCAGTAGCTATAGCGGGTCGACCGGCAATGTGGCCAACAACGTCGGCTCCCTACAGCTGAACTTTGGCACGGCCTCTCTGAACTTCAACGTCCTGTTGCAGGCACTGGAGGACAAGGGCGTCGTCCGCACCCTGTCGGAGCCGAACCTGACCGCCTTGTCGGGTCAATCGGCCAGCTTCCTGGCCGGTGGTGAACTGCCCGTGCCCCAGGTGGACGCCGAAGGGAACGTTGGCGTCACCTTCAAACCGTTCGGCGTGTCGCTCAACTTCACCCCGACCGTGGTGGACGACGACATCATCAATCTTGTGATGCAGTCCGAAGTCTCCTCCGTCACGGAATCGACGACGGTGATCAACGGCGCCTCGATCCCGACCCTGTCCAACCGCCGCGCCCAAACCACGGTGGAGTTGCGGGACGGGCAGAGCTTTGCCATCGCGGGGCTGCTGCAGGATGATTTCACCGACGGTGTCGCCCAGGTTCCGTTCCTTGGCCAATTGCCCGTCCTTGGTGCGCTTTTCCGGTCCGCGCGGTTCAATCGCCGTCAATCGGAACTGGTCATCATCGTGACGGCCCACCTGGTGACCCCCACGCGGGGCGAAGCCCTTGCCCTGCCGACGGATCGCATTCGCCCGCCGACGGAAAATGAGTTGTTCCTCTACGGGCGTGTGTCCGGTGGCGCCGCCGCTAATTCCCGCGCCTCAACGCGCGGCGGCGCGGCCTCCCAGGATTTCTCCGGCAACTACGGCTACGTGTTGGAGTAAGACCATGGCTGACAAGCACATCTCCCGTCGCCTGCTGGTCGCGTCCCTTGGCCTGAGTGCCCTTGGCGCCTGTACCGGGGTCAACAGCTTTAACAAACCTGCGGGCCATTCCGTGGACGAGGGCGGGTTTGGCAACCCGACCATGCAGAACATGCTGATCCACAGTGGCGAGGCCGAGGCGGTCAGCCACCTGGGCGGTCGGTTCTCGGCCTCCGTCCCGACCACGATCAACTTCGCGTTTAACAGCGCCCGGTTGGACGCCACGGCGCGTTCCGTTCTAGACCAGCAGGCCCATTTCATGCGGCAATTCCCCGAGGTCCGGTTTTCGGTCTATGGCCACACCGACGCCGTGGGATCCAACGCCTATAACCAATCGCTGGGCCGCCGCCGCGCGCTCGCCGCCGTGCACTACCTTGGACGCAAGGGTGTATCGCGGTCCCGGCTGGCCGCTCTGGTCAGCTTCGGTGAGACCCGCCCCGTCGTGCCCACCCAATCGCGGGAGCGCGCGAACCGCCGCACCGTGACCGAGGTGTCGGGCTTTGTGTCCGGCAATCCGCTGGTTCTTGACGGGAAGTATGGGCAGATCGTCTACCGTCAGTATGTGGCCTCCGCCGGACCGACGGGCGGTTGACGCACGACAGGAGATGACAGCAAGCGCCCCGCCCCTCCGGCGGGGTTTTTTGCGGGCCTCGGCCCGGCCGTTTTTGTTCTGTTTCTTTCCAATAAATTCATCTCTGGCGTCCTATTGTTGCCCAAATCTGCAGGCAAGACGGAGGAAACCAGGCGTTATTCTATCGTGCGTTTTGCAGGTACGCGCCCCTGGTTGGAATGTCGCGTCAGACGTGATGCGGCGAGAAGGTGGTGAACAGTATGCCAAGCAACCTCGCGACACTTCCGGAGCCGGAGCCGCTTCGCGCCGTCACCGTCTCTCGCGATGTGCAGGAATTTGACCTGCTGATCGAGGATATGGAAGCAGAACTGGGTGAAGCTTGGGGCGACCTGACCTTCACCGAAGCGACCGCTTTTCTGAAACAGCCTGACGCTGCGGCCCTTGAATTTCTGGTGATCGCGGCGGACCGCAAGGACGAGGCCCACCTGCCACAGGTGGTCGACGTCGTCCGCGACGGCAAAGCCGTCGGACTAAAGATCATTCTCGTCGCCGAAGACCTGACCCCCATGGCCCTGCACGAATTGCTACGTGCAGGTGCGGATGACTTCGCGCCCTACCCTCTGCCCGAACAAGCGCTGTCGGACGCGGTGGCGCGGTTGCGCGCGGCCGGAACGGCGTCTGGAGCGGATGCGCTGCTGCGCACCGGATCGGAGGTTGTGGATGCGACGGCTGTGGCCCCAAGCGCCGCGACCGGACAGGCCTTGGTCCCTGCCACAACCGGCGGCGGCCCGACGACCACGGGACCTGGCGCGCTCTTTGCCCTGCAATCGGCATCCGGAGGGAACGGCGCGACGACCGTTGCGGTCAACCTTGCCTGGGAATTGGCAAATGTGGACAAGGTCGCCCCACCCCGGGTGTGCCTCATCGACCTCGGCCTGCAATTCGGCTCCGTCTCCACGTATTTGGATCTGCCCCGCAAAGATACGATTTATGATGTCCTGACAGACATCGCATCGATGGATGAGCAGGCGTTTCGCCAAACCCTGTCGACCTACGAAGACAAGCTGTCAGTGTTCACCGCCCCGGCCGAGGTCCTGCCCCTGGATGTGGTCGGCCCGACAGAGATCGCGCGCCTGCTCGATCTGGCGCGCAATTGCTTTGATGTGGTGATCGTGGATCTTCCGGGCACGGTGACGGGTTGGACCGAGACGGTGCTTGAGGCGACCGATATCTACTTCATGGTTTGCGCGTTGGAGGTCCGGGCCGCGCAGAACGCGCTGCGGTTCCAGCGGCTGCTACAGTCCGAAGGGATTGCCACGGACCGGATCGGCTATCTTTTGAACAAGGCGCCGGGGCGGTTGGATATGCAAGGCCGTGGCCGGATCGACAAGTTCGCCGACAGCCTGGGCATCAAGTTCCATGCCGTTCTATCCGATGGCGGGAAACAGGTGACCGAAGTGAACGACCAGGCCGCCCCCCTGCGTGTGCTGGCCGCCCGGAACGCGTTGACGAAGGACATCGCAAAACTGGCAGGCGGGCTGCACGAGGCCCGCAAGCAAGTCGAAACCGGCGCGACGGCTGCCCCAAAGAAAAAAGCAATCTTCGGCCTGAAATTCGGCTGAAGCGCAGGAGGTAGAGATGTTTTCACGTTACAAGAAGCCTCAGATTCAAAGCGCTCGCCCCATTGGCGCGGCTGAACTCGAAGAAACCGTCGAAAAAGTCCAAAAGCTGGCGGAGGAGACGACGGGCGCTCCGATCTCAGTTCCTGAGGACGTCCAGGCTAAGATCGGCACGCCGCCGCCCGCCGAAGCCGTGGCCGAGGACAAAGACCTTAAGCGACGTATTCGGATCGAAGAACTCAAGACCGAAATGCACCACAGGTTGCTGGACAACCTGAACCTAGCTGCCGTGGAAAAGGCCGACCGCAATGCCCTGCGGGCTGAAATCGTCGCCATTACCACCGAAGAACTGGCGGACATGGGCGTGGTGCTGGGTCGCGAAGACCGGGATACGCTCAACACAGAGTTGTTCGATGAGGTCACCGGCCTCGGGCCGCTGGAGCCGCTTCTGAAGGACCCCGACGTCAACGATATCCTCGTGAACGGGCCCCACAACATCTATGTGGAACGGGCCGGGAAGCTGTCGAAGTCGGGCATCCGGTTTAAGGATGAGAAGCACCTGCTGCGGATCATCGACAAGATCGTCTCGGCGGTGGGTCGTCGCGTGGACGAATCCAACCCCTATGTGGACGCCCGTCTCGCCGATGGATCGCGCTTCAACGCCATGGTGCCGCCGGTGGCCGTGGATGGCTCGCTCGTCTCGATCCGTAAGTTCAAAAAGGAAAAGCTGGGCGTCGATAAGCTGGTCGAGTTCGGTGCCTTTACCGAGGAAATGGCCACCTATCTGCAAGCCGCCTGCGCCTGCCGGTTGAACGTGATCGTCTCGGGCGGCACCGGCTCCGGTAAGACGACGACGCTGAACGCGCTGTCGTCTTTCATCGGCCATTCGGAGCGGGTGTTGACCATCGAAGACACCGCCGAATTGCAACTGCAACAGGACCATGTGGGCCGGATGGAAAGCCGTCCGCCCAACGTCGAAGGCAAGGGCGCCGTGACCCAGCGCGACTGTCTGCGCAACGCCCTGCGGATGCGTCCCGACCGCATCATCGTCGGCGAGACGCGGGGCGAAGAGGTCATCGACATGTTGCAGGCCATGAACACCGGCCACGACGGGTCCATGACGACGATCCACGCGAACTCTGCCCGCGACGCGGTCAGCCGGTTGGAAAACATGATCGCCATGGCGGGGATCGAAATGCCGATCAAGGCCGTCCGGGCGCAGATTTCTTCTGCTGTAAACCTGATCGTTCAGGCCAGTCGTTTGCAAGACGGCTCCCGCCGGATGACCTCCATTTCCGAGGTGACGGGCATGGAGGGTGAGGTCATCACCATGCAGGAGATTTTCCGCTATGAGCGTCTGGGGTTGAAGCCCGACGGCACGATCATCGGTCGCTTTACCGCAACAGGCATCCGCAGCCATTACGCCGACCGGTTTAAGGCCTGGGGCTTTGACCTGCCGTCGTCGATCTATGAACCGTTCGAGGGGCGCTGAGGCATGGAACTCTCCATTGAACCCCTGATCTACATCGCCATTTTCGGCAGCGTCTATCTGATCATCGGCGGCATCTACATGCTGGTGTTCGGCAAGTCGATCAAGCTGAACAACCGCGTGAACCGCCGCCTGTCGCTGATGGAACAGGGCGCCACACGGGACGAGGTCATGGCCGTTCTCCGCAAGGAGATGTCGCAACACGACAAGGCCAAACAGATCCCGCTCTACTCCCTCCTGGCCGAAAAGGCGCAGAAGGCGAACCTGGCGTTCACGCCGGGGATGCTGATGGGGATCATGGCGTTGGTGGTTGTCATCTCCTTCGGGTTGCTCACGGTATTGACCGCCTCCTCCTTGCCGATCCGGATCCTGCTGTCCGTGGGGATCGGGGTGGGCGGCGTCTATACCTGGGTGAACAACAAGGCCAAGAAGCGGCTGGCGATGTTGGAAGAACAGCTGCCTGACGCGGTCGAGTTGATCGTGCGCAGCTTGCGCGTGGGGCATCCGCTGAACTCCGCCATCGGGATCGTCGCCAAGGAGGTCGCGGATCCGCTTGGCTCCGAAATGGGGTTCATCGCAGATGAGGCCGCCTATGGTCGGGATATTCCCGATGCCCTGCGCGCCCTTGCCGAACGGGTGGAGTTGCAAGACCTGCGCTTCCTCGCGGTGGCGGTGGCGATCCAACAGAAATCGGGCGGCAACCTCGCCGAGATTCTGGAAGGGCTGTCCAAGGTGGTGCGGGCGCGGTTCAAGCTGTTCCGTAAGGTGAAAGCAATCACCGCCGAGGCCCGCTGGTCCGGCATGTTCCTGTCAGCCTTCCCTATCCTGGCGCTGATCGGGATTAATGTCATGAAGCCCGACTATTACGCCGACGTGAAAGACACCGCCTACTTCATTCCAGCAGCGGCGGTTGTCTGCGTTTTCCTGATCGTGAACATCATCTTCATGCGGATGATGGTGAACATTAAGGTCTGAGGCTCGCAATGGACGTGTTGCAAACCATCATCGAAGGGGCGCTCGGCCCTGACGGCATGATCTACCTGGCCGGGGCGGCGGGCGCGATCTTGGTGCTGCTGACCCTGCCGGCGGTGCTCACCAAAAAGGTCGACCCCCTGGACCGCATCGCGGAGGAGCGGAAGGCTGCGGCCATCGCCGATCTGGGGGAAGAGCGGTTGAGCCGCCATGGCAAGCGCAATGAACATCTCGCCAAATACGCCAAGTATCTGGAGACCGACGATAAGGAGGAGCTGTCAAAGACCCGCCTGATGCTGACCCGCGCGGGCTATGCCCACAAGGATGCGGCCCGCACGCTCGTTGCGGCGCAGCTATTGTTGGGATTGGGCCTTATGGTGCTGGGCGCAATCTATACCTTCTTCCTGCTGGGGCTGGGCGGTGGTCTGAACTCCGCGCTCTACATCTTGGGCCCGGGCGTCGCGGGGTATTACGCGCCAAAGTATTGGATCCAAAAGCGGATCGCCAAGCGACAGGAGGAAATCCAAGATGGCTTCCCCGACGCGCTGGATCTGCTGCTGGTCTGTGTTGAGGCGGGGCAATCGCTGGACCAATCCATCATCCGCATGGCGACGGAGATTGAGCCCTCCTACCCCTCGCTGGCTGCGGAGTTTTTGATGGTCGCCCAGGAAATGAAGGCCGGTAAGGACAAGCCAGATGTCCTGCGCGCCATGGCAGAGCGCTGCGATCTGAACGACATTACCAGCTTTGTGACCGTGCTGATCCAATCGGCAAGCTTCGGCACCTCGATCGCCGATGCCCTGCGGGTCTATGCCGCCGAGATGCGCGACAAGCGGGTCATGCGGGCCGAGGAAAAGGCCAACGTCCTACCCACGAAACTGACCGTCGGTACCATGATGTTCTGCGTGCCGCCCCTGCTCATCATCTTGATCGGACCCTCGCTGCACGGCATCGCGTCGACGCTCAGCGGGACCTCGACGGCGTTCTGATGCGGGTGGCATTTGTCTTGATCGCCGCGCTCGCGCTGACCGGTTGCAACCCCAGCGCCTTGGTGGAACGGGGCGCCCACAGGGACGATCCGCTGGCCGCGCCAGGACATGCGCGGCGCGGGGACGGCATCGACCCGTTGATCGTGGGCGACCGCTTGCTGGACGCAGGCGAGGCGGAGCTTGCGCTGGCCAGCTATGTGCGCGCCGCCAACGATATCGGGCTCACGCCAGAAGTGCGGCTGTCCATGGCGGCCGCCAACATCCGCCTGGGGCGCCTGCACCAAGCCGAAGACCTGCTCCGCTCCGTCATCGACGAGGACCCGCAGAACGTCGCAGCGATGAACGACCTTGGTGTGGTTTTGCTGGAACTGGGCGATTTGGGCCAGGCGCATCGTCACTTTCGTGCGGCTTTCGCGCTACAACCGACCCCTGAAATCCGTGAAAACCTGCGAATTTCCAGTGCAAAATTGGAAAATCGGACCTACGGTGATGAGCAAAATGATAGCGCCTTCACGCTGACGCGCCACGCCGGAGGGGTCTACACCCTGAACGCACCGCGACAGCCATAAAAACCCCGAAGGCCGCGAGCAGAAAAGGACGCAGACATGCGCCACCACCTGGTTTTGCCCCTCCTCCTTGGGGGGATGATGGTCCTGTCCGGCTGTAACGCTTTGGGCAACGCCGACGTCAGTCGCGCCGTGGCCGACGCCGAAGCCGCAGAGGCCGACAGCATTCGGGACATCATGCTCACCGTCGCGGAGCCGCGCGAGGCGGTGGACTACTTCAACCGCAAAGTCAGGGATTTTCCGGACGATATCGAACACAAGCGCGGTCTGGCCCGGTCGCTTGTCCGCGCAGGGCGCCAGTCAGAGGCCGTGCTGGCCTGGCGCAAGGTCCTGACCCATCCCGACGCGGGCCACGAAGACACCGTTGAGCTGGCCGATGCGCTGATCCGGACCTCTGACTGGGCGGGCGCGAAAGAGGTCCTCGACAGCGTCCCCCCGACCCATGAGACGTTTAAGCGGTATCGGTTGGAAGCCATGGTGGCCGACAGCAACCGCGAATGGACCCGCGCCGACAGCTTCTATGAAACGGCTGTGGATCTGACCACAAAGCCGGCGGGCGTGCTCAACAATTGGGGCTATTCCAAGCTGACGCGGGGCGATACCGCCGCGGCGGAGCGTCTGTTTACCGAGGCGATCACCTATGATGAGGATCTGTTCACCGCCAAGAACAACCTTGTCTTGGCCCGTGCCGGGCGGCGGACCTATGCGCTGCCTATTGTCCCAATGACCCAGGAAGAGCGCGCGCAACTGCTGCATACCGCCGGGTTGGCAGCGATCAAACAAGGTGACGTGGATATTGGGCGCAGCCTGCTGCAAGACGCCGTCGATACCCACCCACGCCATTTCGAAGCGGCCGTGCGCGCGCTGCAATCCTTGGACGCCTGAGGCCGCGCGATGTTTGAGACGCTCGCCATCACATCGCAGCAGGGGCTGATCTGGGGTCTGTTAACTCTGCCGATCACGGCTTGGGTCATGTGGACGGACTTGACGGACATGAAGATCAAGAACCAGGCGGTTCTGGCCATGCTCGCGATCTTTGTGGTGTCGGGCTTTTTCCTCCTACCGCTGGAGGATTACCTCTGGCGCTATGCCCATTTCGCGGTGGTCTTGGTGATTTGCTTTGTCCTTTCGGCGACAATCGGCATGGGCGCGGGGGATGCCAAGTACATCGCCGCCGTGGCCCCTTTCGTAGCGTTGGATGACGTCAGCGCAATCGCCCTGCTCTATGCGTTTTGGGCTGTGGTATTGTTGGTCGGGATGTTTATCGCTCGGCGCATTGGCGCGGTGCGCCGCGCCTATCCCGATTGGATCTGGCTCGCCGAAGACCGCAAGAGCCACGTGCCATTTGGCCTCGCCCTCGCGCCGACTGTCACCAGTTACTTCGCCTATGGCGCGACCCTGGGGTGAGCCCATCAAGAAAATCGAAAGGCCCTTGGTGTAGCCACTGGGTAGCCCACGCGGAGGACAGCCGATGAACATGCAAATCGATCCGGCCATGATGGCCGTCCCCGCCCCTGCCCTGCCAAAAACCCTGGACGATACCGGGCTGAACCCCGTCATGTTGCGGGACATTCTGCTCAAGACAGTGTTCCGCAAGTCCATCGAGACCACCCGGGAAATCGCGAAAACCGTGCGTCTGACCACCGGATTGACGCAGCAGTTGATCGACCAATGTCGCGACGCCGGCCTCATGCAGGCCACGGGCACCATGCACGCGGGCGCCAGTGCGGAGATGGGCTTTCAACTAACGGATGCTGGCAAGGCACGGGCCGCAGATGCGCTGGCGCAATCGGAGTATTACGGCGCAATGCCTGTCCCGTTGGAGCGCTACAAGGAGCAGGTGAAGGCCCAATCCGTCAAGAATGTGCAACTGACCCGGGCAAAGCTTCTGCGGTCCATGGGGCATCTGATCTTGCCCGATAACTTGTTGGACCAGTTGGGTCCTGCGGTCGGTTCCGGTCGTTCGGTCCTGCTTTACGGCCCGCCGGGCAACGGGAAGTCGTCCATCGCCGAAGGGATCCGCGCGGCGCTGGGGGACAACATCTGGATTCCGCAGGCCATCGAATATGCGGGTCAGGTGATCACGCTCTATGACCCGATCGTCCATACGGCGGTCGATATGGGTGAGGACGAAACTGGCCTGCGCAAAACAAATCACCGGGTCGACACGCGCTATATCCTTTGCAAGCGACCGACGGTGATGACCGGGGGGGAGTTGACCCTCGATATGCTGGATCTGAACTATAACGCCACGGCGCGCACGTATCAGGCCAGTCTCCAACTCAAGTCGTCCGGCGGCGTCTTTATCGTGGACGACCTTGGTCGCCAGGCGGAGCCGCCTCAAAAAATCATCAACCGTTGGATTGTTCCGATGGAGATGGGCTACGACATCCTCGCCTTACAATCAGGCGAGAAATTCGAAGTGCCGTTCGATACCCTGGTGGTGTTTTCCACCAACTACCACCCGAACAAGATCTTCGACCAAGCCGCACTGCGCCGGATCTTCTTCAAGGTACTCATCGACGGGCCGACCCAGAGCCAGTTTCTCAAGATCTTCGCCATGGTCGCGAAAAAGAAGAAATTCGCTTTGAACGAGGATGCGCTGCTTCATCTGCTCAAGAAGAAATATCCTGAGATCAATAATATATACGCGAATTTCCACGGGCAGTTTCTGATCGACCAGATGATCGCTGCCTGTGATTTTGAAGGGCTCCCCTATCGCATGACGCCCGACCTTGTGGACCGGGCGTGGGCCAACCTCTTCGTGGAGGAGATCGATATCGTCCACTGACCCCCGGGCCAGATGGCCCCAATGCCAAAAAAGGGACGCGTTAGACGTCCTGGCATAAAAACAAGAGGATAAGGCAGGATCACCATGACAGTGCAAGAAAACCAGCCCGCGCGGCGGGCGTCGGGGGCATTCACCTGGCCATTGGCGGCCTTGGCGCTGTGCGGCGCCTGCGCGATTGGGGCCGTTTCCCTTTGGGAAGGCTCCCTCAGCCACCAAAGTGCAAGCGCGCCGGGCGATAGCATTCGAAACGTTGAGTTTCTCGCGGCCAACCCATCGACCTACGACAGCTTACACCATGCCCTGTCCGCGGCCTGTGCGGAAACCGGGTGCGAGGCCCCGATGGTCGGCTCGATGATCATCGCCGCCACGCAAAGCATGTCCTCGGATACGCTCGCGCTCGCCCTTGATGCCCAAGTTGCCTTGCTGAACCGCATGACACCAGCGGTAGAATCTGAGCCAGACCAAAAGCAAGCGAGAGCGCTCCGCCTGCAATGGGAAGCGGAGGCACAGATTGCGGATCTGTATCGCGCTGAATTGGTCCGGCGACAGAACTGAGGCCGATGCCCATGGCCGCAGAGTGTCCGGCGAACACTCTTTACGCGACAGAGAGTTAACTGCCGCCCACTGCCTCGCAATCGGACCAGTCAGTGCGCGCAGGCAGGAAGCGTGACGCAGGGGCAGTCAACTTCCAGTGAACAGCACGGGAGGGCTTGGAGGATCGGAAACAGTCAGGTCGATCCCAACCCGTTTGTTCGTTAACCACGCTGCCGGTCCCGCAAAACTCAAGAAATCATTCCAAAGTGGCCAACCCAAGGCCACAGACACGCCATGTTTCACAGTCATTCACTGTCTCAGGGAAAGACCCAAACCTGAAATTACAGAGTGTTAACTATGACCCAGCAAAACTTCCTTTCCGATGAATCCGGTGCCGTCACGGTAGACTGGGTTGTTCTCACCGCTGCCCTCGTTGGTCTAGGCCTCGCAGTTATGGGCGTGGTTTCCACTGGTATCTCGAACCAGTCCCAAGATATCGATACCGCATTGGAAGCAGACAACATTATCCGGACCTCGTTCGCCGGTCTCGGGACCACGAGCAACCTTTCTACCGCGGAACGTGATGCTGCGATCTCAACCGCTCGTGGTCTGCAGAACACCGACCTTCAAGCCGATCTGGCTGTCTTCGAAGGGGACTCCGCCAACTATAGCGACTGGACGAACGTCATCGCTGACGAGAACACAACGACGTCCGTGTCGAACGGCGTCACGACTTACACGTCAGGCGACGGCAATACGACTTTCACGAGCACACAGTATGAGTCCCAGGGTGTGGCATCAGACAATGCTGCCATCTACGCTGACGAGGTTAACCAGCGCGGCCTGAATTGATCTATCGATCAGACTGACCGAAAGGGCTGGCCGCAGGTCAGCCCTTTTGCTTTGCGGCTGACAGCCCTACCTGCGCACGATGAGCGCGCGCACTCCCATAACCAACTTTTTCCAAACCCGCGGTTGGTCCCTGCATCCCCATCAGTCGGACATGTTGGAACGCAAGGACCTGCCTGCCCTTCTGCTCATCGCGCCAACCGGGGGCGGCAAGACCCTCGCTGGGTTCCTGCCGACCTTGGTGGAATGCGCAGACGGCCATGACGGGCTCCACACGCTTTACATCAGCCCGCTCAAAGCGCTCGCCAATGACATCCGGCGCAATCTGCAAACGCCCATCGAAGAGTCAGACCTGCCCATCCGGGTCGAGGACCGCACCGGCGATACCTCTTACGCCAAGCGCCAGAGGCAGCGCGCCGATCCGCCCCAGATCCTGCTGACAACGCCCGAGAGCCTGGCGCTGATGATTTCCTACCCGGACGCGGCGCGGACGTTTGCGGGGCTGCAACGGGTCATCGTCGACGAAATCCATGCCTTGGCCGACAGCAAGCGGGGCGATCAGCTGATGCTCTGCCTCAGCCGTCTCCAAACCCTCGCGCCCGGCCTGCGCCGCGTGGGTCTGTCGGCTACGGTCGATGACCCGTCCGTCATTGCCCATTACTTGGCGCGTCATCCAGACCCTTGTCCGATCCTGCATGCGGACCCAGGCCCGCCGCCAGACATCTCAGTGCTAGAGACCGAAGAGGCGCCGCCCTGGGCGGGCGCGGGCGGGCGCTATGCCATCCCCGCCGTGCTAGAGCAGGTCCGCAAGCACAACACGACCCTGATCTTCCATAATACGCGCGCCCAGGCGGAGATTTTCTTTCACAACCTGTGGCTGGCCAACGAAGACGCGCTGCCCATCGGCATCCACCACGGCGCATTGGCGAAAGAGGCGCGGCTCAAGGTCGAACAGGCGATGGTCGCGGGACAGCTCAAGGCCATCGTTGCCACGGGGTCCCTGGATCTTGGCATCGACTGGGGTGACGTGGACCTGGTCATCCAGATCGGCGCCCCAAAGAAGGTGAAAAGCCTGGTGCAGCGGATCGGCCGCGCCAACCACCGGTATAACGCGCCCTCCAAGGCGCTGCTCGTACCGGCCAATCGGTTTGAAGTCGTGGAATGCCACGCGGCGCTCGAGGCGGTGCGCGCCGGCGAGTTGGACGGGGATCTTCGCCTGGACGGGCCGCGCGATGTGCTTTGCCAACATATCGCCTGCGTGGCCTGTGCGGGGGATTTCGAAGCGGACGGGCTCTATGCCGAAATTAAGAGCGTCGGCCCCTATTCGACCCTCAGCCGCGCCGCCTTTGACGATTGCCTCGACTTCGTGGCGACCGGTGGCTACGCCCTGCGCGCCTATGACCGCTACCAGCGGCTGAAGGAACGCACGCCAGGCATTTGGGGCCTGCGGGACCCCCGGGCCGCGCGGCAGATCCGCATGAATCTGGGCACGATCATCGACACCGATAAGCTGAAAGTGCGCTTCAAAGGGCGGGGCGGCGCGCCATTGGGTGAGATTGAGGAGGGCTTCGCCTCCACCCTCAGCGCAGGCGATACCTTTCTGATGGGCGGGCAAATCGTCCGCTATGAAAGCATGCGCGAGTTGACAGTTGAGGTCTCTCCCCGTCCCGACAAGGAACCTCGGATCGCGACCTATGTGGGCTACAAATGGACGACGTCCGTCCATCTGGCCCAACGCATCCAACACATGTTGCACGAGATGCGGTTTGACGCCCTGCCGGGTCACACGCGGGAGTGGTTGGAGTTGCAGGCCAAGGTCTCAACCCTGCCGGAGCCGGGCCGCCTGTTGGTGGAGCAATTCCCACGGGACGGACGCCACCATGTGGTGGTCTACGGCTTTGCTGGCATCAACGCCCACCAGACCCTGGCCCTGCTGATCACCAAAGGAATGGAAGAGAACGGGCTGGACCCGTTGGGTTTTGTGTCGAACGACTACGCGACGCTGATTTGGGGCTTACAACCCGTGGGCGACATCCGTCCCTATCTACAAGCCACGGGCGTGCGGGCGGCCTTAGACCGGTGGTTGCAGGGCAATGCCGTGATGAAGCGCGCGTTCCGCAACGCGGCCGTGATCGCGGGCCTGATCGAGCGAAACTACCCTGGCAAACGCTCCACCGGGCGGCAGGCCGCGTTTTCCAGCGATATTCTGTACGACACGCTGCACCGCTATGACCCCGACCACCTCATGCTGCGCATCACCGAAGAAGAGGCCATGCGCGGTCACATTGATTTTGGCCGCTTGGAGTTGCTGATGCAGACGGTGGGCGACCGGATCGATCAGGTAAAGCTGAGCCGTGTGACGCCACTGGCGGCGCCCATGTTCTTGGAAAGGGGGATCGTTCCGATCAAGGGCCGCGCGGAAGGTAAGCTGTTGCAAGCAGAGGCCGAGAAGTTGATGGCCGAAGCGGGACTATCGTTGGAGTGATGCAAGACGCCGCGCTGCGCCCACGATCGAGGGGGTCCGGCGGGGGCTGCGTAGCGTCGGCATATTTTTGGAACATCAAAAGAGGCGCGCGTTAAGGTTAATGCGCAGTTCAGGGCGGCGTTCTCTTTGGGCGGCCCCCAAGGTGCTTGCATTTCGACTCTGGGCGAGGCCAAAAGGAACACATGCGGAACGTCCATTCCTTTTCCTTTGCCGGGGCGCGGTTGACGGCCCGACCCTCTGGGGCGCTGCATTGGGGCGACCGGAATCTTCTGGTGGTGAGCGACCTGCATTTGGGGAAATCCGAGCGGATCGCGCGGCGCAACGGTCCTTTGTTGCCGCCCTATGAGGTGCAGGACACGTTGCGCCAACTGCAGAAGGATATTCTGGAGACGGGCGCGGCCCATGTGGTTTGCCTGGGCGATAGTTTCGACGATCTGGCCGCGGCCCAAGCCCTGGGGGAGGATCATCGCGCGTGGATCCTGCGTTTGATGACCGGACGACGGTGGACTTGGATCACCGGAAACCACGATCCAGGCGCGCCAGGTTTGCCGGGGGATACGGTAGATGTCTTGACCCTGGACGCGCTGACCTTCTGCCATATCGCGACGGATCTGGACCGCGCCGAGGTCTCGGGTCACTACCACCCGAAGGCGGCGATACAACTGAGGGGGCGGGCCATTTCGCGTCCCTGCTTCCTTCGCGATAGTCGGCGGCTGATCCTGCCGGCCTATGGCACCTATACCGGCGGATTGCGCACGCAGGACCGCGCCTTGGCGGACCTGATGGGCGCAGGCGCGCGGGCGATCCTAGCGGGGCAGCCCATGGTCGAAATCCCGATGCCGCGATGAGATCCCTGCTGGTCCTGCTCGCCTTGATGGGCTGTAGCACCGCTGTTGTTGCGCCGCTGTTGCCAAGCTATCGCGATCAGACGGTGACAATCGCGTCCAAGGCGGATTTTGACCCCGCGCGCTACGCGGGCCGTTGGTACGAGGTCGCCAGGTTCCCTGTCCCCTTCCAAGAGGGGTGCGCCAGCGCCGTGGCAGAATATAGTGTGCCGGAGGGCGGCACCCTTCGACTGCGCAACATCTGTTTGGACGGAGAGGGCGCCGCCCTGCGCCAGATCACAGGCACCGCACAGGTGAATGGGCCCGGCCGGTTGGAGGTCCGTTTGACGGGTGTTCCCCTTGTCGCCCCGTATTGGGTTTTGTGGACAGACACGGGCTATCGCACAGCCGTGGTGGGGCAGCCCGACGGGCGCGCTGGATGGATCCTCAACCGGGACCCCGTCATTCCGGCAGACCGGTTGCGCGCGGCGCTGACGGTGCTGCAATTCAACGGATACGACACGGAACAACTGGTCTTTTCCGCCGCGCAACAGATCTCATACGAAAAAAGTAAAGCGATTCGCGAATCAGTGTTTGACCTCCGAATCGGGTGGCTGCTATCCCTGTCGCAACGGTCGGGCAGTGGCCGAAAATATCAGAAAAAACCGGCTCGAATCGGGGTAGGCATGTTGGGGACATGTGCGCAGGCACAAGTCATATCCACGCATCAGATCCGGGTGGATGGACAGGGTCCGTCCGCCCGCGATCCCTTTTCTGGTGCCACAACATTTCAATGGTTTGGAACCCCGCTGCGGCTGGATGGGGCACGCGAGGCGCTGTTGCTACAGGACGTGCAGAGCCAGGTTTCGCTCCGCGCGAAGGTACATGCGGTGGTCGACAAGTTATCGCGGTCCCGCGGCGATCTGCCGCTGGGCCTCAGGCCAGTTGAGGCAGAGGACGCGCCCGACGCGCTGATCGTGACCGATGGCACGCGCGAGTGGCAGGCCCATTTGATCCCTGTGTCTGCAACGGAAATGCTGCTGCTGTTTGAGGATGATGTCCCCCCCAGCAATACGGCCCTGCTCATCGTGCAAGCAGGCAGACGACCGGATCCCCTGCCGGACCGTAACACGATCTGCTTCACGCCCGGCACGCGCATCCTGACAGAAGACGGTCCACGACCCGTCGAGGCGCTCGCCCCCGGGGACCGGGTGTTGACGCGCGACGATGGTCCCCAGCCAATCTTGTGGATTGGGCACAGGCATATTTCGGGCGCTCGCCTCTTTGCTATGCCGCATCTGCGGCCCATTCGCATCCGCTGTGGCGCCTTAGGCGTGGAAGAGCCGGAACCAGACCTGATCGTCTCTCCCGGCCACCACGTGATGTTGACGGGATCGAAGGCCAAGGCGCTCTGGGGGCAGCCCGAGGTCCTGGTCAGGGCGCGGGACCTGGTAGACGACCGTCGCGTGTTGGTCGCCCATGGCCTGGGCGACGTGACCTATATTCACCTGATGTTTGCCCGTCACCAAATCCTCTGGGCCAACCGGGTCGAGGTCGAAAGCTTCCATCCCGCCGATGCCGATCTAAGCCATATGTCCCGGCCCGATATCGAAGAGATGCTGCACCATGCCCCGGGCGTGGATCAGGATCCTTCGGCCTATGGCGCCCATGCGCGCCGGTGTCTGAGCCGCGCCGAGCTGGCGATCCTGAACCACCAGGGCGCGCCGGCCTATTTCACCTGACGCCTCTGCTTGACACCCCGAGATCAGGGACCTACACGGCGGCTTCCATTGGTGTTGGTGGCCCCCGCAAGGGGATGCCTGTCGCCCTTCGGGGAAAGGACAACGCCCTCATATCAGAGGAGATCAGAAGGTGACCAAACGCACCTCTGCCAAGTACAAAATCGACCGCCGCATGGGCGAGAACATCTGGGGCCGCGCCAAGTCGCCGGTCAACCGCCGCGAATACGGCCCCGGCCAGCACGGTCAGCGCCGCAAGGGCAAGATGTCCGACTTCGGCCTCCAGCTGCGTGCCAAGCAAAAGCTGAAGGGCTACTACGGCGATCTGACCGAAAAGCAGTTCAAGCGCATCTTTACCGAAGCCGCCCGGGTCAAGGGCGATACCGGCGAGAACCTGATCGGCCTGTTGGAGCGCCGCTTGGACGCCGTGGTCTACCGCGCCAAGTTCGTCTCCACCATCTTCGCCGCCCGCCAATTCGTGAACCACGGCCACGTCGAGGTGAACGGCAAGCGCGTGAACATCCCGTCCTACCGCGTGAAAGAAGGCGACGTGATCTCGGTCCGCGACAAGTCCAAGCAGATGGCTGTCCTGCTGGAGGCCGTCCAATTGGCCGAACGCGATGTGCCCGACTACGTCGAAGCCGACCATTCCAAGATGACCGCCACCTTCGTGCGCACACCAGGCCTGGGCGATGTGCCGTACCCGGTGATGATGGAACCGAACCTGGTCATCGAATACTACGCTCAGAACTGATCGACACGAGGGGGCGACACCCCGCGTCTGGACCTATGGGGCCGTCCGTTTTGGGCGGCCCTTTTTCGTGGGGGTCACTTTGGTGTGCGACCTTCGCCTGAGCCTGGTGGCAAATTGGGATCACTTGTTGGCGCCTTGCGCGGAGACAAAAGTGGTCGGCTGCACAGACCAATAAGACGTTCGATCCGGCATCCCCAACGACTGCTCGACGACCTTTAGACAAGCAGCCTCGGCGCCCTTCAGAGCGTCTATTCGAGGCTTTCTCGAATAAGATCAAAGCCATTCCCGAACGGATCTGCGCAATTCGCAAGGTCCGCGACCTCGGAGAACATTTTCTTCTCGACAGAGCCGCCGTGTTTTTCAACCTCCGCACAAACCGGCTCAATGTCGTCGACTATGAAGTCCAGGTGGACCGGCGTCCAGTGACGCTGATAACGACGTTTGTCGTCGGCAGCGCCGATGGTGCCTGCGGCTTTCTCTTGGATGTGAAGATCGAGTGTTCCAACGGTGACCACGTGCCAATCATCCGAATACTTCTTCTTAAATCTGCAACCCAAGGCCTCAACATAAAACGTCAAGGCTTTGGACATGTCAGAAACGTCAATGCTGACAGTTGCTTTAAGAGCCATCGCACCCCCCTGTTAAGACAAATATGTTCGTTATTTGTTCTAGTCATCTGTGCTCGCTGGGCCCCGACAAGTCAACTGTTCTATCACGATAGCGGACGGCCCTAGGTCGCGCAGAAGCCGTAAGTCTGACCTCAGCACAGACCTTCTCTCCCAGGAACCCGCAGCGCCATATTCCAATCCCACGCCCTTTCCCCTATGCCCGAACGGATCCATGCCGGAGCCCGTTCCATGACCTCTGATCCGTCCCACCCCATCCATGCCCGCATCGAGGGCGCCGTTGTGATGATCGGCTTCGGCTCCATCGGGCGCGGCACGCTGCCCGTGCTGGAACGGCACTTGGACTACGACCGCGACCAGTTTCTCGTCATCGAACCGGCGGAGGCGGGCTGCGCCGAACTGCGCCAGCGGGGCATCGCCCATCGCCAGGTCGCGCTCACACCCGACAACTACCGCGAGGTCTTGGGCGAGGTGCTGACCCCCGGCAAGGGTTTCTGTGTAAACCTATCGGTCGATACCTCGTCGTTGGACCTGATGAAGTTCTGCCGCGAGATCGGGGTGCCCTATATCGACACGGTGGTCGAACCCTGGGCTGGTTTCTACTTCGACGACGTCTCGAACGCCGAACGCACCAACTACGCCCTGCGCCAAAAGGTACGTGACGAAAAATCCGCCAACCCCGGCGGGACCACGGCTGTGTCCTGCTGTGGCGCGAACCCCGGTATGGTCAGCTGGTTCGTCAAGGCCGCGCTGCTGCGCTTGGCCGAGGACACAGGGACGACGGCGGATACGCCGGAGGACCGCGCCGGTTGGGCCAAGCTGATGCAAACGCTCGGCGTCAAAGGCATCCACATCGCCGAGCGGGACACCCAGGCCCGCGCCCTGCCCCGCCCCCGCGATGTCTTCGTGAACACCTGGTCGGTCGAGGGCTTCATCGCCGAGGGGTTCCAACCCGCCGAATTAGGCTGGGGCACCCATGAGACCTGGTTCCCCGAGAATGGGCGCCGCCACGGCAAAGGCTGTCAGGCGGCCATTTGGCTGAACCGCCCAGGCGCGATTACCCGTGTCCACACCTGGTGCCCGACCCCTGGGCCGCAGTTCGGCTACCTCGTGACCCATAACGAAGCGATCAGCATCGCCGATTACTATACGGTCGGCGAAGGGTCCTGGCCGGAGTACCGCCCGACCTGTCACTACGCCTATCACCCCTGCGACGATGCAGTGCTCAGCCTGCATGAGATGTTCGGCGCGGGACGGCAACAGCAGGTCCACCACATCTTAGGCGAAGACGAGATCGTCGATGGCATCGACGAATTGGGCGTGCTGCTGTTCGGCCACGACAAGAACGCGCTCTGGTACGGCAGCCGCCTGTCCAACGAAGAAACCAAACGAATCGCGCCCGATCAGAATGCCACGGGCTTGCAAGTCACGAGCGCGGTTCTGGCCGGGATCGTCTGGGCGCTCGAAAACCCGAATGCAGGGATCGTCGAAACCGACGAGATGGACCACGCCCGCTGCCTAGAGATCCAAACACCCTATCTGGGCCCTGTGGAGGCCCATTATACCGATTGGACCCCGCTCCAGGACCGCTGGCAGCACTTCCCAGAAGACATCGACGACCGCGACCCCTGGCTGTTCCGCAACGTCCTTGCCAGCTAAGAAAGGCGTGACCACAAAGGGGATGTGGTTGGGCGGGTCGTTCTAGACCTGCCTGTCACAGAATGCGGGCAGACTGGCGTCCCGGTGCAGGTACACTCAATAGAGTAAGAACTGATCGAGGCGGAGTTCGTCGTACTCGCCAAACGAGATTCGCAACACATCCCATCCGTCCCAAATCCTCACCTCGTTTGACGTCTCGGATATCGTCAAACTGAACCGGCTACCCTCTGGCGGATTGAGCAGTCGCTGAAACTCCTGTGAACTGAGCGTGCGGTAGTAGGTGCTGGCGCTTCCGAGCGGTAAGTATTCGTCGGACAGCACGACCATATCATCCGCATCAAAATCGGTAATCGTAAGACGGATATCGCTCTGGTATTCGCCGATTTCACGCGGCCCCGTCGGCTTCAATATGAACTGATCCGCTCCGCCACCGCCAGACGCGGTGTGGTTGCCATCGCGCACAAAGATCTTGTTGTTCCCGGCATTGCCAATGACCGTCTGCGCATCACGCCAGTCGCCGCCAACTTCCAATTCTAGATCATCCGCGCCACGGGCCTCCAGGATCTCCACGCCCCCTTTGCCGGACCCAAAGACATGGGCCCGGTCCGTCCGGTGCAGCAGAGACTGGTTAACCGTCGTAATAATGCGATCTGTGCCGCTGCTGGAATCTTCCGCAACTTGGTCGCCAATGTGATCAACATAATAGATGTCGTCTCCACTACCGCCTTGCATGTTGTCCGCCCCAGGGCCGCCATCCAAGATGTCGTTTCCATATCCCCCGGACAGAGTATCGTCCCCTTCAAGCCCGCGGATCTTGTCGTTTCCACCAAAGCCGAAAAGTCCGTTCCCACCGTCATGGCCGGTGAGATAGTCGTTGCCGCCGCCCCCAAGGGCACGTTCGATATCCGTACCATTGGCAATGGTGAAGCCCGTGGGCGCGAAAGTCTCCTCCGGCCCCAGCTTGCGTGAGGACAGAAAACCGCCGCCGCCCTCTCGGTATTGCAGGCTGGCCGGACGCAGGTCGATCACCACGTCAAAGGTCGTGCCCGCTTCGGCCCGGATCATATCGTTGCCGCCAGTATCCCAGATCGTCGTGATCCCCTCACGCGCATTGGGATCCGAGGGCAGAACATACTCGGTGTCGCCCGCATTCGCCGTCTCGTTAGCGCCGTACATGTCCTGTAACGCCGCGATATCCAACGCCGCCAATGTCGCATTCCCCGGATCGCGCCCGTTATAGGACATGATGGTCCAGATCTTCTGGTTCAGTTCAAACGCACCCAGGTCCTGACTACGGCTGACACCTTCGAACGCGGTCGCGCCAAAACTGCGGTCGTGGGGGTGAGACAGGCCGAGGGCATGGCCAAGCTCATGCAGGAAGTGCCCCATCTGAAACGGGTCGAACCCCTCCCGCCCATTGGCGGCGTCTTCTTCAATGGCTGCGATCCGCCAAGCGGCAAAGTTCCCGACCTGCTGGTCTTGGTCGTTGTAGCCCGGAAAATCGAAGTTAGAGGAGCGCGAGTCCGTGGTCTTGATCCGCAACAACCAATCGGCAGCGGCTTCGTCTTCGATAGTTGTGATGGTCACATCCACTGCGCTTTCGATGATGTCATAAGCCGCCTCAAAGGCCGCGCGCGCCACGTCCGACCATTCGGCAGAGGCCTCCGAGGTATCGAAAGCGACCGTGATGTTGTCCTTGTCCGGGACGGCTGCAAAGGACCGGATCGTGCGCAGCAGGTCCGACACCTCAGTCGGCTGGAACATTTCCAGGGTGTAGACCCCTTCGGAGCCGGGCTTGTCCTTGCTGAACACGTCCAGGAAATAGGTCCCCGACACCTGTGGCGCGAAATAGACGTCGCGCCAGTTGGGCGTCAGGACATTGCCCTCAGTGTCGAAGATCCGCACGAAGCCCCGCTCTTCGTCGCGCCCGATCTCTTCGTTGAAGGCCACTGGGCCATCCAGGTCCCAGGCGTAGTATTTCCCGGCCTCAAGCTCGACCCGCACCCAATCGTGATCGCCGGGTTCCTCGAAGATACTGAACAGCGTCTCTCCGATTTCCACGTCCCCAGTTGTGGTTGCATCGGCTGGCAGATCGAATGAAATCTGGTGGGCGAGTTTCGTCATCTTGCAGGCTCCTCATCGCGCGGTCTGGTGCGCTCGGTGCGGACGCGGTCACAGCGCCGTGGTATAGACTGCGGTCAGGAGCGGAATGCTGTCCAGCGGCATTTCCCTGTCTTGCGCCGAAAGTCGGCACCGAAGCACCACTTCCACGGCGACTAGCTGACGCAGGCGAGCGTTCCGATCCGACACAGCCGTCACCTCAATGATCCCAGGTTTCACGAAGTCATAAGTCCACAGGGCGGATTCAGACCAAGAGGCTTCGGAATGCGGATGACAGACCGCGATTTGCTACGGCACAACATGGGGCAGTCATCGCGTTAAGGGAGCGGTCCGTCGACGTCGGACATCAGCACTCGCAGGTGGCTCAACCCGATCTTGGTTGCCCGCCCCTCCGGGTCGCCATCCACCACCGCGCCGCAGCAAAGGGCCACGCCTGATGAATGAGATCGCCCCAAATACGTTCAAGCGCCGGGATGCGTCGCTGCCGAAGGGCCGTCAGACGAGCGATGCTGCCGTGGCCGAGATCGACGCACTTCTGGGGGATATGCCCCGCCGCCGCGATATGGTGATCGAGGCGTTGCACGTCATTCAGGACAGGCACGGCCATATCTTGGCCGATGCCATCGCAGCCTTGGCGGAGCTGTTCCGTCTGGCCCAGGTCGAGGTCTATGAGGTCGCGAGCTTTTATGATCACTTCGATGTGGTCCGCGAAGGGGATACGCCGCCGCCGCCCGTCACGATCCGCGTACCAACCGGCGTGTCCGAGGAACTGGCGGGCGCCTTCGACCTGATCGAGGCGCTCAAGGCCGCAACCGACCCGGCCCAGGTGCGCATCTTGCCCAGCCCCTGTATCGGCCAATGCGACGACGCCCCTTCGGCCTGGATCGGCAAACGCGTCGTCCGCCACGCAACGGTCGAGACGGTTCTGGCGACGCTGGATGAAGACCTGACCACCCCCGTTCTGCCCGCCTACCAGGACCTGGCCGCATACCGGGCTGATGGCGGCTATAGCGTGCTGTCGCGCGTTCTGTCGGGCGAGATCAGTGCGGACGCCGCGACCGAGACCATGTCCGACGCGGGCCTGCGTGGCCTCGGCGGTGCCGGTTTCCCGGCGGGCAAGAAATGGGGCTTCGTCCGCGCCGCGCCCGGGCCCCGCCTCATGACGATCAACGGCGACGAAGGTGAACCCGGCACCTTCAAGGACCGGTGGTGGCTGGAAAGCAAACCCCACCGCATGTTGGAGGGCGCGCAGATCGCGGCCCGCGTGGTCGGCTGCGACAAGATCTACATCTACATGCGCGACGAATATCCGGCAGTGCTAGAGATCCTCGCCCGTGAGATCGCCGCCCTCCATGCCTCCGACATCGACACCATCCCGATGGAATTGCGGCGCGGCGCTGGCGCCTACATCTGCGGCGAAGAAAGCGCGATGATCGAAAGCATCGAGGGCAAGCGCGGCCTTCCCCGCCACAAACCGCCCTTCATTGCGCAGGTGGGCCTCTTTGGCTTGCCCACCCTGAACCACAACGTGGAAACCGTCAGCTGGATCCCCGACATCCTGCACCACGGCCCCAAATGGTTCGCCGACCAAGGATGGGACGAAAACCACAGCGGGTTGCGCAGCTTCTCGGTCTCGGGCCGCGTGAAGGCGCCGGGGGTCAAGCTGGCGCCTGCGGGCATCCCCCTGATCCGGCTGATCGAAGACTACTGCGGCGGCATGGCCGAGGGTCACACCTTCAAGGCGTTCTTCCCTGGCGGCGCTTCGGGCGGGATCTTCCCCGCGGCCATGGCCGACCGCGCGATGGATTTCGGCACCTGGGAGGCCGAGGGTGGCTTCATCGGCAGCCATGCGGTGGTCATCCTGTCGGACCAGGACAGCGTGCGCGATGCGGCGCTCAACACCATGAAGTTCTTCCGCCACGAAAGCTGCGGGCAATGCACGCCCTGCCGCTCGGGCACCGACAAGATGGTCCGCCTGCTGGAGGCGTGGGAGACGGAGGCCGACCTGTACAATGACCTCCTGCAAGTGATGGGCGATGCCTCCATCTGCGGGCTGGGTCAAGCGGCGGGCAATTGCGTCAAACACCTGATGCAGCACTTCCCCGAGGACTTCACGGCGGGGTCGGGCCAATGATCACCGCCTTCGTCCTTACGCTGCTCGGCGTTATGGCGGCCCAGGCCGCACCCGGCCCGAACCTGGCCGCCGTCGCCTCGGTCGCGCTGGCCCAAGGGCGACGCCCCGCTGTCTTCGTGGTGACGGGCATCGCCTCGGGGATGCTGATCTGGTCCTTGGCCACGGCCTTCGGCTTGGGCGTGCTGATCTCCGCTTATCCGCTGTCGCTGCTAGTCCTGAAGCTCGCGGGCGGCGCCTATCTGTTATGGTTGGGTCTACGGGCGGCACGCGCGGTCATTGCGGGGAATGGGCCCGGTGCCTTCGGGCCCGTCGCGGGGGCGTTGTCACACGGCGCGGCCTGGCGGCGCGGGATGCTGGTCGTTCTGACCAACCCCAAGGCCGCGCTGATGTGGGCTGCCGTGGCGTCGTTCCTATTCGGCCAAGGGCTGACGGCCTGGCAGGTCCTGGCCTTTGGCCCCCTGGGCGCGCTGTCCGGCCTGACGATCTACGGGGCCTATGCCCTGCTGTTTTCGACCGGCGTCGCCATGCGTGGCTATGCCCGGTTCGCCCGTGCCGTCGAGGGGGCCTTTGCGGCGGCCTTCGGCGCCATGGGTGCAACGCTTCTGTTTTCCGGCCTCAAGGAGACCACGAGATGAGCCTCGATACGAGCGCGACCGACCTGGTGACCTTTACCCTCGACGGGCAAGAGGTAACCGCCAACCCGGGCGAGACGATCTGGGACACCGCCCGCCGCTTGGGCACGGCGATCCCGCATCTGTGCCACAAGGACCTGCCTGACCTGCGGTCCGACGGGAACTGCCGCGCCTGCGTGGTCGAGATTGAGGGCGAGCGTGTGCTCGCCGCCTCTTGCCTGCGCGCCCCGACCGACGGGATGGTCGTGCGCACAGGCGGCGCCCGCGTGGAAAAGAGCCGCGAGATGGTGTTCGACCTGCTCGCCTCCGACATGCCCGCCCGCGAAGACAGCCCCGACCCCCAAAGCCACTTTTGGCAACAGGCCGAATTGGCGGGCCTCGACAAGGCGCGCTACCCCTCGGGCCGCCCGGGCGCGGGGCGCGATATCCCCGTGGACAGCATTTTCCACGACGCCTCGCACCCGTCGATTGCCGTGAACCTGGATGCCTGCATTTCCTGCGGCCTCTGCGAGCGGGCCTGCCGCGACGTGCAGGTCAACGATGTGATCGGCATGGCCGGGCGTGGCATGGGCGCGTTGCCCACCTTCGACATCAGCGACCCCATGGGCGTGTCCAGCTGCGTGGGCTGCGGCGAATGCGTCCAGGCCTGCCCCACCGGCGCACTGATGGAAAAGACCCTGCTAGACGACACCGCCACCAAGCGCGTGGTCGAGGTCGAAGAGACCCACGACTCTGTCTGCCCCTTCTGCGGCGTCGGCTGCCAGACCGAGGTCAGCACGGTCGGCAATGACATCGTTAAGGTCGATGGCCGCCAGGGTCCGGCCAACCGCGGCAAACTCTGCGTTAAGGGGCGGTTCGGCATGGACTACGTCATGTCGCCCGAACGGCTGACCAAGCCCTTGATCCGCCGCGACGACGCGCCGAAACGGCCTGATGCGCGGATGACCTTCTCCGATATCGGCAGCACCTTCCGCGAAGCCACCTGGGAAGAAGCGATGGAGCGGGCCGCAGGCGGCCTGACTGATGTGCGTGACACCGTTGGGGGCCAGGCCATCGCGGGCTTCGGCTCGGCCAAAGGCACGAACGAAGAGGCCTACCTCTTCCAAAAGTACATCCGCCAAGGCTTCGGCACCAATAACGTCGACCATTGCACCCGGCTATGCCACGCCTCCTCGGTCGCGGCACTGATGGAGGGCGTGGGGTCCGGGGCGGTCTCGGCGCCGTTTACAGCGGCCGATGACGCCGATTGCATCATGATTATCGGTGCCCGCCCCGAACAGAACCACCCCGTGGCGGCGACCTACTTCAAGCAAGCGGCCAAGCGCGGCAAAAAGCTTATGGTCTTTGACCCCCGCAAACAGGGCCTGATGCGCCACGCCACGCATCCGGTTGTCTTCGAGCCGGGCCGCGACGTGCCGATGCTCAACGCCATGATCCACACGATCATCGACGAGGGCCTCTATGATGAACAATACATCCAGGCCAACGCCGACGGGTTCGAGGCCCTGGCCGAAAAGGTCAAGGACTTCTCCCCCGACGCCATGGCCGAGATCTGCGGGGTCGAGGCCGAGACGCTGCGCGACTTGGCCCGCACCTTCGCCACGGCAGAACGGTCCATCATCTTCTGGGGCATGGGCGTCAGTCAGCACGTCCATGGCACCGACAACGCCCGCTGCTTGATCGCGCTGTCGCTCATCACCGGCCAAATCGGGCGTCCGGGCACGGGCTTGCACCCTCTGCGGGGGCAGAACAATGTCCAGGGCGCCTCGGACGCGGGCCTGATCCCAATCACCTATCCCAACTACAAATCAGTCGAAGATACGGACGTCCGCAGCCGGTTTGAGGACGCTTGGGGTCGCAGCCTGGACCCTAAGAAAGGCCTGACCGTGGTCGAGACCATGGATGCCGTCCATGACGGTCGCGTCCGGGCGATGTATGTCCAGGGCGAAAACCCGGCCATGTCCGACCCAGATCAGCGCCACGCCCGCGCGGCATTGGCCAAGTTGGACCACCTGGTGGTGCAGGACATCTTCTTTACCGAAACCGCCTGGTTCGCCGATGTTATCCTGCCCGCCTCGGCCCAGCCCGAGAAACCCGGGACCTATACCAACTCCAACCGCCAGGTGCAGATCGGCTTGCCCGTGCGCCTGCCGCCGGGTGAGGCGCGCCAGGACTGGAAAATCCTGGTGGAGATGGGCCAACGCTCCGGCCTCGACTGGCACTATGCCGACGTCGGGGCCGTCTATGACGAGATGGCCTCCCACATGCCCAGCCTGGACCACATCACCTGGGATCGGCTGATGCGCGAAGGCGTCGTGACCTATCCGGTGGCCAGCGACGATGGCCCCGGCGATGAGGTGATCTTTACCGATGGCTTCCCCACCGCCAGCGGCAAGGCCCGGTTGGTGCCAACGGATCTGGTGCCCCCCGATGAGCTGCCCGATGCGGAGTTCCCGCTGGTCCTGACGACCGGTCGGATGTTGGAACACTGGCACACCGGCGCCATGACCCGGCGCGCCACCCACCTGAACGCCCAAGAGTCCGAGCCTGTGGTGGCCATGCACCCCAAGGACATCGGTCGCATGGGGTTCGAGCGGGGCCAACAGGTCACGGTCGCCACCCGCCGGGGCGAAATCACGCTGACCCTGCGCGCCGATAGGGACGTGACACCGGGGATGCTGTTCATCCCCTTCTGTTTCGTCGAGGCGCCCGCCAACGTTCTGACGAACCCCCAACTCGATCCATTCGGAAAGATCCCCGAGTTCAAGTTCGCCGCCGCCCGGATCGCCGCGGCCTCCTGAGGCCGCCACACCGGGCCGAGGTCAGAGGGCGGCTTCGCATGATCGCGAGGCCGCTCGCACTCGTTGATGGGTGATACCGCTGAGACCTACCGTCCAAACCCAGCGAAGCCAGATCAAAGAGAAATCAAACAAACCTTTCGTCGCCCTACGACCCGGTCCCGCGCATAGGCGCGCCCTACAAGTCCCAACGTCCTTGCCGCGGGATTACCATGGCGCCCTCAGCCGCGTGCTAACTCAGATCAACCACAGAGGACACACAGACCCGAAGCAACCCGGCGAAGCGCCTTTGCCCGGCGCCCTAATCGCAAGCCGCGCACCAAACCGGCCCAGCACACAGTCCCTCATCCCAACACAACATACCAACCGCACCACCCCCTCTCCCTAACCCCAAAACCAACCCTTAACTTCTGATTAAGGTTAACCGCCCCTCCATCACGGGTCCCCAAATACCTCGGGGGTCTGGGGCACAGCCCCAGTCGACCGAGCCCCCAAGCGACACGCACGGGCAATGCGCGACACCCCACCGACACGCGCCATCACGACCGCTGGACAGGTGGCGACAGGGGGCGTAGGCCAATCCCATGCGCCTCTTTCCCCTGTCCCAGGCCCAAGACCTCCCGGTTTGGCGCCGCCCCGAAGCCCTTCTGATGCTCATGGCCTTCGCCATGCCGGTCGCTTTCGCGACTTGGTCTGCTCTTCTGAACAACTTCACCAAGGAGGCGGCGGGCTTCGACGGCTCCGACATCGGCTGGCTGCACACCGTGCGAGAAATCCCCGGCTTTCTGGCCATCGGCGTGATCTTGGTCATCGTCTTCGTGCGCGAACAGGTGCTGGCCCTCACATCCCTGATCTTGTTGGGCATCGCGACGGCGCTGACGGCTGCCTTTCCCAATTTGGGGGGGCTGCTGATGATCACCCTGCTCAGTTCGATCGGCTTCCACTACTATGAAACCGTCAATCAAAGCCTCCAACTCCAGTGGCTTCCCAAGGACCGCGCCCCCAAAATGCTGGGTGTTCTGTTGTCCGTGGGCGCGGCGGGCACCCTATTGGCCTATGGCGCCATCGTTTTGACGTGGAGGGCCTTCGACCTTAGCTACGACATTGTCTATTGGATCGCTGGCGGCTTCACGGCGGCTGTGGCGGCCTTCGCCCTTCTGGCCTATCCGCAATTCGAAAGCCCCCATCCCCAAACCAAAGAATTCGTTCTGCGTCGCCGCTATTGGCTCTATTACGTCCTCCAGTTCATGTCCGGTGCCCGGCGGCAGATCTTTATCGTCTTCGCGGGATTCATGATGGTGGAGCGCTACGGGCTCAGCGTCGATCAGACGACCGCGCTGTTCATGGTAACCATGGGCGTGAACATGATCATCGCGCCCACAGTGGGGCGGCTCGTCGCTCAATTCGGCGAACGCCGCGCGCTGATCATCGAATACGGCGGGCTCACCGTGGTCTTCGTTCTCTATGCCGGGCTCTATGTCTACGATTGGGGCGTTTGGATGGCCTGCGCGTTGTTCGTCGCCAACAACGTCTTCTTTTCCTTGGCCTTGGCCATCAAAACCTACTTCCAAAAGATCGCCGCCCCCGGGGACATCGCCCCGACGGCGGCGGTGGCGTTTACGATCAATCATATCGCAGCGGTGTTCTTGCCGGCGTCCCTTGGCTACCTGTGGTTGGTGTCGCCCACGGCAGTCTTTGGCATCGCCGCCTGCATGGCGCTGGTCTCCCTGGGCTTGTCGATTCTGGTCCCCCGCCACCCGGTGGACGGGCAAGAGACCATCCTGTCGCGCCCCCTGGCCGCTGCGGAGTAGCGCCCCCATATCCTGGCGAAAGGAGATGCAATCCATGTTTCAAATCTTCGCCAAACCTGTCGAGATGGTGACACCCGAAGCCGCGTTGCCCGGACGGTCCACGCCAATCCCAACAGCCGACACCCACCACGTTTTTGGGACGCCCCTGTCCAACGACGTTCCCGACGGTTTGGAGGAGGCGATGTTCGGAATGGGCTGCTTCTGGGGGGTCGAGCGGATGTTCTGGCAAGTCCCAGGGGTACATATGACCCTGGTCGGCTATGCTGGCGGGTTCACGCCAAACGCCACCTACGAGGAAGTGTGCTCGGGCCGGACAGGGCACAACGAAGTGGTGCGCGTGATCTTTGACCCAACGGTGGTCACCTACAACGAGTTGCTCCGGGTGTTCTGGGAAGGCCACGATCCAACGCAGGGCATGCGCCAAGGCAATGATCGGGGCACGCAATATCGCTCAGGGATATACACCTATTCCGACGCTCAGATGGCAGCGGCCAAAGACACCGCCGACGCCATGGCCCCGCGCCTGCGCGCAGCGGGTTTGGGTGCTATCACGACAGAGATTGTCCCGGCGCCAACCTTCTTCCACGCCGAAGATTATCACCAGCAGTATCTGTCGAAAAACCCCGGTGGCTACTGCGGGATCGGCGGCACAGGCGTGACCTGCCCCATCGGCACCGGCGCCTGATCCGGCGGACACCTCGGCTCACGCCGAGGTGCGCCCTCGCGCGCGCGAGGGCTACCCCGAGTGACGGGACGGACGTTCCTCGGGGTGTCGATCAAAGATGAATGCGAAGGTTAGAGGCCTTAGCCAGTTATCTGGAACACCCCCTGCGATGCGTTTCGCCAGAAGCATAATACGGTACGTAAAAGCGAAGCCGTAGCGAGGCCATGGCCTAGCAAAAGAAGCAGGCTATCGAAGCGTCGCGCGGCTCCTGCAGCACCAAGTCGAACCAGCCATGGACATCCCGCAACACCGCCCACACCTGGGATGACCCTTTGGCTCAAGCCGCATTTGAGCGGCGGTTCGTTGGGCACAACCCCGACCCCGATCAATTTCCGCGCATGGGTACCCACAGACCTCCGATGGCGCGGCTAGCCAAGCGTCCCGGCGTTAGACCGACCGGATAGCATGACGACGCCCGCGCTCCTGCCGAAAGCCGTTGCGCAAGGGTCAGGCCTTTGGAATAGCCACACCAGACCGCTGTCTTGGAGGAGCCGACATGCGTATAACCGACGATTTGAAACGCTCCGTGCAGGACGACTGGGACGCGGCCACGGACCATCCGTTTTGCCGGGATCTTGCTGCGGGCACCCTGCCTCTAGACAAAATGCGTTGGTATCTCGTTCAGGACTACAAATTCATCGACCAGTTCGTCCGGCTGCTGGCGACGGCCATCGCCCATGCGCCGACCTTGAAAGACGGGATCCCGGCAGCGCAGTTTCTTGGCTTAGTCACCAGTACCGAGAACACCTACTTTGTCCGCAGTTTTGAGGCGCTTGGCGTCTCTCAAGCGCAAATCGACGGGCCAGCGGCCCCAGAGACCATTGCATTTCAAGACCTCATGGCCGAAGCGCGCCACTCCGGTCGATACGAACAAATGCTAGCCGTGCTGGTGGTGGCGGAATGGTCCTATCTGACCTGGGCCACGCGCCAGGCGGATTACGATCGCGCCCTGCCCTTCTATTTCGCCGAGTGGATCGACTTGCATACGGGCGACGGCTTTGCTGGCGTTGTCGCTTACCTGCGGGGGCAGCTTGACGGGATCTGGGGGGATCTCTCCGAAGCGGAGCAACTGGCCGCTGCCGATCTGTTTAAACGGGCCGTTCGGTGCGAGCGGGCGTTCTTCGACGCGGCCTATGGGTCCACCTGGGACGCGCCGTAGGCCTGCTCATTTAGATATCTGTCAGGCGCTTGGTTTACTCTCGAAACCAAGCGCCCACTCCTTCTGACGTGTTTTGGCCACCCGCCGACCGGCGCGTTAGTGCGAAGCGATGTCATTCAAGGCGACCAACAGATTGCGCACCCTTGAGCCCTTTTGCGGAAGGTCTCACCGCATCCCGCGTCTTGGTTGCCATAGGGTATTGAGCCGCATGATATGCATCAACCGCAACGGAAGAAGGTCGCGCGTTACAACCGAGGAATGCGGATCTCGGCAAACAGTTTAGTTTCAAAGGTAAGCGGCGGACGAGAATGCGTTATTGGCCCTTTCGGCCCCTGGGTAGCGGTGCCCTGACGTGTACCAACCTAGATCATGTTCGAAAGGCTGACGGACCGGCATAGCCTAGCACCGAGTCACGACGAGGCCTGCGCGAAGGTCTACCTGTTGGACCGCGCTTTCCCCGCTGCTTCACACATCGCGTGAAGGAGGAGCCTTAACGCGTAAGGTCCAGCAAGGTCGCCCGGGGGTGTACAACGATGTCGGCCCCCTATTCCCATCCGGCTCGGATCAGTTTGGCCGCCTCGGGCGCGAAATACGTCAGCACGCCGTCGCAGCCTGCGCGGCGGAAGGCCATCAAGCTCTCCATCATGGCCTTTTCCCCGTCGATCCAGCCATTGCCTGCCGCCGCCCGGATCATCGCGTACTCCCCGCTGACCTGATAGGCATAGGTCGGCACGGCGAAGCGGTCCTTCACCTCGCGGCAGATGTCCAGATAGGGCATGCCCGGCTTGACCATGACCATATCCGCGCCCTCACCAATGTCGCGGGCCACGGCGCGCAGGGCCTCGGCCCGGTTCAAGGGGTCCAGCTGATAGGTCTTCTTGTCCCCTTTGAGCGCGCCAGACGCCCCCACGGCATCGCGGAACGGTCCGTAAAACGCGCTGGCGTATTTGGCGGCATAGGACATGATCGTCACCTCGCCATGGCCCGCCTGTTCCAAGGCAGCACGCATGGCGCCGATGCGCCCATCCATCATATCCGACGGCCCCAGGATGTCCGCCCCCGCCTCGGCCTGGGCGACGGCCATCTTGACCAACGCTTCGACGGAGCGGTCGTTGACGATGATCCCATCCTCGACAAAACCATCGTGGCCGTCGGGGTTGTAGGGGTCGAGCGCGATATCCGTCATGACGGCAATATCCGGCACCTGGGCTTTGATCGCGCGGATCGCACGATTGGTCAGATTTTCGGGGTTCCAAGCCTCGGCGCAATCGGGCGTCTTCACGTCGTCCAAGGTGTAGGGAAACAAGCAGATCACGCGGATCCCCGCAGCGTGGGCCTCAGCCGCTGCTTCGACGGTCAGATCGACCGAACGGCGGATGACGCCGGGCATGGACGCGACCTCCTGCGTGACGCTTTCGCCGTCGCACAGGAAGACCGGCCAAATCAGATCATCGACCGACAGCCGCTCCTCCCGCTGCAGCGCGCGGAGCGCGGGCGTGCGCCGCATCCGGCGGGGGCGGGACAGGGGAAAGGCGGGCGGAGCTTGTCTTGTCATGATGCACCTTTGTGACACCTGACCTCGGTCGCACGACCTGGGGGGCGGGATCAAGCCGCCCCACCTTGCATTCCCGTACCCAGGCGGGCCACACGGGGGGCGCGGCGATATGAGGAACCCGGCCCTTGGAACTCTATTGGCTCGAAAGTGCCTTCGAAGTCATCGACTTCCGCTCCTTCTCGAACCTGTGGTTCTGGATTGCGCTGGCCACGCTCTGGTCGACCGCATCCCATTGGGTCGTGGGCGTGCCCTTCGATATTGTGCGTCGGGCGGCCAGCGGACACGAGCAGGCCCTGGCCGATATGCACACGCTCGCCAACATCCAGGCACGCCGATTGATCTATATCGCCGATGCCACGGGGCTGGTGTCCACCGCTCTGACCTTCTTCACGGTGACGATGCTGTCCCTGCTGGGGTTTCTCTATTGGATCGAGTTCGCCCAGGCGATCTTGCTGCTCTTCCTCCCGATGATGATCGTGGGCTGGCTGTCCCTGCGCACGGCCAGGCAGGTAGAGGGGCTGGACCCATACGACCTTGGCAACCTATTGGCAGCCCACCGCCGACAGGTGCAATTCGTGGGGATCATCGCGATCTTTGTGACCTCCATGTGGGGGATGTGGGTGAACATCAACCAATCCGTCCTGTCGTGACGCGCGCGCCCTGTTGACACGCCCGGTAGGGCGGTTACCTGACCGCCATGCCTGACACCCTGCCAGAAACCGCCACCCGGCCCCTGCCCGCCGGTCACCTTCGCGTCGGTGGCGCGCCCGAGGGGTTCGACGCCCGCGTCCTATTGAAGGAACTGGAGCGCGGCCACCCCGTGGTGCACATCGCCCGCGACGACAAGCGGGTCGAGGCCATGGCCGCCGCGTTGCGTTTCCACGCGCCGGGGACGACGGTTCTGCGCCTGCCCGCCTGGGATTGTCTGCCCTATGACCGGGTATCGCCCGCCGCCGAGGTGTCCGCCGCGCGGATGTCCACGCTGACCGCCTTGGCCCACGGGCTGTCGGGCAAGTTCGTCCTGCTGACGACGCTGGCGGCAGCCACCCAACGGGTGCCCAGCCGCGCCACCCTCAAAGGGGCCGGTTTCGCCGCCCGCGTGGATCAGCGCATCGACGAAGAGGCCTTGCGCGGCTTCCTCGTGCGCATGGGGTTCACCCAAACGCCCACGGTGATGGAGCCGGGGGATTGGTCGCCCCGTGGCGGGATCATCGACATCTGGCCGCCGGGGCAATCGGCGCCTGTGCGTTTGGACCTGTTCGGGGACACGCTGGACGGGTTGCGCCGGTTTGACCCGGTCAGCCAGCGCACCACCGAGCAGCTCAAACTGATCGAGCTTGCGCCCGTCTCGGAGGTCATCCTGGACGGCCCCGCGATCACCCGGTTCCGCCAAACCTATCGGATCGAGTTCGGCGCGGCAGGCACGGATGATCCGCTCTATGAAAACGTGACCGCAGGGCGAAAGGCCCAAGGCATCGAGCACTGGCTGTCGTTCTTCCACGAAAGCCTGGAAACCTTGGCCGATTACCTGCCGGATGCGGCCTTCGTGTTGGACGATGCAACGCCAGCTCATCATGCTGATCGTTGGACCCAGATCACCGACATGTACGACAACCGGCGCGAGGCGATGCGCGCGAAGGGCCGGGTGGACAGCGTGTATAAACCCGCGCCGCCGGAGGGGCTTTACCTGTCACCAGAGACGTTCGAGGCCGCGCTTGCGGGCAAGCGCGCCCTGCACCTCTCGGCCTTCGCGACGGCCCCGGGGCCGGGCGTCATTGATGCTGGTGGGCGCGCTGGCCGGACATTCGCGCCAGAGCGGCAGTTGGAGGGCGTGAACCTCTTCGCCGTGCTGGCCGACCATATCACCGCCAAACGGGCGGACGGCGCGGTCATCATCGCCAGCTATTCCGGCGGTGCGCGGGAACGTCTGCAAGGGTTGCTGGAAGACCAGGGTATCACCGGGACGAGGCCCGTCAAAAGGGCCGAGGACGTGGCCCATGGCGAGGTCGGGTTGGCCATCTGGCCCCTGGATCGCGGGTTTGAGGGGCCCGTGGACGGCACGCGTCTGACGGTGGTCTCGGAACAGGACGTTCTGGGCGAACGCCTAATCCGCACCAAAAAGAAAAAGCGCCGGGCCGAGAACTTCCTGACCGAGGCACAGGCCCTGTCCGTCGGCGACCTGGTTGTCCATGTGGACCACGGCGTGGGCCGTTTCATCGGCTTTGAGACGGTGGATGCCGCCGGTGCGCCGCACGAGTGTCTGACTCTGGAATACGCGGGCGGCGACCGGTTATTCTTGCCTGTCGAGAATATCGAACTGCTGTCGCGCTATGGTCAGTCCGAAGGGCTGCTGGACAAGCTGGGCGGCGGGGCCTGGCAAGCGCGCAAAGCACGCCTGAAGGAACGCATCCGCCAGATCGCCGAACGGCTGATGCGCATCGCCGCCGAACGCGCCCTGCGAAAGGCCCCGGTGCTAGAGCCGCCGGGCGACCTGTGGGAAGGGTTCGCCGCGCGTTTCCCCTACGAGGAAACCGACGATCAGTTGCAGGCCATCGAGGATGCGGCCAGCGACCTCGGCTCCGGTCGGCCCATGGACCGGCTGGTGGTGGGCGACGTGGGCTTCGGCAAAACCGAGGTTGCCATGCGCGCGGCCTTCATCGCCGCCACCGCCGGAAAACAGGTGGCCGTCATCGCGCCCACGACCCTTCTGGCACGCCAACACGCCAAAAGCTTTGCCGACCGGTTCCGGGGCCTGCCGCTTAAGGTCCGGCAGCTCAGCCGCTTCGTCACGGCGAAGGAAGCAACCGAGACCCGCAAGGGCATCGCCGACGGGACCGTGGACATCGCCATCGGCACCCACGCCCTACTGGCCAAGCAGGTCAAGTTCCAAGATCTGGGCCTGCTGGTCATCGACGAGGAGCAGCACTTCGGCGTCACTCACAAGGAACGCCTGAAGGAGATGCGCTCGGACGTGCACGTCCTGACCCTATCGGCCACGCCCATCCCGCGCACCTTGCAGATGAGCCTGACAGGCGTGCGCGACCTGTCGATCATCGGCACCCCGCCCGTGGACCGTCTGGCCATCCGCACCTACGTCAGCGAATTCGATGCCGTCACCGTGCGCGAGGCGCTGCTGCGCGAACACTATCGCGGTGGCCAAAGCTTCATGGTCGTACCCCGCATCACGGACCTGGCCGAGATGGAGGCCTTCCTGAGGGAGCAGCTGCCGGAATTGTCCTATGTGATCGCCCATGGACAGCTGGCGGCGGGCGATTTGGATGAACGGATGAACGCCTTCTACGACGGCAAATACGATGTGCTGCTGTCCACCACGATCATCGAGAGCGGCATCGACATCCCCACGGCCAACACCATGGTGATCTGGCGCGCGGATATGTTCGGGCTAAGCCAACTCTACCAGATCCGTGGCCGCGTGGGCCGCTCCAAGACCCGGGCCTATGCGTACCTAACGACCAAGCCCAAGGCGAAACTGACCCCCCAGGCGGAGCGGCGGTTGAAGGCGCTCGGCTCCATCGACGCGCTCGGCGCGGGCTTCAACATCGCGTCCCAGGATTTGGACCTGCGCGGCGGGGGCAACATCATCGGCGAAGAACAATCGGGCCACATGAAAGAGGTCGGGTTTGAGTTGTATCAGTCGATGCTGGAAGAAACGATTGCCAAGCTGAAGGCGGGCGACGCGGGACTGGCCGATGCCCTGTCTGACGATTGGTCACCCCAGATCAACCTCGGCGTGCCGGTCCTGATCCCAGAGGATTACGTCGTCGATCTGGACCTGCGCCTGGGCCTCTACCGCCGCCTGTCGGGCCTGGAAAAGAAGGTCGAGCTAGAGGGCTTCGCCGCCGAATTGATCGACCGCTTCGGTCCCCTGCCCCGCGAGGTCAACGTGCTGCTGCGCATCGTGCGGATCAAGGCGTTCTGTAAGGCGGCTGGCATCGCCAAGCTAAACGTCGGTGCCAAAGGCGCCACGGTAGAGTTCCACAACGGCACCTACGCGCGGCCAGAAGGCCTTGTGGCATTCCTCAAAGAGCGAGGCGGCGCGGCCAAGGTCAAAGGGGACAAGCTCGTGATCCTGGGCGATTTCGCCAAGGATGCGGACCGGATCAAGGGTGGCTTTGCCATCGCCAAGGATCTGGCCATCCACGCGGGTGCGGCCAAGGTGAAGGCGGACTGACGCAGCACAGATGGCGCGTCATGCTCGGGCATGGGATGATCCCACCCATCCCGATCCCTTGGCTCAAGCCCTAGGACGACAGCGCCCAGATCAGCGCACCTTTTGGCCCACATGGGGGTCGAGCAACTCCGCCGGTTCCTCCCGCAGGCCACGCGCCAGCCACAGGCCCGCTGCCGTACAGGCCGCGACCCCGACCATGAGCGGCAAGGGCGTCCCGTCAAAGGCCAAACCGATGGGCGCCGCAATCGCCACGCCCGCAACGGTTGAGACCGCCGAGATGACCGAGGCCGCCATGCCCGCGATATGCCCCATGGGTTGCATGGCAATGGCTTGGACATTGCCGATGGTCAGCCCCGCCAAGGCAAAGCTGCCCACCTGCCAGACGAAGAACGCGGGGAACGTCAGCTCCTCTGGCAAGACACCCGTGGCCCAGCACAGGGCCAAGACCGCAGAAACGACCAAGTGGCCGCCCAGGGCGCGGCGCAACAGCCACAGCATCCCCAAACGCCCCACCAGGCGCGCGTTCAGAAAGCTTGCCCCGGCGGAGATCAGCGCCACGAGGCCAAACCACAGCGGAAAAACTTCGGCCATGCCGAACGTCAGATCATAAATCTGCTGCACCGACGAAATCGTCGCAAAGAGCACACCGAAGACGAGGGTTTGCACAGCAATGGCGCGGCGGACGTTTCGGTGACCCGTCGCCTCGACAAACGCCAGTCGCAGCCGCCCCAAATTCAGGGGGCGTTGGCGGTCGGGCCACAGGGTCTCGGGCTGACGCAGGGCCAGCCAAGCGCCTGAGACAAGGGCAAATAAGATGAACGACGCAAAGACGCCCCGCCATCCAAAGCCTGCGATGATGACCGCCCCGATCAGCGGGGCCGCCGCCGGCACCAGAGTGAAGGTCATCATGATGAAGGACGACACCCGCGCCATATCCCGCCCGGCATAGAGGTCGCGCACCATGGCTTGGGCTGCGACTCGTGGGCCGCTGGCCCCAATCCCCTGAAGCACCCGCGCAGCCAGCAGCATCTCTAGCGACGGCGCGACCGAGGCGAGACCCGCGCCCACACAATAGATCCCCGCGCCCCCCAGCATCACACGCTTGCGCCCAATGGCGTCAGACAGGGGCCCCGCGAACAGGGTGCCCAGCCCCATCCCGAAGACAAAGGTCACGATGACAAGTTGCGCGAGATTTGGGGCGTCTGGCGACAGTTCCGCGCCGATGTCGGGAAAGGCCGGCAGCATAGCGTCGATGGAAAAAGCGATGGTCGCCGACAGCAGGGCCATCAGCGCCACAAACTCCACGAGCGACAGGGCCCGCGTCGGCGCGATCATTCCGATGCCGTGTGTTGCTTGGACGCGGCGTCGGCGATCTGCTCCATGATTTCGTCGATGACCTGGCCCCAAAGCTCCGGCGGCTGGGCCCCACGCAAGACGTGCTGATTAGCCAGCACAAAGGTCGGCACGCCTGTCACGCCGCGTTCCCGCGCATGGGCATCACGGGCCGCGATGTCAGAGGCATCGGCATCAGTGGCAAACAGCCGTTCCAACATGCCAGCGTCCATGCCGCGGGCCGCGCCAATGCCAATGAGAGTGGAAATGTCGCCGATGTCCTGCCCCTTTTCAAAGTAGGCTTCGAACAAAGCCGTCGCGACCGGGGTCTGCCGCTGCTCCAAACCCGCCCAATGGATCAGACGATGAGCATTCAGCGTATTCGGCGTGCGCACGATCCCTTCGAAATTGATGTCCAACCCGGCGGCCTCTGCGGCTTCAACCACGGGGGCATAGGCCCGCACCGCGCCCTCCTTGCCGCCGAACTTCCCCTCCAGATAGGCGCGCCGGTCCATCCCCTCGGCGGGCATGTCTGGGTTCAACTGAAACGGATGCCATTCCAAGGTAAACGGATGCTCTGCATGGGCTTCAAGCGCCCGAAACAAGTGAGCACGCCCGATGTGGCACCAGGGGCAAATCGGGTCGGAGAGGATATCGAGCTTGATCATGGAGCGGCCTCAGATGGCGGAGGCTTGAGCCTAAGCCCGCTGGCCGCCAGACGAAAGGCGCAATTGCCTCCCCTCCCCCCTGCGCGTCCGATCCGTTTCAGGCCAGCGCCTTGCGGATCAACTTCCCATTGGCGTTGCGTGGCAAGGCATCCCGGCGCAACCACAGGCGCGGTTGCTTATAGCGCGCCAGACGCGCGGCGGCATGGGCCTCCGCCTGCTGCGTGTCCAGTTCGGCGCCGACGTAATAGGCCGCCAGTACCGTGGCACCGCCGGACACCTCAACGCAGCCCACGGCAATCTCAGAGACGGGCAGATCGGCCAGGGCCTCCTCCACCTCCTGTGGGGACACGCGGTAGCCACCCGGGTTGAGGATGTCATCGGCCCGCCCTTCGTGGACGATTGCCCCGTCGGGCAACTGCCGCACCCTGTCACCGGTATCGAACCAAGCGCCCTCAGGCGGCTGAGGCGCACCCTCCTGCCAGTACCCCAGCATCAGGCCCGGATCATCCGTCGCGACTCTGAGCCGCCCCTCTTCAGTGGAGATCCTGCGTCCTGCTTGGGGATACCCGCTGCTGCCCTCGGGCGCGGGTCGCGAGGGGCTGCCGGAAATAAAGGTCGAGCATTCGGACATGCCCAGGGCTTCGTGCAAGTCCGTTCCCGTAGTTTGACGCCAACGGTCCCGTGTTGCGCGCGGCAGTCGCTCACCTGCCGACAGCCCATGGCGCAACGCTGGTGTGTCGGGCCAATCGGCACGCAGCATCCGGCGATAAACGCCAGGTGCCGCCGCAAAAATCGTCGCCTCGCTGGTCGCCAAAATCTGCGGTAAAGCATCCGCCGTGGTCCCAGCCGCCGGCACGATCGCCGTGGCGCCCAGTGTCCAGGGATCCAACAACCCAGTGCCCAGCGTGTAGGTCCAATTAAAAGCCCCTGCATGCAGCATCCGATCCTCGGGCCGCAGATCATACCACCCTTGATGCATCGACGCGCGCGCGCGCACCGCCCGATGGGCATGGGCCACCGCCTTCGGCACCCCACCCGAACCCGATGTAAACACGATGTACCCCAAGCGATTGGGGTCGCCATCACTCCAGGCCTCGAATGGCAGGGAGGGGCCAGCCAAATCATCGGGATGCACGCACCCATACCCCTGTGGCAGGGAAATGCCGTCGTGGGCGACGACCAGGCTCGGGTCGACCCGCGCCGCCATGGCGGTGATCTCTGGAACGGTCAGCTGCGTGGAGGTCGGAACAGGAACGTATCCGGCCGCGCAGGCTGCTAGAAAGGTGATTGGAAAGTCGGGATCATTGCCCAGGCGCAACAGAATGCGCGCGCCAGGCGCAAGGCCTCGGGTTCGCAAAGCACCGGCGCGCAAGCTGACCGCCTTAAGCACCTCACCGTGGGTCAGCCTCGCTTCACCCGGGATAATCAGGGCCAGATGCTCTGGTGTCGACCGACCGGCGGCCAACACATAGGAAGACAGATTGAACGTCATGGCCTGGGTATTGGCACAACGGAGGTCTGGTGCAAGCCCCCCCACCAAAACACCCCCCGCCCGAGCGCTCAGGCTCGAAGGCGGGGGGTGCCCGTGCCGCAACGCACCTCGGAGAGAGGGGGGAGAGACCGGGGAGGGTGGCGCGGCATCACTCCGACCGGGCGGGGGGACACCCGGCCGGAGCAGTCGTTCAAGGATCAGTCGTCGTCGCGGCTCTCCTCGGCGAAGCGGGCAAAGATGTCCGTGGCGATGGTGTTCTTGCCGACCACCGTCGCGCCGTTCAGGCCGCGCCGGTCGTTGGCGTTGTCCTCGGTCGCGTTGAAGATCGCGAAGGCCTCACCCAAGGACCCCGAGCGGGTCGAGACGGTGACGGTCGCGTCGCCGCTGGGCAGCTTCGAGCGGTCATTTGCGCGGTCGATGTCCTGGTTGAAGTAAGCGATGGCCCCGGCGGCGCCTGCGGGCACTTGGGCGGAGGCGGCTCCGGCGATGGAAGCGGCGGCGACGATGGCGGAGAGGATGAGCGTTTTCATAGTGTTAGTCCTTATGTGAGCGGCCCAGTTAGCGTTGCGGCGGGCCGGAGTGGGTTGCGGTGTGCTGGGCTGTTGCCCTGCTGATGGGATTGATATGCGGGAGCGTGGCCTGACATTCAACAAACGGACGCGTGAGAATGGCGCGATAAACGTGCACCCACGCACAGACTCATCCCCCAACCGCACGGCCCTCACGGGCGCGCGACGGCAGCTCACCAAACCGCGACAATTCCCCTAAAATCCGACACGAAACCCCGCCCCAGCCGCGCCCCACCCCGAGCAACAGCCACCCGCCCCAGCTTCTTCTCGGCAAAAATACTCCCAGCCCAACAGCCCCCAAAAGGCGCGGCGGGCGAGATCCGGGGGAATCAGTCAGTCGAACAAATCATCTGATCGGCGCGGCGCCTCTAGCCCGAGGTGCCGCCAGCCCTTCTGTGCCAGCGTACGGCCCCGGGGCGTGCGCGCGATCAGACCCTGTTGCAACAGGAAGGGCTCAATCACCTCTTCCAGCGCATCGCGACTTTCGGACAGGGCAGCGGCAATCGTTTCGATCCCAACCGGGCCGCCGCCATAGTTCTCGGCAATCAAGGAAAGGTACCGGCGGTCTGACCCGTCCAGGCCGATTTGATCCACCCCAAGCCGGGTCAAGGACCCATCGGCGATGGCGCGCGTGACCCGGCCGTCCCCCTCAACCACGGCGAAGTCCACGACCCGGCGCAGCAAACGACCCGCAATCCGCGGCGTTCCCCGCGCCCGTCGGGCAATCTCGCGCGCGCCGTCATCGGTTGCGGGCGCCCCGAGCAAGCGGGCGCCGCGCGTGACGATCTGATGCAGCTCCGCCTCGGTATAGAACTGCAAGCGCGTGGGGATGCCAAACCGGTCGCGCAGCGGTGTCGTCAAGAGGCCGAGCCGCGTCGTCGCGCCCACCAACGTGAACGGTTGAAGATCAATCCGCACCGTCCGAGCGGCTGGCCCTTCGCCGATCACCAGGTCCAGCGCGAAATCCTCCATGGCGGGATAGAGCACTTCTTCGACGACCGGCGAGAGGCGGTGGATCTCGTCGATGAACAAGACATCACGCGCCTCCAGGTTGGTGAGAATCGCAGCCAGATCGCCCGCTTTGGCCAGCACCGGGCCGGAGGTCATACGAAACCCGACCCCAAGTTCCCGCGCCATGATTTGGGCAAGGGTCGTCTTCCCAAGACCCGGGGGACCATGGAACAACACGTGATCCATGGCTTCGCCACGCATCTTGGCGCTTTCGATAAAGACCTTGAGGTTGGCACGGGCCTCGGCCTGGCCAATGAATTCGTCAAGCACCTGGGGCCGCAGCGCGCGGTCGTCGGGTAGATCGTCGCCGTCGGGCTTCAAAAGCGGATCGCGGTCCATCATCGGGCGTATCCCCCATTCACAGCGGGCGTCGCGGCGGACCCCACCCGCGTCATGCGCGCAACGTCAATCTTGACCCATAACGGCGCAAGCAACGCGTTAAGGCAGCGGGTGACCCCGGTCGATACCTGCGGCCAGTCGTTCGACAGCACGCCGGGACCAGAGCGACGCCATCCTTGGCCGAACCTCGGTGTCACAGGACCGCAGACGAAACGCCAAAGGCAAGCGATTGACCCAGGACTAAGACGAGGCGTCATCGGTCGGACGGAGCCAAACGCTTCAAGGCCCCCCGGATCAGGCCAGGCGTATCGTCGGCCTCGCTTGCAGCTTCGGCCACCGCACGGGCGGCATCGGCGGGGGCATACCCGAGGTTGGCGAGCGCGGACAGAGCTTCGGCCTGGGCATTGGATGCTTTCGGCGGCGGCGAAACGGGCGGCGCCTCGGCCACAGGGGCATCCTCAGAGACGGCGAGCGCGTCCATGGGAGGGTCTTCGGCCTCCATCAACATCATGGCCGGGGCCTTCCCCTTTAACTCCATCACAACCCTTTGGGCCGTTTTCGGCCCGACACCCTTGGCCACCTTGATCGAGGCCGCATCCCCCAGCGCAATGGCGCGGGACACCCCATCGGGTCCCAGGGCGCCCAAGATCGCCAAGGACCCCTTGGCACCAATCCCCTGAACACTGGTCAACAGCCGATGCCACTCCCGCTCCTGCACAGTGAGAAAGCCGAACAATTGCATCAAGTCTTCGCGCACCAAAAGCTCCGTCCAGAGCGCGACGGGGGATTTCACCGGTGGCAGCGCGGCGAGCGTCCGGTCAGAGCAAAACACGACGTAGCCCACGCCACGGACGTCAAGCAGGACCTGATCGCTGCCTTTCCAATCCAAACGCCCGGTGAGCCGCCCGATCATCGCCCTGCCTCGATGGCAGCCGCCAGCCGGTTGGAGGACCGTAAGTGAAATGCGTGGCACATGGCGACGGCCAAGGCGTCGGCTGCATCTGGGCTGTCAGGGTCGCAGCCCGGCAGTTGCATGCGCACCATGTGATCGATCTGTTGCTTGGCGGCATGTCCCGTTCCGACCACGGCCTTCTTGACGGCATTCGGGGCGTATTCGCCCACATCCAACCCCGCCTGGGCTGGGACCAGCACAGCGATCCCCCGGGCCTGTCCCAGTTTCAGCGTCGCGGCACCATCTCGGTTCACGAAAGTCTGCTCCACCGCAGCCGCATCGGGCGCATACCGCGCCAGGATTGCCGTAAGCCCCCTGTGCAGCGACAGCAGCCGGTCCGCGATCACCCTCCCTTCGGTCCGGACAGTGCCATTCGCGACGTGGCTCTGGCGAGAGCCGACCACGTCAATCACGCCCCAGCCACAGGCCCGAAGGCCTGGATCAATACCAATCACACGCATGGGGCTGCCTCGATGTTCGCCTCTCGTTCCCATGGTGCTAACACGGGGTACCGGCCTTGGCCAAGCGCTGCCTTGCGTCCATAGAACGGTCATGCATTGAGCGCATATCGGGCATGTCCGCTTGATATTTGTGCGGTTTGAAAATCCTTCCTATTTGGATCTCAGACGGCACCGACTCGCCGGCTCTCCCCTCTCTTGATTTTCAGACGGCCCGACCGGCCGCACACATAGGACCCCCGTTATGGCCACGTTCGACACGTTCCGCCCCGCCCTCCCCGCCGCCCACGGCTCCCTGCTGTCCAACCTTCTGGGCTCGATCATCGCTTGGAATGATCGCCGGGTGACGCTGAACATGCTGCGGTCTTTGTCAGAGCGTGAACTGGCCGATATCGGTCTGGAACGCGGCAATCTGGAAGCCTTCGCGAAGCGCCGCTGAGACTAAGCCGCCGACGCCAAGTCCTTGGTATGACGCAAGCACCCGCGCTCCCTCGGCGCGGGTTTTTTGTTGCGGGCGGCGCTTGGACGGGCTCGGCGAGGCGGGAACCCTGCACGACGCAATGCGGTCGAAGCTCGGGTCATCGCCAGGCCACCACCGTCCGTCCGTATTATGCGCCTAATGACTGGCCTCGGCTGGGATGGCGCAGCCGACCGCCCCCATGCCTTAGCCGCCTGCGCGTTAAGCCTTAGTCAACGTCAGCGTGGTCCAATCCCCAACCGGGTGTTGGCGCAGGAGGGTCAATCCCTGGGCGCCATAAGCGGCGATCACCTCGTCGGCCTGGGGAGCCAGCAAACCGGACAGGATGATATGTCCGCCGGGCGCAGCCGCTGACGCCATATGCGGCGCGAGGGCCACCAGCGGGCCTTTAAGAATATTGGCAAAGATCAGATCAAAGGGGTCACCGCGCAAAGCGGGGTGATCGAAGCCCGCCGCCTCCACACAGGTGACGCCCTCTGCCATGCCGTTCACGGCGAGATTCGCCTCTGCCACCTCAACGGCCACGGCATCGATGTCAGAGGCCACAACCGCCGCCTCCGGAAAGACGCGCGCAGCGGCCATGGCCAAGACTGCTGTCCCAGCGCCCACGTCAGCCACGCGGGCCGGGGCGATCCCCGCCTGCACCAGATCCTCAAAGGCGAGAAGACACCCCTGCGTGGTTCCGTGGTGCCCCGTCCCAAAGGCCATCGCTGCCTCGATGAGCAAGGCGACCCGTCCGTCTGGAACACGGTCGGCGTCGTGGCTGCCGTAGACAAAGAAGCGGCCCGCTTCGACCGGCTGCAACTCCCGCTTCACATGGGCCACCCAATCCGTCGGCGGCAATTCCGACACGACGAAGGGTTTCGCACCATGGGCGGCGGCGAGGATATCCAACGCGGTCTCGTCTGGGGCCTCGGCGAAATAAGCGCCCACCTCCCAGAGGCCGGAGCCATCCTCCATCTCGAACACACCGATCCCGTCGGGGGACAGTTGATCCTCAAGCATATCGCCCAGGGCCTCGGCTGCGGCCTGGCCCGGAAGCGTCGTGAGAGCGGTCCAACTTGTGGGGGTTACAGTGTCTGACATGGGCGGAAGCCTGAGTTTTGCAGCGGTCCCGTCTTCCCTGGGGGTCTTGGGCGCAAGACGCAAGGGGCCGCAGCCCGTCTGGACCTCAGCGCGCCTGCGTGGCACCCCTCGGCCCATGAGCGCCCTGTCCCCCGATGCCGTAACGGCACTGTTCACCCGATCTGACGATCAGTTCCTCTTTGCCCGTTGGGGACGCCCCATTGCACCTGTGGTGTTTGGGGTCACCGACGAAACTGTCGCCGTTCTCAAAGGGGCAATCGAGGCGCTATGCCTGCTCACCTCGCACAAGATGGCCGAGACGGACCCGGAACTGGGGGCCAACCTCATGGTCTTCTTCATCCAGGATTGGCGTGAACTGACCGACACTCCGAACTTGGACCGATTGATCCCTGACCTTGCCCCCCTTGTGGCGCGGTTGGTGGCGCAGGATGCGAACCAATACAGGATCTTCCGCTTCGATGCCCAAGGGGCGATCCAGGCGTGCTTTAGCTTCATCCGAATGGACGACCAATTGGCCCAGGTCAGCGCCGAGACCCTGGCGCTCAATCAGATGGTTCAAGCCATGCTGCTGTGGTCCGACAAGGCGTTCCATGACGCGTCTCCCCTGGCTATGGTCGATGGCCGGGCCGTCCTACGCCCGGATGTGGCCGACGTGATGCGCGCAGCCTACGACCCGGTTTTGCCGCCCATGTCCCAAGACCCGGCCACGGCAATGCGGCTTTCGGCACGGCTGGGGCGCGCCCAGTGACGCCACATGTCTGGCAGGTCCGTGTCTATTACGAAGACACCGACCTGGCGGGGATCGTGTATCACGCGAACTACCTTAAATTCATAGAGCGAGCCCGCTCGGAGATGGTGCGGGACCTCGGCATCGACCAGGCGCGCTTGCGTGCGGAGGGGCGCGTCTTTGCTGTCACGCACCTGGAGGCCACGTTCCGCGCGCCCGCCCGATATGACGACGTCCTAGTGATCGAAACCTCCGTTCAGCGCCTCACGCCAGTGCGGTTTGTCTTAGATCAGACTGTTTTGCGCGACGGGGCGCCTTTGTTTATCGCCCGCGTTACCGTGGCCTGCATGGATCTGGAGGCGCGTCCGAAACGGCTTGACCCCGGCCTGCAGCAGGGGCTTGCCGCGCAGGGGTTCACTAAATCTTAGGAGACGTGTGGCAAGCAGACCCGGCCTGCTTCTTGGAGCCCAGAGGTCCATGCGTCTGCCGACAGTCCTCCTTGTTACCGCCCTGGCGATCTGGCCAGCGATGCTGGCCGCAGCGGATGATGCCCTGTGCGACCCAGGGTCTGTGGCGTGTCAGGTCTTTACCGCTCAGCACGCGCCAGACTGCATGGCCATTGACCGGGCGGATGCGCGGCTGACGTGCTGGGATCGGATCGCGCGCCTGGCCAATTGTCCGTCTGTCGACCCAGACGTACGCCGCCTGCGCTGTGCCTTTGTTGCGGCCCGGGGCATGTCGGACATTACCGCGATTGAGTCCACATCAACCGGCGCGGGCGCAACTTGGCGTCAGGAAACGGAGGCGCAGCCATTCGGCCCCAGCCAGGATGTTTTCCTGTCCGTTCCCAGCCTCGGGGTCTCTTCCTGTGGCCTGCGTCGGCGGGCAACTCTGATCTTGCGATGTCTTCGGGATCGGACGGCAGCGCTGGTCATCCATGACTGCGCCACCCCCCTCATAGGAAACGAAGGATGGGCCGTGGATCTGCGCTTGGACGACGGACCGGTGGAGCGTGCGCGCCTCCGCCCGACACACATGGGCGATGGCTTCGGGCACTTCACGTATCAGCCTGCGCGGATCCTGATCGAGCGTCTGGAAACCGCCGAACACTTGCACCTGCAGTTTGCGGACATTGAGGGGGTCAACGCGACCCTCTCCTTCCCCGTGGCTGGGCTTTCGGACGTGGTGGTGCCCCTGAAACAGGCCTGTTCCTGGTCGGAGCAACCCCCGTGGGAGCGCGAAGGGACAGACCCCTAGCTCTGACAGACACAGCGGCACGTTTGTGGAGGTGCATTGGGTTCGGACCGCATGAGGTGCCAGCCTCTGTCGCCAGCCGCCCCGTGCGTTGAAACGCGACCGATGTCTGCGGAGTCGGTGCCTCGTCTGGCCAAGCAGTTGTCCATACGAGACCGGGTGTCCCCGGGGTCAATAGTCCGGAGATCGCGTAGTAGGGGGCGCCGCCGGCCTTGGGACGGAGCAAAATGCTCAAGCGACCCAGAACCCGCAGGGCGCCTTTCTTGAACAGAGTGAGCAAACCACAGGGGTCTTTCAGCAATGGCATGATCCGCTCGAACGGAGAGCGAGATCACCACAAAACGCCTGCGAGAAATCGCCGATTCAAGCCTGCCCCTCGTCAAAGACGTTTTGGTCTGCTACGCTCAAGCCCAATATGAGGTCGGCAATCGATCCACAGAGGCAAGGGACGGGCAGTCCACATGGAAACGGAAGTGCTGGCCGCCGCCAGCGAGATCGACTTTTCGATCTGGGCATTGTTTTTGCGCGCGACGCTGGTCGTGAAGCTGGTGATGATTTCGCTCTTCGCCGCATCTGTCTGGGTTTGGGCAATTTACATCCAGAAGGTTCTGCAGTTCCGGATCGCCCGATCCCGCGCCGCAGCCTTTGATCGGGCGTTCTGGTCGGGCGAGCCGCTTGACGAACTCTACGACCAAATCGGGGACGCGCCGGGATCTGCTTCGGAACGGATCTTCTCCGCCGCCATGACCGAATGGAACCGCAGCCACCGCGACGACGGCGCCCTGATCCTGGGGACGCAGGCGCGGATCGAGCGAACCATGGACGTGGCCATTGCCAAGGAACGGGACCGGCTGACCAGCGGCTTGACCTTCCTGGCGACGACCGGCTCCACCGCGCCCTTCGTGGGATTGTTCGGCACCGTTTGGGGCATCAAACATGCATTTGAGCAAATCGCCATCAGCCAGAACACCAACCTAGCCGTCGTGGCGCCCGGCATTGCCGAAGCGTTGCTGGCCACGGGGATCGGCCTCGTGGCAGCAATCCCGGCGGTGATTTTCTACAATAAGCTCAGCCGGGACGCCGACCGGATCACCGGAAACTACGAGGCCTTTGCAGACGAATTCGCGACGATCCTGTCGCGGCAGTTGGACGCCGCCTGAATGGGCGCGGGCACGGTTAAATCGAGCGGTGGGGGTCAGCGGCGACGCCGTCGCAACGGCGGCAGTCAACCGATGTCTGAAATCAACGTCACACCCTTTGTGGACGTGATGCTTGTGCTGCTCATCATCTTCATGGTCGCGGCCCCTCTGCTGACGGCAGGGGTGCCCATTGAGTTGCCGGAAACCGCCGCAGCCCCCCTCCCCCAAGAACAGGAGGAGCCGTTGGCTGTGACAGTCGGCCCGGAAGGCGAGGTCTTTATCGGCTCGACCGAAGTGCCCCGGGCGGATCTCGTGACGCGGTTGACCGCGATTGCAGGGGAGCGGCAGGGCGACCGCGTCTTTCTGCGGGCGGATGGGTCCGTGCCCTATGCCGAGGTCATGGTCGTGATGGGGGCGCTCAACGCAGGTGGCTTCCGCAACATCGGCCTGGTGACCGACGCAGGCGGCCCGACCCTGGACGCCGCCGAGGGCGAATAGATGGAGCGGCGGACGGCCGTGGCCCTCTCAGCGACCGCCCATGGGGGGGTCCTGCTCTGGGCGCTTGTGGCCGGATGGCTGCCGACGCCCCCCGAAGAGGACAGCATCGAAGTTGCCGCCGTGTCCGTGATCTCATCGGCAGAATTTGACGCCCTGACCTCGGTCGCGCCCACGGAACCAGCAACGCCGACGGCCCCGGTTGCTCCGGTCGTCCAGCCACCAGAGACACCCGAAGCCCCCGCAATCACCCCAGCCCCCGACACGCCACCGCCTCAGACGGCCGCGCCAGAGGTCCCGACGCCAACGGTGCCTGAACCCCTGCCCGATACCGCGCAATTGATCCAGCCGCCGCCCCCGACCGAGGTGCAACCAGAGGTGCCGGAGCCGCCCTCCGCCCCCGCCGAAGCCCCCGATGCGCCGGTCTCGCCCCGGCCCGCACCACGCCCGGCACCGCGTGTGGCCGCCACGCCTGCGCCCGCGCCACCGCCCGCCACCGAAACGGCCCCAGTGGTCGAAGCCCCGCCAGCCCCGGCTGAGGCGGAGGAACCGGTGGAGCCCGCAGACACCCCCGCGGCCCCAGAAGAGGCCGCGCCCGTCATCGTAACGGAAGCCGACACACCGTCTGCCGCGCCGGAGCGGTCGACCCGCCCGACGCGCAAGCCCACGCCGCCGCCCCGTGCCGTTGCGACTGCAGAGACGGATGCGGCCCAAAGCGCACCCTCCGCTGCGGCGCAGGAAGCGGCTCCAATCGACACAAGCGCCGCCCTTGCCGAAGCCCTGGGCGGAGGCGCCCCTGCACCCGCAGCCCCAAGCGGTCCGCCTCTGACCCAAGGGGAACGGGACGGGCTGCGTGTCGCGGTCAGTTCCTGTTGGGTGGTGGATCCGGGCGCGCCCTCGGCCCGAGTTGTCGTGACGCTGGCCTTTGAGATGGACCAAGATGGGAAGCCCAGGACCAACACAATCCGACAGATCGCGGCATCGGGCGGCGACGGCGCAGCGACCCAAAGGGCCTTCGAAGCGGCACGTCGCGCGGTGATCCGCTGTGCCCGTCAAGGGTATGACCTGCCCGAAGACAAATACGCCCAATGGCGGGAGATCGAGATGACCTTCGACCCCACGACCATGAGGTTGCGGTAGATGTCCTGCGACCTTCAGCCCCGGGTCTTGGTGGGCGTGGCGGCTTTGATGGCGCTCCTCGCGCAGCCTGCCCTGCCCCAAGGCGCCACACCCCCCTTTGAGGCGCAGACGCGGGCCGTCGTGACCCAGATCGCCCCGTGTTGGTTGGTCGACCCGTCCGATCCTGCCGGGCAAGTGGCGCTAACGCTCAGTTTCGAGTTGGACCGGGGCGGGCGGCTGCGCACCGACACCATCCGCCTTGAGCGCGCCTCGGTCGGTGAAGGCCCAGCTTTGGACGAGGCATTCCAGGCCGCGCGCCGGGCGATTTTGCGCTGTGGCATCAAAGGCTTCGACCTGCCCGCAGACCGATACGACGACTGGCGCTTCGTTGAGGTCACCTTTGACCCGACGCACGAGGAGGCGGACTGACGTGTCACATGCGCACAACATCCGCGCCGTCTTCCGCTTTGTGATCGCCCTACGCGACCTTCCGGTTGAGAATTCCCACCGTTCCCGCGACACTGCGTTAACTCCAAACCAAAGCTAATGAGGCCATGGTGAGTAGATTGTTTCTGATACTGGCCCTTTTGTTTGCCAGCCTCGGCTTGTCGGTGCCCAGTATGGCGCAGGATGGCCCGCTGCGGATCACGATCACCGATGGTGTGATTGAGCCGTTGCCCTTTGCCGTTCCGACCTTCGTGGCGCGCAACAGCGCTGCAAACGACATCGCCCAAGACATTACGCGGGTCATTGCCGCAGACCTGACCAACACCGGGTTGTTCCGGGAAATCCCCCAGGATGCCCATATCGCGCGGGTGTCGAGCTTCGACTCGACGGTGCAATGGTCCGACTGGAAGGCGATCAATGCCCAGGCGCTGATCACGGGATCTGTCCTGGTCGAGGGGGATGGCCGCTTGGTCGTTCAGTTCCGCCTGTTTGACGTCTTTTCCGAGGCGCCCCTAGGCGAGGGTCTGCAATTCGTCGGCACGGCGGATGGCTGGCGGCGGATGGCCCATAAGGTGGCCGACGCAGCTTATAGCCGGATCACGGGCGAAGGCCCCTATTTCGACAGCCGCGTCGTCTTCGTCGCTGAAACCGGCCCCAAGAACGCGCGGCAGAAGCGCTTGGCTGTCATGGATTACGACGGCGCCAACGTGCAGTATCTGACCTCGTCGGACAGCATCGTCCTGGCGCCCCGCTTTTCGCCCGATGGTAGCCAGATCATCTATACGAGTTATGCCAGTGGCTTCCCCCGCGTGACGATCCTGGATGTGGCCTCTCTCGGGCGGCGGACGGTTGGGGATAGCAACGCAAACATGAGTTTCGCGCCGCGTTTCTCGCCCGATGGCAGCCGGGCTGTCTATTCCGCCGAAGTGGCCGGGAACACCGATATCTATCTGCTCAACATCGCTTCCGGCCAAAGCACACGTCTTACGACGGAGCCGTCGATTGAGACCGCGCCCAGCTTTTCCCCCGACGGCAGCCGCATCGTGTTCGAAAGCGACAGGTCCGGCGCGCCACAGATCTATGTCATGTCCGCAGGCGGCGGCAGCGCCAGTCGGATCAGCTTTGGCGAGGGACGGTATGGCACGCCCGTTTGGTCCCCCCGCGGCGACCTGGTGGCCTTTACCAAGCAGAACCGCGGTCGCTTCCACATCGGCGTCATGCGGATTGATGGCTCGGAGGAGCGGTTGCTCACGGGCGCATTCCTGGACGAAGGCCCGACCTGGGCCCCCAATGGCCGTGTCGTTATGTTCACCCGCGAAAGCCCTGGCGCCCAAGGCGCGCCCGCGCTGTATTCGGTGGACATCACAGGCCGAAACCTACAACGCGCGGCCACACCCGCCGCCGCATCGGACCCGAACTGGGGTCCGCTTTTGAAATGAGGATGACGATGATGAAGTTTCAGGCCTTTCTCGTGGTATGGGCCCTGGTCCTGGCCGGTTGTGCCGGCGGGCCGTTTGGCGGTGGCGGCGATGATGCGGGCGCCGTCGACCTCAACGCCAGCGGCGCTGGCGCGGGCGCGGGCGACTTCACGCCTGGGGGCCCCAACGATCCGAGTTCGGTCGCCTACTTCCAACAGACCGTGGGCGACCGCGTGCTGTTTGCCGTGGACCAGTCCAACCTCACACCCGAAGGGCGCAGCGCGCTGACGCGACAGGCCCAATGGCTGACGGCCAACCCGGGCTACACCGCGCTGATCGAAGGCCACGCCGACGAACAAGGCACGCGAGAATACAACCTCGCCCTCGGCGGACGCCGGGCCAATGCGGCGCGGGACTTCCTCGTCTCCCAAGGGGTGTCGGCGGCCCGGTTGCGGACTATCAGCTACGGCAAAGAGCGCCCTATCCAGGTCTGTTCGACTGAAGCCTGCTACAGCCAGAACCGGCGCGCGGTCACCGTCCTGGCGGCTGGGGCGGGCGTGTGATGCGCCTTGCCCTGCTCCTGGCGCTGGCCCTGGCGACCTCGGCGGCGGCTCAGGATCAGACAGAAACCCTAGCGGACATTCGTCAAAAGCTGTCGGCCCTGAACACCGAGATGCAGGCCCTGACGCGGGAGTTGTCAACGACCGGGGCCGCTGGGCTGGGGATCCAAGGGACCAGTTTCCCGGAGCGGGTCATCAGCATGGAACAACAGTTGCAGCAGTTGACGGCGCAAACCGAAAGGCTGTCGTTCCGCGTCGAAACCGTTGCTCGGGACGGAGGAAACCGGATCGAGGATTTGCGCTTTCAACTGTGTGAACTGACACCGGACTGCGATCTTGGGGCCCTGCCCGACCCCGGGCCGCTTGGGGAAACCGCTCCGGAAAGTCCTGCGTCGGCGCCCACCGCGGGCGCCCCCATACGTCCCACGGCCCGACCGGATCGCAGTGTACCGGGGCCGGAACTGGCCGTCGGGGAGCAAGCGGATTTCAACGCGGCCAAAGCGTTGTTCGACGGGGGCCAGATGGCCGAAGCCGCCCAAAGTTTTGAGCGGTTCGTGACGAACTATCCGACGGGGCCCCTGTCGACCGAAGCCCAGTTTCTGCGGGGAGAAGCGCTGGCGCGACAAGGACAGCACGCCAACGCCGCGCGCGCTTACCTAGAGGCGTTTTCTGGCACGCCAGAGGGACCGCGCGCGCCGAATGCGCTGTTGGGTTTAGGCCAATCGCTCGGGTCCCTGGGTCAAACCGATGAGGCCTGCCTGACGCTGGCCGAGATCGCTGTCCGGTTCCCCTCTTCGCCAACCGTGGCCCAAGCCAACTCCGCACAGGCGGGGCTTGGCTGTCGCTGACTTGGGCGCAGACGGGACCGCTGGCATCGGCATCGCCGTCTCGGGCGGGGCCGACAGCTTGGCCCTGCTGCTGACGGCGCTGGACGGAGACTACCCAATCCGCGCGGTGACCATTGACCACGGGCTGCGCAGCGGCTCAGCCCACGAGGCCGCCCTGGTGGCGCAGATCTGCGCCGCGCGGGGCATCGGCCATGACACAGTCGCCCTTTCGCTGCAGACCGGCTCCGACCTTCAGAACCGCGCGCGGCAGGCCCGGTATAGGGCGCTCGCCCAATGGGCGCAGGAGTATCGTTTGACGGCGGTCTGGCTCGGGCACACGGCGAGCGACATCGCAGAGACTTTCTTGATGCGCATGTCCGATGGAGTGGGATTGGACGGCCTCGCCGCCATGGATGCTGCGTTCACCCGTCATGGGATGATCTTTCAGCGTCCCCTGCTGCATCTGACACGGGACGACACGGCAGAGATGGTGCGCGCAGCCGGTCTGCGCGCAGTGCAGGACCCAAGCAACGAGGACAAGCGGTTCGAGCGCGTGCGCATGCGCGATCTCCTGGCGCAGGCTGGGCTGCCGGTCCGTCAGATTGCGCGCTCGGCCCAAGCGCTGCGGGATGTCCAACGATCGGTCGCCCGCCAGACCGATCTGTTGTTTCGGGAAATTGCAACGCTGGATCACGGGGACGTGATCTTGGACCAATCCCGCCTCACAGCCATGCTCCGGGTGGACCCGGAGCAAGCCCGCCGCGTCACGCTGCGGGCGCTCCAAGAGGTAACGCGCGCGGCCTATCCGCCGCGGCACGGCGAACAGATCGAACTCATGCGGCGCGTGGCCGCAGGACAGGCCACGACCTTGGCCGGGTGCCTTGTAACGTCCGGTGAAGACACTCTGCGGCTGTCCCGGGAACCAGCCGCCGCAACCCGAGCTCCAGAGGCAATGGTCGGCACGGTCTGGGACAACAGGTGGCGGGTCACTGGCCCCCCGGCATCCGTGCGCGCGCTTGGGGACGACATCGGCCAAACCCCTTGGCGCGACACCGGGTTACCGCGCCGCAGCCTGATGGCCAGCCCTGGAATTTGGCGCGGCGGTAGACTGTGTGCGGCACCTCTTGCGGGGTGGGCCGGCGAGTGGACCGTTTCCTATATGCCGGTCGAAGGTCGACATACGAACAACCCTATCGACACCGCAAACCCGCCGACCGTCGATACGCATTGAACCTTTTGGCCCGATGCCTATCTTGTCTTGCAACTGACGTGCGGCAGACCGGTCCGCACCATACGGAGGAAATTCCTTGGGTAACGCGCGCTCAATCGCATTCTGGGTTGTCCTCTTCGTTCTGGTCATGGCCCTGTTCCAGCTCTTCTCGGGCGGACAATCGGCCATGTCAGCACGAGAGGTGCCCTATTCCGAATTCGTGGATCAAGTCGAAGGAGGGTCCGTCTCGACGGTCACCATCGACGGGGAACGCATCATTTTCCGGGGCTCCGGCGGATCTGAGATGATCACGATTAAGCCCGCCGACGTGGACGTGACCGAAACACTGTTGGCCAATGACGTGGCCTTCTCAGCCGAGAGCCAGGAGACGTCGGGCTTTATGTCGGCCCTTGGGCTTTGGTTGCCGTTCCTCGTGTTGATCGGCATTTGGATCTTTTTCATGAACCGGATGCAGGGCGGCGGCAAAGGCGGCGCTATGGGCTTCGGCAAGTCGAAGGCGAAACTCCTGACGGAGAAGCACGGTCGCGTCACGTTTGATGACGTGGCCGGTATCGACGAAGCCAAGGACGACCTGGAAGAAATCGTGGAGTTTCTGCGCAATCCGCAGAAGTTCTCGCGTCTGGGCGGCAAGATCCCCAAGGGCGCCCTGCTGGTTGGCCCTCCGGGCACCGGTAAGACGCTGCTGGCGCGGGCTGTGGCTGGTGAGGCTGGTGTGCCGTTCTTCACCATCTCCGGCTCTGACTTCGTGGAGATGTTCGTTGGCGTGGGCGCATCCCGTGTGCGCGACATGTTCGAGCAAGCAAAGAAGAACGCACCTTGTATCGTGTTCATCGACGAAATCGACGCCGTGGGCCGGTCCCGTGGCGTAGGCTACGGCGGTGGCAACGACGAGCGGGAACAGACGCTGAACCAGCTGCTCGTTGAGATGGACGGCTTTGAGGCAAACGAAGGGATCATCATCGTCGCGGCCACCAACCGTCCCGACGTGCTCGACCCTGCCCTGCTGCGTCCGGGCCGGTTTGACCGTCAGGTTCAGGTGCCGAACCCCGACATCAAGGGTCGCGAAAAGATCCTGGGCGTCCATGCCCGCAAGACGCCTCTGGGCGCAGACGTGGATCTGCGCATCATTGCGCGCGGAACGCCCGGTTTCTCGGGCGCGGATCTGGCCAACCTGGTGAACGAAGCCGCGCTGATGGCGGCACGCATCGGGCGGCGCGTGGTCACCATGGAAGACTTCGAGATGGCTAAGGATAAGGTCATGATGGGCGCCGAGCGTCGGTCCATGGTCATGTCCGAGGACGAGAAGAAGCTTACCGCATACCATGAGGCGGGCCACGCAGTCGTGGGTCTGAACGTGCCGCAGCACGATCCGATCCACAAAGCGACGATCATCCCCCGCGGCCGTGCCCTGGGCCTGGTGCTGTCACTGCCGGAACGGGACCGCATCTCGGCCAGCTACCAGTGGTTTACCAGCCGCATCGCCATGGCCATGGGTGGCCGCGTCGCGGAAGAGTTGATCTTCGGCAAGGAGAACATCACCTCCGGCGCGTCCCAAGACATCAAGCAGGCGACGCAAATAGCCCGCGCGATGGTGACGCAGTACGGCTATGCCGATGAGCTTGGCTTGGTGGATTACGCGAACGAACAGCAGTCTTTCCTGGGGAACTATGGGGGTGGCACCAACCACTCCTCCGAGACCCAGAAGATGATCGACGACAAGGTCAAAGAGATCATCAACGAAGGCTATGAAACGGCTAAGCGGATCCTGACCGAAAAGGCCGATGCGTTAGAGAACTTGGCCCAGGGTCTTTTGGAATACGAAACGCTCACCGGGGCGGAGATCACTAAGGTTATCAACGGTGAGACGCTCAACCGGGACGATGACGACGATGGGATCGACACCTCTGGCGGCAGCAGTCTGACTGCGATTCCGAAGACGAAGCCAAAGGCGAAAGCACCGGACGTCAGCGGCGGGTCCCCAGAACCGAGCACCTGATCGGACCTCACCGCAACCATAGACAAAGCAACACCCCGGCCATCGTGTCGGGGTGTTGTCGTGTGGGGTTCAAGGGTCGCGAAAGAGGCCGTCACAGATCGTCATTTGCTCAACGACGGCCATACTCGCTACACCCCTGTCATTTCTGACGAAGGACTGTCCCATGCCCGCATTGGTTCCCACGGAAATCTATGGCCAAATCACATGGCTGGGGCGCGTGCTCGACCGCGACGCCGCCCTGGCATCCCAGCCGGTTGAGACGCTGGAGGTGACATTCGCTGGTCCTGTGGGCGAGGACCACGGCGGATTGACCCGACCCTCGTGCAGCAGGGTCACGTCCCAACATCCGAAGGGCACCGAGATCCGAAACACGCGACAGCTTTGCGTTATGTCCGCTGAAGAGATGTCAGACATCGCGCGAACGATTGGGGTCGAGACCTTTGACCCGGCCTGGGCGGGCGCGTCTGTGGTCATATCGGGCATTCCCGATTTCACACACCTCCCCCCGTCGTCCCGCATCCAAGGCGAAGATGGCACCACGCTGGTCGTCGATATGGAGAACCGCCCCTGTCACCTACCGGCGCCGGTGATTGATACCGATGCGCCCGGCCATGGACGTGCCTTCAAATCGGCGGCCAAGGGCAAGCGCGGCGTAACCGCTTGGGTGGAGCGCCCCGGCACGCTGAGGGTCGGGATGCAGGTCCGACTGCATGTGCCCGACCAACGGGCCTGGAACGGCCCGACCTTGATCTAGGGGACGACCGAGCCCGCGCTAGACAAGCGCCAGACCGGTCACCGTGGCCAATGCGATCCCGGCAAGGAAGCCGGCTTGGATCAATACGGAAGTGGTCATGGCAGGTCCTTTCGGGTGGCAGGTTGCAGCGCGGCTCCCCTTTAAACGTAGGGCAGCCACCCTGAACAAACGACTAAAACCGAATCAGGTTCCCGTGATCGTCGGTGAACGCGTGCGGCCGCACGTGACCGCAATCGTGCCAGAGGTTTCCGATCCAACGCGACAGGTTCCGAGGACGACGCCGCAAACCCCCCTTAGGTCGTATTTCGCCGCATCCGCCCCCTGCCATTGGCCCTAGGGCTTGGGCTACGCCCGGTTGTGACAGGAGGACAGCGATCATGGCCCTAACCGACATCGAAATTGCCCGCGCAGCCAAAAAGCGCCCGATCCAAGAGATCGGCGAGAAACTGGGGATCGGGTCCGACGACCTGCTGCCCTACGGCCACGACAAGGCCAAGGTCAGCCAGACCTTCATCAACGGGACGAAGTCCAAGGAAAACGGCAAGCTGATCCTGGTGACGGCCATCAACCCCACCCCGGCGGGTGAGGGAAAGACGACGACGACCGTGGGCCTGGGCGACGGGCTGAACGCTATCGGCAAGAAGGCAATGGTCTGCATCCGCGAGGCCTCGCTCGGCCCGAACTTCGGGATGAAGGGCGGCGCGGCGGGCGGCGGCTATGCCCAGGTTGTCCCGATGGAGGAGATGAACCTCCACTTCACGGGCGACTTCCACGCGATCACCTCGGCCCACTCGCTGCTGTCGGCGATGATCGACAACCACATCTACTGGGGCAATGAGCTGGAAATCGACATCCGCCGCGTCGTTTGGCGCCGGGTGGTCGATATGAACGACCGGGCCCTGCGCCAGATCACGGCCAGCTTGGGTGGTGTCGCCAACGGCTTCCCCCGCGAGGCTGGGTTCGACATCACCGTGGCCTCCGAAGTCATGGCGTGCCTGTGCCTCGCCAACGACCTGGACGACCTGCAAAAGCGGCTGGGCGATATGATCGTGGCCTACCGCCGCGACCGCAGCCCCGTGTACTGCCGCGACATCAAGGCCGATGGCGCAATGACCGTCCTGCTGAAGGATGCGATGCAGCCGAACCTGGTGCAGACGCTGGAAAACAACCCAGCGTTTGTCCATGGCGGCCCGTTTGCCAACATCGCCCATGGCTGCAACTCGGTCATCGCCACGACCACGGCCCTGAAGCTGGCCGATTACGTGGTGACCGAGGCGGGCTTTGGCGCTGACCTGGGCGCCGAGAAGTTCATGAACATCAAGTGCCGCAAGGCGGGCCTCGCACCCGATTGCGTCGTGCTGGTGGCCACAGTGCGCGCCATGAAGATGAACGGTGGCGTGGCCAAGGCCGACCTGGGTGCCGAGAACGTGGAAGCCGTGAAGGCGGGCTGCGCGAACTTGGGCCGTCACATCGGCAACGTGAAGTCCTTTGGTGTGCCCGTCGTCGTGGCGATAAACCACTTCACCGGCGATACCGAGGCCGAAGTCCAGGCCGTGCAGGAATTTGTCGCCGCCCAAGGGTCCGAAGCGATCATCTCCCGCCATTGGGCCGACGGCTCCAAAGGGTCTGAGGCCCTGGCCCGTCGGGTGGCAGAGATCGCCGATGCGGGCATGGCGAACTTCGCGCCGCTCTACGCCGATGACATGCCGCTCTTCCAAAAGATCGAGACCATCGCCAAGCGTATCTACCACGCCGACGAAGTTTTGGCCGACAAGAAGATCCGCGACCAACTGAAGGCTTGGGAAGACCAGGGCTACGGCAATCTGCCGGTCTGTATGGCCAAGACGCAGTATTCCTTCTCGACCGACCCGAACTTGCGCGGCGCGCCCACGGGCCACTCCGTCCCGATCCGCGAAGTGCGGCTGTCGGCGGGCGCGGGCTTCGTAGTGGTCGTCTGCGGTGACATCATGACCATGCCGGGCCTGCCGCGCGTGCCATCGGCGGAAAAGATCGGCTTGAACGAGGCCGGAGAGGTCGAAGGTCTGTTCTGATGACCCATGCGCGGGGGCTGCCCCCCTCGCGCTCGGTCGCAGACTTTGGAACAAGGGAGGGGCACGTCGCGTGCCCCCTCCAAAAGGATCGCCCCATGACCCGTCCCGCTCCCGATATGCTGACAACGCTTGCCCAATGCCGTGCCGGGATTGATGCCATCGACCAGGAGTTGATGACCCTCCTGGCAGAACGACAGGCCCACGTGGACGCGGTGATGGCCATCAAGGCCCGCGACGGCATCGCCGCGAACACGAGAGCGCGCGTGACCGAGGTGATCGACGGCGCAAAACGCAGCGCCGTACAGAAGGGCCTCGACCCGGCGCTCGCAGAGACGCTCTGGACCGCCATGGTGGAGCATTTCATCGCTAAGGAAGAGGCCGTGATCGGCACCGGCGGCGCCCAGGCCTAGGACGTCACGGACAACAAGAGGACAGAACATGACCGCCACAGTGATCGACGGAAAGGCCTTTGCGGCCAAGGTACGCGCCAAGGTCGCCGAGGAGGTGACGCGCGTGAAGGCCGCAGGCGTGACGCCCGGTTTGGCCGTCGTCCTGGTGGGCGAAGACCCGGCCAGCGCGGTCTATGTGCGCAACAAGGGCAAGCAGACCGTCGAGGTCGGCATGGAGAGCATCGAGCACAAGCTGCCAGCCGACACCTCCGAGGCGGATCTGCTGGCCCTGATCGCACAATTGAACGCCGACCCGGCGGTCCATGGCATCCTGTGCCAATTGCCCGTGCCCGACCATATCGACGCCGACAAGGTGCTGGCGGCCATTGCCCCGGCCAAGGATGTGGATGGGTTCCACATCTCAAACGTTGGTCTGTTGGCCACTGGGCAGAAGGCCATGGTGCCCTGCACGCCGCTCGGGTGCCTCATGATGCTGCGCGACCACCACGGATCGCTCAGCGGGATGAGTGCCGTCGTGCTGGGCCGGTCCAACATCGTGGGTAAGCCCATGGCGCAACTTCTGCTGGGTGACAGCTGTACGGTCACCATCGCCCATTCCCGCACCAAGGACTTGGCCGATGTCGTCCGGGGCGCGGATATCGTCGTGGCTGCCGTCGGTCGACCAGAAATGGTGCCCGGCGACTGGATCAAACCCGGCGCGACCGTCATCGACGTGGGCATCAACCGGATCGAGGATGGCGTCAAGGAGGACGGCACGCCGCGCCGCCGCCTTGTGGGCGATTGCCACTATGACAGCTGCGCCGCCGTTGCGGGCGCGATTACGCCGGTGCCGGGGGGCGTCGGTCCCATGACCATCGCTTGCCTGCTGGCCAATACGCTGACCGCCTGTTGCCGTGCCAACGGGCTAGAGGAACCGGCGGGTCTGACGGCGTAACGCGCCTCTGGGGCGGGGATCACCCCGCCCGGTCGTAGGTCTCAGGCGTCTAAGAACGTCCGGGCCGATGCTTCAAAGGCGCGCGGGTTCTCCGCGTGGACCCAGTGGCCCGCGCCGGGAATGCTGACGAACAGGGCCATGGGAAAGAGCGCCGTGATCTTGTCGCGGTGGCTAGGCTGGACGTAGTCGCTCTTGCCCCCGGTCAGGAACAGCGTCGATCCCCCAAAGCTGCCAGAGACCTCGGGGAACCCGATGATCTTGTCCATCTCGGCCTTCAACACCGACAGGTTCAGCGTCCAGCGTCCCCCCGCCGCATCGAGAGATTGCAACAAGAACGCCCGCGTGCCGTCGTCGGGGACCTGTTGCATCTGCTCCGCCGCCTCTGACCGGCGCGTGACGCGCGACAGATCGACGGCCTCCATGGCGTCGATCAAGGGCGTCTGCGTATGGGCATAGGCCACGGGCGCGATGTCGGCGACGATCAAGCGGCGCACGAGGTCTGGCCGCGACAAGGCCAGAACCATTGCCGCCTTTCCGCCCATGGAATGGCCCAAGACGTCGTGGGGGCGCCCCTGCATGACCTCGGCGAGATCGGCGGCCATATCGGCATAGCTGTGACTGTCTGACCAGGGCGAGGCCCCATGGTTGCGCATGTCCACCACGACCACTTGCCGGTCCGATGCCAAGCGCTTGGCCACCACACCCCAGTTCCGGGCGGAGCCGAACAACCCATGGGCAATCAACAGAGGCGGTCGGTCAGTGGAGGTGCCGTGGGTGATCGTGTTCAACATGGAAACGGATTATCGCCACGCCGTCCCGATTGCCAGTATCCTTCTGCGGGCGGTACGGTCCACACGTTGTCGGAGTGGCCCATTGCACGCAGATCTCACCTCTCGCATCGATGCTGTCGACCGGATGATGGCCGAGCGCCTCTACCTGTCAGGCAGTCTCGCCCGGAAGCTCGCCGCGGCGCGAGGGCGCCTGCCGCGCGTGGCGCTCGCCCAAGCGAATGAACTGGTCGAGGCGCAGGCCCGGCTGGAAAACCCCGCGACCGCGCGCCACCTGAATGCCGCCCGCATCGAAGACACCTGCAAGATGCTGGAACGCCATCTGGTCGCGGTTCCCAAGGGGAAGTACCGACGCCGGGCGCAGTCTGCCATGATCGGTCTTGCCGCCCTGCGGGTCCTGATTGTCTTGGCACTGTTCATCGCCGTCCTGTCATGGCGCGGTTTCATCTAGGGCGCGCCGCCCGCCGGATTGTGCCGACGGGATCGACGCGCTAGGGCGTCGCCATGTCGGATCCCATACATATCCTGCGCCCGTCCGCACCCCGTCGTGTCTTTGGGCTGATCGTTCAAATGGTGCTGGGGGCCGTGCTGCTGTACCTCGCAGCCGTCTACCCGCCCACGGACCTGGGCTGGCGCTTGTTCTTGATCGTGCTGGGACTGGCCGCTCTGTTCCTGGGGATGCGGGGGTGGCATGGCTCCTCCGTTGCGATCCTGCTGGACGACGGGGGACTGCGCCAAGAAGACGGAACAATTATCGCCCCGCTGTCGGAGATCGCCTCGGTGGATCGGGCGCTGTTCACCTTCAAGCCGTCCAACGGCTTTATCATCCGCCTCCATAGCCCCCTGGGGCGGGCCTGGGTGCCCGGCATGTGGTGGCGGCTGGGAAAGCGCATCGGCATCGGCGGAGTCACCAGCGGGGCCGAGACCAAGATCATGGCCGATGCGCTGTCGATGATGGTGGCCGCCCGCGACGGGGGCGAGCAGCCCTAGGCCTGAGGCGTCAGCCCGTCAGCCGTCTGTGACACCAGCTTCGGCAAAGGTGGCCATGCCAGAATGGCAGGCCAGTGCCCCACGCAGAACCTGGATCGCCAGCGCCGCACCAGAGCCTTCGCCCAACCGCAGACCAAGGGACAACAGCGGCTCCTTGCCCAGCGCCTCCAAGATCCGGCCATGGGCCCCTTCCGCAGACAGATGCCCCGCCACACAGTGGTCCAGCGCTTGCGGGTCTTCGGCCCACAGGCACAGCGCCGCCGCCGAGCAGATGAATCCATCCAAGATCACAGGGATCCGCTGAGCCCGGGCGCACGCGATGGCCCCCGCCATCGCCGCCAGCTCGCGCCCCCCCAAGGCTTGCAAGACACCGAGGCCGGACCGCTCCGTGTTGGCCGCCAACCCCGCCGACACGGCAGCCGCCTTGCGGGCCAGACCGCCATCGTCCACGCCGGTGCCGCGCCCGACCCAAGCGTCGCCCCCAAGCAAGGCGGCGGCAACGGCGGCGGCCGAGGTCGTATTGGCGATGCCCATTTCCCCTGTCACAAGCAGATCGGTGCTCGGATCGACGGCCTCCCAGCCCGCTGCAAAAGCGGCGCAGACCTCAGCCTCGGACATGGCTGGGCCTTGGGTGAAATCGGCGGTCGGCGTCTCAAGATCCAGGGCATGCACGTCCAACCGTGCGCCCGCCAGTTCCGACAATTGGTTGATTGCCGCGCCTCCTGCGCGGAAATTCGCCACCATCTGCGCGGTGACCTCGGACGGAAAGGCGCTGACCCCCTGGGCGGCAACCCCGTGGTTTCCGGCAAAGATCACCACTTGGGGCTTGGTCAGGCGCGGGCGTCCGTCACCCCGCCAAGCGCCATACCAAATGGCCAAATCCTCTAGCCGCCCCAGCGCGCCGGGTGGCTTCGTCAACTGGCCGTTGCGGTCTTGGGCAGCCGCCTGGGCGGTCGCATCTGGGCCGGGCATCTGAGCCAAAGCTGTGCGAATGTCGGCGAGGGTCGATAGGTCTGGCATTGTCACTCCGAAGTCGGTCGCGCCGCCCTACCTTGTCCGGGGCGGGCCAGGGGGCTATGCGACAAAGCGGCCTGCCTGCCAAGGCGGTGCGAGCAGGGGGCGCCATGGGCATCCGATCCGATCTTGTGTCCGCAGCGATGTTGCTGACCCGTTTGCCGGTGCGCGGCACGCCGACACCCCGTGCTGCCCAGGCGGCCTGGGCCTGGCCCCTGATGGGGGCTGTGGTGGGCCTGCCTGCGGGTCTGCTCGGAATGGGCGTGGCCGCCATGGGGTTGCCCGGTGGGCTCGCCGCAGCGGCGACCCTGGCGGCCCTTGTGGTCTTGACCGGCGCGCTGCACGAAGACGGACTTGCCGACGTGGCCGATGGCTTTTGGGGCGGGTTCACGCCGGAGCGCCGCCTAGAGATCATGCGCGACAGCCGCATCGGGGCCTATGGTGTGATCGCGCTGGTTCTGTCCCTTCTGGCGCGCTGGCTGTTGCTGGAGACAGCCCTTTCCCAGGGGAACCTGCTGGGCGCGGCGCTTGTGGCTGGCCTGGTCAGCCGGGCGCCCATGGCCGTCCTGATGACCTGGCTGCCGCCTGCGCGACAAGACGGTCTGGCCCAAGGCACCGGCACACCAAGCCGTCTGTCCGTCTCGATCGGTCTTGGTTTGGCTGGCGCGGCGCTCCTGACCCAAGGCCTGCCCCACGCGCTTCTGGGCGCGACCCTGGCCGCCATTGGGGCCGCCGGGGTCAGCATCCTGGCCCGCAGGAAAATCGGCGGTCATACGGGCGATGTCCTCGGAACCTGCCAGCAAATCTGCGAAATTGCCGTTCTCGCCGCACTCGTGGCACGCTAGGGTTGCGCCATGTCCATTTGGGAACGCATCCTCGACGCCCTCAGCCAGTTGGCCCCCGGCGAACGGCTGTCGGCCTTATTTGACCGGCTGCGCACCCCGCCGGAGCGCTCCATCGGCTTTACCATCGCGGTCATCGCCTTGGGCGCGAAAATGGCCAAGGCCGATGGTCGCGTCACCCGATCCGAGGTCGCCGCCTTCCGCGAGGTGTTCACGATCCCGCCCGCGCAGGAGGATAACGCCGCCCGTGTCTTTGACATGGCCCGGACGGATGTGGCTGGGTTCGACGATTACGCCCGCCGGATCGCAGCCATGTTCGACGGCGATAGCATGGTCCTGCGCGACTTGATGGAGGGGCTGTTCCACATCGCCATGGCCGACGGCACCTATCACCCAGCCGAAGACGATTTCCTGCACCAGGTGGCCCGGATCTTCGGCTTGGACGATCGGGAGTTCAGGTCCCTTCGCACCCGGTTTGTGCCGGGGGCACCGCCCGATTGCTATGACGTGCTGGGCGTGACGCCGGATATGCCCCTCGATGAGATCCGAACAGCCTGGCGCCAACTGGTGCGCGAGACACATCCAGACAGGATGATGGCGCGCGGCCTGCCCGAAGAGGCGGTGAAACTGGCGGAGAAGCGGTTGGTCGCGATCAACCGCGCGTGGGAGACGATCCAGGCCGAGGCGGCGTGACTCTGCGCGTGGCCACGTGGAACGTGGAATGGTTCGACCGTCTGTTCGACGACAACGCGGTGCCCACGGCAACGGACGATTGGTCAGCGCGCTACAAGGTCACCAAGGCACGTCAGTTGGAGGCTATCGCCCAGGTCATGGCCAAGATCAACGCCGACGCCCTGGTCATTGTGGAGGCGCCCGATACCTCCGGCACACGGTCTGGGACGGCGGCGCTCGAAACCTTTGCTGAGCGATATGACCTGCGGACCCACCGCGCCATGCTGGGCTTTGCCAATGACACACGGCAAGAAATCGCGCTGCTCTATGATCCTGCGGTGGTCACCGCGCGCCATGCCCCTGGCGATGCGCCCGATGCGCCGCGTTTCGACCGGTCCTTCCACATCGACCTGGACACCGATTTGCGCGCGGAACGGCTTGTCTGGTCCAAACCACCGCTAGAGGTGGATCTGGAAACCGCTGACGGGCGGAGCCTGCATGTGATTGGCGTCCATGCGAAATCCAAGGCGGCCCATGGCGCGCGCGATGACGCGGATCGGATCCGCATCGCCATACAGAACCGACGCAAGCAATTGGGCCAATGCATTTGGCTGCGACGTCGGGTGGAGGCACGCCTCGCCGAAGGGCGCTCCCTGGTGGTCGCCGGTGATTTCAACGATGGGCCCGGGCTCGATCAATTCGAAAGCCTGTTCGGGCGCTCCGGTGTCGAAATCGTTCTGGGTGAAGGGCCGACAGCGCTCCATGATCCAGCGGCGGTGCCCCCTCGGATCGGGGCCGCCGCCCCTGCAACGGCGCGCTTTTGGGACAACGACAACAAGCGGTATTTGAACGCCCTGTTGGATTTCGCGATGGTCAGCCCGGACCTGAAGGCCGGCGCGACATGGCGGATTTGGCACCCGTTTGACAGCGCCGAGGCCATCGCCGACCCAGAGTTGAGCGCGGCCTTGCTGGATGCCTCGGATCACTACCCCGTGGTCCTTGACCTGTGATCACAGGCATCCCACCTTTCGTCCATGCGCCCACTTCTGATCCTTCCGTTTCTCGCCCTGCCCGCTGCCGCCCAAGAGGCTGATGCGCCATCGGCCATGGAGCGGGGCCTTAGGCTGTTCCTCGATGGCCTGATGCAGGAGATGGAACCCGCTCTCCGGGACTTGGAGGGTTTGGCCGAGGAGGCTGCCCCCCTGCTCGAAGGATTGCAGCAAGACCTGTCAGAAACGCTGGGCGACCTGAACGCCTATCACGCACCCGAAGTTCTTCCGAACGGCGACATACTCATCCGTCGCAAGGAGCCCTTAACGCCCGATGGGTCCGTTGATCGCAATCCAGACGGATCCGTCGATTTGTGATCACACCCGAAGCCGGTCCAGCATCTGCTGGGCGACGCCTGCCGCCAGCAGGTACGTCGACGTCAGCCCAAACGCCCAGGCCCAGGCGCCAGACAACCCGAACTCCCCCCAGGCAGCCATCACTGCCAGCACCATCCAGGCCAAGGCAATCGTCAGCGTGAGGGGCCTCCACCGGACGGTCCGAACGGGATGGACAAAACGGATGGGCAGGAACATGGCCGCCGACAGCACCAGGGCCACGGCAAGCGTGACGCCCGGGGCGGGTTGCAGCACGAAAACCACCAGGGCGAACATATTCCAACAGCCCGGGAAGCCCTCGAAACTGGCGTCTTCGGTCTTCATCTGAGTGTCTGCAAAATACAACGCCGAGGCAAAGGGCACGACCGTCAGGATGCCCCAGCCAATCCAGCCGGGGACCAGCCCGCTCGCGTAGAGCGCGTAGACCGGGATGAACACATAGGTCAGGTAATCAATGATGAGATCCAAGAGGACCCCGTCAAAGCGGGCCGCGTGAAGCTGCACGTCCCACCGACGGGCCAGTGGCCCATCAATCCCGTCCACGAAGAGCGCAGCCAGCAGCCACAGGAACATCCAAGACCAATTGGCTTCGACCGCAGCCAACAGCGAGAACATCGCGAACACGGCGCCACTGGCGGTCAGCAGATGGACGGAATGCGCTTTGGTACGGGGCCACATGGGGAACATGTGCCCTTTGCACCCCCGGATGTCGAGGCATCCTGTCCCCTTGTCCGCACCGGTCGCAGCGGTCTACTGCGCAGGCACCGTCGCAGCACGAGGGGGCCATGGCAGAGGTTCTGGTGCTCGGAGGGTCCGGCTTGATCGGCGCGGCCTGCTATCGAAAGCTGCTCGCCGAGGGCCACAGCATGCGCGGTCTCGCCCGATCCCAAGAGGCGGCCCATCTGACCGATCCGGACGGGACGTGGATCCTGGCCGATCTTGCACAGATGACCGCAGCGGACTGGGCAGAGGCCGTTGCAGGGATCGACGTGGTCGTCAACGCAGCCGGGGCTTTGCAAGATGGCGGAGGCGACGACCTCAATGCCGTCCACGTAGAGGCGATCCGTGGCTTGCTGACCGCAGTGCGCGGACGTGAGACGTTGATCGTCCAGATTTCCGCCGTGGGCGCCGCTGAGACGGCCGCGACAGCCTTTCTGAGGACGAAAGGCCAAGGCGATAAACTGCTTCGAACGAATTGGGAGCGGCACATCATCCTCCGACCCGGATTGGTGATCGGACGCGCGGCCTACGGCGGGACAGCCCTTTTGTGCGCGGCGGCGGCCTTGCCTTGGGTCACGCCTCAGATCTTCGGAGAGAGCAGGATCCAAACTGTCGCGTTGGACGATCTCGCCGATGCGGTCGCCCAGGCCGTCCGGGGCGACATTCCACCAGGGACGGAGGCGGACCTTGTCGAAGCCCATGGCCAATCGCTGCCAGACCTGATTGCCGAGCTGCGAGCCTGGCTCGGCCTGCCGCCCGCCCGGTGGCGTGTCGCCGTGCCGGATTGGGCCCTGGGCGCGGTTGGCCGCGCCGCTGATGCCCTCGGACGCCTTGGTTGGCGGTCGCCCCTGAGGACAACGGCCCTCCGCGTTCTAAGCGAGGGCGTGATCGGAGACCCTTCGCCCTGGCGCGCGGCAGGGGGCCAAGCCTGTCGGTCCCTCTCGCAATCCCTCTGAGGCATGCCTGCAACGGTTCAAGAGAGGTGGTTCGCCCGCCTCTGGGCCCTTCTGCCCGTCGGGATCGCCGTCCTGTGCCTTTTTTGGGTCGCCTCGGGCGCCATCGCGATTGCGCGCTGGCCGGCGGCGGTCTCCTTGCACACGTCGCGCGATGTGCCCGATGGTCTTGCCATCGCCACAGTGATCGGGGGCGCCATTGCCGACATCGCCCTCGGACTAGCGGTCCTGTGGCGCCCCTGGGCCAGGCGGGCCTGCCAAGGCATGACGCTGCTGGCCGGGACCTATTTGGTCGGGGGCACCGCCCTGACCCCAGACCTCTGGGCAGACCCGCTCGGCCCCTTCGTCAAAGTGCTGCCCGCCCTGTTTCAACCACTCATGGTGGCCGCCATATTGGACACCCGATGATGTACGACCTGCTCCGCTTGGCCCATGTGATCGGCGCCACGGTCTTGTTGGGTACGGCGGCCGGGATCGCGTTCTTCATGGTCATGTCCCACCGCTCCAAGGATCCAAAGCTGGTGGCCCATGTGGCAGGGATCGTGGTCGTGGCCGATACCGTCTTCACCGCGACTGCTGCGGTCTTGCAACCGGTCAGCGGCGCGGCTCTGGCTCACTTGGCGGGCTGACCGCTGACCAACGGGTGGGTGGCGCTGTCGCTGGTGCACTATGTTTTCGTGGGGGCGTTTTGGCTGCCGGTTGTTTGGATCCAACTGAGGATGAGAAACCTCGCGCGCGCCGCCCATGCCGTAGGCGAGGAACTCCCCCTCGCCTACCATCGTCTCTATGCCATCTGGTTCGCCTGCGGTGTGCCCGCTTTTGCGGCGGTCTTGGCGATTGTCTGGCTTATGCTGACGAAACCGCCGCTCAGTTGGCCGTAAGGCGTACCTCGGGCACCGGATAGCCCATGCTGTCGCTGAAGTCGTAGTTCACGTGGCAGTTGTGACAGAACGATTGGCTGACCTTCATCGTCTGCCCCGTAGGTTGAACACCGGAATAGACCCAGTTGTCGGTATCAGGCGCGTCGTCCACCTTGGTCATGATCAACAGGGGTGCGCGGCGCGCATTGCCGTCCTTCACCCCGATCATTTCCTTGGCCAGCACCGAACCCACCGGCATCTCGAAGTCCCCTTCCTCGTACTTGAGGTACTGTTCGGCAGCGATCTCATTGACGAAGGTGTTCAAAAACCGCTCCCCATGGACGCCAGCCACCGCCGGGCGGGTCCCTGCGGCAGCCCAATCACGGTAAGCCATCGCAACCTCATGGCCCTGCGCCTGATACCCCTCCAACATGTAATCGGACATGCAGTCATACATGGCCAAAACCTGATCGTCCGTCATATCATACCGGTCGGCAGGCAGGGCGCAGGTCTCTTGCGCTGCGGCAGGCAAGGCAAAGGCAACGGCGGTCGTGGCCGCCGCGACGAGGGTGATCGATCGCATGGGTGTCTCCTCAGATGTCCTGTGACAGGTTGAAGCATCGCACGGCCTCAACTGGCCAGTGACATTCACGTGAGGGGCTACGGGCGAAGATTGTTGACAGGCGCAGCGATTTCCGCCACGGCACCCGCTCACCCTGACAACAAGGACCAGAGAGATGATTTCGCCCATCCTGCCCACCTACAACCGTGCCCCGCTGAGCTTTGTCTCGGGCGAGGGCTCCTGGCTGGTGGAAGCGGACGGGCGACGCTTTCTGGACCTCGGCTCCGGCATCGCAGTGAATGTCCTGGGCCATGCCCATCCGGCCCTGACAGCGGCCCTAACCGCCCAGGCCGGGCAGTTGTGGCACACCTCGAACCTCTACCACATCCCCCAGCAAGAGGCTCTGGCGGACAAACTGGTGGCCGCGACCTTTGCCGATACCTGCTTTTTCACCAATTCGGGGACGGAGTCTTGCGAGTTGGCCGTCAAGATGGCCCGCAAGTATTGGACCGCAAAGGACCAGCCCGAGCGGTCGGTGATCCTGGCCTTTACGGGCTCGTTCCACGGACGCTCCAGCGCAGGCATCGCCGCTGCCGGATCTGAAAAGATGACCGCGGGCTTCGGCCCGTTGCTGCCTGGCTTCCGCCATCTGCCGTTCGGCGATCACGAGGCCCTGACCGAAGCCATGAAGGCGCCCGACGTGGCCGCGATCATCCTTGAGCCGGTGCAGGGCGAGGGGGGCATCGTCCCCGTCCCCGACCAATGCCTCAAGGGTCTGCGCGATGCCTGCGACGCGACGGGTACCCTCTTGATCCTAGATGAAGTGCAGTGCGGCATGGGGCGCACGGGGAAACTCTTTGCCCACGAATGGGCCGGGATCACCCCGGACATCATGATGGTCGCCAAAGGGATCGGCGGCGGCTTCCCCCTCGGCGCTCTCTTGGCCACCGAAGAGGCCGCGCAGGGCATGACCGCCGGGACCCATGGGTCGACCTATGGGGGCAACCCGCTGGCCTGCGCGGTCGGCAACGCAGTCATGGAGATCGTCGCCGATGACGCCTTCCTGGCCGAGGTCAACCGCAAAGCAGGCCTCATGCGCCAAGCCCTAGAGGGCCTCGTGGCCGCCCACCCCGACGTCTTCGAAGCGGTGCGCGGGGCTGGGCTGATGCTGGGTCTCAAATGCAAAGTGCCCAACGCCGACGTTCTGCAAGCCGCCTATGGCCAAGACCTCTGCGTTGTGCCCGCTGCGGACAATGTCCTCCGCCTGCTGCCCGCCCTCAACATCGAGGATGCAGACATCCGCGAGGCCGTCGCCCGCCTGGACCGCGCTGCCGCCTCGCTCGTCCCCGCCTGATCTTCTTCTCGGCGAAAATACTCTGCGGGGGTCCGGGGGTGCAAAACCCCCGGCGCTCTGCTTTCAGGAGCTTCCCATGACCCATTTCCTCGACATCCACAAAACGGATCCCGTGGCGCTGCGGGCGATCCTTGATCAAGCCAATGCCATGAAAACGGCCCGGGGCGACCGTCCCAAGGGCACGCCCGATGACGACCTGCCCCTTGCGGGCCGCGTTGTGGCGCTGATCTTCGAAAAGCCCTCGACCCGGACGCGGATCAGCTTTGATGTGGGCACCCGCCAGATGGGGGGGACCACGCTGGTGCTGTCCGGCGCCGATATGCAACTCGGCCACGGTGAGAGCATTGGCGACACGGCCCGCGTGCTATCGCGCTATGTGGATCTGATCATGATCCGCACCTATGGCGAAGAGGTCCTGACCGAGATGGCCGAGCATGCGACCGTGCCGGTGATCAATGGACTGACGGACAATTCCCATCCGTGTCAGTTGATGGCCGACGTCATGACCTACGAAGAACACCGCGGTCCAATCCGGGGCAAGCGCGTGGCCTGGATGGGTGACGGCAACAACGTCGCCCAGAGCTTTCTGCACGCTGCCGCCAGTTTCGGGTTTCACTTCACCTTCTCCGGTCCCGAGGCGCTGGACCCGGACCCGGCGCTCATCGGCCTCGCGCGCAAAGCGGGCTGCGAGGTGCGGGTAGAGCGTGACCCCCGCGCCGCCGTCGCCGATGCCGACCTCGTGGTAACGGACACCTGGGTCAGCATGGGCGATGCCGAAAGCTCACGCCAACGCCGCCACAACCTGTTGCGTCCCTATCAAGTGAACGAACGCCTGATGGAGGCCGCCCCCAGCGACGCCCTGGTCATGCATTGCCTGCCCGCTCACCGGGGTGAAGAGATCACCGATGCCGTCCTCGATGGCGCGCAGTCGGTGGTCTTCGACGAGGCCGAGAACCGTCTGCACGCGCAAAAGGCGATCATGCGGTGGTGTCTGGGCGTTTAACCTTTGCCCAGGGGCCATCCGCCCCCGGGCCCCAGGCCGCGCCTGAGCCGAGGGACCAGCCAAGGGCCGCCATTGCCTTCATGGTCGGGGCAACCGTGCTGATTGCGGCAACCACGTTGCTGGCCAAGGCCCTGGGCACAGCGGCCCTCGGCACCGCCCTGCCGCCCCTGCAAGTGACCTTCGGGCGATACCTCTTTGCCGCGCTGGCCATCTTCGCCGCTGCCGCCGTGTTGCGGCCCCCCATGACGACCAGACAGGCCCGATGGCATCTGGCGCGCATCCTCTGTGGATGGGGCGGCGTAACGCTGATGTTTGCCTCAGTGGCGCTGATCCCCTTGGCCGAGGCAACGGCGATCACCTTCCTGAACCCGATCTTCGCCATGATCCTGGCAATCCCCCTGTTGGGGGAGCAGGTGGGTCGGGTCCGTTGGACCGCCGCCGTGATTGCTTTGGCCGGTGCCATTGTCCTGCTGCGCCCGGGGACGGGCGTCTTGGAATGGGGCGCGCTGCTCGCTCTGGGGGCAGCGGTCTTGCTGGGCACCGAGGTCCTCATCATCAAACGCCTGACCCGACACGAAAGCCTGCTTGCGACATTGGTCTGGGCCAATGGGCTTGGCCTTGTGATCGCCGCTTCGACCGCCTTACCCGGTTGGCAACCGCCGACCATGGCGCAATGGGCGGGACTGGCCGCGCTCGGCCTGACCATGGCGGCGGCCCAGGGGTTGTTCGTCAATGCCATGGCGCGGGCGGACGCGAGTTTCATCACGCCCTTTGGCTATCTCACGCTGGTTTTTGCGGGCCTCTACGACGCCGCGCTTTTCGACGTCTGGCTGGATGGCCTGGGTTGGGTCGGCGCGGCGCTTATCCTCATGGGCGCGGGGCTTCTGGCTTGGCGAGAGGGTCAGCGTTCAAAAGCCGCAAAGCCTCTCGCGCAACGGCCTCCTCCACCCGAGGGGTGAAGGCGTTGCGGGCCACAAAGACAGCTTTATCACCCTGGATGATCGCCTGCGCGAACCACATGGTGTTCGACCCGGCATGCAGCAGCATGTCATCCCGCACACCCCATCCCAGGGCATAGTCTTCGACGGGATCATGCAAGGCGGCCCAAAGCGCGGGCGGCAGATAGGTCGGGTCCTGCGTGGCATGGGCCGCCAGAAAGGCCAAGATCGCAGCGGGCGGACCATGGAGCGTCCCCGCAGGGCCCATCGCAGGCAGGTTGTCGGCATGGGGTCCCGGCGGCACAGGTCGCGGCCCGTGGCCCCAAATGCCCTCGGGCGCGCCAAACCCCATGCCGGTCATGCCAAGCGGCGCGAAGACGTGGCGGTCCATAAGGATTTCCCACGGGGCACCACCCGCAGCCTCCAACATCGCCCCCGCCACCGTGTAGCCAGCGTTTGAATACAGAAACGCCCCTCGCGCGCCAGCAGGGCGCGAGCGAAGCATTGCCGCGACGTATTGATCCCGCTCTGGCCGCAGATAAGCGCGCCACCGAGGCAGGTTCGCCGCCATGCCGGAGCGGTGAGTCAGCAACGCACGCAGGGTCACGTCCGCCCAAGGGTCGGCGGCATCCAGATGTTCCGCAATGGTCGTCTCCCAGGAGATCGCGCCCTCGGCGACCAGCCGCGCGGCGAGGGTTGCCGTCATCGGCTTTGTGATCGACCCAATATGCCAAGCGTCAGCGTCTGTGACCGCTCGCCCACCTTCGTGCGTGGTGCCAGAGACGTCGATCTGGACCTGACCGGCCTCCCAAACCGCCGACACCTGGGCCGTGCCCTCGGGCTCTTGGGCAACACCGGGCGTTGCGATCCCCAGGCTGAGCAGCAGGGCGCGGATCATGACTTGAGCCGGTATCCGGTACGGAACATCCACCAAGCTAGGGCGCCGACCACGGCCGTGGCCAAGCTAACAACGGCAAAGCCCAACCAAGGCGAACTGTCAGACACGCCCAGCACGGCATGGCGCAGCCCGTCGATCAGGTAGAAAACAGGGTTGGCGTGGCTGATCACCTGCAACACGGGCGGCATCGTATCGAGGGAATAAAACGTCCCGGACAGGAAGCTAAGCGGCGTGACAATGAAGTTTGTGATCGCGGCGATCTGGTCGAACTTGTTCGCATAAACCCCCGCAACCACGCCCAAAGCCCCGAGGAATGCGCCGCCGAGGATGATCCAAACCAGGGCCATCACCGGATTGGCGATTCCAAGGCCGATAAACGGGAACAAAATCAGCGCCGTGGTCACGGCAACCAAAATCCCGCGGAGCACGCCACCGGCGAGGTAGCCCACCAAAAGCTCTGCCGCGGAGAGGGGTGGCATGAGCGTGTCGACGATGTTGCCCTGCACCTTGGAGATGACGATTGAGGAGGACACATTCGCGAAGCTGTTCTGGATCACGGTCATCATCAGAATGCCGGGCGCCAGAAAGTGCAAAAAGCTGACACCCATAACCTCTCCGCGCCGCGTGCCCACGGCTATGGAAAAGATCAGCAGGAACAGACCCGCCGTGACAAGCGGGGCCAAGAGGGTTTGTGTCCAGACTGCGAGGAAGCGCCGCACCTCGCGCTCGGCCAAGGTGCGCATCCCCAGCCAATTGACCTGACCGAAGCGACGAACGCCCGGCAATGCAGTTTCCGGAGCCTTCGTGAGGGTTTCGCTTGCCATTGCCCAGCCTTTCCTGTCAGTGGAGGCGCCCTTGTAACGCCTGTGTGAGGGCTTACTATAGAGCAGCTTCCGACGGGACCACGCGCACCAGCGCACAGGCCCCTTGGACCGAAAGCAGCGGATTGGAGACATCGAATGGCCTGGACCGACGAACGCGTCGAGACACTCAAACGCATGTGGGGCGAAGGGGCCAGTGCGTCGCAGATCGCCAAGGAATTGGGCGGCGTCACGCGCAACGCGGTGATCGGCAAGGTCCATCGCCTTGGTCTGTCCAATCGCAATCAAAACAAAGATGAGGAGGCCGCAGCCCCTGCGCCGTCTGCTCCGCCTGCCGCAGCACCTGAGCCCAAGAAGGCCGCTGCGCCGAAGCCAGAGCCGAAGCCCGAACCCCCTGCGGAACCCGAAGTGGTCGAGGAAGAGGACGACGACGACGAACCGCGCACCATGGCGGCCGTGCCCCAGGGGACGAATGTTACGCCACTGCGCAAGCCGCTGATGGCGGGACAGCCCTTGCCGCCCCAGCCCTCGGCCAATGAAATCAGCGCCGAGGCCCTGGCCAAGGTGAATGCGGTCGAGAAGACCGCCAAGAAGATCAGTCTGATGGAATTGACCGAACGGACGTGCAAGTGGCCCATCGGCGATCCGGCGACGGAAAAATTCTGGTTCTGCGGCCTGCCGGTGCAGGCTGGCAAGCCATATTGCGAGGCCCATGTCTCCGTCGCGTTCCAGCCGATGTCCTCGCGCCGCGACCGGCGCCGTTAAGGCTCCAAGGGTGTCAAACCGCCCGCCGCGTCGGCGCAATGCGCCGACGGAACGCGGATGCATCCGCGTTTCAGCGCTCGTTTAAGTTCTTTGGCATCGGAAAGCCGAGGTCGGACCGGGGGCCAGCCCCCGGACCCCCGGAGTATTTTCGCCGAGAAGAAAGAATAACAGTCTTAGGCGCGTCTGCGTCTGAGCAGGCCCCAAGCCAAGAGCCCGAGGTAGAGGACGGAGGCGCCGACGTGGAACGTCCACAATCGGGTCAGCATCAATCCGATCACGATTGCACCTGCAAGAAGCACGTAGACGGCATTGTCGCGGCTGATCCGCATGGCTTTGAGCGAGATCGTTGGAAACCGTGCGATCATCAGCCCGCCCACGAACAGCATCCAGGCTGCGATAAGCAATTGAACATCGCGCAGATCAACGTATCCCGCGAGGTGAAGGGTCACGGGAAAAAGACCGAGCATGGCGCCTGCGGGTGCCGGCACGCCCGTAAACGACCCGGCATCGTTGGTTTCATCCTTTGCCGCAACGTTGAAGCGCGCCAGGCGCAAGCAGCAGCAGATGGCAAAGGTCAGAGCCGCGATCCAGCCGGTCCCCCCCATGCCCCCGAGCCCGAAGTGATACACGATCAACGCGGGTGCCACGCCGAAACAGACGAAGTCCGAAAGGCTGTCGAGTTCGGCGCCAAAGGGAGACGCGGCATTCAGGCGGCGCGCAAGAAGACCGTCGATCCCATCGAAGATCGCTGCGAGCATCAAGAGGCCCGCCGCCAGTTCGAACCTATCCTCAAATGCGAAACGGATAGACGTGAGGCCAAAACACAGCCCCAGGATCGTCACCATATTGGGCAAGAGCAGGATAAGGGGCACGCGCCCCTCGCGATCACGACGTCGACCCATGTTAGTCAGACCGCGCGGTGCCCGGCGTGTTTTCGCCGAGAACGGCCAGAACCGTCTCACCCGAAATCATAGTCTGCCCCACGAAGACGCGCGGCGCGGTTCCCGCCGGGAGGTAGACATCGAGGCGGGATCCAAAACGGATGATGCCAAAGCGTCCGCCCCGTTCGAGGCGCGCGCCCTCGTCGACCTCGCACAGGATGCGACGTGCCACGAGGCCCGCGATCTGGACCACGCCGATCTTGGTGCCGTCTTCCATTGTCAAGACGAGACCGTTCCGCTCGTTTTCTTCGGAGGCTTTGTCCAACTCCGCCGAAAGGAACTTACCCGGACGGTAGGCGATTGCGGTCACGTCTCCGGCCACAGGGGCGCGGTTCACGTGGCAGTTGAAGACCGACATGAACACCGACACTCGGGTCAGCGGCGCCTCGCCCAGGTCAAGCTCAGCCGGGGGCACCGCCGGTTCAATCAAAGACACGAGACCATCAGCCGGTGACACGATCAGGCCAGGATCCATGGGCGTGACGCGTACGGGGTCGCGGAAGAAGTAGTAGCACCAGATCGTCAGCGCCAAGCCGATCACGCCCAAGGGCTCCCAGATCGCAAAGAGGATCAGAGTAACGACGGCGAAGATGCCGATGAACTTTGGCCCTTCGCTGTGGATCGGTTTGATGACGGTGTCCTTGAGGCTTACACCCATGACGCGCTCCGGTCTGCTGCACCGGGCCGCAGATAACGCGGGGCGCGGCAGAGTTCTAGGGGGCGCGGCGCCGCGTCAGGCGGCGCGCTTGGGCCCGAGAGGGGACCGGGGCGCCGCCCCGGACCCCGGAGTATTGGGGCCGAGAAGAAGCAAATCCTCCGTCTGTCAGCGGTTGCCGAGCAAATCCAGGAGTTGTTCACCGACGCGGTCTTTGATGGCGTCCTCAATCGCTTCCCGACTGCCGAGGGCGGCTGGGTCGACCTCCAACTCTTCGGCGATGCGAGAGCGGGCCTGGGCCTCGGCGCGTGCGCGCGCCTCCTCGGCCTCCTGGCGGACGCGGGCTTCGAGCTTGGCGGCTTCCTCTTTGGCGCGGGCCTCCAGCTCCTGCCGGGCAAGCCATTCCAGGTCGGGGCGAATGCGTGGGTCAGACCAGGCCCCCGTGATGAGAATGGGAACGGTGACGCCTTCGCTGTCGGCATTGCGGCGCAGGGTCGGCATGAGGCGGTAGTCGAGGGATTGCGCGCCGATGTCGATGGATCCTGCGCCCGTAGACGCCAGCAGCGGCGCCTGAAACGACAGATCATCGCCGCGGGCGACGCCCTCGGACACCGCGAAGCTGGCCGAGACCCCGTTGAAGATCGTCTTTTGCCCTGGCCCACGATAGCTGGTGTCCAGGGTTCGGATCATCCCAGGGATGTCGAGGCCGAGCAGCTCTCCCTGACCGATGTTGACCGACAGTGACCCATTCAGGCTGTCCATCAGGGCCTGCATCGTGTCGCCCACGCCGAGTAGGCGCAGGCTAACGTCTGCCTGGCCGATCAGCCGGTCCATATCCGCAAATTCGGTCAGGAACGGCTGCATCTGCAACCCCTTGAGGTCCAGGTTGGCCCGGCTCGACAAGCCTCCGCGACCGTTGACCACGACCTCGCCCGTGACGGTCCCGCCATAGGCCACCACCGGTTGTAAGGTGACCACGGCTCGACCCCGGTCGACCGTCGTGGCTAGGGAAACCCGGTCGAGCGTGGCATCGCCCAGGGTGATCGGGCCGGACGAAAAGGTGATATCGGCATCGGCCGCGAAGAGCCCCGAGACATCCAGCGCCTCCCGGCCCCAACCGCTTTCGGCGACCAGAGCCGATTCGCCACCCTGCCCTTCGCGGCTAAGGCCGGTCAGATCGAGGGTTGGCGCCGACAGGGTTGCGGTGATCTTTGGGCGATCCGTCCCAAAGGTGATATCCGCGCCGCCTGAGAGGGTGTTCTGATCCAGCGCCACCTCTAACCCGCGCAGATGGAGGCTGCCGGCAGGCGCGAAGGTCAAGGTCGTTTCCACCGAGATCCGATCCGCGCCAAGGCCCGAGGGCACATCCGGTGCGGCCAGACCGAAGGCCTGCACCAAGGCGAATTCGTCGCTGCTGCTGGCGCTGAGCTCACCCTGCAAGGATAGGGGATCGACGTCGGCGCGCCCGTCAAACTCGATGCGGGTCGCGCCCGACGTGAGGCTGCCTGCGACGGAGGTCAGTTCCCCATCGAGAAGCGATTGAAGGCCGCCAATGGTCGCTTGGCCCCCAAGCGCCACGCTGCCCATAAGCGCGGACCATTCCAGAGTTACGGGGCCGGTCAAATCTGGCAGGGAGGCGGAGACATCGACAGCCCGCAGGCGCGTGGTCGTACCCGTTGCGCGGTCAATGTATTGGACGTCAGCCCCGGACAGGATGGCCCGGTCGATGGAAATCTGCCGGCTCGCGGCCCCTGCGGGAAGACCGCTGCTTCCTTGACTCGCAGGTCCAGACATCTCCCAGTTGGCGCGTCCATCGGCGGCTTTTTCTAGGATGAGGCGCGCGCCGGTCACTTCTAGCCGTTCCACAACGACAGACTCGCCAAACAGCGACGGAAGGGAGACGCCAATGTCCAGCGCCTCGGCCTGGACCATGGGGCCCGCGTCGGACCAATCCGCGTTGGCGATCTGGATGCCTTCGGCTCGAACGCCGATGCGGGGCCAAAGGGTGGCGCGGACAGGTCCTTCGATCACCAGGCTTCGCCCAGTTGCCGCTTGAAACCGCTCCGCCGCTAAGCTGGCCACGCGGTCTGTGGGCACCAGAAGCAGCGCGACCACGGCCACGACGACCAGTGTCACGAGCGTCAGCACGATCCGAAAGAGCCACCTCATGATCACCACCCTTACCGTTGGCTTTTGCCCGAAGATGAATCGCCAGCCGCGCCGCCGCAAGGGGATGCGAGGTCGCGCGCGGCAACCCCTGTCAAAGTGTGGCATCCGGCACCGGTTCGGCGTATGGCGAGGCATGTCCCAAAACCCGCCAGACCTTCGCCCAGACCTCGCGCCCCGTGCCACACTGCCGACGGATGCCCGCCCCGGCCAACCCAAGATCGGGATGGTGTCGCTCGGCTGCCCCAAGGCGCTTGTGGACAGTGAGCGTATTCTGACCCGGCTGCGCGCCGAAGGGTATGCCATCAGCCCCGATTATGCGGGCGCAGAGGCGGTGATCGTGAACACCTGCGGGTTCCTCGATTCAGCCAAGGCGGAAAGCCTGGATGCCATTGGCGAGGCGCTGCGTGAAAACGGGCGCGTGATCGTGACAGGCTGCCTGGGGGCAGAGCCAGATTACATCACCGGCGCCCATCCCAAGGTTTTGGCGGTGACGGGACCGCACCAGTACGAGCAGGTCTTGGATGCCGTCCATGGGGCCGTGCCGCCCGCGCCGGACCCTTTTGTCGATCTGCTGCCAGCCTCTGGCGTCAGCCTAACGCCGCGACATTTCAGCTATCTCAAGATCTCAGAAGGCTGCAATCACACTTGCAAGTTCTGCATCATCCCGGACATGCGCGGCAAACTGGCGTCGCGCCCCCATGGCGCGGTCCTGCGCGAGGCGGAAAAGCTCGTGGACGCCGGCGTGCGGGAATTGTTGGTCATCAGCCAGGACACATCAGCCTATGGAACGGATTGGAAAGATCGGAGCAAGCGCGCCGGCCAGGAAATCGTGGACCTTTCCCGGGATCTGGGGTCGCTGGGCGCCTGGGTCCGGCTGCATTACGTCTATCCCTATCCCTTCGTGAGGGATCTGGTCCCCTTGATGGCCGAAGGACTGGTGCTGCCCTATCTGGACGTGCCGTTTCAGCACGCCCACCCCGACACCCTGCGTCGCATGGCGCGGCCCGCCGCGGCCGAAAAGACTTTGGACCGTATTGCGGAATGGCGGGGGATTTGCCCTGACATCACGCTGCGGTCGACCTTCATCGTCGGCTATCCCGGCGAGACGGAGGCGGAGTTCCAGACCTTGCTCGATTGGTTGGACGAGGCGCAGTTGGATCGCGTCGGGGCCTTCCAATACGAAAACGTAGCCGGGGCCCGGTCAAACGCCCTGCCTAACCATGTGCCAGAAGAGATCAAAGCCGAACGGCACGCCCGCTTTATGGAAAAGGCCCAGGCGATTTCAGCGGCCAAATTGGCCGCGAAGGTCGGACAGCGCATCGAGGTGATTGTCGACGCAGTCGACGCGGACGGCGCAACCTGCCGCACCAAGGCAGATGCGCCGGAGATCGATGGCAACCTGTTCATCGACGAGGGGTTCGATGGCCTAAAGCCGGGCGATATCGTCACGGTCGACGTGGACGAAGCCTCTGAATACGACCTCTGGGGGCAGCCCGTCGCCTAAGCCGCGCGCGCGTTGCGGCGACGCGGCTGACAAAGGACTCAGCCCTGTCAGGCACCCGGCAGCCGGAGGTCTTGCATGAGGTCGGCATTCTCGCAGGTCTTCGGGACGTCGCGTCGCCCCTCGTAGGCCTGCGCCAGCCATGCCTTGCAGCCCTCCGCCCAGGCACAATTGCGGCAGCGCGTGACCGCCTCGGCCCAACTTTGCGCGTCGAGCGTCCCCTCATCGAAGGCAAGCACGGTATCGGCACCGGTTTGCGCCGCCATCGTGCGCATCAACATCAAATGCTCACGCGCGTCGCCCATGGGGTGCGGTCGGGTCATGGCATCCTCCTAACTCTGTCACGTCAGAGTGACAGCCGAGGGGGACGCACGCCTTGATCTAGCGCAAGTCAGTCTGCGGGCGGCGCCTCTGGCAGCACCTCGCCCAAGACCTGGGCCACCCATCCGCGCGGGATCAGGTGGCTGGCGGAATGGACATCCATGGTCACGCTGCCCAGAGCGCAGGTCCAGGCGTGCCGCTCATGGGTCAACCAGCTCACCGCTTGCCACTCATGGCGGTCGGTTTCTTCCCCACAGGCCAGACGGTCTCGCCAAAGGGCCGTGGCGTAGGTCTGTTCGCCGTTGGGGCCGAAGGGGAAATCAAGGACCGTGTCGGTCAACCCATGGACTTGCGCCACATGATCCGGCTGACCTGCGCACTCAATGGACGGTGAGAATGCCCCGGCAATCAGCAGCAGCGCGTCAATCTGGGCCGAGGTCTCACAGGCAAAGCGTGCCGCCATCAGCGCACCCCAACTATAGCCTGAGACGATGAGGGTGTCGGTGGTGGGATAGTCCGCCTCGATCTGGGCTAAGATCTGTTCGGCGAAGGGGGTGTCGCGGCTACCGCTGCGCCGAAAATCCCAGGTCCGGCCCAGCCCATCCGGCGCCACGAACAAGACACCGGCGGCATCGGCGGCCTGGCCCGTGCGCGGGCTTTGGACCGGAACAATACCCTGCCGCCCCCAGCCATGAAAATGCAGCATGACGGGCAGCGGCGTGACACCGTCCCAGCCCGCAGGCTCGCGGACTTGGTAGGTGCGATCCCCGAGACGACAGGCGTCCTCACCCGCGCAAGCAGCGGCTTGGGAAGCGGCCAAAAAAGGCAAAAGGGCAGACAATAAAATCGAGCGCATGGCCCCTCATGCCCCGGTCGTTATGACCTGGCCAGTCACGTTGCCGTCAAAGCTGCGAGGCGACGCGCCGGACGGTCGCAATACGCGCGGCATTGGGCGGATGGGTTCCCAGAAAACGATCTCCCGGGTCTGGGATCCGGTTGAAGAACGCGGCCCCGCGCACCGGGTCATATCCGGCGCGGGCCGCGATAATCGTCCCCAGGGCATCCGCCTCCAACTCGTGTTCTTTGCTGAAACGCCGGGCGCCGACCTGGGCCCCTGCCTGGCTGATGGCGTCCACAGTCGAGGCATCGACGCCGATCACCGACCCGATCAGCCCGCCGACAACGGCCCCTGCCACGGCGGAGTCCCGCTGCCGCGCGATGTGTTGTTCTATGTGATGGGCACTTTCGTGACCGATGACGAAGGCAATCTCATCCTGATTGCGGGCATCCGCGATCAAAGCACGCGTGAAGGTGAGGATGGGTCTGCCCCCACGATCCAAGGATTGGAATGCGTTGGGTGGCGCGTTGGGGTTGGGATCAATCCGCACCAGAAAATCGCAGTTGATGCCCTGGGTTCTGTCGCGGCACATGGCCTCGGCGGTCGGCTCGACGCGCGCAACGGCTGCGCGGAAATTGACCATCGCGGCAGAGGCCGACACGCGACCCGATGTATCCCCCGATTGTGTCGCGGGCGGTGCGGTCTCGGACGGAACCGACTGACACCCTGCCAAGGCGAGAACCAACAAAACAGTGGCGGTAACGCGTCGCATGTCATTCCCTTCGTGCGGCCCTAACTGCAGTCCAACCAAGTATAACTCGGAGGGTGCCAATGTCAGCGTCTGATACCCCATCTGAAACGCGCGTTCTCTACAATGCGTCATGTCCGGTCTGTGCGTTTGAGATCGATCACTATCGCGCGAGGGCGGATCGCGACGCCCTGCCCCTGCGGTTTGATGACCTCAACGGTCCTGAGCTGGCGGCCTGGGGCTTGGATGCGGACACGGCTGCCAAGCGGTTGCACGTTTTGTCTAACGGGGAACTGCTGACGGGGTTGAATGCCTTCCGTGCCATTTGGCAGCAGATGCCGCGGATGCGGTGGCTTGCGACCTTAACCGGGTTTCGGGTTGTACACGGACCCCTGTCATGGGTGTATGACCGCGTCGGGGCGCCCCTGCTCTATCGGGCGCACAAGCGGCGGATGGCCAAGCGAAGGGACGCGGCATGTTCACAATCGAACACGAGTTCGACGCGACAATCGTAACGCTGGTGGACGAAGGGGAAGCCGATACGCCCCCAGCCGAAGACGTCACTGTGTCGGCCTTTGAGGAGTGTATCACACTCACGCAGGTAGACAGACGAACGGATCAGCCGGTGCAAATCACCCTGACCATGGGACAGGTTCGCGATCTGCTGGTGGCCCTAGATTTGCCCGAGGGCGTGTATCGACGGGAAGACTAGGCACCTGTGCCATCGCCCCGGTGCCAATGCGCCTATCCCGCAGATTAGGCGGCGAGGCCCTTACTGCCGATATTCAAAAACTTCGCCCGCCGATCTTGGCGGATATCGTCGGGTTTTTGTCCGTCCAGGTCCGCCAGCATGGCCGAGATTGCCGCACCCACCGTATCGATGACCGCGCTCCGGTCCCGGTGAGCGCCGCCCACGGGTTCAGCGACAATGCGGTCAATAACCCCCAGCTTCAAAAGGTCTTGGGCCGTCAAGCGGAGGGCTTCGGCGGCCTCCCGCATCTTTTCGGCATCTTTCCAGAGAATTGACGCACATCCCTCCGGGGAAATGACCGAGTAGATCGAATGCTCCAGCATCGCGACGCGATTTGCCGTCGCAAAGGCAACCGCTCCGCCCGAGCCTCCTTCCCCGATGATCACGCTCACCAAGGGCACACCAAGTCGAAGGCACGCCTGGGTGGCCCGGGCAATGGCCTCTGACTGGCCCCGCTCCTCCGCGCCCTTGCCGGGGTATGCGCCGGGCGTATCCACGAGCGTGACGACCGGCAGGCCAAATCGGTCGGCCAGGTCCATTAAACGGATGGCCTTTCGGTAGCCCTCGGGCCGCGCCATACCAAAGTTGCGTTCGATCCGCGTTCGTGTGTCGTTACCCTTTTCGTGACCGATTACCACCACCGCGCGGCCATCCAGGCGTGCAAGACCACCCATCACAGCATGGTCGTCGGCAAAATTCCGATCCCCTGCCAGGGGCGTAAAATCGGTGAACAAGGCCTCGATATAGTCTTTGCAGTGGGGGCGGTCCCCATGACGGGCGACCTGGGCCTTTTGCCAAGGGGTCAGCCCCTTGTACAATTGGGTAAGCATGTCCTGGGCCTTGGCATCCAAGGCCGCGGCCTCTTTTTCGATGTCCATTGTGTCATCGGCCCGCGCGAGGGCGCGCAGTTCTTCGGCCTTGCCTTCGATTTCCGACAATGGCTTTTCGAAATCTAGATACAACGTCATGGCCTGCTTCCCCTCGATCTTGGCCTCATATGGCCAGGGACAGCGGGCGATGCAACACGACGCGGGTGCCGGTCAGATCGTATCGTAGCCTCGGTCGGACAGGCGGCGGTCCACTTCGCAGGCCTCCAGCAGACGGTCCGCAGTTTGAAACAGACGCGTGGTCGTGGCACCGGCCCGGTGGGACGTGTCCTCGTCACTGTCGGGCGATGTCTGCCACCGCTCCGCCCATCGCGCGCCAAGGAGGCCCGACGTCAACCCCAGGTCCGAAGAGAGGCTGCTAAAGGTGGGGATCGTCGCATAGGAGCATGTGGAGACACGTGGAATCAGCCGAACGGCCATCATGCCGGGGACCGCGAACCGACGCAGCGTGATCCTGTCACGCAGTTCTGCGGAGAGGGCCGCAACACTATCGGGCGTCTGTCGTGGGAGGTAGATCAGAACCAGATCGTTCTCTAGTCGGCCAATTGTGGCGCCCTCGGGCAGTATGTCCATCAGGAAGCGCCCCAGATCCGCCAGGATACTAAACTCAGCCGTTCCCCCCCAAAGGCCAAGGCGTAAGCCTCGACCCGGCAGGCGGAGCCCCAGCACCGTGACCCCCCTGCGATAATGACCGGCCACTTCGGCGGCTGCGAGACTGCGGGCAAGCGCTTCGGGCGGCGGCAGAAGGCTGTTCAATTCCATGGCCTTGGCCCCGCGCGCCCGTGCGTCCCCCGCGCTGCGCAGACGATGACGTTCCAAGGCCCAAGCCAGCGGCGGGATCACAAGGACATAACAGGGCACAAGGATGGGCGCCGCCATTTTCAAATACCAGAGGGCCATATGCCCCGGAAGCATGACCACGGCAGAGAGTTGGAGACAGGCAAGCCCAGCCAAACCGAGCATGGCGCGCGCCCCCCGCCGTGTCCTGCCGCGGGTCAAATAGGTCCACAACAGACCTGACGTTCCCGCGATCATGATCGCAAGAACGCCGGGGACCCATCCGATGCCACCGATGCCCAGACGGGCGGTCGCGGCAATGATCATTGCAATGACCGTCGCGCGCAGACCCAGAAAAGCACCGGCCAGCACGAGGGGAACAGTCCGAAGATCAACGATGATTCCCGGGATCGGCTCCATCGGGACGTGCATTTGCGCCACAGCCACGGCGCCGAATAGCCCACCCAAGACTTGGGGAGCCAGGGATGTGCCGGGCAAGGCGCGACGGATTACGCCATAGCCCAACACAAGGATTGAAAGCACCGCGATGGACACCGCGAAGCTGAAGAGAACGTCTGGCGTGACCGGCATGGAAACCTCCGACCGAGATGTCGCTGCCAGATGGTCTAGCTTAGCCTCGCCTCATATCTGAGGCATAAGTGCTTAGGACTTTCCGCTAATTAGCTCTGCCTGCCGCACGATGACCTCCGCCTGCTTGATTGAGGCGATGTCGACGAGACGACCCTTGTAGACCGTGGCACCCGCATTGTTGGCCTTGGCCTCTTCCATGGCGGCGAGGATTTCACGTGCCTCTGCGACCTTTTCGTCGGAAGGGGTAAAGACTTCGTTGGCAAGGGCGATTTGCTTGGGGTGAATCGCCCATTTGCCGACCATGCCCAACACGGCGGACCGGCGCGCCTGGGCACGGTAGCCCTCGTCATCGCTGAAATCGCCGAAGGGGCCGTCCACGGGCAAAACACCGTGGGTCCGGCAGGCTGCGACGATCGCCGTCTGCGCCCAGTGCCACGGGTCGGACATGTGGCGCGCCCCATCGGGGGCCAGCATGTAGTAGTCTTCCTGCGTGCCGCCGATGCCCGTCGTCTGCATCCCCATGGAGGCCGCAAAGTCAGCGGCACCCAGCGACATGGCGACCATGCGCGGCGATGCGGCGGCAATCGCCTCCACATGAGCGATGCCAGCCGCGGATTCGATGATGACCTCAAAGCCGATCTTTTTGGTGCGGCCCTTGGCGGCCTCGACCGCTGTGACCAGAGCGTCGACCGCATAGATATCCTCGGCGCAGCCAACCTTGGGGATCATGATCTGGTCCAGGCGTTCGTCGGCCTGCTCCAGCAGATCAACGACGTCGCGGTACCAATAGGGCGTGTCCAGCGAGTTAATCCGCACCGACAGCGTCTTGGTGCCCCAATCGTGGGCGCCGATGGCCTCGATCACGTTGGCACGGGCCATATCCTTGTCCGTGGGCGCAACCGAATCTTCCAGGTCGAGGTTGATGACGTCCGCCGCGCTCGCCGCCATCTTGGCGAACAGTTTGGTGTTGGAGCCCGGTCCAAACAACTGACAACGGTTGGGACGGGCAGGAGGCGTGGGTTGCAGACGGAAGCTCATGGTCTCTCCGAGTAAGGATGTTGCGCAATGCTCAAGTCAGGCGCTACATTCTGTCTCGGATGATTGCAAGCGCCGCGGCGCAGCATGGGACCGATGCTTACTCCGCGAGGGCTGCACGCAACAGGGCCATGGTCTCAGGGGCGGCCCAGTCCGCCTCTCCGGCCAATTGTGCAATAACCGCGCCTTGCCGGTTTAGGATAAAGGTGTGGGGCAGCCCGCGCACCCCCATGGATTTGGCCAACTCCGCCCCTGCATCCAAGTGCAACGGCAGAGACGTAATGCCCGCGTCTTGCCAGAACCGCTTCATCTGCATGGGGTTGTGGCGGCCGAAAGCGACTGTGACGACTTCCACGCCGTCGTCCTCCATCGCGTCCTGCAGGGCTTGCAGCGATGGCATCTCGGCCCGGCAAGGCGCGCACCAGGTGGCCCAGAAGTTCAGGACGACCACGTCCCCGGCGTAATCCGACAACCGTCCACGGGTGCTATCGGCCTGGGCAAATGTCTCGACACTGGGCCGCCAAGGGTCATCGATTTGCATCTTGGCCATCGTCCCCGTCAGCAACGCCGGGTCGAGCGCCGCCGCAGGGGTGGCGAGTGTCACGGCCAGGCCGTATAGCCCAAAGGCAAGAGAACGCAGCATGATCGAGGGTCCGATGTCCAAGTCTTCCAACGCCATGTGGGGTGGCCGCTTTGCAGAAGGGCCCGACGCCATCATGGAGGCGATCAACGCCTCCATCGGCTTCGACCGTCGCATGGCCAAGCAGGACATCGAAGGGTCGCGGGCCCATGCCGCGATGCTCGCCGCCACAGGCATCGTGACAGCTAGCGATGCCGAAGCCATCCGGGAAGGCCTTCTCACGGTCTTGTCAGAGATCGAGGGCGGGACGTTCGAATACTCCACCGCGCTGGAAGACATCCACATGAACGTCGAGGCGCGCCTGACCGAAATCATCGGCGCCCCCGCAGGCCGCCTGCACACCGCGCGGTCGCGCAACGACCAAGTGGCACTCGACTTCCGCATGTGGGTCCGGGACCAGGCCGATGCGGCCATCGACGCCCTGCCCCGCCTAATGACGGCCTTGGTCGAACAGGCCGAGGCGGGCGCCGATTGGGTCATGCCCGGCTTCACCCACCTTCAAACGGCGCAGCCTGTGACCTGGGGCCACCACATGCTAGCCTACGTCGAGATGTTTGGTCGCGATCTGAGCCGGTTCCAGGACGCGCGCCGCCGCATGAACGAATGCCCCCTTGGCACCGCGGCCCTGGCCGGGACCAGCTTCCCCATCGACCGCGACATGACGGCGGAGGCCCTGGGCTTCGACCGCCCGGCGGCCAACTCGCTCGACGCCGTGTCAGACCGTGATTTCGCCCTGGAATTCCTCTCCGCCGCCTCGATCTGCGCCATGCACCTGAGCCGCCTCGCCGAGGAGCTTGTGATCTGGTCCAGCGCCCAGTTCCGCTTCGTGCGCCTGTCGGACCGCTGGTCCACCGGGTCCAGCATCATGCCGCAAAAGCGTAACCCCGACGCCGCAGAATTGCTGCGCGCAAAGATCGGGCGGATCCTGGGCGCCCAGGTTGCATTGCTCACCGTGATGAAGGGGCTACCGCTCACCTACTCCAAGGACATGCAAGAAGACAAAGAACAGGTCTTTGACGCCGCCGACAGTTTGATGCTGGCGCTGGCGGCAATGACCGGGATGGTGGGTGACATGGTGGCCCAGAAGGACAGTCTGGAGGCCGCCGCCTCCTCGGGGTTCTCAACTGCGACGGACTTGGCCGATTGGCTGGTCCGGGCGCTCGACCTGCCCTTCCGCGAGGCGCACCATGTGACGGGCGCGCTGGTCAAAATGGCGGAGGACGGCGGCATCGACCTTTCCGATCTGACCTTAAAACAGATGCAAGATGTGCACGAAGCCATTACGTCTGACGTGTTCGAGGTTCTTGGTGTTCATAAGTCCGTCGCCTCTCGCACGTCTTATGGCGGGACGGCCCCTGATAATGTGCGTGCCCAAGCGGCACGCTGGAGAAAGGTCCTATCATGAAACGCTTTATCTTGCCCCTGGTCCTGCTGAGCCTCGCCGCCTGCGGTGTTGACGGAGAGCCCGTTGCCCCAGCCGAGGCGGAGGCCACATCGACGGGTATCTCATTGACCGGCTCCGCCAGCTTAGGGGTCGGCGGCACGCTCTGAGCGGTAACACATGCGCGGGCGACGACCGAACACTGCCGGTCGTCGCCCTTTTTCTGCCCACCCGGAAGGTTTTCTGCGCTTTCCCCTTGATCCGCCCGGACAGCCCCTGTCTGATAGTGGGTGAGCGACCGAAGACCGCGCGATGACCGTCGCGCTTGCCGGAGCAGTGTTCCGATGAAATCTATTCTGCTGGGATCCGTTGGGTTCCTTGCCGATACGGCTGCGCTCAGGGCACAGGCGTTCCGCGACGCGTTTCGTGAGCATGGCCTGATCTTTCAGGCCTCAAGCCCCGCCTATATCGAACGGCTTGCCGGTCTGGCGACACCAAACGGACTGTCTCGCAACGTCGATGTCGGAAGCGTGTTGAACGCGCGCAACCATTTCTTTTCAAAGGCGCTTTCGGATGGCCCCCTCCGTCCCCATCCGGGGTTGAAGGGTCTGATCACGGCGGCCAACGAGGGAAATGTGGCCTTGGGCATCGTGGTAACGACACCGTCATCTTGGTTGCAGGCGGTGTTCAAGGGGCTGTCTTTGTCGCCCGAGATTTTCGACACGATTGTGACAGCCGATCACGTGACCGCGCCGAAGCCCGCGCCCGATGCCTTCTATTTGGCCTCCGCAATGCTGGCCACGGCGCCCGAAGATTGCTTGGCCATCGAAGACACGCCCGCCGGTGTCAGCGCGGCCCGCGCAACGGGGATGCAGGTCATGGATCTGTCCGTCCTGGCGCCGACAAAACCCGACCCATTGGGTGCGCTATGCCAACGACTCGGGGAACAGCGGGCCGCGCGGGTATGATCTGCGGTTAAGTCGTCCGAGGATTGTTGCGCGCATGCGCACGGACTCCTAGACTCACGGAAACGAGAGCAGCAGCGCGCGTGACCGGCGCGCCAGGAGAGACCCTTGGAAAAGATTCCGATGACGCCGCGCGGCCTGTCCGCACTGGAAACCGAATTGAAGCAACTGAAGTCGGTCGAACGCCCCGCCATCATTCGTGCCATCGCCGAAGCGCGCGAGCATGGTGACCTGTCGGAGAACGCGGAATACCACTCTGCCCGCGAAAAGCAGTCCTTTATCGAAGGGCGGATCAAGGAGTTGGAAGGGCTGATTTCCCTCGCGACGGTGATTGACCCAGCTACCCTGTCGGGCGCGATCAAGTTTGGCGCGACCGTGACCCTGGTCGACGAGGACACCGAGGAAGAAAAGACCTATCAGATCGTCGGCGAACAGGAGGCCGACATCGAGAACGGCCTTTTGAACATCAAGTCCCCGCTCGCCCGCGCGCTGATTGGCAAGGAAGAAGGCGACTCCGTCGAAGTTCGCACGCCGGGTGGGACGCGCGACTACGAAGTCACAGCCGTCCTCTACAAGTAGGCGCCAAGGTGTCTGACGGTCCACAGGTTATACCGCCAAAGCGCCCCGGACTGGCCGCCGGGGACATGGCACCTGCGGTCCGCCCAACGCTGTCCACCTCGCCAAAAGGCGCCATCGCCACCACCGAGATTGCCTGCGTGGTGCTCAGCTTTCTGTGGCTTGGGTTGGTGGGGTGGTTCTTTCTGACGCTAGACCCCGTGCAAGCGCGGGTGTCTGCCAGCGACCCGCTCGGCTTCATGATGACAATCCTTGGCGTTTTCCTGCCGGTCGCGCTCATTTGGGTCGCCGCCGCAGCGGCGCGTACGGCCCGCACCATGCGCGAGGAAAGCGCGCGTTTGCAGGCCGCCATCGATGCCATGCGCCTATCCTACGTGGATCAGCAACAACTGTCCGGCCTATCCCTGAAGCGGTCGATGGAAGAGAAGATCGACGCCGTAGCAAAGGCGCAGGCAGTCCTCGGCGCGGAGGTGGCTGGCCTGCATCAGGACAAGGCGCCCCCAGAACGCGTACTCACAGCACCCGTGCGTCCGACGCCTGAACCGCAACCTGGCTTGGCCCTGGGGCAAGTCCCGGAAGACGGCGACCCCCTGCCGCCCGATGACTTCATCCGTGCCTTGAACTTCCCGGAAAACGAACGGGACACCGAAGGATTTCGCGTCCTCCGACAGGCCTTGGCCCATCGCCCAACCGCGCAATTGGTCAGCGCGGCCCAAGACCTGCTGACCCTTTTCAGTCAGGATGGAATTTTCATGGACGACCTGTCGGTCCATCACGCCGATGCCGCAACCTGGCGCGGCTTTGCCCAAGGTCTGCGCGGCACAAACATGGCGGCCCTAGGCGGGATCCGGGATCGTACGGGCCTCGCGCTGACGCTCGGGCGGATGAAGGATGACGCCGTGTTCCGCGACGCGGTCCACACGTTCCTGAGGACCTTCGACCAGGCGTTTTCGACCTTTTGCGACCATGCCACCGACGGCGAAATCATGCGCTTGATCAACACGCGGACGGGTCGCGCGTTTATGTTGTGTGGTCAGGTGGCGGGCAGTTTCGACTGACGGCGAAGCCCGTGCCAATCTGGCGCCAAATCAGGGCGTTCAACACCGCCATACCAAGGGCAGCCACGCCGAATGGCAAAAGCAACGCCAGGGGGCGCCCGACAATGGCCTCTCCCCATCGGACGAGCACGCCGGACAGGACCATACCCAGCGGCGCCGCTCCGAACGACGCAAGCCGATAGATCGCGCCAACCCGTCCCCGCAGTGCGTTGGGCAAGCGCCGTTGCCGGTAGGAGGTGGAAACCGCATTCCACAGCACACCCCCCAGACCAAACAGGAAGAGGCCGAGCGCCACCAGTCCGGGTCCCTGCGCAAAGGCAATCGCCAGAAAAACCGGGACACCGATGATCGAGCCGAATTGCGCCACGCGCCCAGGACCCCACCGCGTCACCGCGCCATCGGCCAGCCAACCGCCCAAAACCCCACCAAGCGCGCCAAGGGCCAGGACAACGCCATACTCCGGCGCGGTCAGGTCCAGGTTCTCCTGTCCATGCAGGACCAGCCCGACCAGCGCCATTTCGGCAAACAGGTTCCAGGTCGCGGTAATCCAGACCAGTTTCATCAACAGCGGCTCGGTCCGCAGAAACGCTAGACCCTCGGCCAGATCGCGTCGCATGGAGGCACGGGGGCGGGGCGGCGCGCGAAACTGGCCCGCCAGGCCCAGCACCAGAACACCGCCCAGCATATAAAGCCCTGCCCCCACCACAAAGGGCGCCGCCACCGCTGCGGCCACCAGAAAGGCGCCCAGCGCCGGGCCCGCCAGGTCGTTCCCAACCGTCTCGACCGACGCGATCTGTCCGTTGGCCTTCTCAAGCTGCGACGATGGGACGAGGTTGGGCACCATGGTCCCGGCGGCACTGTCACGAACGACTTCGGCGCAGCCAACCACCAGCGCTGTCAAGACCAGAATGCCACCCAATGCGGGCACCGAAACGCCGGTCGCGGGGGGCTCTGGCAAGGGCCCTGTGACCCAAACCGCCAAGGCCAAGAGGGCGAAGGCCACCGTCCGCACACCATCGGCTGAGGCCATCAGCGCGCGGCGATCCAGCCGATCCGTCATCACGCCAGCCGCCAGGGCCAGAAGCAGCCAGGGCACACGCACCGCCGCAGGAACCAAGGCAACCAGCAACGGATCGCGCGTCAGCAAAGACGCCACCCAGGCCCAGGCCAGCACCATGATCCCATCGCCCAAGTTCGTCAGACCTGAGGCAATAATCAAACGGTGGATCGGCGACATCTAGAACGCTCCGTCGAGAACTGCTCGGACCACCTGACAATGCCCAGCGGGTGTTCACCCCCGCGCAAGCCCTGCGCGCTGGCCGTGGTTTATGCCGTGGCCAAAGGCGGCACATACACTCCAGACCACAACACGCAGGAGGATACGATGGGTCAACTGATTGATGGCACCTGGCACGATGATTGGTATGACACCAAATCCTCCGGCGGGAAATTTGTGCGCTCGACGGCTGGGTTCCGGAATTGGATTACCCCAGACGGCGTGGCGGGCCCCAGCGGCACAGGCGGGTTCGCCGCCGAAGCAGGCCGGTACCATCTCTACGTCTCGCTTGCTTGCCCCTGGGCACACCGGGCGTTGGTGTTCCGGGCTCTCAAGGGGTTGGATCAGCTCATCGATGTCTCAGTGGTGCATCCGGACATGATGTCCGATGGCTGGACCTTTGAGACCGACGACCATGGCGCCACGGGCGACCGTCTGTTTGGGCTGCCGTTCATGCGCGATATCTATACGCGGGCCAAACCCGACGTCTCCGGACGGGTCACTGTGCCTGTCCTCTGGGATAAGGCCCAAAACACCATCGTGTCGAACGAGAGTTCCGAAATCATCCGCATGTTCAACAGCGCCTTCGATGGGCTGACCGGGAACCGCCAGGACTTCTACCCCCATGATCTGCGGCCAGAGATCGACCGGATCAACGCGCGCGTCTATTCGGATATCAACAACGGCGTCTACAAGTCGGGCTTCGCCACAAGCCAGAGCGCCTACGACGAAGCTGTAACCGCCCTGTTCGAAGCCCTTGACTGGGTCGATGGCCTGTTGGGACAGCGGCGCTATCTGGCGGGGGACCGCCTGACCGAAGCCGACTGGCGGTTGTTCACCACGCTCGTCCGCTTCGACCCGGTCTATCACCTGCACTTTAAGTGTAATCGGAAGCGCTTGATCGACTTTGAACACCTCTGGCCCTACACGCGGGAGTTGTTCCAGGTGCCCGGTGTCGCGGCGACCGTGGGGATGGATCACATCGTCCGTCACTATCACTACAGCCACGAGACCATTAACCCGCACAGGATCATCCCCATCAATCCAGAGATTGACTGGATGGCCCCCCATGGACGGGACCACCTGGACGCGGTGGCCTGACCTGACACGCGGAACAGGCCTCCAACTGGCGCGGTAGGTTGGCGGTCGTCGTTGGACCTTTCATCGGCAGAGGTTTTGTCCGATCAGCCGCGCGGCGGAGCATCCGTGGCGCCCTACGCGACGGCCTAGCCTGGTCGTCGCCCGCCCCCGGCCTCGGCATGGTGGGAGACGAGGGCAACCATGTCCGGCTCCGACATGCCACGCGCGACATGGGCGTGAACATTGGTGCAATGGTTGAACAGCGACCCGTCAGAGAACATGGCGCTGTCGCTCATGAAGATCACCCGAGCCTCTGGGTGGCGATAGTTGGCGAAATCGGCGACCGCCAGCGGGCTTCCATCGCTGAGACCCAGGTCGATCAACACGACGGCGGGCGACAGCTCGAACATCATGGCGACGGCTTGGGCCTGGCTCCTGGCGATTTCCGCCCGGAACCCGGCGTAGGGTGTCTCCTGATCAGCGGTTAGGGTCGGCGGCCCGGATCCAACCCAGAGCACGACCGGCATAGCGGTGGCATCTTGCATGACGTCTATCCTTCGCTTTCCCCACCTTCCCGGGCATAGGCCTACGGGCAGTTTGGTTAACACGGGGTTAAGGAATACTGACGTGAACGTAACCGCCCCTCAATCCGCCGATTGGGCACAGCGCCGCATCCGCACGAGGTTGCCTCTGGGTCGGGCCTGTGGTCATCAGACCCAAAGTTTCCCTTGCCCCGGAGGCACCATCCATGACCACCGTGATCACCATCTGCGACACCTGCAAATGCGACGGGTGGGAGGCAGGGTCCGAACAGACGGATGGCGAAACCCTCGCCTCGCTGGTCGAAGCTGCCGCGAATGGTGTGGACGGGGTTGCGACCCGGCGGCATTCCTGCCTCATGGGGTGTTCGGGCGCCTGCAACGTGACGCTGCAAGCGCCAGGTAAGATGGCCTATACCTTGGGCCGCTTTACCCCAGACGCCGAGGCCGCCCAGGGCATCGTCGACTACGCTGCAAAACACGCCCAGGCCGACACCGGCGTCGTGCCGTTCCGCGAATGGCCCCAGGCCATCAAAGGGCATTTCGTGACGCGCCACCCCCCGCTCGACTGATATGGCGGCGCAAGGGGCACCCCTAACGCGGGACCACGGCGGTGGCCTGGATGCGGCGCGGGCCCAATGGGGCGGCGACGATTGGCTGGACCTGTCCACGGGGATCAATCCCCATGCCTATCCGATACCGCACCTGCCCCCGACGGCTTGGACCGCCCTTCCGGACACGGGGGCAGAGACCGCTTTGATCCGGGCGGCCCGCAGCTTCTGGCATGTGCCAGAGGGGACGGGCGTCTTGGCCGCGCCTGGCGCATCAGCCTTGATCGCGGCCCTGCCGCGCCTGGCCCCCGGGCGAAGGGTCGTCATACCGCACCCCACCTATAACGAACACGCCGCCGCTTTCGCGGCCAACGGGTTTGAGGTGGTGGCAGACGGCGACGAAGATGCGTTGGTCATCGTGCACCCGAACAATCCCGATGGACGCCTCTGGCCCGACCGCCAGGCCCCTTTTACGGTCATCGACGAAAGCTTTTGCGACGTCTGTCCCGATGCCTCCCGTGTGGCGGAGGCCAGCCGTCCCGGCTTTATCGTGCTCAAAAGCTTTGGTAAGTTCTGGGGCCTAGCAGGCCTACGCCTGGGCTTTGCCATCGCGCACCCCGACACGCTCGCCCCCCTGGCCGAGGCGCTCGGTCCCTGGCCGGTCAGCGGCCCTGCCCTGGGGATTGGGGCGACCGCGTTAGGCGACACAGCCTGGGCCATGGAAACGCGGGCGCGGTTGCGCGCAGATGCCAAGCGGCTCGATGGCTTGATGGAACGCCATGGGGATCTGGTGGGCGGAACGGATCTGTTCCGACTCTATGATGTAGGGGACGCGGGCGCGATGCAGGACCGCTTGGCCCGCCATCAAATCTGGTCCCGGATCTTTCCGTACTCCGGCAGCTGGCTGCGTCTGGGCCTGCCACCGACCACCGACTGGACCAGGCTAGAGCAGGCGCTGACATGATCTTGGCGGCGGCCATGGTCCTGGATGCCGTGTTCGGGGAACCCGATTGGCTCTGGTCACGCCTGCCCCATCCGGCGGTCGTGCTCGGACGCCTGGTCGGGCGGTTGGAGCACAGCCTCAACATGGGGGACAACCGCCGGGCAAAGGGCGTGCTTGCGGTCGCGATCCTGCTGTCGCTGTCCTGGACCGTAGGGGGTCTCATCGCTTGGGTCCCCGATGCGGGCCTGTTGGAGATGCTCGGGGCGGCAATCCTTTTGGCGCAACGCAGCCTCGTGACCCATGTGCGCGCCGTGGCCGACGCCCTGCGACGGGGGGGCGCCACCGCGGGCCGCCTGGCCGTTGCCATGATCGTCGGACGGGATACGGCGCAGATGGATGCGCCACAGATCGCGCGCGCGGCCATCGAAAGCGGCGCGGAAAACCTGTCGGACGGCGTCATTGCCCCTGCCTTTTGGTTCGCCATCGGAGGGCTGCCCGCGATGCTGGCTTATAAGGCCGTGAATACCGCCGACAGCATGATCGGCTATCGCACGGAGCGATATTTGGAGTTCGGCTGGGCCGCCGCCCGTCTGGACGATGCTTTGAACTGGGTGCCCGCACGGCTCACGGCAGGGCTGATCCTGCTGCCCCATGGCGCCGTGGGTCTCTGGCACCGCGTTCCCAATGATGCGCGGCTGCACCGCTCGCCCAACGCAGGCTGGCCCGAGGCGGCAATCGCCCCCGTTCTGGATGTCGCCCTCTCGGGCCCCCGGAGCTACGACGGACGCCTACAGGAGTTCCCGTGGGTAAACCCAACTGGACGCCGGGAGGCTGGCCCAGACGACATCGACCGCGCGTGCACAGCCCTTTGGAAAACCTGGGCGGCGGCGCTCGCGCTCGTCCTGGTGCTGACTTTCCTCTTTTTTTGACGACGGTTTACGGAGTTCCCATGCGTCTCTTCCCCCTTGCCTTTGCCTTGCTCTTTGCCTCGCCCGTGGCCGCGCAGACCTGCGGCGGATCCTTTGGGAGTTTCGTGGCCGGTCTGAAATCCGAGGCGGTGGCGCGCGGCCTGCCCGCTGCAACCGCAGACGCCTTTCTGGCGGGGGTTCGCCAAGACGACCGTACCCTGCGCGCTGACCGCAGCCAGGGGGTGTTTCGCTTGGAGTTTGTGGATTTTGCCCGCCGCATCATCTCAGGCGCGCGCATCCGCAACGGTGCCGCCAACGCACAACGCTATGATCGCGTGTTCGATGCGGTCGAGGCGCAGTATGGCGTGCCGCGCGGTGTTCTCCTGGCCTTCTGGGCGCTGGAGACCGACTACGGCGCCGTCCAAGGGGACTTCAACACGCGCAACTCGCTGGTGACACTGGCCCATGACTGCCGTCGGCCAGAGCTGTTCCGCCCCCAAGTCTTTGCAGCGATGGAATTGTTCGCCCGCGGGCAGTTCGACCTGGGCACCACCGGCGCCTGGGCCGGAGAAATCGGCCAGGTTCAGATGCTCCCCAAAGACATCCTGGAGCGCGGGGTGGATGGCGACGGGGATGGCCGCGTGACGCTGAAAACCTCGGTCCCGGATGCGTTGCATTCTGGGGCACGGTTTCTCCAAGACATTGGATGGCAGGCGGGCCAACCCTGGTTGGTGGAGGTGACGGTCCCGGACACCCTGGACTGGTCGCAGACCGGCCTGGACACCAAGCGACCCGTCGCGGATTGGCTGGCCGATGGCGTGGTCACGCGCGGCCCGACCAGCGGCATGGCGCCCGGCCAGGCGGCCTCGCTTCTGCTGCCCCAAGGGCGAAAAGGCCCGGCGTTCCTGGCTTTTGCCAACTACGAAGTGTTGTTCGAATGGAACAAGAGCTTCGTCTACGTCACCACTGCCGCCTATTTCGCAACACGTCTGTCAGGCGCACCGGTTTTCAACGTGGGCACGCCAGAACCTGGCATCTCCGGCAGCGATATGGAAAGGCTTCAGCGTAAATTGGTCGCCCGGGGCCACGACGTGGGCGCCATCGACGGCATCCTCGGACGGCTCACCCGACGCGCCGTCCAAGCGGAGCAGAAACGCCTTGGCCTGCCCGCTGACGCCTGGCCAACGGCGGCGCTTTTGCGGGCGTTGTAGGCGGCACAGAACGGTATTGCGACCCGCATGCGGGTCGCGGCGGAGGGGGGCTCTGCCCCCCGCCTACGGCCCCCCCCCGGAGGTATTTGAGCCGAGAAGAAGACGCGCGTTAGCGGTCAGTCTGTTCGGACCGTCACGGATTGGGCCACGAACTCCGCCCAGCCGAAAGACGACAGGAAAGAGACCTCAGCCGCGTCGCGGCCCACACCGATCACCGCCATTTCAGAGGCGCAGGCCATGCCCGTGGCATCCACGAGATGCCAGGCGTCTTCGAGCCAGACCTCGGTCACCGCGTGGAAATCCGGTGGATCCACGCGCGGTGCATAGACGCTGGCCATACGGGCGGGGATGCCGGCCGCGCGGGTCAGCGCGATCAACACATGGGAGTAGTCCCGGCAGACACCTTGCCGTTGGACAAAGGTATCGCGGGCAGTGGTCGTGGAACCACTGGCACCGGGCACATAGGAGAAGGTCGTCTCGATCCAATCCCGAAGGGCCATGACCAGAGCACCGCCTGAAAGATCCGGGAAATCGTCGGCCACGAAGGACTGGAACTCGTCGGACGGGCAATAGCGCGAGGGCATCAAAAAGGATGTCGCCTCGGCGGTGAGGCTGCGGGGCGCGGTCGCTTCCAAGGCGCCGATATCCGGGACAGGGCGGGTCACCTCGACCTCAGCGCGATAGGTGGCATCGAATTGACCGTCTGCGCGCATCCACGCCCGTTTGCCCAAGGCGGCCTCGCCGCCGACGCGGCGGAAACCATCCACTCGCGTTGTGAACAGAGCATCACTGGTGATGTCTTGGCCGGACATGCGCGCCACTTCGACCTGGAGCAGCAAGTCCGTCGGCGCGTCGAAGCGGTAGGACAGGGTGGCTTCGATGGAAAGGGTCATGGTGTGCGCCAGGGTGGTCGTGGCGGAGGGGTCCCCGCTGGGTATCTCAGAAGGGACTGAAGGCCGTTATGTGGGTGTCCGCGGCGGATCGGTCCGATGTGCTGCGTGTTTGGCAGACATTTGATGATGGACACGTATCCTCCCATATGCCCGGCAAAACGAGGGAGAGCAGTGGACCACACCTGACCCTGCCCGACCGGATCACGCCGTCGAATGATGTTCCTGTTGGTCCTGTTGCTCGTATCCGAGTCATGGACTGCGCGTTTGAGACCAAGACACGCGCCAGGTTTGCCACCCATCGCACCGGAGCAGCGTCCTCGGCGGCTACGCAACCAGAGCCTCCGCCCGCTTGAGATCGACGGAGACGAGCTGACTGACCCCTTGCTCGACCATTGTGACACCAAACAAACGATCCATGCGCGCCATGGTGACCGCGTGGTGGGTAATGATCAGAAACCGGGTCGAGGTGCGGCGCGTCATCTCATCCAACATATCGCAAAAGCGCGTGACATTTGCGTCGTCCAAGGGCGCATCAACTTCGTCCAAGACGCAGATTGGCGCCGGATTGGCGAGGAAGACCGCAAAAATGAGCGCCAGGGCGGTCAAGGTCTGCTCGCCCCCCGACAACAGGCTGAGGGTTGAGAGCTTTTTGCCCGGGGGGTGGCACATGATCTCCAATCCCGCCTCCAGGGGGTCGTCGCTTTCGACAAGTTCAAGACGGGCTTCGCCGCCCGAGAACAAGTGACGGAACAGCATGGAAAAGTTGCCGTTGACCGTCTCAAAGGCATCGAGCAGGCGCTGGCGCCCCTCTTTGTTCAGCGATGCGATCCCAGCGCGCAGTTCGGCGACCGCTTGTTCCAGATCGGCCTTTTCTGTCAGCAAGGCGTCGTGCTCGGTTTGGACCTGCTGCGCGTCCTCTTCGGCGCGCAGGTTGACCGAGCCCAATGCGTCGCGCTGACGTTTCAGCCGCGTCACATCGGCTTCGATCCGATCAAGGGGCGGCAAGGCCTCCGGGTCGAGATCCAGCGCGGCGAGCAGATCACCCGGCGTTGTCTCAAGCGCCTCGGCGATGCGGTCGCGCGCCGCAGACAGCGCCTCCTGTGCGGCTTCAACGCGGGTTTCGGCGCGGGCGCGGGCCTCTCGCGCTTCACCGGCTGCACGGTCAGCATCGCGCGTGGCCGCGAGGGCCTCCCGCTGATGGGTTTCGGCGGCAGCGCGGGCCTCTATGGCCAACGTCCGCCGTGCGGCGGCCTTTTCCAAGTCCGTAACAAGGGCGGCGCCCTGCGCAGCAATGTCTTCGGGGACGCCTTGGGCCGCTGCCAACTCCACCTCGGCAGCTTCCCGACGACGGGTCAGATCCGCAAGTTGCGCGTCGGCATTGTCGAGGCGCTTCTGCCAGCGGGCCATGTCCTTGCCGATTTCCCGAAGCCGGGTGTCGCGGGCCTCCGCGTCGCGTTTCAATTCATCGGCCTGGGCACGGCGCGACATCATTGCCATACGCGCCGCCTCCACCGTCGTTCGGATGGCCTCCAAAGCGGACCGGGCGCCATCCAGGGGCGGCAGATCGCGGCGCGCCGCCTCCGCCTCGGCAACGGCAGCGCGGGCCTCCAGGGTGTCGGCCTCGTGACGGGACACGGCCATCTGCGCCGTCTCCAAACGAGACGCGGCAATCCCATGGGCGCCCTCTGCCTTGGCCAACGCGCGGCCCGCCTCTGTCAGGGATCGGTCGGCGTTGCGGCGCGTCTCCCTTGCCTGGGCCTCCGCCGTCTTGGCCCGAGAGAGCATATGCCCCAAGGCCTCATGGGCGGCACGGGTGCCCTCGGCACGGGCGGTTGCCTCCTCCAGGTCCTGACGGAGAGACGCCAGGCGGTTCATCTGCTGGAGGCGTAGGGCAGCCGCTGAGGGCGCCGCCTCTGCCGTGGCGCGAAAACCGTCCCAGCGCCAAAGATCGCCCTCACGGCTGACGAGGACCTGTCCGGGCAGGAGTCGCGGCTGCATCTGCGCGGCCTGGTCCGGGTCCACCAAGCCAATCTGGTCCAGGCCCCGGGACAAAACCTCAGGCGCCGTCACATGGGGCGCGAGGGGGGCAATGCCATCGGGCAAAGCTGGGACGCGATCATACGGGGGCAGCGGCGCCCAGCCGACATCCTCGACCTCTGTCCCGCTAAGCGCGCTGGCCCGCAGGTCGTCCCCATAGGCCGCGCCCAGCGCCGCCTCAAAGCCTGGCGCGACGGTGACCTGATCCACAAGCGGCGCGCCATCGCCGGAGTCCCGTGCCAGCAACTTGGTCAAGGCGCTGACCTCGGCGCCGATGGTTCCCGCCGTGCCCTCCGCCTCGGCCCGTTCGGTGCGGGCAGCGGCCTCGCGGTCCTGGGCGGCCTCGCGCGTTGCTTCGGCCTGGGAGAGGTCGGCATCCGCTGTGGCCGCGGCATCCTGCGCGCGTGTGAGCGTTGCCTGCGCCTCGGCCCGTGCCCTGTCCGATCCATCCAGCGCGGATTGTGCCGCCTTCACTTGGGCCTCGGCGGCATCCCGCGCGGATGTGACCTGCGTCAGTCGTTTTGCGGACTCCTCGACCAAGCGTGTGACGGATTGGTGGCGCGCGGACAGCCGCGCCAGATCTTCCGTAAGCGCGGACAATTCTTCCTCGCGGGCGCCCAGAACACGCGACGCATCGAGGGCCGCCTCCTGCGCCTCGGCCATGGCCGCCTCCTGCCCGTCGGTCTGAGCGGTCAAGGTCGCGTCCTCTTGGCGCAGACGGTCGATTGTGGCGCGGGCATCCTCGTTCAAGGCGCCCTCCCGCTCCGCATCCCGCACGAGACGTGCAATCGTTGCGGTCAAACGGTCCAAGGTTGCACGGGCTGCGGCCTCGCGCTCGGCCAGCGTGTCTCGGCTCACTTCCAAGCGCTGCAGGATCGCACCCGCAACGGCCTCTTCCTCTCGAAGGGCGGGCAGCGCGTCATCGGCCCTCACCCGGGCCTCTTCCGCACCAATCGACGCCCGCTCCGCCTGGGCGACCGCCGTTAGCCTCTCGCGAAGCTCAGACTCCGCCGTCGCCCGGGCTGCATCCGCCTCGCGCCAGCGACGGTAGAGCAGCATGCCTTCGGCCTGGCGCAAGGCGGTCCCAATCTCCCGGTAGCGCGCCGCTTGCTTGGCCTGGCGTGCCAGCGTCGCAAGTTGGGCGGCGAGCTGTTCGACCACATCATCGACTCGTGCGAGGTTGGCCTCGGTCCCATTGAGCTTCAACTCCGCCTCATGGCGCCGCTGGTATAGGCCAGAGATCCCCGCGGCCTCCTCTAGAATGCGCCGACGCCGTTGGGGCTTTGCGTTGATCAACTCGCTGATCTGCCCCTGTCGGACCAGCGCCGGAGAATGGGCCCCGGTCGAGGCATCGGCGAACAGCATCTGCACATCGCGCGCCCGGACATCCTTGCCGTTCAGCTTGTAGGCGCTGCCCGCATCCCGTGTGATGCGCCGCACCACATCCAAGGCATCGCTTTCGTTAAATGCTGCGGGCGCCGTCCTGTCCGCGTTGTCGAGGGCCAGGGTCACCTCGGCAAAGTTGCGCGCCGGTCGGCTGGCCGCACCGGCGAAGATCACGTCCTCCATTCCGCCGCCCCGCATGGCCGTCGGGCGATTTTCCCCCATGACCCAGCGAAGCGCCTCTAGCAGGTTGGATTTCCCACAACCGTTGGGTCCGACCACACCTGTCAGCCCGTCCGCGATCACCAGATCGGTCGGATCGACGAAGCTTTTGAAGCCATTCAGCCGCAGGCGAGAAAAACGCATGGGACAATCGTCGTAGCTCACCCGGATCCGTCAAGGCCGGACCGCTGCATTTCGCGGACTCCCGCCGGTTTTCCACAAGATATTGCCCCCCGCGCGGAGCAGCCCCCCTTTCTGCGCCTCTGAAACACATGTCGCTTAGTGCAAACGCTCCGAGGCGCCACCAAAGACGGCAATGGCGCTTGACCACCGCTGGGCGGGGACGCATCACGGTCAAGCATGGTTCCCCCAGCCAAAGGCGCACCGGGGGATGAAATGGGAATGTGGTGAGGGGGATCCAACCAGGACCCCGAGGCCGCAGCCGCCCCCGCGACTGTAAGCGGTGAGGGTCGGGCCAAAATGCCACTGGGACGATGTCCCGGGAAGGCGGCCCAGCACCCCACGACCCGCGAGCCAGGAGACCAGCCAGGCACGAACGACAATCCATCCCGTCGGGGAGACGGGCCATAGGAGACACCGACATGCACATCGAACCCGGAGTGGTCGACGGGGCCAAGATGGCCCTCGCCTTCGCCACCGCCGCAGGCGCAGCGGGGTACATGGCCAAACTGGCCTGGCAGGACATTGAGGATCACGGGACCTCCCCGCTGATCGTGCGGAGCGTCATCGCAGCCGCCGGCACCTTCGTTTTCTTTGAAGTGATGCCCCACTTCCCCGTCGGCGTGTCCGAAGTTCACGTCATCCTGGGCACAACGCTCCTGCTCCTGCTGGGGGTCGCGCCCGCCGCAATTGGCTTGGCCGCAGGGTTGTGCATCCAAGGACTGTTCTTCGCGCCCACGGACCTGCCGATGTACTTCGTGAATGTGACCACCCTCTTGATGCCGCTCTTTGCCATCTTCGCTTTGGCCAAACGCGTTATTCCGCAAGACACCGCCTATGTGGACCTTTCCTATGGCCAAGCCCTCAACCTGTCGTTGGCATACCAGGGCGGCGTGGTCGCCTTTTGGGCGATCTATGGCCAAGGGGTCGGGGCAGAGACTCTTTCGGCCGTCTTGTCCTTCTGCGCGACCTATATGCTTATCATTTTGATCAAGCCGGTTGTCGACTTGGGTGCTCTCGCACTCGCCAAAGCATCCAAGGCTCATCTCGATGCTCGGCATATCACCCACCCCCGCGTTTTCGCCGCCTAGCCCATCACGGGTAGGCACCTCCGGTGCGCTCCGTCGCGCCATCCCAATCCCTCCCCGTGCTGGACACGCAACGACCAACCGAAACGCGCTCCCCCCATCACGGGTCCTCAAATACTCCGTCTCGACGCTTGCCACAGGCGGGCGTCCCAACCGTAGGAGACACCCCATGAAAATCCCCGCCACCATCATCACAGGTTTCCTCGGAGCCGGAAAAACCACCCTCATCCGCCATCTTCTGCAACATGCCGAGGGTCGCAGGATCGCCCTGATCATCAACGAATTCGGGGATCTGGGCGTCGATGGTGACATCCTCAAGGGATGCGGCATTGAGGGCTGCGCCGATGACGACGTCGTGGAACTGTCAAACGGCTGTATTTGCTGCACCGTCGCCGATGACTTCATCCCGACAATGGAAGCCCTGCTGGACCGAGAGACACCTCCCGATCACATCGTGATCGAAACCAGCGGTTTGGCCCTGCCCCAGCCCCTGGTTCGGGCCTTCAACTGGCCCGGCCTCAAGACGCGGGTCACGGTGGATGGGGTGGTGACGGTCCTCGATGGCCCCGCCGTGGCGGCGGGCACCTTTGCCGCCGACACCGCCGCCGTGGACGCACAGCGCGCCGCCGACGATGGGCTGGACCACGAAACCCCGCTGTCAGAGCTCTATGCCGATCAGGTCGCCTGCGCCGATATGATCGTCGTGAACAAAACCGATATCCTGGGCGACGGGACCGAGGCGTTGGTCGCCAGACTGAAAGGCGAATCGCGGGATGGCGTGCAAGTCGTCCCAGCGACGATGGGGGCGCTGCCGCCCGAGGTGGTCCTGGGCCGTGGCCAAGGCGCCGAAGACGATATCGCCGCGCGCCACGAGGTTCATCACCACCATCATGACCATGGCCACGACCACGACCACGACCACGACCACGACCACCACCATGACCATAACCATAACCATAACCATGATCACCACCATCATCACGACCATGACCACGGCCACGATGCGTTCGAAAGCTTCGTTGTGGCGGCTCCCGAGGTCACGGATCCGGCAGCCTTCGCACAAAAGGTCTCCGGCGTGATCCGCGCCCATGGGATCCTGCGCCTGAAGGGCTTTTCATCGGTTGCGGGCAAGCCAATGCGCTTGACGGTGCAGGCGGTTGGGCCGCGGGTCGATCACTACTTCGACCGCCCCCTGGGCGATGACCCGCGCGGCGCGCACCTTGTGGTCATCGGTCAGGCCGGGTTGGACCGCGCCGCCATTGAGGCCGCTCTGTCATGAAGGTCGGCCCGGCGGATCCGACGTCTCCGGGCTGCGCAGCCCTGCTGGCCCAATCCCACGCAATGATGAACGCGCTCTTCGCCCCGGGGGAGTGCCATTACCTGGACCTCGACGCTTTGACGGCGCCGCATATCCGGTTCATCGCCGCGACCGAGGGCGACCGGACCTTGGGGACGGGCGCCCTGGCCCTGCGCGATGGCTACGCGGAGGTGAAATCCATGTTCACCGACCCAGAGGCACGGGGCCGTGGCGTGGCCGACGCGATCTTGACCCGCCTCATCACATTGGCCGCCACCGAAGGGCGCCCCATTGTCCGCCTGGAAACCGGCGTCGGGTTGGACGCGGCCCATCGGCTCTATCGACGCCATGGCTTTGTCGAATGCGGGCCGTTCGGTGGGTACAAGGACATTCCCGCCAGCCTCTTCTTCGAAAGGATCCCGAAGACGCCGTAGCGGATATGTGCGGGACGGTCGGCCAAACGGCCCCCGTCATCAAGGCGCTGAGAGACAAGCTGCGCCGCATATGGAACCTGCGGTCGTTTTGACGGCGAGGCCGTCCCACGCGCCCTCCTGCCCCGGGGGACAGTCACCGCTCCTTTACAGCATACAAGCGGCTTTTGGGGCGCGCGCTGTGCGCCTGCCTGTCGGAGGCCCATGGCCAGACCAAGACGGGCAAACCGACCCCGCAGCTATCCTCGGCGCGACCGCCGGTGACCTACTCGCTCCAAACCGCACGCCTGCTCACGCCGCCCCAACGTAAGACCGCGCTAGACACCATACCGGCCAACCCGCACCCCTAGACCCAGGCCCCGCCTTTGGCCCCAGCCACAGCAATCCGCGCGGCCAAGGTGGCGTTGTTCAGAACCAGAGCAATGTTGGCCGCCAGGGCCGTCCCATCGGTCGTCTCGTTCAACCGGCCCAGCAGAAACGGCGTCACGTCCTTGCCCGTGACCCCCTGCTGCTTGGCCTCGTCCAAAGCCGCATCAATCGTTGCAGCGATCTCCTGGGCCTCAAGCGCCGCTGTCGCGGGGATCGGATTGGCGACGAGCATCCCCGTGCCGAGCCCGAGTTGCTGATTGGCGGCTCGGATCGCTGCGATCTGCGCGGGGTCATCCACCCGGTCCCCGGCCACCACACCAGAGTGTGGCGTGTAAAACGCCGGGAACTCATCGGCGCCGTAGGTGACCACCGGAACGCGCAGTGTCTCCAAAACCTCGATCGTGCGCGGGATGTCCAAGATCGATTTCACGCCCGCGCAGACGACGGTCACATCCGTCTTCGCCAACTCGGTCAAATCGGCGCTGACATCCAAATCGTCCCCGCGATGCACCCCGCCGATGCCACCCGTCGCAAAAACGCCGATTCCTGCCAGAGCCGCAATGCGCATGGTCGCGCTGACCGTGGTGCCCGCCGTCAGGCCCTTGACCAGGCATGACCCCAAATCGCGGGACGCCGCCTTCACAACTCGTGCGTCGCGCCCCAACCGCTCCACCTGGGCCGCCGACAACCCAGCGCAGCAGACGCCATCGATCACCGCGATGGTGGCGGGCACGGCCCCCTCTTCCCGCACGGACTCCTCAACGGACATGGCCACTTCGGCGTTGCGGGGCCAGGGCATCCCGTGGCTGATGATCGTGCTCTCCAAGGCCACGACCGGGCGGCCCGTCAGCAGCGCCTCGGCCACCTCGTCGGTCATCTGCGGTCTGATCATATCGGCCATGGGGCACCTCCTGTCGCACCCCTCTTGCACCCATTGCCCGCCTCCCGCAAACGGTTCCGAACGCCGAGGAGACCACCATGCACCTGCTTGCCGCCCAGCCTGGCGCCATCGACGACGGAGAGCCGGTGGACCTGGGCCAGACGCCCGCCGATCTGGTCGTCATCTCCGCCGCCGATACGGAACTTGCAGCCTTGTCCCAGGCCCGGGCCGAGATGGAGCATGCGCCAAGCCTGCGCCTGGCCAGCCTGATGCACCTGCGGCACCCGATGTCCGTTGACCTGCACCTTGACACCTGTGCCACACAATCACGGCTGGTGGTGGCCCGCGTCTTGGGCGGACGTGGGTACTGGACCTACGGGCTGGAGCAATACGCCGCGCGCCTGCACGACGCCGGTGTCCCCTTCGCCGCTTTGCCGGGGGACGACAAACCCGATGCCGAATTGCGAGAGCTTTCGACCGTCTCCGCCGAGGACTATGACGCCCTGTGGGCTTGCCTCGTCGAAGGCGGCCCGGCCAATGCCCAGACCTTTCTGGCCCATGCCAGCGCCATGCTTGAGGAAGCCCCGCGCCCCGCCCCAGCCCGCCCCCTGCTGCGCGCGGGCCTCTATTGGCCTGGGGTCGAGGCACCCACCCAAGCGACTTTGACAGAGGCCTGGACCAAGGGCGCGCCGACCGTCCCGGTGATCTTCTACCGGGCGCTGCTCCAAGGGGCGGGCCTGAACCCGGTCAATCGCCTGGTTCGTGCGCTGCTGCGCGCAGGCCTCAACCCGCTGCCGGTGTTTGTCGCCTCGCTCAAGGACCCGGTCTCCGCCGCCACGCTGGAGGCCTTGTTCACGGAAACCCCACCGGACGCGATCCTAAACCTCACCAGTTTCGCGGTCGGCGATGCTACCACAAACCCCCTGTCACAGCCCTGGGCCAATCGCGCGCCGGTCTTCCAAGGGGTTCTGTCCGGCGGCACGGAACAGGCCTGGCGCGACGGGCTGACCGGCTTGTCGGCCCGCGACATCGCCATGAATGTGGCCCTGCCAGAGCTGGATGGTCGGGTGCTGACCCGCGCGTTGGGCTTCAAAGGTGAGGCGTTCTTCGACGAGGCCACCCAGTGCCCCATCGCCACCTGGAAAGCCGACGGGGACCGCATCACCTTCACCGCCGACCTCTTGGCCAATTGGTGCCGCCTGCGTCGCACAGCCACTGCGGACAAACGCGTGGCTTTGGTCCTGGCGAATTATCCCAACCGGGACGGACGCCTTGCCAACGGCGTCGGCCTCGATACGCCAGCGGCGACGGTGCACACGCTCGGGCTATTGGCGGACCAGGGCTACAGCGTGGAAAACGCGCCCCGCGACAGTGCTAGCCTTATGGATCGCTTGCTGGCGGGCCCCACCAACTGGCTGACGGACCGGGCTGCAAAAGAAGGCGGTGAGACCCTCGATCTAGAGACATACCGCGCCCATTACGCGACCCTACCCCTCTCCGCTCGGCAAGCGATCGAAGAGCGTTGGGGCACACCCGAAGAAGACCCCTTCTTCTCGGCAAAAGTACTCCGGCCCGACGGCTCATCCGGTGCAGGCTTTGCCCTATCGATCCACCGGTTCGGCCGGGTCTGTGTCGGGCTGCAGCCGGCGCGGGGCTACAACGTGGACCCTACCGACAGCTATCATTCGCCGGACCTGGTGCCGCCCCATAACTACCTGGCCTTTTATGTCTGGTTGCGCGCCCAGTCAGACGTCATCGTCCACATGGGCAAGCACGGTAATCTGGAATGGCTGCCAGGACGGGCCGTGGCGCTCGGTGCAGCGGATTGGCCTGAGATTGCGCTCGGCCCCACGCCGCATGTCTATCCCTTCATCGTCAACGACCCGGGCGAAGGCACTCAAGCGAAGCGGCGCGGCGCCGCCGTCATCATCGATCACCTCACGCCGCCGCTGACTCGGGCCGAAAGCTACGGTCCCCTGCGCGACCTGGAGGCGCTGGTGGATGAATACTACGAAGCGGCGGGCGTGGATCCCCGCCGAATCGAGACCCTTCGCGACGAAATCCTATCCCTCGCCGCGGTGACGGGCCTGGACGTGGATGCGGGGTTCCAGGGAGATGATGGCGATCTGGCCAAACTCGATGCTTACCTTTGCGAGCTGAAGGAGGCTCAAATCCGCGACGGCCTCCATATCTTCGGCCAGAGCCCACAGGGACGGCTACGGGATGACCTGCTCCAGGCCCTGCTGCGCCTGCCCCGGGGCGACGGCCACAGCCTGCCTCGCGCCATTGCCACAGACCTGGGGCTGGAGTTCGACCCCTTGGACTGTGACATGGCCGCACCTTGGGAGGGCGCGCGCCCGGATGCGCTCTCCGGTGGCTCGGCCTGGCGCAGCGCGGGCGACACGGTGGAGCGCATCGAAGGCTATGCCGCCCGCCTCCTGCGAGGGGACGTGCCGCCACCGGGGCCGATGACAGCGGCCACGCTGGAAGAGGCCGCGACCCTGCGCGCCACGCTAGACGCTTGCGGCCCCGCAGAGGGGGAGGGCCTCCTCACCGCCCTCGCGGGGCAGTTCGTCGCCCCTGCGCCATCCGGCGCGCCCACGCGGGGCCGTCCCGACGTCCTCCCCACGGGGCGCAACTTCTACTCCGTCGACAGCCGGGCCGTGCCTACGCCTACCGCCTGGAAGCTCGGCTGGAAAAGCGCCAACCTGCTCATCGAGCGGCATCTTCAGGACCACGGTGATTGGCCCCGCGCCATGCTGGTGACCGCCTGGGGCACGGCCAACATGCGCACGGGCGGGGACGACATCGCCCAATCCTTGGCGCTCATGGGCGTCAAACCCCGCTGGGACAGCGCGAATCGGCGTGTTGTCGGCTTCGAAATTATCCCGGCGACAACCCTCGGACGGCCCCGCGTGGATGTGACCCTGCGCGTCTCGGGCTTCTTCCGAGACGCTTTCCCCCAGCAGATGGCCCTTGTCGATGCCGCCGCCCGCGCCGTCCAGGATCTGGACGAGCCAGAGGCCGAAAACCCCGCCGCCGCCGCCGTCCGGGCTGGCGAGGCGCGTGCGCGGGTCTATGGCTCTAAGCCTGGGGCCTATGGCGCCGGTCTCCAGGCGATGATCGACGAACGGCTTTGGTCGAACGCGGCGGACCTGGGCCGCGCCTATGTGGAATGGGGCGGCTACGCCTATGGTGATGGCGAAGGCAAGCCCGACCACGACGGGTTGCGCCAACGGTTGGGCCAGGTGGAGGCCATCGTCCAAAACCAGGACAACCGGGAACATGACCTGCTCGACAGCGATGATTATTACCAGTTCGAAGGCGGGGCTGCGGCAGCCGTTGAGATGCTGCAAGGCGCAGCGCGGCCGGTCTATCACAACGACCATTCGCGCCCCGAGCGCCCCATCATCCGCACCTTGGACGAGGAAATTGGGCGCGTGGTCCGCTCCCGCGTGGTGAACCCCAAGTGGATCGAAGGCGTCAAACGCCATGGCTACAAGGGCGCCTTCGAGATCGCCGCCACGGTCGATTATCTGTTCGCCTTTGCCGCGACCACAGGCGCCGTGAAGGACCATCACTTTGATCTGGTCCATGCCGCCGTGTTGGAAGACGACGACACCCGCGCCTTCATCGCCGAGGCAAATGCCCCTGCCCTGGCCGATATCGCCGACCGATTGCGCGAGGCGATCGAGCGGGGGCTATGGACGCCCCGGTCCAACTCCGCGCGCGCGCTGCTTGAGGATCTGGGCCGGTCGTGAGGTTGCTGGCTGGGCTGCAAGTTGGATCATGGCAGGCGCCCTGCGTTGTGGCCGCCGTGCGACTGCTTGGCCGGGGGTCGGGGGGGCCCGGCCTGACGATCCAAGGGACCACGGAACGATGGCAAGACCGATGTGTCTGTGGCCGGATATCGCAGGCAGTCTGACGTCCCCCAACTTGCCCAGGCCCTTTGCGCGTTGCGCCGCCCGCGTGGGCTAGCCGCGAAAGGCGTCGGATGAGAGTCCATATCAGTCGAGGCCATTGTCTCTGCACGACCAATCGCTTTGATCTTCAGACTTCGCAGTTGCGCATGAAGCTTACCAAGGCAACGGCATCGCGAGCCTCTCCTCGATGACCTTGGTGTTGTAGCGAGGAGGCGGGCGGGCACCTTCGGCCCATCAAGATCGGGCTGCACATGTCCTACGGCCAGCTGACCGCAGGAACGCCTGTCAAACCGCTGCCCTGCCGCTCAATGGACACTGCCGACAGGCCTCGCGCTGCCCATGGCGACAAGGTCAGTCTGCAACGGAACGCAGGCACCTGAGTTTGATCGATCAGCAGGACAAGCGCATGGACACGAGCGCCACATCGCCAATGGCGCTGCCAGGGATCACATCGCAGCCCGTTACCTGGGCCGTTGCGGCGACGGCGGCGATCCGCACCTCCGCCAAGCCTGGCCTCCAGACGGCATTGGTCCGCGTGGCCTGCGCCTCCGACAAGGACCAGTTGACCCGGAACCTATGCCCCCCCGCTTCGGCGAAGCCCGACCGTGTCAGGCCAGCCAGGGGGTGCGGAGCGTTACAAGCCACGAGGACGAGGCAGAGTGCAATTAGACCGAAAACGCGCATGGCGCCGAGTTTTGGGCCAGAGGCTTAATATTGGGTTAACACTGCCGCCGCCAGACGGTCCCGGATTGGGATATGGGGGACGTGGCCCACGCGCAGGTCCTGCATATTTTTGGAACATCGAAGCCATGGCCGTGGCGCAAGCCCCCAGCGCGCCCACTGTGATCGAGAAGGCCCGCTGTACGGTTGACCTCCTCCGATGGGCATTGGACAGTCCGGTACCACGCCACGTGACCATACGAGCAGCCAGATGACAGACGCCCCAACGCCCCCGGACGAAACCGCGCGCCACAACGCCAAAATGGCCAAGAAAAAGGCCGCCCGCGATAAGATCATGGCAACCAAGACCGATGAGAAGGGCCTGGTGATCGTCCATACAGGGAAGGGGAAGGGGAAGTCCTCTTCGGCCTTTGGGATGATCTTTCGGTGTATCGCCCACCGGATGCCCTGCGCCGTGGTCCAGTTCATTAAAGGCGGCATGGGCACGGGCGAGCGGGATTTGATCACGACGCATTTCGCCGACCTTTGCGAATTTCACACCATGGGCGAAGGCTTCACTTGGGAAACCCAGGACAAATCGCGCGACATCGAAATGGCACAGGCCGCCTGGGCAAAAGCCAAGGAGTTGATCCTGGACGAACGGAACCGGATGGTTCTCTTGGACGAAATCAACATCGCGCTACGATACGACTACGTCGACGTTGCCGAGGTTGTAGCCTTTTTGCGCGATCAGAAGCCCGCGATGACCCACGTCGTCTGTACCGGTCGGAATGCAAAGGAGCCGTTGGTCGAATTGGCCGATCTGGTAACGGAAATGGATCTTGTGAAACATCCCTTCCGGTCGGGCGTGAAAGCCCAAGCCGGGGTGGAGTTCTGATCCGCCGATCCATCACCTAAGTTGTCCCGTAACCCCATCCCGGACCACCGTCGGAGACCGCAATGACCGCGATACGGGACGCCTGGACCCTGCCGCCGGAGGAGTTCTTCTTTTGCCCGGGGCGGGACCCGGGGCTGTCGGTGCTGTCCCCGCTGCCGCAGATGTGGCGGACGATCCCAAAGGCCCGCCTGGCCGCCGGATCGGTGAGCGAGGCACCGCACATCACCGCGCGCATTCTCAGCCATGTGGAGACACATTTTAAGCGCCGCACCTTTCGGGCGGGTCTGGAGATGGCGACGGTTCCCGTGGTGGTCGATGACCTGCTGGCCGATGGCCACTTCCTATCCGTCCGCGGCAAATGGCTTATGACAGGCGCCGCAGGCACGCGCCTGCGCAACCGATATGCCTGGAAGAACGAGGGCGGGCGGGACGTTGAGGCGGAAACATCCGCCTACTTCGCCCAGATCCAAACCGATGATCCGCCTCCGCCCCCCGTGGACACAAGACCCACGGGGGATCTGCCTTTTGTGGTGGATGCCCGCAACGGGACGAACTTCTACCATTTCTTGACCGAGACCCTGGGCCAGTTATGGGTTGTCGATCACGACGATTTCGCCGGCGACGTCCATATCCACCTCAAGGGCGAGGAGGTCCGCCCGTTTCTTCTCGATTGGGTCGAGGCCCTCTACCCCCGGCTGCGCGGGCGGGTTCATGTCCAGACCGACCAGACGCGGTATCGGCGCGCGCTGACGGTGCTGAACGGGCGGCACTACTATTACCAAACGGGGCCCTCGGTGATGCCGTCCATGGACCATCTGGCGCCCGACAGCCATTTTTGGAAAGGCCGCGACCCGGATCGGAACTCCTTGGCTGTGCTTGCCATGAACTCTTGCGATGAAATGCTCGTAAGAATGCGCGAGACCGCCCACGCCCTGATCGCCGGTGGCGATTGGACCCACCTGCCCCGTCGCTTCTGGGTGGGCCGCAAATCGGAGCGGCAGCGGGACATGGCCGGTGAGGCTCCATTGGTTGAGGCCTTAGGCAAGCGCGGCTTTGCCACGGTCTATTTCGAAGATCTCTCGCCGCTGGAGCAGGTTGCCATCATGGCACGGGCCGAGGTCATGATCGGCTACCACGGGGCGGGGTTCGCCAACATGGTCTTTGCGGGGGAAGACACCCATTGCATCGAGTTGGGCACCTTGCAGACCTGCCTGTTTCGCTGGCAGGACTTCATGCCCCTCGCCTTGGCCTCCCGGTGCCGCTACACCTCGTTGTTCGCCGATTACAACCTCGATGACCCGGAGGAAGACGTGGACGAGCGGCGCGGCAAGGCCCTGGCCCCCGTTGCTTTGGGCCAGATGGGCCGGGCGAAAGTGCTCGGATTTGTCGATGCCATCCTGGGTCGGGTCCGCGTCGCCAACATGGAGCGGTTGAGCGAGTTGGCCGACATGCTGTCCCGACTGGAAGACCATGGGGCGCTCACACGGTTACTGGACGCCCATCCCGGGGCGGAGCGGCAGAACGTCGACCTGATGATCCTCCGCGCCAATGCGCTGCAAGGGCTCGGGGACCCGGGGGCCGCCTTCGACGCCTTGGCCCACGCTTGGGAGCGCACCGGCGACCGCCCGTTCCTGCTGGAGCGGTTGATCCTGTTGGGACGCGAGATCGGGCGCGACACCGACGCCTTGGAGCGCTCCCACGCCGCAACCTTCGAAAAACGCGCATTTATCCTCGCCCGGAAACTGCGGCGTCAGTCCGTCTCAGGCGGGTGACGCAGACGCAAGCGGATCGGACCACGGGCCGACAGCGGATCGACGGGCACGCCCCTTTGTGTCGCCTCGACCTCTGCCAATCCCGCCGCCACGGCCCGCACCCGGGGCATGAGCGGTCGCCAGTCCTCCGCCAAGGCCCGTGCGATCTCGGACGGGCAGATGGTTCTCGGCGCGCGGGCCGAGGTCAGCGCGACGATCTTGGCCGCTAGGACGGCGTCGGGGATCACTTAAAACCGAACATCGACAGGACCTGCTGGACGAGAGGCCCGAGTTTCTCGACCAACGCGCGTCCCGCGGGGCTGGTAGACCACCACGCGAAGGCCGCGCCGCCCGCCGCACCAACGGCGCCCTTGCCAAACTCGCCCACGATCTTCGCGGCAATCCCGCCAGCGGTCAGCAGCGCCGTCTTTAGGTAGCGCCCGGTGGTGCGGCCCGCGCGGGCGAAGCGATTGGCGGACCTGGTGGAGGCAACCAGAGCCTCGCCTACGACGCCCTCGGCCTGTGCCTCTTCCAGCACCTCGACGATCTCGGACACGACCTCTTCGACGTCCTGGGGCGTCGTCTCGGGCGTAGGGTCGGGAAGGTCGCTCTCGTCCTCCTCGGGCACAAGAAGGGGGCCGAGGGCGTCGTGCTGAGCAATCAACTCTTCCCAGCCCAAAACAAGGCGGGGGTCGCAGTGGGCGCGAAACTCCGGATCCTGCGGGGCGGCGCGCAGGAAGGCCATATCGGCCTGCAACGTGATCCAGGTCGGCTCCACCGCATCCAGCGCGGCGGCATATCCGGCAAGACTGTCCTTGTCGTCCTGGGACAGCTGCGCCCGCTGTGCCATGGTCGTAAGCCGGACCGTCAGACGCCGCAGCGTCTCAATCCGCTGCCCCTTCTCATTGGGCGCCAACCGCATGGGCGGGCTTGGGTTTACGGCGTCGAGCATGCCGTCAGCCTCGACCAGGTCAACAGGCGCGGCATCCGCCAGACGGTCAGCTGGTAGGCGGGTTTTGACCAAAGTGTCCGGCGGACGGAAATCGGGATGGGTGCCCTTGAGGTACTGCGCCGTCTCGCGGGCGCAGGCCTCCGGGTCGAGGCGGCTGAGCTTGTCGAAACGGCTATCGACTTTGGCGGCGGGTGTCTGATGGTATGACAACCCCTCTGCGCGCTCCGTAGCGAAAGCGGGAAGATCCAAAATGAAGCTGATGTCGCTCACCCGCGTAATGGAGAGGCTTAGCGAGGTTAGACCCGTCAAACCAGACAGAAAGCCGATATCGCTCACCTCCGTGCGGGACAGGCGCAGCAAGGTCAAACCCGTCAGGCCAGACAGAACATCAAAGTCGGTGACCGGAGTGCCGGAGAGGTCCAACGAGGCCAGACCCGTCAGGCTAGACAGAACACCGACGTCGGTCACCGGAGTGTCGGAGAGGTCCAGCGAGGTCAGGCCCGTCAGGCTAGACAGAACACCGATATCGCTCACCTGAGTACCGCCGAGATCCAATACTTTAAGCGCGGTTGCGGAACGCAGCAGACCTACGTCGGCCAAACGCCGAGAGCCTGATCTGTACGTTCCTTCCTGGTTATAATAACCCAGATACGCCTCCCGCAGCGTCACCGCTCCGGTCAAATCTGGCAGGCGCTCCAATGCAGGGAGGTCGGAGAGGTCCAAGACCTCCCCATCCTCCGCGATCAGGGTTGCAATGCGGGCCTCCGCCTCGGCGAAGGCCGCGTTAGGGTCAGTGTTCCAAGCCTCGCTCACCCCAGGGCCGCGTCGCAGCGGCCGCAGACGCCGTCGTGGCCGTAGGATCCGACGTCGGGCAGGATCTTCCAGCAGCGTTGGCACTTGCCGCCCTGGGCATGGGCGAAGACCACGGCAACGCCGTCCACGTCCTCGGATCGCCAAGCGTCGGCGGGCGCGGGCTCGGTCGTCACGGTGATGGCCGAGGTGATGCAGATGTCGTCAAAGGCCACGCCGTCGAGCAGCGCCGCCGTCTCCGCATCCACATGGACCACTGGCGCCGCCTCCAGCGACGAGCCGATGACCTTGTCCCTCCGCGCGACCTCCAGGGCCCCGGTCACAGCTCGGCGCACGGCGCGGATCTTGGACCACTTCGCCGCCAGCGCCTCATCCCGCCATCCGGGGCGCGGGGCCGGGAAGTCTTGCAGGTGGACCGAGGAATCGTCGCCCGGGTGCACCTCCAACCAGACTTCCTCCATGGTGAAGGGCAGGATCGGGGCCAGCCAGGTCGTCAGCCGCTCATGCAGCAGGGCTAGCACCGTCCGCGCAGACCGCCGCCGCAGGGTGTCGCCGTCGCAATAGAGCGCATCCTTGCGGATGTCGAAGTAGAAGGCCGACAGGTCCAGCGTCGTGAACTGGAAGATCGCCGTCAGGACGGACGCGAAGTCGTAGCGGCGGTAGCCGTCGCGCACCACATCGTCCAGTTCCGATAGGCGGTGCAGAACCCAACGCTCCAACTCCGGCATCTCCAGCGGGTCGGCCGCCTGGGCCGGGTCGTGGTCGGCCAGGGAGCCAAGCATAAACCGCAGCGTGTTGCGCAAGCGGCGATAGCCGTCGGACACGCCCTTCAGGATTTCCGGCCCGATGCGGTGGTCGGCGGTATAATCCACCTGCGCCACCCAAAGGCGCAGGATATCGGCGCCGTATTGGCCCACGATGTCCTGGGGCGCGATGGTGTTGCCGATGGATTTGGACATCTTCATGCCCTTCTCATCCATGGTGAACCCATGGGTCACCACGGCGCGATAGGGCGCTCGCCCCTTGGTGCCGCAGCCTTGCAGCATCGACGAATGGAACCAACCGCGATGCTGGTCCGTGCCCTCAAGGTAGACGTCGGCGATGCCGTCCTCGGTCCCGTCGGCCCGGTCGCGCAAGACGAAGGCATGGGTCGAGCCGCTGTCGAACCAGACGTCCAGGATGTCGTCGACCTTCTCCCATTCGGCGGGGTCGTAGTCGGGGGCCAAGAACCGCTCCTTCGCGCCGGGCTTGTACCAGGCGTCGGCGCCCTCCTCCTCGAAGGCTTCGATGATGCGGGCGTTGACGGCGGCGTCCTGCAGCAGGAAATCCGGGTCATCGGCCTTGACGCCCACTCGGGTGAAACAGGTCAGCGGCACGCCCCAGGCGCGCTGCCGCGACAGAACCCAGTCAGGCCGGTTTTCGATCATGGAGAACAGGCGGTTGCGGCCCGTCTTCGGCGTCCACTCCACCAATTGGTCGATCGAGGTCAGCGCCCGCGCGCGCACCGTCTCGCCATAGCTGTCCTGACCGTCGCCCACCGCTTTGTCGATGGCCGCGAACCACTGGGGCCGGTTGAGGCGGATCACCGGCGCCTTGGAGCGCCAGGAGTGCGCATCGGAAATCGTGATGCGCTTGCGCGCCAGCAGACCGCCAACCTCGACCAGCTTTTCGATGACGGCCTTGTTCGCGCCACCCGGTTTCTTGCCGTCGCGCGACAGGATGTATTGGCCGCCGAACAACGGCAGGTCCGCGCGGAAGGAGCCATCGGCCTCCACGTTGAAGGTCATCTTGAGGCCGTGTTGCAGGCCGATCTGGTAATCGTCGTCGCCGTGGCTGGGGGCGGTGTGGACGAAACCCGTGCCGGCATCGTCGGTGACGTGATCGCCCGGGAACAGCGGCACGTTGTAGTCCCACTCGCCGTTCTCAGCCGCACCCCGCAAAGGATGGGCACAGGTGAGTGCCGACAACTCATCGGGTGTGACGTCGCGCAGGCGGGTCCATTGCCCCTCTTCCAGCCTTGCGGCTGTCATCGTGGCCTCGGCCAATGCGTCGGCCAGCAGATAGCGGTCCCCGACCTTGGCCCAGCATTCGTCGGGGGTGCCGGTGACCTCGTAGAGGCCGTAGCCGATGCCCGGCCCGAAGCAGATCGCGCGGTTCTGGGGGATCGTCCACGGGGTCGTCGTCCAGATGATAACGCGTGCGCCGTCCAGATCACCCAAGGGGACGACCTTGCCTTGATCCGAGCCGACGGCGTCAGTCCGGCTCAGCACATGGAACGGCACCCAGATCGCGTCCACCTGGCGGTCGTGGTACTCCACCTCCGCCTCGGCCAGCGCGGTCTTTTCCACCGGAGACCACATCACGGGCTTCGACCCCTGATAGACCAGCCCGTTCATCAGGAAGGTCTGAAACTCTGCCGCGATAACAGCCTCGGCGTGGTACTTCATCGTCAGGTAGGGATCGTCCCAATTGCCGGTGATGCCGAGGCGCTTGAACTCGTCGCGCTGGACGTCGACCCAGCCCTCGGCAAACTCCCGGCATTCCTGGCGGAACTCGACCACGTCGACCGCGTCCTTGTCGCGGCCCTTTTTGCGGTACTTTTCCTCGATCTTCCATTCGATGGGCAGGCCGTGGCAATCCCATCCGGGCACATAGCGCGCGTCGTATCCCATCATCTGGCGCGACCGCACGACCATGTCCTTGAGCGTCTTGTTCAGCGCGTGCCCGATGTGCAGGTTGCCGTTGGCGTAAGGGGGGCCATCGTGGAGCGTGAACGGCTCCCGCCCCTCTTTCTCGCGCAGGCGGTCGTAGATGCCGATCCGCTCCCACCGCTCCAACCACTGCGGCTCTCGCTTGGGCAGGCCCGCGCGCATGGGGAAATCGGTGCGGGGCAGGTTCAGGGTGGATTTGTAGTCGGGGGCTTCGGCGCTCATGACAGGCGTCCTTTGCGAATGGGGTCGGAGGAGTTTGGTCGATGTGGGCGGTCCAGCATCTTTGCCCGACGCCCCAGACGTATCAGGGCGCCGGGGTCGTAATTCGCACGCCTATGGTCGCGGGTCCCGTCATCGCGGGCCTTATAGGCACGGCGTTCCAGGGCGGCAAGGATGCGATAGCCCCCGCCGAAACCGCGCCCCATTCGTGACCCAAAGATGTGGAACGTGCTTTTAACTGAAAGTTTACGTGCCTGTGCAACCGTGTCGTGGAGGAGACTTAGATATGCCTTTGGACCTACTACTCGCCTTCTTGGGAACGACCCTAATCGTCCTTGTTCCGCTCTGCCTTCCCCTTCCCTCCCGACGGTCACACGGGATCCGACAGTTCGGCGCCGTGCTGGACGTCGACCCCCAGCCGGGGGCGTTTCCCCGCGGGTGATAGCTGATCGGGCGGTTATGCTTGGTCGCGGGACTGGACTGGTGTCTGACACCCTGATCGAGATTTGGTGCGCAACGGGTGTTGAGACCCCGAGACCGTCTTGTGGCGGATCACACTGGGCACGGAGGGGCGCCGGATACCCAGAGGCTGATCATTTGGAGAGATCCTGGACGCTGGGTCCGTGGGATCATGGCATAGGGTCACGGGCTGCGGATAATGGGTTCGCATCGCCGAGCGTGACTTGCGCCACTCTGTGAACCTGGACGCAAAGACCGCGCTAAGGCATCGGTGCGATGACCCGTTCTTGCGGTGGGTCGGCAGTCAAACAGGTTTTCTGTGGCCCGCGCCTGAGCATAGGGTCTGGGGTCACGCGGCAGACGTCATCCGACGCGGCCCTGTCTAAAGGACCGCCGACCGGCCATCCGGGCAAGCGCCCTAGCCCTCGGCGGCCCGCTTCGCAGCGGTGACATGATCCCAGACCTTTGAAATCACGACAGACCCTTCACCAACCGCGCTTGCTACACGCTTGACCGAGCCATGGCGCACATCCCCAACGGCAAAGATACCATCATGGGATGTCGCGAAGGGGCTGTCCTTGCCAACCGCTTGGCCGGTCAGAAGGAACCCGTTGCCGTCACACTGAACCGCGCCCCCCAACCACGCGGTGTTGGGCGCAGCGCCGACCATGATGAACAGCGCGCGAGTCTCGATGCGCGTGGGCCCGTCTGCAACACCCGCGCCCTTGAGGGTGACCGCCGACAGGTGATCGTCGCCCTCCAACCCGGCAACCTCGGTCTGGTAGTGGATTTGGATGTTGGGATCGGCTTCCAACCGGGACGAGAGATACGACGACATAGAGGCAGCCAAGCTATCGCGCCGCACAAGCAGATGCACACATTTGGCATGGCGCGACAGGTACATGGCCGCCTGTCCCGCCGAATTCCCACCACCGATAATGACCACATCGGTGTTCTTGCAAAACCGCGCCTCCGTCTCAGTGGCCGCGTAGTAGATTCCCGCGCCCTCCAGGTCCTCCAGCCGCCCCAAAGGCAACCGACGGTATTGCACACCCGTCGCGATGACGATGGAGCGGGCGCAGGTCTCCGTCCCATCGTCCAAGGTCACGCAGAAAATCCCAGAATCGTCGACCGTCAGGGCCGTCGCCCGGCGCGGGACGGCAAACCGGGTGCCAAACTTCATGGCCTGCACTTCGCCACGCCAACACAGGTCCGCGCCGGAAATCCCGGTTGGAAAGCCCATGTAGTTTTCGATCCGACTAGAGGTGCCCGCCTGCCCACCGATGGTCGCATCTTCCACCACCAAAGCGCTCAACCCCTCGGCCCCCGCATAGACCGCCGCCGCGATCCCGCCCGGGCCGCCCCCCACGATCAGCACGTCGTGGACAACATCCGCCTCAAGATCCAGATCCAAGCCATAAAGCGCGGCGACCTTGCGCGGCGTTGGGTCCTCGATCACTTGGTCCTTGCCGTAGACGACGGCTGGATGCTGCGGGATCAAAGCGCAGGACGTGGCGATCTCGCCGGCCTCCGCATCGTCGAGATCAAGGGCGCGATAGGGGATGCGGTTGCGCGCCGCAAAGGCGCCAATCGCGCGAATATCCCGGTCCCGGTCCATCCCAATCAGCGTCAATGACGCCTGGTCGCTTTCCAGAAGGCGCCGCCTGCGGGCCGACATCACCGTCACGATGATATCCGACATCTCCGGCACCTGGCCCATGAGCGCGAGCATGGGATCGCGGGGCGCCGCCAACATCCGGGCCTCGGTCACCGTCCGCATGCCGAGCATGGCCCTGGCACCGGTCAAGAAACTGATTTCGCCCGCGAACTGACCGGGTCCCAGGACCGCCCCGTCGCCATAGCGCCCCCCCGTCAGCGGATCGACAGCCTCAGCCTCGCCTTCCAACATGTAATAGAAGGTGTCCATTGGGTCCCCCAGGGACACGAATGTCGTCTTTGGGGGCAGGACAACCTCCTCCGCAATCTCGCGGATGCGCGCCACATGGGCCTCGGTCAGGGGCGTGCGCACCATGGTACGCAGATCGGCAGCAAGGGATTCCATAGGGCTACTCCTTGGGACCGAACAGGCCGGTCAATGCGCGCTGGACCAGCGCAGTGATGCGGGGCGGGCGTTCGTGGGTGAATGGCAGCGGGCGGCACACCTCCATCGCGGCAAGGCCCACGCGCGCGGTCAGCGCGCCATTCACCATCCCTTCGCCAAAGCGACGGCTCAGTTTGGCCAGGACACCACCGCCCGCGACGGAGTGGATCAGGTCGTCCCCCACGGCCACGGCCCCCGTGGCCGCCAGATGGGTGAGGACCGTGCGCGCCAAGCGCCACGACCCGAGCGTGCCGCCGCGCCCGCCGTAGATCAGCGCGATCCGCCGGATCATCCGCAGGTTGGCGGTCAGCGCTGCCACCACATCCGCCAGGGCAAGGGGCACGACCGCCGTCACAAGCGCGACCTGACGGGCGGCTGCCTCGACCTCCCGCGCGGCGGCGGTGTCCAGGGGAGCGAGCACATCGCGTTCGATAGCCGCGACCATGGCATCGGCGTCAAAGATGTCCTCCCGCCGCGCGGCCAGCGCATCGCGGCCCCACTTGGTGTCGGACCGGCCCGCGTAAAAGCCCGCCACTCGGTCCGCCAGTGCGCGGGCCGACGCAAGGTCGGTGACCGCGGCTGCGGCGCGGCGCAAGCCATCGATCCGACCAAGCCGTGACAGGGCGCTGATTTCCCGCAAGATGACCGCAGCGCAAACGATCAAGAACGCGGCCACAAGCGCCGTCGCCAACAGACCCAGGAGCGGGTTGGCGGCCAAGAGGCCCGCTACGAACTCCCACGCGGCAACCGACACGGCAAAGGTCAAAACCGCCCCCAAGGTCCCCCAGAACCAGCCTGCCAAAGACCGCTCCCGCCGGGTGGCCAACAGGGCCACGGTCTGCATGGCCTGGCCCGAGGGCGGCGGCGGCCCGATCTCATCGGGCACGGGAGGGGCGGACGCTGGGTCAACGGGCGTCTCGGTCCCGGACGGTGCCTCTGTTCCGGTAGGCTTTTCCGGGGCCGTACGCGCCGCAGAGGCCGCACCTGGCTTCGATACCGGTGTGTCTTCCAGGTCAAACAGGACGGCCCCACGGCGGCGGGGACCTGGGGTCGACGTCGTCATGGGCGTCCTCCGTGGCTTCTCGGTACAGGTATGCCGCCCGAACAGCGTTGCAACGGCGGCGGCCTGGTGCCCAATTTTCTGAGAAAATTGGCGGCCCCCTCCCCAGGCAAGCCCCTCACACCCGGTCCGCCAGCAAGAACTCGGCCGCGCGGTCCAGGCGGATGAACGGCGGCCCCTCTCCTGGGCGCAGGGTCAGGGGCGCGGGCGCGAACTCCATCAGGTCGTAGTCTCCGTCGAGCCAGACCTCCGCCCCTTGGGCTGCGGGTGTCAGGATATGACTGGCATCGGGTGGCAACTCCCCGGGGAAGAGCGCGGCCTCCTTCCCGGTTTCCATCAACCGACCGCGGACCACTGGCAGCGTTTCGCCTTTGTGCACACGCTCTTCCTCGACGGTCGCACGCAACGCCGCCAACGCCAGGACCCGCGTTCCGGCCCCTGCGAAATCCGCCCTCCGACGGGCGTCTGACACCATGGCGTCCAAGATATCGGTTAGCCGCGCATGCTGGGTGTGGTGCAGGTGGTCGGCCTTTGTTGCCGCGAAGAGCACACGATCCACCCGCCGCGCACCTAGCAGCGCCATTAGCCAGCCCAGCGCCCCCGGCTTAAATGCACTCAAGATATCGGCAATCGCGGCGCGCATCTCTTCGACGGCACGGGGTCCGCGACGGATCGCGCCCAGCACATCCAGCAGAACCACCTGCCGGTCAAGCCGGGCGAAATGGTCACGAAAGAACGGTTGCACGACCTTGGCCTTATAGGCGTCGAACCGTCGCTCCATCTCTCGGCGCAGGGACCCGCGCGGGGCCTCTCCGGGCGGCAGAGGCGCGAAGGTCAGCACGGGCGAGCCCTCAAGATCCCCGGGCAGCAGAAACCGCCCAGGCGTCAAGTCATAGGCCCCAGCGTCCCGCGCCGCCCGCAGCGCCGAGGTGTAGGCGGCCGCCAAGGTTTGGGCCACAGGCTCCTGCAATTTGGCCGCGCCATCGACCTCGGCCATCGCAGCGGCGTAGCCCTCGGCCCCCCAGGATGCCAGCCGCGTCAGCGCCCGTGCGGACCAAGCGTCATAGGTCTTTTCCATCAACCCCAGGTCCAGCAGCCATTCCCCAGGGTAGTCCACGATGTCCAAATGCACCACGCGCGGGCCGCGCAACCCGCCCAGCATCCCCGAGGGCCGCACCTTCAGCGACAGCCGGAGCTCCGACACGGCGCGGGTGCCCTCGGGCCAATGGGGTTGGGCGGAGGTCAAAGCACCCAAATGCTTCTCAAACTCGAACCGGGGAACGGTATCGTCCGGTTGGGGTTGCAGAAACGCCGTCTCGATCCGGCTGGCGCCGCTGAACCCGCCCATGCGGCCCCGATCCATAAGGTTGGCGACAAGTGAGGTGATGAAGACCGTCTTGCCCGCCCGGCTGAGGCCAGTGACGCCAAGACGCACCGTGGGGTCGAACACCTCGGTCACGCTATTGGCCACATCCTCCACGCCGCGCGTCACCGCATCCGCAAACCGTCCGATCATCACGCGTCCCCTTGGCCTTGGTCGCAAAGATAGGGATGCAAACGCCGGAGGAAAAGCCACGCCCGAAATCAGGCTGCACGACCCCGGTGGGCGCGGTAGGGTCGGGCCATGCTGTTCGACTTGCCCTCCGACGACACGCTTTACGCCGCGCTTCTGGCCCGCGACCCTGCCTATGACGGTCAGGCCTGGGTCGCCGTGACCTCGACCGGTATCTTTTGCCGCCTGACCTGTCCCGCCCCCAAACCGAAGCGCGTCAATTGCCGGTTCCACGCCTCAGTCGCCACCTGCCTGGAGGCCGGGTTCCGCCCCTGCAAGCGGTGCCACCCGCTCACCGAAGGCCAAGACCCCGCCGTCCGTGACCTGCTTGAGGCTTTGGAGCGCGCGCCCGACCGCCGGTGGACCGAAGACGACGTGGCCGCGCAGGGCTATGATCCGTCCACCATTCGCCGCGCCTTTCGCCGTCAGTTCGGCATGACATTCCTGGCCATGGCGCGGCTCAGGCGGTTGGGGCGCGGGGCCAAGGCCTTGCGCGACGGCGGCGCCGTGATCGAGGCCCAGTTGGCCGCCGATTTCGACAGCGCTTCGGGCTTTCGCGCGGCCTTTGCCCGCCACCTCGGCACCGCGCCCGGGCACCTGAAGGCCGACGCGCTGCTACAAGCCGATTGGATAGATACCGGCCTCGGCCCCATGGTCGCCGTCTCCAGCAAGACCCATCTACACCTGCTGGAGTTCGCGGACCGGCCCGCCCTCCCGCGCGAGCTCAAGGTCCTGCAGCGGGAGGCGAAGGGATCCCTCGGGCTGGGGCGCCTGCCACCGACGGATCGGATCGAGGCCGAACTGACAGCCTATCTGGCCGGTCAAGACGCGGCCTTCGACACCCCGCTGCACCCTGGTGGCACACCGTTCCAGCGACAGGTTTGGGAGGCCCTGCGCCAGGTCCCGGCGGGTCAAACACGCAGCTATTCAGACATCGCCCAAGCCATCGCCCGTCCAGAAGCCACCCGCGCCGTCGCCCGTGCCAATGGGGCGAACCGCATCGCCATCGCGATCCCCTGCCACAGGATCCTAGGGGCCGACGGATCGCTGACCGGCTATGGGGGCGGGCTGTGGCGCAAACGACGCCTGATCGAGGTCGAACGCGCCTACGCCTAAGGCCGCGCTGACCCGGACCGTGACCACCGCACCCTCCCTGCGCAACCCCGCAACCTGGGTCGCTAGCGAGGCAGGTCCAGGCGCTCGCTTAGGCCTGCCGACCCGTGTCGAACAACTGGCAGTAACCGCGCAGACCGATGTGTTCATTGGCCATCTCGGCCATATCTTTGAACCTCATACCAGCCGCTAGCGGTACAAGCACAAACCTGTCGGACATATGGCTGAACTGATCCTCCCGCATGCCGGAGCCAACCGCCCGTATGGCCCCTGACAGGAACAGATGCCTGTTGGGGAAAGCACCCGGGACAGATGCAGGACCTCGTCAGCGTTCCGGAAGGGTTCGGGAAGTTCGCACCCGGCGACAGGGCGGCTCCGGTGTCCGGACAAATCAGCTCGATCACCGCATGAAGCGGATTAACAAATCACAAATCGACGTCCGACACAGATCATACCACCGTCACCCCCAAATCACCCATCGACTACATGTCGTGCGGGCGCCGACGCAGGCCCTTGCCCCTAGCCCCCGGCCGGCCCTATGGGACGGCCATGCCTCGCTACGCCATGCGCATTGAATATGACGGCCGCCCCTTTGCAGGGTGGCAACGTCAGGACGGCCCTGACAGCGTGCAACAGCGCCTGGAGGAGGCCCTGCGCGCCCTCGACCCGACCGTGCCCAGCATTGCAGCCGCCGGTCGGACGGACGCCGGAGTGCATGCGACAGGCCAAGTGGCCCACGCGGATTTGTCTAAGGATTGGAGTGCCTTCCGCCTATCGGAAGCCGTGAACTGGCATCTGAAGCCCATGCCCATCGCGGTGACCGCTTGCGCGCCTGTGGACGACGATTGGCACGCGCGCTTTTCGGCGTTGGAGCGGCGCTATACCTTCCGCATCATCGCGCGGCGGGCGCCTTTGACGCTGGACGCGGGTCAAGCCTGGCGGGTGATCGGCCCGCTCAATGTGGATGCCATGCGCGAGGGGGCCAAGCATCTGATCGGATTGCATGATTTCACGACCTTCAGGGCCTCGATCTGTCAGGCGAAAAGCCCGGTCAAGACCCTCGATGAGATCACCATCGAAGAGGCCCCCTACCCCGGCGGGCAGGACATCCGGCTGCACATCCGGGCGCGGAGTTTCCTGCATAATCAAGTGCGTAGCATCGCTGGCACGTTAGAGCGGGTGGGCGCAGGGTCTTGGCCGCCCGACCGCGTTGCAGAAGCGCTCGCCGCCCGCAACCGCGCAGCCTGCGGCCCCGTGTCACCGCCCGATGGGCTGGTGCTCACGGGGGTGGGATACGAGGCGGACCCCTTCGTGTCCTAGGAGCAACGGGCAGGTCTTAAGGCGCTGTAATTTTGTCTAAAATTCGGGGTCACCCCCGGTACGCCATCAGTACACCCTCCGTACAGACTATGGGTGCAGACGACGTCCGTTAACGCTTTGGAAAGCGTTCTGCCCGTGGCCCGTGAGTCGTTGACGGACGCGGGATCAGCCGTCTTGATGGGCACCAGAAACGGCAGGGCGAGCGTTTATGCATTTGGTGATGGTTGGCGGGGTCCTTGCGGCGGCCACGGGGCTGACGCTTGGGACGGAATGGCCCGTCTGGGTCGACCTTGCGATCTATCTTTGGGCCCTGCTGTTCGGGGTCCTGAACTACGCCACCGGCAAGCCCGAGGACCGGGATAGGATCGTCGGGTTCATGACCAGGGTGGATGGGCCGGGCCTCTATACGCGTGCGGTCGATGGCCTGCTGCGACTGTTGGGGCGCATGATGGCGCCTAAGGTGCGGCAGGGGCCTTCGCCGGAGAAGGGCTTGGCGCGTCTGAATGCCTATCTCAATTTTGAGGTTGCAGACGGCGCACAAGTTAAGGCGCTCATGAAGGATCCTTTTTCTTGGCCCGTAGGAAATGTTGCTCTGAAGCTTGCGATCATCTACCCGCTGCTGGCGCTGCTGCTGCAATGGGCGGTGACAAATGCGGACACGGGTGTGGGAGGCCAAACCATCTTAGCCGGGAGCGTTTCTTGGTACTGGCGCGCGGCGGTTATAGGTCCGCTAGTCTTTGGAACTTCTCTTCACATCATAACGTTCGCTGGTGCGCGAGATAGCTTGCAGTTTGTCGCCGAGTTGATTTTGGCCGTCTACTTCGTATCGACATTCACATTAATATTTGCGCTAGAAATCACAGGTGCGTTCGTAGGAGCAAATACAGGTTTGCTCGCACCTGCAATGGCAATTGCATTCGCTGCAGTTGCATCAGGTTCGTTTGCGTTCGCAATCACAGTCACAATTGCGGGCGCGCTATCCGAGTTCCCATCCGGGGGAATTGTAGTAGCATTTGCCATTGGGCTGGCGGTTTGGAGCGGTCCTGGCAGGGTCGCTCTTGTGTTTTTCTGGCTGGCGATGATTGGCCTCACTACAGTGTCCATTTCAATAATCCAACTGAGTAACAGCGGGGACGACTTTCGCCCCTTCCTCTTTGCGCTCGCCCTACTCCCACTCCTCAACGCGGCCTTCGACTACCTGTCTTACGGCACCACTCTCACCCTGATCCGCAAGGGATGGTTCGGGCAGCGGGGGCCGTCGGTGCGGATTGCCGTGTTGGGCGCCATAGACGCCGCAATGGCGCTGGTGTTTCTAATCGGGCTGGGCGTAACGATGGTGGCCTTTGTGGCGCTAATAAATGCCTATGCCGTGGCGGGCCCCCTGTTCGACCTGCCCACCGTCTTCGCTGACCTGCGCAACCCGGAGGCGGGGGGAGCCTACACTTGGTTGATCCTGTCCTGTCTGACGACCCTCGTCCCCACCATCGTCCACCTGTTGATCGTGGCGCTGAGCGCCTTCACCTGGGTGCCCCTGCGCGCGAAGCTGTGGTTGGCCCAGCCCGTCGAAGCGGGAGGCGGCGACCTGCCTGTGTTGGGCAGCACGCTCGCCTGGTCGCTGATCGGGCTGGCCTATTGCGCAGTGGTGGCCGTAGGGGTCACGGGGCTGATCTGGCTGGTGCGGGGCGGAATCGGCGACCTCGGGCTGGTGGTCTTGGACTGCGTCGAATGGCTCTCGCTCGCCCTGCGGCTGCTGTGACACTTGCCCAAAGGGTCGATATTGGTTAGGACTTCTTACCAATTCAGCCCGTTTGTTCCGAGGAGTGGCCATGGCCCCCGTCATCACGACCGTCGACGACCTGCATAAGATCTATCGCCGTCGGGTTCCCAAGATGTTTTACGACTACTGCCAATCGGGCAGCTGGACGGAACAGACCTTCAACGAAAACGAGAGCGATTTCAGCAAGATCCGCCTGCGCCAACGCGTGGCCGTGGATATGGAAGGGCGGTCGACGGCCACGACCATGGTGGGGCGCGAGGTCTCGATGCCCGTTGCACTGGCGCCCGTGGGCCTGACGGGGATGCAGCACGCCGATGGCGAGATCCTGGCCGCCCGCGCCGCCGAGGATTTCGGCGTGCCCTTCACCCTGTCCACCATGTCGATCTGTTCCATCGAGGATGTGGCCAAGCGGACCTCCAAACCGTTCTGGTTCCAGCTCTATGTGATGCGGGACGAGGACTTCGTGGACCGGTTGATCGAACGGGCCCGCGATGCGGGCTGCGACGCGCTGGTGCTGACGCTGGACCTACAAATCCTGGGGCAACGGCACAAGGACCTGAAGAACGGGCTGAGCGCTCCGCCCAAGCTGACCCCCGCCACCATCGCCAACCTGATGACCAAGGTCGGTTGGGGGCTGGAGATGGCCCAGACCCCGCGCCGCTTCTTCGGCAATATCGTGGGCCATGCGAAGGGGGTCAAAGACGCCTCCTCCCTCTCATCCTGGACAGCGGAGCAATTCGACCCCCGACTGGATTGGTCCAAGATCGCCCGGATCAAGGAAAAATGGGGCGGCAAGCTGATCCTAAAGGGGATTCTGGACGCCGAGGACGCTCGCATGGCGCTGAAGGTCGGGGCCGATGCGATCATCGTGTCGAACCACGGGGGGCGTCAGTTGGACGGCGCCCTGTCCTCGATCCGCATGCTGCCGGAAATCATGGACGCCGTGGGTGGCGAGACCGAGGTCCACATAGACGGCGGCATCCGCACCGGTCAGGACGTGCTGAAGGCCGTGGCGCTGGGCGCGCGGGGCACCTACATCGGGCGCGCATTCATCTATGGCTTGGGCGCCATGGGACAGAAGGGCGTCACCAAGACGCTGGAGGTCATCCACAAGGAGCTGGACACGACCATGGCGCTGTGCGGCGAGAAAAACATCCACGACGTTGGGCCCCATATCACCCTGGTCCCCAAAGGCTTTGCCGGTGAGTGGGAGACGCCAGCACGCAACGGTTGATCTGGGGCGGATGGCCCGAGGTCTGCTACGTCTCCCGGCACAGTCTATCCCGCGCGGCCTCGAACGCGGGGCGGGATTTCACATGAGGTAAACTGGTCAGAAACAGCTCCTCCAGCAGGGGCTGGTGATTGGCATCCGACACATCGACCACGATCAGCGGTATGCGTTTTCCCTCGGGGAATAGGCTAGGCAACAGGTCCACCCTCTCGATATACGTGCCTGCCCCACCGGGCGGGATCGCCCGGAACCATATCTCCGTCACACTATCGAGGCCCTCCGTGGCCATCACTGGGTCCTCTGGTTTCACGATCAAGCCAGCGATCCCCTTGCCGGTGCTATTCCGGACTTAGACAGAGACGCGCAGGCCCGCGCCACTTGGTGCCAAGACGGCCTTCTCTGGCGGACCGAGGTCCGCGAGACACGCAGACAAATGTTCTTTCCATCGGCTGTTCACAGCCCGGGTAGCAAACAGATGCAGCACCCACGCAAGGCGAAACGTGATCTCGTCCGACGCGGCATAGGGCTCGGACCGAGGAACCGCGAACTCTCACATCAGAAAGGCTAAGGTGGACAGCATAAGGACCAGCAGCGCGCCCCGGATCGTCCGTGAAAGCCGTCGGCTTATGCCCCGCCAGCCACGCCCCTCAGGCCCGCACCCGAGCCGAAAGGCTCAGCGGCCAGATGACCGCCAACAGCAGCGCCACGCCAGCAAAGGCCCAGCGGAGACCGAAGACCTCGGCGCCAAGCCCCATGAGCGCGGGCGCGATAAAAAACCCCAGAAACCCGATGATCGCCACCCGGGCGATGACAGCCGTCCGCACCGAGGCCCCCGCCATCCGCCCGGCCAAGGCCAGCCCCATGGGCCCGATCACCGAAACGCCCAAGCCCTGCAATCCGAACCCGACGTAGGCCACCGCTGGTGTGGGGGCCGCCGCAGCGATCAAGACCCCCAGGGCCGAGCACCCCACTGCGACCCGGATGACAAAGAGCTCGGAAAAGCGCGCCGCCACGGCCTGCCCCGAGAACCGTCCGACGGCCATCGTCATCCCAAGCATCGCGGGGCCAAAGGCCCCTTCGGCTGCGCCACCGCCCAGGGTGCGCTCGATATGAAGGGCGGACCAGGCTTCGACCGTGGCCTCGGCCATGAAGGCGATCATCACGATGACCCCACAGGTCACGACCAGGCCAATGAGCAACCCCGCCTGAGGCCCATCCGCGTCCGGGGTCCCTTGGGTGGACATTCGCTGGAACGGCGCCGTTGCCAAAACCAGCGCCGCCGCCACCGCAAAGATCATCTCAGGGCCCCAACCGGCTTCGCGCATGGCCCCTGTCAGCAGTGCCGATACCGCGTAGGCCACGGAAAACATGGCGTGGTTCACATTCATCAGACTGCGATTGGTGCGGGCCTCCACCTCTGAGACGCGCGCATTCATCACCACGTCCAACAGACCAGACGTGGCCCCCATGGCGCAGAGCACCAAGAACAACCCAAACGCGGCGCCCGACCAACCGGGCAAGACCACCATCGCCGCCAGCATCACCGTGCCCAGGGGCAGGGCCCAGACCCCCATGGCACGATCCCAACGCGGCGCCGCCCAGAGCGTTGTCGATAGTCCGATGGCCGTGCCCAACAGCATCAGGCCGAAGGTGGCGTCATCCACCCCGATCCGCGCCTTCAACACCGGCGCCATGGCGGCAAAACACCCCCAGGTAAATCCAACGGCCATGAAGGCGGCGACCGTCGGTCGGCTCACCCAAAGGGCAGACAGAATAGACATAGCCAGATCTTTCGAGAAATCGTCCGCGCCACACGACGCAGGACCACACCAAAAGGCAAGCCCCGATCTTCTTCTCGGCAAAAATACTCAGGGGGGGCGCCGCAGGCGCGGGGGGCACAGCCCCCCATCTGACAAAAAACCTTCGGCGCAGCCGTCCGCTTAGCAGGCGCTACCCGTGGTCTTTCATCAGACGCGCCTTTTGGCGTTGCCAGTCGCGTTTGGCGCTGGCCTCGCGCTTGTCAGCCGTCTTTTTGCCCTTGGCGATCCCGACCTTCAGCTTCACGATCCCGCGGTGGTTGAAGTACATCACCAGGGGCACGATCGTGTAGCCTTCGCGGGCGGTCGCATTCCAGAGCTTCGCCGCCTCCCGCTTGGAGACCAGCAACTTGCGGCGGCGGCGCTCTTCGTGACCAAAGGTCTTGGCCTGGGCGTAGGGCGCGATGTAGCCGTTCACCAGCCAGACCTCGCCCTCCTTCACCTCAGCGTAGCTTTCGGCGATATTGCTACCGCCCACGCGCAGGGATTTGACCTCGGATCCTTCCAGCATGATCCCGCATTCCAGATCATCCTCGATGGCATAGTCGTAGCGAGCCCGCCGGTTTTCGGCGATCACCTTGTAATTCTTGTTGTCGTCTTTCTTGGCCATGGACGCCATCTAGGGACGCGCGGGGTCCGTGTCCACGGGGCTGAGCCTCTGGGACCAGACCAATCCGACGATGGCACAGACCGCGCAGAGCCCCCCGGCCAGCCCCAAGGCCCCCAGCCCCGCCTGGGCGATGACGCCACTGCCGATGGCCCCGCCTATGGCCGCGCCCACATAGATTGCCGCCGCGTTCAGCGCCAAGGCAACCGGCGCTTGCGTGCCCGTCAGTGTCACCAACCGCGATTGCTGGGATGAATTGAACGCAAAGCCAGAGGCATTCCAGATCAGCAGCAGCACGATGGCAGCCGTCAGGGGCACCGGCAAAAGCGACAGCAGCGGCATCAGGACGACCTGGGCGCAGGCCAAATACAACAGGGTGCGAAACGCCCCCATGCGGTCAGACAAAGACCCGCCCAAGAGGTTGCCGGCAACGGCCCCGATACCGCAGATAATCAACGCCACCGTGACCCCATCCCGGCCCAGGGCCATCCGGTCCTCCAGCAGGGGCGCGATATAGGTGTAAGGGACATAGATCGCCCCAAGGAACAAAGCGGTGAAAGAGATGGCCAGCATGTGCCGCCCATTCATCAACATGCGTCCCAAGTCCCCAAGGCGAACCGGTTGAAACCGCAAGCCCACGGGCACGCGCCGCCAAAGGACCATCGTCATCAGACCCGCTGCAACGGCCACACCGCCAAAGGCCACGCGCCAGCCAAATGTATAGGCAACCCAACTGCCCAGTGGGACGCCCAAAACACCGGCAAGGGTGAGCCCCAGAAAGACATGCGCCAAAACGCGGCCCCGCTGCTCCGGTGGCGCAAGGGCCGACGCCACAGCTGCGGCCACAGGCGTTGTCATCCCCGCCCCCGCCGCCGCGATCATCCGCGCCGCGAACAGCATTTCCACTGAAGGGGCCACAGCCGAGCCAAGCGCGCCCAAGGCAAAAAGCGCCATCCCCAGGACCAGAACACGCCGACGGCCCATCCCGCCCGTCACCGCCACCAGCAGCGGCGACAGCACCGCATAGGCCAGCGCATAGGTCGTCATGATCCACCCCGCCTGGGCGGCAGACAGGCCCAGGTCGCGGGCCATGGGCGCCAGGGCTCCGATCACCAGAAAGCCGCCCACGCCGATGACGAAGTTCCCCGTCGACAGCAGGGGGATCAGCCCGCGCGGCAGCCCGCCGCCAGGACCGTCAGAAATCACGCAATAAGACCGGCGAACCGCATGGCCTCGGCGATGCGCGCCTTCGTCCCCTCGGTTGCGGGCACCAGCGGCAAGCGCACGTCTTCGGCGCATTTGCCCAAGAGCGACAGGGCGTATTTGGCGCCAACCAGCCCCGGCTCCGCAAAGATCGCCTGGTGCAGGGGCATCAGCTTGTCCTGGATGTCCAAAGCGGTGGCGTAGTCACCGGCTTCGGTCGCCTCGTGCAACTTGCTCAGCAGCCCGGGCGCCACGTTGCACGTGACAGAGATACAGCCGACACCGCCTTGGGCGTTGAACCCGTGGGCCGTGGCGTCTTCGCCGGACAATTGAATGAAATCCGGGCCACAGGTGATCCGCTGTTGGCTAACGCGGGCCAGATCCCCGGTGGCATCCTTGACGCCCACAATGGTCGGCAGCTTCGCCAAGGTGCCCATGGTCTCGGGCGACATATCCACGACGGAGCGGCCGGGGATGTTATAGATGAAGATCGGCAGCCCCTCGCCCGCCAACGCCTCGAAGTGGGCGATCAAACCGGCCTGGGTCGGCTTGTTGTAATAGGGCGTGACCACAAGGGCGGCATCCGCGCCAACGGCCTTGGCATGGGCGACGAAGCGCTGTGCCTCGGCGGTGTTGTTCGACCCTGCGCCCGCGATCACGGGCACCCGGCCCGCCGCGCGCTTGACCACGGCCTCGACCACGGCCTCGTGCTCGGCATGGGTCAGCGTGGGGCTTTCGCCCGTGGTGCCGACCGGGACCAATCCGTGGGTTCCCTCGGTGATGTGCCAGTCGACAAGGGCTTCCAGGGCGCTGAAATCCACGGCATCATCTTTAAAGGGCGTCACCAAAGCCACCATGGAGCCTTTGAACATTGACGCATCCCCCTTAGATTGAGCGTAGAAAACCGAGCCGGACCCTAGACGCAGCCCCAGGCGGCGGCAAGGCGAAGGACCATGAAGAAATCTGCGATCGGCATTATTCTTCGCGATGGCAGACCCCGTCGGACCGATGATTGGACGTGCGACCATGAAAGCCTGTTTTGCGTTTGTCGCCCTGCTCCTGATCTGCGCCCTGCCGCTGCGATCGGAACCCAACCTGGAAGTGGGGCTGGCACAGATCCGGTCAGGCAATGTCGAAGGCGCCCGCGCCGCGATGGGACGGATTGCGGACCCAGCGGTGGCCGATGTGCTGATGTGGCATCTGCTGCGCAACCGGCAGGGCAGCTTTGCCGAGGCGAAGGCCTTCCTGGCGCGCAACCCCGACTGGCCTGGCCTGCCGCTTCTGCGGGCGCGGGTGGAGGCGGGGATGCCCGCAACCACCAGTCCGGATCGCATCCTGGCGTTCTTTGCGGAGACGACGCCGCAGACGTCGCGCGGCACGCTCTTGATGGCCACATCGCTGATTGCCAAAGGCCGCAGGACCGAAGCCGAGGCCAAGATCATTGAGTTTTGGCTGACCCGTCCCATGAGCGCCTCCAGCCACGCGGGCTTTGTCGAAGTGTTTGGGGACGCCATTGGGCCGTACCATCCCGCCCGCCTGGATGCCTTAACCTGGTCCGGTGACATTAACTCGGCTGAGCGGGTGCTGCCACTCATGCCAGCCGGGCCAGAGGCGGCCCTGGCCCGGGCGCGGATCGCCCTGCGCGACGGACGGCCCGGTGTTGACGCGCTGATCGAAGCGGTACCGGAGGCATGGCGCGACCATCAGGGGCTGGCCTATGAGAGGTTCCGCTGGCGCCTGGATCGCGACAGGCGGGACGACGCGCTTGAGCTGTTGTTTGCCTATGATGAAAGCGCCGACACCCTGGGCAACCCGGTCGCTTGGGCCGGGCATAGGGGACGTCTGGCGCGGCTCCTGAAGCAGGACGGACGGGCGGCCGAGGCCTACCGCGTCGCCGCCCGCCACCATCTGGAGGACGGCGCGGACGACATCGCGAGCCTGGAGTGGCTGGCGGGCTATATCGCGTTGCGGTTCCTCAAAGCGCCCGAAGCTGCCGCCGATCATTTCCGTCGGTTCGACCGCAACGTGGCCTCCCCCATTTCCAAAGGCCGCGCCGGTTATTGGTTGGGCCGCGCGCTAGAGGCCGCGGGCGATACGGAGGGGGCGCAAGCCGCCTATCGCGCCGGGGGGAAATGGCAGACCAGCTTCTACGGCCAATTGGCCGCCGAACGGGCCGGAATGGACGCCGATCCCCTATTGACCGGAACCGAGGTGTTTCCACCGCTGTCGGAGACGGGCCTGGCGCGGAGCACCGTTTTGCGCGCAGCCCTTGCTCTGCAAGGTATCGGCGAGCGTAGCTTGGCCGAGCGCTTCATGGCCCATATGGCGGAAACCCTGCCACGGGACCAGATCGGGACGCTGATCGACGTGGCGCTGGATCTGGACGAACCCCACATCGCGCTGCTGATCGCAAAACGTGCCGCGCAATCGGGACATGAGTTGCATAAGGGCTATTTTCCGGTGACCGAATTGGCAACGTTGCCAACCACCGTCCTGCCGGAACTGTCGCTGGCCATCGCCCGCCGCGAGAGCGAGTTCGACCCCGTCGTCGTATCAGGCGCTGGGGCCAGGGGCTTGATGCAGCTGATGCCGGGAACGGCGCGCGAGATGTCGGACCAGTTGGGCATCGACTATGAGCAGTCTCGGCTGACCGCTGACCCGCTGTACAATGCGCTGCTCGGCACGACTTACTTGGCCGAATTGGAGGCCGAGTTCGGCCAATCCACGATCTTGGTGCCAGCCGCCTATAACGCGGGCCCATCGCGGGCCAGGCGGTGGTCTGCGCAGTTTGGCGACCCGGCCACCACAGACCGGGACCTGGTCGACTGGATCGAGGACGTCCCCTTCAGCGAGACCCGCAATTACATCATGCGGGTCTCAGAAAGCCTGTTGCCCTATCGCGCCCGCCTGTCCGGCAAAGCGGGCGACGTCGCGTTGAGCCGTTGGCTGCGCGAAGGATATGGCGGATTGCGGGACGGCAACGGCGGCTAAGGCGCGCCCCTCCTCCGACGTGTCCGTCGTCGTCGGGACTAATCCGTGTGCGCAGCCTTGCGCGCGCGCATCAAGGTGAACAGCCCGGCGGCGATCACGATCACGGCGCCCAGGATCACATTGGCTTCCACCGTCTCATCGAAGATCACCACACCGACCGTCGACGCGAAGACCAGTTGGAGATAAGCGAAGGGCTGCACCACGCTGGCTTCGGACACTTCATAGACCTTGATGAGCAGCCAATGGCCGAAGGCGCTGAGCCCGCAGAGCAGCGCCATCCAGGCGTAGTCCGGCGGTGTCATCGGCTCCCAAAACCAAATGCCGACCACGGTCATGAAGGCGGCGCCCACCACGCCCGTCCAGAAAAAGCTGGTGGCCGCGCTGTCCCGTCGGGACGCATAGCGGGTCAGCAACGAGTAGAGCGCGAACATCAGCGCCATGGCCACGGCCACCAGCGCCTCGGGCGCGAACACGCTGCGTCCCGGTTGCAGGATAATCAGAACGCCGACGAAGCCCACGCCAATGGCCGCCCATCGGCGCCACCCGACCCGCTCCCCCAGGATTGGGCCGGACAGGGCTGCGATGATGAGCGGGCAGGCAGCAAAAATCGCATGGGCCTCCACCAGCCCGAGCAGAACGAAGGCCCAGACGCCGACGCAGATCTCTGCCGCCAGCAAGAGGCCCCGCGTCACCTGCAACATCGGTTGATCGGTCCGCGCCGCCGCGCGCCAGCCGCCCGCCCGACGCGACGCGACGGCCAGGACAAAGGCAGCGAAGAACCAGTAGCGGATCATGACCACCATGATGACGTTGTATTCCCCGGCCAAATGACGGGAGACGCCGTCTTGGGTGGCAAAGGTCAGCATGGTCAGGACCATCAGAGCGATGCCCAGGCGATCTCCGGTCATCGTAGATTCCCCCGGCTCATATGGCGTTTGCGCCCAAACCCTGGTGCGCGGGTGACGTCGAACCCCGCCTCAGACAGCGCACGCCGCACGTGGCCCGCCGCCGTATAGGTGGCAAATGTCCCGCCGGGTCGGGTGTGACGCGCCACCTCTGCCATGAGATCCGCGCCCCAGAGTTCGGGGTTCTTGGCCGGTGAGAACCCATCGAGGAACCAGGCGTCGGCTTGCCCGTCCCACGCGCGCAGAGTCTCACGCGCATCGCCGACGATGACCGTCAGGTCCAAGCGCCCTATGGCGATCTGGCGGGCGGGCCAGCCGTCTAGCAAGGAGGCGGGCAGATCCGCCAAACCATCGAAGGCCGCGAGGGCACGGGCCATGTCCGCAGGCTCCATCGGGAAGGCCTCAAAGGACGTCATCTTGATCCGCCCGTCGCCTGGCATCCCCTGCGCCAGCCGCGCGAGGGCCAAGGCGTTCAAGCCTGTGCCAAAACCCAACTCCGCCACGTGAAAGCCGGGGATCAAGCGCGCGGGAAGATCGTTGCCTGCGAGAAAGACATGCTCCGTCTCGGCAAGGCCGTCGTTGAGGGAAAAATACGGATCGTCGAAAGCCTGTGCCACCGGCACGCCCTCGACCCATTGCACCTGCGGGTTTTCGCCCGCCCTATCCTGCCCTATGCCCATGGCGCAGACATGACGGAGGGCGCGGGCCTTGGCAATCGACGTGACGGTCCTCGGGGCGGGTATCTTTGGCCTGTCCTGCGCCTGGTCGCTGGTTCGGCGAGGCGCCCGCGTGCGCGTGGTCGACCCCGGCGGGGTTGGCGCCGGGTCCTCAGGTGGGGTCGTCGGCGCCCTGGCGCCCCATGTGCCGGAGCAGTGGAACGAGAAGAAAGCCTTCCAATTGGACAGCCTCCTGATGGCAGAGAGGTGGTGGGCCGAGGTCGCCGCCGTCGGCGGGACAGACCCGGGCTATGGGCGCTTGGGGCGGTTGCAGCCGGTGGCCGATGAGGCGGCGCTGACCCTCGCCCGAGGGCGAGCCGAAGGAGCGGCCGCGCTTTGGCCCGATGGGATCAGCTGGTCGGTCGAGGAAGCGCCAGACGGCTGGTCCCCACCCAGCCCCACGGGCCTCGTGATCCGCGACACGCTCTCTGCCCGTCTCCACCCGGCGAAGGCCTGCACTGCCTTGGCTGCGGCCCTTCGCGCCCGAGGGTCCGTGATCGACGTTGAAGGCCCGCCGCAAGGATTGGTCCTGCACGCGACGGGCTGGCGCGGTTTGGCAGCCATGCAAGACGACCGAGGCCACGCGGCGGGCAATGGCGTGAAGGGCCAAGCGATCCTGCTGGACCTGGACCGCCGCGATCAGCCCCAGCTCTATGTCGACGGCCTGCACATTATCCCCCACGCCGATGGGACCACCGCCATAGGCTCCACATCGGAACGGGATTTCGACGCACCCGACACAACCGACGCGCAATTGGACGATGTGCTTGCCCGCGCCTGCGCCGCCGTCCCTGCCTTGACCGGGGCCTCCGTCCTCCAACGTTGGGCCGGCGTCCGCCCCCGCGCCAGATCCCGCGCGCCGCTGCTTGGCGCCTGGCCCGGGCGACCTGGGCACTTCATAGCCAACGGCGGGTTCAAGATCGGCTTCGGCATGGCCCCAAAGGTCGCGGAGGTCATGGCAGACCTCATGCTAACCGGACGCGACACGATCCCCGAGCCCTTCCGCAGCGACCACCTTGCGCCGCCGTCTGCTCCGGTCTAACCGACGCATCTGCCCAAACGGGCCATGTCTCCGACCACCATGTCAAAAACGGACCACATCATGATCCTTCTTATCCTCGCCATGGGGGCAATCGTCGTTGCCGCCAACATCGGCGTCCAATTCATCATCGCCGACGGCTGGCTCACCTGGGGCGCCTTCAGCTATCCGCTAGCCTTTCTGGTCACCGACGTCACCAACCGTCTCTATGGTGCTGAAAAAGCGCGCAAAGTCGTGCTTGCCGGGTTTGCCGTGGGCATCGGCTGTTCCCTGATCGGCAGCCAGATCATGGGCGAGTTCGGCCCGCTGGTCACCCTGCGCATCGCCATCGCCTCGGGGGTCGCGTTCCTGGTCGCGCAACTTCTTGATCTCGCGATCTTTTCCGCCTTGCGGGAGCGTCGCTGGTTCGTCGCGCCGCTGACCTCCTCGATCATCGGGTCGGCGGTGGATACGGCGCTGTTCTTCACCCTTGCTTTCGCGTCTTTCGTAGCGTTTCCAGCGGCTTGGGGCGATGTCTCCTGGGCGCAGGAGCCGACCGCCGTGGGCCCGCTTTGGGTTGGGCTCGCCCTGGCGGACTGGGGCGTGAAGCTGTCGGTCGCGCTGCTGGCGCTGGTGCCCTTCCGTGTCATTACGGTGAAGTTTGCACAATCTGTTGCGTAAAGGGGCTTGACCCATACCAGATACGTGTCACCTTCGGCCTATCGGCAACTCAATGAAAGGAGGTGATCCAGTGTCTAGAAAGATGGTGGAGAATGCAATCGGGACAGCTTCGGAGGTCCGCACCTGAGGCAGCCTTCAGGCGTGTAAATCCGAGGTGGATACGTCTAACCGATCCAGCCTCCTGAACTTTCGGAAGGCCGTCCCGGTGTCGAGGGGCGGCCTTCTTTCGTGTCTGCGCGGTGCATCCCGCGGACACCCCCTGTACACCCCCCGTATGCACACCCGTCAGACCGGAGGCCGCCATGCCGCTGCAGATCACGCCGGAGATCACGCTCCAGGATTGGGAGATGACCGAGCAGTTTGTGCGCGCCTCCGGCCCCGGCGGGCAGAACGTCAACAAGGTGGCGACGGCGGTGGAGCTGCGGTTCGAGGCAGAGCGCTCGCCCGCCCTGCCCGGCCCGGTGAAACGCCGGTTGCAGAGGCTGGCGGGCCGCCGCTGGACCCGTGAGGGCGCGGTGGTGATCCAGGTGTCGTCTGAGCGCTCCCAAGCCCGCAACCGAGAGATCGCGCGGGACCGGTTGGCGGCGCTGGTGCGCGCGGCTTTGGTGAAGCCCAAACGCCGGGTGCCGACGCGGGTGTCGGCCAATCAGAAGCGCAAGCGGTTGGAGGCGAAGAAACGGCGGGGGGAGGTTAAGGCGTTGAGGGGCGATCCGGGGGTGGACATCTAGACAGACCCTCACGTTACAATAGTAGCAGAACCCTAGTACTTAGGCGTCTCCGTTGCTTCCGCGCTCTTCCTTGAGACGAGCAAACTCTTTAAGTCCGAGATGCACTTTCAATCTTGACACACTCGGGTCCCATTTTGCGTTAGGATTCAGATATCTGAATGCCCAGCCGGACCCGCCAGCGCCCATTCTTGTCTGGTAGCCGATTACCGAGAACCTATAAAGCTCCTCTAGCGCTTCGTCAGCAGAAAGATCATCTTCTTTCGACCTCATCGTTTGGTAGTTTGCAATAAAGTTAGCACGGTCAAATGTTATGGTCTCAGTCTTTGAACAGACTGCCAAAGCATCATCCCATTTGGGCCAATGAGGACTAACTTCATCATCCAACTCCTCTTTTAAATATTCAGAGTAAGCCCCTCTACACCTGTTGATATCATCATTGACAAATATCAAAGGCTCAACGTCTCGTTCGCGGGCAACCTCCAAAGCTTCATTTAAGAATTGAATGATATCCCGTGGCCGCATCAGAGTACGAGCTACAACGTGGTCAAATTTGGCCTGACTACCGCGCATCTTCTCCATGTCTTCGATCTGGGACCAAACAACCGGCGTACCAAGTTTCTTTGTCAGCCGAATCTCCACCAGAGACTTCAGAGAACTGGAATCCCATCGTAGAGAATGCGCTGAATTTCGGGTAATCTTATTCTTATCGGAAAAAGTAATCTGATCCCAAATATCGGTACGAAGATACACCACCGGACAAATGTTCGCTCGGAGATTAGACGCTCGACTAATCTCCCTTGCCGCCAAGATGAGGCCGACTATCATAAATTTGCGCTGCTCGTTAAGACGGTCAAGCCCCTGATCAAGCTCATCAAAGTGCATGTACAGGCGATCAATGCCAAGTTCAGCCACGACCGTACTTACATCGTTAAGAATCGAATTCGTAAGTGCATTGAGTTCAGCGCCGAGCACCCGATCGGTAGCCTCGCGTCTCAGGTTGATCGAACCTAAAGCAATACCTGCAATTTGCGGACCAATGGATAGCCCCTCAACATTCAGTTTTTGCTGCTGGACAATGGACTGAGTCTCAGGATCGGTGCTACCAAAATTTCTCATAAGAAATTTTTCAAGTGCACTCCGAGCATCCGTGTAAGGCCGCCCTTGACCCCTCCGGACCACGTGGCTGGCCATTCTTATCGCAATTAACAGACGCCAAGATGCCACATACGCTTCTGATTCAGACGCCCCTTTGTCAACTAGCTCAGCATGAGCGCTCCAAGGGTAGTTCCGTAGGCTAACAGGGCTTCCGTGATCGTTACTAAGCGTCTCTGTAAAATGCTTCACAAGAGCCGTTTTTCCGCTTCCCTTTCTACCGAGCACTAGCAAGATATTTCCGGCCAATATCTTATCTACAGCCGGTGTACTCAGAAAGTAGTCGATAACGGGCTCGTCTTCGGCGGCGGTGCGGCCGAAGTCATTTAGATTTCGAAGCGAAATTTTGTCCATGGTAGTTTAATGTCAAACCACGACGTCCGCCGCAACCTGCTCGCCAACCCCGAACACCCGCTTGTACCGCTCCACTTCCTCCACAGGCCCCATCGCCTTGCGGGGGTTGTCACTCAGCTTCACGGTAGGGCGGCCATCCGCCTCGACGGCTTTGCAGACCAAGGAGAAGGGCGCCAGGGCGTCGTTTTCGACCAAGCCTCGGAAATCGTTGGTCAACAGCGTCCCCCAACCGAACGACACTCGCACGCGGCCTGCGAATTGGGCCGACAAGGCGCAGATCTTGTCCACGTCTAGCCCGTCGGAAAAGATCACCAGCTTTTCGCGGGGGTCCTCGCCCCTCTCTTGCCACCAGCGGATGGCGGTCTCGGCGCCCGTGGCGGGGTCGCCGGAGTCGATGCGGATCCCTGTCCAACCCGCCAGCCAGTCGGGCGCATTCGCTAAGAAGCCCTCGGTCCCGTAGGTGTCGGGCAGGATGATGCGCAGGTTGCCGTCGTGTTCCTCATGCCAATCGGCCAGCACGGCGTAGGGCGCGCGGGCCAGGGCCGCATCATCGGTCGTCAGCGCGGAATAGACCATGGGGAGTTCGTGGGCGTTGGTGCCGATGGCCTCCAGGTCGCGGTTCTTGGCGATGAGGCAGTTGGAGGTGCCCCCGAAGTTGTCGCCCAGCCCCTCGCGCAGGGCCTGCACGCACCAATCCTGCCAGAGGAACCCATGGCGGCGGCGGGTGCCGAAATCGGCCAGGCGCAGGTCGGGGAGAGTCTTGAGGCGCTCCACCTTCTCCCAAACGCGGGTCATGGCGCGGGCGTAGAGGACCTGAAGCTCGAACTTGCCCAGGTGTTTGGTGACGGCGCGGGACCGAAGCTCCATCAGGATGGCGAGGGCCGGGATCTCCCACAGCATGACCTCGGGCCAGGCGCCCTCGAAAGTCAGCTCGTATTGGTCGCCTTTGCGTTGCAGGTCGTAGGCGGGCAGTCGAAGGTTCTCGAACCACTCCATGAAGTCGGGGCGGAACATCTGGCGCTTGCCGTAGAAGGTGTTGCCGCGCAGCCAAGTGCTTTCACCCCGGGTGAGCGAGAGGGTGCGGACGTGGTCCAACTGCTCCCGCAACTCGCCCTCGTCGATCAGCTTGGCCAGGGGCACATGGGTGGAGCGGTTGATGAGGCTGAAGGTCACCTGGGTATCGGGCCGGTTGCGGTACACCGACTGACACATCAGCAGCTTGTAGAAATCCGTATCAATGAGGGAGCGGACGACCGGGTCGATCTTCCACTTGTGGTTCCAGACGCGGGTGGCGATGTCCTGCATGTGCGCTCCTCCGAGGGATCAGGTTAACGCATGGGGCGCGGCGCCTGTCCAGGGGGCGCCTTTGGTCCCCTATCGCCCGCGCCACGCTTGGTTTATCAGCCGCGCGCGACCGGAGCGGAGGACCAGACCCATGCGCATTTGTCGAACCGTGGCGGAGATGCGAGCCGCCTGTGCGGAGTTGCGGGCCGAGGGCACCCTGGGCCTGGTGCCGACCATGGGGGCGCTCCACGCGGGGCATATGGCCTTGGTTGGCGCCGCCGTGGCCGGGTGTAACCGGGCGGTGGCCTCGGTCTTCGTCAATCCGACGCAGTTTGAGAACCCGGACGATCTGGCGAAATACCCGGCGGATACGGAGCGCGATCTGGAGATGCTGCGCGCGGCGGGGGTGGCGGCGGTGTTCCTGCCGGAGGCCGCTGAGATCTACCCCGAGGGCGCGGAGACCATCGTCGAGACCACGCGCCTGGCCAATATGCTACATGGAGAGGTGCGACCCGGGCATTTTCGCGGGGTGGCGACCGTGGTGACCAAGCTCTTTTCCGTGGTGCGTCCGGATCGGGCCTATTTCGGCAAGAAGGACTATCAGCAGCTGCATGTGGTGCGACAGTTGGCCCAGGACCTGCTGCTTGGGGTCGAGGTCGTGGCGGTGGAGACGGTGCGCGACGCCGATGGTCTTGCACTGTCGTCTCGGAACGTGCGCTTGACGGAGGCGCAGCGCGCGGCGGCGCCGGTGTTGCAAGCGACGCTGCAAGAGGCAGCGGAGGCTTTACGGGCCGGGAGCACCGTCGAGGCGGTAACAGAGCAGGTGCGTGCCCGCATCGAGGCGGAGCCGCTGGCCCAGTTGGAAGGCTTCGACGTGGTCAAATCGGGGGTCTTCGTGCCCGCCACGGGCGTGGTCGTTGGGCAGGGCAGGATTGGGATGATGATGTCTGCGGCCTTCGGGCCGGTCCTCCTGTTGGACCAGTTGGAAGTGGACGTCTAGCGCCCCACGGTCGGGCGCCCTTTCGATGAAGCGCCTGTGATGGGGCGAGTCCTCGGGGAAGGCCCGAGGACGGAGGCGCGCGAGGCGCGCCGGAAGCGCCCTCTGGAGACCGTGGTGCGTGAACTCAACAGGGTCTCTACGAGGGCCCTGGGGCAATAGTCGCGGGCACTTTGGGCAACACCAGTGAGACGCGCTAACCAGCGACAGCTTCAGCGTGGCAAGCTGCGCGCAAGACGGCGGCGCTCCGCCATCAGGTTGGCGGGCGCGTGGCGGGCCGCGGGGAGCGCCTCATCCATGGGCACGCCATCGGCAGCGGCGCGCGCCACGGCCCGCAGGGAGAAGGTGGGCGCCCCCTTGCCCAAGGCCACGCGGACCAGCGCATGGGCCGTCACATAGATCACCTGGGGCGGGAGGGTGCCCGTGCCGGGACGTGCCTCACCCTCCGCGATGGCTTCGCAGGCGGTCACGTCCTGGCTCACGTAGGTGCGACAAATCATCGGTCGTGCGTCATAGGCCCGGCAGAGACGCGTGGCCGGGTCCAAGGCGGGGCAGGCATCCGGGTGCCAAGGTGTTTCCTGAGGTTGGGGACCGAGGGCGGCGTGTAGGCGGCGGGCCTCAGCCCCAGTGATGGTGCCGCCATCGTCGCCGGGGAGAATGCAGCAAAAAGCGCAGCCCTGGCCACAGGCCAGACCCTCTGGCACGGGGCTGCGGGCCAGCAGCGCCTCTCCGATCTGGGTCGCGGCGGTGCCGTCGGAGAGGTGGCGGAGAAGCACCTCGTAGGGCTGGGGCGCAGCGTCCAACCAAGCCAAAAGCAGATCGCGCGCTTGATCTGTCACGGCAGGCGGATGGCCAGGCAGTCGGGCCGCCAGGATCGCAGCGCGCAGGCTGTCGCGGTCGGTCGGGGCACCAATCTTACGGGCGGCACGGCGGGCGGCGCGGGCTGTGCGGGGGGGCATGGCGGTCCTCCTGTCGTGGGGACTACACCACCCCCGCGCGGCGACCGAAAGGGCCAAACGAAAACGGAGGCCCCGAAGGGCCCCCGCAAACAGCATGTGATCCGATCACTCGGCGGGCACGCCCGGACCCAGGTCCGGCGGGGTGGCCCCGTCGATCTGATCGTGGGTCGTCGGAACGCCAGCCTTTTCACGGCGACCGTCATTCCAGGTCGCCTTGATGAGCGCGACACACATCAGAACCATCACGATGGAGAAGGGCAGCGCCCCGATCACCATGGCCGTCTGAATGGCCGAGGTCCCGCCAGAGATCAGCAGACCGGCCACCACCGTGCCCAGGGCCACGCCCCAGAAGATAATGTGCGGACGCGCCTTGGGGCCTTCGTCGCCAGCGGCGTTGATCGTGTTGACGATCAGAACCGCCGAGTCCGCCGAGGTCACCAGGAAAGTCATCAGCAGCACCACGATCAGCAGGGCCATGCCCCAGGCCAGGACTTGGGCAATGGGGGCCAACATGAACTCGGTCATGGCGAAGATCTTGTCGCCGTTGCCGGCCTCATAGATCACACCATTCGCGCCGCCGTTCAGCTCCAGATCTATGGCGGTGCCACCGGCCCAGGCGAACCAGACGAAGCACATCAGCGAGGGCACGATCATGGCGCCCAGGATGAACTCCCGAATGGTGCGCCCGCGCGAGATGCGCGCCAGGAACAGACCGACGAAGGGTGCGAAGGCGATCCACCAAGCCCAGTAGAACACCGGCCACCAGCCCTGCCACTGTGCCAGCAGGAAGGATTCGGAACCTTCGACGCCGTCAGAGGACCAGACGTTGAAGCTCAGCCCCGGGAAGGCGATCAGATATTCCCAGATGCCGACAAAGAAGGCGTTCAGACCGAAGAACGTGGCGCCGAAGATGATGAAGAACGACAGCAGGAAGATCGACAGCACCATGTTGATATTCGACAGCCATTTGATGCCCTTGCCCACGCCCGACAGCGCCGAAAGCGTCGAGGCCCCCATGATGATCAACAGCGCGACGATGATCCCGGTGGTGGTCACGGCCCCGTCCGCATCAGCCAAACCGCCGATCCCGATCCGGGTCAGACCCGCCACGAATTGCTCCACCCCGAAGCCCAGCGTTTGGGCAACACCCAGGATGGTCGCGACCACGGCAACGATGTCGATGACATGGCCCAGCCAACCCGCCAGCGACGACCCGAACAGCGGCGTCAGCGACGAGCGGATGGTCAGGGGCAGACCCCGGCGATAGGCGAAGAACGCCAGGCCAAGACCCGCGATGGCGTAACACGCCCAAGCGCCCAGACCCCAGTGCAGGTAGGACCACTTGTAGGCCATGAGGATGTTGTCAGCCTCTTTGGCGGTGGTGATGCCCTGGATCACCTCTGGGTTGTTCTGGAAGTGGGCGACCGGTTCGGCCACGGCCCAGGTCAGCATGCCGACGCCGATGCCTGCGCCAAACATCATGGAGAACCAAGAGAAGTTCGAGAACTCCGGCTTTTCGTCGTCGCAGCCCAGGTTCATACGCCCCGAGGTCGGCCAAAGAGCGAGACCCAAGCAGACGATCACGAAGAGCGCGACGGTCCAGATGTACCAAGCGGCGGCATTGCCCAGGATCCAGGAATTGAGGCCCGAGAGGACAGCGCCAGATTGGATCGGCCAGACGATGGCCCAGACGCAGAGCACGGAAATGATAACCTTGGCGGGCACGGCGACTTGCTTAGCAAAGCCGTTGTAGAACCCTCCTTCGGTCGTTTCGATCGGTAGATCGGTCAGTGGTGGTTGTAGGTTACTCATCCCGGTCGCGTCCCATTATTGTTACTATCTGCATAGCCTGCGCAGCCCGGGACGCTGCTGAAAAGGGAAATGCGACCACTTTGTGACGAATTGCGTCGAAATGCGACACGCTTGTGTCGGATTCACTCCAATCCGACACCGCCCTCACGCATCTGGTCCCGCGCCGCAGCCAAAGACCCGTCCAGATCGATGGCCCGCGTCAGGGATTCGATCACTGTCGTGCGAAACCCGAGCCGCGCCGCGTCCAGCGCGGAATAGGTCACGCAGAAGTCCGTCGCCAAGCCGACCAAGGTCACCGCCTCGACCCCGAGGGTCCGCAGCAGACCTTCCAGCCCGGTGGGCGTCAGGCGGTCATTCTCAAAGAAGGCCGAATAGCTGTCCACCGCCGGGTTCATCCCCTTGCGGATAACCGCCCGTGCCGGGTCGGTCACAAGGTCCGGGTGAAAGGCCGCGTCCTCGGTGCCTTGGACACAATGGTCAGGCCAGAGAACCTGGGGACCGTAGGGCATCTCGGTCACATCATAGGGGGTCTTGCCCGGATGGCTGGACGCGAAGGAGGAATGTCCCGCCGGGTGCCAATCCTGCGTCAGGATCACATGGGCAAACGACGGCATCAGCGCGTTGATGCCCGCCACGATCTCATCCCCGCCGGGCACGGCGAGGTTGCCACCGGGGCAGAAGCCGTTTTGCACGTCGATCACGATCAGGGCGTTGGTCTGGGGGCGGGTCATGGGGGCTCCTCGGCGGGTCGGAAAGGTTCGGCCCTGTTGTGACTTTTGTATGGTGGCGACGCCAGCCCCCCGAAGCACCTGCCCCCCGACACCTCCCCCGGTCTTGCGGGCCACCCGCCCCAGGTCGTAGACCGCGCCCCATGATCACCGTTGCAGCCTTCTACAAATTCGCGCGCCTGCCGGACCCAAGCGCGCTCCGCCCCGCCATCCTTGCGGTGGCAGAGCGGGCTGGCATCAAAGGGTCGATCCTGATCGCCCGCGAGGGGCTAAACGGCACCATCGCGGGGTCAGCCTCTGGGGTCGAGGACCTGCTGACCCACCTGCGCAGCCTGCCCGGGTGCGACGGGCTAGAGGCGAAGTACAGCACCGCAGCGCAGATGCCCTTTGGCAAGCTGAAGGTGCGGCTAAAGCGCGAAATCGTGACCATGAAACAGCCCGACGTAGACCCTCTGTTGGGCGTAGGCCGCTATGTTGCGCCCGCCGATTGGAACGCGGTCATCCGCGACCCGGACACCGTGGTGATCGATACGCGCAACGACTACGAAGTGGCCATCGGCACCTTCGACGGGGCAATCGACCCGAAAACCGAGAGCTTTGGCGCCTTTCCCGAGTGGTGGGAAGCGAACCGCGAGCGGTTCGAGGGCAAGCGCATCGCCATGTTCTGCACCGGTGGAATCCGCTGCGAGAAATCCACGGCCTACCTGCGCGGACAGGGCGTCGATGACGTGGTCCACCTCCAGGGTGGCATCCTGAAATACCTGGAAGAGATCCCGGCGGAGCAGAGCCTATGGCAGGGCGCTTGCTTCGTGTTCGACGACCGCGTGAGCGTGGAACACGGCTTGGCCGAGGGCGAGCATGTGCTGTGTCATGCTTGCAGGCGTCCCCTGACCCAGGCCGACACCGCCCTGCCCGCCTATGAGCCGGGGGTTCAGTGTCACCACTGCGTTGGTCAGTTCACTGAGACCGACCGCAACCGTTTCCGCGAACGGATGAAGCAGATGCGGCTGGCCCGCGCACGGGGTGAGCGTCACCTGGGCGGCTAAGGTCTATTGGGTTTGCGCGTCGTCGCGGGTGTCGGTCCGGCGCAGGGTCTGCACCAGGATCCGGGCCACGGCTACGGCCAGACAGACGGCCCCCACGAGAATCAGAAGATCGGTCATCACACATCGCCTCCCAACGATTGCAGATACTGGAGCCTAGCCAGAGCTTGTGCCCCGGTCAAATGCGGTGTTCCTTGGTATGCAATGGGCTGCATGGGAGGGGATGGCCGTGATACCTTTGGTCCTGTTGCCGGGGATGATGTGCGACGCGCGCCTGTTCGCGCCCCAGCTCGCGGCGATCCACGATCGGGCCGTGATGGTCGCCCCCATCGGCGGCGCGGAGACGGTCCAGGCCCTGGCGGCGGAGGTCCTGCGCGTGGCGCCGCCACGGTTCGCACTGGCGGGGCTGAGCATGGGCGGCATCGTCGCCATGGAGATCATGGCCCAGGCGGCGGACCGCGTGGCGGGTCTGGCCCTGATGGACACCAACCCCAAGTCGGAGGCCGAGGCCGTGGCCCAGCGGCGCGCGCCCCAGATCGCGGCGGTCCAAGACGGCGGGCTGCGCCGCGTGATGCGCGATGAGATGAAGCCCAACTACCTGGCCGATGGCCCGAATGTCGGGGCGATCCTGGACACTTGCATGGCCATGGCCGAGGCTTTGGGGCCAGAGGTGTTTGTCCGCCAGTCCCGCGCGCTGATGGTAAGGCCCGACCAGCAGCAGGTCCTGCGCGACGTGCGCGTGCCCTCCCTGGTCTTGTGCGGGGCAGACGACGGGCTCTGCCCCGTGTTCCGGCATGAGGGGATGCACGGGCTGATCCCCGGCTCAGACCTGGTGATCGTGCCCGATGCGGGGCATTTGCCCACTCTGGAACAGCCGGAGGCCACGACCGAGGCCCTGCGCCAGTGGCTGGCGAAGGTGGAGGCCGCGGAATGCACCACGCCTTGATCATGTTGGCCGCAGGGATCGGCATCCCGATCCTCGCGGCGTTGAACGCACGTTTAGGGGCCAACATTGGGGCGCCAGCGGCGGCGGCAACGGTCCTGTTTGCTGTGGCCTTCACCTGTTCGGCGGTGGTGGCCAGCGTGACGGGCCTCGGCGGCTTCGCGCGTCTGGCTGGCCAGCCGCCCCATCTGTTTCTGGCCGGGGCGCTGATCGCCTTCTACGTGCTGTCCATCACTTGGATCGCGCCCGTCTTTGGCGTCGGCAACGCGGTGCTGTTCGTCCTGCTGGGCCAAATGATCTCATCCGCGCTCATCGACCAATTCGGCCTGTTCGGCGCGCGGGCGACGGGAGTGTCACCCCTGCGCTTGCTGGGATTGGCAACCATGGCGTTGGGCCTTGTCCTCACCCAACTGGGGCGCGACGGCTGAGGGGCCGCCAATTTTTCGTGAAAAATTGGGCCCGACTCAAGCCTCTGGCACAACCTTACCGGGGTTCAGGCGGTTGTCCGGATCCAAGGCGCCTTTGATCGCGCGCATCACGTCCAGCGCGACGGGGTCCTTGCGGCGGGACATGGTGCCCAGTTTGGACAGGCCGATCCCGTGTTCCGCGCTGATGGAGCCGCCCAGATCGACGGTGACCTCTTCGATCATCTCCCGGATTGCGTCCAGGTGTGCCGGGGCATCGGACGTAGGATAGACCGTCAGGTGGATGTTGCCGTCACCCAAATGCGCACAAATCAAGTGGTCTGCGCCTGCGTCCATCTGGGCCAGCCGCGCGGTCATCGTCTCAATGAACGGAGCCACACCATCCAAGGGCAGCGCCACGTCGTTGTCGACGATGGGCAAGCGGGTGAAGGTGATTTCGGCGGCGGCCTCGCGCATCTCCCAGATATGGGCCCGCTGGGCCTCGTTCTGGGCGACGGTGGCGTCCAAGACATCCCCTGCCTCAACGGCATCGGCCAGGACCTGTTCCAGCATATCACCTAAGGGTCGGCTGAGACCGCCGAGGTCGATCATAACGGCGTGGTCGTGGATGGCGAAGGGCTGCCGCAGATCGGGGCGGTGTTGGGCCAGGGCCTCCATGTAGGTGCGCGGCATGTATTCGAAGGCTTCCACCGCGCCATCCGTAGCCGTCTGAAGCGCCCGCAAGACGCGTAAGGCAGCTGGTAGATCTCGGACGGCAGCCAAAGCGGCAGCATGATACCGGGGTGCCGGTACCAAGCGCAGCACGGCGGCGGTGATCACGCCCAGGGTGCCCTCGCCCCCGATGAAGAGGTCTCGCAAATCATAGCCGGAGTTGTCCTTGCGCAACTCGCTCATCAGATCCAGCACCCGGCCATCGGCCAGCACCACCTCGATCCCCAAAACCAGACCCCGGGTGGAGCCATAGCGCACCACATTGGAGCCCCCCGCGTTGGTCGAGAGCAAGCCACCGATCCGGGCGGAGCCGCGCGCGCCCAAGGTGAGCGGAAACATCAGATCATGGGCTGCGACGGCGTCGTGGACATCGGACAGGATCGCCCCCGCCTCAACCACGGCAAGCCCTGCGTCAGGCCGCACCTCGCGAATGGCAGTCATGCGTTCGAACGAGATCATCAATGCGCCGGTGTTGGCCGTGCCCCCGACGAGGCCGGTGTTGCCGCCAACGGGGACGATGGACAGCCCATGGTCCGCAGCGACCCGGACGCAGCCCTGAACCTCCGCAGTCGACGCCGGGCGGACAACGGCCAGCGGGTCGGCCCGCCATTTGCCAGTCCAGTCCTTGGCGAACCGCTCCGTGGCTTGACCGGTGAGAACATGCGCCTCGCCCAGCAAGCTGCGCAACGCATCCAGCGGATCCGCGTGATGATCTTTCATGGGACACCTCCGAAGTCGCGACGGTGCCACGACATCCTGGGGAAGAAAAGCGGCCAAAACGCGCTTGACGCCCCCCCGCGCGTTCCGTATCCCGCGCGCCAGTGGCGGTATAGCTCAGTTGGTTAGAGCAGAGGAATCATAATCCTTGTGTCCGGGGTTCGAGTCCCTGTACCGCCACCAATCACCCAAGCGATGTGAAACGGCGACCGTGAGGGCGTGAGGGCGTGAGAGCCCCTGACGCCGGGTGCCCAATCAAGCAATTGAAATGTCCCCATTCTGACGGGATCGGGAGGGGGCGGAGCCCATAGCGGGCGTGGTCTGGCTGAGCGGTCGGCGGTGGTCTGCGATTGTACCCCATCTTCCGACAAACCAACCGGGCACGCGTCGGGCGGCCGACCGTCGGGCTATCCCCGGCATCGTGCACGTTCCACGGTTTGGCTGCCCCTGGCGTGACTGTCCGGCGGTCTACGGGCGCTGGAGCCGCTGCTCCCGGCGCAGCATTTGGAAGCACCTGTTCGCGGCGCCACGCGAGATCGCTCTGGGTGCGGCGCATGTCATCGACAGCGCCTTCGTGAAGGTCGCGCGCTCTGCCACTGGGTCCAAAGGGGAGGCGAGGCACGCCATCGCGCGCGCGGGGACCCACGACGAAGGTCCACCTGATCGTGGCCACAGAACCATCGAACGCGCCATGAATCGCCTCAGGGACTGGCGCCGCGTCCGGACCCGCTACGACCAAGGCGCTGACACCTGCAGGTCGGTCGTTCACCTCGCTGATGCCATCACATGACGATACTGAACGATTGCCGAGCTTAAGGCTCTCCGAGGGACGGAACGCCGTCGCGCAGGCGGTCGAGGTAAGTTGTCGTCCACCACGCAATGTCCTGTTCGAACACACCGCGCATGAGCGCGCCATGGCGCGACATGCGCTCCTCCAACGGCATGGTCAGCGCCGCGGCGATCGTTTCGGCAAAGCTGGTCTCATCAAAGGGATTTACCAGCAGAGCCGCCTCCATTTGTTCGGCGGCCCCCGCGAAATGCGACAAGATCAAAACCCCCGGATCATTTGGGTCTTGGGCTGCCACAAACTCTTTCGCCACAAGGTTCATCCCATCCGCCAAAGGGGTCACCAAGGCTACATCCGCCCGTCGATACAGCGCGGCGATGTGTTCGCGGTCGATATGGCGGCGCACGTAACGAATGGGGGTCCAATCCAGATCGGCATGGGCGCCGTTGATGGACCCTGCCGCGCGCTCCAACTCTTCTCGGATGTCCTGGTAGGCGGCTACGTCTTCGCGGGAGACCGGCGCGATTTGCAGGAACGTCGGGCGCGGCGCATCCTCGTCGCGGCCTGCGAGGAACGTCCCGAATGCCTGGAACCGATGGACAAGGCCCTTGGAATAGTCGAGCCGGTCCACACCGATCAAAAGGGGCGCCTTGGGGGCAAGTTGCAGTTCAGGGGTCGGGACAGCAGCCGCCGTTTCGGCAAAGCCCTCGGCGTCGATCCCGATGGGAAAGCTCAGCACCGAGAACACGCGCCCCTCGAGACCCCAGGTGCCTTCCTTCAGAACTTGGGCACGCTCATCCTGGCGCAGGACATCGAAGGCCGCGGCCACGTCACGTTGGGCTTGAAGACCGACGATGTCATGGGCGGCCAGCCACGTCGGAAACTGCGCCGCCTCCGGCAGGGCCAAGATGTCCGTCACATTGGGGAACGGAATATGCAGGAACAGACCAATCCGAGCCTCCACCCCGAGGGCCCGCAGTTCCGCTGCGACCATCAGAAAATGATAGTCGTGGATCCAGATAACATCGTCGGGGCGCAGGATCGCCGCGATAGACCTGGCGACGCGCGCGTTGACGGCGGCGTAGGCCTCGAAATCCTCTGCGTTGATTTCCAACAGGTCCGACCGGTGGTGGAACAGCGGCCATAACACCGAATTGGAATAGCCCAGGTAGAAGCCTTTGTGCTCGGTCTCGGTCAGATCGAAAGTGAAGCGGGTATAGGCGTCAGACCCGATTTCCGTCAGCCCGTCTTGGGCCTGTTCACTGGGGTCGCCGGCCCCGATCCACAGGCCACCCGCGTTGGTCAGCGCCTCATGCAGGGCGAAGACAAGACCCCCGGCGGGCACGTCGCCCTTTGGGATGCGATTGGACAAGACGATCAGGCGCCCCGTGGACTCTTCGGGCGCGGGCAAAGGATGACCGTCAGGCAAGCCAAGCTCCCAACCTATCCAGGAGGGCCTGGGGTGAGGGCAAGCGGTGGGCTGCGACGGTGTCGGCCTCTCCCACTTTGATGGCCGCGCCGCCTTGATCCGCGGCCCAGGCCAGCGCCGGTTCATCGGTCAAATCATCGCCCGCATAGACCGGCGTTGTCCCGGCAAACGGCGCTGTGTCGAACAGATCCGCCAGGGCGATGTCCTTGCCGACGCTGTCGGGCTTGATTTCATAGGCACAAAGCGCCGGTTGCAGGCGGAACCCGTCTGCTGCCGCTGCAATACTGTCCATGAAGCGGAGCGCCAGGGCGCCCTGCTCCTGCGCTTGACGGTAATGTAGAACGACGCCCGTCGGCTTCGTCTCGACCAAGAACGCGGGGTGGAGCGAGGCGAAATCCGTCACCATGCGCTGCAAGACGTCGATGCGATCCGCGTCGAACTCCCGGGCCTGGGTGGTCTCGCCCGCGATCCGCCGTTCCGCCCCGTGGGAGCCGATCAGGGGACCGTCGAAGTCGGGCAAGAACGCCTCCAACTGCGCCACGGATCGACCGGATACGATGGCCACACGACCGGCCAACCGCTTCTGCGCCATTTCCAAAAACGCGGGCACCAAAGGCGGAACGACCACCCCATCGGGGCGGTCGGCGATATCTACCAGCGTTCCGTCAAAATCCAGGAACAAAGACGCGGTGTCTGGCGGCGGCAGCGGCAAATCGTAGTCTGCGCGGGGCCTGTCGCCCTCCATAAAACCCATCATCTGGTAGTATAGCATCCTCGATACCCTCCCGGGCGTTACTCCGCCGCGACGTGCAGATGCGTGCGCTTGCGGGCCCGTTGGACAGCCAAGGTCGCCTCGACCAGTCCATCGCGACAGCCGCAGTCGAACCGCGTGGCCGAGAACCGGAAGGCGTGAATCCCGCCCATGGCGGCAATCGCGTCTGTCAATTGGATCTCTCCACCCGCCCCACGGCCTGTCTTGCGCAACACATCAAATACGCTCTCATCGAGGATGTAGCGCCCCACCGCAGCCAGTCGAGACGGCGCGGCATCGGCGGCGGGCTTTTCCACAAAGCGGCGGGCCGGAAGCGTTGCCCCAGGACGGCTTTCGTCGCAGTCGAAGATACCGTAGCGGGACACATTCTCCGCCGGGACCTGCTGGGCCGCGACGAGGCTGCGCATGGTGGCAGGATCGTAGGCCTCGGTCATTTCAGCGAGACAGGGCGCCCCCAGCATCAAGTCATCGGGCAGGATGACACCGACCGGACCATCGCCTGCCACATCCGCACCGCACAAAACGGCGTGACCCAACCCCAATTGCTCGGTCTGCATGACAATGTGTAGGTCTACGTCGGACGGCAACCGGCTGGCTTGCACGGCACGCAGCAAATCGTCTTTGCCCTTCGCGGCCAGCTTCTGTTCAAGGCCAGGATCGGGGCGCAGGTATTCGGCCAGCGCGGGCTTGGACGGATGCGAAACGAGAACAATGCGTTTCGCACCTGCAGCAAGGGCTTCATCCAGGGCGAACTGCAGCAAGGGTGTATCGTAAACGGGCAGTAGTTCTTTCGGTGTAACCTTCGTCGCGGGGAGCATGCGCGTGCCCAGCCCAGCGACGGGAAATATAACAGTTTCAAGACAATTCATGGAGCAGCTCCTGCGGTTCGTTCCCCCGAACGGCGGCTTGTGACGCCACGGGAAGCCAAGCCATGTGTCCGGATTCGGTTCCAGCCATTTATGGCAAAATTCTGCAGAGCAGCAAAAAACCGCCATCTAGGGCAAGCGCCTGCTGCGCCGCAGCAAACATATGCCCATTAATTGAGCATCTGACGAACTTTTGTGAGATCCTGGACGAAAAGCTCCGTTTGTTCCAAGCGGTGACCCGCATCGGGCAGGCGCAACAGATAGCTTGGGTGAAAGGTCACGAAGACGGCACGCCCGTCTCGGGTCTGCTCCAGGTGCCCGCGGCGCGAGGTGATGCCTTTACCAGAGCCGGTCACCGCATGGAGCGCCGTGGCGCCCATGGCGACGATCACCTGCGGGTCGAGCAAGGCAATCTCTTGGTTGAGCCAAGGCTTGCAGGCCCGGATCTCGGACAGACCGGGACGTTGGTGGATTCGACGCTTTCCCCGCGCCACGAATTTGAAGTGCTTCACGGCATTGGTGACGTAGAACTGACCCCGATCTAGCCCCGCACGTGCGGCGACCTCATCGAAAAGCTGACCCGCAGGCCCCACAAAGGGACGCCCTGCCAAATCCTCCCGATCGCCCGGCTGCTCGCCCACGATCATTATGCGAGCGTCCTGTGGCCCCTCGCCAAAGACGGTCTGGGTCGCTTGACCGTGTAAAGGGCACGCGGTGCAGGACGCGGCGGCCGCGCGCGTGGCATCCAGCGTTCCGTCCGGTGCGGGGTGGGCATCGGGGGCAGCCTGCTTCTCCAACACGGGACGCGCGGGATTGGGTGTGGCGGCCTGCATGACCGTCACTTGCGCCCGAGCCCCGGCGATCAGAGAGGGAATGACCCGCGCCTCAGGGAGATTGCGCCAGTATTTCTTGGGCATCTCGGCGGTCATGGCATCGACCTTGAGACGGGCTGGATTGAAGATGTTGCTGTAGTAGGTCGTCCAGAGTTCCTCCAAGGGGTCCCCATCCTCGGGGCGCGTGGCCGAGACGGCCCGTTGGCTCAGCTGTCCGCCCACATAAGCGGTGGTCACCTCGGGGGTGACAATCGTCCAGTCCATGTCGCCGAAGCGGTTCACGAAGAAATCCGCAACGGCCTCTTCTATGCGGTGGGTCGGCTCAAACCAGGCGACGAAGCGGCGCCGGTCGGTCTGATCCCCCGCCTCCCGGAAGCGAACGAAGGCATGCATTTTGTGCAGATCTCGGCGGATATCCTTGGCGATGCGTTCGGCCGCCGCCACATCCGGGTCGGCCCGGTGACTCAGCAAGCCGCGGGTGCCTTGCAACCGATGCAGCAACGCGTGGGCCAGCGCAAATCCCCGGCCCGTTCTTTCCGCGCAGAGCAGACGCGTTAGGTCAGTAAAGACCTTGGGCACGGTGAGGTCCGACGGCGGCGGTAGAGGCGTGTCAAACAGCGGGCTGGGCGCATCGGGCCAGCCCCAGTCCACCTCAGACGGCGCCACATGGACCAATCGCCGGGCCGCATCACGCCAAGCCGCCCGGGTGCCCAGACGTGGCAGGCGAGGCGCAAACATCAGCGGCCAGCGCCGCCTGCGGTGCACCGCAGGCCCGCCTCGGAGACCTCCGAGGCCCACCGCAGCGGCAACCGTATCAAAACAGCTCCATTTGCTTGGGCTTGACGAACCGGGCGCGCAGATCCTCCTGATCGAGGGTGCCGCCCGGATGGTGATCGCGCGTGACGATGAATGGCCGTGCGGCCTTCACCCGACCGCCCATGCGGCGAATATCCTCCAACCCGACGGCACCGGAGCGGCGCGCCTTGAGGATCCGATCCACGATCTTGGTCCCAAAGCCAGGGACCCGCAGTAACAACGCCTTCTCCGCACGGTTCACATCCACGGGAAAACGCTCGCGATTGGCCAAGGCCCAGGCCAGTTTCGGATCGACGTCCAGATCCAGCATCCCCCCATCGTCCCGGGTCACGATCTCGTCGAGGGAAAAGTCGTAGAACCGCAGAAGCCAGTCCGCCTGATACAGCCTATGTTCCCGCATCAAGGGCGGGTCGACGAGCGGCAGCACCGCGCTGCTGTCCGGGATCGGCGAAAAGGCGGAGTAATACACCCGCTTCAATCCGTAGGACCCATAGAGCCGTGTGGAATTGCCCAGGATGGTCGCGTCATTGGCATCATCCGCCCCGACGATCATCTGGGTCGATTGGCCTGCGGGGGCGAACTTGCCCCGCCGCCGACCGGTAAAGCTCCGCTCACCGTAGTCTTCCTTGGTCAGGCGCACCTTGCCCATGGCTTGGCGAATACCCGCAGGGTCCTTTTCCGGCGCATAGGCTTTGACGCTCGCATCCGTCGGCAACTCGATGTTGATCGAAAGGCGGTCGGCGACGAGGCCAGCGCGCTCGATCAACTCGGGGCTGGCCTCGGGGATGGTTTTCAGATGGATGTAGCCGCGAAAGCCGCCTTCGCGCAGCTTCTCTGCGATGCGAACCATCTCCTCCATGGTGTAATCGGAGGATTTGATAATCCCTGACGACAGGAATAGACCCTCGATGTAATTCCGGCGGTAGAACTCCGACGTTAGCCAGACGACCTCCTCGACCGTAAAGCGCGCGCGGGGCACGTTGGACGACACCCGGTTCACACAATAGGCGCAGTCGTAGACGCAGTAGTTCGTCATCAGGATCTTGAGTAGGCTGATGCAGCGCCCGTCGGGCGCATAGGCATGGCAAATGCCCGACCCGGTGGTCGACCCAAGCCCTTTGCCGTCGCGCGATCCCCGCTTGGACGTGCCCGAAGACGCGCAGCTGGCGTCGTACTTGGCGGCATCTGACAGAAGCGCCAGCTTATCCTGAATCGTCATCTTTCCCATAGGTTCGCATTATGTTCCGCAAGCGCGCCCTGGCAACCATCCCGAGACCACCTGCGGCGAAACGCCGTGGATGTTTTCGATAACACTGACCCCTTCCCCCCTGGCGCGCAGGGGGCTAGGACCAGGGAAACGGCGATGGAGGATTGGGTATGGCGGACGCAGGCGGACAGGCGCGGATTGGATTGATCGGGCTGGGAACGATGGGGGCGGCGCTGGCGTCCAACATCGCGGAAAAAGGGTTCGACATCGCTGTCTTTAATCGCACCACGCAAGTCACGCGTGATTTTGCGGCCGGGGCCGGAGACTTGGGCACAAAGATCACCCCGACCGAAAGCCTCGAAGAGCTTGTCGCCGCCATCGCAACGCCCCGCGCCATCATCCTGATGGTACCCGCCGGCCAGGCAGTGGACGATCAGATCTACGCCTTGCGCCCGCTGCTGGACGCCGAAGACCTGATCATCGACTGTGGCAATGCGCTGTTCTCCGACACTGACCGACGGGTTCATGACAATCGGGGGCCGTTCCTTGGGGTCGGCGTCTCCGGTGGGGAAGAGGGCGCCCGACATGGGCCGTCGATCATGGGTGGCGGCGCCCAGGAGCACTGGGACCGCGTGGCTGACATCATGACCGCCATTTCCGCCAAGCACGAGGACGACCCCTGCGCGGCGCTCATGGGACCAGGCGGTGCCGGGCACTTCGTCAAGATGGTCCACAACGGCATCGAATATGCCGACATGCAAATGATCGCCGAGGTGTACGGCATCCTGCGAGACGGCCATGGCATGGCGCCAGAGGCCATTGGCGACGTGTTCGCGGCCTGGGATGCCGGACCGCTCCAATCCTACCTAATCGAGATTTCGGGCAAAGTGGCCAAAGCGCAGGACGTTGCCACCGGTGAGCCGCTGCTGTCGGTGATCGTCGATGCCGCTGGCCAGAAGGGCACCGGGCGTTGGACCGCCATCGAGAGCCAGCATCGCCTCGCCCCCGTTCCAGCAATCGAAGCGGCGGTTGTCGCGCGCAACCTGTCGGCACGGCGGGAGGAACGGACGGAGGGCGAGCGTATCTTTGGCCCCGCGCCCCAGGCCCTGGACGGGCTGAGCCACGACACGTTGGAGCGGGCGCTGATTGCGGGCAAGGTGATCTGCTACGCCCAGGGGTTCGAGATGCTGTCGGCCGCCATGCGCGACTTTGGCTGGGATTTGCCCATGGCCCGGATCGCACAGATTTGGCGCCAAGGCTGCATCATCCGGTCGAGCATGCTGGACGATATGTCCTCCGCCCTGGCCGATGCGCCGGGCACCAACCTGATGTTCACTGACCACTTCGCGGCAATCATGCGCGACAATCATCAGGCCCTCCGGGAGGTCGTGGCCCAAGCGGCTCTGAACGGCCATCCCCTTCCCGCGCTCTCATCCGGTCTGGCTTACTTCGACGCCATGCGCACGGCCCGTGGCACGGCGAACATGGTGCAGGGACAACGGGATTTCTTCGGTCTGCATGGGTTCGAGCATGTGAACGGCAAAACGGGTCAACACGGTCCCTGGGCCGGGTGACACGGGCACAGACTTTTCGTTGAAAAGTCTGGAAAGAGTTTTCATTGAAAACTCTTTGCCCCTGCCCCGGCTGGATAGAGAGCAACAAAGCGCGTGACGCGCCGCGCGCCAGATTCGCTGGGCGGTGGACCGAAGGCCAATCGTTGCCGCCAACGCTTGCCCAGGCACAAAACGTAAATCTGTCGCCAAAGGCAGCGCGCGTGCCGTTAGCGGTGCGCGCGCCGTCCCTTGGGCTTGCGTCAAAACCTGAAAACGCGTGCGGCGTCAGACCCGCCAGTCGAAGAACCCGCTTGGCGCCCGCTCCAGCAACTTTGCACCTAACTCGCGCCCCAGCGCCGCACCGTCTTCGCGCGGCGCGTCGCCCGCCTCTTCCAGCACGTCAGATCCGTCGGGGCGCAGCACCTCCCCGCGCATGCGCAGCTTCGCCCCATCCAACTCCGCCAAACCTGCAATGGGGGTCTCGCAAGATCCGTCCAGTGTCAGCAAAAAGCTCCGCTCCGCCGCGAGCCGTGCGCCCGTATCCGTGTCGTGGATGAGCGACAGCGTTTCGGCCATGGCGTCGTCGTCAATGCGGCGCTCGATCCCGATGGCGCCCTGGGCAACGGCAGGCAGCATGTCCAAAGTGTCTATGGCCGTGCGCGGAACATCGTCCAGGTTGAGGCGCCGCAACCCCGCCATGGCCAGGAAGGTGGCCTCGGCCACGCCATCGCGGAGCTTTTTCATGCGGGTTTGCAGGTTCCCGCGAAACTCCACCACCTGCAGATCGGGCCGCCGGTAGGCCAGTTGCGCCCGGCGGCGCAGGGAGGACGTACCGACCACGCTGCCTTCAGCCAAATCGGACATGGCCCGCCCGTCCAGCGTCACGAAAGCATCGCGCACATCTTCCCGGGGCAAAAACGTGTCCAGGATCAGCCCTTCGGGCTGCTCGGTCGGCATGTCTTTGGTCGAATGAACGGCGATATCGATGTCGCCCGCCAGAAGCTGTTCCTCGATCTCACGGGTGAAAAGGCCCTTGCCGCCGACCTCTTTGAGCGGCCGGTCCAGAATACGGTCGCCGCTTGTGGAGATGACAACAACCTCGAAGGCCTCCTCCGGCAAAGAAAGGGCTGTCATCAACCGGGCACGGGTTTCATGGGCTTGGGCCAGGGCGAGGGGAGAGCCCCGTGTTCCGATCTTGAGCGGCCGGTCGGGGGAGAAGGGGGTCGTCATAAGGTCTGTCCGCTTGCAAAGTGTCAGGCGTGCTTGACACCTGCTGTCCGTTTGACACTGTGACACCAACTTGCCACACGCTGTCCAGACCCCATCCGACCGGGAGAGACGAGAAATGAAGACCCTGACGCGCGCCTTGGCGGGAGAGACCCTGCCCGTGCCCCCGATTTGGATGATGCGGCAAGCGGGCCGCTACTTGCCGGAGTATAAGGCGACGCGGGCTGAGGCCGGGGATTTCCTGTCGCTGTGCTACAATCCAGACTTGGCCACGGAGGTCACGCTGCAACCGATCCGGCGCTTTGGCTTTGATGCGGCGATTCTGTTCGCGGACATCTTGCTGGTGCCCGATGCGCTGGGGGCGGATCTTTGGTTTGTCACCGGCGAAGGACCACGGTTGTCGACGATCACCGATGCCGAGGGTCTGGCCAAGCTGAAAGGCAAAGACGATATCCATGACCATCTAGCGCCCGTCTATCAAACCGTCCGCAACCTAGCCTCTTCGCTACCGTCCGAGACGGCGCTCATCGGCTTTGCCGGCGCGCCTTGGACCGTGGCCACCTATATGATCGCCGGGCGCGGCACCCCCGATCAGGCCCCGGCCCATGGGTTGAAGGACGGCAACCGCGAGGTCTTTGAGGCCCTCATGGACCGGATCACGGAAGCCACCATCGAGTACCTGGATATGCAGGTCCAGGCGGGTGCGGAGACCGTCAAGCTGTTCGACAGTTGGGCGGGATCGCTGAAAGGCGAGGACTTCCAGCGCTATGCCGTGGCACCCGCGAAGCGGATCATCACGGAATTGAAGCGCCGCCATCCCTCGCTGCCGATTATCGCCTTCCCGCGGGAGGGAGGCGACGGCTATGTGGGTTTCCACGCCGCGACCGGCGCCGATTGCGTGGCCGTTGACGATTCGGTATCGGCCGAATGGGCCGCAGCCCATGTTCAGGTGGACGGTTGCGTCCAAGGCAACTTGAAGTCCTCGCATATGGTGACGGGCGGACAGGATCTTGTGGACGAGGTCCGACGGATCCGAGAGGCCTTTGCCAAAGGGCCCCATATTTTCAACCTCGGCCATGGAATCACGCCCGATGCCAATCCGGACAACGTGGCCCTGATGATTGAAACCCTGCGGGAAACCGTAACCGCGTAACGGGGAGAGTCCGTCAGCCAGGTCACCCGTCGGAGCGGGGGTTTCACACCCCCGCACCCCCGTGGAGGTATTTGAGCCGAGAAGAAGAGGCTTGAGGTCGCTCGGGGCTTCGGGTCTGCTTCGCCCATGGAGAGCTTTGATGTCATTGTGATTGGCGGGGGCATGATGGGTGCCCCCTGCGCACGCTACCTTGCGGAGGCGGGGCATCGTGTGGCGGTGGTCGCGGCGCCCGAGCCGTCGGACCCCCAGGAATGGGCCGGACCCTTTGGCAGCCATTTCGATGCGGCGCGGATCACACGCCAAGGGGCAGGCACCGCCGATTGGTCCCACCTCTCGCAGCGGTCTATCGCACGATATGCCGACCTGGAAGCGCGGTCGGGGCGACGGATTTTCCAGCAAAGTGGCGCGTTGATGGCTGGACCCACATCAGGGCCAATGGCTGCCCAAACCAGCGCCGTTCTGTCCGTTGCGCGGGGCTTGAGCCCAGCGCCGGAGGTGCTGACTTCCGAGGAGGTTTTGGCGCGCTTTGGGATGGCGTTGCCTGAAGGCGGCAAGGCCACTTGGGAAGCGGAGGCCGCGGGGTGGATCGACCCACGGGCAATGTGGGCGGCACAGGTCAGCCTTGCGGAGCAGGCTGGCGCGCGTGTGGTGCGTGACACCGCTTGTGCCTTTGACGGCGGGTCCGTGCGTTTGAAGGACGGGACGCGGATGTCTGCCGGTCACCTTATCGTGGCCACGGGACCCCATGCGGCCAGTGACGGGCTTTTGCCCAGACGTCCGAAACTGACGGTTTGGGGACGCACCATCGCCTTTGCCCAGGTCAGCGAGGCGGAGGCTGCGCGCCTGGCCAATGTGCCGAGCCTGATTTGGGTGCCGGAGGGGTGGACCTACGGCCTCTATATGCTGCCGCCGATCCGATACCCGGACGGCAACATCTACATTAAGATCGGTGGAGAAGTGGAGAGCCCCAAGATCCGCTCCGACGCAGAGATGACCGCGTGGTATCGCGGCGGCGGCGACCGGGACGTGGGCCAGCGCCTGTTGGCCGAAATGCGCCAAGTCTTGCCGGGCCTGCGCATTGAGGGCGAAAGCACTGGCGCCTGTGCCGTCGTCTGGACCGAGACGGGGTATCCCTACATCGCCCCCGCCAGCGACAACGTCACCGTGCTGTGCGGCGGGAATGGGGCGGCGGCGAAATGCGGCGATGAGCTTGGACGCTTGGGTGCGCGTGTGGCCCAGGGGCATGACTTGAGCGGCGAAGGCTATGACCAGGACTTTGCGGCGGTCTGGGCGTGAGCCCCCCGCGCGCCTGCATGGCGGCCCGCAACAATGCGGATCTCTATGCGGCGGTCTTCACGGCAAAGGGGCTCGCCTTCCGGCGCGATGCTGCCGGGTTTGTCGCGTTAGATCCGCCGCCGCCGTATTACGGCCATGGCGTGGTGACCCAGCCCGGAGCGGCAGAAGACCTTTTGCGCTCCGTGACAGAGGTCCACGGGCCTCGGGTTGCGATCAAAGACAGCTTTTGCGAGATCGATGGCCCGGCACATGGTCTGGAGACCTTGTTTGACGCGACCTGGATTTGGCGAGCGCCGGGCCGCACACGGCCCGGTCGCTGGCGGGCTGTGACGACGGCCATCGGTTTGGAGCAGTGGGAGGCCGCCTGGAAAGAAAGCTCGCCGACGGACGGACGGATGTTTCCGGAGGGTATCTTGGCGCACCCCGGTATGACGGTCTTGGTCGCAACCGAGGATGGCCATGTGCGGGCCGGTTGCTTGGCGAACCGGTCAGAGGACGCCATCGGGATGTCGAATGTGTTTGGGCGAGCAGCCATGGCCGATGCGGCGGAGGCCGTTGGAAGCTGCGCGCCCGACCTCCCGGTGGTGGGCTATGAACGGGGACAGGCGCTGTTCGAGGCCCTCACCGCAGGGTTTCAGGCCATAGGCGCGTTGCGTGTGCTGGTGCCAGCGCAGGACAATGGCCCGTCGACCTGACGTCGTGCTGGGAGCGCAGGACGAGCGTCGGGTCCGCCCTCGCCAGGCTGTCGGGCAGAACCCCACCTAACCCCAGAACACGGGGACCTTCGTGAAACCACGGAGTGGCGACGGGCCGCGCAACTGGCCTCAGGCAGCCACGCGGATCAATGCCACTTTGCTTCGGGAGGCAGGGACATGAGAACCGCATCGGCGTTGTGCCCCGTTTCCAAGCCAAACTTGGTGCCGCGGTCATAGACGAGGTTGTATTCGGCGTAGAGCCCACGGTGCGTGAGTTGCACGTCTTTGTCGGCTTCCGACCACGGCTGTGCCCGGCGTTTCTCGACCAAGGGCTGGAACGCGGGCAGGAAATGGGCGCCCACATCGCGGGTGAAGGCAAAGTCGGCGTCCCAATCGCCAGTGTTCAGATCGTCGTAAAAGATGCCGCCGACACCCCGTGCCCGACCCCGGTGCGGAACGAAAAAATACTCGTCCGCCCAGGCCTTTAGCTTCGCGTAGCGGTCTTGGCCGTCCAGCGAACCATGGGCATCGCAGGCGGCCTGCATCTGGCCGTGAAAATGGGCCGTGTCCTCGTCGTATTCCAAACATGGGTTCAAATCGGCGCCGCCGCCAAACCACCAGGCGTGCGGCGTCCAGAACATGCGAGTGTTCATATGCACCGCTGGCACGTGGGGGTTGCGCATATGTGCGACCAAGCTGATGCCCGAGGCCCAGAAGCGCGGATCATCCTCCATCCCCGGTACGCCCCGGGCGGCCATTGCCTTTTGCGCGCGGGGGGCAAGGGTGCCGTGGACCTCGGACCAATTGACACCGACCTTTTCGAAAACGCGACCGCCGCGCATGACCGACATGATCCCGCCGCCCGCGTCGGTCCCGTCGCCTGCATCGCGCCGTGTCTCGCTCACGTCGAACCGACCGGGCTCCAGCGTCTCAAACGGACCAGGTGCGCCCGCGTCCTCCAAGCCTTCGAAGGCCGAGGTGATTCTGTCCCGAAGCTCCCGGAACCAGGCGGCTGCGGTGGACTTTCGGGTATCGGCGGCGTCGAGCATGGCGCGCCCTTTCGTCAATTGAATCCGTCGCTCGGCGAAAGGCCGCCGAGGGCCGCCCAGGTTTCGCCATCTTTCACCGCCCGTTTGTAGGCGAGCCCCCGCCCCCGCACCAGATGTGGCGGGCACTTTCCCGGAATTGGGTTTTTTCGAGGCAGCGCGTTCGGTGGTGGATTCACCGACAGACTGTCGCTAGGCTGAGGTCAATTAAAACGCAGGCTCGGCAAAAGACCGGGCCGCAGGCAGCAGAGCAGTCGCTGATGACACATGGAACGACACGGGGCCTTGGGGCCCTGACGGCTTTTTTGGCCGTGTGCGCCCTTGTTGTATTCGGGCACACCGGGGCCGCGCGGGCGGCGCCCTACGCCGAGATGGTGATGGATGCGCGCACCGGTGAGGTGCTGCGGTCACGCAACGCCGACACGCGCCTCCATCCGGCATCGCTGACCAAGATGATGACGCTGTACATCGCGTTCGAAGCCGTGCGGAAAGGTGAGATCACGCTCGACACCCAGGTCCGGATAAGCCGCCACGCCGCATCGGAGCCGCCGTCCAAGCTGGGGCTGCGCGCCGGTCAAAAGATCGCGCTGCGCTATCTGATCCGCGCGGCGGCGGTCAAATCCGCCAATGATGCGGCGACGGCCATCGGAGAAGCGATCAGCGGATCGGAAGAGGCGTTCACGGCCCGGATGAATCGCACGGCTCGCGCTTTGGGCATGACCTCCACCACGTTCCGCAACGCCCATGGTCTGACCCAGTCGGGGCACCTCAGCACCGCGCGCGACATGACCGTGATGGGGCGTCGGCTGTTCTATGACTACCCGCAGTACTACAATTTGTTTTCCCGGCGCACGACCGACGCCGGCGTGGCGTCTGTTCGGAATACGAACCGGCGCCTGCTGGATGCCTATCGTGGCGCCGACGGGATCAAGACGGGTTACACCAATGCAGCCGGGTTCAACCTCGTGGCCAGCGCGGTCCGTGGCGAAGAACGTGTGATCGCCACGGTGTTCGGAGGCCGCTCGACCGCCACGCGGAACGCCCGCATCGCCGAGTTGTTGGACATGGGGTTCGAACGCGCGCCGTCCCGCGTTGTGGAACGCCGCCCCAGCCTGCCGACCTACGGTGGCGCAACCGTCCCCGGCCCGACTGCGCCCGCCATCTCCGCCAGACCCGTGGCGCGCGGAACGCCGCAGGTTGGTGACGTCCTCGTCGCCAATGCCTCGGCCCCCGCGACCGGAGCCGCCCCCGCCCCCCGTCCGGTTCAGACCCTAGGACAGGTCGCCGAGGCGCCGCTGGAAGTGGTGACCCGCGCATCGACCAGTGGGGGTCGGACCTACAGCATTTCCCTCCGCAGACAGGCCACGCGGTCAGCCGCTGACAAGCTGCTGCTGCGTACCGCGTTGCAGGAATTGGACACGCTCGACGATGCCCTGCGTCAGGTGCAGGCGGTGCGCGGCGGCTACGATCCCAGCTTCGTCGGTCTCAGCGAACGGGAGGCCAATCGCGCCTGCACCCGGCTGCGCGCCCGCGACGTGGAATGCGACGTGCTGATCGGGAGTTAGGGCAGATCTGGGCCGGTCCTGCTTGAACAAGGCCGAGGCAGGTCCAACACCCTGGCAGGCCAACCCGGTGCTGGATGGCAAAGGCCGCAACGGCTAGCCGTAGACCCCTCGGACCTCTGTGGTGAAGCCGTCAAATCATGCGGCGTCACCTAACCGCCTTACCGCCTCGCGCCAGACAATCCCGGGCCATTGATCCAGCCCGTTATCCGCTCCAACACGTCGGGCGCATAGGCTCGCCTCCCCATGGCCGTGAAGAGCGTCACCTTCCACCAAGGCCAGTCGGTCTGGAGTTGCCCCTGGAACCATCGGCTGCGCAGTAGGGAATGGGTCGCGCCCGGAATGACCTCGGCTACGGTCCCCCGAGGGGCCAGAGCCTCGTATGTCGCCGCATTGGCGATTGGGTCCACGTTCAGGTCCTCTGCCCCCCACAGGGCCAACACACGCCCTTGCAGCCCTGGTAAATCGGCTTCGGCATTGGCCGCCCCATTGCGGGTGTTGAACGCCGCGCGTTCCGGCGAGGCCGGGGGCCCCTGGCGCCCGTCTGACCGGCTATCGAAGTAAGCGCCTTGAGCGGCCCAATCCACCGCAACGCCCGTCAGGACCACGAACTCAGGCCCGACAACGGCACTGGCGCGGGGCACGATCCAGCCGGCCTGGGATAACCCCAGGAACCCGATCCGACGCTCCGGTCCGAGGGCCGCGCGAACCGCCTGAAGGGCCGTCCCGGCTTCGACCGCACGGTCGGCCATAGACTGGCCCAACCAATCGCCCGTGCTGTCGCCAACACCGGGCTTGTCCCAGGAATACACCCCGATACAGGCCTCCAATAGGGCGGACACCAGCGGCAGATACCCCTGCCCCGACCAGCGATCCTGAGGGCCATCGCCATGGACCAAAACCGCCACAGGCCCGTCGTCGCAGGTTTCTGGCAAGACCAGCGTCCCCGCCAGGTGCGCCCCACCCGCCTCGAACGAAAGGTCACGGGTCCGGTGCTTGCTCAGATCGAAATCAACCACGCCCCGCCAAGCCAGGCCCGAGGCCAACAGCGCTGCCCCAAGGGCCAGCCCGCCAAGCGCGCGCCGGGGCGTCACACGGCGACCGAGGGCCGGGTCTCCAAATCGAAGGCCGCTGCCATCAATGCTTTGGTGTATGGATCCTTGGGCGCATCGAAAATCTGTTCGGCGTCGCCCTGCTCGATGACGTCGCCGCGCTTCATCACCATGACCTTATGGGACAACGCCCGCACAACGCGCAGGTCATGGCTGATGAACAGATACGCCAAGCCGTACCGTTTCTGCAGGTCCCGCAACAAATCAACAATTTGTACCTGAACCGTCTGGTCGAGGGCGCTGGTGGGTTCATCCAAGACGACCAACTTGGGCCGCAAGATCATGGCCCGCGCAATGGCAATCCGTTGACGTTGCCCGCCCGAGAATTCGTGGGGATAGCGATCCATAGAGGCGGGGTCGATCCCTGTCTCGGCCAGCATGGCGGCCACCTGATCCCGCACAGGACGATCGTCACCGGTGTTATGCAGGCGCAACCCCTCGGCCACGATTTCAGCCACCGTCATCCGCGGGCTGAGCGAGCCATAGGGATCCTGGAACACAATCTGCATCTCTTGGCGCAGCGGCCTGAGGGCGCCCGATTTCAAACCGTCGATCCGCTTCCCATCGAAGGTGATGCCCCCTTCCGAGGCAATCAGGCGCATAATCGCCAAGGCGAGGGTCGTCTTGCCGGAGCCACTCTCACCGACGATGCCAACGGTCTCGCCGGTACGAACGGCCAGCGACGCATCGTTGACGGCCTTTACGTACCCCGCCGTGCGTTTCAGCAGCCCCGTTTTGATCGGGAACCAAACCTTAAGGTTTTCCGTCCGCGCCACCGGTGTGGCCGCGCCTGGGACCGGTTCTGGCATACCCGTCGGCTCGGCTGCCAAGAGCGTCTGGGTATAGGGATGCTGAGGCGCGTCGAAGATCTCCGCGACGGGTCCCGCCTCGACGATCTGCCCATGCTGCATCACGCAGACCCGATCCGCAAAGCGCCGCACAATCCCCAGATCATGGGTGATGAAGAGCATCGACATGCCCTCAGAGGCTTTCAACTCGGCCAGGAGTTCCAGGATCTGGGCCTGGATCGTCACATCCAACGCCGTCGTCGGCTCATCGGCAATCAGCAGTTCGGGACCGTTGGCAAGCGCCATGGCAATCATCACCCGCTGCCTCTGCCCGCCGGACAGCTCATGGGGATAGGCCGTCAGCCGCCGCTCCGCATCCACGATCCCAACTTTACCCAGCAAGTCCAGAATACGCGCCCGGGCGGCTGCCCCCGCTAGGCCTTGGTGTAGCAGAAGGGACTCTGAGAGCTGCTTTTCAATGGTGTGTAGCGGGTTGAGCGAAGTCATCGGCTCCTGAAAGATGAAGCTGATGTCGTTCCCCCGGACGCGGCGAAGGTCCTTCTCCGGCGCGCCGACCATCTCTGTCCCGTCGTAGGTGATCGAACCGGAGACCTCTGCGCTATCGGGCAGGAGCGAGACTGTGGACAGGGCCGAGACCGACTTGCCGGACCCGGATTCACCGACCAAGGCCACCGTCTCCCCCCGCTCCACCGAGAAAGAGATGCCCTTAACAGCCTCGCTGCGCGCACCATCCTGGCGAAAGGAGATGCGCAGGTCCCGCACAGTCAGTAGGGTCATAGCGCCACCGTGCGGGGCGATTTTTCAGGAAAAATCGTGCGCATCACGAAAAGGTCTTTCTGGGGTCGAAGGCATCGCGGATCCCCTCGAAGATGAACACCAGCAGCGACAACATCACCGCAAAGGTGATGAACGCCGTGAAGCCCAACCAAGGCGCTTGCAGGTTTTGTTTGGCTTGCAAGGTCATCTCGCCCAGGGACGGCGCCGAGGACGGCAGGCCAAAGCCGAGGAAGTCCAGACTGGCCAGACCTCCGATCACGCCGGTTACGATAAAGGGCAGCATGGTCAACGTCGCGACCATGGCATTGGGCAGAACGTGGCGGAACATGATGGTTGCGTTGCCCACGCCCAGGGCCCGCGCCGCGCGGACGTATTCAAAGTTGCGTGCCCGCAAGAACTCTGCCCGGACGACACCCACAAGGGCCGTCCATCCAAAAAGGGTCATCAACCCCACGAGGAGCCAGAAATTCATGGGAATAATCGCGGCCACGATGATGATAATGATCAGGCTGGGCAGCGACCCCCAGATCTCGATGATACGTTGGAACGTGAGATCCACCCAGCCGCCGAAATAGCCTTGCACGGCCCCTGCCGCGATCCCGATGATCGAGGTGAAGACCGTCACGAGCAGTGCAAAGGCCACGGACAGGCGAAAGCCATAGATCACCCGTGCGGCCACGTCGCGGGCCGTGTCGTCGGTGCCCAGGATATGCTCAGACGAGGGCGGGTGCGGCGCGGCGCCGGGGACATCGCTATTGGTGGTGTAATAATACCGGATCGGGGGCCAAAGCAGCCATCCCTGCTCCACCGCCTCACCGTTGAAGGCCCCCGTCTCCCGGACCTCGGCCATCACCTCTTCGGGGAAATCGAAGCAGTCTTCTAACCCGCCAGAGACGATCAAACACTCGACCTCCACATCCCGATAGGGCGCCTCGGTGCGGAAATCTCCGCCAAAGGCCGTTTCGGGGTAGAAGGTGAAGATCGGCGTATACAGGTCCCCGCGGTAGTTCACGAGGATTGGTTTTTCGTTGGCGATGAACTCGGCGAACAGGGATACACCGAACAAAACCAGGAAGATCCAGAGCGACCAGAACGCCCGGCCATTGCGGCGGAAGTTGCGCCACCTCCTTTGGTTCAGTGGCGACAACCACCGGCTTTTGTCGGCGGTTTCCGGAGCGGGCGCGGCGGGGGCCTGCACCTCAGGCGGGTTTGTGATGCGCTCGGCCATCTCAGGTCTCCCGCGTCTCAAAGTCGATGCGCGGATCGACCAATACGTAGGTCAGGTCCGTCAGTAGACCGACCACCAACCCGATCAGCGAGAAGGCAAACAGGGTCCCAAACATCACCGGGTAGTCCCGGTTCACTGTGGCCTCAAAGATCAGCCGCCCAAGGCCATCGAGCGAGAAAATCGTCTCGATAATCAGCGAGCCGCCGAAGAAGACCGCCACGAAGAGGGCCGGAAAACCCGAGATCACGATCAACATCGCGTTGCGGAAGACATGCCCATACAGCACCCGCCCTTCGGTCAGACCCTTGGCTTTGGCAGTCACGACGTATTGCTTGCGGATTTCGTCCAGGAAGGAGTTCTTGGTCAGCAAGGTCAGACCCGCAAAGGCCGATATGGTCGAGGCCAGGACCGGCAGCGTGATGTGCCACAGGTAATCCAGCACCTTGCCGATCAAACTCAGATCCTCCCATCCAGGCGAGGTCAGGCCACGCAGGGGGAAGATCTGAAAATACGACCCGCCTGCAAATAACACCAGAAGCAGGATCGCGAACAGAAACCCGGGAATCGCATAGGCGACAATCACCACGCCAGAGGTCCAGGTGTCAAAGCTTGACCCGTCCCGCACCGCTTTCCGAATGCCCAAGGGGATCGAGATCAGATAGGCGAACAGGGTCGTCCACAGTCCCAGCGTGATCGAGACCGGCATCTTCTCGATCACCAGGTCCACGACACTGATCGAGCGGAAATAGCTCTCACCGAAATCGAACCGGGCGTAGTCCCACATCATGTTCAAGAAGCGCTCCAACGGCGGCTTGTCGAAGCCGAACTGCGCCTCCAACTCGTCGATGAACTCCTGCGGCAACCCTTGTGCGCCGGTGTAGCCGCTGGTGTTGCCCCGATCCTGAATTTCAGAGGCGGCGCCCGAAAAGCTGTCGAAGGCGTCGCCGCCGCCCTCCAGTTGAGCCAACACCTGTTCGACGGGCCCACCGGGGACGAATTGGATCAGGGCGAAGTTGATGACCATGATCCCGATCAGCGTCGGGATGATCAGCAGCAGGCGCCGGAGGATATAGGCCGCCACCTCAGAGCGCCCCGGAGGCTTCCAATGCGGCGGCGGCCTCGGCGTCCTGCCACCAGAAATCAATCATACCCGGCGCCAGGGGCGGGATCTCTTCGGGGTGGCGATACATGTCCCAATAGGCGACCCAATGTTCGGCGTTCCCCCATTGCGGGATCCAGAACCCTTGGGCGCGCAGCACCCGATCAAGGGCGCGGGTGCGCCCGTGCAGGGTCGGCAGATCTTCGGCCTGGATGACCAGATCAACCAAACGGTCCACGGCAGGGTCCGCTAGCCCCATGATGTTGCGGCTGCTATCGGCCGCCGTCTCGGAGCCGAACCATTGCTTCAAGCCTGTCCCCGGTTCAAACCCCTGCCCCAGGACCTGGTTCGTCAGATCCCAGTCCCCGCTGCGGCGGCGTTCGATGTACTGGGCGCGGTCGATCCGCTCCAACCGCGCATCCACGCCGATGGCGCGCAGGTTTTCAACGAATGGGTTCACGATGCGGTCGTAGGTCGGGTTGAACTGGATGATGACCAGTTCCATCGTCTCGCCTGCAGCGTTCCGCAACATGCCGTCGTTGCCCGTCTCCCACCCGGCTTCCGCCATGAGGCGGAGGGCCGCGCGGCGGCTCCGACGGTCGGGCTGATTGCTGGCGGCGGTGTTAGCGGGCGGCAGAACAGCCTCATCGGTCAGGATCGACGCGTCGAGCAGACCCTCTTCCACAAGCGGGGCGAGCAGAGCCGTTTCATCAACCCCAGGCACGCCCTTGGCTTCCATCTCGGATCCGCCCCAAAAGCTGGTCGGTCGGGTGTAGAGGCCGTAGAACAATGTCTCGTTCGACCACTCAAAATTGAACATCATCCGCACCGCGTCGCGCACGCGGGGGTCGTCCCATTTGCCGTTCTTGAGGTTGAACACAAAGCCCTGGGCGGAGGAGATATTCCCGTCCTCCAACGTCGCCTTGATCACGTCGCCCCGCGTGACCGCAGGCACATCATAGGCCGTGGCCCATTCCTTGGACGACGTCTCGATTCGCATCGTGTATTCGCCCGCAAAAAACGCCTGGAGCGCGGCCGTGTTGTCCCCGAAGTACTCGTAGCGGATGCTGTCGAAGTTGTGGCGCCCCTGGTTGATCGGCAGATCAGCGCCCCACCAATTTGGGTTCCGCGTATAGGTCAGCGATCGGCCCACATCGAAGTCACCGACGATATAGGGACCCGTTCCCATGAAGGGCACCAGAGTCGACTCGTCGATGCGCGCGCCCGTTTCCTCGAACCATGCTTTGGAAAACGGGTTCCAGATCCCGACAATGCCGACGCGATCCCGCTTCGGCGCGGCTTCGTTGAACTCAAAGCGGACCTGGTAAGGACCGGTTTGCTCGATGGATTTGAAATACCCTTCGACCACGTTCCTGAACTCGGGCAGGCCCTGCTCCAGGAAGATATCGACCGTGAATTTCAGGTCTTCAGCGGTCATGGGCGACCCGTCGGCAAAGGTCACGTCTTCGCGCAAGTTGACCGTGACGAAGGACAGATCCTCCGGATATTCGATCGTCGTGCAGAGATAACAATAGACCGCATAGGGGTCGTCGGCGGCGGCAATGAAGAGATCCTCGTAAAGGACCGTCGTGCCCGTCGCCACGTTTCCGTTGCGCGTATAAAGGTTGAAGCTGTCGTAATTGCCCAGCGCGTGAAGGCTGATCTCACCGCCCTTGGGCGCGTCCAGGTTGACGTAGGAGAACGGCTCACCCGGTCCGTATTTCAACGTGCCAAAGTTGCTGTAGCCGTGACTGACGGTGACGTCTTGCGCCCCCGCCAAACCGGCGGAGCCAAAGGCAAGCGCGGCGGTCGCAACGGCGGTCAGGGGCAACTTGGGCCGACGGATCATGGGCAAACCTCCCTCCAGGAACTCCGAATCAGGTAACGAGCCTATGCCGTCTTGTTCAAGGGCTGTCCCGCTCCTCCCACAGATTTAGGCCAACCAACCGTCAGGAAAAGCGCATGTCGCGCACACGTGAGGGGTTGGTGACCTCCACAGCAAAAGGCCGCCCGAAAGGGGCGGCCAAACGGGCGGTTTCTCGTCTGCTGGCGTCAGTTAAACGTCGCGAGGTAGGCAATCAGGTTTGCACGATCTTCCACGTCGCCCATGCCGCGATAGGCCATCTTGGTGCCCTGGGCATAGCCACGGGGGTTTTCCAAGAAACCAGACAGGTTCTCCGGCGTCCAATCGCCGTCCATGGTCGCCAGAACTTCGGAATAAGCATAGCCGTCAACGGCACCCTTATCGCGGCCAACGACACCGTGCAGGTAAGGGCCGGTGCCGTTCACGCCAGGCTCCAACACGTGGCAGGCGGAACACTGACGCCACAGGCGCTCACCCGCGTCGGCGGAGGCGTTCACGTAGACCTCCTCAAAAGGAACTGCTTCTTCTTCCTCGACTGGCGCGCTGCTGTCGGCCACTTCGATGGCATAGCCCATGGCATGGTCTTCACCGTGGTGGCCGCCCACGTGGTACAGTTCTTCTGACGCCCAGGCGCCCAGCAGGAACACCAGCAGCGCTCCGCAGAAGGCTCCGCCTGCCTTGGTGATCGTCATGGTATCCATACGTGGCCTCGTTCGCTTCGGTCCCCGCCGTCGTGCGGGATGGTCTCTCAGGTCGCGCGTATGTATGTGCTTTCGACACGCGGACGCAAGTCATACCGCTTGCGACCAAACGCGCAGTTGTTTCGGGGGGTCCATGACCGCAGCCATCGCATTCCAAGGGGAACTCGGCGCCTATTCCCACCAGGCCTGTTTCGAGGCGCGGCCCGACCACACGCCCCTGCCCTGCCCGACGTTCGAGGATGCCATCGAGGCCGTCCGCACCGGTCGCGCTGAGCTGGCCATGCTGCCGGTCGAGAACTCCACCTACGGGCGGGTGGCGGACATGCACAGCCTGCTGCCCCATTCCGGCCTGCACATCATCGAAGAGGCCTTCGTGCGGGTGCACATCAACCTGCTGGCGGTCCCGGGAACAACCATCGACCAGGTGCAGATTGCGCAATCCCACACCGTGCTTCTGGGGCAGTGCCGTGACTTCCTGACGGACCACGGCATCCGCCCTCGGGTGGGCGCCGACACCGCCGGGTCGGCCCAGCAGATCGCAAGGCTCGGCGACCCCGCCCAGGCCGCCTTGGCGTCAGAAATGGCGGGACAGATCTATGGCCTCGACGTCTTGGCCCGCCACATCGAGGATCATGACCGCAACACCACGCGCTTCCTCATCATGTCAGGGACACCCCAGCGCCCAGCCCCAGGGTCCGGCCCGATCAAGACGACGTTCGTGTTCCGCGTCCGCAACATCCCCGCCGCGCTCTACAAGGCTATGGGCGGGTTTGCGACCAATGGCGTGAACATGACCAAGCTGGAAAGCTACATGGTCGACGGTCAGTTTACGGCCACCCAGTTCTATGCCGATATCGAAGGCCACCCCGACGATGCCCCCGTCGCCCGCGCCTTGGAGGAGCTGTCGTATTTCACGTCGTCCTTGGACATTCTTGGCGTCTACCCCGCCGACCCCGATCATTTCGACGGCGGCACCCCGAGTTGAGGCCACCGCCAAGGACATCCGTCAGGATGGACGCGGCGCCCCTCAGGCGGCGGCGCCCGTCTCAACGTTGCGCGCGAAGGTAGCGATGCGCGTCTTGTAGCGCTTGGCCAGCACTTGCCGCCCCAATTTTGCCGATTGCAAAATCAACCGCGCGGCCAGCGTCCGGGCCTTGGCATCGGTCGTCACTGTCATCCGCGTGCGTGTGGCCGACACCGTCACCAAGGCCACATCAACCGTGATCGCCATGCCATTGGTCTGGGCTTCCATCTCCAGGTGATGACCAGGGGCATCCAAGGACAGGATCGAGACATTTGCCTTGCGCGTCTTGCCGTTGAATTCCACCTGGCCCACCCAAGTCGTCGCGGGCGTCACAGGACCTTGCGGAGTCCGGGTCACGCTGCCCGCGCGAGCCGAGATACGGGCTTCAAACCCGTCGAAATCGGTGACCCGGCGCCAAACCACATCCATCGGCGCGGCAATTTCTTCGGTGGCAACGAACTTCATTCTCTCTCAACTCCCGTAATCCCGTCCCCTAGTGCCGTCCCCCGGTGGACAGGTCAATGAAACCGGGCGGCAGCGCACCAATCACGTCAAACGATCCGCCAACCAAGCCTCCAACAGAAAGCGTGCGATGGCCCCCTTGCGCGCGGGCGTCACCGTAGGATGGGTGCCCGCAAAGACCGACAGGACCTCGGACCGGTCCAGCCAGATGGCCTCGGCAATCTCTTCCTCGTCCACGGTGATCTCTTCGGTGATCGCCTCGCCATGGGCGCCCAACATGAGAGAGCCGGGAAACGGCCAGGGCTGACTGGCCAGATAGCGCACAGGTCCCACGCGCACGCCCGTCTCCTCCCAGACTTCGCGGCGCACCGCCCCCTCCATGGTCTCACCCGGTTCCATGAAACCTGCGAGGCAGGAAAAGAACCCCTCGGGCCATCCATGGGACCGTCCCAACAGAACGCGGTCGCCCCGGGTGATCAACATGATGACCACTGGATCGGTGCGAGGGAAATGGCTGCGCCCACAGGATCCGCAGGCCCGCATCCAACCCGCCTTGCCTGGGGTCGTCTCCGCCCCGCAATTGGAACAAAAGCGGTGGGTGCGGTGCCATTCCAAAGCGCCTTTGGCAGTCGCCGCGATCTCCGCGTCCAAGGCGCTCATCTGGGTCATGGTCGCGCGCAACTCCACAAAGGCGCTGCCCGGCGGCAGATCCGGGTGGCTCTGCTCGCTGGGGTCGAGGAAGGCGCCAAGGGTGTCATCCGCGCCCTCCACCTCCAGGGCCGAGACGTCACGCGCCCAGATCGCGGCACCCTCCACCTCACCGACGAAAACCGGTGGGTCAAACGCGTCGAACGCCGATCCATCCAGGAGTTGCAACGCCCCGCGCGAGCGATCCAACAGCGGCTTGCCCCGCCACAGCAGCAAAGTCCGCACCGGCAGGGCCGCCAATTGGTCGGGATGGCGCCGCAAATCCTCCGCTCGGTTCAGGCCCCCGCCCCCGAACGTCACCGTTTCCGCCTGTCTCATGGAGCCCCCGTCGTACCCTACCGCCCCGGCTTATGCTGCACGCGGCCAGAGGCATAGCCCCCACACCGCCCAACTTTTCAGCAATCCGCCCAAGAAATGATTGATGCGCCGCCCCGAAGTGATGCAGCCTGCCGCCCGTGACGGACGCCCCTGGCACTCGGGGCAGAGGCCTAAGCAAATCAGGCGTCCGAACAGATGGGGAGAGATCATGTTCAATCGTTTCGCCGGTTTTGCCGTCGGTCTTGTTATGGCTGCGCCAGCCTTCGCCGACGGCCATGCCACCGCCATGCCCTTCGCCCTCGATTGGAAGTTCGAGGGACCCAGCGCCGCTTACTTCGCCGCCATCGACAACGGCCATTTCGAGGCCCAAGGCCTTTCGGTCGAGATCAGCGCGGGCCAAGGCTCCCTCGATGCGATTCCGAAGGTGGCCACCGGCGCCTTTCCCGTGGGCTTCGCGGACATCAACAGCCTGGTGAAGTTCCTCGACCAGAACCCCGGCGCGCCGGTGACGGCCGTCATGATGGTCTACGACAAGCCACCCTTCGCCATCGTCGGTCGCAAGAGCCAGGGCATCACCGGCGTTGCCGACCTGGAAGGCAGCGTCCTCGGCGCCCCGCCCCCCGACGGCGCCTGGGCCCAGTTCCCGATCTTTGCCGCCGAAAACGGCCTGGATGTGGACAAAATCACGGTAGAGCCTGTGGGCTTCCCCACGCGGGAGCCGATGCTGGCCTCGGGTGAGGTGGATTCGGTCACCGGCTTCAGCTTTTCGTCCTACCTCAACCTGGTGCGCCTGGGCGTGGCAGAAGATGATATCACGACCATCCTGATGGCCGATAACGGTGTCGACCTCTACGGCAACGCCATCATCGTGAACACCGACTTCGCCGCCGAAAACGCCGAGGCCGTCACCGGGTTCCTGACCGCCGTCGCCGCCGGTTGGAAGGACGTCATCGCCGACCCTGCCATGGGCGCTGCCGCCGTGATCGCCCGCAACCCCGCCGCGGACGTCGCGCTGGAAGAACGCCGCCTGCAACTGGCCATCGATGCCAACGTCCTGACCGACTACGTCATGGAAAACGGCATGGGCGCCATCGACGCCGACCGTATGGCCAGCGCGCTGGAGCAGACCAAGCTGGTCTATGAGTTCCAGTCGGAGCCGGACATGGGCACGATCTTCGACGACAGCTTCCTGCCCGAAGCCGCGGCGCGGATGCTCAAGTAAGCGGTCCGCCGTCCTTAAACCCGATCCCGAGGGACCTCTCACGAGGCCCTCTCAGGTCTCGGATCCACGGACGCCCCCAATGCAACCCGCCCCGGCCCCGCGCCGGGGCCCCGCCGCCACAGGGCACCGCCCCCATCAGAGGTCCCGGCGCAAGGCCGGGACGCGCCGTCCATGTCCCTGCCCATCTCGCTCGACCACGTCACCCACGCCTATAAGACGGCCAGCGGCCCGTTGCCGGTCCTGGATGACCTCAGCATCGACATGCCCGAGGGCAGCTTCACCGCCGTCGTCGGCCCATCGGGGTGTGGCAAATCCACCCTAACACGGCTGATCGCGGGGCTGATGAAACCCGATGAGGGCATCGTCCGCCTGGGTGGTCAGCCCGTCACAGGCCCACGCAAGACCGTCGGCATGGCCTTTCAAAACCCGGTCTTGCTGGAATGGCGCAGCATCCTGCAGAATGTGATCCTGCCGCTCGAAATCGTCGGCGGCCTCTCCAAAACCCAGCGCGAGGACCGCGCCCGCGAACTGTTGGCCCTCGTCGGCCTGGAGGGATTTGAGGACAAACGCCCGTCCGAATTGTCCGGCGGAATGCGCCAGCGCGCCTCGCTCTGCCGCTCCATCGTCCACCGCCCCGAGGTCCTGATCCTCGATGAGCCCTTCGGCGCCCTGGACGCCTTCACCCGCGAAGACCTCTGGCAAACGATGCACGACCTGCGCCGGGCCGAACGCTTCACCTGCGTCCTCATCACCCATGACCTGCGCGAATCGGTCTTCCTGAGCGACCGCACCGTCGTCTTCAGCGCCCGCCCCGCCCGCGCCCAGCGCATCGTGGAGATCGACCTGGGCGACACGCGCGGCCTGGATGACCTCTATGCGCCCCGCGCCGTCGAACTGCTGGCCACCCTGCGCCGCGAAATCCAAATCGCCCAAGGGCGGGAGGTGGCCCAATGATCGCCCTGCGCAAGATTGCCGTCCCCTTGATGGCAATGGTCGTCTTCCTGATCCTGTGGGAGGCGCTGGTTTGGGCCAATGGCTGGCCCAACTTCGTCATGGCCTCCCCCTCCGACTTACCCCAGGCCTATACCCGCTATTGGGAGTTGTTCCTGACCGGCGGCTGGCAAACGCTCTGGCGGACGGTGGCGGGCCTGATGATCGCCGTGATCGTGGGCACGCTCATCGGCATGATCATGGGCTTTTCCCGCACCGCGCGGGAGGCTCTCTACCCCCTGCTTGTGGGTTTCAACGCCATCCCCAAGGCGACCGTTGTGCCGATCTTGGCGCTGCTCTTCGTGGGACAGCACGATTTCAACACGGTCATGCTGGCCTTCATGATTTCCTTCTTTCCCATCGCGGTCTCGGTCTCGATCGGGCTGAGCACGCTAGAGCCGGAATACCGCGACATCCTCCGCTCCCTCGGGGCGTCCAATGCGACGATCTTCTGGAAGATCGCCCTGCCCAAAACCCTGCCCGAGTTCTTCGGGGCCCTGAAGGTCGCCGTCACCCTGGCCTTTATTGGGACCAACCTGATGGAAATCGTCTCTCCCCATGGGCGAGGCCTGGGTGCCTTGTTCGATTCGGGACGGACCAATGCCGACTATCCGCTGATGTTCGCCGTGCTGATCGCCCTGGCCATCCTGGGGATTGCTCTGTTCTATGTGGTCGTGGCCCTGGAGAAGATCTTCGCAGGCTGGGCGGAGCGTCCGCAAAGCTAACGCCCAACCCAGCCGCTTGGGCCAACCCGCGCCCTACCCCAGTTTGCGCAACCGCGCGTCGAACTCACCCCGGTCCACGTAGCAGCCTTGCAGGTGCCGCCGCCCCGTCGACGGGTCGAAGGCCGCGCGCCCATGCAACACCCGGCGATTGTCGAAGACGACCATCTCCCCCGGCGCCAGCGAGAATTCCACCCGGAACCGCGCCTCACGCGTCAGCGCCATGTAAGCGCGATAGGCCCTGTAGTAGGCGGCCAAAATATCCGCCTCCATATCGAAGACATCGGCGATATGGGCGTTCCAACGCAACTCCTGCACGTGACCCGCCCCATCGAGCGTAATGACAGGTCGCCGCACGCGAATGTCGGTTTCTGTGTCGTGGAACCGGAAGGGCACCGGAACGGTCGCCAGCAAGTCGAACGCCTCTGGATCCGTCTCCCGCAAGGCTTCCGCCAGGGCCACACCATCGGCGAAGACGGACCCACCGCCCTCGGCAGCGTTCTCTAGGCAATGCAGGAACTGGTAACCCGGCGGCACCTCTTGGTTGGGCAGGTCCGTGTGAAGCGGCAAAGCGTGGGACGTATAGGCCAGGTTGTTCGGATCCGGCTTCGACATGACCTCAAAGGTGGTGCCAAAGTTGGTGCGGCGCAGGAAACCGACGCGCTCTGCCACGGAGATGCCCGCACCCTCTCCGGCCAGGCCCTCGACGATGGTCAGCCCCCAGGCCTTCGTGTCGCGCATCCAGGCTCGCAGACCGTCGTCCGAGGTCAAGATGTTCTGGGCCGCGTGGCGCGGGGGGGTGAACCCTGCCTCCCAAGGCTGAAACGCAATCGCAGCGGCATCCTGCGTCGGACGCCCGGGGCGGTGCTGTGCCAACCAGTCCAGGTCAAAGCGGGCCATGGGGGCATCCGCCCAATTCAGGACGACCGCGCCGCCATCCAAATGCGCGTCCTGCAAATTCGGTGTCTCTGGCACGGCCAGAAGGTCCAGCACCCGCTCCTGCGTGGCGGGGTCAAAGGCGTCGGGGCTGTTGTCGCGCAGCCAGATCAAGGGATAGTCGGCCGCCGCATCGGGCCACTGCACGCGCAGCATGTCATCGACGATGGTGAGATCGGTCATGGGTCTGTCCTAATGTCAGTATCGTGGGGGTGTGGGGCGCAGAATTAAGCGCCCGGCGGCCACCACCGCTGCGGCTTGCCATAGGGATGGCCGGCTTGGCGCCCTGGATGCGTGTCCGCGTCTGACATGGGTAGAGCCTAGGCCGCGCGGCGGGGCGCCGTCCACCGATTTCGCGCACCACTTGCATCATCGGAGCGCCCGGCCTATTTGCGGGGTGAGAGGTTGGCGCGGGCAGGCGCCTCGCCAACCTGGTCAGGACCGGAAGGTAGCAGCCACAACGAGCCCCGCTTGGGTCGTCGTCCAGCCTCTCACCCACCACCCCTCTGTGTCGTCCGAGTCCGTAGCGATTTGCTCTTCGAGCGAAGGCGGCGTCCGCATAGCCTCCAAACAGTGAGGATCGTCGCGCCCCACTCTTGACCCTGGCCCCTCGACCGCCGCTACCTAGCTTTCCCCCATGGAGCAAGGCACCGACACCCAAGACAAAAAGACCGACTGGGCCGAAGACCGGACCGATTGGGCCGAGGATCGCACCCTTCTGGCCAACGAACGCACCTTTGCCGGATGGATGCGCACGGGCATGGCGGCCATCGCGATTGCCGTAGGCCTGCGCGCGGTGTTTGACGCCTCGGACCCTGCCTGGGTTCCAAAAGCCGCCGCGACCGTGTTCATCCTGGCCGCGCTGACCATCTTTTGGGCCGCCCGCCGCCAAGCCTGTCGCACCCAGAAACGCCTGCAGACCCATGATGCCACCGCCCAACCGACCCGGCTGTTTACGGTGCTGGCCGTCGCCTTCAGCCTCGCAGGTATAGTCACCGGCGCCATCCTCTGGACGCTATGACAGCGGCTTCCGCGATGGACGCTCGGGGGCCCCGGGGCTAGAACCAAGCGCAGCCGACGTGAGGGGACAGCGATGCAGGACACGGACCAACCGGCCTATCAGGTGCTGGCGCGCAAATACCGTCCGGCCACCTTTGCCGATCTGATCGGCCAGGACGCCATGGTCCGCACCCTACGCAACGCCTTCGCCACGGACCGTATCGCCCAGGCGTTTATCCTCACAGGCATCCGGGGCACGGGCAAAACGACCACCGCGCGCATCGTGGCCAAGGGCCTGAATTGCGTCGGCCCAGACAGTACCGGAGGCCCAACGACGGACCCGTGCGGCCAATGCGAACCCTGTCGCGCCATCGCCGAAGGCCGCCATGTGGATGTGTTGGAAATGGACGCGGCCTCCAACACCTCCGTCAATGACGTGCGCGAAATCATCGACAGCGTGAATTACCGCGCCGCCTCGGCCCGCTATAAGATTTATATCATCGACGAGGTGCACATGCTGTCCACCTCGGCGTTCAACGCGCTCCTGAAGACGCTGGAGGAGCCCCCCGCCCACGTCAAATTTATTTTTGCCACCACCGAGATCCGCAAGGTTCCGGTAACGGTCCTGTCCCGCTGTCAACGCTTCGACCTGCGTCGGATCGAGCCGGAGGTGATGATCGACCACCTCTCCGGCGTCGCCACCCAAGAGGACGCGCAGATCGCGCAGGATGCGCTGGCCCTGATCGCGCGCGCCGCCGAAGGCTCCGTCCGCGATGCCATGTCGCTCCTGGATCAGGCCATCAGCCACGGGGCGGGCGAGACCAGCGCCGATCAGGTCCGCGCCATGCTGGGCCTGGCGGACAGGGGTCGGGTCATGGACCTGTTTGAGATGATCATGCGCGGCGATGCGGCGGGCGCGTTGCTGGAGTTGGGCGCACAATACTCCGACGGGGCCGACCCCATGGCCGTGCTGCGCGACCTGGCCGAGGTTACCCATTGGGTCAGTGTCATTCAGATCACGCCCGACGCCGCCGAGGACCCGACCGTCACGCCGGACGAACGGGCACGGGGTCAGGCCTTCGCCCAGGGCCTCCAAATGCGGTCGCTGACGCGGATGTGGCAGATGCTGCTGAAGGCGCTGGAGGAAGTCTCCCAGGCGCCAAACGCCATGATGGCCGCCGAAATGGCCGTGATCCGACTGACCCATGTGGCCGACTTACCGCCCCCCGACGATCTGATCCGCAAGTTGCGCGACACGCCCGCACCCATGGGTCAGGCCCCGGCGCCCCGGCCCGCACCTTCGGGCGGTGGCGGCGGCGGTCCCGTCGCGCGCGGCGGGGCTCAGACGGCCCTGGCCCAAGACAGCGAACAGGCCCTGGCCCGCTATCAGACCTTTCCGCAGGTGGTCGACCTGATCCGGGCCAATCGCGACGTCAAACTGCTGGTGGAGGTCGAGACGGGCCTGCGCCTCGTGTCCTACGCGCCAGGACGAATCGAGATGGCCCTGGCCCCGAACGCCCCTGCCGATCTACCGGGCCGCTTGGCGGGCCGCTTGCAGGGCTGGACTGGCGTCCGCTGGGTCGTCAGCATCGGCGAGGGCGGGGCGCCCACCATCGCCGAGGTCCGGGATCAGGCCGCCCGCGAGTCAGAGGCAGCCGCCCTGGCCCATCCCATGACCCAAGCCGTCCTCCAGGCCTTTCCGGGGGCCAAACTGATCGAGGTACGGACCCGCGAAGACATCGCCGCCGATGCCGCAGCCGAGGCCCTGGAAGAGGTCGAAGACGAATGGGACCCCTTTGACGAGGACTGAACGGCGATACCGCTGACCGTTTCCACAGCGGCCACAATGTCTGACCGGGATCCTCCCACCGTCACCCCTGGATCACCCCTCCGATGCACCCCCTCGCCTTGCGCCAGACGGGGCGGGGGGCTACCTCAGAGGAGACACAAATTCAGACGACACCTCACGGAGGGACCAGCGCGATGTTCAAAGGATTGGGTGGCCTCGGCGATATGGCCGGGATGATGAAAAAAGCCCAGGAAATGCAGACTAAGATGGGCGAAATGCAGGATGGTCTGGCCGATATCCATGTCACGGGCGAAAGCGGCGCAGGTCTGGTCAAGGCCACCGCGACAGCCAAAGGCGACCTCATCGCCCTGGACATCGACCCGTCGATCTTTCAGCCCGACGAGAAAGAGATGGTCGAGGATCTGATCCTGGCCGCCATCAAAGACGCGCAGTCGCGGGCATCTGATAAGTCACGGGAAGAAATGATGAAAATGGCGGAGCAAATGGGCCTGCCACCCGGAATGAAACTGCCGTTCTGAGGTCAGACTACGTGGACGGGCAGCGCGATATCGAGGCATTGATCGCGCTGATGGCGCGTCTGCCCGGGCTTGGACCTCGGTCCGCCCGGCGGGCGGTTCTGCACCTTTTGAAAAAGCGCGACACGCAGCTGCTGCCCCTAGCAAAGCTGCTGACCGAGGTGGGCCATACCGTCCGCAACTGCCTGAATTGTGGAAACCTTTCCGGCAGCGATATCTGCGATGTCTGTGACGATGACCGCCGTGCCACGGGTCAAATCTGCGTCGTGGAGGACGTGGCCGACCTCTGGGCAATGGAACGCGCGCAGGTTTTTCGCGGTCGCTACCATGTGCTCGGCGGAACGCTGTCGCCTCTCGATGATATTGGCCCTGAAGACCTGCGCATTCCTAAGCTGAGGGACCGCATCACCGCCGAGGCCGTGACGGAGGTCATCCTCGCGCTGAATGCCACCGTCGATGGTCAAACCACCGCCCATTATGTCGCTCAAGAGCTGTCAGGCACAGGCGCGGTTGTCAGCGGTTTGGCCCAAGGAATGCCCGTCGGGGGAGAGTTGGACTACATGGATGATGGGACCCTGCGCGCTGCCCTCTCCTCGCGTAAACCCGTCTGATCAGACACTTTCGACCACGCCAGGTGTTGCCCGTCGCGAAACGTTGAGGCATGGAAAGGGTCAAGGTGTGGTTAATTTCCACCGGTAGTGTTGTGTAACCGAACCCGTGACCACGTGTATTTTGACGTGGCGCTGACCCCATATTGTAAAGTTTCTCACTGGGGCCTCCATGCTCTTAACGGCTGTCATCATCGTGCTGATGCTCGCCTCCGCCGCCGGCGGTGCGCTTGTGTCCGGCTGGCGCCCAACAGCACCAACCGCGCCTGCGAGCCCGTCTGCGGTCGCCCACGACCGTCTCGCCGACGGCATTCTCGGCCTTTTGGACGTGGACGACATGGCGGGTTTGAACGCCACCCATGATTTCGACACCGGGGACCAGTTGCTTGACCGGCTTGAAGACGTCCTCACCCGCGCGCTGCCACCCGAATTGACGATTACGAGGCTATCCAACGCGCGGTTCTTGTTGATTTTCCGTGGCATGGACATGGCTGCGGCGGCCGCGACGGCGGAACGTCTAAGGGACCTGGCGTCACGGACCTATGTTGATCGGGAAGCGGGTATCGCCGGGCGAACCATCTCCGCCGGTTTGGTGCGCACCTTTGCGCATCAAGACTTTGACCGCGCCGTCTTGCTGGCCGATACCGTCGTGTCGCGCGCCCAGGCGAACGGTGGAAACCGGACGGAGGTCGATGACCGCGCGACGCCGGGGGTTAAGCCGCCGGTGTCACAGGAAACGCTCCTGGCTGCCATCGAAAGGGGCGACCTTCGCTATCACCTCCAACCTATCGTCGCCACCGAGACAGACGCCGTGGTGGGCATGGAGGCCCTGCTGCGATGGGTCCGCCAAGATGCGCCCGCTGTTCCTCCTGCCGTATTCATCGATCAGGTGGATCGGATTCCCGATGAGGCAGCGGACACCTTTCCCGAAATCGCCGAACGGGCAACGCGCCCCTTTCGGACCGAAGGCGCGGACTTCTTTTTTAATTTCAACATCACCGGCGCTGTCCTGGACGGAGCGGACAGCGCAAGCTGCCGGTTTCTGCGCGGGCTGCTGGACCGCCTCCCGCCGGATCGCCTGGTCCTCGAAGTTGTAGAAAGCGCCGTGATCGCGCGGCCCGAGCGCGCCCATGATCTGGTGACGCGGTTGCGCGAACGGGGCGCGCGGATCGCCTTGGACGACTTTGGGACAGGCTTGTCGAACCTGGACCGTTTGCGCCATTTCCCGGTCGATTTCGTCAAGATCGACCGCGCTCTGGTGGCCGGGCTGGATGGGGATGCGCGTGCGCGTATCATCGTGCGCCATCTGGTCAGCATGACGCGCGATCTTGGCATCGAAATCATCGCGGAAGGGGTCGAGACCCAGGCGGAGGCGACAGCCGTTGCCTCCATCGGGATTCGGTATGCCCAGGGCTTCTTCTATGGCAGGCCCGAAGCCCCGGACCTCTGGGCCGAGCGGCTGACCTAGACTGGCTCAGCGGATCGGGGCGAGCAAGGCATCTGTCATCGTGCAGTCGCGAATGACGTCTGCGCCGCAGCGCCGGGGCTCAAGGCCACGGGTGAGGCAGATCCGCACCTCCTGCACGCGGCCCGCACGGCAGGTCACCGTCACCTGATCGCGCGATAGATCGGGGTTAGCCTCCAGGAACGCCTCCTCCACCACTGCCGCAGGCAGGGTCACGGCGCGTCCTAGGTCCCGCAAGACAGACGGGCGGTTGACGCGATCATAGGCAACCCGCGCCAAGTCAAAGTAATCCGATGCCGACAAACCGGAGCATCGGCCATGTTTTTTCCACTGGTGCCAGGCTGATCCCGCTGTCCCCATGATATCGGACATCGCGGCCGTCTGACCGCGCGTCGCCTCCCGAACGGAAGTGCGGCAATAGGCTGGCCAGCCCCGTTCGTATTGGGGCCACAGCCCGTGCAGCACAAAGCCCAGGCCCCGCCCGTCATCGCATTGGGGCGATTGGCGGTCATCGCCATCCAAGGCGCACCATGTGGGCGACCAGCTCAACGCGAGCACGTAGTAGTCGAAATCCCCCGCCGGTTCGCCATCGGCAAAAACCGGGGCAGCGGCAAGTGTCAGCGCAGCAAGCAGTCGTTTCATTGGGGCTTTCCCTGTTCCCATCCCTTGCCTATATATCCTGCAAAGTTCCCTCGAAAGCGTGAACCGCGGCCCCGGTCGCAGCCCCTGATCCGGGCGACGCGACAGGCTTGTCCAGCGAGGGGCGTCCGAATGAGGAGCGTTGAGATGAACAAACCGATCATGGCCAAGGCCACCGCCGTCTGGCTGGTGGACAACACCACCCTGTCGTTCAAGCAGATCGGCGACTTCTGTGAGTTGCACGAGCTTGAGGTGCAAGGCATCGCCGACGGCGACGTGGCAGCGGGCGTGAAGGGCTTTGACCCCATCGCAAACAATCAGCTGACTGCCGAGGAAATCGAAAAGGCTGAAAAGAACCCGCTCCATAAGCTGAAGCTGAAGTTCAACGCCGCTGCCGTGGGCGAGGAAAAGCGGCGCGGCCCGCGCTATACCCCGCTGTCGAAGCGCCAGGATCGTCCGGCCTCGATCCTGTGGTTGGTCAAGTTCCACCCCGAATTGGCGGACGCCCAGATCTCCAAGTTGATCGGGACAACCAAGCCGACAATCCAGGCGATCCGAGAGCGGACGCATTGGAACATCCAGAACATCCAGCCCATCGACCCCGTCGCCTTGGGCCTCTGCAAACAGACCGAGCTGGACGCCGCCGTTCAGAAAGCCGCCGCCAAGAAGGCCGCCGCAGGCGAAGTGATGACCGACGAGGAACGCCGCAAGCTGGTGTCGACTGAACAGAGCCTGGGACAGGACACGGAGGAGCCCGCGATCCCGGCTTCCATGTCTGGGCTGGAAACCTTCAGCCTGTCGGATGATCGCGATGACGATGATCGGTCGTCGTCGAACGACGTGCCCGACGCCGACAGCTTTTTCAACTTGCCGGATGCTGGCGACGATGACGATGAGGACGACGCCAAGCGGTAAAGGACGCCGGTCCCAAGGCCACAGGGCCGCCGGTCTGGGGCGGCCCTTTTTCGTTATAAGCCCAGGGCCTGAACCACCGAAGCAATGATGCTGCGATGAACGGCGGCCCGGTCCGCCCCCGGCGGGTCGGTGCAGACGGGGTCCTCACCCTCTTCGGCCAGAAGGGCCACACCGACCGGCTTACAGGGGGCCAGCGCCGTGAAGTGAGACGCAGGCGCCACGACATCCAGCGTCGCCATCGGCAGCCGCGCGATCAGGTTGCTACCCGACGCGCTGACGTCAGCAGCTGGCAGGCGGTGCGCCTCGCCCAGGGTGACGACATGGACGGGCACGTCCATCGCCGCGATGCTGGCCTCGGTGGCCGCCGCCGTGAATCCAGGGTCAATGGCCACGACAGAGGTCACGCGGCTGTCGCGCATGTCAGCCTCGAACCCGTCGGTCGCACCGGTAAAATCGACCCCGCCTTTTGCGAAAAAGCTACAATCGGCGCGCGACTGATCCGTGCAAACCTCGGCCATCACGGCCCCGTCATAGCGCAGCCCGCCCATCCCCAAGGCCGTCGCCCCACCCAGGGAGAACCCGACAGCGGCAATGCGATTGGGATCGACGTGCGCCGCAAAGACCGGATCGGCCAACAGGGCATCCAAGGCCGCGCTCAGATCGGCGGCCCGCTTGTCCAACCGGATCGACCGCCGGGGGGAGCTATCGCCGCTGGTGGAACCCGGATGGTTGACGGCCAAAACCATGGCTCCGGCCTCGGCCAACCCAGACAGCAGCCACCCCATGCCATCCATGTTTCCGCCAGACCCGTGGGAAAACAGCACCAGGGGGCGCCGTCCCTCGGCGATGCCAGCGCCCACATAAACGGGCGTGCCCCGGAACACCGGGTTGTCCCCGACCAACCCGCGGTAGGTCCGCGATCCCACAGGATACCAGACCGAGGCCTGGACCGGCCAAGCCCTATGGGCGGCAGCGAGGTCGATCCGGTCGTAGCCCACCGGCTCGGCGGCGGAGGCAAGGGGCAAAACGCTCACGGCAGCGGCGGCGAGGGCGATCAGCGATCTCATGTGACTGTCCTTTCAATCAGGTCCGAAGATGGATCCGTGATGCGCCACAGGCCGCGCCACCGCGTCCTCGATCCGGTTCGAGGTCGTCCAGAACCGGTTTTCGGACATTTTGGCGACCCGCTCCCCAAAGCGCTTGCCACCATGCCGAAGCTGTCCGAACAGGGGCCATGGCCGTTGGACCGTTGCCGTTGTGATCGCCTTGCCGATCCCCCTGATCGTCAGCTTGGTGTTGGCGTTTCTGTTGCTGCGCGCCTGGCGCCAGGGAGATCTGCCTTGGCCGTTCTTGGCCCTGATCGCACTCTGCGCCGTTCAAACGTTACTGGTGGCCTTGGTCCAGCACTACGGCATCCGCAGTTTGCTGCCGTTGCAACCGGTCTTGGCATGCGCCGTGCCGCCCCTGGCCTGGATCGTTTTTCAAACGGCGAGCCTGCGGGCACTGGCCCCGCGAGACGCTTTGCACCTCGGCCCGGTCGTAGGCTGCGCATTGGCCGTCAGCATGGCACCACAAGCCTTGGACCCGTTGGTCCCGGCCACCTATGCGGCCTATGCGGCGGCGATCCTCTGGCGCCTGCGTGGCGGCGCGCCGGCCTTGCCCCTGGCGCGGTTGGAGACCGGGGGGCAGCCGCGCCGACTGTGGCAGGCGTTGGCGGCGGCCCTGATCCTCTCGGCGGTCAGCGATCTTGTGATCGTGGTGGCGTTTACCATGGGACGAGGCGATTTGGTCCCATTGGTGGTCAGCCTGTCGTCCTCGCTGGCGCTGCTGGCGGTGGGCCTGTTGGGGCTGTCCCGCGACTTGCCGGGCACACCAGAACCCGCAGAGGCACAGCCCGCCCCCGAGGCGACCGAGGCCGACACGGCCCTCGTCGCGCGACTGGACGCCCTTTTGGCCGCAGACCAAAGCTATCTGCAGCCAGACCTCACCCTGGCCCGCTTGGCGCGCAAACTGAAGGTGCCCGCCAAGCAGCTGTCGACAGCCATCAATCGCACAACCGGTCAGAACGTGTCGCGCCACGTCAACGGATGGCGGATCCGCCATGCGTGCGATCTGTTGGACAAAGGGCTGTCAGTCACCGAAGCGATCTATGCCAGCGGGTTTAACACCAAGTCGAACTTCAACCGGGAATTCTCCCGCGTGACCGGCGCGACGCCCAAAGCCTGGCAAGCCCGTCAGGCGTTGAGCGACTCGATATAGCCGCGCAGTTCCGCCGCCTCTTGCCGCGCTTCGCGTAGGCCATCCATCGCGGCCTGAAGCTCCGCATCGGTCTGTTGCAGCTGAGTCTGCAACTCCTGCTCTCGATACTGCAAATACGTGATGGCTTCGTCGCGCTGCTCTTCGGCATCGTGCAACGACTGGGCCATGGTCTCCAATTCCGCCATGTCGGTCTGGGTGACGCGGCTGAAGCGGTTGACCAACCAACAGGCAAACCAGCCCAAGATAAACGCCAGAAACAGAATAACCGCCACGGCGATGACGAATTCCATGCGGTTCATTGGTCGGCTCCTTCGTCCGTCTCGCCCTCGGGCGCCGTCTCTGATGCCGCCTCACCCGTGGTCGCGGGCTGCGCATCGGCGGGGCCGGCCTCGGTGGTATCTGACGCCTGTTCGTCGCCTTGGTCGCGGACGCCAACCAAGGTGAAGGTGATCCGTCGGTTCGCCTCGCGCCCCGCTTCGGTGCCATTGTCGGCCACGGGTTCGCTCTCCCCATAGCCCTTCGCAACCAATTGGGTCGGCGGCGTGCCCCGCGCGATCAGAGCGGTGCGGACCGCCTCGGCCCGGGCCTGGGAGAGGTCCAAATTCATGGACTCACGCCCCTGGCTGTCCGTATGGCCGCCAACCTCAAACACCGCGCGCTTACAGGCGTCCAGCTTTTCGGTGAGGCGTCCGATTTGGCCGTCACCCGCCGCTTCGATCACGGCTTCGCCCGGTGCAAACGTCAGTTTTTGCTCCAGCAGGATCTCGTTGAGCTGGTCGGCGCATTCCTCGGGCGTCGGGATGTTCAGCAGCGGATCCAACTCTTCCCGATACGTCACGTCTATGCGGAAATCTTCCTGTGGCCCCAGCTTGTCCGACAAGATCCGCGAGATATCCGCCTGGGCGCGCGGATTGCCAGTGACACCGCGAACCACAACCAGATCGGGGCGCACAACAACGGCGCCGTTCTGCAACCGGCTAAGCGCATCCAACGCCACCAGGACCCGCGCAGGCCACCCTTCGGGCAGGGCCGTCGTCTGAAGCGTGGCGATATAGGTGTCCTGAACGCCGAACAGAGCGCGGGCATAGCTCAGCACCGCCACCTGTTGCGTGTCGTCATAGAGCTTACCGCGCAACTGCACTTGCCCCTCTGGCGACAGGGTCGCGACAAACTCCAGGCGTTCCGCCGGATCGACGGCGTCATCGTCTTCCGTCTGGGGCAGGACAGAACTCAGGACGAAGATGTCCGGCAGGGCCGTCTCCAGCTCGGCCACGGCCGTGTCGAAGGCCTCCTGGGCCGTGCCCTCTTGTACGACAAGGGTCACATCGGCGTCCGACAGGGTCACGGATCCTCCGCCCAGAATGCCCAATGTCTCAATGGCCGCCGCTGCCGCCGCGCCCCAGGAGGCAGACGGCACGCCAAGGCCCATGACGCAATCGGCCTCGCCATCGTATCCGGCGGCCACGGCAGCTTGCAGGATGGCCCGCTCCGCCGCGGGGCTATCGACAGCACAGGCCTCAAATCGCGGCGCGCCATCGGGCGGCATCACAAAACGAAGGGTGAAGGGCGTGATGACGGGACGGGGTGCTGCGATGTCCAGCGCAAGGGTCACCGCATCGGGCGCCTTACCGGTCAAGCGCGTCTCCAACCGGCGCCGATCCTCATCGCTGTCGGCCACGGCAGTGATCGCCACGGCCCCCGGCTCCACCGAGATTTTAGCCCGTGGCAGCAGGTCCAGCGCCTCGGTCGCGAAAGAGACCGCCTCGATCCAGCCCTCTGGCATATCGTAGGCCACCTGATCGACCATATCGGTGACCGACAATTCAGGCCGCGCCAGCAAATCCAGCAAGGGCCCGCCCTGCGTCTCCCGTGCGGGTGTCAGGCCGATCAAAGAAATCTCAGCCTCGTTGCGTAGGATTTCCAGCGCGAAACGCGGCGCCCTCAGCGCCTCTCGTTCGGCCACATCCATGCCGTCGATGATCCGCCCCGGGTCGACGATACGCCCGGTTTCCGTCACCGCGCGAAAGCGTGCCCTCTCATCGGGCGCCACACCGGCCAGGATCAGTTGCAAGCCGTCGGTTTGGACGTCCACCCAGCCGAGACCGGCGGCGTCCAACCTGCCTGCGACGTCGGCCCGGGACGACCGCTCCACGTAATCGGCGGCAAACCACGCAGCGGCAGCAGCCCCGACGGCAGCGACGGTCAGCACAACAGCAGAGGTGATGGTCTTAGTACGGCTCATGGGGTCCGGGTTGAGATTGTTCAGACGTCCTTATCCGTCTGGCGGCAGCGGAGCAATCAGAGCGCGACGGCAACGGCAAAAAACGGCAGCGGGATCAGGCCCGCCGTGCGGTTTGAGCGAAACAATTCGAGACAAAGCTGCGGATTGTTGATGTCCAAGCGGGCCAACTGCCAGGCCAAATGCCATCCCATTGCCCAAACACCCAACAGCGCCACCGAGGCGGGCAACACCGGCAAGGCCGTCAGCACCGCCCCCGAGATCAGGATCACGGTCGCGACCAGGAACCCCCGCATCCACGGCGTGGGCGTGTCCCCAAACCTGCGCGCGGTGGATTTCACACCGATCAAGGCGTCGTCTTCCACGTCCTGATAGGCGTAGATCGTGTCGTAGAACAACGTCCATGCGATGCCGCCGAGGTACAGCAGCACTGGCGCCAAGCTTAAGCTGCCGGTCACGGCGGCCCAGGCCAAAAGGGCACCCCAATTAAAGGCCAGGCCCAGGAACACTTGGGGCCACCAGGTGAACCGCTTGGCGAAGGGATAGACCGCCACGGGCAGAAGCGACAGGACCCCCAACCAGATCGCCGTTGGATGAAACGTCAACAGAATACCAAAGGCAACCAGCGCCTGGACGGCCATCCAGATCAGCGCCGCGCGGGGCGTGACATCGCCTGCGGGCAAGGGGCGCGACCGGGTCCGCGCCACGGCGGCGTCGAAGTCGCGGTCGGTGAAGTCGTTCCACGTGCAACCGGCGCCGCGCATCAAAAACGCGCCCACGGCACAGGCCACTGCGACCCAAGCCGCCACTCCGGGCGCCCCACCGGCCGCGACGGCCAAGACGGTGCCCCACCAACAGGGGAGCAGCAAAAGCCACGTCCCGATGGGCCGATCCGCGCGGCTGAGCCGCAGATAGGGCCGCGTGGCCTCGGGCGCCAAGGTATCCACCCAGTTGCCCTTGACGGCGTCGGCCACCTGTCCTTGATCGGAAGATGTGTCGGTCATCGGAGGCCCCATGGACAGCAAAGTCAGGCTTCACGTAGCCCAAGCCACCGCCTTGGGGCAATCCGTAGAGGTTACGCGGGATCAGGCGCATTACCTGTCCGGGGTCATGCGGCTGTCGGCGGGTGACACGCTGACGGTCTTTGATGGCCATAACGGCGCTTGGCGGGCGCGGATCGACAGCCTGTCGAAACGGGGCGGTGCTTTGGTCTGCGAGGAACAAACCGCACCCCAACGCAATCCGCCCGACCTCTGGCTGTGTTTTGCCCCCATCAAAAAGGCGCGGACCGATTTCATCGTCGAAAAGGCGACCGAGCTGGGGGCCGCCCGCATTTGCCCCGTCTCGACCCAGTACACCAATTCTGACCGGATCCGGCGGGACCGGCTCCAGGCCCATGCGGTTGAGGCGGCGGAACAATGCGGCAGCACCTTTGTACCAGATGTCGCGGACCTCACGCCGCTGGACCGGTTGCTGGCGGATTGGCCCGAAGAACGGGCGTTGATCTTCTGTGACGAAGCCTTGTCGGACGATCCTAGCTGGTCCGATGGCACCAACGGCCAAGGCGCCCCCGCCTTGCCGCCCATGCCCGCCGCCATCTTGATCGGCCCAGAGGGCGGTTTTTCCCCCCAGGAACGGACGCGGCTGCGCGCCCTGCCCTTTGCCCATCCCATCGCCCTCGGCCCGCGCATCCTGCGCGCCGATACGGCGGCGGTCGCGGCCCTGACGCTGTGGCAAGCGGCGCGGGGGGATTGGACGTGATCCGCGCGACCGAGGCTGACCTGCCCGCCATCCAGGCAATGCTGTCCGCCCGCGCGCCCCATGCGATGTTCCCCCAGTCCAATCTGCGCAACCAGGGGCTGGGCGGGGGGCATCCCCACGGGATGACGGTTTGGATCGACACCCTACACACCGTCAGCGCAATGCTGGGCCTCAACAACTGCGGCATGGTTATGCCGGTCTGGGACGATATGCCAAGGGGCGCTGCCGATGTGCTGAAGCGATTTCCGCTCAAAGGGTTCGCTGGTCCGACGCCGATGGTGCGCCCTCTGACGACGGCGCTGGCCCTCGACACTGCCCCCGCGACTTTGGACGCGGATGAGCCGCAATTCCTGCTGCACCTTCCGACCACGCGGTGGTCCGACGACGCTGGAACGTTGGCGCCCGTTTCCGACCATCGCGAAACAGCGATTGGCTGGCGCACAGCCTATCAGACGGAACTGCACATGACGGACGACGGGCCCGAGAGCGCGGTGGCCGCCGTCGACCGTTGGTGTGCGGCGGACAGCCACAGGCTGTTGATCGTGGAGGGCCAGCCCGTTGCCATGACGGGCTTCAACGCCCGCCTGCCGGACATCGTGCAGGTTGGCGGGGTCTATACGCCCCCCGACCTGCGCAGACGTGGGTTTGCGCGACAGGCCGTTGCGCTGCATTTGGCAGAGGCCCGCGCGCAAGGCGTCCGCGAGGCCACCTTGTTTGCCGCGACCGACGCCGCCGTTGCATGCTACCAATCCCTTGGATTTGACCGGATCGGAGATTTTGCGCTGGTGCTCTTCGATGGGGAGGTCACGCCATGATCCGCCCGGAGGCCGCCGCAACCCTCGCCCGTTGGCGCGAAGCCTTGGTGGGCGCTCTCCTGGGCGGGCTGGGGCTCTATCTGTTGGTGACCTCGGGGGGGCTGTTGTTTCTGTTCGGGCTGGCGCTTGGCGCCTTAGGGGCCTTTCTGGTCTTTTCCGGCGTCCGCCACGCCCGCTTTCGCACCGAGGCAGAGGCCCCCGGCCTGCTGGAGGTTATCGAAGGACAAATCACCTACCTCGGACCCGTGATCGGCGGCTCAGTGGCGTTGCACGACCTGACCGAGGTCCTGTTCCGCAGGACATCAACGGGCGAAGCTTTCTGGCGGCTATCCCATACCGCCGGCACCCCCCTGTTCATCCCCGAGGGCGCGCGCGGAGCCGAGGCGCTGCTCGACGCGCTGGCGCCGCTTCCGGGGTTCGACGGCGGCGCTATGGTGCGGGCCGTGCAAACACGCACACCCACCACGATCACCGTGTGGCGCCGCCGGGACATCGCGGCCTTGACCTGAGCGGCAGAGCGTCCCAATCGTGGGCGCTCCAACAGCGGTGAGGCTAGGCCCCATGTCCATTCCCCAATCCGGCGGCGGCCCGATCACCGACCCGCGCCAATTGTCCGAATACATGGAGGCTGGCTGCAAGCCGCGCGATCAATGGCGGATTGGCACCGAGCACGAGAAATTCGGGTTCTGCCAAGACAGCCTCGCCCCCCTCCCCTACGACGGAGAGCGCTCGATCCACGCCGTGCTGGCAGGCCTGCGCGACACCTATGGATGGGCCCCGGTCGAAGAGAGCGGCAAGCTGATCGGTTTGGAAAAGGGCGGGGCGAATGTCTCCTTAGAGCCGGGCGGTGCGTTGGAATTGTCAGGGGCTGCGGTCGAGACAATCCACCAGACCTGCGACGAAGTGAACGAACACCTGCGCGAGGTGAAATCCGTGGCCGACCACATCGGCGTGCGGTTCATTGGCCTGGGGGCCGCCCCGATTTGGCGGCACGAGGATATGCCTCTAATGCCCAAGGGCCGCTACAAGCTGATGGATGCCTATATGGACACCGTCGGCACCAGCGGCAAAACCATGATGCGACGCACCTGTACGGTGCAGGTGAACCTCGATTTCGCCTCTGAGGCGGACATGGTCAAGAAACTGCGCGTGGCCCTGGCGCTGCAATCGGTGGCGACCGCGTTGTTCGCGAACTCCCCGTTTTTCGAAGGCCAGCCCAATGGCCACAAATCCTGGCGAGCGCGCACCTGGCGGCACCTGGATGCGGCCCGGACCGGCATCCCGTCCTTCGTGTTCGATGAGGGCTTCGGGTTCGAGCATTGGGCCGACTACGCCCTCGATGTGCCCATGTACTTCGTCTACCGCGACGGTCGGTATGTGGATGCCCTAGGCATGTCCTTCCGCGATTTCATGCGCGGCGAACTGCCTGCGCTGCCCGGCGAGACGCCCACCCTGTCGGATTGGGCCGATCACCTAACGACCCTCTTCCCCGAGGCGCGCATCAAGAAATACATGGAGATGCGGGGCGCCGACGGCGGTCCCTGGCGCAGGCTCTGCGCGCTGCCCGCGTTCTGGGTGGGGCTGCTCTATGATGATACCGCGCTGGATGCGGCCTGGGACCTGGCCAAAGGCTGGGACCAGGACACCCGCGAGGCGTTACGCGTGGCGGCCAGCGTGGACGGCCTGCAGGCGCAGGTCGGCGCGGTCAAAATGCACGATCTTGCGCGGGAGTTGGTGCATATCGCCCATGCCGGGTTGAAGGCGCGCGCCAAGCCTGGCGCGGGTGGGTTGATCCCGGATGAGACGCATTTCCTGTCGGCGCTGCAAGAATCCGTGGAAAGCGGCAAAGCCCCCGCTGACGAGCTGTTGGACCGATACCACGGGGATTGGGCAGGCGATCTGACCCGCATCTACGGCGACTACAGTTACTGACGCCGCCGCTGGTCGTCGCCCGCGGACTTGACCGCACCCCCCAAGGTCCAAGATCCTCTGTCATGGCCTGGGCGCGCCGATCCCGCCCCGGCGCGAGGCTTTTCACGGGGGCGTCCCATGCGTGACTTTTTCATCCGAGGCTTTGAGATCATCCTCACCGTTGTTCTGGTCATGGCTGCAGTGGGCGTCGCCGTTCTTGCCATCGGCGTACTGATGGATCCGATTGAGGTTGCGCCGGACCTCCCCCCGCTCGAAGGACCGTTGATGGCGGTGGTGATCCTGCTCGCCGGATGGTTGGGGCTCCTGGCCGTTGGCGGCGCCTTGTTTCTGGGCCTCGGTATTTACCACAACACCCAGCGGACAGCCGACGCGCTTGAATTGCTGATTACCCTTCGGCGATGACCGACAGGTCGTCGATGAACGCCGCAACCTTGGCGGCGGGCATTTCACAGGGCTTCAGCAGCGGCCCCTGCTCCAGTCGGTAGAGGTTCAGGCTCACATAGTCCGACCCATCCAGCGCCCTGGCGACGAGCTTGTCTGATGCTCCGCCCGCATGGACTGTGCGAACCACCAACCAATCCCGCCCCTGGCTGCGACCCCGGAACGCCCCAAGGGGCAGACGCAGCAGCGCCGCCGCCACCCGCTCCGCCCGCGTGGGCTCCGTCATCGGGGCCTCCTGTGGGGCAAGTGTGGCACCACCAGCACTCACATAGACACTCGCGACGAGACGGGACGCTTAGGGCCTCGACCGCGTGACGGGACGAGATCTCTGACGAAAACACCCGCATGGCGGAGCCAACACTTGGCTAGGCTCCACCGTTGGAAGCGCACCAAGAGTGTGACCGACCCAACGACCAGCATCAGTTCAGCCTTTCGAGTCCGCTGGGGCAACACCGAGATCGACTGAATAGCATCACGAGGCAACTGAACGCGAAAACGGCGGCCTTGGTCAAACGACAGAGAGACGTGAACCAAAGCGGCCTACGATTTACAGTCCCGACCCACACCATCGACGCGATCGCCATCACGCCGGACACCAAAGGTCGCCGCTCATTTCGCGCCGATCCGAGGCTCCTCCCCGGCGAGAAGGCGCCGGATGTTTGCGCCGTGGCGGATAAAGATGAGCACCGCAAGAACAGCAGAGACCGCAACGGCCTGGGGCACAAGCCACAGCGCCCAAATCGGGGCGCTCGCCGCCGCCACCAATGCCGACAGGGACGAAATCCGCCCTAACCCAGCGGTGACGAGCCAGGTGAGGCACGCGACAGCCCCGAGGGGCAGCGATATCGCAAGCAGTGTGCCGAGGAACGTGGCCACGCCCTTCCCGCCCTTGAAGCCAAGGTAGATGGGAAAGCAATGCCCCAGAAACGCGGCAAAACCGGCCACCTGCGCAGCATCGTCCCCGACGGTCAAACGGGCCACAACGACCGCAAGCGCGCCCTTCCCCGCATCCCCAAGCAGGGTCAGCGCAGCCGCCGGTTTGGACCCCGTGCGCAGGACGTTCGTGGCGCCGATGTTGCCCGACCCAATCTGTCGCAAATCCCCAAGACCAAAGAGCCTGGCCATGACGATCCCGAACGGCACGGACCCGAGCAGATAGCCGATTACGGCGACAAACCCTAAGATCGCAAGCGACGTCATCAACTCTGGCATGGTGCCCCCAAGCTTGTCAGATGGGCGTGATAGCCCAGCGTCCCGTTCCTGACTAGGCTGCGAGGGGCTCAGGGTGCCAGCGAACTGGGGACCGAGTGTCTCGACTATGTACCGCAGAGCGACAGAGCCGAAATCCGCCACTTTGACGGAGACAAAGTGTCGGGACGTGTCCGAAGACGTCTGAGTTCCTCCGTCCAGCGGACGGTGCTTGCGTCAGAGGCTCAGGGTAAGGGACTCTCCGTCAGCGCGAAACGCAGACTTAGGCGTCGCACTGGGGCGGATCGAACCGGCTTAGCTTGGCGCCAAGGCTTTACCCCCCACGGCAGTCCGCGCGACGAGAGATCCCCGTCTCACGGGTTGAGGGGCAACCGGTGCTCTCGCACCGGTTCGTCGGGGGATCCCCCCGACGCTGTCCGGATCTTGGATCAAGATCGCGCGAAAACCTGGGTCCCGGCGACCCAAGTGCCTTCGACGCGGCCTTGCAGGCGCGCGCCGTCAAAGGGCGTGTTCTTGGACTTCGATGCCAATTGGAAACGGTCCAGCAGGAAGGGCGCATCGGGATCAAAAAGCACAAGGTCTGCGGGCGCGCCGGGGGCCAGACTGCCACCGGGCAACCCAAGACGGTTGGCCGGGTTCGTCGAGAGGGCCTTCCAAAGGGTCGGTAAATCCAAGTGTCCCGCGTGAACCAACCGGAGGGCGGCTGGCAATATCGTCTCTAGGCCAACGGCGCCTGGCGCGGCCTCTTCAAAGGGCAGGCGCTTCGATTCCTCATCCTGCGGCGTATGCATGGAGCTGATGATGTCGATCTCGCCTGAGGCCAGGGCCTCGACGATGGCCAATCTGTCGTCTTCGCTGCGCAAGGGCGGGGTCACCTTGAAGAAGGTGCGGTAGTCTGCAACATCCAGCACGTTCAGCGTGAGATGGTGGATTGAGACCCCTGCCGTGACGTCCAATCCGGCCGCCTTGGCGCGGGCCAACGCGGGCAAGGCGGCAGCCGTGGTGATCTGATCGGCGTGATAGCGCGCCCCCGTTGCCTCGACCAAGGCGAGATCGCGTTCCAACCCCATGCGCTCCGCCATGGGCGCAACGCCGGGCAGCCCCCGCAGCGAGGCAAACTTGCCACTGGTGACACAGGCGCCCGCAGACAGGCCGGGGTCTTGGGGGTGCCCGATGACCAAGGCGCCCAGGCTCCGGGCATATCTCAAACACCGGGACAGAACTTTGGTGTCCGCCGTGACGCGAACTCCATCGCTAAAGGCGACCGCGCCCGCGTCTTGAAGAAAGCCAATCTCGACCATCTCGGACCCGGCGCGCGCACGGGTCAAAGCCGCCATGTGATAAACATGGACGGGTGCAGCCGCAGCCCGTGCCCGCGCCTGTTCCAGCATTTCAGGGCTGTCGATCGGGGGGCGCGTGTCCGGACGGCAGACCATTGTGGTCACGCCCCCAGCCGCTGCGGCGCGGCCTGCGGTCCGAAAGCTTTCCTTGTGGCGCTCCCCAGGCTCGCCAACTTTGACGCCCACATCCACGATCCCCGGCGCAAGGCAGAGACCACGGCAATCAACCACCGTACCCGAAGGCCCCGGCGGCGCGATACGTCCGTTCTCGATCCGAAGATCGCCCGTGCGCACCTCGCCGGCGACGGGGTCCACAAGGCGGGCGTTTGAAAAAAGTGTCGCTGACATGGGTGGCGAGTTATCGGGCCTGACCTGGCATGGCAATCGGCGATGGCCTGCGGAGCGCCTTCGCGTGGTTAGGTTACACTGATCCGGCAGTGCGCCCGACGGCCGGTGTCCTTGAAGAGAGACGGCCCATCTGCATATTTTTGGAACATCGATAGACAGGCTAGTGGGAACGCGCGCGCCGTTAACCTTAACCGGCGTTAGCCTCAATCAGACCTGCACGACGGGATCAAAGACCGCGCTGGTAGCCACTACAGCACGAGCAGCAGAGCCGCGGCTAAGAGGAGGGAAGCCGCCACGATCCACAGGATGATCCGACGTGGGATCCCGTCTCGGCCCGACGATGGACGCGGTTCTACCGCGCTCGGGTCCTTGGCGGCTGGTGGTAAGTCACGGGGAGCATTGTCGGCCTCTGCCAAGGGCAGCCGCGCGATATGGGTCAACTCCGACCGTGGGGTCAAATCGCCGCCAGCCTCCAGCGCGCCCGGGGCCAGGATCACCACATCCCCCGACAAAGCGTCCAGCCGTGCAGCATGGGCCGAGAGAGGCGCGGGGGCGACGTCATGGGCCTGGGCCAGGTAGTCGGTCAACGACATGGGGGCGATGTCGGAGAGGGCGAAGACCTCGACGTAGGTGGCATCGACCGGGGCGCCGAAGGCTTCCGCCAAAGGAGTGGCCTCGGCGGGAAGGCTGGACAGCCTGGAGAGGTACGTCTGATGGGCCAGTGTCAGCGGCCCGTCGCTGACAGAGAACACGTGGATATGGGTGTCTCGGGGGGGCAAGGTCAGGATCACGGGCGGTGCGCTCCGGTATCGTTGTGGTCAGGCGACAGGTAGGGCCTCCGGGGGGAATGATAAGGTGTCAGCGGCACCTAGGCCGCCCGCGGCCTGTTGCGGGCCAACAGGTCCATGGCCGCCATGCGAACCGCGACGCCCATTTCCACCTGTTCTTGGATCACCGATCGGTTGATGTCGTCGGCCAGGGTTCCGTCGATTTCGACGCCACGGTTCATGGGGCCCGGGTGCATGACGATGGCATCGGGCTTGGCATAGGCCAGCTTTTCGGCGTCCAGGCCGAACCGGTGGTAGTATTCCCGCTCCGACGGAATGAAGCCGCCGTCCATGCGCTCCTTCTGGAGGCGCAGCATCATGACCACATCCGCGTCGCGCAGCCCTTCGGCCATGTTGTCGGTGACTTCGACCCCGAGGGCATCAACCTCCGAGGGCATCAAGGTGGGCGGGCCGACCAAACGCACCCGGTTTTCCATCTTGCCGAGCAAGATCAGGTTCGACCGGGCCACGCGGCTGTGGGCGATATCACCGCAGATGGCCACCGTCAGGCGGTGAAGACGCCCCTTGGCCCGCCGAATCGTCAGCGCATCCAGCAGCGCTTGGGTCGGATGTTCGTGGCGCCCGTCTCCCGCGTTCAAGACGGCGCAGTTCACCTTGTCCGCCAAAAGGTTGACGGCCCCCGAATGGGGATGCCGCACAACGATCAGGTCCGGGCGCATGGCGTTCAGCGTCAACGCCGTATCGATAAGCGTCTCGCCCTTCTTTAGGCTGGAGGCCTGCATCGCCATGTTCATCACATCCGCACCAAGACGTTTGCCTGCGATCTCAAAGCTGGCCTGGGTCCGCGTGGAGTTCTCGAAGAACATGTTGATCTGCGTCAGCCCGGCCAAGGCGTCGCCGTGCTTGTCCCCCTTCCGCGTGGCCTCCGCGTAGTGGTCGGCACGGTCCAGAAGGGTCGTGATCTCTAGGGGATGGAGCGGCTCGATCCCGAGCAGGTGGCGTTGGGTGAAGGTCATGGCCGCGTGATGGGGCGCGGCGGCCCGGCGATCAAGCCCCTTCGGGCCACTTGTCCCCGATTGCAGGCGGCTTTCGCCTGGGGTCCGGCGGGGCTAAGGTCGCGCAATGGTCGATCAGATGTCACACGCCGAATTGCGCGCGGCCCTCGAATGGCAGCTGGAGATGGGCTGTGACGAGGCCCTGGCGGCGCACCCCATCGACCGCTTTGCCCTGCCCGACCGGATGCCCGCGCCAGCAGCGCCCGCACAGGCCGGTGCCGCTGGACCGCCTCCCACCCCAACGCCCATGGCGCCCGGCGCTGCGTCCCTCGATCCTGACCCTGTGACAGAGGCGGAGCGTCTGGCCGCCGCCGCCCCAACCCTAGAGGCCCTGCGCGAGGCTTTGGCGGGATATCCCTGGTGCGATCTGAGGCTCGGGGCAAAGTCCCTGGTGTTTTCCGACGGGCGACCGGGGGCACGGGTGATGATCATAGGTGAGGCGCCTGGTCGGGACGAGGACCGCCAGGGCAAGCCCTTCGTCGGTCAGGCAGGTCAGCTTCTGGATAAGATGCTCGGGGCGGTCGACCTGGCGCGCGACCATGTGGATGCGGATCGCGCCGTGTATATCACCAACGTCCTGCCCTGGCGGCCGCCGTCGAACCGTGACCCCGAACCGGCGGAGGTGGCGATGATGCTGCCTTTCCTGCGTCGCCATGTGGACCTGGCCGACCCGGATGTGCTCATCTGTATGGGCAACCACGCCTGTGGCGCTGTCTTGAACAAGCGCGGCATCACCAAACTGCGCGGGCACTGGGCCGAGGGCTTTGGCAAACCGGTCCTGCCGATGTTGCATCCCGCCTATCTGCTGCGGCGGCCCGAGGCAAAGCGGCACGCCTGGACCGACTTGTTGGCATTGGCCAAGCGGCTCAAACCCTAGCCTTTCCGGACCTGCGACATATTTGCTCATGCAAGGCCAGGAGACGCCGGTCACGACACCATCGAAAGGGACATGCCGCCAATGACATACGAGCCGCCCAGAGTCTGGCAGAACACCTCGTCGGGGGGCAAATTCGCCTCCACCAACCGGCCAGTTGCTGGGCCAACCCACGATAAAGACCTGCCGGTTGGCAAACATCCCTACCAGCTCTATTCCTTGGCGACGCCCAATGGCGTCAAGGTCACCGTTCTGTTCGAAGAACTGATCGAAGCCGGGTTCGATGTGGAATACGACGCCTGGCTTATCGACATTGGCGAAGGGGATCAGTTCTCGTCGGGCTTCGTGGACGTGAACCCGAATTCCAAGATCCCTGCCCTGTTCGACCGGACCAATGGCGCCAATGCCCGCGTCTTTGAGAGCGCGGCGATCATGCTGCACTTGGCCGAACGGTACCAAGCTTTCCTGGGCCATGACCGGCCAGAGATGCTGTCCTGGTTGTTCTGGCAGATGGGCAGCGCCCCGTTCCTGGGCGGCGGTTTCGGCCATTTCTACGCCTATGCCCCGGAAAAGTTCGAGTATCCCATCAACCGCTACGCCATGGAGTCCAAGCGGCAATTGGACGTCCTGAACCAGCGCCTGGAAGATGTGGACTGGGTCGCAGGCGACGACTATACCATCGCCGATATGGCGATTTGGTCGTGGTACGGTCAATTGGTCCTGGGGCGTCTCTACGGCGCGGCGGAGTTCTTGGACGTGGACAGCTACGAACACGTGGTCGCCTGGGCCAAAAAGATCGACGCCCGTCCTGCGGTGCGCCGGGGCCGCATGGTCAACCGCACCTTCGGCGATGACGAGAGCCTCAAGCTGCCCGAACGCCATTCCCGCGCGGATTTCGACAGGTGATCGCCTTCCCCGTCGACGCGGCGACCCTTTTGGCCTTTGTACCCGCCACGCTCGCACTGATCCTGACGCCCGGGGCGGACATGATGTTCGCCTTGGCCCAAGGTCTGCGGGGCGGCGGGCGGGCCGGGGTTGCCGCAGCGGCGGGGGTGGCCACCGGTGGTATGATCACCGTGACACTGGCCGGGCTGGGCCTCGGCGCCGTGGTCGCGGCCTTTCCGGGGGCGTTTGGTGCGATCCGATGGATCGGGGCGGCATACCTTTTGTGGCTTGCGTGGAAGACACTGCGGACCCCGCTGACCGGGGTGCCGGGGGGCGGCGCGGCCTCGCGTAAGGCGTTTCGCGACGGAATGATCGTCAACCTCTCGAACCCAGCCGTCATTCTGTTCGTGCTGGCCTATATCCCCCAATTCGTTGACCCAAGCCGCGCAATCCTGCCCCAGTTTCTCGTTCTCGGGGGAATGATTGCCATCGGGGGGTTCCTGGTGAAATCCGCCGTTGGTATCGGCGCGGGGCGGCTGAGCGTCCTACTCACCACCGCGCCCGCGCTGGAACGGGGGCTGCGCTGGGCCTCGGCCTCGATCTTTGGGTTCTTGGCGCTTAGGGTGGCCCGACCATGACAGACCGACAGTTCCTTCCCTGCCGCATCGCGGTGCTGACCGTCTCCGACACCCGAACCCTGGATGAGGACCGCTCCGGCGATACGCTGGTGGAGCGGCTCACGGGTGCGGGCCATACCCTGGCCGACCGCGCCATCACGCCCGACGACCGTGTGGGGATTGGCGAGCATTTGACGGCCTGGATCGCCCAGCCCGACATCGACGTCATCATCAGCACCGGGGGCACCGGACTGACCGGTCGCGACGTGACCGTCGAGGCCCACCGCGACGTCTACGAAAAGGAAATCGACGCCTTCGGCACGATGTTCACCGTCATCTCAATGCAGAAGATCCGCACCTCAGCCGTGCAGTCGCGGGCCTGCGCGGGCGTGGCAGGTGGCACCTATCTGTTTGCGCTGCCAGGCTCTCCCTCGGCCTGTCGGGATGCCTGGGACGAAATCCTCGTGCATCAGCTCGATTATCGGCACATGCCCTGCAACTTCGTCGAAATAATGCCCCGGTTGGATGAACATCTGCGACGGAAGTAGCACACACCTGCGTGTGACCTTTGGATCGGCCGCCAATCGTCTTATCTAACCGGTAGCCACGTCCCCAGGAGTTTGCATGCGTTTCCTTGGTCGCAGCCTTGTTGCCCTGTTCCTGACCGCCCTGACGGCGGGCCTCTTGGTTTGGGCCGGTCAGATCACCTACGCCGCCTTGGAAGACCGCCGCGCCCGCGAAGGCGGTGGCCCCCCGGCACGCGAACGCGTGCTGGCCGCCAATGTCGTGCTGGCCACCCCGGAACGCGTTACCCCGACCCTAACGGCCTTTGGCGAGGTTCAGGCCCGCCGCGTGCTAGAAGTTCGGGCGCCAGTCGCGGGGCGTATCGTGGACCTGGCCGACGGGTTCGAAGAGGGTGGCACGGTCATCGAAGGCCAACTCCTGCTGCGGATCGATCCCGCTGAGGCGGAGGCCGCCTTGGCCGTGGCCCGTGCCGACTTGGCTGGCGCAGAGGCGGAGGCCCGGGACGCGGTGCGCGGCCTCGAACTGGCCCAGGCGGAGCTTTCGGGCGCGCAGGCGCAACGCGATCTCCAGGCCCGCGCCCTCCAACGCCAGCAGGACCTGACCGACCGAGGCGTCGGCGCCGCCATCAACCTAGAGGCGGCAGAGCTTGCGCTGGCCAATGCCGAGCAGACGATCCTAACCCGGCGCGGGGCCCTGGCCCAAGCCGAAACCCGTGTGGACAGCGCAGCCCTCGCCATCGACCGCGCGCGGATCTCCCTGTCAGAGGCCGAGCGGGACGTCAGCGACCGCGCCCTCCTGGCCGAATTCGACGGGCAGCTTTCCGACGTTGGTGTCCTGCGCGGCGGCCTTGTGGCCACCAATGAACAGGTCGCGATCCTCATAGACCCGTCCGAGCTAGAGGTGGCGTTTCGCCTGTCTGCCGCGGAGCATGTCCGCCTGCTGGATGGCAGCGGGGATCTGGTCGGCGCCGAGGTGGTCGCGGTCCTCGACGTCCTGGGCCTCGACCTACAAGCCCCCGGCCGCATCACCCGAGAGGCGCCCGCCGTTGGCGAAGGCCAAACCGGACGACTGGTCTTCGCGCGGCTCGATGGCGCCGAAGGGTTCCGCCCGGGCGATTTCGTCCGCGTGACCGTACAAGAGCCGCCCCTCGATCGCGCGATCCGTCTGCCCGCGACGGCGCTGTCGGCCCAGAACCAAGTGCTCGTGCTCGGGGAAGAGGACCGCCTGGAAGAGCGGCCCGTGACGCTGCTGCGCCGTCAAGGCGACGACGTGCTCGTCCGGGGCGATATCGCTGGGCGAGAGATCGTGGCCGGACGGACCCCGGCCCTTGGCGCGGGTATCAAGGTCCGCCCCCTGCGCCCCGCCGCCGCCGATGAGATCCCCGCCGCGCCCGAAACCGTCGCCCTGGACCCCGACCGGCGCGCCCGGATCGTCGCCTTCATCGAGGGCAACACCCGCATGCCCGCACCGGTTAAGGCCCGCCTGCTCAGCCAATTGGAGCAAGAGGAAGTCCCCGTCTCCGTCGTCGCCCGGATCGAAGGTCGGATGGGCGGCTGATGGGCATCCTCGGCTATTTCACCCGCCACAAAACCGTCGCCAACTTGCTGCTCCTGCTCATGTTGGCCGCTGGCGCCTTGGCCATTCCCAACATGCGGGCGCAGTTTTTTCCCGACGTGGTGGTCGAGAACGTCTCGGTCCGCGTATCCTGGGACGGGGCGGGTGCGGAAGATGTGGACCAAGGCGTGGTGCAACTGCTGGAACCGGCTCTGCTGGCCGTGGACGGCGTGCTGGACAGTGAGGCGGTCGCCCGCGAAGGCAGCGCGGAAATCACCCTGGAGTTTGAGCCGGGCCGCGACATGGCCGCCGCCGCCAACGACGTGCAATCGGCAGTCGACTCAATCACCGGCCTGCCCGAGGGGATCGACGACCCGACCGTGCGCCAAGGCGGCTGGCGGGATCGGGTGACAGATGTGATCGTCACCGGCCCCGTCGGCGTGGACCAATTGGCGCGTATTACAGATGAATTCGTCACCCGCCTGTTCGCCGCTGGCGTGACGCGCACCACCATTCGGGGCGTTGCAGCCCCTGAAACCGTCGTCGAGGTCACCAGCGCAAGCCTGCTGCGCAACTCCGTCACCATGGCGGAAATCGCGTCCGCCATCGCGGCCCAAGCCGAGGCCGATCCGGCGGGAGACGTCACAGGCGCCAACGCCCGCGTGCGCACCGGCAGCGCCCGGCGCGGTGTGGCTGAGATCGAGGGCGTCGTGATACGCCGAGACGCCGCCGGCGCCGCACTGACCGTCGGCGACGTGGGCCGCGTTCTCTCAGCCGGCGTCGACCGGGAACGCGCCTATTTCGTCGGCGCCAACCCCGCGATGTCGATCCGCGTGGACCGCACCGCCGAAGGCGATGCCATCGCGCTCCAATCCCAGGTCGAGGACGTCGCGCAGGCCGTTCTGCAAGACACGCCCGAGGGCGTCACCATCGAGTTGATCCGCACCCGGACCGAGGCGATCACCGGGCGGATTGATGTCCTGGTGGACAATGCACTCATGGGCCTAGGCCTGGTTGTCGTGCTTCTGTTCCTGTTCCTCAACGCCCGCACGGCCTTTTGGGTGGCAGCAGGGATCCCGGTCGCCCTGACGGCGGCCATCGCGCTCATGTGGGCGGCGGGGCTGACGATCAATATGATCTCACTCTTTGCGCTGATCATCACACTGGGCATCGTGGTAGATGACGCCATCGTCGTGGGGGAACACGCCGATTTCCGGGCCCGGCGACTGGGCGAGGCGCCCTACGACGCCGCCGAAAACGCAGCGCGGCGCATGTTTTTGCCGGTCTTCTCGGCCACTCTGACGACGGTCATCGCCTTCTTCGGCCTGGTCGCCATTGGCGGGCGGTTCGGCGAGTTGATCGCCGATATCCCCTTTACCGTGGTTGTCGTCCTTATCGCCTCGCTGGTGGAATGCTTCCTGATCCTGCCCCATCACATGGCGGGCGCGCTGACCCACGTGGGGCGGGAGAAGTGGTACGACTGGCCCTCCCGCCAGATGAACCGGGGTCTCGATTGGGTGCGAGAACGCCTGTTCCGCCCGCTGATCGGCATCGCAATCTGGGCGCGTTACCCCGTCGCGGCGGCGGCGGTTGTCCTACTGTCCACGCAGGCGGCCCTGTTCATCCGGGGCGACGTCCAGTGGCGCTTTTTCAACGCGCCGGAGCGAGGTTCCGTGACGGGCAACTTTGCCATGGTGGACGGCGCGACCCGCGCTGACGCCATCGCTCAAATGCAAGAGTTGCAACGGGCGGCCACCGCGCTCGGCGAAGACTACGCCGAACGCTACGGCGCCAATCCCCTGGCCTATGTGATCGCGGAAATCGGCGGCAACACGGGCCGTCCCTTGCCATCGGCCGATGACAAAGATGCCGATCAGTTGGGCGCCATCTCCATCGAGTTGATCGACGCCGACTTGCGCCCCTACTCGTCGTTCCAATTCGTGGCTGACCTGCAAGACACGGCGCGCCAACTGCCCTTGACCGAAGAGATCAGCTTTCGGGGCTGGCGCTCCGGCCCGGGCGGCGATTCCTTGTCGGTGGAGTTCTATGGGGCCGACAGCGCGACCCTCAAGGCCGCTGCCGAAGCGCTCAAATCAGCAGTGGCCCGCATCCCCGAGGTATCGGGCGTCGAAGACAGCCTGCCTTATGACAAGGACGAATTGATCCTGGAGCTTACGCCCCAAGGCGAAGCGCTGGGCTTCGACATTGACGCCCTGGGCGGTCTGCTCCGAGACCGCCTGAATGGGATCGAGGCGGCCACCTTCCCCGTCGGACCTCGCACTGGCGCGATCCGGGTGGAACTGCCGCCCAATGAGATCCGCGCCGACTTCCTGGAGGGGCTGCGCCTTGCTGCGCCGTCTGGTGGGAACGTGGCCCTGGCTGACATCGTCACCGTGCGCGTGCAGTCTGGCTTCGGCACGATCCGTCGCGAAAACGGCGTCCAAGTGGTCACCGTCTCGGGCGATATCTCCCAGGACGACGCCGCCCGCGCCAACGAGATCCGCACCCAATTGGCCGAAGAGATCCTGCCGGATATCGCCGCCGTCCATCAGGTGGCCTATCAGCAAGGCGGCCTGGCCGAGCAAGAGCGGGCGTTCCTGACCGACGCAACGGTTGGCCTCATCGCCTGTCTGCTGGGCATCTATCTGGTTTTGGCCTGGATCTTCTCCTCCTGGACGCGGCCCGCGGTGATAATGGTTGTGATCCCTTTCGGTCTGATCGGGGCCGTCTGGGGTCATTGGTGGTGGGACGTGCCGCTCAGCATGTTCTCGGTTGTGGGCCTAATCGGGATGACGGGAATTATCATCAACGACTCCATCGTCCTGGTCACCACCGTGGACGAATACTCCAAGGACCGCGCGCTGTTGCCAGCGATCACCGATGCCGTCTCCGACCGCCTGCGGCCGATTTTGCTCACCACGTTGACGACGGTCCTCGGGCTCACCCCGCTTCTCTATGAGACCTCAAGCCAGGCGCAGTTCCTGAGGCCCACGGTCATCACGCTCAGCTACGGGCTCGGGTTCGGCATGATCCTGGTGCTGGTGCTTGTCCCCGCCGTGCTGGCCATGGGGCACGACATCGGGCGCGCGGGGACGGCGCTGCGGCGGCTCGGCGGCCTGGCGGGTCGGGCCCGGGGCCGCCCGGTTGGGATCCTTGGGGTCGCCCTGGGGTGCGCGATCTTGACCTGGGGCGCGGTCACTCTGGGCTTCACCACTGTGACGGGCGCGCCATGGGGGCCGTTGGCCACTCTGCTGCCTGTGGCCGGGATGGCCCAGGCCTTCCTGGCATTTTTGGCAGGAACGGTGGTGCTGCTTCTGGTCACTTGGGTGAGCGCCGGTTTGGCCATGGGCAGAAAGGCACGCGCCTAACGCACCCGCCGCGGGTCCAGCGGGCTAGAGCTTACCGGGCCGGGCCTCGCGCGCCATGTGATCCAGAACGCCATTGACGAAACCGCCTTCTTTGCCCTCGGGAAAGAAGGCCCGCGCCACTTCGACGTATTCCGTGATGATCACCTTCGGCGGCACATCGGACGACATCAACTCCGCCCCTGCCGCACGAAAGACAGCCCGCAGCGTCGGATCAATTCGCCCCAGGGGCCAGCGCGCAACCAAGGCGCGGTCCGTCATTTGATCAACCGCGACCTGATGATCGACCGCCGCGTCGAGGATGGCCCGAAACGTGTCGACATCCGCCTCGGACAGGGCGCCGATCTCGGTCTCCATACCGAAGCGATGGTCCTCGAACTCGGCGCGAACACGGTCCACGCCTTGGTCGGCTGCCTCCATCTGGAAGAGGGCCTGCACAGCATTTAGGCGCGCGGCAGACCGCATCCGCTGCCGCAACAAACGCTTCTCATCTCGGGTCATCTCAGCCATGGCGCGGCCCTAGAGCAGGCGCGCCCAACACGCAATGGCGCGCGTGCCGGGGTGCGGCGAAATTCTTCAACGAAGAATTTTGAAAAAGTCTTGGGACAAGACTTTTTTCGCCAACCGTCACGGGGCGCCAGGCTTAAACCCGATCCCGGTGTCGGCCTTCTTCATCGACCGTTGCAGGGCGATCAGATGGAGCGCCGCCTGGGCTGCCCCCCCAGCGGTGTCCAGACGGTCCACATCGGCGCGCTCTTCGGCCTGTTCCATGTTCTCGACGGTGATAATCCCATTGCCGATGCACGCACCGGCCAAACCCAGCGTCGCGATGGCCCGCGCACTTTCGTTCACCACCACGTCATAGTGGGACGTCCGCCCCCGGATCACACAGCCCAAAGCCACATACCCGTCGTAGTCCGCTTGGCGATGCGCGATACCAATGGCCGTCGGCACCTCCAACGAGCCGGGCACCTCCACCGTCTCATGGGTCGCCCCAGCGGCTTCGATCACCGCCCGGGTCGACGCCAGCTGAGCCGCCGAGATCGCCCCGTAGTAGGGTGCAATGACGATCAAGACCTTTGTCGGTTCATCAAAGGACGGCAGCGGCAAAACGTTATCGGAATGTCCGGCCATGGCTTAGCCCTCGTTCGGAATGGGGCGCGTGCCCGTAATCGTCAGGCCATAGGCCTCCAGCCCCACAACGCGGGGCGCGCCGGAATTCGTCACCAGCTCCATCTCACCAATGCCAAGCGCCGCAAGGATCTGCGCGCCCAGTCCATATTGCCGCAGCTTTTGGGGCGACACCCCGCCCGGATCCATCTTCATTTCTGTGTCGCGGAGCAGAACAACGACGCCGCGCCCTTCGTCCGCGATCACCTGCATCGCCCCAGCCAAATCGCTGTCCCCGATCCCCAACGCGTCCTGCAACGGATTCATGGCATGCATCCGCACCAGAACCGGCCCGTCCGAGATGTCGCCCTTGGTCAATACGATATGCTCAGACCCTTGGGTTTCATCGGTGAACACCCGCATCAGCCACTCACCACCAACCTTTGCGGTCACCGGTTGAGAGGCCGTTTGGTTGACGAGGTTATCGTGCCGCCGACGGTAGGAGATCAGATCGCTGATCGTCCCAATCTTGAGACCATGCAGCTGCGCGAAGGCGATCAGGTCAGGCAGCCGCGCCATGCTGCCATCGTCGTTCATGATCTCACAAATCACGCCCGAGGGGTTCAGCCCCGCGAGGCGAGAAATATCACAGGCCGCCTCCGTATGGCCCGCCCGTACGAGAACGCCGCCATCCCGCGCCCGCAGCGGAAACACATGGCCGGGTGTGGCGATATCCGCCGCCCCCTTGCTCGCGTCGATGGCGACGGACACCGTCCGCGCGCGGTCATGGGCACTAATGCCGGTGGACACGCCCTCGCGCGCCTCGATGGAGACGGTGAAGGCGGTCTCGTGGCGCGACGAATTATGGGACGCCATCAACGGCAGGCCCAGCGCGTCGATCCGCTCCCCCGGCAGTGTCAAACAAATCAACCCGCGCCCGTGGGCCGCCATGAAGTTAATCGCATCGGGCGTCGCCATTTGCGCCGGGATCACCAGATCCCCCTCGTTCTCGCGGTCCTCATGATCGACCAGAATGAACATCCGGCCATTGCGCGCGTCTTCGATGATGTCCTCAATCGAAGAAATCACGTCCGCATTGGCCCGCTCCACTGGACCGGGCGCTTCGAATGGAATTGGGTCGGCCATGGCAGCACCTCCGCTTTGTGTCTGGATGTAGCCGCCACACGCCCAATGTGCCAGTGCGGGGGCGCAGAGGAGGGTCGGTATGACGCAACATCCAAAGTTGGGCGCCTTGGCGGTCGTGGCGCGCGGTGACCGCGTGCTCTTGGTTGCCCGGGGAAAGGCCCCGAACCGGGGCCGCTGGGGGTTTCCCGGCGGACATGTGGAATTGGGCGAGACGGCACTGGCCGCAGCCGCCCGGGAATTGGCGGAGGAGACCGGTGTGATCGCCACGCCCCGCCGCTACCTCGGCAACATCGATTTGATTGAACGGGAGGGCGACCAGATTACCCACCATTACCTCCTGGCGGCGGTCCTCTGCGATGATGCAACTGGTGAGCCGATTGCCGCGGATGATGCCGAAGCCGCGGCCTGGGTGTCTGAGGCGGAGATGGCGGCCCTGCCCCTGTCCCCAAACGTGGGCCGCGTGCTGACATGGCTCCGCGCGGCGCAGGCCCAACCGGCGGAGCAAGAGGATCCCCTGTGAGGGCTTCGCCCCCCCCCCGGGCCGCGTGCCACGCGTTCAAACCACAGTCGGTGCGGGCCGGCCCAAGCGTTACTAAGTCGTTCAAACGCCGCTCGCGAAGCCTCCCCGCAATGGCAAAGCGAGCGCAAAGTACAGGGCGCACTCCCATCGCTGAACGTCGACGGCGTTGAGGCACGGTATCATCACACATCTACCAGGACGCCTGTAGGGTCGTCGCCCTCCGTCGTCGGCCTCACTCACCCCATCACGGGTGACACCCCCAGCGCCTGGAATTCCAGCCGTTGTCGCCTCTACTCACAAGTCCGTCAGTCAGCCGATAATGCCGTCATGTCGACCAGCGCCCCAGCCTCTGTAGACGGGTGCGAGACTTCAGGCTCATCTAACGCTCCTCCCACCTGACAGGCGGCTTCTTAAAACGCCCCAGCCAAATCATCCCTATCTTGAGCGTAGCCCTTCAGATCAATACCCTGAGCGGCACTCACTCCTAGCCGCACCTCCCCCAACCGAAGCGTAGCCCTCTCGGGCACAAGACACTAGACGCCCCTTCACTCGAGGACCCCTTCACATAAGCTCCACTCGCTCACGACTGGCCGATCAATCCAACGTATCACCACCTCCGACCCTCACGATCCCTCGCCAGAACAGCGGCGCGCGGCTTTTCTTTTCAGGAACCGCCCCCCCGACAGCCCGACACCAGACCAAGCGCCCCGGCCGAAGCTCCAAAACCGACGCGCACGCCCCGTCACCAACACCTCCAGGACCGGGCTATCGCCTCATTTCCACGCTCGTGGGACACACGATCTCCCCCGCCTCGACAGACCAAACACACCGCGACGGAGCGCAAGCCCCCGCCGTACAGCGCCCAAATCACCGTTTCGATGTTCCACAAATATGCCGACACCACGTCCAGCCCCGGGGGCCTAACTTCAGAAACAAGGCCCCGACATCAGCCCTTCTCCTGCATCCGTCGCACCATTTTCAGAACGACGCGGCGAGGCAACAGCGGTATAATCCAATCGACCAAGACCGATAGCATCGGCTCATTCACCGCCACCAACTGCCCCGTCATCATCGCATCATAGCCCACCCGCGCCGCCGAGGCCGCGCTCTGGCCCCGCCGGGTCAACAGGGTCCCCTCCAGGTCCGCACGCGCGGCAAAATCCGTCTCCACGTAGCCGGGGGCCAGAACTGTCACCGTCACACCCTGTGGTCGCAACTCCTCATCGAGCGCCTGGCTGAAACTGTTCACATAGGCCTTGCTCGCGAAATAAGTCGCCTGCAACGGCCCCGGCATCATTCCAGCTGTGGACCCCACATTCAGGATCCGGCCCTTGCCGCGCGCGACCATGCCAGGCGCGATCCCATGGCACAGCGCCATCAGCGCGCGCACATTGACGTCCAACATAGCGAAGTCATCGGCCAAGGCGCGATCCAGAAACGCCCCACTTCCCCCGAAGCCCGCATTGTTGATAAGCATCTCGACGGGCGCATCCCGCGCCGCCTCCAGAAGCGTCTCAACACCCTCCGCCGTGCCCAAATCACAGGCCACCGGGGTGACCGAGACACCAAACTCCCCTTCCAACTCCGCCTTCACCGACTGGAGCGCCTCCAACCGACGCGCCGCAACGATCAAATCGCCGCCCTTGCGGGCATGGTGCCGGGCCAAGGCGCGACCGATCCCGCCCGAGGCGCCGGTGACAACCGCCAAACGGCTCATGACTGACCTCCAAAATAGGCGTCCGCAGTCACATACCCGCCCGCTCGCATGGCGGGGCACCAACTCGCCTCAAAGCTCGTGTCACCCACCAACACGACCGCATCCGCGGGCACGCCACCCGCGCGCAAGGCCTCGCTCAGCGAGGCCCGAAGCTCTGGCCAACGATCCGTGAACTGCGGCGCACGCGATGCCCACTCCAGCGGGGGCGGCGCCTCAACGGGCAATGGCGCATGGACAAGCACCCCCCGGGCAGCCGCCACCTCGGCCACCTTGGCGGCACGGCTTTGCTCAATCTCTGCCGTGCGGATCATGCGCAGCGCATTGGACGAAAACAAAAGCGCCGCGATGTCCCGCCCAGTGCCCGCGCGGATACTGGCATAGGTGCCATAGTCCAAACCCAACGCCGCCGCCCGGCGCACGCGCAGACGGACCACTTCCACGGGGACCGCCCCTTTGATCAGGTCCCGCCGCGCCCGACGCCATTGGTGCAGTCGCGCGGTATATCCGGTGTAATCGCGACCAGAGTTATGTCCGATCCCTGGGGTCTCTGCCATGCGCTTGGCCCTCCTGCTGTTCCAGCAGGGGGCCACGGTCCACGGCAAATATCAAGTCAGGGCAGGTCGACACCGAACCCAACCTCACCGGGCATGGCGCGAGGCTCCACAACACGCCATGCCCGCCCTCCCCAGGCTACCGCGCAGCTGCCAAACAGCCCGCGATTTGGTCCTTCAGATGCAGCCGCTCCCGCCGCAATTCTAAGGCATGGGTGTCAGAGCAAGGCTCCACATTGGTTTCCGCTCGGTGGATCTCCCGATTGATGCGATGATACGCATCGGCCAGCTTGGCGACATGGCCGCTTTCGGCCTTCAATTGGGCCAGACGCGCAAGGTCATTGGGGAATTCTTCAGACAGGTCGTGGGGAACATGGCTCATGGCAAGGCCTCCGCAGCTGTTGCCAAACCACCCTACGACAACCCGGGGCGGCCGCCCTTGACCCACATCAACACAACCGGCGCCAATCTTCTTCTCGGCAAAAATACCTCCGGGGGGCGGCCGAAGGCCGTTTGGGGGGCAGCGCCCCCCTCAGCGACGCCAAAGGCGGCGCAAGCCAAAGGCATGCCGACGTCAGTCGGCGCAGTCCGCAAGGCGGGCGACGTACCGGGCGAGGGTGTCGATCTCTAGGTTGACGGCGTCGCCTTCGGCGGCGTCGCCCCAAGCTGTCACATCCTGGGTGTGCGGGATCATATTGACGCCGAAACGCGCGCCCTCTACCTCGTTCACGGTCAAAGATGTCCCGTTGAGCGCGACAGACCCTTTGGGCGCGATAAAGCGCGCCAGGTCTGCGGGCGCCTCAAACAGGAAGCGCTTACTGTCGCCTTCGGGCGTGATCGACACGATCCGGGCAACGCCATCCACGTGACCCGACACGATGTGCCCGCCCAATTCGTCGCCCACGCGTAAGGCGCGCTCCAGATTGATGCGCTGCCCTTCGGCCCACCCGGCGGCGCCGATGTTGGTCTTGCCCAAGCTTTCGGCGCTGACATCCACGTCGAACCAATGGCCCACCGCGTCCGTGCCCCGGTCCACCACCGTCAAACAGCAGCCGTCACAGGCGATCGAGGCCCCGATATCGATTCCCGCCGCCTCATAGGCCGTGCCAATGCGTGCGCGCATGTCGCCGCGCATCTCCACGCTGCGAATTTTTCCGATATCGGTGACAATTCCGGTGAACATTGCACCCCCCTTGGCTGAGATTATGCAGCTAATCCGCCACATCCCCTGCTGCAAGTGCCGCATTCGTGACACAAAGCAGCCTTTCCCACGCCCAGGCGTGTTTCGATAACGGAAACCAATCGTGTCGGAGGATGACATGCGCCCAGCGCGCCGCTTCCTGTTCTTGCAAGGACCCCATGGGCCCTTTTTCCACCACCTTGGGGGGCTTCTCCGGGCGGCGGGGTGTGAGACATGGCGCGTGGCCTTCAACCGGGGTGATGATGCTTTTTGGTTCGACCGGCGCAGCCTGATCCCATTTCAAGCGGACGCGGCCACTTGGCCAGAGGCCTGCGCGTCCTTGATGGCCGAGAAAGGGATCACAGATCTCGTCCTCTATGGGGATACGCGCCCCATTCATGCCGAGGCGATCAAGATCGCCCGCGACCGGGGGCTGACCATCCATGTCTTCGAAGAAGGCTATTTGCGTCCCTGGTGGGTCAGCTATGAACGCGGCGGCTCCAACGCCAATTCCCGCCTCATGACCAAATCCGTGGCCGCAATGCAGGCAGAACTGGCCGAGTTGGACCTGGATCTCCCCGATGCGCCCGCCCACTGGGGGGACATGCGGCACCATGTGTATTACGGGATGCTCTATCACTGGTTCGTGCTGTCGCGGCCCGGCAAGTACCGCGCCTATCGCCCCCATCGCCAGGTCACCGTCCTTAAGGAATTCCGCCTGTACTTGCGACGGCTTGTGACCATGCCCTTCACGGCCCTGGAGCGTCGCTTAGCGACCCGCCGGATCACCCATGGTGGCTTCCCCTACCATTTGTGCCTGATGCAGTTGGAACACGACGCCAGTTTCCAGGCCCATTCGCCCTACGCCTCCATGACCGAGTTCTTGGAAGAGGTCATCGCAGGGTTCGCCCGCGGCGCGCCCGCCCACCACCATCTCGTGCTGAAGGCCCATCCCCTGGAGGACGGGCGGGCGCCAATCCAGGCCACGATCCGACGCCTTGTGGCCGAACACAATCTGGCGGGCCGGGTGCATTATCTGCGCGGCGGCAAGCTGGCGGGCCTCATGAACGAAGCGCGCAGCGCCATCACCGTCAATTCGACCGCCGCGCAACAGGCGCTCTGGCGCGGGCTACCGCTCAAGGCCCTGGGCCGGTCGGTCTATTCCAAGCCCGAGTTCGTGAGCGATCAACCCATCGAGGCCTTCTTCGCCGACCCCGACCGCCCCGACAGCCGCGCCTACCGCGATTACCGCCACTACCTGCTGGAAACCTCCCAGGTGGCGGGCGGCTTTTACTCGGCGCGCGGCCGCAGGCAACTTCTCCGCCAGGTCGTCGACATGATGTTGTCCGATCTGGACCCCTATGACCGCCTCTCCGCTGGCAAACCGGTGCCGAGGCAGAATTTGAAACTGGTGTCCGGTTAGGATACCTTGAACCAAGCAGACAACGCCCAGACGGGGGCTAACCCCCGCAAAGTGGCACCGAGGCAGAGCGAAAGGGCAAAACCGTGAGCAGACAGCTACGCCGGGGGGCGAAGACCATCGCCCTGTTCCTGGCCGTGACGGTGGTCGCATCCTGCGCGACCCTTCCCCGGTCGGGACCAAACAAGCGCGAGATTTTCGCAGGCTCCGTCCTGCGCGAAGGGGACGCTTTCGTCGTCTCCGTCAACGACCGGGTCACGACCGCGACCGCCGTGACCCCGGCACTGGGCTTTTCCCAGTCGTTCCAGAACGCCAACCCCATCGGCGCCGACACCATCCGTCCTGGCGACACCCTGGGCTTGATTATCTATGAGAACGTCGAAGATGGCCTGCTAACCAACACAGGCGCCTCGGCCAGCCTCATTGACGAGGTGCAGGTCGACAGCGCTGGCATGATCTTTATCCCCTACGCCGGACGCATCCGCGCAGCGGGCAACACGCCCGAGGCGCTGCGCCGGGTCATCACCCGCCGCTTGGACGAACAAACCCCCGATCCCCAGGTGCTGGTCCGGCGCCTGGCGGGCGACGGCGCCACGGTCAGCATCGTCGGCGGCGCGGGCGCCCAGGGCGTCTACCCCATCGAACGGCCCACCCGCACGCTCACGGCCATGATCGCCGCCGCCGGGGGCATCTCCATTGAGCCTGACATCGCCTTGGTGTCCGTCAGCCGGGGCAACCGGACCGAAACGGCGTACCTGCGCGACCTCTATCGCAACCCGCACCTAGACATCGCTCTGCGCGACGGCGACCGGATCTTCATCGAAGAGGACACCCGGTCCTTCACCGTCCTCGGCGCCACGGGTGCCCAAACCCGGCTGGAGTTCCAGGCCGAGGTCATCTCCGCCATCGAAGCCCTAGCCCAGGTCGGCGGTCTCAACGCCACCCTGGCCAACCCCACGGGCGTCTTTGTCTTTCGCAATGAACCCGAAGAAATCGCCGAGGCCGTCTTGGGCCGCGACGATCTCGATGGCACCCAACGCCTCGTCTATGTGCTCGACCTCACCCAGCCGACGGGCATGTTCAACGCACGAGATTTCATCATCCGGTCCGGCGATACCGTCTATGTGACCGAGGCCCCCATCGTGGCCTGGAACCGGTCGGTTGCTGCGATCTTCGGCTCGCTTGGCACGATTTCCAGCACCTCGGCCACGCTCGGGATCGAATGAGCCACGGGCGGCCCCAAAGCGGGTCGCCGGTCCGACCATGACCACGCCCATCGTCGCGCGCTTCTTGTCAGCGGGGTTCTTCAACCACCGTATTCGCCGCATTGCCTGGCTGGCGGGCGTTGACCTGCGCCCTGGCTGGCCCCGCGCGGGGGAGCATCTGGCGTCCTGGGGCCTTGAGGGTCCCTCGGCCCGACGCGCCGCCAAGGTCGCCGCCCGCACCGGCGCCCCAATCCTCTATTTCGAAGACGCCTGGCTCCGATCCCTGCACCCCGGTCGCGGCGGAGAGCCGACCCACGGCCTGTTGATCGACCGCCAGGCCCCCCATTTCGACGCCTCCCGCCCGTCGGATCTGGAAACCCTACTGGCCACCCATCCCTTCGACGATGGGGATCTTCTGGCGCGGACCCGCGCCGCCATGGCGGAATGGCGCAGCCCCGGCGTCACCAAATACGCCGCCACCCGCGCCGATCTAACTCCGCCCGACCCTGGCTATGTCCTCGTCATCGACCAAACGCGGGGCGATGCCTCCATCACCCATGGTGGCGCCACGGAAACAACCTTCCGCGAGATGCTGATGCTCGCGCGCGAGGACCACCCGAACACGCCTGTCCTCATCAAAACCCACCCGGAGACCGAGCAGGGCCACCGCGCCGGTCACTACACCGAGGCCGATGCCACCCATGGCGCAACCTTGGAAACACGTCCCCTGTCCCCGGCGGTGCTCTTGGCGGGCGCCTCCGCCGTCTACACCGTCAGCAGCCAGATGGGGCTGGAGGCGATCCTCCACGGCCACCGCCCCCAGACATTCGGTCAACCTGCCTGGTCCGGCTGGGGCCTTGATGATGCGCGCCAGCCCGTCACACGGCGGCAACGGACCCTGACGCGCACGCAACTCTTTGCCGCAACCGCGGTCCTCTACCCGAAGTGGTACGACCCCCATCGCGACCGCCTGTGCGACCCCCTCGACGTGATCCGCATCCTGGAGGCCCGCGCCCGCGCCTGGCGCGAGGATCACTTGGGCTGGACAGCCCAAGGCTTCCGCCTGTGGAAGCGTCGCCCTGTCCAGCGTTTCCTCTCCGGCAAAGTCAGATTCACCGACCGTCCAGGCCCACGACACATGATCTGGGGAGCGGGAAACGACGTCGGACAGGGATCACCCCTAGATCACCCCAGGGTCACCCCTGCGGTGACGCGGGTCGAAGACGGGTTTCTACGCTCCCGCGGCCTGGGCGCAGAACTGGTCCCGCCCCTCTCCCTCGTGCTCGATTCCCAAGGCATCTACTATGACCCGAGCCGCCGGTCCGACCTGGAAGATGCCGTGATCCGCGCCGCCGCTTTGCCGCCCGAGGCCCTGGCCCGCGCCCGTGACCTGCGCGCCCAGATCATCGCCCTCGGCCTGACGAAATACAACCTAGACGGTGCCACCGACGCCCTGCCCGACCGCCCCTTTATCCTGGTTCCGGGACAAGTATCCGACGATGCGTCGATCCGACTTGGGACGGATCAAACCCCTGACAATAAGTCACTTTTGCGCCGGGTCCGGGCGAACAATCCAGGCGCCGTGATCGTCTACAAGCCGCACCCCGACGTCGAGGCCGGTCTTCGCGACGGCGCCATCCAGGCCAACGATGCCGACATCGTCGCGCACCAGTCAGACCCCCTCGCCCTGACGACCAGGGCCTCCGCCGTCTGGACCCTGACCTCCGGTCTCGGGTTCGAAGCCCTCCTTCGCGACGTCCCCGTCACCACCCTGGGCGCGCCCTTCTACGCCGGCTGGGGCCTCACGACCGACCTCGGGCGCATCCCGGCCCGCCGCAAGGCCGCCCGCCCCAGCCTCGATGCGCTCACCCAAGCCGTTCTCATTGATTATCCGCGATATTTCGACCCTGTCACCGGCACCCCCTGCCCGCCCGAAGCGGCCATCCACCGCCTCGCCCATGGCCCCTGGCCCAGTCCCGGCCCCGCGAACAGAGCCCTCTCCAAAGCCCAAGGTGCCCTCGCCAATTACGCCTGGATATGGCGCAAATACATGTAAAACTTACCTAAAATCCCGCTTCTTCTCGGCCAAAATACCTCCGGGGGCCCGAAGGGCGGGGCAGAGCCCCTACGACGGGTCCAACTTGGCCAGAACCTCATCCACAAGCGCCGAAATCTCCCCTGCGGCCACGGCTGCGCCAGCGTATTCGGCGACGCCCTGACCGGCCCCCAGCGCCTCAGCATAGGCGACGCGGTTCGCGATCACAGCGGTGGCCGCATCTGCCGCGAGACCGCTCAAGGCGCCTTGCACCGCTGTCGTCAACTTCGTGCCAGCCCGGGCGCGGTTGAGCACGGCCAAGGGCCGCTTCCCCTCGCGCTCGGCCATCTCCAAGACGCCTTCCGTCGCCCAAAGATCCACTTGACTGGCCGTCACCGGAACAACGATCAGGTCAGACGCCTTGAGCGCAGGTTTCAAATCGCTGTCGATTTTCGGCGGGGTATCGATCAACACAAAATCATGGGAATCCTTATACTTGGAGGCTTCATAGCTGACCCCCCAGGCCGAGGCGGTTGAAAAAGTGATGTCCCCTTTCAGCCCGGCCTCACGCTCGAACCGGGTCATGAACCATCGCCCAAGGGACCCTTGCGGATCGCTGTCCAAAAGCGCCACGCCATAGCCCCGTGACGCCAATTCCACCGCCAGATGGGCACAGAGCGTTGTCTTGCCCGAGCCGCCCTTCTGCTGGGCAAAGGTCAAAATCGTCGCCATGCAAACCCCCCGTGCTGCGCCGCAGCAGGATGCAGCGCAGCTTGTGAAAAGGTCAATGTTATTGTGATCGTACCGTCGATCCGGCCACAAATTCGCATGGCAAGCAGGTGATCCGTGGGCTGCTGACGCCATTGAGACGCGCCAAAAGATGCCGCGCGCCCACCTGGCCGATCTGCCGCCGGGGTGAGGCCATGGTGGTCAACGGCCGGGGCAGAACAGTTGTCAGGTCTAAGCCATTGAACCCCACGATGCCGATGTCTTCGGGAACGCGCAAACCGGCCCGCTGGGCCGCCATCATCCCGCCGAACGCCATATTGTCCGTGAGGAAGAACACGACGTCCGGTGCATCGGCCAGGTCGATTTGGCCAAACCCTTCGGCGCCCACGACAAAACTATTGCCGCCGAGCCCCCCTCGGCGGACCAACTCGCGCGCGCCGACGGCCCGGAACGCATCTGAGACGCCTTCGGCCCGCATGTCGGCGCGGTGATCCATCCCCGGCGGCGCGCCCACGTAGACGGGCGCGCGGTATCCCATCTCCGCGATCCGGCGCCCGAGGGCCAAGCCTTCGCGGTAGTGGTCGATGCCCACACAGAGGTCGATGGGGTCGTCGGTGACGTCCCAGATCTCCAGCGTGGGGATACGTCCGCGGATCAACCGGGCCCGCAACTCTGGATCGTGATCCACGCCCGTCAGGATCACCGCCGCCGGACGCCAGGCCAGGAACCGCTCGGCCCAGGACAACTCCCGCGCAGGGTCGTAGTCGGTGGTATCCATCACCGAAGAATAGCCGGCCTGGTCAAAGATCCGACGCATCCCTTCGAGGATGTCGGGGAACACATCGTTGAACAGGGTCGGAAACGAGATCCCGATCAGATTGGCGTTCGTTGCCGCCAGCGCCCGCGCGCTGGAAGACGGCACGTAGTTCATGTCTTGGGCGAGCGACAGAATCCTCTGACGGGTCATCTCCGAGACGCCTTCGACACCGCGCATGGACCGCGAAACTGTCATGACGGAGACCCCTGCACGTCGTGCAACGTCTTGGATGGTGGTCCGGTCGGGCTCAGGCGTCTTGGGCATTCTCTAATTTTTTCTGTAACTTGCGAGATTTTTCGTTAACGTTAACGTGCAAATCTAACGTTACACCTTCCCAAAGCCCTGTCCAGCCGCAAGGATCAACGGGCACCGAGATTGGGAGGTCCGCGTTGCCACGCATCACATTCGATAAGGTCGAGAAGTCCTATGGCAGCGTCCAGGTTCTGCCCCCTTTGGACCTCACACTGAACGACGGCGAGTTCACGGTTTTGGTTGGTCCGTCGGGCTGCGGCAAGTCCACGACACTGCGCATTCTGGCCGGGCTAGAGACCCTGTCCGGCGGGGAGATTTACTTCGACGACCGCCCCATTGGCAGCCTTGAGCCGAAGGAGCGGGACATCGCCATGGTGTTCCAAGACTACGCGCTCTATCCGCACATGAACATCGCGCGGAACATGTCCTTTGCCCTGCGCCTGGAACGGCGCCCAAAGGCCGAGATCGACAGCGAGGTGACGCGCGTCGCCGAGATGCTCAACATCGCCCACCTGCTGGACCGCAAGCCCGCCGAACTGTCGGGCGGGCAGCGCCAGCGAGTCGCCATGGGCCGGGCGCTCGTGCGGGATGCGGGCACCTTCCTGTTCGACGAACCACTATCCAACCTCGACGCCAAGTTGCGGGCCCGGATGCGGACTGAACTGGCTGAGATGCGCGACACCATCGACAAGAACATGGTCTATGTCACCCACGACCAGGTGGAAGCCATGACGCTTGGCGACCGGATCGTTGTGATGAACGCAGGCGAGATCCAGCAGCAGGGAACAGCGGAGGAGTTGTTCTCGGACCCGGTAAACCGTTTCGTGGCCGGCTTCATCGGATCGCCCACCATGAACTTCCTCGAAGGGGAGATTTCCGGGGATCGGGTCAAGGGCGCCGGGTTCGACCTGCCCCTGGTGCCGGAACTGGGGCAGCGGGCCGCAAAGGCCAGCGCGCGGGCGGTAGACGTTGGTATTCGTCCGTCGTCGATCCAATTGACGGGCGGCGCGCCCATCGACCTGCGCGTTGTGGTGTCCGAATACCTGGGCGCGCAGTCGGTTCTGGTGACCCGTTGCGGCGAGACCGAGGTTCTGGCCGAAATCGCCAGCGCAGACCGCATCCCGACCGGAGACGTCCGCAGCTTTGGCGTCGTGTCAGAGGACATCATGCTGTTTGACCGCGCCTCGGGCGCGCGCATCTAAGACATAATAATCAGCAGCCAGGGAGGGCTTATCATGCTGAACAAATGGACCTTTACAGGCGCGGCCGTTGCCGCAGCCATCGCCGGGGCCGCCGCCGCGAACCCCTATGCGCCCTATGAGGGCACGACGCTTGTCGTGAACTTCCCGGCGCACCCGCACTACGACGCGGCCATCAACGTCCTAGACCAGTTCACCGAAGAGACGGGGATCGAGGTCGAAGTCGATCAGCTCCAGTACCTGCGCATGCGGGAACGTCAGACGCTGGAGTTGACCAAGGACGAGGGCGATTACGATCTGATCGCTTACGTCGTCTTCTCCAAAGCCGACTACGTCTATGCGGACCAGTTGGAGAACCTGGCCAAGTACTTCATGAACCCGGCCCTGGCCGATCCGTCGTATGATCAGTCGGACCTGATTTCCGGCTACGTGCAGAACATCGGCGTGGCCGGTGGCGCCAAGGGCTACCTGCCTGGTCAGTTGGGGTCGGCCTTTGGCATCCCCTTCGGATCCGAGACCTCGGTCCTGGCCTATCGCAAGGACATCTTCGAGAAGCACGGGATCGAGGCCCCCGAGACCTACGACGAGCTGCTGGATATCGCCTGCAAGATCCCAGAGTTGGAGCCGGGCATGGGCGGCATGGCCTCCCGCGCGGCGTCGGGCCACCAGGCCTCCCACGCGTTCCTGCTGCACCTGGCACCCCTGGGCGGTCGGGTGTTCGACGATGAGTGGAACCCGATCATCAACAACGAAGCCGGTGTCGCCGCAGCCAATGCGCTGAAGACCATTGTGGACTGCGGCCCCGAGGGCGGCACGACCTTTGGCCCCGCCGAAGCGGCCTCGGCCTTCCGCCAGGGTCAGGCGGCCATGTTTATGGACTCGATTGCTTTCGCGGCAGGCTTCGAAGACCCGACCCAATCCACGGTTGTGGGCAACGTCGGCTATGCCATGCACCCCATGGGCGTGCGGCGCGGCTCCCAGACGGGTGGCTTTGGTCTGGGCATCCCGTCCAACGCCCCCAACAAGGAAGCGGCCTTCCTGCTGATGCAGTGGCTGACCTCGAAGAAGGGCGACCTGGCCGTGGCCATGGAGGGCGGCAACCCCTCGCGGTTCTCGACCTATCAGGATGCCGGGCTGAACGAGAAGTTCCCCTATTCGGCCACCTTCGGCGAGGCGCTTGAGTTCGCCGACCCCGACTGGCGCCCGATCATCCCGGTCTGGGGCTCCATCAATGCCGACATCGGCACGACCATGAGCCAGGTGCTGACCGAGGGCCTGGACCCGCAGAAAGCGCTGGACGGCGTGGCCGAGCGGACCCGCGCCACCATGGACGACGCGGGCTACTACGCCTGGCAGGAGTGATCCTCCCGCAGGTGTGCCCATCGGGGCGCGCCTGACCCCCGTTTTGCGCGCCGCCTTGCGCGGAACGCCCGGGGCGCGGTCGGACGGGGGCATTGAGCCCCCGCCCGACCGGAGCCTCCGGCGGGAGTATTTTCGCCAAGAAGAAGACCCCGAAGAGAAGACAGGGCGCAACGCCCCCGCCGCTAGGACCCCATTGCCATGCTCGCCAATGCGAACCGGATGACGCCCTATCTGTTCCTCGCCCCTGCGGCGCTGATCATGATTGTCGCGCTGCTCTACCCTATCGGGTACATGATCTATGCCTCCTTCCTGGACTGGAACCCGTCGCAACGGATTGGCGAGGCCGATTGGATCGGGCTGCGCAATTACACCGAACTGCTGGGCGACGCAGCCTTCCGCGAGAGCTTTTGGGTCACTCTGAAGTTCGCAAGCATCGTTGTCAGCATCGAGATGGTTCTGGGCGTCGGCCTCGCGCTGTTGTTGGACCGGGAGTTGCGGGGCATGACCCTGCTGCGGACGGTGTTCATCCTGCCGATGATGATCGCGCCCATCGTGGTCGGTCTGGTCTGGCGCTATATGTATCATCCGACGGTCGGCACGTTTAATCGCTTTCTGGACAGCATCGGCCTGCCCTCTGCGCCCTGGCTGTCGGACGGGGATTGGGCCTTTGCCTCCATCGTGATCGCCGACATTTGGCAGTGGACGCCGTTCATCTTCATCCTGTCGTTGGCCGCCCTGCAGTCCCTGCCCCGCTCCGCCATGGAAGCGGCGCGGATCGACGGGGCCACGGGTTGGCAATTGATCTGGCACATTAAACTGCCGCTGATGCTGCCGGTTTTGATCGTGACGGCCCTACTGCGGATCATCGATGCCTTTAAGGTGCTGGAGGTGATCCTGGTTCTGACCAATGGCGGCCCGGGGTTGTCGACGGAAATCCTGGCCCTGCGCATCAGCCGGACCGCGAGCGAGTTCCGAGAACTGGGATACGCCGCTGCCATGTCGAACCTGCTGCTGATCCTGCTGCTGGTCCTGACCATCGCGATGTTCGCCTACACCAAGCTGCAAGAGGTGCGCGCCGCGCGTCTCCGGCAGGCCGCCGAGGACTGAGACCATGGCCACCCAAACACCCCGCCAGAACCCCGCATTCTACGCCCTATTGGTCGTTCTGATCTTCATGGCGCTGGGACCGATCGTTCTGATGATCGCCAACTCGTTCAAGCTGAACGTGCAGATCACCTCGCCCACGGCGTCGCTGCTGTTCACGCCAACGATCCAGAACTACGAGACGGCTTTGTGCCACTGGCTCCCCTATGAGCCGGAGCATGTGCGCCGCTGCGACCGGACCTTCGGTCGGGCCTTGGGCAACTCGCTGATCATCTCGCTGATCTCGACCGCGATTACCCTGGTTCTGGGATGCATGGCGGCCTACGCGCTGGTGCGGTTCCGGTTCATGGGGCGTGGGGTGACGTCGCTGACCACGCTGATGGTGCGCATGGTGCCGCCCGCGGTCTTGCTGGTCCCCGTCTTCGGGATCTGGACGTTCCAGTTCGGGATCGACGGGACGCGGGCCGGGATCATCCTGATCTATGTGGCGATGAACCTGCCCTTCGTGATTTGGATCTTGCAGAGCTTCATCGTCCAGGTGCCGATCCAGCTTGAGGAAGCGGCGCGCATGGATGGGGCGGGACCGTTTCGGACGTTCTTCCTGGTGGTGCTGCCGCTGATCAAACCGGGCCTCGCTGCGGCGGCGATCTTTACCTTCCGCGTGGGATGGAACGAGTTTCTGCTGGCCAATGCCCTTGCCGACCGGGGTAGCCGAACGGTGCCAGTGACCATCGTGAACTCCCTGACGGAATACGACATCGACTGGGGTGTCATCATGGCGACGGGAACTCTGCTGGCCGTGCCACCGATTCTGTTCACGCTGGTGGCCTCCCGGCAGATCATCACCGGCATGACCGCCGGGGCCGTGAAGGGGTGAGGCTGATGCGGAGCGGTCGGGCTTTGTGGCTGGGTCTGCAAAGCTCTGCCCCCGACACCCGCCGCGTGCTGATCGGGATGCGTCGCGTGGTGTGTGGCGCTGCCCGGCAGCTCGGCTCAAGGCAGACCCTTGGCGGCGCAGAGCGCCTCCGGTAGCGCCAAGCCCCGCCCGCGCGGAGCGCGGGCCCGCCGCGACGCCAAAGGCGGCGCAACCCAACAGCCCCGAAGACCGGGGCACGCGTGCCCGGCGTGTGGTCGGCGGGCATAAATCCAACGCGCCCTTGCGCGCCCATACCCGGAGGATTCCCGTGCTGGACTGGCTGCTGAGCCCCATCGACGCAAGCCGCGCCCATGACCTCGGCTTTCATCTCAGTTGGCACGGGCGCGCCATGGTCCTGGCCTGGGGCGTCTTGGTGCCCACGGGCGTCATTGCTGCGCGCTTCTTCAAAGTGTTGCCGAGACAGAAATTTCCGGAAACCGTCGATAACCGGGTCTGGTGGCGAACGCATCTCGGCGCGCAGATCAGCGCATTGGTCATGATGGCCGTGGGTCTGTATCTCGTGTTAGCGGCGCCCGAGCGGGCCAGCTCGATCACGTCAAGCGCCTGGCTGCATCGGGCCTTGGGCTGGGCCGTGTTGTGGCTGGGCATTCTTCAGGCGGGGTCCGGTGTCTTCCGGGGGTCCAAAGGAGGACCGACGGACAAGCGAAGCCTGCGGGGCGATCACTATGACATGACCCCGCGACGGCTGGCGTTTGAGGCCATGCATAAGGGCAGCGGCTATGCGGCGTTGATCCTTTCGATGCTGGCTGTGTTGTCGGGGATCTGGCAGTCGAATGCGCCCATCTGGATGTGGATCGTTTTGCCGCTCTGGTGGGTCCTGCTGGCGACGCTATTCGTGTTGTTCCAACGCCGGGGCATGGTTGTCTCGACATATGAAGCGATCTGGGGGCCAGACCCCAACCACCCCGGCAACCGTCCGCGTGGTCCGGCGCGGGACTAACGCGTTCGGCGCCAGCGGCAGACTCCCTCAGCCCGGCGAATAGATCGAAACGGTGTGCCGGTCCAAACTGACGCAGTGCCGCGGGCATTGATCTTCGGCCATCGGCCAAGCGTACCGCCGGTCCTTGGACAGGAGCCGCGGCCTCGAACAGGACGGTCGTTCGGTGATCAACCAGGAAATTAGGAGCACCGCAACGACGGCGATCAGCGCTCCTGTCGGCATCCTGCTCGCTTGGCCTACGACGCCCAACCATCGACTACGACCTCCCGGCAATTGACCGATGCTGTGACCCGCGCGCATGCTAGCATCTGGACGCGGCAAGACATGCTCCGTTTGTCAGAGTGTTGGGGGTGAACATGATGACGCCGAACCTGAGCCTGTATAGGGCGCGCACCGATACGCTGCGCGAGACGCTGTCGACCAACCTGGATCGGCTCGACGACGCGAGCCAGGTGATCGACGCCCTGGGTGACTTGGCCGACAAGCTCAAGGAAGCCTCCAAAGATGCAAAGGTGATCGATCGGTTGATCGACGACCTGCGCGATGTCTCAACCCTGTTGAAGCTCTTTCCCCCCACACGCGGCTTTGGGTCTTCGCTGGATCGCGTGCTCGACAAAATCGCCAAGCGCACCCAAGAGATCGCGGATACGCTGGACGCCCATTCGCGGGCCATCCAAGCCTTCGACGCGGGTCTGAAGGCTGCGGATGTCTTGGCCACGGCCCTGACCGTCAAGCTTTCCAACGAGTTGGGCGACATCGACGCGATCTACGCCAGTTTGGCCGATCTCGACACCGCCCTAGAGGATGACCCCGCTGGTCTGGATCCGCGCACCCGCGCGGTGATCGAGGACATGGACGCGACCTTCGCGGATTTGGCAGACCGCTTTCCGCAGGCAGCCCTCGACGCTTTGGATGTGTCCGTTCGCCAATTGGCCACGGCGCTCGATCCGTTCGCGTCGATACCGGACAAGGCGACGCTGTTTCTGGACGGCCTTGATGCCGTCAGCGGGTTGATCCGTGGCATCGGCGATCCGCTGGCCAGTGTCACAGATGCGCTGTCACCGCTGCTTTGGGTACTGGAAAAGGCCGAAGCCGCCATCGACGCGGTTGTCAGTCCGGTCATCGACCCATTGACCGAAGCTCTTGGCATCGACGCCCTGCTGAATGAAATCGACAAGGCCATTGGCGGCCTGCTCCCGGACCTGACGGTGTTGTCCCCTTTGGACGGCGTAACGTCGGAGTTCACGGCCATTTTTGGCAGCGCCCCGGATTTCACGCAGCCGATGCTGGCCGAGATCGATGGGATCCTGGGCGCTCGGGATGATTTGCCCGCCCTGGATGCCGAGCAAGCCTTGATCGCACGCATCTTCGGCGAGGCGGGGTACCTCGCACCCCTTGTCGCGCCGGGCAGCGATCAGTCGGATATTTTGCTGGGTCGAAACGCCTTGCTGGCCCTGACAAGCCAGTTGGAAGGGCTGGACGGGCATGACGTGCTGTCGGCGGGTATCGGGAACGACACTCTGATCGGCGGACCCGGCAACGACGTGTTTATCAACGCGGGCGGCAACGACGCGATCTTCGGCGATGGCAACACTTCGGCGGGGGGCGATATCGAGACCGGAGGCAGCGGGTTCGACACACTCTTTTCGCCCGCCGCCCTGTCCCAGTTCACCTGGGAGACGCGGCGCGCCGGGCAGGACAATATCGTCTCGCTTGCGCATCTGGGGGGATTTGCCTTCGGGCTGGTCGGTAACCTGGGCGAAGACGAGATCACGAACGTCGAAAGCTTTGTGTTCGGCGCGACGGTCGTGACCTACGATCAATTGGCGACAGCCATCCGCGTGGCCTACTCCGGCGATCCGTCCGAGCCGGGCTTCGCAGAAGGCTCGACCAGAGGTGATCTGATCCTCGGGGGGGAGCGACCGGATCTGATCCGTGCCGGTTTGGGCAACGACATCATCATCGCCACCGAGGGCTTCGATTCCATTGACGGCGGTGAAGGAACGGATGTGGTCCATTACTCGGGCCTGAACACGCCCGGTGTCCGGGCCGCGCTCACCCCCGAAGACCAAACCCGCCTGGGTGGCATGACCGATCGGTTGTTGAACATCGAAAACCTGCTTGGCTCCGCAGGGGACGACCTGCTGGTCGGCTCGGGCGGTGCGAACGACCTGAACGGGGGCCGAGGCGATGACACCCTTGCGGGACTGGCGGGGGGCGATAATCTGGTGCTCGGGCCGGGGGTGAACCTGGCCATTGGCGGTGACGGAGACGACACCATCATCAGCCTTGGCTCCGGGCGCATGGTCGCGGGGGCGGGCGACGATCTCTATAGCCTGGGCGGCGGCCAAGCGGTCAGCGACGTCGTCTTCTACGCCGTGACAGACACCGACATCGCGGGCGGCATCGCAGCCAGTGACCTTTCGCCCGCCGATACCCTCGATCCCGACAACAGCCTCCCCTTTCGGATCGAATACGACGGCCAGGCCCCCCATGCCCCCATCCGTGTCATTAAGTATGACGATTTGGGCGAGGTGCTGGGAACAGACGCGCTGAGCCCGACGGGTGCGAACGTGGTTGGAACCGCGCGCGACGATAGCTTTCGGTTAGGGACGGCCTTCGCTTGGCTAGACGGAGGCCTCGGCGACGACACCTTTTACGGGACCGAAGACGCCCCGCGCGACCGCTTGGATGAGACCGAGGAGGGCCCGCCACAACACCGGATCCTTGGCGGCAGCGGCTCGGACGTCTTGGTCAGTCAGACGATGGATGAGCACTTCGTCGGCGGGCGGGGCAATGATCGCTATGTCTTCGTCGAACCGGACCCCGCTTCAGACGCGGTGAGCTTGCCCGTGGTCGACCGGTTCGAGGCGTATTTCTCCGGCGGGGCGGCTCCCGGCGGATTCAACGCGCTGTCCAATGTGGCCGACGGGGACGCGACAGATGCCCCTGTCCCAGCGGCCTTCGACAGGGCGGCAGCCGACAGCGAGACGGACACAGGGACCGACACGATCGATCTGTCGGCCAGCGCGCGCTACTGGCTGATCGATGCGCAAGCCGGGCGGCTCGAGTCGGTCGAGTTCATAGGACAGTCGGTGGAGAACCTGTCCGGCGGCGACAACATCCTGCTGTTTGATGGCGTCGAGGAAATCCTTGGCGGGACCTTGAACGACTGGCTCGTCATGGGGACCACGGCGCTCCTGTTTCGGGGTGGGGACGGCAATGACGTGATCTTGCCCACCGACCGAGGCACGGGCGGCGATGCGACGGTTTTCGGGGGCGCGGGCGACGACCGGTTCACCCTTGGCCTGGGGGTCGATCAAATCCACGGCGATGCGGGCAACGACTGGCTGCGCAACGACGGGAATCTCTCAACGACACCGGGCCTCACGGAGCGTCTGTCGGGCGGCACCGGGAATGATTTCCTCACGGTCGGAAGCTCGGGCCGCACCTACGACGGCGTCCTCACCGATTTCGACGGAGGCGAAGGCCAAGACTTCGGGGAGTTCTACCTATCAGACACCGCCCGATTTGAGCTGGATCTGGTTGACGGGATCTACAGCATCGACGGTGATGCCGCCGTCTTCACCGAGATGGAGGGCGTGATCGTCCACGGGGCATCCTCGGACGTGGAGGGATCCGACCGCGCCGATGCCGTCCAGACCGGAGACGGCGACGATTGGCTCAGAGGCGAGGCTGGGAGCGATATCCTATCCGCTGGCGACGGGGACGACACGATCTGGGGCGGCGCGGGCAACGACATCTTGGCGCCGGGTCAAGGGAACGCCACCGTCGATGGTGGGGACGGCATTGACGAGCTGCGCTTGGATGGCCGCATCGTCTATCGCCTGGGCACTGGCACGTCCCTGAGGGATGGCTTTGACCGCCGCGTCGATTGGCGGATCGACCTAGAAGCGGGGGCGATTACGGCTGGGGATGAACGTGTCCTCTACACCAATATCGAACGCTTCGTTGGTGGGTCTGGCAATGACAGCCTTCTGGGCACGGCAAGCGCCGACAACCTGGATGGCTTCTCCGGCAACGACAGCGTGTCGGGCGCCGGTGGCGACGATAGCCTACGGGGCGGCAAGGGCCAGGACACGGTGACCGGCGGGGCCGGAAACGACGTTCTGAACGGCGGCTTGGGCGACGATATCCTGACGGGTGGCGACGGGACGGACATTCTCCAACTGAACGCGGACCTGAGCGACGTGGTTTTGCGCGGCCTCTCCGGTGTGGCGACCGGCGTGCTGGTGGAGGAGGTCGAGGTTGCGCCCGGCGTGGACATTTTCATCACCCAATACACCCATTCAACGGACCGCTTTTCCGGGATCGAAGAGATCACCCTCGGCCAGGGCAACGACGATGCCGAAGGCAGCGCGGGCGCAGATACTCTCCGGGGTGTGTTGGGCGACGACACCTTGGTCGGCCTTGGGGGTCGTGACAGCCTTTCGGGCGGCGATGGGGACGACAGCCTCGTCGGAGACGGGGTCAGCGCCCTGCCCGGCCTGTTGGAATTGGACCCCAGTTCAGGTGCGGTGGGGCTCCGCCTCGACAGTTTTGACGCGATGCCGACCGAGCGACTGACCGTCGAATTGATGCTGCGGGCCGGACCGCAAACCGCGCCAACCGACCTGATGACCTATGGCGCCGGCGCGGATGAGGCAGCCTTCGCCCTGCGTCTGGATTCAGAGACTGGTGTGCTCCAAGTCGTCTTCGGGGACGAGGTTGTCGACACGGGCGTGACGGCAGAGCAGCTTTTCGACGGTGACACCCACCGCCTCAGCGTGACCTGGCAAGCGCAGTCCGGTTGGGTCGAAATCTATATCGATGGCGCCCTCAGCTGGAGCGAATTTAACATCGACGCCGCGCGTACTCCACTAGACCCGGGGCAGACACTGACCTTTGGGGCGGGGCTGGACGGTGCGCTCGGCGATCTCAGGATCTTCAGCGACCGGCGAGAGGAATGGCAAATCGCGACCAACGCGCTGCGCTCCATCGAGGTCGAGGACGCGCCCTCTTTGGTGGGCGCGTGGCAGTTCGACGGGGACGGCCCCGCGGATCAGTCTTCCCACGGCTCGCCCTTGGAGGTGTTCGGAACGGTGCGCCAAGCCGTCATCGACAGTGGCGTGTGGGGCAATGACACGCTGTTGGGCGGCGCGGGGAACGACACCTTGGATGGCGGGCGCGGCGCCGACCTGATGATTGGCGGACAGGGCGATGATACCTACCGCGTCAATTTCAGCGGTGACCGAATCACGGAATTGGCCGGTGAGGGGACGGATGTCGTCTACTCCACAGCCGATATCACCCTTGGCACGGCGGAGATCGAACGCGTCATTCTGGAGGGGACTGGGAACCTACGGGTCAACGCCAACGGTAGCGCAAACGAGATCGTTGGGAATGCCGGATCAAACATCCTGGTCGGGTTCGGCGGTGCCGACACGCTGAAAGGCGGCGGCGGCCAAGACTTCTTCGCGTTTCAGACCACCGACGCCGCGGGCGCCGCCATCGTCTTGGACTTTGGCGGATCGGACAAACTGGCGTTGGATGACCGCTTCTTTGAGCTTGGGGACGGTCGGATTGAGGTCCGCGATGTTACGGCCCAGCAGGCCGCAAATGCGCTCGGCAGTGGCGCCGTCCGCTATGATCGCCGCACGGGGGACCTGTTCATCGACCGCGACGGACGGGGCGGCCCCCAATCAGAGATGCTTTTGGTCACGCTGGAGGGTGGTCCGTCTCTGACAGCCGACGATGTCCTGTTGTTCTGAGGTGTGTCAGTTTCGCAGATCGCGTCGTCTACGGTCTATGCTGCGGGCGCTGACCGACAGGTTGGTCTGCGTCAACGCAGGCCCCTTACCCACTGGTCGTGAGAAAGGCGTTGCAAGTAGATTACCGGTTCTGTCGCAGTCCAAGCCCGGCCTTGACAGTATCAGTCAGCTGCCTCCCGATTTCGGAGGCCGTCGACCACGCAGGCGACGCGCGTTCTCGATGTATCGAGACGGTCACACAGGCTGTGTCCTACGCCCCCCAACGTTCACTAGAATAGCAAAGGATATGGCCGCCCCGTAGAGCGGACCGAAGCCGTAACTCTGTTGATACCAAGCCGACATCGTCGAGTTCGATAAGCGTACTTGTACTCTGGGGCGCGCCCCTATTGCTTCGGATCGAGACATAGCTGTCCAACAAATCGACGCGCACCGTGAGTCCTTGGTATCCTCTCTCAATTCGAGGCTTCGGTGCCAGTTCTTCTCTGCCGTCGATTTGATCTCCGAGGCTGGAGATGGCGGAGGGAAAGCGTTGGGTAGTCGCGGTTACAGTGGACAGGCTGCGCCGGACTTGATCGAGGCCCGCGCTGGCGGCGCAGCGAGGTGCGCAGGTGGGGGCCGCGGGGGCGGCTCGGTTTGATGTGCATCGATTGCCGATCATTCCGTCGCAAGGCGAATGTCACGTTAGGCAACGTTGTCCCGCCATGGAGCGCGCCTTGTGCACCTTTGTGTTAAGCACATTGGTAACCGCTCTGATTAAAACGGCGTCCGGGGCGTTCGAGACTGGCGCAGAGCGCCTGAGGTGGAGGCACGGATCGTGAAATCGCTGGAGGCGCAGATCAGGGCGTATGCGGTCGCGACCGGTTCGGGGTCTCTCGCGGTCTCACTACGGCCACGTTCCCCGGAGCTTTGTCGCGACAGCCGAGGTCCTTGCGGTGGGACGTTCTGAGGGATCGCGCCGTCAACAGTTCGACGCCGACCCGGAACGGGCATGACCGAGACGGGTCACGCGCGCCTGTCGGTTCCCGCGCAATCTCGACTGCTGTTCTTCCTGCGGTCCACGTTCCATCAGCGCCCGGCGGGCGAGACTCTGACGCTGATGCAGACCATTGACCGGCAGCGCATGGAGACGCTGTTCTTCGGAGGGCGTCAGATGGCCTAGCACCTGTGGAACGAGGGGTATGCGGCGACAACGCAGCGGATGCGCCGCCTGATGCAGCCCATGGGCCTGATGCCCCTCTATGGAAAGTCGTAGACCTGCAGGCCTGCGAAGGGGCGGCAGCCGTCTCCCTATCTCCCTATCCACTCAGGGGCTTGATAGTCGGGCGACCGAACAGGTCCGCCTCCCGGGATCATGCGGCGCTGGGCTCTATGGCGCAACGCGTGTGTCGATATCCCCTCCTTTCGAATGCGACGTGGGTTTTCCCCCATGGCGCTCCACCGTCCGGCAGGGCGTTGCGCAACACTTTTCCGCGGGACTGGACTGGCACATCCACCGCATGTCGGCGTGGTAGTTGTCAAACGCCCGCGAGGCGGAAGTCCGTGTCTAGACTCCGGAGGACGCCATCGTGGGCTTCGGCTTTAGCCATGAACGAGCCCTCTCGGGACGGTGCCTGCCGCGCTACCCTGCCTGGTCATCGACCGAGATCTCCAATCACCGGCTTCGCCTGCGCCAACCCGTTGCGGCAGGCGGGCGTCCGCATCTCCGTGGACGGCCAAGGGCGGTTCCTCTGTCGGGACAGCGCGTGCGGCAATGCCTTGGCGGCCGAAGGACAACATCTTTATTGAACGACCGAACCAACCGCTGATCATCGACGCAAAGCAGGCGCCTGACAGTTGATGTGGCGCCACTTCGCCTGGGGAGGTCCGCGGGACGGCGCTGCGTCAGGCCTTCCTTCGTCACATCGTCGATCATGTCGAAGATCTGCAGGCGCCGCCCCGTCACAAGCTGGTCGTGACCGAACTCAACCAACCAGCGGATGCGCGGACCCGCCTCGAGCAAGATCCGCGCGGGCTTCACAACAGCCTCTTTCCGGCCTTTCCCATGGGTACCTTCGGGCTGTCCTTGCGGCAGATCCTCTGCATGCGAGTGCGCTTGCCCAATCAGGCCGTCCTACCAAGGTGGGACGTTTAGCCGCCAGTCACCGAAGCAACGCCATTCGCTGGCGAGCGCGCGCCTCGTGTCGGAGGCCAATCGCAGGCAGAGGCTCTACCGTCTGACCTGGGTCAACTCCCACAGCCAACGGATAGATGCGAACGCGCGCACAAAACCAGATATTGGAAAAGGCGTCTTCGAGAAGCCGATCGACGACATGGTTTTGTCGGCCATTGCACCCACCGGCGCCAATACGACGGATGACGGACACCTCCTGCAGGCGGCTGATCGCGATGATAAAAGAGCAATCAGCTTACAACAAAGAACGTCTTGCGTTTCATCTCAAAACCCTACGCCCAATCAATCCCTTCAATATCAGTTGAGCGGCCCATTCAATTTGTACACTATTTGTTCTTGAGAAGCACAGACGTCAGCGGTTAGACTGTTTCGCCCGCAAGCGGCAATTGGTGCCATGGTTGCCCAAAATAGGTCATTGCTTTTTGGGACTTCCCTCGGAAAGGTTAAGAGAACTCTGCCGCCCATGCGTGCAGTAGAATCGTTGTTCCGTGGGGGGATTTTTATGGGTCGGATAGCCTCTTTCATTGTGGTCGTTTGGGCAGCTTTGACCGCGACGCTTGCGAACGCGGATCCGCAAACGTCGGCGCGTATGCAGCTTCTCTTTATCGGCGCCGACCCGGCCGATGGGGCGCCGGGGCCGCTGCCTGCTGATATGCCCATTTTGCAGATGGCCGCGCTACCGACCGCGGATGCGGTAACGAATGAGGTGTTCGGCGCCCTTCTGCGGTCCAACCCAGTTTCGACCTTCGTGACAACGCCGGGGGCCGGTGAAGCTCAGTTTGAACAGTTTTTCCTGGTCTCGGACATCACGCTGGATACGGGCGAGGGCGGTCTCCAGATTGGGACATCCGGTGACATGCATGACGCGGCTGAGTTTTCGCGCCGTCTTTCGGCCCTGGTAGATGCTTTCAACCCAGAGCATCGCCGGGTTGCGTTCTTACGGGTGCAGGACCCGAAGCAACTTTTCCCGGTGTCCATGGCAGAGCTTCAGGACGCCGTCGGTGCCTCTGGTTTCGACCTTTTGGCCGTGATGATTTACGATGACGATGGCGCGGGGGCCTGTGCCCAGGATGTCACTCGCGCGATCCACTACCCCATTGTCACGGGCGTCGCGGACCGCGCGCCTTTCGGTAATGACGACGCCATTTCTTCCGTTGCCGAAGTCAATGACTTCCTGGGTGCCGCCCTGCATCGCATGAGCGCGCGCGGGAATGCCTGTGGGCCAAAGTACTCCGTGATTTTGAAGTCAGGGGATGACGATACCGCCGCGCTCATCAACCACACGGACCTGCCCGGCTTTGCCGAACTTGAGACGCAGCTCTATCACGAAACCTTTGAAGCGCTGTTCCTCCTCGAAAGCGATGATCAGGCTGAGCTTCAGGCGTTTCTCGACACCTGTGTCTACTGCCCCAATGAAGGCGCCCTTGCGGATCGGCGCGCCTACATGCGGCAGGTCGAATTGGCCCGCAAGCTTGAGGAAGAGGTCTGGGCGCAGATCTCAGCGGATACCTCGCAACGGCGCCTGCGTATCTATCTTTCAAACTGCACGCTCTGCACCTTTAAGGAAGAAGCTGAGGCACAGATCGCCCATATGGACGCCGTCGAAGCTGCTTTCGAGCAGGAAGCCACCCAGTTTGCAGCAGCGGCGTCCGAGCGGGACTTGGTTGCCTTGCGTGCCTATGTCGATGACTGCGTGGCCTGCGCTGAGGTCGAGAACGCGCGTACTCTGATTAGCGATTTAGAGAATGACGCCGTGTACCAGGCTGAACTCAAAGCGCTTCAAGCCGCCAAGGTGAGCGGCAACGTCGAAGTCATGAAAGCCTACCTGACCGATTGCGTCCTCTGCGATGCGCGCGGTGAGATTGAGGACCTGATCGCGCGAGAGACACGGCGTGTGGCGGCCTCGGCCCCTTGTTTTGCTGCGGCGGGGCTTCCCCAGTCGGGTGGCCCGCGAAAGCTGGAGGCTATCGACCAGAGCGCCGCGCGTCAGGTTTGCAATCGCGCGCTCGCGGACTTCCCCGATGATCCGGCCCTGAAGACGATGATCGGTCGGATCGACCACGCTGCGGGCGACGTTGTCCGGGCGCGGAACGCCTATTCCAAAGGGGTTGAGGCTGCTGTGCCCGCTGCTTACGGCCTCCTGGCCTACACGCACTATGCCCCCGAAGCCGGTGGCGAAGCTGATCTCGAAACCGCTGAAAGGCTTGCGACCGCAGGGGCGGACCTGGGCGATTGGCTGTCGCAGGAACTGCTGACGGTGTTGTATTCAAAGAACCTGATACCCGGCAAAGATGCGGGGGATGCGTTCACGTTGGCCTCTGCCCTCGCAGGTGAAGGCAACGCATTGGCGCAATTCTTTGTGGGGTACTTCTATCTTACCGGGTCTGGCGTCGATGCGGACGAAACCAACGCTGTGACATGGCTCGGGCAAGCCGTCGAGCAGGGGTATCTCCATGCGTTTTCCTTCCTTGCGGAGCTTCATGAGCAAGGCCGTGGGACAGAGCTCTCCCCTGACCGGGCAGCGGATCTTTACTGGGCGGCGTTCCTGCGCAGTGATCCGACTGCCAAGGAACGTCTGACAACGCAGCTCAGCTCTCGGCATCCTGACGTTGTGCGTTCTGTGCAGCAGCGTTTGCGGACGGAGGGCGTTTACAGAGGTCAGATCGACGGTATCGCTGGCCCGTCCACGGTGTCCGCCGTGCAGACGTTTTCCGATACGCTGACTGAAAATGGCTAAGTTTACGGAGTATCGATGAGTCATGCGTAATTTCCCATGGATTGCCGCGTCCGCTTTGGCAGCGTCCATGTTTTTTGGATCAGCAACGACAAGTGTCGCAGGCGCGATTGACAACATCCCGTGCCCTGCCTCGCCAACCCGGCTTGTGGTTTTAGGCGATAGCTTGGCCGATGGGCTTTGGGGGTCGCTCTATCGTGTCTTTGCGCGGTGCGAAGACATGGAGGTTATCCGGCTGACCCAGGTGTCTGATGGCCTGACGAAGTCATCACCAGACATCTGGCTGTCACGCTACGAGCAGGCCACGCCCACTCAATCGAATACGACCTCGACCGACATTGTAATCGTGCAGGTCGGGGCAAACGACATCACCTTCATTCGGGAAGGGTCGCGACGTACTGCATTCGGCACACCGGAATGGACGGATGCCTATGCCACACGCGCGAAGTCCCTCGCCAGCGGCCTGACCGACCGGGCAACTGCGGTGATCTGGTTTGGACTTCCGATTGTGGGCGCAAGCCGCCTTGAACCCTCGTATCGCGAAATTTCGGAGTTGATTGAAACGGCGGTCTCGAAAACAGACGCGCAGTACATGGATATTCACGAACACACGAGCTTTGGCACCGGGCAGTTCACCATGTCCGGGGTGATTGATGGTCGTCGCCAACAGATGCGCGCCACCGATCAGATCCATTTTACGACTGCGGGGTATGACCATGTTCTTCAGACTATTTTCAACGATCTTGGTCGACTTTTGACGCGCCAGGACAGGGGGGTGACGCTTGAGAATGTCGATCTCCAATAGCGTTACCTTTGGCGTTGTGCGCCGTCTCTGTTTTGCTTTGGTCGTGACCGTTGTGTGCCATGCCTGCACGTCATCCCAGGCCCAAGACCTTGCAGATGGGTTCATTGCAGCGTCGCATCAGAGTTCTGGGCCTCAGATCCCCCGCGCGGCAGCCCGCAGCTTCACCGCCGATGATCCGGCCCGCATCCTGGTCATCGGCGACAGCCTGGGCCAAGGCATTGGCATATTTCTGAGAAACCGGGTTGCAGAGCGCGGTCTGAACGCCGTCGTCATTAACCGAGCGCGCTCTTCTACGGGCCTGGCGCGCCGGGATTTTTACGATTGGCCGAACGCTTTCAAGAGGATGGCCACGCAGGACCGGCCCGATATCGTTGTCGCGCATTTCGGCGTGAATGACATGCAATCAGTGATTCGTCCGAACGAGCGGGTTACGTTCGGCACGGAGGCCTGGAGCGCAGCTTACCAAGAAGAGATCCGCAGTATTCTGAACGTAGCCGGTGCTGCAGGCACGCCCCTTTACTGGCTCGGACCGGGGCCGGATCGAAGCCGCAACCTCAACAACCATCTGACTCGCGTAAACCGGCTTTTTGAAACTGAAGCTAAGGCAAGCGGCGCGGTCTACCTGCCCATCAAGGCTTTCACGGCAAACCAAGATGGCGGCTACCAAAGGCGGGCAACGGTCGATGGCCGTGTGGTGTCGATCCGAACGAATGATGGATCGCATTTCACGGGTATTGGCTACACGCTCGTGGTCGACCGTTTGCTGGACCGGATGGAAACCAATGTGCCGTCGATGTTTGGCCGAGGCAACGCCCTGCTTGCAGCGCTGCAGTAACGACCTCACATGCTCTTCCCGACCCTGGAATTCATTCTGTTCTTCGGGACTGTGCTGGCCCTAAACACGTTGGTCTTCGACCGCGCTGGTTGGCGCAAGGCGCTGTTGCTACTGGCCTCCTACGGCTTCTACGCCGCTTGGGACCCTCGATTTCTTGGTTTGATGATCGCGGTCTCGGCAACCGCCTATCTCGGGGGGCTGGCGGTTACGCGTCCAAAGCTTCGGAAGCTGACGATTTGGCTCAGCCTGATTGCGCTTCTGGGGCTTCTAGGGTTCTTCAAATACTTCAACTTCTTCGCGCTTTCGCTTCAGCAACTGCTGGAAAGCGCAGGTCTCGGGCGGGATTTTGTCTGGCTCTCGGTCATCCTTCCGGTTGGCATATCGTTCTACATTTTCCAGGCGATCAGCTACATCATCGACGTCGACCGAGATGTTGTGACCGCCCGCAAGAACCCGGTCGATATCTTCTTGTATATTTCGTTCTTTCCGCAGTTGGTGGCGGGGCCCATCGTCCGGGCCTCCGTCTTTCTGCCTCAGATCGATGCGCCGACCCTACCGACCCCCATCATCCGCGCCGAAGCCGTGGTGTTGATCCTGACGGGGTTGTTCAAGAAAATGATCGTCGCCAACTATTTGGCCGTCGGCATTGTGGACCCGTTTTACGCGCTGCCCGATGGGCAAAATGCCGTCACCGCCGTGGCAGCTTTCTTCGCCTACGGCATTCAGATCTATTGCGATTTCTCCGGCTATTCTGACATCGCCATCGGAATTGCGCTTTTGTTAGGATACCGTTTTCCGACAAATTTTCGGCAGCCCTACAGCGCATCAAGCCTTCGCGCCTTTTGGCAGCGTTGGCATATTTCTCTGTCCACATGGATCCGGGACTACGTGTACATTCCGCTTGGGGGAAATCAGGGCCATCCGCGACGGCAAATGGGCGTGTTGGTTGGCACGATGACATTGGCAGGTCTGTGGCATGGCGCGGGCTGGAACTTCCTCCTCTGGGGGTTCTTTCACGGCGTCGGGCTGGCCTATGAGCGGCGGGTGGGAGCGGCACAGGGGTGGCGCGGCGTGGTCCTGGTCACGTTATTTGTTTTCGCGCTCTGGATACCGTTCCGCGCCGATAGCTTCGGGGATCTCCTTCAAGTGTTCGGTGCCTTTACACGTCTGGAAAGTTTCGCGCCCGTGGACATCAGCGCCTTTGGCCTGAGCCTGATCGCGGTCGGCTTTGCCATGAACTATCTTCCGGAACGGGGCCTGCTCCTGGCTCAGACGTCGCTGGCGCGTTTGCCCACAATCGTCCAGGCCCTTGTCCTGATTGTCGGGGTCTGGACCTGTTTCGCGACCGCGCAAGAGGGCATGGCCCCGTTCATTTACTTCCAGTTCTGAGACCGCATGCAGTGACCCCTGATCAAGATCGTAAAAGAGATACTCGGCAGCACTGGCTCTTTGTCCTGACGCTGACCCTTTCGCTGATAGCAGCGTGGTTTTTCTCGGGCGAACGATTTCTTGACTGGGTCTTTGAAATGCCTGACCTTGGACCGGTTGACGATATGATCATCGAGTTTGCGGTCACGGCGCAAGAGGTGAAGGAGCAGATTGGACCCGAAGACTATTTCGGCCAAACCCGCGACGTGTTGCATCGGTTACTGGGGTTAAACTGAATGACACAAGGAATAAGCCGACGCGTTCTTGTCAAAGCAGCACTTGCTGGATTGTCCTTGGGGGCCTTATCGGGCAACGCCACGGCTCGTGAAGAACAGACTTACGGAATCGATTATCTGGAAGCCCTGGGACAGCCCGGCGCGCTGAACCCTAAGGTCGCCTTCATCGCACCGTCCGCCATCGATGATGCGTATTCCCACGCCATCTACGTCAACGCTGCCACATCGGGCGGTGGGGCACAGAAAATGTGGGTCTTAGAGCGCGAGAATGGCAGCAGGTGGCGCGTGGCGCTTCACGATCCAGACTTCTGGGCCACGAAGGGCCTGCCCGAGGGGACGGATGCACCGTATTCCTGGCCTGTCTCCACCGGTCGCCATTATCCCGGGGAACGGCGGGCAGGACCTACGCCGCTCGGGATTTTCAACGTCGACGAACGCAATTACCGCCACCGCCGGGGGTGGGGATCTCCGGGGATGTATAACTCCATCTATATCGACCTGCATTACAGCTCGGGGCGCATCTCTGGTGTCGCGATGCATGGGACGACAAATCGGATGTATTCCCGTCTCGGGCGTGCGGACAGCCACGGCTGCGTTCGAATGACGAAGGCGAATTCAGAGCGCGTCTGGCAGTTATTTCACCCCGAGGACGCACGTGGCGCACAATCCCCACTGTGGGGTTCGGTTCCCCGTTACTTTTCGTCAGTTCCACGGGGCGGTTACGAAACGCGCCGGGGCTACGTCCGAGACGGCAGTTTCCTGACGAATGCCTCGGGTGAGGACCGCCTGATGAAAGACGGCTACACGGCGCTTTTTGTCTTTTTCAGAGATGATATTTGACCGTCAGCATGACCTTTGGGCGGCGGACATGGGTGGTCGGGTTGTGGTTGGCTGTGGGCCTGGCGATACAAGCCGGCGCAGCGTCCGCGCAGGAGACCTGCCGCGCCGTGACGCGCGTGACCGCCCCGCCGCAGAACGCCTGCCTCGGAGGAGACACGCTTAGCATCGCGGCGGCAGGCGATGTCCTTCTCCATTCCGGTTTGCAGCGACGCGCTTATGCCCACGAAGATGGCTTTCGCGCGCTGTGGTCCGCTGCTGAGCCGTTTTTTCAGGCCGCAGATATTGCCTATGTCAATTTGGAAGGGCCCGTGGCCAAGGGCATGACCCGCGGCTTCTCACAGCGCACGGATCCGGGGCCCGTGTTCGACAACGTCGTCTATACGTCTTACCCGCTCTTCAACTATCACGAGCGGCTCATCGGCGATTTGATGGCCTCTGGCATTGATATCGTTTCAACCGCCAACAACCACTCACTCGACCGAGGGTCTCAGGGGGCGGATCTTACGATCAATGCGCTGGAACAGGCTGGGCTGGCCTTCACGGGCACGCGCCGCGCCGGAAGCCCGCGCGACTTTGTCCACGTGATGCCAACCGCCATTGGCAGGCTTGCTTGGATCGCATGCAGTTATTCCACAAACGGGATTCCAGACACTGCGAACCAGGTCCTTGGTTGCTTCTCCGACCGTGCCGAGTTGCTGGCGCTTGTCACCGACACCGCCCGGCGGTCCGACATCGCGGGCGTCATTGTCACGCCCCACTGGGGCTGGGAGTACCGCAGCGATCCCAATGCACGGCAGCGTGCGCTTGCCGCAGACCTCGCAAAGGCCGGAGCCACGGTCATTGTGGGCACCCATCCGCACGTAGTGCAGCCCTGGGACTATCTTGACGGAGTCGATGCGCAGAAATCGATGGTGGTCTACTCCACGGGCAACTTTGTATCCGGCCAGAGTCAATTGCCACGGCGCACCGGGGCGCTGTTTTGGATCGAACTCTGCCGCGCCCAGCCTTCGGGGGATCTAGGTCAGGCGCTTTTCTCTCGCCTGAGCGTCGCGCGCACGGGCTGGGCTCCGTTTTACATGGCCTCAACGGCGGCTGGGCCAGAGTTGCAATTCGCTGGTGGCACGGTGGGCGGTTGGCCAGCCTCTGCCCGCCGCCACGCGAATACCGTGATGCGACCCGGAGAGCTGGAACTCGACCTGGACTGCGGACAGGACGCATCTTCGGGACAGGGGATTGCCGCACTATCGGTGGCCCTGCAGTGATAAAGCGCTGGTTTCTGGGGGGCCTATGCGCCCTGTGGGCGGGCATGTCCCACGCCCAAAGCTTGGCTGTCGACATTGCGGGCCCTGCGACACCCTTTGTCGATCCGCGCACCGTCGGACGTCCCTTCCCGGGCGCGCAGGCCACAGGGCTCCTCGGGTTTCGGGGCAACCCCACACGGACTTATTACGGTTCTGGGCCACTGCCGCAGCGACCCAAGGTGCTTTGGCGTGTGGGGCCGTTTTGCGGACCCTCCACGGATCAGCAGGGAACCCGAACCTGGTGTGGTACGGGCTGGACGGGCCAGCCCGTTGTCTGGGACCGTGGCCCACGCACGGAGGTGATCTTCGGCGCCTATGATCACCGCGTACATTTTCTGAATGCAGAAAATGGCCAACCGGTCCGACCAGCTTTCAAGACGGGCGACATCATCAAGGGGTCTGTGGCCCTCGATCCCACAGGTGAGCCGATCCTATACATGGGGTCCCGGGACAATTACCTGCGGGCATTGCGCCTCGATCCCACGCGCGCCGTGGAACTCTGGAAGCTTTCGTCGGTGAGCGGAGACGGTGTTTGGAACAATGACTGGGACGCCTCGCCGCTCATTCTGGGGGACTACCTGTTCACCGGAAGTGAGAATTCTTGGTTTTACGTCGTGGACCTCAATCGCGGGCGCGATCTGTCTGGCGCCGCGACCCTCTCGCCGAAGGTCATCAACCGTATTCCTGGCTTCACCAACACGCTTTTTCAGAAGATCGGGGATCGTATGGTGTCGATTGAAAACTCGGCAACGGCGTTGGGGGGGAACGTCTACTTCGCAAACTCAGGGGGTCTCGTGCAGGGGTACGACATGGCCGCGCTCATCTCAGGCAGCTCTCGGTCCGACGCACTGCGCTTTTCCTACTTCGCGGGCGACGACATCGATGCCTCGCTGGTGGCCACATCAAACGGAATGCTTATCGTCGCCATAGAGGACGAGCGCCGCCCGTCAGCGGACAAAGCGCGTTCAGGTGACCTGCTCATGCTCGACCCGTCGAAGCCCGCTGACCCGGTGGTCTGGACACTCGACATACCGGGGCGCACGGGCGGCAAGGGTGGGCTTTGGGCCACACCCGCGCTCCATGGCAATTACCTCTACGTGCCGACCCATGTGGGCGGCCTTTTGACCGTAGAGGCCGACACAGGGCGCGTGACGTCCGAGTTGCCCCTGCCCTGGCATGGCTGGTCATCCCCAGTCGTCATCGAGGGTCAGCTGTTGGTGGCGACATGCGAAGGCGATCTGATTGCCTACGACCTCGTGGATCCCGCCAAACCAACGGAGACATGGCGCTTCCGTCCATCGGGCGCCGGTTGCTGGGAGTCGACGCCCGCCGTCTGGAACGGGGTGATCTATTTCGGGAATCGCAACGGCTTTGTCTACGCCATTGGCGAGTCCGCTCCGGCGGATGCCAGATCTATCCTTATCGCCGAGGCGCCTTTGCAGTGACGATCTCCTTTAGATGTTTCCACCTGATCGCCGCGTTCGTCGTCGGCCTCTCCGGCCCTGCCCCGGCGCAAGAACTGTTGACGGATATTTTGGCCCCGCCCGAGCCGTTCCGCGCCGCCCGACAGGCTGGCAGCATCCCCCTGGGCCGCGAGATCGTCATTGGATTTGGCGGCGACGTGAATTTCGCCCGCTCACGCCAAAACCCAAGCCCGACCACCGTCACAAAATTTGCCCGGCTGCCTATTGCTTCGGTCACCGAAACGCTCGCTGCGGAAATCAGCGGCGATATCAATTTCGTCAATGTCGAAACCGTTGTGTCCACACGCAACGGCACGCCGTCAGGCGCGAAAGCCTTCGTCTTCCGCAGCCATCCAGAGCAGTTTCGGCATCTTATGAAGTTGGGCGTGAACGCCTTCGCGCTGGCCAACAACCACGCCTATGACCACGGTCGCGTGGGCATGCGGGACACGCTTGATTTCTTCCAAACGGAGGATGGGCGCACGGGGCCCCTGCTCTACGCAGGCGTTGGCTACGGCGCGGATGCCCTTGCGCCCGCTGTCATCACCCATGACGGGATCCGTATCGCGCTCAGCGCAGTAAGTTTTGGCTCCGGCAGTTTCGGACCAGCACCGGAGACCATAGGCATGGCCTATTTTTCGGTGGCAGCCCAGTACAATGCTGTTTTGCGTGAGCTGGCGCGCGTGGATGCCGATCTCAAGATCCTCTCGATCCATGCCGGTGCAGAAAACGTCATCGCGCTGAACGCGCGCATTCGTCAGCAGTTTCGACGCGCCGTGGAAGAAGCCGGTGTTCACCTCGTCCTTGGTCACCATCCCCATGTGGTTCGGGCCGTAGAACGCGATGCGCGGACGGGGGCCGCCATCTTTCACTCGCTGGGCAACCTTCTGTTTATCGGTGGCGCTGGCAAGGACGGTGATGCCGTCGGCCGAGACTACGGTCTTTGGGGGCGCGCCTATTTCACGATGACGGCGGACGGGATGCGGGCAACAGCGCTCGAAGCTGTACCGCTCAAGGGAGTGCATAATGTCCCGCGCCACCCCCGTGCGCGGCGTGCCAGTGCCATTCTGAACCATCTGAACAACCTGTCACGCAGAGGCGCCGGAGCCGCCGCCGTCACCTTTGCAACGGTGGGGGAAACCCGGCCTCGTGGGCTTGCCTGCTTCCCGGAGGAACCTTTTGGCCCCCGCGCTCGCGCCCTTTGCTGCGCCGCTGACAGCCAATGCGCCATGCCAGACCCAATGTAGCGCGTACACGGTTCCGTAGCGCCCCTGCGGCTTCGGCGGGCGCGTAACATGTGCGCTTCGTCCAAAGGCCGTGACGCACTGCGCCGAGCCTATATGACCTGCTCCCCTTTGGGTCCGCTAATTTTTGTGTTAGCTCTGTTCAAGTTTTGGCACTCGTTTGACCGGTTAGCATATTCGAACGGCGTCAGAGCAGCGAAACTGGAGTGAGGCCGGTGATAATTGTAGTCGGCCCGCCAAAGTCGCCCGTCGATTGTTGAGGCTTCGCGTCGCCGTCCATCATCCCAACCACAGACTTGTCTTACACTGATTTAGGTCATCGCCAATCGCTCTCGGTAATGTCGAACGACTTGATGCGCGAGTGCAGCGTTGTCGGCTTCATGTCGAGAATCGCTGCCGCGCCGGCTGCCCCGGACACCTTGCCATTGGCCGATCTCAGTGCCGCCACGATGTTCGCCCGGACCATGGCCTGAACTTCCGCCTCTGTCCTAATCGTCTCTGGCAGGCTGGCGCTGGCGCCGGCGGCCCGAGAGATCTCCACCTCAAGCTTTCGCCCCTTACTGACGATCGCCGCGCGTTCGATCACGTTGCGCAGCTCTCGAACGTTGCCGGGCCATGCGTAAGCCTGCAACTCTTGCATCACTCGGGACGAGATGGACGGAACAGGCCGGTTGAGCTTCAAACAGGCAACGCGGAGCAGATGCGTCGCAAGGGACGGGATATCTTCCGGGTGGTCCCGCAAGGGTTCGGTCGTGATCGGAAAAAGGCTGAGATGCATGTAGAGCGCCTCTCGCAGGCGTTGCGCCGCCAAGGCGCCCTTTGGCGTGATGGTCGAGGCACAAATCACGCGAATATCGAGTTCCTTCTCACGCGTGTCGCCAACGCGTCGAACCGTATTTGTCTGGAGCGCATGGAGCAGCTTGCCCTGCACCTCGGGCGGCAGATCCTCCACATCATCGAGAAAGAGCGTCCCTCCATGGGCCAGTTCCAGTTTGCCGGGTTTGTCTTGCTTTGCGGCGTGGGGGCCGCCTTTCACCTGTCCAAAGAGTTCCGCCTCCACGGCCTCGGGCACCACAGAACTGCAGTTGAAGTGAATGAGCGGACGGCGCGACCGCGAACTGGCCCGGTGGATTTCGTTGGCGATCAGGGTCTTTCCGGTGCCGGGTTCCCCTGAAATCATGACCGTGGCGTCCGTCGGCGCGACGAGGTCAATGCGGGCGACGATCTGCCGGATCGTGTTGGACGTGCCGATGATAGTAAGATGCGCCCGTTCGGAGTTGATCTCTTCCTGCAGATAGGCGTTTTCCTGTTCGAGCCGGTCCCGAAGCTGTGCGATTTCCTCCAAGGCATGTCGCAGCTTGTTTTCGTTCTCTTTTCGCTCCGTCACGTCCCGAAAAATCACCACCGCCCCGGCCAGGATTTGGTGATCGTAGATCGGCGTTGAGATGTATTCGACCTGCATCGGGCGGCCGTCTTTGCGCCAGAACACTTCATCTTCGATGCGGTTCACCTGTTCGAACCGGAACGATTTATAAATTGGACAGTCGTGATGATGATACACATCCCCATTCATATGGGTGTGGTGCATGATCGAATGGATGTCCTTGCCCAGCAGGTCCTCGGCCGTCCAGCCGAGCATCTCCTGCGCGGCTCGGTTGACGAAAGTGGTCTTCCCTTCGGAATTCAGGCCGTAGATCCCCTCACCAGCTGCATTCAAGATAAGCTGATTTCGCCGCTCGAGGTCGGCAAAGAAACTCTCTGCCCGTTTCCATTCATTAAGTCCCGCGCGTTGGAGTTCTGCGACTTCGGTGAGTTCGGTCCGGCGATCCATTTCATCAAGATCGGTGAGCGTCAGCACGACATGCCCGCTCTCGCCTGGCAACGTACGGCCCCGCAACTCCGCCCGCAGGTGCGCCTGCCCTCGGCGAAGGATCTGAACCTGCCGCGTCCAGGCGCTGCCGCGACTGTCCAACTCGTCCAGAAAGACGACAAAGCGGCCGATACTCTCCCCCAACAGGGTCGAGAAAGGGGGGACGTGTTCTGGCAACCCGAGCAGCTGTCGCGCGGCGGTGTTCAGGGCAATGATCTGGTCGCTTCGGGCGCAGAACACGAGCGCCGCTTCGGGCAGTGCGGCGACAACGGAATCGGCGAAGGGGTCAGCTTTCTCCATAAGGTGAAATTAGGCGAAAGTGTGACGCCGCAACTAACGAAATTTCGTAGATTACGATATTTCGCGTCAATCACTAGCGGTCGCCACCTCATAAATATCAGTAAACGTGATATTTTTCAGGATGCTCAAATATACGTCACCTGCTTTTTTTGACGGAATCTCTCTCCGATACTGAGTTCAGTCAACGAACCGGCCAGCGGCAATGCTCCTTCCGACCCGATGCCGGAAGGATGCCACGAAGGCCCACAAGACCCGCTGAACGCGCACACAGGAGAGGTAATCGATGACCCACTTTAAGGACCCCTTTAACCCCAACATCGATGTTTGGAACGAGTGCGGCGAGGCGTCGGACGGCCCGGTCGATCCCTATGCGGGACTGACGCCCGACGATGCGGACATCCTCCGCAAACGCGCACAGCAATCACTGAACCCCGAAGTGGGCATGACCCGTGCGCTTGAAAGCTCGGTCATGCAGGGGCTGTTCAAGACGGACATCTCTCGCCGGGCCTTCCTGCGCAGCGCCGGGGTGACAGGTGCGCTGGCGGCTGTGGCTACCGTCTTCCCCTTGTCGTCGCTGCAACTGATGGCCGAAGAGGCCATGAAGAACCTCGAAAAGACAAAGCTCACGCTCGGGTTCGTGCCGATCACCTGCGCCACCCCCATCATCGGCGGCCATGCCCTCGGCTTCTATGAGCGGTATGGTCTGGACGTTGACATCGTGAAGACCGCTGGGTGGGCGGTATCGCGCGACAAGTGTCTGAACGGCGAATATGACGGGTCGCACCTGCTGTATCCGATGCCGATGGCCATGTCGCTTGGCATAGGCTCCACCGCGCAGCCGTGGCGTGTGGTGTCGAACGTGAACACCAACGGTCAGGCCATCGTTCTGGCGAACAAGCACCTGGACAACCAGGACCCGGCCAACTGGAAGGGCTTCACCTTCGCCGTTCCCTTCGAATACTCGATGCACAACCTGCTGCTCCGCAACTACGTGGCGGACGCTGGCCTTGACCCCGATCGCGACATCCAAATCCGTGTGGTTCCACCACCGGAGATGGTGGCAAACCTCCGCTCCGAGAACGTGGACGGCTACCTCGCGCCGGATCCGTTCTGCCAGCGGGCGGTCTATGACCAAGTCGGCTTCATTCACAAACTGACGCTGGATTTGTGGAAGCAGCATCCCTGCTGCGTGTTCGGCTTGTCGCAGAAGTTCATCGACGAAAACCCGAACACGACGATGGCGCTGACCACCTCGATCCTGGAGGCGACGGCCTCCGCCGAGACGGCCGAAGGCCGGGTTGCCTTTGCGGAGTCCATGGCGCCCGCGAACTATCTCAACCAGCCGGTGGAGATCCTGAAACAGATCCTGACGGGCGTGTTCCCGGATGGGCAAGGCAACATCAAGTCGGTGCCAGACCGGATTTCCTTTATGCCGCTGCCGACGCAGACCATGAGCACCTGGGTCCTGTCGCAGTTGCGCCGCTGGAACTACATCGAAGCGGACACCGATTACGCCACCTTGGCCGAGCAACTGGTGCTGACGACCACCACCCGCGAGCGGATGCGCGCGATGATGGCCGCCGATCCGAACCTAACCTTCTCGGACGTCGACCAAGACGTGTTCGCCCCCGTTTCGATCCAAGGCCGCGAGTTTGCGCCAGCCAACGCGCAGGAGTTCATCAACAGCCAGCCGTTCAGCCGCACGATCTAAGCGCGACGGTCCTCTGACACCAGGCGGGGCAGTTTGCTGCCCCGTCCATTTGACTGATGTTTCAGGAGGGTCGGAATGATCCGGAGCCTAGATCTGCGCAGCGCCATGTTGTCCCTGCTCATCCTCGTGGCGGGCCTCTTCATTTGGCACGCCACCACACATGTCCCGGACACCGGGCCCGTCGGGGTGGTGCTCTCAGCGGATCAGGAACAGGCTCTGCTGGCTAAGAATATGGGCGCCGAAGACATCGCCTATTACGCCAGCCAGGGCGTGGAATTCCCGCAGCTGGATCAGATCGCCGGTCTGGGTCTGTCGCGCGAGATGATCGACATGGCCGGTGGCATTCGCGCCCTCGGCATCAGCGTCCCAGACGAGAACTCGGCGCCCGCGCCCGGATCGCTGTTTCCATCGCCCGCGCAAATCGGTGTCGAGCTTTGGGCGACGATCACCGATCCCTTCTATGTCGCTGGCACGAACGACATGGGGTATGGGATTCAGATCGGTTACTCGCTGCTGCGCGTCATCATCGGCTATACCCTCGCGGCCGCGGTCGCGATCCCGCTGGGCTTTCTGATCGGCATGTCGCCCTTGGCCTACAGAGCGCTGGACCCGTACATCCAGGTCCTGAAACCAATCTCGCCGCTCGCCTGGATGCCCATCGCGCTGTTCACGATTGGCGACAGCGAGTTGTCATCGATTTTCGTGATCTTCATCTGTTCGGTCTGGCCGATGCTGACCAACACCGCCTTTGGCGTGGCCTCTGTGCGATCTGATTGGATCAACGTCGCCCGCACCCATGAGCTCGGGTCGCTCAAGACCGCCATCACGGTGATCCTACCCGCTGCGGCCCCGACGATCATCACCGGTATGCGAATTTCCATCGGGATTGCGTGGCTCGTCATTGTCGCGGCTGAGATGCTCGTGGGCGGAACCGGCATTGGCTACGTCGTTTGGAACGAATGGAACGGCCTGCGTCTGGACCGGATGATCGTCGCGATCCTGCTGATCGGCGTGATGGGCATGCTTCTCGACACCCTCTTCGCACGCCTCCAGCGCGCCGTGTCTTACACCGAATAAGGAGAAGAGAGATGGCGAAACCGTTTCTGTCTATCGAGCGTCTGACCCAACAGTTCCCCGATGGCGCCGGAGGCACGCTGACAGTCTTTGAAAACGCGACCTTCGGCGTCGAAAAGGGGGAGTTCGTTTGCATCCTGGGCCATTCCGGCTGCGGCAAATCCACGATCATGAACATCCTTGCTGGATTGGCCGAGCCGACGTCAGGTGTGGTCAAAATGGACGGCTTTGAGGTCTCCGGCCCGTCGCTGGACCGGGGCGTCGTTTTTCAGAACTACTCGCTGCTGCCCTGGCTCTCCGCACTCAAGAACGTCACCTTCGGCGTCGCCGCGCGCCACAAAGACTGGTCTAAGACGCAGGTGGAGGAGCACGCCCGCAAATACCTGGCCCAGGTCGGGCTGGAGGGCGATGTGGTCAACCGCAAGCCTTCGCAACTGTCAGGCGGGATGCGCCAAAGGGTCTCCATCGCCCGGGCCTTCGCCAACCAACCCAAGCTGCTGTTGCTGGATGAACCCTTCGGCGCGCTGGACGCGTTGACCCGCGGCACGATCCAAGAAGAGTTGATCAAGGTTTGGAGCCAGACGGAGCAGACCGTCTTCATGATCACCCATGATATCGACGAGGCGATCCTACTGTCGGACCGGATCCTGTTGATGACCAATGGTCCGATGGCCCGCGTGGCAGAGTCGGTCGAGATCACCATTCCACGGCCACGTAATCGCACGGAAATCGTCGAACACCCGAACTACTACGCGATCCGAAACCATCTGGTGCAGTTCTTGGGCCAACGCTCCAAAGAACTGGCGGGGCAGCCTTCCAGCGGCGACGACCACCGCCCCGAAACCGTCCGCATCGACAACAGCGAGCCCGCCCCAGAAGAGAGCGAGCCTGCGGTCGTTCCAACCCTGCGCGCGGTAGGAGACTAAGTATGACCGTCGAAGACCCAATCCGCCCCCCGGTCCCGCCATTCACCTATGACGAGGCCGTCCAAAAGGTGCGCATGGCCGAGGACGCCTGGAACCGGCGCGATCCAGACAAGGTCGCCATGGCCTACACGGCCGACACAAAGTGGCGGAACCGGTCGGAGTTTTTGAATGGCCGAGAAGAGGTCCGCGCCTTTCTGACCCGCAAGTGGCAGACGGAAAACGGCTACCGCCTGATCAAAGAGATCTGGGCCCATGACGGAAACCGGATCGCTGTACGGTTTTGCTACGAATGGCACGACGAGGACGGCAATTGGTTCCGCGCCCACGGCAACGAGAACTGGCAGTTCGATGAGAAGGGGTACATGGCGCAGCGCCACGCTTCCATCAACGACGTCCCAATTGCCGAGGCCGACCGCAAATTTCACTGGCCGCAGGGGCCCCGCCCTGCCGACCACCCCGGGCTAAGCGAGCTCGGCCTATGACCGCGCTTTGCGCATGCCCTGAGGAGAGGAGAAAGACATGAAAGACACCTTTGAGGTCCCAGCCATGATGACAAAAGAAGACGTGACCATGATGATCCTGTCCGCCAAGAAGACGGCGGGTCTGACATGGGAAGAGATCGCTGAAAAGATCGACATGTCACCGGTCTGGACCCACTCCGCCTGCATGGGCATGAACGGCTGGCCCCAGGACAAGGCAGAAGCCATCGTAGCCGTCATGGGCCTGCCGCAGGAAGCGGTGAGCGTCCTGGAAGAGCCGCCCACCAAAGTCTGGGAGCAATCCGTCCCAACGGACCCCTGCATCTACCGTCTTTATGAGATCGTAGGCGTCTATGGTCCCACGATCAAAGCGCTGATCGAAGAGAAGTTCGGCACCGGCATCATGTCCGCAATCGACTTTGACATGCAGATCACGAAGGTCGAGCACCCGAAGGGCGACCGTGTGAAGCTGGAAATGTCAGGGAAGTTCCTGGCCTACAACTCGTGGTAAGATCTATCCTTTGTCATAAAACGAACGCCCGCAGGAGAAATCCTGCGGCCGGGTCGGACCAACCTTCGGCATAGGAAAACAACGGGCAGTGAAATGGAGTTTTCCTGAAGAACCTCATTATCAGGGTCCGGTGCATTGTTATGGTCATCCTATGAAGGGTGCTTGAATAAGCCAGTAAGCAAACAACACCCCCCCGACCATGGGCTGAAATCGCCGTCATGTCGTGATAACTGGCCATCCTTTTCTCTGAGCCGCGTCAGTACCTTTCACCCGGAATGTGAAGCCTCAGCAATTGCCCGGGATATGCGCGGAGACCTTAAGCGCATCTCTGGAAGCATCGACCAGCTTCTCGACCGGATTGTGGACACGGCATCCCCGACGGTCGCAACAGCCCTCGAAAAGCGCATCGAAGCGCTTGAGGATCAGAAGCGTCTTCTGGCCGAAAAGGTCGCCAACTCGGCCCAGCCCCGGCACACCTTTGAGGGAATGTTCGAACGCGCCTTCGAATTCCTCGCAAACCCTTGGAAACTATGGGCCTCAGAGCAGTACCCGCACCGCCAGACAGTGCTCAAAAATGGCCTTCGCAGAGGGTCTGATCTGCGACCAAGAAAAGGGAGTTCGAACCCTTGAAACGACCTTACCCTTCAAGGCCTTAGCGGCAATTCCATGCAAGAATGCTGATTTGGTGGAGCCGAGGGGAATCGAACCCCTGACCTCGTCATTGCGAACGACGCGCTCTACCAACTGAGCTACGACCCCAACGTGCGTTCGTATGGCGGTGGATGGGCCGGGCGTCAAGCGTGGGAACCAGACCCGCTCCGCTGTGCGTTACACCTTTGTCCAAGGGAAAGTTGGCCGCCATGATCCTGTCTGCTGCCCTGTGGCGCCTCCGTCAGCTAAGCCGTGATATCTGGGTGCGGATCGTTCTGATGCTGGCCCTGGCATGTCTCACGGTCGCCATCGCGCCTGTGATCTCTGGGCTTCTGCCCAGGGCCGTCTCTGATCGCATTCAGGAGGAGGATGTGACAGATCTGCTGTCGATCCTGACCGGTACGATGCTGGCGGTGGCGACGTTCTCCCTGTCGGTCATGGTCTCGGCGCACCATTACGCCAGCAATCAGGTCACACCCCGGTCGCATCGCCTCCTGCGGCAAGACAGCCGAACGCAAAGCGCCTTGGCGACCTTCATCGGGGCCTTTGTGTTTGCTTTGGCCGGGCGCATCATGCTGACGACGGGCCTCTATGATGGGCGCGACTTCGCGGCGGTCTACGGGGCGACAATCCTGGTGATCGGGCTTGTGATCGTGGCGCTTGTACGGTGGGTCCAACACATCTCTGCCCTTGGCTCGATGGAGCAGACAACCGACCGGGTGGAGGCCGCCGCGCGCAGCGCCATGGGCGACCGGATGGATCTGCCGCTGTTGGGCGCCAGGCCGCGCGAGCGGGATGCCGATCTCACGGACGCCATTCCCATCAAGGCAAGCGGGTTCGGTTGGGTCCAACACATCGACATGCCCGCCCTTTCAGCACAGGCGGAAGCGATCGGCGGAGAGATCCATCTGTCCGTGCTGCCAGGCGACCGGGTTGACCCGGAGACCGAGCTTATGCGGGTGGCCGCGCCGCGCATCTCGACCCAGCAGCAAACCGCCCTTGCGGAGGCCATAACGACGGGGACACGGCGGTCGTTTGATCAAGACCCGGCCTTCGGCCTGGAAGTGCTTGCCGAGATCGGACAGCGTGCCTTGTCGCCGGGCCTCAACGACCCGCGAACGGCCACCGATGTGATTTACCGCATCTTGAGCGTGCTGTCGCTCTGGTCACAAACGGCCAAGGAAGAGGCCGCCGCCTTTCCCCGCGTCCGCGCGCCCGCCATGTCGGTGGACGTGCTGTTGGTTGGGTCCTACGACGCCATTGCCCGAGACGGGGCTGCTTTTGTCGAAGTGCAATTGGCCTTGCAGGAGGCACTGACCACGCTCTCACGCCACCGCGACGCTGACCTGGCCCAGGCGGCGCGCAAGCTATCGGCGCGCTGCCTGCTGCGGTCGGATAGGCAACTTGCCCTGGCGGAGGACGCCGCCAGGGTCCGGGACCGCGCGCCGGGGGCGGTGGGCTATTCGGCGGCCTCCAGATAAGTCTCCACAGGCGGACAGGTGCAGATCAGGTTCCGGTCCCCTGCGACGTTGTCCACACGGTTCACCGGCGGCCAGTACTTGTCGACGCGGAACGCACCTGGCGGGAAGCAGCCGTCCTCCCGGCTGTAGGGACGGTCCCAATCGCGGACGAGGTCCTCCATGGTGTGCGGCGCATTCTTGAGCGGATTGTTCACCGGGTCCATACGGCCCTCTGCGATCTCCCTGACCTCACCGGCGATCGACAGCATGGCGTCAATGAACCGATCCAGTTCTGGCTTTGGCTCACTTTCGGTTGGTTCAACCATCAGAGTTCCGGCAACGGGCCAGGACATGGTCGGGGCGTGGAACCCATTGTCGATCAGGCGCTTCGCCACGTCATCCACGGTCACGCCATGGTCCGCAAAGGCCCGCGTATCCAGAATGCACTCATGGGCGATGCGCCCGTTTTGTCCGGTGAACAACACATCATAGGCGCCCTCCAGGCGCTTTGCGATGTAGTTGGCGGACAGAATGGCCACCTTGGTGGCTTGGGTCAGGCCCGCGCCGCCCATCATCATCACATAGGCGTAGCTGATCGGCAGGATCGACGCGCTACCGTAGGGCGCGGCGGAGACGGGCGCCTCCGTCCCGTCCTCCGGGTGGCCGGGCAAATGCGGGGCCAGATGCGCCTTCACACCGATGGGTCCCATGCCGGGCCCGCCGCCCCCATGGGGGATGCAGAATGTCTTATGCAGATTCAGGTGGCTCACGTCCGCCCCGATCTCGCCAGGTTTGGACAGGCCCACCATGGCGTTGAGGTTCGCGCCATCCAGATAGACCTGACCACCAAACCGGTGGGTAATCTCACAGACCTCGCGGACGGTGTCTTCGAACACGCCGTGGGTCGACGGATAGGTGATCATGCAGGCCGCAAGATCGTCGCCAGCGGCCTCGGCCTTGGCCCGGAAATCCTCCAGATCGATATCCCCGTTGTCGGCAGCCTTTACGACCACAACACGCATCCCCGCCATCTGGGCGGAGGCCGGGTTCGTCCCATGGGCGCTTGTGGGGATCAAACAGATCCGCCGATCCTCTCCCCGCGCCCGGTGATAGGCCGCGATGGTCAGCAAACCGGCGTATTCGCCCTGGGCGCCCGAATTGGGCTGCATCGACATGGCGTCATAGCCCGTGATCACACAGAGCCGATCCGACAGCTCTTGGATCATCTCGGCATAGCCTTCCGCATCCTCACGCGGGGCGAAGGGATGCAAACGACCGAACCCCGGGAAGGTCACGGGCATCATCTCCACCGCTGCATTGAGCTTCATGGTGCAGGACCCCAGGGGGATCATCGCGCGGTCCAGCGCCAGATCCCGGTCAGCAAGACGGCGCATATAGCGCATCATCTCCGCCTCGGCACGGTTCATGTGGAAAATCGGATGGGTCAAATACTCGGACGACCGACGCAGCGCTGCGGGTATGTCGAGGCGTAGCGCGGGGACAGGCGCCTCAACCCCGAAGGCACGCAGCAGCCGGGCCAATACCGCGCGGTCCGTCAACTCGTCACAGGCGATGCCGAGGGCCGTCCCGCCAACCTTGCGCAGGGTAATCCCCTCGGCCCGTGCCGCGCGCCAGATGACGCCTTGCATGGCCCCGACCTCGACGGTGAGCGTGTCAAACAGAGCCTCTGGCCCAACGGTGAACCCCGCCGCGACCAGGGCGTCCCGCAAGGCGACCGCGTGGCCATGTACCCGGGAGGCGATATCACGCAGCCCCGCCGGACCATGGAACACCGCATAAAAGCTGGCCATGACCGCCAGAAGGGCCTGGGCCGTGCAGACATTCGACGTCGCCTTTTCGCGCCGAATGTGCTGCTCCCGCGTTTGCAACGATAGGCGGTAGGCTTTGTTTCCGTGGCTGTCGACCGATACGCCCACCAGGCGCCCGGGGATCGAGCGCTTGTAGGCATCTGCACAGGCGAAAAACGCCGCGTGGGGCCCGCCATACCCCAGGGGCACGCCAAATCGTTGTGCGCTGCCCACGGCAATATCCGCGCCCATGGCACCTGGCTCTTTCAAGAGACATAGGGCCAAGAGGTCGGTCGCCATAATAGCCAAGCCCTTCGCCGCGTGCAGGGCCTCGATTTTTCCTGAAAAATCGTGCAGCGCACCGCCGGTTCCGGGGTACTGAAAGATCGCACCGAAGACCGCGTCGGCGTCCAAGTCTTCCGGGGGGCCGACGATCAACTCAATCCCGAGCGGCGCCGCCCGTGTCCGCATCACGGCAATGTTCTGTGGATGGCAATTCTCATCGACGAAGAATGCCGTAGCCTTCGACTTCGCGACCCGCTTCGCCATGACCATGGCTTCGGCGCAGGCGGTTGCTTCGTCCAACAGGGACGCGTTCGCGACGGGTAGACCCGTAAGGTCACTGACCATGGTCTGAAAGTTGAGGAGTGCTTCCAACCGGCCTTGGGCGATCTCTGGCTGATAGGGGGTATAGGCCGTATACCAGGCCGGGTTCTCTAAAATGTTCCGCTGGATCGCAGGCGGTGTGACAGTGTCGCTATAGCCCTGGCCGATCATGCTGATGGTGACGCGATTCTTAGCCTCAAGATCGCGCATACGGGCCAAGATCGCGTGTTCCGTCATTTGCGGCCAATCCAGAGGCTGCGCCTGGCGGATCGACTGCGGGACTGTTTCGTCGATCAGAGCGTCCAGGCTGGGCGCTCCGACGACGCGCAGCATGTCGTCCATTTCAGACGGTGACGGCCCAATATGGCGACGGTTGGCGAAATCGTAGGTGTCGTAGTCGGTCAAAGTCATCGGGATCTCCGGTCCGGTTGGGTCGCGATAGGCCATTGGGGCGTCAAACAACGACCGCACTGCGGGGTCGCGCGCGGCTCAGGCGTCAGGCGGGCATGGGCCCGCCACGGTCAGGCGTCGCCCGAGAAGTCCTTGTAGGCATCCTCATCCATCATCCCGTCCATCTCTTCGGGCGTCGTGGTGGTCATACGAAAAAACCAAGCGGCCTCGGGGTCTTCATTCACAAGCCCCGGTGCATCGGCCAAGGCTTCGTTGACCTCGGTGATCTCGCCATCCAGGGGCGCCAAGATATCCGAGGCGGCCTTGACGCTTTCGATCACGACGATTTCTTCGCCCTTGGTGACTTCGAGGCCCACTTCGGGCAGTTCCACAAAGACCACGTCCCCAAGCTGCGTCGCCGCGTGCCCCGTGATCCCGACGGTGATGACGCCGTCTTTGTTGTCCAACCACTCGTGTTCTTCGGTGTATTTCATCGCAGTCTCCTGGTGCAGGCTCATCGCTTGTAACGCGGGGTGTGGAAGGGAAGGTCCGTCACACGAACGGGCAGCCGCCGTCCGCGCAGGTCGCCGTAGAGGGTGGTCCCCTGGCGACACTCCGCTGGGACATAGCCCATGGAAATCGGTCCACCGACAGATGGTCCGAAGCCGCCGGAGGTCACCGAACCAATCGGCGTGGTGGACGTCTCGCTCTCGTACAAGGCGACACCCGCCCGCATGGGCGCGCGACCATCGGGGACAAGACCCACACGGCGACGGGGCGCGCCAGCCGTCAGTTGTGACAGGATGACCTCCGCCCCGGGGAAGCCACCGGCGCGCGCGCCGCCCCCGCGGCGAACCTTTTGGATTGCCCAGCCGAGGTCGGCCTCAACCGGCGTCGTCTCGGGCGTGAGGTCTTGGCCATAGAGCGGCATGCCCGCCTCCAACCGCAGGCTATCCCGCGCGCCTAGCCCAATGGGCAGGACACGGTCATCGTCCAGCAGCGCGCGGGCAAAGGCCTCGGCGGCATCGGCGGGCAGGCTGATCTCGAAACCGTCTTCGCCGGTATAGCCCGAGCGGCTGATCCAGAGATCCGCCCCGCGCCAAGGGGCCGTCGCCACATCCATGAACCGCATCGTCGCCACCATGGGCACCAAGGCGGCCAGAGCCGCTTCCGCCTCTGGCCCCTGCAGGGCAAGCAAGGCCCTATCCTCAAGCAGGATCACCTCATGGTCCGGCAGACCATGCTTCAGAAGCGCCAGGTCCGCCTGCTTCATGGCGCCGTTCACAACCAAGTACAGTTCATCGCCCCGACGGGCAGCCATCAGATCGTCGGCAACGCCACCCTCCGGCAGGGTGAGCATCCCATATCGCTGGCGCCCCTGGGCCAGGCCCACCAAGTCCACGGGGATCAAACGCTCTGCCGCCGCAGCCGCGTCTGGCCCGCGCAGAAGCACTTGGCCCATGTGGGACACGTCAAACAAGCCAGCCTGTGAACGGGTATGGAGATGTTCCGCCATCACGCCCGCGGGATACTGCACGGGCATGGAGTACCCGGCGAAGGGTACCATCTTTGCCCCTAACGCCCGATGGAGCGCATCAAGCGGCAAGGGCAACAGGTCGATATCGTCACGCATTCCGGCACCTCCAGCAGCGGACCAAAGCCGCTTGGTTGTGCCCCCTCTGTCCCGGTGCCTGAGATCGCTATCCCTTCGGCGGGCGCATGGGGCGCCACTCTCCAGAGTTGTCACACACGACCGGTCCCTTTGCCTGAGAGTTTACCGGGGCGGTTGCTCCTTCGGCCCTGCCATTTCTGGCAGCGTCTCCCGTATCGTGCATGTTTCCGATACGAAACTTGACCCTATCCGCGCAAGGGGGGACATGGAGGATATGGATCATTTTTTCGGATATGGCTCGCTCGTCAACCTCAGCACGCACGCCTACCCCGGCGCGCGGGTGGCAACGGTCACGGGCTGGGGGCGCGCGTGGCGGCACACAATGGGCCATGACATCGCGTTCCTGACGGCGGTGCGAAGGCCGAACGCCGCCATCGATGGAATCGTCGCGGATGTGCCCGGTCGCGACTGGGCGGCATTGGATGCACGCGAAACTGGCTACCTGCGCGAGGCGCTGCCCGAGGGACCTGCGATTTATCATATCCCGGAAGGGCACCACCCCGCCCCCGAACAGCCTCGGCCGATTCTGCTGAGCTATCTGGATGTGGTGGTCCAAGGCTACTTGCAGCAGTTCGGCGAGGCTGGCGTCAGTCGGTTTTTCGAGACGACCGAGGGCTGGGATGCACCGATCCAAGACGATCGGGCCGCCCCCCTCTATCCACGGGCTCAAGTGCTATCCCGGGATGAGACTGCCCTGGTGGACACTTGGCTGGGTCGTTTGGGGGCCAGCTAAGGTCCGGCGGCACGGTCAAGGGCCGCCATGACGGCGGCCTCGGTCAGGATCTCGGGCAGGGGAATGCCGTCCGGGGCGCCAGGCCCATAGACCGCATTGAACGGAATGCCGAACCGACCGTTATCCCGCAGAAAATTGGCAATACCCTCGTTCGGGCGGGTCCAATCGGCGCGCAGCGCGGTCACCTCCGGTGCGTCCAGGGCGCGCGCCACCGGGTCGGTGTCCAAAACCAGACGCTTGTTGACCTTACAGGTCAGGCACCAATCGGCGGTCACATCCACGAAGACCGCGCGCCCTGCGGCCACCTCTGTCGCGATCTGGGTTCGCTCAAAAGGCTGCCACGCGCCGGAGACCTGGGCGGGGGTGGGTGCCGCTGCGGGCAAAACCACGGTCAGTGCGACCATCGCCGCTAAGCCCGCCGCCCCGATAGGCAAGGCGCGGCCCCGTAGCGCGAGCGCCGCGACCATGACCAAAGCGGCGGCTGCGACACCCCCTGCCACGGTCCAACCCGCCGCACCGGCCAGCACAGTCACAAGCCAGAGAGCCGCAAGCACCATCAGCCCGCCCAGAACGCGGCGGATGTGAACCATCCATGCGCCCGGCCGTGGCAAACGCTGCACCAGTCCGGGACGGGCAGCCACCAGCAGATAGGGCAGCGCCAACCCGCCCCCCATTGCCGTGAATATCCCCAGCGTGGTGGCCCACCCGCTCGTCAGGGCAAACGTCACCGCCGTCCCGAGAAAGGGCGCCGAACAGGGCGTGGCCATCACAGCCGCAAAGGCGCCCGTGGCGAAATCGCCCCGCAGCCCGCCCCGTGCCTCGATACCGCCCAGGGCCGTCTGCGTGCGGCTGGACAAGCCAATTTCAAACAAACCCACCAGATTGGCCGCAAACAGGACCATCAGACCGACCATCACCGATAAGAACACCGGGTTCTGGAATTGCACGCCCCAGCCGATCGCCACGCCGCCAGCCCTCAGCGCGATCAGAACGGCTGCCAGAGCCACGAAGAACGTGAGAACACCGGCCACCGACGCCAGAAAGCCCGCCCGGATTTGCGCCGTGCTCTTGCCCTGTGCGCCCATGGCAGAGGCCAGTTTGATCGACAGCACCGGAAGAACGCAGGGCATCACATTCAAGATCAGCCCCCCGACGAAGGCAAACATCGCCATCCAGAGGAGCCCCTGGTGCTGGTCGGGCTGTGGCGGCGGCGTGGCGGAGAGGGGCGGCGTAAAGGTCGCCGCGCGCGCACCGTCCACCAAGGTCAGATCCAACGCCCCCTCGCCCGGGGCAAGAACGGGCAGTCGCGCCCAAACCAGGGATCCACCATCGGCCAGGCGCACCTCAGGCGCGCCGAAGGCGGCATAGGCGCCTTGTTCGGGAAAGATGTCGGGGGTTTGCAAAGGCGGGTCCGCCCGCAGGGCCAGGGTCAGCGCCTCCTGCCCTAAGTGCACCCGCTCCACGGACAGGCCAGCGTCTGTCTCCGCAACTGGCACGCGAGCGATCCAGTCGGACAGGAGAGCCGCGCTCTCCGGGTCTGGGGCACCGCCTTGGGGCAAGTCCAGCGTCAGATCCACAGTCTCGGGGATACAAACTTCCGCACAGACAAGCAGATCTGCCCGAAGGGTCAGCCGGGCTGCCTGCCCAGGGTCGGCCAGGGATAGGGTCAGTGGGAAAACCACCTGGTCGCCATAGCCGAAATTTTCGATGTCAAAGGCGGTGAACCGCTCCGGCGCAGGGTAGGACAGGGCCACATCGGCGATGTTCTCGCTCCCCTCCCAGCTGATCTGCGGCGGCAGGCCGACCTCACCCGGTGAGCGCCAATAGGTCTTCCACCCTTCCGCCAAATCCACCTGCAATCCTGCGGACACCACGGTCGTACCGGTGCCGACACCATCGGTGGCCGAGAGCAGCCGCGCCGAAAGCGTCTGCGTCGCGACCGGATCGGAGGTCGCGGCGACCGATGGCCCAGCCAAAAGCAAGGCGCATAGGAAAAGGAGTCGGGTCATAGGATCGACCTAATCCCCCGCTGCGGGGCAGCGAAAGGGGGTGCGGTGCCGCACTGACGGACATGTGACCACTGGGCGCCCTTGCGCCCCGGCGTCGGACAGGGCCAAGGTGTCACAACCCCGTGATCCGCCCATGCCTTCGGAGCCCTTCGCCATGATCCGCCCCCTCGCCGCTTTCCTTCTGTCGACCAGCCTTCTGGCCCTGCCCGTAACCGCGCAGGATTTCAGCGAGGAAGAAATCAAGCAACTTGCCTTGCAAGCCATCCTCGAAAACCCCGATATCGTGATGGAGGCCGTGGCGATCTTGCAAGCCCGCGACGAGGCCGAAGCCGAAGCAGCGGCGCGCACCACCCTGGACGAGGGGCGTGCGGCGCTGGAACAGGACCCGAACGCCCCCGTCCTGGGCAATCCCGATGGCGATGTGACGGTGGTGGAGTTCTTTGACTACAACTGCCCCTACTGCCGCCGCGCAGGCGAACAGGTCACCGCCATGTTGGAGCGCGACGACAACGTGCGCGTCGTCTATCGCGAATGGCCGATCCTGGGCGAAGGCTCGGTCTTTGCGGCCCAAGCGGCTTTGGCCGCGCGGGAACAGGACAAATACAAGGAGTTGCACGAAGCGCTCATGACGGCCCGGGGTCGGGTCGACGAACATATCGTCATGCAGCTGGCGGCGGGCGTCGGGTTGGACCTGGACAAGCTGCGTACGGATATGGAGGCGCCAGAGGTCCAGGCCCATATCGACACCTCGATGGAACTGGCACGCTCGCTCGGGTTTTCCGGAACCCCGAGCTTTGTGGTCGGTGACGCTTTGGCGCCGGGTCTCATCGACGCCGACCAGCTGATCGAAATGATCGAAGCCGCCCGCGACGACAGCTGACCAGCCGGGCGACCGCTCCGGCGGGCTGGCCTCGCTCCTAGGTGTCGGTCTTTGCAGGTTTGGGAACGGGCACCATTGTGCCCAGCGCCGTCGCGACATGGGTGCCATCTGCTGCCCAAACATCCGCGGCCACGGCGATCAACCGGCGGCCCGGGCGCACGACGCGCCCCTCGGCGGTGATCTCTCCCCGGGCCATGGCCAGCAGGGAGATCCGGAACTCCGCCGTGACCACCTCCATGTCCGGTGCCATCTGGGTCAGCGCAGCATACCCAGCGGCGGAATCGGCGAGCGAAAAGGTCAGGCCAGCGTGCCCCGCCCCGTGCTGCTGGCTGGTCGCTGGACTGACGGTGGCCGCGATCCGCACCAGCCCATCACCAACGTGGGTCAAACGCGCCCCAAGGGTCTTCATCATCCCTTGCTGGGCAAAACTGTCTTCTACGCGCCCCATGTTCACCCCGCCATAATCAAACAGGTGGCGGAGCCGGTGGCATAGGTCTTGCCATCCGCGACGCCCCGAATCCAACCGTTGGCCACGCCCGTCGTCCGCCCGGCGTGCTGCACCAGGCCCTCGACCGCGACCTCTAGGCCCACGGGAATGCTGCGGGTGACGTTCACCTTGTATTCGAGCGTTGTGTAGACCTGTCCCTGGGGCACGGTGGTGTGCACTGCACAAGACATCGCGCTGTCGAGCAGCGTCCCGTACCAGCCGCCGTGCACCGTTCCCAAGGGGTTGCAGTGGTCCGGCAACGGCGTGCCGACGAAGACAACGCGGCCTTCGGACACGTCGGTCACGCGGTAGTTCAGCACGCGCGAGATCGGCGGGGGTGGCAGACGGCCATCACGGATCCCTTCCATGAAGGCGAGGCCCGACTGACCGAGAACCGTGTCGCGGCTGGCAAAAGCAGGTGTGGTCTCGGGCATGTATCCTCCGGGCCGTAGGGTGCCCGCAGGACCGTAGCGAGGGTTCGAGGCTTAGGCCACCTGGCTCAGCGCGGCGCGCGGCTGCAGCCCCAGCGCCGTGCACACGTCACGCGTCAACTCGGGTCGGTTGAGCGTGTAGAAGTGCAGGTGCTCCACCCCTTCGGCCACCAGATCGTCAGCCAGTTCCGCCGCCTGAGCCACAGCCAGTAGGTCGGCACGCCCGTCGCGGACCGCCACATCAAACGCCGCCGCCAACTCGTCGGGAATCACCGCGCCACAGGCCCGGGCAAAACGCGACGCTTTGGTCCAATCCTCGATCGGCAGGATCCCCGGCACGATGGGCGCGTCGATTCCGGCCGCTGCGCAACGATCACGGAATCGCAAGAACGTCTCAGCATCGAAAAAGAACTGGGACACCGCCTCGGTCGCGCCCGCGTCGATCTTGCGCTTGAGCCAAGCGATGTCCGCGTCGGCATCCGCCGCTTCGGGGTGGGTGTCGGGGTAGCACCCGACCCGCACCGTGAAGTCCTCGGCGGCAAGTGCTTCGATCAACTCGACGGAATTCGCGAAGCCCTCGGGATGCGCGGTAAACCCATCCGCACCCTTTGGCGGATCGCCCCGCAGGGCCACGATGTCCGTCACGCCCGCATTGCGGAAGCCGCGCGCAACCTCCAACGTCTCCTCCCGGGAGGCGTCGACACAGGTCAGATGCCCCGCCACGCGCAGGTCGAACCGCTTACCGATCGCCGCCACCGCTTCGCGCGTCAGCTCCCGCGTGGTGCCGCCCGCGCCATAGGTGACCGACACCCACTCGGGCGCCAGCGGCGCCAAGGTCGACACGCAGTCCCATAGGCGAAAAGACGCCTCTAGGGATTTGGGCGGAAAGAACTCGAAGCTGACGGTGGGCGTGGACATTGCGGGTCTCCTTCGACGGGGGTTGTGCCAGACCGCCGCATTGTGAGACAGCCTCATAATCCTCAACTTCAACATGAGCCTTACTTGGGGAGCCTCGGCGATGCGCCTGCATATCGAGTTTCGACACCTGCGCACGATCCGCGCGATCCACGATTGTGGCGGGCTGGCCCGCGCCGCCGAACGGCTAAACATCACCCAGAGCGCCCTGTCCCATCAGGTCAAAAACCTAGAGGAACAGATCGGGGTTGAGCTGTTCGTGCGCCGGTCGAAACCCATGACGCTCTCCCCGGCGGGTCAACGCCTGCTGCGGCTGGCCGATCAGGTTTTGCCACAGGTCGAAGCGGTGGAGCAGGAATTCGCGGGTCTAAAATCGGGCAAGACAGGGCGGCTCCATATCGCCATCGAATGCCACGCCTGCTTTGAATGGCTGTTCCCCGTGCTGGAGCAGTTCCGCCGCGCCTGGCCCGATGTGGATGTGGACATTCGTCCCGGACTACAATTCCAAGCCCTGCCCGCCCTGCAAAAAGAAGAGGTCGACCTCGTCGTCTCCTCGGATCCCGAAGACCTGCCGGGTGTCGAATTCGCGCCGCTGTTTGACTATGAGCCAGTGTTCCTCGCCTCCGCCGCCCATCCCTTGGCGCAAAAGCCGTTTGTCGAGGCGCAGGATTTCGCGGGGGAAACGCTTATCACCTATCCGGTGGACCGGCCCCGATTGGACGTCTTTTCCCAGCTTTTGATGCCCGCAGGGATCGAGCCGGCCAGCGTCCGACAGGTCGAATTGACCGCCGTCATTTTATTGCTGGTCGCCTCGAACCGGGGCGTCTCGGTCCTGCCCGACTGGGTGGTGCGCGAGGTGCGCTACAATTCTGACTACGTGACGCGCCCCTTGACCGAACAGGGCGTGACCCGGCGGCTCTATGCGGCGGTGCGCCAGACCGATGCGGCAAAGCCTTACATGGCCCACGTCCTGCGTCTGATGCGGACCGAGCCGCTGAAGCTGCAACGGACGGATGTGACAGTCGGCTGACGGGCGCCCCATGCGGGCGATGCATATCTGCCCCGCGCCACGCCGCGCGATCTTTGGCTGGCCCCGCGCCCAGACCTCCGGTAAAGGCAGCGCCTGGACCCGGACGGAGCGCGACAGATGCAAGGCAGTGCCAATCTCAACGTGATGATCAAAGCGGCGCGCCGTGCCGGTCGCAGCCTGGTCAAGGACTTTGGCGAAGTGGAGAACCTCCAGGTCTCGGCAAAGGGTCCTGGCGACTTCGTCAGCCGCGCCGACCGTGCCGCCGAAGAGCTCATCCGCGAAGCCCTCATGGAAGCACGTCCCAGCTACGGGTGGCTCGGGGAAGAATCCGCCGAAGTGCCCGGCAAGGATCCGACGCGCCGTTGGATCGTGGATCCGCTGGACGGGACCACGAACTTTCTGCACGGCATGCCCCATTGGGCGGTCTCCATCGCACTGGAACACAAGGGCGAGGTGACCTCCGCTGTCATCTACGATCCCGTCAAGGACGAGTTGTTCTGGGCCGAAAAAGGCTCGGGCGCTTGGCTGGACGGACGGCAGAGACTGCGCGTGTCGGGCCGCATCTCGATGATCGAGACGGTCTATGCCACCGGCCTGCCCTTTGGCGGCAACAAGTACCTGCCCGCCGCGCTCAGCGACCTGGGGCGCTTGTTGCCCGTCTGCGCGGGTGTCCGGCGCTGGGGCGCTGCGGCACTGGACCTGGCCTACGTGGCAGCCGGACGCTACGACGGCTATTGGGAACGCGGCGTGAAGCCATGGGACATCGCCGCCGGGATCCTGCTTGTTCGGGAGGCGGGAGGCATCGTCGAGCCGATCCGCCCCGAAACCCAAAGCCTGATGGAAGATGGCCACATCGTGGCGGGGTCCGCCGCAGTCTTCGAAAAGTTCTCCAAAATCGTCCGTAAGTCAGCCTGATCCTGCCCAAGTCCTGTCACGAATCCCTGTCATCTCGGACTGCGGAATGGGTATCAAAGAACATATTGCTGCCTTCGCAGCGGATGAAGACGGCAGCATCGTCATCGACTGGGTGGTGATCTCGGCCGCGATCATCGGGATCAGCCTGTTTATGTTCGATGGCGTTGCCGGCAGCGTCGAAGACCTGGCGCGCGACGTGGAACAAAAGCTGGCGTCCATCGAGATCCCGACCACATTCGCGGATTACGAGAGCCTGCGCTAACGACCGATTGCGCGACAGAGGTCTAGATTGGCCTCTTAGCGTCGCCGCTCATGCAATTGGGGCTGCTCTGCAACAGCGCTTCATCGCTCCATCCACCCAAGGGTATGCCCCTCAGCCTCCGAATACCTAACAAGCCAGTGGCGACGCGACGCCCGTTTGCACCAACGGACCCTCCGTAACGCGTCCCTAGAGACATCACCTGCGACGTCCGATGGCCTATTCGACCCAGCCAAACGCTGCCATACAGCCGAGCCGAGCCGTGGCCCGTCATCACTGCACCAACTCGCAAACCGCTGGGGTCAGGCGCTCCGCCCAGTCTGAGCACCCCTGCAAGAGCGGATCCCCTTCGCATAGGTCGCGAAGCCTTGCACTTAAACGGGCGACTTGCGCCACGTTCAGCTTTGCGGGCGGCGCAGACGCGGCTCGGGTCGGGTCAACGACCCTGGCAAACTGCGAGACAATCAGCAGGGCCGCCATTCGGGTGACCAGCCGGTGCTCCTCCACTTGCGGCAAAGCATCGGCCAAAACGCGTGCCGTGGCGGCGGCGGTCAACGTCCAATTTGGATCGGCGAGCGGACCGGCCATGTCCTCGCACCCGCCGCGCAGGCCGAACTGCTGCCAATCCCGCCAGACCACCGAGCCGTCCGGTGTGACCGCGGCCTTGGTCAAATCGGCCTGCCAGCGAACGAAGCGATCAGACCGACGCAGAATGGCAGTGGTGAGCGCCTCCGGATCCAAATCGGGCGGCGTCAGGCCCAGATCATAGGACACGAAGATCAAACGGGCCACCTGACGCTCCGCCCAGGCCCGCCGCGTACCCAGACCCGTCAGGCGCGCCTTTGCACGGGGTGCGCGGTCCATGGCCGCCCGACACAGGGTCAAAGCGTGCAGGGACCGCTGCGCCAAGTCTTCCGCCTCGCCCGCATCGGCTTCGGCCATACCCTCCGCTACGGAGGCCATGCCGGTGTCAGCCTGCAAAACCATGGTGTCGCGAAAGCCGACAACCTCCGGCACCGGCGCGCCCTGGGCCTTGAGCGCGGTTAGCAATGCGACCTCCCGCCGAACGTGGTCCGCCGAGGCACGCCGGAACGCAAAGACACGCCGTCCATCGTTCAGCATTAGACGGGTGAGACCCTGCTCCGGCGGGGTCATCTCGGCCACATCCGTCCCGGTCAGGGCGCGCGTCAGGTCACGCAGACACGTGGGCTTCGGCGCGGCTGGCGATGGTCGCGTGAGGTCCACCGTCTCGGCAACATCTGTCAACATTGGCAACGCTCCTGCTGCAAAAAGCACTTCGGCGCCGCCCCTTTCCCTTGGGCAAACGTTGCACTCCGCCAAAACGCGTGCAACGCTTTCGGCGTATCGGCGCTCCGATAGGCTTTAGCCCGCGCATCCTTACCAACTCGCTAACCAGACCGGAAAACCTGCCCTTGACGTCCGACCTGCCCCGCAATGCCGGCATGCCCTTTGACCCGAGCGTGATTGCAGGGTGTCGGGTCAACACGCCCGCCACGCTCCGCCGGGCCGCGACGCTGCCCGCCCAGCGGTCCCTTAAGAAGGACTGGCAGGCGGCCTGGCTCGCCCGCGCGATCAGCATGATCGACCTCACGACCCTATCGGGGGACGACACGCCCGGACGCGTGCGACGACTTTGTGCCAAGGCCCTCTCGCCGGTCCGGGCCGATCTGCTCGATGCCATTGGCCTGCCGCATCTCACGACCGGGGCCGTCTGCGTCTACCACGAGATGGTGCCCGTCGCCGTTGAGGCCCTGGAGGGGCGCCTGCCGGTGGCCGCCGTCTCGACCGGGTTTCCCGCTGGCCTGTCGCCGTTTGACCTGCGCCTTGCGGAAATCGAACGCTCCGTCGCGGCGGGGGCCACCGAGATCGATATCGTCATCTCTCGCCGCCACGTCCTGACCGGGAATTGGGCCGCGCTGTACGATGAGACGGCGCAGATGCGCGCAGCCTGTGGCGCGGCGCATATGAAGGCGATCCTGGCGACCGGAGAGCTTGGCACCCTCAAGAATGTCATGGCGGCCTCCATGGTCTGTATGATGGCGGGGTCGGACTTCATCAAAACATCCACCGGGAAAGAGGCCGTGAACGCCACCCTGCCCGTGAGCTTGGTGATGATGCGCGCGATCCGCGCCTATGAGGCGGCCTCGGGCTACAAGGTCGGCTACAAGCCAGCCGGTGGCGTGTCGAAAGCAAAAGATGCGTTGGTTTACTTGGCCCTCTTGAAAGAAGAATTGGGCGACCGATGGCTGCGGCCCGATCTATTCCGCTTTGGCGCCTCTTCGCTGCTGGGCGACATCGAGCGACAGTTGGAACACCATGTGACCGGGCGATACTCCGTCGGCCATCGGCACGCCTTGGGCTGACGGCAGCGACGCATATTTTTGGAACATCGAAAGGGGCGCAGGACCCCGAAGGCGAGGAACGATGAGCGTGGCCGACATCTTCGAGACCATGGAGTGGGGCCCCGCCCCTGAAAGCCGCGCCGAAGCAGACGCTTGGCTGGACAGCCATGGTCGGAGGTTCGGGCATTACATCGGCGGCAAGCGGTTGGCGGCGGGCGAGACCTTTGCGACGGTCAACCCAGCCACGGGCGAGACCTTGGCGGAGATCACCCAGGGCACCGCAGAGGATGTGGCCCAGGCCGTGAAAGCCGCGCGCAAGGCCCACGGTTCCTGGGCGAAAAGCAGTGACCACGACCGAGCCCGCGTTCTGTACGCGATTGCCCGGGGGCTGCAAAAACATGCACGTTTGTTCGCCGTTCTGGAGGTTTTGGACACGGGCAAACCCATCCGTGAAGCCCGGGACATCGACGTGGCCCAAGCGGCGCGCCACTTCTACCACCACGCGGGTCATGCGGAACTGCGCGGCGAGACCCATCCAGATGCGGAGCCCTGGGGCGTCTGTGGCCAGATCGTGCCTTGGAACTTCCCGCTGCTGATGCTCGCCTGGAAGGTGGCGCCAGCTTTGGCCATGGGCAACACGGTCGTGTTGAAACCGGCAGAGTGGACGCCCCTGACGGCGCTTGCCTTCGCAGAGATCTGCGACGGGGCGGGCGTGCCGCCGGGTGTGGTCAACATCGTGACCGGCGATGGCGCCACGGGCGCCGCCTTGGTGAGCGCAGAGATCGACAAATTGGCCTTCACAGGCTCCACCGAGGTGGGACGTCTGCTGCGGCGTGAGACAGCGGGTCGGGGGATCGGGCTGACCTTGGAGTTGGGCGGCAAGTCGCCTTACCTGGTGTTCGAGGACGCCGACATCGACGGCGCCGTCGAGGGCCTTGTGGACGCGATTTGGTTCAACGGTGGGCAAGTGTGCTGCGCCGGATCCCGCCTGTTGGTGCAGGAGGGGATCGCCGAAGACGTCACCGCCCGCCTGCGCGCCCGCATGGCGCGGATACGGGTGGGCAACCCGCTCGACAAATCCGTGGATATGGGCGCGCTCGTCCACACGGAGCAAAAGGCCCGGATCGAGGCGATCCTGGAACGCACGACAGGCAAGATCCATCGCGGCGCCGCTCCGGACGGATGTTACTTACCGCCTGTCCTAGTCACGGACCTGCATTCGGCTGACCCGCTCATGCAAGAGGAAGTATTCGGCCCGGTTCTGGCCATGACCACGTTCCGCACCCCGGCGGAGGCCGTGCAACTGGCCAATGACACGACCTACGGCCTTGCTGCCTCAATCTGGTCGCAGGACATCGACGTGGCCCTCGACACCGCGCCCAAGATTGACGCGGGCGTGGTCTGGGTGAATGGGACCAATATGCTGGACGCCGCCGCGCCCTTTGGCGGCCTCAAGGAAAGCGGTTTCGGTCGTGAGGGCGGGACCGCCGGGCTTGCCGCATACCTGCGCCCAGGGACCGGGGCGCCGTTGAAGGCGCCGAAGGTTTATGCGGGCGACGCTGCGCCGTCCGCCGAAATCGACCGGACCGCCAAGCTGTATATCGGGGGCAAACAGGCGCGGCCGGATGGCGGCTATACGCGCACTGTTTTCGGGCCGAAGGGCGCCGTTGGGGATGTGGGGATCGCCAACCGCAAGGACCTGCGCAACGCTGTCGAGGCGGCGCGGGGCGCTACGGGATGGAGCCGGTCCACCGGGCACCTGCGGGCGCAGATCCTGTACTACATCGCGGAGAACCTGTGCGCCCGGGCCTCCGAGTTCGAGGCGCGGCTCGCGGCCCAGGGCGCAAAGGACCGGGTCGAGACGGCCACCCGCCACCTCTTCCGCTGGGCGGCCTGGGCGGACAAGCACGACGGACGGACCCTGGGTGTTCCCATGGGCGGTCTGGCCTTGGCCCTGAACCGTCCCATCGGGGTGATTGGCGCCTTCGCTGCGGAGGAGACGCCTCTGACCGCCTTGGCGCAGGTTCTGGGGGCAGCTTTGGCAACGGGCAACCGACTGGTGCTGGTCGCGCCGGAGTCGGCTCCATTGACGGCAACGGACCTTTATCAGGTGCTGGACACCTCGGATGTGCCCTCGGGTGTTGTGAACATCCTGACCGGCGCGCATGGGGATCTGGCCGCAGAAATGGCAGGCCACCTGGGGGTCGATGCGGTCTGGTCGTTCTCTTCAGCCGATATTTCGGCGACGATCGAAGCCGGGGCTGCCGCCGACCTCAAACGCACCTGGGTCAACAACGGAACGGGTCGCGATTGGCTGGCGACGGACGGCACCGTCTGGCTGGCCCAGTCGACCGAGGTTCAAACGATTTGGGTGCCGTTCGGGCTATGAGGGACGCTGCATCACTGACACGGGATTGGGCCCACCGCACCGGTGCAGGCGCGGGGCCCCGCCCTCTCACTGCGTTCTGACCTGCACTTCGGGCGCATCCCGGTCCAAGATAGAACGGATGGCCTCGGCAAGTTCTGTGAACGCGGCACCCTGGGCAGCCGTTTCGCGCCAGACCATCCCGATGTCGCGCCCCGGTTGCGGCTCGGCCAAGGGGCGGGCCACGACCAGATCCTCGCGCGCCACTTCGGACCTGACGTAGAGCGCGGGAAGCACCGAAAGCCCCAGGCCCGTCGCCACCATCTGACGGAGCGTGTCGAGCGACGTCCCCTCGTAGTCCAAGGACAGATGCGCCCCCGTCGCGGTCGCCAGATCGGCCACCGTATCATGGAGCCGATGCCCCGCCTCCAAGGTCATGAGTGTTTCGCCTCGCAAGGCATCTGGGCTGACCACAGCTTGGGACGAGAGCGGGTGATCTACGGGCATCACCAACAGGAGGGGCTCATGGAACAGGGGCGCCACCTGAACACCGCTTTCGGTCAGCGGGACGGGAAAGAACAGCAGGTCCAGAGACCCGTCGCGCAGCCGTCCCAGCAAATCAGCCGCCAGCCCTTCGCGCACGTAGAAGGTCAGGTCGGGATAGGTCGCATGGAGCGTCGGGATCACCAGGGGCAGGAAATAGCCGCCTAGACTGCCGACAATGCCAATTCGGATCGTGCTTGCGAAGGCATCGGCACCGGCCCGCGCAACCGCCGAAATGTCCGCCACATCGCGCAGAACCCTCCGGGCGCGGTCTGTCACCTCCTGCCCCACAGGCGTCAGCGTGACGCCTGCGCGGGACCGCTCGACCAGTTGAACCCCCAGCTTTTCCTCCAACTCGCGGAGCTGCGCGCTGAGCGTGGGTTGCGTGACATGGACGCTTTCGGCGGCACGGCGAAAGTGCAGCGTGTCGGCCACGGCGACCAAGTAGCGGAATTGCTGCAATGTGGGCATCGACGGTGCCTCAATTTTCAACGATAGGGCGTGACTATTGAAAATTACTTATACCGTAGGTTTGAACAATCAACAAAGTCGCCTATGTAGCCCTCCAACGCGATAAGCCAAGGACAGTCGATGGCGAAGACGGATACGAGTGGAGGCCCCCTGGGCGGGCCCGCCGGTTGGATATCGGTTCTGATCCCCCTGATCCTGTTTGGTTGGTTCGCACAACATCTGCCCGCCGTTGCCGCCGGAGAGGTGTTGGCATGGCAATGGGACTGGGTCCCTGGCCTTGGGGTGTCGATTGGGATCTTGCTAGATGGGCTGTCCCTCTCCTTTGCCCTGCTCATCACAGGTATCGGAACGGCGGTGACGCTCTATTCGACGTCCTATCTGGGCGGCAGTCCGCACTACACGCGGTTCGTCTGTTACCTGATGGCCTTCATGACCGGGATGCTGGGCCTGGTTTTGTCGGACAACCTCCTGACGCTCTTCGTGTTTTGGGAGGTGACGACGATCTCCTCCTACCTGCTGATCGGCTATAACGCGGACGAAGCCAAGTCGCGTCGAAACGCGCTCCAGGCCCTTCTGGTGACGGGAACGGGCGGCTTGGCCTTTCTGGCGGGGATCATCCTGATCGGTGCGGCGGCGGGAACGTTTCAGATTTCCGCCATCGAAGCGACGCTCGCGGATCATCCGCTGTATGTGCCGATCTTGATCCTGGTGCTGGCCGGGGCCTTTACCAAATCGGCGCAGGTGCCCTTTCACTTCTGGCTGCCCAACGCCATGGCAGCGCCCACGCCGGTCTCGGCCTACCTGCACTCCGCCACCATGGTGAAGGGCGGCGTTTACTTGTTGGCCCGCATGAACCCGAGCCTTGGCGGGACGGACCCATGGTTTTGGACGCTGGTTTCGTTCGGCGGCGTAACGGCGGTGTTCGCCTCGATTCTGGCGATCAAACAAACCGATATTAAGCAAGTCCTGGCCTACACAACGCTCATGGCCCTCGGCACGTTGGTGATGTTCATCGGCGTTGGAACGCCCGAGGCGATCAAAGCTGCGATGACGTTCCTCCTTGTGCACAGTTTCTACAAAGCGGCGCTGTTCCTGATGATCGGCGTTGTGGACCATGGCACCGGCACGCGGGATGCGACCGTGCTGCGCGGCCTGGCGCGGGCCATGCCATTGACGGCCCTGGTCGCCGCGCTGGCCGCCTTGTCCATGGCCGGTGTGCCGCCACTGTTCGGCTTCATCGGCAAGGAATTCATGTACAAAGCCGCGTTGGAGGCGGATCCAGCCATGGTCTGGGTCGTGTCCTGCACCTTCGCGGCTTCGGCCCTGATGTTCGCGGCTGCCGGGATTGTCGCGTGGCGCCCCTTCACCGGGCGCCTCGCCGACACCCCTGTACGCGCCCATGAGGGCACAGCCCCTATGCTGATCGGGCCGCTGCTGCTGGCGGCCTTGGGGCTCGGCCTCGGGCTGTTCCCGGATTATGCCGAAGCCCTTGTCCGCCCCGCCGCAGCGGCAGTCGCCGGAACAGAGGTGAAGGTGGACCTCTACCTCTGGGGCGGCGTGAACACCGCGCTCATCTTGTCCCTGGTCACCTTCGCCATCGGCTGGGTGCTGTATCTCATCCATGGGCGCCTACGGGGCTGGCTGTTGACGTGGAAGTCGCGGTTCGACCCGGGTTGGGACAGATTGCTGGGCTGGGTCGCCGCTGGCGCCCGCTGGCAGACCGAGGTGATCCAAACGGGCCAACTTCGGCGCTATATCTTCGTCACCTTTGCGACCCTGGCCATTGTCATGGCGTGGACGGTCTGGCGCGCAGAGCTTACGCCCTCCATGACGCTGGGCGACGACATCCGCATCAAGCACTGGTCGGTTCTGCTGTTTATTACGGCGGGCGCCGCGCTCGTGGCCTTTACCAATAGCCGCATGACGGCCGTGGCCTCGCTGGGCGTGGTCGGTGTGGGCGTCGCCCTCGTGTTCATCATGTTTGGCGCCCCCGACGTGGCCATTACGCAACTGCTGGTCGAGGTGTTGCAGGTCGTACTGGTCGCCGTCGCCATGTTGAAACTGCCCCATCTGAACCACGAGTATGTGAAAACCCTGCGCATCTGGGATCTGCTTTTGGCGGTGGTGATCGGCGGGCTGACAACTTTCGTGCTGCTCACGGTTATGGACACGCCCTTTGATCTGCGCCTGACCGAATTTTTCGAGGAAAATTCGGTCCCCGTGGCCTACGGGCGGAACATCGTGAACGTCATCCTGGTGGATTTCCGGGCGATGGACACCTTCGGTGAAATCGCTGTGGTGGTCATTGCGGCCCTGGGCGCCTTTGCCCTGCTACGCGGCACGAAAAGGGGGACCCAATGAGATCGTCTTTGATTGTTCAGGCTGCCACGCGTCTGTTGGTGGGCCTGTTGCTGTTGTTCTCGATCTGGATGCTGCTGCGGGGTCACAACGAACCCGGTGGGGGCTTCATCGGCGGCCTCGTCGGGTCGACGGGTTTCATCCTCTACGCCATTGCCCATGGATGCCGCGCCGCACGGGAAGCGCTGCGGATCGAGCCACAGACCATCGCCGTCTTGGGCCTAGGCATCGCGCTCGCAGCCGGGGCGTTTGCCTATCTTGCCGGTGAGCAGCTGTTCACGGGTCAATGGCTGTTCCTGGGACGGACGGAGGAAAACTATGGCGTGCCCCTATCCAACATCCTGGTGTTCGACATCGGCGTCTACCTCGTCGTCATGGGCTCCGTGCTGACGCTGGTCCTCGCCCTGGAGGAAGAAGTCTGATGGAAGTCTTCGTCGCGATCATGGTCGGTGCGCTTGTGACGGCCTCGGTCTACCTGATGCTGGCCCGCAGCGTTCTCCGCTTTCTCTTCGGGTTGGTCCTGCTGTCGAATGCCGCGAACCTGCTGATTTTTGCCGCCGGAGGCCTGACCCCCGAGGCACCGCCCCTGGTGGCCGAAGGCGCCTATGCCCCGCCCGAGGGCGTGGCCAATGCCTTGCCCCAGGCGCTGGTCCTGACGGCCATCGTGATCGGCTTCGGACTGTTCGCCTTTGCGCTCGTGCTGATTTACCGGGGCTACCAAAACCTTGGCACGCTCGACAGTGAGCAGATGCGGCTGGCGGAGCCGCCGGAAAGCGACCCACAGCCCTCCACGCCGCAAATGTCCCCCATGGCGGAGCTTTCGAAGTGACGACCTGGCTGCTCCCCCTTCCGCTTATTCTTCCCTTTGCCACGGCGGTCCTGGCGTTCCTCTTCCGCCGCAATCGCGAGGGGCGCTGGATATCCGTGTTCGGATCTGGCGCCACCCTGATCGCGGGGCTGATCCTGTTCCGCGAGGTGTGGATGAACGGGCCCATCGCCGCACAGATGGGCGAATGGCCAGCCCCCTTCGGGATCACCCTTGTGGCCGATACCCTCTCGGCCGTCATGGTCGTGATCACCGGCATCACGGGTCTTGCCGTCAGCATCTATGCCGTCACCGATGTGACCGACGAAATGGAGGAGCTTGGCTATCACGCCATCTTTCAGGTGCTGATCGCGGGCGTCACGGGGGCCTTCCTGACGGGCGATCTGTTCAACCTCTACGTCTGGTTCGAAGTCATGCTGATCTCATCCTTCGGGATGCTGATCCTGGGTGGCAAACGGGTGCAGTTGGACGCGGGCATCAAATACGTGACGCTCAACCTGATCTCGACGATCTTGTTTCTGTCCGGCATCGGTCTGCTCTACGGGACCACGGGAACGCTCAACCTTGCGGACCTGAGCCGCGTTGTGCCCACCGTCGACGACGGCCTTATCACGATCATTGCGATGATGTTCATGGTTGGCTTTGGCGTGAAGGCGGCGGTGTTCCCGCTCTTCTTCTGGCTGCCTGCCTCGTATCACACGCCCAGCTTTGCGGTGTCGGCGGTGTTCGCGGGCCTGCTCACCAAGGTCGGCGTCTACGCCATGGTGCGGATGTTCACCCTGGTGTTCACCCAAGACGTGGCCTTTACCCATACGATCCTGCTGTGGGTCGCCTGCGCGACGATGGTCACGGGCGTTCTGGGCGCGGCGGCACAGACCGACTTCCGCCGGATCCTGTCGTTCCACATCGTTAGTCAGATTGGGTACATGATCTTGGGCCTGGCATTGATGACGCCGCTCGCCATCGTGGGCGCGGTCTTTTACCTGGTCCACCATATCATCGTGAAGGCGAACCTGTTCCTGGTTGCCGGCGTGGCCAATCGGATCGCTGGCGGGACGGAGCTGGGCCGGATTGGCAGCCTCTATAAGGGCGCGCCGCTGCTGGCGTTTCTGTTCCTGGTCCCGGCCTTTTCCCTGGCGGGCTTTCCGCCGCTGTCGGGCTTCTGGGCAAAATACGTGCTGGTCAAAGCCTCCATGGACATCGAGATGTGGCTGGTTGCGGGCATCGCGCTGGCGGTGGGTCTGATGACGATCTACTCCATGACGAAGATCTGGGGACAGGCATTCTGGAAGCCTCACCCCAGCGGCATCGTGCCTAAACTCACCGATATGCCCTCCCATGAGCGGGCGCCGCTGATGATCCCGATTATCGCACTGGCGGCCATGACGGTTCTGATCGGCCTGTTCCCACAGCCCTTCGTGGCCATCGCGGAGCGTGCGGCCGCGGAACTGTTGGACCCAACAGTCTACGTGACCACAGTCCTCGGAGAGATCGCAGAGGAGGCGGCGGACCAATGAGCCTATTCCTACTCAATATCATCCTCGCTATTTCCTGGGCAGCGCTGACAGGGACCTTCACCTTGCCTGGGCTCGGCGTCGGCTTCGTCGTGGGGTTTCTCTCGCTCTGGGTGGTGCAGCCGCTCTTTAAGGAACAGGGCGGCGGGTACTTCGTCAAAGTCTGGCGATGGGTGCGGCTGATCGTGCTGTTCCACTACGAACTTGTGGTGTCCTCCCTGTCGGTGGCTTGGGACGTTCTCACCCCGCGCCACCGGGCCCGCCCCGGCATCCTGGCCGTGCCGCTGAAGGCAAAGGGCGAGGCGGAAGTCCTGCTGGTCACGAACCTTATTTCTCTGACGCCCGGCACGCTATCCTTGGACGTCACCGAAGACTGCAACACCCTATTCGTCCATGCCATGTTTGCCGACGATCCCGATAAGATCGCCTCCGACATTGAAAACGGCATGGAACGCTGGGTTCGGGAGGCCTTGGAATGAGCGTCGATCTGATGGAAACGATGCCGATCTTCGCCGTATCGGTCCAGATCTCCTTCGCCCTGGTGATGTCTGGGATCGTCCTTGCCTTTATCCGTCTGATCAAAGGACCTAGCCTGCCCGACCGCGTGGTGGCGCTGGATACCATGACGGTTCTAATCGTCGCCTTCTGCGGCCTGTTCGTATTTGAAAGCGGCTCGACAGCCTTTCTAGATGTGGCCGTTGTGCTGGCCCTGATCGGGTTCCTGGCGACGGTCGCCCTGGCGCGCTTTATCGAGCGCCGGGCCGAGCGCCAGCCGAACGGCACCGCGTCACAACCGGAGGATGAGGCATGATCCTGGAACTCTTCCTGTCGCTCTGCGTCCTATCGGGCGGGTTCTTTGCCTTCATCGCGGGTCTCGGCATCCTGCGCCTGCCGGACGTTTTGATCCGCATGCACGCGACGACCAAGGCAGGCACGCTGGCGAGTGGTCTCATCATCCTGGGCGTGGCGGTGGGGATCGGTGACGCCCCGACAATCGCCCGGGCCCTGGCGATTGTCGTCTTCCTGCTGCTGACGGCACCTGTTGCGGCTCATATGATCGGACGCGCGGCGTTCCGAACGGGCATCACGCTCTGGGGTCCCACCACCGTTGACCCGTCGGCCCCTGTTAAGCTGAACGCCCGGCACGACGACTGAAGCCGCCGCGCCACAGCCAAACCCCTACCGAGATGATTTACCTCCGAGCGAGGCAAACCAGGCGCGGATCCCTTTCTTCCGCTCAACCACAGCGTCGGTGGCGTCGTCCCAGGCTTCGCCCGCGTCTTCGATCAGCGGGTCAATCCGGTCGCGGCGAAACCGCAGGACACGAACCGTGGTCGCCCATATCAGAGCCGCCAGCAGGACGAAAAAGGCGATGTTGAACCAAGGGATCAGGGTCTCGTCTGGCCCGGAGACAGGCCGTAGCGACACGGCGTTGGGATAGATCGACAGCCATTCCAAGCGCCAGCCATAGTGACGCACGGCGACCCATTCCTGCGCTACGTCCGAATCGTAATCATTGGCCTCGGCTTGCAGGTTGCCGCTGTCGAACTTCAGGTATGGCGGCCAGAACCCAGTGTCCTGATTGCGGAAAACCTTAGCGTTGCGGTTCTCGTCTACTGCATTGATGAAGCGCACATCCCGGCTTGTGCTCGCCGCGTTTCCACCATCGGGCCCCGCATAGAACATGTTGTTCCAGCCTGAGGTATCGACACGGATCACCTCTGTCCCTGTGATCCGGACAATGTCACGGTCCGGCAGGTTGTAGTGCAGATAGCCACCGATGACCGCAACGACGATGAACAGCGCCACATATTGAACAATGCGCATGGAACCGCCCCCTTAGGCGTAGTTGAGATAGAGCACGACACCGCAGACCACCGTGATGGGTACGATGTAAACGCCCAAGATCAGTTTAGGATGCAAACGCTGTAGATAGGTTCGCAGACCATTTGCAACGAATGTATGCTCGGGCAGCGGTGGTTGGCTCTGGGCCCATTCCGCCTTCAGCCGCTCTGCCTCGCCAGCCCGGAACCAAAAAACGAGGCTGACATAGACCACGGACAGGCCAATCGTCAGGAATAGGACCAACCTGAGTAATCCAAGCATGTTGCGCCCCTCCGTAGGCCATTCGCCACCTTGGATCTCTACGTAGTGTGCGCCGCCCCCTCCTGCGACCCATCACATGGGGGTTTTTGAGGGCCGTCCGCACGTTTCAAAACAGAGACGACCGGTCCATCACACCCCGTCAAAATACCCCGTGTCGACATCCACCACGTCGACCGTCCGGGTAGAGACGCCGAGGCCGAATTCCTTCAGCAGGTCGCACAACCGGGACCCGTCGATCAAATCAATAGCAACCGCTCCGTCCCGCGTCGCCTCGTCGCGAGCCTGGGCAGTGAAGGTGCTTGTTGTGATGAACAGGCCTTTCTCAGCCCGTCCCTTCATGGCGCCGCGAAAGTCCCGGATCTCACCCGCCCCGACACTGCTCTTCCAGCGCTTGCATTGAAAGAACACCCGGAAAGACACCAGGTTCACGCGCAGCATACCGATACCGTCGATGCCACCATCACCCGTCTTGCCCCGCACCTCGACCTTTCCGAAGCCTGCCTATCGCATCATGCGTTGCGCCAGGCGTTCAAACGCACTTGGGTCCATGGCGCCCAGAACCGACCGAAGCGTTTGCCGCCAAGCGTCCCCATCGGGCTCAGACGATTGCAAGGCGGAGGGCCGCCCCCTGTCCCGCTCAGCATCGGCCACGGCCCGTCGCGGCGGACGTTTCTAGCGCGACCGAACGCGCTCCTCTTCGAGGACTTGGGCCTAGTTGGCCGTCGTACCGACCAAATCATCCATCAATGCGCCCTAAGGCGTCAGCGCTCAGACCCCCCGCGCAGAATTCGCAAGCGCCCCACCACACCGCAGGTAAGTCCGGGACCAACTCAAGTCGTAGGCCACCCGCGACCGCCCATCCGTCTCAGACATCACACGGGCCTGCTCGGCCTCTGTGACGCCCTCCAACGCAACCACACGTTCGTCCAACTCTTGGATGGTGGCCGACCCGCCCATGTCCCGCAGCGCGCGCAGCGTTACCAGCATCATCCCCGGCAAGGACGGCAACAGGCCTTCTTCCACAGTGAACAACCTGCCGGTCACCACTCCACCTCCGTCCAACCCCGCGGAAGGTTCGCCAGGGATAGCACCATCACCGGCGCCCAGATGATCGCCGACCGACCGGACAAGATGACGAAGTGCCAGGGCGTCTCGCGCCACACCACATCGCCCGCCGCGCCGTACATCACCCAAAACCCGAGGCCGGACAGACAGATCAACAGGAGCGTCGAGACACAGCCGTTCACCACAAGCCAGCCAACCCCTTCGGGCAGCAATCGCCCCAACAGCCATGGCACGCCCCAGGCGATTGCGCCGAGTCCTAAGACTGGCAGGATCAATCCACTCATCGCGCGCCCATCCTCCGCCCGCCGGTAACCGCTCACCCTCACTTTGACCCAGGGGCTGCGCCAGTACCACCCGGCATCAAACCAGCACGGTCGCGCGCTTTCAGGTGGCGACCCACGAGAATTCTAGCCAGGATGATCCCGTGACCCCAATCGCCGAGGCCCCATGGACCGCTTGCTGACAGAGATCGAGACCCGGCGCGACGACCTGGTGGCCCTGACCCAGGACCTGATCCGCATCCCAACATTGAACCCGCCAGGCCTGCACTACCGGGATATCTGTGCCCTTGTGGGCGACCGGTTGGGCGCCCGTGGTTGGCAGGTCGAGATGGTCCGCGCGACCGGCGCCTTGGGCGACAGCGAAAAATATCCTCGCTGGAATGTCGTCTGTCGCCTGGAGGGCAAACGCCCCGGAGACTGCTTGCATTTCAACAGCCACCACGACGTCGTCGCCGTGGGCGACGGCTGGACCCGCGACCCCTTTGGCGGCGAGGTGGCAGAGGGGAAGGTCTACGGGCGCGGTGCCTGCGACATGAAAGGCGGCCTCGCCACCTCCATCATCGCGGCCGAGGCCTTTGCCGACCTTCACCCCGATTTCGCGGGTGCCATCGAAATAAGCGCCACAGCGGACGAGGAATCCGGCGGCTTCGGCGGTGTCGCCTATCTGGCGCAACAGGGCTTCTTCGACCCTGCCCGCGTCCAGCACGTCATCATACCCGAGCCGCTGAACAAGGACCGCATCTGCTTGGGCCACCGCGGCGTCTGGTGGGCAGAGATCGAAACCAAGGGCCGTATCGCCCATGGCTCCATGCCGTTCCTGGGCGATTGCGCCGTGCGCCACATGGGCGCCGTCATGGACGAGATGGAGCGCACGCTGTTCCCGCTGCTCGCGGGCAAGCAGACCGAGATGCCCGTCGTTCCCGAGGGCGCCAAGCACTCCACGCTCAACATCAACGCGATCCACGGGGGAGAGCCTGTGCAGGACGAGGACTACACGGGCCTACCATCGGCCTGCGTGCCCGACCGCTGCGTGCTGACCATAGACCGCCGCTTCCTGATCGAAGAGGACATCGCGGAGGTGAAGGCCGAGGTCACCCAGATGATGGAGCGCGTCCGCGCGGCCCGGCCCGACTTCCGCTATGAGATCCGCGACCTCTGGGAAGTCCAACCCACCATGACGCCAGAGGACGCGCCCATCGTCCAAACCGTGCAAGATGCCGTGACCCAGATCCTAGGCAAATCCGCCGAATTCGTCGTCTCCCCCGGGACCTATGACCAAAAGCACATCGACCGCATCGGGCGGCTCAAGAATTGCATCGCCTATGGCCCGGGCGTCTTGGACCTGGCCCATCAACCGGACGAATGGATTGGCGTGCAGGACATGGTGGACAGCGGTCAAGTGATGGCGCTGGCACTGCGGCGCTTACTGTACCCGTAGGGCCAGGCGCATGACCCTTGCGACCGATGACAGACCGGCCAGAAAGGTCTTCTGCCATGGCATTCCCGGCAGTCCGCAGGATGTCCGCTTGCTGCCCCGTGCCGACATACAGTCGATCTATGCCCCGAACCTGCTTGCCCACTCCGGTTCTGATCCACTTCAGGGTTTCGCGCATGACTGCAACGTTGGAGGCGATGGGCGGACCCCGCTCCACCTTATCGGCTTCTCTCTTGGGGCGATGGTGGCCTTGCGATACTCCGCACGGTATCCGCAGAACGTGGCTAGGATCACCCTGATCTCAGCGGCGGCCCCCCTGCCGCTCGCCGACGTTCTGTCCCGCATGGCCGGGGCCCCAGTGTTCAGACTTGCGACACATGCCCCCGGTCTCTTTCGGGCACTGACATACGCCCAGGGCGCCCTTGCGAAGCATAGGCCAAGGCTGCTCTTGCGGCAGCTCTTCGCCTCTGCCCACCCTTCCGAGCAGGCATTGCTAGACGATCAAACCGCGTCGCAGGTCCTGATCGCCGCCCTCAACAACAGCTATTGCGCCAATCGCAGGGGCTACCGCACCTGGGTCGGGCACTACGTCCAGGACTGGAGCGCCGACCTTGCGCGGGTCACCTGCCCCGTCACGCTCTGGCACGGAGAGCACGACACTTGGGCGCCGCCCGAGATGTCGGACGCCCTGTCGCGGGCCATTGCCGGACCGACCCAAGTCATCCGACTGCCGCAAGCGGGACATTATGGGACCCTGCGTGCGGCAGATATTCCGTGACGCAGGCAGACATGTTGCGCCGGCGGGCAACGCCTTGCCAAAACCAAGAACCACCCCCAGGACGGCCCGATGCGCACCCTTACACTGGACATCAACGACCGGGGCAGCCGATATGCGGTCACCGGCGCGCCCGCCCGCACCGCGGCCGAGGCAAAGGCTGTGGTCAAGGCGCTGTGTCGGGACAAGAAATTCGCCAAGGCAACCCATAACACCTGGGGACTTTGGGCAGGACAGACGCCCATCAAGAACGACGACGGGGAATCCGGCGCGGGCATGGTCATCTTGCGCATGTTGGACCGCGCGGATCTGCGCGACCATGTGGTCATCGTCACACGGTGGTACGGGGGCAAGCACCTGGGTGGCGACCGGTTTCGCCATGTGCAGAGCGCAGTGCAGACGTACCTTGATGGCCTCGACCAGAGGTAGCGGCAGGTTCCTTTCACTCTCCTTGGGGTCGATTGTGATTTGCCAGGGCGGCACTAGACGGCAATAATTGACATATTATCAGTAAGGGAGACGTGACAAAGATGCGCCATATCCTCTTCATCGCAGCCCTGGCGTTGCCGCAGGCGGGCCTCGCCGCCTCGGGCGAGCGTATCCAAGTCACGGGCGAAGTGATCGACACCTGGTGCTACTTTTCCGGTGTGATGGGACCGACCGACGCGGTGGTAGGCTCGGCCCACCATACCTGTGCCCTGTGGTGCAGCGCGGGCGGGATCCCCGTGGGCCTGCTGACCGAAGAGGGCACGGTTTACATGGTGCTTAAGATGGAAGCTGATCCGGCCAGCGCCGGGGGCGATACGAACCTCCATATCGCCTCGCACACCATCACGGCCGATGGCATGGCCTATGAGCGCGATGGGCTGAATTACCTGATCGTTGAGACAATCACGGCGGACCAGGACATCGTGGAGCAGACCCATGACGACTTTGGCGTGATCCCCGGCTTCGCCATCCCAGAGGAGGCCGCCCAATGAAACATCTGCTCTTCGCAGCGCTCTGCTCGCTCATCGCGGCCCCGCTGGCAGCACAGGATTTCTCCGAAGGGTCCGAGGCCCGCAGTTGGAACCTCTATGCCGAGGTCCCGGCGCGCTTCACGGCCACGGTCACCGACCCGCTGTGCGAGTTGGCGGGCCAATGCACCCCCGATTGTGGCGGCGGACGCCAGCAATTGGTCCTTTTGCGCGAGGCCGATGGCGCCATGGTCTTTCCGCTCAAGAATGGCCAACCCGCGTTTACCGGCGCCGCCGTCGAACTCGCGCCCTTTTGCGGCCAAACGGTCGAGGTCGACGGCCTGATGATCGACGATCCTGAGATTGGCGCCGTCAACGTCTATCTGGTGCAGCGCATCCGCCCCGAGGGCGGCGAGTGGCGCCGCGCCAACCAATGGACCAAGGATTGGGCCACCCGGCACCCGGAGGCCGCAGGCGATGGCCCTTGGTTCCGCCGGGATCCGCGCGTGCTGTCTGAGATCGAGCGTGAAGGCTACCTGGGTCTGGGCGCCGAGGCGGATGCCGCCTTCATTGCCGATTGGTTCTGACGTGCTGCGCGCTCTGGCTTTGACCCTGGCTGTCGCCACGCCGTTGGCGGCCGCTGACCTCCCCGACAGCCTGTTCCCCACAAACTTCGGCGGCGCCTATGCGCTGACGGATCACCATGGCGCCATTCGGACCGAGGCCGATCCGGACGGACACCTGCAACTGATTTTCTTTGGCTATGCCAATTGTGAGGCCATTTGCACGGTCGCCCTGCCGATCATGTCAGAAGTGTCTGCGAGCCTGTCTGACCAGGGTATCCAAACGACCCCCTTGGTCATCACCGTCGACCCAACCCGTGACACGGTCGAAACCATGGGCCCGGCCTTGGCGAGCTACGCGCCGGGCCTGACCGGCCTCACCGGCTCCGAGGCGGACTTGGCCGAGGTCCGCGCGCTGTTCCACGTTGAGCGCACGGCCCTCTTTGAGGAACCTTTGGGGGGCACCGTCTACACCCATGGGTCCCATATCTACGTGATGGATGGGGCCGGCGGCTTCCTGACACTGCTCCCCCCGATCCTCTCCACCGAGCGTATGGTGGAGATCGTGGCAGGCTACGCCCAGTCCTTGCCATAGACCGGCGGTCCTCGCCCCAGGTCACCTCTCTGAGGCCGCGCGTCCGTTGATCGGGTTGCCCCTGCGCCCTTCGCCCGGATACGCTGGCCCAAACTCTGGGAGGGACCCCCATGCTCACACGATCCGTCGCCGTCCTGGCCTTGACCGCCACCACAGCCCTGGCCCAACAAACCGACATCACCATCGGCATGCAGTTGGAGCCGCCAAACCTCGACCCGACCGGGGGGGCCGCGGCAGCCATTGATGAGGTCGTCTATGCCAATGTCTTCGAGGGTTTGACCCGCTTTGGCCCCGACGGCTCCGTGCAGCCTGCCCTGGCCCGCAGTTGGCAAACCGGCGGCGATGGGCGCGTCTGGACCTTCACCCTGGCCCAGGGTGTGACGTTCCACGATGGCACACCGTTTGATGCCGCCGACGTGGCCTTCAGCCTGAACCGCGCCCGCGCCGAAGACAGCACCAATGCCCAAAAGGCCCTGTTCGACGGCATCGAAAGCGTCGAAGCCGTCGATCCCCACACCGTCCGCATCACCCTGGCGGAGCCGAACGGCAACTTCGGCTTCAACCTCGCCTGGGGCGATGCGGTGATCGTGGCCCCTGAAAGCGCGGACACCAATGCCACCCAACCCGTCGGCACCGGCCCGTTCAAATTGGCCCAATGGGTTCAGGGAGACCGGGTCGAACTGGTGGCCAACCCAGACTATTGGGGTGAGGCCCCGGCCCTGACCGCCGCGACGTTCAAATTCATCTCGGACCCGAATGCCGCCTTCGCCGCCATGATGGCCGGCGATATCGACGCCTTCCCTGTGTTTCCGGCCCCAGAGACGCTGGCAAGCTTCGCCGCTGATCCCCGGTTTGAGGTCATCGTCGGCTCGACCGAGGGCGAGACGATCCTCGCCATGAACAACAAAGCCCTCTCGGACGTTCGCATCCGCCAAGCGATCACCCATGCCATCGACCGACAGGCCATCATCGATGGCGCGATGTTTGGCTATGGCACACCCATCGGCACCCATTTCGCCCCCCACAACCCCGATTACGTGGATCTGACCGCCGGGTCGGCCCATGACCCCGAAAAGGCCCGCGCCCTGCTGGCCGAGGCGGGTGCCGAGGATCTGACCCTGCGTCTGATGCTGCCGCCGCCGTCCTATGCGCGGCGCGGGGGTGAGATCATCGCAAGCCAGTTGCGCGAGGTCGGGATCCAGACCGAAGTGACGAACCTGGAATGGGCCCAGTGGTTGGAGCAGGTCTTCCGCGGCAAAGACTTCGACATGACCATCGTCAGCCACACGGAACCGGCCGACATCAACATCTACGCCCGGCCGGAGTATTACTTCCAATATGACAATGCCGCGTTCCAGGCGCTCATGGACAAGATCGGCGTGACCTCCGACGCGGCTATGCGGTCGGAACTGCTGGCCCAGGCGCAGCGGATCATCGCGGACGACTACGTCAATGGCTACCTGTTCCAACTGGCCAAGACAGGTGTCGCCGATGCCCGCATCCAAGGGCTGTGGGAGAATGCGCCGACCCAGGCCAACGACCTCACCGGGGTCAGCTGGTCCGAATGAGCGACGCTGCCCCAGAGGTGGGCCCCTTCGATGAGGCCCGCCTCCGCGCCGCATTGCCCAGCGCGTGGTCCCTGGCGACGGCGGTTCAATGGACAGCGGACAACCCCGCGTCGGGCCAATGCAATGTCACGGCAGCCGTCGTCCATGACCTCTTCGGTGGAGAGATCCGCAGGACCCTGCTGGGGGATGTCTGGCACTACTACAATTGGATCGACGGGCGGCGGGTTGATTTGACGGATAGTCAATTCACCGCACCAGGCGCGCGCTTCGCCGCGCCAGAGGGCTACCAAGACGTGCCAAGTCACCGTGCGGAGGCCCTCACCGGCATCCCGCAACGGGAATATGACAGCCTCCGCGCGGCTTTGGTGAAGGCCCTCGGGACCTGACACGCGGGTCCGCACCGGGGCCTAAACCACGGGTTTGACGATCCAAGCACAGGGGCCTGCGTCGCGCCCCCCGCTGCGACGAAGCCCGTTGAGACCAAGGGGCGGCGGCTGGTCCAAATCGGAGCGACCGCTATCTGTTGGGAACATCACAGAAAGCCCCGACCATGCGTCTTCGCGCCCTCCTCGTCCTCCTGGCCACCGTCGCCTTCGCTGCCTCACCCCTACTGGTGCCTGGCTTTGGCGGGTATGAGCCCGACCAATTTCCCGTCCCGTTAGACAATCCCCCTGTTCAACCTGCTGGCTATGCCTTCTCCATCTGGGGCATCATCTACCTCTGGCTGCTCGTCTCGGCGGCCTACGGCCTTTGGAAGCGGGCCGAGTCCCCCCAGTGGGACGCACCCCGTTTCCCGCTTCTGCTCAGCCTCGGGGTGGGCGCCATCTGGTTGCCGGTGGCGGTCCTGTCACCGCTTTGGGCGACGGCCCTGATCTGGGTGATGCTGGTTGGGGCCTTGGGCGCTTTGCTCCGCAGCCCGGCGGCGGATCGCTACCTCCTGCGGGGCGCCATTGGTCTCTATGCCGGGTGGCTGACGGCGGCCTCGGCGGTCTCGGTCGGCCTGATCACAGCGGGCTGGGGCGTGCCCCCGTTCGGCCCCGAAGGATGGGCCATCGCCGCGCTCACCCTGGGCCTCGCCATCGCGGCCTGGATCCTCAGCCGCGTGCCTTCCCCGGCCTATGGCGCGGCCATCGTCTGGGCTTTGATCGCCGTGACCGTTCAAAACGGCGCCACGACGACCGGCCTCTTCGCCGCCGCCGCAGCAGCCCTGGTCACGGGTTTGACCCTCTACCGCCTGCGTGCGGCGCGGGTCTGAACCGCGCTGCGCAGAGGATAGTGGTCAAATCGTGGCGTTCGTCGCGCCCCCATCCAGCAGGATGTTTTGCCCAACCATGAACCCTGCGTGGACCGAGCACATGAACGCGCAGGTCGCCCCGAATTCGGCAGCGGTGCCGTAGCGACGGGCGGGGATCGTCCCCTCCCGCTGGGTCCGTGCCGCGTCCATGGTGATCCCCTGGGCCGTGCTCACCCCGGTATCGAGCGCGGTGGCCCGATCTGTGTCATGGATCCCCGGCAAAAGGTTGTTGATGGTCACACCGTCGGGTGCGACCTGACGTGCGGTACCGGCCACATAGCCCGTCAGCCCGGTCCGCGCCGCATTCGACAGGCCAAGCTGCGGGATCGGCGCCTTCACGGACTGGGACGTGATATTGACCACGCGGCCCCATCCTCGGGCCTGCATCGGGGGCAGACACGCCGTCATCAACGCGATGGGGGTCAGCATATTGGCGTCGAGCGCCGCGATAAAATCGTCCCGCGCCCAATCGGACCACAGCCCAGGGGGCGGCCCGCCCGCATTGGTGACGAGGATGTCCGGGCCATCCGCCGCGGCCAGAACCTCTGCCTGTCCGTCGGGCGTGGTCACATCGCAGGCCACGGTCGTCACGGCAACGCCGAAGCGCGCGCGCAGATCAGCGGCCGCCGCCTCCAGCGTCTCAGCCCCGCGAGCGTTCATCACCAGATCGACACCCGCCGCCGCCAGGGCCTCCGCACAGCCAAACCCCAGCCCCTTGGATGAGGCGCAGACCAACGCGCGCTTCCCCTTGATCCCAAGATCCATGTTCCGCCTCCTCAGCTTCTTCATCTTTCGGTAACATCCCCCGTGGCAAAGACCATCGGGAAATGCAGATCGCGGCGCAGACAGGCCGCGAAGGCGCCGCCCTGGGGTCTCGATTTCGCCGCGACGATCGGAAAAACTGTACAGATGACCAGTGCCCCGTTACCCCTCGCCAGCCTCAGCCGCTGCACCGTATTCCCAGCCGAGGCCCTGTCGGTCGAGACCGGCGCGCTGATGGGCGATCCCATCGGCGATCTCACCGAGGTGGTCGCGGGCGATTGCTACACGCTCGATCCGTCGGCATCACCGCGGGAGTTGATCCTGACCGGGGCGCCTGGCACCCCGTCCGTGGCAGCGGGCAGTTCCGTGGGCACGGCGGGCCAGCCCGTCACGGCCCTTGCGCGCCATCAGTTGATGGGCAGCCGTGGCGCCGGGGTGGAGGTTTTGGTGCTGGAGCTTGACGGGTCGCGGGTGGCGGCCCCGCTCGGGCCACTGTCACCGTCCGACGACTACGTCTTACTGGCATCGGAGCCCGTCGCCGGAGAGTTGGCCTCCGTCGCCTCTGTCAGCTTCGCCCGGGGCACGCGCATTACCCTGGCGGGCGGCCGTCAGGCACCAGTGGAAAGCCTGGCGCCCGGGGATCGCGTTCTCACCCGAGACCACGGCCCGCAGCCCATTAGATGGACTGGGCAGCAGACGCTCCGCGCCGAAGGGTCTAATGCACCGGTTGTTATCGCGGCAGGCGCGCTGAACGCCGCCGACGATCTGATGCTCTCCCCGGACCACCGTTTGTTCATCTACCAGCGCCGGGATGCCATCGGCACCGGGCAGGCCGAGGTGCTGATCCGGGCGCGTCATCTTGTCGATGGCGAGACGATCTGGCGCGCGCCTGGGGGCCATGTGGACTATGTCCATCTGCTCTTCGATGCCCATGAAATCATCTATGCCGAGGGGATCCCGACAGAGAGCCTCCTTGTGGCGCCCGATGTCCTGGCCGGGCTGGACGAAGACCTGACGGCAGACATCATGCGCTGCATGGGCAACCGGACCCATGTGCCCCACCACGGCGTCGAGGCCTCTGCCGCCGATTTGCAAGGCATTGATGCGGCGACGCTGTTGCGCCGCGCGGCCCATCGGTGACGTTGGCCATGGCGGGGTAACCTCCGCACGTCTCCTTCGACCGTACGAAGCAGCAGAGTTGCTCCATGGGCTGTGCGAGACTGCTCTCAAAGGTCTCAGCGGGGGAACAGTCCCGTGGCAAAGGGCAGGCCGACGGAGGTTTTCAACCTTCTGCCACCCCGCTAGCCTGATGCCCGGAACGCCGCCCGACCAAAGAAGCCCTCCGCTAATCGAGACCTTCGCCACGGCGGCAGACCATCAGATCCGGCTGTCGAAACCTCCCCCCCAGCCAAAACGCTACAATTGAAGGATCAAAGCCTTGCGACGGCAGGTCCGCCTGAAACACCCCAACGCCGGCCCAATCTGCACCTCGTTCCGTAGGTCGCGACACCTTCGGACAATAATTCCGGGCCACACATCCGAGAGACAGAATGGCCCACCAGCCTCAAGCCTGTGTCCCAAAGACCCATGTCGTCAACAGCAGATACCGCGCGGATTAGGTCCCGGTGTCAGACCACCGCGCCAGCGCATCCTCATCGGAGTCTTTGGCATCCACCCAATCAGCCCCGGCGCCAGTCACTTCTTTCTTCCAGAACGGCGCACGGGATTTGAGGTAATCCATCAGGAACGACGCCGCCTCAAAGGCCGCGTCCCGGTGCCGGGACGCCGTCGCAACCATCATGATCCGCGCGCCGGGCCGCAACGCGCCATAGCGGTGAATGACCGTGATCCCCGACAGGGGCCAGCGCGCCGCCGCCTGCTCTGCAATCTCGGTCAGCGCGCGTTCCGTCATCCCGGGATAATGCTCGATTTCCATATGGTGCAGCCCGTCGGCCACGTTGCGCACCCGACCCGTAAACGTGACGACGGCACCCGTATCCGGCCCCGCCTCCAGTGCCTCGGCCTCGGCACCCAGATCGAAGTCGTCTTGGGTCACGACAATGCGTGGGGCGAAATCCGTCATCCCGAAATCATACCGTCATCATACCTGGATCATACGTGCAGCGGAGCCGGGTCAGCCGCCGGTCATGGGCGGGAAGAAAGCCACCTCTCGGGCGCTGCCCAATGGCGTCTCCAGCGGCACAAGCTCCTGATCGAGGGCGGCGCGAACGGTCGTCATATCGGCAAAGGCGGCGGCGTACCGGTCCTCGCGGGCGCGGAGTTCTTCGACCAGATCGGCAATGGTTGTGGCGTTCGTCTCGACCAACTCGCGCCCGAGTCCGATGCGTTCCCGCAGCCAAGCAAAGTACAACACTTGCAACGTCATGAGGGTCTGTCCTTCAGATGGGGGCGTGCTTTGGTAAAGTAATCCCATCCGGTGATCCCCGTCAGTGCGGCAGCCAGCCACAGGAGGACGGTCCCCGCCAGGAAGGTGATTTGTTCGCCCCAAATCAACTGCGTCAAACCCACTTCATCGGCGACCTCGCCCATGAGGATCGCATCCACCATGGCCATGTCCATGCCATGCACCCGCTCCGCAAAGTGATGCTCAAAGATGCCCGTAGAAAACAGCACCGCGATGGCCACCATCTGGGCCGTTGTCTTCCATTTGGCGAGCGCCGTGACGGCCAGCGTGGAGGAGGTCGCGCCCAAGAATTCCCGCAATCCGCTGACGAAAACCTCCCGGAACAGGATCACCGTCGCCGGCAGCAGGATCCAGGGATTCATGCCCGAGAATCCCGTGATGACCAAAAGCGCAATCACCACCATGGCCTTATCGGCAATCGGATCGAGCATGGCGCCAAAGCGGCTTTCCTGGTTCCACTCCCGCGCCAGATAGCCGTCGAACCAATCGGTGACAGCGGCCACGACAAACAGAACCAGCGCGAACCAATCCGCCCAAGGCCGGGCAAAGAATAGGAACATCACGGCCACGCCCGGCGCTGCAAATAAGCGCAAGACCGTCAGGATATTGGGCACCGTCCATCTCATCCCCGCCGGTGTAGCGGGTGTGCGCGGGGCATTCCATACCCCGCGCACACGACCTTGATCGCAAGGCGCAGCGCTGCAACGTGATGCCACCGCAGTGTTGTCGACGATCTAGTAGGATGCCTGACATCGCTGTCGCACCCTAACCCCAAGGCGGGACGCCTCCCCCCAACAGGATAGGCGCGCGTTTCAGGATGACTTCGTCGATCCATCTGGCAGCAAGCAAGGCGCCTGCCAGGTCACCTCCACCGCAAAGGTAGATCGGTTGCCCGCCCGCTGAAGCAGGGTGGGTGTACCGCCCAAGTCGGAGAGGTCGCCAACCTCTTCAAGCGGTTGCAGGGACCGTGAGACGACGTAGCAGGCCAGTCCTGGGTAGGGTGACGCTCCCGGTAGCAGGCCATGGGCCAGCCCAACGTCGTAGGTCGCGCGGCCCATGAGGACGGCGCCATAGGCGGTGAGCCGTTTGGCATAGTCGTCCACGATTGGGCCGTCATGGGAAAGGCCGAGGCATCACCGTCGGGGCCGCGATAAAGCCGTCGGCCGATACGGCGACGTCATGGATGATGGATTTCCTGGGGACATTCAGCTGGAAGACACAGGGCACCTGCGGTCCGGCAGGCGCGGGTTAGGTCTTCAAGCGTTATGATCATCGGTAGGGTCCGCCTCTCTGCGCTTTTGAAAAGTGCAGAGGCAGCGAACGCCGGCAAAACACCGCAGGGCGAGGTTCACCCCGCGCCTAATCCTTTTCGTGAAAATGGCGGTGGATCGTCTCAGCCAAGGCGTCAGAGATCCCCTCCACGGCTTTCAAATCGGCCAGGGCCGCGCGGCTGACGGCCTTCGCCGATCCGAAGTGTGCCAGCAAGGCGCGCTTGCGGGTCGCGCCGACACCCGCGACCTCATCCAGCGGATTGGCCACCAAGGCCTTCGCCCGCTTGGCCCGGTGGGTGCCGATGGCAAAGCGGTGCGCCTCATCCCGGAGACGCTGGATGAAGTAAAGCACCGGATCCTGGCGCGGCAGGGCCATGGGGCGTTGCCCCGTGCGGTGGAACTCCTCCTTGCCGTGGTCGCGGTCGACGCCTTTAGCGACACCGACCATGGGCACGTCCTCGACACCCAGATCGCGCATGATCTCTCGCACGGCACTCACTTGCCCGGCCCCGCCGTCAATCAGCAGCAGATCGGGCCAGAGATCCCCCTTCCGATCGGGGTCTTCCTTCAGCAGTCGTTTGAACCGCCGGGTGAGAACCTCTTTCATCATGCCGAAATCATCGCCAGGCGTCAGATCCGTGTCCTTGATATTGAACTTCCGGTATTGGCTCTTCTCGAAGCCCTCGGGCCCCGAAACGACCATCGCGCCCACCGCATAACTGCCCTGGATGTGGGAGTTATCGTAGACCTCAATCCGCGCGGGCGGCTTAGATAAATCAAACGCCTCGGCCACACCGCGGAGCAGCTTGGCCTGGGTCGCGCTCTCGGACATTTTGCGCCCAAGGCTTTCGCGGGCGTTGCGGGTCGCCCCCTGGACCAGTTCAACCTTTTCGCCGCGCTGGGGAAACAGAAGCTGCACCCGCCGTCCGGCCTTGTCGGACAGAGCTTGGGCCATCAACTCCATATCCTCGATCCCATGGGATAGGAGCACCATGCGCGGCGGCTCTTTGGTGTCGTAGAACTGACCGAGGAACGCTTCCATCACCTCAGCCGGGCTATTGTCAGCGGATATGCGGGGGTAAAAGTCGCTGTTGCCCCAGTTCTGGTTGGCCCGGATGAAGAACACCTGAATGCAGGCCTGCCCGCCCTCCATGTGCAGCCCGATGACATCGGCCTCTGGCACGCCCTGGGGGTTCACGCCCTGGACCGATTGCACATTGGTCAGCGCCTTGATCCGGTCGCGCAGGGCAGCGGCGCGCTCAAACTCCATCTCGGCGGAGGCGCTGGCCATCTCATCGGCCAGCTTCTCTTGGATCTCGGTGGTCTGCCCGCGCAGGAACTTCTCGGCGTCAGCGACCGAAGCCGCGTAATCCTTTGGGGTGATGAACCCAACGCAGGGCGCGCTGCATCGCTTGATCTGATAGTTCAGGCAGGGCCGCGTCCGCGTCTCAAAATCACTGTCGGAGCAGTTGCGCAGCAAGAACACCCGCTGCAATTGATTGAGCACCCGGTTCACCGCACCCGCACTGGCGAAGGGGCCGAAATAGTCGCCCTTCTCCGCTTTGCGGCCTCGGTGCTTTTTGATCTGCGGATAATCGTGCGCCCGACCAATCATGATGTTCGGAAACGACTTATCGTCGCGCAGCAACACGTTGTAGCGCGGCTTAAGCTGCTTGATGAGGTTCTGTTCCAGGAGCAGCGCCTCAAGCTCCGTGTTGGTGGTCAGCACCATCATCGAGGCTGTCTCGGAAATCATCCGCGCAATCCGCCCGGAATGCCCCTGAAGACGAGTATAATTGGCGACCCGGTTTTTCAGGTTCCGTGCCTTGCCGACGTACAGAACACGGCTTTCGGCGTCCAACATACGGTACACACCGGGCGAGCCGTCGAGCCCGCGCAGGAACCGTTTGATAACCTCCGGTCCTGTTTCAATGTCATCGGCGGAGCGGTCCATGGGATTCCCTATCGGCTGCCGCAAAGCGGGGCTGAGCGCAAGACGTTGGACGTCTGTCTTAGCCCATTCCAAATTGTGGATAAACCTGGGTACGAATTGAGCAGGTCCTTTGAAACACTCAGAATTTTCACGGAACCGTTACAATGTACGCTCAGACCGCCCCGCCGCAACCGCATGTTTTTTCAAAACCTTTTCTTTTCTTTACGTCGCGTCGGACTATTTGCGGCAGCTTTTGTTGGGACCAGCGTTTGCAACGGCCTCTGGTGGACAAAACTTCTGGAAATGCCTCGCTAGGGCCTTAAAACGCTACTCCACGCCTAGGACATCCGGTGTCTGCCACGCCAGATGTTGTCCCCCATCGACGCAGATCAATTGGCCAGTAATTGCCGGCGCACTGATCAGGTAGCGCATGGCCTCCAGAATGTCCGAGGGGTCAGCCCCCCGTTGCAAAACTGTGGCGGCTTGCTGTGCGGCGAAGTGATCCGCGCTTTGGCGAACACCCTGCATGGTTGGGCCCGGCCCGATGGCATTCACGCGGATCGCCGGGGCCAGCGCCTGGGCCGTCGTTTGCGTCATCGTCCACAGGGCGGACTTCGCCAGGGTGTAGGTCATGAATTCGGGTGTCAGCTTTCGCACCCGCTGGTCGATCATATTGATGATCGCCGCACTGGCCCGAGGGCGCCCGTCGGTCTCCGCCTCTGGCGCCTGGGCGGCGAAGGCTTGGGTCAGGATAAACGGTGCCCTGAGGTTAGAGCCGATGTGGCGATCCCAGCTTTCGTGGGTCGCCGTGCGCATGTCGTCATGCTCAAAGATCGACGCGTTGTTGATCAACAGCGTCAGAGGACCGCCCAGCGCCTCGGCCGCCCGTGGCACCAAGGCATCGCACGCCGCCAGATCCAGCAGATCCGCCTGGAGGCACACAGCCTTCTGCCCGTGGCCCGTGATGGCCTTCGCAACCGCCTCCGCCCCAGCGGCGGACGTGGAATAGTGAAGCGCCACATCATAGCCCAAGCGCCCCAATTCTTCCGCCATGACGGCCCCGAGACGGCCGCCTGCACCGGTTACCAAAGCCTTCATATGAGCACCTTCGTAAGATAGCCGAGATACAGCGCCATCAGCGCCACGCCCCAAATCCGCGTGATATTTTGCCCTAGGAAGACAAATGGGATCAGGAGCAGCGAAGCCCCCAGCATGACCCACAGATCGAACCTCAGGAACGATGGATCGACGGGGATCGGCCCCACCAACAAGGCCACGCCAATGATGCCAAGCAGATTGAACATGTTCGATCCGATGACATTGCCCAGGGCCACGTCCGCGTGGCGACGGATCGCAGCCATCACGGTCGTCGCCAACTCCGGCAGGGACGTGCCGATGGCGACCAAGGTGAGGCCGATAACCGTCTCGCTCACCCCATAGGCGCGCGCAATGCTCGTGGCGCCGTCCACTAGAAGGTTCGCTCCAAGGGGCAGCCCCACAAGCCCGAGGACCAGAAACACGGCCACCCGCCACCCGGGCAGGCCAGGCTCCGCACCCTCCACGTCCACATCATCGCTGCGCGAGGACCGAAAGCTGGCGACCAAAATCGCAGTCAGCGCGGCCAGCAAGATGACGCCATGCCACCAAACCAACCGACCCGTGAAACACAGCGCGATGAACAACAGGGTCGCGCCAAGCATGTAGAGATAATCGCGCCTGGTCTCGCAATGGGCCGTGTGCAGCGTCGCCAGGATCGCGGGCACGCCGAGAACCAACAAGATGTTCGCGGTGTTGGAGCCGACGACATTGCCAAGCGCCAACCCTGGCACACCATCTAAGATGGCCTCGACACTGACCAGCAGTTCCGGCGCGGAGGTTCCGAATGCGACAACCGTCAGACTGACCAGCAAAGCCGGCAAGCCCAGCCGCAAGGCCAGGTTCACGGCCCCCTTCACCAAAGCATCCCCGGCAAAGATCAGGATGACCAACCCGAGAACAACACTGAGACTGTCTAGGATCATCCGGACCCTCGCCGTTCGCAGGGACACGGGCCACGACCGGCACGCGGTGCCCCACAGCGCGGGCACTTACGCGCGCCCGACCCGATCTTAGGCAAGCGAAGACGACCAAACATGGCCAGCACGGCCATGCCGATCAGGAAGAATGTGACAATTTTCAGAAGCACAGCGCGTCAGAGTCCGTATCGCGACCACAGCGCGCGCGCTTCGACGGCATCGACGGCCTGATCCAAGACGCCGGGCACCAACCGCTGCATCAGCGGGCGGCGCTGGCTCAGCATGGAGAATTGGGCCTTTTCCCCGTATCGGTCCCGCATCACCGGGAAAAGGTGGCCGATGCCGTCGGCCAAGCCCAGGTCAACGGCTTCCTGTCCGATGAAGACATCGCCGGTAAACAAGTCTCGGTCAGTCGACAGTTTGGCCCCGCGACGCGCTTTCACGTGGTCAATGAAGCTGCCGTGGATTCTGGTCTGGATCTCTTTCAAACGGACGATGTCGGCGTCACGCTCCGGGCGGAACGGATCCAACAGCGACTTGTCGGCGCCTGCGGTATGAACACGGCGTTCGATCCCCCAGCGGCTCAAGAGTTCGGGAAACCCAAAGCCAGCCGAAATGACACCAATGCTGCCGGTGACCGAACTGGGATCGAGGTGGATATCATCCGCCGCCGCGGCGAGCCAATAGCCACCCGAAGCCGCCACATCCTCGATGAAGGCATGGACCGGGACAGAGGTTTCCTCTGACAACGCGCGAATGTGACTGCCGATCAAAGACGACTGCACAGGCGAGCCCCCTGGCGAGTTGATCGCCAGGGCGACCGCCGCCGGTTTTCCCTTGCGGAAGGCACGCTCCAGAAGTGGGCGCAGACCAGCGAGTGAGAGCGCCCCGCGCCCTCCACTGGCCGCGATAACCCCTTGCAAGCGCACTACGGAGATCCGTGGCCCTCGGCGGCGAAATCGGAAAGCGGACATCGAAACCATCCTCGGCATGTAGAGCCGCGAGAGACCGGGAACAAGGCGACCCCACCGGAATGCCCGCGTCCGGTTTTGCCAGCACGCAAACTGTCGCCCGGTCGCCACAAGGTGCCCGTCCGGTTCACATACGCTGATGCGGTGTGGAGTGGCGGTTGGCCCTGCGTTGTGCGGCATGTCCGAATGGAAGGCGACGCTTTGGGAGTAACGCAAGGAACGAGGCGCGCCCATGACGGAGAGGCGCTCTTCAGAAGAGCGAAGCGCGGTTGCAGTGACACAGGCGAGAGACATCCCTTTTTGAGCGGCAGACGCCTTGCGAAATATTTCTGGGAGTAGGTTTCAGATCCAGTGCAGCACTTGCGTTGGCTCAGCATCTAAGCGCTAGCGTAAATTGCGGAGCAGCAATCCTAGATTCTGGTCGCGGCCAGCCGTCCCTGGATGAGCATCAATGTACTGTGCGTTCGCGTCGTATCATCGTCGAAAGCGGGGCGAAGGTTCGGCCAGGCGGCATGAGTTCAAGGGCGTAAAGATAGCACGCAAAAAGGCCAAAGACGCTCAGCCCAACAGGCTCTCGGCGCATCGCTCACATGGGCTTAGCCAACGACATGTTCGACGCAGTTGGAAAGTCAGAGGCCACACGGGTTAGGGCGCTCGATTTCGAAACGACCGGACCGAACAACCGTAGTGAGGCGGGTGCACGGTAGGTCTTGAGCGCACTATTTGCCGGGCATTTGAGTGTCGCGCTCCATAAAGTCGCATAAAGGGTAAAGAATAATAATAAACCAATTTAGCTACTTACAAGAAAAATGACCATTCCCGTGAAAAAACTTTGCCACATGTGTCGATCCTCGCCCCCGTGGCTCGTCTAGTGGGTGAAGGCGCTCGGGCCTTCGACCAACCAAAAGGGACAGACCCATGACCATCGCCACCATCGCAGCCTCCGCCACCGCCATCATCGCAGCCCTGGCCGCAGCCCCCTTCGCACTACCCGCGCAGGTCCATGTGGAGCGCTCCGCCGTGATCGACGCCGCGCCAGAGACGCTGTTCGCGCTCATCGCCTCCAACCAAGGCTACCAGAGCTTCAACCCCTATGCCGCCAAGGACCCGGACCTGAAGATCGCCCTGCATGGGCCCGCATCCGGCGTGGGCTCGGGCTTTGATTTCGACGGGAAGGACGGCAAGGGCAGCCAGGTCGTCGCCGCCGTGGAGGAGAACCGCTCGGTCACCATGGCCATCGACCTCGGCGCCATGGGCCAGCCCACCCAGACTTTTCATCTGACCCCCGAGGCGGGCGGCACCCGCGTCACCTGGGGCATGAACATGGCCTTCGGGGCGAACCCCATCGGCCGCGTCATGGGCCTGTTCATGGACAAAATGGTGGGCGGAACATTTGACGCAGGCCTCGCCAACCTCGCACGGGTTACGCAAGCCGACGCGTAACCCGACCATTGAACCCCAGACCATAGACCACAGACCCAAACGTACCCAAAGGAACGACTCCATGCGCTATACGCTCTTTCTCTACAACGACGAATCCGCTTTTGAACACATGACCGAAGCCGACATGGGCGACGCCCTGCAAGCCTATGGCGCCTACATCGGCGCCCTGCGCGAAGCCGGTGTGTTCGTGGACACCGACTATCTTGCCCCCTCGGCCACGGCCACGGTGCTGAGCCTGGCCACCGGCGAACGCCAGGTGCAGGACGGCCCCTATGCCGATACCCGCGAACAGCTGGGCGGCTATTTCGTGATCGATGTGCCGGACCTGGATGCGGCCCTCGACTGGGCAGCAAAATGCCCCTCGGCCCAATACGGCAAGATCGAGGTCCGCCCCTCGGCCATGCCACCCGAAGCATCCGACCGCCACGGCAAGGGCGCATGACCGACAGCCCCCGCAGCGCGCTGAACCGCGCGGTGCGGGACCACCACGGGCGGCTGGTGGCAAGCCTGGCCAGCCGCTCCGGCGACATCGCCGCCGCCGAGGACGCCCTGTCGGAGGCCTGCCTGCGAGCCCTGCCCGCCTGGGAGGCGCGGGGCGTCCCATCATCGCCGGAGGCCTGGCTGCTGACCACCGCGCGCAACGTCCTGCGCGACCGCTGGAAGAGCGCGGCCTACCGGATGGAGACGGCCGAAGACGATGCCCCCGAGCAGGGAGAGGAGCCGATGGAGCTGCAAGACATACCCGATGACCGGCTCAAGCTGATGTTCGTCTGCGCCCATCCGGCCATCGCGCGCGAGGTGCGCACACCGCTGATGCTCCAGACCGTCATCGGGTTGGAGCCCGCCCGCATGGCGCCCGCCTTTGCCATGGCTGCCCCCGCGCTGGCACAGCGCCTCGTGCGGGCCAAGCGCAAGATCAAAGAGGCGCGCATCGCGTTCACGGTGCCGGATGCCGACGATCTCGCCCCCCGTTTGGGCGCCGTGTTGGAGGCGATCTATGGCGCCTACGCCATTACCTTCCAGGACCGGGCGGTCGAGTTGGTCGATGACCTGGCGACCGAGGCGCTGTACCTGGCCGATTTCGTCGTCGAAACCCTGCCGGAAGAGCCAGAGGCGCTAGGCCTCGCCGCGTTGTTGAACTTTTCCCATGCCCGTCGCGAGGGCGCAGACCCCCACCGTTTCGTGCCCCTGGCCGACCAGGATCCAAGCCGCTGGAACCCGCGCCGCACGGCCCGTGCCGTTAACCTGCTGCGCCGCGCAGGCGGGTTGGGACGCATGGGACCCTTCCAACTCGAAGCCGCAATCCAAGCCGTCCATGCCGACCGCGCGCGCAGCGGCAGAACCGATTGGGCCGCCATCGCCCAGCTCTATGCCGGGCTGGTCCACCTTGCCCCGACGCTTGGCGCCCGCGTGGCCCAAGCGGCAGCAATCGGTGAATGGCAAGGGCCCGACGCGGGGTTGACCACGCTTGCCAAGATAGAGGCCCCCACCCTGGATGCCTTCCAACCCTATCACGCGACCCGCGCCCACCTGCTCGCGCGTGCAGGGCGCACGGAGGATGCGCGCGAGGCCTATGACCGCGCGATAGAGCTGACGACGGACCAAACGGTCCGGGAGTGGCTGTTGGCGCAGAGATAGACGCGGAGCCGCTCGGGTCAGAGTTTCACGTGGTTCTCAGGTCGCTATGGACGGGTTTCGGCCCCGTTGAAAGCTTTGGTGACGCTGCCTCAGGCGGGCCGGTCGAGGTTCGTCTGATTGGTGACGTCGTCCGCCCAAACCGCGATCCGACCAAGGTCGTGGCGCAGCCTTGCGGACGGAACGCTTGTGTCGACGCGCGTCACGCGCCCCCCCCACTGGCCCTCACGAAGCAAACGGAACGCCCCTCTCACCTCTCACGACATGACGTAATTCAGACCGAGACGCCCGCCGTCGACATAGATCGTCTCGCCGGTGACGTAGCTGGCCTTCTTCGAGCAGAGGAAAGACACCACATCACCGATTTCCCGAGCAGTCCCGGCACGGCCAAGAGGGGTCCGCGACATGGCCATCTTGAACGCCTCCGGGTTGGCGTTCACGCCTGCCATCATCTCGGTGTCGATGGAACCTGGTCCCACGGCGTTGACCCGGATGTTGTTCTTGGCGAGGGCCAAAGCGGCCACTTTGGTGATCTGCATGACACCCCCCTTGGAGGCGCAGTAGGCCGGGATCGCGGGAATGGCGACCTGGGCGTTGATCGACGACATGTTCACGATGGAGCCTTCGATGCCGTTCTCAACCATGGCCCGCGCGGCCCGCTGGGTGGCGACGAAAACGCCACGCAGATTGACGGCCAGAACCTTGTCGAAGGTCTCCAGATCATAGCTCAGAAAGTCACCCGGTAGGGCGATACCCGCGTTGTTCACAAGCGCGCTGACAGGACCGTGCTCAGCTTCGATCCTGTCAAACAGGGCTAGGATCGCATCAGAGTCGCCGAAATCGCAGACGTAGCCTGCACCGCCTAGGTCTGCGGCGGCGGCGATGACACTTTCGCGAACATCGGCAAGGATGACCTTATAGCCGTCTTCGGCCAATGCCGCAGCACAGGCGTGTCCGATGCCCTGCGCACCCCCGGAAATCAGGGCAATGGGTGTATCGCTCATGTCAGTCATTCCTCTTCATAGCCATAATCGGCCTTGGCCTGCTCTGGTGTGATAAAGCCTGCGGCCAGGTCCTCTGCAATCCGTTCGCGGGTTCGTCCGGCAGGGGGGCCGTATCCACCCCCGCCCGGCAGGCTGAGGCGCAAGCGCTGCCCGGATTTGACGAACTGACGGCCCTTGGCGCGAAGCTCCGTCCCATCGGTCAGCGTCACCCGACCTGCACCGCCCGGCATTCCCCCGTTGCGCCCTTGGGCCGGGTTCTGGACCCGATCGAACATCGCGTTGAAATAGAAATCGTAGCCCGCGCGCGGCGCGATCTCGATGGTTTGCCCAAGACCGCCACGGGTGGTCCCTGCCCCACCGGATCCGGCGCGCAAGTCCTTGCGCCAGACGATGATCGGCCCGACCTGCTCGGTCGCCTCGACGCTCATGGTTGAGACGCCAGACGGGAAGGCCGTGGCGGACAGCCCGTCGACCCCGGCCCGCGCGCCCGTGCCGCCCGAGTTGAACATCAGCACCTCTCGGTTGGGCAAACCGCTGTTGGGATCAGACGCGCGGGACGAAATCTGGATATTCCACAGGGCCGACGCCCCTTCTGCCGGGACCGTGTCTGGAAGCGCCTGGTGCAGCGCCCCAAGGACCACGTCCGGCACCAGATGCCCCATCACGTGGCGGACGGACACCGGCGCCGGGCGTTTCGCCGCCAGGATACAGCCCTCGGGCGCGGTAACGTGAAACGGCTCCAATGAGCCCGTATTGTTGGGCACTTGGGGGGCAATCGCGCATTTCAGGCCGTAACAGGCATAGGCGCGGGTGTAGACCTCGGGGCAATTGACGCCAAACCGGCTCATGCCGCTTGTACCGGCGAAATCGGCCCGCACTTTGTCCCCAGAAATGTCGAGGCGAACCGCCAAATGCACGGGGGCCTCGTACCCGTCGACCTGCATTGTATGGGTGAATGTCCCGTCCGGCACGGCGGCGATTGCGGCCCGCGTGGCCGCCCGACTGGTTTCGATGATGAAATCGGACAAACCATCCAGGTCATCTATGCCGAACTCATCCAGCATGGCCTGCAAGCGGCGGTCGCCCGCTTCGTTGCACGCAGCCAAGGAATAGATGTCGCCCACGGTTTGGTCTGGCGTGCGCACATTGGCTCGGATCAGACGCAGCAGGTCTTTCGAGACCTGCCCGCGGTCGGCGAATTTCATGATCGGGATCAGCAGACCCTCTTCAAAGACTTCGGTGCCATCGGGTCCAAAACCGCGCCCGCCGATGTCCACCACATGGGCCGTGCAGGCAAAGTACCCGATGTGCGCGCCTCTGCGGAACACAGGGGTCACGATGGTGATGTCGTGGAGATGGCCGGTGCCCAGCCAGGGGTCATTGGTGATGAGGACATCGCCCTCGAACATGTCCTCGGCGCCGATCTCTGTCACGAAATGCGTCACGCTCTCGGCCATGGCATTCACATGGCCCGGCGTCCCGGTAACGGCCTGGGCGATCATCCGGGCTTGCCGGTCAAAGAGCCCCGCAGACAGATCCCCCGCCTCCCGCACGGAGGTCGAAAATGCCGTGCGGATCAGGGTCGTCGCCTGTTCCTCGACCACCGCGATCAGGCGGTTCCACATGATCTGAAAGTCTATGGTGCTGGGCGTCGTCATGGCGCGTCCTCTTTGCGGGTCAGACGCAGACTGCCGTCCCCTTGCCCTGTGGCGCGGTAGGCCGAGGTCACGATGGTCGTCGTCTCCGACTCGATGATGACCGCAGGCCCGTCAAAGGTGATGCCAGGGGTAAGCGTTTCGCGCGCGACCTCTTGGGCCGCCACCATTTGCCGACGGGCCGCATCGAAGACCTGGCGCCTGCGCAACGGCTCTGCGGTCGGGCCGGGATTGTATCGCGCGGCCTGGGGCACCTCTGGCAAGACGGTCGCCACGACGAGGGACCAATTGGTGATCTCGCACGCCAGGCCCTCGATGGTGCGACCGAACAGGGTACGATAGGCCCCTTCGAACGCCTCCAAAATCAGGGCCGCGTCCTCTGGGGCGAACCTCCGATGCGGCAGCCGCACCGGGATTTCCCATCCTTGTCCGCTATAGCGCATGAAAGCCGTCAGCTGCGTCCGGGTTTCGGCGTCCCCCGCGCCGGAGCGCACGAACGCCGATGCCTCCGCCTGCAAGTCGGCCAGCATCGCGTTGACGGCGGTCGCGTCAAAGTCGGACATGCGCTGGAACAGCCCTTGGGTCGCCTCATAGCTGAACGGTGCCTTGAGAAAGCCAATGGCCGAACCGACCCCTGCGCCGGGTGGGATTAGCAAGTCGCGGATCCCCAGCTTTTCGCAAAGACGGCAGGCATGGAGCGGCGCGCCACCCCCGAAGCCAACCATCGTAAAGTGCTCAATGTCGCGCCCGTTTTCCACCGTGTGGACACGGGCTGCGTTGGCCATGTTTTCGTCCACAAGTTCGGTCACCCCAAACGCAGCCTCGCGCGTGCTGATGCCCATGGGCATGCCCAGTGTCCCTTGAACCGCTTGGTCGGACAGGTCCGTCGACAAGGGGATCGCGCCACCGGCAAAGGCATCGGGGTCAAGCCTGCCAAGCAACAGGTTGCTGTCGGTCACGGTCGGCTCCGCCCCCCCGCGCTGGTAGCAGGCGGGACCCGGTTCCGACCCGGCCGATCTTGGTCCCACTTGGATCCGCCCCATGGCGTCAATGGAGGCGATGGACCCGCCGCCCGCGCCAATCTCGACCATCTCGACCACCGGGGTCGACACTACCATGCCGGAGCCTTTCTTGAAGCGGTAGGTTCGGGCCACCTCAAAGGTGTTTGCGGTTTTCGGGGCACCCTCCTCGATCAAACAGATCTTGGCCGTCGTCCCCCCCATGTCAAAGCTGAGGACCTTGTCCAAACCATGGGCCCGGGCAAAATTCGCGGCGTAGATCGCACCGCCCGCTGGACCGGATTCAAGCAGGCGAACGGGCTGCTCCACCGCGTCTTCGACCGACATCAACCCACCGCCCGAATGGAGCATGAATACCGGGGCCGACACATCCTCCGCCCGCAACCTCGAGACGAGACGCCCCAAATAGGCCGCCACCCGAGGTTGGACATAGGCGTTCGCGATCACCGTGTTGAAGCGCGGCAGTTCCCGCATCTGGGGCGACACCACCGAAGAAATCGAGACAAACACATCCGGCAACGCCTTGCGGAGCGCCGCAGCCATGGCGACCTCGTGGGCATCATTAGCGTAGGAATGCATCAAGCCGATGGCCACGGCCTCGTAGCCGCCCGCTCTGATTGTCTCGACCATCGCCGCGACCTCAGCGGGGTCCAGCGCCAGCAACACCTCCCCCGCTGGTCCCATCCGCTCATTGAGGGTGAGGCGGCCCTTGCGCGGCACCAAGGGCGTCGGCAGCGTCAGGTTGAGGTCATATTGCTCGAACCGGTTCTCCGACCGCATCTCGATCACATCCCGGAACCCCTCCGTGGTGATGAACGCCATCTTGGCGCCGCGCCGCTCGATCAGGGCATTGGTGACCAGCGTGGTCCCGTGGATCACTTGGCCAATGGCTTGCAAGGGCACACCGGCCTGCTGCGCGGCCAAAGACATCCCATCCAAGATGGCCTGTTCCGGGTGCGCATAATCCGTCAGGACCTTGCAGGTCGTCAGGTCCTCGCCGTTGGAGAGGGCGACATCCGTGAACGTACCGCCGATATCAACGCCGACGCGAATGGGCTGTTGGGACATGGATCAGAGACTTCTTAGAATTTGGTTGGCGGTAAACGCCGTTTGATACAGACGCGACATGATGGGCGCGGATGGAACGGTTTGCACGTCCGTTAGGGGCAAGGGCAGATCGGAAGGATCTCGGCCCATCAGCAACCCGGCAATGGCCTCTCCGAAGACCGTCCCGGTCGTGATGCCCCGTCCGTTGTAGCCAATCGCCGTATAGAGACCCCGGTCCAAGTTATAGACCCTGGGCAGGTAATCGGGCGTCATCGCAATCTGACCGTGCCAGGCCCGCTCAAAGGTCACAGCCCCCAGGTCGGAAAACAGCCGACGCAATTGCTTGCGCGCCCAGCGTTGGGACAGGCCCTGTCCGACACTTCCAACGATTGTGCCCATGGAGCCAATAATCAACCGATCCGACATATCCCGGCGGAGCGAGAACATGATGCGACCCGTATCCCAAAGGCCCTGACGCTCCGGCAGGATACGGGCCACGCGATCCCCCAGCGGCGCGGTCGCCAACTGGAAATACGGGATCATCGTGAATACGCGTTTGAGATCAGGCCAGAGGTCGTCCGTATAGGCATTGGTGCCAAGCACGACGAACTTGGCGTTGACCAAACCCTGGTCGGTCTCGACCGTCCAGCCGCCGCCCTGTTTTCGCAGTTGCTTGGCCCTCACGCCGGTGCTGATCCTGGCCCCCGCACCCCGCGCCGCACGGGCCAGGCCACGGCAGTACCCCATCGGGTTTATGGTGCCCGCGCGGTGATCCAACAGGCCGCCAAAGAACACATCCGTCCCGACTTTGTCCGCCATCTCTTGGCGGGTCAAAAGCTGGACAGGCGCACCAAGCCGATCCCAATCCTCGAACCGCGCCTTAAGGCCCGCGTAGCCCGAAGGCGCATGGGCCGCGTGGAGCGTACCGGTCTTGGTGACCTCGCACCGAATTTGGTGCCGCTCGATCAGGTCGAAGACCTTTTGCGGGGCCTCTCCGAAGCGCCGGACAAATCGCGGCCCGTAGGTCTCACCCAACCGGGCGTAGACCTGCGCCGGAGGACGCCAGACGCCTGCGTTGACCAAACCCACGTTCCGGCCGGACCCGCCGTGCCCAATGCGCTCCGCCTCAAGCACATGCGCCGAAAACCCCTGTTCCGCACAGTGAAGCGCCGTGGACAGACCTGTGATGCCCCCACCGACAATGGCCACGTCCACATCGGACCCGTCCATCAAAGGGTTGACGTAGTCTTCTTCCGCCGACGACCGGTCCCAGAGCGACACGGCATCCGTTCGATCCATTGGAGAACCCCGTGATATGTTCTGCGACGCAGCCCGCACACCGGCACGAGGGTTGCACGCGGCCAAAGACGGTGTCAATTTTCGGCGCTTCTGTTCAACGTCGCAGCCCCCCAGGAGGAGACATGCTCCGAACCTCAGCCGCTGAAATGGTCAAAAACGCCCGCGCCCGCATCAAGGAGATCGAAACAGAGGACCTCATCCAGATGGTCGATGACCCGAGCGTCGTCATTGTCGATATTCGAGACATCCGGGAGCGGCAGCGCACCGGCGCGATCCCTGGGTCGGTCCATGCGCCACGCGGCATGATCGAGTTCTGGGTCGATCCCGCCAGCCCCTACCACAAAGAGGTCTTTGCCCAGGACGGCAAAACCTACGTGTTCCACTGCGCCTCCGGCTGGCGCTCGGCACTGACCGTGGCCACGCTTCAAGACATGGGGTTTGAGGCCGCGCACCTGAAAGACGGCTTTACGTCATGGGCGGACAAAGGGGGTCCGATTACGCCGGTGGAAAAGGCATAAGTCGGCGGGGTGGAGCCTGGGCAGAGCGCGTGCCGCTGTCCGGGTCAAAACCTGTAAAGGCAGTCAGATGTTGTGCCAGGGATGTTCCCGGCGGGATTGGGACGACCGGGAGGCTTACAGGTCCCCCTGCGGCCGTGCCAAGCGGAGTACCTGTCGCGTCAGCGGCGGCTGGCCCAAAGACCACCGTGCTCTCCGCCCCCCCGCACCGACCAATCCGCCCTGGCTAGGTGGGCATGCCCACCGCCTGCCTGCCAGCGGCGGTCTTGAGCGAAAAGTCCTGGCCAAGCCACGGATCCGCCTGCGGGGTCGTCAGAAACGCAATGGCCTTTGCGACCCACGCCGGGCTGATGTGATCCTCCCAAGGGATCTGAGACACGGGGTTCACACCGCTCGACCAGATGCTGTGCTGCATTTGGGTGGCAACCGTTCCCGGCGACAGCCCGACAACCCGAATGCCTTTATCCTTAGCCTCCGTATGGGCAACGCCCGTGAGACGCAGAACCGCTGCCTTTGAAGCGCAATAGTGGGACCAGCCCTCCAAGGTGCTGTTGGCCGCGCCGGACGAGATGTTGACGATCGTGCCGCCACCCTCCTGGGCGGCCATGACCGGCATGGCATGGCGCAACCCGTGGTAGACCCCCTTCACGTTGACGTCGATCACATCGCTCCAAGCCATTGGGTCGCTGTCCATGATCCGGGCAATGGGATCGATCAACCCGGCATTGTTGACGAACAGATCAAGGCGGCCCGTCCACGCCAAAGCGGCCTGAACCAAGTCAGCCACGGCCTGGCTGTTTGCCACGTCGGTCGGGATGGCCTGGGTATGGCCTCCGGCGTCTTCGATCTCGGCGGCGATGCGTGCGATGTCTTGGTCCGATCGCGCCGCGAGCACGACCTGCGCGCCTAGGGCCGCCAGATGCCGCGCGGTTGCTTCACCAATGCCCCGCGAGGCGCCGGTGACGATGGCCGTGGTCCCCGTCAGGTCGGGATGGGTTGGGTCAGCCATGGGACGTCTCCTCTGAAAGGTTGGAGGTTGGGCGATCAGCCCTCGTTCGGGCCTGCGAACCCCTCAACGTATCCCCAATTGCAGGGGACGTTCGTGTCCGCCGAGGCGGCAGGGATCGCGCTGCAATCGACCAGATCCACATGGACATCGAGATCAATCTCAAGGCCCGTCGGTGACCCTGGAAAGGCGATGAAATCCATGCCGAAATCTGTCCGCGTGATGGTGCCCGTCGCCTCAAACGAGGCCGTCCGGATCTCGTCGTAGTTCGGGATATACTCGGGGTAGGCGCGGTCGGCTTTCAGGGTGAAGTCCAGAACAATCGGAGCGGTGACCCCCAGCATCGTCAGGGTGCCCCCCATCTGGCCCGTTGTGTCAGAGGTCATGGTGATCTGGTCCGACACGAAGGTGACTTCGGGGAAGAGACCCACATTCAGGTAATCTGCGTTTCGGATATGGGTGTCGCGACCCTCATGGTTCGAATTCACCGACGCCGCATCCACCGTGACAGTGATGCGAGAGTTCTCCGGCGCCTGTTCGTCGATCAGGAAGGTTCCACCGAACCTGTCAAAGCGTCCGACCGTACGGGCGAGATCCAGGTGATCGACCTCCCATCCGATATGCGCATGGCCCAAATCAAGGGTCCACTCCCTCGGTTCGGCGGCAAGGGGGGTGGCAAGCACCATCAGCGTGGGCGTCAGAAGTCGGTACAGCATGGCAGCGTCCTATTGGTTGGGGTGGTGTTGGGTGCTGAGATGCCACGGGCCACTATTGCGCGATATGCCTTGCCGAACACTACCCCTTTGCGCATCTTGCACAGATGGATATCAACGCCCTTACCCTCGCCCTTCGTGTGGCGGACCTCGGCAGTTTCTCAGCCGTCGCGCGCGAGACGGAGATGAACCCCTCGTCGATCTCCCGCGCTGTGGCTGCGGTGGAGGATCGGCTGGGTATCCGGCTGTTCCAACGGACATCGCGCACCCTGTCGCTGACCGCCGAGGGGGAGGCGTACTTGCTGCGCGTCGCCCCATTAGTAGATCAGTTGGAGGACGCGAGGCGGTCGGCCCAATCCACGCGCGCGCGCCCCGTGGGACACCTGCGCATCACGGCCTCCGTCGCCTATGGAACGGTCCGCCTCATTCCGCTGCTGTCGAGCCTGCGGGCTGCCGCGCCCGATCTGGAGGTGGAGCTGATCCTATCGGACGCCACGTTGGACATGGTCGCGGAGCGGATCGACCTGGCGGTCCGACTTGCCCCCGCCCCCGAGGGGGAGCTGATATCGTCCCGTCTCCATGGGACGCGATATCGCGTCGTGGCGACTCCGGACTGGATTGCGCAAAACGGGATGCCGTCTGGCCCCAGCGATCTGGGTGCCATGGCCTGCCTGCGAGGAACGCTGCCCGGTCATCGGGACGCTTGGACCTTTCGGCGCGACCCGGACGGCCACACCCGGACGGTCCCGATCCGCGGGCCGGTTCTGATCTCTAACCCTTTGGCCTTGCGCGATGCAGCGAAGGAGGGGCTCGGCCCCGCTCTCCTGGCGGATTGGCTTATCGCGCAGGATCTCCGGGACGGGACGTTGGTTGATGTCCTGCCGGGCCATGACGCGACCGCGACGACGTTCGATACGGCGGCCTGGCTGCTCTACCCGAGCCGGACCTACCTGCCCGCAAAGGTGCGGGTCGCAATTGACATCTTAAGGACAGCTTCGCGAGGGGAGAGGGCCGCGCGGCGCTAGGACAGCAGGCTATGGCTTTGGCACACGGGGTGTCAGTTCAAGCGGCGCGACGTGACCGCACACCGGATGGACGATGACGTCAGATCCAAGGCCGGCCTGCTAGCCGTTCCCAAACTGACTGACGGCGCATGCGATCACGCGCCCCAGCACGGACCGCTTATGCCGATAGGATCCGGAGGCCAGACGCTTTGTCGAACAGAGCGCGCCGCTCGGGGTCTGCGCCGAGCGGGACCGGTTTGCCCTTCTCAAAGCCGACCATATCCGTCGTCTTGGCGATGAACGCGACCCCGGACGCCGTCCGACAATGGACCAAGGCGTATTCGCCCAGGTTTTCGATGAGGTCCGGCACCGCTTCGACCAGGGCGCTGCCCGCCTCCATGGGCCGAAGATGCTCCGGTCGGAGCCCCAGAACATGGCCGTCGTCAGGCAACAGAGCCGCCCCACCGGGCGTCAGATCCCCTTGGCCGAAGAAGTTCATCTTAGGGCTGCCGATGAAGCCCGCGACGAACATGTTTCGCGGATTGTGGTATAGGTCCATGGGTGTCCCGACCTGCTCGATATTGCCACCGCGCAGAACGACGATTTTGTCGGCCAGGGTCATGGCCTCCACCTGATCGTGGGTGACATAGATCATGGTCGTGCCGAGACGTTCATGCAGACGCGCGATCTCAATCCGGGTTTGCACGCGCAGGGCCGCATCAAGGTTGGACAGCGGCTCATCGAACAAGAACACGTCCGGTTCGCGCACGATGGCCCGCCCAATGGCCACGCGCTGGCGCTGACCGCCGGACAAAGCCCGCGGGGTCCGCTCCAAAAGCGGCGTGATGTCCAGGATCTCGGCGGCGGCGCGGACCTTTGCGTCGATCTCATCCGGGGGGGTTTTGGCCTGTTTCAAGCCAAACCCCATGTTCTTGTAGACCGTCATATGGGGGTAGAGCGCGTAGGTCTGGAACACCATGGCCACGCCGCGCTTGGCGGGCGCGACCTCATTGACCACCCGATCACCGATGGACAGCTCCCCGCCCGAAATCTCCTCAAGGCCAGCGATCATCCGCAAAAGCGTAGACTTCCCGCAGCCCGACGGGCCGACAAAGACCACGAACTCCCCGTCTTCAACGTCGAGATCGATGCTCTCGATCACTTGGGTCGCGCCATAGGATTTGGCGATATTGCGAAGCGTCAGTCCTGCCATTGGTCTTCCATTCTGTGAATTGCGGACAGGAGTGCGGGTGCAAAGGACGCATAGCGCTTGGGCAAAGCGCCCCAGAGCGTCGGCTCCGACACCAAATCCCCTTCTCGGTCTTTGTTGAGCAGCGGTTGGAGCCTATCCCAGAGCGGCTCCTGATAGGGGACCTTGGCGGTCCCGGCCTGCGCTTTGCGCGCGAACACCACCCAGGAGGCGATGCAATCATAGCCCGCGTTGGGTGTCCTGCCCTGGGCCAGACAGGCCTCGATGGTTGGGCAAATGTAGATCCCCATCTTGGCGTAGCCGTCCATGCAGATCCGCTCCAACTGATCGGCGATCCCTGGATTCTCGAACCGGCGCGCGATCTCGGCCAGATAGGCCGTGGTGTCAAAGGGGACATGACCGGCCAAACCGGGCAGCACATCCTGCTCCTCCCAAGCATCGAAATGCGCGCGCAAGGCGGGGTCGCCCATGGCCTGGTCAAAGGTTGAGTACCCCGCCAAAGCGCCCAAATACGCGAGACCGGTGTGGCCACCATTGAGGATACGGATCTTCGCCTCCTCGAAGGGGTCGACGGTATCGACAACCTGGACGCCGACCCGTGTCAAATCGGGCATCTCGCCGGCAAAATGATCCTGCAGCACCCATTGGGTGAAAGACTCCGAATGCACGGGGCTGTCGGCGTGGCGCGGGGCCACTTGGGCAACCTCCTGCGACAGGGCCGCCGTGGCGCGGGGCGTGATCCGATCCACCATGGAACAGGGAAACCTCACATTGGCACGGACCCATCCCGCCAAATCATCCTGTCCCGCGGCTTCCAGAAAGCTCAGGAGGGCTGCCTCCAGCACAGTCCCATTGCGGCGGATGTTGTCGCAACACAGCACGGTCAACGGAGCGTCCAAGACAGCGGCACGATGGGCCAAGGCCCGGGCCAGGAAACCGTAGATCGTCTGAGCGGTGCCCTGCGACAGGTCCCCGGCAACAGCGGGCGCGCCCAGGTCCAGGGTCCAATCATCGCGATAGGAATAGCCGCTCTCGGTGACCGTGACCGTGGCCGCCGTGACCTTCGGGTCCGCGAACAAATCCAGTGCCGCGCCGAGGTCCTGGGCGGCGTCCACAAAGGCGAGATGGGACCGGACGACCCGAAACTCCTGCGTGCCGTCCGGCGCGATGGTCTTGAGCGCATAGCCATCCTTCGACTGCGCCGCCTGACGGAAGGCCGCCGACTCCGAGGCGCGCAGGTTCACCGCCGCAATCCCCCAACGCAAATCTCCCGTCGCCTGCATGTAGTCGTCGAGGTAAACCGCCTGGTGCGCCCGGTGGAACGCGCCATAGCCGATGTGGACCAGACCAATGGAACAAGCCGCCCGGTCGTAGCCCGTCTTGAAGATCTTGGCGTCAGTCATTGGCATTGGGTCTCTGTGGAAGAAGTTCGGCCCGCGTCACATCGCGAAAGGCCGAAGGGGTCATGCCCTTCACCTTGAGGAAATGGCGGTTGAAGTTGGCCAAGTTGCGAAACCCGACCTCGTGACAGATCGTGGCGATCTTCTCGTCGGTTGCCTGGAGCATCGAACAGGCCTGTCCAATGCGCACCTTGGTCAGGAATTCGGTAAATCGCGTGCCTGTGCGCTTTTGAAAGTTCCGCGAAAAGGCCGCCGTGCTCATGTGGGCCATCGTCGCCGCCTGCTCCAGGCTCAGGTCCTCGGCGAAATGAGTGGTGATGTGATCCACAACATCGGCAATCCGCGTCCGGTTGGCCTGGAAGTTCGGGAAGGCCACATTGTGGTCGGACAGGCGTTTTTGCTGCGGGTGGGCATTCACCGTGAGCAAAAGGTTCAGGAACTTCAGGATGCGATCCGCCCCCTTGGCATCGCGCACCGCAGCGAAAAGCGTGTGGGCCGTGGACAAGTCGAAATCCACGAATTCCACCCCGCCAGCGGAGCGCGCCAGCATGTGGTCCAGCGCGCGAAACTCCGGGAAGGCCGCTTTCAGATGCTCAAGGCTGGCCCGGTCGAATTGCACCAACATATCGCGCAAAGGCACCGCCTGGGCTTTGCCGATTTCATCGGTCACCCAGTTATGGGGCAAGTTCGGCCCTGTCAGGAAGAGCGCGCCAGGCCGAAACGGACCGATGTAGTCGCCAACAAAGGCCTTGCCCTGCGTGGCGACGATCAGGTGGAGCTCGTATTCCTCATGGCTGTGCCATCGGCACAGGTCCGTCGGCCACCCATGCTCCAGGTAGCGGATCGACTCGGTCGCGCGGTCGACAAATTCGACCTCTGGGGTGAGCAAAGACATGGCCGCTACCTCAAGACGTTGCCGCCATCGACGCTCAGCGTCTGGGCGGTGACGTAGTCGGACTGCGCGCAGGCCAGGAACACGGCGACCCGGGCCACGTCCCGGGGGTGGCCCATGTACCCAAGGGGCACCGCCTCACCGACTTCGCGCTTTTTCTGGCCGGGGGCCTTGCCTTCGAACTTGGCGAACAGACCATCGACCGTGGCCCACATCGGCGTGTCGATGACACCTGGAGAAATCGCATTCACGCGGATCTTGTGGGGCGCCAGCGCCAGTGCGGCGGATTGGGTGTAGCTAATGACAGCCGCCTTAGTGGCGCAGTAATGGGCGACCAGCGCCTCGCCGCGATGAGCCGCCTGACTGGCCATGTTGATGATAGAGCCGGACTTGCCTGCCGCAACCATCGACGCCGCCGCCGCTTGCATCAGCGCATACATCGCGCGCACGTTCAGGCCGAACAGCCGGTCATATTGCGACAGATCTGCCTGCAACACATTTCCCATGTCGAAAAGCGCGGCGTTGTTGACGAAGACGTCCGGCTGAGCCGCATCAATCCAGTCGCGACAGTCTTGCAGCCCCTCGGACGATAGCAGGTCGAAGGCCCGATGCTCGGCTGGACACGCACCGGCGAAGGACTCGCCCACATCAGTAGTGAGGACGCGCGCGCCCAGTTGGGCGTAGTGTTCGGCAATCGCGATCCCAATGCCGCCATTGGCCCCTGTGACGATACAGGTCTTACCGGTCAAATCGGTGGGGGCTGCGCTCATTTTACGGCTCCGAAGGTGAGGCCCTGGACAAGCTGCTTTTGGCAGAACCACCCCAGGACAATGATCGGACCGACGGCTGCGGTGGACACGGCGGACAGGCGGCCGAAGAACAATCCTTCGGGCGCGCGGTTGCCCTCGATCAGCTTGGACAGGGTCGCAGCATCGGTGGTCGTCAGGCGCACGGTCCAATAGGCTTCGTTCCAGCAGAAGATGAAGCACAGCAGCGCGGTGGACGCGACGCCGCCCCAGGCCAGCGGGATCAGGATGTCCTTGATCTCGCCCCAGGTGGAGACGCCGTCCATCTGACCCGCCTCGATGATCTCCTTCGGGATCTCCTTGAAGTAGGTGAACAACATCCAGATCACGATGGGCAGGTTGATGAGGCTGAGCACCAGGATGATCAGGAAATGGGTGTCGAAGATCCCTAGGAAGTTCTTCGTAAGGAATGTCATCGGATAGAGAACCGCAGCCGCCGGCAGCATTTTGGTCGACAGCATCCACATCAGCACATCCTTGGTGTGACGGCTGGGGTTGAAGGCCATGGCGTAGGCGGCAGGCACGCCGACAACCAGCGTGAAAATCGTGGCGAAGACCGAGGTGATGACCGAGTTGATGGCAAAGCGCCAATAGTCGTAGTTCTCGGTCATGTTCAGATAGTTTTCCAACGTCGGCTGGAAGACGATCAGGTTCTCGGGCTTCACCGCATCGGCGTCGGTCTTGAAGCTGGTCAGGACCATCCAGAAGATCGGGAAGAAGAAGATCAGCGCCACGACCCAGGCCAAGACCGGCCACGCGATTTTGCTGAATTTGGAATGCTGTGCAACGGCGGCCATGGTCTCAGTCCATCAGGGTCTTGCCGATCATCCGCAGCAGGAAGATGGCAACGATGTTTGCAAGGATGACGGCGAAGATGCCCGTGGCGCTGGCGGCGCCGATGTTGTTGGTGGCGAATTCGCCGATCAGATAGGGCAGGTTCTTATTGCCATTGCCGCGACTGACGATCTCGATCTCGGCATAGAGCGACAGGTGGAAAATCGCTTGGATCATCACGACGATGGCGATGGGCCGCCCCAGGTGCGGCAGGGTCAGGTTGCGGAACTGGGACCAGGCGTTGGCGCCGTCGAGAATGGCGGCTTCTTTCTGCTGTTGGTCCTCGGATTGCAGCGAGGTCATGAAGATCAGGATCGCGAACGGCGTCCACTGCCAGGTCACCATGAGGATGACTGCATAGGCCGAGGTCTGCGTCGCGCGGAACGAGATCGGCGCGAGGTCGGGCCAGAGGGAAAAGAACGCCCCCAAGAACGGCAAATCCCGGAGCCCGGCAAGGATTTCGTTGATCCCCGCCACAGCCAAACCCTGGAGACCCAACACTGGGTCGAGGATCATGTTGATCCAAAGCACGGCATTCACCGCAGGCATGACGAAGAACGGCGAGATGAGCAGCACGCGGACGATCCCTCGTCCAGGAAAACTGCGATTGATCAGGACCGCGATGGCCAAACCCAGGGTCACCGTTAGGATGATGATCGAACAGACGATGAAGACCGAGTTGTAGATGGCCAGCCAGAAGCCATCGTTGTTCCACACGAACTGGTAGTTGCCAAAGCCCCGCCAGTTTTCCAGCGATGGCGTCGTCCATTCCGGGCGCCGCAAGCTGTTGAGAACGTAGCGGATGAACGAAAAGAACAGCGTCATCCCCAAGGGCACCAGCATCCAAACCAAAAGCAGCAGGACTGCGGGCGTTTGGAGCAGACGGGGCATCGTGCGGTTGGACATGGAAGGGGATCCTCGGACCGTCAGGATAAACGTCCTGACCCGATGCAGCTGGCACGGGCCTCAGCGAACGGACGGGGTTGCCGAGGGGAGCGTGCCCCCTCGGCGCTCAGCCGTACGGCTTAGTAGTAGCCCGCCTCGGACATGATGGCGTCCGCTGCGGATTGCGCGTCGGCCAGGGCCTCTTCCACGGTCTTGGCACCGGACAGGGCTGCGGCCATTTCCTGCGCGACGGCAGAGCCGACCTGCGGGAATTCCGGGATCGCGGCGAACTGGACACCCACATAGGGCTTCAGGTCGGTCGCTTCTGGCGCGGCGGATTCGATGGCGGCCATCTCGGCGTCAGCAAAGCCAGCGACGGCCTTGAACTCGTCATAGGCGTAGGTCGATGCGCGCGTGCCGGTGGGCACGGAGCCCCAGCCGAACTCAGGGTGGTTGGCGACGGCCTGGATGTAGTCCTTGGAGGTGGCCCATTCGATAAAGTCAGCCGCGGCCTCGGCGTTGGGGGACCCGGCAGGGATCGCCATGGCCCAAGCCCAGAGCCAGTTTGCCCCGACCGGGTTTCCGGCATTGGGCGATTGGGCATAGGCAACACCGTCAACCTCTAGGAAGGAGGCCGCAATGGTGGCGTCGATCCACATCCCGCACTTGCCTTCGTTATAGAGGGCGAGGATCTCGTTGAAGGAGTTCCCTTCCGATCCCGGGGGGCCGTAGGTGCCCAGCAGATCCACGTAGAACTCGATAGCGGCCTTCCATGCGTCACTGTCGAGTTGCGGGCGGAAATCCGCATCGAACCAGGCGCCGCCGAAGCTGTTCACCATGGTGGTGATAAAGGCCATGTTGTCGCCCCAGCCTGGCTTGCCGCGCAAGCACACGCCGTAGACCTCGTCAGGGTTGTGGATCGCAGCGGCGGCGGCCTTGATGTTGTCCCAGCTATCGTTGTCGGAGATGGTGACGCCGGCCGCGTCGGTCAGATCCTTGCGATACATCACCATCGAAGATTCGCCGTAGAAGGGCGCGGCATAGAGCGTGCCTTCGTGGGACAGGCCATTGCGGATCGCGGGCAGCATGTCATCGATGTCGTACTCGGCGCCGAACTCCAGCGCTTCGATCCAACCCGCAGCACCCCAGATCGGGGCTTCCTGCATACCGATGTTGATGATGTCGTACTCGCCGCCACCCGTTGCGGTGTCGGAGGTCACCTGTTCCCGCAGGACACCTTCTTCCAGGGATACCCAGTTCAGAGCGACGCCGGTTTCTGCGGTATAGGCCTCGGCGACGGTCTGCATGTTGATCATGTGGCCGTTGTTCACGATGGCGATGGTCAGCTCGGTCGCATGGCCGTCAGCCATCGCCCCAGAGGTCACACCAACGGCCGCCAGCGCGAGGGCTGACACAGTCATTTTCTTCATAATTTCCTCCCGGTTGGCAGGCGTTTGGCCTGCACATGCCGTCTAGAAAGCGATGAAATATTCATCTTCTCTAGTACGATCTTCGCTGGGAATAATACAAATTCGACGTCTTTTTCAGGCATTTTGCAAATTAGGCCCGGAAAAGTACATCTCTGTTGGATCAGGTTGTGTCCCCGACGACCAAGTCAGCCGCAAGGACGTGGGCCCTCTCAGGCCCTGCAACGGCCCCAGCCACGAACCGCGCAGCCTGGGCACCAATCTCGTACCGTGGGGTTCGGGTGGTGGTTATCTGCCGGGGCAGAGCATCTAGAAACGGCAGCCCGTTGAACCCCGCCAAGGCGACATCTTCGGGAACGGAGACACCGGCAGCCAGGCAGTGCATCAACCCTCCGGCAGCCAAATCATCGTTTGAGAAATAGATCGCATCGCACTCCGGCGCCTGGGTCAAACACGCCTCCGTCAAGGCACGGCCCAGCGGCATGGAGGAGGCCGCGTCCGCGATCCGCTCGTTCACAATGCGCGCCCCGCCCGCCTGGAGCGTTGCCTTCAAGGCGCCGTAGCGCTTGGCCGCCCGCAGATCCCCGCCGCCCTGGCTGCCCAGGTAGGCAATGTTGCGATATCCACGCGACAACAGGTGCTCGGCCATCTCCGTCCCTGCCGCTTGCTGAGAAATCCCGAAGGAGGCCGAGATCGCCGGTCCTTCCACGTCCATGATCTCGGCCACGCGCACCTCGGTCTGGGCCACGGCCCGGCGGACCGCGTCAGAGTGCTCCAAACCGGGTAAGATCAGACCACAGGTCTGCCAAGCCAGCATGTCGCGGACCAGCGTCTCTTCTTCGGCTTCCGAATACTCGGTCACGCCAAAGATGGGCCGCATGTTCAACTGCGCCAGCGCGTCGTTGATCCCGCCAAGGACGTCTGTGAACACGGTATTTTTCAAGGTCGGCAGGATGACCCCAACCATGTTGTTTTTCATACCGCGCTGGACCGACGCCAAGCGGTTGTGGATGTATCCCAGATCCGCGACGGCGTCGGCCACCCGCTTCTTAACGTCTTGGGACACATAGCCTTCGCCCCGCAAAACACGACTCACCGTCATCTGACTGACGCCCGCCGCGCCTGCCACGTCATGCATGGTTGGACGCGCTGGTTTGCCCCCCTGCGACGCGGCTTTGCTGGACGTCGATCTGGCCACCCGAACTCTCCATGTTGACTTCTGTTTACGTAACCACATATCCCCTTTGTACTACCTGTTTACGTAAACACATCTCGGGAAAGATGGACGCAGACAGGCCGGGACGGCGGGCCCCAAGCCCCGTCAGGTCAGGGAGGACCACATGAGAACACTGCTAGCAGGGACCGCGCTGGCGGCCATTACCGCGACCGCTGCCACCGCCGAAGACACCCACCGCGCCGAATGCTTCGCACCGGCCCCGGGGACATCCACCATTTCCTACGACGCCAAGGACGGCCCCTACAAAATCGCATTCGTGAACGGCTTTGCTGGAAACGACTGGCGCATCCAGGCCATCCAATCTGCCAAGGCCTGGGCCGCGCGTGCGGACAATGCCGCCAAGATTGATGAGTTTACCGTCGTGTCCGTCGGCAACGACAGCGCCGCACAGATCGCGGCCATCGATAACTTCATCGCTGCCGGATATGACGCGATCACCTTCATCGCCGTGAACCCCACCGCGTTCGAGCCGGTGATCCGCCGCGCCGACCGGGCCGGGACAATCCTGGTGCCCTTCGACAACGTGCTGGACACCGATAAGGTCGTGCAGATCAACGAAAGCCAGATGGCGCTGGGCGCGCTCAAGGCACAGACGGTGATGGATGAACTGGGGGGCGAGGCCTCGAAGATCCTCATGGTCAACGGCCTGCCTGGCAACGCCACGGATCGCGACCGCCGCCTGGGCATGATGAGCGTTCTGGAAAACGTCGAGGGGCTCGAGATTGTGGAGGTCGTCGGCAACTGGGACACCGGGACCAGCCAAAAGGTCGTGGCCGATGCCTTGGCCACCCACGGTCAGTTCGATGCCGTCGTCTCGCAGCACGGCTCTGCCGGGTCGATCAACGCCATGCAGGCCGCGGGTCATCCAATCGTGCCCATGGGTGTCGATGGGGAAAACGGCGTGCGCATATTGATGGATGAGTTGGACATCCCAGGCGTTTCGGCCAGCCAGGCGCCAGCCATGTCCGCCGTCGCACTGGAGGCAGCCGTCGCCTTGCTGGAAGGACATGCTTTGCCGCAGACCGTCTATCTGCCGATCCCACAGGTCGCGGCGGCCGATTTGGCACCGGGGGTGAACTACTTCCCGGACCTGCCCAAGTCGTTCAACACCGGCACCGGGTTTGAGGATTGCTTCGCCCCCTTCACGCCCGAGGAACTGCTGGGCCAATCGCCCGAAGACAGCTGATCCGCCCCTTCCCAGGTCGCATGCCCCCCTGGGCCTGCGACCGACGCCGCCGAGATTGACATGACAGACTTACCGACGCCGATCGTCTCGATTGAAGCGGTTACCAAGACATTTGGCGCCACCGTGGCGTTGAAGGATGTCGACTTCCAGTGCTTCCCCGGAGAGGTCCACGCAATCTTGGGGGAAAACGGCGCCGGAAAGTCGACGTTGATGAAGACCATATCCGGCGTGATCCGTCCCACGTCCGGCGTGCTGCGCGCCGGGGGCACGCCTGTGACCTTCAAGGGACCTGGCGATGCGCTGCGAGCAGGCTTTGTCTGCATGTACCAGGAACTGTCTTTGGTTCCCGATCTGAGCGTGCAGGAGAACCTCCTTCTGGGCGCACCGGGGTCCCGCCTAGGCCGCCTGGACCGCAGCCCACTGGCAACGGCCCGAGACCTGCTTGACCGAATTGACGGGCAGGACATCCGGCTTGGCGCGAAGGTCTCCGATCTGACCTTAGCCGAATGCCAGCAGGTCGAGATCGTAAAGGCCCTGATCCGAAAACCGAAGCTGTTGATCCTGGACGAAGCCACCTCGGCCCTGAATGCCTCGGTCGTGGAGAAAGTCTTCGACCTGATCCGCGCACAACGGGACGAAGGCGTTGCCGTCCTCTTCATTTCTCACCGGTTCCACGAAATCGAAGCCCTGGCCGACCGGATCTCGGTCTTCCGCAACGGTCAGCGGGTGGAGACTTTCCCCAATGGCGCCCATGACTACGCCGCAATCATCGACATGATGGTGGGCCAACGCATCGACGAACTGTTCCCGGCCAAGCGGTCCCTGCCCCAAGATGCCAAGACGGTTCTGGACGTGGCGGATTTTGCCTGGCAGCCCGAGGTCAAACCCACCTCCTTCACGGTCAAGGCAGGGCAAATCGTGGGCCTGGGCGGATTGGACGGACAGGGCCAGTCGCGCCTGTTGCAAGGTCTGTTTGGGTTGCTGAGAGGCACCGAAGGGACCCTGCGCATCAACGGCGCCCCGATCCCGACCACCGGCCCAAAAGCGGCCAAACAAGCCAACATCGGGCTGGCCTATATCCCCGAGGATCGAAAGGCCGACGGGCTGATCCAAGACCAGAGCATCATGGAAAACTTGGACCTGGCGGCCATGGGTCGGGCCGATCTCGCTGCCGGGGACGTGGCGCTCTATGCCGGGTCGCTGGATCGGTTGGAGTTGAAACATGGGGGGCTGGACCTGCCGGTCTCCTCCCTGTCTGGGGGAAATCAGCAAAAGGTCGTTCTGGCCAAATGGCTCGCGCTGGCGCCCAAGGTCCTCCTGCTCGCCGACCCGACACGCGGGATCGACGTCAAAACCAAAACCCAGATCTATACCCTCCTGCGCGAATTGGCCGATGCGGGCACGGCGATCCTGCTGCTGAGCACCGATTACGAAGAGCTGATCCATCTCTGCGATGAGACCCATATCTTCTACGATGGCGCGGTAACCCGGTCCTTGAGCGGGGACGATCTGTCGGCACAGAACATCATCGCGGCCTCCCTCAATATTCCGTCCGACGGAGGGGTTGCCCATGCGTGATTTCTTCTCCGCTTACCGGCGTGAATTGATCGCAAGCGGCGTCCTCGTGGTGCTGCTCTCGGTCTATCTCGGCACGCACCCGCGCGGCGCCTCGACATATGTGCTCACAATCTGGGCCAACCAATGCGTGATCCTGGGGCTGGTCGCGATTGCGCAGTTCTTTGCCGTGATTGTCCGGGGCATCGACCTGTCGGTGGGCGCGGTCATGGCCCTGACCAACACGCTGGCCTCGCATTTGTTGGATGGCAGCGCCGTAGCCATCGGGCTCGGCATCGTCGCGGTCCTGGTGGCGGGCGTGCTGTGCGGCTTGCTGAACGGCGCCTTGGTGGTTTTTGGCCGGATCCAACCCATCGTCGTGACCTTGGCCACGGCGTCGATCTTCGTCGGCATCGCCCTGATCCTGCGGCCGACACCGGGCGGTGCGGTGAATTACGACCTGGCCGATGCCATCACGCTCGACCTGTTTGGTGTTCCAACAGCGTTGGTGATCGTTGCAGTCCTGGTCTTTGCCTTTTGGTTGCCGTTTCGGCGCACGGGATTGGGATTGGGGCTCTATGCGGTGGGGTCTTCGGCCCAGGGCGCGTTCCAATCGGGTATGCCGGTGACCACCATTCGCCTCGCGGCCTTTAGCCTCGCCGGACTGTTCGGAGCCATCGCGGGCCTCTTCTATACCTTCGTGACAACCACGGGTGATGCGGGCATCGCGCCGAACTTCACCCTCAACTCCATCGCGGCAGTGGTGCTGGGCGGCGTCCTTCTGCGCGGCGGCACCGGCAGTCTGATCGGCGCACTGATCGGAGCCTTCATCCTCAAGACCATCGCAGCGCTGATGTTCTTTTCCGGCATCCCTTCACTGGCCCAGCCCTTGTTCGAGGGCATGATCCTCGCCGTGGCCATCGCCATCGGAGGCGCCGACATCCTGCGCGCCCGCAACCGGTTGGAGGCCTTCGGACGATGATGACCCTGACGCGGCCCCTGCCGTCCTGGATCAACCTGGAGGCCCTCCTGCCATATATCGGCACGCTGCTGCTGATCCTGGGGGCCAGCACAGCTTTTCCCCAGGTGCTGAGCCTCGACTACCTCACCCAGCAACTCCAGATCGCGGCGTTCCTGGGGGTCCTCGCCACCGGCGCGACCATCGTCATCCTGCTCGGTCATATCGACCTGTCCGTGCCTTGGACGTTGAACGGCGCGGCCATTGTGGCCACCGCCATGGCGGGGTCCGGGAACGCCGCCCTCATCGCCCTGGCCATTCCCGCCGCCATTCTGTTCGGCGCCGCCGTAGGCGCAGTCAACGGGCTGGGGGTGACGATCCTGCGCATTCCGTCGATGGTCTGGACCCTCGCCATCAACTCGATCCTGTTGGGGCTGGCTGTCCTCAATACCGGTGGCTTCAACCCCCGGGGCGAGAGCAGCGCCCTAATGTCCTGGTTGGCCACCGGATCTATCGCTGGCCTGCCGGTCTCCTTCCTGTTTTGGATGGCCGTCTCACTTGCCCTGGCCCTGGTGATGACGCGCAGCGGCTTTGGGCGATACCTAAGATCCATCGGCTATAACGAGAAGGCGGTCTACCTGTCCGGCGTTTCGACCCGCTCGGTGGTGGTGGGCGCCTTTGTGATCGCCGGTGTCTGCTCCGCCCTGGGCGGTGTGCTGCTCGCGGGCTATGCGAACCAAGCCTACCAATCCATGGGCGACCCGTTCCTGTTGCCGACCATCGCCGCCGTGGTCATCGGCGGCACCTCGATCCTGGGTGGGTGCGGCGGATTGTTTGGCACCATTGGCGGCGTGCTCTTCATCACGATCCTGAATTCGGTACTGTCCGTGGCGCAGATTTCGGACGCCTGGCGCAGCATTATCTTCGGCGCGATCATCCTGGCGATGCTGCTGTTTCAAACCCTGCGGCGCGGAGGCCGGACATGACCGACACACCAGGCTATGAGATCATCGATCCGCTGTTTGCGACCTTCCTCGACACCGACACCCCGCCCGAGGTCATCGCAGAGGGCTGCACCTGGACCGAAGGGCCCGTCTGGGTGAACGGCGGCCTCTACTTCAATGATATCCCCAACAAACGAATGATGCGCTGGACCGAGGCGGGCGGCGTCACGACGGCCTTGGCCAACAGCGAATTCGCCAACGGCAACACGCTCGACCTGTCGGGACAGATGGTCAGCTGCGAACACGGCGGGCGCCGCGTTGTGCGGCGCGCTACCCCCGAAGACTTGGACACCGCCCTGCCGCTCGCCACCCACCACGGTGGCTCACGCCTGAACTCCCCGAATGACGTAGTGGTGCGCAGCGACGGCTCGATCTGGTTCACCGACCCGCCCTACGGCATCAATTCCGACATCGAAGGCTACCCGGCAGAGCCGGAGCAGCCGGGGTGCCACGTCTACTGCCTGACGACCGACGGCACCCTGACCACAGTGGCAACGGACTTCGACAAACCCAACGGACTGGCCTTCTCGCCTGACGAAGCGAAGCTCTATGTGGCCGACTCCGGTGCGATCCGGGGGGCCAGCTTTCCGGGCATCGACTACAACCTGCCCCACCATATCCGCGTCTTCGACGTCGATGGCACGACCCTGACCGGCGGCGCCGTCTTCGCAGAGATCTACCCCGGCGTCCCCGACGGGTTGCGTGTGGATCACGAAGGCTACGTCTGGACCTCCGCCCTGGACGGCATCCACTGCCTGACGCCCGGGGGGCGCCTGATCGGTAAGATCACCCTGCCCGCCCAAACCTCGAACCTCTGCTTTGGCGGGGACGACGGCCAGACCCTGTTCATCACATCTTCCGACCGCGTCTATCGACTACGGTCCCACCGCCGCGACGCGGCCCACGTTCTGCGGCAGACCCGCAAGGAGCACCGGCAATGACCGACCAACCCCATAGCGCGCTCATCGGCCTCGGCTCCATGGGCTTTGGCATGGCGACCTCCCTCTTGCGGGGTCAGCACCGCACCCACGGCTATGACATCTCTCCAACACAGGTCGCGGCCTTCGCCGAGGCCGGGGGCGCACCTGGAGACTTGGCCGACGTGGCACCCGACGTGGACACCGTGGTGGTCGCCGTATTGAACGCGGCCCAGACCGAGGCGGTCCTGTTTGGCCCAGAGGGCGTCGTGCCCCACATGAAGGCCGGCGCTGTCGTCGTCTCCTGCGCTACGGTCGCACCTGACTTCGCCCGCACGATGGAGGCCCGCTGCGCGGAACATGGTGTACTCTACCTCGATGCGCCGATTTCGGGCGGCTCGGTCAAGGCCGCCAAGGGCCAACTCTCGATCATGGCCTCGGGCACACCGCAGGCGTTCGCCGCCGCCCGCCCCGCGCTCGACGCCATGGCCGAGACTGTCTTTGAACTGGGCGACAGCGCAGGTGCGGGATCGGCCATGAAAGCCGTGAACCAGCTTCTTGCGGGGGTCCATATCGCCGCAATGGCCGAGGCACTGACGTTCGGCATGACCCAGGGCGTTGCGCCCGACGCCTTCGTCGAGGTGATCTCCAAATGCGCGGGCACCAGTTGGATGCTGGAGAACCGCGCGCCCCATATCGTGGCAGGCGACTACACGCCCCATAGCTCGGTCAACATCTGGCCCAAGGACCTCGGGATCGTTCTCGATATCGCCAAATCGGCGCAGTTCAGCGCGCCCATCACGGCAGCCGCCATGCAGCAGTACCTGGCCGCCGCGGGCATGGGCTTGGGTGGTGAGGACGATGCCGCCGTGGCCAAGGTCTATGCCCGCAACGCAGGCCTGACCCTGCCCGGGGAGGGCTGAGCCATGGCCACCGTCCTGGGCTGCATCGCCGACGATTTCACGGGCGCGACCGATCTTGCCGGGCTGCTGGCGCGATCTGGCGTGCGGGTGTCCCTGCGCATCGGCGTGCCAGACACCCCACCCTCCGACACCGCGCCGTTCGAGGTCATAGCCCTCAAATCCCGCACAGCGCCCGTTGCCGAGGCCGTGGCCGAGACGGGCCGCGCGCTCGATTGGCTCCGCGCGGCGGGGGCGCAGCGGTTCTTCTGGAAGTATTGCTCTACCTTCGACAGCACCGCTGAGGGCAACATCGGCCCCGTGGCCGAGGCGCTCATGGCCGCGCTTGGCACGGACCAGACGATCTATTGCCCCGCCTTCCCGGAAAACGGGCGCTCGATCTACATGGGCAACCTCTTCGTCGGGGAGCAACCCCTGGCCGAAAGCCCCATGAAGGACCATCCCCTGACGCCCATGCGGGACAGCAACCTCATGCGTCTGCTGGAGCCGCAGGTGACCCGGCCCGTGGGCCTCGCCAATCACCTCACCGTGGCCCAGGGCGCCGGGGCCTTGGCGGCGCGGCTCGATGCCTTGGCCCGTGATGGTGTGGCCCATGTGGTCGTCGACGCCGTCGCCGATGCCGACCTCCACGTCATCGCCGAAGCCTGCCGCGACCTGCCCCTGATGACCGGCGGCAGCGCCGTGGCCATGCCCCTGCCCGGCCTCTACCTGCGCGACGGGCTGCTGGCCGCTGACGCCCCTGGCGTCACGGTGCCCGCCCTGGCCGACAAGGCGGTGGTCCTCTCTGGCAGCTGCTCCGCCATGACCCGCGCCCAAGTCGCGACCTATATGGCCACCGGCGCGCCCGCCCACCAACTGGACCCGCTACACCTGGCCGATCATGGGCCAGAAGCGGCTCTGGCCTGGCTCGGCGCCCAGGACCTGACCCGCGCGCCCCTGATCTACGCCAGCGCTGAGCCCGCCCAGGTGAAAGCCGCCCAGGACACCCTCGGCACCGCCCGCGCCGGTGAGGTCGTCGAGGCAGCCCTAGCCGCATGCGCCACCGCCGCCCGCGATGCGGGCGCGCGCCGCTTCGTGGTCGCGGGCGGCGAAACCTCTGGCGCCGTCACCCAGGCGCTGGCCGTGGATCGCCTCGACATCGGGGCAGAGATCGCGCCCGGCGTTCCCTGGACCTTTTGCCAATCGGGCGGCCACCCCATTGCGCTCACGCTCAAGTCGGGCAACTTCGGGGCCGAAGACTTCTTCGCCACGGCCCTTGCCAAACTGGACACCCCATGAGCCCCGAGACCGCCCTGCGCGAGCAGATCTGCCTGCTAGCCAAATCCATGTTCGACCGGGGACTGACCGGCGGCTCCACCGGCAATATCTCCGCCCGGACCGAGGATGGCGGCCTGCTGGTGTCACCCACGGGGACCAGCTTTGGGCGGCTCGATCCGGGCCGCCTGTCGCGTTTTGACGCTCAGGGAAGGCTCATCGGCGGCGACAAACCCACCAAGGAAATGCCGCTCCATTCCGCCTTCTACGACACGCGGTCCACGGCCGGGGCGGTGGTGCATCTGCATTCCTGCCATTCCGTCGCCCTGTCGATGATGCCCGATGCGGACGCAGACAACTTCCTGCCACCGCTGACACCCTACGGCATCATGAAGCTCGGGAAGGTCAAACTGCTGCCCTTCTTCCTGCCCGGCGATCCCGCCATGGGAGAGGCCGTGCGGGGACTGGCCGGTAAGCGCTCGGCGGTGATGCTGGCTAACCACGGCCCCGTGGTCGCTGGCAAGGACGTGGAGGCCGCCTGCAACGCCATCGAAGAACTCGAAGACACCGCCCGCCTGGCCATGATGTTGCGCGGGGTGACACCCAACATGCTGTCGCCCGCCGACGTCCAAGCCCTGGTGACCAAATTCAACGTGGAGTGGGACGTATGAGGTTTTCTGCCAACCTGGGCTTCCTGTGGACCGACCTGTCGTTGCCGGATGCGATCCGCGCCGCAAAGGCCGCGGGCTTCGCAGCCGTCGAATGCCACTGGCCCTACGACACCCCCGCTGCGGAGGTCCGCGCCGCCTTGGAGGAAACCGGGCTGCCGATGCTGGGCCTGAATACCTCGCGCGGCAATCCGGGCGAAAACGGCCTGTCGGCCCTGCCCGGTCGCGGCGCCAAGGCGCGGGCCGCCGTGGACCAGGCCCTGGACTATGCCGCCGCCACCGACACGGGCGCCGTGCACGTCATGGCCGGGTTCGCCCAAGGCCCCGAGGCCCATGCCGCCTTTGTCGAAACACTGACCTATGCCACCGCCCGCGCCGCCGAGGCTGGCCGGACCATCCTGATTGAACCGCTCAACCGCTATGACGCGCCGGGCTATTTCCTGACAACCACCGATCAGGCGACCTCGATCATCGCGGAGATCGGCGCGCCGAACCTCAAGCTGATGTTCGACTGCTACCACGTGCAACTGATGGAGGGCGATCTGTCCCACCGGCTAGAGGCGCTGCAGCCCCAGGTGGGTCACATCCAATTCGCGGGTGTCCCGGCGCGGGGGCGGCCTGACGTGGGTGAGGTGAACTATGCCCATGTCTTCGCCCACATCCGAGACCTGGGCTATACCATGCCCCTTGGGGCGGAGTACAAACCCGGCGGCCCGACCGAAGACACGCTCGGTTGGCTGGCGCCCTACCTCCGGTAGGGCAAACCGGGGGTCACCCCCCGGTAGCCACCGCCCAAAGCATCCGCAGCGCTGTGAGGAACAGGAACGCTGCGAAGACGAGCTTTAACCGGGTAGGGTTCAAGCTATGGGCCAGTTTGGACCCCAGTGGCGCGGTCAAAACGCTCATGGAAAAGATCAGCACCGCTGCGGGCAGGCTCACGTATCCCAGCGACAGGGGGGGTCGGTCCTCCACGCCTAGGCCAGCCCATATGAACCCGCAAACCGCCGGGACCGCGATGACGAGACCGAAGGCCGAGGCCGTTCCCACCGCCCGATGGACCGGGAATGAGAAGGCCCCCAAGACCGGCACCGACAGGGTTCCGCCCCCAATTCCCATGAGCGCTGAAAAGCCCCCTATCCCGAAGGGCAACACCCCCGCGCCCACCGGGCCGGACGGCAGCTGATCGGACACGACCAGCGTCTTTGGGATCGCCATGTTGATTGAGACGGCCAAGGCGATCACCCCAAAGATCAGCGTCAACGCGCTAGCGTCCAGGAACTTCGACAGGATGCCCCCGCCCAAGGCCCCGACAAAGATCACCGGCGCCCATCTGCGCAGCAGGTCCACGTCGATGGCGCCCCGTTTGTGATGGGACCGCGCCGACGAGATCGAGGTCGGAATGATCGTACAGAGCGACGTGCCCACGGCCAAATGCATTGCAACGGCAGGGGCGATACCCAGTGCGTCGAACAAGAGGAACAGGACGGGCACGATCACGATCCCGCCGCCCACGCCCAACAAACCTGCCAGGACACCGGCCAAGGCGCCGGTCACCAAAAGCCCAAGGGCGAGGACAATCAAAAGGGAGGGGTCGTAGACCATGTCGATACCTGCGGTCGGTTGTGCCTCACCCTTTGGGCGAGACGAAAGAAATGTCCAAGGAGAAAGCGCGTTGCGGATTAGCCCTGCGATGGGACCAGCGGAAGAACCTGCGGCAGCCACTCTGCCACGACCTGTGGCAAGACGTTCGCGTCACTGAACAGCACACCGTGCCCGGCGGTCCGCTCCCATAGGGTGGCGCGCGACAGGCGGGCCGCCATATTGCGCTGCGCCTCCAACGGGGCCTGGCCATCATGGATACCCGCGATCACCAAGGTCGGCACTTGGATCTCAGGCAGCCTTTCCCAAACGTCGTGGCGGGCGCGGGCCTCCAACAGACGCGCATATCCGCCGTGGGCGATGGACGACCGGGCAAACGCTGTCTCAAAGGTCACACGCGCGGCCAGGCGCGCGGCATAGGTGTCGGGCGCATCCATGGCTAAGTCGGTCACCCGTTTGTCCAAGATCGCCAGGGCATGGGCCGCAGCCTCCGCACGGCTCAGGCGCAGGAACTGCCGGATGTCATAGGACGCGCCGCCCGCACCGCCCGCTGTCGCCGAGGACATGACCAATGCCTGCACCCGGTCGGGCGCCGCCAGAGCCAGGTGCAGCGCCGTCATGCCGCCAAAGCTCTCCCCGACGACCACGGCCTTGTCCCAGCCCATCGCATCCAGAACCGCGATGGCATCTTGTGCGTAGTCTTCCATGGTCCAATCGCCGGGGGGGAGGTCCGACTTGCCGATCCCGCGCGGCTCGTAGGTTACAAACGGCCCAAGCTGTGTCAGGGGCGACGTACGGACCTCTGTCTTCAGGTCCAGATCGAAGTTCGACCCACCCAGAAACAACACATTGGGACCGGGTCCATTGGTTTGCTGCCACGACCGCACGGTCAGGCGCGCGGTCGGCAGAAATTCAGGCCCGCGATCCGTCATTGAGCCGCCCGCGACGCTAGGACAGCCCGCACCAACGGCAACGCCAGTGCCACCAAGGACACGATGGCCAGAACCAGGGCAATGGGGCTTTCGAAGAAGGCGAAGAAGTTTCCGTCCTTGAGGATCAACCCCTGTCGCAGGGTCAACTCCAACGTGGGGCCCAGGACCATCCCGATGACAAGGGGCGCCATGGGGATGCCCTGTCGGCGGAGGAGAAAGCCCACAACGCCCGCCACGCCCATCACGATCAGATCGAACGGGTTTCCGCGGACGAAATAGATGCCGAGCGCGCAGAGGATCACGATTGCGGTCATCATAAAGCCTTCGCGCATGCGCAGGATCGGCGCCGCGACCCGCGACAACAGCAATCCAAGCGGCAACAGCAGCAGGTTGATCAGGAAGAACCCCGCGAAGATGGCCGCAATCAGGGTCGGGTTTTCCTCGACCAGGCGTGGACCGGGGGTGATGCCATGCAGGGTAAGGGTGGCCAGCATGACCGCCGTGATCGCATCGCCGGGGATACCCAGCGCCATGGTCGGGACCAAGGCCCCGCCGGTGACAGCGTTATTTGCAGCCTCTGACGACACGATGCCATCGGGTTCTCCGGTTCCGAAGGCCTCCTTGTTAGGCGACGACCGCCGGCCCTCGGCATAGGAAATGAAGGCCGCCGTGGCCGCCCCTGTTCCGGGGAGCACGCCAATGACGTTCCCGATCACAACCGACTTGCCCAGGTTCCGCAGCCGCCCGCGCCAGGCCGAGAGCTTCGGCAGGATGACCCCGCGAAAATCGACCAGTTCCGACACGCCCGTTGGCTTGGCGCTGGCGCGGACGAAGACCTCGGACAGGGCGAAGACCCCGATAACCACGGCCAGGAGGTTGAACCCCGAATAGAGCTGCCAGATGTCGTAGGTAAAGCGGAACTCCCCGATGATTGGATCGCCTCCGACCGTGGACAGGAAGATCCCGATCATTCCCGCCAGCAGGCCCTTGATGACGGAGCCTGTCGAGACGGAGACGATGCAGGTCATGCCCAACAAGATCAGGGCAAAGGTCTCAATCGGTCCGAAGTTCAGCGCAAAAGCGGCCAGGTAGGGCGCGGCGAAAACCAGGACCACCGCTGATACCAGGCCCCCAATGACCGACGCCACCGTTGCCCAGCCCAGGGCCAGCCCCGCATCCCCCCGTTGTGCCATGGGATAGCCGTCTAGGCAGGTCGCGGCCGATTGGGGCGTGCCCGGTGTGTTGATCAGGATCGCCGAGATCGACCCGCCGTAGACAGACCCCGCATAGACCGCGAGCAGCAGCAAAATCGCCGAGGACTGCCCCATGGTCAGTGTGAAGGGCAGAACGATGGCCACGGCGACGGTGGACCCGATCCCCGGCATGGCGCCCAGGACGATCCCCAGGATGGTCCCGAAAATGAGAACCAGGATGCCCTCCAAACTGAACAGCAGCGCGAGGGCATCGGGCAGATGCGACAGCATGAGTCAGGTCCTCAGAACAGATAGGTGAAGGGCGAGGTCGGCAGCGGCATCCCCAGACCGTGATTGAATAGGGCCACGAGACTGCCGGGCACGGCCAAGGCATAGACACCGACGATCGCCGGATGGCGGATGCCGAAGATCGGCAGCACGACCAGGGCCAGCCCGACCGAGCACAGGAAAAACCCGTAGGTCGTGATCAAATTCGAATAGATCACCACGGCCAGGACCAGGATCGCCAGGCGCAGCAGACTATGGGGCCGTGACTGCCCGTCGGTGGTGCGTAAGGATTGGACCAGCGCGAGCCCCGCAAGACCGATCCACAGGGACAAGACAATCCGGGGGAAGAACATCGGGGAATGGGCGGAACCCACATCCGAGAAGGTCTGTCCCAGCGTCGAGAGATAGAGCGCGCAGCCGATGGCAAGCACACCAAGTTGTACGAGCACCGGCTCGCGGGTGAACGCGCCCATGACGACCCCTCCCCATGTGGTGGAGATGGCCCGACCGGCGGGCCATCCGTAGGCTGCGATCAGAGACCGGCAGCCTCGATCAAGGCGCCATTGGCCTCGTACTGGGCGCGGAAGAAGGCGTCGAACTCCTCCGGGCCGCGATGGTTGATCACGGTGCCGGAGTTGGCCGCGAACTCCTTGAAGCCGTCGGAGCCCACCGCCGTCTCGCAGGCCTCCGCCAGGGCGGCGACGGTTTCTTCGGGCACACCGGCAGGGGCAAACAGACCACCCCAGAGATACAGCTCGTTCAACGGGGGCTCGATCCCCACTTCGCTGGCCGTTGGCGTGTCGGGATAGCCCTCCAGACGCTCATCGTTGAACACCATCAGGGGACGGAAGTCGCCACGGCTCAGCAGGATTTCGGTGTCGCCGAAGAACTGGATGGTCCCTGCCGTAAGTTCCTTGACCGCGGGGCCGGAGCCTTGGAACGGCAGATGCCGGATCTTGTCCAGAACGCCCATACCCGCAAAGGCGGCGACGGTGGTCAGATGGGTCATCGCACCCGGACCGGAGGAGCCGAAGACGTATTCGCCCGGCGCGCCCTCGATGGCGGCGACGGCCTCTTCCATGGTTTGGAAGGGGCTGTCGTTGGGGACAATCAGCATGGTGGGTGAGGCCGCGACGGAACAGATCGGCGTCCAGCTATCCACGCCGTAGGGCACGTTCTTGATCTGCGGCTGGATGGTCGACACCGTGATCGAGAAATACCCAAGCTGGTAGCCATCGGGCCGCTGCCCTTGCAGCGCCGAGGCCGCCACGGTCCCGGATCCGCCCGCCATGTTCGACACGAAGACATCGCCACCGATGGCCTCCTCGAAGTGTGGGGCCAATCCGCGCAGCAGCAGATCGGTGCCCCCGCCGGCGTTAAACGGTGCGATCATATTGATGGGACGCTCGGGGAAGCTATCTGCGATGGCAGCGCCAGCGACACAGGTTGCGGCCACGGCCATGCCGAGGGTTGCTCTGATGTTCATTATTTCCTCCCAGATAGAACTCAGATTTTTTGTTTGGTAACGTTGTCATCTGAAAGACAACGTTGTCAATCCACTTTGGTAACGTTGTCATCCGGGTGGGTTTCGGTATCCTGCGGCGTAGGAGGCGACCCATGACATCACCAAAACGGACCGAGCGTGTGACCCTGAAAGACGTCGCACGTGTGGCTGGGGTTTCGGACATCTCGGTCTCACGCGTGATGCGGCGGGCGCCAAACATCTCGGACGGGCTGCGCGACAAGGTCATACAAGCGGCCAACGATCTGGGCTACACCCCGAACCGGTTGGCCGGGGCGCTCAAGACAGCCAATAGCAATCTTGTTGCCGTCGTAGTCCCATCGATGTCCAACGAGGTCTTTCCCGAAGTTCTGGATGGCATCGACAGCGTGCTCTCCGCCAACGGGCTCTCGGCGGTTTTGGGGATCTCGAAATACGACCCCGACCGCGAGGTAGAGGCCGTGCGCGAGTTGTTGGCCTGGTCCCCAATGGGTCTGATCCTGACGGGGCTGAATGCCAGCGCAGCGGTGACCCGCATGGTCGAGGCCCAGGGCATTCCGGTGGTGCAGATCATGGACACGGACGGAACCGCGATCCAATCGGCCGTCGGAATCTCCCATTCTGCTGCGGGGGCGGCTGCGGCGGACTTTCTGTTGGACAGGGGCTATGGCGCGCCGGGCTATGTCGGCGCTTGGGGCGAACGACCAGCGCGGTCGCGCATCCGACGGGAAGCCTTCGCCGCCCGCCTGGCAGAGCGCGGCGCACCGCTCCAAGGCTATAAGATCCTGCCGGGGCAATCCTCCGCACCTTTGGGCGCCGAGGCCCTGGCGAGCCTCTTGTCGGAGCATCCCGGCCTCGACAGCGTGTTTTTCGCCAATGACGACCTAGCGGTTGGCGCGTTGTTCCACTGCATGGCCAATGGCATTCGCGTGCCCCAGGACCTGGCGCTATTGGGCTTCAACGGTATTGCCATTGGCAGCGCGACGCCCACCAAACTGACCAGCATCTCAACCCAGCGGTTCCGCATGGGGGTCGAGGCGGCGAAACTGCTGATCGACAATGATCCCGACAGCCCAAAGACCGTGGACCTGGGCTTTTCCTTCACCGATGGCGCAAGCGTCTGACGGCGAGAGCCGTCAGCGCCACAACGCGGTCAGGTCGCCGCCCAGCTTGGAATACGACAGCGGGCGCAGCGGGGCGGCCACGGCGTCGGCCCTGGGATCGGCCCCAAGGGACAGCCAAGGTTCGATCCAAGCCAGCTGGAAGGGACGGACGCCCTTCCCTTGGACGGCGGTCTGAGGCTGGCCCGTGCGTTGCTGACTGCCCCGCCCGCCATTTTGAACCTCTGACAAGGTGAAGTCGACGACACGCCCCAGGGCACCGTCACATCGCCCGCGCAGGTCTATGCCGTGGGGCTTCAGGATAGCGGCCGTTGTCACCAGGGGCGCGACGGCGTGTAGTTGGTAGTGCATGGCCCGGTGCGCGCGGGACATCTCCTGCGGTAGGGCGCCTTCGGCGTCGGCGCTACACATCACATAGGCCGTGGACCAAGCGGCCCACCCCCGCGAGATCGGGTCATCCGCAACATCCGCTGTCGCGGCTGCGCCGAGCGCGGCCCAGGCCCGCAGGTTGCCACTGGCGGCGCCGTCGGAGGCGGTTTCCCAAAAGACCATCTGGTCCTCGACGCGGCGTGCCAACCAATCGGCCACCTCTTGCTTGTCCGCGCGGCGGCCCGCGTGGGGCCAGGCCTGCCGCGCAACAAGCGCCAAGCCGGACAGTCGCGACCCGAGGGTCAGAGCAGCCGTCTCGCTGTCGATGGACGCGAGCGCGTCGGCCCGGGCCCATTGCGCCAGTTGAGCCATGGCGCAATCGGCGCGGGCGGTGACCGTTGTGCGGTCCTTGTCGTGATCAACCAGCTTAACGAGCGCGCTGATGAAGTCGTCCACGGGGTCGAGCGCAGCCTCGGCTTCGGCCTCGGCCTCCGGGTTCAACTGCGCGCGCGTGGCGTCGCTGCCCGCATAGCGAGACGGGAAATCGAGACCAAGGACCGGCGGAACCTCGGCCAAGCAGTTCGGCCCCATGGCCTGGGCTTGCGTAGGGGAGCCAAGGGCCGCAGCCGCCATCACAGCCGCGACCGCCGCGTAATGGGTTGCCCGGCTCACAGGCCAGACCCCAAGCGCAGCATCTGAGCCAGCGACGGCGCCCGGGTTTCACCCAGGTCGGCGGCGCGATCCAGCCAGATCAGCGCCTGATCGGGATCCCGCAGCGCGGCAGGTCCCATGCCTTGCAACAGACCCAGTTCCACCATCGCACCCGGATGATCGGCCCGGGCGGCTTGGCTCAGCCAGTCGACCACCAACACCAGATCCGATGCCGTTTCGGCCTGATCGCGCAAGTGCAGCGCGTATTCGAACGCTGCCGAGGCCTCGCCCGTCCGCGCGGCTCGTTCCAGGACAGGCGTCATATCCAACTGCGCCGAGACCAGGGCCCGCACGGCGGGGGGGGACGCGCGCCAGGATTGCAGCACGGAGGTCGCATCGACGGTGCGCGCGTTCACCAACTCATCCAGATGCGCGACAGCGCGTTCGGGATCATAGGTTTCCAGATCCGGGTCAGAGGTCAGACGGAACAGCTCCAATGCCGCGCCGGGGTCGCCTTCGGCCTGGGCACGGGCGGCCACATCAGCGGGGTCCGGCGCCCGGCCAATCGCGTATTGCGCCATCTGACGGTCGCTCAGCCGCAGCTTGGACAGCACATGCCCACCCTCGATCTGCAAGCCGATTTGACGCCAGTGGTAGCTCATGGCCATGTCACCACGGATCGCATAGGCATCACCCAACTCTTCCGCGTCTTTGATCCCGCAATTCATCAGCGACACGGCCCGGTCGATGTAGTCGTCCAGTTTGGCCGCCGGGATGTAGGGGATGGCATACATCAAGGCCAGGAAGTCGCCACGCTTCTCGATGACGTCTGCAAACTGCGCATAGACATCCTCCCCGGGACGACCCGTCAGGCGCCACAGAAGCCGGATCGCGGCCCCTTCTCCCCGGTTTCCGGCCATGGTCAGCAAGGTGACGATCTCATCCGCGATATGGGGATCGCGGCTGTTGTGCTCGGTCAAGGCGATGGCCAGGTCGAGGGCCGTGGTCACCCCGTTGTTGAGGTAGACACGCCGGAACAACTCAACCGACAGGTCGCGCAATTCTGGACTGGTGGCCAGTTCGAACTCCAGTTCAGAAAAGGCCTCCAGCGCCTGATCGGACCCGTTAAGGCGCCCAGCCCAAAACCGCAGTGCGGCATCGGGCAGGTTCGACTCCTGTACCCGCTGCACATGGGCCGCCAGCATCGTCGTGCGCCCTTGCAGGGCTTGGCTCTGGATCTTGGCGATGGCCTCCGGCTCCCGATAGGGGTCGAGCGCCAGAAGATCCGTGGCCGAAATCGTCACCGACGCATAGTCGGAGGCGTGATAGGCTTCGGCCCAATGGCTGGCTTCGGCCATGCGCGGGGCGTCGTTCACCTGGCAGCGGTAATGTCCGTCCAGCAGGTGCATGGACGACGCCATGCCGTGGCGCGACACGGTTTCCATTAACAGGCTGACGGCGCGATCCGTGCGCCGCGGGTCATCACGGTACCGCATCAACATCCGGGCCAGCATGGCCATGCCGTCGCCATCGCCGCGGGCCACGGCCTTTTCCAGCAGTTCCATGGCCTCGGCTTCACCGGCCCAGCGGCCGCGGCGCACTTGAACCTCCTGGGCGAGGCGCGTGAACACGCTGCCGGGGGCCTCGGGCATCTCTGCAATTTCGCGCAAGTAATCCAGGTAGAGACCGTCTTCGTCCGCCTCCATCCCATCGACGTTGATGATGAGGTCGAGATAGGGCGCGACCGAGCGGCGGGGACCAGCCTTATCCTGGCTGTGGTTGAACCCGACGATGGTCAGCAAAACCTCTGGCGTAACCGCACCGCTTTCCAGCAGGGCCTCCGCCTCGCTGTCCGATGGACGGCGTCCAAGGTTCGCGGCCACGGTCAGGTAGTGGCGCAATTCTTCGTTGTCTTTGGCGGCGGCGGGGGCATTCAGGTGGTGTTCCACAATGCGCCAGGCGGCATCGGCATCGCCCATGTCGGCGGCAAACTTGCGCCAGGCAAAGGCCAGTTCCGCATCGGCGGCCACGACTTCGCCGCGCTCGTATTCCTGGGCAATGCGTTCGGCACGGCGGCAAATGCCGTTGTCCAACGCCCCCAAAACGCCGCCCATGGCCATGCTGATCGTCAGATCCAGCGGCGCGTCCCATTGGTCGATCATCTCGCCCCGGATTTCCATCCGGGCGATCTCTAGCAAGGCACCGGGACTACCGGCATAGGCCGTCTCACGGAGCAGCTCTTGTCCATAGGCCGGGTCCGGCGCGACCCCGATCCCGTCCAGGTAGAACTGAGCCAGAGCGATGCGTTGACGGTGGGCCAGGGCTTCGGCGCGCTCACGCAGGGAGGGAACCAGACCCGAGGCGACAAGCTCCTCGGGGCGACCAGCCGCCAAATGCAAGTCGATCAGCGCCAGGATACCGTCCGCATCCGAAAAGCGGCTGTCGACCTCGACCCGCCGCTCGATCAGGGCGGCGATAAAGGCGAACTCACCCACCGGGTCGGTGCGCAGCAGGTTGCGAATATCGCGCCGCAGATATCGCGCACGGTCCTCGTCGGTCAGCTCATCATCCAAACCCTCGACGTCCAGGTCATCCTCCCGCTCGGCGAGGCGCGGGAAACAGGCATCAGGGGCCAACGCGGCAGGTGGGGCAAAGCGCAGGACAGGCGGCGTGGATTGGGCCTGAGCGGTTGGCGCGAGGGTCATGGCGGCCAGAACGGTGCAGGCCAACAGGTTGAACCGGGTCTTCATCTCGCTCACCTCGCGATCGTGCAGGCGACCAGGCGCGGGCGCGCGCCAAAGCCGGCATCTGTTTCAATTTCCACTCCGGTTGCCCCTTCGGGCCAGAGACCGGACATGGGCAGATAGAACCGTCCGTTCAGGATGTGTCCGTCAGACCGGTGGATGGATTTGACACGCTGCGCCCCGTCGGAGGCGGCAAAGCGGAAGGCCACGCGGCTGGCGGGCGTCCCGCCGGTATCCAGCATCAGCACGGCGTTCTGCGGCTGCGACACGCGGGTCAGCCCCGCCTGCACCCGGTTCGGATTGGCGCCCGCCTGGACCGGCAGTTCGACCGAGCAGGCCCCGCCGGCACCCGCGATCAACTCGGCCATGGGCTGATCCCCGAACCGGCCCAAATCGGCCCAAATCGGGAATTCCCAGACCAGGACACCCGGACGGCTGGCTTGGAACGCGGCAGAGGTCACATAGGATGAGATCGCAGCAAAGGCATCTTCGCCCGGCGCATGGAGCGCTTGGGCCGGACGCCCGGTGGCTTGACTGATGAAACCTGCGAAATTGGTCCCCGGTGCGCCGGTCAGCCCGGTGCCCACGACGGCGACGTTATCGGTGGTGCCAACGGCTTGGACCGCCGCACCCAACCCCGCACCGGTGGCGTAGGTGACGGCCTCCACCTGCGGGAGGTCGTAATCGCAATGGCGCTGCAACCGCGTCCGCAAACCTGAGGGCACCAGGTGGCGCCCGGTTTGCTGGGTCTGGAACTCCTGCCGGGCGCGGGGGGCATGACCAGCGGCGGCCAGGACGGCCTCAACGCCGTTGGCCAAGGCTTGCGCACCTTCGGGCGTGGGGCGGGTGTCGAGCGCATGGAAAGGCGCCGTGCCCGCGTTTGCCAGCGACCGCATCGCGGCGCGTCCGTCGACGGCCATGACACCGCGTTCGCGCAACTGAAGGATCGACTCCCCATAGACCGAAGCCGCCAGATCCGGGTCATAGCCCGCATAGGTCGCCAGACGCGGCAGATGCTCCGGCATGGCCAGCGCCTTGGTGGGAACCGGCACCACAACCAGATGGGTCCCCTGGGCCGCGAGAACCTCGGACAGGGCCGCGATGTCATCGGCTGTCTGGTCCGTGATCCAATGGCTGTTCTGAAGGTTGGGGTGGATCCGGTAGAACACGCCGTTCTGCCCCTCGACCACGTCAATTCCAGGCCGCTCTATCCCGCGACAGGCATAGGTCGACGCCTCGGCCGCAGTGGCCAAAGCGCCAAACCCCAGGGTCGCCACCGCGACGCTCGCGGCCAGTCGCGCCATGCGGGAGGATGTGTTCGATATATCCATGCTCTGCCTCTGCGATCTGTTTTTTGATCGTCTGTTTTGGTGGGTGGGGTGGCTGTCTAACCGCCAGCCTCCAGGGTTGTGAGTAGACTGGCGGCCGTTGCAGCGACCCCCGGATGTGGTGACGCCGCCGCTTCTTGCAACAGGGCGCGCACGCGGCCCGCTTGGTCCCAATCGCCGCTGGGGTCCTTGGCGCGGTCCTCCAACAGACCGACGGCCATCCCAAGCTGTCCGCGCCCATCGCCCAGCGCGCGCATCTCGGTAAGCAGCCGGTCGCGCGTGCGCTCTGAGAGGGCTCCGAACAAGCGGCCCTCGCCATTGAACCGGGCCACAGCGTCCAGCGCGACGGCATTTCCCGCCCAGGCCTGGGGGTAGAGCGCCGCGATGTAGCGGTTCACCCGATCCCGTGGTTCGGTCGTCGGATCCAAGGAATCCATCGCGGTGAGCATCTGTTGCAGCAGCTTTCCGCGACCGGTCTGAACCGCCAAAGCGGAATAGAACGCAAGGTCCGACGCCGATGCCGTCGGATCCGCCTGCAAAACGCGGACGTAGCGTTGGGCCGCCAGACCATCGCCCCGTTCGGCCAGTTGGCGCAGCATGTCCGGCTCCACAAAGCCACCTTCATGCATGGCCTGACGTCCGGCCCGTTGGGCGCGGGTCAGACCGCGCATGGACCGGCGAGAGGGCACCGCCTCGACCGAGATGCGCGCGGTTTCGGCTGCGGGTGGAATGGTGAGGGGCACATGGTCTTCGAGCGCGCTGGCGGGCGGCGCCAGAAGTGCCGCGCTGAGAAAGAGGAAGCCGTAACGGGTCATGTGGCGTCGCCTCCGCAGGAAATGGGTGCCGGCGGAACGGCCTCGGCCCCGGTCAAGGTCAGCGGCGTCGCGCCTGTCAGGTCCCGCGCCAGAAGCAGAGCCGCCTCGGTCAGATCGCCATCGGAGAGGCGCGGCAGTTGTGCGGTCATGTCATTCCCGTCCAGGGCGACGGTCGCCGCCGTGGCACCCACAATCCCGGAGCCATTGCCCAGCAGCCGGTTGGACGTGACCTCGGTCAGGGCATCACGGGACTGGGCCGAGATCCAAACGCCCGCGCTCCGGTTGCCCGCAATGACATTGCTTCGAACGGTGGTCGCGGCGCTGGACCGGATCTCGACGCCCTTTTGGCGGCTATCGAGGACTTGGTTCCGCGCCACCAGGCTGCATTCCGTTTCTTGGAGTTTGACGCCCGCGCCATCGCGGCCCCAAACGACGTTCCCGCGAATGTCGGCAGCATTGCTGCGACGCACGACGATGCCGGCACGCTCACCAGCCAGCAAGACATTCCCCGACAGAACAGCCTCGTGGGACCGATCCAGAATGCGGATCGCATTAGTCGAGGCCGCACCGTAGAACAGATTGCCGGTTACATGGCTTTTGGGACTGTTGTATAGGCGGACCGCGCCTCCACGCATGTCGCCAAACCGGTTCCCGGACACCAGCGCCTCCCGCACGCCCGTGATGGCGAGGCTTGTAACGTCTGTGAACGTGTTGTCGGTGATCTCTGTCGGGTCCGACATGGGGCGCAAAACATGGCCCAGGACAGAGATGCCGCCGAACTTCGCTGTATCCCCGAAACCGAGCCCCTCGATGGTGGCCTGGCGCATCCGCAACGCGCCACTGCCCGCAACGGCCAAGAAGGGTGCGAAGCTTGTGATGATTTCGTTCTCTGGGCCGACGGAGCGGATCGTGGCGCCCTCGATCTCCACGCGCCCAAAGCTGAGCACGAAAGCACCATCTGGGCGCGACATTTCAAGCATGTCGCCCGGGTTGAGCGTCAGAACCGTATCTTCAGCCAGGATCACCGGGACACGCAGTGGCCCTTGGGGATCTTGCTGGAGACCCATGTTGGCCAATGCCTGCTGGATGACAGCCAGGGTGACCTGCCCGCCCGAGAGGGACAGCACTTGGTCACCTTTGTCGCCCTGGGCCAGGCGAATGCGTTCGTCATCTTGGCGGGGGCGTCCCTGGGACAGCATGGCCAACGCCAAGCGGAGGTTGAACATGGAGGGCCGCGCCAAAGGCAGCGGTTGGGACGGTGAAAACCCGGCGACCTTGGCCACAGGCTCCGGCAGACCAGCGGCTTGCCAGACTTCGGCGGTGGACGGGATCATATCCGCGCTGCCGCTGCCGAGGCGCGCGGCCATCTTTGCCAGCCGAGACGCCAGGGCGCGATCGTACTGAGGCACGGCCAAGGGATCTTCCACTGGCTGAGGATCGTCGGCTTCGGCCGCGACGGGCTCAGACGGCGTATCGAATGCCGGGGCGGTGACCGTTGCGCGGGTCGGACCACTCAGCAAGGGCGTCGCGGCGGGCGCAGGGGCCAGGGGCACCAGAGGCGCCGTTGCAGGCGCCTGAGTCAAAGGCGTCGGAATATCGAGCAGACTGCCCGTCATCCCGCCTTGGGGGGCCAGCGCCGCGGGGGCGTTGGCAGGATTGGCCGCGTTGGGCGCAGGGGCCGGTTGAGGAGGTGCCTGGAACACAGGACGATCGTCGAACGCAGGGGCCGACAGGAAGGAGAGCCCTCCATCAGCGCCAGCGCCGTTGCCGGAGGCGGCGACCAACATGGCCGCCACCATCGCCGTGACAATCGGCTGTCGTTCCAGAGCACGGTTAACCATAAGCCACCTTTTTGGGGGTGTCGCCGCCTCGGGCGGTCGCAGGGATATGCCGGGACTTTGGCGCGGGCGCCTCGGTCTCCAGCGTCACAAACAGAAGCTGAACCGGGTCGTCGCCCAGGTTGCGCAGCTCGATCTCGCCCAGCTCATCGCCATAGACGCGGCCACCGGCGGAGACATCCTTGATCCAGCCCATGCCCGTGGCGCGGACATCACCACCCACAACGATGGCCTGATGGTTCGCGGGACCGCGCGGCATGGTCATGGTCTGACCCACCGCGATTTCCGCGGTCCCGAGGCTGAAGTTGTCGGCCTCCATGCCAGCGGGCATGTGCGGCGCCACTTGGGGGCTGGCGACATCGACCATCTTGGGTTTGGGCGCATCGGCGTGGCGCTGTGCTTCGGGGCGGTCTTTCGCCTTCAAGCGCTCGACCACGTCCTTGATCTTTTGGCTTTCGTCGATGTGCGCCACCAGCAAGGCGTCGGCGGTCTCAACCACTACGACGTCGTCCAGGCCCACGATGCTGACCAAGCGGCTGTCTGCGCGCACCAGGGAGTTGCGGCTGTCGAGGGCAATGACGTCGCCTTGCAGGACGTTTCCATCCCGGTCGGCGGGCGCCACGGAGTGCATGGCTTTCCAAGACCCCACATCGTCCCACTTCACGTCCAGCGGTGCCAAGGCGATCCGCGCGGTCTTTTCGAAGATCAGGCCTTCGGTCGGCTCGGAGGCTGCCAGCGAGAAAGAGGCCCCCGCCAGGTTGAGCGTGTTGCCGTTACGGCTGCCGGAGCGGACCGCGTCGCGCACGTTCCGGGTGCTGTCGGGGTCGATCTGCTCATATTCGGCGATCAACGTGCGGGCCGAGAACATCGACAGGCCCGAGGCCCAGTAGGCCCCACCCGCATCAATCAGGCGCTGCGCCTCATCAACGGCGGGCTTCTCCACGAACCGACCGACCTCGCGCAGGGGTCCGTCAAAGCCAGGCAAACCGCCCTGGTCGATGATGTAGCCGAAGCCGCTTTCGGCGTAGCGCGGCGGGATACCAAAGGTGATGATCCGACCGGCCAGCGCGGCAGACACGCAAGCCCCCATGGGCGTCGCCATGTCGCCTTCGATCACGTGGTCGGCGGGGATAACCACAAAGACCGTGTCCGGATCTGTTTCGGCGGCCAGTTCGCAGGCGGCCAGGACGGCTGGGCCGGTGTTCCGCCCCATGGGTTCGCAGATGATCCGGGCGTTGACTTGCAGGTCGCGCAACTGGGCTCGGACCGTGCCCTCGTGCATCAGACCCGTCACGATGACCGGGTCATTATAAAGATCACCCCTGTGCCGCTGCACGGCAGACTGGAAGAACGTCATGCTTTCGGGTCCACCCACGCGCTGAAACTGCTTGGGGGCCTGGCGGCGGGACAGGGGCCAAAGCCGAGTTCCGTTGCCGCCACAGATGATCAAAGGGGTGATGCGAGTCATTAGGTTCCAAACTCCGGCAGGAGGCCGCCGAGCAGCGGCGTTGAGAGCCGCAAGCGTCCTGCCGTGCCCATGTCGGCATCGGTCAAAGCGCCCGCAGGCGCACGCACATCCACAGGTACGAAGAGATCCCCCCGGAGGGCAGCCGCGTTCGACGTGTCGTCTGCAATGACATCGACGGGAATGCTCCGTCCGTCCTGCATTTCCAATGTCGCGCGGTCTCCGGTCATAACTCTGGCGAGCCCTTCGATACTCATGAGCGTGCGTGCTCTGATCTCAGGGTTAATGTCTAAAATTGTCAGGATTTGGTCCGAAGGAAGGAGAGTTGCGCCCTCGTATGCGTTGGCGGACAGACGCACCTCACAGTCGCACGGCATCTGGAAATTCAGGATATCACCGGCGTTGGACGTGAGGGCGAACAGCACCTCACCTTGTTTCGCTTCTGGGTTCAAAAAGCTCAGTTGCCCGCCGATTGTTGCCTTCATCTGCCGACCCTGGGCTTCGACAAAGACCGGATGCAGCTCTGTGCCGGTCGTCCAGCGATTCACCAAAACGGTGCCTGCAGCCAGGATGACGCCGACGCAGGTGGCCATCACCCCATAGGTCCGCAGCCGATCCCGCCAGGTCAGTTTCTGGGCTGCCTTGGCCGCCTTGGGAACCGTGGGGCCGGAGTAGGTCATCAGCCCATCCATGCTGGCCAGCTCCCCCGCGATGGTGCTGTTGAGCACATAGCGAAGCTGCGGCAGGTGGGGGCCGGTCGGATCGACGAACGTCAGCTTGACCGTGCCGTCCGCGCTAACTTCGCGCACCAACACCTCGGGCGACAGGGTCAGCGAGAACTCCGGGAAATCGATGCGCAGCCGCGCAATCCCCTTGGTTCCGGTCACCGGGCCGTCGCGCTCGGCGCGGGTAACCATGGTCGTCATGGACAACCGTTCCCCCATCAGCGTGTGCCCATCCAGTGTCAGCGTGTACGCCACGGCCAAAAGGGGGTGCTCGTCTGCGTGGGCAAAGTCGCCAGGGATCGGGGTCATATCGTTCATAGCGGGGCCCTCACTCAATCGTGTTCACAAGCATGATCGCCATGATCAGCCAGGAGATGGCGATCGAATGCATGGCGAAAGATTCTAGGCGCTTGACCCGCTCTCCGGGGGCAAGCTTGGCCGCCGCGCCGCTGCCCTGACGGGTCCAGCGTTGGCGATCCAAACGGTAAAATACGAAGGTTTTGACCATCGCACCGACGACCTGACCGAAATACAGAACCGGCGGATGGGTCACCGGGAACCAATGCCCCCGGAACAGCGCGATGTAGGTGCAAAACACATATCGGGTCGACAGCACCCAAGCGATGTAAAGCGGAATGACTTCCGGGGCGCCCGCAAACGCCGTGATCAGGACCGACAGGGGCCCCACCAGCGTCGTGAACATGGACACCCGTTGGTCCAGCACGGACCACCAGGTAAAGAACCCCATCCGGCCCGGCCCGAGTTTGATGGCCCGGCCATTCGTGCGCATCATGTTTCCGAACCAGCGCACCATCAGGGTCTGCGCCGAGTCGAGGAACGTGTCGCGCGGCTGTTCTTCGTAGGACTGGGATTTGATGTCGGGCAGATAGGCCGTCTCATATCCGTTCGACAGCAACCAGAACCACGTGGATTTGTCGTCGCCCGTCAGGAAGTTCACGCGGCCCAGGCGCCAATGGTTCAGGTAGTCGGCCTCGACCGCCTGAATGAACCCTTGGTCGGTGGCGAGCGAGGCGCGGAAAACGCTCATTCTGCCCGTTAAAGTCAGAACGCGGTTGGCCAGCCCCATGGAACACATCATCACCTGACGCTGGTCGAAGCGCAGGTTGAACCAGTCCTTGTAGAGCCCGGGCTTGTCGATGATGGCCGCTTCGTCGGTCGTCATCGCGCCGACCTTCGGGTCGGTCAAAACGGGGGCGGACGCGGCCCAGATGTTCTCGGGCACGACCGTGTCGCCGTCGACAAACACCAAAACATCGCGGTGGCTGGGCGCCATCGACGCCAGGATGCGCAAGGCCTTGGCCATGGCATCCCGTTTCCCCTTCGATTCAATGCGGTCGATGACCAGCTTCACGCCGGTCATGTCGCAGGGCATGTTTTCAAAGATGTCGCGGATCAGCCGGGCGTCCTTGCCATCCACCACGGAGGCGACAACCGTCGCCCCGTCGCGCGCCGCAGAGGCCGCCCGAAAGATGGAGCGGTAGACCGTCAGCGTCACATCGATCTTCACCAGGTACGTCGTCACCATGAAGTAGCAGTGGGACGGCAGCTCTACGGCGTCGAACCGCGCCTGCCGCAGGCGTTTCCACTTGGGGTAGACGAAGCGGCGAAAGATGATCGCGCGGGTAAAGTTGATGGCGGCCCAGCTGTAACGCCAGGCCCCCAAGAACCCGACGACCAGAATGGTCGTCTGGGCGGCTCCGGGGTCGCCTAGGAAGCCGGCGGGAACCGTGCTGGCAAGCAGCGCGACCACACCGAAGTAGGCGAGATGTTGTAGAAAGTTCATCATCACAAAGTGTCCCCGGACCCCAAAGCCTGCCGTTACCAGCAAATGCCTTCGTAGCCGTCGGAGGTGACCAGATCGCGGCGCATCCGCGTCAGGTCGACCAGCGGACGGGTCCCGACGGCCTTCTCTAGGACGGGCGCGGCCTCACGGTAGAAGTTGCCGACCAGAACGGTGCCCGATTCCTCGATCAGAGCATCCAGGTCACCGACCATCCGCTCCTTCAGATCCGGCACACCGTCGTTGCCGCGACCGGCGCCGGGGGTCCCGGCATCAAAGGCTTCTTGCACGAAGGGGTCGTAGACCTTCACTTCGACACCCTTTTCGATCAGGCGCGCGGCCAGGGCGACCAGGGGGCTTTCGCGCAGGTCGTCGGTGCCGGGCTTGAACGAGATGCCAACGAAGCCGACCGTCTTGGCACCGGAGGCCAGAACCAGGTTCTCGGCGCGGGCGATCTGTTCGTCGTTCGATTCCAGCACCGCATTCAGCAGCTTGTGGGACCCACCGGTTTCACGGGCCAGGTGACGCAGGGCGCGCACGTCCTTGGGCAGGCAGGAGCCGCCGAAGGCAAAGCCCGGGCGCATGAAGTAGGGCGACATGGCCGCCTTCGTGTCGGAGCACAGGATCTCCATCACGGTCTGGCCGTCGATCCCCGAGGCTTTGGCGATGTTGCCGATCTCGTTGGCGAAGGTGACCTTCACGGCGCGCCAGGTGTTGGAGGTGTACTTGACCATCTCGGCGGTGCGGATGTCGGTCTTGTGGATCGGCCAATCCAGGTCCTTGTTCAGGTCGTGCAGGATGTCACCGGTGACCTTGTCCATGTGACCGAAGACGATCAGGCCGGGGTCAGCGTAGTCGGCGATGGCCGTGCTTTCGCGCAGGAACTCGGGGTAGTAGCCGACGCCGAAGCCTTCGCCCGCTTTCTTACCCGAGGTCTCTTCCAGAACAGGGATGCAGGCCGTCTCGGTCGAGCCGGGCACGATGGTGGAGCGGATGACGACCGAGTGGTACGCGTCTTTTTTGGCCAGCGCTTCGCCGATACCTTTGCAGACGTCGGTGACATAGACCAAGCCGACCGATCCGTCGGGGGCCGAAGGCGTGCCGACGCACACGAATGTCAGCTCAGAGTTCCCAATTGCGTCGTCATAGTCCTTGGTGGCGCGCAGGCGGCCTGCGGCGACGACTTCGCGCACAAGCTCGTCGATGCCTTCTTCGACGATGGGCGAGCGGCCCGCGTTAATCTCGTCGATCTTCCCTTGGTCCACGTCGACGGCGATAACCGAGTGGCCGTCCCGTGCCAGGCAAGCCGCCGCGACGACGCCCACATAACCGATACCGAAGATGCTGATGTTTGCCATAACAAGTGATCCGTAGCTGCTGTGGCGCGGGGTCTCGCGCCGGTCGACTACAGGGGTCACCGATGGGGTCCGCACCTCGCAAGCATGTCGGCGGACACTGCCCACACAGGGGGGGCAAGGCCGTTGTCGAAAGGTGACAATGCTCCCGATCAAGACCGGCCGCGCCCCATTTGAGACGCGTTTGGCCCAGATGTTGCCACATTCTGCGGGGTGGCCGCTTTACGGACAAATTTTCCAAGAACCATTGATTGTTGCGCCAACTTGCGCCCGCAGCATCGGCGGTTCCCTGCTGAATTTGAGTGTTGTTTTCGCAACTTACCGCCAGATACGCCGATCAGGGATGCTGCGGATCTTCCGACAATTCGAAGAAAAGTGATTCGGATTGTCGAGGTCTCTGGCGGGAAACGGTTCCGTGTTCGCTTGTCGGCTGTTTCCCTAGAGCGGCGACGTGGTGCTTGCGCGCACCACAAGACGGGATGGCAAAACCTCTGCCGCAACGTCCAGTGGCCGAGCTTCGGTCAGCGCGGACACCAACTGTTTGGCGGCCAGCAGACCCATCTGGCGACGAGGTTGATGCACGGTCGTCAGGGGGGGAATGAAACGGTCCGAAAACTCGATATCGTCAAACCCGACCACGCTTACGTCCCTTGGAACCGAGATCCCGAGCCGATCGCATTCTGAGATGAACCCAAGGGCGCTTTCGTCAGATGTGCAGAACACCGCCGTGGCTCTGTCAGTCTGGGCGGCCCAATCCCAGGCCGCGGCCACACCTCGCGCCATGGTGAAATCCCCCGCGATCAGGTCCTGGGGCCGTGGCGACACCCCCCGCGCCGACAGCGCTGCGCGCCATCCCTCTGCACGCGCCGCGCTCAGCACGTTGCCTTCGGGCCCGCCCAGACAGGCGATGCGCAGGTGCCCGAGATCCAACAGGTGATCCACGGCAAGACGCGCGCCCGCGACATTGTCCGTGGACACGCTGGGCAAGGTTGCATCCGGCATCCATTCGCAGACCATGACAATCGGCACGGACCAGCCCTTCACCATCGCCGGGTCCAGTTGGCCATCCAGCAAGAGGATCCCATCGGTCCGACCATCCGCGCCGAGACCGGCAAGGCGCATCCCTTCGACCTGGCTGTCCGAAATCTGAACCGTCAGACCAGCGGTGTCCGCCACCTCTTGGACGGCGGCAATGATGCTGGAAAAAAAGGTATTGGCCAGGTTCGGCGCCAGAAGCGTGATCGCCCGCGCCCGCCGTTGCCGCAGGTCGCGGGCCGCCGCATTGGCGCGATACCCGCTGGCGGCGACGGCCTCCAGAACGCGCGCACGTGTCGGGGCACCCACCCGCTCCGGGGTGCTGAGCGTCCGGCTGACAGTGGCGGTCGAGACGCCCGCGAGACGTGCCACATCCGCGATATTCGGTCTGCGTTCCATCCTTCACCCTCTGCCCCAGGACGATGGGGCTTGCCAGACATCTTGGCGTATGTAATCGATTACACAAGCTGGACGCGCAGTGGAGGGCGCCCCGGCAAGGGAGGAAAGACATGAAGACGATCAAGGGCCCTGGCCTGTTCCTTGCGCAATTCGCAGGGGACGAGGCACCGTTCAATTCGTGGGACAGCATCACCCAATGGGCCGCCGATTGCGGCTACTCTGGCGTGCAGGTGCCGTCTTGGGACGGGCGCCTCTTCGATTTGGATCAAGCCGCCAGCAGCAAAACCTACTGCGACGACATTGCCGGGATCGCCCGTGAAAACGGCGTCGAGGTCACGGATCTCTCGACCCACCTCCAGGGCCAATTGGTCGCCGTCCACCCAGCCTATGACGCCGCTTTCGATGGTTTTGCCGCCCCAGCCGTCCACGGCAATCCGAAGGCAAGACAGGCCTGGGCCGTGGATCAGGTCAATAAGGCGATCACCGCCTCCGCCAATCTGGGAATTGGGCAACACGTGACCTTTTCGGGCGCGCTGGCCTGGCCCTACGTCTACCCTTGGCCCCAGCGTCCCGCCGGATTGGTCGAGGCGGCCTTCGACGAACTCGCCGCCCGCTGGCGGCCCATCCTGGACCACGCGGACGAAAACGGCGTCGACGTCTGTTATGAGATCCACCCCGGCGAAGACCTGCACGACGGTGTCACCTTCGAGATGTTCCTGGAGCGCGTGGACAATCACGCCCGCGCCAACATGCTCTATGATCCCAGCCACTACGTGCTGCAATGCCTGGATTATCTCGACAACCTCGACATCTATGCGGACCGCATCAAGATGTTTCACGTCAAGGATGCGGAGTTCAATCCGACCGGGCGCCAGGGCGTCTATGGCGGCTATCAGCCCTGGGTGAACCGGGCCGGACGGTTCCGGTCGCTGGGCGATGGGCAGGTCGATTTCCGCGCCGTCTTCTCCAAGCTAGCGGCCATGGACTTCGACGGCTGGGCCGTGGTCGAATGGGAATGCGCGCTCAAACACCCCGAGGATGGCGCCCGCGAAGGGGCCGCCTTCGTGCGCGATCACATCATCCGGGTGACCGACAAGGCCTTTGACGATTTCGCCGACGGCGGGGCGGACGACGCGGGCAACCGCGCCATGCTGGGGTTGGACAGATGAGCCGCCGCATCCGACTGGGCATGGTCGGGGGCGGCAACGAGGCCTTTATCGGGGCCGTCCACCGGATCGCCGCCCGCCTAGACGACCGCTACGAGTTGGTCGCGGGGGCCCTGTCCTCAACGCCAGAGAGGGCACGCGCCAGCGGCGAAGCGCTCGGCCTCGACCCGGCACGCAGCTACGACACCTTCGCCGCCATGGCCCAGCGCGAAGCGCAGTTGGAGGATGGGATCGAAGCCGTTGCCATCGTCACGCCGAACCACGTCCACTATCCGGCCGCGCAAGCATTCCTGACACAGGGGATCCATGTCATCTGCGACAAGCCCCTGACCTCGACACTGGACGACGCCAAAAAGCTGGTCGCGGCGGCGGAAAAGTCAGACGCGCTGTTCGTGCTGACCCACAATTACACCGGCTATCCGATGATCCGGCAAGCGCGCGCCATGGTGGCCGATGGTGCCATCGGCAAGATCCGCGTCGTGCAGGTGGAATACCCCCAGGACTGGCTGACCACGCCGCTGGAACACGAGGGGCTGAAACAGGCCGAATGGCGCACCGACCCCGAACGCTCCGGCGCGGGGGGCTGTGTGGGGGACATTGGAACCCATGCCTACAACCTGGCGGGCTTCGTCACCGGTTTGAAGGGCGAATGCCTCGCCGCTGATCTCCATACCTTCGTTGAAGGGCGACGCGTCGACGACAACGTCCACGTCATGCTCCGCTATAAGGGTGGGGCGCGGGGAATGCTTTGGTCGTCGCAAGTCGCGCCCGGCAATGAAAACGCCCTGCGCCTGCGCGTCTATGGGGAGACCGGTGGCCTGGAGTGGGCGCAGGAGGACCCGAACTATCTGTGGCACACCCCCCATGGGGAGCCCAAACGCCTGCTGACCCGCAACGGTGCGGGCTTTACCCAGCCATCAACCGCGCGCATCCCGCCTGGCCACCCGGAGGGATACCTGGAAGGCTTCGCCAATCTCTACGCCGAGGCCGCCGACCTGATCGAGGCCAAGCGCGCGGGCCAAACACCCGATCACCTGCTGCCCACGGTCCAAGACGGGCTGGCCGGAGTGCAGTTCATCGATGCCTGCGTCCGGTCTTCCCGACGGAACGCGGCCTGGGTCGACCTGTGAAGCTTACCCTTCATCAGGTCGACCGCAGTTTCGGGGCTGTCCAGGTCCTGCACGGCATTTCGTTGGAGCTTCGCCCCGGCGAAGTCCACGCCCTGATCGGAGAGAACGGCGCGGGCAAATCCACGACCATGAAGATCATGTCCGGCTACCTGTCCCCTTCGGCGGGTGAGGTGCGATTGGATGATGCGCCCGTGGCCTTCGCCTCCTCCCAGGCGGCGGAGGCCCAGGGCGTCGTCCTCATCCATCAGGAGTTCAACCTGGCCGAGCAGTTGACGGTCGAGCAGAACATCTTCCTGGGCCACGAATTGAAGCACGGGATGTTCCTCGACAAACGCGCCATGGCGGAGCGGGCAAAGTCCCTGCTGAACCGGTTGAATTGTTCGGTCCCGCCCGGGGCCAGGGTCCGCGACATCTCGAACCCCGACAAGCAGATGGTCGAGATCGCCAAGGCGCTCAGCCGGAACGCCCGTGTCCTGATCATGGACGAACCCACCGCCGTCCTGACCGAGCGTGAGGCCGAGGTGCTGTTTCAACAGGTAGACCGGCTGCGGGCGGAGGGCGTGGCGATCCTGTTCACGTCGCACAAGCTGGACGAGGTCAAACGCATCTCGGACCGGGTCACCATCATGCGCGACGGGCACGTGGTGGCCCAGGCCGCCACTGCCGAAATGACCGAGGACGATATGGCCACCGCGATGGTCGGTCGGGACGTGTCGTCGTTATACCCCGCCCGCACGGCCCCGGTTGCCGACGACACGGTCCTGTCTGTGCGCGACCTGACGGTGCCCGGCCATGCGCAGGGCATCACGTTCGACCTGAAACGGGGTGAGATCCTGGGCGTTGCAGGCCTGATCGGCTCTGGCCGGACCGAGACGATGGAGGGCCTCGTCGGCCTGCGGCGAGCGACCGGCATGGTCAACGGCCGGGCCCCCTACCCCGCGCCCCGCGCCGCCCTGGACGCGGGGATCGCCTATCTGACCGAAGACCGGAAAGAGCGCGGCCTGCTGCTGACCAAGGGAATGCGCGAGAACCTGACGCTGCAAAGTCTCGCCGATTTCACCGGCCTGCTGATCGACGAGACCGCCGAGGATCAGGCCCTGACCCAGGCCATTTCCGATTTCGACATCCGTGCCCCGCATCGGGCCGTGGCGGTGGGCAACCTGTCGGGCGGCAACCAGCAAAAGCTGCTGCTGGCCAAGACAATGCTGGCCCAGCCCGAGATCGTCATCATCGACGAGCCGACGCGCGGCATCGACATCGGCACCAAGCAACAGATCTATGAATTCATCCACGCGCTCACCGCGCAGGGCAAATCCGTCATCGTGATCTCCTCCGAGATGCAAGAGGTCATCGGCCTGGCCGACCGCGTGCTGGTCATGCGGAGCGGTGGCGTCGCGGGCGAGTTGACGGGCACAGACATCACCGAAGACAAGATCGTCCGCCTCGCCATGGGGCTGGACGGCATCAAGGGCGCCGCATGACACTCGACCTCAAAGTCCTGGGACCGATCCTGGCCCTCATCGTGCTGATCGCCGTGGGCGCCTCGCTGAACGAGAACTTCCTAAGCGCGGGCAATATCACCAACGTGCTGTCCCGTTCGGCCTTTATCGGTATCATCGCCGTGGGCATGACATTCGTGATCACAGCGGGTGGGCTGGACCTGTCGGTCGGGTCCATGGCGGCCTTTATCGCGGGCCTGATGATCCTGGTGATGAACGGCCTGCTCGACACGTTGGGGCCGGGCCTGCCCCTTGTGCTGGCGGGCATGGTTACAGCCCTTGTCGTCGGCACGCTGGCCGGCGCGGTGAACGGCTTCCTGATCACCACCATGCGGATCGAGGCCTTCATCGTGACCCTGGGCACCATGGGCATCTACCGCAGCCTTGTGACCTGGCTGGCCGATGGCGGCACGCTGTCGCTGGACTTCGGGATGCGCACCGTGATCCGGCCCCTGTACTACGGCGGCATCCTGGGCATCGCCTGGCCGATCATCGTCTTCGCGTTGGTCGCGGTGATCGGCGAGGTCGTCATGCGCCGCGCCGCCTTTGGCCGCCATGCCGCCGCCGTCGGCTCCAACGATCAAGTCGCCCGCTACAGCAGCGTGAACGTCAACCGGGTGAGACTACTGACCTATGTCTTTCTCGGCATCCTCGTGGGCATCGCGACCATCATGTATGTGCCGCGCTTGGGCAGCGCGTCGTCGTCCACCGGCGTCCTGTGGGAGCTGGAGGCCATCGCCGCCGTCATCATCGGGGGCACCATGCTCAAGGGCGGGTTCGGGCGCGTCTGGAGCACCGTCATCGGCGTCCTGATCCTCAGCCTGATCGACAACATCCTGAACCTGACCGACGGGGTCAGCCCCTACCTGAACGGGGCGATCCAGGGGGTCATCATCATTCTCGCCGTGATCTTGCAGCGGGAACGGAAGGCCGAGGGCTGAGGAGACCTCGGACACCAAAACCAAGGGAGGAACAACCATGAAACATATCGCATTGGCGACCCTGATGGCAGCCACGGCCCTGCCCGCCCTGGCCGAAGACGTGAAGGTCATCGGCGTCTCGATCCCCGCCGCAACCCATGGCTGGGCGGGGGGTATGAACTTCCACGCGCAGGAGGCCGTGAACCGGTTGGAAGACGTCTATCCGGGCCTCGATTTCGTGTTGGCCACCGCGTCGGACCCGTCGAAACAGGTCAATGACATTGAGGACATGCTCGCCACCCGCAACATCAGCGCGCTTGTGGTCCTGCCCTTTGAATCCGAGCCGCTGACCGGCCCCGTGGCCGCCGTGGCCGACAGCGGCGCTTGGGTAACCGTCGTTGACCGGGGCCTGGCGCAGGAGGGGATCGAGGACCTCTATGTGGCGGGCGACAACCCGGGCTTTGGTCGGGTCTCCGGCGAGTACATGGTCGAGGCCATGCCCGACGGTGGCAAGATCGTCGCCCTGCGCGGCATCCCAACCACCATCGACAACGAGCGGGTCGAAGGTTTCCAAGCCGCCATCGAAGGCTCCGGCATTGAGATCGTGGGCATGGAGCACGGCAACTGGAACCGCGACGACAGCTTCACCGTGATGCAGGACTTCCTGTCCAAGCACCCGCAGTTGGACGCCGTCTGGGCCAGCGATGACGATATGGCCATCGGTGTCTTGGCGGCAATCGAGGCCGCCGGTCGCGATGACATCCAGTTCGTTTTGGGCGGCGCGGGCATGAAAGAGATGATCAAACGCACCGCAGACGGCGATGCGATGATCCCAGCCAATGTCACCTATCCGCCCTCGATGATCGCCACGGCGATTGAGATGACGGCGGTGGGCATGACCTCCACCGCGCCGGTGGCGGGGACCTTTACCATCGGGTCCGTCCTGGTCACCCAGGACAACGCCATGGACTTCTACTACCCGGACAGCCCGTTCTGAGCGAGACTCACAAGGCCGATGGGGCCGCCCCCGGGCGGCCCCTCACACACCGATGGATGCCCGTTGATGCGTCACATTGGGCGATGCGGACAGAGATTGCCCGAACTCTCCGCAGGGATTGAACCAAATGGTCAATTGTCTTGACTTAGGGTTAGGATGATCGAACCCTCGGGGCGATATCTGCCGGAGAAGCCAAATGCCCCACCCCACTCGTCGCCACCTCCTCTGCGGAGCAGCCGCCATCGCCTTGGTCGCTGCCCTTCCCGCCGTCGCTGACGGTCACGGGCCGCTCAAAGTCGCGGGGATCTACACCGTGCCGGTGGAACAACAATGGGTCAGCCGCATCCACAAGGCCGCCGAAGCCGCTGCCGCACGGGGCGACATCGAATACACCTTTACCGAAAATGTCGCGAACACCGACTACCCCCGCGTGATGCGCGAATACGCCGAGCAGGGCATGGACATGATCGTGGGTGAGGTGTTCGGCGCCGAAGCCGAGGCCCGCGAAGTGGCCGCCGACTATCCTGACACCGCGTTCCTGATGGGATCCTCGTTCAAAGAAGACGCCGCGCTGCCGAACTTTGCCGTCTTCGACAATTACATCCAGGACGCAGCCTATTTGTCCGGGATCATTGCGGGGTCCATGTCCGAGAGCGGCAACATCGGCATGGTCGGCGGCTTCCCCATCCCAGAAGTGAACCGCCTGATGCATGCCTTCATGGCGGGCGTGCGCGAAATGAAGCCAGAGGCGACCTTCCAGGTCAGCTTCATCGGCTCCTGGTTCGATCCGCCCAAGGCCAAGGAAACGGCCTTTGCCATGATCGAGAACGGCGCCGACGTGATGTATGCGGAACGCTTTGGCGTGTCGGACGCGGCCCAGGAGCGGGGCATTCTGGCCATCGGCAACGTCATCGACACCCAGGCCGATTATCCCGAAACGGTTGTCGCCTCGGCGATTTGGCATTTTGAACCGACCCTGGATGCGGCCATTGCCGCCGTGAAAGCGGGGGAGTTCACGGCCGCCGACTACGGTCGATACAGCTTCATGGATCGGGGCGGGTCGTCCCTGGCGCCGCTCGGGACGTTTGAAGGCAAGGTTCCCCAGGCGGCCCTCGACTTGGTTGCCGAGCGGGAAGCGGCGATCAAAGCGGGCGACTTCGCCGTGGACATCAACGACGATGAGCCGACGTCCTCTTAACGGGGCTGCCCCGGGTCTGCGGGCGCGGGATTCGTTCCCGCGCGCAGGCTGGGGCTCTGCCCCAGACCCCGGCATATTTTGGGAACATCGAACATAAGGGCCTGTCCCTTCCGTTAAGGGTAACGCCCGGAGAGTTTGTATGGCGGACGTGGTCCTGCGCCTGACTGGTGTGACGAAGCGCTTTGGCCCGGTGATCGCGAATGGGGATGTCTCGTTCGATGTGCACCGGGGCGAAGTGGTGGCGTTATTGGGCGAAAATGGCGCGGGCAAAACGACGCTGATGAACATCCTGTTCGGGCTCTATGCCGCAGACGCGGGATCGGTCGAATTGTTCGGTCGCGCCCTGCCCCCCGCTGCGCCGCGCGCCGCACTGGATGCCGGAGTCGGCATGGTGCACCAGCACTTCACCCTGGCAGAGAACCTTAGTGTCCTGGAGAACATCGTCTTGGGCACCCGAGCCCTGTGGTCCCCATCCCTTGGACGGCGCAGGGCCGTAGCGAAAATCGACGCGCTCATGGCGGACTACGGTCTGAGGGTCGATCACGGGGCCCGCGTCGCGGACTTGTCCGTTGGGGAGCGGCAACGCGTGGAAATTCTCAAGGCGCTATACCGGGACGCGCGCATCTTGATCTTGGACGAGCCGACCGCCGTCCTGACCCCTCAGGAGGCCGAAGACCTCTTCGCGACCCTGCGGACCGCCGTCGCGCGCGGGCTGTCGGTCATCTTCATCAGCCACAAGTTGCACGAGGTGGCGGCGATTTCGGACCGAGTCGTCGTGCTGCGCCATGGGCGCGTGGTGGCCCAGGCGGCAACCGCCGAGACGACGCCCCAGGACATGGCGCGCCTGATGGTGGGGGGCGATATTCCAGCACCCAAGCCCCGCCCGGCCAAGCCAGGGGCACCGCGCGTCGACCTGGTGGGCGTTTCGACGGACGGGTTGCGGAATGTGACCCTGACGCTGCCTGCCGGGCAGATTACGGGGCTTGCCGGGGTGTCGGGCAACGGACAGGGCGCCTTGGCAGATCTGTTGGCGGGACTCACCGCGCCGACAGCCGGTGAGATGCGCGTGGACGGTCAGGTGCCCACCGATTGGAGCCCGCGCGCGGCCATCGCCGCCGGGATCGCGCGCATCCCCGAAGATCGCCACGGCACCGGCACGATCGGAGACCTCTCACTGACCGAAAATAGCATGCTGGAGCGCTACGCCGAGGCCCCCATGTCGCATGCTGGCTGGTTTGACCACGGCGCGGCGCGGGCCTTCGCCTCGCGGATCATTGAGACCTATGACGTGCGCTGTCCTGGTCCGGAGACGCCCATTCGGTTGCTCTCCGGTGGTAATATGCAAAAGCTCATTTTGGGCCGGGTTATGGAGGGCGCGCCGAAGATCATCCTGGCGAACCAGCCCGTGCGTGGCCTCGACATCGGGGCGCTGACCTATGTGCATAGCCAACTGCTGGCCGCCCGGGATCGAGGCGCGGCGGTCCTTCTGATCTCTGAGGATTTGGACGAAGTGATCGCCCTGTCGGACGTGATCCATGTGATGTCGGAGGGCCGCGTGTCGCCCGGGTTTGCGCGGGGCGAGATGTCACCGGCGCAGTTGGGTCAATGGATGGCAGGAGAAGGGTTTGATCGTGCCGCCTGATCCCACTGTCTTGGGCGGGGCAAGACACGTGGGGGCGGCAAGCCGCCACCGCCTGGTAGGGTCCTTTCATGCGGCTTGAACCGATCCCCGCGCCGTCCTTGACCCGCCAAATCGGCCTGCCGGTCTTGGCCCTGGTGGCTACGGCGCTGTTTGCCATGGGGCTGGCCGCTTTGGCGGGGGCGGCCCCGGGGGAGGTCGCTTGGCTGGTCGTCAAAGGCGCCGTTGGGTCGAAATTCGCCTTGTTAGAGACGTTGAACCGCGCCACGCCCCTGATCTTCACCGGCCTCGCCGTCGCAGTCGCCTTTCGCGCCAAGCTTTGGAACATCGGGGCGGAGGCGCAGCTTTACATGGGGGCCGTTCTGACCGTGGTCCTGGGCACGGGCCTCCTGGGCTGGCCCGCCGCACTGCTGCTGCCAACCCTTGCCGTGGCCGCGATGATCGCTGGGGCCTGCGCCCTGTTGGTGCCGACGATCCTCAAGACGCGCTTCGGCGTGGATGAGGTCGTCACCACCCTCTTGCTGAATTTCGTGGCGCTCCTGTTCGTGTCCTACCTGTTGGAAGGTCCGTTGAAGGACCCCATGGGCATGGGCTGGCCCAAGTCGCCGCGCCTGATCCCCGAAGCGCGCCTGCCGCGCATTGCTGAGGGGCTGCGCCTGCATTGGGGGTTTGCCCTGGGGATCATCGCCGCCTGTCTGGTCTGGGTGCTACAAACGCGCACGATCTGGGGCTATGAGATGCGGGCGGTGGGGTTGAACATTAAAGCCGCGCGCTTTGCGGGGATGCCTGTGAACCGCGTCCTGCTGCGCACGGCGCTCTTGTCTGGGGGGTTGGCGGCGCTTGCGGGGTTTTCCGAGGTCGCGGGGGCCAAGGGATCGCTGACCTTGGATCTGTCGCCGGGCTTTGGCTACACCGGCATCATCGTCGCGATGCTGGCGCTGCTGCACCCCCTGGGTGTCGTTGTCGCGGCCCTGTTCGTGGCGGGCATCTTCGTAGGCGCCGACAGCATGAGCCGCGCAGCGAGTGTGCCCACCTACATCGCCGACATTGTCCTTGCGACGGCCCTGTTGGCCATGGTGCTGGCCATCGGCTTGACACGGCGGAGGGTGCGCTGGACATGACCGAGATCCTCGACATCCTGCTCAGCGCGTCCTTTTGGGCGGCGGCGATCCGCATCGCCTCCCCCCTGATCTTCGCCGCCATGGGCGAGCTGATCTGTGAGCGCGCGGGCGTGCTGAACCTCGGGATCGAGGGGATCATGGTCGTGGGGGCCTTCGCCGGCTGGATGGCAGTCTATGCGGGGGCCGGTCTCTGGATGGGGGTCGGCGTGGCGCTGGTGATGGGGATGGTCTTCGGGGCGGTGCATGCCACGCTGACCGTGCCCTTCGGCCTGTCCCAGCATGTGGTCGGTCTGGGGATCACGTTGCTCGCGACGGCGGCCACCTACTACGCCTATCGCATCGCCCTGCCCGAGGTGACGAGCCCGCCCAAGATCGACGCCTTCGAGCCTTACACAGTCCCTATCCTTGGCGATCTGCCCCTTTTGGGCGAGGCACTGTTCCAGCAAACTCCGCTCACCTACGCCGCCTTTGCAACCGCCGCTCTGACGGCCTTCGTGCTGTTCCGCACGCCCCTTGGCCTGGCCCTCCGCGCGGCGGGCGAGAACCCGGCCTCCGTGGCGGCCCAGGGCCTGTCGGTCACGGGTCTGCGGATGGGCGCCGTCATCGTTGGGTCCGGTTTGATGGCGGTGGGCGGCGCCTTCCTCACCATGTCCGCCTTCGACAGTTTCTTCTTTGAGATGGTGAACGGACGGGGCTGGATCTGTATCGCGCTGGTGGTCTTTGGCGCATGGAAGCCGGGCAAGACCCTGCTGGGCGCAATCCTTTTTGCCGCCTTCGATGCGCTGCAAATCCGCCTGCAACAGACACCCATCGGGGCGGATGCGCCCTATCAGGTCTTCCTGATGGCCCCCTATATCCTGTCCATCCTGGCGCTGGTCGTCATGTCCCGCCGCGCCTCGGTGCCCGCAGCCCTTATGGTGCCATTCAACAAGGGAGAGCGGTGATGTTCGATCTGATCGTGAAGGGCGGCACCCTGCCCGATGGGCGTGTGACCGACATCGGCATCCAAGGCAATACGATTACGGCTGTTGAGGACCTGGGCACCGCCCAAGCGCGCCATGTGATCGACGCCACCGGAGATCTGGTTTCGCCCCCCTTCGTCGACCCCCACTTCCACATGGACGCGACGCTCAGCTACGGCATTCCCCGCGTGAACGCTTCGGGCACGCTGCTGGAGGGCATCGGCCTTTGGGGAGAGCTCAAGCAAGTCGCCACCCAGGACGCAATCAAGGCCCGCGCGCTGGACTACTGCGATTGGGCGGTCTCCATGGGTCTGCTGGCCATCCGCAGCCACGTAGACACCTGCGACGACACGCTCAAGGGCGTCGAGGCCCTGCTGGACGTGCAAGAGGCGGTGCGCCCCTATCTCGACCTGCAACTGGTGGCCTTTCCGCAGGACGGTCTGCTGCGCGACCCGACGGCACTGGAAAACACCAAACGCGCGCTGGAGATGGGGGTGGATGTGGTCGGCGGCATCCCCCATTTCGAACGCACCATGGCAGACGGCGCGACCTCGATCCGTCTGCTGTGTGAGATGGCGGCCGAACTGGGCAAGCCCGTGGACATGCATTGCGACGAGACCGACGACCCCCTGTCGCGCCACATCGAAACCTTGGCTTATGAGACTCAGCGATTGGGCCTGCAGGGCCGCGTGGCGGGATCACATCTGACCTCCATGCATTCCATGGACAATTACTACGTCTCCAAGCTGATCCCTCTGATCGCCGAGGCCGAGATCGCGGCCATCCCCAACCCGCTGATCAACATCGTCCTCCAAGGCCGCCACGACACCTATCCTAAACGCCGGGGGCTGACCCGCGTGCGCGAGATGCTGGCTGCGGGCATTGAGGTCGGCTGGGGACAGGATTGCGTGCTGGATCCATGGTATTCGCTGGGGACAGCGGACATGCTCGACGTGGCCTTCATGGGCCTTCACGTGGCGCAGATGACCCACCCGGACGAGATGGCGAAGTGCTTTGACATGGTGACCGGGGCCAACGCCCGCATCCTTGGGTTGCCGGGGTATGGGTTGGAGCCGGGCTGCACCGCCTCCCTCGTCGTGCTGGATGCCGGCACACCGACCGAAGCCATCCGCCTCCGCCCCGCCCGCCTTTCGGTCATCTCCAAGGGCAAACTGGTCAGCACCCAACCACGGGGCAACGGAGCCCTGACCCTGCCCAACCGCCCCGATCATGTCACCAGGCGGCATTGACCACCTGCGCGCCTGAAGTAACGCATCGCTTTGCTTTTGCTTCGATTTGTCATTGCCGTTGAGGCGGTGTGGATAATCGACCGCGACTCAGGCGGGGGTCTGGAGCGAAGGAGATCGGCTGAGTTGGGCGCGGTTCTGCGGCCTCAGCATCTTTGACCCAATGCACAGGACCAAGCCACTGGAGTTCGCAATCCCGATCTCCGGCTACTGATCCCATATCAACATCAACCGGATGCACGAAGCATCCGCCACCAGACCATCACCAATGCCGCCCGGCACGACGGCGGACCGCCGCAAAAGGCCCGTCCAGGCCGCCAGTACCGCGCAGGACGTCTGGGCCGATAGCGCCTACGGATCAGCCGAGAACGAGAGCCCGCTGGCAGCCAACCGCCTGACGAGCCAAGTCCACCGTCAGAAACTACACGGCCGCCCGATGCCCAAGGGCGCGCCACGCCCCACATCGGCGGTTCGCGCCAAGGTCAAGCATATCGTCACCTAGCAGGAGGACCGAATTCACCTGAAGGTCCGGACAACCGGCCTAGCCCCTGCGACGACCAGGGTCACGCTGGCCAACGCCTTACGCGTCACCACCCCAGAAGCAGCGCCTCAGTTGGGCAGTGCAACCTGACGACAGATCTCAAGACCAGGCTAAGCTCACAGACAAACGCGGCCCACCAAAAATCCCCGGGCGAACGCGCCCTCCCCAAATCCAAAAAACCTGGCTACCAGCACAAATCAGAAGGTCCTCACACGGATCCACCCGCCAAGGAGGGGCACCGGCCCCCTTTCGATGTTCCAAAAATATGCCGTCGCAACCGCTCGACCGGGCACCCCGTGTCCCGAGCGCGCTACACCCGCACCGTAGACTCTGCTGCCGTCAACGCTGGCTCCACGGCCACGCGGCGCTCCGCGCCTGCGCCCGCCAAGAGTGCGACGATCATCCGCGCCGCCTCCTGCCCGATCCGGGCCGGGTGCGGGTCGATGGTGGTCAAGCGCGGCACGCAGATGTCGGCAATCTCATAGGCACCAAAGCCCGCAACGGCGATGTCCCCCGGCACCGACAGGCCGCGCCGCGCGCATTCCGTCAAGGCCCCAAAAGCCGACAGGTCTGAAACGCAAACCACCGCATCGGTGTCAGGATGCTCTTCCAACAGCCGTCCCATGGCCTCGGCCCCCTCGCGCATGGAGATCGGCGGCGTACCGGCCCCGATCAGACGGGACGTCTCCAACCCATGGGCCGCCATGGCCGCAAGAAACCCGCGCCGCCGGTCGGCCCCCCGCGTGTCGCCGTCGGTATCGCCACCGATGAAGGCGATCCGCTGGTGACCCTGGGCGACCAAATGATCCACCATCGTTCCCATGGTCTCGGCATTGGAAAACCCCACGACGCGGTCCACCGGGTCCTCGGGCAGGTCCCAGGTCTCCACCACTGGAATCCCCGCCGCGGTCAACAGCCGCCGCGTCCGATCCGTGTGCCGCCCTCCGGTCAGGACGATCGCCTCGGGTCGCCGCTTGAGCAGTTGCTCGACCAGGTATTCCTCTTCGTGGATGTCGTAGTTCGTGTAGCCCAGCAGGATCTGCAACCCATGCTCCGACAAGACCGGTGTCATGGCCCCCACGGTATCGGCAAAGTTCGCGTTGTTGAGCGAGGGGATCAGGACCGCGACGAAGTCCGTCTTTTGCGAGCGTAGGTTGGCTGCCGTGCTGTCGTAGACATAGCCCAGCTCATCCGCGACCTTTATGATTGCCGCGCGGGTCGCGGGCTTGACCGAGGCATCCTTTTTGAAGGCGCGGCTGACGGTCATCACGGACACGCCCGCCGCCTGGGCCACATCTTTCATTCGTGCATTGCGCTGCATGGTCGCTCGTCTTCGCTCCGGTCTGGTTGCCTTACGTTAACGATACCTTTGGCGCGATGCAAAAGGGGCCGGACGCGACGGTCCGGCCCCTCTTTCGGTGCGCCAAGGGGGAGAGGCTTAGCGCTCCAAGGCACCCACACCCGAGAAGCGGAAGGCTTCGGTCTGGAGCGCGTCCAGCTCTTCGGCGCTCATCTGATCGTGGGCGATCTGAATGCGGCCCAGGAAGACGAAGGGCAGTTCTTCGGCGCGGCCTTCCAGGTGATACTTGATGGCCTCGGCGGTCGCCGCGCCGACGTCGTCGCCCATGCGCATGGGCGTGGCGTCCAGCTCGCCGCGGCGGATGGCGTCCAGCTCCAGGCCGGTGCCGCCCCAACCGGTCGAGAAGACCTCGCCCGCCTTATCGACGGCCAGCTGCGCCTCGACCGAGCCCATGGACATGGCGGTGTTGGCGTTGTGGATGACCTTGGCCTCCGGGTAGGCCTGCAGCATCAGCTGCGTGCCCTCGAACCCACCCTCGCGGGTGTATTCGCCATAGTGTTCGTAGGCGAGGTTCCAGTTGCCCTTTTCGTTCACGCAGTCGGCCCAATCGCCCGACCGCTGGTTGTCGGTGATGCCTGGGATACCGCGGTTCATGGCGTAGGTGACGTCGGTGCCCAGACGTTCGACCATGTAGTCGCAGATGATCAGCGCACCGGCCGCCGATGAGAAGTCGAACCAATTGGCAGGCTGGTTTTCCAGGTACTTCAGCGGCGTGTGGAAGGCCCAGACGAAGGTCGTCAGATCCTCGTTCCCCGACAGCTTGTCGATGTTGTCGGCCTGGGTCGCCAGTTCCGACGGCCCAAAGATGACGAAGTCATAGAGGTCGGCGTCCTGCTCCACCTGGCTGGCGTAGGTGGCCTGCAGCGAGTGCTCCACTTGACGGCTGGCGAACTCGGTCGTCTCGAAGGGAATGCCCAGCTCTTCCAGACGCTTGGTCAGCGCCAGGTAGTTGCGCGCCCAGAAGTCCGAGGTATCGGCGGACGGGTAGATCAGGGCGATCTGTACCGGCTCCTCCAGGGTGCCGGAGAAGGGCACGGCGGCCTCCCCGGTCACGGCCTGCAGGGCTTCCAGCGTGCCGTCCACGTTCACCTGGCCCGGCACCCAGTAGTCGCGCTCGCCGTCGTCGGGAAGCGTCTTGAGCGGCAGGTGGCCGTCAGCGGCGGCAAGCCCGGCGGTCAGGGCCAAGGCACTGGCCGCCGTGATGATGGTCTTGATGGTCATGGTTCGTTTCCTCCCTAGAACCGTTTCCTTGTTATGGGTCAGCCCGAGGCGCCCGGCGTCGTTGCGAAGAGCGCGCCGATAGCCAGTAGGGCAATGAGACCGCCGATGAGCAGGCCGCCCATGCGAATGGTCTTTTGCGTGTCGGGGTTGGCGAGGGCTTCGCGGAAGCTGCCCGCGCCATCACGGTCCTTCTTCTGCAGCCAGGCATAGGCCGCGACCGACAGGATGATGACCGCGCCCGAGGCGACCGACTGCCAGAAGAACTCGATCCGCAGGGTGACCAGCGCGTTGATCATCATCGACAGCAGCAGGACACCGGCCAGCGAGCCGACGATGGACGGGCGCCCACCGAACAGGGACGTGCCGCCAACAACCACCGCCGCGATGACGTGCAGGTTGAAATAAGGCGCGCTGGTGGCCTGGATGGCGTTCAGCTTGCCCATCAGCATGATGCCGGCCAGCGCCGCCATGGTGCCCATGAAGACATAGGCGTAGATCTTGTGGCGATCGACGCTGACGCCCGTCATCTCGGAGGCTTCGGGGTTCGACCCGATCGCGATGGTGTAGCGGCCAAAATGCGTCCGGGTCAGCAGGAACCAGCCCAGCACGACGGTCAGCAGGCCGATGACGACCGGTGTCGGCAGGAAGATCAGGCTCTGCCCGCGACCAACCTCGGTCACCAGTTCGGGGAAGCGTGCCAGCACCAGGCCCTTGGCCAACACCAGGGCAAAGCCGCGATAGACCAGGTCCATGGCCAGCGTGCCGATCAGATCGGGCACGTTCAGCCGCGTGATGATCAACCCATTGATAAACCCCATCAGCGCGCCCAGGATCAGGGCAATGCCCCCCGCGACCCAGGCCGAGAAGCCGTATTGTTTGATCAGGAAGGCCATGATGATCGCGGTCAGCGCCGCGACCGAGCCGATGGACAGGTCAATACCCCGCTGCGTGATGACGAAGGTCATCGCCACGGCCATGGGCATATACAGCGCCGCATCGAGCAGGATTTGGTTCATGTTCGACAGGCGGAAGTACCGCGCAGGCTCGAACACGCCCATGAAGGCGGCAATCAGCACGATCATCACAAGGGGGCCAAGAACCCCCATGATCGGTTCCAGTTTCGCCAGCGGAGAGCGGGTGTCGGTGGTCATCATCGTCATCCTTTACGCCGCCGTCTTCGCGCCGGTGATCAGACCCAGCAGGTCCTCTGGCGTTACATCTTTGGTCATCACGACCCCCTCACAGCGTCCGCGCCGCTGCACATGCACGCGGTCGGAAATCTCGAACACGTCATCCAGCGCGTGGCTGATGACGATCACGGCCAGCCCCTGATCGCGGAGCGTCTTGATCAATTGCAGGGTGCGGGCCGTTTCCTGGGGCCCGAGTGCGGCGGTCGGCTCGTCCATCACCAGCACGCGCAGGTCGCTGTGACGCACGGCGCGGGCGATGGCGACGGCCTGGCGTTGGCCGCCCGACAGGCTTTCGGCGGCGACGTTCATGTCGCGCAGTTCGACGCCCAGGCGGGATTTCAGCACCTCGGTCGCTTCTTGCAGCATCCGCTCATTGTCGAGGACTGGGATGCCGAAAATGTTCCGCGTCAGTTCGGAGCCGAGGAACAGGTTCTGGGCAGGCGTCAGGTGATCAGCCAGGGCCAGGTTTTGGTAGACGGCGTCGATCCCGTTGGCGATGGCCTCGGAATGGTCGGCCATGGCGAAGCGCTTGCCGTCGAGTTCGACGTGACCCTCGGTCGGCTGATAGACGCCCGTCAGGATCTTGATCAGCGTGGATTTGCCCGCGCCATTGTCCCCGACAATCGCCAGCACCTCGCCGGCATAGGCGTCCAGGTCGACGCCATTGAGCGCCACCACACCGCCAAATCGTTTCGTGATGCCCCGCATGGAGATCACGGGCTGCTGCCCCGTCATCGCGTATCCTCCCATGTAATCCGTGCGTCGAGCCTCCCAGCTCGCACGAATGGTATCGTTATCACCGAGGATAGTTACCGGTAACGTAATGTCCAGAGGATTTCGCAATAAAAATGCGCGCCCGAGGGCGCGCACGAAAAGATCAGTCTTTCAGGGGATTTATGCGACCCACTCGCGGGCTTCGGTCACATGGTGGTGGATGCGACCGTCGAAAAACTCGGCCACGATCTCACCCGTCACGTCCCGTGATTCCGCCCGGAAGGGGCTGGCCAGGGCGCTCTCCATACCCGCGACATCGGCATAGGTTATGGCCAGAATCAGCGGAAACTCCGGCGCGCCTTCGTCGCGGTCTTCGCTGAACATGACGCGCACATCGGTGTTGCCGGGGAACTGCCGCCAGAGGGGCACAAGACGCTCCAACACGGCGGCGCGGAAGGCTTCGGTCTTGCCGTCTTTGACGCTGCCTTCAAACAGGGCGTAGCGGGTGATCATTGGAAGTGCTCCTTGTTGGGTCCTTTGAAGAATTCCATCAGCGCGGCCTGGTCTTCGCCGCCCAGACCGGCGGCGGTCAGCATGCGGTGCACCTCGGCCGCCAGAGCCGTCAGCGGCATGGAGGTATGGGTCCGGCGCGCCAGATCCTGGGCGCCGTTCAGGTCCTTGACCATGTTGTCGATGCGGCCCGTGCGCCGATAATCCTTGGTGGCAAAGCGTGGCATGTATTCCTGCAGGATCGCACTGTCGGCGCGCCCCCCTTTGAGCGCGGTGGGGATCTTCTCGGCATCAACGCCTGCGTCCAGGGCCAGCTGCGTTGCCTCGGCCACGGCCATGAAGTTCAACCCGCAGAGGACCTGATTGATCAGCTTCGTCGTCTGCCCCGCGCCCACGTCGCCCATGCGGGTGATGTTACTCGCCACATGTGAGAGGACGGTCTTGGCGTCCTCCACATCGGCCTCGGCGCCCCCACACATCAGGGTGAGTTCCCCGATCAGCGCCTTGGGTGCCCCGCCCGACAGGGGCGAGTCGACCCAGCGGAGTCCCTTCTCGGCGGCCTGCGCGGCCAGATCCTTCGTGGCGTCCGGGTCGATTGAGGACATGTCGATGATCAACGTGCCGGGCGCCGCACCCTCGGCCACGCCACCGGGGCCGAAGACCGCGCGTTCGACGATGCCCGGGCTGTTGAGGCTGGTGATGACATTGGGACTGGCCGCGCCCGCAGCGGCCCCACTTTCGGCGGCGGTGGCCCCTTCGGCGACCAGGGCGGCGACCTTGTCCGCGTCCAGGTCGAACACGGTCAGCGCTTGCCCCGTCTGCGCCAGACGCGTCCCGATGGCCCCGCCCATGGCCCCGGCCCCGATCAGGGAAACTGTTACGGTCATCGCGGACCCCTCCTCCTTGTCAGCAGTTGGGACCGTTGATGTTACCGATAACAAATAATGTCAAGCAGAGAGCGCCGCCAAGGCTGCCTTCGCCACCGCGATGTCCTGATCGCCTGAGCCGGAGCCGATGCCGATGCCGCCAATGACCGCGCCATCCACGACAATGGGCAAGCCGCCGGGCAAGCCGGTCACCGCCCCACCGGTTGCCAGGCCGATCCCGGTGCGCACCGCTTCGGGGATGTTTACTGTCTCAGCCCCGATGCTGGCCGCCGTCTGCGCCTTGGCGCGCGCGGAGTTGATGCTGAGCGGTTTGGACCCGGTCATGCGGAACTCTACGAGCGGCACGCAGGAGGCATCGACGATGACGATGCACTGGGGTTGGCCCATCCGTACGGCCTCGGCCACGGCGGCGGCCAACATGGCCATGGCGCCCGTATGGGTCAGCATCGGGGTTTGGGTGACATGCATGGGAAACCTCTAGATGGTGGAGCCTGGAACCAGCCGCGTCTGCACGACGGTCACATCTTGAACGGGGGCATCGCGAAGGCGGGACACCAGGGCTTCGGCGGCCACTTTGCCCAGCCGGGTGGTCGGCACCATGGTGGTCGTCAGACGGCGCGGCAGGATCGACGCCGCCTCCATCCCGCCCCAGCCAGCGATCCCGATATCATCGGGCACACGGATACCGCGTGCGGTCAGATAGGCCTGTCCGCCAATCGCCATCTCGTCGTCTTGGTAGTAAATCGCATCCAGCTTAGGCGCACGGGCCAGCAGCATCTCGGTCGCGTAGTAGCCCGAGTAGAAACCAGGTCGGTCGGTCAAACGCTCTTCGGCGAAGACGGACAGTCCGGCCTCATCCAAGCCCTTGCGGAAGCCATTGAGACGCACCGCCCCCATAGTCTGCCGCTCGGCCAGGCCACCGATATAGCCTATGCGCTGCCGCCCCGCGTTGGCAATGGTGCGCGCCATCTCCCAGCCGTTGTCGTAGTGAGAGAACCCCACCGACAGGTCGATCGGCGCGGTGCGCAGGTCCCACATCTCCAGCACGGGGACGGACATATCGCGCAGGGTCGACAGGGTGCGGGCGGAGTGCTCCCGACTTGTCAGCACGACCGCGGCGGGCTTCCACGCAGCCAGCGCGCGGATCCAGGCCTCCTCTTCCGAGGGCAGATGGTCATGCGCGCCGATCATGGTGTCATAGCCTAAGCGGGCGAGCGTAGCGTTAAGTGACTCCAGCACCGACCCGAACAGGGCCGAGTTCAGACGTGGCACGCAGACACCCACCAACGTCGAAGTACCCGACCGCCCAAAGGCCGCCGCCAGACGATTCGGAACGTAGCCCAGGGCATCCGCCGCCTCGCGCACCTTGGCCTCGGTTTCCGCAGAAAACCCACCCCCGCCGCGCAGCACACGGCTGACGGTCATCTTGCTGACACCCACACGGTCCGCGATGGCCTGGAGGCCGGGGTTCGGTCGTTTTGCCATATCCTCAGGGATGTAGCGCGTCGGAAACCGCCTGTCTTCCCCAAATTGTTATCGGTATCTTTTCTAGCTTGACAGAGTTCCGATCCAGTCCAATGCTACGTCACGTTACCGGTAACCCATGCCGCTGGTGACCCAGGGAGGAGGGCGCATGACCACACAGGACGGCCTATTTTTCGATTCGGTCGAAAAGACATTCGGGGGCACGCACGCCCTGCGCGGTGTCTCGCTGCACATCAATCGGGGCGAGATCGTCGCCCTGTTGGGTGAGAACGGCGCAGGCAAATCGACCCTCATCAAAACGCTGGGTGGTATCCATACGCCCGACACTGGGGACGTTCTGGTGGACGGGGTTCCCTATCGCCATGTGTCGGGCCAATCCTCGGTCCGACAGGCTGTGGCCTTCATTCACCAGGACCTGGGTCTGATCGAGTGGATGTCCGTCGCAGAGAATATCGCCATGGCGGTTGGCTACCCTAAGAAGATGGGCCGCATCGACTGGCCCGCGACCGAAGACCTGGCGCGCCGCGCCCTGGCCCATGTGGATGCGGAGTTTGAGCCGACCGCCCGCGTGTCATCGCTCACTCGCACGGAAAAGAGCCTTGTGGCCATCGCCCGCGCCCTGGCCGTGGACTGCGATTTCCTGGTGCTGGACGAACCAACAGCTTCCCTGCCCGCCGATGAAGTAGAACGCCTGTTTGCGGCGCTCCGCCCGCTCAAGGACAAGGGCGTGGGCATGATCTACGTCAGCCACCGCTTGGACGAAGTCTTCCAGATCTCTGACCGGGTTGCGGTGCTTCGTGACGGGAAAATGGTTGGGATGCGCGACATCGACCACACCAACCCCGAGGAATTGGTGAGCCTGATCGTTGGGCGCAAAGCGCGCGAGATTGCCCGCCCCGAGGTGCAGGAGGGCGCGGCCCTGCTGACAGCGACGGCCCTGCGGACGGCAAACGCCGGCCCCATCGACCTGGAGATCAAGCGCGGTGAGATGATCGGTCTCGTCGGTCTGCGCGGTGCGGGGCACGAGGACATCGGGCGCGCGCTCTATGGGCTGGAGGCGCATGAGGGCGAAGTGCTGCTGGACGGCAATGCGCCGGACCTGTCGTCACCACGCGCTGCCATGGGCTCGGGCATCGGGTTTGTCGCCCGCGACCGCGTGGTCGAAAGCATCGCGCCCGCGCTGACCATCCGGGAAAATGCCTTCCTCAATCCGGCGGCCACGGGGCGCCCCATGATGTCCATGACCTCGGTCGCGACCGAGGATGCCATGGCGCGTGACCTGGGCGAGAAGGTCGGCCTCTCGCCAAACGACCCGACCTTGGCCATCGAGGCCCTGTCCGGGGGTAACCAGCAAAAGGTCGTCGTCGGACGTTGGCTCGACACCGGGCGCCGCCTGCTGATCGCCGAAGATCCGACGGCGGGCGTCGATGTCGGTGCCAAGGCCGAAATCTATCATCTACTGTTCGAGGCGTTGGCCTCGGGCATGGGCGTCCTCGTCGTCTCCACCGATTTCGAGGAAATCGCCAACATCTGTCACCGTGCCGTGGTCTTCAGCCGCGGGCGCGTCGTGGGTGAGCTTTCTGGTGTCACCCTCTCCACCGAAACCCTGATCCAGGCCGCCTCGGCCGGTGACGAAGCCGCTTGAGGACCTTGCCCCATGAATTCCGTTGAATCCGACGCGCTGGAACCCACCCGCGATGAGTTGGCCCGCATGGGCCTGGCCGACAAACTGATCCGATTGGCCCCAGTCTATGGGCTGGTGATCCTGACGGCGCTGCTGATCGTGCTGTTCTCGATCCTACTGCCGAACACCTTCCCGACGCTTTTGAACCTGCGGGCGATCATCGCCGATAAGTCGATCATCGCCTTGCTGGCCCTGGCGGCAATGATCCCCATGGTCGCTGGGCGCATCGACCTGACCGTGGGCTATGGGATCGCGCTCTGGCACATCCTCGCGATTTCCCTGCAAACCATGTACGGCCTGCCTTGGCCCGTCGCCGTGGGGATCGTGCTGATCCTGGGGGCCGTCACCGGCGTCTTCAACGGCTTCCTTGTGGAGGTCGCCAAGATCGACGCCTTCATCGCGACGCTGGGCACGGGCACTGTCCTTTATGCGCTTGCGTTGTGGCACACGGGCGGGCGGCAGATGGTCGGCGTCCTGCCCGAGGGGTTCTTTGACCTGACGGGGTTTGCCTTTGGGCTGCCGGTGACCGGGTTCTACGTCCTGGCGATTACCATCGTGATGTGGCTGATCCTCGAATACACACCCGTTGGCCGGTACCTTTACGCCATTGGCGCGAACCCCAAGGCGGCGCAGCTGAACGGGATCCCGACGCGTAAATATGTGGTGGGGGCCTTCGTGACCTCTGGGACGCTGACGGCGCTGGCCGGTGTCCTGCTGGCGTCGAAACTGCGGATTGGCCAGGCCTCCGTCGGGCTCGAATACCTGCTGCCCGCGCTGGTGGGGGCCTTCCTCGGCTCGACCACGATCAAACCGGGCCGCGTCAATGTCTGGGGCACGATCACCGGTGTGGTCATCCTGGCCGTGGGCATCTCCGGCATCCAGCAATTCGGCGGCTCCTTCTGGGTAGAGCCCCTGTTCAACGGCATGACCCTGCTGATCGCCATCGGCATCGCAGGCTATGCGCAGCGCAAAAAAGGTGCTGCGCGCAAGTAACCATCAGCATTCCATGGGAGGAACAACTATGCTGAAGAGAACCCTACTGACCGGCGTCGCGGCGATGATCGCCCTGCCCGCCTTTGCGGACGGCCACGCCGCCAAGATCGAAGCAGCGATGGAGAGCGTCGCGAAATACGCAGGCCCCAAGACCGAATGGGATGGCCCCACCGAAGGCCCCGCCGCCATGGAAAACGCCCGCATCGTGGTGCTGGCCGGTGACCTGAAGAACGGCGGCATCCTGGGCGTGACCAAGGGCGTCGAAGAGGCCGCCGCCGCCGCGGGTTGGTCCGTCAACGTGCTCGACGGCGCCGGATCGGTGCAGAGCCGCGCCGCCGCCTTTGGTCAGGCCTTTGCCCTGCAACCCGATGGGATCATCATCAACGGCTTCGACTCGACCGAACAGCAGGCCGCCATCGAACAAGCCGCCGAGGCGGGGATCCCCATGGTGGCCTGGCACTCCGGCCCGGTCATCGGCTGCGATCCGGGCAACGGCATCTTCGCCAATGTCTCGACCGACGCGATGGAGGTCTCGGCGGCCTCGGCACAATGGGCCTTCGCCGATGCCGATGGCGAGCCCGGGGTGGTGATCTTCACCGACTCGACCTTCCAGATCGCCATCGCCAAAGCAGACCGCATCAAGGAAGAGATCGAGGCCCTGGGCGGCACCGTGCTGGAGTATGTGGACACGCCGATTGCCGACACGTCCAACCGGATGCCCACGCTGACCACGGCCCTGTTGCAGCGCCATGGCGCGGCCTGGACCCACAGCCTGGCGATCAACGACATTTACTTCGATTTCATGGGGCCGTCCCTGGCCTCCGCCGGGATCGCGGGGGATGCGCGCCCCTTGGCGGTTGCCGCCGGGGACGGGTCGGAAAGCGCCTATCAGCGGATCCGCGCGGGCCAGTACCAGGCCGTGACCGTGGCCGAGCCGCTGAACCTGCAGGGCTGGCAGCTGGTGGATGAGTTGAACCGTGCGATGCAGGGCGCCGAATGCTCCGGCTACCTCTCGCCCCTGCATGTTGTGACGGCTGAAAACATCGCGCTTGATGGCGGCGATGACAACATCTTCGATCCCGGCAACGGCTACCGCGATGTCTACAAAGGCATCTGGGGCGTCGAATAAGGCGCCCCCTGCCCCGGCCCCAGCGCCGGGGCCCCGGCGCGAGGGCCGGGGCAGGGTCACTTGCGAGCGGCGGCCATTGGGTCGCCGTTTTTATCCCTGGCTGACCGCCGACAGTTTATGACTTGTGCTTACCGCCTTGGGCGGCGCGAGCCTTATTCTTCTTGCTGTTCGGCTTCCCCTCGGGCGGGCGTGGCCCCTTCGGCTTGAACCGGGGCTTACCGAACTTAGCGCCGCCCGGCCTGCCCTTGCCACCGGGACGCGGCCCGCGATCATCGGGCGGGGGGCCGTCGGACGGACGCAGGTTCAGCCCACCCTCGATCCCATCGCGCGCCGCCTCAAAGAAGGCGTCTGCCTCGCCCTCGGCGATCTGCACGAAACTCTGGGTGTCGCGGATGCGGATGGCGCCCACGGCATCACGGGTCACGTCACCCGCTTTGCACAGGATCGGCAGCAGACGCTTGGGATCCAGGCGCTTATCGCGACCGCCAGAGATCTCAAACCAACGGCTGGCCCCAAACTCCCGCTTAGGACGGGGGGCGTCGTGCGTGACCTCGGTCAGTTCCTCGGGCGCGGTACGGTGGCGGGACATCAGGCGCAGATAGGCCGTGGCCAACTGCTCGGGCGAGAACCGCGCGGCCAGTTCCACGACCGAGGGCGACTCGCTCTCGGTGGTTTCCTCGAACCAGGCGGGATCCTCCAGCATCCGCTCCCGGTCCTTGGCGCGGACCTCATCGGCGGAGGGCGCGGCCTGCCACTCCGCCTTGAGCTTGGCCCAGCCCAGCAGGCGGTGAGCCTTCTTCACGGCGGCGGGCGGCACGATCAAAGCGCTGACCCCCTTGCGCCCGGCCCGGCCCGTCCGGCCCGAACGGTGCAACAAGGTGTCGGACCCGGTGGGCAGCTCCGCATGGACCACCAGATCCAAGTTCGGCAGGTCGATCCCCCGCGCCGCCACATCGGTCGCCACGCAGACCCGCGCGCGCCCGTCGCGCATGGCTTGCAGTGCGTTGGTCCGCTCCTGTTGGCTCAACTCCCCCGACAGGGCCACAACGGGAAACCCCCGGTTCGACAGGCGCGTGGTCAGCCGCGCGACCATGGCGCGGGTGTTGGCGAAGACGATGGCGTTGGGTGCCTCGTGGTAGCGCAGCACGTTGATCACGGCGGCCTCGGTGTCGCGGGGCGAAACGGTCAGCGCCTGGTAGGTGATGTCGCTATGCTGCGTCTGTTGCGAGACAGTGGCCACGCGCACGGCGTCCTGCTGATAGCTTTCCGCCAGTTTGGCGATGGCCGCGGGCACCGTGGCCGAAAACAGCAGGGTCTGCCGCGCATCGGGGCATTCGGACAGGATGAACTCCAGATCCTCGCGGAACCCGAGGTCCAACATCTCATCGGCCTCGTCCAGCACCACGGCTCGGACAGAACCCAGGTCGATGGAGCCCCGCTGAATATGATCGCGCAGCCGGCCCGGCGTCGCGACGACCACATGGGCGCCACGGGCCAGCGCCCGCCGCTCGTCGCGCATGTCCATGCCGCCCACGGTCGAGGCGATGACAGCCCCCGCCTTGGCATAAAGCCACGCCAACTCCCGTTTGACCTGCATAGCCAATTCGCGCGTTGGGGCCACGATCAGGGCCAAGGGGGCCGCCGCCCCATCGAAGGTCTCGGACACGCCAAGGATCGTCGGCGCGATGGCGAGGCCGAACCCCAGGGTCTTGCCCGACCCGGTTTGGGCCGAAACCAGCATATCGACCCCATCCAACTCGGGCGCCAGAACCGCCTGCTGGACCGGTGTCAGGGTGTCATAGCCACGCTCGGCCAGGGCATCGGCAAGTGTCTGTTTCATCGCATTCCATCCCGCGCCGCCCCGGATCAGGCGGCCAAGGGGCGCTGCTACGCGGCCCAGCGCGAAATGTATAGGGGTTACCGCTGCAGGCTTTCCACATAAGCGGTCAGGGCCAACAGATCGGCGGGGACCGGCGTACCAAAGCCGTCATGCTCGATGATGACGGTTTCGCCCAGGCCCTCTGCGCCGAACTCGGGCATAACGGCATCGGCGTCGCCGTGCCGGTCCAGGCCATCGATTGTGCCCATCACGAATTCATCTGGGAAGGTGCCACCATTGCGGGCGGACAATTGGGTCAGGTCAGGCCCCAAGCCGCCGGTACCATCGGCCCCATGGCAGGACGCGCACATGCGATCATAGAGGCGGGCACCGCGCTCGGCGCTGATGTCCCACTCCGAGGGACCGTAGGAGACACAACCGGCGAGCAAGAGAAACAGGACGGACACGCGCATGGGAGGGACCTTTCGCATGGAAGTTGAGGGCAACGCCTAGATCGCGTGCCCATCGCAGGCATTGATCCGCGTCAAGGGGGAGTGTCTTTGCGCCAGCCAAAGGTGATGACGGGCCACAATCCCCAAGGCAATCGCACGAAATCAGAGGGACGGGACCGCGCGACGAATGGCCGATCCGCCAATCCTCATCACAGACCGTCTGCGCCTGCGCGGGTTAGGGGCGGGCGACCGGACGGGTTTTCTCCGACTGACGGGCGATCCGCGGGTGCGTCGGTTTCTCGGAGGCGTGCAACCCTATGACGTGCGGCAGGCACGCTTTGCGGCCCTGACGGCGCCGCCCATCAGCGGCTGGTCTTGGGCCGTCACAAAACCTGAGAGCGACACCATGCTGGGGGTCATCGAACTTAGCCGCCATAAGGACGGGGAAGACCACGAGGTGTCCTATCAATTCGATCCTGACCAATGGGGGAACGGCTTCGCATCGGAGGCCGCGCGTCGGGTTCGGGTCTTTGCGATCACCGACTTGGGGCTGCCTAGGATCATCGCCGAGACACAGACGGCGAACCATCGGTCCCGTGCCGTGCTGGACCGGCTGGGCATGGTGGAAATCGCGCGGATCCGGCGCTTTGGTGCGGACCAGGTCCTCTATGGGACAGGCAGCAGCTGACCCCTTGCGCGCAAAGGGGCGGCCGGGCGGAGTGCACGCGCAAGGTTCTTGCGCCCCAAGTCATGACGGCGCGACCCAGGACGCAGCGGGCGGCGCGGTTACCCCTCTACCCCAAGGCCCTGCCAACCAAGCAACACCTCCTAATGCGCCACCGCATCTTGAGCTACAACGCGCTTTACCGAGACATCGACCGCCTGAGGATATGGCATGCACGCCCCTCCTTTCGCAGGGCCAACGGGTCCGCCCCGAAGCAAGACGTCGGGCGTCACAGCACAGCGCGTCATGCCTGCAAGATAGCGACGGCAAACCGGTCCTGCTCGTCCGTGAGCAGCTCCGCCAAACCCCACCCTGCGGCCTCGGCAAGCTGTCCCAGGGTGTCTGGCGTGTACTTGCGACAACTTTCGGTATGGATGCTCTCTCCATTCGCGAAATGGATCACCTCCGGGCCAAGCGTCACCTGCATCGCGCGGGTGGCCACCAGGTGCATTTCGATGCGGGCCGGGTCGTCGCACCAGCGGGCCTCGTGGGCAAAGGCCGCCACGTCGAAATTGGCCCCCGCCTCGCGGTTGAGACGGTGCAAAACGTTGCGATTGAAGGCAGCCGTCACACCGGCTGCATCGTCATAGGCCGCCACCAGGGTCGGAACCTCTTTGACCAAATCCGCACCCAGGATGAAATGCCGCGCATCCGGCCAAGCGCGCGCCCGCGCCAGTAGGTCGATGGCCGCCTCTGGATCGAGGTTGCCGATGGTTGAGCCGGGGAAAAACCCTACCTTTGACGCCCCCGCGACCGCATCCGGCAAATCCACCGGTCCAGTGAAGTCCCCCACGACCGGATGAATGGACAGGTCGGGATACCGGCGCATCAAATCGCCCGCCGTGTCCAGCAAGAAGCCTTCGGAGATGTCGATGGGCACGTAGGCCCCAAAATGCGACCCCGCATCCAGCAGGGTCCTTGTCTTGACCGAAGCCCCCGAGCCAAGCTCTACCAAAGCGCCACCACCCGGCACGAGCGCCGCCAAGGCCGCGGCATGATCGCGCAAAATCGCGGCCTCGGTCCGGGTGGGATAATACTCCGGCAGATCGGTGATCTGCTCGAATATGGCACTGCCCGCGTCGTCATAGAACCACTTGGGCGAGAGCCACTTTTGCGGCGCGCGTAGGCCATCCAGGGCGTCGGTCACAAGGTCGGTGTTCGTTTGGTCCAGCATCACAGGTCCCTCGCCAAACGCAGGCCCATCATCTGCCAGCGCTGATGGGGATAGAAGAACGTCCGGTAGCTTGTCCGCATTTGGTCGCGTGGCGTCGCACAGGATCCGCCGCGCAGCACCATCTGGTTGACCATGAATTTGCCGTTGTATTCGCCCAGGGCCCCCTCGGGGGCCCGGAAACCGGGATAGGGCGTGAAGGGCGAGGCCGTCCATTCCCACACGTCGCCCCAGATTGCCCGACCCGGTAGGGGGCGCAACGGGCCATCATCCAGAAAATTGCCTTGGATCGGGTCTGTCTCAAAGGCGATCTCGTGCTCCGCCTCCGTGGGCAAACGCGCATCGGCCCAGCGGGCATAGGCCTCGGCCTCATAGTAGCTGACGTGAACCACCGGGGCATCCAGCGCCACGGGTTGCGGCCCGCGGAGGGTATAGGTCCACCAGGTGTCGTCTTGTTGCCACCAATAGAGCGGATGCGCCCACCCCTCGCGCAAGGCCACGGCATGGCCTTCCATCAGCCAATGCCGCGCATCCCCGTAGCCACCGTCTTCCATGAAGGCGATCCATTCGCGGTTGGTGACCGGGCGGTCGGCAATCTCATAGGGGGTGAGATAGGTCCGGTGGCGCGGCCCCTCACAGTCATAGGCAAACCCGCCGCCATCATGACCGATCTCCACGAGGCCCTCGTCGTGTTTGGTCCAAGTCAGGGGCACCTCGGAGGTCACGGGCAAAGGCTCCGGCTCTCGGTAGACGGGCAGAAGCGGATTATGGGACAATCCGTGCAGCAGGTCGGTGACCAACAACTCCTGATGCTGCATCTCATGGTGGCAGCCCAACTCTACCAACCCCGCGATCTCATCGGCGTCATCGCGCGACGCCGACATCAGATCGGCCAGCGCGTCCTCCACATGGGTACGGTAGGCGCGCACCGCCTCGCCGCCCGGGCGCGACACCAATCCACGCTTGTCCCGCGCATGCCGCGGCCCGGCTTGGACGTAGTAGCTGTTGAAGAGGAAGGCGAAGCGGTCATCGGGGCTGACGTACGTCGGCAGACGCGGGCGTAGGATGAACTCTTCAAAGAACCACGTGGTATGGGCCAGATGCCATTTCGCGGGCGAGGCATCCTCCATGCTTTGCAGCATCATATCTTCGGGACTGAGCGGCGCGGCCAGCCGGTCGGTGCGGGCCCGCGTCCTTTCAAACAACAGTAGCGCGTCGGAGGGGGCGAGCGGGGCGAGGCGAGGCTGCATCTGCGTCTCCTGGTGGTTGGACCTCCAGACCTAGCAGGCGCGCGCCATACAGAAAGAGGCGAGGCATCAATCTGTTGTGTTCGGCGGACACCTGACCTGTCCAGTGGCCACATCACATCCGCGCGACAGGGGGCAGCGCACCGATGACGCGGAGGGTTGCCTTGCGGCTATCCTTCCAGTTTCAGGATACGGGCGTGCTTCTGCGCCTCCGCCCGGACGGCGCCATAGGTCCCGAGGCCCCGCGCCTCCAACACAGGCAGCATCGCCGCGAACGCCTGGGCCGTGGCGATGGCGTCCCCCATGGCCGTGTGACGCAAATCGGCGCGCACCTCGATGTCGAGACGATCACAGATCGCATCCAGCGTGTGTTCCGCCGCGCCACCGAACACGATGGCGGACAAATGGACCGTATCCAACACCGCATGGTCGAACCGCAGCCCCGCCGCATCGCCAGCACGCCGCAAGAACGCCATGTCAAAGGGTGCGTTATGGGCCAGCAGAACCGCGCCGTCGGCAAAGCCATGGAACGCCGCGCAGACCTCCAACAGGGCCGGGGCATCCGCGACCATGGTGTCGTCGATGCCGTGGACCTTGGTCGAGGCAGCCGGGATGGATCGCCCCGGGTTGACGAGGGTCTCAAAGCGCTCCGACGGGATCACGCGGCCGTTCACGACGCGCACCGCTCCCAGTTGCACGACCTCGTCCCGGGCTGGGTCCAAACCCGTCGTTTCGCTGTCGAACACCACAAAGGTCAGATCCCGCAGGGCCGTCGCCTCCACCGCGTCGGAGGGTGCGCGATCAAACAGATCGAAGTCATAGACCAAGGGACGGGCCGCCGACGGCGCCAGCGGTGTCAACATCAGCGCATAGCCCGCCGGGGCATCAAACCGCCGGAGGTGCCCGGTATAAAGGTGCCCCGCGCGGGAGGTGATTGAGATTGCGCAGAGCCCCTCCCGCGCCGTGGGCACGCGGTCCAGCGCCGCGTCCAACGTTTGGGGCTCAAAGTAGTCATAGAGCGACGCCATCAGCCTGGGCGGGCTCACCCGTTCCAGGATATCGGCGGCCTGCCCATCGTAGAGAACCAGTTGGTGGGAAGGCGTCGCGATCATCACGGCGACGGGAATATCCGACAGGATTCGCAGAAACTGCGCACGTTGGCGCTCCAACCCGTCGATCCGGTCCGCGGTCGCCTCGTCCTGGGCCTCCGCCTGGCTGGAACGGTGTAGCGCAGCGGCCGCCGGGCCCAGATCCCCCAAATAGCGCGCGGCGCCCGCGTCAATGCTCCGTGCGCTGGCGGCCTGCGCCCGCAGGCGAAAGTCTGCGGCCAGCCCGTCGATAGGCCGTCCGATGTGTTCATCGAACAGGCGCCAGATGAAGGTCACCAGGGCGAGCCCCCCGAACACGCCGACGAGGCCTGAGGTCACGAAGGCGGAGAAGGCCTCGGGCGTGCCTGCCTGGCGATAGCCAAGGATCGCCGCGCCCCCGGACACCACGACGAAGCCAAGCCCAACGACGCAAAAGAACAGAAAGATCCGCAGCCTCAACCCGACCCCGCCCATGGCTCAGACCTCGGCGCAGGCGGCGGCAAAGACCGGATCGCCCTCGGGCGCGGCGCGCCAATCCGCGCCTTCGACCGCACCGTCTGGGGCAAAGGCGACGCCATCGGCGATGTCCGCGCGCCGCCCCTCGGCGCAGTCGAACAGCATGGGGATCTTGGCCGTCCTGGCCCAGCGGCCATAGAACACAAGGTCCACGATGCGCTGTCCCGGCTGATCCGGGTGGGTCCGCTTGGCCGCAACGTCCACGGCGACGAAGCGCGTCACATAGGGTGCGGCATAGGTCCACGGACGGTAAAAGGATCGCTCCTCAATGGTTTGCGCGACGACCATCCCCTCCGGCATCCGTTCCCGCGTGCGGTCGTACCAGCCGTATTCGCTGCTGATGGCGGCCAGCAACATGGCCGCCCCAGCCGCCACCGGCATCAGCCAGCGGGGCAGGCGCCCTTTCAGCGGGCGGTTGATCGCCCAGACCAACAGCGCCGCTGCGACCCCGGCCACAATCGTGCCGATCAATTCAAAGAACATGGTCTCTCCCCTCCCCCGGGTCCGTTCTGCGGCCTGCCTACCCCAACAGGCCGCGCCCCTGCATCAGGGCGGATTGCATGCGTTTTACCACCACAAAGGCATCGCGTAGATGACTTCGCTCAAATTCTGACAGGCTGCTGGGCGCTAAAAAGTTGTCCGGCGCATGGCCCATGCGAATCTGGCGCGCCTGATGCGCCAGACGTGTGTCCGCGATCAGATCATAGGCATCAAGCAGATCCCGCCCGCCAGAGGCGCTGACGGCACCCGCATCAATGGCGGCCGTCAGACGGTCACGCGTCGCCACCGCTTCGCCCGCCGATTGTAGCGCGTACATCCGGGCCAAATCGACCACGGGCACCACACCGGACAGCTTGAGGTCAATGGTCTTGCGATGCTCGCCAGAGCGGATGGTCGCAAAGCCCCGCAGCATACCCAAGGGCGGCGCATGGGACAGGGCGTTCGTCGCCATATGGGCCGTAAAGATCGAATTCCCCGAGGCTTGAGCCAACGTCTCGGCGTGGAGCCCGTCGAACAACCCCATGTCACCGCCAATGGGGCGGAGGTCGAACATGACCGAGGCGAGCATCTGCGCCTCTTTCGATGGGGTGGCAATCCAAGCGGCGAAGGTATCGCGCCACGCACTGACAGGCATGGTCCATCGGGGATTTGTCGCCATCATATCGCCGGGGCAATAGATGTATCCGCAGGCGTTCAGCCCGTCGCTGACGAAGCGAGCAAGGGCATCGAACCAGGGCAAAGCCTCGTCCGGCAACCCGTCTTCCAGGATCAACACATTGTCCTGGTCTGACACGCCGGTCTGTTCCCGGCGCCCCTGGCTGCCACAGGCCAACCAGAGGTATCGGCCCGGCGCCGGGCCCAGCTGCGCCTCGCCCAGGGCCAGCAAGCGGCGGGTGACCACATCGGCCACATCCGTGACCGCGCGGGTGACGGTGTCGTGTCGATGCCCCGCTGCAACCAGCTGCGCCAACATCTGAGGCAAGCGCGCCGTGGCCGCGGCCAGGCCCTCCACATCCGTGGCTTGGGCGGCTTCGGCCACCAAACCGGCAGAGGTCGCCGATTGGAACCGGGTCAGATCCGTCTGGGTCACGATCCCCAGCAAGCGATCGCGGGCCACAATGGGCACGTGACCCATATGCCGCTCCGCCATGAGGTGGAGGACATCGGTCCCCGTCGCCTCGGGCGGCAAGGTGATCGGGTCCCGCGTCATGATCTGGGACAGGGGCGTGTCACCGGCGATGCCTTCGGCCAGCGCCCGTCCGACGAGATCTCGCAAGGTCACGAGACCGATCAGGCGCGTGCCCTCGGTGATGCAAAGGCAGGAAATCTTGCGCGCCTGCATCATCTGTGCGGCGGCAATCACCGTCACATCGCCCGCCACGGCAATGGGGTCGCGCACCATAAGGTCGGCCACACGGGTTGCAGACAGATCGCTGGGACGGGGCGCCTCGGGCGCAGAACGACCCCGGGCAAAGAAAGCCCGAAAGGTCGCGTCCTCGCCGTGCAAGCGGTGGAACAGGTCCGCGGGCAGATGCAGCAGGCGGGTGGGGTCTTGGGTAACGGCGGTCGTCGCGGCGCGCCCATCGCGCAGCAGACCCCGTTCCCCGAAACTGTTGCCAGAGGCCAGCAGTGACAAGATCGTGCCATCACCGTCGGTGATCCGCACCTGGCCACTGGCAATGACGTAAAGACCTGTCAGGTTGGTGCCAAGCGCATAGACCGGCGCGTCAGCGTCCAGGTCGATCCAGGTGGAGGCAGCCGCCACCTCGGCGCGCGTGGCCTCGGACAAGGCATCATAGGGATGCTGTCGGGCCAGGAATGTCAGGATCTCGTCAGTCATGGGTCAACCCCCGGACGAAAGAGGCTCCGCCCCCAAAGCTGGGAGGCGAAGCCAAGAGAGGACCGGCAGGGGGAGAGGTCCGCCGGTCCAGAGTGCGATCAGTGATCGACAGCCGCACCGGCACCGGCAGGCACGCGGACGCTTTCGACCAGGTCCTTGATCTCCTGCGGGGTGTCGGCCGTGGCCAGGGACACACCGTAGGCAACGGCGAAGTTGATGATCGCGCCGATGGCACCGATGGCCGTGGACTGGATCCCGAACAGCGAGCCGTCGACGGTGTCGGGGAAGCTGTTGGTGCCGGCCACGAAGAACCAACCCTTGTGCAGGAAGATGTAGATCAGCGTGAAGATCAGACCGGAGAGCATCCCCGCGACTGCGCCGACGTTGTTCACCCGCTTGGAGAAGATCCCCATCATCAGGGCCGGGAAGATCGACGCTGCCGCCAGACCGAAGGCCAGGGCCACTGTCTGCGCCGCAAAGCCCGGAGGATTGAGGCCCAGGTAGGTGGCCACCGCGATGGCAATCGCCATGGCGCCCCGTGCGGACATCAGCTCAGCCTTCTCGGACATGTTCGGCGTCAGCTGACCCTTCAGCAGGTCGTGGGACACCGCCGAGGAGATCGCCAGCAGCAGGCCAGCCGCCGTGGACAGAGCCGCCGCAAGGCCACCAGCCGCCACCAGACCGATCACCCAACCCGGCAGGTTGGCAATCTCGGGGTTGGCCAGAACCAGGATGTCGCGGTTGAACTTGGTCAGCTCGTTGCCTTCCCAGCCGTTCGCGGCAGCCGTGGCAGCCATGGCTTCGGACTTGTCGTTGTAGTACTGGATCTTGCCGTCGCCGTTCTTGTCTTCCCAGTCCAGCAGACCGGTTTTCTGCCAGGTCAGCATCCAGGCGTATTCGTCCTGGGTCTCGATCTGTTCGACAGACACGGCCTCACCGGAGGTACCATTCGGCCACATCAGGTCGGTGATGTTCAGGCGAGCCATGGCGCCAACAGCCGGGGCCGTCAGGTACAGCAGGGCGATGAACACCAGCGTCCAACCAGCGGACCAACGGGCGTCGGAGACCTTGGGCACGGTGAAGAAGCGCATGATCACGTGGGGCAGACCCGCGGTACCGATCATCAGCGACAGCGTGAACAGAACCATGTTCAGGTTGTCTTTGTGGGCTTCGGTATAGCTGGCAAAGCCCAGATCGGTGACGATCTCGTCCAGCTTGGTCAGCAGATAGACCGAGCCTTCGCCGCCAGAGGCTTCGACCGAGCTAAACAGACCCAGAGCCGGGATCGGCGTGCCGGTCAGTTGCAGCGAGATGAAGACGGCCGGGATCGTGTAAGCCAGGATCAGCACGCAGTACTGAGCAACCTGGGTGTAGGTCACGCCCTTCATGCCGCCGAACACGGCGTAGGCGAACACGACACAGGCCCCGATCAGCAGACCGGCGGTGTTCGAGATCTCTAGGAAGCGACCGAAGGCCACGCCAACACCGGTCATCTGACCGATCACGTAGGTCACCGAGGCGACGATCAGGCAGATCACGGCCACAAGGCGCGCGGTCGGGCTGTAGAAGCGGTCACCGATAAACTCGGACACGGTGAACTTGCCGAACTTACGCAGGTAAGGCGCCAGCAGCAGGGCCAAGAGCACGTAGCCGCCCGTCCAACCCATCAGGAAGGACGAATTGTCGTAGCCGGTGAAGGCAATCAGGCCCGCCATGGAGATGAACGAGGCCGCCGACATCCAGTCAGCCGCCGTGGCCATGCCGTTGGTGACAGGGTGAACACCGCGACCGGCGGCGTAGAATTCGCTGGTGGAGCCGGCACGGGCCCAGACCGCGATGCCGATGTAGAGCGCGAAGGAGGCGCCCACAAACAGCAGGTTTAGTGTAAACTGGTCCATGGATCAGTCCTCCTCAACGCCGTATTGCTTATCGAGTTTGTTCATGCGCCAGGCGTAGAAGAAGATCAGGCCCAGGAAGACCAGGATCGACCCCTGTTGCGCGAACCAGAAACCGAGGTCGGTGCCGCCGACTTCGATGCCCTTCAGCAACGGGCGCAGCAGAATGCCGAACCCAAAGGAAACCGTCGCCCAGATGGCGAGGCTCCAATAGATCATGCGGACGTTGGCGGCCCAATAGCCCGCCTCGTCCTGTGCCGCTTTCTTAGCTTGCGGCACATCCTTTAAGTTTGTGGTGTTGTCCGCCATCCGGCGTCCTCCTCTTGGTTGGCGTTCGCTGGCGTTGGTGGGGACCGGACCTCCCTTTGGTCCGCGGCCCCCGCCAGCCCGGTTTTAGGCCGTCTCGGTGGCCAGAAGATCGGCGAGGGACCCGCCGACTGTCTCGATGTCCTGCATGGCGTCCACACCGCTCAGCAGTCCCAGCGCGTGGTAGTAGCCAGTCAGCGGGGCGGTCTTTTTGTAGTATTCCATCAGGCGCAGCTTCAGGCTCTCGGCGTTGTCGTCGGCGCGCACGGGTTGACCGGCGGCACGGGCCGCTTCGGCACGACCAACGATGCGGTCCACCAGGATGGCGTCATCGACCTGAAGTTCGATCACGGCGTCGAGCGACTGACCCGTCTTCTCCAGAAGCTCCGCCAGGGCGTCGGCCTGGGCCAACGTCCGGGGGAAGCCATCAAAGATGAAGCCCTTGGCCGACACGGTGGTCAGCTTTTCCTCGATCAGACCGATGACAATCTCATCGGTGACCAATTCGCCCCGCGCCATAACGTCGGCCACGCGGTTGCCCATTTCGGTCCCGCTGGACTTGGCCTCGCGCAGCATATCGCCGGTGGACAGCTGAACCATGCCCTGGCTTTCAACCAGGATCTCGGCCTGGGTGCCCTTGCCTGCGCCCGGAGGCCCAAGCAAGATCACGTTGACCGTCTTCGTCGGTTGGGTCGTCCCGTCCATCACGCGTCCTTCCGGTTCATGCGATTTTCGATGAGGTCGTCGACAACGCTAGGATCGGCCAAAGTCGAGGTGTCGCCAAGGCTACCAAAGTCGTCCTCGGCGATCTTGCGGAGGATGCGGCGCATGATCTTGCCGGAGCGGGTCTTGGGCAGACCGGGCGCCCACTGGATCAGGTCCGGCTTGGCGATCGGGCCGATTTCGGCGCGGACCCAAGTCTCCAACTGCTTGCGCAGCTCTGGCGTCGGCTCCACGCCGCCCATCAGGGTGACATAGGCGTAGATACCCTGACCCTTGATGTCGTGGGGGTAGCCCACCACGGCGGCCTCGGCCACGGTTTCATGGGCGACGAGCGCGCTTTCGACCTCGGCGGTGCCCATACGGTGGCCCGAGACGTTGATGACGTCGTCCACACGACCGGTGATCCAGTAATCGCCATCGGCGTCACGGCGGCAGCCGTCACCGGTGAAGTAGTAGCCGGGATACTGGCTGAAGTAGGTCTGCTCAAACCGCTCATGGTCGCCCCAAACGGTGCGCATCTGGGCGGGCCAACTGTCGGCGATGCACAGGACACCCTCGACATCGTTGCCCTCGACCACTTCGGCGGACTGCGGGTCCAGCACGACGGGCTTGATGCCAAAGAACGGCTGCTGGGCCGAGCCGGGCTTCAGCTTGGTGCCGAACGGCATGGGCGTCATCAGGTGACCGCCGGTCTCGGTCTGCCACCAGGTGTCGACGATGGGGCAGTTCTTTTTGCCCACGACTTCGTTGTACCAGTTCCAGGCCTCGGGGTTGATCGGCTCACCCACGGTGCCCAGGACGGTCAGAGTGCTGAGGTCGTACTTTTCAACGAACTCCGGCCCCTTGCCCATCAGCGCGCGGATGGCGGTGGGGGCGGTGTAGAACTGATTGACCTTGTGCTTTTCACAGACCTGCCAGAACCGGCCCGCATCGGGATAGGTCGGCACGCCCTCGAACATCACCGTGGTCGCGCCGTTGGCGAGGGGGCCATAGACGATGTAGCTGTGGCCGGTGACCCAGCCCACATCCGCCGTACACCAGAACACGTCGCCTTCGTGGTAGTCGAAGACGACCTCATGGGTCAGCGAGGCATAGGTGAGGTAGCCGCCCGTGGTGTGCACGACGCCCTTGGGCTGGCCGGTGGAGCCGGAGGTATAGAGGATGAACAGCGGATCCTCGGCGCCCATTTCCACGGGCGTGTTCTGATCCGAGGCCGCCGCACAGAGCGCGGTCAGATCGTGGTCCCGGTCGGTCCAAGTCGTCTCTCCACCGGTGCGCTTGACCACCAGGCACTGAACATCGTCGGAGCAATGCAGCAGCGCCTTATCGGCGTTGGTCTTGAGCGGGGTCACGCGACCGCCGCGGGGCGCCTCGTCGGCGGTGATGATGACTTTCGCCTCACAGCCGTTGACCCGCTGGGCTAGGGCCTCGGGCGAGAAACCTGCGAAAACGATAGAATGGATGGCGCCGATGCGGGCACAGGCCAGCATCGCGTAGGCGGCCTCGGGGATCATGGGCAAATACAGGATCACCCGGTCGCCCTTGGTGACGCCCTGGTCGGTCAGGACGTTGGCCATACGGCAGACCTGGGCGTGCAGTTCGCCATAGGTGATGTGCTGGGCTTCGTCCTCGGGGCTATCGGGTTCCCAGATGATCGCGGTTTGGTTGGCACGGGTGGCCAAGTGACGGTCGATGCAGTTGGCGGCGACGTTCAGCGTGCCGTCCTCGTACCACTTGATCGAGACCTGCCCGAGGGTGAAGTCCACGTCCTTCACCTTGGTGTAAGGCTTGATCCAGTCCAGGCGCTTGCCCTGTTCGGCCCAATAGGCCTCCGGGTCGGCGGCCGAGGCGGCATAGGTCGTCAGGTATCCGGCGGCATCCACATGGGGGGCGGGTCTGGCGGCAGAGCCCTCCGCAGTGGCGGTCCGGGGTTCGTCGATGGTGTCCATTATAGCCTCCTCGCACTGTGATCCGTGGGAGCGCCAGCCGTCCTTTGCGGTCGATCTCCCACGGCTCCCTAGGGCAAAGGCGTACCGGGACCAGAGTAAAAGTGTGACTATACTGTTGCATACCAACAATAATCTTGTGAACAAATTTTCTACGACGTCCGGTTTTTGTAAATAATCGGTAAACTAAGTAGAATTTGGTATGTGTTTACGCGCCATGCCCTGTAAACGTAGGTTGACGCTGGGACAGTGTTAGCGTCGGACATCTGTCAATCTCGTCAGATTGCCCGCCTCGGGCCCCTTACCCACCGACCAAATGCGTGATCGTTCACATAAGTCTGATCGGCGAAAACCCGCGCTCGCCATGGCCTGGAAACAGCCTCAAAACTGATCCGATTCGGTCCCAATTGGGGGCGGTGGCACGGGCTGTCGGCTTAGGGTGAGCCTTGCGCGGTCAACTGGCCGAGAGGCGGGGGAAAGCCCGTAACTTCGAGGCGACCCGCAAGCCGAAACGCGCCAGCGCCGCACGCTCCTACGCGCATCACATGCGTCTAGACGGATCGCCCACGAGGGCGCGACGCGCCAACCCGCACGCATGACTTAGCTGCGCGCGTAGACGTCTTCGTAGCGAATGATGTCGTCTTCGCCGAGGTAGCTGCCGGTCTGGACCTCGATCAGGACCATGTCGACTTTGCCGGGGTTTTCCATTCGGTGGACGGCGCCCAGGGGGATGTAGACCGATTGGTTTTCCGTCACCAGGCGCACCTCATCGTCCACGGTGACCTTGGCCGTGCCCTGGACCACGATCCAATGCTCGGACCTGTGGTGGTGGCTCTGCAGGCTGAGGGCCGCGCCGGGGTGGACGTGGATCCGCTTGACCTGGAAGCGGTCGCCGACGACCAGGCTTTCGAACCACCCCCAGGGGCGGTGGTCGCGGGGAAATTCGGTCGCCTGTTGGGCCGACTTGGCCTTGAGCGCGGTGACGGCCTCTTTGACTCGCTGCGCCTGGGATTTGGGCGCCACCAGCACGGCGTCGCGGGTGGCCACGGCGACCATGTCGGTCAGGCCGATGCCCACGACCTCCAGGCCTTCGGTTTCCGAGCGCAGCAGCGTGTCGGTGCAATCGATGGCCGTGGCCCTCTCCGAGGTGACGTTGCCCGCGCCGTCGGGGCCCATCTCGCGCCAGACGGCATCCCAACCGCCCAGGTCGGACCAGCCTGCGTCGAGCGGCATGACCTCCAGGGCGGAGGCTTTCTCCATGATGGCATAGTCGATCGAGATATCCTCGACCCCCGCCCAAGCGGCTGGGTCCAGGCGGACGAAGCCCAGGTCCCGCGTGGCGCCCGACAGCGCGGCCGAGACGGCCTCGACCATGGCGGGCGCATGTGTGCGGTAGGCGTGCAGGATGGCGCGGACGGAGAACAGGAACAGACCCGCATTCCACAGGAAACCACCATCGGCCAGCATCTCGGCAGCGCGGTCCCCATCGGGTTTCTCGACGAAGCCACGCAGGGGATGTGGGGCGGCGCCGCTGGTGTCTGCCAGTTCGAGATATCCGTACCCGGTTTCGGGCCGGTCAGGGGTGATCCCAAACAGAACAAGCTGCCCGGCTTCGGCGCGGGGCAAAGCCCCCGCAACCGCCGCGTGGAAGGCCTCTGTGTCCGGGATCACATGATCCGAGGGCGCCACAAGCATCAGCCGGTCGGGGTCCTGATTTTCCAACCAAAGCGCGGCGGCCAGCACGGCGGGGGCGGTGTTTCGGCCCTCGGGTTCGATCACGATGGCGGCTGGGTCGCGCTGGATGGCAGCCAACTGCTCGGTCACGATGAAGCGGAACGGGTCGCCGGTCAGGATGACAGGCGCGGCAAATCCCTCACCCGAAAGGCGACGGGCCGAGATCTGGAAAAGGCTCTCGTCGCCGGTCAGTTGGGCGAACTGCTTGGGGTACGACTTGCGCGACAAAGGCCACAAACGCGTGCCAGACCCACCGCAGAGGATCACGGGAGAAATAAGGGACATGGAAACCGATCCTGCCAAGACGGAAATGCTTTGACCCCTGTATGCCCAGGACACGGGGGCGAAACCAAGACGAAAGCGTGGAAACGCGTCCGGGCAGATTGCGTCACAGCCGCTTTACCTTTGCCGAGAGCGCCCCACATCCCCGGATCGACAGGAGGCTATCATGACAGCAGACACCATGCCGATCTCTCGCGTTGTGGCCGATCCCGCCACCGTCCGCACCGCCGCCGCGCAGGAGGGAGTCGTTGCCGTCCATGATGGCCCCACGGACCCAAAGGCGTTCACCGCCTTCCTCGAGGCGATGGGTCCGTTGATGTTCACCGAGGGCGAAACGCCCGTGGCAGAGGCCCCTGACCTGAATATCGTGACCAACGCGGGTCGCAGCCGACCGCCCCGCAGCGTTTTCCATTCGGACACGACCTATGTGGCGGAGCCGCCATGGCTGTCGGGCCTCATGGCGGTAGAGGTGCCGACGTCCGGCGGGGCCACGCTCTTTACGGATCAATATGCCGTCCTGGACCGGCTAGACCCGGATCTGCGAACACGGTTGGAGGGCGCGCGGATGCTCCATGGTCCCACCGATGTGCCCGAGACGGAGGCCACCTGGCATCCCCTGTTGCCCCGCAATCCCGTCACGAATCGACCCGCGCTTTACTTGACGGCGCGCGCCCGCTGCCGTCGGCTGGAACTGGCCGATGGAACAGATGCCAGCGACCTTATCGATATGCTGTTGGCCGTCTCCACCGACCCGAACCATCTGCGCCGACACGCCTGGGCGCCCGGTGACGTGGTGGTTTGGGACAACCGATGCACCCTGCACGCCGCCGATCACAGCGCCGTGGTGGGGACGCGCACGCTCTACCGTGGGTTGGTGCGTGGTTCGGCCCCCGTGGCTTAAGCGCGGGTTAGGTACAGACGTCGCGCCCCAGAATGCGCACGAGGCCCGTGGCCGGGCTGCAGGCTGGCTCAGGCTCCGGCGGCAGCAGACGACCTTGGTCATCGATGGGCGGCATCTCGGCCTCACCCCGATCGTAGCGCTGCCAAAGCTCCCCGCGCAGGCCGGTTTCGCGCAGCAGCCCCCTGCGCTTTGCTTCGAAGTAGAAACCGCGCGCGTACCACATCATCGCTTCGTGTTCATCGCCATCAGCCACCATCCACGCCCCGCGCAGGTAACGCGTCGAGTATTTCAGGGCCGTATCCGCATCCAGCAACTGGCGTGGGTGACCGACCATGCCCATGTTACGGGCGGTCGCGGGCAAGATCTGCATCATCCCCCAATAGGGACCGTTCCGCGCACCCGGTCTGTAGTCGCTTTCCCGCTGGATCACGCGATGGAGCAAGCTCCGCGGGATATCGTAGTGATCGGCCCACTTATTGACCAAACTGCGGACTTCCGCCGTCTCACCGGGGTAGAGCGCCGGTTCCGCCGAGGCGGGCGGTGCCACAGGCTGCGGGTCGGAGCCGCAAGCGGCCAGCAAAAAGACCAGTGGCAAAAGGAAACGCAACATCGGGCACCTCTCGGATTCGGACGCACCTGCCTACCCGGAATTGGGGCCGGGCGCCAAGTCCCCCGGGCTGTCGCACCAAGCCCCTTGCAACGTCGCGCCGGTTAGGTCACCCACGACCCCCGTGAGACCTGTCTTTTATTGGATCCAAGCCGTCGCCCTGCGCGCGCTGCTGATGGGCGTCGCGCTCTTTCCGCTGTCGGTTAGGCGACGGGTCGTGGGAACCGTGACCGAATGGATCGTCCGGATCAGCCCCCTCAGGCGGCGCGCCGAGTCGAACCTATCCTTGATCTGGCCGGACATGGCGCCAGCGGATCGCGCGCGGCTCACCGGGCAGGTCGCGCGCAACGCGGGGCGCACCTTGACCGGTATCTGGTTCAACCGTGACCTGGCGCGCGAAGCCCAGGCCTTAACGCCAGAGGGCTCGGGGCTGGCCGCATTGACAGCGGCCAAAGCCGCCGGACGCGGCGCGATCATCGTCAGTGGCCATTTCGGCCAATGGGAAATGATCCGCCATGTGTTGAAGCGTGAGGGGTTGGAGACGGGTGCGCTCTATCGGCCAAACAACAACCCGTATTATGAGCCGATCTTTCGAGCAGGAATCGAATTGGGCGGACAGCCGATCATTCCCAAAGGCGCGCCGGGGATGCGCGCCATGCTCAAGCACCTGAAGTCTGGCGGCTTTGTCGCGCTGCTGCCCGATCAATATGTGGGCGATGGGCCATTCATCGACTTCCTGGGCGCGCCGGCGGCGACGTCGCTGTCGCCAGCCGAACTGGCCCTGCGCTACGACGTCCCCTTGGTACCGGCCTTCGCCCCGTGGGAGGACGGCGCCCCACGGATCGTGATCGAAGCCCCGATCCCGCCGAGTGACCCGCTCACCATGATGACCGCCTTCAATGCGCGCCTGGCGTCGTGGGTCGAACGTCATCCGTCGCAATGGCACTGGCTGCACAAACGGTGGAAGTACTACCCTGAAAACGCGGCGGCACGGGATGCGGCCCTGCATCGATGAGGCGCCCTTGTTTCTGAGCATCTTCGACATCTTCAAACCGGGGATTGGTCCCTCTTCCTCCCATACGATGGGTCCCATGGTCGCTGCTGTGCGGTTCCTGGATGCGCTGCGCGGTGGGGCGGAGCCGGAGCCTGGCGCGGGGCCGCCCGCGCGTCTGGAGGTGACGCTGCACGGCTCCCTGGCCTTCACCGGCAAGGGACACGCGACGGATCGGGCCGTCTGCTTGGGCCTGTTGGGCTTCCATCCGGCAACCATCGACATCGACGCGGGCGAGGCCGCCCTGCTGCGGCTACAGACCGAGGCGCGCGTGACACCAGAGGGTTTGCCGCCAATGGCGTTCTCCCCAGAGGCGGGTGTTCGGTTTGACTACGACACCCCCTTGCCCGGCCATGCCAATGGAATGGTGCTTCGGGCGTTCGATGGGGCGGACAATCTGCATATGCAGGAGACCTATTACTCCGTCGGCGGTGGCTTCGTCGTCACCGCGCGCGAGCTTCAAGACCCCCCGCCGCTCCACGATGCAAAGGAGGCCCGAGGCTTCCCCTTTCCCTTCGGCAGTGCCCAGGAAATGCTTGAGATGGGGGCCGCGTCCGGACTGAGCATCGCCCAGATGAAATGGCGCAACGAATGCCAGCTGACGCCGGAACGAGATCTCGGCGCGCGGATCGACGGGATCTGGTCCGCCATGGACGGCTGCATTGATCGGGGGCTGTCGCAGGACGGCATTTTGCCAGGCGGTTTGTCCGTCAAGCGGCGCGCCCGGCACATCCACGATCAGTTGAAGGCGGAATCCGGTCTGAACCTCGCACAGCCCCACGTTGTGAACGATTGGCTGTCGGTCTACGCCATGGCCGTCAACGAAGAGAACGCAGCCGGTGGGCGCGTGGTCACATCGCCCACCAATGGCGCCGCTGGTGTCGTCCCCGCGGTCATCCGGTACTACCGCGACCACTGCGTTGGGGCGACCCCGGACGGGATCCGCACCTTCCTGCTGACGGCAGCGGCTGTCGGCGGGTTGATCAAGCACAATGCCTCGATCTCGGGCGCGGAAGTCGGCTGCCAGGGGGAGGTCGGGTCGGCCTCAGCCATGGCAGCCGCCGGACTCTGCGCGGCCTTGGGGGGCACCAATGCGCAAATAGAGAACGCTGCTGAGATCGCATTGGAGCATCATCTCGGCATGACCTGCGACCCCGCCGGTGGCCTCGTGCAAGTCCCTTGCATCGAGCGGAACGGGCTTGGGGCGATCAAGGCAGTGTCGGCGGCCTCCTTGTCGCTGCGGGGGGATGGGACGCACTTCATGCCCTTGGATAACTGTATCGAGGCCATGCGCCAAACGGGTCGCGACATGTCGGACAAATACAAGGAAACCTCCCTCGGGGGGCTTGCGGTGAACTTGCCGGAGTGCTGACGGGCGCCTCCTTTGGTGTAGAGGGGGCTCTGCCCCCGCCCTGCGGGCCCCCCGGAGTATTTTTGCCGAGAAGAAGCTGGGGCGGGGTGGTTGTTGCTCGGGGTGGGGGGCGGCTGGGGTGCGGGTTTCGTGTCGGATTTTAGGGGAATTGTCGCGGTTTGGTGAGCTGCCGTCGCGCGCCCGTGAGGGCCGTGCGGTTGGGGGATATGTCTGTGCGTGGGTGCACGTTTATCGCGCCATCCTCACGCGTCCGTTTGTTGAATGTCAGGCCACGCTCCCGCATATCCATCCCATCAGCAGGGCAACAGCCCAGCACACCGCAACCCACGCAGGCCCGCCGCAACGCTAACTGGGCCACTCACATAAGGACTAACACTATGAAAACGCTCATCCTCTCCGCCATCGTCGCCGCCGCTTCCATCGCCGGAGCCGCCTCCGCCCAAGTGCCCGCAGGCGCCGCCGGGGCCATCGCTCACTTCAACCAGGACATCGACCGCGCCAACGAACGCTCGCGGCTGCCCAGCGGCGATGCGACCGTCACCGTCTCGACCCGGTCCGGCTCGCTCGGTGAGGCCTTCGCGATCTTCAACGCGACCGAGGACAACGCCAACGACCGGCGCGGGCTGAACGGCGCCACCGTCGTCGGCAAGAACGCCATCGCGACGGACATCTTCGCCCGCTTCGCCGAGGAGAGCCGCGACGACGACTGATCCGCAGCTCGCCATCACTCACAGTCCCAAGCCGTCCCAATCCATTTGGGGCGGCTTTTGCGTGTCAGCGACCGGGACAGAAGGCTCCCTAGGCTTGCAGGCGAATGATGTATTGCTGACCCATCACTTCCAGCGTGGCCCCGTCGCCCAGCTTTTCGACCGTCTTGGCCACCGCCGCTTTGACGGGCGTCCCCTCCCCATCGCTCCAGTGGTAATCGTCGCCTGCGATCACCCCACCTGGCCTGACCTTTTTGGTGGCCAAGGCAAGGTCCATGCCGACAAAAGGCTCATTGTGGTTGCCGTCGATATAGATCCAATCAAGTGACCCATCTTCCATCTCGACCAGGGCCTCGGCAGAGGTGGCGCGGTGCAGGTGCACGCGATCATCAGCCGCAAATTTCTCGGCGACCATCTCATGCATGGCAGGCATCCGCTCGGCGTTCTTTTTACGACCGAAGCCGGTGTTGTTGAAACGCGGATCGTATTCCCAGGGGTCGATCAAATGGAGGGCCTTGGGGGTGCAGACCTCCAGGATGACCTCGGAAAACCGGCCTTCCCAGACCCCGACCTCGGCGCCGACGCCGTTCTTGGGCAGGGCGTCCAGCATCTTGCGGCGGGTCTCGTCTCTCTTTCCGGCCATCTCGTCTCCTTCACGCGGCGGAGGCGCCACGATTGTCTTGGCTCAGCGCATCCCAAAGGGCGCGGTAGCGGTCATCTTCCATCAGTTTGGCGAATTGGTCCCGATGCCAAGCGACACCCTGTTTGTGCAGTTGACGCGTGCGCCTATCGGCGCGCAGGGCGGCAAGCGCCTGCGGGAAACCCGGCGCACCTTCGACCAAAGAGCGGTCGTTACCGCCTGCCATGTTCCACTTGTCCCAATAGTCCTGCCCCAGGTCCTCACCAATATGGTTGGCGCGACCACGGTTCTTTTTGAGAATATACGCCTCCAGGGAGCGGAGCGGGTAATGGTGCATATAGGCGGCGTCCCCGCAGCCATCCCAGCGCATGGTCCAGCGCTGGCCTGTGTTCATCTCAGACGAAATATCCTCGCCCGAAGGGCTCCGCCAGACGACCCTGTCTTGCCACTCTTCGCGTACGCGGGGGCGATGCAGTCCGAAGTGGTACATGGCCTCGGGCCGGCGGAACAGGGTCTTCACGTCCCGATGCCGGCGCCCGCCGCGTCGGGGCGCGGGCTCGCAGGACGTGAATTGCTGCGTCAGGGGGCGATCCTCGAAGGACTGGACGCCTCCGTTACCGAAGACCTTCCAAGGAAAGCTGACCACATCGGTGTCTGGGCCAAGCTGCGCGATCAGCCCCTGGATCGTGCCATCGGCGGCGGGGATGTTGATGAACTCATCCACATCGGCGATTAGCATATAGTTGGCCTTGTGCCGCAACACGTGGTCCCGCGCCCATTTCAGCGCCGATTTATGGGGCCCGCGCTTCAGCACGGTATTCACCTGGTGGGTTAACAGCCCCCGCTCGGCGAGCCGATCCAACAGCGGGTCGGTCGTATCGTCACAATCGTTCGTATAGATCAGAAAGTCGGTGAACCCGATGGCCTGGTGATGGGCGAGCCATTCCAGAATGTAGGGCGCCTCGTTCTTCATCGTGGAGATGATGAGGTAGCGCGTGTCGTCCGGGCGCGGGGCAAGAGTCACGTGGTCCGGCAAGGTCACCGCCCAAAATTGACCGGCGCGCGTGACCTCGGCGCCCGGCAGGCGTGCGGCGAGGTCGGCAACGGCGGCCTGTACCGGATGGCCAAGTTCCGTGCCCCAGAACCAGCCTGCTCCGGCGATCACGCCACCGGGACGCACCACGCGGGCGGCCTGCTCCAGATCGGCGAGGATCATGTCGTAGTGCTTGTTGCCGTCCAGAAAGATCCAGTCGAGCGCCCCAGACGACAGGCCGGGCAACACCGTGCCGGAGGGGTGGCGCAGGATATGGGCGTCGGGATAGGCAGCGCGGATGGCGTCGGCGTCGGCGTCCCGCTCAGATTGTGGCGCTTGATACGCGAAGGGACGACGGTCCTGTTCCGCATCCTCGGCCCAGGGGTCGATCAGCACCAAGGCCGAAGGCGCCGCGACCTCGACCAGACCCGCTGTCCACTGGCCCGCATGGGTCCCGACCTCGGCGCCGCGCGCGCCCTTGGGCAAGCGGTCAAAGATCTTGCGGGCATTTTCGCGCATCAGGTTTTCACCAGCGTGGCCAGACGCTCTACCTGGGCCCGGATGGCCGCCTCCGCCTCTGGGTGGCGGGCGATCTTGCGTTTGGAGAGGATGCGCTGCAGCGCTTGCAGGCTGTCGTCGCGCACGGCCCCCTCCAGGCGATCGGACACCATGCCAGCGGCGGATAGCGCGGCGATCCAATGGCGCAACATCTCCTCGTCGGTGGGCTGCTTTTCGCACCAGACCTGTTCGAACAGCATCATGATGAAGTCGAGTACGGCACGCGGCAGATGCCTGCGGTCCTGCTTGAAGGGCGAATGGAAAACGTCCGTGACGATCTCATAGCTGGGCCAGTAGTGGAGGTAGCCTTCGTCTCCCAATTCACGCATCAGCTCATCCAAAGCGACGCGCAGCACGGCCTTGGACACCGAGTTGGCACTGATACAGGACACGGGCCGGAAGGTCGCAATCAGGGGCACGGGCGAGAGGGTCGTGATGATCTTGGCATCGGGGCGATGCTTGCGGATCAGGTCATAGATCGCGCGGATATTGTCCTTGTTCTCCTCGACCGTGGTGACGCGGAACTTGTGGCGGCTGGGGTCATAGGCGTCCTGGGGGATGGACCGCCAGAACACGCCGCCCGTGACCTCGTCGTACCAGACCTCCGACAGGCCGAAGGTCAGGATGAACAAATCCGTCTTAGAGAAGATGTCCAGGGTCTGGCGTCGGATGTCTTCGTCGTAGCCATAGCTTTCGGCCTGATAGCCGTGCCACAGGTCTTCCTCGAACTTCTTGCCCTCAAAAGCCCATTCGAATTGCTGGCGGATGACGTAGCTGTTGACCATCCCCTCGCCGCATTTAACGACGTATGCATTCGACCCCTGGTCCCGCGTCAGGATGTTGTAGTTCCGACCCGCCAGCCAGTTGGAGATATTAGCCGCAAAGCAAGACCCAAACGCCGTGATCTTGGTGTCGGGCGTGACGATCCGCTGAGCCGGGTGCCAGCCCTCGGTCACCCATTTCAGCGCGGCGTCGCATTCGGCCATCTTCTCGAAGTCGGGATTGAAGTTGGTATGCTCACCCCGGAACCACGTGCGGAACACCCCCTCGCGGCGGGTGTGCTGAAAATTGAAGGTCTGGGCCGAGGGCTTGTTCATCGGAGCATCCTTTCACGTCGGCGTCAGAGGTCGCGCGCAATCATGTCGAATCGAGGGCTGTCGGCGGGAACAAACAGGACATCGGACATGCGCGGCGCCCGCGTCAGCCCGCTGAGGAAGGAATGCACCTCAAACCCTTGCGAAGCCATGAATGCGATGACCTCCGAAAACCGATAGCCGCCCGCGAACCGCTTTTTGATCGAGACCTCTGCGATCACAAAGGCGCAGCGGGTCAGGGTCTCGGTCGCGCCTTTCAGAACCTCCAACTCATGCCCCTCCGTATCGATCTTCAGGCCCAGCGGTCCGGCGAGATCCGATGTGACCGTGTCCAGGGTCACGCAGTCGACCTCCACGGCGCGGGTGCCCTCGGCCACGTCCAACCGCGTGTTCACGGACCCGAGGTTCGGATGATCGTCCATCACATTCATCATAATACTGCCGGCCTGGGACGAAACGGCGGCGACCCGCGCGTCATAGCGGAGCCGGTCCCCCCACATGGCCGAGATGCGCGCCGGAAAGGTGGGATCCGGGTCCAACAACAGGAAGTGAGCCTGCGGAAACGCCTCATACAGAAACGGCGTGCCCGACTGGACACCGACGTCGATCACGGTCGCCACGTCAAAGCGGTACTTGCGAAAGTACTTGGCGGTCAGTTTGTCGGGCAAGGCCATCGGCGGCATCCCTCTTGGAAATGCCGCCAAGGCTACCTTAGGTCACTTGATCCGTCGACCTTGGGCGCATCGTCTCTCCGGGCAAGAACGTTGGGACCAATTCGATGCGGCGATCTTCCGTCTCGAAGGTCTGCTCGCCCGTGATGATCCGCGCGGCCAGTTGCCCAGCCTCGCGCCGCCGACTGTCCACGGTGGCCAGTTTGCGCGGCAAGCCGTCAAGCAGGCTGAAGGCGTTGAAACCGGCCAGCCCCAGGTCACCGCCCACATCCAACCCTTGCTCGAGGCAGTAGAGCAACCCACCCGCGCCCGTCAGGTCATTGGTGTAGAATAGAAAGTCCAAATCCGAGACGCGCTTCAACGCATCCGCCGTCATCTCGCGCCCCTTGGCAAAGCCCGACCAGCCAGAATAGGCCATTTGATCGACGATGCCGGTGCCGGATTCGCTGAGCGCCCGTTCCAGCCCCTCGATCCGTTTGCGTGCCCGGTGGTCGCCGTCCATCTTGGTGCCCAGCACGCAGACGCGCTTATAGCCGCGCGCCGCGATCTCGGTGCCAACCTGATAGCCCGCGCGCCAGTGGCTAATACCGACGGCGGCGTCCACCGGGTCCCCGTCCACATCCATGACCTCGATCACCGGCACACCGCAGTTCGCCAGCATGGCACGGCTGGCATCGGTGTGTTCAAGGCCTGCGATGATCACCCCGGAGGGGCGCCAGGACAGCATCTCGAACAGGGTCTTTTCTTCTTTTGCCGGATCGTAGTTCGTGGCGCCGACAACGGGTTGCAGGTCGGTGGCATCCAAGACCTCGGACACACCGGCCAGCATCTCGGGAAAGACCAAGTTCGACAGGCTTGGCACAATCACGGCCACGAGGTTCACCCGGTTCGACGCCAAAGCCCCCGCGATCTTGTTGGGGACGTATCCCAGCATCCGCGCCGCTTCGAGCACCTTTTCGCGCGTCTTCGGCGAGACGTCGCCCCGGTTACGCAGCACCCGACTGACGGTCATTTCGCTGACGCCTGAGGCTTCGGAGACATCGCGAAGGGTCAGGTGCTGATTGCGTCGGGTCAAGGCTGTCTCCGAGTTGTGATGAACGGTCTTAGCGCGCGTGGGCGACCTGAGACAAGCGGCCTCATGATGCGGCGGCCCCCGGAACCGGGGACCCCACGACCGTGGACAGGAACGCGGCGACTTCCTCTGCGGAGAGTGGCTTTTGGATCAGGCGCACCTGGGCCGCCTCGCAGGCCCGTTGCAGGGCAGAGGACCGATCCGCCGAGATCAACCGCGCGGCGACGGGCCCGAATTGCGCCCTCAGATGGTCGATCATTTCCAGACCGTCCATCCCGTCGCCCAACTGATAGTCCACAAGGAAAACATCGGGCGCGATGCCCAGGTCCTCCAGCAACTGCAGCCCAGCCTCCGCATCGGGCGCGTGGATCAGGTCGGCGCCCCAGCCTTCCACCATTAAGGTGATCCCCCGGGCCACCTCCGCATCGTTCTCGACCAAAAACACCACAAGACCCGACAGCGCCGGGCGGGACGCATGGGTTGCCGCGTCGCTGTTGGGCGTGGCGGCGGGACCGGGGCCGCTGACAATCGGGACCGTCACGCCAAATCGGCTGCCGCGCCCCAACTCGGACCGCAGCATCAATCCGTGGCCCAGACTGTCTGCCGCCCGCTCGACAATCGCCAACCCGAGGCCCAGCCCCCCTGCCCCGGATCGGTGGGGCACCAATTGGTGGAATTCGCGGAAGATATCCTTTTGATGCTCCGCCGGGATCCCTGGCCCCTTGTCCACAACCTCGATCCGCGCCTGGCCGTCTTCGCGACGGACACCCACGAGAACGCGGTCGCCATCGGTGTGGCGGATGGCATTCGCCACAAGGTTCTGGATCATCCGCCGCAGCAACACAGGGTCGCTGCAGACGCTCAGAGTGGTGGGCACGAAGGTGAGCGTGATCCCCTTAGTCGCGGCTAGGGGGGTCATTTCCAACGCGAGGCTGCCCAGAATGGCGGACAGCGGCGTGTCTTCGACCGAAAGTTCGACCCGACCCGAGTCCAGTTTGGAGATGTCGAGCAGCGCCTCGATAAACGTCTCGACCGACGCCAGGGCTGCGATAGCCTTGCCCGCGACCTCTCCGATCTCGGCCTCTTCGGTGCGGTCCTCAATGGCCGAGACAAACAGCTTGGCCGCCGACAACGGTTGGAGCAGGTCATGGCTCGCCGCGGCCATGAACCGGGTTTTGGACGCATTGGCACGGCGGGCCTCGTCCAAGGCCGCGCCCAATTCATCGGTGCGGGCCGCCACACGCCGTTCCAGGGTTTCGTTCAAATCCCGCAGGGCGCGCGCGCTGTCCCGCTCCGACGTGACGTCCGTAAAGCTGATGACAAAGCCACCATCGGGCATCTGCTGGGCCGAGACGGTATAGATCCGGTGCGTCCCAGTCTCGGCCCCTTGGAGCACCTCAAACTGCAGATCGCGTCGATGGCCCCGCCGTGCAGCCCAGGCCTTGAGACCCGTCCGGTCCATGTGCCCCGTGAAGGTGAACATATCCGCAAGCCGGTCCAGCAATTGATCGAACCGAGACCCGATTTGCCGCGCGCCCAAGGGCCGCGCAAGGATCGCTTCCATCTGGGCGTTCCAACCCACCAGCTTGCCGTCCCGATCAAAGGTACAGACGCCTTGGGCCAGATGGTCCAGCGTCGCCCGCTCGATCCTGGCGCGCCGGTCAATCAGACGGTCCCGTTCGCGCCGCTCCGACCGGATCACGCGGGTAACGTCCGTCTGCAAGATCACCGTCCCGCCGGAGGTCGTGCGATGTTCCGACACTTGGATCCAGCGGTCCAGAGACAGGCGCACGTTAAAGGTCGTATGGCTGTCGGCATGGCGCAACAACCGACGCGCGCGCCATTCGTTGCGCGTTTGTCCGTCGGGCAATTCCAAAGACTGGCTGCGGCTGACCAAATCAACATAGTCCGCGAACAACAGCCCAGGGCGCAAGCGCCCAGCCACGTCACCCAGATCCGTACAGAACCGGCTGTTGTTCAGCACGAGCCTGTCGTCGGCATCGAACAGCGCGAACCCTTCCTCGACCGTTTCGATGGCCTCGGCCAAGTTCGACTGGGCGGCCTGGGCCTCTTCGATGCTTTCGGCCAAGCGCGCGTTGGACTCGTGCAGCAGATCCAGCGTCCGCTCCAGGTCGGCGGTCCGTTGGCGAACCTCCCCCTCAAGTCGGGCGGCGCGCTCAAACTGGGCGTAGGCCAGGTTGGAGTGATCGGGGCTCTGTTCCACCCGACGCATCAGGGATTCTGCAATGCGCAACAGCTTCGCTGTCTGACGCTCCGGCGTGTCGGACGGGTCGATCAGGGTCATCAGATCAGGTCAATCCCCCGGCGGGAAGAGAACGACGCCCGTCATCGTCTGATTGAGGTGGAGCGGACCGATCTGTTCGCCGTAAGTCGAAAAGCCCGTCACGCCATACCGTGATAGCACGTCCGAGATGTCGCGCCCATACTGACCCTGCTCGGCGGCAACACGTCGCAACAGGCAATCGCAGGCCAAGATCCCGGTCGCCGCCCCACCATTGGTCAACCGATCCAGCGCTCGGTCCAGGTGGTCCACCATATTGTCCGCTTCTGCGACGGTGAGGACCATGCCCTCCTCAATGGCGGAAAAGAACACCAGTTCACCGTCGCGATTGACCCGTTGGATGGCGCGGACATGGTGGGTTTCGCCCAGACGGACGGTCACGGGATGGGCGGCAAAGATGAACTCATCCAGCTGGTCGGGGTCTTTGCCGATGATGCGGGCGTATTCTCGGCCCGCGACCTCTGCATTGATCTCTTTCACGATGCGGCGATCTGGATCGGCGGCGGTGACGACCATCCGCGTGTCCGTGGGGCGCAGATTGTCCAGGCTGAACACCTTCACGGCATGGTCCGTCTGCACCAGGGTCACGATGGCGGCGTCTGACAAGACCCGCCCATCAAGCGCCACGCAGGTCCGCTCAAACGCGGTCCCGTCCCCCGCAGACCCGCCAAAAAGCGGGGTTTGCCCCAAGGCGGGGCCCAGGGCACCCACCAAGACGTCTTCGCGCAGGCTCAGCCCATCGACCATAAGAAACGCAAAACTATTGGGCTTGCCCGGATTGCGCTCTGCCAGGGCGATGCGGGCGGCGATCACCTGGTCCGCGATCTGCTGCTGATCCAATTGATCCAGACCCTCGATCAGAACGGATGTGCTGGCAAAGCTACGCTCTGGCAGGGCCGCGACAATCAGGCGGCCTTCGGTATAGCCAGCCACGCCGATCTCACCGGCGGTGCTGCATCCGGCGATGGGCACCGAGGGCATGCGCCGCGTCAGATCGTCGATCAAAGGCTGCAATGGGATGGAGGGCGCGGCGAACAGAAACACCTGCGCCCAGGTTTGCGTTTTCAACCGGGCTGCCACTTGCGGCGCGAGGGGACCGTCCAGGGCCGACAGGTCTAACGTGACAAAGGCAGGCTCAGGCGCACCCGACACAGCCGTCGAATGCACCGACAGATCCGCTGCCGCGTGCAAGGTTCCCATTGCAATCCTCCCAGCCGAAAGGATTGCAGGCAGCGGACAGGTGATGCAAGTCCGACGGAGGTCGGAGGACCTTAGGTCGCGTTCGGCGGAAAGCGCGCGTCCTTAGCCACAAGGACCGCCTGGGTCCGGCTGCGCACGCCCAGCTTGCGCATGATGGCCGTGACATGGGCCTTTACCGTCGTCTCAGCGATCGACAGCTCATAGGCGATTTGCTTGTTGAGCTTCCCGTCACAGATCAGATCCAGGATCCGCCCCTGTTGCGGCGTGAGGGTGGCCAGGCGGCTGACGGCATCATGCCGGTCCTCGCTCGCGTCACCGGCGCTTTCGACGAAGGTGCCCGGCAGATAGGTCGCGCCCGACTCGATCGCTTCCAGTGCAGCCTTAAAGACCGCACGTGGGGAGTGTTTCGGCACGTAGCCGGAGGCACCGGCCTGCAACGCGCCAGACACCACCTTGTTGTCCGTCATTGACGACACCACGATCACGGGCGCCCCGCCGGCCATCTGCTTAGCGCGCATCAACCCGTCGAACCCGGTGACATCCGGTAGGTTCAGATCAAGGACAACCAGCGCAGGCGCGCTGTCGGCATTGTCCAGCCGGTCCAGGCCATCCTGCAACGTCGATGCCGTCGTCACGTCCCAATCGGGGGCGACGGACCGCAGGGTCATCTCCAGCGCTTCGCAGAACAAGGGGTGATCATCGACCACCAACGCCCAGCCCTTCGCGGTGCGAACCGAGGTTTCAGATTCCGCCGCAAGCGACTGTTGATCAAGATCTGCTGACATAAAATGGATCATAGGCGGGCCACCCAAAGACAACACTTGTCAAAAGGTCTTAGGTCGCCCCAACCCGAAGAAAAGGGCGCGACCGAAGCCGCGCCCCCTATACTTTAGGCGTAGGTCAGACGTGCTTAGTAAGACGTCTTGATGATCGGATTTCCGTCACCATCGATATTGGCCAGCGCCTTCGGCAGTTTGAACGTCCAGAGGGTGCCACCTTGGTTCAGGTAGTTCACCTTGCTGGCGACTTCCCCACCCCAGAGCGGGACAGCCCCGCCCCAACCGGAGATGATCGACACGAACTGTTCGCCGCCCTGTTCCCAGGTGATCGGCTGGCCGACGATGCCGGAGCCGGTCTGGAAGCTCCAGAGCTCTTCGCCGGTCTCGTCGTCATAGGCCACGAACTTGCCCTCAGGCGTGCCCGTGAACACCAGGCCACCGGCGGTGGTCATCACACCACCCCACAGCGGGGCGTCGTTCTTGACTTCCCACACCGTCTCACCGGTGTCGGGGTTGATCGCCTTGAGGCTACCGATGTGGTCTTCGTAGTTGGGCTTGATGGTAAAGCCTGCACCCAAGTAGGCCGCGCCCTGCTTGTAGGTGATCGGCTCGTTCCAGATGTCCATGCCCCATTCGTTGGATGGCACATAGAAGTTGCCGGTCCGCTGCGAGAACGCCATGGGCATCCAGTTCTTGCCACCCAGGAAGGACGGCGAGGCAAAGATCACTTCGCCCTTGTTGCCGTCGGCGGCCGCCGCCGGGTCACCGGGGCGGTTTTCCTCGACAAAGATCGGGCGACCGTTTTCGTCGATTCCTTCGGCCCAGCTGATGTCCTTGACGAAGGGCGTCGCGCTCACGAAGCCGCCATCTTCCGCGTCCAGCACGTAGAAGAAACCGTTCCGGTCCGCCGTAGCGAGGCGCGCGTTGCCGTCGCGGTCATCATAGGCGACGACCTCGTTCACACCATCATAGTCCCAGCCTTCGCGCGGCGTGGTTTGGAAGTGCCACTTGATTTCACCCGTTGCCGGATCCAGGCCGATACGGCTGGCGGCATACAGGTTGTCACCGGCATTGCCCTCAACGGGCGTGCCAGCGTTGCGCAGGTGGCTGTTCCAAGGCGCCGGGTTGCCAGCTCCCATGATGATGGTATCGGTCCGCGCGTCGTATGACCCGCCGAGCCAGGTCGCACCGCCGCCGGTCTTCCACATGTCGCCCGGCCAGGTGGCGTTCAGCGTGCCGGTCATCGTGCTTTCTTCGCCGTTCAGCATCCCCATGTGACCTTCGATCACAGGGCGGTGCCAGACGAGGTCACCGGTGTTTACATCGCGCGCCTGCACGGCACCGACGATCCCGAATTCACCGCCGGAGTTGCCGGTGATGACGAGGCCGTTCACGATCATTGGCGCGGCGGTGTAAGAATACCCAGCCTTGTAGTCGGCGATCTTGTCGCGCCAGACCACATCGCCGGTGTCCTTGTTCAGGGCCACGATCCGCGCGTCCAGCGTGCCGAAGATGACCATGTCGCCGTAGATGGCGGCGCCGCGGTTGACCACGTCACAGCAGGGCAGGATCCCTTCGGGCAAGCGCGCGTCGTACTGCCAAAGCTCTTCGCCCGTTTCCACGTCGATGGCATACATCCGGCTGTAGGAGCCCGTGATGTACATCACGCCATCATGGACGAGGGGCTGAGTCTCTTGACCGCGCTGCTTTTCGCCACCGAGCGAGAAGGCCCATGCCGGCACCAAGTTCGCGACATTGTCCCGGTTGAGCGTGTCCAGGGGCGAATAGCGCTGGAGATGACGGCCCATGCCGTTGGTCAGAACGTCGCCGGTGGTGGCCTGGTCGTTGGCCAGCATCTCATCGGTGACCTCCGCATATGCGAAGCTTGAGGCCATGACCAAAGCGGTCGTGGCAAGAATAAAGCGTTTCATGTGATCCTCCCGTACGATCGTCACCGACGGCGTCCCAGGCACGTCAGGTCGCGGCCACTATCGTGTGAGAGGGCAGGCGGAAGGTATCGGACATTGGTCGTAAGACCCTTGTCCTAAGAGGTTTGCGGCCCGGAAGGTCAATCTACACAGGGTTTTTGGACGACTTGCTCTTGCGATGCCGGTCCTTGCCCTTGGGGAAACTGAACGCCGCTTTAACGGCGCAGCCTCGCTCGTCTATCCACCTCGAATCGAAGGCGATCTCGTGTGTTCCGCGCGGGGACGTATGTCGCTGGGACGCTTCGCGTGACCCGACTGCACCCATGTCCACAGGACGACATGTCAACGGCTCGGCGTCGCCTTTGACGAACCACCTCAGGCGGTCGCCAAAGCGTCGCAACAAACATCCGGCGCCCGGATCCCAGCCTACCGTGCGCGCGTCATGCCCCTAGCGGGATCGTAGCCCCACACGGCCAGCGCGCCAAAGACAGCCAGTGCCAGAAGCGTCCAAAGCAACGCCATCCCATTGAAGTCGCCATAGGCTGCGAAGCGGATCAGCTCCACCGCATGGGTAAACGGATTGAACGCGCAGATGTCATGCAACAGCCGCGATGACTCCGCCATCTTCCACAGCGGGTAGAGCGCGGAGGACAAAAAGAACATCGGAAAGATGACGAAGTTCATAACGCCTGCAAAGTTCTCCAACTGTTTGATAAAGGACGACAAGGCCAGCCCGAGCGCCCCCAGCATCAATCCGGCCAGCACAAGCGCAGGCAGCATCGCAACATAGCCCACAGCAAGCAGTCTTATCCCAAAAACCGCCGCGACCGCGAGAAACACATAGGCTTGCAAAATAGAGATCGCTGTCGACCCGAGCAGCTTTGCGAACAACAACCACCAGCGTGGCAGGGGCGCGGTCAGCAGCACCTTCATGGACCCCATTTCCCGGTCGTAGACCAGGCTGAGCGAGGATTGCATCCCATTGAACAGCAGGATCATCCCCAGAAGACCGGGCACGATGTAGGTCTCATAGGTGATGTAGGTCTGATAGGGCGGCGTGATCGACAGGCCCAGGGCCGCGCGAAAGCCTGCCGCAAAGACCAAAAGCCAGACCAGGGGCCGGACCAGCGCGGCCACGAACCGTTCCCGCTGATGGACGAAGCGCAGGGCTTCGCGGGCGATGATCGCAAACAAGGCCGTTAGCGCGCCGGTCATGCGGGCGTGCTCGTCATGGTGAGGAAGGTTTCGGCGAGTGGCCGGTTGCCGGTCACATCGGTCGCCGGGCCGTCGGCCAGGACCCGCCCCCGGTGCAGCACCAGCAGATGATCGTCAGCCGCAACCTCATCGGTCAGATGGGTGGCCCAAAGGACGGCCATGCCATCGCGGGCCAAATCGTGGACGTGATCGGTGATGCCCCGCCGCGCGGCGGCGTCCAAACCCACGGTCGGCTCATCCAGCAACAGAACTTGGGGGTTGTGCAACAATGCGCGGGCAATCTCGGTCCGTCTCCGGTGGCCGCCGTTCAGGGCGCGGACCTTCTCACCCGCCCGCTCCGCCATGTTGAGCCGCTCCAACGCGGCGTCGATCCGGGGGCCTGCCGCGCGACCCGAAAGGCCGCGGAGCGCCGCGAAATAGCGCAGGTTCTGGCGCACTGTCAGATCCAGATCCAGCGTCGTTTGTTGGAACACAATCCCCATGGCCGCCAGCGCCGCGCGGGGGGCCCGCGCCATGTCGTGCCCCGCCACTTCGATCCGCCCAGAGCGCGTGGTCAACAGGCCAGAGAGCAACCCGAACAGGGTCGATTTGCCCGCACCATTAGGGCCAAGGAGCGCGGTGAACCTCCCCCGCTCCGCACGAAAGCCGACCCCATCAAGGGCCGGCTTCGCGCCATAGGCATAGGAGACCCCGTCAACATGCAGGGTCATCGCGTGGGCCTATTCAATCGTGATCTCCACCCGCTGGGTTTCACCGGTCGATCCGGGGATCTTCAGATAATAGCTGCCGGGTTTGATCGCGACAAAGCCGATTTCCATCTCACCGGCCTCGTCGAATTCGATGGAATCGACGCCCAGGGGACGAATTTCCAGCCCCTCAACGACAATTTCATCGATCCAGATGGCACGGAAGAACTCGGGCCCGACCAGCGCCAATTCCTGGCTGCCGTCGCCTTGGATTTCGAACTCATAGTATTTGCCCGACTCCAGAACCCAAGGGGCGGTCGTCAAGGGGATGCCGGCGCCCAGTTGGATCGGCTCCAGGTCTTCTTTGTTCGAGGCCGACAGGATGCCCGCAAGGCCGAAGCCGTCGTCATCATCGTCGTCGTCATCCGCCATGGCGGGAAGGGCGAGCGCGGCCATGGCGGCAATGGTGGCAAGGGTTCTGATCATCGTTGTCTCCGGTCTGGTTGAATGAATGCGGGGGGATCCCCGGCTTGAAAGATGGCGGCACTGGCACCCGGACGGGGATCCCCCCGCCCGGGACCAGGCGTCAGTTGGTCGGGCGGAAGGCCGCGCCCCAAGGGAAGCGTCCGACCTTGATCGTTTTGATGGCTTCGCGCTTGGCCACATCAATGACCGTCACGTCCCCCGACACCCCATTCGTGGTGAAGAGGAGCGAGCGATCCCGGTTGAAATCCATGTGCCAAACGCGGCGACCAACCAGGATGTAGTCCTCGACCTCATAGGTTTCGGCATTGACCACGGCGACGTGGTTCGATGGCCCGAGCGCGACGAAGGCATGGGTGTCGCCCGCCGTGAACTCAAAACCCACGGGCTGCACCCGGTCGGGGTGAACGCCCTGGACCTCGAAGTCGATCTTCGACTTTTCGGCCTGGGTCGCGGCATCAAAGACGGTGATCGTCCCGCCGATCTCTGACGAGACCCACATCTCGGAGCCTTCTTTGACGAACTCCGCATGGCGCGGGCGGCTGTCGACCAGGGTATTAGCGAACAGCTTCTGGCTTTCGGTGTCGATCCAATGGGCCATGTTCGTCGTCTCGGAGGTGGTGATCGCCACCTTGCCGTCGGGCGAAATGGCCATCCCCTCCGGCTCGATCCCCACGTCGATCTGGGCGACGACGGTCCGGGATTCCGTATCCACCACGGTCGTGATCGCGTCGTCTTCGTTCGCGATATAAAGATGCCGGTCGTCGGGGGCCAAAACGAACTGCTCCGGGTCCTCGCCTGATGGCAGGTCATGGAGAACACGACCGGTCTCGGGGTCGATCACCTGCACGCTGTCGTCGTCGGACGCGCAGACATAGAGGACAGAGTAGTCCTTGCTGAAGGTGATCCCACGGGGCCGTTCGCCCACGTCGATGGTTCGGACCACTTCCAGCGTTTCGACATCGATCACGCTGATGGTGTCGTCCTTTTCATTGGACACCCAGATTTCATCGGCGGCAGCAGGCAGTGCGGCGCAGAGCGCCAGCAGGGATGCGCGGAGCATCATGGTCGTCTCCTCAATTGAAAGCGGTACAGGTGGACTCGGGTTCGTCGATCCCGAGAGTGTCGAGTTCCGTCCGCTGGTGCAGGAACCCCTCCAGCGGAGCGAGCGCAACCAAGGCCCTGGGGTGCACCAGCGGGATCGGCTGCCGCAATTGCCCGTTCCAGGCCCGGAAGGTCAGCGGGCGCCCCTTGAATCCGGCCAGTTCAAAGCCATCGCTCAGCAGGAAGTCGCGCAAGACCGCTGGATCGGCGGAGTTGGTGCGCGTGACAGCCTCGCCGATGGCGCGGACGGCGGCCCAGGCGCCGTAGTCCTCGGGCGCCATCTCGCGGCCCGCCGCCTCCTCGAACCGGTTCTGAAGCTGGACGGCGCCCCATTGCTCCACCACGGGCGCCCAAGTGACGGCGGACAGCCCTTCGGATCCCGCGATGGGACGGGCTTCCCAGGTGTTATACAGGATATACCGCCCGAAATCGCCCAACTCGTCGGCCACCAGCAGGGCGTCATAGTCCCCCAAGTCCTGGGTAAACAGCGGCACCTCCTGCGAGGCATTGCGGCGCATATCGGCGTCGAAGACCCAGTCCTTGCGGTCGCCGACGGACAGACCAAACTTGGTCAAAGACCGCTCCAACGCTGACGCATAGGCCATGTCCTGCGGATGGGCACCCGCAATGAGCGGCAGGTCATCCCACCGCTTTTTGACCAGGAACTGGGCCAGGGCATCCGTCCGCATGGCTGTTGAGGGAATCGTGTGCAGCACGTTTGCGCGACACGCATCGCCCCTCAGGGCAACATCGCCCTCGGTTGCATTGAAGATCAGCGCGCCGTCGGCCTCTGGCAGGTCGGCAATGGCCAACAATGCCTCGGTCGGGCCGTCCACGACCAACAAAGGCGTTTCCGCCAAAGCGGCGCGGGCCGCTTCCACGACATCGTCGCCTAAGGGCACGACGGTCTCGGACAAGGTATAGGTCTGTCCCATAAACCGCCCGGTCGTTGCATTGTCATCCAGCGCAACCGCGGCCCCGTCGAGACCCAACCGCTCGGGGCGTGGATCGAGGTTCGACAAGGTTGGCGGCAACTCGCGCTCCACGGCCAAATAGTGCACGGAAACCGTCACTTCGGCAGCGGCTGGCAAAGATAGAAATAGGGCAGCCGTAGCCGCCGCGATGGTGCATCGCATGATCTGATTGTCCTCCCAAAACCGACCTTAAAAGTCGGATTCAAAAAGGGGACCACGACCTTTGTCGCACTCTACCAAGGTTGCGGTCGACCAAGGTCCAATACCCCAAAAGTGACAGCCGCGATTATCTGCCGCCAACACTTGGGAGGAATTTGCGATGACCATTCGGATCGCCACTTTTGCAGCCGTGCTCGCCACCGCCGTCACCGGACAAGCCTTTGGACACGGTGACGTCGCGCCCCAGGCGATGGACGTCTCGACCCTGCCCGCCATTGAAGGCGATTGGCTGACGGAGAACCCCTACCGCGTTGCAGCCGTGGGCGAAGAGGTCTGGGCCGAGGCGGTGCGCATCGGCGCCTCCGGCTACAACCAGAACTGCGCACGGTGCCACGGGCTTGAGTCCATCTCGGGCGGGCTCGCCCCTGACCTTCGGTTCCTCGAAGCCGAGGAATACGGCGACGAGTGGTACGTTGAGCGGTTCCGCGAGGGCTACACCCAGAACGGCATCACCAAGATGCCCGCGTTTGGGGACCTGCTGGGGCAGGAGGCCGCTTGGGCCATCCGCACATACATCGAAACCCGCCCCGACGATCAGGCCATCGAAGAGATCACGCCCGAACTGGCCGCCCTACGTGACGGCCTGTCCGATGGCTCCGCCGATGGATCGGACGCCGCCGCGCGCCTGGCCGAAATCGCCGCTGGCATCGAAACCCTCTCCGGCGCCCCGCTGGCCGACAGCGTCGCGTTCCGCGCAGCCAACGCCTTGACCGCCGACCCGACGGCCACCGCCAAGGCCGCCGAGATCCTGACCATCGGCCTGTCCGCCGCCAAGTGAGCGGACGGCCCCTCCCCCGCCCGCATCCTATCGCGGGCCTCGTCCTGGGCATCGCGCTCGCCTTCACCCTCTCCCCGGGGGCGGCGCTGGCCCAGGACCCATGCGCGGACCACATCCCGCAACCCAAACCCCAAAACGCCAGCCGAGACATCGTGGGCCAGGATCTGGACACGATCATCGACCGTGGTTTCCTGACGATTGCGGTCTACGAAGACTTCCGCCCCTATTCTTGGGAAGAGGCGGGCAAACCCCGTGGCATCGACGTCGATATCGGTAAACTGATCGCCGAAAGCCTGGGCGTTGCGCCCCGGTTCAAGTTCGTCGATGCTGGCGAAACCCTGGACGCGGACCTGCGCAACAACGTCTGGAAGGGCGCGATTGTCGGCGGCGCGGTGTCGAACGTGATGATGCGCGTGCCCTATGATGCACGCTTCGCCTGCAGGGTGGAGCAGGTGGTCTTCACCGGCCAATACACCACCGAGCGGATCGCCATCGGCTTTGACAAGGCCGAGTATCCCGAGGACCCGCCGACACCCCCCTATTTCCGGTTCGATACGGTGGCGGTCGAAAACGACTCCATCGCCGATTTTTACCTATCGTCCTTTCCGGGCGGCCAACTGGTCCAGAACGTGCGTCGCCATCCAAGCATGTACCAAGCGATGCAGGCCCTCGCCGGCGGCGAGACGAAAGCCGCCATGGGCCCGCTGTCCCAGATAGAACATAGCCTCACCGAGGATCTGGACGTCCATACACCCCCCCTGCCCGGTTTCGCGGCAGGGCAATGGACCATCGGGCTGGGCGTCAATTTCCGCTATCGGCCCCTGGCCTATTCGGTGGATGATGCCATCTGGGCTGCCCTGGCCGATGGCCGAATCGCAGACATACACGCCGCCTACGGCGTCACCTTCCACCCGCCGGAGCGCTAGGGCCAAAGGCACGCGCTTCGGCTCCGCTATTCGGAGGAGATAGACCATGGAAATGACCGGAACCCGCACCATCGCGGCCCCGCCCCAGCAGGTGTGGGACGCGCTGCTGAATGCTGAAACGCTGAAGGCCTGCGTGCCCGGCTGCACCGAAATGGCTGGCAATGCCGACGAAGGCTTCACGGCCACCGTCGTGCAAAAGGTCGGGCCGGTGAAGGCCACCTTCAAAGGCGCCGTAACCCTGTCGGACCGCAAACCCGTCGAGAGCCTGACCCTGACCGGTGAAGGCAAGGGTGGGGCCGCGGGCTTCGCCAAGGGCGGGGCCAATGTGACGCTGACGCCCGTCGCAGGTGGCACCGAGTTGTCCTACGAAGTCGACGCCCGTGTGGGCGGCAAGCTGGCCCAGCTCGGCAGCCGCATCGTCGATGCCTTCGCCGCCAAAATGGCCGACCAATTCTTCGAGCGGTTCCAACAAGAAGTCGCCCCCGAAGGCGCCGCCGAACCAGAGGCCGTTGCTGCCGCGCCTGCCGCCGTGGAACCCGCGCCGGATCCGGTGGAGACGCCGAAGAAAAAGGGCTGGTTCCGCCGCCTGTTGGCCGCTGATTGATCGAAACAGGTTTGGGAGGACCGCATGTCTAAAATTTCGCTTACGGTGAATGGAGTTGAGCGTTTTGGCTTGTCGGAGGGTCGGACGTTATTG
>NZ_BPFH01000002.1 GCF_019655435.1 Jannaschia pagri
ACCAAACCCTGAACAGCGCTAACCTATAAGCGCGGACTCTAAGGGGAGCAGGTCAGGAAGATCGTCACAAAGCTTACGGGCCTCGATACGCGCCAAGAGGATATCAACGTCGCTTTGAGCCATGCCTTTTCGCTCCAATCGGGGCGACATGCCAACACCCGGCAATACGTCCGGTATAGCTACCATAGGATCGCAGCGATGCTGAGAGATGTTGGCTGCACGTGACTGACACGCACATCGAACACGCGCGTCGAAAGTCTTTGGATGCGAGAGGGGCCGAAAGTGCCAATGAAACAACCAAAGAAAAGGCGGCTCTGGCTTAATGATGGATCGTGCGTGCGGTTACGGCCCAGAGTTCGTTTCCCTGGCCGTACAGGACTGGATTAAAGCTGTTGGAGCCAAGACGGCTTACATCGAACCAGGCTCACCTTGGGAGACCGGATACTGCGAAAGCTTCAATGCCCGGTTCCGCGATGAATTCCTGAATGGGGAAATCGTCTACGGCCTGCGCGATGCGCAAATCCTGCTCGAAGCATGGAAGAGACAAGACACCACGAAACGACCCCACAGTCCTCTGGGCGACCGACCCCCAGCCCCGGAAACCATCGTCCAGATGGACCAAAAGCCGATCATCCACTAACACACAAATTGGATCACTCACTTGGGGCTGATCAATGGCCAGGCAAGCTAACAAGAATTCGGGAACGGTGCGCGTGTGGTATGCGGCAGGCAGCACAAATCCAAGCGCCGTGAAACCCATTTGGCCCGTTGGATTTCATGATATTGATCAGGAAAAGCTGACGCGTGCTGAGCGAGATGAATATCGCAACGCTTACAAAAGAAAGACGATCCGGTACAGATCTGGAGAGGAAGTGAATAGAGAGGAGCTAGACACCTCCTTTTCCTTGATCCCTGAGCGAAAGAAGCCCTCTGGCCCGCAGCCCCTCATGAACTTTGGCGGATCATGGACGATCGTCACTGCTGAAACTCGGAGGCTTCTCAAGGACCTAAAGCCCGGACGACTACGTTTTGATCCGGTAGAAGTTCTGAATGCCGCCCGGACCGCGCCGCTTTGGGAGGGCGCGGATCTCCACATTATGCAGGTCCTGACCTGTCGACGTGAGGTCCTGATCGAGGAGTCATACGGGATCGGTAAGAAACGGCTCGACATCACGCCAGATGGGACTGACGTCTTCATGATCCATTCTATCGACCGCCACGATGCACTCGTGGTGGCCCCGCCCGAACGGGGCGGCGCCGAGATGTGGCTCGACGACCGGCTGATGGGCGCACTGTTCATGTCCGACCGTGTGGCAACGGCGCTCAAAGCGGCGAAGCTGACACGCGGCTGGAGCCTAAAGCGCTGCGTCGTCAAGGCCGTTCATTAAGCTTACGCTTCCCAACGCAATGGGGAAAAACTCGGGTGCTTTAGACTTTCATGTTCATCGCATCATTCCCGAGAAGGCTTTCGATAACGGGGACGTTAGGGCCTCTATAAGACTTCTTTCTAATGAACAGTTTTCAACACCTGGGCGATAAGACACGGGCAACCTTACTGGCCTATTCACCCCAACGCCTGACACATCTGTGTCCAAACGTGACAGCCGTGCGCGCGGAACAGGCGTACACATATCCCTATGGTTTTCGTTTCGCTCTGCGGAAGGGCCAGACCAAAAGGGAAAGGTACAGTCATGATAGTCACCGTCTGGTCTCATATCCGCGTCGCAATGATCGCCACCTTTCTGACGGCGCTTGCCAGCGGGGCGTCTGCCCAGAAGTCGACACCGCCGCTCGCCGATTGGGTCCTTGCGGAGTACGGGCCCGCCCCGGTAATTCCACAAGGGGAGCTGTCGGCAGAGTTGCGCGACGCTGTCACGGGGTTGGTCGCGCACAGCATCGCGCAGGCGGATTGGTCCACCGACGACCGCGCGGTCTTTGACGTCATCGCCGAAGCAGACGATCCGCGCGTGGCATGGCTCCTGACCGACATGATGCGCTTCAGCTGGCGGACTGAGTTTCGAGCGGAACTGGCCGGTACGGCCATCGACCTACTGGGGGTGGAGGTGACGACCTTTAACCAGTTCATCGAGATCGTCGATCATCTGCTGGCCTGGGACATCCCCGCCTACCCCGATTACCTTGGCGACAAGCGTGCCGTCTTCAACAACTATGTCCCGGGATGGGAACGAATTTTCGTTGAGGGCGAGATCGACTGGCACCAAGTCACCTGGGGCGGCGTGAACATTGACACGCGCCCCTTCGGTCGCACCGATGAGGTCTGTGATTGCATCCCGGCCGCCGACAATCCGGAGGTCGAAACGGCGGAAGAGGCTACTTGGCTCGGCGAAAGTGACATCATCTTCGGGATCGTGATCAACGGCGAAGCCCGCGCCTATCCGCGCCGGATCATGGAAGTGCGGGAGATGGTTAATGACACGCTGGGCGGGCGCGACCTGGGCATTCCATACTGCACGCTCTGCGGGGCGATGCAGGCCTATTTCACGGATAATTTGCCGGCGGGGGTCGAAAGGCCGATCTTACGCACCTCTGGCCTGCTGATCCGGTCCAACAAAGTGATGTACGATCTGGAAACCTGGTCTGTCTTCGACACCTTCCTGGGCAAAGCGGTGACCGGACCACTGGCCGAAATCGGCCTGGAGTTGGAGCAAGCGACCGTCGTGACAACGGAATGGGGCGCCTGGCGCGCCGCGCATCCAGAGACGACTGTGCTGATCGAAGACTTGGCGCTGGGCCGCGACTTCGACTTTCGCAATGGGCGGGATGCGCGTGGGCCCATCTTCCCGGTGGGCGATGTCGATCCCCGGTTGCCGGTGCATGAGGACGTCATCGGCGTGACCGCGCCATCGGGTCAGAAGTACGCGTTCCAGCGGAGCGCCGCCGTGGCGGCGTTGATCGCCGGACAGGAGGTCACAGTCGACGACATCCGACTGCGGCTGGACGGCACGGGCGTCCGAGCAGAAGGGACGGATGGGTCCGACCTGGGCAGCCACGAGGCGTTCTGGTTCGCTTGGTCCCAGTTCCACCCGAACACGGCGCTCTGGCCGCAATAGATGACCCATACGGACGATGTTGCGAGCTACGGTCAATGGCCACAACCGGGACGAGGCCCAGTGGCCGCGCAGATCACAGCTTAGTCTTCACGGGTTTATGCCACGGTCAAAGGCCGATGAGGCGAGCGTTCGGCACACGTGAAGACCGCTACCCAAAACACCATTATCCGCGCAGATGATGCGATCGCCACCCTACCCTCGTTGGTTTCTGACCTTAGCTTCCACAAACCGACCGTGCGACACAGCCCCTCACGATGTCGCTTGAAAGCGCGCCAAAGCCGCGGAGATCGTGTCCCGCAAGCCGTCGGAATTGTAAGGCTTGTTCAGGATTGGGACGCTCGGGAATTTGTCCAAGATATCGACGTTCGCACCATAGCCAGTCGCCAACACAACGGGGATCCCGCGTTCCTGGCAGCGCTGGATGACGGGGAGCGACGTCTCATTCCCCAGATTAACATCCAACAGCGCCAGCGTGATGTCCTGTTTGTCGAGGACAGCCAATCCATCCACAACCGAGCTTGCTGTATGTACGGCATCAGCGCCGAGATCCGTGAGCATGTCGACCGCGTCCAAGGCAATGACCAGATTGTCCTCCAAAACAAAGAAGTGACCGTTCAAGCGGACCTCGGATGGATGTGGCGTTGCCTGTTGCTGCGGCGTGCTGCTTATAGGCGTAGCCGTCGGCCGCACATGGGCGGAGGGCAAAACAAAGTCGGCTTCAAAGCCCGTCATGCGATATCGCACCTCTGCCTGTCCCTGTAACTCAAAGGGAATTGATCGCTCGATAATCGTCGTGCCAAAGCCGCGGCGGGTCGGCGCCTGAACGGGCGGGCCGTTTTCGTCGCGCCATGAAATCTTCGCAGCCCCGTCAGGTTGCAATCGGACGTCCAGGCGAACGGAGCCAGACGAGTCATTCAGCGCCCCGTATTTGGCCGAATTGGTCACCAGTTCATGGATCACCAACGCCAAGGTCGAAAACGCCGTCGGCGACAATTCGATGTCATCCCCGGTGACGATCACGCGATTGGCCTTCGCGGTCAGAAAGGCCTTCACTTCCGTTTCGACCAGGGAGCGAAACACGGACCACGTCCATTCGGTTTGCGTCAACTGATCGTGGGCCCGTGCAAGCGCAAAAATCCGATCCTCCAGGACCAACCTGTAATCATCGATGGATCGCGCGTCCTCCTTCCCCTGGGAGACGAGGCCCCTGATAAGATTGAGAATGTTGCGGACCCGGTGGTTCAATTCCGCCACCAGAAGCTCTTGCTGGTCTTGGGCGCGTTTGCGCATGGCATTGCGCTCATCTGCGATCTTGAGAACGACCTCCAGCAGCGTCACGCGGAGCGCATCGGCCGCGCGCAATTCGGCCCCACGCCAGGGCGCAGATTTGCCACGAACGACTTGCTGCCAGGCGGCAAAGCTTTTGCGGGGCGTCAACCGGATGCCGTTTGGGCCGACCTCGACGGGTTTGTCAGGGTTCCCCGCCCATTTGACCGAGGAGGCGATTTCCCGACGGAATAGCACCAGGTAGTCGCGCGGCGTGCGCGACACTGGCAGGGCCAACACGCCTGCAACCCGGTCAGCAAAATCTTCTGCGCCTGGATAGCGCGTGGCGAGGGCGTCGGTCTGATACACTTGGCCAGCAGGCGTGGTGTTCAAGAACCGCGCGAGCCCCATGAATTCCTCCGCCGTGGGCGCGACCCCCACAGATTGGTAATCACCATCGGCGTAAACGGCCGCGCCATCAAAGGGGATCACCTCTTTGACGCTTTCTGACAGAACGTCGAAGGCCTCCGCCATGCTCTTGCCACCGGACAGCTGCGTCATGAGGCGGTCGTGTAAGGAACGGGCTCGGTCGACCTCCTCCAATTCGATGGTCAATTCAACTTGCGACAGTTGATAATTGAACAACTCCGCAAACAACTCGATCTCGCTCCGCACCTCATAGCTAATGTGCCGTGGTGTGCGGTGATGGCAGGCGAACAACCCCCAGAGTTTTCCGTTTCGGATGATGGACACGGATAGCGACGCCCGCACGCCCATGTTGCGGAGGTATTCCAAATGCACCGGCGATACCGCGCGTGTGACAGCCAATGATAGATCCAGGGGCCGCCCATTCGGATCTTTCTCGGGGCGGATGGCATAGGTGTCCCCTGTGATGTCAGCAATTATTCTGAGGGGGCTGCGAAGATATAAGCCTCGGGCCTGCTTCGGAATATCGCTTGCAGGATACCGGAGGCCCAGGAAACTGTCCTGTCCAGGTTCGGTCGTTTCCGCGATGACGGTTCCGCTGTCGTCTTCGTTGAACTTATAGACCATGACGCGATCAAAGCCGGACAATACCTTTACCGCCCGCACCGCCTCTCGCGCCATCTTCTCGACGGTGTCATGGCGCCTCACACGGCCCACCAGGGCGCGGACGACCGAGGAATCGTTGGTCGCCGGTGCCTCGGCTTTCCGCGGTTCAAACTCAAAAATGATGTTCTGGTCGCTTTGACTGATTGAGATATCGAACAGGCGGTCATCGCCAAAGACGGCGTATGAAAACAACCGCGCCGCCCCGGACTGATAGCCAAGGACCTGCATCTTCGTGCGTAGATGATGCACCGTTTCGTGCGAGATGATTTCAGAAAAGCGCGACCCAATAATCGATTCCGCGTCAAACCCAAGCAGGTCTTTGCAATTCTCGGAGGCGTAGGTCACCATCCAATCGGAAGACACCGCGATCAAACAGCCGTAGCTCTGCACCCGTCCGAGAATGTGGATCGGCTCCCGGTCGCAATTGGTGATATCGTAGCGTTGCTCTGTCCCTAGAGATCTACTCTCAAGCATAGGCCCCCCAAGTGCTGTTTACGTGTCGCGCGCATGCCTGATAGTGGCGAAAGATCGCGTTGGCGTCGTTTACAATTTGATCCGCATCCGGGTCATGCGCCGCCATCCCTGCGGTCCGCTCGCAGAACGCGCGCCATTGGGTAGCGGCGTCGGGCGCGGCAAAGTAGGTCCCGGCCCCACGAACCTGCGCATCGGTTGCGGCAAGCCATCTTCGCTTGAGGACTTTGGTGCCCAAACGAGATCCCAAAACGATGTAGTCAATCGCGACGGGATGGGGGCGCACCGAAAGCGGTTGCGGTGAACGACCCGGTTGGACCCCTAGGCTGCGGAGGTCCTCGGATGCTCGGTCCAGCAGATCCGCGATCACCGGGCGAGACGAAGCGCCGTCAGCATGGGGCAACAGCGATGCAAACCCGTGGATCTGGAGCAGCAAGAAGCGGCAAAAACCACCCCGTTCTGTCAGATCAAAATCCGAAACAAGTGCGTCCAGACCCTCGTGAGAGCTCTGGGTTTCATTCCGGAGCCGCCCCCGTACTGTCGATTGTTCTGTCCTGCCCATGGTCGGTATGTGTCTCACATCCCACGAAGTTCAACCTACTGGCGACTGGGTTTCATCGCAATCGGACCCATTGAGGGATCGCCACTCTTGTGCGCCGTGGGGCGCAGAGCGACCGTATCATACGTAACCAGTTAAGGCCGCCAAACCGTGTCCTGGCTGACGCGCGTGATGCTTGACGCCAGAACATCAAATTCGTGGCGAATGTGGTTATAGACTTTTTGCGCCGCTGGCTTCAGCTTTTGCCCGCGCAGGCTTAACACGCCCAGATGCCGGTCAGGATCGCCAATCTTGATAGACAACGCGCCAACCGAATGCTGGTTGCGCATCATGAACACCACGGAAAACGGCAGAACGGTCAGGGCGTCCGACCCAGTCAGGATGTTCACCGTGGCGCTCAGCGACCCGCCCGTGAAACTGACCTTGAAGTCCTTGATCCCGATCTCCTGCAGAACGGTGCGGAGGTCTTGATACAGGGGACTTCCCGCTGGTGGAGCGATCCAGGGATACTTGCCAATGTCGGACAATTTGACGGACCCACGTCGCACAAGCGGGTGGGCGGCCCGACAGGCGATGACGTTGCGCCCGGGCAAGATCTCGTGGAAGTCGATATCATCCGGGATCGACGACACACGCATCGGCAAGACAGCCAGATCCAACGATCCATCGCGCAGTTTCGGGATGAGGTCGCACATATACCCGTACACCTGATCAATCCGCACGTCGGGGCGTTCGAACTGAAACCCGGCCAGCATCCCCGAAATCACCCCGTCAAAAAAGAACGGCGTCCCGCCCACATGGACCGCGCCGGATTTGCCGTCGCGATACTGCGCCAACACCGTCGAGCTTGCGCGACCCGCCTCGTAGATCTTGCGCCCTTCTGCTGCGAGCGCGAGGCCCAGTTCCGTCGGTCGTAAGGGGCGCCTGTCCTTCTTGAACAAGGGCGCATCGATCCGTTGTTCGAGCGCGGCAAGCGATCGGCTTAGGCTTGGTTGCGACTTGCCCAGCATCTCGGCGCCCTCGCTCAGACCGCCCTTTTCAACAATCGCAAAGAGCATTTCGAGGTGGCGCGGATCAAGTTTCATAACATTGTGTTATATTGTTCGCCCAAAATTCGATCAAGGTGTCTATTTGGTGCGTCATGTTGTCACTCAACGAAGGGAGGCGGTCTCGTGCTCGATACAACTCAGTTCTCGAACGATCAGACGGTGGCCTTTGGCGCGGGTCTTCGTCGAAACTTCGCCGAACATCTCCGCACCTCCGGGTATGAGCGGCCCCTGATCCTGACCACGCCGCAGCAGTGCGAGCTGGGGTTAGAGCTGGCCGAGATCCTGGGCGCCTCCGCCGCAGGCGTGTTCTCCAAGGCGACGATGCACACGCCCACCGATGTGACCGACGAGGCGCTTGTCCATTTGCGGGACGTCAAGGCCGACAGCGTTCTGTCCATCGGCGGCGGCTCCACCATCGGCCTGGGCAAAGCGTTGGTCTTGCACACGGACATCGGACATATCGCGCTGCCGACGACCTATGCAGGCAGCGAATGCACACCGATCCTGGGGCAGACCGAGAACGGCGTGAAGACAACGATGACCGACCCAAAGCTGCGGCCGGGCATTGTTTTGTACGATGCGGAGCTTGTGGCGACCCTGCCTGCGGCCATGACCATCACCAGCGCGCTGAACGCCATGGCCCACGCGGTCGAGGCCCTCTACGCCAAAGACCGGACGGAGACGGCAACGCAGCTCGCGCTCGAAGGGATTGCGGCGTTCCAAACCTCACTGCCTGCCGTGATGGAAAACCCCGGGGATCTAGCGGCGCGCCAGGCCACGCAGGAAGGCGCCTGGGCTTGCGGAACCGTGCTAGGCCAAGTGGGTATGGCGCTGCACCACAAGCTTTGCCACACGCTCGGCGGGTCGCTGAACCTGCCGCACGCAGAAACGCACGCCATCGTCTTGCCCCATGCCACCGCGTTCAACCAACCGGCGGCTGCCGAAGAACTGGCGCCTCTGGCTGACCTCTTTGGGGCCTCAGATCTGGCGCGTGCGTTGTGGGACTTCGCGAAATCCCTGGATGCGCCCACGGCCCTCAAAGACCTGGGCGTCGAGGAGGCCGACCTGGACCGTGTCGCGGACCTGGCCACGCAAAACCCCTACCGGAACCCGCGCGAGATCACCAAAGACGGGATCCGAGCGCTGCTTGGCCGTGCCTGGGAAGGCGCCGCGCCACAGGCCTAACCTATTGTATTCGTTTGGGAGGACGAACCATGATCACACGTCGCAACCTACTGAAAACCTCAGGTGCCGCGGGCCTTACGCTGGCCGCAGGCGGCCTCGCCGCCCCCGCAATTGCCCAAGGCGCGCGGATCAAGGTTGGCTATGTCAGCCCGCAGTCGGGCCCGCTGGCGGCCTTCTCGGAGGCGGACCAATTCATCCTGGACGCCTTTGCCGGATCCGACGCTGGGGCGAACTTTGAGGTCATCGTCAAGGACAGCCAGTCCAATTCAAACCGGGCCGCCGACGTGGCGAGCGAGTTGATCATCGACGACGGCGTGGACCTTATGCTCGTCGCCTCCACCCCAGAGACGACGAACCCGGTCGCCACGACCTGCGAGGCCGAAGAGGTGCCCTGCATCTCGACCGTGGCGCCCTGGCAGCCCTATTTCATCGGTCAACAAGGCAACCCCGGTGACCCCGGCTCGTGGGAGCGGTTCTATTACAGCTACCACTTCTTCTGGGGCCTGGAGGATGTGATTTCGGTCTTCACCTCCATGTGGAACCAATTGTCGACGAACAAACAGGTTGGCGGGCTGTTCCCGAACGACGGCGACGGCAATGCCTGGGGGGATCCGAACGTGGGCTTCCCCCCTGTCCTTGCCGACCAAGGGTTCGGGCTGACCGATCCTGGTCCGTACCAGAACCTCACCGATGACTACTCCGCCCAGATCAACGCCTTCCGGTCGAACAACGTCGAGATCGTCACTGGCGTGCCGATCCCGCCCGATTTCACCACCTTCTGGACCCAGGCCAAACAGCAGGGCTTCACGCCCAAGGCGGCCTCCATCGGCAAAGCGATCCTGTTCCCGCAGGCCGTCGAGGCGCTCGGCGACACCGGCCATAACCTCAGCTCCGAGGTCTGGTGGTCGCCGTCGCACCCCTTCACCTCCTCCGTGACGGGTCAAAGCGCCGCCGATGTGGCCGCCGGTTTCACGGCCGCGACGGGGCGGCAGTGGACGCAGCCGATTGGCTTTGTCCATGCGCTCTTCGAGATGGCCGCGAACGTCATGGGTCGTGTGTCTGACAGTGGCGACCCCGATGCCGTAGCCGAGGCGATTGCCGCCACCCAGTTAGACAGTTTGGTCGGTCGGATCGCTTTCGACGGCGCGGGTCTGCCGCCCTTTGCCGCGGCCAATGTCGCCAAGACGCCGCTTGTGGGTGGCCAATGGCGGCTGCGCGACGGCGGAGGCTACGACCTTGTGATCGTGGATAATTCCGACCAGCCGGACATCCCGACCGGCGGCGTCATGGAAGAAATCACCGCCTGATCCACGGGGCCGTTGCCACGCGGCACGGCCCATCCCCCTCATGGCCCGGATGCCCAGACGGCATCGGTCAAGGAACCGCTATGTCCATTCTTGAACTGAAAAACGTGTCCAAAGCGTTCGGCCAACTCAAGGTGACCGATGACGTCAGCTTTGCGGTGCCCGAAGGACAGGCGCTGGGCATCATCGGGCCGAACGGGGCGGGCAAATCGACCCTGTTCAACCTGATCACCGGAAACCTGACGGCTGACACCGGGACGATCGCCTTTGAGGGCACGGACGTGACAAAGGTCCCGGCGATGCAGCGGTGCTTTGCTGGGGTCGGTCGGTCGTTCCAAATCCCGCAGCCCTTCGACAACCTGACGGTCTTCGAAAACCTGTTGGTCGCCGCCATGCACGGCCGCAACACCAATCAGGCGGCGGTGGAACAGGCCTGTGCTGACATCCTGCTCCAGACGGAACTGATGCCCGTCGCAAATGCGCCCGCCTCCGGTCTTTCGCTGTTGCAACGCAAACGGTTGGAGATGGCGCGCGCGCTCGCCACGGATCCGAAGCTGTTGCTCCTGGATGAAATCGCCGGAGGGCTGACCGACGCAGAATGCGTGGCCCTGATCGACACGATCAAATCGATCCACGCGCGCGGTGTGACCATCATCTGGATCGAACATGTCCTGCACGCCCTGACCAGTGTGGTGGAACGCCTTCTGGTGCTCGACTTCGGCAAGGTCATCGGCATCGGCGCACCGGACGAAATCCTGAACCGCCAGGATGTGCGCGAGATCTATTTGGGGATCGACGTATGAGCCTTCTGACAACCACAGGGCTGACGGCCCACTACGGCGATTTCCAAGCCCTGTTCGGGGTCGATATCGCCCTGAACGAGGGTGAGACGATTGCCATCATCGGCGCGAACGGCGCGGGCAAGACCACGCTGATGCGCTCCATCTCGGGCGTTTTGCAGAACGGGCCCGAGATGATCACGCTGAGCGGTCAGCCGATTGGCGGCCTGAGCGCGGACCAGATCCTGCCCCTGGGCCTCGCCATGGTGCCGGAAGGGCGACGGCTCTTCCCATCCCTCAGCGTCGAGGAGAACCTTCTGATTGGCACCTACGGCCGGAAAGTCGACGGCTATTGGTCGTTGGAGGCGATCTACGATCTGTTCCCTATCCTGGCCGAACGCCGCAACAACCCGGGCACCGCACTGTCGGGCGGGCAGCAACAGATGGTGGCCATTGGCCGGGCCCTGATGTCGAACCCCAAGGTTCTGCTCTGCGATGAGATCAGCCTCGGCCTCGCCCCAGTGGTGATCAAGGACATCTACGCCGCCGTCCCCAAGATCCAGGCCAGCGGTGCCAGTTTGATCGTGGTCGAGCAAGACATTGGCCAAGCCATGAAAGTGGCCGACCGCGTCTACTGCATGATGGAGGGGCGGGTGACGCTGGAAGGCACGCCCGACAGCTTCAGTCGCAATGACATCCACGCCGCCTATTTCGGAGTGAGCGCATGATCTGGCTCGATACACTTGTTCAGGGCATCCTGCTCGGGGGGCTCTATGCCCTTTTTGCTGCGGGGCTGAGCCTCGTTTTCGGGATCATGCGTCTGGTCAACCTGGCCCATGGCGATCTGATCGTGATGGCCGCCTATCTGATCCTCCTGCTTGTCACGCTCCTGGGCCTGTCGCCCTTTGTGGCCGCCGCAATCGCCGCGCCGCTGATGTATCTGATCGGCTGGGGACTGCAGAAGCACCTGCTGAACCGGACCCTCGGCACGGATATCTTGCCGCCGCTTTTGGTCACTTTCGGCCTGTCCATTGCACTACAAAACGCCCTGCTGGAGGGGTTCAGCGCCGACAGCCAACGCCTGCCCACGGGCGAAATTTCGACGGCGTCGGTTGATCTTGGGGTCATGACGGTTGGTGTCCTGCCGCTGCTGACGTTTGGATCTGCTGTGGCCGTGATCGTGGGGCTGAACCAGCTCTTCTATCGGACCGAGCTTGGCCGCGCCTTCCGCGCCACATCCGACGATCCGACCACGGCGAGCCTTATGGGCATCCGCCCGAGCGACATCTTTGCCAAGGCCACCGCCATCGCGATGCTCGTGGTGACCTTGGCCGCGCTCTACCTCGGGATGCGCTCCAACTTTGATCCCAACATCGGTCCGGCGCGCCTGATCTATGCGTTTCAAGCGGTGATCATCGGCGGGCTGGGCAGCCTATGGGGCACGCTTGCCGGGGGGATCATCATTGGCCTCGCCCAGACTATCGGCGCCGCGATCAACCCCGAATGGCAGATCCTGGCAGGCCACGTCGCCTTCCTGATCGTCCTTTTGCTCCGCCCCCGCGGCCTCTTTCCAAGGGCTTTTGACTGATGACCACGCAGACGCAAACCCCCGCCTATGTCGTCACGACGCAAACCAAGGCGTCACAGATAACCGCCGTCGCCGCCTGTGCCTTGCTCGCCGCTCTTGTCTTGCTTCCCTTCGTGGCGGGTCGTGGCCTGATCCAGGATTTGTTCTTCGTCCTAACCATGCTGGTTCTGGCGCAGTTCTGGAACCTGCTGGCGGGCTACGGCGGCATGGTGTCGATTGGTCAGCAGGCCTTCGTCGGGATGGGCGCCTATGCCATGTTCGGCGGCGTGATCCTGGCCGGGATTGATCCGATCCCAGCGATCCTGCTGGGGGGCGTTGCGGCCCTGATCGTAGCCATCCCGACGGCCTTCTTCGCCTTCCGCTTGCAGGGACCCTACTTTGCCATCGGCACCTGGGTCATCGCCGAGGTGATGCGCCTGATCATGGCGCAGACGCAGTCCTTGGGCGGTGGCACCGGCACCTCCCTCCCCAGGGCTGCCACGCGCGAGATGTGGGCGACGGAGTGGATTGCGGAGCTGTTCGACGTCCGCAACTCGGCCGCCCGGGACATCCTGACCTATTGGCTGGCGCTCGCGCTCGCCGCCGCCTCCATCGCCGCGATCTATGCCCTGCTGCGGTCGAAGCCCGGCCTTGCCCTGTCGGCGGTACGCGACAACCCCGAGGCCGCTAAATCCGTGGGCGTGGACGCGGGGCGCATGAAATGGGTCGTGTTCCTGTCCTCGGCTTTCGGCACCGGCCTCGCAGGCGCCCTGATCTATGTGCAGAAGGCCCGGATCAGCCCGGATGCTGCCTTCAGCGTCACCGACTGGACGGCCTATGTCCTCTTCATCGTGATCATCGGCGGCATTGGCACCATCGAAGGGCCGATCATCGGGGTGATCATCTTCTTCCTGCTGCAATCCCTGCTGGCCGATTTCGGCAGCTGGTACCTCTTCACCCTCGGGATCATCGGTATCCTGGTGATGCTGATCGCCCCACGCGGCCTTTGGGGCCTGATCACCGACAAGACCGGCATTCAGCTCTTCCCCGTCCGCAGACGGCTGAGCGGCGGCACCCAAGACACATCCGACACATGAGACATTCCAAGACGTCCGGAGGAGACATCCATGGCTGAGATTGAGACAGACGTTCTGATCATCGGAACGGGGCCTGCGGGGTCAGCGACCGCCGCGCTCCTGTCGTCCTATGGGATCGAGAACATGGCGATCAATCGCTATCGTTGGCTGGCCAACACGCCGCGTGCCCATATCACCAACCAGCGCACGATGGAGGTGCTGCGCGACCTGGGTCACGACGTCGAGGAGCAGGCCTATCTAAATGCCGCGCACCAAGACCTGATGGGCGAGAACGTCTTCTGCGAAAGCCTCGCGGGCGAAGAAATTGGCCGCATGAAAAGCTGGGGCAACCATCCCCTGTCCAAGGCCGAACATCTGCTGTCGAGCCCGACAATGATGAACGACCTGCCCCAGACCTTCATGGAGCCGATCCTATTTAACACCGCCTGTAAGCGGGGCACCCAGGCGCGGATGAGCACGGAATACATCAGCCACGAACAGGACGAGGCAGGCGTGACCACCACCTGTCGCGACCGCCTGTCCGGGCGGGAATTCCAAATCCGGTCAAAGTACCTGATTGGCGCGGACGGCGGCAGCTCCAAGGTTGCCGAACACTGCGGTCTGCCGTTCGAAGGGCAGATGGGCGTGGGCGGGTCCATGAACATCGTGTTCCGTGCGGACCTGTCCAAATACGTCGCGCACCGGCCCTCGGTTCTCTACTGGGTGATGCAGCCCGGATCGAACGTCGGCGGCATCGGCATGGGCCTTGTGCGCATGGTCCGCCCCTGGAACGAATGGCTGATCGTCTGGGGCTACGACATCAACGAAAAACCGCCTGTCGTGGACGAGGCCTTGGCGACGCAGGTCGCGCAGCAGTTGGTTGGCGATCCGGAGCTTGAGATCGAGTTGCTCAGCGCGAACACCTGGACCGTGAACAACATGTACGCCACGCACATGCAGAAGGACCGTGTGTTCATCATGGGCGACGCGGCCCATCGCCATCCGCCGTCGAACGGGCTTGGGTCGAACACCTCCATCCAGGACGGCTTCAACCTCGCTTGGAAGCTGGCCGCTGTGATCAAGGGCGAAGCCGGGGGCGCCCTGCTCGATAGCTACAGCGTGGAGCGCGCACCGGTGGCGAAACAGATCGTGACCCGCGCCAACCAATCCATCGGAGAGTTTGGCCCGATCTTCGAAAGCCTGGGCATGACCGGCGGCTCAGACCACGCAGTCATCAAAAGCAACATGGACGCCCGCTGCGACACTGGTCCAAGCGCCGAGAAACAGCGCGAAGCCATCCGAGAGGCCATCGCCTTCAAGAAGTATGAGTTCGACGCCCACGGCGTTGAAATGAATCAACGGTACAAATCCGCAGCAGTCGTGACCGATGGTCAGATGGAACCGGCCTTCGAGTTGGACGCGGAACTGCACTACCAACCCACCACCTGGCCCGGAGCACGCCTGCCGCATGTTTGGGTCTTTGACCATGACACGGGCGCCCAGGTGTCGACCCTCGACCTCTGCGGACGGGGTCAGTTCACTGTGCTGACCGGTATCGGGGGCGAAGCTTGGGGCAAGGCTGCAGACGCCATCAGCGCCGAGATGGGCGTACCCCTGCGCGTGCATGTGATCGGCCCACGCCAGACCTACGTCGATCATGCCGGCGATTGGGCCCGCGCGAGCGAGATCGGCGATACCGGGTGCCTGCTGGTCCGCCCGGACCAGCATGTGGCCTGGCGCGTCGAGGACATGGCCGATGATCCGCAAGCAGACCTGAAACGCGCGCTCACCGCCATCTTGGCGCGCTAGAAAGGGGGCCAAGATGACCAAGGAAAGCTACTTTACCGAAGACGGGTCGGCCGAGGCCGTGAATGCGCGCATGGGCGACAACATCGACCCACGCCTGGCGGAGGTGATGGGATCATTGGTCCGTCACCTGCATGCCTTCGCAAAGGACATCGAGTTGAAGCCCGAGGAATGGGACCTCGCCATCGACTTCCTCACCCGCACGGGCCAGATTTGTTCACCCGAACGGCAGGAGTTCATCCTGCTCTCGGACACGCTGGGCTTTTCCATGTTGGTCGACGCGATCAACAATCGCCGCCCGTCCGGCGCGACCGAGAACACCGTCTTTGGCCCGTTCCACGTGGCCGATGCCCCAATCCGGCAGATGGGAGACACCATCTGCCTCGACGGGAAAGGCGAGCCCTGCCTCTACGAGGGCCGCGTGGTGGACAAGGACGGGAGCCCGATCGAAGGGGCCACCGTCGATGTGTGGTCCGACAACGCGGATGGGTATTACGACGTCCAGCAACCCGATGTGCAGCCCAAGTTCAACAACCGCGGTCGGTTCATCACGGGCGCGGATGGCGCCTATAGCTTTGTGGGTATCAAGCCGGTGTCCTACCCAATCCCCGATGACGGGCCGGTGGGCCAAATGCTGGCGGCGCTGGATCGGCATCCGAACCGTCCAGCGCATCTGCACTTTCTCGTCACAGCGCCCGGCTATGAAAAGATCGTGACGCATATCTTCGATGGGGAAGACGAATGGCTCAGCTCAGATTCCGTCTTTGGCGTGAAGGAGTCGCTGATAGCGCCCTTTGAGCCTGCAAGCGGTGACACCAACTGGCGCGCCCCGTTTGACTTCGTGATGGTCAAGGCCTGAGCCTGTTCGCGTCGCCTCGATCGCGATGGGCGCGTCCGTCTTGCCCATGGCAAGTCATGACGCTTGTCCCATCGCGGTCAGCACAGGGCTAGTGGCCCTGTGCTGCCTCGTCCCATTCCGTATCCAATGCCACGTCTATCGCATCGGTCAAGACGTGAGACAGCCTAAGAACCGATCATGCGCGCTCGACCGGACTGCGAGCATCGTCGCCCGAACGCCGCACGTGGATCGGCCGTTGTTGAGCCCCCAGCCAGTAAAGACTTTTGGCTTTCTCAGTGAGTGAAGGACGCTCCAAAACCTGCCTTTGCACGCGGTCTCGCCGGGTCGACATCGGAGGTGGTTGCAATTGCGTGGTTGGTCGTGAAAACGACAGAGGCCTTGGTGCAGACAGTGTCTGGGCCGGATCCTCTGCCGCTGCCAACAGGAACTCGGCGTTGGGCAAGAGCAGTCGAGCGGCTCCCATTCAAAACAACAAACGCGGCGTGAAACCGGCCGCTGCACTCAGACTGGCGGCGCGCAGAACTACCCGCCTCACCGCCAACCAGTCCCCGTTAAGCTGCGTCCTGCAGGCCAAGGGTCCTACGCGCCTCTTGCCACGTCGCGACCGGCCGGTCGTATTTGCGGCAAAGCTCAACCGTGCGCTGAACCAAGGCCGCGTTTGAGGGCGCCAAGGTTGTCTTGTCGAGGCGTATATTGTCTTCCAGCCCAGTGCGAGCGTGGCCACCTGCCTGGATCGACCATTCGTTCAGCGTGATCTGGTGGCGCCCAATACCCGCGGCGCACCATTCCGCCCCAGGGGCCAGACGCTCGACGGTTTTGATGTAATACTGGAACGTATCCAGATCCGCTGGCATGGCGTTTTTGACGCCCATAACGAACTGAATATACAGCTTGCCGTGGAGTTTTCCGGCCTGCGACAGTGCGACCGCCTGGTGAATATGCGACAGGTCAAAGGCCTCGATCTCAGGCGTCACCTGGTGCGCTCGCATCTCGGAGGCGAGCCAATCGACCAAATCCGGCGGGTTCTCATAAACGCGCGTGGGGAAGTTGTTTGAGCCGACAGACAAGGACGCCATGTCTGGTCGAAGCGACAACATCGCGCCACGGGTCTTCCCGGCGCCCGACCGTCCCCCGGTCGAAAACTGCACGATCATTCCAGGGCAATGCTTGCGAAGCCCCTCTAGTAGCAATCCGAATGTCTCCGGGTCGCTGCTGGGCGATTCATCGTCATTGCGAACATGACAATGGGCGATGGTTGCACCCGCCTCGAACGCTTCGTGCGTGGACTCAACTTGTTCGGCCACGGTCACAGGTACAGCCGGGTTGTCCGATTTGCGCGGCAGGGATCCCGTGATCGCAACGCAGATAATGCAAGGTTTTGACATGTGACGTTCCATTCCTGGCTGCATGTGGCAACCGGTCTAACCCAGTCGCCTGGGTAGACGCGAGCCATGTGTTCATATATTGAAGCTTGTTCATATAGCGAATACCTGCGTTCACATGGCGATCAAAAGCACTGACTTCCTGGGGTCCTTCGCGAAGGGCCTTGCCGTGATCGAGGCGTTCTCAGGCGACACGACGCGGCTGACTGTGTCGGATGTCGCGCGACTAACGTCCCTGGACCGCTCAGCTGCCCGTCGGTGCCTTCTGACGCTGACCGAGTTGGGGTACGCGAAGTATGACGGGAAATACTTCTCGCTCACACCAAAGGTTCTCAGGCTAGGCATCGGTGCTTTGGCGGCCATGCCACTGCCCCAGATCATCCAACCGTGGTTGGACCAATTGTCGAGTAAGATCGGAGAGTCCGTCTCGGCTTCCATTCTTGATGAAACGGAGATCGTCTATGTGGCGCGCGCCGCACAGCATCGGGTGATGTCCATCGGCGTCATGCCCGGTGCCCGCTTACCCGCGCATTCAACATCCATGGGGCGCGTCCTGCTTGCCGCTCTGCCGGAGGACGACGTTAGGGCGGTTCTGGAGCGAAGCGATCTGTCCCCCAAGACCGTTCACAGCATCTCAGACAAGGATGCTATCCTGGACCGTATTCGGCAGGTCCGAGAAAACAAATACGAATGCGTGGATCAAGAAATTGAGATCGGACTGCGGTCCATTGCCGTGCCAATCTACTCCTCCCATAACGTTGTGATCGCCGCAATCAATGTCGGCGTATCGGCCGCGCAGCGCAGCGTCGAGAACCTGATTGCGGAGGTTCTGCCAGAGCTCAGGTCGATCCAGAAAAACGTACGCGGTCTCCTCAGGTAGCGGACGCAGGGCTGGCGCGCCTGTATCAGGGAGCAGGCCAGTACCGCGTGTGGAAATGGCTATCGAGAAGCGTAGTCAGGGCCCTTCGGGATGGAGAGTCAGCTTCCCTGCTCTCTCGAAGACAAGCAGCTTCCGGTTTGGCAAACGGGTCGGTCTGGTCAGGAGGTGCCACTGTCAGGGTGGTCTGTTGGCAGACACAGGGCTGGGACATTTCGGTCCTCTTCAGGGCGGGGAACCTTGATCCCCACGATCATCGCGAGGTGGCGCTGCGCGCGATTGTGAAAGGGCCAGCCGACTGTCCTGTCTCAGAGATATGCGATGGATGTCGACGCCTAAAGAACCGCGGGCAAGCGGCATATAGGCAGATCCAGATCTGGTAGCTTACCTGTAGAAAACGCGAGCTTTTCTCGGCCACCTTAAATTCTGCCTGACCGCGCCAAAACAAACCACGCTATGGCACGGTAAGTGAGGCGTTCGTTGCATATTGGCAGGATCCGGACGGAGCCGTGAAACTTTCGTCATGCCACACAGGCCCGGGACCGTATCACACATGACTACAGCAAAACTGTCATCCGAAACGATGATACGCAAACCTCTAGCCGAGTCTACGGTAATCGAATGAATTGGCTGGGGTGGTAGGATTCGAACCTACGACCTGCGGTACCAAAAACCGTTGCGCTACCACTGCGCCACACCCCAACCGTGCGGCACGTCTTAGGCCAGGTGTCCTGCGCTCGCAAGACCAAAAGTGAGACGTGATCCAAGGCAATTGTCACGGGCAATCTCCGCCCGACACTTGGCGCAAAACGTGGCCAGACGTCGTTGCAAAATGCAGAGCCGTGACCACGGCAGAAGAGCAGAAAATGGCTGCACGAGAGAGGCGTATCGCTAGAAAACCAGCGCTGCCAAGACATCCCATGCCATGGGCCGAGACGCGTTGCTCCGCCTGCGGGACATCCACCGAATGAAACCGATGACGGCCAAAGCATCTGGCAGGAACGGTCTCGACGCCGCCGTGTTGACTCACCCAGCAGCGACGCCCCTACCCGGCGGTACGCCGGACGAGGGGAAAGCTATTGCCTGAGACGACACTTCGACAGGCGGGACCCCAAGGCCCCGCCTACCCCACCAGCGTTTAGCTGCGCGCCGCGCGGATCAGCGACAGGATATCCTTGGCCGCCTCCGGGATATTCGTTCCCGGCCCAAAGATCGCAGCGACGCCTGCGGCTTTCAGCGTGTCGTAGTCCTGCTGGGGGATGACCCCACCGCAGATCACGATGATCTCTCCGGCACCAGCGGCCCGCAGCGCCTCGATCAACTTCGGCGCCAGGGTCTTGTGCCCCGCTGCCTGGGACGAAATGCCAACCACGTGGACGTCGTTGTCGACCGCGTCCTGGGCCGCCTCTTCGGGCGTTTGGAACAGCGGGCCCACGTCGACGTCAAAGCCGATGTCGGCAAAGGCCGTCGCGATGACCTTGGCGCCTCGGTCGTGGCCGTCTTGACCCATTTTGACGACCAGCATCCGGGGACGACGGCCCTCTTCTTCGGCAAAGGCCTCCACGTCCTTTTGGATCTGAGCGAAGCCTGCGTCCCCCTCGTAGGCAGCGCCATAGACGCCTGCGAGTGTTTTCACCTCGGCCCGGTGGCGGCCGAAAACCTTTTCCATGGCCATGCTGATCTCTCCTACGGATGCGCGGGCGCGGGCGGCCTCGACGGCGGCGGCCAGCAGGTTGCCGCCTTCGGTGGCGCGACGTTCCAATTCGGACAAAGCGGCCTGGCAGGCGTCCTCGTCTCGCTCGGCGCGGATCTTGGCAAGGCGGGCGACCTGGGCCTCCCGCACGGCGTCGTTGTCGATGTCCAGGATGTCGATCTCATCCTCGGTCTCGCGGCGGTACTTGTTGACGCCGACGATCACCTCATCGCCCTTGTCGATCAGGGCCTGACGGGTGGCGGCCGATTCCTCGATCCGCAGCTTGGGCATGCCAGAGGCGACGGCCTTGGTCATGCCGCCCATCTCCTCGACCTCTTCGATCAGCTTCCAGGCCGCCTCGGCCAAGTCATGGGTCAGCTTTTCGACGTAGTAGGACCCGGCCAGCGGATCGACCACGTTGGTCACGCCCGTCTCTTCCTGAAGGATAAGCTGAGTGTTCCGGGCGATCCGCGCGGAGTTTTCCGTTGGCAGAGCAATGGCTTCGTCGAAGGAGTTCGTGTGCAACGACTGCGTCCCGCCCAACACGGCGGCCATCGCCTCGTAGGCGGTGCGGACGACGTTGTTGTAGGGATCCTGCTCCTGCAAGGAGACGCCAGAGGTCTGGCAGTGGGTGCGCAGCATCGAGGACTTGGGGTTCTTCGGCTCGAACTCCGCCATGATGCGGTGCCAGAGCAGGCGCGCGGCGCGCAGCTTGGCGGCCTCGGCAAAGAAGTTCATGCCGATGGCGAAGAAGAACGACAAACGGCCCGCGAATTTGTCCACGTCCATGCCAGCGGCCAGGGCTGCGCGCACGTATTCGCGCCCGTCCGCCAGGGTAAAGGCCAGCTCCTGCACAAGGTTCGCGCCGGCCTCCTGCATATGGTAGCCGGAGATGCTGATCGAGTTGAACTTCGGCATCTCATTGGACGTGAATTCAATGATATCCGCGATGATCTTCATGCTGGGTTCAGGCGGATAGATATAGGTGTTGCGGACCATGAACTCCTTCAGGATGTCGTTCTGAATGGTCCCCGACAGGGCCGCGCGATCCACACCCTGCTCCTCACCGGCAACGATGAAGTTCGCGAGGATCGGGATCACCGCGCCGTTCATCGTCATCGAAACGGAAATCTTTTCCAGCGGGATACCGTCGAAGAGGATCTTCATATCCTCGACCGAATCGATGGCCACACCTGCCTTACCGACGTCGCCCACGACCCGAGGATGGTCACTGTCGTAGCCGCGGTGGGTGGCCAGGTCGAAGGCGACCGAGACCCCCTGCTGCCCCGCAGCCAGGGCCTTGCGGTAAAAGGCGTTGGATTCCTCAGCCGTCGAAAAGCCTGCGTATTGGCGGATCGTCCAGGGACGGCCCGCATACATCGTGGCCTTCACGCCGCGCGTATAGGGCGCCTCGCCGGGGATGGTGCCCAAGTGGCTGACATCGGCCAAGTCGGCATCGGTATAGATCGGCTGGACGGGGATCCCCTCCAGCGTGTTCCACGTCAGATCGTCCAGCGGACGGCCGCGCAGTTCCTTTTCAGCCAGCCCAGCCCAGCGCCCCTTGGGGTCGTTTTGGTCGTCCATATCCTGATCCTTTCCTGTCCCGTGGGACGGTGTCTTGCGACCGTCTCGTCACGAGTGTTGCCAGCCCGTCGGCGCCACCGCGCAGCCAAGCCAAATCTTCGCCATAGGCGTCGCGCAGCGCCGCCCGCTCATCGGGGGTAAAGGGCGCATAGCTGTCGCCCACCCCGTCGATCTCTGTCATGCATCCCTCTTCCCGCAGACGCTGCCGCAGCGCCACGACCCCGGGGGAGGCGTTCAGTTTCGGGGCCTGTCCAGCGGACGTCGCCGTCACGCCCGTGAGCAGGTCGCACACGGCATCCGGTTGAGGCGCCATCTCCTCATGGAGCCAGACGCTGATCCGCGCGCGGGGCAAAGCCGCATTCAGATCCTCGATCACCGCGCGCCAGCCACGCCGACTCCGCAGGATCGCATCCAAGGTGGTGCGGTCTGGCGGGGCAAAGCCGCGTGTCATCAGAAAGGCAAAGGTGCTGGCCCACCAGGTGTCCGGGCTCCGCAGGGCCAGGGCGATGTGATCGATCCCCGGCACGGCGCTCGCCAGGCGCCGCAGTCGGGCCCCCGCCGTGGGGTAAAGCCGTCCCAGAAGCACGTTCTCTCGCAAGCCGCCCAACATGTTCTCATCCGAGATGACCAGCCGGGTCACGCCCGCATCCGACAGGCCCTGCCGCCGCATGGAGACCCCTCCGGCGGCACGGTTGGCCATGGCATCGCGCCGCGCATCTTGACGACCGGGATCGCCCATGAGCCCGGCCAGAAGCCCGCCGCGCGTGATATTTGGCGTCCAGACCGCGACGCTATTCTGTCGGCTCAGGTCAATCCGGCGCGCCAACTGGCGCTGGAGGCTAGAGGTGGCGGTGCGATGGGCCCCAAGGTGGAGCGTGACGGGCGGCAGGTCAGTCAGATGCATAGGGGGCCCTCCGGCAATGGATCACGGACGACGGACCGTGCCCCTTGGCCTGTTCCTATGGAGTTAACCCAAGGATACATCTCAAATTGACTGGAAATCGCAACGCGACCCTTCGCCGTGCCGATGACGGGGCCTATATCCCAGGGGCGACACAATGAATGGACTGACATGCCCCTGCGCCACACGCTTGCCCTGTTGACCGGTCTGACGACTTTTGCCCTGCCCCTTGCGGCGGCCGATGGCCTTCCGGTGGCCGAGGCCTGGCAAGAGGATCCCACACAGGTGTTCGCGGCCGCTGATGTGGACCTGGACGATCTACAATGGCTGGCGCGACCTGTCGTGGTCTTTGCAAATTCGCCACGCGATCCCGCTTTCATCGAACAGATGGAGGAGCTGGAGGCGGGCCTCGACCGGCTCGTGGACCGCGACGTGATTATCATCGTGGACACCGACCGCGACAGCGACTCCGACCTGCGCAGACAACTGCGACCCCGCGGCTTCATGCTGGTGCTGATCGGCAAGGACGGGCAGGTGAAACTGCGGAAACCCCTGCCCTGGACCGTCCGCGAACTGAGCCGTTCCATCGACAAAATGCCCATGCGACAGCGGGAGTTGCGGGATGGCTGACCCCGTTCAATCTTGAACATAGGGTGCAGAACACCCACATCGTGTGGTGACGAAAGGCAAACTGCCCCCAATTCCCCGCCCCTGCGCTCCATTGTTGAAGCATTCAGGGTTGGGTGGTACGTATCAGTCATGCAGCAATCGTCGGAGGCGATCCAATGAGCAGCATTCGCAAGGGCGGCCCGCGCCCCCCCGTCGGCGGCGAAGAAAACCCGCTGATCTCGCCCTTTTGGCATTGAACGCGCCCCTTTGGCGCGACCACGTCTGGTGTCCGCAAACACCATCACACGATTTTCCCCATTAATCCGTTGAACGGCCCGTCCCGCAGCGACATCAGCGCGTCGTCCGCGATTGAGGGCACCTGGCTCTGTAGGGTCAAGAACCGCACAAGACCCGCCTGACGCCGATCCCAGGGCAGAGCACGGAAGGCGTCCGAGGCGATCCGGTCCTCCATCCGGTCCAACCGGTCCAAAAGCTGATAGAGGTCCATCACGGACCGGATCTGACGCCAGCGCAGCACCTCGATCTGATCCACCAACCGCCGCAGCGTCGCAAAGTTGTGGCCGTAGAAAATGAACGCCTGGTAGCGGCGGTCCTTTTGAAACTCCGCCTCGACCGCACCGATGGAGGCTTGCCAGTCGTTCTTCCGACCATGGCTGGCGATCAACTCCACTTCGGAAATCACGGCGCGGATCAAATCACGGCGGCGCTCCTGCTCTTGGCCGACGCGGCGCATCTCAGCGGTGACAAAGCCCACGACCCAACCGGCGGCCACCACGATGGCGGCGATCAGGGCGCGGCGATCAACGCCCCCAAGCCCGTCGATCTGGTCCAGCGACAGGATCAGCGCCACGGCCAAGCCACCGATGGGCACCAGGGCCAGCGCGGCCCTGGCAAAGATCGCAGCCGTGGAAAACCCGAGCAGCAGGCAATAGGCGCCGCCCACCGTCGCGGCAACGGCGGCCCCTTGTCCGACGACGCCGACACCCCCCAACGGGCCCGCCAGATGTGGCAGGATCAGCGCCGCGACCGCGACGCTGCCCATCAGGAGTTTCAGCTCCGTCGTCACTGGTTCACTCGAATTCCAGGATCACATCGTCGACCGCAAGGCTGTCGCCCGCGCCCGCGTTGATCTTGGAAACGGTGCCCTTCTTCTCGGCCCGCAGGATGTTTTCCATCTTCATAGCCTCGACCACGGCCAGGGCCTGCCCCTCCTGCACCTCATCGCCGACTTCGACGTCGATGCGCACGATCAAGCCAGGCATCGGGCAGAGCAGCAGCTTGGAGGTATCGGGCGGCAGCTTCTCGGGCATCAGTGCAGCCAGTTCCGCCTGCCGTGGGCTGCGCACATGCACCTTGAGATCGGCGCCCCGCGACCGGATGCGGAACCCGCTGGTGATCTTGCCAACCTTGAGAACCAAGCTTTCGCCGCCCACGGTCATGCGGGCCAGCTGGTCACCGGGGGTCCAGTCACCGACCACGCGCAGGGTTTCGCCGTCGATGGTGACATCGGCGCCCTCCCGGTCGGCGGCGATCACGCAGTCGAACCGCGCACCGCCCAGCGTGACCACCCAATCGGAACCGACGACGCGCTCATGGTTGTCCATGCGCCCCGATACGCGAGTCCGGCGAATTTCCGCGACCCGGTGCATCGCGGCTGTGGCAGCCGCGATCCGCCGGAGGTCCCCCTCCGGCAGGGCCACCCCTTCGAAGCCATCGGGATACTCCTCGGCGATGAAGGCCGTGGTCATATCGCCCGAGACGAATTTCGGGTGATCCATGACCGCAGACAGGAACGGCAGGTTATGACCGATCCCCTCGACCTCGAACCCGTCCAGCGCGTCGCGCATGCCCTCAATCGCCTCGGCACGCGTGGGACCCCAGGTGCAGAGCTTCGCGATCATCGGGTCGTAATACATGCTGATCTCGCCGCCCTCATAGACGCCGGTGTCGTTCCGCACGACAGGCGCATCGGGGGTGACACCGGGCAGATAGCCCTCGGTCTCCGCAGGCGGGCGGTAGCGGGTCAGACGCCCAATGGAGGGCAGGAAGCCCCGGTAGGGGTCTTCGGCATAGAGACGGCTCTCCATGGCCCAGCCGTTCAGCTTGACGTCGTCTTGGCTGAGGCAGAGCGTCTCACCATAGGCCACGCGGATCATATGCTCGACCAGGTCGACGCCGGTGATCAGCTCCGTCACAGGGTGTTCCACCTGGAGGCGGGTGTTCATCTCCAGGAAGTAGAAGTTCCGGTCACCGTCCACGATAAATTCCACCGTGCCCGCGCTGGAGTAGCCAACGGCATGGGCCAGGGCCAGGGATTGCTCGCCCATGGCCTTCCGCGTGGCTTCATCCAAGAACGGCGAGGGCGCCTCTTCCACGACCTTCTGGTTGCGGCGCTGGATGGAGCATTCCCGCTCCCCCAGGTAGACGCCGTTGCCGTGGCTGTCACAGAGCACCTGGATTTCGATGTGGCGCGGCTGGGTGACGAACTTCTCGATGAACATCCGGTCATCGCCAAAGCTGCTGGCGGCTTCGTTCTTGGAGGCTTGGAAGCCCTCGCGCACTTCCTCGGCGTTCCAAGCGATCCGCATGCCCTTACCGCCACCCCCGGCGGAGGCCTTGAGCATCACCGGGAAGCCGATCTCTTCGGAGATGCGCAGCGCCTCGTCGGCGTCTTCGATCAAGCCCATGTGACCGGGCACCGTCGACACGCCAGCATCCTGGGCGATCTTCTTGGAGGTGATCTTGTCCCCCATGCTCTCGATGGCGCCCTTGGGCGGCCCGATGAAGGCCACGCCAGCGGCCTCCAATGCTTCGGCGAACTTGGCGTTCTCCGACAGGAAGCCATAGCCGGGGTGAACAGCCTGGGCGCCGGTCTGCTTGATCGCATCCATGATCTTGTCGATCACGATGTAGGATTGGTTCGCGGGCGGCGGACCGATGTGGACCGCTTCATCGGCCATCTTGACGTGCAGCGCATTGCGGTCGGCGTCGGAATAGACCGCCACCGTCTTGATGCCCATCTTGCGGGCCGTCTTGATGACGCGGCAGGCGATTTCGCCCCGGTTGGCGATCAGGATCTTATCGAACATGGGTCCCCCTCAGTGCCGGCACTTGGGCCGGTTCGGCAAAAGAAAGGGCCGCCCGGTCGCACGACCGGACAGCCCAAGATGTGATCGTTGAACGCGAGCCCATGGCCCGCGCGGTGTTAGAAGTCGTTGGCCAAGGCGCCGCCAGCCGCGCCGATGGCGCCGCCCGCAACACATTTGCCGTCGTCGATGATTTCCCCGACGGCGCAGCCGATGACGCCGCCGATGGCCGCGCGCTCCAGGTCAGAGCCAGTGTTGCAAGCGGCCAGCAGGGTGACGAGGGCCAGCGCGGGAAGAGCGAGAGTGCGGTGCATGTCGTATCTCCGAATGTCGGTTGTCCGGGACGTAACGCCCCGAGGTGCCGTTCGGTTGCAGGAACGGCCGGTGTTATTGAATAGCGGCCTCCCACAGGACGGCCGACCGGCGGCAGCGCGCCCAAACCGGCACCGCGACCGCGCACGACAACGCCCGCCGGGCGCTGCCCAGCGTGAAAATCAAGTGCCCATGGATGTGTTCCTGCCCGTGACTGCTCTTGCTTTGTTATGGCGTGGCGCCGCAGCCGATCCGACCGGACCCTCCGTGCGGTGACCAAGCGATCAAGGGCGAGAAGGGATCCAGACAGCAGAGAGGCTGGGGGGCCTCTCCACTGCCTGGAGGGGGAAGGGGTACGGTTCCACTTGTACCAGTCCGCTGAGGCCGATCTCTCGGACACACCGTCCTGGCGCAGTCTTGTTTTGACGGGGGAACGCGCGGGGGCATAGGACCGCGAACAGCCGCCCGCGAAATCGGCGAGCCTCGGCCTAAATTGGGTGCCTGCAAGCAAAATCATGCCGACCCGTCCCAGTCATCATCGTCCCAGGTGTCGTCCGTCCCGTCCTCGAACGCGGCCGGAAACGACGCGCGGGCCTGGGCCTCATCGACGCGCAACAGGGCCTCGTAATCCGACGGGTCAAAGGGATCATCGACAGCCAGAACTTCGCGTCCAAACAGCCACGAGAGGCGCCCGGCATCCAGATTGCCCCGCTCAAACGGGGCGCCGCCAAAATGCTCCCACAGGGCCTTCAGGAAGGCGGTGTCCGCCTCCCGATCGGGGCCACGGCGGTCGCGGAAACGTTCGCGACGGGTGATCGGCGTGGCGCCCTTTGGATTGGCGCGACGGATGGTGAACTGAAAGTCTGATCCGGGCAAACGCCCCGGAAACCCACGATGCTTCAGCACGGCGCACCTCCGACGAGGGAGGCGTAACCCGGAGTGACGCGGGTGGCGGCCGCAGCCCAGGGGGCGGTCGGCCTGTCTTGGGTCAGGGACCGGAGGGTCCGGGCGAGGTGAAAAGCACCCCGCCCGGGGCCGGTATCAGTGGAATTTGCCGCGCACGGGCTCGACCACGACGGGTGCGGGCTCGACGATAACGATTTCTTCCGGCTCAGGGTTCGAGAGGAAGCAGCCGCCCAGAACCGACAGAGCGGCAAGAGCGACGACGGCTTTGACTGCGTTCGACATTTAGGTCTCCTGACGTATGCGGGCGGCGCGTAGGATTTACCCCACACGCCGCCCGTGATTTGGGTCGCCTTGTTGCGACCTGTCAGAACCCTAACGCAGGAAAAACCATCGCGATACGGCTGCCCCAGAATTGCCCCAGTTGATCCAAATGCTTGTGTCGCGCTGGCATCAAACCGGTCATTCTGGGCCGTCTGTTTCGCGACCGGGGACGGTGCCCCCGACCGCGATGCGGTCTCAGAACTTGCCGGACACCGGCTCAGGCTGGACTTCCGGCACGAAGACAACTTCTTCTTCCTGCTGGCCACAAGCGACGAGGGTGAAAGCGACGCCCAGAACGGCGACCAGCTTGATGGTGTTGCGCATGTCTCTCTCCTAGTAATGCACGAGCGGAAGACACGCGTAACGCGCCCCCCCCAAACGTCGTGACTCTGCGACAAACCGACGGGGCACAGCAACCGTTTCCTGAAAATCTGTCCCGTCATCAGAAATCTTCCGCCACACAAGACCCGTTTTCGACCTCGTACACGGCAAAATACTGGGTTGCTGCCGGATCTGTTGTCCCTCTGGCAACAGCGCGGTCCATGAGTGTGATCACAATCGAATCAGACCTGGCATAGTCCAAACCCGCCACAGGCAGCCCGTGGGTGTCGCAAAGCCAGTCCATATCGGTGCGCGCCGTGTCATAGTCGATCGCCCCACCGTCGCGGGCCACGCCCGGCGCGATGAACCGCAAAATGGCCTGGGTGCCCTGCCCCTCCACGCGCTCCCACAGAACTTGCCACAGAACGATGGGCTGCCCGGACGGAACACCGTCGGCGGCGGCAGGCGCGGCGGTCAGCCCTGCGGCCAGAGCCAAGGCAGCCACACGGCGCGCCGACCCTCTGCTCCAGTTTGCGATCACGGACGTGGTCACTGGGATCTCCGATGGGTTGCAGACCGCTGCCAAGCGCGGCGGCGACCAGGGTCTTCTAGAAACGCGGCGATCCGCTCAGACACGCCCCCGGGAATACGCCCGGCCACAGACCCGCCCGCGCGGACGCGACAGAGGCGGCCATCGCGCGTCACTTCAACCGCCGGCGCAAACCCCCGGAGCGACCGAAGCGCGCGCCACAGATCCTGCCGGATGGCATGGGCCAAACGGCGCCGCCCCAGATCGGGCAAGACCGTCTGTGCCCAGACATCCCAGCGCAGCGGCAACCGGCGCGTCAGGACGAAAGTCGCGCCGTCCCGCCGCTCGTGCCACCCACGACCGTCGCTGTGCCAGCCAGCGGCCATGGCGATCACAAAGGAATGGTGTTGTGCTTACGCCAGGGCTTCTCCTGCCGTTTGTGGCGCAGGCTGGCAAAGGCGCGGGCCACACGACGGCGGGTCGATTGGGGCTGAATGACTTCGTCGATGAAGCCCTTCTCGGCGGCCACGAAGGGGTTCGCGAAGCGATCCTCGTAGTCCTTGGTGCGGGCCGCGATCTTGTCCGGCTCCCCCAGTTCAGAGCGATAGAGGATCTCCACCGCGCCCTTGGCGCCCATCACCGCGATCTCGGCGGTGGGCCAGGCGTAGTTGAAGTCGGCCCGCAGGTGCTTGGACGCCATAACGTCATAGGCGCCGCCGTAGGCTTTCCGTGTGATCACGGTCACCTTGGGCACCGTCGCCTCGCCATAGGCGAACAGCAGCTTCGCGCCGTGCTTGATGACACCGCCGTATTCCTGGCTGGTGCCGGGCAGGAAGCCAGGCACGTCCACCAGGGTCAGGATCGGAATGTCGAAGGCATCGCAGAAGCGGACGAACTTGGCGCCCTTCCGGCTCGAGTCGATGTCCAAGCACCCGGCCAGCACCATGGGCTGGTTGGCAACAACGCCCACGGTCCGTCCCTCGATCCGCACGAAGCCCGTCAGGATGTTCTTGGCGTAATCGGCCTGAACCTCGAAGAAATCGCCTTCGTCGGCCAATTTCTCGATCAGTTCCTTCATGTCGTAGGGCGTGTTGATGTTATCGGGGATCAGCGTGTCCAGGCTGGTCTCGATCCGCGCGGGGTCATCGAAGAAAGGCCGCACGGGCGGGGCTTCGCGGTTGGAGGTCGGTAGGAAGTCCACCAGGCGCCGCACCTCGGCCAGGGCCTCCACGTCGTTCTCAAAGGCGCCGTCGGCCACGCCCGATTTCTTGGTGTGCGCGCTGGCACCGCCCAACTCCTCGGCGGTGACGACCTCGTTGGTGACCGTCTTCACCACGTCGGGGCCGGTGACGAACATGTAGGACGAATCCTTCACCATGAAGATGAAGTCGGTCATGGCGGGCGAATAGACCGCGCCACCCGCACAGGGGCCCATGATGACGCTGATCTGCGGGATCACGCCAGAGGCATCAATGTTGCGCATGAAGACTTCGCCATAGGCCGCCAGGGACGCCACACCCTCCTGGATACGGGCACCCCCCGAGTCGTTCAGGCCAATGACCGGCGCGCCGTTTTGCAGGGCCATGTCCATGATCTTGCAGATCTTCTGGGCGTGGGTTTCCGACACCGACCCGCCCATGACCGTGAAGTCCTGGGAAAAGACATAGACCAGGCGCCCGTTGATCGTGCCCCAACCGGTGACGACACCGTCGCCCGCGGGGCGATCTTCTTGCATTCCGAAATCGACGCAGCGGTGGGCGACGAACATGTCGAATTCTTCAAAGCTGCCTGCATCCAGCAGCAGGTCGATGCGTTCGCGCGCCGTCAGCTTGCCCTTGGCGTGTTGCGAAGCGACCCGGCGCTCACCCCCGCCCGCGCGGGCCTCGGCGCGGCGCTCCGCCAGTTCAGCAAGAATATCGGTCATGGCGTCCTCCCGGATTGATGGCCCTGCACTAAGGCGCTGAGGCGCAATGGGGAAGCGAAGAATGGCATATTTGCAAAGACGCGCATATTGCAGCAGTTCATTTCGCAAAACTGCTAATTCCAAACCCCTCTAATCGACCCCGCTAGCGGTCCGCGCACAGGCGCCTGTGCGGCCCGGAAAATAGACAGGGGGGCCTGTCACGCTATACCGCCCTCATATGTCCAATTCCATCGCCCAAGCCAGGCCTGGCCGCACGCCACCCCATATCTTGACCCTCGTGGCCTTGGTGGGCGTGTCCACCCTGTCGATGAACGTCTTTCTGCCGTCGCTGCCCGCGATGGCGGAGTTCTTCGCCGCGGACTACGGCCTGATCCAACTGTCGGTCGGGCTGTACCTGGGCGTCAATGCCGTGCTGCAATTGATCGTGGGCCCCCTCTCGGACCGCTACGGGCGTCGCCCGGTCATCTTGTGGGGGCTTGTGATCTTCATGGCCGCGACCGTCGGCTGCATCTTCGCCCCCACGGTCGAGGTTTTCCTGGTCTTTCGCATGATCCAGGCGGCCGTGGTGGTCGCCATGGTGCTAAGCCGCGCGGTGGTGCGCGACCTCTACCCCCAGGACAAGGCGGCCTCGATGCTCGGCTATGTGACCATGGGCATGTCTGTTGTTCCCATGATCGGTCCGGCCATCGGCGGCTGGCTCGAAAGCCAGTACGGGTGGCAGTCAAACTTCTGGCTCCTGCTGGGGGCTGGTGTCTTTCTGGTGACCCTGACGTGGATCGACTTGGGCGAGACGGCCCCCAAGGCAGGCGGGTCCTTCCGCGATCAGGTGCGGGATTACCCAGAACTGCTGACCTCCCCGCGCTTCTGGGGCTACTGCGCCGCCTCGGCCTTCGCCTCGGGCGCCTTTTTCGCCTACCTGGGCGGCGCGCCCTACGTGGGGACAGAGATCTACGGCCTCGACCCCGCGACCCTTGGTTTGTATTTCGGCGCCCCGGCTGTGGGGTACTTTGCGGGGAACTTCATTTCAGGACGCTTCTCCCAGCGGGTTGGCATCGACCGCATGATCCTGGTCGGCACCCTGGGACAAGTTGTCGGCCTCTCGACCCTGGTCCTGTTGACGCTCAGCGGTTGGACCAATGACATCACCTTCTTCGCCTTCATGACCTTCGTGGGTCTGGGCAACGGCATGGTCATTCCCAATGCGACCGCGGGCATGTTGTCGGTGCGCCCCCACCTTGCGGGCACGGCCAGCGGGCTCGGCGGGGCAATGATGATCGGCGGCGGCGCGGCCCTCTCCGCCGTGGCGGGCTGGGTCCTGCAAGGGGCGGCCACACCCCTACCCTTAGAGGTGCTCATGGTGTCATCGGGTGTCGCCAGCGTCGTGGCCATCACGCTGACCATCCGGCGCAATCGGCGCCTGGCCGCAGCCTGATCTGGCACCCTCCTTGCGAACCCTGCTAAGGGGGTTTGCAAAGGAGCGACCATGGCCACCCAAAAACTCTATGCCGGGGCGAAGCTGCGGGAAATCCGCACCCGCGTGGGCCTAACCCAGACGGAGTTCGCGGCCAAGTTGGGCGTATCCCTGCCCTATGCCAACCAAATGGAGAACAACAACCGCCCCGTCAGCACGACCGTCGTGCTGGCCCTGGCGCGGGAGTTCGGGTTCGACGTCACAGAATTGGGCGGCGGCGACGAGGCGCGGCTGGTCTCGGACATGCGCGAAGCCCTGGCTGACCCGGTGTTTGCCGATGCGGTTCCCCTGGCTGACCTACGCTTGGCGGCGGGCAATGCCCCTGCCCTGGCACGCGCGTTCCTGACCCTGCACCGCGCCTACCGCGATGGGCATGAACGGCTGGCCTCGCTCGACGCGGCGCTCGGGTCGTCTGGCATGGCGGCGCCGAGCCCGTGGGAAGAGGTGCGCGACTTCTTCCACTATTGCGACAATTACATCGATGCCGTGGACCGCGCCGCCGAAGGCTTGGCCGCCCGATGGGAGGACGTGGACACGGGCCTCGCGGCCTTCTGGGCGGGGCTGAACATCCGCGTGGTCACAAGCGACGACGGGCGGCTGCGCCGCTTCGACCCGGAGACGGGTGTTCTGACCCTGTCGTCGCGCGCCGATCCTGCGACCCTCCGATTTCAGCAGTTACACCAGGTGGCACTACTGTCCCAAGCCAAGCTGCTGGATGCGACGCTGGACTTGGCGCGTTTTGCCAGCGACGACGCCCGTGCCATCGCGCGCACCGGGCTGGCCAATTACTTCGCGGGTGCGGCCCTGATGCCCTATGGCGCCTTTCGCGCCGAAGCCGATGCCACCCGTCACGACCTGGAGGCGCTGGCCCGCCACTTTGGCGCCTCGCTGGAACAGGTCGGCCACCGGCTGTCCACCTTGCAGCGCCCCGGCGCCAAGGGCGTGCCCTTCTTTTTCGTGCGTGTGGATCCGGCGGGGCAAATTACCAAGCGCCACTCTGCTACGCGGCTGCAATTCGCGCGCTTTGGCGGCGCTTGCCCGCTGTGGAATGTCCATGCTGCCTTTGAGACGCCGGGGCGGTTCCTGCGACAATTGGCCGAGACGCCCGACGGCGTGCGCTATTTCTGTCTGGCGCGGGACGTGACCCGGCCGGGCGGGGCCTGGCGCGCCCCGGCCAGACGTCACGCCATCGCCCTGGGGTGCGAGTTGAGGCACGCGGACCGGATCGTCTATGCCGACGGGCTGGATCTGACGGGCGGGTTCGACCCCATCGGGATCTCCTGCCGGATTTGTGCGCGGACCGCCTGCCCCCAAAGGGCGGTGCCGCCGTTGGAGCGACCGCTGACCATCGACCCGGACAATCGCGGCGTGCTGCCCTACGACTTATAGGGACCGCTTGTGGCACGCTCATCCGACGGATCCGTCGTCTTCGCTGGGGTCTTCACCGTCGAGGACGGCGCCATCCTGCGGCCAAAGCCTCGGCGTCGGAGCAGAACCAGCGCTCTCCCCGGGCGGTGTTGATCCGCGTGTCGCCGTAGTACCGGCTGCCCGGAACGTGGAAGATACGGCCATTGGCGGAGATATTGCCCTTGATCGCGCAGCCACGGGGCGCGGCCCCCGACCGCCGCTGACCTGCTCGCCACAGAGCCGGGTCCTGCATGTCATAGGCCCAGAGCCCACGGCGCGCCGCCTTCGCCTTTGCCTGTTCTGGCGCATAGCTGCGATCCTCCCGGTAGGTTCGCGCCCAACCCCGCGCCACCAGATCGGCGTTGATGGTCACGCCGTCGACCGTGCAAACGCCCAGCGCCCGCCCATAGCGATCGAGCGTGCGCACCTCGCACTGGGCCAAGCGCCCCTGGTAGAGGTCCCGCGCCGCGTTGGTCGCCATGCGTCCACAGGGGAGGCTCTGACCGCTCGGGCCGCGACAGGTCTGCGCCCCTTCTGCCGCATCAATGCCAAGCAAGCGGATCGTCCGATCGGCCCCGATGTCTATCGTATCGCCATCAATGACGCGCACCATACCCGTGACGGTCTGCGCCCCAACGGGCAGCGCCAAGAGGCAAAGCAGCAGCGAACAAAGCTTGAACATGGGCCGTCAATGATGGGCATCTCCGCCGCTGGCAACGCTAAAAGTTAAGAAAGCGTTAATGCGCAAAGGGGCAGGCCGTCAGGTTTTCGTCGCGACCGCATGTGGCGTGACCTGGCGCCGCAACCGCGCCTCGCGCCATGCAATAAAGCTTACGGCCGCAATGATAATTGCCGCGCCAAGGATCACATAGATGTCCGGCGGCTCATCAAAGACCGCCCAACCCAGCAGGACGGCCCAGACCATTTGGAGAAAGGCCACCGGTTGGGTCACCGACACGGGCGCCGCGGCGAAGGCGCGCGTCATGGCGTAATGGCCGCCCGTGGCAAACAGGGCAACAACGAACATCCAGCCCACATCACCCCAGGTCGGCGGCACCCAGACGGCCCAGGCAAAGGGCGCCAACCCGATGGTGACCGTCACCGAGAGCATCGCCACCACCATGGCCGCCGAATGGCGTCCCGCCAGGGGCTTGGCCGTCAGGTAGGACGCTCCGAACAGCATGGCGGTGAACAGCATGGCCAGGTGGCCGGTCTCGATCTCCCGAAAGCCGGGTCTGAGGATGATAATCACGCCTACCAAGGCCGCAACCACCGCCAAGATCCGGCGCAGGGCCAAACGCTCCCCCAGCAACAGCGCCGCGCCAATCGTGACGTAGACCGGATTGAGGTAATTCATCGCCGTCACCTCAGCGATGGGGATCTGCGTCATGGCATAAAACCACAGGATGACGGCCAGGGCGTGGACCAGACCCCGTAGGCCGAACAGCCCCACATCGCGCCATGGCATCCGCGCGGCCAGCAAACTGCGCGCCACGGGCAGAATGAACACGAGGCCAAGCAGATACCGCAGGAACGCCGCCTGGGCGGCGGGCAGATCCTGCGCCCCATGCTTCACGGTGGCTGTCACCGCGATGAAGCACAGCCCCGTCGCGACCATCCACATGATGCCGTGCAAAGGGCGATTGGCGGTGTCCATGGGTGTGGCATGAGCCTTCGGCGGCTGGGACGCAAGGGGGCGTTCCGCCTTGGGTAAAGCGCACCAGCCCTAGCCCCAGATCAGACGCGCGGCGATGGCCCACATGATCAGCGCGATCCCGACGTCCAGGATGCGCCAGGACATGGGCCGCGCAAAGACCGGTCGCAGCAAAGCCGCGCCATATCCCAAAGAGAAGAAGAAGGTGAACGACGACAGGACCGCCCCCACGCCGAAGGCGCCGGGGGACTGCGCCTGGGTGGAAATGGAGCCGAGCAGCATGACCGTGTCCAGGTAGACATGGGGGTTCAACCAGGTCAGCGCCAAACAGGTCAGAACCGCGCGCCGCAGCCCCCCGGCCTCGGCCCCGGCCTCTAAGCTATTCCCGCCGCACCAGGCCGACCACAGGGCGCGCGCGCCATAGGCCGTCAGGAACGCGGCGCCTCCCCAGCGGAACAGGTCAACGATACCCGGCATCGCCTCAACCAGCGCGCCAAATCCCGCGACACCGGCGACGATGAGAACCGCATCGGAGAGCGCGCAGGTCAGAACCACCGGCAGCACATGCTGCCCGCGCAGCCCCTGGCGCAGCACAAAGGCATTCTGCGCGCCAATGGCGAGGATGAGGGAGAGGCCCAGGGCAAAACCAGAAAAGAGAGATGTCATGGGCGCATCTGGGCTAGAACCAGGTGAAAGCGCAACTTAGGAAGGTTTGCCTAACATAAGGATTACTAATGTTCGCGCCCGCCCTGCTCCGCACCCTGGTCGCCGTGTGCGAGACCGGCAGCTTTGATTTGGCCGCCGCCCAGCTTGGCGTGACGCCGCCCGCCGTCAGTCAGCGGATGCGCGCGCTGGCCGAGGCTGCGGGTGGGTCGATCTTTGCGCGCCTCCAACCGGCAGAGCCTACGGCCCTTGGCCTGCGCCTGCTGCGCCACGCGCGGGACGTGGCCGCCCTTCAGGCCGACCTGGCCGCAGACCTCGGACAAGATAGCGGGCCGCGTCCGGTCTCGGTGGCGATCAATGCTGACAGCCTAGAGGCCTGGGCCGTACCCGCCTTGGCCGAGGCTCCTGGCTTTCGCCTGGATGTGCAGGTGCTCGATCAGGACCATTCCGCCGCCGTGCTCCGCCGGGGAGAGGTCAGCGCGGCCCTCACCTCAGAGGCGGAGGCCCTGCCGGGATGCGATGTCCATCGGCTGGGCGCCCTGCGCTATCTGGCCTGTTGCACGCCCGCGTTTCACGCCCGTTACTTTGCGGAGGGGGTCACGGCCCAGGCCCTGGACCGGGCGCCCATGCTCCAGTTCTCGGAGATGGACGGCTTGCAGGCCCGTTGGGCGCGCAGCCTGACCGGACACCATCCCCATGGCCCCGTCCATCGGGTCCCCGCGCCGGGTCCCTTTCTCCAGGCCACGCGCTTGGGGATGGGCTGGGGAACGAACCCCGAAGGCCTGATCGAGGTCGACCTCGCCCGTGGGACCCTTGTGCCGCTCGTGCCCGAGCGCCCCCTGGACACGCCGCTGTATTGGCAAGTCAGTCGGATCATGGCGCCTGTCTTAGCGCCGTTGACCGAAGCAATGCGCCGCCACGCCCGCCGGGCTCTGCGACAGGCAGCCTGATGGAACCCTTGCTGTGGTCGAGGGCCAGATCCAGTTTGGATGCCCTGGGTAAGCGCAGGCCAGACGAAGCAAGACGGCACAATGGCGTCAAACAGAGACGGCTGGAAAGAGCCGAGCAGCGGGGGCGCTACCCGATTTACAGATTATCTAGTCTAGGCACGACGCGCGTCGCCAATGAGCAAGGCAAAACCCCACAGAACATGAAAAGTAACAATAACGCCCTGTCCGCGCACTTTGCCGCTGACCCGCATTTCAACCGGGACAGTAAAGATCGGACCCGCGACACCGTGAGCCACTTGTCTGCCGTGGTGCTAGCAACTCGTGAAGCGGGCCCGGCCACGCTACTGAATGATCCATTCCCAGCGAAGCATTGAACCTAATACGACGGCTGAGAAAGACGCCGCACATCGCGACCCAGAAGGCAGAGATCATCGAGGGCACGCGCCATGATCTCGCCACCTACGACGGACCACAGCGCCATTTGCCGTTGGATAGAACTCTATTAGGAACCGCTTTGTCGAACGTCCGACCCGGCAAGCGAGTCCCTCCGAACCGACCACTGGCAGCCCAGCGCAGAACGGCGACCCAACACCCTACACCTTCGCCGAAGACCGGTCCGGCCAAACATGGCCACCCCCAGCCGTCGCGCAATTCAGTCCAGCTGAGCCATGACCTCGTCGCTCGCCTCGAAGTTCGCGGTCACCGTCTGGACGTCGTCGTCATCTTCCAGGGCGTCGAGCAGTTTCATCAGTGACTGCATCCCCTCCAGATCCAACTCCGTCGTGGTCGTTGGGCGCCAGACGAGCTTGGTCGATTCACTTTCGCCCAGCGCCTCTTCCAGCGCCGTCGAGACCGCGTTCAGATCCGTGTCGGCGCACCAGATGACATGTCCGCCCTCGTCGCTTTCCACGTCCTCGGCACCCGCTTCGATGGCCGCCATCATGACGTCGTCCCCATCACCAACCGAGGCGGGATAGACGACCTGGCCCTTGCGGTCGAACATGAAGCCCACCGATCCGGTCTCGCCCAGATTGCCGCCATTCTTGGAAAACGTCGAGCGGACGGAAGACGCCGTGCGGTTACGGTTGTCGGTCATCGCCTCGACGATCACGGCCACGCCACCAGGGCCATACCCCTCATACCGGATCTCATCGTAGTTCTCGCCATCCCCGCCCGAGGCTTTGGAGATCGCGCGCGCGATCACATCCTTTGGCACGGACTGAGACTTCGCTTCCTTAACGGCAAGGCGCAGGCGCGGGTTCTTGTCCGGGTCGGGGTCGCCCATCTTGGCGGCCACGGTGATTTCCTTGGACAGTTTGGAGAACAGCTTGGCCCGCAGCTTGTCCTGCCGCCCCTTGCGGTGTTGAATATTCGCCCACTTGCTGTGTCCCGCCATGGGTCTCGTCTCCGGTTCAAACGCTGGTCGCGCGTCTATACCGTTGCGATGGGGGCGACCGCAATCCCGAGCGCGGGATGATGCGGGGGCCACAGCGCAGGTCCCATCAGGCACCGGCCTGCCTGCGTTTTGGTACGCACTGCAATGGGGCGTCGGCTTAAAATAGTTCCTATCTTCCAATTTTTGACCGTCTAGGTACAATTGATCGACAAATATTGTTAGCTCATAAAATGAGACAGGCACGATGGATCAGCTTCTTTGGAAAGAGTATGAATTAGCCTATCAAATCTACGAAGGGTATAATGGTCAGCTTCTCACCTTGAAAAGCTGGTCGGTTACCATCGGAATTGCGGCACTCATCGGTGCCTATACCAAGCCGATTTCATCGTCTGGCAGAATAGGCGTGTTGCTTGCGGCGCTTTCCGCAATCCCATTTTGGTTAACGGAAACATTCTGGAAGCTGTTCCAAAGGACATCCCTAGACCGCCTGCTGGAAATCGAAGCGTGCCAAACCGGGGCTTCCATTCGGGAGGGCGCGTGTGTAGTTGCCCAAATTTCGACTGTCTGGAATGACAGTTTCGCCGCTTCAAGCTGGAAATACTGGCTGGAAGGAGCATTCGATCTGCATGTCTTGCTGCCGCACTTGGCCTTGCTTGTCATTGGTCTTTTGTTGGCAGCTTTTCGCCCCCCTATTCCCAGCTCAACTGACGACTGACGAGACAGAACATACCAAAGGCGCGCTTGCCGCGTCCGTTCGGTTTGACCCGTTATCGGGCATAAGCGCACCGTCAGATCTTCTTGGCCAATATCCCTCCACCCTCCGATAGAATGGCGCACACGACACAATTGGCGTCGGTTGCTCCCAAAAGGGAAGGTGTTGCGATCGGGGCGACCCAAGCACGTACTCCGATGCCCTGTTGCCGTCTCAATCGCACCCCAAGGCTTGGACCACCGCCGCCCCCGCGCTTCCCATCCCCCCGTGCCTATGCCACACGAGGCCATGACCACCGAGCAGATCATCCTCTTCTCGCTGTTCGCTGGCGTGTTCGCCATGCTGCTGTGGGGCCGGTTCCGCTATGATATCGTGGCGTTTTCCGCCCTGCTGATCGGAGTGATCTCTGGCGTTGTCCCCAAGGCCGAGGCCTTCTCGGGGTTTGGCCATCCGGCGACCATCGTCGTCGCGTTGGTGCTGGTGGTCTCGGCGGGCCTCGTCCGCTCTGGTGCGGTTCTGTTGATCACCCGCACCGTCGTGGACAGCGGGCGGCGGCTGGGCGCGCATATCGCCATCATGGGCGGCGTTGGCGGCCTGCTCTCGGCCTTCATAAACAACGTGGCGGCCCTGGCCTTGCTGATGCCGGTGGACATTGCCACCGCGCGCAAGGCAGGGCGCGCGCCTGCCGCCTCGCTCATGCCGCTCAGCTTTGCGACCATCCTCGGGGGCATGATCACGCTGATCGGGACGCCGCCCAATATCATCATCGCGGGCATCCGACAGGATCAGTTGGGCGAAAGCTTCTCCATGTTTGACTACGCCCCCGTGGGTGTCGTGACGGCGGCGGCGGGCATGGCCTTTGTGGCGCTGATCGGCTGGCGGCTGATCCCGCGCACCTCCGAGGGCGCCCAGGGCTCCGACGCCGGGGATCAGGCGCGCTATGTCGCCGAACTCGTGGTCCCCGAGGGCAGCAAACACATCGACGCCCCCCTGCGCGCCCTCACTGAGACGGCGGACGAGACCGGCGTGCAGATCATCGGCCTGGTGCGGGATGGGCGTCGCATGTTCGGCTCCGCGCGCGATGTCAGCCTCCGTGCGGGCGATGCCATCGTGCTAGAGGCCCCGCCCGAAGCGCTCGATGAATTTCGCGCCGGTGAAGGGTTGGCCCATGCCGACGACCGCCGCATGACCCTGATCGAAGCCGAGGGCCAGGGCCTCAGCCTGATCGAGGTCGTCGTGCCCGACCACAGCCGCATCGTCGGCAAATCAGCCCAATCCATCGGGTTGGCCTGGCGCCAGCGCACGGTCCTGATGGGGATCTCCCGCCGGGGGCGCCGGATCACCGATAAGCTGCGCCGCACGGTCGTGCAGCCGGGGGACCTGCTTCTGCTTTTGGTGCCCACCGACATGACCGAGGACGTGACCGCGTGGCTGGGCGCCCTGCCCCTGGCGGACCGTGGTCTGACGGTGACCGACAACCGCAAAGTCTGGCCCGCCATCGGCATCTTCGCCGCCGCCGTCCTCGCGGTCAGCTTTGGTGTGATCGACCTGACCGTGGCGCTTGGCGCAGTGGTGATGGCCTATGTGTTGGGGCGGATCGTTCCCTTGCAGGAACTCTACGATCACATCGAGTGGCCCGTGGTTGTCTTGCTCGGGTCGATGATCCCGCTGGGCGCCGCGCTGGAAACCTCGGGCGGAACGCAGTTGATCGCCGGTCTCCTGACCGACGTGACGGCGGGCCAACCCGCCTGGGTCGCCCTTTTGATCCTCATGGTGGTGACCATGACCCTCTCCGATGTGCTCAATAACACAGCGACGGCCATTGTCGCGGCGCCCGTGGGCATTCAGATGGCCACAACCCTTGGCGTCAGCCCGGATCCGTTCTTGATGGCGGTGGCCGTCGCGGCATCCTGTGCCTTCCTGACGCCTATCGGCCATAAGAACAACACGCTGATCCTGGGACCCGGCGGCTATCGCTTCGGCGACTACTGGCGCATGGGCCTACCGTTGGAGGTGCTGGTGATCGCGGTCTCCGTGCCCACGATCCTCCTGGTCTGGCCCCTATGAGCGTCACCCTCCACCTTTTGGATGCGCGGGGGGACCTCAGCGCCTTGGCGCCTTGGCTGCGCCGCACCGTCTCTGACACCCATCGGAGGGTCACTGCGGTCCTCGAACTCGGGCCGATTGATATGGTCGTGCAGGCCGGTCAGCGGGTCATTCCCGAGAAAGGCCACGTGGGTCACGCCATTGCCCCTGGGATCATTTATGTGACCGTAGACCCAGCCAGCGCCGCGTTGCGGGCCGATGCAGACGCATCCCTGGCGCGCATGATTGCCCATGAATTGCACCACGCCGCCCGCTGGGACGGCCCGGGCTACGGGCACACCCTGGGCGCCGCGCTGGTGTCCGAGGGGCTGGCGTGTTGCTTCGCGCAGGAGGTATTTGGCCCGCCACTAGAGCCTTGGGAGCAGGTTCCCTTGGCGGTGATTGCCGAGCACCTCAGCGACGCAGAAGCCGCCTGGGACGATGACACCTATGACCACGGGGCGTGGTTCTTCGGCGCGGGTGATCGCCCGAGATCCCTGGGCTACAGTCTCGGCTATCACCTGGTGCGCGCGCACCTGCTGCGGCATCCGGGGCACACGGCAGTCACTCTGGCGCACGCCCCGTCGGAGCCGTTCCGCTCCGCCCTGGCAGACCTGAGGCCGATGCCCAAAGGGTGAGCAGGGCCGACCCGCTCGACCACCGAAGGCGGGACGGCTCGTCGACTGGTCTCGCCGCGACCGTGTCCGGAAACCCTGCACCGACACGGGCGAAACTACACACAGGAATTACGGAGGGCATCCGCGCCCGATAAATGATGTCGAACCTGACGCCCCCTGCCCTTCCGGTGCAGCAAACCGCAAAACCAAGCCCATGAGAACAACCACACCGTTCCCCACAGCAACGCGGGCGCACACCGGCCAATCGGAGGCCCGTCACCCGTCGCGCGGCCAAGGCGCCCCCCCGTCATCCGAACCAACCTATGCCCAGCGCCCGTGGCAGCCCAAAGATCCCCAACCGCCAAAAAACCAGCCACCGGAGACCGAGGCACCACCTGATCCCTCCCAGCGAACTCCCCATCGCCACCCTCCGCCTTGCCCCCAGCCGCGCCAAGGCCCATGAAGCCACCATGGCAACTCTGCGTTTCACCATTCTCGGCTGCGGCTCCTCTGGCGGTGTTCCGCGCTTGGGCGGCCAATGGGGCGATTGCGACCCCAACAACCCCAAGAACCGGCGCCGGCGCTGTTCGATGTTGGTGGAGCGGGTGACGGCAGAGGGCATCACCCGGGTCCTGATCGACACCTCGCCGGATATGCGCCAGCAATTGCTGGATGCAGGCGTCGGCGCCCTGGACGGGGTCGTCTGGACCCATGCCCATGCCGACCACGTCCACGGGATAGACGACCTGCGCATGATCGTCTTCAACCAGCGGCGGCTCCTGGATGTCTGGGCGGATGCGGCAACCTATGACGCCCTGCGCGCGCGGTTCGCCTATGTGTTCGAGACCCCGGCCGGGTCCTCCTATCCGCCGATCTTGACCCGCCACGCCTTGGACGGGCCAACCACGATCGAGGGCGCGGGCGGGCCGCTGACACTCTCGCCCATTTCCGTAGGGCATGGAGACATCGACGCGCTCGGCTTTCGGATCGGAGATCTGGTCTATATGCCGGACGTCAACACCATCCCCGAGCGTGCGGAATGGCTGTTGTCGGGGCTGAAAGTCTGGGTTCTCGATGCGCTGCGCCGGACGGGTCATCCCTCGCACCTGTCCCTGTCGGAGGCGCTGGCTTGGATGGAGCACATGGCGCCCGAGCGTGGCATCCTCACCAACATGCATGTGGATTTGGATTGGGCCACGGTCGAGGCAGAGACGCCGGAGACGATCACGCCCGCTTGGGACGGCATGGTGATCGAGCTGCCCGATGACTGACCGCCATGGCTGAGCGCCGGGGTGCCCCGGCAAGAGGGGTCGCACGGTGTGTTATTTGGGCGCCCGTCGGCGCAAGCGGTGCGAAGGCCATTGTTCTTGACTACAGGACGCCGCAAATGGGCTGTTTATGGCTCATCAGAGAGTTGTGGGCGCGGCTGGATGGTATCGGCGCACCCTATGACGTGCGGACCTACACTACGCAGACCAGCCTTTCCCGGCAGACGAACCGCAAGCCAATGGCTTGGCTCCCTCCGTCTAGGATGCGCTTGTCCCTATTCCAGCCCTTGATGGGGCCCGCGCTGGATTCAAGGACCCCGCTACGACATCTCTGTAGGACATACCGCTTTGATCGGAGACCTCTACGCTATCTCTGTGTCAAATGGGCAGCCCACCACGAACCCCAGGACCACCGCAGTGTTCCACCCGCCAGGCCCACAAACGCCGGAGCGCCCCGAGCTTTGTCCGCCAGGGTAACCAGCGAATTCTCGCCTGCCACCCCTAGCGCTCCAACATGCTGTGATTGGCGACCCCCTGCCCGATCCGCTAGGCCCATCCTCCCAGATGCTCTAGGCCAAGCGGCCCAGACGTCCTCCCTCCGCTGGGCAGGGAGGCCATGCTAGACGTTCTCGATGTCACCGTCCCCGTCTTCCTCATCATTGGTGCGGGTTATTTGGCCGTTTGGCGCGGGCTCTTCAGCCAATCCCAGGTGGATGGCTTAATGGTCTTCACCCAGCGCTTCGCGATCCCATGCCTGCTGTTCTTAGCGGTTTCCACATTGGATCTGGCGGCGGGCTTCGACTGGCGGCTTTTGACGGCTTACTACTCCGGGTCTTTGGTTTGTTTCCTGGCGGGGATCCTGGGCGCACTCTGGTGGTTGCGGCGCGGGGCCGAAGATGCCGTGGCCGTCGGCTTCGCGGCCATGTTCGCAAACACGGTCCTTCTGGGCCTGCCCATCGCGGAGCGCGCCTTTGGGGCCGCTTCGCTTCAGCCGAACTACGCCATCATCGCGCTCCATGCCGCCAGTTGCTACCTCATCGGAACCGCAACCATGGAAGCCGTGCGCGCGGGCGGCAGTGGTTTGACCGGTGGCGTGGTGGCCGTGGCCCGCTCCATGTCCCGCAATTCGCTGATGCTGGGGGTCGCCGCCGGGCTCGCCGTCAACCTGTCGGGCCTGCCCCTGCCCGGCGCGGCGCAAGAGGCCGTGTCCCTCATCGCGCGTGCGGCCTTGCCTGCCGCGCTCTTCGGTTTGGGAGGAGTCCTCGTCCAGTACCGGCCCGAGGGCGACGCCCGTGGCATTGCTCTGGTCTGCGCCATCGCCCTGATCCTGCACCCGGCCTGGGCTTGGGGCATGGGCCACGCGCTGGCGCTCGACCAAGGCCAGATCCGCGCAGCCGTCCTGACCGCCGCCATGGCGCCTGGTGTGAACGCCTACCTCTTCGCGGCGATGCACGGGCGCGCGGTCCGCATCAGCGCCTCCTCTGTGCTGATCGGCACGGCTATCTCAGTTCTGACCGTCTCTGGGTGGCTGCTGGTGTTACGGTGATCCAAAACGAAGCGAAATCGATCCGCGACTGGTCTGGGCGGGCTTGTCCCCACGGAGCGATCTAGACCGCCTCGATACGTTATCCCCAGTCGTGATCGGCAATCGCCTGACCCCGCCCGATCGTTGATGGACGACTAACCGGAGGCAGAGAGCACTGGTTTCGGGCCAAGACGCCTCTGAGCGGTGCAGGCCAAGGGCCAGCGTACGCTTGCTTTGCAGCGCCTCTCCCGGCCGGCTGCGCTATCAATCGGCCTCCTAGGTACGGACATCGTTAAAGACCCCCGTGGATCGATACGATCGGCACAGGGTGAGGGAGACGGTTCGCTCGACTGACGCAGCCGGATCAACCGGACCACTCGCCGCAAGGGAGCCTATGGACTGCAAGCCGTCTCCGCAGGCGCTGTCTGATTTGGCCGGAGGAATAACAATGATGCTCTTGCGGCCCGCACCGAAGGTTGGCCAGACGCCCGAGTGCGATTAGACGACAACCGACGCGGGCTTTAACAACATGGAGCCTTTAGCCCGCCACTAACTTAGGCGGACACCGAGATAGCGACAAAGGGTCGGGGCCAGAGACGTAGGACCTGCATTTTAGCCGTATACGCGCTTGCCTGGGTCGCGGCGTCCACGGGGCGGACGCCCAACGCTTGACCGCCCCACTGAGTCTGCCTACCCCGTGGACGCCCAAGCCGCCCTTATGAAGGGGCCATGACGAAATCGCCGAGGGGACTTCGAACCGGACCGATACCGCCCCGACAAGCCACCCCGTTCAACACGGTAGGAAAGCGTTGCAATCGAACCGCCGCTCCGTCCCGCTACGCAGAGGCCCACCACTCAGCGCCCCAAAGCACTACCCGTCAGCGGGCTGCTCGGCTGCGGCAAAGGCCGCTTCGTGGTACTCTTTGTCCAGCTCCCAGCTGACGAACAAAGGCACTTCCAGGGCTTGGCCCGCCGGTGTCCCGATCCAGTCGGGCCGCAGGACGGGGCGCATGGAGGCGTGCAGACCATTGCAATAGGGCTGGCGCACCAACCACCGGCGCATGTCCTCGCGCTTACGCGTCGAATGGAACGGCCCCCAATCGGCGGCCACCCCGCGCATCCCTCGGCTGACCACGTTGTCGCGGGGCACGGTCACGTTCATGATCCGCACGGCGCAGGACATGTTCAACGCGCCATCCTTCAACGCCTCACCCGTGCGCGCCTGACAGCCATAGCCGCGCGCCGTCGCAGGCAGGATCTGGACCAGACCATACCACAAGCCGCCGCCCCCAACCGCCGTGGGGCGATAGGTGCTTTCGTGCTTGGACAGGGTGCTCAACAGACCAGCCCAAAAAGCTTTGCGCCCCCAGGAGTCCGCCTCGGGGTAAGCTGGGCACCACTGCGCGATGTCGCGGGGCACAGTCTCCAACAACCGTTGCCCGTGGCTGTCCAGGGCACGCATGGCGGCGCGCGTCCACCGGTCAGATCCGCGAATATGGTCCCACCGAAGATCCGGCATTTCTTGGACGCGGGGGCGCAAGCTGGGCCGCGTCGATGAGACCGGCGCCAGGGTCGAGACCACCGTCTCCTTGGGCCGCAGGGTCATGCTGCTACCGACGGTCTGCAGTTGCGTCACAGATGCCGCGAGGGCGCCGGGTCGGGGTACGAGTTTCCCGTCGGCGACGCCAACGCCGGCGCTGGCCATCGCCAAGACACCAGCCATGAGGGCCATGCGGAGGGCGCCCGCAGGTCTGCGTATCATTCGTCTTCACCCCCCAAGGTGGCGGCATCTCGCCGGTCTTCCTCCGCCGATTGGCCCTCGCGCTGGCGCGCAAACCCCATCGGCATTCGTCACGGCGCGCTTGCCACCAACCGCTCCCTGACCGTTGGTGCCTAACAGCATTCCACAGATTCGGCAAAGTCCCCCAAAAGTCGCGCCCGATGCGGCACCGCTTGCCCCGCCCGGCGGCGCACCGTAAACCGCCCCTTGGACAGCTTTGCGGAGACCCAGATGCTTGACGAGACCGCCCCCGCCCCGACCCCCAAGCCCCGCGTAATCGCAGGCGAGACATCCGATTGGGAACTCGTCATCGGGATGGAGGTCCACGCCCAAGTCGCCTCCAACGCCAAGCTGTTTTCCGGCGCCTCGACGACCTTCGGGGCCGAGCCAAACTCAAACGTAGCCTTCGTCGATGCGGGCATGCCGGGGATGCTGCCGGTCATCAACGAGTACTGCGTGGCCCAGGCCGTGCGCACGGGTCTGGGGCTGAAGGCCGAGATCCACCTAAAATCGGCCTTCGACCGCAAGAACTACTTCTACCCCGATCTGCCCCAGGGCTATCAGATCAGCCAGCTCTATGAGCCCATCGTGGGCGAGGGCGAGGTGCTCGTGGAGCTCGGCGACGGCACCGCGCGCACCGTCCGCATCGAACGTATCCACCTGGAACAGGACGCGGGCAAATCGATCCACGACATGGATCCGACCATGTCCTTCGTGGACCTCAACCGCACAGGCGTCGCCTTGATGGAGATCGTCAGCCGTCCTGACATCCGCGGACCGGAGGAAGCCGCCGCCTATATCGTCAAGCTGCGCCAGATCATGCGCTACCTGGGCACCTGTGACGGCAACATGCAGAACGGCAACCTGCGCGCCGACGTCAACGTCTCGGTCTGCAAACCCGGCCAGTACGAGAAATACCAAGAGACGCAGGATTTCTCCCATCTCGGCACCCGCTGCGAGATCAAGAACATGAACTCCATGCGGTTCATCCAGGCCGCCATCGACGTGGAAGCCCGCCGCCAGATCGCCATCATTGAGGCGGGCGGCGCGGTTGTGCAAGAAACTCGCCTCTACGACCCCGACAAGAACGAGACGCGGTCCATGCGCTCGAAGGAAGAGGCGCACGACTACCGCTACTTCCCCGACCCCGACCTCCTGCCGCTGGAGATCGAGCAGGGCTGGGTCGACGACATCGCCAGCGCCCTGCCCGAATTGCCCGATGCCAAGAAGGCGCGCTTCATGGGCGACTTCGGACTGTCGGACTACGACGCCAGCGTGCTGACCGCCGACACCTCGGATGCGGCCTTCTTCGAGGCCGTTGCGGCTGCGGCAGGGGACGGCAAGCTGGCCGCGAACTGGGTCATCAACGACCTGTTTGGGCGGCTCAAGGTTGACGAGAAGGACATCGAGACCTCGCCCATCTCGCCGGAGCAATTGGGCGGCATCATCCAGCTCATCCGCTCCGACGCCATCTCCGGCAAGATCGCCAAGGACCTCTTCGAGATCATCTATACCGAAGGCGGCGACCCCGCCCAGATCGTCGAAGAGCGGGGCATGAAGCAGGTCACCGACACCGGCGCCATCGAGGAGGCCGTGGCCAAAATCATCGCCGACAACCCGGCCCAGGTCGAAAAGGCCCAGGCCAACCCCAAACTGGCGGGCTGGTTCGTGGGCCAGACGATGAAGGCCATGGGCGGCAAGGCCAACCCCAAGGCCGTCAACCAAATCGTGGCGGCGAAGCTGGGGCTGTAAGCCGCGCGGCGGGCGCCTCCGCCCGCCCAACCCGCCGAGCGGGGCCTGGCCCTGCCGCCTACCCCCGCCAGGCCTGTAAGGCATAGATCACCATCATTGGCACATAGACCTCCGGTTTGCCCGTCGCCCAAGCCGCCCACCCATGGCACGCGCTCAGCGCACCATAGGTCGCGGCATGGCACAGGCAGATCTCTTTCCACGTTTTCCGTTCAGTCTTAGGCTCTTGCATCTGAAATGCTCCTGAATGCTTGAGCCGGGCCCGGGCTCGATTACTGTTCTGCGCAGGGCCAAGGTGCCGAATATCGCCAGGGATCGCGTTGCCGGAAGGTTTCGCGTGCCAGTTGGTGAAGGTTTGCGAGGGGTGTGGAAAGTTGTTGGACGTCATCGCCTTCGCGGCGCTCATCAAACGGAAGCGCGGGGACAAGGGCCTCTCGCAGCAGAGGCTGGCCCTGGCCATCTACAACGACGAGGCGCGCAAGGGCGACATTTCCCGGCTGGAGAACGCCCGCGTCGCAAGTCCACAGGAAAAGACCGTTCGTCTGCTCTGCGATGCGCTCGACATCTCCGACGCCGAGATGGAGCCGATCCGGCAGTCTCGGAGCACCGCGCAGAAACTTGGCGACATCCCGACCCTGTCCCGCGACGACCTGGAACTCCTGTCGGCGCGGTTCGGCATCGCAGACGTCGCCGATCGCACCGACACCGATCTCCGCCAATTGCTGACACTCAAGGCAAAGGAATATCGGGAATGGCGGATTGAACTTGAAGGCCTTCGAGAGCGCGGGGAACGTCTCGACAACATCGCAGCCGAAGCACTCGCCGAGTTAGACGCTTTCAGGATTGAAGAGGCAGAGGCGCTCCTCCGGAATGCGCGTGAGATTGCCAAAGATGCTCTAAAAGAACCGCTCGAACGCAACGCCCGCTTAATGGAGCTGGAAGCACAAGGCGCGCTGCTGCGCGGCAACGTCGAGCGAGCGGCGACCCTACTGGAAGACGCGGCAGGTAGCTTTCGGATCATCAATCCGCTGGAGCCTGCGCGGCGGAAAGTACTGCGATACGCAGAAAAGCTTGGGCGCCATGGTATTCGCTATGGCGGCAACGCTTTGATGGCGTCAGTAGACCTTATGCGAGACGTCGCCGACGACACGCTACGATCCGAAGATGCTTGGCTCTGGGCTGCTGCGAAGAACGCCGAAGCGATAGGTCTCCGAAACCAAGGCAACCGCACCGAGGGGGCGACTGGCGCCGACCTCCTGGCACAAGCCGTGACCGCCTATCGCGCCGCGTTGGAAGTCTGCACCCGCGCCGACCATCCGGTGCAATGGGCCACTACACAGAACAACCTCGGCATCGCGCTCCGCAACCAAGGCACCCGAAGCGAGGGCGCGGCGGGCGCCGACCTGCTGGCTCAAGCCGTCACTGCCTATCGTGCCGCTTTGGAGGTCCGCACCCGCGCCGACCGACCGGTGCAATGGGCTATGACCCAGAACAACCTCGGCAACGCGCTCAAAGAACAAGGCACCCGCACCGAGGGCGCGGCGGGCGCGGCCCTCCTGGCACAGGCCGTGACCGCCTATCGCGCCGCGCTGGAGGTCAACACCCGCGCTGACCATCCTGTGCAATGGGCCATCACCCAGAACAACCTCGGCATCGCGCTCCAAGAACAAGGTATCCGCACCGAGGGCGCGGCAGGCGCAGATCTCCTCGCCCAGGCCATCACCGCCTGTCGCGCCGCCCTGGAGGTCCGCACCCGCGCCGACCGACCGGTGCAATGGGCTATGACGCAGACGAACATCGCCTTCGCATTGCTCGCACGCTCATCCCGACCCGACGCTGGACATCCAGCAAACGACCTGCGCGCGGCGCTGGACGCGGTGGATGGCGCATTGGAGGTCTACGACCCCGTCCACATGTCCTATGACCACGGCACGGCCACCCGCCTGCGCGACGATATCCAAGCCGCGCTCGATGCGCTCTGACCAGCCGTTTGTCTGCACAGAGGGTGTACGCCGGGTGTACCGAGGGTGAGCTTCCTAAGCCCCTGACCCCGAACAGAGATCCCCTGCCCGACAACGGACTCGACCACACAGGGCCATATCGCGCGAATCCGCCCGAAATCACCGTCCAGCCGCCCCGCTTCCGCCACCTTTGTCGCGCAATCAGCGTCAATGCGACACGACCCCAGGCAATTGGAGCCGATTTACGAGTTCCAGGTCGTCCCCGCCCCCCGCAAGGGAGAGCGGGTCCAGGGGTTGCGCACCGATGACGCCCGCATGGCCTATACCTGGACCGAGTTGCTCAACGACATGGCGCTCGACGGCTGGGACTACGTGCGCGCCGATACCATCCCCAACGACAACTCCGCCGATTTGACGGGCACGGCGCCTAAGACCATGACCTTGCTTGTCTTTCGGCGCCTTCTTGTGGTGCTCGATCCTGATCGGGACGCGCGGTTCTCATGAGCGCGCCGGTCAGGGTTTCCCCCCTTTCTCCGCCCTCGGGGCCATCGTAAGGTCGCCCGATGTCCAAGCCATCCGATACAACTCCGCCTTCTCGCGATGAGGTCATCGACCGCATCTATGACGTGGCCCTTGACCCGACACGGCTTGAGGCCCTGCTCGACGGGTGGGAGGAGTTGGTCGCCCCTCTCCGCCAGGCCAAGGGGGCCGACACCCAAGTCTGGACGGGGATCGAAGCCCATTTCAACCGCGCCGCCCAGGTCATGGAGCGGGTCGGCCCCTCGCCGGAGCCGGACGACGGCGCCGCGATCCTCGCGCCCTTCGACAAGGTGGCCGCCGTCTTGCTGGACGAGACCGGCACGATCACACACCTCAACCCGGCGGCCGAGCAGGTGTTGGGCGCAACCCCGGGCAACCGTCTGACAACGTTGGACATTGAGGCGGATGACATCGAGGTCTTGATCCGCACCGCCCGCAACATCTGCGCCGGACGCAGCAAGCGGGAGCAGTTGATCCGTGTTCGGTCGGCCGAAGACGGGCGGTTCATCCTGTTCCATATGCGGCGGTGTTTCCTGCCCTCCGCGGGGGCGCGGGTCCTGGCTGCGACGACGGAAACCGCCTGGCCCGATGGCTTCGCCGATCTGCTGCGGCAAGCGTTTGGCCTGACCTCCGCCGAGGTCGACGTGGTGCGCCAGATCGTGGAATGTCAGTCGATCAAGGATATCGCCGAAGTCCGGGGACGCTCGGTCGACACCGTCCGCGTGCAGGTCAAATCCATCCTGTCCAAGACCGAGGCCCGATCCCAGGCGGAGTTGGTGCGCCTCGCCCTGTCGATGATGGACCTGGCCAATGTCTCACCCATCGAAGGGTATAGCCACATTAAGCGGGCGCCCGCCGTGCTGTTGCCCCGCCCAACGCAGACGCTGTGGACGGCGGAAGGACGGCGGTTGGACTATCTCACCTATGGAGCCGAGACGGGTAGACCGCTGCTCTATCTCCATGGCGCCTATGGCCTGACCCGGTGGCCACCAGCGGCGGAGGCCCTGGCACAGACCCTGGGTCTGAGGGTGATCGTGCCGATCCGCGCGGGCTATGGTGCAAGCGATCTACACCCATCGGACGCGGACTATCCGGTAGCCCAGGCCGCAGACCTGATTGCCGTGCTCGATGCCGAGGGCGTGGAACAGACAGCCGTGCTGACCATGGGATCGGACTTCTACTTTGGCACCTGGCTTGCCCATCTCCATGGGTCTCGGGTGACCCGGCTGTTTGGGGCGGCGCCGCCCCTGCCTTTGACGCGGGCTGAGCAATACGAACGCATGGAAAAGTGGCACCGCTTCATCAACGCGGGCGCGCGCTACACGCCCCGAGTCCTGCCGTTCATGGTCAAGGCCGGGTTCTTGCTGGCACGGCGTGTGGGCAAGCGCGGGTTCATCCATGCCGCGCATGGCGCCTGCCAGGCCGATGTGGACACCTTCGAGACGCCCGAAGTCTTCACGGCGTTTGAGGTGGGCACGGACGTCGCCATGTCCGCCACCCATTCGGCCCATGAGGCCTTTGCCCGCCAGGTCATCGCGCAGGAAGGCACGGATTGGCGCCCAGCGTTGATGGCGTTGGAGGGGAAGGTCCCCATCACCTGTTTCTTTGGGACCGAAGATCCCCAGATGCCACGGGCCACCCAGGAAGAATGGCAGGCCGACGCGCCCTGGATAGATTGGCAGATCAGGCGGGACGCGGGCCAGCTCGTCTTGTTCCGGCACCTGGACGACATTTTGACGGCTTTGGCCCGTCCATAGCCCATTTGGGGTATGACGCGGGACGGCGGCTTCCATAGCGAGGGAGCGCGGGCGGGGATTTCTACCAAATTTCGATGACGTCACCTTTGACTGTGTGAGTGATGGCCACCGGACACTTTCAAACCCAACCGCCGAGCGTTGTGGCTTCACGGGCGCTTGGCACACTGCCCGCTGTCCGGCTTTGCCGACTTGGGGCGCCTTGCATGTCAGGGCGCCCCCTTTTCCTTTGACCAGTTATGCGTCGGGGCCAGGCGGCCAGACCGTCGCCTGAGCGGAAACACCATGTTCCCAACAGGGGTTAGCGACTCGTCCCGCCAGAAACGTTAATGTGGCAACATTATGAACGAAGATTGTCCCCACCAGACGTTCGAGTATCGCGTGGTTCCCGCCCCCCGGAAGGGCGAGAAGGCCAAAGGCGTTCGGTCGCCCGAGGCGCGATTTGCCCTGGCCATGTCACGCCTGTTCAACCGGATGGGAGAACAAGGATGGGAGTTCGTGCGCGCCGACACCCTGCCTGCTGAAGAACGTGTCGGCCTGACGGGCAGTCAGGTCATGTATCACGCGCTTTTGGTGTTTCGTCGGTCCGTTGCACCGGCTTCCGCCCTCCCCGCACCCGCCGCGCCCCCGGCCGTTGAGGAGCGCAAACCTGCGCTCTTGCTGACCGCGCCGGTGGACGAATGGCAAGGCTTCGAAGAACAAGAGGTGCAAGAGGCAGAAGTCATCGACCTTCTGGCGGCACGCGCCCGGCCCTTGGCGGCGGAGTGACCCCCGCCGAGGTGCGACCATTTTTCTAGAAAAATGGCGCTCGCTGCGCGGGACGGCGTCAAGACCCGTCGGACAGGTCCAGGGACAAGGCGTGGATCTTGGACATCACATCGCCCAGGGCCGTATGGACCGCTCGGTGTTGTGCGATCCGGGACTGGCCTGTGAACGCCTGGGACACGATCACCACGTGCCAATGGCTCTCGCCCGATCCGTCATCGCCTGCGTGACCGGCGTGTTTTCCGCTTTCGTTGAGCACATCGAGCCGCGTCGGCGACAGGGCCTCCTCCAGGCGTGCGCGAATTGTCGCTTCCATTGTCATCGAAAATCTCCGTCCGACCTCTTCCCTCTGGCCGTGCAATGACTAAACTCTGCGACCTCTGACCGAAAGGGGGCGCGCGCCATGACCAAGAATGATCCATTCAATTTCGACATGCGGGTCTCCAGCGCCAAGAAGCGGAACCCAAGGGGCAAACGCGGCATGTCCGGCGCCGTTGAGACGTCTACCCGGCAATGTGACCACGAAGGCTGCACCGAAGCGGGGCAATATCGGGCCCCGAAAAGCCGTGATACGACAGACGATTACTATTGGTTCTGCAAAGAACACGTGCGCGAATACAACGCCAAATGGTCGTTCTTTGAGGGCGCAACCGAGGCCGAGATCGCCGCGCAGGAGGCCAAGGACAGCAAGACCAAACCGTTCCGCAAAACCGTGGAAGAGCGGGCCTGGGCGCGGCTTGGCATCGAGGATCCCCATTCCGTCCTGGGCGGCAATGCCACCCGCAACCCGGGCCGCGGCGTCGTGGGCCGCAAACTGCCGCCGACCGAGCGGAAGGCGATCGAAATCCTGGAAGCCAAGGATGATTGGGACAAATCCCAGATCCGCAAGGCCTATAAGTCGCTCATCAAGGTGCTGCACCCAGACATGAACGGGGGCGACCGTAGCCAGGAAGAGCAATTGGCCGAAGTCGTTTGGGCCTGGGACCAACTGAAGGACAGCCGGAACTTTAAGTAGGGGCCTAAGCCGCATTGCCTGCCACGCCGGTGTCGGGCTAAGGCCGCGCCATGGGACGGACCCTGCTGACCTCCTTGACGATCCTTGCCATCGTCATCTTCCTCTTGGCGCCGCGCATGACCGCTGTCGCAGCGGAGGTCATGCCAAACGCGCTGCGGGTGATTGTGATCTGTGTGGGCAATACCATGCAGACCATCGTCATCGACGCGGAGGGCAAACCGGTGGAGGTCAGCGACGACGCCTCGCCCTGCCCCTTGGTTGCAGATCTGGCGGGACCGGTGCAGCCGGTGCCCTTCTGGCAGCGCTTGCAGCTGGCGTGGCAGCCGGACCTGACGCGCCCCCACCGCGCGGCACAGCCCGCGCCTAACCTGCTCCGACCGCCCGGTCGCGCGCCGCCTGTGACCACCTAACGACATCGCTCAGTCGGGCTTCGTGCGTCCCGTCCGTCCCATGCGTGGGATCGATGGGCGAGACCCGACAAACCATTGATTGCGCTGCACTCACCATTGGGTCCTGTCGGGGTCTAGGTGGGGCTGTGGTGCGCGTTAGGACTCAAAAAATGAACGATCTTACAAATGCGGGCACGGCCCGCGACGGGACGGCTGCAACCGGCGGCGTCCTCTACCGACTGGTGTGGAAGTGGCACTTCCTCGCGAGCCTCTATGTCCTGCCCTTCATGGTGATGCTGGGCGTCACGGGCGGTGTTTACCTCTATAAGCCGCAGATCGAGGCAGCCCTTTACCATGACCTCCTGGTCGTGGAGGCCACAGGCCAGCCCCTGTCCATCGACGCGCAGCTTGCCGGTTTTGAGGCCATGGTCGCGCCGAAACGCCTTCGCGAGGTTCAGATTGGCGAAGACCCGACCGCCTCGACCCGGGTGGAGTTCGACGATGCCGCGGGCACACGCTCCTACGGCTACGTGAACCCGTACACCGGTGAGGTCCTGGGGCTTCAGGCCCGCGATGACATGATTATGCGCCAGGTCCAGACGTTCCACGGCGAGCTGCTCCTGGGCGATATCGGAACGAAGTTCGTGGAACTGTCGGCCCATTGGGCGGTGGTCATGTTTGTCACCGGCGCAATTCTGTGGTGGCCGCGCGGGCGGTCGAAAACCATCGTGACGCCCCATGGGTCGGGCCGCACCTGGTGGCGGTCCACCCATCTGTTCACAGGGATGCTGGCCACGGTTTTGGTCGTGCCGATCCTAATCACGGGCCTGCCCTGGACCGATGTCTGGGGCGGCGCGCTTGACAGGGTGCAGACAGCCACCGGCCAATCCAGCGTATCGCTCAAGTGGGGCGGCGCCGTGCCGAAGTCGACGCCGGATGCCGACGGGCCGGTCGGTCTGGATCAAGCCATCGCAACCGCCCGGAGCGAAGGGATTGCCGCGCCTTGGTTGCTGCGCCCCGCGCGGGGCGAGGACGGATCGGTCTGGGTCGGTTCGGCGAGTACCGACCGCAGGGATCAATCGGAACTGGTCATCGATCAGTATTCGGGCGCCGTGTTGGCGCGCGTGGACTTTGCCGACAATCCACCCGTTGCAAAGGCCGTCAGTTGGGGCATCAGCTTTCACCGGGGCGAGGCCTATGGCTGGCTGAACCTGGCGCAGAAAACCTTGGCGGCGGCCCTGTCGGTGATGCTGGCGGTCTCGGGCTTTGTCGCCTGGTGGATGCGGCGTCCAGCGGGCTCCTTGGGTGTTCCCGCCGCGCCCGAAGCGCGCCTGGGGTGGCCCATGGCGGCCCTGACCCTTGGCCTGATGGTCCTTTTCCCGCTGATGGGGGCCAGCCTTCTGCTTGCCTTGGCGCTCGATTGGTTGCTGTTCAAACGCCTGGGTTGGTTCCAGGGACAGCGGTCGGTGCCCGCCGAATAGATCCTGCCACCGGACGGGGCCTTACGGGTCCAGGTCCGGCGCCAACCCCAACAACGGCTCGGGGCGGTAGTCGCCCCCAGCCCACCGTGTGCGTGCAACGGCGCTGACCTCTTCGATCCGCTCCACGTCCGCGCGCGGCCCACCAAGGCGGCGCATGGCTGCCGCCACAAAACCGCCGGCAGGCACGGTGTCCGCCGACAAAGGCCCAAAAGGATCGCCCTCTAAACGCAGCCTCTCTTTGACCAGATCATCGAAGGCCAAACCCGCCGCCTCGGCCCCTTCGATGATCCAGGCGAGTGCTAGCGAACTCAACGCGCGAATGTCTCCACCACCGCCGACAGCTTTGTGGTCGCCGGGGAAGTACTCCTGCCGGTAGGGACGCGCGGGATCATGGCCGTTGAGGTCTGGCAAGTTATTCCACCGCGTGGGCCGGAACGCCTTGCGCCGTTCGTCGATGGCCAGGGCATGGCGGGCGGCGCGCACCATGGGCGACAGTTCGGTGTCATGGAACGCATATTTGCGGGCCAGAAGCGGCGCATCGCTGAAGATCCCAGGAATCCCCAAGGCGCCGACCGTGTCCCAGACGCCCATGTAGGCGACGTCAAAGGGCACCGCCTCGGTCTTCCCAAACTCCGCGTAGATCGACGCATCTTGGGGATCGGTCATGACCCAAGGGGAGTGCAATGCCCGCCATTCTGCGTTGCGCGCCTGCCGCCGGGCGGGGCTTTCGAGCCGCCGTTCAGAGTAGCGGGCCACCGCCTCGGGCAAATGCCCCAGGTCACCCCGCGCCAAGAGGCCCGAAAACCTGATAAAGCCCACAAGCGTCCGGGCCGTGAACGCGCCGCGCGAAAAGCCAAAGACCGAGACCTCGTCCCCAGGCTCATAGAGGAAGACGAGGTGGCGGTAGGCCTCGACCATGTTTTCCATCAACCCGAGGCCCAATGCGCCCCCGAGGCTCCGGTCGAGAAAGCGGGCGAAACCGGTGACCCCACGCCGCCCCGTGCCGACGCCTTCGATGTAGATGGGCACCTGTTTCACGCCATCCGCCCCCTCGGGCGCCAGAGCCTGCCCCAAGCGGACGACATTGGTGGGATGGACGGCATCCACGCGGTTCCACGTGCCATCGCAGAGAATTACGATACGCTTCATACCCTCACCCTCGCGTCACAGATGACAGGTGACAAGGGCGGCACGCGACAACTGGACCCAAAGGTTCCGGCCCACTGGTCCCTTCCCCTTGCGACCCCTCGCGATATGTTCCACACGGGCGAGCGGAGACGAAGGAGAGACCCTCATGGCGGACGGCAACATGGATACCTTGGCGAAACCAAATACCGACCTGTCCGTGCGCGAGGTCTTTGGCATCGACAGCGACATGGTCGTCAAGGGCTTTGCCGAGCCATCGGAGCGCGTACCGGAGATCGACAGCACCTATAAGTTCGACCCCGATACGACGCTGGCCATCCTGGCGGGCTTCGGCTGGAACCGCCGCGTGATGATCCAGGGCTACCACGGCACCGGGAAATCGACCCACATCGAACAGGTGGCGGCACGCCTCAACTGGCCCGCCGTCCGCGTTAACCTTGATAGCCATATCAGCCGGATCGACTTGATCGGCAAGGATGCGATCAAGCTGAAGGACGGCGTTCAGGTCACGGAATTCCACGAGGGGATCCTGCCCTGGGCCCTGCGGAACCCGGTTGCCATCGTGTTCGACGAATACGACGCCGGTCGGGCCGACGTGATGTTCGTGATCCAACGTGTGCTGGAACACGACGGCAAGCTGACGCTGATGGATCAGAACGAGATCATCACGCCGCACCCGTCGTTCCGCCTGTTTGCCACCGCCAATACGGTGGGTTTGGGCGACACCACAGGCCTGTATCACGGCACGCAGCAGATCAACCAAGCGCAGATGGACCGCTGGTCCCTGGTCGCGACGTTGAACTACCTCAGCCATGACGCCGAGACGATGATCGTCCTGGCCAAGAATCCGCACTACAACACTGAGGCCGGGCGCAAGACCATCAGCCAGATGGTGACCGTCGCTGACCTGACCCGGACGGCATTCATGAATGGCGACCTCTCCACGGTCATGTCGCCCCGGACGGTGCTGGCCTGGGCGCAGAATGCCGAGATCTTCCGCGACGTGGGCTATGCCTTCCGCCTGTCGTTCCTCAACAAATGCGATGAGTTGGAGCGTCAGACGGTCGCTGAGTTCTACCAGCGCTGCTTCGACGAAGAACTGCCTGAAAGTGCGGCCAGCATGTCGCTCGGCTAACATAAGCGCCGACATTTCGGACCTTAGCGCGCCCACCAGAGACTGGTCGGGCGCGTTTTTCGTGCTGTGATCGCTCCGGCCAACCGGCACATAGATTCCATAATGTTTACTTGGCATGCACTAATTCGCCCTACATGCTTTAATTATGGGCAATTTGAAAACTCTGCTATGTGTCTGTATGTGCCTCACCTCGGTGGGCGGCCCTCTTCGGGCAGACGGTTTCTTCGGAGAGCGTCTGCCCTTCTTCGCGGAATGTGTCGGACGCCTCTCCGCGCAGATGGAGTTCCAGTGGTTGATGGGCCTGCCCGACGCGGACCGCACAGAGGCGCAGCGCGCCGCAACACTGGACATCTTGCAGGCCATAACGCCACCGGACCAACGGCGTGCGATGCTGCACGTCCGGATTTCGGCCAAGCGGGCGCAATGGTCGCTGCTAACCGTCGCCCAATTCGACACGGAGCCCGAACGGTCGGTTGCCGCCGAACGCCGCGCAACCAAGCTGCTCCAGGGCTGCACGGCGGTTTTGCTGAGCTAGGCCGAAGCCTGGACACTGGGTGCAGCGACAGCACCATTTGTAAGGGACCCATCCGATTGAGGCATTCCATCCAATGCCAGGCGAACCCACTGCTGTTGGCCTCAAACAGCGAATCCGGATTGATCATCGTCGCCTCTTGAAGTCGCACGCTCTCGGACGCACCTCACGGCGGTCACACGGCTAGCCCTCGCGACCCCGCCTTTGGTCAACAGTTTCGGTCGACCCAACGCGAAGGCTGCACATTCAACTAAGACTATTCAGAAGATTGGCATGCGCGCCGTACCCCATGTTTTGTCTCGGCGGACGCGCCAAGCAGATATGGGGGACGACGGAGAGGCGCCGATGATAGCTGTGGCGTCAATCTACCCAGAGTGTTCTACGACATGACGCGCAGATCGCAAAGGCATCGCCCCACCGGCCTGGCACATGAACACAGCCTCCCGTTCCCTACTCGGCGGGTCCTCCCACCCAGCGGCAGGACTGATCGAAACCCAAGCAATAGGTCCAGGAACCGCATCGACCTCCATTGCGCGTGGCCGGTATTGGGTTAGGTTGCGCTCCATGAGCAAGATGCCTTCCAAGCCCGGCGACAACCCGGCCGATCCGTTCAAAAAGGCCCTCGCAGAGGCCACCAAGACCATGGCCGACGACAGCGATCTGGCCGTGACCTTTTCGGTGGACCCCCCAGGCCAAACGAACGAGGCCGTGCGCCTGCCGCAGGTGACACGCCGGATGACCCGGGACGAGGTCTTGCTGGCCCGCGGGACCGCCGACGCCTATGCGCTCCGCCACCGCCATCACGACACCAGCGTGAATGCCAAATACTTGCCCCAAGGCAACATGGCGCGGGAACTCTACGAAGCCATGGAGACCGCCCGCTGCGAGGCCGTCGGCGCTCGGGAGATGCCCGGCACGGCAGGAAACATCGACGCCAAAATCGCCGTTGAAACGGCCCGCAAGGGATATGGCGATATCACGGATAAGGCCCAGGCGCCGCTTGCCGCCGCCGCCGGATACTACATCCGGCAGATGGCCACGGGTCGCGACCTGCCCAAGGGGGCAGAGAACGTCCTAGGCCTGTGGCGCGACTTCATCGAAGGGGCCTGCGGCGACAGGGCCGGGAACGTCAACGATGTGCTGGCCGATCAAGCCGCCTTTGCCCGCTTAGCCCGAAAACTGATCGAAGATCTGGGCTACGGCGACCAATTGGGCGATGATCCCGATTTGGACGACGAGGACCAGGACGAGGACGGCCAGGCAGAAGAAGAGCAGGAGGAGCCAGAATCAACAGGCTCCGACGATGACGAGGAAGAAGACGCCGAGGCCGCCCCGGAACAAAGCCAGGAGCAGCAGGACGATCCCTCCCAAGCCCAGGTCTCCATGGATGACATGGCCGACCAGGAAGCTGGCGAAGAGGCGGAAATGCCCGAGGCCGATGAGTCGATGGAGCCTCCGCCACCGCAACCCATATCGGACGCGGACCCCAACTATTCGGTCTACATCACGGACCACGATGAGGTCGTGGGCGCCGAAGAACTGGCGGAACCGGCGGAGTTGGAACGCCTGCGCGCTTACCTCGACCAGCAGTTGGAGCCTTTGAAAGGCGCGGTCTCGCGCCTGGCGAACAAGTTGCAACGCCGCCTCCAGGCCCAACAAAACCGATCCTGGGAATTCGACCTGGAAGAAGGGATACTGGACGCCGGTCGCCTCGCCCGGGTCGTGGCCAACCCGACGACGCCGCTCAGCTTCAAGATGGAGCAGGACACGGAGTTTCGAGACACCTGCGTGACGCTCCTCCTCGACAACTCAGGCTCCATGCGCGGACGGCCTATCTCCATCGCTGCGATTTGTGCGGATGTCCTGGCGCGAACCCTGGAACGTTGCGGCGTGAAGGTCGAGATTCTGGGCTTCACTACCCGCGCCTGGAAAGGCGGGCTGAGCCGAGAGGCCTGGTTGAAGGATGGTCGTCCCCAGGCTCCGGGCCGTCTGAACGACTTGCGACATATCATCTACAAGTCGGCTGACGCGCCCTGGCGTCGGGTGCGTCCAAACCTCGGGTTGATGATGAAAGAAGGGCTCCTGAAGGAGAACATCGACGGGGAAGCGCTGGAATGGGCCCACCGTCGGATGATCGGGCGGCCCGAAGCACGCAAGATCCTGATGGTCATTTCCGATGGGGCTCCAGTCGACGATTCCACATTGTCGGTGAACCCTGCGAATTACTTGGAGAAACACCTGCGCGATGTCATCGCAATGGTCGAAAAGCGCCGCGCCGTGGAACTGCTGGCGATCGGGATTGGTCACGACGTGACCCGCTACTACGACCGGGCGGTGACGATCACTGACGTGGAGCAATTGGCTGGGGCCATGACCGAACAGCTTGCGGCCTTGTTCGACGCCGATCCCCGGGCGCGCGCCCGCGTGATGGGCATGCGGCGCGCATCCTAAGCGTTGCGCCGCCCCAGAGGGCCGGGGGACGCCCCCCGGACCCCCGGCGTCGCAGGCTGGCAGCATTACAAGCGGGTGCCAGAAACGCCAAACACCGGACATGCATACTTAAAGAACATCGAAGGGGAATGCCCCCTGCGGAGAGTGAGCTCCGCCCATGCATGCCTGAGGGTTCGCCAGCAGCCGCAGGGGACAGGTCTTTCGACGTTCACGGCCATCGGCTTGCCAGCCTGTTCCGCCCAGCCTTCCTGCCCTTCACATGGTTAAGAAAGGTTAAAGGCGCCCCCCTTTTGATGTTCTATAAATATGCTCGCGCATCCTTTGGGCTCGCAATCACATTCATCGAACGCACCGTCTAGTGACCGGAGCATTTCCGTGGAACATCGTAGATCAGAGAGATCGGAGGCCGCCGCATGTTTCAAACCTTTGATGTAACTGCCCGTCCGCAGGATGCCATCCCGCGGGTCGCAAGGCTGCGCGCTTGGATGGCAGACCGAAATCTGGATGCTTTTGTCATCCCCCGCGCGGACGCCTTCCAAGGCGAGTACGTCGCGCCTTGCGATGCACGGCTGGCGTGGATCAGCGGATTTACCGGATCGGCGGGCTTTGCCGTCGTACTCGCCCAGCGTGCGGCGGTCTTCACGGATGGGCGCTATCGCGTGCAAGTGCGCGCCCAGACGGATGCCGACACCTTTGAGACCGTCAGCTGGCCAGATGTCAAATTGCCCGATTGGCTTGCAGACGCGCTGCCTCGTGGGGCGCGGGTCGGCCTGGACCCATGGTTGCACACCATGTCGGAGGTAGAGGCCCTCAGGGCCGTGGATAGCTTCGAGGTCGAGACCACGGAGAACGGGATCGACGCCGTCTGGGCGGACCGTCCGGCGCCACCAGCGGGCCCCATGTCTGTCTATCCAGACGCCCTGGCCGGTCAGACACACATGATAAAGCGCCAAGGGATCGCGAGCTCGCTTCGCGACGAAGGCCTTCGAGCCTTTGTCACGACGCAGCCCGATGCCATTGCTTGGCTGCTTAACATTCGGGGGTCGGACATCGAACGAACGCCCATCGCCCAGGCCTTTGCCGTCATCCACGACGATGCTTCGGTCGATCTGATCTGTTCAGAGGCGAAGGCCACCCACGTGCGCGACCATCTCGGACCGGAGGTGCGCATCGTAGATCCAGCGGATTTGCCGGCCCTGCTTGCCGGATTGGACGGACCCGTTGGCTATGACGCGGCAACCTGCCCTGTCGCCATCGGCGAAAGCCTCAGAGATCGCCGCGCGGTCACGGACCCGCTGGCCATCCCGAAGGCTCGCAAGTCCCCAGCGGAAATCGCCGCCACGACCGAAGCGCATCTTCGCGATGGCGCCGCCATGGTCCGGTTCCTGCGGTGGTTGGACGAAGACCGGCCGTCCGACGCCACTGAAATCACAGTGGCCAAAGCTCTGGAGGGGTTCCGGCGGGACACCAACCAGCTACGCGATATCAGTTTTGAGACCATTTCGGGCTCCGGTCCAAATGGGGCCATCGTGCACTACCGGGTCAACGAAGAAACCGACAGGCCGCTTGCCGGGGACCCGGTCATCTTGGTGGATTCAGGCGGACAGTATCTGGACGGGACAACTGACATCACGCGCACAGTGCCCCTGGTCGATCCAGTGCCGTCTGAGATCGTCCATGCCTTTACCCGGGTTCTGCAAGGGATGATCGCCGTCTCTCGCGTCCGCTTTCCCAAGGGGGTCGCGGGCTGTCACCTTGATGCCCTGGCAAGGGCGCCGCTTTGGGCAGAACATAAGGACTATGACCACGGGACGGGCCATGGTGTGGGCGTCTACCTGGGCGTCCACGAGGGGCCGCAGCGGATCAGCCGCCTCAGCCGTGTCCCTCTCGAGACCGGGATGATCCTGTCCAATGAACCCGGCTACTACCGGGAGGGGGCCTTCGGCATTCGGATTGAGAACCTGATCCACGTGGTTGAGGCGACACGTCCCGAGGAGGGCGACGACCGCGAGATGCTGGCCTTTGAAACGCTGACCTGGGTGCCCATCGACCGGCGGCTTATCCAGACGGACTTGCTGTCACCGGATGAGCGCGCCTGGATCGACAGCTATCACGCGGGCGTCGCGGACCGTATCGGCCCATTGGTCACCGGCACGGATCGAACCTGGCTGATGCGTATGACAGCGCCGCTGTAAGGCTTTCCCGGCCCGGGAATGCCCGCTAGGGTCCGCGCACAGGGAACAGGAGGGACCATGGCCCAGATCAAAATCGCACCCGCCAAGGGTGTTTGGACGGTGCGCAGCGACGATGGCGTTCTGGTGGAATCACGGAATGCCCTCGCCCTGACGGAAGGGAGCATGGAGCCTGTGATTTACTTCCCCCGTTCGGATGTGGCCATGGCCCTCCTGGAGCGGTCGGACAGTACGACGCGTTGCCCCCACAAAGGGACCGCGAACTATTATTCCTATGCGGGCCAATCCCAGTCGATCCCCGACGTTGCCTGGACCTACGAAGAGGTGGTGAACCCTGACGCCAAGGGGATCGAAGGGTATCTTGCCTTCTATGGAAGCAAGCTGACCGTCGAACAGATTTGACATACCGTCTTTGGGTGCGCTGCTCCCACTGAGGGGTGGCGTGCGCCAGCGCGGCGTTCAGTCGGAACGGGCGGGAAATGCTATATTTCATCCCATCTGATCGGGCGTCCCGGGACTGCAAGAGCGGCGTGGTTGGGAACCAGAGCCCGCACGCGTTGAAACGCCGCGCCATGGCCTAAACACTTGGAAGGCGGATCTCGGACGCCCGACAGGACCCAAGTTCGAATGACGGAGGACGGAGGACGGATTGACGTGCCGTTTCTTGGCGCGACTAGAAGAGCAATCCCGACCCTCCTTTGCGCCATAGGCCCGGGCACGCACTTTGGCTGCCACGTGTCCGGTGTCGATCGAACGCCATCGAGCCGTCGTCACGGGAACCATCCCTGGCGACTCGCACCACCAAGGCTCTTTGTGAAAGAGCCTTTCCGGAGATTTCGCTGAAATCTCCCTTGTGCGCCCCGTCGGGTCTTCAACGAAGACCCGGGAAAGACTTTTCTCCGAAAGGTCTTCCACCGGTCAGTTTTGGCGAACCAGTTTGCCCGGGTTCATGATGCGATCTGGGTCCAGGGCGGTCTTGATGGCGCCCATGATGTCCCAAGCTGCACCGTGTTCTTGCTCCATCACGTGCAGCTTGCCCAGGCCAACACCATGCTCGCCCGTGGCCGTCCCGCCCAACTCTAGGGCATGGGCCACCATCGCATCGGACAGACGCTTGGCCTCCGCACGCTCCGCCGCCGAGGTCGGGTCGACCAAGAGAATAGCATGGTAATTGCCGTCGCCCACATGCCCCAGGATGGGCCCTGACACCCGGCTTGCGGCGATGTCACGGGCCGCGCGGTCGATGGCCTCACCCATGCGACTGATCGGCACGCAAACATCGGTGACCACCGCCGTCGCGCCGGGACGCGAGGCCAGGATGGTATGGTACGCGCGATGTCGCATCCGCCAGAGGCGGGTCCGATCTTCGGCCTGTGTGGCCCATTGGTAGCTGGTGCCGCCTGACTCCGCCGCCAGGTCCCCAAATCGTGCGGCCTCTTCGGTGACAGCAGCCTCCGAGCCGTGGAACTCCAACAAAAGATGGGGCGTCTCGGCGAAACTGGCCCCATCATGGGCGTTCAAGATGGCGGCGGTCGTCGCATCGACGAATTCGATGCGCGCGGGACGTAGGCCCATTTGCATCGCCAGGATCACGGTCTGGATCGCCGCCTCGGTCGACGGGAAACCGCAAATGGCCGCCGATATGGCCTCTGGCTGACCATGGAGCCGCAGCGTCAGCTCTGTGATCAGGCCCAAGGTCCCCTCGGAGCCGACGAAAAGACCCGTCAGATCGTATCCCGCACTGGATTTCGCGGCCATCGTGCCCGTGCGGATGATGCGCCCATCGGGCACCACCACCTCCAAGCCGCGCACCTGGTCGCGCATGGTCCCATACCGGACAGCCGTGGTGCCCGAGGCCCGGGTGGCGGCCATCCCGCCGAGCGAGGCATTCGCCCCGGGATCGACGGGGAACATCAGGCCCGTGGCCCGGAGCTCAGTGTTCAGCGCCTCTCGGGTGCAGCCCGGCTGGACCCGCACGAGCATATCCTCGGACCGCACCTCCAGCACCGCAGCCATGTTGCGAAAATCCACTGTCAGCCCACCCAAGGGGGCGGAGCCATGCCCCTCCAAGGCCGTGCCCGTCCCCCAGCCGATCACGGGTACCCCGTGGCGGGCACAGAGCCGCACGATCTCGGCCACTTCGGCGGCGGATGTCGGATAGGCGACGGCATCGGGCGGCATCTCGGGATGCCAGGTCTCTGAACGGCCATGGAGCGCCAGATCGCTCTTTCCCGTGCTAAGCCGTTCGCCTAGCATCATCGACAATTCGCGCAGCGCGTCGTCTGGGATCATCCGCCCCCCTCCTTCGTCCTGCCAAAAGGATGAACGACCCCGGGCCCAAAGGACACCCCAGACGTGAGCGATAGCGCCCCCTCCAAGCTGCCATCCGCCCGCCTGCGGCGCGCCTGGCAGGTGGTTCGGACGCGCGGGCCCTCCCAGATGCAGTTCTGGTTCATTGCCCTGGCGGTGGGGATCGCCTCCGGCTACGCCGCCGTGGGGTTCATGACCTCCATTCGGACCTTGCAAACGTTTCTCTACGGCACCGAAGACCCCCGGACGTTGCACAGCTTCGCTGCGACACTGCCGTGGTGGTGGGTCCTGCTGCTTCCTGCCCTGGGCGGCTTGGTGGTCGGCTTCATCCTGACACGGTTCACGCCCGACGGACGGGTGCGCGGGGTGGCCGAAGTGATCGAGGGCGCGGCCATGAAGGAAGGCCGGGTGGAGCGGCGCGCGGGGATGGCCTCGGTCGCGGCCTCGCTGATTACCCTGTCCTCCGGCGGCTCGAGCGGGCGAGAGGGACCCGTCGTCCACATGGTCGGGCTGATCGCGGGCTGGGTGTCGAACCGAATGAACGCAGACGGCATCACGGGGCGAGACCTCTTGGGCTGTGCCGTAGCAGCCGGTGTCGCGGCCAGTTTTAACGCACCTATCGCAGGCGCTTTATTCGCGCTGGAGGTCGTGTTGCGGCACTTCGCGGTCCATGCCTTTGCCCCGATCACAATTGCGGCCGTATCGGGCAGCGTTATCAGCCGTGTGCATTTCGGCGATGTGACCGAATTCACCCTGCCCCAGGCGGGAATCCTAGCCTTTTATGTGGAACTCCCAGCCTTTCTTCTTTTGGGGCTGACCTGTGGCCTGATCGCATTTGTGCTCATGCGATCCATCTTTTGGGTCGAAGATCTGGTCACGCGGGTCCAAGGACGTCTGCGTCTGCCGCCGATGTTGCGCCCGGCCCTCTCTGGTCTGCTGCTGGGCGCCATGGCGATTTGGTTTCCCCATATCATCGGCGTCGGGTACGAGACGACGTCAGCGGCGCTCTCGGGAAGCTTGCTGTTCCATGAGGCGGTGATTTTCGCCATGCTCAAAGTGGCAGCCGTCTCCATCACCATGGGCGGGCGCATGGGCGGCGGTATCTTTTCGCCGTCTTTGATGGTCGGTGCGCTGGTCGGTCTGGCCTTTGGCATCGTGGCCACCGCAATCCTGCCTGACGTCAGCGGCTCCGAAACACTCTATGCGTTGGCGGGTATGGGAGCGGTGGCGGCGGCGGTGTTGGGCGCGCCGATCTCGACCACCTTGATCGTGTTCGAGCTGACGGGCGACTGGCAAACGGGTCTGGCCGTGCTGGTTGCGGTCAGCATGTCCACGGCCTTGTCGTCGCGCCTGGTCGACCGGTCCTTCTTTTTGACCCAGCTGGAGCGGCGGGGCATCCATCTGGCGGCGGGCCCCCAGGCGTATCTGTTGGCCATGTTCAAAGTGTCGTCAGTCATGAAGGCCCCAGAACACCCGCGCGCACCAAACGAAGACCGCGTACGGCGGGCCGTGAACGAGGCGCTGTTCGTGGCCCCCTCCGATACCCTGGAGACCGCGATGCCCCTCTTCGAGCGCTCGAACAGTGATTTCTTAGCTGTGGTCCGCCTGTCAGAACAGGCGGGACCGCCTGAGATCCTTGGCGTTTTGCTGCAAGTGGATGCCTTGCGCGTCTATAACAGGGCCTTGGCGGCGACGGCTGCGGAAGAGCATTCCTGAGTGTCGAACCGCCCTTGGCGGTCCGACCAGGGGGGCTCTGCCCCCCGGCCTGCGGCCGCCCCCCGGAGGTATTTTTACCGAGAAGAAAACAGGCGAGGGGCGCTTACAGTTCATGGAGCGCCTTGGCCGTAACTCGGGCGCCTTGCAGCATGAAAGCATGTTCAGAGGCTACGAAGAACATGGTGACGCCCAGGCTGCGAAGGTCCGGTCCGGCTGCGGCGGAGGGGGCGAAGGTCATGAAGGCTTTGCCGTGTTTGGCGGCCGCCTGGCCCACATGGACCATGGCATCGCGGACGGGTCCCGTTGATTGGTCGGTGACCCCATAACAGACGGCAAGGTCGGCAGGGCCAACGAAGAGGCCATCAATGCCGGGGAGCGCGGCAATCTCCTCGGCCGCCTCGACGCCCTCCGGCTCTTCGATCTGGGCAATCACGATGGTTTCGGCATCTTGGGCCAGCACGTCGGGCATGGTGCGAGTGGCGTAGCCGGCCCAGCGGGTGGACCCAGCATAACCGCGCCCGCCGTGTCCGAAATGGGCGGCTTTGGCGATGGACCGCGCCTTCTCGACCGAATTGACATGGGGCACAACGATACCCGTGGCGCCAGCGTCGAGCGCCTTCAGGATCTCAGACGGTGTGCCCGTTGGTACGCGGATGAGCGTTGGAAACCCCAGGGCGCGCGCCACGGCGAGGCAAGCATCCATGCGCCCACGGTCGAACGGCGCATGCTCCGCGTCGAAGCACAGGAAGTCCAAGCCCGACAGGTGCAGCACCTCCACCAACTCATGGGCAGGCGTCTTGAAGAAGGTCCCGGCCAGGATCTCTCCGGCGAGCATACGGGTTTTGAAGGAAGCGTCGGCCATGTCTCTCTCCTGCCTGCGACGGGCGCACTCCACCGAAGACCGATCGGCGCGTCAAGCGCCGTTGCGCGGGGCTCGGAGCCTTGGCTAGGCTGGCGTGATCTTGATCGGAGCCATCTGCCATGTCCCTGCCCCGCGCAGCCCTCCCCATCGTTGAACCGACCGCGCCCAAGGCCCCGCTGCCTGAGGGGGCCTGTGATGCCCATGTCCACATGATGGGCGACGATTTCCCCCTATGGGACGGCCGCGTCGAGGACCCGGCCCCGGGTCTGTTGGAGGACTGGGCCCAGCGGCTCGAACGTCACCTGGCGCGACTGGGGCTGGCGCGGGTCGTGATCGTGCATTCTATCGTTTACGGGGGCGACAATGCTGTCACTCTGGCGGCCGTACGGCGACTGGGCGGTCGCGCGCGGGGCATTGGGCTTGTCACCGATGGCGCCACGGAGGCGGAGTTGGACGCCCTGGCCGAGGCCGGTGTGCGCGGGGTTCGACTCAACTACGTCCATGGCGGCATCCTCAGTTGGGCGGGCGTCCAGGCCATGGCCCCGCGGCTGGCTGCGCGGGGGATGCACGTGCAGATGCTGATGAATGCCCACAGGCATATGGCGGACTTGGCAGACGCCGTCCGTGGCATGCCAGTTCCGGTTGTTTTTGATCACATCGGCTGGCCGAACCTGGGCGCCGGACCGTCCGAACCCGGATTTGACCAGTTGCGCGGTTTGGTGGCGGATGGCGCGGCTCTGGTGAAGCTGTCGGGGCTGTATCGGTTATGCGACGCGCCCTACGACGCCGCAGCGGAGCATGTGGCGTCCCTAGCGACGGCAAACCCGGACGGATGCCTTTGGGGCAGTGACTGGCCCCACATTATGTTGGCGGACGCCAAGCAGCCCGATGCAGGGATCCTGTTAAACGCCTTCCTGGATGTTGTGACGCGCGATGCCGATCGGCGAACAATCCTGACGCAGGTGCCGGAGCGTCTTTACGGGTTTTGACCCGCGTGCTGGGTGGGGCTCCTAGCTGCCGCTCACAAAATAGCGCTCGGCGATGGGCGCATAGGCGGCCCCCATGGCGCGGGCGTTCTCTCCGATCCGACCGGCGCGGATGTCGGGCACGACCAGGCCCCGCGTATCGACGCCTTGGAGGGTGGCGCGCGCCACCTCCACAAGGCCGGTCCTGATATCGGGCGGGACGGCCCCGTCGATGATGACCGCCGGAAAGTCGATCACGGCGCAGACCGAGACCAGCGCTTTCCCGATGGCCGCCCCGGTGTTGCGCACCCAAGGATCGATCTGTTGCGCAAAGGGCGACCAATCGCGCGGCTCCGTCCAGAGGCCCGCAGGGTCGCCGCCATCCGCCGAAATGGCGTCCTCCAGCAAGTAGAGCGACGCCGTGTCGAGCAGGGGCGCAGGCGTGCCATCAGGACGCTGGCTGGCAATGGGGCCAAACCCGCCTGCGTTCCCGTGGGGGCCGTCGAACACGCTGCCCCCCAGGACCACGCCCCCGCCGACGAACGAGCCCACGAAGATATAGGCATAATCACGCAGGCCCGGACCCTCGCCCAGGGCGTTTTCGGCCATGCAGGCAGCGGTTGCGTCATTCAGGACAGTGACCGGAAAGCCCGTGCGCTGCGACACGTCTTGGGCGAAATCCACATCGCGCCAAGCCGCGAACTCCTGCGCGGGGGCGCCGATGGCGTCAGACCATTTCCAAACCTCGAACGGCGCCGCGATCCCGATGCCGCAGACGCGCTGCCGCTGGGTTGGGGTCAGCAGAGCCAGGAAGCGCTTGAGCCCAGAATCGAGGAACGCAAACACGGCGTCTGGCATGGGGTAGCGAAAGTGGATCTGCGTTTGGTCTCGGATGACGCCGTGAAAGTCCATCAACGCCAGGTCCGCGCTGCGCCGCCCGATCTTCAGCCCAATGGAAAACACGCCGTCAGGCGCGAGGCCAATGGGCACCGACGGCTTGCCTACGCGGCCCTTCTGGGGCTGACCGCGTGTCAGAAGCCCCTCTCCTTCGAGCGACCGCAAGATGACGGACACTGTCTGGGCTGACAAACCAAGACGACGGGCTAGTTGTGAGCCAGGGATGGTGCCCATCCGGTTGATGGCCGACAACAGCAACCGTTCGTTATGGTCGCGCACACCGCTCTGCGTGGCCGCCCGACCGAGGTCTATGTCGATGTCCTGGGCCATGGGGTCCCTTCTCCTGAACCCCTCAAAAATGCAAAGTCGAAATTAATAAATCAACTTGATTTATTAATTGACGGAACCGCCAAAACCCGTCACGCCTTGGGATGCGGGGGCGAGGAGACGGCCCCGCGACCGGCGCATCGCGCCGACCAAGGGAGAGAGACATGAAAAAACTGCTGACCGGCACCGCCCTCGCGCTCGCCGCAACCTCTGGTATGGCCCTGGCCGATGGCCACGGCACAACCGCCTGCCTGATCACAAAAACTGACACCAACCCCTTCTTCGTTAAGATGAAAGAAGGCGCCACGGCCAAAGCCGAGGAGTTGGGGATCACACTCAAAACCTTTGCAGGCCAAGTGGATGGGGACCACGAAACCCAAGTGGCGGCCATCGAGACCTGCATCCTGGACGGGGCGTCGGGCATTTTGATCACCGCCTCCGACACCTCGTCTATCGTGTCGTCGGTGCAGCAAGCGCGGGATGCGGGGCTGCTCGTAATCGCGTTGGACACGCCGCTGAACCCCATCGACGCAGCCGATGCGACCTTTGCCACGGACAACTTCCTGGCGGGCGAATTGATCGGACAATGGGCCGCAGCCTCGCTGGGCGATGCCGCCGCCGATGCCAAGATCGCCATGCTGGACCTCGCCGTGAGCCAGCCCACCGTTGGCGTGCTGCGCGACCAGGGTTTCCTGACGGGCTTCGGCATTGATGTGAAGGACCCGAGCCGCTGGGGCGACGAGGACGATCCCCGGATCGTCGGCAATGACGTGACCCAGGGCAACGAGGAAGGCGGTCGCCGCGCCATGGAAAACCTGCTGGCCGTCGATCCAGAGATCAACGTGGTCTACACGATCAACGAACCCGCCGCCGCTGGCGCCTATGAGGCTCTGCGCGCCATCGGGCGTGAAAACGACGTGCTGATCGTCTCGGTGGATGGCGGGTGTCCCGGTGTGCAGAACGTCGCCGACGGCGTGATCGGGGCCACCTCGCAGCAGTACCCCCTGTTGATGGCGTCCTTGGGCGTAGAGGCCATTGCCCAGTTCGCCGCCGACGGCACCGTACCGGCGCCAACGGAAGGGAAGGACTTTACCGACACCGGTGTGGCCCTGGTCACCGCGACCCCCGTCGATGGCGTCGACAGCATCGATGTCGCCGAAGGCATGGAGCTTTGCTGGGGCTGACCTGCGGCGCCCCCGGCACCGCCGGGGGTGGGACGGACCGGCGCTTTGCGCGCGTTGCAAGCGAGTCGTCCCTCCCCGCGCCGGTCGTCCTCGGGTCTCACCCGAGGACCTCCCCCGTCTGAGATCCTCGGGCCACGCCCAAGGATCACACCACCAAAGGGGCGCGTACGGTCCAGAGGCGCGCCCCCACCCGACAACATGGGATCCACATGGCCGAGACCGACAGTTACGAGACCGCCATCAACCGCACCGATCGCGTCGCGGAGTTCGAAGACACGCGGCGCGGGTTTGTTGGCACGGTCCAACACGTGCTCCATACCAATCCGGCGCTGGTCCCCTTGATCGTGCTGGTCCTGTCGATCCTCACCTTCGGGGTCCTCCAAGGGTCGCGGTTCTTTAGCCCCTTCGCCCTGACCCTCATCCTGCAACAGGTGCAGATCGTGGGCATCGTCGCCGCCGCCCAATCCCTGGTGATCTTGACGGCTGGCATCGACCTTAGCGTGGGCGCCATCGCCGTCATCTCCTCCGTGGTGATGGGCCAGTTCACGTTCCGCTACGGCCTGCCTGTTGAGGTCGCCGTTGCCTGCGGTTTGGCCCTCGGCACGGCCATCGGATATCTGAACGGCTGGCTCGTGGCGGTGATGAAACTGCCGCCTTTCATCGTGACGCTGGGGATGTGGCAAATCGTGCTGGCAGCGAACTTCCTCTATTCCGCAAACGAGACCATCCGCAGCCAAGAGATCGAAGCCAACGCGCCCCTGCTGCAATTCCTGGGCACCACCTTCAAGGTCGGTGCCGACGAAAGCGGGCGTGGCGGCGCAACCTTCACCTATGGCGTCATCTTCATGGTGCTGCTGGTGCTGGTGCTCGCCTACGCCCTGCGCCACACGGCCTGGGGCCGCCACGTCTATGCCGTGGGTGATGATCCGGAGGCGGCGCAACTGTCCGGCGTAAACGTCAAGCGCACGCTGATTTCGGTCTACGCGCTTGCCGGTCTGATCTGTGCCTTCGCGGGCTGGGCGCTGATCGGTCGGATCGGCTCCGTCTCGCCCACGTCGGGGCAGCTTCTGAACATCGAAAGCATCACCGCCGTGGTGATTGGGGGCATCTCGCTCTTTGGGGGACGTGGCTCCATCTTGGGGACGTTCTTTGGGGCCCTGATCGTCGGCGTGTTCACCCTGGGTCTGCGCCTGATGGGCGCGGACGCCCAATGGACCTACCTTTTGATTGGTGTGCTGATCATCGCGGCCGTCGCCGTGGACCAATGGATCAGAAAGGTGGCGGCATGACAGAGCCCATCCTCAAAGCCCGCAATCTAGTCAAACGATACGGCAAGGTAACCGCCATCGATCACTGCGATTTCGATCTGATGCCGGGCGAGATCCTGGCTGTGATCGGGGACAATGGTGCGGGAAAGTCGAGCCTGATCAAGGCGATATCCGGCGCAGTTCAACCCGACGAGGGGGAGGTCTGGCTGGAGGGCAAACCCGTGCACTTTGCTTCGCCAATCGCGGCACGGCACGCGGGTATTGAGACCGTCTATCAGACCCTGGCCATGTCCCCTGCCCTGTCGATCACGGACAATATGTTCATGGGGCGGGAGCTGCGCAAACCCGGTATCATGGGAAAATGGTTCCGCCAATTGGACCGCAAAGCGATGGAGACCTTCGCCCGCGACAAGCTGTCGGAGTTGGGATTGATGACCATTCAGAACATCAACCAGGCTGTTGAGACGTTGTCAGGTGGTCAACGCCAAGGCGTGGCCGTCGCCCGTGCGGCGGCGTTCGGGTCGAAGGTCATCATCTTGGATGAGCCGACGGCCGCGCTCGGCGTCAAGGAAAGCCGCCGGGTGCTGGAACTGATCCAGGACGTGAAAGCGCGGGGCATCCCGATCATCCTGATCTCCCACAACATGCCCCATGTGTTCGAAGTGGCCGATCGCATCCACGTCCACCGCCTGGGCAAACGTCTGACAGTTATAGACCCCAAGGATCACACAATGTCGGATGCGGTCGCCTATATGACCGGCGCGAAGGAGCCGGAGGCCGCATGACCCGGCAGGCCCTGGCCGCGCGTATCCGGTCCCTGCCCGGTGCGCGCGTCCTCGTCGCCTTGGCGGGTCCGCCCGCGTCCGGCAAATCCACGCTGGCCGAAACCCTGGCGGCGGAGATTGGCGGCGCTGTCCTGCCCATGGACGGCTTTCACTTGGACAATCGGATCTTAGAGGCGCGCGGATTGCTCGCCCGAAAGGGCGCCCCCGAGACCTTTGATACAGGTGGCCTCGCCCGCACGCTTGACGCCCTCCGGTCTGGGGGCGAGGTCATCCATCCGGTCTTTGACAGATCCCGGGAGATCGCCATCGCCGGGGCTGGCGTCATCCCTGCGGCGATCCGCGTTGTGATCGTGGAGGGCAACTGGCTTTTGCTGGACCGCGATCCGTGGCGCGCGCTGCAGTGGGATCTCACGGTACGATTGGATGTGCCCGAGGAGGTCCTGCGACAACGTTTGACGGAGCGGTGGTCCTGGATGACGCCAGAGGCCCGCGCGGAGAAGATTGAGGGCAACGACCTCCCGAACGCCCGACTGGTGCAGACAGGCTCACGACCGGCAGATGTTATCCTGTAATTGGCCATAGGATCTATTCGCAGCACAGGGCAAAACGACCGCTCGGCAAAACGCTGCGGAATTCGAACGCGTGCAATACGGCCGATTGCGGCGTTGAGAGGGTACGCATACCTTCCGCGAGGCGACACAGATGGGGGATCAGTCTTGCGGCGCAGGCACATCTTGAGCGCGGCCTTGGCTGGCCTCGTCCCCGGTGCGATACCGAAAATAGCAAAGGCCAAAGGGCGTCGCGCCCCGACTGGCTTCCTACGGACGAATTGGAGCCAGGATCCCTATAGCCGCGGGTCTTATTCGTTTGTCGCCAGAGGTGCCCGGAAGAGCCACCATCGTGCCTTGGGTCGGCCATTGAACGAGCGGTTACTGTTCGCGGGCGAGGCGACCCATCCGACGTACACCAGCACGGTCCACGCCGCCTATGAATCGGGGCTGTTCGCGGCGGACGCCGTTCTTAAAACGGATGCCAAAACAATCGGGATTGTCGGCGCCGGTATCAGCGGCCTAGCAGCGACAAATGCGCTGATAAAACAGGGATATAGTGTTACGATCCTAGAGGCCCGCGACCGTATTGGGGGCCGCGTCTGGACCGATGAAAGCCTCGGGGTGCCACTTGATCTCGGCGCAAGCTGGATACACGGCACCGACGGCAATCCGCTGGTATCGCTTGCCGACGACGTCAAGGCGCAGATAAGCGAAACAGACGATAGTTTCATCATGCGGGGTGGCGATGGACGGCATATCCCGGATCGCCTGGCACCCGGTTGGTTAGAAGAGGTCCTATCGGTTCAACATACGGCAGGGGCCAGCCAGAGCGATATCAACACCTTCGCCTATTGTCGAGACAGCGACTATTCCGGTGAAGACGCTGTTTTCCCCGATGGCTTTGCGCAGGTGTTTGATGCGTTTTCAGAAGCCATCGATATTCAGTTCAATCACGTCATAAGACATGTGCGCTGGCAGGACACGCATGTTCAATTGGAAAGCCAAGACGGGCTCACTCAAACATTCGACGCTGTGATCGTCACTGTTCCACTCGGCGTTTTAAAGAGCGGCGCAATTTCTTTTGATCCACCCCTCTCTGCCGACAAACTGACGGCCATTGAGAAACTCGGAATGGGCGTCTTGGATAAGGTGTACCTGCTGTATGATGACGTCTTCTGGGATAAGGACATCACTTGGATCGCCACGCCCGAAAACGGATTGCCCCGTGGTCAATTTAACCAATGGCTCAACCTTTATCCCTACATCGATGCCCCTGTGATTATGGCGTTTAACGGCGCCCAACCGGCGCGCGATCTGGCCGCCTTGTCCGATGCGGAGATCTTGGAGCGGGCGCAAGACACCCTGGACGCGGCCTATCCAGGGGCACGTTAGCCGCCATTTGGCCGTCGCACGGTGCAGGTGTGGGGTGCGGCCAGGAAATTTCAGCTGAGGTCGCGGCGCCCGTCACCGGGCGCCGCGCCCACTCAGGCCTTCACGGCCTCCATAAACCGATGACGGATCACCACAGGGTCCATGGTGATCACCGGCATCTTAGCGTTGCCGCTGTCGCATTTCACAACGATGATATGCATTTTGCCGCTGTCGAGCGCCTTTTGCAGCACCTCGCCCGTGTCCACGTCTTGGCATTCGACGACGTTCTCGCACCCACAGGCCTCGGCCACTTTGGCGAGCGAGGTCCGCTTACCGGTATAGGTCGGCTGATCCCCGGTGGAGCCATAGGATCCATTGTCGATGATCATCAGGATATAATTGTCGGCCACATTGTTGGCGATGGTCGGCAAGGTTCCCATATTCGTAAGGATGGAGCCATCGCCGTCGATGACAATCACCGGCTTTGGCTGGCTCAGGGCCAGACCCAACCCGATGGAAGACGCGAGCCCCATGGTGCCCAACATGTAGAAATTCGTCGGTTGGTCATCAATCGCATGGAGTTCCTGGGACGGAATACCAATATTACAGACAACCAATTGATCACGCAGGATCGGCGCGATTTCTTTCAGGATTTCAGAACGGATCATTGGTCGCCGTAGCCTCCCCAGAAATTGGCGTCGGTCAGGATGGCGACCGGCTTATTGCACATGAAGGTGTACTTTAGGATGTTGTCGAACTCCTCCACGTCCTTCTGCCAATGGAAGTGGTAGGTGGGGATGTGCAGCTGGGCCAGCAGCGCCTTGGTGTGCACCGCCATCTCGACCTGGCAGGCCACCGGCTCCCGCAATTCGCCACGGTAGGAGATGATCATCGGCAGGGGCATGCGGTAGAACTGCGTAAGGGTGGCGAGCGTGTTGATCGTCACACCCAGCGCCGTGTTCTGCATGATGATCGCGGGCCGCTTGCCGCCCATCCAGGCACCAGCGCAGAGGCCCATCCCTTCGTCTTCCTTGTTCGAAGGAATGTGGAAGATCTCTTCGCGGGTCTCGATATGCTCGATGACGCCAGCCAACTGCTTGCAAGGGACGGTGGTCACGAACGAGACGTCGTTCGCGATCAAATCGTCACATATCTTCTTGTCGATATCCAAGGGCTTGGGTCCTCTCAGGCTTCGGGTGTCAGAATGATTTTGGGCGCGGCAACGGTGCCCGCGCGGATATCGGCGAAGGCGCGGGCGCCTTCGGACAGGGGACGGGTTTCCACCCAATCGAGCGGACCCAACCGCCCCGCGAACATCGCCGCTGCCGTGTCGCGGAAGTCCTGCGAGGTGTAGGTATAGATCCCGAATACCGCGATCTGCTGCAGGGTGATACGGCGCAGGTCCAGACCACCCTGCCCGCCGCCTAGGCCGATGTGCACAATCGCCCCGCCAGGACGAACCGAGGCACTGGCCGCAGCGCGCGTTGCGTCCATACCGACAGCGTCGACAACTACATCAAAGGCGCCATCGGGCGCCTCCGAGACAGCCTGCACATAGTCGGTCAAATAGGCCCGGCGCGTCGCGTTGGGCTCCACCAGGGTGACCGCCTCCGCACCTTGGGCGGTCAGACACAGCGCCGCGCCCAGGCCAATGGCCCCGCCACCCAGAACCAGAGCACGCGTCGCCCCACTCGTATGGCCAAGACCGACACGCGCGCCGTTCCAGCCGCAGGCGATGGGTTCCGCCAAAGCAGCCTGGGCGTCGGTGATATGATCGGGGACGGTGACAAGATTGCCCTCGGGCATGGCCACGGCCTCCGCAAAGGCCCCCTCGCGTGGCGGCATGGATATGATCTGGCGCGCAGCGCAGAGGTTTTCGCGACCCGCCACGCACGCATCACAGATGCCACAGATGACAAGCGGGTTCACGGTCACGCGCCGCCCGTCCGCCGTCACACCCGCCGCCTCATGCCCCAAGATCAGAGGCGCAGGTCGCCGGTCGTCATGGCCCAGGTAAGCGTGCATATCCGACCCGCAAATCCCGACGCGCCGGACGCGGACCAGGACTTCCCCTTGTCCGGTCTCCGCATCCGGCACGTCCCGGTAGGCCAGGGCCTCCGGTCCCGTGTAGACGAGAGCTTTCACCCCTCCGCGCTCAGATCGAAGTTTTCGCCTGGGAAGTACTTGGCCAGCCGGATGTCGGCGGTGCGGGCATGGCCCTCCATCCCTTCCAGGCGACTGATCCGCGCCGTCGCGATGGCCACATCCCGGGCGCCGGTCCGGGTGGCCCGCTGCCAGGTGACGATCTTCATGTATTTGTGCACGGACAGCCCGCCCGTGTAGGTCGCCGCCCGCGACGTCGGCAGCACATGGTTCGTCCCCGAGGCCTTGTCGCCGAAGGCCACCGTCGTCTCCTCACCCAAAAAGAGCGAGCCGTAGCAGGACAGGCGGCCCAGCCACCAATCCAAGTCTTCGGCCTGTACGGTCAAATGTTCGGGCGCGTATTCGTCCGATGTCGCGGCCATCTCTTCACGGTCCGCACACAGGATGACCTCAGCATAGTCGCGCCAGGCGGCTTCAGCGTTCTGGCGATTCAACTCAGGCAAGTCAGCGATCAGGGCGGGCACCCGTGCCATAACCGTCTCGGCCAGATCGCGGCTATCGGTGACCAGCCAAACGGGCGAGTTATACCCATGCTCCGCCTGCCCCACGAGGTCCGCGGCCACGATCTCCGGGTCTGCCGCGCCATCGGCCAGGACCAGCGAGTCCGTCGGCCCAGCAATCATGTCGATGCCAACGCGCCCATAGAGGATGCGCTTCGCCTCCGCCACGAACTGGTTGCCCGGCCCAACCAGAATGTTGGCTTTGGGCAGACCGTGAAGACCAAAGGCCATGGACGCAACCGCCTGCACCCCGCCCATGGCCAGGATCGCATCGGCGCCGCAGACCTTGGCCGCGTAAACAATGGCAGGCGCGATCCCCACGCCGGGACGCGGCGGCGAACAGGCCGTGATGTGCTTGCAGCCCGCCACCTTCGCCGTCGTCACCGTCATGATCGCGCTCGCGATGTGGCTGTAACGCCCGCCCGGCACGTAGCAGCCAGCCGCATCCACGGGGATGACCTTTTGACCCGCGATCAGGCCCGGCACGACCTCCACCTCCACGTCTGTCATCGTGGACTTCTGCGCCTCGGCAAAGCGGCGCACATTGTCATGGGCGAAGCGGATGTCCGCCTTCAATTTCTCGGGGACTTGGGCGCAAGCGGCCTCGATTTCAGCGTCGGACATCAACGTGGGGCCGTCGTATTTGTCGAACTTGGCCGCGTATTCCAGCGCCTTGGCGTCGCCGCCCGCTTCGATGTCGTCGAGGATACCCTGCACCGTGGCCGAGACGTCGGCGGCATCCGAGCGCGCCGTCAGCGTGGCCTTCTTAAGATATTCGCGGGCCATAACGCTCCCCTCCTCGACTCATTTGCCACCCGTGTAAGCGCTTGCATCGCACTATGCAAGCGCTTACATTGCGATTGGTCGAAAGCCTGCTAAGGACACCCCATGGACGGCCCTCCTCCCCCACGTGTTCCAACCCTGGCCGATGTCGCCGCCCGCGCGGGTGTGTCAACGGCGACGGTCTCCCGCTGCCTGAATGCGCCCGACCGGGTGCAAAAGGATACGCGGGACCGCATCTTAGAGGCGGTGAAACACCTGGGCTATTCGCCGAACTTTGGCGCCCGCGCCTTGGCGGCCAAGCGTACGGACACCATCGGCGCAATCATCCCGACCATGGACAATTCGATCTTCGCGCGCGGTCTGCAAGCCTTTCAGACAGCGTTGGTCGACCACGGCATGACGCTGCTGCTGGCGTCGTCGTCTTACCGTCGCGACTTAGAAGAGACGCAGATCCGCACCCTGGTGGCGCGCGGTGCCGATGGCCTTTTATTGATCGGCCATGATCGGGACCCAGCCCTCTATGATTTTCTTGCGCGCCACACCGTTCCGGTGCTGGTGTCCTGGGTGTTCGACCCAACGCAGCCCCGCCCCTCCGTAGGCTTCGACAACAGGCAGGCGATGGCGGAGATGACCCACAGAGTGCTCGCACAGGGGCATCGTCGGCTGGCGACCATCTCTGGCTATACCAGCGACAACGACCGCACCCGGGACCGTGTCGCCGGGGTCCGGGACGCCATGGCGGAGGTGCCAGACTGCGCGCCGCTCAACGTGGTAGAGACCCGGTATGGCATCGAGACGGGCGCCCGCGCCTTTGCGCAGATCTTGGCGAAGACCCCAGAGACGACAGCGGTCATATGCGGCAACGATCTCCTCGCCCTGGGCGCCATGCGGCAAGCCCGCACCATGGGGTTGCGCGTCCCACAGGACATATCGATCACAGGGTTCGACGATATGGAGATTGCCGTGATCGCGGACCCGCCCCTCACGACGGTGCGCGTCCCCCACGGGGATATGGGCCGCCAAGCCGCCTCGATGCTGACAGAAATGGTCCGCTCCGGCACGACACCCGACACGGTTGCCCTCCCCTGCGAGATCATGGAACGCGGCTCCCTCGGCCCCGCGCCGCGCTCTTAGAACAGCCTAGACAAGACACCTTAGGCCTACGGCGCGCCGCCGATCTCCCATCGTTGCACCAGACACGCGTGACATACCGACATCAGGCAACGGGCGCCCAGAGAAACCGGATGGGACAACTCCCGTTTCGATGTTCCCCAAATATGCCGTCGCGCCCGATGCACTAAGCCTGTCCGTAGATCGAAGGCTCCCAGCACCCTCCCGACCCGCCTCACCCTGAACCCCAAGCGCTTCGCCGGACCAATGCGCCCGCAACCGCAGAGGTTATTGCAAAGCATCCGAGGCCGGAGTAAACACATCTCGAATACGTATTCAAACCCACAGAAGGGCCGTTGCCATGCCGATCGAATACCTGAAGCGCGGGAAGTCCGCGGGCGAGCGTTTGGAGGATGATGCCCGCACGTCCGACATCGTTGCCGGGACGCTTCGGGACATCGAGGCCCGTGGCGATACCGCCGTGCGGGAATTAGCGGTGAAGTTCGACGGCTACGACCGCGAGACCTATCGCCTGACCGAAGCGGAAATCGAGGCGATCATCGCCAAGGTCTCGGACCAGGACATGGCCGACATCCGGTTCGCCCAAGATCAGGTTCGCGCCTTTGCCCAGATTCAGCGTGACAGCATGACGGACGTGGAGGTTGAGACCCAGCCCGGCGTCATCCTGGGGCACAAGAACATCCCCGTCCAATCGGTGGGCTGTTACGTCCCCGGCGGCAAGTTTCCGATGGTTGCCTCCGCCCATATGTCCGTGGCCACGGCCAGCGTGGCGGGCGTGCCGCGCATCGTGGCCTGTACCCCGCCGTTCAATGGCGAACCGAACCCCGCCGTGATTGCCGCCATGCATCTGGGCGGCGCCCATGAGATCTATGTGCTAGGTGGTATCCAGGCGGTGGGCGCCATGGCCATCGGAACGGAAACCATTGATCCAGTGCACCTCCTGGTTGGGCCGGGCAACGCATTTGTCGCCGAGGCCAAGCGCCAGTTGTTCGGTCGTGTGGGCATCGACCTTTTCGCTGGACCGACTGAAACCATGGTCATCGCAGACGAAACCGTGGACGCCGAACTCTGCGCGACGGACCTGCTGGGACAGGCGGAGCATGGCTACAACAGCCCCTGCGTCCTGCTGACCAACTCCCGCAAACTGGCCGAAGACACCCAGATCGAGATCGAGCGTCTGCTGACGATCCTTCCGACCGCCGACACAGCCCGCACAAGCTGGCGCGACTACGGCGAGGTCATCCTCTGCGACACCTACGAAGAGATGCTGAGCGTGGCCGACGATATCGCCTCGGAGCATGTCCAGGTCATGACCGACCGCGACGATTGGTTCCTAGAGCATATGACCTGCTACGGCGCGCTCTTCCTGGGGCCGCGCACCAACGTGGCCAACGGCGACAAGGTGATCGGCACCAACCATACCCTGCCAACGAAAAAGGCGGGGCGGTACACCGGCGGGCTCTGGGTCGGCAAGTTCTTGAAGACCCACAGCTATCAAAAGATCCTGACCGACGAGGCCGCGGCAGAGATGGGCGCCTATGGCTCTCGCCTGTGCATGTTGGAAGGGTTCGTGGGCCACGCCGAGCAATGCAACATCCGCGTCCGTAGGTACGGGCGACGGAATGTCCCCTACGGACAGGCCGTCCCCCATAAGGCCGCTGCCGAATAACATCCCCCGCGCGGGTGATGGCGGGGGACCGGCCCTCCATCACACGCGTCCCCTCCTGGCGCCCCAGCCGCCGCCACCGGCGCCAGGTCCACGTCAGGAGAATGACATGCTGCAAACGACCCCAGACATCGACGCCCGCATCGTTCGATATGGCGCCCTGCGCCCATGCAAGACGGCCTTCATCGACGCCCACACCCCGGGCTCCGATCAAAAGGAAAACTTCACCATCATCGGGGGCGGCGTATCCGAAAGCCCCGATCAGCATGTGCATATCGCGGACACGCCGGGCTTCAACATCGGCGCGGCGGGCCAGCCGCCCAAGTGTCGCAATTCCCTCCATTCCCATCGCACCGCCGAGGTGTTCTTCGTGCTCAAGGGGCGCTGGCGGTTCTTTTGGGGTCGCTGGGGCACCGCGGGAAGTGTGATCCTGGAGGAAGGGGACATCTTCAACATCCCCACCGGGATCTTTCGCGGGTTCGAAAACGTGGGCACCGACTATGGAATGATCATGGCAATCCTGGGCGGTGACGATGCAGGCGGCGGTGTCATCTGGGCGCCCCAGGTGATCGAAGATGCCCAGGCCCATGGCTTGATCCTCGGGGAGAACGGGCGCCTCTATGACAGCAAACGGGGCGAGGCCTTGCCCGACGACGTGGCGCCCATGCCGCTCTTGTCCGAGGCGGAGCTGGCCAACTTCCCCGAGCCGCGCGCGGCGGACGTCATCCCTGGCTATGTCGCCCGCTACCAAGATCTGATGGCCCTGGCCGCCGATGGTCCCGCCGCTGTGATCGGGCCGAATGGCTGCCTGCGCGACCGGCCAGGGTTCGAGGTCGAGTTCCTGACCCGTGGCTCCCTGCCGGACACGCGCGCCGTCGCCGAAAAACACGTGGTTCTGATGCCCATGCGCGGCCATTGGCACCTGAGCCTGGATGGCGCAGACCGCCATCTGAACCCGGGCGACACCTGTTTGATCAAACCGGGCGAGGGCTATGCCTTGACCCCGTCCATGACCGGCGAGGCCAGCCTGTACCGTATCACGGAAACGGACGATCCGGCCGGTCCGACCGTCGTCTGAGGGGGAACGGTCGGGTAGAAATCTACGGCTGACATCAGCTTTACGGGATCAACGCGACGCCGTCCAAGGCCAGGGCCCTGGCGGCTGGGTGAGCGGCGCACAACAGCGGAAGGCGTCCATCAAAGTCGGTCGCAAAGCCTGCCCCAGACATGACACCCGACCCCGACGGCGCGCTCACGCCGTCGGATCGAACCCATAGAGCCAATCATAGCGCCGCAGCAGCGCCCCAGGCGATACGCGACCGACCGCGCGGAGGACGGCATGGGCCGCCATCTTCGGCACCCCGGTCAGGTGATAGCTACGGGCATTTCCCGCTGCAGCCGCCAGGGCGCGTGTGACCCTGTCCCGGCGCGCGCGCTCATAGGCGGCGGGGTCTTCGACCATCCGCGCGAGAGCCCAGGCATCCTCCAGGGCCAGATTAGCCCCTTGGGCGAGAAAGGGCAGCGTCGGATGCGCCGCGTCCCCGATCAGCGTGCAGGCCCCCCGGGTCCAGCGCGGCAAGGCGCCGTGATCCATCAGCCCCCAAAGGTTGACCGTCTCGACCCGGCTCAGCAGCTCACGGATTGGCGCCGCATAGCCATCGAAGGCCCGCCGTAGATTGGATGGATCATCGGTCTGGGACCACCCCGCTGCGGTCCAGGCCGACCGCTCCTCCACCGCGACGATGTTGAGCAGACGCCCGTCGCGCAACGGGTACAGGACCATGTGTCGACCGGGCCCCACGTGAACTTGCGCTTCGGGCGGCCAACCATCCACAGGGACGAGCGCCCGCCACGCAACTTGCCCGGTGAACCGCTGGGGATGATCCGGCGCCACGAACCCGCGGCTTGCCCCACGCACCCCATCCGCCCCGATGAGGCGTCGCGCCGAGCGGCGCGTGCCGTCGTCAAAGACCAGGTCTGCGTCACCCTCGATCTGCGTAACCTGAGCCCGCAGAGTCAGCGTGACACCATCGAGCTTGCGCGCCAGAGCCTCGATAAGGTCCGCACGGTGGACCAAGCGAAACCCGGGGCCGAGCGGCATCCGCACGAGGGATCGGCCCGATGGTCCATCAATCAAATGCACGGCTTGGCTGTCGATGCCCGGCACCTCGATGCCCAGAGCGCGCAGGACCCGCATACCGTTGGGCGCGATCTGCAACCCAGCGCCCACCTCTGTGAGGGCGGGCGCCTGCTCAATCACCTCAACCGACCGGGAGGCCCGGGTACAGGCCACGGCCGCCGCAAGACCGGCAATCCCCGCCCCTAAGATCGTGACATCGGCATCCATGGCGCAGATATGGCGCGACCAGGATGGAACGGCCAGTGAGATTTGCGTGGACGCAGCCACTGCAAGCCACGAAAAAACCGCCGACGCAGGCCTGCGCGGCGGTCTTTCCAAAAGGCCGGTTCCGTCACAAGACGTGGCCACAAACCTATCGGTGAAACACGCCCCTCAGACGGAAGTGACGTCAGTCGTCGCGATGGACCTTCTCGCGCCGCTCATGACGCTCCTGCGCCTCCAGCGACAGGGTCGCGATGGGACGGGCGTCCAAGCGCTTCAGCGAAATCGGCTCACCGGTCATTTCGCAATAGCCGTATTCGCCCTCGTCGATCCGGCGCAGGGCCGAGTCGATCTTTGCAATCAACTTGCGCTGACGGTCCCGCGTTCGCAGTTCCAGCGCGCGGTCGGTCTCCTCGGAGGCGCGGTCGGCAATGTCCGGAATGTTGCGGGCCGCGTCTTGCAGACCCTCAATGGTCGTGGCCGTCTCATCCAGCAGATCGGCCTTCCAAGCCAACAGCTTACGACGGAAATACTCGACCTGGCGGTCGTTCATGAACGGTTCGTCCTCGGCGGGGATGTAATCGTTCGGAAGAAAGGTCTCAGCCTTCATACTGCGCTCCCTCGCGGCGGGGTGCCTGGCCAGATGATCCAAGAAGGATCTGGTCCGGTCCCGTTGTGTCATAGCCGCCGATTACATCAGCCCTGGCCACTTGTCACGCCCCCTTGACGGTTTGGTTGCACACCTGTGAACGACTGCTAGGGTGCCGACGGATTGATTACGGTACGGAGACAACCATGCGTTTTGACGGCACCAAGGACTATGTGGCGACCGAAGACTTGGCCGTTGCCGTCAATGCCGCCATCACCTTGCAACGCCCTTTGCTGGTGAAAGGGGAGCCTGGGACGGGCAAAACAGAACTGGCCCGACAGGTGGCCAAGGGCCTGGGTGTTCCGATGTTGGAATGGGCCGTCAAATCAACCACCCGGGCGCAGCAGGGGCTCTACGAATATGACGCCGTATCGCGACTCCGCGACAGCCAGTTGGGCGACGACCGCGTCCACGACATCGGCAATTACATCCGCCGGGGCAAGCTGTGGCAGGCCTTCGATGCGGAGGAACGGGTCGTTCTGTTGATCGACGAGATCGACAAGGCCGACATCGAGTTTCCCAACGACCTGTTGCAGGAACTCGATAAGATGGAGTTCCACGTCTACGAGACCGGTGAGACCATCCGCGCCCGTCATCGCCCGATCGTCATCATCACGTCCAACAACGAAAAAGAGCTCCCCGACGCCTTCCTGCGCCGGTGCTTCTTTCACTACATCCGCTTCCCCGAGATGGAGACGCTGAAGCAGATCGTCGAGGTCCATCATCCCGGAATCCAACAGGCCTTGCTGACCACAGCGTTGACGCAATTCTACCAAGTGCGGGAGCAACAGGGGCTGAAGAAAAAACCCTCGACCTCCGAAGTGCTCGATTGGCTTAAGCTGCTTTTGGCGGAGGATCTGACGGCAGAGGATCTTAAGTCTGAGACGGGTAGCGCCCTCCCACGGCTGCACGGCGCCCTTTTGAAGAACGAGGCGGACGTGCATCTGTTCGAACGGTTGGCCTTCATGGCGCGGGGCGGTCGCTGAGGCCAATATACCGTCACCGGGATTGGTATGGGCGGCGGGCGTTCTGACGAACCGGTCCCGCCTGTCCCCCCTATGACATGCGGGATCACCCGGCTACGGTCCGACCAAAGTCCCGTCCGCATGCCCCTGTGCCCTAAGGAACACCAGCCGATGTATTACACCGAGACCGCCGACATCCGCATCGGCGACGCAACAGTCAAACTGCCCCAAGGCATCGAAGGACGGATCGGCGGAGCGTGGAACAATGGCCGCTTCTATGAAGCTGGCTTGTTGGAAGATGTGCGTCAGGTGAACCGCGCGGGGACCTATGTGGACGCGGGGATGAACAACGGCAATCACACCCTGTTCTTCGCCGCCTGTTGCCCCTCGACCCAGGTGCTGGGGTTTGAGCCCTATCCGATCTACATCGACCGGGCCTATGAGCTGTTCCAAATCAACGATGCCATGCGCAAGATCCGGGTGATGTCCTGCGCCTTGGGCGCCGCGCCGGGGACGGTCGATCTCCATATCCGCAACCGCCGCACGTCTTCGCCGCGCATGCGCCTCGATGACCTGGCGCTCACGGACACGGCTGTTCTCAAGATCGACGTCGAGGGGATGGAACGGCAAGTCTTGGAGGGGGCGGAAGCGACCATCCGGGATCAGAAGCCCCATCTCTATGTGGAGATCTTCGATCAAACCTTCGATGAGACCGCCGCCTATATCGAAGCCTTCGGCTACAAGCGCGGGCGCAAGTTCGGCAGCACCCCGACCTATTCGTTCATTCCAATCTGACCGGCGGATGGCATCCGCCTGGGCGGCGCCAGCCGTGGTGCCTTGGCACCGCTCTATCCGGTGCGAACAGCGCGCAGCCGGATAGGGCCGTCCCTGGCCTTTTCGAAGACTGCCGAAAACCCGAACGGACTCCACTGACATTGGGACCGACCCCTGAAAAACGCTCAGCGGCTTGGGGACCTACCCCCTCGGCTTATACACCTGATCCTCCGTCGGAAACGCCCGGTTGCGCACGTCTTCGGCGTATCGACCCACGGCGCCTTCGATCTGACCCAACAGATCCCCGTAGACCTTCACGAATTTCGGCGGTGTCGGGTTGAGCCCCAGCATGTCCTCCAGCACGAGGATCTGACCGTCGCAGTGCACGCTGGCCCCGATGCCAATTGTCGGAATGGCGATCTCTTGGGTGATCTCGGCGGCCAAGGGCTCGACCATCCCTTCCAGCACCAGAGCAAAAGCACCGGCCTCGGCCACGGCGGCAGCATCGGCCTTATGGGCGCCCCAGGTCTCCGCATCATGCCCTTGGGTCTTAAAGCCGCCCATGACGTGGCTCGACTGCGGGGTCAGACCGATATGGGCCATCACGGGAATGCCGCGCTCCACCAAGAAGCGAATGGTCTCGGCCATGCGGGCGCCCCCTTCCAGCTTGACCGCCCCGCAGCCGGTTTCTTTCATGATCTCGGCGGCATTGCGAAAGGCGACTTGGGGGCTTTCCTCGTAGGTGCCAAAGGGCATATCCACCACGACCAGGGCCCGACGCGTGCCCCGCACCACCGCGCGCCCATGCATCATCATCAGGTCCAGGCTCACGCCCACCGTTGTCTCCATCCCGTGCATGACCATGCCAAGGCTGTCACCCACAAGAATGAAATCCGCGTGGGCATCCACGATGGCCGCCGTATGGGCGTGGTAAGAGGTGAGCGACACAATCGGCGCCCCACCCTTTCGCGCCATGATCTGGGGCACCGTGATACGGCGGATGGGCTTTCTGGGATCTGTGCTCATGACGGCCTCCTGCGGGTGGTCGGACGCCGGTCTAGGCAGCTGGGGCCGCACGTCAAGTTCGGCTAAGGTCGGGATACGGCTCGCGCGCCTCTGCCCGACCTCGCCAGCGATGGCCACAAAGGGCCGGACAGCGCAGGGTGTCGTACAACCGACGACCATAGACAATTGCCGCACGCCCCGACCGGGTCGCGCGCTGTCTGCCCAACTCCCGCCACATTGCCTTCCTAGTGTCGCGGTAAAGAAGACAAATCAGGCGGATTACCATGGGTGCGGATACAGTCACGCTCCGGGCCATAGGGCCCGCGGACCGGGCCGTCTGGACACCTCTTTGGCGCGCCTACTTGGCGTTCTACGACACCGTGCTGCCGACAGACGCCTATGACGCGGCCTTTGCACAGCTTCTCTCTGATGATCCGGCGGCATTCCGGGGCTTTCTAGCCTGGCGGGGCGACACCGCCCTCGGCCTCGTCCATTACGTGATGCACCCGCACATGTGGCAGCCCGCCGGGACCTGCTACCTGCAGGATCTCTACACAGCCCCCGAGGCGCGGGGACAGGGCATCGCCCGCCGCTTGATCGACGCGGTCTCCGCCGCAGCGAAGACCCAGGGCGTGGCCAGCGTCTATTGGATGACCCAGCAGGACAACGCTACCGCCCGGCGCCTCTATGATCGGGTCGGGACACTGACGCCGTTCATCAAATACATGCGGACCCTGCCCTGATGTTGCGGGTGCTGACCCTCTTGGCGGCCACGGCCCTGGCCTCCTGCACGCCGTCTGCGCCACCGTCGGAGCCCGCAGCCACCCGCGCCGCCGTCGTCACGGCGCAGCAAAGCCTTCCCGCGCCCCGGCGCTTTTCCGGCCGCCCCGCGCTCCGCACGCCGGTGCAACCGAACGGCCAATTGGCGCGGGACTTCATGGCGCTCACCTTCCAACTGGAAACCGGGCGCGCCCTGCCCGTTTTCACGCGGTTCGAAGGTCCCGTCACCGTGGCCGTCGAAGGGAATGCACCCACCTCCCTGACCCGCGATCTCGACGATCTGCTGACGCGCCTGCGCCGCGAAGCCGGGATCGATATCTCACGGGCCGGTCGGGGCGAGGCTGCCTCCATCACCATTACCGCGCTGCCCCGCGCCACCCTCCAGGCCGAGGTGCCCGGGGCGGCGTGTTTCGTGGTGCCCCGCGTCAGCGGCTGGCGCGACTACCTGGGCAAGCGCACGGGCCCCGCCATCGACTGGACCACCCTCAGACAACGCACCCGGGCGAGCATCTTCCTGCCGTCCGACGTCAGCGCCCAGGAGATTCGGGATTGCCTGCACGAGGAATTGGCCCAAGCGCTTGGGCCGCTCAACGACCTCTACCGCCTCCCCCATTCGGTCTTCAACGACGACAATATCCACGTGGTGCTGACCGACTATGACATGACGCTGCTGCGCGCGACCTATGACCCGGCACTGCGGTCGGGCATGACACAGCAGAGCGTCGCCAAGATCCTTCCTCAGATCCTGGCGCGCGTGAACCCGAAGGGCCGCACCGCAGATCGCGCTCCCATCCTCCCCAGCGGGACGGCCTGGACCTCGGCAATCCGCGCAGCGCTCAGCCCTGCGGGCAGCGACCGCACCCGACTGGCCGCCGCGCAAAACGCCGTCACCCTGGCCGAAAGCGCTGGTTGGCGCGACAACCGCTTGCCGTCCGCGCATTTGGCCCTGGGGCGCGCAGCGCTGCCCTTGGATGGGGATCTGGCGATTGACGCCCTTTTGACAGCGGGCAGTGGGTTTCGCGACTTGTATGGCGACGGCATCCACGCAGCCCATGCCGCGCAGCAATTGGCAGCCTTCGCCCTGACCACCGGCCAACCGGACGGCACCCTGCGCATCGTGGATCGCGCCATCCCGGCCGCCGATGATGCGCAAAACCCGAGCGTTCTGGCGACCCTCCTGCTCCTGCGGGCGGAGGCGATGGATCTGCAAGGCAACCCATCGGACGCCGCCCGCACCCGGCGCGAGGGGCTGGCGTGGGGACGCACCGCTTGGGGGGACAGCGCCCTCATGCGCCGCGACGCTGAAATCCGCAGCCTCGCCCCAGGCGCCTGACGCCCACCCCCTTCGATGTTCCACAAATATGCCGGGGGGGCTCGCATCGCGAGCGGGGGCTGGCCCCCACCCGGCGCGACGCAAAAAGCAGCGCTGCAGTAAACGACACAGCGCAGCGGTTCTGCACGGGGCGGCTTGCGACCCTTGGCACATCCCCCTAAATCACGACCATGCTACCGCTTATCACAGCCGCCCTTGGGGCCATCGCCGGTGTCTTTCATGTCCGTCGCAAGAACGGCAATGGCTTCGATATGGCGCAATATGCCGCCGTCTGGGCGGTGATGGGGGGGCTCCTCGGCCTCATCGCGTCGATCTTGATCGTGCGGCTTTAGGCATGTTCCTGCGCTTCTTCGAAGCGTTGCGCGGCGCGGGCGTCCCGGTCTCCCTGCGCGAACATCTGGCCTTTCTGGACGCGATGGCCGCGAACTTGGTCACGTACGATGTGGAGGGGTTCTACCATCTGGCGCGCACCTGCCTCGTGAAAGACGAGCGTCACATCGACCGCTTCGACCGGGCCTTTGCGACGACGTTTGAGGGGCTTGAGCAGATCTCAACGCAGGAGATCCTAGAGGCCATGGACCTGCCCGCCGACTGGCTGGAAAAACAGGCCGAAAAGCACCTCTCGCCGGAAGAGCGCGCCGAAATCGAAGCCTTGGGCGGGTTCGATAAGCTGATGGAGACGCTAAAGGAGCGTCTCAAAGAACAGGAGGGGCGCCACCAAGGCGGCTCCAAGTGGATCGGCACGGCGGGCACGAGCCCGTTTGGCGCCTATGGCTACAACCCCGAAGGCATTCGCATCGGCCAAGACCGCTCACGCCACCAAAGGGCGGTCAAGGTCTGGGACAAGCGCGAATTTCGCAACCTCGACGACCAGGTCGAACTGGGGACGCGCAACATCAAGGTCGCGCTGAAGCGCCTGCGCGCTTGGGCCCGGGACGGCGCGGTCGACGAATTGGACCTGGACGACACGATCCGCTCCACGGCGAAGGCAGGCTATCTGGACGTCAAAACCCGACCCGAACGGCGCAACGCGGCCAAGGTTCTCCTGTTCCTGGACGTGGGCGGCTCCATGGACCCGCACGTGAAGGTCGTGGAGGAATTGTTCTCCGCCGCGCGTTCAGAGTTTCGGACCTGCGAGTATTTCTACTTCCACAATTGCCTCTACGAAGGCGTGTGGCGCGACAACCGTCGCCGTTGGAACGCGGTCACGCCCACGCGGGAGGTGCTCAATACCTACGGGCCGGATTACCGCTGTATCTTCGTTGGGGACGCCTCCATGTCGCCCTATGAAATCGCCTACCCCGGCGGCGCGAACGAACACTGGAACGAAGAAGCGGGCCAAGTCTGGCTGGAGCGGGCGCGGGAGCAGTGGGCCGCTCACCTCTGGATCAACCCGCTGCCCGAAGCCCATTGGCCCCACACCCATTCCATTCGCATGATCCGAGAGATCTTTGAGGATCGCATGGTCCCCATGACCCTCGATGGATTGTCCCGTGGCATGCGACTGTTGACGCGCTGATCCCAGATCGGGCGACGCAGGCGGGCGGGCCCCCGCCCTACCGCTGACAGACGCCAATCACAGGCGGCAGGCGATCGCCGAAACCGTCAATGCAGCCACCACTGGCAAAGAGATCCTGGCCAAGCGGCACCGCCCCCACCGTTCGATCACCACCTCGGGTCCAGCGACCCCGGCATGCCGAGCGTGTGGCGCCATATCCGCAAGGGGACGCAGATCCCCGCGCCCGGCATTCCAGAACCACTCCTCAGAGAGGTGAATCGGGGCCTCGACCAACGCGGCGCGCAGGCATCCCATGACCCGTGGCGGGGTCAGCCCTTCTTCGGCCAAGACCTCGGCGGCGGCCAGCAGAAGACAGGCGCCCCCGCCGCCGGGATGGCACCGCGCAATCGCGGCGCGCCGGAATAGGATCGCCTCCGCAGGTGGGGCCTCGGGCGCTGCCTGCCCTAGAATGTTCAGAAACTGGCGCTCCCAAAGGTGTGCATCAGTCATCTCTTGTCTCCAATCTGGACGGCCCAAACCGGGCCTTCACCATCTCATCAAACACATCGTACAACCTGCCCCGCTCCTGCGCCGACAGGTCCGGCGAAATCACGGGCAATCCCACAAACGCGGCGTAATCAATCCGCGACAGGTCCCGGGCCAGGGGTTCCGACAGATCGAACCGCCGCATGTAGAGACCTGCCATGAGGTCCATGCGCCGGGTGTCTGTTTCACGCAGGAGCCGGTCAACTCCGTCGTGGGTTTCCGCCAGATGGCGAATGCCTGCTTCGAGGGACATGTCCAACGCTAGGATCGTTCGCGTCAGTTCGGTGATATCCTGTTCCGTCATCTCATTGAATGCAAAGCGAGATGTAGGGGCATCGGTCTGAACGGCAATCCACCGCTCAGTGACTGCCAACACAAAGGCGTCGTGGTCGGCAAAGTGGTGGTAGAACGACCCCTTCGTCTTGCCCGCCGCCGCACAAATGGCGTCCAGGCGCAGCGCTTCGGGGCCATCGGCGCAGAGGCGGGCCAACGCCAAGTCCAGCCAACCGGTCCGGGACAATCGGGCTGGGGCGGAGCGAGTAACGTCCCCAGCCTCTGGTGTGGCCCGGGTCATCGCATCACACCCACGACGGCCAGAGCGGTTACGGGAACGAACAACCAACCCTGGGGCAAAACCGCAAACGGAAGGCGGCGCCCGATCTGAAGTCCGATTCCGACTGCCGTGAGGCCGCCAGACAGGACCAACCCAGCCCAAGCGAGGATCACCTCACCTGACACCGCTGCCCAGGCGAACAGACCGGTCAAGAACAGCAGAACGAAGCTCGTCATATGCCAGACCAGCAAGGCCGTTTCGCGCACGACCGTGTCCATCGGTGCGGCGCGCAGAGGGGCAGCCACCTGTGCGCCGCCCGCGAAAATATGCACGAGCGCCCAAAGTCCCGACAAAAGACTGGCGGCGATGAACATCCCAACGCCCTTCCTACGACGATGCGGCTCTACTCCCCAAAATATACCATATGGTATGGTACGCAATCGGCATCCGTTTTGAAGGCGTCAGATCGTCACCTCCCTTGGCGTGGCGCCCGGTACGTCCCATATTTTGATCATGTTGAAATTCCCCGCCCTCTTTCTGACCGTCGCCTATGGCGTCGTCCTGTGGTTCTTTTCCGCCTGGCGTCTGAAGCGGGAGATGGATGCCACCGCGACCCCGCTCGCGGATCCCGAATTGGAGGTGGAGTTCGCCAAGATGGCCCGCGTCCTGGAGGTGGATCGGATTCGTGTGCATGTCCATGAGGTCGAGCCCGTCAATGGGTTGGCCGCACCGGACGGTCGGATCTTCCTCACCCGAGGGTTCGTGCGCAAATACCACGCAGGCGAGGTTACGGCGGCCGAAATGGCAAGCGTGGTGGCCCATGAGTTGGGCCACGTCGCCCTGGGACATGCGCGGCGACGGTTGATTGATTTCTCGGGTCAGAACGCCATCCGCGTGGTTCTTGCGGGGGTCTTGGGCCGGGTTATCCCCGGGGTCGGCCCCTATATCGCGAACCTGCTGGCCTCGCTGGTGGCCGCGCGGCTGTCACGGCAAGATGAGTATGAGGCCGACGCCTATGCCAGCGCGCTTTTGGTGAAGGCCGGAATTGGCACAGGGCCCCAGAAGACACTGTTCGGGAAGCTGTCCGCCCTGACCGGCATGGGCGGGCGCGGCGCCCCGGCGTGGTTGATGAGCCACCCAAAGACCGAGGATCGGATCGCGGCCATCGAAACCCTGGAAAGTCGCTGGGGCCTGTTGGAAAAGCGCTGAGCGCACGACGTCTAAGCGCATGAGCTGTTTCTGTGAGGACAGTCACCCGCGCCTCGCGGTTGGACTTCTTGGTATGCAGTCTGGATCGAGGGGGTCAGCCGAGACCCACCTCTATCGGGTCGTACCTACGGTGATCCGGAACTCACTCGAACGGCGGTGACGTAGCTCCGAAGGTGACCAAACACCGCTCCGTCGCGGCGCCCGATCCCCAATACGCCCCACAGACCGGGGATCCGGGACCGGACCACAAGCATCGTCCTCAACGGCCACCTGCATCGGGCGCCTGCCGCGCACTGCACCCAAAGCACCCACTGGCCAGGGCGATGGGTTTGCGGCATCAACCGTTCATGACACCGGATATCCTCTGCATTGGCTCCGTCCTGTGGGACATCATTGGCCGCTCCAACACCCATATGACCCAGGGGTCCGACCGACCCGGACGGATCACACGCGTCCCTGGCGGCGTCGCGCTGAACATCGCTATGGCGGCGAAGGCCTATGGGATGAAGCCCGCATTGCTGTCGACGGTCGGACGGGATGACGAAGGCGATACCTTGGTCGCCGCCCTGGATCGGCTCGGGCTGATCACAGAAACCCTCTATCGTTCCGAGGACCTGCCGACGGATGTCTACATGGCGGTGGAAGGCGCCAATGGCTTGATCGCGGCCATCGCGGATGCGCACTCCCTTGAGGCGGTCGGGAACAAGATCCTCCGGCCCCTCGACGGTCCCCTGGCGGGCTGGCAAGGCCCCATCGCCGTCGACGGCAACCTGACGACCAATCTGCTTGCGGAGATCGCTCAAGACAGGCGGTTTATGCAATCCGACCTCCGCGTGGCGCCCGCTTCGCCGGGTAAGGCCGAGCGCCTGCTGCCGTTTCTCACCCACAAATCGGCTACGCTCTACGTCAATCTGGAGGAAGCCAGCCTGCTCTTGCATGACGTCCAAACCGATGCCGCCCAAGCCGCGCTGCGCTTGCGCGACCGGGGCGTCTATCGGGCGTTGGTCACGGACGGACCGCGTCTTGCGGCCTGTGCCTATCCCGGCGGTGTCGAAGCGCACCGCCCGCCAGAAGTCATGGTGACCCGCGTGACCGGAGCGGGCGACACCTTCATGGCCGCCCATATCGCTGCCGAACGGGGCGGCGCCGATGTTGGCGCGGCGCTCCTGCGCGCCGTAGAAGCCGCCGCGACCTATGTGTCGGGCGACACATATTCGTGACCATCTGAGCGGCACGTCGGCTGGTGTTTGGGGCCAGGACTCCAGCAGGTCGACCAAGGGTGCGAGCGCGCCCGAGGTTCTCGCCGGCTCCCGCCGGAGGCCAAACCCCTGATCCGTCGCAAGCAGCGCACTTGGACGCTCGCCCAGGCCTGCCCCTTCCAACCGTCCCACCCAGTATCGCGCAGTGCCTAAGCGGCGGGCACATTCTTGTCTGTCCGACCCCGTTCTGACCTCGGGCCGGGCCCATCAACCCCGGCGGCTTGTTCCCGCAAGCAACGCCGCATATGTGATCTAGGATTCTTTCTGCGGACGACCATCGGCATGCAACTCGGCGAAGACAGCCTTCAACGGCCCCCAAGACCGGGGCTTCTGACGCGGCTTAGGAACAACTTCTTGACGGGGTTGATCGTCATCGCGCCCATTGGCCTGACCTTTTGGCTGATCTGGTCCGTGATCGGATGGATCGACGGCTGGGTCTTGCCCTTCGTGCCCCTGGCCTACCGACCTGACATTTGGCTGCTTCAGCAGTTCGGGCTGGACGTGGACATTCGCGGGATCGGCGTCGGGTTCTTCCTGCTCTTCACCCTCTTGGTCGGGTGGATGGCCAAAGGTCTGATCGGTCGATCCATCATTCGCTATGCGGAGAACCTTGTGCAGACCATGCCGGTGGTCCGCTCGGTCTATGGCGGGCTCAAGCAGATTGCGGAAACCATCCTGGCCCAGGATCAGAGCAGTTTCGAGAAAGCCTGTTTGGTCGAGTACCCGCGCAAGGGGCTTTGGGCCATCGCCTTCATCTCCACCTCCGCAAAGGGCGAGGTCAAAGCCCGGGCGGCGGCGCCGATGATGTCGGTTTTTCTACCGACCACGCCGAACCCGACCTCTGGCTTTCTGCTGTTCGTCCCGGAGGAGGACGTGGTCGTGCTGGACATGTCGGTCGAAGACGCGGCCAAGCTGGTGATCTCGGCGGGCCTTGTCTATCCCGCCGGGCAAGTCCCCGATGATGCGCCCGCCTCGGCGCGGGCGTTGTCCTAACCGCAGGTGGCGGGGCGCACGTAGTCTCGCGGCGCAGCGGAAACCAAAGTTTGATTTGCCCCGGCGGCGGACCACCCTTTGTGGGGTCAAACCGTGCTGGGGCCTGCGATGATCCGATTGTTCTCCCTCCTTTTGTCTGGGCTTGTCCTGACAACGACCGCTAAGGCCGATCTTTTGGTGACGTTCCGAGACGGCGCGCCAAAGGACCGCTTTGTCCTACGCCATGACGGCGGTTGCGCGCTGGAGCGCGTGGAGGTGATCATTGACCTGTCCCCCGCACCCGCCGGTCTGATCTTTGACATCACCGCGCAGGGTGCCGGTGTGGAGGTATTTCAACCCTTCGAGATCGTGTCTGGGGCAGATCTGTTGCTGCGCTCGCCCGAGGTTCGAGACGGGGATACCTCGCTCGTTTTGGCGTTGGAGCGTTTGACACCTGGGGCCGAAGTCGCCTTTACAATCGACGTGGACGACACGCTCTCGTCGCGCGGGATCACGGTGTCTGGGTCAGAAATGGCGGGCGCGGTGGTTCGGTTGGACGGGGTCTCGGCGCGCTTCGACGAGAGAGCCGAGGCACGGCTCCCGCTCACCGGCTGCCTGTCCTAGCGCCCACGGGATCGACGCCGCGGCGGCAGCGTCGGGGCGTCAGTCTAGGCACGACAGGCGGCGCGTGTCGCCCACTAGGGCCCGAAAAGCCTTCACGCTGGCAGACCGCCTGAGACGCAGCGCCCCTCAGTCAGCACCCAAAGCCGCAACGCACGCGACAAAGTCTTCCCCGCGGCGCTCGAAGCTATCGTATTGGTCAAAACTCGCGGCGGCGGGGGCCAGCAGGACCGTCTCGCCGGGTCCGGAATCGGCGGCGGCGCGGGCGACGGCGGTGGCCATATCGGTGCAGATATCCGTCTCCACATCCGGGCCCAGGGCGAGCGCAAAGGCCTGGGCCTCGCGGCCAATGACATAGGCGCGGGCCACACGCGCCAGATGCGGATGCAGGGCCGCCAAGCCGCCGTCCTTCTGCAGGCCACCACATATCCAGCGGATCCGGTCAAAGGCCTGCAGGGCCTGCGCGGCGGCATCCACGTTGGTTGCCTTGGAATCGTTGACGTATGTCACGCCTCCACGCTCCGCGATCCGCTGGGACCGATGGGGCAACCCGGGATAGCTGCGGAGACCGGCCTCAATCTCGCGGGGTGCCAGCCCCAAGGCACGGGCGGCGGCCCAGGCGCAGCAAGCGTTCTGGTGGTTATGGCGACCGGGCAAACCGGGGATATCCCGCAGGTCAACGCTGGCCACCTGACGGCCCTTGCGGGTTTCCGCCAGCCACCCCTTGCGCGCAGTCACAAGCCATCCGGGACCGGACAGCTTGCCCAGCGACACGCGGATCACACGGTCATCCACCAGGGCCTCCTGCATCTGTCCGGCCAGAAACAGGCCCTCGGGCTCATCCACGCCGATAATCGCCCGATCCGGCCCGCCTTCGGCAAACAGGCGCCGCTTGGCCGCGAAGTAGCCGCCATAGCCGCCGTGGCGATCCAGGTGGTCGGGGGTGAGATTGGTGAACACCGCCACATCTGGCGTCAGGGACCGGGCCAACTCCGTCTGATAGCTGCTCAGTTCTAGCACGATCACATCGTCGGTGCCGGGGGGGTCCAGATCCAGGACCCCTCGCCCGATGTTGCCGGCAAGATGGGCGCGGCGCCCGGCTTGGGTCAGCACATGGTGCAGCAGCGCGGAGGTGGTGGATTTCCCGTTGGAGCCGGTGATGGCCACGACACGCGGAACGCTGTCCCCCCATCCCAATGACCGGAAGAACAGGCCAATGTCATTATCGACGGCGACCCCCGCTGCCAGCGCCGCCGCGATGGCGGGGTGCGGCGCGGGGTAGAGGTGGGGGATCCCTGGCGAGGTCACAAGGGTCGTCACGCCGTCCAATGCGCCAGGCTGTGTGGGATTGCGCACCTCGAAGCCCTCGGCCTCGGCAGCCTCTCGCCCTTTGGCACCGTCGTCCCAAGCCAGCACATGGGCACCGCCCGCACGCAAGGCGCGCGCCGCCGTCAGACCGCTGCGGCCCAGTCCTAGGACCACGACCGTAGCCCCATCGAACCCGCGCACCGGGATCATTGGGCGCCGCCCGTGGCGAGTTCCCAGCCGAACAGACGCATCTCGTTCCAGCCATCTGTGGCCTCTGGCGCGGGGCCACCGTCACTCCCCATGCGGTAGCCTTGGACGACGGGCCAGGCGAGAACGGCAAGCCCGAAGACCAGGCCAACGGCCCCATAGCGCGCAGCCTTGGTCGATAGGCTCAGGGGGTTTTCACCGCGTGTCAGCATCGGTTGGCTCTCTCTCCTGCATCGCGCAGACAGAACCCCGATCCGCGCCGGGGTTCAATGCCCCAGGCCCGCCGAGATCAGCTTTTGCCACGTTGTCCAATTGCGCGCCGTCCCGGGCCTCCCCAGCAGGCGCGTCAGTTTGGGACCCGTAAGCCGCGACCGACCAATCCCGTCAATATAGTCGACAAAGGCCACCCGACCGCGCACGGCAATCCGTTCGGGTCCAGGCCAGGCAGGCTGCTCGGGCGCGCCATCGGTGACATGGATCAACAGATGGTTGGCCCGATCCAAGGCATCGGGGAACGGGTTATCACGAGCAATGCGCGCCAAGTCCCCATGATCGAGAACAAAGGCACGGCGATCGACACCAAACTCCGCCATGGTTTGCTGAACCATCGCGGCCAAGTCGGCGGAGGCCATGTCAGATCGGCACAGGATATTGCCCGTGGACAACAGACTGCGCGGCGCCATTACGCCATGCCGGGCTATGGCATCGCAGAGATCCGCTAGGCGCATCTTTTTGTGGGTCGCCGCACCAATACCGGCCAAGAGGATCACGCGGAGGTCGGCGCCTACCAAGGCACGGGCTTTCGGTCGCGAAAGAAGCCACCGGTTGGGCCGTCCTCCGGCAGTGTGGCCAGCCAAAGCGCGGTGTCGGCCCCCTGCTCCGGCGTTCGCGGTGCGGCCGCGCCGCCCATGCGGGTATGCACCCAACCGGGACACATGGCATTGATCTTAACGCCATCGGGCGCCTGCTGGGCCGCGCGGACGGTCAAGGCGTTCAGCGCCGCCTTGGCAGGCGCATAGGCCCCACCACCGCCCAACCCTTGACCAAAGCTCCCCCATTGGGACGAGACGTTTACGATGCGGCCATGTCCCCGCGCGCCCATCCCAGGCAGAACATGCCGCATGAGCAGATAGGGCGCGCGCACCATCACCGCGAAACTGGTGTCAAAGTGACCCGGATCGTCCCAAAGCCCGTCCTCCCACAAGACGCCCGCGTTGTTCACAAGGATATCGACGGGGGCAATGCCCCCCATGGCGGCGTCAATGGAGGCCGGGTCCGCCAGATCCATGGAGAGGGCCGCGCATCCCAATTCCGCTGCAGTGGGGTCCCCTGTCTGGCTGTCGCGGCACGCGATGGTGACGCTCTGGCCCTGCGCAAGCAGTCCCTTGGCAATCGCCCGCCCGATGCCACGATTTCCGCCGGTGACGAGTGCGTGCATGGGACCTCCTCAAATGTGTTGGTTTGGCCTTTAGGGGACCCTAGCCGGCGGCGTCTGTCCAGACCTGCCGCGTCATCCAGGCGACGCGGTCTATCACCGGCAAACGGGGGACGTTGAGATAGGGCACGGCATGGCGGTGCAACCAGCTTTGGATGTGGTCGTACTCGGCTAAGGCCGCGTCCAAGCCATGGCGGCGGTCGGCATCGTGCTCAAAGAGATCGGGCCAAGGGGGCGCCAGCAGGATCGGTCTTGCAAAGAGTGCGAGGCACGCCACGTCCGGCTCTGGCCCCCGGCCCAGACGCGCCAGTCCGAGAGCCGCGTCCAGACCCCCTCGGTCATGGATTGTTCGGGTCCCCCTGGTGCGTTGACGAAGGTCCCCCTGCGCCAGATCCATGCAGGCCCGCAAGAAGGCTTCCATGTTCTGCCAGGGCAGAGCTTGCGTGCCCGTCGCCTGTGCCTGGGCGATCACCCGCCGCCCGGGTTCCGCGACGCAGGTCCAACCCTGCGCGACCATGGCCGAGGCGAGCGTCGATTTACCAGCGCCCGAACAGCCCGTCAGAAGGATACGATGTGAGATGCGTTGGATCGGTGACCTCCGAAGGACGGGGATGCCCACCGGAGCGCGCCAGGATTTCGATCGGCGTGGCGGCATGGACCGTTGCGTCGGCATATTTTGGGAACATCGAAGCGGGGCGTTAACCTTAATGTTCGGTTACCCTGGGCGGAGATCAGGCGGATCTAGCCCTCGCGCGGAGAATCGCGACGGCGCGGTCCACATCGGCGATGGGCACGAAGGCGTGGTCGTGGTGGTGCCCGGCCACCATGTTACAGGCGATGCCGGCGTCGGCCAGGGCCATCGACACAGCTGCCGTTAGTCCAACGCCGTCCAGGGCCGACGTCACTTCCAAGGTGATCTGCCCCATGGGAAGCGCGTCGGGCGCCAGGGAGGCCGGAACGATGGCGGACAGCCCCTCTGCTTCACGCATGGTAGCAATGGCCTGGGACAGCACATCAGCGTCGGGATCGGTCACGAAGGCCCATTCTCCGGGGCGCGCCGTCGGGGACATGCCTGATATCATCGCCTGCGTGTCGCGGACTGGATCTGCCATGGAGAACTCCCCGTGATTTAGAGGCCTATGGAATCGTTGAGGCTTGCTACCGCCGACGTTAGCGGACCTTCAGGGTGGCGAGGCCAATCAGCGCGAGGATCAGCGCGATGATCCAGAAACGGATGACCACCTGAGGTTCCGCCCAGCCCTTCTTTTCGAAGTGGTGATGGATCGGTGCCATCAGGAAGACACGCTTGCCCGTCGCCTTGAAGTAGGCGACCTGGATGATGACCGAGAGCGCTTCGACCACGAAGAGCCCTCCGATGATGGCCCAAACCAACTCGTGCTTGGTAAGTACGGCGGCTGTGCCCAGCCCGCCGCCCAGGGCCAGCGATCCCGTATCGCCCATGAACACGGCCGCAGGCGGGGCGTTGTACCATAGAAAGCCAAGGCCCCCGCCGATCAGCCCTGCGGCGAAGATCAGGAGCTCGCCGGTTCCGGGGACGTAATGGACATCCAGGTAATCGGTGAAGTCGACACGACCGACCGCATAGGCGATGACGCCTAAGGTGCCTGCCGCGATCATGACGGGCATAATCGCAAGGCCGTCCAACCCATCCGTTAGGTTCACCGCATTAGCGGAGCCCACGATCACGATCATCACAAACGGCAGGTAGAGGATCAGGCCCATGTTCCACAGGACGTCTTTGAAGACCGGAAAGGCCAATGCGCCAGACAGCTCTGGCGGGTGGGTCCAGACTGCCACGAGCCCCGCCACCAGGGCGATTACAAACCCCAGGGCGAGGCGCACACGCCCGGGCACGCCCTTGGTATTGCCCGCACTGACCTTCGCGTAATCATCAACGAAGCCAATGGCCCCAAAGCTGATCGTGACCCCTAGGACGAGCCAGACATACGGGTTGTCGAGCCGTCCAAAGAGCAGGGTGGACACCGTCACGGCGCCCAGAATGAGCACTCCGCCCATGGTGGGTGTCCCGGCCTTGGCAAAATGCGTCTCGGGACCGTCATCGCGGATCGGCTGTCCCTTGCCCTGGCGCTTGCGCAGCAGGTTGATCAGCGGCTTCCCGAAAATGAACCCAAACAGAAGCGCCACGAAAAAGGCGCCTCCGGCCCGGACGGTGATGTAGCGGAACAGGTTGAAGACGTCCCCGCCGTCGGAAAATGTGGTCAGCCAATACAGCATGTCGGTCCTTACCCTTGCCCGTCACCCAGGGCGCGCAGGCCAGTCACGAGGACGGCCATATTCATGGAAAGCGATCCTTTGACCATCACCGCATCGCCTGGGGCCACCATGTCGCGCAGATGCGCGGCCATGGCCTCGGAGGTGTCGGTGTGGTGCCCCCGTTGCGCGGGGGGCAAGGTCTCGTGAAGATGTTTCATCAGGGGGCCAACTGTGTGGATCTGGTCTAATCCAGCCACGCCCCCATGGTCCGCCAAGGCCGCATGGAGCGCGGGCCCCGTTGGGCCGAGTTCTTTCATGTCACCCAGAATTGCGATCCGGCGGGCGCGGCGCGGGACCTCTGTCCCGGCCAAGAGCGCGAGGGCCGCACCAACGCTGGCGGGGTTGGCGTTATAGGCATCGTCGATCACGTCCACAGGGGGATGATCGGGATGTAATGCGACCGCGTGCCGTTGGCCGCGCCCTTCTGGCGGAGTCCAATCGGCCAGGGCCAGGGCCGCCTGGGGCACATCGGCACCAACGGCATGGACGGCGGCGAGCACCGCCAGGGCATTCAGGGCGAAATGCGCCCCGGGCGCGCCGATCCGGAACATCAGATCCCCCACAGGGGTCGCAGCGGCGCAGGCGGTGCCATCGGCCCCGGCCACAACTTCGGTCAGCGACCAATCCGCGTCAGCGCGCCCAAAACTGACGGTGCCCTGTTCGGCCAAGATCTCCGAGACGTCCAGATCCGCGTTCCAAATGGCCGCGCCCCCTGGAACAAGACCCGAGAAGATCGCGGCCTTTTCGCGGGCAATGCCGGGGACGCCGTCGGCAAATGCCTCCAGGTGGACGGGCGCGACCGTTGTCACCATGGCCACATGGGGGGCGGCCTGGGCTGCCAGTGGCGCGATCTCTCCCGGATGGTTCATACCAATCTCGATGACGGCGTAATCGGTATCGACCGGCAAAGCCGCCAGGGTCAGCGGAACACCCCAGTGATTGTTGAAACTCTTGATTGCGGCATGGGTCTTGCCTTGCGGCGCAAGGACATGGCGGAGCATCTCCTTGGTGGAGGTCTTGCCCACGCTGCCGGTAATGGCCACGACCTTGGCGCGACTGCGTGCGCGACCTGCCCGTCCCAGGGCCTCCAACGCGGCTTGGACGTCGTCCACCAGCAGCAAGGGGCCGTCTTCGCATCCCTCAGGGACATGGCTGACCAGCGCAGCACCTGCCCCCTTCTCAAGCGCCTGACCCACGAAATCATGGCCGTCCCGGGCCGCCTTGAGCGCCACGAACAGATCGCCCGGTCGGAGGGTTCGGGTGTCGATGCTGAACCCCGAAACCGCCCAATCGCCGATGGCTGTGCCGCCCGTGGCCGTTGCCGCGTCCGTTGCCGTCCAAAGGGTCATCGCAGGCTCCTGACGATCATCGCGGCCTGCCGCCTTTGATCGCCCACGGAGAGGACAGGCGTACTCATGCCCGGCCCTCCAAAGCTGCGACCGAAATCGAGGCCTGTTCCACATCATCGAAGGGTAGCACCATATCGCCGACCGTCTGCCCGGTCTCGTGCCCTTTCCCCATAATCAGAAGCGCGTCGCCAGGCTCCAGCATATCGGCGCCCGTGAGGATCGCCTCGGCCCGGTCCCCGATCTCCGTGGCGCCGGGGGCGCCCTCGATCACGGCGGCGCGGATCACGCCCGGGTCTTCGGAGCGCGGGTTGTCGTCGGTTACGATCACCACCTCGGCGTGGGCCTGGGCCGCCTGGCCCATCAGCGGGCGCTTGCCCCGGTCACGATCCCCACCGGCGCCAACGATGGCGACGATCCGCCCCATAACATGGGGGCGCAAGGCGCGGAGCGCGGTTTCAACGGCGTCAGGCGTATGGGCATAGTCCACAAAGGCCGTGGCTCCGTTGGCCCGCGTCGCGGCCAGTTGCATCCGACCCCGCACACCCGACAGCTTGGGCAGCGCGGCGAAGGTTGCCTCCGGGTCTTCGCCACCGGCAATGACCAAACCGGCGGCCAAAAGCGCGTTCGCGGCCTGGAACCCGCCGATGAGGTCCAATCGGACCGAAGAGGCACGGCCTTGCCAGCGGAACAGAACCTCTTGGCCGGTCGCGTCGAACCGTTGACCGGTCAGGCGCAGGCGCGCGGCCTCGGCCTCTCCGACGGTGATGACCTCTTGTCCACGGGCCTCACAAGCGGCGGCCAGGGCGACTCCATGGGCGTCGTCGATGTTGACCACCGCCACGCCGTCGCCGGGCAAGAGACGGTAAAACAATCCCGCCTTGGCCTCGAAATAGGCCTCCATGGTCCCGTGGTAGTCGAGATGGTCCTGGGTCAGATTCGTGAAGCCCGCGGCGGCCAGGCGCACGGCCTCCAACCGGCGTTGATCCAATCCATGGCTGCTGGCCTCCATGGCGGCATGGGTCACCCCTGCGGCGGCCATATCGGCCAGCAAGCGGTGCAATGTGATCGGCTCTGGCGTGGTATGGGCGGACGGCGCATGGAACGCCCCTTCCACACCTGTCGTCCCGATATTGGCGGCGGACAGGCCCAGCGCCTCCCACAGCTGACGCGTGAAGGCCGCGACCGAGGTCTTTCCGTTGGTCCCCGTCACAGCGACCATGCAGTCGGGCTGCGCCCCCGCCAGCAGCGCGGCGGCAAAGGCCAAGGCGGCGCGCGGGTCTTCCACCGTGATGACGGTGGCGCCGTCTGGCAGCATCGCCGCGCCTTCGGGGTCGGTCAGGACGGCGACGGCCCCCCGGTCCAAGGCATCGCCCGCAAAGCGCGCGCCGTGGGTCGCACTGCCCGGCAGGGCGGCGAACAAATCACCGGGCCGCACGCGGCGGTTGTCGACGGCCAAACCTTCGACCTCGACCGTGTCCGGTCCTGTCAGCCCCAGTTGCGACAGCCTCATGCCCATGGCGCCCCCTCGTTCGCGCGACCCTCTAGCCTGCGACGCCGCGCCCGTCCATCAGCGTGCGGCAGCCTGTGTCAGATATGCACCGAAATCGTCGCGCCCGGGGTCGAAGTTCGGGCGCAGCCCCATCAACGGCGCGACCCGGCGCACGATTTCCGAGGAGACGGGCACAGCCGTCCAACCCGCCGTCCGCCGCGCCTCGCCCGCCGCCTCGATTTCGGGCTCGTCCAGGCTGACCACAAGGACGTATTTCGGGTCATAGGCAGGGAAAACACTGGCAAAGGTCGAGATGACCTTATCGTCCCAATATCCCCCGGTGTACTTGGGCTTATCGGCTGTACCTGTCTTGCCGCCAACCTGATAGCCCGCGACTTCCCCCATGGAGGCGGTGCCTTCCATGACCACACGGCGCAGCATGTGACGCGCTTCGGCCGAGACGCGCGGGCTGATGATACGGGGACCAGGCGGCGGGGGATCATCCCGCGCCAAAAGGGTTGGCGTCACCCGCGTCCCCCCATTCAGAAGCGAAGCATACCCCACCGCAAGGTGCAATGGAGAGGCCGACAAACCATGCCCATAGCTGACGGTCATTGTGGTGATGTCCGGCCAACGCTCGGGCACCAGGGGCTGAATGCCGGGCGCCTCAATCAACTCAAGCGGGGTCGGCTCCATGAAGCCGAGCGACTCCAGAAAGGCCCGTTGACGCGCGCCCCCGATGTCCAGCGCCATGCGCGCCGTGCCGATGTTCGACGACTTGCGAATGACATCGGTCACCGACAGGCGGGGCCCGTAGTTGTCGAAGTCCCGAATGCTGAATCGTCCCTGCCGCAACGGCCCCCGGGTGTCGATCATCGTGCCCGCATTTGTCAGGCCCAGTTCCAGGGATTGCGCGGCGGTGAAGATCTTAAAGGTGGAGCCGAGTTCATAGACCCCCTGCACCGCGCGGTTGAACAGCGGGCTATCGCCCGGGTCCCCTTCGGTCGCGGGGCGGGGCCGGTCGTTGGGGTCGAAATCGGGCAGCGAGGCCAGCGAAATCACCTCGCCGGTGTGAATATCCATCAAAATGGCCGCCGCGCCCTTGGCGTTCATCAGGCGCATCCCGCCGTAGAGCACCTGCTCCACCGCCGTCTGCACGGGCATGTCGATGGACAGGCGCAAAGGCGCGCCTTCTTGCGCGGGGTCGGACAGGAAGCCGTTGAAGGTCTTTTCCACGCCCGCGACACCCTTGATCTCGGCGGCGCGCACATCTTGTTCGCCGTATCGGGCGCCCCCCAGCAAATGGGCGGCCAGGGGGCCGTTGGGATAGAGCCGCATCTCGCGACTTCCAAACAGAAGCCCCGGCTCTCCCAGATCATGGACGGCCTGCTGCTGCTCCGGCGAGATGTTGCCCTTGAGCCAATAGAACTTGGAGCCGGAGGTGAAGCGACGGGTCCAGGTCTCGGCGTTCATATCCGGGAAGATCGCGGCCAGCCCTTGGGCGGCGGCCACTGGATCGACCATCTTATGGGGCTGCGCATAGAGGGCCGTCGCGGTCACATTCGTGGCCAGGACCCGACCTTCCCGGTCGGTGATATCGGCCCGCTGGCTAACGATACTGGCGCCTAGCAGAGAGCCGGTGGCAGGTTCCCGCGCCTCCGAGGCGGCGATGGCCCCCATCTTGATGGCGACGACCGCAAAGCCCAGGACAAAGCAGGAGGCCGTGAACTTGAGCCGCCGTTCGGCGCGCAGGCGCCCGATCTCTGGGTTTTCGCGGGGGACCACCGGCGCAGGTTCGGGCGCACGGGGGACGGTCGGCGTTACCGGCACAAAGGGGTCGGTCGGTTGCGGACGACCTCGGCGGCGAAAGATCATGGCAATTGCTCCCCATCGTCAGCCAGGGTGGGCGGGGCGATCAGCGTCGCCTCGACGTCGGCGCCGTAGCGGTGGTTCATGATGATGACGTCGCTCAGGTCTTCGGCCAGCGCTTCGGCCAGGGCCTCGGACGCGGGCGGCTCCGGCGGCGGGTATCCGACTTGATCGGTCAGCGCGAAATGGTCGGGCGAGAGCGCCATGAGGCCCAGCCGTTCAAAATTCATCTCGGCCAGCGCATGAAGGCGGTCGGGCCGGTTCAGATAGGCCCATTCCGCGCGCAGCATCGACAGCTCCTGATGGCGTTGGCCGATCTGACGCTCCAACGCGGCGACGGCCTTTTCGGAGGCGCGCGTCTCATACCCTTCGCGGTACGCCCAAAAGCCCAGGGCCACGACGGCAATCACCGAAAGTGTGTATAGAAGACCACGCATCTAACTCATTCCTTTGGATATCACAGCCTCGGGCAGACCCAACTCCCGCCGGGTGACGGTGCCAGCGGGCGCATCGGTGCGCCGCGCCACGCGCAGGCGTGCGGACCGAGCGCGGGGGTTGGCCGCGACCTCGGCCTCGGTCGGGCCGATGGCCTTGCCGACCACCTCGAAGGCAGGCGCGCGGGCGGCCCGCTCGGGTAAGTGACGGCTGCCGCCCCCGCCCGCGTCGGAGCGCGCCGCCAAGAACCGCTTCACCGCCCGATCCTCAACCGAATGGAAGGTCACAACGGCCAGCCAACCTCCAGGGGCGAGCGCACGCTCAGCGGCCTGAAGGCCCTCGGCCAACTCGCCAAATTCATCGTTCACGGCGATGCGGATCGCCTGAAAGCTGCGGGTCGCGGGGTGGCTTTGGCCCGGCTTGGGCCGCGGCAGGTTGGCGGCGACAGTCTCGGCCAGTTGCAAGGTAGACACGAACGGCGTTTCGGTCCGCGTCCGAATGATCGCACGCGCAATGCGGCGTGCGGCGCGCTCTTCGCCGTAGCGATGCAGAATATCGGCCAGCATGCCCTCGGGCGCATCATTAACGATATCGGCGGCCGTCAGCCCATCATCGCCCATGCGCATGTCCAGCGGCCCGTCCCGCAGAAAGCTGAACCCCCGGTCGGCCCGGTCCAACTGCATAGAACTAACGCCCAGATCCAGGACCACGCCATCGACGCCCGTCGCGACCTCATCCATGCGTGAAAACACTGTCTTAACGGTCTGCAGGCGATCACCGTAGGGTGCGCCCCAGGCCGCGGCCATATCATGGGCCAGCGGATCACGATCCAACCCGATTAGGTGGGATGCACCCGCCTCCAACAGGGCCCGGCTATAACCCCCTGCCCCCATGGTTCCGTCGATCCAGGTCCCGGACAAGGGCGCCACGGCATCGAGGATCGGCTGCAGGAGGACAGGCACATGGGGGGCCGCCTCGGTCATCAGGTGCCCTCGCCCGCGTCGTCTTGGGGGAGCAGCGCAAAGATCGAGGTGCCCGGCGGCAGTTGCGACATCTGTTGCGACAGTTTGGAGACGGCCGCGCGCGGCACATCTGGCGAGTAGATCCGAAAAGTATCACCGCGCCCGCCGAAGATGATCTCATCCCCCAAACCAGCATGATCGCGGAGAGATTTCGGCATGTTGCATCGGCCGTTGGCGTCTAACGACAGCTCGTGGACGTTCTCATAGATGAATTCTTCGAGGGCTTCGCGACGGGGATCGCCCTTGTGCATCTTTTTGATGCTCTGGGTCATGTCCGCCATGAAGGTATGGGTCATGCAGGTCAGGAAAGGCTCGGTTTCCAACTGCGAGATATAGAGGGTGGCCGGCTCGCCTTCTGCGCGGCCTGGGTGGTTTGCTTCCAGGGCACGGCGAAAGGTCGCCGGGATGGACACGCGCCCCTTCCCGTCAACCTTAACCGTGTGTTTGCCCCTGAACTGGTCGTCCACCGTGGCCTCTGCGCCCTCTTATGTTTGCGACCCCGTCCCAAAGGGTCGCGCCTGCTTGTGCCCCTAAACGGGAAGCGGCGGCGCGGGAGTCTGCCAGTCCCGTGCCGCCGCCCTGCCCCGTAGTCCGGGCTTCCGATCCGCGCTGTCACCTGGGGGGATGATGTGCTCGCTACGCGGTTTCGGATCTTCGTCGTCTGGAGACGTTGGAAAGTGCCTGTATGTCCTGCCTCGTTCGTGCGGGATGGGTTCGTTTGGTGACCCGTGTTTCCCTCGTGCTCCGTGGGGATTTGATGCCATGGGAGGATGGATCGCGCTACCCGGAATTTGGGACAACCTCCCGCCTAAATTATCCACAGGTGTGGAATACGCTGTGGATAACCAATATGTGTGGTGTTAACGCTGACATATAACAACATATTGTATGGTAAGAAGTGGGAGATCTGGCTACGCCAGAAGAAGGCCGTGACCAAATCTACACAGTTACAAAACAATACAGGGACTCACGCGGGATGCGCAGATTTATGCTTGCGTCGTGATTTTTCCGCTCACTTAAGACAAAACACCTTAAAATTAAGCGATTACTGCGGACGCCGCTGCGCGACACGAATCGGAGCCTCAGCATCAACGCGATTCGACGTCGATGCGGTTGGACAAATGGTGGCGCGCGTGGGCAAGCCGCCCCAGATCGGTGGGGCGCTTTCCCAACAAATCCGAAACACCCCAAATGTGGGACAAGTTCCCATGGTCTGACGCCCCAGGGGCGCGAAAGACCACCCTAGGTACCGAAACCCTCCGCGCAGAGCGCCGCTCTTGCTCGGGCGAGGCGGGCTCGGGGCTAGGCCAGGTCGCGCGCAACCAAATCAGACGCAATCCGGGCGAAGGCCTCGGCCATGGGCCCCTCTCCCGCCGCGACGGGTCGCCCACTGTCCCCGGCAAGCCGCGTGTCCAAGTCGATAGGCAAAGCGCCAAGGAACGGCAGGCCCAAGCGCTCGGCCTCCGCCACGACACCACCAGTGCCGAAGACCGCCGCCTCGTACCCACACTTGGGGCAATGGAAGAGAGACATGTTCTCGATCAGCCCCACAACCGGCGTCTTGAGGGTCGCGAACATGTCGAGCGCCTTGCGCGCGTCCAGCAGGGCGACATCCTGGGGCGTAGAGACAACGATCGCGCCATCCACCACGGACTTGGTGCATAGCGTCAGTTGCACATCACCCGTCCCAGGCGGCAGATCGACGATCAGCACATCCAGGTCTTGCCCTCCGGTGTGATGTGTCCAAACCACTTGGCCCAGCATCTGTTGGAGCGCGCCCATCAACATCGGCCCCCGCCAGACCACCGCTTTGTCCTCGCCCAGCATCAAGCCGATGGACATCAAGGTGACCCCATGGGCCTGAAGCGGGTGGATCGTTTTCCCATCGGGTGACGCCGGTCGCTTGCTGGCGCCCATCATCCGCGGCTGGCTCGGGCCATAAATATCGGCATCCAGCAGCCCGACGCGACGGCCCTGTTTCGCAAGCGCCACGGCAATGTTGGAGGAGACCGTCGATTTGCCAACGCCCCCTTTGCCCGATGCGATGGCCAACAGGCGCTTAACCCCCGGCACGCGCATGGGCCCGTCCTGGGGTTTGGGGTGACCGCCCAATTTCAGGGATGGCGGTTGCTTGGCCTCGGTCGGTGCGGACAACACCGCTTGGACGCGCGACACCCCAGGCAGGTCAGCCACCAACCCCTCCGCCGCTTGGCGGATCGCCTCCATCTTGCGGGCAATCTCTGCGGAGGGGGCTTCAATCACAAAAGAAACACCATCGCCGCCCAGCGTGACAGCCCGGATCATATCGCGCGACACCAATGACCCCCCATCCGGCAAGGCGATCCGATCAAGCGCAGCCATAACGTCGTCGCGGGTGGTCATCGGGATCTCCTTTAGATGGCAGGCAGTAAGTGGCGCTGCCCCCGCACCAAGACAAGGGCAAAGCGCGGCTGTGTCCCATCACTGAGGTGGACCCACCCGACCGGCAGGGGCAGACAATAGCAATCGGATCGCACCGCGCCCTACCCCTGTCAGCCGCGCAGCACGCAATATGACCCACCCCGTGCATGACCAAGCCACCCGTCAAGTCCACCAAAAGTCTTAGGCCGAGTTTTGCCGCGCATCGCAAAAGGCCGCTGGATCAAACACTTGCTACGTCACCCGATACCAGGCGCACCTATGCAGATGCTGCATAGCGGCAATGACGAGGCTCCGAGTTGTGCAAACGCAGCATTGGCCCCAAATATCACTCAACACAGCACGGCGGGTCGAGACAATCCGGTCCAACCGCCAACCGGGGGCACAACGCCCCTTCAAACGAAAGGGTCTGTTATGGCTTACACCACCTACGGCAATTCGGCCGCCACCTCCACCCTGCGCGCCCGCGTTGCGGCTCGCCTCGACGCCATCCGTCAGGATTGGTCCAAGTGGCGCCTCTACCGCAAGACGTACAACGAACTGTCCGCACTGTCGAACCGCGACTTGGCCGACCTGGGCCTGAGCCGGGCGATGATCGCCTCCGTCGCGTTCGAGGCCGCTTACGGCGCGTGACCTGACTTTCCCTGCGCCGCTTTCCTCCTCCCTTTGAGCGGCTCGGGGACGCAACCTGGCCTTCCTCCCTTGGCCATGTTGCAGCCTGACGATCCTTTCCTCCCATCGGATCGCAGGTTCCTGGCCCCAACCTCCCTTGGGGTCTTCGAGACCGGACCGACGGCGCCTTTCTCCTCCCATTTGGGCGTCGTCGGGATCCGGTCGGGAACAACAACGCGCGTGCCGCGTTAGAGATAGACTTCGACGCTTGGCGGTCCTCCCTCCGCCCAGTCGATTGGACCCGATACGCTGTCCTCCCAATTTGCGTGTCGGTTCCGCTGAAGATGGCCTGCGCTTCCTCCCATATGCGCAGCCATCACACAAAGACGGCGGTGCCCCTCCTCCCTTGGGCGCCGCCGTTCTTGTTTCTGCCCCCACCCCGTTGACGACGGCCCGCCGCTGCGCCACAGGCCAGTTTTCTTGAATACGGGCGGCATAGGGACACCCAATGACGAACATCGGTCACACCCTCGGCATCGATTTTGGCACGTCCAACTCTGCCGCCGCCGTCATGTGCGATGGCCGCGCCCACCTCATCGAAATGGCGCCCGGAGAAACCGGTCTGCCCACGACGTTCTTCTTTGATTTCGACAGCCGAGAAACCCTAATCGGAACCCCCGCAAACGACGCCCTTCTCGAAGGACGGGACGGGCGCTTTATGCGGGCGCTGAAACGGGTGCTCGGCACGCCGCTGATGCATGAGCCGCGCCAAATCCTGAATGAACGGGTCACCTTCGTCGAGGTTATCGGCCGGTTTCTGTCCGAGGTTAAGGCCAGGGCCGAGGCGAACATGGGCCGGTCGTTTGACAGCGTTCTCTCAGGGCGTCCCGTCGTGTTTCACGGCGCGGATGACCCTCGGGAAGCGCAAGCCGAGGCCGATCTCCGCGCGTGTTATGAGGCCGCCGGGTTCACCCAAATCGCGTTCCTGCCCGAACCCGAAGCGGCGGCGGTGGCCAACGGCGCCTCTGACCACGCGGGGGAATTGGGCCTGATCGTGGATATCGGCGGCGGCACCTCGGACTTCTCGCTGTTTCGCGTCACGGAGTCGGGCATCGAGATCCTCGCAACCCACGGCATTCGCATCGGAGGCACGGATTTTGATCGGGCGATCAGCATCGCGGCGGTCATGCCACTGTTGGGGCGCGGTGGCGTGTTGCGGAATGCGATTGGGGATGGAACGACGCGCGCGCCGAAAGCGATCTTCCACGACCTGGCCACATGGGAAAAGATCCCGTTCCTCTACACCGCGCAGAACCGCCGGGCCGTCGCAGAGATGGCCAAGTTGGCCCAGACACCAAAGCCGTTCCAACGCTTGGTGGACGTTCTCACCGATGAGCTTGGCCATGATCTGGCCTTTGCCGTGGAGGTCGGAAAAATCGACGCTAATCGGGGCGCGCATGGGGCGCGCATTGACCTTGGTGTCGTCGAGCGGGCGCTGACGGCCGACCTATCCGCGCCCGCCATGCAGGAGATGCTTGCCCCCCATGCAATGGCCCTACGGGACGGTGCGTTGGACACCGCCGTCCAAGCGGGGGTCTCCCCTGACCAGGTAGATCGCGTGATTTATGTGGGCGGGTCTAGCCTCATGTCCCTGGTGCCGACGACCATGGCCGAGGTCTTTCCGACCGCCACCCATGTAACGGACGATGTCTTTTCAGCCGTGACCCGAGGTCTCGCCATGGCAGCGGACCGCTGATGCAGCCACAGAGCCCCGTGTAACCAATGCCACCGGCGCCTGACCTCGGCACCCCGCGCGAGGACGACGGTCACGTCGGACGAGCGGCCCCTAGAAAGGCACATCTCCGGCCTGATCGGCGGGCATCAAGAACCGCCCCACGACCTTCTTCGTTCCGGCTTTGTCAAACGCCACTTCAAGCTTGTCGCCCTCGATCGCCTGCACCTCACCGTAGCCGAACTTGGTGTGGAACACCCGATCACCCGTGCCAAACGCGCTGACCGCGCTGGCATCGATGGTCAGGTTCTTCGCCTCAGACGGCTGCCGAATGGGTCGCGCCGCATTCGATTGCAGCCGCCGCCATCCGGGCGAGTTGTAGACGTCCGCCTTGGCGGCCTTCTCCTGCAAGTTCGAGGTCACGCCACCGCCCATGGCCGACTGCTGCGCCGCCGCCATGCCAGTCGCACCGAATCCACCGCCATAGAGGCCCGGGGGCGTCAAAACCTCTACATGGGCCTCGGGCAGTTCATCCACAAACCGCGATGGCAGCGCCGATTGCCATTGACCATAGACCCGGCGGTTGGCTGCGAAACTGATGGTACAGACCTGCTCGGCCCGCGTGATCCCCACGTAGGCCAGCCGCCGCTCCTCCTCCAACCCTTTCACGCCGCTTTCGTCCATGGACCGCTGGGAGGGGAACAGCCCGTCTTCCCAACCCGGCAGGAACACCGCCGGAAACTCCAACCCCTTGGCCGCATGCAGAGTCATCAGCGTGATCTTTGGCTCTTCCTCGGCGTCAGAGTTATTGTCCATGATCAGCGAGACATGTTCGAGGAAGCCTTGCAGGTTCTCGAACCCCTCCAGAGCCTTCACCAACTCCTTCAGGTTTTCTAACCGACCGGGCGCCTCCGGCGTCTTTTCGTTCTGCCAGAAACCGGTGTAGCCGCTTTCGTCCAGGATTTCCTCGGCCAAGCGAATATGGTCCCGCCCATCCAGCAGCTCGGCACGCCAGCGGGCGAAGCCGTTGACCAGTTCCCCCAGGGCCTTGCCGCCCTTGCCACCGATGGTCTTGGACTGCACGCAGAGCCGCGCGCCTTCCAGCAAGGAGACGCCGTTCGATCGCGCCATGACCTGAATGGTCTGTTGCGCCTTATCACCTAGGCCCCGCTTAGGCGTGTTCACGATCCGCTCAAACGCGAGGTCGTCGTCGGGCGAGACGACAACGCGGAAATACGCCATGGCATCGCGGATTTCGAGCCGTTCGTAAAACCGCGGACCGCCAATCACACGGTAAGGCAGCCCGATGGTCAGGAACCGATCCTCGAAGGCACGCATCTGATGCGCCGCTCGGACCAGAATAGCCATATCGTCCAGCGAATACGGCGCCATCCCACGGGTGCCGCCCTGCATGGCCTCGGCCTCTTCACCGATCCAGCGGGCCTCTTCGTCGCCGTCCCAATGGCCGATCAGGCGAACTTTTTCGCCCTCCTCAGCCTCGGTCCACAGCGTCTTGCCCAGCCGCCCCTTATTGCCCGCAATGACACCGGAAGCCGCCGACAGGATATGGGGGGTGGAGCGATAGTTCTGCTCCAACCGAATGACCTCGGCGCCTTCGAAGTCCTTCTCGAACCGCAGGATGTTGCCCACCTCGGCCCCGCGCCAGCCATAGATCGACTGATCGTCGTCGCCGACGCAGCAGATATTCCGATGCCCACCGGCCAACAGGCGCAGCCACAGGTATTGGGCCACGTTGGTATCCTGATACTCGTCGACCAGAATGTAGCGGAACCAAGTCCGGTACTTCTCCAACACGTCGTCATGGGTCTGGAAGATGTGGATGACGTGCAGCAGCAGGTCCCCGAAATCCACCGCGTTTAGGGTCAGAAGCCGGTCTTGATACTGGCGGTAGAGATCCACCCCGCGCCCGTCAAAAGCCTGCGCCTCATGGGCTGGGACCTTGTCGGGGGTCCAGGCGCGGTTCTTCCAATTGTCGATGATCCCGCCCAGCATCCGGGGGGGCCATTTCTTTTCGTCCATCTCGGCGGCGATGATGAGTTGCTTGAGCAACCGGTTCTGATCATCCGTGTCGAGGATGGTGAAATTTGACCGCAGGTGCAGATCCCGCGCGTCGCCGTTGACCATGATCTGCCGACCGACCAGTTCCGCATGGCGGCGCAGCAGCTTGACGCAGACCGAATGGAAGGTGCCGAGCCAGGGCATCCCTTCCGCCACCTGGCCCATCATCTTACCCACACGCTCCCGCATCTCCCGGGCGGCCTTGTTGGTGAAGGTCACGGCCAAGATCTCGTTCGGGCGTGCCCGTCCCTGGGACATCAGATGCGCAATGCGCGCGGTGAGGGCGCGGGTCTTGCCCGTGCCCGCCCCCGCCAGCATGAGGACGGGGCCGTCCAATGTCTCCACCGCCAACCGCTGGGCTGGGTTCAGCCCGTCCAAATAGGGCGCAGGCCGTGCAGACATGGCACGGGCGGAGAGGCTGGCCGCCTCCATGGCATCCGAGTCGTCGTGAAAGCTCATGGCAAACAGATAGCCCGGGCGGCCCCACAAGGAAAGCCCGTGTTCTTGGTGTGTTCCGTGTGACTTAGGGGAGCGCCCCGGGTGAAAACCCGGGGCTTGTCACGGGTCACCCGTGACACCGCAAACGGGGAGTGCGTCCTCAGCGACTTACGGTCACGGTATAATTGTCGCCGGTGAAGGTATTGCTGAACGCCAACGTCTCGCCAATCTCGGTCACGGTCCCTTGGGATCCGGCGTCGTTCACGTAGCCCAACTGATCCCCGCGATAGACCAATCGACCATCCGTCACCTTGGTGCCTTCACTGACCCAGCTGTAGGACCCATCGGCCGCGATTGTGATCGTCATCGGGCGGGTCGAGCCGTTCAACCTCACCTGCTGCCCGGTCCAAACCCCTTGAAACGCCGCAAAGCGGGGGTCCGCCGATGCCCCTGAGGGGGCGTTCGACGCGTTACACGCCGCCAGTGTGAGCGTCGCGGCGGCTGCAAAAGTTAAAAAGTATCGGCGATCCATAACGTGCTCCGTGAAAAAAGTTCTGCGACAAGGTCTTTGGTGAGACCGCACGCGACAAGATGTTACCCAATCTGACCACAATGTCTTGCGCTTTTGACGTCCCGCGCGCCGTCCAAGGCCTTTTCTTTTCGTTAGCGCCACCATACCCAATCACCGCAAGTTGCCGCTTTCTGACGATGCCGTTACGAAACCGTCACCAAATTCGACCTCGGGGGACCACATGGCCGACTTTCAGAAAATCCTCATCGCCAACCGCGGAGAGATCGCCATCCGCGTGATGCGCGCCGCAAACGAGATGGGGAAGAAGACGGTCGCCGTCTACGCCGAGGAGGACAAACTAGGCCTGCATCGCTTCAAGGCGGATGAGGCGTACAAGATCGGGGAAGGCCTCGGGCCGGTCGCCGCGTATCTGTCGATCCCAGAGATCATCCGCGTCGCCAAAGCCTCGGGCGCCGACGCGATCCACCCGGGCTATGGTCTGCTGTCCGAGAACCCGGAGTTCGTGGACGCCTGTACCGAGGCGGGTATTACTTTCATCGGTCCAAAGGCCGAAACGATGAGGAAGCTCGGCGATAAGGCGAGCGCTCGACGCGTGGCCATCGAAGCGGGCGTGCCCGTCATCCCCGCCACCGAGGTGCTGGGGGACGACATGGCCGCTATCAAGGCCGAAGCCGCCCAGGTCGGCTATCCTCTGATGCTCAAGGCCTCCTGGGGCGGGGGCGGGCGCGGGATGCGGCCGATCTTCTCCGAGGATGAGTTGGAGGAAAAGGTCCTGGAAGGCCGCCGGGAGGCCGAGGCCGCCTTCGGCAACGGCGAAGGCTATCTGGAAAAGATGATCACCCGCGCCCGCCACGTGGAGGTGCAGGTGCTGGGCGACAAGCATGGCAATACCTACCACCTCTATGAGCGGGACTGCTCGGTCCAGCGCCGCAACCAAAAGGTCGTGGAACGCGCCCCTGCCCCCTACCTCAGCGGCACCCAGCGCGAGCAAATCTGCAACCTGGGCAAGAAGATCTGCGAACACGTCAACTATGAATGCGCGGGCACGGTCGAGTTCCTGATGGATATGGACTCGGGCGAGTTCTACTTCATCGAGGTGAACCCCCGCGTGCAGGTGGAACACACCGTCACCGAGGAGGTGACCGGCATCGACATCGTCCAGGCCCAGATCAAGATCGCCGAGGGCAAGAGCCTGACCGAGGCCACGGGCGTCGCCAGCCAGTATGACGTCAAGCTGGACGGGCACGCGCTTCAAACCCGCGTCACGACCGAAGACCCGACCAACAACTTCATCCCCGATTATGGGCGCATCACCACCTACCGCGCCGCCACCGGCATGGGCCTGCGCTTGGACGAAGGCACGGCCTATTCCGGCGCCGTCATCACGCGGTATTACGACAGCCTGCTGACCAAGGTCACCGCCTGGGCGCCCACGCCCGAGGCCGCGATCAAGCGCATGGACCGGGCATTGCGCGAATTCCGTATCCGGGGCGTCAGCACCAACATCGCCTTCGTCGAGAACCTGCTGAAGCATCCGACCTTCCTGTCGAATGAATACACGACCAAGTTCATCGACGAATCCACGGATCTGTTCGACTTCCCGCCCCGCCGCGACCGGGCGACCAAGATCCTGACCTATATCGCCGACATCTCGGTCAACGGTCACCCGGAGACCGAGGGTCGCCCCCGCCCCGCCGCCGACGTGCGCGCGCCCGTGGTGCCCAAGCTGAGCACCGACACGCCCCCCGATGGCACCAAGCAGATCCTGGAGCGGGAGGGCGCCAAGGCCCTGGCCGATTGGATGCTGGCCCAGGACCGGCTGCTGCTGACCGATACGACCATGCGCGACGGGCACCAGTCCCTGCTGGCGACCCGGATGCGGTCCATCGACATGCTCAAGGTCGCGCCCGCCTATGCGGCCAACCTGCCGCAGCTCTTCTCGATGGAATGCTGGGGCGGCGCGACCTTCGACGTGGCCTATCGCTTCTTGCAGGAATGCCCGTGGCAGCGTCTGCGCGACCTGCGCACGGCCATGCCGAACCTGCTGACCCAGATGCTGCTGCGCGCGTCCAACGGCGTGGGCTACACCAACTATCCCGACAACGTCGTCCAGGCCTTCGTCAAACAAGCGGCCGAGACGGGGATCGACGTCTTCCGCGTCTTCGACAGCCTCAACTGGGTCGAAAACATGCGCGTCGCCATGGACGCGGTAATCGAGAGCGGCAAGGTCTGTGAGGGCACCGTCTGCTACACCGGCGACCTGCTCGACCCGAACCGCGCCAAGTATGACCTGAAGTACTATGTCTCCATGGCCAAGGAGTTGGAGGCCGCAGGCGCCCACGTCCTGGGCCTCAAGGATATGGCCGGTCTGCTGAAACCCGCCGCCGCGCGGGTGCTGATCAAAGCCCTGAAGGAGGAGGTCGGCCTGCCCGTCCACTTCCACACCCATGACACGGCGGGCATCGCCTCGGCCACGATCCTGGCCGCAGCGGATGCGGGTGTGGATGCCGCCGACGTCGCCATGGACAGCCTGTCGGGCAACACCTCCCAGGCGACCTTCGGCACCATCGTGTCGTCGCTCAAAGGCGATGCGCGCGACACCGGCATCGACATGACCGCCGTGCGCCGGATCGACACCTATTGGGATGCCGTACGCGCCCAATACTTGGCCTTTGAGAGCGGGATGCAGGCCCCCTCCTCCGAGGTCTATCTGCACGAAATGCCCGGCGGCCAGTTCACCAACCTCAAGGCCCAGGCCCGCTCCATGGGGTTGGAGGAACGCTGGCACGAGGTCGCGCAAATGTACGCCGACGTGAACCAGATGTTCGGGGACATCGTTAAGGTCACGCCCTCGTCCAAGGTCGTGGGTGACATGGCCCTGATGATGGTGGCCCAGGGGCTGACCACCGATCAAGTCCAAGACGCCAAGACGGACGTGGCCTTCCCCGACAGCGTCGTGGACATGATGCGCGGCAACCTGGGTCAACCCCCCGGCGGCTGGCCCAAGGGCATCCAGAAGAAGGCGCTCAAGGGCGAGAAGCCTTCGACCGAACGTCCGGGCAAGAACCTGCCCCCCGTCGATCTGGAAGCGGTGCGCAAAGAAGTCGAGGCCAAGATCGGCGAAACTGTCGATGATGAGGATCTAAACGGCTACCTCATGTATCCGAAGGTCTTCACCGACTATGCCGCGCGCCACGCCACCTATGGCCCCGTCCGCGCCCTGCCCACGCCCGTCTTCTTCTACGGCATGGAGCCGGGCGAAGAGATCGAGGCAGAGATCGACCCGGGCGTGACCCTCGTCATCCGCTGCGTCGCACGCGGTGACACGACCGATGACGGGGATGCCCGGATCTTCTTTGAACTGAACGGCCAGCCCCGCGTTATCCGTGTGCCGGACCGCCGCGTGGCGGGCACGGCGGTCAAGATGCCGAAGGCCGAGGCCGGCAACCCCAACCACGTGGGCGCCCCCATGCCCGGCGTCGTGGCCAGCGTGGTGGCCCAACCCGGGGCCAAGGTGAAACAGGGGGACCTGCTGCTGACGATCGAAGCCATGAAGATGGAAACGGGCCTGCATGCGGACCGCGATGCCACCATCACGGCGGTGCATGTCACGCCGGGCGCCCAGATCGACGCCAAGGATCTGCTGATCGAACTGGGGTAACCGACACCAATCCCCGGCTGAGGCGGAACCAATACGCCGCCTTAGCCACCATTGTCGTGGTTAATCCGGGGCATTCGACACAATTTCGCGCCCCGATCTGCACGATTTGGTCAGATCCGCTGGGTACGCAGGACCCCTCTAGTCCCGTTCCGAGTGCTCCGTCATGCGCCTGATCCGCACCTTCACGTCTTTCTTGTCGTCTTGCCAGGGCGCGGTCACCGTCGATTACGTCGTCCTCACCGCCGCCGCCAGCGGGGTTGCGATTGCCGCCAGTGGTGTCCTGAAGGAAGGGTACCGCGCGCTGTCTGTCACCGTGACGGGAGAGCTTTCGGGTTCGACCACGGAAACGGTTGGGCTGTCCTACAATGATGGCTTCGACAACGGCTCCGGCGATTGGATCGGTGGTCACGTCACGGATATGGGCGATCAGATTGGCTTGGTGCTCGGCCCTCTGGGCGGCTCGGGCGACAACGCCAGCGTGAAGCGTGATTTCGAACTGACAGACGGGATTGAGAGCACGACCATTGCGTTCGATCTCTATGCCATGGACAGCCACGACGTCAGCGACGGCGACCACGGCGCGATCTTCCTCGGCGATACGGAAATCGGTCGCGTGATCAAAAACGGGGACACCACGACATTCGTGTCAAACAACGTCGCCAACGTCGAAGTCGAATCGACGCTCGTGCAAACGGACGTGCAGCTAGGCGGCTTTGTCGGCAACCAAAGCTGGTGGCGCGACAGTCAGATGGCTCTATCGATTACGGTGACGGACCCGACCAGCTTTCCCGGGAGCAGTTCCAACGTCCTCTCCTTTGAGTTCCAGGCGAATCTCAACCAAGACACCGGCGATGAGAGCTTCCTGATCGATAACTTCTCCATCGACGGGTTGAACGACCCGGACGCTCAGTAAGGTTCGCGTCGGGGCCGCCCCCTGATCCCTTGGACAGAGGGTAGCTGACGGCTCACGGCCCCTCTGCCCGCTGTTCGGGACCTGCGACAAATTCGACGGTGTTGCCCTCTGGGTCCTGGATGAAAACGCCGCGCCAACCGATCCAATCGAAGACCTCGGTGTGATGGGGCACGCCCCGGGCGTCGAGAAAGTCTCGCAGGGCCGGTTGGGCCGCGCGATCAACGGTCAACGCCAGGTGGTGGAGCGACGACCCCGCGCCCGTCCGCGGTGCCGCCTGACCGGTTGGGTGCCCGCGCGCGGCCCCAGCCGTTTTGTCGAACAGGGCCAGCACAGTGGTATGGCCACCAAACCCGGGTGCCACCTTGAAAAACACGATGCCGCTCCTGTCCGCAAAATCCTCTAGGATCTCCAACCCCACGATGTCGCGGTAGAAATCCCGCATCCCGATGACATCGTCACAACGGATGGCGATTTCGCCCAGGGCATGGACCTTGGCTGGATTCTTCATGCGCACCAACATCCCTTCGCCCGGATGACCATTGGCGAGACGACCATTCCCGCCGCCCGCTCAAGCGTGACAGATCCCATGGATCGGAGCAATGACGACGCCGAAACCGAGACAATGACGAAACCGACCCGATCAAGCGCATTTTCCTCTTGCGCCCCCGGCGCCGGTTATCTATCTCGCCGCTACCAACCGGATGCGGGCGTAGCTCAGGGGTAGAGCATAACCTTGCCAAGGTTAGGGTCGTGAGTTCGAATCTCATCGCCCGCTCCAGTTTGGTTCTCGATCGGGTCGCCCTCTGGGCGACCCGTCGTCGTTTTGGCCCCAACCCCTGCGATAAATCGGTCGCAGCCATTTCAGGGCCGCGCCCGCTACCCTTCCGTCCTGACCGGCGTCTGCGTATACGGCGCCCGTTGTTCCCCGTCATTGGAGCCCCGCCATGCGCCGCGCCACCATCACCCGCAAGACCGCCGAGACCGACATCACCGTCACGCTCGACCTGGATGGGACCGGCACCTACGACAACCAGACGGGCGTCGGCTTTTTCGACCACATGCTGGACCAATTGGCGCGCCATGCCCTGATCGACATCACAGTGCGCTGCGACGGGGATCTGCACATCGACGACCACCACACGGTCGAAGACGTGGGTATCGCCATCGGTCAGGCCCTGACTCAAGCTATGGGCGATAAGCGCGGCATCCGCCGCTACGGGTCCTGCCTGCTGCCCATGGACGACGCGCTGGTGCGCGCGGCGCTCGACCTGTCGGGCCGGCCTTGGCTCGCTTGGGAGGTGCAGATGACCGCGCCCCAGATCAAAACCTTCGACACGGAACTGGTGCGGGAGTTCTTCCAAGCCCTGTCCACCCATGGTGGGATCACCCTGCATGTGGACGGCCTGCGCGGCGTCAACAGCCATCACATCGCCGAGGCCGCCTTTAAGGCCGTCGCCCGCGCCCTGCGCGACGCGCTGGAGGTCGACCCGCGCAAGGCCGATGCCGTGCCCTCCACCAAGGGGACATTGTGACGTGCTGACGGTTCTGGTCGACTACGACAGCGGCAATCTGCACTCCGCCCAAAAGGCATTCGAGCGGATGGCCCGCGAAACCAATGCGGGCGACATCTTGGTCACCCAACGCCCCGAAGATGTGGCCCGCGCAGACCGCGTCGTGCTGCCCGGTGACGGAGCCTTCCCGGCCTGCCGTCGGGGCTTGCAGGCCTTTGACGGGTTGGAAGAGGCCGTGTTGGAGGCCGTGACCCGCCGCGCCGTCCCCTTCCTGGGGATTTGCGTGGGCATGCAGATGCTCGCCACCACGGGCCGCGAGTATGAGGACGTGGCGGGCTTTGATCTGATCGGTGGCACCATTGATCGGATCGTGCCCTCGGATGCGGCGATGAAGGTGCCGCACATGGGCTGGAACGATCTGGTGGTGACGGGCGCGCATCCGGTCTTGGACGGGGTGAGCACCGGCGACCACGCCTATTTCGTCCATTCCTATGCCATGACCATGGCCGACCGGACCGACCGCTTGGCCCATGTGGACTACGGCGGCGAGGTCACGGCCATTGTCGCCCGCGACACGGTGGTCGGCACACAATTCCACCCGGAAAAGAGCCAGGCCACAGGTCTGCGCCTGATCGCGAATTTTCTACGGTGGGCGCCCTAGCTGTTTCGGCCCGATGGGATCGGGCCGACCAACCGGGGGGCCAGCCCCCCGGACCCCCCGGATGTATTTTTGCCGAGAAGAAGCGCAGGCTACTGCACCTTGACCCAGCTTTGACGCGCGCAGATTAGGCCTCCGGCGACGCAGCCGCGCAGGGACATCTGATTTCCCGAGAGTTGGATTTTGCCCAGGTAGACTTTGTCGTTCGAGGGCCGCCACACGCGTCCTTCGTAGGCGCCACCGCCTTGCGCGGCCATATTGCGGACGATCTGCTTACCCTTGTTGGGCGAGTTGTATTCCCCGCCCGCGTTGAACGTCCGGGTGATGGTTCCACAGAAGTTGGCACCACAGGGTGCGATGGTCACAAGCGCGTAGGACCCGTCGTCGGGTTGGGTCTGCCAAACGCCTTCGATGGGGTCAGCGGCGGCAGCGGTGGCCAGGCCCAGGACGGCCGCGACGGCCAGCGCAAAGTTCTTCATGGTTTTTCCTCCCTCGTGAGTGGGCGAAGGGTGGCGGCGGGCCACGCACTGAAGCAAGTGTGACGTTTCGGCAAAGCGCATGTTCCCTAACGACAAGTAAACCCTTAGGTCACCGCATCGCCGGATGCCCCTAGCGGCGGCCCCCCGGCCTTTCCCCCGCCCGTCGAATGCGGCAGAAGCCACGGCAAACGACCACGCCGTGCCCGGAGCCACCTATGATCCTGTATCCCGCCATTGACCTCAAAGACGGACAGGCCGTGCGGCTTGTGCATGGTGAAATGTCATCTGCCACCGTTTTCAACGACGATCCGGCGGCCCAGGCGCGGGCCTTTCAGGACGCGGGCTGCGACTGGGTGCATCTTGTGGACCTGAATGGCGCCTTCGCGGGTCAACCTGTGAATGGCGCAGCGGTAGAGGCGATCCTGGGCGCATTGACCGTACCCGCCCAATTGGGCGGCGGCATCCGCGACATGGCCACCATCGAGGGGTGGCTTAGCAAAGGGCTGTCCCGCGTCATCCTCGGGACGGTTGCCGTCGAGACCCCCGATCTGGTGCGCGAGGCCGCCCGCACCTTCCCCGGACAGGTGGCCGTGGGTATCGATGCGCGCAAAGGGATGGTCGCCACCAAGGGTTGGGCCGAAGAGACGGATGTCACAGCCACCGATCTGGCAAAACAGTTCGAGGACGCGGGCGTCGCTGCCATCATCTACACCGACATCGACCGCGACGGGGCCATGGGCGGCCCCAACGTCGAGGCAACCGAAGCCCTGGCCCGTGCCGTCTCGATCCCCGTCATCGCCTCGGGCGGGGTGTCATCGCTGGAGGATCTGTCGCGGCTTAAAGCCACTAGGGCCATCGCGGGGGCTATTTCGGGCCGGGCGCTGTATGACGGGGCGATCGACCTGGGCGCAGCCTTGGAGCTGTGCCGGGCGTGAGGCGTATGGGGCTGGCCATGGCGGGGGCCTTGCTGACCTATGGCGCCCTGCGCCTTGGCCTGGCCTGGCTGATTGAGTCTCATCCCTGCGGCGTTGCGTGGCTGCCCCGTTGGTGGCCGGACTGGGCGGCCTTGTGTGCCCGTGATCCGGGGGTGATTGCCGCCCGTGCCGTCCAGGTGGCAGACTGGCACAAAGCCCTGCCGATCATGGGGGCCTGCGCGACGTTTCTGCTGGCCGCCTGGCCGTGGAGACGTGGGTAAAAGGCGGGGCGCTTGGTCAGTGCGTTTCTTGCGGACAGAGCATAGCCCGGGACGATGGGCGTGGACCGTAATCGATGCTTTGGACTACCGCTCATCGCCGTCAAACAGAGCGGCCAAACAACCACAACGGTTCGCGATTGAGGCTCGCATGACAGGTGTTGCGCGACCCTGCGCAATGCCGGCGTCCGTGACAACATAACGCTGATGCCGACGCCCCGAATGAAGGCGCGCTCAATCCATCAGCGCTCAGCGCAGGCGGGACACCGTTCTCTCTCATACGACCGCGAAGGAGCGACCCGGTCTGACCGCCCCTGCCACACTGTGGGAGGGCGGCACCCCACTGACGCACCGCCCCAAGTCGTCGCGAGCCGCCCTATTCCGAAGTCGCAGCCCCGGTCAGCTTACCCAAGGCGCCCTGCATCATCTGAACCGCTTTGGCGTCCAAATCGACGTCCATCCCTGCGAACATCTCGTCCGGCGACTGCCAAGTCACGACGGTGCCCGCCTCGCCCTCGTGGACCAGGACGCGCAGCGGCAGGACCAGACCAGCCCGCAGATCATCCTGCATGATGGGCGAGCCAATACGCGGGTTTCCAAACACCAAAAGCTGCGCGTCGGGCAGGTCCATCTCGACGGAGGCCGCACCAACCCCATGGTCCACACGGGCAAAGACCGTAGCGCCAGCACCCTCCACCGCGGCCACCAAACGGTCCATGGTCTCGGTCACGGAATGCGGCGAGGTCACAGCCTCAAAGGCGGCGGCGGGCATGGCCGTAAGCCCGACAAAACACGTGACTAGAATACTGCGGATCATCTGTGATCTCCGGTTGAAATTGATGGTGCCTTGGCAGCTAGCCGCCCGCCAGAGCAATCGCACATCACGAGCGTGTCATCGGCAACCACTGGCCCATTGGGCCAGCGGGCGCGCGGCACGGCCCTTTCCGGAGGCGGCGGAGCCGGTCGCCCCAAGCCCATGCCAAAGCCACAGCTTAGTCCCTGGTTGGAGATGGCCCGCAGTCGCTTGGCCAAAGAGGTTCGCGTCGCGGCCCTATTCTCTGACGAAGGTTTCACCTCCTTTTCCGCGGCGCCCTGAAATCACCCTTTGATCTAGATACTCCACTGCCATTGCCGCGCCCTCCCCAGACAGACGTCTTTGCCATTGGAACCGCACAGCTAGTCCCCACCGCCCCCGTAGGAACGAGCTTAGGCTCCTTGCCGTCCAACAAATAATAGCCTCCGCACCGCAAGCGTTACGTCCTTGCCGCGTGTGGCGTTTGAGACCTCAGAAACGCGTGCGCACCCGCTCAGGCCAAGTCCGATCCCATTTTGTACCCTCCATCGGCGAAGCATTATCCGCACCACTGCCAATCAGAATGCGGTCCGGCGCATCAAGCCGCCGATCCGCGCCGAATGTGCACTGAACGAACGCAGCACCGCTTCCCGAGAGGAACGGCTCAGTCGTTACCGCGCGGCCAACTTGCCGACTGCTCAAATGACGATCAGTCGTATGGATCCCCTGGGATAGTCGCGCCGCCGCACAAGTGTCCCCCTCAAGGACGCCCCTTGGCGTCGGGGGGCCGAGCCTAAATGTAGCACACCGCCGCGCAAACCCACGCGCCCCATGGAGGCAGATAACTGGGCCGCGCCGGGCCGACTGCTTGCAGACACCTGCCCCTTGTCAGGCGGCGCGGAACCGGTCACACCGCGCCCATGTTGAAGACACGTATCATTCCCTGTCTGGACGTGGCCGATGGCCGCGTGGTGAAGGGCGTCAACTTCGTCGATCTGATCGACGCGGGCGACCCTGTGGAAAGTGCCCGCGCCTATGACGCGGCGGGCGCGGATGAGTTGTGTTTCCTGGACATCCACGCAACCCACGAAAATCGCGGCACCATGTATGACTTGGCCACCCGGACCGCCGAGGCTTGCTTCATGCCGCTGACCATCGGTGGTGGCGTTCGGACGGTGGAGGACGTGCGCAACCTGCTGCTCGCCGGAGCGGACAAGGTCAGCTTCAACTCCGCAGCCGTGGCCGACCCAGACGTGCTGGCCCGAGCGGCAGACAAATTCGGAAGCCAATGCATCGTCTGCGCCATTGATGCCAAGACCGTCGCCCCCGGCAAGTGGGAGATCTTTACCCACGGCGGGCGCAAACCCACTGGGATCGACGCCGTCGAATTTGCGCGGAGGGCGATGGAGAAAGGCGCCGGAGAAATCCTACTGACCTCCATGGACCGGGACGGGACAAAGGCGGGCTTCAACTTGCCCCTGACCCGGGCTGTCAGCGATGCCGTGACGATCCCCGTCATCGCCTCGGGCGGCGTCGGCACGCTGGATCACCTGGTGGAGGGCGTGACCGAGGGCGGCGCCTCTGCCGTGCTGGCCGCCTCCATCTTCCACTTCGGGACGTACACCATCGGCGAGGCCAAATCCCACATGGCCGCCGCCGGCATCCCCATGCGGATGGAATGACCATGCATCAGATCGATCGCCTCTTCGCCACTATCGACGCCCGCAAGGGCGCGGATCCGGCCAGCAGCTGGACCGCCAAGCTGCTGGCTAAGGGCCCCGAGAAATGCGCCGAGAAGTTCGGCGAGGAAGCCATCGAGGCCATTATCGAAGCCGTCCGTGGCGACCGTGACAGCTTGATCGCCGAAGGGGCCGACGTGCTGTTCCACTTCTGCGTGATGCTGGCCGCGCGCGATGTGTCTTTGGACGAGGTTATGGCGGAATTGGCCCGGCGCGACGGGACCTCGGGCCTGACCGAAAAGGCAAACCGCCCAGGTCCATAAGTCGCGCTGCCTTTGGCGTCGACGTGGCGTACACCCAAGTGCAAGACGACGCGCCGGGTGCGGAACCATTGCGCCGTCTTGCGGGCCACTGCGAAGCCAACCTGCAAACAGGCCCCCCAGCAGCACACCAACCCTAGGGAGAATCCCAAGCGCAGTCCACATGCCAAAGGGATTTATGGGGTCTGGCGGTTAAAGGCGGGAACTTATGATACCCGTTGCAAAGCCGCCGTGTCGCAACTCGCCAAAAAGGCGCTGATACTCGATTTTTGGGCACCTATCCTGAACAATCGGCACGCCAGCCGACGCACAGAGGGCCTCGGCTTCGGGGCTGACGATTCCAATCTGGAGCCAAACACAGATTAAGTTTGGCTGGGTTCGGAGCCCTTCGGCAACGATCTCTGGCACGGCCTCGGGTCGGCGAAAGATATCCAGCACATGCACTGGCGGCGGCGCGTCTGCGATACTGGCCACCACCTCGGCCCCAAACAAGTCGTGGCCCACATGCCCCGGGTTCACCGGTATGACTCCGTATCCACGCAAGGTGAGGTAGCGCGCCACGTAATGGCTTGGCCGGATCGGATTGGGGGAGACGCCGACGCAGGCAAAGGTCTTGGCGCGGGTCAAAACATCGCGCAGGAAAGCATCGCTTGGCTGTGTCGTCATCCCCGGAGCGAACATCAAAAAAAGGCCCGCGACAAGACTGGCGCGGGCCTCAGGTATGGAACGAGGGACAGTGAACCGAGGGCGGGAGTTCCAGCCGCCGCCCTCCACAGGTACATGGGAAACCACATGCCTGTGGAAAAGGTTCCGTCACGGGGATGTTATTTTTGATTTTCTTGGATCGGTCCTGGGACAACGGGGCCTCGGAAGTGAAACAACGGCGGCAGAGAGGCCGTTTTTCATAAATTTGTCAGAACTATAGCAGGGTTCCCCCCGCACGACAGCACGCCACGCGCCGCCGTATGACTAGCCGCCCTTTGCGCTGATGCCACCGGCGCCTTCCTCAATCGAAGATATCTTCGATCTCGTCCCAAACGTCTTTGACCAGTTTCTGCCAGGGGTTTTTGCGCTTCTTCGGCTTCTTGCGCTTTTTCTTAGGGCGCATCGGGACCGGGTGCGGCACGGGCTCATGGGACGCTGCAGCTTGCGCCGCCGCTGGCTTCAGGGCCTTGAGTTTGGTGAGCGGCGCGCCGCAGGACCCGCAGGCCAGCGCGTGTCCGTCCCGCGCCGTCGCCCGCAGCACTGTTCGCCTCTGGCAGTAGCAGCAGGTGGCCACCTTGACGTCAGGCACGCCGTGGCTCCGTCAACGCATAGAGCCCCACAGCCGCCGCGTTGGACACATTCAGAGACCCAAACGCCCCCGCTGGATCGATCCGCACCATCTGGTCACACAGACTCCGCGTCCGCTCCCGCAGACCAGGGCCTTCGGCGCCCAGAACGATGGCCGTGGGCACCTGGGCCAGTTCAAGGGCAGCCGTGTGCAACGTCTGCGGCGCCTCGCCATCAAAGCCGATGACCGTATAGCCCATGTCCTTCAGCCGCTCTAACCCGTCGCCCAGATTGCCAATCCGAAGGTAAGGCTGCCGCTCCAAAGCACCGCTGGCCGTCTTGGCCAGGGCACCGGTTTCGGGCGCCGAATGGCGGGAGGGCGCGACCACGGCGCGTGCGCCAAAGACCTCCGCCGACCTCAGAATCGCGCCCACATTGTGGGGGTCGGTCACACGATCGAGCAGGACAATAACCGGCGCGCCCTGCCCCGGCTGCGCCACATCGGCCAACTTTCCCCAATCCAGGGGTTTGACCTCCAACGCGGCGCCTTGATGAACGCTGCCCGGATCCAGGGGCACGGGAAATCTGCGCGGATCGGCAATCTCCGGCGTCATGCCGCTGGCGGGGACAACCTCACCCAGCCGGTCGGCGGCGTTTCGGGTCAGCACCAGACGCAGACGCTCCCGCATGGGGTTTTGAAGCGCGTCCCTCACCGCGTGCAAGCCGAACAGCCAGACCGTTTCGCGCGCGGCGCTGCGGCGGGCCTGCTCTTTTTCGACAACCCATTTCGGCTTTTGCGCCATCCGACGTCACCCCTAGATCACCCTTGGATCATCCGCTTATCACCCACGCGATTTCTGGCCACAACAGTGCTTGACCCTGCCTTGCGGGGCCGATAGGACCGCCGCCAGTGGGCGACAGGCCGCAAGGTGTGGCAGGGGACTGTAACTCCCTCGAGGCGACTCACGCCTGGTTCGATTCCAGGGTCGCCCACCATTTCTCGACAGAGTGAACGCGCGCGGTGTCTCACGTGAGGCGCCCCCTCCAAACGGGGGTCTTCGCGTGCGCGTATAGGTCAATCCAGGGGCAGAATACCGCCTGCCGTCCCGAGCCGCAGCATCGGCGCGCCAGACTGCAGAGGTGGCCGCATCACCCGTGGTGGCAGTCCACATGCTGCTCCGAAGTTTCCTGCACATCGGCCAAGGATGTTGCGCGAAGCTGGGTCACCAAGCTCTGCTCGATGTCTTGTAGAACCGAGGTCACCTTGCGTTGCACAGCGTCTTCCACGGCGCATCTCGGTGTGTCGTCCTCGGGTTCGCTCGACACCAAATTTTCTTCTAATGCCAAGTAGATATCGGCCAAGGTAATCTCTTCCGGTGGACGGGCCAAGCGCCAGCCACCGGCGTGCCCCTTCTCGGACACCAAAAGCCCCGCCTGCCGCAGTTTTCCCAGAACGCGGCGCACCACGACCGGGTTCGTGCCCGCGTGCTCTGCGATCTGAGTCGAGGTCTGCATCTGTGCCGGGTCCGCCGCCATGTGGCCCAGAGTATGCAGGGCCAGCGCCAGACGTGAATTACGCTTCATGGCAGGGGCCTGTCTTGGATACGGTCATTCGTAACCTTTTGTGTTGCGTTCAAACCGCAACTTTGTAAGTTGCGTGACTGTCCTATCGGTTAACGGAGCTGCAGATGTCAAACCCACGCCTCTCAGTTACGGTTCTGTCCGGTTTCCTGGGCGCAGGAAAGACCATCCTCTTGAATCGTGTCCTGAACAACCGCGAGGGCCGCCGCGTGGCGGTCATCGTGAACGACATGTCAGAGGTGAACATCGACGCCGACCTCGTCCGCGCGGACACGGAGTTGAGCCGGACCGACGAAACCTTGGTCGAAATGTCCAACGGCTGCATCTGCTGCACATTGCGCGACGACCTGCTGGATGAGGTGCGCAATCTGGCCAGCCAAGGGCGGTTCGACTACCTTTTGATTGAATCCACTGGTATTTCCGAGCCTTTGCCAGTCGCGGCCACGTTCGATTTCCGGGACGAGCATGGGCAGAGCCTGTCGGACGTATCGCGCCTGGATACCATGGTGACGGTCGTGGATGCGGTGAACCTGCTGCAAGATTACTCCAGCCACGACTTCCTGAGCGACCGGGGCGAGACCTTGGGAGAGGAAGACGAGCGGACCTTGGTTCATCTGCTCACCGATCAGATCGAATTCGCGGATGTGGTGATCCTGAACAAGGTCAGCGACGCCGGACCCGAGCGGACCGACGCCGCCCGCAAGATCATTCGCAGCCTGAACGCAGACGCCAAGATCATCGAGACCGATCATTCCGACGTCGACAGTGCGGCTATCCTGGATACGGGGCTGTTCGACTTCGAGAAAGCCCACGAACACCCGATGTGGGCGAAGGAGCTCTATGGGTTCGCCGACCACACGCCCGAGACCGAGGAATACGGGGTCGCCTCCTACGTCTACCGCGCGCGCCTGCCCTTCATCCCCGAGCGAATTTTGGAGGTGCTCAACGGCGACCTGCCCGGAGTGATCCGCGCTAAGGGGCATTTCTGGATCGCGTCCCGTCCGGGATGGGTGGCCGAGTTCTCCCTGGCGGGCGCCTTGTCCAGCGTGAAGCCCCTGGGCACCTGGTGGGCCTCTGTCCCGCGGGAGCGTTGGCCCGACCACGACGGCGCCCGCAGCTACATTCAGGCCCACTGGCAGGACCCCTGGGGGGATCGCCGGCAAGAGCTTGTCTTCATCGGTGCGGGCATCGATTGGCCTGCGTTGAAGGCACGGCTGGACGGGTGTTTGGTCCCTGCCCTCGCGGCCAGTGGGCCCGATAGCCTACCCGACTACCCAGATCCCTTCCCCGTCTGGCGACAAGCCGAGGCCGCCGCATGACCATCGTAGAGACGCTGTCCCCCGTGACCGGGGGGCTGGCCCGGGCGGAACGGCCCGAGGATCTTGCGGCCTTTTTGCAACCGAGTTGCGCGGCGGCGATCTGGACCAGGGACGTGGATCCCGCATTTCAGACCTGGATCGACGGCTTGGACCCATCGCACCTGCCCCAAGGCCGGGTCGTGTCTGCACCCGACCGTGCCCGAGAGGTCGTGGCGGGCCTTTGCGACGTTTGCGAGACGCCCGCCGGACCTCACCGGGATCGGCTGGTGGATGACATCGCTGCCCTGGCCCACATCTTCGCGGATCTGATGCAGGCGCCCTATCTGCGCATTCGGCTCCAAGCGGTGAGGACCAATGCCTGCCGCCGCTTTCACGTGGATGCGATCCCGGCGCGACTGGTCTGCACCTATCGTGGCGAGGGCACGCAATACGGCAAACGCTTGGCGCAAGACGAAGACCCGCACCACGTCTTTTCCGCCCCGACCGGCGCACCGATCCTGCTGCGGGGGGTCCCTTTGGCCAGAAACGCCCAGCGCCGGTCTGCTGCACCGCTCTCCCCCGATTGAGGGGACCGGAGCTACGCGGCTCGTTTTGGTTTTGGATCCGGTCTTTGACCTGGCGGAGGGCTGAGACGACCGCGCGTCAGGCGGGTGTTTTGCCCGGTCCAGCCCAATGGGCGCCCATGGCCACGATGCAGGACGTGCCATTGGCAAAGCTCTGCACGATGACCCAGTCGCGATTGTGTTCGGTCACCCAGACCTCGACCATGGTGTCGGGGTCACGCAACCCGCTGCCCTGTCGCTCCGCCCCCAAAACGGTGGTCAGCTTTTGGGCGAGGCGCGCGCTGTCTTCGCAGGTGACATCGGACATCTGGGCGGCTGCGGGGACGGCCATCAGAGAGCACAACGAAAGAGCAAGGATCGGTCGAAGCATCATCATCTGACCGTAGCGGGCGCCGGACGAAAACGTAACAGTTTTATGACAGGCCACGGGTCCCAGGCTGAGCGACGACGTTGATCCTCGGCGCACTTCACCCGAGCGCAGCCGCCTTGAAGCACCCAACGGATGTCATGAATCCGTCACTGCCCTGTCGACGAAATGAGTCAAAACTGTCACGCCGACGTCGCCTAGGCCCTGCATCTGCCCCGCCAGACAACGGGGGTCATATGCTGAAAATCCACGGGCTCACAAAGCGGTTCGGCGACAAGACGGCCGTGGACGCCGCCAATATCTCCGTCGACCGTCCGACCATGATCGGCATCATCGGGCGATCCGGCGCCGGGAAGTCGACGCTGTTGCGCATGGTCAACCGGCTGAGCGATGCCACCGAGGGCACGATCACCTTCGAAGGCGAAGACGTCACTGCCCTCCGCGGCGCCGCGCGCCGCAATTGGCAGTCGCGCTGTGCGATGATCTTTCAACAGTTTAACCTTGTGCCCCGCATGGACGTGGTCTCGAACGTTTTGCATGGCACCCTGAATAGGCGGTCAACGCTCGCCACCCTGTTCAACCTCTACCCCCAGTCCGACATCCATAAGGCGATAGAGATCCTGGATCGCTTGGGCATTGCCGAGCAAGCCCCGAAACGGGCCGAGGCCTTGTCGGGCGGTCAGCAGCAGCGTGTCGCGATCGCACGGGCGCTGATGCAGGACCCAAAGATCATCCTGGCGGATGAGCCCATTGCCTCGCTGGACCCGATGAACGCCCAGGTGGTGATGCAATCCCTGCGGACCATCCACGAAGAGGACGGGCGCATGGTGGTGGCCAACCTGCATACCCTGGATACGGCCCGCCGCTATTGCGACCGCGTGATCGGGATGCGTGACGGGCGCATCGTCTTTGACGGAACACCCGGCCAGCTGACCACCGGCGTCGCCCGCGACATCTACGGCGCCGGGACAGACTTTTCCGAAGCCGCGACCTCCACGGAAATCGAGACACTGGAACGGCAACCCCTGACCGCCTGACCAGTTGCGCCGCGTCCGCGCGCAGCCCCCCTCCCACCCAGCCCATGTTATGGCCGCTTCGCGGTCGGGCCTTCATCAACGGAGAGACTGATGAAAAAGACCTTCGCTTTGGCGCTTGCCGCCTCGACCGTCCTGGCAACCGGCGCCTTGGCCGACGGCCATGCCATCACCGAATTCCGCATCGGGATCCTGGGCGGTGAAAACGCCCAAGACCGCATGAACTCCTACCAGTGCTTGGCCGATTACACGTCCGAGGCCCTGGGCGTCGAAACCAAGCTGTTCGCCCCTGCCGATTACAACGGTGTGATCCAAGGCCTGCTGGGCGGGACCATCGACATGGCTTGGCTGGGCGCCTCTGCCTACGCGGCGACCTACCTTCAGGACCCCGACGCGGTCGATCCTGTTCTGATCAAGGTCAATGTCGACGGCTCCATCGGCTACCATTCCATCGGGTTTGCCCGCGCTGACAGCGGCATCACGTCGCTCGACGATATGGCGGGCAAAGACTTCGGCTTTGGTGATCCGAACTCCACCTCGGGCTATCTGATCCCCTCGATTGAGATTCCCCAGTACAAAGACGGCGTCACCATGGAGAGCGGCGACTACTTCGGGGAGGTCAAATTCACCGGTGGTCACGAGCAGACAATCGTCGCGGTCAACAACGGCGATATCGACGCCGGTGTGACTTGGGCCGACGGTCAGGGCAACTGGGAAGACGGCTACAACTCCGGCGCTTTGCGCAAGGCCGTGGACGCGGGTCTGATCGACATGAACAACCTGGTCCAGATCTGGAAATCCAATGTCATCCCCGAAGGTCCCATCGTCCTGCGCAAGGCCCTGCCCGATGACGTCCGCGCTACGATGACCGAGTTGGTCGACGGCCTGCACGAGCGTGATGAAGACTGCGCCTATGGCGTGGCGGCCGGGGAAACGCTGGGCTTCCAGCCGGTGACCCACGACACCTACATCTCCATCGTCGAGGCCCGCAAAGCCAAGATCGGCGGCTAAGTCCGGCCATTGTGCGCCGTGCAGGGCGCCGTGTCCTTTCACGATGAAAGAGCGACGCAGCCCTGCACCCACACCCAACTGGGTGCCCCTTTGGGGGCATCCATTTTCACGTGAGGTCCCATGGCAGATACCGCGCTCTCCGCACCGAACACCTCTGTTGCCAGCATCCAGTCCAGCTACATGGCCCAGGTGCAGCGGCGGCGGCTCTATGGGGGGCTGACACTGCTTCTGTTCGTGGTCTTGATGGTGTCGGGCTTCACCATCGCGGATGAGCGGAACGCGGGTGGCTTCTGGGACGGCCTGGACCAGATCGGCGACTACCCTGCCGATGTGCTGTCCGAAGCCTGGGAAAAGCGCGCGGACCTGCCCGGCCTGATCGCGAAGTTCTTTCCGGCCTTGGTCGAGACGATCAACATCGCCGCCGTCTCCACCTTGATCGGGGTCGCGGGTGGGCTGGTCCTGTCGCTCCTCGGGACGCGTGGCCTGGCCAAGTGGCCGCGCCTCATTCCCGTCTTTCGTCGCCTGTCCGACATCATGCGCGCCATCCCAGAGATCGTGATCGCGCTTGTTTTGATCTTCGTCTTGGGTGGAGGCCCCGTGCCAGCAATGATCGCCATCGCGATCCACACCGCAGGCGCCTTGGGCAAGCTGTTCTCAGAAGTGGCTGAAAACGCAGATTTGAAGCCGGTCGAAGGCCTCGCCTCCACCGGGGCGACTTGGTCCCAACGGATGCTGCTGGGCGTGCTGCCCCAGGTGGCGCCCAATTACGTCAGCTACGGGTTGCTGCGGTTCGAGATCAACATCCGCGCTTCGGCCATCCTGGGGTTCGTGGGCGCCGGTGGCTTGGGGTACGAATTGCGCAATGCCATGGCCTGGGGGCCCGGGCGCTTCGATGAGGCGGCGGCGATCTTCATCCTGCTGTTCGGGACGATTGTCTTTTTCGACCAAGTGTCCAGCCACTACCGCAACCGTCTGACAGAGGGACAAGGCCAATGACCGCCGCCGACCTGAGCCTCGCCAAACGCCAAGTAGAGGGCCTGTTCCGTCGCAAGCGCCTGTTCGGCTTCGCCATCCCGGCGGGGATTGCCGTCTACTTCGTGTATATTTTCTTCGCCTTCGACTTGGCGGGTCTGGCCCAACGGGCGAATTTAGCAAATGCGGTCACCCTCGCCTCGGACAGTTGGTCCCATAAGGTGCACGTGACACGCAACAACCGCTCCGGTGACGTGACCTACGCCGTTGAGGGGGAACGCAAGGGCACCTACCCGGACGGCACGCGACCCGATTGGGTGAGCGGTGACGAGATCATCACCATTAACCTCGGCGACAGCCACATCGTGCGGTACCTGCCCGACAACCGCACCGAAATCGTCATCCCCGGCTTCCCTCTGATCGAGGTCCAGGCCGAGGGGCGTCAGGTGACCTCTAACTTGCCGGACGACCTCCCGGACTGGATCTCCGCCTCTGACCGGCGGATCGGGATCACCACCCCCGAGGGGCGGATCACCATGACCGGCGCGCGGACCGAGGTCTTCAATTACTTCCCTGGGTGGGAGCTGTTCTGGTTCACCCTCGACAGCCCGTACCACGGCCAGAGCCTCGGGACGATCTTGTTTGGCCCACAGCTGGACCCCACCCGGTCGAACCTGGCCGGTGCGGTGTCCGATTGGTGGAACAACGGCATGTGGCGCCACAAGGATGTGGCCTGGGCCATTGGTGAGACGATCCTGATGGCATTCCTCGGCACCATGGGCGCGGCGATCCTGGCCCTGCCACTGGCATTCCTGGCGGCGCGGCGCTTCTCGCCCATTATGGCCCTACGGGCGGCCACGCGGCGGGTGTTCGATTTCGTGCGCGGGGTCGATGCGCTGATCTGGACGGTCGTCCTGGCCCGCGCCTTCGGGCCTGGGCCGCTGACGGGGGCGCTGGCGATCCTCATCACGGACACCGGCACATTTGGGAAGATCTTTTCCGAAGCACTGGAAAACGTAGACCAAAAACAGATCGAGGGTGTGTCCTCCACCGGGGCCAAACCCCTGCAACGGTACCGCTTTGGTGTCATTCCCCAACTCGTCCCGGTCTTGCTGGCGCAGATCCTGTACTTTCTGGAATCGAACACCCGATCCGCCACAATCATCGGCGCGATCACGGGCGGCGGTATTGGCCTGATGTTGACGCAAGCAATCCAGACCCAGAAGGATTGGGAGGAAGTCGCCTATTACATCGTGCTGATCATCGTGATGGTCATGTTCATGGACTGGGTGTCCGGTTGGCTGCGCGGACGTTTGATCGGGCGCAAGGATTGATGGCGCGCCTATCGGCGGAGACGCCTTTCATTCATCCAGAGTGCCATATCACCGACAGCACTTTTGGCGCCTACGTGGAGATCGGGCGTGGCAGCCGGGTCGCCCACGCGAGCCTGGACGACTACAGCTATTGCGATCGCTACGCCGACATCGCCAACGCGCGGATCGGGAAGTTCTCAAACATCGCGGCCTTTGCCCGGATCGGCGCCACCGATCACCCCTTGGACACGGCGGCATGTCATCACTTCCTGTATCGGTCCGATGATTACTGGGACGATGCGGATCGGGACGCCGCGTTCTTTGCCCATCGGCAATCGCGGGTTGCGGAAATCGGGCATGACACCTGGATCGGCGCGGGGGCAATGGTCAAGCCAGAGGTGACCCTTGGACATGGCGCTGTTGTGGCGGCGGGGGCCGTCGTGACGAAGGACGTAGCCCCCTACACCATTGTGGCTGGGACGCCGGCCAAGGTTCTGCGGCTGCGCCAACCGACGGAGGTCGCCGACCGCCTGATCGCCCTGGCGTGGTGGGACTGGTCCCATGATGCGCTGCGGGCCGCCTTGCGGGATTTTCGCGCAATGCGGGCCGAGGCGTTTCTGGAGAAATACGGCGGGTAACGCGCCCATCGTCCCGTCGGTTTGCCGTGCCTCTGTCGATCCACGAGCGGCGGTGGGCAGGACCCGACCGCGCCCGAGCGGCCCGCGTCATGGAAGGTTTACAAAACGACCTCTGTTCCTGGGCGCCAATCTGGGTATAATAAGTCTAGTTGTATAGTAATTGGAAGAGTTGTCGAGATGTCCGACACGTCCACAGATACCGCCCGGCGCAAGGCCTGGATGGGGCAATTGGCCAAGGCGCCCCACGGCCGGGTTGCGGCTCTGCTGGACCAAGCGGTGGACCGGCCTGCGTTCACGTGGCTGCGCGCCCCCGAAATCGGAAGCACCATGGTGCGCGGCCGCGCGGGCGGCACAGGCGCCCCATTTAACCTCGGCGAGATGACCATCACGCGCTGCGCCCTCACGCTTGCCGATGGGACGGTCGGGCACGCCTATCTCCAAGGGCGCCGCAAATCAGATGCCGAAGCCGCTGCCTTGGTGGATGCGCTGATGCAGACGGATCTGGCCGCGACAGTCGAGAGCGCCGTTCTCGCGCCGCTGGCGGAGGAAACGAAGGCCGCGAAAGCGGCGCGTGCGGCAAAGGCGGCCGCCACAAAGGTCGATTTCTTTACGATGGTGCGAGGAGAAGACTGATGCAGGCGCAGGTTCTATCTGGCGGCTTCTCCGCCCCAGCCATCCAATCGGCTCAAGCGTTTCGCGGCATCATGGAAGCGATGGCGCGGCCGGGAACCATCCACACCGTCACCGGCAGCACCCCGCCCGCCCCCCTATCGGCGGCGGCTGGCGCAGTGTTGCTGACGCTATGCGACGCGGACACGCCGGTGCATCTGGCCGGAGCCCGCGATTGCGCCGAGGTGCGCGCTTGGTTGGCCTTTCACACGGGCGCACCCGTGACCGACCCGTCGTCCTGCATGTTCGCGGTGGGAACTTGGGAGGCTCTGGGGCCGCTCACGGCCTTTCCCGTCGGGTCATCTGAATACCCCGACCGCTCCACGACGCTGATCGTCGAAACACCGGACCTACAGCCCCAAGGGGCCACGTTAACGGGCCCGGGCATCAAGGACCGGGCAAGCCTGTCCGTGCCAGATGTCGGCGCTTTGCAGGCCAACCACGCTCTGTTTCCCTTAGGGCTCGACTTCATCTTCACCAGCGGCGACCGCCTGGCCGCCTTGCCCCGCTCGACGGAGGTGTCCTGATGTATGTGGCCGTCAAAGGGGGCGAGCGGGCGATTGAGAATGCCCATGCGTGGCTTGCCGAAGAACGCCGTGGTGATCCTTCCGTCCAGGAGTTGAGCCTGGATCAGATCCGCGAACAACTGGCCCTTGCCGTCAATCGGGTGATGGCCGAAGGCTCGCTCTATGATCCAGACTTGGCGGCGTTGGCGATCAAACAGGCGCGCGGCGATCTGATCGAAGCGATTTTCCTGATCCGGGCCTATCGCACCACCCTGCCCCGCTTTGGCGCCTCCGCTCCCATCGACACGGGGGCCATGGCCTGCGACCGCCGGATCTCTGCGACGTTCAAGGACCTGCCGGGCGGGCAGATCCTGGGTCCGACCTTCGACTACACCCATCGCCTGTTGGATTTTAAGCTGGCCGCCGATGGTGAGGTGCCGGAGGCCCCCATGCGTGCCGCCGAGGCAGACGATGTGCCCCATGTCACGGACTTCCTGAACCGCGAGGGGCTCATCGAAGAGGCGCCCCAGGACGACACCCCGCCACCGGATCTGACGCGGGAGCCGCTGGAGATGCCCGCCGACCACGCCCTGCGCTTGCAGGCGCTCACACGCGCAGACGAGGGGTTTACCCTTGGGCTCGCCTATTCCACGCAGCGGGGCTATGCGCGCAACCACGCCTTCGTGGGTGAGTTGCGGATCGGCAGCGTTCCGGTGGAGCTGGACATCCCCGAACTGGGCTTTGCAGTCGAGATTGGGGAGATCACCGTTACCGAATGCGAGACGGTGAACCAATTCAAAGGCTCCAAGACGGAGCCACCGCAGTTTACCCGAGGCTATGGCCTGGTCTTCGGCCAGACCGAGCGCAAGGCGATTTCCATGGCGCTGGTGGACCGTGCCTTACGGTGGGAGGAGTTGGGCGAGGATTTCGTCGGCGCCCCGGCCCAGGACACCGAGTTTGTGCTCTATCACGCTGATAACATTCAGGCGACGGGCTTTCTGGAGCACATCAAGCTGCCCCACTACGTCGATTTTCAGGCGGAACTTGAATTGGTCCGAAAACTGCGCCGCGACGCGGGCGCGCGTGACATGCAGGAGGCCGCGGAATAATGGCGCTCGATACAGTTGTTTTCGACATTGGTGCGGTTCTCGTCGACTGGCAGCCCCATCTCGCCTGGTCCGATGACATGACGGAGGCAGAGGCACGGGCGTTTCTCGCTCGGATCGGCTTCGACAAGCTGAACCTGGCCTGTGATGCGGGTGCGACCTTCGCCGAGGCCGCCGCCTTGATCACGGACCCCGAAGATGCCGCCCGATTGACTGGCTATGTGGACCGTTTCACCCGCACGGTCCCCCATAAGCTGCTGGGGACCTGGGACCTCCTGTACCGTTTGCGCGACCGAGGCGTGGCGCTGCACGCGATCACCAACTGGTCCGCCGAAACCTGGCCCGAGGGGGTGAAAGCGCACCCCGAGTTGGGACAGGTCTTCGGCACGACAATCGTCTCCGGTCAGGAGGGTATGATTAAACCAAGTGTCCAGATCTTTCACCGGTTCTGCACTGAGGCGGGCGTGCGGCCCGAAAGCTGCGTCTTCATCGACGACGGGCTGCACAATTGCCTGGGCGCACGGGCGGCGGGACTGGATGCCATCCATTTCACGGGCGCTGAGGCGCTGGAGACGGCACTCGTTGAGCGGGGGCTGCTATGACCGACCAGGCCTATAACTTCGCGTATCTCGACGAACAGACCAAACGCATGATCCGCCGGGCGATCCTGAAAGGTCTGGCAATCCCCGGGTATCAGGTGCCCTTTGCCTCGCGGGAAATGCCAATGCCCTATGGCTGGGGCACCGGCGGGGTACAGGTCTCTGCCGCGGTGCTGACCCCCGAAGACACCTTGAAGGTGATCGACCAGGGCGCGGATGACACGACCAACGCGGTCTCGATCCGGTCCTTCTTTGAGCGGACGGCCGGCGTCGCCACCACGACGGCGACCGATGAGGCCACTGTCATTCAAACCCGCCACCGGATCCCAGAAGTCCCCCTGCGCGAGGGCCAGATCCTTGTGTATCAGGTTCCCATCCCCGAACCCCTGCGCTTCCTAGAGCCCCGCGAAAGCGAGACGCGCAAAATGCACAGCCTGGAGGAATACGGGTTGATGCATGTGAAGCTCTACGAAGACATCAGCCGCCATGGCCATATCGCCACCTCCTATGCCTATCCGGTGCGGGTTGAGGGCCGCTATGTCATGGATCCGTCGCCCATCCCGAAGTTCGACAACCCCAAGCTGGGCGAGATGGCGGCAATCCAACTGTTCGGCGCCGGACGGGAACAACGGATCTATGCCCTGCCCCCCTATACCCAGGTCGTCAGTCTGGATTTTGAGGACCACCCGTTCGAAGCCTCCAAGGCGGACCAGTGCTGTGGCCTATGCGGGGCGACGGACAGCTATCTGGATGAGGTGATCGTGGATGATGCGGGCGGGCGGATGTTCGTCTGTTCCGACACCGACTTCTGTACGGCACGGCAAGCGGCAGGCCATCGCGGGCAGGATGCAGCATGACTCTGAGCGTGACAGTCGGCGCCGCTGACGATGCGTCTGTGAGCCGACGCCCAAGCAGGTCGATCCCCTCTCATGGCACTGCGGAGCGGCATGTCGCCGACGGGTCCGCTCCATATAACGTCACCCAGGCGAAGGTCGGTCTTGGGGCGATGGGTATCGCCCCCAAAGCCGATATCGCGCCGTCGCCCCATGACCCAGACCAATCGCGTGAGGGCGCCACGCGGTTTGAAGCCCCCCACACCTGGGCGAAGGATGGTTTCACCGAGGAACGCCAGCGCATCGCACGGGTCACGGGCGGAGGACGGGCAATGGTTGAGGGCTTGGCGGGCGAGGCCCCGGAGCAGTTTGACAGCCGTCACCGAGACGCGCGCTTGAACAATGGACAGGACAGGGCATCAGATCTGCCCTGCTGGCTGACACCCGGGTCGTATGTCGTCAGCAGGACTCACGTCGCGGCAAGGCGCTGCGCACGTGTCCTGCCCCAGGAACCGGATAGCGTGACCGCAGATGGCGATTGCAAAGGCATAACGCGCCAGGACGGCGGGGTCTTGCCCTGGGACAGCGCCCATCCCCTGAAAGCAGGCTTTGGCCCAGCCTGGCGCAGCCCGTCCCCGAGACCAGTTTCGCGGGTGGTCGTAGGAGCCGTGACGGAACCGATACGCCCGACACCAAAGGCGCCACGAAGCCATTACCCGCTGAAGGCGCGCTCCACCCCGACGCCCAACGCCGCCCCGCTCGCCGGAGGGATCCAATGACCGCCATGGACCAGATCACCAGCACGGCCACCAATCCAGCGCAGGCGACGCCGCTTCTGTCGGTCCGTGAGCTAAGCAAGCGGTACGGCAGCCATATCGGATGCACCGACATCTCCTTCGACCTCTACCCCGGAGAGGTGATGGGCATTGTCGGCGAAAGCGGATCCGGGAAATCAACCCTCCTCAACTGCATGGCTGGTCACATCGCGCCAGATACTGGGCAGGTCATCTTTGAGACCCGCGCCGACGGTCCCCGCGATACGGTCACCATGTCCGAGCCGGAGCGGCGTATGCTGGGACGCACCGACTGGGCCTTCGTCCACCAACATGCCAGGGACGGGCTGCGGATGGGTGTCAGCGCGGGCGGAAATGTGGGGGAACGTCTGATGGCCGTGGGCGCCCGCCATTACGGCGATATCCGCGCCCAGGCCACCGACTGGTTGGACCGTGTCGAAATCGACCCGGCCCGCATCGACGACCGGCCCACGACCTTCTCCGGGGGGATGCAGCAACGGCTGCAAATCGCGCGCAATCTGGTGACGGGTCCACGTCTGGTCTTCATGGATGAGCCCACGGGCGGGTTGGACGTCTCCGTCCAGGCGCGTCTCTTGGACTTGGTCCGGGGCTTGGTTCGCGACATGGGCCTGTCGGCGATTATCGTCACCCACGATCTGGCGGTGGTGCGCCTGCTGGCCGATCGCCTGATGGTGATGAAATCGGGCCGCGTGGTCGAGGCGGGCCTGACGGATCAGGTGCTGGACGACCCGCAACATGCCTATAGCCAACTTCTCGTCAGCTCCGTTTTGCAGGTATAGACCATGATCGAGCTTCGGAAAGTCTCCAAGACCTTCACCCTGCACAACCAAGGCAGCGCCGTCATCGATGTTCTGACCGATGTGTCCCTGTCGGTCGCACCGGGGGAATGCGTGGCGCTGACAGGCGCATCGGGCGCGGGAAAATCAACGCTGATGCGCATGATCTACGGCAATTACCTCAGCCAAGCCGGAGAGCTTTGGATCGGGGATCTCGACCTCACCAAGGCCGAGCCCCGTGAAATCATCGCCCTGCGTCGCGATGTTCTGGGCTATGTCAGCCAATTCCTCCGCGTCGTGCCCCGGGTGTCGACCCTGGACGTCGTGGCCGAGCCCCTGCGCGCCGTTGGGGTCTCCGGCGCCGATGCGGGCGCGCGGGCGCAAGAGCTTTTGCACACCCTGAACATCCCGGAGCGCCTCTGGCCCCTGTCCCCCACGACCTTTTCCGGGGGCGAGCAGCAGCGGGTGAACATCGCGCGGGGGTTTGCCCATCCCTATCCGGCGATTCTGCTGGATGAGCCAACGGCCAGCCTGGACGCCGCCAACCGAGAGGTCGTCCTGGGCTTGATCGAAGCCGCCAAGGCCCGGGGCGCCGCGATCATCGGCATTTTCCATGACGAGGCCGCGCGCAATCGGGTCTGCGACCGGGAAATCGACGTGAGCCGTTTCACCACCGGCCTCGCCGCATGACGGGGGCGCGCGTCATCGCCGTGGTCGGCCCGTCAGGCGTGGGCAAGGACAGCGTGATGGCAGGGGTGGCGCGCGCCCTCCCCGACTTGCATCTTGTTCGGCGTGTGATCACGCGCGCCAGCGGCCTGGGCGGCGAGGCATACGACGCTGTCCCGACGGATACCTTTCTGGCGCGGGCAAACGACGGCGCGTTCGCCGTGCATTGGGCGGCCCATGGCCTGCACTATGGTATCCCACGCTCGGTCCATGATCATCTCACCGCAGGGACGGACTGCTTGATCAACTTCTCGCGCAGGGCGCTAGGGCAAGGCGCGCGCACGTTTCCTAGGTTCATGGTGCTGAACATCACCGCCTCGCCCGAGACGCTGGCGCAAAGGCTCAGCGCACGGGGGCGCGAGACGGCGAGCGATATCGCCAAGCGCTTGGCCCAGGCCAATACTCCATTGCCGCTGGGGTTGGATGTGGTGCACCTGTCCAATGATGGCCCGTTGGACGAAACGGTCGCGCGGGCCGTGGCGCTGCTTCAACCGGCGAGGGCGTAGCGATGGATCAATTCGAACCGACCATCCGGCCGTTCCCCGCAGAGCGCGATCTGATCTATGGGGAAGGGCTCCGGCAGTTCGGGCATATGGCCGCGCAACGTCTGCGCCCATCGCGCCAGGTCGGCCTCGGGCAAGCGCCCGGACAGGGTCAAGTGAAAGCGGAATTCCTCCAAGACGTAGGGATAGCCCCAGGCGGTCAACAGCGCCTCTTGCCGATCGCTCAATCCCGCGCTGCGGCGGCGGGCCAGCTCGGCCTCGTCCGGCGCGGCGCGAAAGTCGTCCAGCCCCGTGACGCAGGCCGCGGCGACCCGGGCCAGACCGGCGCCATCCCCATGGGGCGTCAGGGCAAGGAACGACCCGAGGGTGGTCAACGCAAGCCCATCGCAGGTGGCCGGCGCCAGGCCCCGGGCCAGGTCGGCGACCGCTTGTTCCAACGCGGCTGGGTCGCACCCTTCGGCGAGGCGGAAAGGTGGCTTCAACGTCCCATGCAGACCATATTTTCGCGGTGTCGCTGTGATATCGCTCAAACCCGGGATGTCTGGCTGGGTGATCGTTTGGCCCCGCACAACGTCCCACCCCAACCAAGCGGCGCCGAACTCCGCCAGAGGCCCATCGGGCGGCACGAAATAGACAGCAAAGCGAGCGTATGACATGAATTCCCCTTTTTCCGCCGCGTCTTTGGCAGCCGCCTGTGACAATGACATGTCAGACAATCTCTGCCTCACCAATGCTCAACTGGTTCTGCCTGACCGTGTGATGACGGGCAGCCTGACCATCGAAGCCGGTGTCATCACGGAATTGACCGAAGGCCCGGACGGACCCGATGGCGCCGTCGATTGCGGCGGGGACTACGTTTTGCCGGGCCTGGTGGAGCTTCATACGGACAACGTCGAGCGCCACATCGAGCCAAGACCGGATGTGGATTGGCCCCACCTGCCCGCCCTGATCGCCCATGACGCGGAACTGGCCTCCACCGGGATCACGACCGTGTTCGACGCGATGCGCGTCGGCTCCATCCACAGTGGCAAGGGCCGCTACATCGATTATGGGCGCAAGCTGGCGGATGAAATGCTCGCCGCGCGCGCCGCTGGCATGTTCAAGATCAGCCACTTCCTGCACCTACGCGCAGAAATCTGCTCGGAAACACTGCTAGACGAATTGGCCACCTTCGGCCCCGATGATCGCGTGGGGATCGTCAGCCTGATGGACCACACGCCCGGCCAAAGACAATTTCGCGACCTGACCGCGCTTAAGACCTATGTGTCGAAAAAGCGGGGGATGAGCGACGCGGATTTTGCCGAACACGTCGCCAACCTTCTGGACCTCCAAAAACGCTATGGCGCCAAGCATGAGGTCGGCGCTGTCGCCGAGGCGGGACGTTTGGGGGCTGTGTTGGCAAGCCACGATGATACCACGGCCGAGCATGTGGCGACGTCGCATCGCAACGGCGTGGGCTTTGCTGAATTTCCGACGACCGTCGAGGCCGCCCAGGCCTGCCGCGACCACGGGATCGCTGTGATGATGGGGGCGCCGAACCTGATCCGAGGCGGGTCCCATTCCGGCAATGTGGCCGCCGAAGACCTGGCGCGGGCGGACCTGCTGGACATCGTCTCGTCTGATTACGTGCCCTCGGCCCTGCTGTTGTCGGCCTTCCGCCTGGCGGATCTCTGGTCGGACTTACCCCGCGCCATCGCGACGGTGACCAGCGCCCCCTCAAAGGCAGCGGGCCTGACGGACAGGGGCGCCTTATCGACCGGTCTGCGCGGTGACGTGCTGCGCGTGCGCCAGATCGGCGACACGCCCCTGCTACGCGGTGTCTGGAGCCGAGGGGCTAAGGTCGCCTAATCCCAGACGTCATGCCACGGCCTTTCTAACGGATCCGCATGACGTCTACCGCCTAAAGCGGGGTAAGCGCCCTAGAGGATGAAATCGCTAATGTTGGCTCCGCCGACAACATAGATCTGACCATCCGCGACGCCATCACCATGCACGTCGAAGGACGCGATGGTCACATCCTGACCGCTGAAGACATAGTCGTTGAGGATCATCTGCCCGCCAACCCCTCCGAATGACGTTCCAGCATAGCTAAACGTCTGATTTCCCGACAGGTACACATTCGCGTCCACGGTCGAGATGTCGATGACGTCACCTTCAGCACGATTGAAGTCGCGGATTTCATCACGCCGGAACCGTCCGACCCCCGTGTGGCTGGCTTCGAGCAAGACAAACGTATCGGCCCCGGCGCCGCCCGTGAGAAGATCACGACCAAGCCCTCCGTCGAGCGTGTCGTTGTTCGCCCCCCCAATCAGGACATCGCCATCCGCCCCGCCATAGAGCTTGTCGTTTCCATCACCGCCGAGCAGCGTGTCTTTCCCTTCAAGGCCATAGACCGAGTCATTGCCCAACGACCCTTCCAGCCGGTTGCCATGGGCGCGCGTGCCGAAGATCTCGTCTGCCGCACCCGACCCAAACACGTGTTCGACGTTGGTGATGACGTCTGTCCCGGCGCCTCCGATTGCGAACCCATTCTCCAGGTTGACCGTGACCCCTGCCGAAACGCCGGTGTAGAGAACGGTGTCGAAGTTGGTCCCACCATCGAGCGTATCGTTGCCAAGGTTGCCGTGCAGCGTGTCGGCCAGACCGCCCCCAAGGAGCAGGTCATTTCCGCTGCCCCCTTCGAGCCTATCGTTGCCATAATCCCCGCTGAGCGTATCAGCGCCAAGCGACCCTCGAATAACATCGTCATTCGCCGTCCCAAGGACCACGTTAAAGTTCACGATCTCAAAGCTAATCGTCGGCTGCGTCGGCGCCGCCAGGAGCGTTACGTTCAAATCACCGGTGGTGAGGTTTACATCAAACCGCGACGCCGCGGAATTCTCACCATCGACGGTGTTGTCCCGAATAGCGCCTCCGTAATCATCGACGGTATCTCCGACGATCCTCTCTACAGTTGGTGTAAACCCGTTGCCGATCAACTGGTCCACGGTTTGGAAGAAGTTATCCAAATGGATGGCGCCAGAGGACAGCAATCGAACGGATTCATTGGCAAAGGAATAGTCGATGGTGTCGATGCCAGTCCCACCGTCAAAGACACTGGCCCGCACACCCAGAGTATACAGCGTGTCATTTCCACCATCGGCAAAGATAGGCAGGGGACGACTCGTTCCGAACTCGTCCGCGAACAGGACGTCAGATCCATTCGTCCCGAAGACGACCTCGCGATTTGAACTGACCACCCCGATGAACTCCGCATCACTACCGGAGTCACGGTTGAAGAGAGAAATCACTCGGTCGTCGTTCGTCAACAAAAGACTGGGCGGAAAATTGGACAGGATTCCCCCGCCCATACCCGAAAAGAAGCGCCCCGCTGCGTCAAAATCTGTCACCAGATAGGAAAGGTCCCCATCCGTCGGGTCTAGCTCGGTGACCTGAACGGAAAACCCGCCGGCGTCCTTTCCGATGACTTCGACGTCGATGGGAAGATGACCAGATGAGCTGAGGGCAACGCGGCCCTGAGCGACATTCCCGAACGCATCATAACGACCGAAGAACGCCTGCGGACCCGTCGCATGCTGTTCAATCCAAGCAACGACATAGCCACCGTCTGAGAGGGCCGCCACGGAAACATCCGTAATCGGCGTCAGCCCGTTCGCGAATACGAAAGAACCCGCCCCAAACCCGTTGTCGTTAATGAGTGTGACCCGGCCAGTGGTGCCACCCGCGTCAACATACCCGACGGCAATCCGCCCATTGAGGAGCGTATCTGTGGAAATCTCGGACGCGCTGTCGATGTGATTGTCAACGATAATCCGGCTCGACTGGCTGCCATTCGGGAACACAAATCGAGAGTAGAGCTCTGTCTGACCGAACGCATTCTCGATCTTATAGGTGACCAACAGGTTACCGTTATTGAACTCCGAAAGATCTGGCGAACTTTCGTTTGTAACGCCATCAATCCGCACTGAGTTGAAGACCAATACCCCGGAGGCGTCTCGCTTTTCGACGATGACGCCCAGGTCACCGGTCGCATCGCGCGACACATAGGCCAAGGCCGCACCGCCATCAGCCGTTGCGATCAGCGATGGATCCCACTGATTTCCGAATTGCTCCGTCGTATTTGCGAGGCCATTGACGAGTATGGGCTGTCCGAAAGCGTCCAAGATCGCAACAGCCAAGGACGTTCCGCTCGTGTCTTGCGCGACACCCGATCCGATATTCGTGGGACCCCGTGTGGTTTCATAGACAACCGTAAACGTTCCATTCGTATTTTGAACGCCTACAATTCGGCCAAAGGATAGCTCTCCAATAAGAGCAGGCCGCTGAAACTGAAAGCCATAGAAGAGAGATGTCGACATCGCAGCACTCCAATAACCACTCTAAGGCACCTAAAATTGTACCGGTCGAAAACAAGAGGGCGCTGGAGCGAAGGACTTGGAAATATCAGTTCCGATCCGGACCTAATTTCCTAAAGTCTTTTAGGTTCAATTATTAAAGACCACACGGGATATACCCCACCATGTCAAAACACATGCACCCTACAGATTGTCGCAGCTGCCCCCCGCTTGTGGCACCACAAATGCGCCGCCGGGCAGACATATGAGACGACCTGGAACACCCAATCCGTTCGCCACACATGAAGGCAGCAGCGGCAAAAGGACGATACTGTCAGGGAAACGCGGTGCCGGCAGAGGGACTCGAACCCCCGACCCCGAGATTACAAATCACGTGCTCTACCAGCTGAGCTATACCGGCGGACCGCCTACGCCTGCTGCCAGCCTTGGCGGCGAAAGACAACGACAAAATGCGCCGCACGGCACATCCAGTGTTGCGCGACCGGTCGTCTTATGGCCCGCCGCTTTCGGGTTTGCCTGTGCCAGCACCCAGGGCTATCGTTTTCCCAACGACAAGAAAGACCGAGGGCAGGCCATTGGAGATCGCTATTCATCTGGGCGCCCATTGCACGGACGAGGATCGCATCCTGGGCGCCCTGCAAGGGGACACCAAGTTTTTGCGGGAGCAAGGCGTGTTGATCCCCCCGCCGGGCAAATCACGCCCCGCGCTCCGCAAAGCCCTCCAAGCGAACCAGAAAACGCTGCTTCCGGGCGCGCCCAAGGATCTGGCCGGTGAAATCACCGATGGTGCGGAAGCGGCGCGCTTGATCCTCAGCCATGAGGGGTTTCTGGGCGCCTATGCGCGGGTTCTGGCTGGCGACACCATGTACGACGACGCCGGGCCCAAGGCAGCGGCATTGCGCGATCTGTTTCCCGGCCATGAGAGCCGCTTCTTCCTGGGCATACGCAATCCAGCCACCTTCATTCCGGCCCTCTTCGAGGCTTCGTCGGTCGACGATTTCACCCCGTTCATTTCGGGGCAAGACGTGGCGCAGATGCGGTGGTCTGACGTGATCGAGCGGATCCGGGGCGCCTGCCCCGAGGTGCCCTTGGTGGTCTGGTGCAACGAAGACCTGCCCCTGATCTGGCCTGACATCCTGCGCGCCATCAGCGGGATCGACCTGGAACACAGCGGGGATGAGATGATCCTGAAGGAAATCATGACCGAGGCCGGGTTCAAACGCCTGCAGACCTATCTACGGGACAATCCGACGCCCACGTTGTCGATGTGGCGCAAGGTCGTGACCGCTTTCCTGGGTAAATACGTCGACGAGACGAAGGTGGACGAAGAAATTGCACTGCCGGGATGGTCCCAGGACCTGATCGCGATGTTGACCTCGCTTTATGAACAGGACCTGGCGATCATTCGCGCCCGTGGGGACGTGACCTTCCTCGTGCCGTGACCCCTGGGGGCTGGGCGGGGCACCCCCCGCCCGACGGCGCCTTAGGACATGCCGAGCGCTTCTTTGTACATGTCGAGGATCGCCTCTTCTTCGGCGATGTCGTCCGCCTCGCGTTTGCGCAACGCGATGATCTTGCGCATGATTTTGGTGTCGTAGCCGCGCCCCTTGGCCTCGGCCATGACCTCTTTGACCTGCTCGGCGATGTCCTTCTTTTCCTGCTCCAGCCGTTCAACCCGTTCGATGAACTGCCGCAGCTCGTCAGCGGTCACCTTATAGGTGTCGGCCGGCCCGTCTTCGACGACTTTCAACTCTGCCATGATCCTGCTCCTCTTGCCTCGCTTGAACGACTTGGGTAGCGCCCAGGGGCGATTGGCGCAACGGACGGATGGGACGGAATGACGATATTGGTGGGGGCTGGCGTTCTGCTGACGCTGACGGGGCTCGGCGGCTTGGTCTATTGCATCGTTGTGGCGGCGGGCGCCAAGCGCGCTGGCCTGACCGGCGAGGCGATGGAGGCGCGACTGCGCAAACTCGTGCCTCTGAACCTCGCAGCCCTGGGCGTGTCGACCATCGGCCTCATGGCCGTCGTACTAGGGCTTTTCCTGGGCTAACACCGCGCCCAGTCGGGCGATGCCCGTCTCAATGGCCTCCGGCGAGGGCAAGGAATAGCTAAGCCGAAGGCAATTCGCCGTGCTGCGGTCTGGATAGAAGGCTGCGCCCGGGACGTAGGCCACACCCGCCTCGATCGCCCGTGGCAAGATCGCGGCGGCATCGGCCCAGGTCGGCAGCGTCAGCCAAAGAAACATACCACCGTCGGGCCGGTTCCATGTGACCCCTTCTGGCATATGGCGCGACAGCGCATCCATCATGGCATCCCGCTTCTGGCGATAGCTTTGGCAGGCCCGATCAATCCGCGCAGTCATGCCCCGTTCCGCCACGCGCAGCACCGCCATCTGCGTCAGCCGAGACGCGTTCAGGTCGGCGGCCTGCTTCATCAGTACGAGCCGACCAATGATCTCCTGCGACGCCGCGACCCAACCGACTCGCAGACCGGGCGACAGGATCTTGGAGAATGAGCCAAGCTGGATCACACGGCTGGCGTCGATGCGGCCCACACGGTCAATATCACGGGCGAGCAGGCTCCGTTCCGGTTGCCCTTCGAAGCGCAGCGCGGCGTAGGGGCTGTCTTCGATCACCGGAAGGTCGCGGGCGTGGGCCAGGTCCAACAGGCGTTCCCGCGCAACGGCGTCCATTGTTGCGCCCGTCGGATTGGCAAAATCTGGCACGACGTAAGCAAAGGCTGTCGGGTCTGCCCCTGCCCCCTGTGCCATCCAGTTCGCTCCACCCAGATCGCCGTAGCGTGGTCCATTGGGCGCAAACGCCTGGAGCGCTCCGAGATAGGTGGGCCATTGGGTCAGGACGGTGTCCCCACGGTCGATTAACAGGCGTCCGAGGAAGTCGAGCGCCTGTTGCGCGCCCGTGGTCACCAAGATGTTGTCAGCCGTGCAAGGTGCGCCTGAGTCCGTCAGATAGGCGGCAATCCAGGCCCGCAAGGCTGGGTCCCCTTCGCTGACGGAATACTGCAACGCTTGAGGGCCGGTAACCGGATCGGCCAACACATCGGTTAGGGCCTGCGACATCTCTTGTACTGGAAAAAGCGCGGGGTCCGGGATCCCGCCGCCAAAACTGATGACGCCCGGCGCCTCTGCAAGCTTGAGCAGCTCGCGAATCTCGGAGGCTTGGGCGCCGGCCATCCGGCGCGCGATACGGGGCATGAAGCGGGTGTCCTGAGTCATAAATAGGTCCGTATCATTGACCCATTATAGGTCAATAATACGGACCTAATATTTCACGAGACGCCCGTGTTGTGATCGAAAACACCTTAGACGTGATCGATCGCCTCGGTTGATCACTGTCCGGCGCCGCATCCCCAAGGGCACTCAGCCATGCCTTCTCCGGTCGCTGCCCACCCGGGCGCCCACTCAAGGTGCGGGCGGGACCTTCTCGCCACGATCAAAGGCTTCCCATCCTTCACCGTTGAAGACATCCACACCAAGCTGGGCCAGCACATGGGGAAAGTCGACCATGACCCAATTGTCGACGATCTTGCCGTCCACGACCTTCCAGAAATCCATGTACCGGATTTCCACTCGCTTTCCGGTGGCTGGAATCCCCATGAAGGGGCCGTGGTGCGTGGCCTCTTGGCGCCCGAAGGCCGCCGCCCATTCCCCCATATAGAGCCGCGCCTCATCCACGCAGGTCTTGTCACCGAAGGCCGCTTGGAAGGGCTTCTGCCAATTCTCTTGGAACGCGCGCAGCCCATCCTTCCGGCCGCATCCAGTGTTGCCGTACCAGCCAAACCCTTCGGAGAAGAACTCTCCGATATCGGCAATGCGGTGGTCGTTGAGGCCGTCCACCATGCCTTCGATGACGGCGCGCGTGGCCTCGGTCTGAGACATGTCCGTATCACGCGTCAACACGGCCTGTTCGGGGCGAGAGCCTTTCATATTCTATCCTTTCCTGTCACGGTCCGGGCGCGGTAGCGGTGCGCGCCCCTTTGCTCAACACATTAATTCCATTGGACTTCTGCGAGCTGCGTGGCTTAGCGCCAGCAATGATTGGATCAACGCGGCAGCCTGTCGCGACGGCGAAAATCCGCGTCTGTTTATCGCCCAACCCGCCCCTATCTGCCTCGCATCGGCCAATGAGCCGGATGACCCAGAGAGGAGACTTTCTATGCTACGCAGAACCTTCGTCGCTGTCGCCGCCACGGCTACCTTCGCCTTCCCCGCCTTCGCGGGCTCCTACGGCAAGGACATCGTCGACACCGCCGCCGCAGCAGGCAGCTTCAGCACCCTGCTGGCCGCCGCCGAAGCCGGTGGTCTGGTCGAGACGCTGAAGGGCGATGGCCCGCTGACCGTCTTTGCCCCGACCGATGAGGCCTTCGCCGCCCTGCCCGAGGGCACCGTCGAGAGCCTGCTGGAGCCGGCCAACCAGGACCAACTGGTTCAGATCCTGAGCTACCACGTCGTGCCAGGCGCAGTGATGTCCGGTGACCTGACCGACGGCATGGAAGCGGCCACCGCCAATGACATGACCCTGACGATTGGCACCGAGGGCGGCGTGACCGTCAACGGCGCAAACGTCGTGACCGCAGACATCGAAGCCTCCAACGGCGTGATCCACGTGATCGACTCGGTTCTGCTGCCCGACGCCAGCTAAGACCCGTCGGAGGGGGCCTTCGGTCCCCTCCGCACCCTCAGGCGATCCGGTCACCACTGGACGTATCGAACAGGTGGCAGATCGAGGCCGGCACGGATGCCGCGAATGGCGCCTTTATCTCGGTCCGGAAATCCTTTGCGGCCTTTACAGCGACCAAGGCCCCGCCTGCCCGAACGGTCACCATGGTCGAATCCCCAAGCAGTTCCATGGAATAGACCGGCGCGCGCACCTCTCCGCTGCCTTCAGGCGCGACGGTGGCGTCCTCGGCGCGGAAGCCGCAGGTCACCGGCCCCTTCACACCGCTGAACCCTGGGATAGACACGCCATCGGCCTCGAACGTGCCGTCGATCACTTCCCCTTCCATCAGGTTCATGGCCGGGCTTCCGATGAACCCCGCGACGAAGGTGTTGGCGGGGCGATCATAGATTTCCGTGGGTGTCCCAACCTGTTGCACAATGCCTTTCTTCATGACGACCACCCGATCCGCGAGCGTCATGGCTTCGATCTGGTCATGGGTCACGTAGATCGTGGTCACTTGCAGTTCGTGCGACAGGTTTTTGATCTGGGCGCGCGTGCTGACCCGCAGCTTGGCGTCCAGGTTGGACAGCGGCTCGTCCATGAGGAACACCTTAGGCGTCCGTACGATGGCGCGGGCCAAGGCAACCCTCTGACGCTGTCCACCAGACAGGGCCGCAGGCTTGCGGTGCAGGAAATCGTCCAATTCGACCATGGCGGAGGCACGGCGGACCCGCTCCTCGTGCTCTTCTTCGGGGACGCCACGAACCTTGAGGGGAAAGCGAATGTTTTCCCACACGTTCATGTTCGGGTAGAGACCGTAGCTCTGGAAGACCATGGCCACATCGCGGTCTTTCGGATCCAGATCGTTGACCCGCGTGCCGCCAATCACGATATCGCCCGAGGTCGGATCCTCTAGCCCCGCGATCATCCGCATGGTCGTCGTCTTGCCGCAGCCCGATGGCCCCAGCAGGACGAGAAATTCCCGATCTGCGATGTTCAGGTCGAACTCCTGCACCCCGACGAAATCGCCCCAGCGCTTGGTCACCTGCTTTAGCTGAATGTCCGCCATGGGGACCCCTCTGTTCGTTTCTTCACCCTAGACAGCCCAAGCCGTCTGCGGCAAGCGTTATGCATACCTATGCAAGCAGGCAAAGATGACCGGATACACGGATCAGGAGCGTCAAGACGCCCTGTCGACGCTGGAACGACTGACCAACGGTGATTTAGACGCCCTTTCGCCCAAGGCTTGGGCAGATGTGGCAGCGCCATTCGGCCGCCGCAGCGGGTCCGGAGTCGCTGACGTCTGGCGCGCGCTGCACGCGGCTTTGCCGGATATAGAGCGTCGGGACGATATCTTTCTGGCCGGTCCCAATCTCCCGGACACCCGCTGGACCGAGAGCCGCCCCGACCGCATGGTCGCCTGCTGCGGCAGTTATGTGGGCACCTTCCGCGCACCGTTCTGCGGCATCCCCCCGACCGGTGGCGTGGTGCAACTGGCCTACGGAGAGGCACACCACATTGTCGACGGGCGCATCCAAGCCTCTTGGATGCTGTGGGACATTGCTGGACTGATGCAGCAGACGGGGTGCTGGCCCATGGCGCAGCCCCTCGGCACGCCTGGCTTGTGGCCCGCACCGAAGGGCGGCCAAGGCGTCCGCCTGCGCGCCAGCCCAGAACTGGGCGCGCTGGATCGTGTGCTGGTCATGCACGGCGGGTTAAACACCTTTGACGGCAAGGACATCGCCTCCATCGACATGTCCCATTGGGACCCGGACTTCATGTATTGGGCGGGTGGCAACATTGGCGCGTGCCGTGGGGTCGATGGCTTCCGCGCCCATCACCAGATCCCCTATCGCCGGGCGTTCCCAGGCGCCTTGGGCGCTGGTCATTTCATTCGCCTGTCGGATGGTCCGTTTGCCGTGACCGGAGGCGACGTGGCCATCACCCATTCCGGCGCAGATTACTTTGGCGTGCCAGCCACCGGGCGCAGCATGATCTTCCGGGTGATGGATTTCTACCGCTTCAACGACGCCATGCGGATCGCGGAGAACTGGCTGCCAAACGACACGATTGGGCTGTTGTCACAGATGGGCGTGGACGTATTCGCCCGTCTCGCCCACCTGACGGGCACCCCGCGCCGAACCCTATGATCGGGAACCCCTGAGCATCTGTCCGGTTCTCCTAACAGTTCATCTGACAGGAGACTCCCAATGGCCAGCTATAGCGTCGGCGACAAAGTGAAGTGGGACTGGGGCAACGGCACCGGGGAAGGTAAGGTTGAAAAGACCTATACCCAAAAGATCACCCGGAAGCTGCAAGGCAGCGAGGTCACACGCGATGGGTCCGAGGACGACCCCGCGCTGTACATCGAACAAGACGATGGCGACGGCGTGTTGAAACTCGCCTCAGAGGTCGAGAAGGCGTAACGGGACGATCCAGCAGGTCAGCCGGCCGGGCGCCAAATTGGCCCCGACAGGGCACCGCTAGCCGTAATGGGCGACCGGCGTTCCCGCCAAAGCCGAGATGTTCAGCAAGCCGCGCGCCGTGATCGAGGGCGTGACGATATGGGCCTTGTTCCCCATTCCCATGAGCAAGGGCCCCACCTCTAACCCGCCTGCCCGCGCCTTAAGGATGTTGCGCGTGGCGCCTGCTGCATCGGTAGACGCGAAGACGAGGACATTCGCAGCCCCGTCCATGCGCGAACACGGCAAAAAGCGCGCGCGGAGATCCGCGTCCAAGGCGGCATCCACATTCATCTCGCCTTCATATTGGAAATCCAGGTCCATGGCGTCCAACTTCGCCAGCGCCGCCCGCATGGTTTGACCCGACGCAGACTCGAGGTTCCCGAACTGCGACGCCGAACAGAGCGCGATCTTCGGTTCGATCCCAAACCGGCGCACATGTCGGGCGCAAGCGATGACCGTTTCCGCGACTTGATCGGGCGTTGGCTGGGCGTGGACATGGGTGTCGGCGACAAACAGCGGACCATCTTCGAGGATAATCAGGCTGAGCGCGCCAACCGGGTGCAGCCCGTCCTGGCCTAGGACCTGGGTGATGTAGTTGAGGTGCCAGAGAAACTGACCAAAGGTCCCGCAAATCAGCGAGTCCGCCTCGCCGCGCTGCACCATCACGGCCCCAATGGCCGTGGAATTGGTCCGCATGACCGCGCGGGCCAGGTCGGGCGCCATGCCGCGCCTCGCCATGAGACCGTGGTACGTCTCCCAATAGTCGCGGTAGCGCGGGTCGTTTTCCGGGTTCACGATCTCGACGCTTCGCCCCGGCTCCAATGTCAGGCCCGCCCGCGCCGCACGGGTTGCGATCACGTCGGGCCGACCGATCAGGATGGGCAGATCCGTGGTCTCCTCCATCATGGCCTGGGCCGCGCGTAAGACCCGTTCATCCTCCCCTTCCGCAAAGACAATGCGCCGCTCTGCCTGTGCTGCGGCGGCGAAGACCGGTCGCATAATCATCGACGACTTAAAGACAGAGGCGTCGAGATTGGCCTTGTAGACCTCCAGATCAGGGATCGGGCGACGGGCCACGCCGGACTCCATGGCGGCCTTGGCCACGGCGGTCGCCACAACCCCCATCAGACGCGGATCAAACGGCTTTGGGATCAGGTAATCCGGCCCAAAAGTGAGCTGCTCTTCCTGGTAGGCTGCGGCGGCCTCGGCAGAGGTTGTGGCGCGGGCCAGGGCGGCGATGCCTTCGACACATCCGACCTTCATCGCTTCGTTGATTTCCGTCGCGCCCACGTCCAAGGCCCCGCGAAAGATGAACGGAAAGCACAGGACGTTGTTCACCTGATTGGGATGATCGCTGCGGCCCGTGGCAATGATCGCGTCGGGGGCCGTGGACCGGGCCAGTGCGTAGTCAATTTCTGGGTTGGGATTGGCCAGCGCAAAAATGATGGGCTTCCCCGCCATTCTCGCCACCATCTCCGGTGTCAGAACGTTCGGTCCAGACAGCCCAAGAAACAGGTCGGCACCGTCGATGACCTGACCCAGCCCCCGCGGACCGCCTGGCTGTGCGAAGGCGGCCTTCTGCGGGGTCATGTCGGCCTCTCGCCCCTCATGGACCAGACCGTGAAGGTCGCAGAGGAACACGTTCTCGCGCTTGATCCCCAAGGTCACCAGCATGTTGAGGCAGGCGATCCCAGCGGCGCCCCCACCCGTCGAGACGACCTTGACGTCGGCCCAATCTCGCCCCGTCAACCGCAAGGCGTTCAGCGCGGCCGCCCCAACGACGATGGCGGTGCCGTGCTGGTCGTCATGGAAGACCGGGATGTTCATCCGTTCGCGGCACAGGCGCTCCACCACAAAACAATCGGGCGCCTTGATATCTTCGAGGTTGATGGCGCCGAACGTGGGCTCCAGGGCACAGACGATGTCGGCCAGGCGTTCGGGATCGGTTTCGTCCAATTCGATGTCGAAGCAGTCGATATTGGCGAACTTCTTAAAGAGGACGGCCTTACCCTCCATCACGGGTTTGGACGCCAAGGCCCCGATGTTGCCAAGGCCCAAAACCGCCGTTCCGTTCGATACCACGGCAACGAGGTTTCCCCGCGCTGTGTAGTCAGCGGCAACGGTCGGATCATCCCGGATCACCGTATAGGCATCGGCCACGCCGGGGCTATAGGCCCGCGCCAAGTCCCTTCCGTTCGCCAAGGGCTTTGTGGCACGGATCTCCAGCTTACCGGGCTGGGGATATCGGTGATAGTCAAGCGCAGCCTGACGCGCCGCATTCTTAGGGTCGTCGGACCGGTCGGCCATGGCATCCTCCGCAAGCTCTGACGGGGATTGTTTAACCTTAAACGAATACCCGATACCAGACACGACACCGCACTTAAGGCGCCATGGCTGAGATCTTAGATGCCGCTCCGCAAGTGGGGTGGCAGCAGGTCGGACAGCGGCTGTGTCAGGCGGCGGCCTTCGGCGATGCACAACAGGATCTGGTTGCGCGTCAACGCAGTGCCTTCCACGTTCCGAAAGTCTGAGGCGTTGGACAGGAAGAACCCTACGCCCGCGATCACCTCTCGATCCGACAGGGTAAAGCTGTCACGCAGATACCAGGCGCTGACTTCCGCCTCCGACAGGCCGAGCACCTGCGCATGGTCCGCCGCCCAGCCATCTGGGCAGAGCGACCCATCAAAGTCGGCGGCCACGACGGCCCGGCGCAGCGCATCGGCAGTCATAAAGACGGGCGAAAGCGTCGCCTGAGCAACGGTGACCCCAAGGGCCAGCGTCAATGCGGATAGCCCCATGGCCATGCTGATCGTCTCCACCCGGGAAGACGTCTCAAAAACATGGCGCATCGGCCTCAGTTTCGGGAGGTATCGCAGGACAGACAGCGGACGATCCAATGGAAACGAGCGCGGGACGTTGGGCATTCGGGCAGAACCTCGGCAGAATTGCGTCACAATTCGCACTGGTTTGCGGCGAAATTAAGGCAGTTTTGCCACATTTGGTTGAGCGGATGAAGACAGTCCTCACGAACCTGCTGGACTGATCTGCGAACGGGGCCAATCCACCGACACGGACTGGTCAGCGCGGCACGGGCGTGTCACTGGGATCAGATGGCCCTTTGGATCTTCGCCACGCTCTTCGCCGCCTCTGCCCAAGCCATCCGGTTCTACCTGCAAAAGCGGCTATCCACCGGAGGGTTGAGCCCCGTAGCCGCAACCTTTGCGCGGTTTGTCTACGCGCCCGTCCCCATCGCCGTCGGCCTCGCCGCTTGGGCGTTCACCGGGGACACCGCACTGCCCTCGCTCGGTGACGGCTTCGCGGGCTACGCCATCGTTGGGGGCACGGCACAGATCTTGGCGACGGTCTGCGTGGTAGCGCTTTTTGCGCGCCGCAACTTCGCTGTCGGCATCGCGTTTTCCAAGACGGCAGTCCTGTTGACGGTGGTGACCGGGTTTTTGATGTTGGGCGAAACGGTCACCTGGCTGGCCCTTGGGGCCATGGCCGTGGGCTTTGCGGGCGTTCTCCTGCTGTCGCTGCCCGAGGGGGGCGGTTTGCGGGGCAACCCGTTCAACGTGGCGTCTCTCTTGGGGCTTGCGGCCGGTGCCCTGTTTTCCGTGTCTGCCGTCAGCTATCGGGGCGCGTCGCTGCTGGTCGAAACGGATCTGCCACTGGTGCGCGCGGCCATGACGCTCTGCTGTGTCACCCTGTTTCAGACGGTGCTGCTGGCCGCATGGTTGGCTTGGCGGGATCGCGCGGGGCTGATCGCGGTCTTTCAAAGATGGCGCAGTACGTCCCTTGTGGGTGTGACGTCTTTGCTTGGATCACTGGGGTGGTTCACGGCCTACACGTTGCAGACAGCCTCACTGGTGAACGCCGTCGGGCAAATCGAACTGCTCCTGTCCATGCTGATCTCCGGACTGCTCTTGCAAGAACGGCAGACGCGGCGAGAACTGACGGGCATCACCCTCGTTGGCCTCAGCGTGGTTGGGCTAATCCTGTTGGAGGCTTAGACCGCGCTAGAGCCGCCGGAAGACGGATGTGTCCCCGGAATTGTCGAAGAACGGCACGCCCGGGACGTCACGCCCTTCGGCAATGGCGGCAACCTCGGCGAGCACCACCTCTGTGATAAAGGGCATGTCTAGGGCCCGCGCTTCTGCCAGTGGGACCCATTGAAGGTGGCTGAGTTCATCTTCGGCGGCAGAGAAATCGTCCAATTCCGTCACCACGGCGCTCGCCGGTGCCAGAAAGAACCGGGCGTCGAACCGCCTCGGGCGTCCGGGCGGCGTGATCGCCCGGAAGACAAAGGTTAAGGGATCGCCGTCGGGACCGTAGCCCGCGAAGCCAGGCCACGGGGCGGCCCCCTCAGAGGGGATTCCGATCACCTGGCCCGTCTCCTCCGCGAGCTCACGGAGCGCGGCCGCAGCCAGAGCCTCGGGCGTGCGCGTGCTCTGACCAGCCAGGGCTTGGCCCACGTCCGGGCGCAGGGGCCGCGCGAACGACACATCGCCATCGCTTTGGTCCACCGCGCCGCCCGGAAAGACGAACTTGTTGGGCATAAAAGCCGCCTCTGCGCCCCGCTGTCCCATCAAAACGCAGGGGCCTGCGGACCCGTCGCGCAGCAAAATGATCGATGCGGCGTCGCGCAGGGCTGTCTTGTCCTTCGGGGTTTCGTTCACTCGTCCCGTCCAAAGCCGTGCATACGCGTGGCCCATTGGATCCCGACGATCAGTCCCTTGAGGCGCGGCAAAAACCACAGGGACATCGCCGTCGCTGCCACCATGAAAATCGCCATGAAGCTGTAAGGATCCGGCTCATACTTCACAAAAAACCAGAGCATTGCGGGACCAATGATATGCCCCACGATCAGCAAGGTCAGATAGGGGGGACCGTCATCGGCGCGATGGTGGTGCAGCTCCTCCCCGCAGACCGGGCAAGACGTCCGAACCTTCAGATATCCTTGCATCATCGGGCCGGATCCGCAACTCGGGCAGCGCCGGCGCCACCCCCGGAGCATAGATGTTTTAAGTTGCCGCTCATCTAAGGCATGGGCGGGGGCGTCGATCTCGGCGACCTGATCCATATCAAGCTCCTATGAAATGGGGTGTCTATAGGTCGTTACAGTTTCGACGCCTATTCCGACCGTTTCTTCACCGCCAGATGACAGGTTGGCGCGGCAAGCGAAATCCAGCCAATGACGTTTTTTTCGCAGTCCGCGACGGATTGCCGACGACCGGACGTGCAACTGGGGAACGGCTCGCACGGAAGCGGCCCGTCAGACCTTGGAGATCACGATGACCAAAACATCCATACCCGTATCGGTGCGACAGACGCTTTTGCTTGGCTTGATTGGTGCGGGGGCCGTGCTGTCCCTGTCCACGGTGGTTGAGGCCCGTGGCGGTCCCGAGAGCGCGCGCCCGACCTTTGAACAGATCGACGCCAATGGTGACGGCGCGGTCACACCAGACGAAGTCCGGATCCACATGCGGACACGCGGCGCAGAGCGTTTTGCTCAGATCGACACGGACGGGAACGGCGCGCTGAGCCGGGCCGAACTCGCCGCCCGGGCCGAAAGCCGCGCAGACCGCATGTTGGCGCGTTTGGACACCAATACAGACGGCGAAATCAGCCGAGAGGAGCTTGAGGCCCATCGCAAGGACCGTGGCGGTCGCAGGGGCGGTCGCGGCGGACCGGACAGGTTGTTTGAACGGGCCGATGCGGACAACAATGGCAGCCTGAGCAAAGCCGAATGGGACGCCATGCCAACGCGGGGCGCGCGCCGCTAAGCCTGCGTGTTTGAGCCGAGGCCGATACCAACCAGCGGGGACCCCGTGACGGGTGACACACCACAAGACGAGGGCGCCCTGCTGTCCCGCGCGGCGGCTGGCGATGCCGCCGCTGCCGCCACCCTGGTGGATCGCCTAGGCCCGCGCCTGTTGGCCTTTTGCCTGCGCTTGACGGGTGGCGACCGGGCTGAGGCGGAGGACATCGTGCAAGAAACCTTCCTAAGGCTCTGGCGAAAGGCGGACGAATGGGATGCCAATGGGACCGCGCGCCTGTCCACATGGATGGGACGCGTAGCCTCCAACCTCGCCATTGACCGCAAACGACGGGCCAAGCGCGCGGCCCCCATGGACGATGCGACCGAAGTGCCCGACGGAACGCCCGGGATCGAAGCACGTTTGATCGAGGGCGACCGCCGCGCTGCCCTGGTCCGCGCCCTAGACAGCCTGCCCCCACGACAGCGGCAAGCGGTAGTCCTGCGCCATATCGAAGGGTACTCCAACCCGGATATCGCGGCGATGATGGGCACGGGCGTGGAGGCGGTCGAAAGCCTGATCGCACGGGGCAAACGTCAACTGACCGCCACACTGACCGAGGGCCAGGACATATGACAAAGGGGATGCGCCCAATGGACGACCGAGAGATCGACGCCTTGCTTGCCCAATTGGCCGAAGACGCGGAACCGCTGGGCCAAGACCTGCGGTCGCGCCTTTTGGCCGACGCGCCGCGCCCGATGCCGACGCCTTGGTACCGTCGCCTCACACGGCGGGTCGGCCCGGCTGGCTGGGGCGGTGCCCTTGGTGTGCCGATGGCCGCGGCCTGTGGGCTGTGGCTGGGCGTGGCACAACCGGATTGGGTTCTCGGAACGGTGCCAGGGGTTACGGTCGACCAGCAGGTGTCAGGTGCCGAAGACCTGTTTGATGATGTGTACGGCAGCACCTGGGAGGGGTGGCTATGAACCACAAGGATTGGCCATGAAAATGTCTCGCGGTGTGAAAATCGGGCTTGGCCTGTCGCTGGCGTTGAACGCGGTTGTCATCGCGGCGATTGTGGGCGCCCTAATCGTGTCCTCGCCCAAGGACCGCCGGGGCGGTGGGTTCGGCCGCGGTGGTCCGCCGGAAATTCAGGCCTTTGCGCGCGCCTTGGATGAACCGCGACGGGACGCGTTACGGACGCGTTTGCGAAACGATCCAATCTTGAGAGAAGGCCGCACGCGCCTGCGTCTCAGTCGGGAGGCGGTTGTCACGGCCCTGGAAGCCGACCCCTTCGATCCCGAGGAGTTGAGCGCCGCCTTTGCGCGCCTGCGGGAGACACAAGCAGACCTGACCGCGCGCGGGTCCGTCGCGCTGGCGACAATTATCGGGGACCTGACACCAGCGGAACGTGCCGCCCTGGCCGATGCCCTGCGCGACGCCATTGGACGCAGAGGCCGACCGTAGAATCGATCCATGTCTCGCGGAGATGATTGACGGCCCCTTTGAGCCACCTGGAAACATCGCCCGTCAGCAGCCAAGGAACCTCAGTCAAAGGACTCGGCCAATTCCACGCGATTGCGGCCAGCATCCTTCGCGGCATAGAGCGCACGATCAACGACGGCGAGGGCATGGGCCGGGGCGTCCTCTCGGTCGGACAACATGGCGACGCCAAGCGACATGGTCACCGTCAGCGGTCCGCCATCTTCAAGTCGGACATCCAAAGCCTCCACCGCGCCGCGCAACCGTTCCGCCACCGCACGCACTTTCTCGATATCGGAGTCGGGCAGGACGGCCAGGAACTCCTCTCCGCCGATGCGGCAGACCAGATCCTCATTGCGCAGGTTGTCCTTAAGCGCCTTGGCCGCAAGGGACAGGACCTTGTCACCCACCAAGTGCCCGTGCGTATCATTCACGGCTTTGAAATGATCGAGGTCCATCAAAATGATCCCCGCGCGGATGCCTTGGGCGCGGCAGCGGGTCGCGACGCGATCCAAGTGGTGCAGCCCATAGCGGCGGTTGTGCAGACCTGTCAGGGGGTCGATGACCGCCAGACGCAGCCCGGTCTCCAAGGTATCGCGCATCCTGTCCGCACGTTTCTTGCGCGACAGCTGTGTACGGATCCGCATGGCGATTTCGTCGACCGGGAACGGCTGATAGGCAACATCGGACGCGCCAAGGTCCAATGCGGTCGCCGCCCGTTCGCTGTCGCCTGCGGGCAGGATCACGATCAGCGCGGCATGGCGGGTCGCGTTGCGGGACCGCAACTCCGACAACAGGCGCAACCCTGCGTTGGGTGCTCCGAAATCCGCATCGATCAGGAAGAGGTCCGGCGCGGACTCCCGATCCAAAGCCAGCGCAGCATCTCGGCCCATGACCGCGACCCGTTCGCGAAACAAGGGCCGCAGCCGATCCCTTTGCCGCAAAAGCCAGTTTGACGTGCTGTCGGCGATCAAGGCAATTTGCCCATCGGCTGGCGCGGGGGATTGGCCTTCGAATGGTGTCTGCCCACCCGCTTCCGCGAACCCCATCCCTAGCAGGGCGCCGCCATGTTCTTCGTACGTCCGCTCCTCCTCACGGGTTCGCAGCAGGCTCCGCACCCGAGCCAAGAGGGCAATCTCATCCACTGGCTTCGACAGGAAATCATCGGCGCCCGCCGACAGCCCCTCCATCCGGGCATCCGTATCATCGCTGGCCGTCACCAGAATCACTGGGACGGTGGCCGTGGCAGGGTCTGCACGCAGACGCGCACAGGTCTCGGCCCCGGTCAGGTTTGGCATCATCATGTCCATAATGATGATATCGATCCCGCCAGCGCGCGCCACATCCAACGCTTCCTGACCTGATCCTGCCGTGACAACATCGTATCGGGCCGCGTTCAATTTGACCTTCATCACGATCCGGTTCGTGGCGACGTCGTCAACGATCAGGATGCGGCCTGCCATGGAGTGCCTTTCTCATGATGTCAGAGACCTGGAGAATTAACCTCTCGGTCAAAAACGTTATGGTCGGATGAAGGTTAACAAATGGTTTCGACTGAGGGGGCAAAATGAGCATGACGCAGGATCGCGCCGAAATCGTGGCGCTGGGCGCGCTGGAATGGCTTATCGCCGAAGATCTTATGGATACGTTCCAATCCTCCACCGGCGCCGACCGAGATCAGATCCGCGCGGCGGCTGGTGACCCGGTGTTCCTGGCCGCCGTCATGGATTTCATCATGATGTCAGATGATTGGGTCCAAGGCGTCTGCGCCCAGCAGCGCCTGTCCCATGAGATGTTTCTGGCGGCCCGCGCGGCCCTGCCTGGGGGCGATATCCCCAATTGGACGTAAGCGGCGGGACACCGGCGACTTACTGCTCAAACCACCAAATGTCGGGCTGAAACCCGATCCAATCGCCGTAGATCGGCAACCGATCCTGCGGAAAGGTTAACCGAGCATCATGCGCGAGCCAGCTGACCGGCGTATGCCAGATCGGCACGACATAGCGGCCAGAGGTGAGAACGCGGTCTAAACCGCGGACCGCGGCGATATAGTCATCTTGGCTGCCTGCCCCCAACATGGCCGAAATCATGCCCTCGATCGCCGGATTGTCGGCCCCCATCAGGTTGCGGGTTCCAGGGGTCTCGACACCGTCGATCCCCCAATAGCCGCGCTGCTCGTTCCCCGGGCTGAGCGACAGGCCCCAGGTGTACCAGATCATGTCGAAATCATAGGCCGCCTGGCGTTCCTTAAACTGGGCGTCATCGACGCTGGCCACGGTGACGGTCATGCCCAGACGCTTCAGGGCCTCCACATAGATGTCCGCGATGGTTGCCATCTCGGACGCCCCATTGGGCAACAAGATCTCAAACACTACCGGCCCCTCCGGACCAACCAACTGGCCATTGTCGACGGTGTACCCTGCCTCATCGAGCAACGCCGTTGCGGCCCGCAGACCCCGGCGGTTTGCCGCCCGACCATTGGTTTCGGGCAGGACATACCCATCAATAGCCCCCGGCAGAAGATCCGGGGCGTAGGGCGCCAAGACGTCTGCCACGCGCCCCTCGGCGGCTCCGGGCAGCATGCCAAGGGGGGAATTTGAGAAGTAAGACGTGATGCGCGGCTGGGGCGTGCCGTTCACAACACCATTGATATATTCGAAGTTGAACGCCTGGATCATCGCCTCACGCACGCGCCAGTCCGCAAACAAAGCCCGCCGCGTGTTCATCACCAAGCCCCGCATGCCGCTGGGCCGTTGGTGGGGGATAGCTGAGAGCGTGACGTCCCCCGCGCGAACAGCCGGAAAGTCGTAGTCCCGTTCCCAGCGGGCGGCGTTGGTTTCCCGCTTGGTGGACAACAACCCGGCCTTGAAGGCTTCAAAATGGGCCGTTGCGTCGCCGAAGAACTCCATCCGAATGGTGTCGACGTTCATCGTGCCCCGCCGAAACGGAATATCGGCGCCCCAATAGTCAGGATCTCGCGACAATTCCACGAATCGACCGGCGTCCACATCGGTAATCACGTAAGGCGCGGTCGTGATGGGAATCACCTCTAGACCGGAGCGGAAAAAGGCCGATTCATCGGCGGCCCACTGCGCTTTTTTCATGATTGGCCGCAGGCCGAGCGACATCAGAAGTTCACGATCCGGTGCGTCAATTGTGAAGCGCACCCCGAATTCGCCCACCTGAACCAGTTCCGTTACCTTAGAAAAGGCCGTCCGATACCGCCCGTGGGCGCCCGGCTGGCCGAGAATATTGAAGGACCAGATCACGTCCTCGGGCGTAACCGGAGTCCCGTCAGAGAAGCGCGCGGCTGGGTTAAGTTGGTAAGTGACCTGGGTTTGGGCGTCGTTCACCTCGACAGAGTTGGCGAGCAACCCATAGAGCGTGAACGGCTCTCCATAGCTGCGCCCCATCAAGGACTCGTAGACCAAAAACCGCAGCTGCCAGGGCACACGTCCTTGTAAAATATGGGGATTTAGGCTGTCGAAGCTCCCAACCTGGCCATCTGCAAAGGTGCCACCTTTGGGCGCGTCGGGGTTCACGTGGGGCAGATGTGTGAAGTCCTCGGGCAGTGCCGGCTCGCCGTAGAGTGCGATTCCATGGCTTTGTGCGATGGTAAGGCTGGGCACCATAGCCGCAGCCAAAGCAACGGCCATCCCGGAGAGAAAATGACGCGCAGGTCGTGGGTCGAAACGATGCTGTCTCATGGGGCTGACTGTCCTCGAAGTGCCTGTATATTTGCGTCAAACCCTATCGATCACACGCGCACCAATCAAAACTTTCTCTTGGCCTTCGTGACGTAAACGTCTATAACGAGGGCACTGCTCGATAGGTTTCTTGCCTGTATGAAACCTGCCTCAATGACTTAACGCCCGCCTTGTGCGGGCGTTTTTTTTGGCGCTGCGGCGTCTGGGCAAGCGGTTTTCTTTGCAGGTGCAGCACCTATAGTTGCCAAGACGAAGACACCTCAGGAGACGACACATGTCCCAACTCGCCCCGCCGCCCGCTGGTAAGACCGCCGTAATCACCGGCTCAAACTCGGGCATCGGGTTGGGCATCGCGCGCAGCTTTGCGGGCGCGGGCCTGAACGTCGTCCTGAACTCCTACACAGACCGCAAAGAGGACCACGCCCTCGCCGAGGAAATGTCAAAGGCCCATGGTGTCGAGGTCCGCTACATCGGGGCAGACCTCTCCAAAGGCGACGAGGCCCGCCGCCTGATCGAGGACGCGGGCACCTGCGATATCCTCGTGAACAACGCTGGCATTCAACACGTGGCCGGCATCGAAGAGTTCCCAGCCGGCAAATGGGACGCCATCATTGCCATCAACCTAAGTTCAGCTTTTCACACGACCGCCGCCGCGCTGCCCATGATGCGAGAGTCAGGCTGGGGTCGCGTGATCAACATCGCCTCGGCCCACGGGTTGCGCGCCTCTCCGTACAAGTCGGCCTATGTGGCGGCCAAACACGGGATCGTCGGCATGACTAAGGTCGTAGCACTGGAAACCGCGCAGGAACCCATCACCGCCAACGCGATCTGTCCTGGCTACGTGCTGACCCCGTTGGTCGAAGCACAAATCCCGGAAACCATGGAGAAATACGACATGGACCGCGAGACCGCGATCCGGGACGTCTTGCTGACACGGCAGCCGTCGAAGGAGTTCGCCACGACCGATCAACTGGGTGGCACGGCGCTGTTCCTGTGTTCCGACCACGCGGCCCAGATCACGGGCACCACGCTCAGCGTGGACGGTGGATGGACAGCGGTGTGACCGACGATCTGCCCGGGCTAGACCGCGACCGTCTGCCATCGTTCGATCCACAGACATTGGCAAATCCAGTGCAATCCGAGCACGCGCCACGCATCCTGTTGCTCTATGGATCTGTGCGCAAGCGATCATTTTCGCGGCTCGCCGCCGAGGAAGCAGCGCGTATCCTGAGGCATCTCGGAGCGGACACGCGCATGTTCGACCCAAGGGATCTGCCGCTGCCCGATGAGACCGACGCCGACCATCCTAAGGTCGCCGAGTTGCGCGATCTGGTGACATGGTGCGAAGGCATGGTCTGGAGCAGCCCGGAACGCCATGGAGCGATGACCGGGATCATGAAGGCGCAGATCGACTGGGTGCCGCTGTCCTTGGGAGGGGTTCGACCAACCCAGGGCAAGACGTTGGCCGTGATGCAGGTCTGCGGCGGTTCGCAAAGTTTCAATACGGTCAACCAATTACGCATCCTGGGCCGGTGGATGCGGCTGCTGACGATCCCGAACCAATCCTCCGTCCCCAAGGCGTGGGCGGAATTTGGCCAAGATGACCGCATGAAACCGTCGCCCTATTATGACCGGATCGTCGACGTGATGGAGGAACTGGTCCGGTTCACATGGCTCACGCGGGATCTGAAACCGCAGCTTTTGGACCGATACGCAGAACGCGTGGAGAGCCACGCCGCGCTGTCCAAACGCGTCAACACATCGGACGCCGTCGGGTCGGAGACAAAAACATGAGCGTCAAACGCATCAACCTGGCCCTCCAAGGCGGCGGCGCCCATGGCGCGTTTACCTGGGGAGTCCTCGATCAGATCCTGTCCGATGAACGGCTGGAAATCGCGGGCATCAGCGGAACCTCTGCTGGGGCCCTGAACGGGGCTGCACTCAAGTGCGGCTTGGCCCGCGGGTCGCGGGATCTGGCTCGGGAAACGTTGGAGAAGGTCTGGACCAAGGTCGGCGCGGTGACAGACCCGACGTGGACCCCCTGGTTCGCCTCCGCTTCTCCCCTGGCCGTCAGCCAAGCCATCGAGTGGTCGCCCGCCTATCAGACCATCGACATGCTGACGCGCGCGGTCTCCCCCTATGCCATGCCGGACACGGCGCAAAAGTCCCTGCGCAAAATCGTAGAGGACATGTCGTTCGAAACCATTTGTTCAGATGCGGGGCCGGATTTCCACGTGGGCGCCACCAACGTGCGGACGGGCAAGATCAAGCTGTTCACACGGGATGACATCACACCTGACGCGATCCTCGCCTCGGCCTGCCTCCCGACGCTTTTCCCTGCGGTTGAAATTGACGGGGAACATTATTGGGACGGGGGCTACACGGGCAATCCGGCGCTCTTTCCGCTGTTCGATCCGGCGCTGCCGCGCGACATCGTCATCGTGAACATCAATCCATTGGAGCGGCCAGAACTGCCGGTAACGGCCCGCGACATTCAGAACCGAATCAACGAGATCAGCTTCAACACATCCCTGCTGCGGGAGCTGCGGGCCATCGCCTTCGTTCAACGCCTGGTCCGTGGTGGAACCATGCCGGACGGCGCCATGAAAGATGTGCTTGTCCATATGATCGCGGACGACCGTCTGATGAGACAGTTGAGCGTGGCCACAAAAACCGTGCCAAATGCCGCCGTGATCCATCAGTTGCGGGCGGCAGGACGCGATGCCGCGAAGGCCTTCCTGGATCGCGACTTCGATCAGATCGGCGTGCAGTCCAGCGTGGACCTCCAGCAAATGTTCGACTGATCGCTGCGGTCGCGGTGTCGGAACCGCAGAAGGCAGGACTGCGTTTCGCCTGTGAACCAATCGCAGGAGAGACGCCATGAGCCAAGCTGACTTCGCCAAAGACTGGACCCCGTTTCGCGACGGGCTGATGACGGAATTCCCAGGCCTCACCGACGCCCACTTGGCCGAAGCGGACGGTCGGATCGATGTTTTGGCCACACGCGTTGCGCAGGCAGAAGGCATGGACCTTGCCGATGCCCAAACGGCGGTCAGGGCTTTCTTGGCCGGCCCGATGCCAGCCGATGCCTATGCCGCCCCGCAACACGACGATGCCGCCATCAAACAATCGCAACGCTACGTGCCCGAAGGCGAAGACCCCCTAGCGGATGACGCCCGTTTCGGCGACGATGACCAAGCGGACAGACCCATGGGGAGGACCGGATGACGAAATACCTTTTGCTTTTGGCGGTGGCGCTGCCGACCGCGGCTCTGGCCCACGACCCACTCCGGCTGCCGGACTACGCCCCCAAGACGTTCTGGTTAGACGGGCAGAGCGGCGCTGAAGGTCCTGGCGACAGCCCCATCCGGCTCGTGGAGCACCCGGGCCAAGGGCAGGTCGCCCTGTCGGTGAACCAACTCTGGCAGTATCAGCATGTCTATCGCCAAAGACTGACCCATTTGTCCCGACACTTGGGTGTTGAGCGGGCGAAGGCGCGCGCCCACCACGATGCTATTCATGCGGTGCTCGGACGGGCCGGGTCCATCCAACCGGCTGCCTTGATCCCCCTAGATGGTGGGCGGCTTTACCCGGACGGTTAAAGGCACGTCGTGCGCGTCACCCCAAGCTGGTCACCCAGAGGATGGTTGCATCCTCGGGTGATGTGCTGACAACGTTGTGTCCCATCGAGGCATCGTAATACGCGCTGTCACCTCGAACCATCTCGACGGGTTCGTAAAATTCAGTGAACAACCGGATCGTACCGGTCAGCACCAAGAGAAACTCCTCCCCGTCGTGGCGCACCCAACCGTCGAATTCCTCGAAGGCGCGGGCCCGCACGCGGGCGCGATAGGGGAGCATACGTTTGGTGGTCATGGCGCCCGCCAAAAGCTCATGCTCGTAGGTGGTGGTCGCGTGGGCCTGCCCTTCGCCCCGCCGCGTGATCGTCCGGCGGCCCATGATCTGATCGCGCTTGGGCGGCGTGAACAATTGCGGAACACTGATCTCCAAACCTGTGGCCAGCTTCTTGAGGGCGTCGAAGGTGGGCGACATCTGCCCATTCTCGATCTTGGACAGGGTGGATCGGGCCAATCCCGCCTGTTGCGCCGCCTGTTCCAACGTCCAGCCCCGCGCCTTGCGCAGGTCCCGCACGCGCGGACCAAGGTCCAGGGGCTCAGCCTGGATGGTTTCGCCTGTTTCGCGGGCCAGGCGAATGATGTTCGGCTCTTGCGGAGTAGACATGGGAAGCAGCTTAGGAGGGGTCCCCAGGGGCTTCAAGGGTCGCAGTCAATCACTGCCCTCAAGGATCATGATCTGCGCGTCCCCTGCCCCGATCCGATGGGCGCGCGCCGCCTGATACTCCGGCGAATGATAACACGCTAAAGCCGCGTCCATGCTGTCGAATTCGATCACCACATTGCGGGGACGGCTGTCGCCCTCCAAGGCTTCGATCCGACCGCCACGGGCCAGAACCCGGGCGCCATGGGCAGCAAAGACCTCGGTCGCACCCTTTGCGTAGAGCGCATAGGGATCCGGGTCGGTGACGGTCACATGGGCGATCCAATAGGCTTTGGGCATGGGCTCTCCTCTCGCTCTTCAGATCCTGCGGCGCGCACCGCAGGGGGTCAATCCTGTCGAAACGGATCCTTCTGGTGGCGTTTGCGATAGAGCCGCGGTGTCGTTCCATATTGCTGACCAAACAGCCGATAGAAGTGACTGAGGTTCTCGATTCCCAGGGCCTCTGCAACGTCGGGAATGGCCAAATCGGTCACATCCAACATCCGCGCGGCCTGCTCCATGCGGATGCCGTTCACATAAGCCGAGGGTGTCGTGCCCAAGTGGCGCCTCATGGCGCGGCACACATGTTCATGGCTGCGCCCCGCCGCCGCCACCAATCCAGCCGCGCCAATCCGGTAGACGGCTTCCGTTTGGGCGGCCGCACAGGCGGCAATCAACCAAGGCGGCGCCCCGCCCTGCAGCCTGTCGGGGGCGAAGACGACGCGGTTTACCAGCGCCAGGAGGAACTCTTCGATCCGAACCAGACTGCGTGGGCCAGCGCGCAGATCCTGTAGCAAGCGCAAGGCATCTTGCCGCCGCGTGCCCGACAGGTGGTATTGGGCGGGCAGCCGTGCTTCCCGCCAAAAGAAGCGTCCAGAGACATCGGGTGCGTAACGGGCGGCCACATGATCCGCGATCTCGCTGCGAAACATCACGTTCACGATCGTGCAGCCCCCTGCCCGGCTGGCCCGCAAGGCATGGGTATCGTTCGGGCGAATGCACAACAGGTCCCCCGCCTCAAGATCTTGCGATGCCCCGTTCACCCAATGGGCCGTGCGCCCGGCCTCGATCAACATCACCTCGTGGTAATCGTGACGGTGGGCCAAGGACGGAAACCGAGCGGGCAGCGTTTTGCGGGCCACATGGTGGGTTTCGTTGGGCGCGATGTAATCGTCGATGAAAAACGTCTCAGATTCCATCCTGCTGCCTTCTTATCATCTGCGCCCAAGGAACAAGCTGAATGTCAATTTAGGACAAGAAAATGTCAATTCTGCCGAGCGCGCGACCACCAGCCACCTGCTAGCTTCAACGCGTGTCCTTGGGAGGGGAACATGCTCGATACACCAACAGATCTGACCTTTTCGCCCGTGGACCACCGCCCCGAGGTCCTGTCCCAAGACCATATCGATGCCTATAACCGGGACGGATTTATCGCGCCGTTCGACGTCTTTGATGGGTCAGAGATCGAGACAATCCGGACCTATGCGGACCGTCTGATGGCTGCGATGGGACGGGACGGCGCCTATGGCATCAACTGCTATCAGGCGCGCCTGCGTGGGCTCTATGATCTGGCGACCGAGCCGCGCATTCTGGATCTGGTGCAGGACATCATCGGGCCAGATATCCTCTGCTGGGCTTCGGCCATCCTCTGCAAACAGCCCGGTGACCCAAAGGCCGTGCCCTGGCACCAAGACGCGTCGTTCTGGGCCCTTAGCCCGGCGCGCACCGTGACGGTCTGGTTGGCCATTGACGATGCGGACGCCGAAAACGCCGCCATGCGGTTCATTCCCGGCAGCCACGATAAGGGCGCGCTCGCGGTAAAAGCGTCGGGGGAGGAGGCGGTCTTTCACAAAGAAACCGCCGATACGACCCGTTTAGGCGCCCCCGTCACGAATGCATTGCGCGCGGGTCAGGTGTCGCTGCACGCAGATATGCTTGTCCACGGGTCGCGACCAAACCTGAGCAACCGGCGGCGCTGTGGTCTGACCCTGCGCTATTGCCCGCCGAGCGTTCAGACAACGGACCCAACCTGGGCCAGAGGTGTCGAGGCCCTGCTCTGCCGTGGCTCCGCCGGGGCCTGGCGCACCCACCCTCGGCCAGCGAATGACGATATCACGGCGACCGGATCCCCCCATGTGGTGGGCAACAACTGATGCGGGTGACGTGGTTCGGGCAAGCAGCGCTGCTGTTCGAAGGCAAGCAGACGTCCGTGATGACCGACCCCTTCACGCCAGATGTATTGGGGTATCCAGCCATCACAGAGGCCGCCGATATTGTCCTGACCTCGTCCGACGATGACGACGCCCATTGCCGCAGTGACCTGATCGCGGGACATCCGGTGACCTGCAACACGCTAGACATCGCAGGCGACGGCAAGGGCACGGCCGAAGTGGGCGGGTTAACCGTCCAGGCCATCGCCGCCGAAGAATGGGAGCATCACCCCCGCGGCGTGGCAAATCAAAACGCCATGTATCGTTTTACGCTCGACGGGATCAAAATCGCGCACATGGGCGATGTGGGCAACGCGCTGACCGACGAACAGATCGCCTTTTTCGAAGGCGTGGATGTCCTCTGCGCGCTGACCGGCGGATCGCCAACGATTGCTTTGCCCGATCTCATGCGGATGATCCATATGACCGCCCCCAAGCTGGTCATTCCCATACATTTCAGGACTTTGGCCTATAGACCGGCTAATATTCAGTGGATCACGGACTTCCTGCCCTACTTCAATTCAAGGGATGTGGAATTCGCCTTCGGGCCCCACGCCGAGATCGCGGCCAATGATCTGACGGGGCACACGCGCGTCCTCGTCCTCGATCACAAAAGATAAGACCGACTAGGGAGAAACCTCATGTTCAAGCACCTCATCACCGGGACGGCGACGCTGGCGCTGATGACCGGGACCGCGCTGGCCCAAGACGTGGCGCGCGAGGACACGGTGATCTTCGATCTGGACCGCACCATAACGGACCCGACCAACTTCAATTGGTTGACCGATGGGACGGGCGTGCGCCGGATGCATGGCGGCCACCAAGTCATGTGGGAGCCGTTGTTCATCCTCGACTACAACACCGGTGAGTTGGACCCTTGGCTGGCCATTGGGTTCGAGGGCAACGATGACAGCAGCGCCTTCACCATCTCCCTCCGCGACGGTGTGGAGTGGTCCGATGGCGAGGCGTTCAATGCCGACGACGTCGTCTTTTCAATCAACCTCGCGCTGGAAAACGAAGAAATCACGGCCCGCGAGGCCTCGGCCATCCGCTCCCAGGTGGCCTCGGTCGAAAAGGTCGATGACCTAACGGTCTCGGTCACGCTCCAGGCGCCCAACCCCCGCTTCATGGTCGAGAACTTCGGCATTCGGATCTTCGGCAGCTACCTCATCATGCCGGAACACATCTGGGCCGGGCAGGACGCCGCCACCTTTACCTTCCCCGAACCCATCGGAACCGGCCCCTACACCTTCACCTCGGCCGCAACCAACCGCGCCATCTGGGACCGCAATGACGATTGGTGGGGCGCCAAAACGGGGTTCATGGACCTGCCGGAGCCACAGCGCGTCATCTTCCTGGAGACGGGCGGCGAAGAAAGCCGCGCACAGTTGATCGCGGGCAACGACCTGGACGCCGCACAGAACGTCTCGGTCGGTACATTTGAGGCCGTGCGTGCCCAAAACGCCGCCGTGATCGCTTGGTACGAGGACTATCCCTATGCCGCCGCCGACCCCTGCGCACGGCAGCTCGAGATCAACACGACTGTCGCCCCATGGGACGACCCGGCCATGCGCCGCGCGGTGGCCCATATCATCGACCGCAGCCAGATCGTGAACGTCGCCTATGAGGGCACGACCGAGCCATCGCGCACGATGTTCGCCCAGTACGGCGCCATGCAGCCTTTTATCCAAGCGGCCATCGCCGCGGGCGGTGAACTGCCCATGACGGCGGATGTGGACGCGGCCCAAGCCCTGATCGAGGGGGCCGGTTGGACCCGGGACGGCGATTACTACACCAAGGACGGTGAAACCCTGTCTGTGGAGATCCACGTCAACTCCGCCTCGACCGAATACACCCGCACCATCGACGTGGTGGTCGAACAATTGCAGCGCGCGGGCATCGATGCCCGGTCGGTTCCGGTCGAGAACGGCGTCTTCTGGGGCGAAGTGCTGCCCTTCGGCGCCTATGAGATGTCCTACAGCTGGCTGTCCTGCGGATCGGTGAACGAACCCTGGGCCTCCATGGGCCGCTACACGGTCAAGGACGTGGTGCCCGTGGGCGAACGCTCGCCCGGCTTCAACAACACCGCCCGCTGGGATGGTGCGGCAGCAGAGGCCTATTCGGCGGCCGTGGACGAGATGGCCTCGCTGCCCCTGGGCGATCCACAGATCGTCGACTTGGTCGGTCAGGCCTACGGCCATCTGGCCGAGGAGATGCCGTTTATCCCCCTGGTGCAGGCGGCGAAGCTGATCCCCTTCAACACCACCTATTGGGAGGGTTGGCCGACCAACGACAACTATTACAACCACCCCTTCTTTTGGTGGAACACGGGTCATCAGATCGTCCATGGCCTGACCAAGGTCGAGTGATCGGCTCAGGTGCGGCACCCCCTGCCCTACGAGACGCTTCGTAGGGTGGGGCTCGCCACCAGCGCTCGTTCTCGGGAAATCACCAAGATGGATGCAGTGACCAGGCCAGCCCCTTCCGACGCGACCTATGCCCCACGGGACCTGTCGCGCCATGGAGTGTGGTCCATCCGGGCGTTGCGCGTGAAACTCTATGGCATCGCCACGGCTGATCAGGGCATCACACAAGCGGACTTCGGCACGGCACGGACGTTCATTCGGGATGATGTCCTGGCCAAATTGAAGGCCACGGGGTCCGACGCCAGCCTTGGCTTTGCCATCATCCACCGGGGCACCGAGGGCGTCACCCTGGCGGTCCATTGGTGGGAGGAGGGCTCAATCCTCTGCCACGCCGTACACAGGCAACGGTTCGATGGTCGGCCCTCAGACGTTCAAGACCGGGGCACCATCGGCTGCGTCTGGGAACTGGCCGTCATTGATGCCGAAACCCGCGCCTGGCGGGACACGATGATGACCCCTCGCCCGTCCCCCGAGATCTATCTCAAGACCGTCCTGGCCGCTTCCCAGGTCTAGCTACAGGAGACCCGCCATGCCCGTGATCCCTGCGGCCTATCTCAAGAACCGGCTCATCACCTTGGTCCTGACGGTGCTCATCGCCGCGACCCTCATTTGGATCATCCCGCGCCTGTCGCCCGTGGACCCCGCCGAGATCGCCCTGGGCCGCATGGCCTCTGGCGCGGGAACGGTCGCCAATTCGGACGAAATCCTCGCTCAGTTGCGCGCCTCAATGGGGATCGACGGGCCGCTGATCTGGCAATACCTCAGCTACATCGGGAATGTCCTACGCTTCGACTTCGGCCTCTCGACAGCCTCTTTCCCGACGCCCGTCTCCTCCCTGATCGCGGCCGCACTCCCCTGGACGCTGGGCCTGATGATCCTGTCGTTGGTGATAACCTTCCTCATTGGCAACCTTCTCGGTGCGCTCATGGTTTGGGACCGGTCGCCCAAGCTGGTCCGCGTGGCCATCCCAGCGGCCATGGTCTTTACGTCCATCCCACCGATCCTGTCGGGCCTGCTGCTGATGTGGGTCTTCGCGGCGAAGCTGCGGTGGTTCCCCCTCACCGGCGCCTATGGCCTGACGGTCGAGCCCGGCTGGTCTTTGGATTTCATTCTGTCAGTCTTGCACCACGGGTTTCTGCCCGCGCTCAGCATCGTGATCGTCACCTTTGGCTTCTGGGCCCTGGGCATGCGGGGCCTGATGATCACCGTGCAGGGCGAAGACTACGTCAAGCTGGCGGAGGCCAAGGGCCTACGTCCCCGCTACGTCCTGTACCGCTACATGATCCGCAACGCGATCCTGCCCCAGATCACGGCCTTCGCGCTCAAGATCGGCCTGTTGGTGGCGGGACAGGTCCTGGTGGAGCGGATCTTTGCGTACAACGGGATGGGCAAGCTGCTCTACGACGCGATCCTGAACCAGGACTTCCCCGTCATTCAGGGCGTCAGCTTTGTCATTATCCTGATGACCGCGATCAGCGTCTTTCTGGTGGACCTGCTCTATCCGTTCATAGACCCGAGGATCCGCCATGACAGCGCCTGACTGGGATCATAGAACGCACCACGGCGGTGGGGCCCGGAGCCATGGGTGTGGCGGCTCAAGTCGGCGCCCAAGTGGTGGTTTATCTCCCAACCATGACCCACAATCGAAATCGTCGAAAATCTCGCTCCCGCCTGCGCCCAGCACTTCGCGTAAGATACCCCCGCTGCAACTAAACCCTGGGTGGGCTTCCCCCCCGCCAATACAGCTTAACGCTAAAAGGAAAGTGCGGCCCCAGTGCGGATATGCCGAGCATCCGAGCGGATTACCAAGAACGTCGGACCACCAGCGAAACTCAGGCTGGATCGCCATCTCAAACGCGCGCCGATCATGGTTCGACGGGCCTCGCGTAAGTGGGTTTCGACCGACCTCCCTTAAGTCTGTGCGGCGTCCCATCGGACGATCCCGACAGGGGATTGGTCGACAGGACAGATGTGCGACGTGCCTCACGAAATCGCCCGGACTGTGCCTGACAGCAGGAACCACACTCTCCGCCAGGCACGCTGTCTCTAGAGATCAGACGCAACGGGCCAGGCACGGCCAACACCCGTCGCAGGACACCGCGCCGACTGCCCCGAGACAATCAGGAGGCATGCCATGACGCGCACCTCGTCCGAGGCGCAAAGCGGACGCACTCCGCCGAGCCGCGCCGACCGCCGTCAGACCCGCCGCCTTCGCCGCTTCGACAGCCCATGGATGAACCCAAAACTGTTCTGGGGCCTTGGCCTGCTTCTTGGGATCGTGGCCATTGGCCTCCTAGGACGCCTGTTTTGGAACCTGGATCTGGTCTTTACGGGCTCCAACACCCTGAAGCTGCCACCGGTGGGGTTTGAGAACCTGCGCCGGCAAGAGGGCACCTGGATTAACCCATTGGGCACCGATGGCTCCGGTCGCGATATGCTCGCGCTGATCATTATGGGGGCGCCAAACTCCCTGTTCGTGGGATTACTCGCCTCTTTGATTGGCATGACGACGGGGATCGTCTTGGGGTTCACGGCCGGGTTCGTCGGCGGGCGCGTGGACGACACGATCCGCGTGCTGTCAGACGTAATGATCACGATCCCCCCGCTCCTGATCCTCGTGGTGTTTCAATCGGCGTTTGGGGATGTCTCCTTGACGATGATGGCACTGCTGATCGCGGGCTTTGTCTGGCAATCGCCAACGCGTTTGATCCGCGCCCAGGTGTTGTCGATGAAACGATCCGGCTACGTGCAGATGGCGCAGCTGTCCGGGGCCTCCGTGCCCCACATCATGTTCCGAGAGATGATGCCCAATCTGGTGCCCTACCTTTTCGGGTCCTTCATCGCCTCGGTCACAACGGCCATTGTGACAGCCGTCGGCCTGGAGGTGCTAGGCTTGGGGCCGCAACGCATCCCAACGCTCGGGCGCACAATCTATGAGGCCATCAACGCAGGCGCGCTGATCCAAAACCTGTGGTGGTGGTGGGGGCTGCCGACGCTGTTGCTGGGTGTGATGTTTATCGGGCTGCTGCTGATCAATCTCGGGTTGGATGAAGTGTCCAACCCACGGCTGAGGAAGTTGAGCTGATGCCTGGCCGTCCCGAAGGTGTCCAGTCGCATGTCGTAAGCCCTGCAGAGCAGACACGGGCCACCGCGCGACGACGCGCGCCCGAAACCTGTCCCGGCATCCGTCCTACACGCCACCGGCGCGAGGCCTGGTGCCAAAAGTCTTCAGCGAAGACTTTTTCCAAACTTTTCTCTGAAAAGTTTGCCGTCGGAGGTCCCAATGCCTGACACCCCTGTTCTCACGTTGCGTGACCTCTCGATCGATTTTCCGACACCCCAAGGCGTCGTGCAGGCAGTCAAGGCGCTCTCTCTCACGATCCAGGCCGGACGCCGTGTCGGTTTCATCGGAGAAAGCGGATCCGGCAAGACGACGACGGCGCTCGCTATCATGCGAATGCTGGCGGAACCGGGCCGGGTGTCCAACGGCACCATTGACCTTGCCGGAACGGACGTGCTGGCCCTCTCTGAGGAAGAGATGCGCCGCACGCGCCTCAGCCGCGTGGCCTATATCCCCCAGGGCGCAATGAATTCGCTGAACCCCGTGATGCGGGTGGAGCCGCAGATGTGGGATGCCGTTATCGCCCACGAAGGTGCCCTGCCCCGTGGCACGCTCAAGGCCCGATCAGCGGCTGCGCTCGCCTCGGTTGGTTTGCCGGCCCATACGGGCAACCTGTATCCCCATGAGCTGTCGGGCGGAATGAAGCAACGGGTGTGCATTGCCCTGGGCATCCTGCTCGACCCCGACCTTATCATCGCCGACGAGCCGACCAGTGCGCTTGACGTGGTCACTCAGCGGCAGGTCATGCAGACGCTCAACGACATCCAGCGTAAGATTGGATCGGGCCTTATTCTGATCGGCCATGACATGGGGTTGATGGCCCAATCGGTCGATGAACTGGCCGTTTTGAAGGACGGCGAATTGGTCGAACACGGCACCGTCGCCCAGATCATCGACGCACCCAAGCACCCCTATACCCAAGACCTGATCCGCTCAGTCCCCTTGGTCGGCGGAGAAAGCTTTCTCAACCCGGACCGCAGCGCCCCCGCGCCCCGGCGCAGCAGCCGGGAGCCGCTGTTGCGGTTCGATGGCGTCTCAAAGACCTATGGCACCGTCACGGCGCTACATCCCATGTCTTTCGCTTTGCAGGGGGACACGCCGCAGATCATCTCGATTGTCGGACAGTCGGGGTCCGGAAAATCGACCATGGGCGGGGTAATGCTGGGCTTTAACCCGCCCACCACTGGGCGGGTCCTCTATGAAGGACGGGACGTCTATGGCATGGGCGCCGCCGATAGCCTGGATTTCCGCAAGAATGTGCAGGCCGTATTCCAGGACCCATATGGCTGCTTCAACCCGTTCTACCGGGTGTCGCATGCCCTGTCGTTTCCCTTCAGACGCTTCGGCCTGTCCGAGGGCAAGGCCCATACCCAGCGCGCCATGGAGGACGCCTGCGCCGCCGTGGGACTGGACCCGGACCTGGTCTTGCCACGCTATCCGCACCAATTGTCTGGCGGCCAACGGCAGCGGTTGATCGTGGCCCGCGCCCTGATGCTGAGCCCCAAGTTGCTGATCGCGGATGAGCCGGTGTCCATGGTCGATGCCAGCCTGCGCGCGACGATCCTGTCGAACATCTACGACCTAAAGGACAAACACGGCATCTCGATCTTGTATATCACCCACGACCTGGCCACGGCCTATCACGTCAGCGACTTCGTGATGGTCCTCTACAAGGGCCGCGTGGTCGAGGCGGGACCACCCGGACAGGTCATCGGGGACCCGCGCCATCCCTATACCCGGCTGTTGATCGACTCGATCCCCTGGCCGGACCTGAACCGTCCCTGGGGATCAGACGATTGGACCCCTGAGGCGCTTGAGCATGAGGCCCAGGCTGCCGCCGCCCAGTTTCGGGGCAATGTGCCTGGGTTCGATTTGCAGACCGAATGACCACCGGCCCCACGGCCGCCTAGCGACAGAAGATAGAGAGCCACCGAAGAGACCCCCCACAGACCTGCGCAGCCCTCTGCCCCCATGCAAGAGCCCCTGACCGAAGGGTCAGTGCCTCCTTCAGGTGGCCGGTGCCCCCCGTTTCGGTTTCAGACCGCCGACCATGGGGGTCACGTCGCAACAGGACCGCGCCCCAGACCCACGAAACGACCAACCATGAACCACAGCTTCCGCCTGACACAGGAAAAGATCGCCCAGCGCTTGGGCCTGATCGCGCCCATGGCCTTTCGCCGCCGCGTCCCACTGGTGCCCTTTCGTCTGGCGGAACTGGCCGATGCTGAGACGCCGCCACCACTTGATGGCCCCTTCGACCATTGGCCAGAGGTGGCACCAGACAGCTATTGGGGCCGATGCGAGCTGAATTTCCTGATGCGCAGCCGGGCTGAGCGGCCAACCGACTTCGACCCCGCGCACACAGCGCTGCACCTGCCATTGGGCAACATGGGCGACATCTTTGGCCACCCGGAGGCGCTGGTCTACGTAAATGGCGCCGCCATCGGGTCAGCCGACCGACATCACCACATGGTCCCCCTACCCGACGGAGCCGATACTTGGGACATCGCGCTGCACGGGTGGACGGGCCTTGTGGGCTGGCCGCCGAGCCGGGATAGCGGGGCGAAGCCCTACATCGGGCGCTGTCAGATCGTCGAGCGTCACCCAGAGACCGAGGCCTTCATCGCGTTGGCGACGGCGGCCTGCCAATCGGTGGGTGTCCTGTCCGATGACCGGCCGGAGCGGCACCGCCTGTTGAACGCCCTGGACGCGGCCTTTGTCACGCTCGACACCCGCGACCCCATGGGCGATGCCTTCTACGACAGCCTGCCCCGTGCCATGGACAGTTTGCGCGACGGGATCGCCCGTGCCGGTGCCCCCCTGGACGTGACCCTGATCGGCATAGGCCATGCCCATATGGACGTGGCCTACCTCTGGCCGATTGAGCAAATCCGCCGCAAGAACGGGCGCACCTATGCCAATGCCCTGAGGCTGATGGACAGCTACCCCGACTTCCGCTTCAGCCATTCGCAGCCGCAGCTCTATGCCTATACCGAACAGGACTATCCCGACATTTTTGAGCGCATCCGCCAGCGGGTGGCCGAGGGCCGGTGGGAAGTCATGGGCGGCATGTGGGTGGAGCCGGACCTCAACATCCCCGGCCCGGAGGCGCTGGTCCGGCAATTGATGCTGGGCCGCAAATACTTCCGGGATCGGTTTGGGCCGGTGGAAACGCCTGTGCTCTGGCTGCCTGACACCTTCGGGTTTCCCTGGACAATCCCGCAGTTGATGAAACACGCGGGCCTGCAATGGTTCTGCACCAATAAGCTGAACTGGAACCAAACGAACCGCCTGCCCGCCTCGACCCATTGGTGGGAAGGCCGGGACGGCACCCGCGTTTTGGCCCATGTGCTGACCACCCCCCGCGTGGTGAAGCATTTGCCCTTCCCCACCAACTACAAATCCGACCTCTCAGCGCCGGAGGTCATGGGGACCTGGACGAAATCAACGACCAAGGACAAGATCGACACGCTGCCCATCTGCTATGGCTACGGCGATGGCGGCGGCGGGCCGAAGGAGGATCTGATCTGGGCCGCCCAGGCCTATGCCGAAATGCCGGGGATGCCACGCCTGCGCATGGGGACCGTGCGCGAAACCTTCGAAGCGCTGGAGACCCAGGCCGCCGATCTGCCCATCTGGCGGGGGGAGCACTACATGGAGGGCCATCGCGGTGTCTTGACCAGCCAAGGCTGGATCAAGCGCGCCAACCGACAGGCCGAAACCGCTCTGCATGAGGCGGAGGCGCTGTCGGCCATGGCGGGGCTGACGCCCGATCTGGGCGCGGCGTGGGAGCTGCTCTGCCTCAATCAGTTCCACGACATCCTAACGGGCACCTCGATCACGGAGGTCTTCACCCAGGCGCGTACCGATTTCGCCGCCGTCCGCGAAGCCGCGGAGACCGCCACCCGTGACGCCTGCAAAGTCCTCGCGGGCCAAGGCGAGACGCCGGTGGCCCTGAACACCGCGCCACTGCCCTGCGACCGCTTTGTGGTGGTGCCAAATGCCTGGGCCGTCGACTTGGAGGGCCAAGCAGTTGAAGGTGGCACCCTTGTTCATTTGCCTGCCATGGCGCCTTACGAGGCCCGCGTAATCGGCAACAGCCCGGTGCCGCCACAGGTGACCGGCCAAAGCGATGGCGTCACCGCGGTCTTGGAAAACGATCTCATCCGCGTCGAGATCGACGCCTTTGGCGCGCTCTCTCGCGTCTTCGACAAGGAAGCCCAGCGCGAGGTCCTGACCGAAGGATGCAAGGGCAATGCCCTGCAACTCTATGAGGACCGGCCCGTCAGTTGGGATGCATGGGACATCGACCCCTTCTTCGAGGATCGGTTGGAGCCCGAAGGCACAACCGCCGCCGTCTCGCTCGTGGAAACCGGGCCGCTGCGCGCCGTCGTCCACACCACCCGGGTTTTGCGCAACAGCCGCATACACCAGCGTATCGTGCTGCGCGCCGGGTCCAAACGCATTGACTTCGAGACGGAGGTCGACTGGCGCGAGACCCATATCCTCCTCAAGGTGGCGTTTCCCGTGGCCGTCCACTCCAGCCATGCGCTCTATGACATCCAATGGGGCACGATCCCCCGCGTCACCCATGCCAACACCCCCTTTGATGCCGCCCGGTTCGAGGTCGCGGGCCACAAATGGGCCGATATGGCGGAACGCGGCTACGGCGTGGCGCTGCTGAACGATTGCAAATACGGCTACGACGTGCGCGACGGGGTGATGCGGTTGTCGTTGATCAAATCCTCGACGGAGCCGGACCCCACTGCCGATCAGGGCCGCCATGTGTTCACCTATGCTCTGCTGCCGCACATCGGCGACCGCAGCGATGGGGTGGAGGCGGAAGCCTATGATCTCAACCATCCATTGCGGCTCTGGCGCGGTGATGGACGGGCGCTGCCCAGTCCACCCTCGGTCGACGTGCCCAATGTCACCCTGCGCACGTGGAAGCGCGCGGAAGACGGCGATGGGATGATCCTGCGGCTCTACGAGGCCCAAGGCGGGCGGGGGCCGGTCCGCGTGACGATCCCCGGTGGCATCGGGTCGGCGGAGATCTGCGACTTCCATGAGGTCACGGTCGCGTCCGTGACCCATGATGAGCGGGTGCTCTACCTGGATGTGACGCCGTGGGAGATTGTGACCCTGCGCATCAGGCCATAAGAGGGCCACGTCTTCGGGGTGGTGCGCGCCTTTAGGCGGGCGGCATAGCCGCCACTCACGCCAGGGCCAATCCCCGCTGAACCGCGCCAAACTGCGCGGTCGCCACGGACAGCGAGTGGCCATATCTTGACCCCAGGAACCCCCATTCCCCCGTTTTCAAACCGCTCAAATTTTACCAGTTGATAAAAAATACCATCGTGGCAAGCTAGCGGCTTGAGACAGCCATCTGACCCGCAGGGAGACAGCCATGACCGAAGCGATGCGCCTGGACGGAATCCGTGCGGGACGCCTGGGCCCCGAGGACCTGGCCGAAAATTTCGCCGACCTGCATCCGGCCTATGACGCCCATGAGGCAACGGTGGCCGCTGACCGGTGCTACTTCTGCCACGACGCGCCCTGCATCACGGCCTGTCCGACCGACATCGACATCCCGCTTTTCATCCGACAGATCCAAACGGGCATGCCCGAGGCAGCGGGCAAAACAATCTTCGATCAAAACATCCTGGGTGGCATGTGCGCCCGTGTCTGCCCGACCGAAACCCTCTGCGAGGAGGCCTGTGTCCGCGAGGCGGCAGAGGGCAAACCCGTGCAGATCGGGCGCCTGCAACGCTATGCCACGGACGCGCTGATGGCCGAAGGCGGGCACCCCTACACCCGTGCACCCGCGACGGACAAGACCGTGGCCGTCATTGGCGCGGGTCCGGCGGGGCTGGCCTGTGCGCACCGCTTGGCGATGCTGGGCCATACGGTCACGCTCTATGACAGCAAGACGAAGCCCGGCGGGCTGAACGAATACGGGATCGCGGCCTACAAGACGCCCGGAGGCTTTGCACAGGCGGAAGTCGATTGGCTGCTGTCCATCGGGGGCATTACGCTTGTGACCGGCCAGGGCCTGGGAAACGGTCTCACCCTGCCCGACCTGCGCGAGAAATATGATGCTGTCTTCCTGGGCATTGGGCTTGGCGGCGTGGGCGCCCTGGGCTTGGAAGGCGAAGAGATGACCGGCGCGGCCAATGCCGTGGACTTCATCGCCTCTCTACGCCAGCAGGCCGACCTGACCCAGCTGCCCGTGGGCCGACACGTTGTCGTTGTGGGCGGCGGTATGACCGCCGTGGATGCCGCCGTCCAATCCAAACTGCTCGGGGCCGAGACGGTCACCATTGCCTATCGCCGAGGACGCGACCGGATGCCAGCCAGCCGCTTTGAGCAGGACCTGGCCGCAAGCCACGGCGTCCGCCTGATGTTCAACGTGGCGCCCGTGGCCCTGCACGGTGAGGGCCAGTTGCGGGAGGTCGAGCTCGCCTATCTGAACCCGGATATGTCCCAGACCGGGGAAACCGTGACCCTGCGCGCCGATCAACTATTCCGCGCCATCGGCCAAAAGCTGGAGGCGGTCGAAGGGTTGGACCTGGACGGCGGCAAGATTGCCGTCACCGGGGCGGGTCGTACCTCGCTCGATAAGGTCTGGGCCGGAGGGGATTGTGCCTCGGGCGGCGAGGACCTGACGGTGACCGCCGTAGCCGAAGGACGCGATGCGGCCATGGACATTCATTCCGCGCTGACCGCGTGAGCATCGCCCCACATATCGGCGCGCGCTCCTTGGGCACCCAGACCCGACCCTACGACGCGCGGCGGGTCCTGTCCGAGGTCGAAGCACCTGACGCGCCCCCCCCAACCCGCGTGTGGGCCTGAGTTGGCGGCGCCGACCGACCCCCTGACCCGGATCGAGGCCGCCTTTGGCCTCCCCGATCACAGCGGTGACCGGGACGGGCGCCTGGCCTATGTGGGCCTGCTGGCCGAGATGCTGACAGCGGTCCAATCCAGCGGTCTTGTCCCGCGCCAGGTCCACCCGGCCCAGAGGCTCGACACACTGGCTAAGGGGCGGCGCACCGAAGACTGGCTTTTGGACCTGTCCCGCGCCTCGGACCTGCTGCTGCTCCCACCGCTCGAACCCGCCGCCTGGGTCGCCCCCGCCCGCTGTACGGGGGCCGCGCTGATCACGGCAGGCGCGGTGGCCGCCACCTGGACGACCGGCGAACCGGGCGGGCTGCTACTGGCCCTGGCGGCGCCCTGGGTGACACTGGTCAAGGTGCCGCGCCGTCTTCCGCCCGAGGTCCAGACCCTCGCGGATCTGCTGCGCATTTGCCTGCCCGAGAACATCCCGCGCCTGCGCCTCGACACAGAACCGCCGGACGCCGCAACACTCGCCGCCGCGCTGTCCCGAGCGCCGCTTACACACTCCACGCCACGCCCATCACACCGAACCCTGGAGGCACAGCCATGGCCGATCTGACGACCGATTTCGTAGGCATCAAGAGCCCCAACCCCTTCTGGCTGGCCTCTGCGCCGCCGACCGATAAGGAATACAACGTCCGCCGCGCGTTCGAGGCCGGTTGGGGCGGTGTCGTTTGGAAGACGCTCGGTGCCGAAGGCCCACCCGTGGTCAACGTCAACGGCCCCCGCTACGGCGCGATCTATGGCGCCGACCGCCGCCTGCTGGGGCTCAACAACATCGAATTGATCACCGACCGCCCGTTGCAAACTAACCTCGATGAGATGAAAGCGGTCAAGCGCGACTACCCCGACCGCGCCCTAGTCGCCTCGATCATGGTGCCCTGCGAGGAAGACGCCTGGCGCGCCATCCTGCCCCGGGTCGAGGAGACGGGCGCCGACGGCATCGAACTGAACTTCGGCTGCCCCCATGGCATGAGCGAGCGGGGCATGGGCAGCGCGGTGGGCCAGGTGCCCGAGTACATCGAGATGGTCACCCGCTGGTGCAAACAATACAGCCGGATGCCCGTCATCGTGAAGCTGACGCCCAACATCACTGACATCCGCAAACCTGCCGCCGCCGCCAAACGGGGCGGCGCCGATGCGGTCAGCTTGATCAACACGATCAACTCCATCACCAGCGTGGATCTGGACGACTTCGCCCCCGAGCCCACAATCGACGGCAAGGGCAGCCACGGCGGCTATTGCGGCCCCGCCGTCAAACCCATCGCCCTGTCCATGGTCTCCGAAATCGCCCGCAACCCCGAGACCCATGGCCTGCCCATCAGCGGCATCGGCGGCGTCACCACCTGGCGCGACGCGGCGGAGTTCATGACCCTGGGCGCGGGCAACGTACAGGTCTGCACGGCGGCTATGACCTACGGCTTTGGCATCATCAAAGAGATGACGGCGGGCCTGTCGCGCTACTTGGACGAAAAAGGCATGACCATCGATGACTTGGTAGGGCGCGCCGTGCCCAACGTGACCGACTGGCAGTACCTGAACCTCAACTATGTCACCAAGGCCCGCATCAGCCAGGACGATTGCATCAAATGCGGCCGCTGCTACGCCGCCTGCGAAGACACCTCCCACCAAGCCATCAGCATGTCCGCCGACCGCACGTTCGAAGTCATCGACGCCGAATGCGTGGCCTGCAACCTCTGTGTGGATGTCTGCCCGGTGGACAATTGCATCACGATGGAACGCCTCGCCCCCGGCACGGTCGACCCCCGCACCGGCAAAGTGGTCGAGGCCGAGCCTGCCGATTGGACCACGCATCCCAACAACCCGGCGACAAAAGTGGCTGCCGAATAGGCGACAGACAACCGATCAAACGGCGCAGATCGCGGCGATCCGCCCATAATCCGTCAAGCGCCGTCAGTCTTCATAGCGAAGACTGGCGGCGTTTTGCGTGCTGGGACCAGGTTTCCGATGGGTGTCGGACGAATACCGCTGCAATCGGTTGCAGTTTTTCAATGCCTTAGCGCCTCCCGAACGCAGGTTCGCAAGCTTTCGCCACAAATTTTTCTTTAACTTCGCAATGGCTTGCCGGACCGGGCACGGCCCGTTGCGGCAATGCATGCAGTCGTTAGGTCCTTGCAACACCGGCGCGGCCAGCGCGTCGGTCATGTATCACTCTCGAAAGGAACAGTACCTTGGCTTTAGACAGTTTCGCCTTTGCACAAGAAGACGCGTTCGAGTTCAACACCGCCCCTGCGTCCATTCCGCAGGCCTTCGCTTCGGCCCTGGCGGCACGTGGCATCGACATGACCCGCCTGAGCGAGGCGCAGATCCAAACTTTCTCCACGACCGGCGATTTGATCAACCGCGTCCTGGAGACCGACCTTCAGTCGGCGGCAGAGGCGGTGGACCTTCTCGGCGAGGCTGCGGACATCTCCCTCGTGGACGATCTGCGGACGACCGATGGCATGAAGCTGAACGGCGTCGCCACAAAGGACGGTAAGATCGTACTGGACAGCGCCCTGACCGGCGACACCCTGCGCGACACGGTCATCGAAGAATTGGCCGAAGCAGCGTTTTATGAAGCCTTTGATAGGGATTCCGTTGGCGACTTCGGCGCGGAGATCGAAGCCCGGATCGAAGGCAAGGTATCTGAAGAAGACTTAGAAAAGCTCAGCAGTGTTCAAGACGGCGATACGGTGCAAACCGAGTTTGGAGAAGGCCAGGCCTCGTCATGGGGTTCCACGCCGATCACAAGCGAAGCGTACCTGCCATTTGCCAGGGAATTTCAGACCAGCAATTTTCGACATTACGCAGGAGAGGCCAAGTTCGTACCGTTCAGCATTACACAACCCGGCATCGAGATCAAAGACGACCTAAATACAAGCAGGTTTAATGGTAGGTTTGACCTCAACGGCGACGGTATAAAGGATACCTATTCGACGTTAACGTACACTTGGGATACGGACCATCCGAATTTCGACGCAAACACCGGTCGGGCGGAAAGGGTCATTGGCATCAGTCCCTCAGAAATCCTTCCGACATCCCAATCCGCTAGGGTTTTAGTCGGAAACGGCTCCGCAAAGACAACCTGGGTCTTGAGGGAAGATCAAACCACCACCACGAGTAAGGAGTTCAACTGGAACGTCTCACTCTCGAAGAGCATTTCTGCCACCGCAGGTCTTGAAGGCGTCCTTTCGCTTGGTTCAGAAATAAAAATCGAAGGCGGTATTGGAGGTGCAACAACGACTACAAACAGCTTCAGCGTGGGGCGTGAGGTTCGCGATGAATACACCGTCGCGGCCGGTGCCTATAGTCCTGGCACCCTAGTGTCGTACGGCTTCCACGCCGTAACCGCCGATCTGACGGTCGAAGAGAACTATGTTATGACCGGCCGCATTACCAATGCCGCGCCGGGCAGCGATGGTCTCTTCGAAATAAGATTTGCGAAGGTCCGAGATGTGGACGACCATTTTCTTGGAATCGTACGGACAGATTTCGACGTCGCGAACGCTCCTAACGCTTCAGATTTGATCTTTGGCTAAGCCGTCGAACGCAATGCATCTTGGCGTGGCCGGGGAGAAAACACCTCGGCCATTGGAGAAGGAAACGCCTGTCGCAACCGCGAGATCGCGTGATAGAGAAGCGCCCCCCAGAAGTCGCGCTAAGGACTGCGGTCATTGTGAGATACGCGCCTCATCACCAACACCCGCCGAAAGTGTTCGACCAGATGCGCCTCCGCCTCGGCCCAGCGGTCCCGTTCGGGTCCCAAAACGGCCGCCACCTGAACTTCGAAATCGGCGTAGTGCTGGGTCAGCGCCCAAACCGAAAAAACCAGATGGTGCGGGTCGGAGGGGGCCAATCGCCCCGATGTCATCCAGGCACGGATCACCTCGCAGCGCGCATCAACCAGTTGCCTCAGATCCCCCGCGAGCGCGTCGGCCATCAACGGCGCACCGCGCAGGATCTCCCCGGCGAATAGGCGGCTTTCACGGGGGAAGTCCCGCGCCAAAACCAGCTTCCGGCGGACGTAGCCCAAGAATTCCTCCAAGGGCTCCCCCTCGGGGTCGAGCGCGCGCAACGGGTCGAGCCAGGTGTCCAACAACGTATCGAGCAAGGCGCGGTAGATCGCCTCCTTCGAGCCGAAGTAATAGAGGACATTCGGTTTGGACAATCCAGCCGCCTTGGCGATCCCGTCCAGCGTGGCGCCGCGAAACCCATCGGTCGAAAAGACATCCAAGCCAGCTTCCAAGATCAGCCCCCGGTTTTTGACCTGAATACGGGTTGGCCCCTCGTCATTTGCCATGCGCACTCCTCCGGCGGACAGGACAAACGGTGCCACATCCTTAAGCATTTGGTGCCAGCGACCCGCCAGACGCAAGCGCCGGTTGACTGGCCTTGGACCCGTGGTAGCGTCCCTTTTACCAGACGGTCAAATATAACGGGAGCCACCATGTCAGCCACCGCAGGTCAGAACCTCCGCATCGATCCCGACCGCCTGTGGGACAGTCTGATGGACATGGCCAAGATCGGACCCGGCGTGGCGGGCGGCAACAATCGTCAGACCTTGACCGATGCCGATGCCGAGGGTCGGGCGCTGTTTCAATCCTGGTGCGAGGCGGCTGGGATGACAATGGGCGTCGACAAGATTGGGAATATGTTTGCGACGCGGGCGGGCGAAGACCCGGACGCCCTGCCCGTCTACGTGGGCAGCCACCTCGACACGCAGCCCACGGGTGGCAAATACGATGGCGTTCTGGGCGTGCTCGGCGGGCTCGAATTGATCCGCACGCTCAACGATTTGGGCATTCGCACGAAGCACCCCATCGTCGTCACCAATTGGACGAACGAGGAAGGCACCCGCTTCGCCCCCGCCATGCTGGCGTCTGGCGTGTTTGCGGGCATCCACACCCAGGACTGGGCCGAGGACAAGGTGGACGCCGAGGGCAAACGCTTCGGCGATGAGTTGGACCGCATCGGTTGGCGCGGCGACGAGGAGGTCGGCGCCCGCAAGATGCATGCGATGTTCGAGCTACACATCGAACAAGGCCCGATCTTGGAGGCGGAGGGGCGCGATATCGGTGTCGTCACCCACGGCCAGGGTCTGTCCTGGACCCAGGTGACCGTGACCGGCAAGGAAAGTCACACTGGCTCCACCCCCATGCCCATGCGCAAGAACGCGGGGCTCGCCATGGCGCGCATCCTGGAGAAGGTCGAAGAGATTGCACTCAGCCATGCCCCCCATGCCGTGGGCGCGGCGGGTCATATCGACGTCTTCCCAAACTCCCGCAATGTGATCCCGGGCAAGGCGGTGTTCACCGTCGACTTCCGGTCACCGGACCTGTCGGTGATCGAGGACATGGAAGCCCGGTTGCGGACCGAAGGCCAGGCCATCGTCGATGCCATGGGGCTGGAGATTGCCTTTGAGAAGGTCGGCGGTTTTGACCCCGTGACTTTCGATGACGGTTGCGTCACCGCCGTCCGCACCGCCGCAGAACGGCTGGGCTATAGCCACATGGACATCATCTCGGGCGCAGGGCACGATGCCTGCTGGATCAACCGTCTTGCGCCCACAGCGATGATCATGTGTCCCTGCGTCGATGGCCTGTCCCACAACGAAGCGGAGGAGATTACCAAGGAATGGGCCCAGGCGGGAACGGACGTTCTGCTCCATGCCGTGGTCGAAACGGCCGAGGTGGTCGCGTGACCCAAGCCCACCCCGCCCCGGCCTTGCGCCGGGGCCCCGCCTGCAAAGCAGTCGTGCATTTACCGTTTGGAAACCAAGCCGGGCGCAGTCTCTCGGGATGTACTACGTCTATATCCTGGCCTCTCGCCCGAATGGCGCGCTCTACATCGGGCGGACAACCGACCTCGGGGCGCGGCTTGCTCAGCATCGGGCCGGGCTGTCCGAACACTCCCAACGTTACAACATCAACCAACTCGTTTGGTGGGAAGAACATGGCGCCTTTGCGCCAGGCCTGCGCCGCGAACGCGCCCTCAAGAGGTGGCGGCGTGCTTGGAAAAACCAACTCATCATGGCGAAGAACCCCCAGTGGGAGGACCTCTCCCATCTTTGGCAAGCGTGACCGGACGGGCCCCGGCGCAAGGCCGGGGCGGGGACACCCAGTCGCCACCATGGTCGCACCATGCTGACCCAACCGCCGGCGGAGATGCAGATCCGCATCGACCTGGCCGCCTGCCTACGCCTCGCCGCGCGGGAGGGGTGGTGCGAAGGTGTCGCCAATCACTTCTCAGCCGCGACCTCCGACGACGGGCGCAGATTCCTGGTCAATCCGCGATGGGTACACTTTTCCCGCGTGCGCGCCTCGGATCTGATCGAGGTCGACGCCGACGACCCCGCCACCATGGACCGACCAGACGCGCCAGATCCCTCGGCCTGGGCGATCCACTCCGCCCTGCACCGCCACCTACCCCAGGCCCGTGTGGCGCTGCACATGCATCCGCCCTACGCCACGGCGCTGGCCGCGTTGAAGGACCCGACCCTTCGCCCCATCGATCAGACCACGGCGCGGTTTTACAACCGCCTGGCCTATGACCTCAGCTTCGGCGGCATCGCCCACGGGGCGGAGGAAGGCGAGCGCATTGCCCAGACCATCGGCCGCCACAGGGCCGTTCTGATGGGCAACCATGGCGTCACCGTCCTGGGCGACACCGTGGCGGAGGCCTGGGACGCGCTCTATCATCTGGAGCGGGCTGCGCGAACGATGATCCTGGCCTATTCCAGCGGTCAACCGCTGGCCGTCATGGACGATGCTTTGGCCGAGGCGACAGCCGCCGGATGGGAGGTCTACAAGGAGGCCGAGGTGGCGCATTTCACCGAGATGTGCCGTATCCTCGACGCCGAAGACCCCAGCTATGCGGAGTAACCCCATGCGCTTCCTCCTCGTCGGAGCCCTGATCGCCCTCGCGGCCTGCGCCCAGTCCCTGCGCAACCCCGTGGCGGACCCCGACCGCTACGTGACCACCGACGCCCCGATCCCCTTCGCTGTGCGCCAACTGCTGCCAAGTGGCGTGTTGCCCTCCGACGTGCGCGTTTGGGAGAACTGCTACGGCTTCGTCGCGGGTGGCACGGTTTACCCTGTGCTCAATCCAGCCGGAACTCAGTACTGCATATGACCCTGGAAACCCTGCTCTCCTTCGCGCTGATCGCCAGCTTGCTCGTCATTTCTCCGGGACCGAATGGGGTCCTCGTGGCAAAGACCGTCCCGAACTCGGGGCGCGCGGCGGGGTTCGCGAATGTGGCGGGGTTCATCGCGGCCTTCTATCTGCATGGGGCGCTGGCGATCCTGGGCCTGTCGGTCCTGCTGGCGCAATCGGCCTGGGCCTTCACCGCGCTCAAACTGGCGGGGGCGGCCTATCTGACCTGGATCGGGCTGCGCGCCCTTTGGTCCGTTTGGGCTGACACCGGTCCGACACCGAGCGTCCCGCCAGCCAAGCGCCGCCGGGATCTGCTGACGGCCTTTACCGAGGGCTTCCTGACCAATGCGCTGAACCCCAAGGTGGCGATCTTCTACCTGGCGGCCTTTCCGCAATTCATACCCGATGCCGCCACCCACGCCCTGCCCGCACTGATCCTGGTGACGCTCCATGCCGCAATCAACGCCCTCTGGTTCGCCGCCATGGTCCTGGCCCTTGGCACAATGACCCAAGCCGCCCGCGCGCCCCGTGTCCAACGCTGGATCCGAGGGCTGACCGGGGTCATCTTCGTGGGCTTCGGCCTGCGCCTCGCCACCACACGCCTGTAACCCAGCACCACCATCCGGGAGCGTTCCATGACCGAAAAGACAATCGTTCAGGTGATCTTCGAAGGACCGGACAGCGACGCCGCCGCTGACGCCTACGTCGTTCAATTCGCCGACGGCGGGATGGACGAAGACGTGGAGGCCCGTCTTGCGGGTCAAGGGTATACGGTCGAAGACACCGATTTCGACACATCCGCGCGAACGCTCACCATCAAACTCGGCACGGGAGACGCCTAATGTCCAAAGTCATCAAAAACGGCACCATCGTCACCGCCGACCGCCAGTGGAAGGCCGATGTCCTGATCGAGGGCGAACATATCGCCGAGATTGGCGAGAACCTGACCGGGGACGAGGTCATCGACGCCTCTGACGCCTACGTCATCCCCGGCGGCATCGACCCCCATACGCACCTGGAGATGCCCTTCATGGGCACAACCGCCGCCGAAACCTTCGAGTCCGGTACCTTCGCCGCCGCCGCCGGTGGCACCACGATGCTGGTGGACTTCTGCCTGCCCGGCGAGGACGGCTCGCTCCTGAACGCCATCGACGATTGGGACCGCAAATCCAAAGACCAGATCTGCACCGATATCTCCTACCACATGGCGATTACCGGCTGGTCCGAGTCCATCTTCGACGAGATGCAAAAAGTCGTGCAGGAGCGGGGGATCAACACCTTCAAGCACTTCATGGCCTATAAGGGTGCGCTGATGATCGAGGACGATGAGATGTTCGCCTCCTTCAAGCGCTGCGCGGAACTGGGCGCCCTGCCCCTCGTCCATGCCGAGAACGGCGACATCGTGCAGGAGTTGCAGCAGAAATACCTGGCCGAAGGCATCACCGGCCCCGAGGGCCACGCCTACAGCCGCCCGCCCGAGGTCGAGGGCGAGGCCGCCAACCGGGCCATCATGATCGCGGACGCGGCGGGCTGTCCGCTCTACATCGTCCACGTCTCCTGCGAACAAGCCCACGAGGCCATCCGCCGGGCCCGCCAAAAGGGGATGCGCGTCTACGGAGAGCCCCTGATCCAGCACCTGACGCTCGATGAATCCGAGTACTTTAACAAGGACTGGCAGTACGCCGCCCGCCGCGTCATGTCCCCGCCCTTCCGGTCCAAAGACCACCAGAACGGGCTGTGGAACGGCCTCGCCGCAGGGTCTCTGCAGGTCGTCGCGACCGACCACGCCGCCTTCACCGACGAGCAGAAGCGCATGGGCGTGGACAACTTCGCCATGATCCCCAACGGCACCGGCGGGCTAGAGGAACGGATGGCCATGCTCTGGACGAAGGGCGTGGAAACGGGCCGCCTCACCCCGGAAGAGTTCGTGGCCGTGACCTCAACCAACATCGCCAAGATCCTCAACATCTATCCGATGAAGGGCGGCATCGCCGTGGGCGGACACGCGGACGTGGTCGTCTGGGACCCGTCTATCCACCGCACGGTGTCGGTGGCGACGCAGAAATCGATCATCGACTACAACGTCTTCGAAGGCATGGAGTTGAAAGCAGCGCCCCGCTTCACGCTTTCTCGTGGCGACGTCATCTGGGCCCACGGCCAGAACAGCCAGCCCCAACCCGGGCGCGGCAAATTCATCAAGCGCCCGCCCAACGCGAGTGCTGCGAAGGCGCTGTCGAAGTGGAAGGCGTTGAATACACCGAGGAAGATCGAGCGCGATCCGTTGAATATTCCGGCTGGTATATAGTAAGTTTTCTGAAGCTACTACAGAGCTTTAGTGCTAAAACCACAAACTGCACTTTGCGTTGCAAAAACAAGTGCTCTTGAGCGACAGGTAACTGCATCTAGCTTCTTAGTAAGCCAAAGGAGAGCTTGCGATGATACGGAATTGCGTAATTTTAGCGACGACTGTTCTTTGTGCACTTGGTCTGCCAGGTGTCGCCAGTTCGGCCGTATTGGTTGAAATTGAAGAGCTCCCAACTGGCATCTACGGAACGGTGTCCGGATCACTCGACACAACCGGTCTTATGGTTTTCGGCGGCATTTTTTCGGGTAACGCGATCTTTCCAGATCAAGCCAGAATCCTGGTATCTCCGGTTGGCGGGGCGACCTCCGGACTAGCGTTTTCGGATGAAATCTTTGATATTGACGATCTAGTTTTTGGGGACGGTGGCAGGGCAGTATTTGTTTCTACTGGAGGATTGTTCGCAATTTCGAAAACCAACCAATCCTCCTTCCCTCGTGGATCCAGCGTCATTCGCCTACCGGCCGCCTACACTTCCGGTGACGAAATATCTTCGGCATTCTCGATCACCGGCCAATCATTCTCTGATATCGGTATATTTCCAAACGTTACACGGAAGGTGACTCTTGTAAACAATGATACAATTACCGTCAGAACCATTGCGCCAGTACCAACTCCCGGTTCAGTCTTGTTAGCTCTGTCCGGAGTAGCCGCAATAGTCAGCTTAAAAAGACGGCGGCGCACACGACAACGCGCTTAGCATGTTCCGTCCGCGGGCTTCACTACGCCCATCACGCCGTTTTACCTATGACCGATCTGGCGGTCGAGCGTCGTGTTGCCAACCAGCGCGCGCCAGCCATGATCGTCAAACGCCGTCTCCGACATGTTCTACCATACCTCGAAAATCTCGGTGCACTGGACCCAAAAATGTGCGATCAAATGCGCTTTGGATATGTCGGGCACTCGCATATCGACGAGTGAACATTTTCAGCTTTCAGACCAAACCGTAAAGAGGCCCCTATAGTGCTTTGCTCTGGCCAGGCCTACTACTCAGCCTAACCTTCACTCATGACGCTGCATATGCACCTCGCTCTCCTAACCTATACCAACGCCCTCCTCGTCTACGGGACGGTCACCTACCCGGAGACAGGCTCCCTCGCAGCCGCCGCCCATAAGGTCGCCGTCAGCCTCTGGTGGTTGCTCCCCGTCGCGACCCCCTTCGCGGCGGTCTTCGCTTTCGTTGGCACACCCCTCGTCCGCAGCGTTCTGACACGAACCGCCGCTCTCGGACCGCTGCGCTCCGGCGCTTTGGCGACGCTCGCCTTCTTGATCCCGGCCGCTGCGCTGGTCGAAGCCGCCCTGGCCTACCGCGACGGCCTATCTGTCCTCCGCTACCTGATCCAAGTCGGCGGCGGCAGCGTGGTCGCGCTCCTCTGGGCTCTCTGCACGGGGCGCCTGCGCCTCCGGTAGGGCCTCGCGCGTGCGCGCACAGGAGCAAGCACCCGCGACCGCCTCCCACACAAACACCGCCTAGGAATTCATCCCTCCCCGAAGATGTGCGGCGCCTGCGGCCCTCAGACCCGCCTGCCCTCTTGATCATATGGTCAAAATTTGCGTCATTCGAGAGACCCCACCAGGAGCAAGCCGCTTGTCAGCACCTGCCATCTCCGCCCACAACCTCGATCTGACCTTCCAAACCGGAGACGGCCCAGTCCATGCGCTGCGCGACGTCTCCCTCGATATCCCGGATGGCGAGTTTGTCAGCTTTATCGGCCCCTCAGGCTGCGGCAAGACCACGTTTCTGCGCTGCGTCGCGGCCCTTGAGACGCCCACGGGCGGCACACTGACCGTCAGCGGCATGTCGCCCGACGCGGCCCGACGCGCGCGCAAGTATGGCTATGTTTTCCAAGCCGCCGGGCTCTACCCCTGGCGCACCATCGGCAAGAACGTCACCCTCCCGCTTGAAATCATGGGCATCCCCCGGGCAGAGCGCGCGCACCGCCGCGACGAGGTTCTGGCTCTGGTCGAGTTGGACAAATTCGCGAACAAGTATCCCTGGCAGCTGTCCGGCGGCATGCAGCAACGGGCCTCCATCGCCCGGGCCCTGGCCTTCGATGCGCCCATCCTGCTGATGGATGAGCCCTTCGGCGCGCTGGATGAAATCGTCCGCGACCGCCTGAACGAGGAACTCCTGGCGCTCTGGGCGCGGACCTCCAAAACGACGCTCTTCGTGACCCATTCGATCCCCGAAGCGGTCTACCTATCGACCAAGATCGTCGTCATGTCGCCGCGGCCAGGGCGGATCACCGATGTCATCGACAGCCCCCTGCCCCGGCACCGCCCCCTGGACATTCGCGATACACCCGAATTCCTGGCCATAGCGCACCGCGTTCGCGAAGGCTTGCGCGACGGGATGCAGGCGGCATGAAGCTGGCCCCACATATGGGCGACCTGCTGGGTATCGTCTGCGCGGTCGCGGTGGTGCTAGGCGCGGTTCCGGGCCTGGACGGGCCTATCGTTGGCGCCATCGCGCTGTTTGTGCTGCTCCTGTCCGTGGCCCGGATCGTGCGGCGGGTGCGCCAATGACGATGCCCCGGATCCGACGCGCCATCGCCGACGATGCCCCCGCCTGTGCGGCAATCGTGCGCCAGTGGCTCGATGCCTCTGACTGGATGCCAGCGGGACCGACGCTGGAGACCCTGGAGACCATTTTGCGCCAGGGCCTGCCGCAGCGCGAAGCCTATGTGGCGGAAATGGAGAACGACTTCCTGGGATACCTGTCCCTCGATGCCGCCACCGCCCATATCCACGGCCTTTATACCGGCCGACCGGGTCTGGGAACGGGCAAAGCGCTGATGGACCGGGCAAAGCAGGGTCGCGACCAGTTGAGCCTAAATACCCACGCCCCAAACGTAGCGGCCCATAGGTTCTATGCGCGCGAAGGGTTCACGGTCACACAGCGCGACATCGCGGGTGACGATGGTATTCCTGAAATGCGCATGGAGTGGCATCGATGACTGGCGTGGGAAAGGATACGGGGGGTACATGGCCCCCCGCATCACGGGTCACGGTCATCGGCTCTCCAGCCTGTACCGTGGCGATAGTCTGGCCCAACAGTGGTAAAAAAATCGTAAACGCAGCGCTGCCATCGCGGTCGTGTTTGAGTATTTCAGGACCCGTGATGATCAGATCCGCCAAAGCCCAAAGGCGCGCGTTAAGGTTAACGCGGGCTTTGCCCATCACGGGTCACCAAATACTCCGGCGCACCGGCCAGCCCAGCGGCGCAGCGAGGGTCGGATGACGGACACGCCTGCGCTCGAAATACCAAAGACATCGATCCGATCCACACGATTGGGGCGCGCGGTTTCGCGGGGCATACACGCGCTGTGGCCGGTGCTCCTGGTGATCGCCGCAGTCGCGGGGATTTGGTATGCGGCCTGCATACCGATGAACGCCGCGCAATCAGCCCTCGATGCGGAACGGGCGGGGGCCACGCTGTCGACTACGGCCGCCGAGCGTCGCGATATGGCCGGGCTGTCGGTCGTCATCGCCCATCCCGCCGCAGCGCTCTCTGGCGCCTTTACACAAGATCGACCCCGGCTGCCCGCGCCCCACCAGGTGGTAGCGGAGCTTTGGGATACGACGGTCGAGAAGAAAATCACCTCCAAACGCTCCTTGGTGTTCCACGCGGGCATCACCCTCGGCCCGACCCTGCTAGGGTTTGCGATTGGCTCTTTGGCGGGCATTCTTTTGGCGGTTGGCATCGTCTACAGCCGCGTGATGGACCTGAGCGTCATGCCCTGGGCCATCGCCTCTCAAACGATCCCAATCCTTGCGATTGCACCGATGATTATCGTGGTCCTGAACTCCGTTGGCATTCAGGGTCTTGTCCCCAAGGCGATCATTTCGGCCTATCTGTCGTTCTTTCCCGTGACCGTCGGCATGGTGAAGGGGTTGCGCGCGCCCACGCCAGCCGATCTTGATCTCATGCGCACATGGAATGCCAGCGCACTGCGCACACTGGTTAGCCTGCGCTTACCGTCATCGCTGCCCTACCTCTTCGCGTCCCTCAAGATTGCCGTGGCCGCGGCCCTCGTCGGAGCCATCATCGGAGAGCTGCCCACGGGCGCCGTCCGTGGTCTCGGCGCCCGACTTCTCGCGGGCAGCTACTACGGCCAAACAATTCAAATCTGGTCCGCCCTTTTCGGTGCTGCAATCGTCGCCGCCGGGCTGGTTGCGGTGATTGCTTTGCTGGAACGGGTTACGCTCAAACGCATGGGGTTGGCGCGATGAAATCAAGGTTAGGGCCACGCAAGTCCTCGGGTTGGTCCCCCTTTGGTATTGGCGCGGGACCGGACCCGTCACAGGCCAGCGCGCGGACCAACCCCCTGTTACCGTGGGCACGGCCATGACAGACCAAAGGCAGACGCATCCCTCCCAACTTGGCGAGCTTCTCGCTCGTTTGCGTCGGATTGCGCCGCTCTGGCTCTGGGGCGCGGGCCTCGTGGCCGCGCTCTTCGCAGGGATCCTGGGCGGGCTTCCCGCAATCGCCATCCTGATCACATGGGCGGTCTGTTGGGCCGGAAACACCTGGATTGCCCGCACCACCGCAGGCAGATGGTTGGCGCCTGTGATCTTTGGCCTGACCCTCTTAATCCTGTGGGAGATCACGGTCCGGCTTTACGCGGTCCCGACGGTCATCCTCCCGGCACCAACGCAGATCGCCGTAACCTTGGCGGCAAACCTCCCGACGCTCTGGGCTGACTTTGTGCAGACCGTGGTAAAGGGCGCTCTCACAGGATGGTTGATCGGCTGCGGAGCAGGCATCGCCACTGGGCTGCTGGTCGCCCGCTCGGATGTTCTGCGCAGAGGGTTGCTGCCCGTGGGCAACTTCGTCGCCGCCCTTCCCATCGTGGGCACGGCGCCCATCCTCGTGATGTGGTTCGGCTTCGGGTGGGAGAGCAAGGCCGCCGTCGTCGTGGTCATGGTCTTTTTCCCCATGCTTGTGAACACCGTGGCGGGCCTGGCCGATACCACGGCCATGCAGCGCGACCTGATGCGCACCTATGGCGCCACGCCAGGCCAGGACCTCCGCTATCTCAAACTGCAAGCCGCCCTGCCCTTCATCTTCAACGGACTCAAAATCGCCACGACACTCGCCCTCATCGGCGCCATTGTGGCGGAATTCTTCGGCAGCCCCACAGTTGGGCTCGGCTTCCGCATCTCGACCGAGGTGGGCCGCTTGAACCTGCCCATGGTCTGGGCCTCCATCGTGACAGCCGCCTTAGCCGGGAGCCTGTCATACGGGCTGATCGCCGCATTGGAGAAACACCTAACCTTCTGGCATCCATCACAACGCGCGCGGGGCTAAACCCACGCCACCCCAAGACCAACAGAGAGAGACCACATGAAGACATACATCACCTCCGCCGCCCTCGCGCTCGCCATGACGGGGGGTGCGCTGGCCGATGGCCACGCCAATACCGTGACGCTTCAGCTCCAGTGGGTGACCCAGGCCCAGTTCGCGGGCTACTACGTCGCGCTCGAAAAGGGGTTCTACGAAGGCGAGGACCTGGACATGACCATCCTGCCGGGCGGCCCCGATATCGCACCGCCCCAGGTGCTGGCCGGGGGTGGCGCGGACGCCATGCTCAACTGGATGCCCTCCGCCCTGTCGGCGCGGGAAAAGGGCTTGCCGGTCGTCAACATCGCCCAGCCGTTCAAATCCTCGGGCCTGATGCTGACCTGCTGGAAGGACACGGGCATCACCGGCCCCCAGGACTTCAAGGGCAAGACCATCGGCGTTTGGTTCTTCGGCAACGAGTTCCCCTTCCTGTCCTGGATGTCCCAAGAAGGGATCTCGACCGACGGCGGAGAGGATGGCGTGACCGTGTTGAAACAGGGCTTCAACGTCGATCCCCTGCTGCAACGCCAGGCCGATTGCATCTCGACCATGACCTACAACGAGTTCGGCCAAGTGCTGGACGCGGGCGTCTCCGAGGATGAACTCGTGACCTTCAAGTATGAGGACATGGGCGTCGCCACCCTGGAAGACGGCATCTACGTGCTGGAAGAAAACCTCGAAGATCCGGTCTTCGTCGACAAAATGACCCGCTTCGTCCGCGCCTCCATGGAGGGCTGGAAATACGCCGAGGCCAACCCCCAGGAAGCCGCCGAGATCGTGTTGGAGTACGATGAGACCGGCGCCCAGACCGAGGCCCACCAGGTCCGCATGATGGGCGAAATCGCCAAACTGACGGCAGGCTCCGACGGGTCTTTGGACGAGGCCGATTTCCAGCGCACGGTGGATACGCTGCTGGCTGGCGGATCGGACCCTGTGATTACGGCCCAGCCCGAAGGCGCCTGGACGTCGGTGATTACGGATGCGGCTTTGAAGTAGCGCGCGCATTTGAACGATAGCGGGGCGCCCTTAGCGGCGCCCTTCTTCTTCGTGTTCATCCCGAAGACAGTCAATCATGAGCCTTGCAGCGAAGGTCCGCTGAGAGCCCACATTGATGGATGCTGCGCTGCGCCCCAACGTACGTTATTCGGCGTTTGGTCAAAAACCTAACAAAAGCAATGGTAATTCTGCCAAGGGTTTGTGCCACAAAATCTTTCAACGATTTCGTTGCGTGGGTCTCAAGTGATAAAAAACGACCGTTTCTGGCGCAAGATATATCTTGCAACACAAGCATCGGTTGATACTGTGTATCCTGTAGTCCGCCTGCTCCAGTGCAATGGCGATTATTCGTGGGACCAGCTCTGCTCGGAGTAATCCAAGTCGCTGAAGACCAGAATGGAAGACATCTCGACTCTGTGTTCCACGTTTTAACCAGAGATAACACTAATTTTAAATGGAGCTTGCGCTTATGAAATTGAGGATCGTTTCGTCGTCTCTATTCGCTGCCATTCTGCCGTTTGCAGCTGTCGCAGATGTCTATTCGGCACGTAACACACCACATTTTGGTTTCGTAACGATTGAGGTCGCTGATGCTTTCACTGTGTCGTCGATGTGCACCGTTTCTGGCGGCGCAAGCCAAGAGCGACTTGAAACGCTAACTGATTTTCTGCCTGGTATCGGCACAACCATCATGGCGCTCCTCAACTGGGCTAGCCTGGAAAAAGGCGAAGTATTCTGCGGTCTTCGTCAATACGAAGGTCCGGGACCGTTTACGGTACCTGCAGAGACAAAAGGCTTTGAGCTGACCATAAGGGCATATTCCGACGGCGAGCAGGTTGGGTCCGACCTGAGTCCTCGCTTCGCATGTCGTCCCCGTGGCATTTTCAATGTCAACCGCTTCGGCTTTTGTTTCGAAGAAGGTGGCCGTCAGGAGCTTAATGGGGAAGCAGCCGAATACGTTGTAGCCTGTATCGAAACTTCGGCTCCGGGCGATGGACAGGTTGTTTCCTTCCTCCTCTACGCAGGTGATGGCGCATCAGAAACCATTCAAGCAATGGTTGCAGATGGACTACAAATGTCAGCGACGAGCATTGCACATCGCGAACTTATTAGAAGCTTCACCGCACCAAAAAAACGCAATGCGGAGAGTCTCTGAACGTATTATGCGCAGTGCTACACACTCCACTTATCCTAAATTGGAATGTGCAGGTTAGGACTCAAACCATGGTATTTGACGGGGCACTCTCACCTAAGCCATTATAGGCGCCGCTGCGGCGAAAGTCAGGAAGGTCCGCAAAGTCGATCTTCGTCAACACAACCTAGCCCTTTGAAGCTCCCCCCCCCCTCACTTCCCCAAAGTCTTCTCATACATCGCAATGGCCTCCGCGACCGACGGCTTGGCCTTCCCCATCCACTCCTCGCGGTAGCGCTCGGACAAGTCCTCGCCCTCCAACATCCCGGCCAGCCGCGCGCGGACGAAGGCGCCGAGCACTTGGTTCATCCGGGGCCCCATGCCTGCGCCCATCGACTTGAACAGCCGGTAGACGTCCTCGTCGACCCAGAGGCTGACCTTGCGTTTGCGACTGCCCCGGTCCTGCCAGACCTTACGCCATTCGTCGGGGATCATCCCCTCGCGCGTCGCGCGGTGGGCCAGGTCCCATTGGAACCGGTCCATGATGGCGAACAGCTCCGCCTGTGCTTGTTTCTTGGTGGCCATTCCCGCCCCTCCGAACCTATCCGAGGGCGGCACCCTCCGGGCGAGCAGTGACCAAAGGGTTAACGGCGGCACGTCCGACCAGGATCATACCGCCGTCACCCACAGATCATACGCGGATCACTGGGCCAGTTTCACCAGCCGCGCCATAAGCGACGATGTGTCCCAACGCCCGCCCCCCATGGCCTGCACGTCCTTGTAGAACTGGTCGATCAAAGCGGTTCCCGGCAGCGGCGCTCCGATATTCTCGCCTTCTTTCAGACAGATACCCAGATCCTTGCGCATCCAGTCCACCGCGAACCCATGTTCGTACTTCCCGGCCAGCATCGTCTTATGCCGGTTCACCATCTGCCAAGATCCAGCCGCCCCGCCCTGGATCACATCGACCACGGCCTCTCCGTCCAAACCAGCCTTCTGCGCAAAGGCCATCCCCTCGCTAAGCCCCTGTAAAAGGCCGGCAATACAGATCTGGTTGACCATCTTCGTCAACTGGCCTGCGCCCACTTCGCCCATCAGCTTAGAGAGCTTCGCATAGGCCGCCATAACTGGCTCAACCCGTTGATAATCGGCCGCTGTTCCACCGCACATGATGACAAGCTGGCCATTCTCCGCCCCGGCCTGTCCGCCCGAAACCGGCGCGTCCACATAAGCGATCCCATGCTCTGCCGCAGCCGCCGCCAACTCGCGCGTCACCTCGGCGCTCACGGTCGTGTGGTCAACGAAAACGCTCCCCGCCCCCATTCCGGCAAACGCGCCGTCCTCGCCCAAACAGACCGACCTGAGATCGTCATCGTTGCCGACGCAGGCCATGACCATGTCAGCCCCTTCGGCGGCGGCGCGTGGGGTATCGCCCGCCCGTCCTCCATGGGCTTCAACCCATTGATCGGCTTTGGCCTTGGTTCGGTTGTAAACCGCCACGTCGTGGCCGGCAGACGCCAGATGACCCGCCATTGGGCCGCCCATGACGCCCAAACCCAGAAATGCCAAAGAAGCCATCTGCCCCCTCCCTTTGCATCCAATCGTGCCCACGGTTAGATGCTGCCCGAGGCCATGGGGTCAACAGGGGGCATGCGGGTGCAGCAAGTGTTTCGGTGGTCATTTCGCGTCGTGTCGATGACGCTGCTGCTACTGGCCTTGACCATGGCTGGGGTGCTTTGGCTGACCTCCCGCTCCTTGCCGGACTACGATCAGACGACCGAGGTGCGCGGCCTAGAAAGCCCGGTGGAGATCGTCCGCAACACCTTCAATGTGCCCCACGTCTTCGGAGAGAGCGACGCGGACGTTTTCTTCGGGCTGGGCTACGCCCATGCGCAGGATCGGCTGTGGCAAATGACGCTGCTGCGGCGCACGGCGCAGGGGCGGCTGTCGGAGGTCTTTGGTCAGCGCACGCTGCGCACGGATGAGTTGTTGCGCCGGTTGGGCCTGTACCGGGCTGCAACCGCAAGCGTTGCCGCACAGGATCCAGAGACGCGCGCCATGTTAGATGCCTATGCCGCCGGGGTGAATGCCCGGATCGACGTGGTCAACCGGGATGCCAGCGGGCGCGGCGCGCCGGAATTCTTTCTCTTCCCGCCGCAGATCGCGCCCTGGCAACCCGCCGACAGCATCGCCCTGGTCAAACTGATGGCCCTGCAACTCAGCGGCCATGTGGGCGAGGACGTGTTGCGCGCGCGGGCCTCACTGCTCCTTGAGGCTGATCGGCTGGCGGACCTTCACCCCGATGTACCAGGGGACGGTGTGGTCGACCTCGCGTCGGCAGGCGATCTGTTTCCAACGCTGCAACCGACACACTTCGCCCGGGCGGAGCGCCCCAATCTGTGGCCTGTGCCAGCTCGGGGCCTATCCGGTGCTTCCAACGCTTTCGCAGTGGCCGCCGATCACGCCGCGGGCGGCGGTGCCTTGTTGGCGAATGATCCGCATTTGGGTCTGTCGGCGCCGACGCTGTGGTATCTGGCGCGCCTTGAATTGGCGACGGGCGGTGTGATCGGGGGAACGATTCCAGGCATCCCCGTGATCCTCGCCGGGCGGAGCCAGACCCTCGGCTGGGGGCTGACGTCCAGCTATCTGGACGACCAGGACGTTTTGATTGAACAGCTCAACCCAGAAAACCCCGAGGAATATCGCACGCCGGATGGTTTTGCCCCGTTTGAGACGGAGCGGGTCATCGTCACGATCAAGGACGCGCCCCCGGTCACGCTGACCCTGCGGCGAACGGTCAATGGGCCCGTCCTGACCGGCAGCCAGTTCGACCTCGGCGCAGTGACGCCACCGGGCCACGTCGCGGCGCTTTCCTGGACGGGTCTGTCGCCCGACGACACATCCCTTCGGACCGGGCTGGAGCTGATGCGGGCGCAGACGCTGGAAGAGGCGATCGCCGCCGCGCGGCATTACATCGCTCCGGCGCAGAACCTGACCGTGGCCGATGGCACGCGCATTGCGATGCAACTCATGGGGCGACAGCCGAGCCGCGCCGCAACGCACCAAAGCCAGGGTCGCATCCCGGCCCCCGGCTGGGTCGAGGACAACCGGTGGCGGGGGCTGCGCCCCTTTGCCGACAATCCCGTTTGGCTGGACCCGCCGAGCGGCCTGCTGGGCAATACCAACAACAAGATCATCGACAGACCCTTTCCGGGCCATATCAGCTTTCATTGGGGCGACAGCCAACGGGTCCAGCGGATGGAGCGCCTCATGAAGAACCGGGGGGTTCACACGCGCGAAAGCCTGATCGAGGCGCAACTCGACGCCGTCTCAAACGCTGCGCGGGCCTTGTTGCCACTGGTTGGGGCCGATCTGTGGTTTACCGGGGAGGCGGCCCCGCCGGGCACACCGGAGCGCAGACGGCAAACGGCGCTGCAACTGCTGGCGGCGTGGAACGGGGAGATGTCGGAACACCTGCCGGAGCCGCTGATCTATGCGGCGTGGATGCGGGCCTTGCAGGATCGCCTGATCCGCGATGACGTCGGCCCCCTCGCCGACGAATACACTCACCTGGAGCCGCTCTTTATCGAACGTGTGTACCGCAATATCGGCGGCGCCGCCGGGTGGTGCGACGTGGTGCAATCTTCGGTGATCGAAACCTGCACCGATATCGCCCGCCTCGCCCTGGACGACGCGCTGCAATACTTATCCGAAACCTACGGGAATCGCGTGGAAGCCTGGCGCTGGGGCGACGCGCACGAAGCGCAGCACGACCATCCCGTCTTGGGCGAGGTGCCGTTCCTGGGGGCCGTGGTGAACATCCGTCAATCTACTTCGGGCGGCGACAACACCTTGCAACGGGGCAAAACCTCCGGCGAGATGCCCACGCCCTTTGCCAATGTCCATGCAGCGACCTATCGCGGCGTCTATGACTTCGCGGACCCTGAAAGCAGCGTCTTCATCACGTCAACTGGACAGTCCGGCCACCCGCTGTCACGCCACTACGACGACCTGGGCGAGCTATGGCGGAGGGGTGAATACATTCCGATGACCCTGGATCCCGCACTGGCCCGAGCGGGCGCCGTTGGTGTCACGACGCTTGTGCCGGCGACAGAGGCCGGGACGCCGGGGTGACCCCGCCTGACGGCCAGTCCGCCGCAGAATATATCAGTCTGATGTGAGGGCCTTGCCCAGGCGCGGCAGCTTCGTGCGCTTCAACAGAGGACGCAGGGGCGTGTCGACCTGGGACAGGTCTTCGGCCGTCCGTCGCACGCCTTCGACCACATGGCGCACCGCCTCGGGCTGCGCGATCCACAGATCCATCAAAAATCCGTCTGGCGGTTGCAGCACAATCCCCTCGGCGGCCACATCGGCGCGCGGGAAATCGCGGATGTTGAGCGTCACCAGCCGGTCCGCCCCGCCATCGGACGCAGCGGCCAGAACATGGATGTCGTTCGGGTCGGGCAGCCATAGGCGCGCCTCTGTCGTGGACCTGGGCCGCACCTCTGCCGCAGGCCACCCGGCGCGTAGCAGCGCGATCTCTCCACGGGCAATGGCTTCGCCGTCGGGGATCTTGCGCGCCGCCCGCGCCCATTCCTCCAGCACGCGAGGCGACCAGAGCGGCTGATACAGACCGACCCCCGCACAGCCCATCAGAATTTCCCGCAGGACCGTGGGGTACAGAACGCAGGCGTCCAGAAAGACCTTCACGGCATCAAACGGAAGGTCAAAGCTTTGAGGTATCCGCTCTCGGACAACTGGGGATGCACCGGGTGATCCGGTCCCGCGAAGCCCGTTCGGATCAGTTGCCCGCTGCGTCCGGCCCGCCCGATCCCGCGCGCACAGGCGGCGTGGAACTTCCCCACCTCCGCCGCGTGGCTGCAAGAACACAGGGTTAGGTAACCGCCCGGCTCCACCAGAGCCGCGGCAAGGCGGGCCACCCGCTCATAGGCGCGCAGCCCCGCCGTCAGCGCGGGCTTGGCCGGCGCGAAGGCGGGCGGATCTGCGATGACCACATCAAAACGCGCACCCTCTGCCGCAAGGGCGGTCAGCGTATCGAACGCGTCCCCCTGTCTCGTGGTGAACCGATCAGCGCATCCCATGCGCGCGGCCCCCGCCTCGGCCAGGGCCAGCGCCGATGCCGATCCATCCACGGCTGTCGCGGCACTGGCCCCTCCGGCCAGCGCGGCAAGGGCAAAGCCCCCCACATGGCTGAACACATCGAGGACACGGGCGCCACGGCACAAACCGCCAACGAAGCCGTGGTTGGGCCGCTGGTCATAGAACAGGCCCGTCTTTTGTCCGCCCGTCAGGTCCGCCAAGTAAATGGCGCCGTTCATTGTGACTGGCACGGGCGCGTCCACACCGCCCCGCAACCACCGCGACTCCGCGCTCAAGCCCTCCGCGCTCCGCGCCCGACCGCTGGCGTTCAGAAGCACATGGCATATTCCGAGCGCAATAAGGCCATCGGCAAACGCCTCAGCCCGGAGGTCGGCCCAAGCGGCGTTGGGCTGCAAGACAGCCACGTCGCCAAAGCGGTCAATGACGACGCCAGGCAGCCCGTCCGCCTCCGCATGGATCAATCGGTAAAAGGGCGCATCGTACAGCCGATCCCGGTGCGCCAAGGCGACCCGCAGCTTTTGAAGGATCCAATCGGCATCCACTTCGACCTCAGCGTTTCGGTCCAAGAGACGCGCGCCAATCCGTGAGGACAGGTTAACCGCCGCCAGACCAATGTCGGCCCGTTCCGCATCCTGCAGCACGGCGATGGTTCCGGGGGCGATCCCACGGGTGCGACGGTCGGTAACGATGTCGTCGGTATAGACCCAGGGCATTCCATGGCGCAGGCGCCTTGCGTCGGCCTTGGGCTTCAACCTGATGGTGGGACGGGTCGATGGGGTCTCGGTCATGGACCGCCCCTACCCCCGCGTGCCCCTGGGATCAATGCGTGCAGCGCCGGGGCACCGAAGGGAAGGTGGTGTGGCGGTCTCGCCGCGCCCTGGACGGGTACGCGCCCAAGCACGGGCTGGGGCGTCGACGCGAACTGCGCCAACGCCAGCCGGTCTGACGGAGGAGGCGTCAGACGTTTGCAGGCACCGCCGTGCCGCGCAGGCGCGCGAAAAGGCCCTTGAGGAAACGCCGGGTGTGGGCGGCGCGCAACGCACGGGCTTGGGTCTCGATTTGCATCATTTCGACGTTTGCGTGGTGAAACATGACGATCTCCGGTCTGTGTCATGGGCGCCACTCGGGCGCTCAAACTGCGCTTTTCGATTGGCTTCAACTTAATGATGCAGTCGCAGAATGACCAATGCAGCCGCAGAAACCCCGCCCTGCGGCCTGTGCAAGGGCGGCCCCCGAGGGGCTCAGGGTCGTGGGCTTGTCGCGAGGGACGTCGCAAGGCAGTGACTGGCCAAGGATCTCCGCACGCCTGGGGCATGGGTTCCAAATACGCCAGCTCCAGTTCGACGGCGGTGGCCGGAGGCAGTGGCGCCGCCCCTAAGCCCCTGTGTTGCCTGGCGATTAGTAAAGCCCTGCAGACGGCTTGGGACGTGTCGTCACCGCTTAGATCATACGGTCGGACGAACCGGCATGAAGCACTTTAGGACAGCGAGCGGCGCCCCTTGGCACCCCGCTTTCACCTCGTCCCGTGATGCTAGCCGAAGGGCCTAAGGCAACTCGGGCAACTCGGGCAGTGGCGGCAGATCATCCAAAGACGGCAGAGGCGCCGCTGCATCCTCGACCCCAAGGGCAGGTTGCGGGTGGGTGGCGAGGGCCTTTGCTTCTTGGGTCAGCGCCTGCAACGGGTCCTGAATGGCGGCAGCGCCCAACACCTCTGGAGTACCAACGGACGGAGTTCCCGTAGCCATGGGCACCGCCGCGCTTGCCTGCCCTCCCATGCTGGGGAGCGCAGTCATCTCGGCTGTATCTGTCAGGGGCGGATCGTTTGGCCCTTCGATGATGCGAATGGCCCGCTCCCCGTTCAATTGACCCAGCTTACCGCGAAGAGTCACACCATGGGGCATACGCCGCCGACCGGGACGACCCAAGCCAGACGAGCCCGAGACCAACGACAGATCGTCCAGCGCTGAAGGCTCTAGGTCTATGACATCCCCCGGCTTCAACGCCACCAGATCGGCCAGTGAGACCCGGATCTTTGGGAGGAGCGCGTCTAAACGGACGGGCGCGGCCTGGGCCACGGCCGTCATCTGGGCTGTCCAGGCGGGATCAACGGAAGGCAGAGCATCCCCACTATCATCCGACACCTCCGGCCCGATATCTGGCAGGATCAGAATGCCCTTCGCCTCTCGGTCTCCGTTCGCGAGCGAGAGCGACACTTCGATCCGCAGGTAACTGCTGGCCGTCAGAACCATCGGCAGCGAGCCGGGACCCGCCAAGAACGTACCCGTCCGCAATCGCCCCGGTCGGGCGCCGTAGTGATCGCGGGGCAATAGCGCGCCGATCTGATCCACCCACTCCTGCGCGAAAGGTTGAACGAGGGCCGCATCGATGCGCGTGGGACGGCGTCCGGGACGCGCCGGGCCGTCGATCCGACCGATGGTTTGAACCTCAATCAAGCTGTCTATCAGGCCGCTGTCCAAGACCAGCGTGCCCGTGGTAGCCGCCCGATGATCCGATGACGCGCTCGCCTGATTCTGTATCAACGGGGGGTCGACCATCAGGCAAAGGGCTTGGTCGGGCAAACCGTCGAACGCGGCCTCGGCGGACGCTATCGTCGAAGCCCTTGCACGGACAGACAGACCCAGGGCCGGAACCGCATCGGCGACACGCAACGCCGCAGTGGTCATCGCCCGCTCCAACGCTGGAGATCCCGGCGTTTCCGCAGGCGTCTCTGGCGCCGGAAGACCGGCCAACTGCCGCAGGATGGACGAGGAAGAATCGGTGGGCATAACGCTCAGCACGTTGGGAGTGACGGTGACGTTGTGGCGCAATCGGGTTAACAAAGCCTTCCCAGCGGGCCCTCCCCGACGCGGATTGCCCAGAAGCAGCATGGGCGTTTCGCCATGGACGCGAAGCTGCAGACTGATTGTCCAGGATCCGGCCTACTCCGCCGCAGCAACCATATCTGGGGCAACGGGCAGCTTGACCCGAAACGCCGCGCCACCCTGACCGGGAAGGTAGTCGATGCTGCCACCGAGGCGCGCCATCACCTCGCGACAGATCGCGAGACCGAGACCTGCGCTGCCCGCGCTGGATTGGTCGCTGAGCCGGGCGAACTTCTCGAAGATCACGGCGCGATCTCTGGGCGAGATACCTGAGCCATTGTCGATAAAGTCGACCACAACCTCCGCATCGGTGTGAGTCACGATCACCCGCAACTGCGGGTCCGCCGCATCGCAATACTTCGCGGCGTTTGTAATCAAGTTGATGAAAACCTGGCTGAGACGGTCGGGGTCGGTCATCACCGACATGTCTTCACTTCCCGCGTCGCGGAGGATCTGCAACGTCACGCCCGGTGATGACGTGGAGGCGGTCGCGGCCCGGTCCAACAGGTCTTGCAGACGGACTTCGGCCGCGTTCAGCATAACCTGGCCGTTTTCCAAAACGCTCAGGTCCAACAAATCATCCAACAGGCGGGTGAGGCGCTTGCTCTCGTCCAGGATGATGTCGGCGTAGCGCTCCGACTCCTCTGGATCGAGGGTGCCGCCGCGCAAAATCTCGGAAAACGCGCGGATCGACGTCATGGGCGTGCGCAGCTCGTGGCTCACCTGGCTGAGAAACGCATCCTTTTGAACGGCCAGCGCCGTTAGCTTATCGTTTGCCTCCCGCAACTCCCGCGCGGTGCGGCGCAACTCTGCCTGGTTGCTCTCCAAACGGGCGGAATACTCCATGATCTGGGCCGTCTCGTCGGCCACGGCCATCAGATCCTCGACCGAGACGGCCGATGCACCTGTGATCCCCCCGACCATAGCGTTGGCCGTGGCGGCACCAACGGATCCCGCTAGGCGCCGTTCTAACCGTTCGATCAAGTCGGGGGTCGGATCGGGCAAATCCCCCGCCCTGCCCTGCTCGCGCGCCTCGATGGCGAAAAAGCGTTGGGCCTCTGACGCGCCCAAAATCCGCTGGGCCATGACGAGTAGCTCCTCCGCGCCAGCTTGCCCGCCCGGACGGCTGCGCGGTGCGGCGGCGCGGTCAAACACTTGGATGAAGCGCGGGGCTTGAAGCTGTTCCATCGGGCTGGGGTAGCTGAGCAGCGACGCGGTGCAGAAGGCGAGGCAATTCAGCCCAAGCGAGACCAGAAGGGCCGAAAGGAGCGGGTCGCCAGAGACCCCGAACATTGCCTCCGGTCTGAGCCATGACGCCCCGAACGGCCCCTCGCTCAAAAGACCGTCGACCCAAGGGATCCCTGCAAACACCGGCAAAAGCATTGCCCAGGCCCAAAGCGCGAAGCCCGTCAGAATGCCAGCCACGGCGCCCGTGCGGGTGGCGCCTTTCCAAAACAGGCCGAAGACCAATGCCGGCAGAACCTGGACCACCCCCACAAAGGAAATCAACCCGATGGAGGCCAGCGCCTCCGTCCCGCCGGTCGTCAGGTAGTAGAGGTAGCCAAGGGCCAGAACCACCAGGATCGAGGCTCTCCGCGCGCGCAGGATCACCGTGCGCACGTCGCCCGAAATCGTCGCCCGGCCTTCGTCTTGGGTGGCGAGCCACAGGGGCATCACGATGTGGTTCGAGAGCATCGTCGCCAGGGCCACCGCTGCGACGATCACCATAGACGTGGCCGAGGAAAACCCGCCCAGAAAGGCCAGCATCGCCAAACCGTCCCAGCCCTCGGCCAGGGGGAGTGTCAGAACGAAAAGGTCGGGGTTCGACCCTTCGGGCATACGCTCCAGACCGGTGACGGCGATGGGCACCACAAAGACGCACATGGCCAGCAAGTAGAGGGGGAACGCCCAAGACGCCGTGCGCAGGTGACGCTCATCGGTGTTTTCGACGACGAGAACCTGGAACATGCGGGGCAGGCAGATCACCGCGGCGCCGGAGACCATGATGAGACCTGCCCAGCGTCCCGGTGCGCCCGTCCAATCCGCGATGGGCGATGCCTCAATGGCGCGGCCCATGGCCAAGGGACCGTCGTTGAGCCCCCAGACCACAAAGATGCCGACCGCACATAACGCGATCAGCTTGACCACGGCCTCCACCGCGATGGCACCGACAATCCCGTGATGCCGCTCTCCAGCGTCAAGACGGCGTGTTCCAAAGAGGATGGTAAACACGGCAAGGCCCGCCGCGACCCAAAAGGCGAGGCTTGTCAGATCTTCCGCCATGGTGCCCGGCGCCGCGAACACCGCAAAGCTGAGCGTGACCGATTGCAATTGCAGCGCGATGTAGGGCGTCGTTCCGACGACGGCGAGGATGGTCACAAGGATCGCGAGACTGTTTGACTTGCCATACCGGCTGGAAATCATGTCCGCGATGGATGTGATCCGCTCCGCCCGTCCGATGTGGACGAGGCGGCGCAGCAGCCACCACCATCCGATGAAGACCAGGGTCGGGCCTAGGTAAATCGTCATGAACTCCAACCCGGACCGGGCGGCGTACCCGACGGCGCCATAGAACGTCCAAGCGGTGCAGTAGATCGACAACGACAGAGTGTAGATCATCGGCCCACGCATGAGCGTAAGCCGCCCCTTCTCGGCGGAGCGTTCGGACACGAAGGCCACGATGAACAGCACCACCACATAGGCGAGGCATCCCGCCGCCAGAAGATTGAGCGTCAGCGGCATCTCTGCCCCGTGACCTTGCGACGCGACTGTGGGCCGCAGGTCATGGCTCTGGATCGTTGCCGGACGCCTCCAACCGCTGTGACAGGACGGAGATCGTCGCCGAGAGGACGACCAAACCGGCCCAGGCGGCGAACAAATAGACCAACCACGACCAGCTTGCCCCCTCGGCAGCGTCCGAGCCAGACAGAACCAGGTCGGGTAGGATTAAAAGCGCTGCGCCAAACACCGGCAGCAACAGGGCCGCATCCCGCAGCCGAGACCGCCGCCACGCCCGCCGCTGGGCCGCCGATGCGGCAAGGGTCGGGCGCGTGTCCATCTACTCTCCGGCGGAGGCGCGCGCCGTGGCCAGCGCGTCGATGGCATCGACCAAATCGCGATTAGAGAACGGCTTGGTCATGAAGCGGCTCGCCCCCAGGGCCTCCGCCCGCTCGCGATCTTTGGTCTGTCCCTTGGCGGTCAACATCAGGACCGGCAGGTCTGGCCGCCGCCCATCCCGTATGGCGCCCAGAATATCGAACCCCGATTTACCCGGCAGCATCACATCCAGGACAACCACATCTGGGGCGTGGCGATCCACGGCCTCCAACGCGGTGGCGCCGTCGGAATGGGTCGAGACGCGCCAGCCTTCCCGTTGCAAAATAAACGCAATGGCGGTTGCGATGTTGGCCTCGTCCTCAATCAATAGGACGCGGCGCGGTGTGTCGGCGGCCGGTTCCGCGCTGGATGCTACATCATGTGTCATGGCCGGCCTCCCCTCCGGTCACGGCGATGGCCTATAGTCCGCCTCTGGACGGCCCTTGTCCAGACCTTCGCAGGGACATTCACAGGGCTTGCTGCGGGACCTTGGTCATAGATCCCGCCCCCTCCATTTGCTCTGCCCCCGGCAGAACCGATGGCTCCCGCCGGGCGACGCAATCCTTGCGGGGGCAAACCCGGCACCCCGGCCCCACGGGAAAGGCCACCCCAGGCCGGGCCGCCCGAGCCAGAAGCATGGTCGCGCGCAATGTCTGCACCCCATCAAAGCGGGTGACCGCGCTGGGCGCCGCGACCGCATGGGCGACCCATTGGGCCCCGTCGGGCATTTCGATGGTCTGCACAATGGCCCGCCCCGGCTGGGACAGGGCCTGGTACAACGGCCAGAGGGGGCATCCGGCCCCGACGATGGGTAGAGGAAACCCCTCCACGGGTTTTCGACGCAGCAAGGCCCCCGCCGCATCTGTCACCACCAACCCGCGCGCCGGATCGATCACGCCCAATCTGCGCAACACGAGCGCGGCATCGCCGCCTGCCACAGCCAAAAGGTCATCGGGCCCGGTGGCCGCCTCCACTACGTCGCGGGGCAAACGCTTGGCGTCTTGGGCGTCGGCCTCCAGAATGGCCGTCGCCAGCCGCCGCGCCCTCGGATCGGTCAAATCCGCCACCAGATCGGGAATAGCCGCTGCCCCCTGCTCCTCGACCGCATCGAAGGAATGTTGGTTCGCATCGAGAAAACGGGCGACGACCTCAGCGGGTGTCAGGTGATCACCGCCCCCCGCGACCGCACTGTCGAGATAGCTGACAACCGCCTCGGCCCCATCGGCCAGCCGACGACTGTCCGCATCCAAGTTGGCGTGGAACCGACCCATCCAATTGGCGTCGATCTCGGGCGTCTGGGCGAGGATGGAGGCCGTGGAACGCACAACCGAGACCGTCGACAGCAATTCGTGCATCGCCTCCGCCAGGGCCGGGTCGTGGGTCAAGCGATCCGCCAGGGCCTCAATCGTGCGGGCCTGGGCCTCGATGGTCTCGCCCTGTCGCACGATCACACGCGCCCATCCCGGGTTGCGGCGGGCCAGATCGGCGGCTGTGCCCAGGGCCTCCGCATCCAGGTCATGGGCCGCCCCGGCCCCCCGGAGCGCGTCGAGCAGGCCCTCGCTCACCTCCGATGACAAGGCGGATTGATCGACGGACAGGGACTCAGCCAAACGCCCAAGCAAGCGACCGCCGATGGGTCGCTTGTCGTGTTCGATCAGGTTGAGGTACGACGCAGATATGCCAACTTGGTCGGCCAGATGGGCCTGACGGATGCCCAGCGCCAGACGGCGTTCCCGAATGCGGGAGCCGGTGGATCCTGATTTGGCCATACAACCCCCTGTTTGCACTAACTTGCTGCGCCCGCAAAATCCGAATTGCCGCATCCGCGCGCAAACGAGTTTACAGGCAGACACCCCGAGATGTCATTTTGTTTACAAAAAAGGTCTCGCAGACACAAAGCGTTATTGAGTCATTTTCAGGTCGCCGCCGATAGTGTCAGCGTCTGTCAACGTGCGGGAACACGTCGGCGGACGACCGCCGCCCCAGGGAGGGGGCCGGGCGGAGCATTCAAAAGGGAGGTCTGAATGACCAAATCGAACTTCACCCGTCGTGGTGTGCTCAAGACGGGTGCCGTCGCGGGGGCCGGCCTTGCAACCCCGACCATCTTCACCAGCCGCGTTTGGGCCGATGGCCACAGCGGTTTCACCAATGCGCCCACCGGCGACACGGTCACGCTTGGCTTCAACGTGCCGCAGTCGGGTCCCTATGCGGACGAGGGCGCGGACGAGCTGCGCGCCTTTGAACTGGCCGTTGAGCATCTGAACGGCGAAGGCGACGGCGGCATGCTGTCCACCTTCTCGTCGAAGGCGCTGGAAGGCACCGGGATCCTGGGCAAGAAGGTCCAGTTCGTCACCGGCGACACGCAGACCAAGTCGGACGCCGCCCGCGCGTCGGCCCGCTCGATGATCGAAAAAGACGGTGCCGTCATGGTCTCCGGTGGCTCGTCCTCGGGTGTGGCCGTGGCTGTGCAGGCGCTCTGCCAAGAGGCTGGCATCATCTTCATGGCCGGTCTGACCCACTCCAACGACACGACCGGTAAGGACCGTAAAGCCAACGGCTTCCGCCACTTCTTCAACTCCTACATGTCCGGCGCGGCACTGGCCCCCATCCTGGCGGCCCAGTACGGCAACGACCGGAAGGCGTATCACCTGACCGCCGACTACAACTGGGGCTACACCACCGAAGAGGCCGTCCGCTCCTCGACGGAAGCCATGGGCTGGACGACCGTCAACTCGGTCAAGACGCCGCTGACGCAGACGGACTTCTCGTCCTACATCGCGCCGGTTCTGCAGTCCGAAGCCGACGTTCTGGTTCTGAACCACTACGGTGGCAACATGGTCAACTCGCTGACCAACGCCGTTCAGTTCGGCCTGCGCGCCCGCGAAGTGGCTGGCAAGCAGTTCGAAATCGTCGTGCCGCTCTACTCCGAGCTGATGGCCCGCGGTGCCGGTGAGAACATTGCCGGGATCCTCGGCTCCCAGAACTGGGACTGGAAGTTGGAGAACCAGCTGGGCGCGCGCTACTCGGGCACCAACGCCTTCGTGCAGTCCTTCGGCACCAAGTACGGCTTCCCGCCGTCCCAGGCGGCGCACACCTGCTACGTGCAGACGCTGCTGTATGCCGACGCCGTGACGCGTGCGGGGTCGTTCAACCCCTGCGCCGTGGACGAAGCCCTGGCCGATTTCGAGTTCGACGGTCTCGGCAACGGCCCGACCCTCTATCGTGCGGCAGACCACCAGTGCTTCAAGGACGTGGTCGTGGTGCGCGGCAAGGAGAACCCCGAGAACGAGTTCGACCTGGTCGAAATCGTCGAGGTCACCCCAGCCGACCAAGTCACCTACGCCCCCGACCACCCGCAGTTTGCCGGTGGGTCCCTGGGCGAGTGCAACCCAGGCGCCTAATCGCCTGAGTGACTTCGGACCGGCGCCCAGATGGCGCCGGTCCACGCCAAGTCCCAATGCCATACCAACTTCCGTTCGACCGTCGCCCCCCTGGGCGGTGGCTTCTCTCCTTCTGTTCCACTAGCCGCGCCGGGGGCACGTCATGGACGCCATAATCCTTCAAATCCTAAACGGGCTGGACAAGGGCTCTGCCTATGCCCTGATCGCCCTGGGGCTGACCCTGATCTTCGGCACGCTGGGTGTCGTGAACTTCGCCCACGGGGCCTTGTTCATGCTGGGCGCCTTCTGTGCGGTCACCTTCAGCCGCCTACTGCAACTGAGCCATACGGTCATCGACGAAACCCAGAAAGACTTTCTGGGGAACCCGCTGAAAGTCGATGTGCCCTATATCTACGAAATCCTGGGCGAAAGCGCGGGCGCCGCAGTGATCGACTGGGCCGTGCCGCTGTCGCTGCTCATGGCCATCCCCGTGATGATCGCCATTGGCGTCATCATGGAGCGCGGGCTGATCAAGCACTTCTACAAGCGCCCCCATGCGGACCAGATCCTGGTGACCTTTGGCCTGGCCATCGTGCTGCAAGAGATCATCAAGTACTTCTATGGCGCCAACCCGATCCCGACGCCTGCACCCGATGCCTTCATCGGATCCTTCGACTTCGGTGCAATGATCGGCTTTGACGCGGGCTCCATCGTCTATCCCTACTGGCGTCTGGTGTACTTCTTCTTTGCCGCCGTGATCATCGCCGCAGTCTTCGCCTTCTTGCAGTTCACCACCTTCGGGATGGTCGTGCGCGCCGGGATGGCTGACCGCGAGACGGTGACCCTGCTGGGGATCGACATCGACAAGCGTTTCACCATGATGTTCGGCATCGCCGCCGCTGTCGCGGGCCTGGCTGGCGTGATGTATACGCCGATCAACTCGCCCAACTACCACATGGGGATGGACTTCCTAGTCCTCAGCTTCGTGGTGGTCGTTGTGGGCGGCATGGGCAGCTTGCCCGGCGCCGTTCTGGCTGGCTTCCTGCTCGGCATCGTCGAGGCCTTCGCCTCCATGACCCAGGTCCTAGAGATCCTGCCCGGCATCAACCAAATCGTCATCTACCTCGTGGCCATCGTCGTGCTGCTGACCCGTCCCCGTGGCCTGATGGGCCGCAAAGGCGTGATGGAGGACTAATCCAATGACCGACCAAACATCCAACACAGGGGCCGTGCGCCCCGCCACCTCCGCCGCGCCAAAAGCGAAATCGGCTGGGTTCCTGGGACTGACGGGCAAGGATGCCTCGCTGGTTGTCCTCGTGGCCGTGCTGACCCTGCTGGCGCCCTTCATCCTGAACCCCTTCCCCGAAGGCTCGGCCATGGCGCAGTTCAACGCTGGCTACCCGGACCTGATGCAGCGCTTCGTGATCTTTGGGATCTTCGCCATCGGCTTTAACATCCTGTTTGGCCTGACCGGATATCTGTCCTTTGGTCACGCCGCCTTCCTGGGTGTCGGGTCCTACGCGGGCATCTGGTCCATGAAGCTGCTGACCCTGAACGTGATCCCGTCGATCATCGTGTCCGTCGCGGTCGCTGGCCTCTTCTCGCTGCTGGTGGGATGGATCTCGCTGCGGCGCTCGGGGATCTACTTCTCGATCCTGACGCTGGCCTTCGCGATGATGTCCTTTGCCCTGGCCTACTCGGTCCTGACCCCCATCACGGGCGGTGAGACGGGCTTGCAGCTCAAGTACTTCGACCCCCGCATTCTCGACGGCGCCTTGGCCCAGGGAGAGACGCCGCGCGCGAACCTCTTCGGCCTCGAAATGGGCGCCAGCTATGAGATGCAGGTCGGCGCATGGCTCTTCACCTTCAACGCAGGCTACTACATCGCCGCCATCGCCATGTTGGTCGCCTTCTACCTGTCGATCCGCATCTTCCGCTCGCCCTTCGGCATGATGTTGCGGGCTGTGAAGTCGAACCAGAACCGCCTGAACTACACCGGCATTTCGCCCAAGCCCTACACCCTGGCGGCCTTCGTCATCTCGGGGATGTACGCGGGTCTGGCCGGTGGTCTGCTGGTGGCCATGGACACCCAGGTCGGCGCAGAACGGATGTTCTGGACAGCCTCCGGTGAAGTGGTGCTGATGACCATCCTCGGCGGCGCGGGCACCCTGATCGGGCCAGTGCTGGGCGCGGGCTTCATCAAGTACATGGAGAACATCGTCTCGACCATCAACAAGACCACGCTGGAGGGTTGGTTCGCCTTCGCCCCCGACTGGCTGACCGATGTTCTGGTGACCATCGTCTACCCCTTCGTGGGCAAGGGCTGGCACCTGACGCTGGGCATCCTGTTCATGGCCGTGGTCATCTTCCTGCCCGGTGGACTGGTGCAGGGCGGTCAAAAGCTGGCCTCCATGTTCCGCCGCAAAAAGGGCGACGATGCCGCCGCCTCTCAATCGCAACCCGGGGAGTGAACGACCATGGGCATTCTTGAAGTCAAAAACGTTGGCAAGCGCTTCGGCGGCTTGCAGGCCCTGGGCAACGTCAACCTGAGCGTCGCCGAAGGCACCGTCCACGCAATCATCGGGCCCAACGGGGCGGGCAAGTCCACGCTGCTGAACTGTCTGGTGGGCAAGCTGATCCCCGACACCGGATCGGTCAGTTTCGAGGGGCAATCGGTCCTGGGGCGCAAGCCCCACGAGATCAACCAGATGGGCATCAGCCGTGTGTTCCAAACACCCGAGATCTTTGGCGATCTGACGGTGATGGAAAACATGATGATCCCGTGCCTGGCCAAGCGGGACGGCGCGTTCGCCTTGCACGGCTACAAATCGCTGCTGGGCGATGCGGAGATCGTGGACCGGGCCGAGCACATGCTCGAAGACATGAACATGGCCGATAAGCGTCACATGCACGCGGCTTCCATGTCCCGGGGTGACAAGCGCCGGTTGGAGATCGGCATGTGTTTGGCGCAGGAGCCTCGGCTGCTGCTGCTCGATGAGCCAACGGCGGGCATGGCCCGGGCGGATACCAACAACACCATCGAACTGCTCCAGCAGATCAAGGAAAGCCGTCCGATCACCATCGCAATCATCGAGCATGACATGCACGTCGTGTTCAGCCTGTCGGAACGGATCACGGTGCTGGCCCAGGGCACGCCCCTGGTCGAGGACACGCCCGACAACATCAAGGGCCACCCCAAGGTCCGCGAAGCCTATCTGGGCGAAAGCTCCGGCCACTGACACCCACCGGAGCGGCGGGGTGCCCCCCGCCCTCCGGAGAGACCCCGCCCCGGCCCTGCGCCGGGGCCCCGCCAGACACATTCGCCGCGCCTTCGGGCAGAGGCCCCGGGTCAAGCCCGGGGCGCGCGACAGACAAACCCCGGGGAGGACCCGACAGATGAACGTCAAACCAGACTTCACCCGCCACGCGAACCAGGCCACCACGGCCCCCGCCTATTTCAGTGTCCACGACATCCACGCCTACTATGGCGAAAGCTACATCGTCCAAGGCGTCAGCTTTAACGTCCACGAGGGCGAGATCCTCGCGCTCCTGGGCCGCAACGGCGCGGGCAAGACCTCGACCCTGCGGACCTGCGCGCGGGTCGGCGACCCGGAGTTGAAAAAGGGCGAGATCTGGCTGGATCACCAGCCGCTCCACACGATGGAAGCCCATGCCGCCAGCCGCGCGGGTTTGGGCCTCGTGCCAGAAGATCGGCGGATCATCCCCGGCCTGACCGTCGAGGAAAACCTCAAGCTGGCCCAGATCGCCCCGCCCATCGGCTGGTCCATCGAGCGGCTGTATGAGTTGTTCCCCCGCTTGGGCGAACGCCGCAAGCAGGAGGGCGTGACCCTATCTGGCGGCGAACAGCAGATGCTGGCCATCGCCCGTGCGCTTGCCCGCGACGTCAAGGTTCTGCTGCTGGATGAACCCTATGAGGGCCTGGCCCCGGTCATCGTCGACGAAATCGAGAAGACTCTGATCGAGATCAAAAAGCTTGGGATGACCACGATTATCGTGGAACAAAACGCCGTGCGCGCGCTTGAGTTGTCCGACCGGGCCGTGATCCTGGACACGGGCGGCGTGGTCTTCGACGGGACCGCTGCCGAGGTTCTGGCCGACGAAGGTCTACGTGCGGAATACCTGGCGATCTGACAAGCTACGCACGACCGTGCCACAGTGACAGCGGGTCGGCCCGAGGAGGGGCCGCCCGTGAGCGACCGAGAGGGAGAGCCCATGCTGGACGACAAAGATCCGATCTATCCGCCGTCAGACGAAATGGCCGCCGGGGCCCATGCCGACCGCGCCACCTATGATGCGATGTACAAGGCCTCCATCGAAGACCCGGAGGCGTTCTGGGCCGAGCATGGCCAGCGCGTCGATTGGATCAAACCCTTTACGAAGGTCAAGAATACGTCCTTTGCGCCGGGCAACGTCGACATCAAGTGGTTCGAGGACGGCACTCTGAATGTCGCGGCCAATTGCATCGACCGGCACCTGAAGGACCGGGGCACCCAGACCGCAATCATCTGGGAACCGGACGACGCCTCCGAAGAGGCCCAGCATATCAGCTACCAACAACTCCATGCCCATGTCTGCAAGATGGCCAACGTCCTCAAGGGCATGGGTGTCACCAAGGGCGACCGTGTTGTCCTGTATTTGCCCATGATCCCCCAAGCGGCCTACGCGATGCTGGCCTGCGCGCGGATCGGCGCAATCCATTCCATCGTCTTCGCGGGGTTCTCGGCCGATGCCCTGGCCGCCCGGGTGAACGGGTCCGAGGCCAAGGTTGTGATCACAGCCGATGGCGCCCCGCGCGGCGGGCGGGTCACGAACCTCAAGGACAACGTCAACCAAGCGCTGCTGCATTGCGACGACAGCGTGCAATGCCTGATCGTGAAGCGGACGGGCCAAGAGGTGGCGATGCGGCCCCAAGGCGATGTCTGGCTCCATGAGGCGGAGGACGGCATTTCCAACGATTGCCCACCAGAGGAAATGAACGCCGAAGACCCGCTGTTCATCCTCTATACGTCGGGCTCGACAGGGATGCCGAAGGGCGTGGTGCATACCACCGGCGGGTATCTCGTCTATGCCTCCATGACCCACCAATACACCTTCGATTATAAGGACGGAGACGTGTTCTGGTGCACAGCCGATGTCGGCTGGGTCACGGGCCACAGCTACATCGTCTATGGGCCGCTGGCCAATGGGGCCACGACCCTGATGTTCGAAGGCGTACCCACCTACCCCGATGCGGGCCGGTTCTGGGCCGTTTGCGAAAAGCACAAAGTGGCCCAGTTCTACACAGCCCCCACGGCCATTCGCGCCCTGATGGGCCAGGGGGACGAATGGGTCACCAAATATGATCTGTCCTCGGTGCGTATCCTTGGCACCGTGGGCGAGCCGATCAATCCAGAGGCCTGGAATTGGTACAACGATGTGGTCGGCGGCGGTCGCTGCCCCATCGTCGACACCTGGTGGCAAACCGAGACGGGCGGCCATCTGCTGACCCCCCTGCCCGGCGCGACCCCGACCAAACCCGGCAGCGCGACATTGCCGTTCTTCGGTGTGCAGCCCGTGGTGCTAGAACCCACCAGCGGCGAAGAGATCACAGAGACTGCAACCGAAGGCGTGCTCTGCATGAAAGACAGCTGGCCGGCGCAGATGCGAACGGTCTGGGGAGATCACGAGAGGTTCGAAAAGACCTACTTCTCTGACTATAAGAACTACTACTTCACAGGCGACGGCTGCCGCCGGGATGCCGATGGTTACTATTGGATCACGGGCCGGGTCGACGACGTGATTAACGTCTCGGGCCACCGTATGGGCACGGCCGAAGTGGAATCCGCGCTCGTCGCCCATGCAACCGTCGCCGAGGCCGCCGTCGTGGGCTACCCCCACGATATCAAGGGCCAGGGGATCTATGCCTATGTCACCTTGATGGGCGGCGTGGAGCCGACGCCCGAGTTGCGCAAAGAGCTAGAGACCTGGGTGCGCTCGGAAATTGGCCCCATCGCCAAGCCAGACCTGATCCAATGGGCCCCGGGGCTGCCTAAGACACGGTCGGGCAAGATCATGCGCCGCATCCTGCGCAAAATCGCCGAAGACGATTTCGGTGCCTTGGGCGATACCTCTACGCTGGCCGATCCAAGCGTTGTCGACGATCTGATCGAAAACCGAATGAACCGCGCCTGAGGTAACCTTCCTTAACGCGTCGTTAAGACCAGAGACCAAAAACCGTGGCGAACACTCTTTCGCCGCGGTATTTTTATGCGGGGGTGTGGTAGCACGGAGGAACGACATGTCGTTGATTTCTGCCATCGGGCCGGTGCAAGCGGCGCAGCTTTCAAACCAAGGACCAGGCGGTCAAAACACGTCTCAGGCCAGCACAGGTGCCGAGGATCAGACCACGTCAGATGCGCAACCTTCTGGCGCAGCCAACGCGTCCGGCGGCTCTAGCGCAGCGGAAACCACGCAAACGAACAGCCAAATCGCACCGGTCACGGCCAGCCGGGCGAGCAACGCACCCTCGAGCGGGCGACCAGGCTCGGACGGCAAGACCAGCGTGGACAGCCCCCAGACTGCCGACCATCTGGACATCGCCTTTCGCCCTGATCTGAACGAAGATGATGCCCGGCGGTATGCCCAAGCCGCCCAGCAGCGGCTCATCACCCAAGAGCTTTTGTCCCGCATCCCCGTCCCGCTGGAGGCGATCCCCGCGCTCACCAACGAAGTCGGGAAAGTCCGCGATCTGGAAGACGGCCAGGCGCCCCAGGCCTATAAACGGACCGTCTGACGTCGGCGCCTATCGGTCCATGGGACGGACCGTGCCGGCTGTGACCGGGCGCGAAACGCTTTCCCTCGCGTCGGTCCTGGGATAAGCCGAGCCAAAATCGCAACGAGGACGGCATGACACAATCCCACGACAGCGACGTCGCCTTTATCAAGGCCCTGGCCGAATTGCTGCGCGAGAATGATCTGACCGAGCTAGAGGTCAAGCGCGAGTACGGCGATGACGACAGTCTGAATGTCCGCGTGTCCCGCCAGACCCCGCCCCCCGCGCCGGTGGCCGCCGTTCAGCATGTGGCCCCTGCCCCGGCAAGCGCCCCGGCGGCACCAGCTGCCCCGACGCCAGCACCCCAGGCAGTGTCCGAGGACCCCGCCCAAGATCCCGGCGCGGTCACATCCCCCATGGTCGGCACGGCCTATCTGTCGCCAGAGCCGGGTGCGGGCGCGTTCATTTCGGTCGGTGACACGGTGTCCGAGGGGCAAACGCTGCTGATCGTCGAAGCCATGAAGACCATGAACCAGATCCCGAGCCCCCGCGCGGGCACGGTGAAGCGCATCCTTGTGGAAGACGGTGCCCCCGTCGAGTTCGGGGCCCCCCTGGTCATCCTGGGGTAGGCGCCATGTTCAAGAAAATCCTGATCGCCAACCGCGGCGAAATCGCATTGCGCGTGGTGCGGGCCGCCCGTGAGATGGGCGTGGCCACGGTGGCCGTGCATTCCACAGCCGACGCGGACGCCATGCACGTGCGCATGGCCGATGAAAGCATTTGTATCGGCCCGGCCCCCGGCACCCAGAGTTACCTGAACGTCCCGGCCATCATCTCCGCCTGCGAGATCACCGGCGCCGAGGCGGTTCACCCGGGCTATGGCTTCCTGTCGGAGAACGCGGCCTTCGTGCAGGTTCTCGAAGACCACGACATCAAGTTCATTGGTCCGTCGGCGGAACACATCCGCATTATGGGCGACAAGATCACCGCCAAGGACACCATGAAAGAACTGGGCGTGCCCTGCGTCCCTGGCTCCGACGGTGGTGTCCCCGACATGGAGACGGCGCGCGCGGTCTCGGACGAGGCGGGCTATCCTGTCATCGTCAAGGCCACCGCAGGCGGCGGCGGGCGTGGCATGAAGCTAGCCAAGACGGCGGACGACCTGGAGACGGCCTTCCGCACGGCGCGATCCGAGGCCAAGGCTGCCTTCGGCAACGACGAAGTCTACATCGAGAAGTACCTGGGCACGCCCCGGCACATCGAAGTACAGGTCTTTGGCGACGGACGCGGTGGCGCGGTCCACCTGGGCGAGCGCGATTGCTCGCTGCAACGGCGGCACCAGAAGGTCTTTGAAGAGGCGCCAGGCCCCTGCATCACGCCCGCGATGCGGGCCGAGATTGGCAAAACCTGCGCCGAAGCTGTCGCGCGCATCGGGTATGCTGGCGCCGGGACGATCGAGTTCCTCTATGAAAACGGTGAGTTCTTTTTCATCGAGATGAACACCCGCCTTCAGGTGGAACACCCTGTCACGGAGGCGATCTTTGGCGTCGATCTGGTGCGCGAACAGATCCGCGTGGCCGCCGGTCTGCCCATGTCGTTCGGCCAAGACGACCTCAAGATCAACGGCCATGCCATCGAGGTCCGGATCAACGCGGAAAAGCTGCCAAGCTTCTCGCCCTCGCCTGGCACGATCACCCAGTACCATGCGCCGGGCGGCCTAGGGGTACGCATGGATAGCGCGCTCTACGATGGCTACCGCATTCCGCCCTATTACGACTCGCTCATCGGCAAGCTGATCGTCCATGGTCGGGACCGGCCCGAAGCCTTGGCGCGCCTGCACCGCAGCCTGGGGGAGTTGATCGTGGATGGCGTGGACACCACGATCCCGCTGTTCGACGCGCTTTTGGCGGAGCCGGACATCCAGACCGGAGATTACACGATCCACTGGCTGGAAAAGTGGTTGGAAACGAACCTCGGCTAAGGTCTGCGCCCCCTCTGTTCAGGGGGGTCCCAAGGCGTCACGCATGGGCTAAACCCCCAGAACCAAAGACTTCTGGGGGGATCCATGTTCGGACTTCGTATTTTGGCAGCGGCTGGGGTGGCTGTTGCCGCCTCTGCCTGCGTCTCAACCCCGGCGACCAACACCGCCGCGGCCACGCAAGCCCAGGCCCTGGGCATCCCGACGGGCAGCAGCCTCTATCGTGACCCGACCGTCGCAGCCGCCTATGACCAATCGGTGGCTCGGTTCGGCGGCGCCAACTGTGCTAGTGTCACGGCGGAGCAAACCCGCCTGCAACGGCTCTATGCGGGGAACGCCGGAAACGTGCGCGCCGCCGGATTAGGCGCGATGCTGGCCGGTCGCGTGGTCGGTGGTCAGGCGGGCAGTCTGATCGGTCAAACGGGCGCCAATGTGGCCAATGATGCCCTGGACGGCCAAGCGAAGATCGACGCCATGTCACGGATTGCCCGGGCAAAGGGCTGCTGACGCCAATCTAGCCTTTCCTCGGGCCGGGGTGGGATTTACCTTCGCCCCATGCCGCGCGACACGTCAGAGATATCCGCCGAGACCCTGCTTATGGCCTATGCCAGCGGCGTGTTCCCCATGGCCGAAGATCGCGACGACCCAGATATTTTTTGGGTCGATCCAAAACTGCGGGGCGTGCTGCCGCTGGATGGCTTCCGCCTGTCACGCAGCTTGGCCAAAACCATTCGGCAAGACCGGTACTTGGTGACCCTGGACCAAGCCTTCGACCGGGTCATCGCCGGCTGCGCCGAGCGGGACGAAACCTGGATCAGCGCCCCCATTGCGGGCCTCTATGGACAGCTGCACCGTCTGGGCTTCGCCCATTCGGTTGAGCTTTGGGATGGTGAGGCGCTGGTTGGCGGCGTCTACGGCGTCGCCATGGGCTCCGCGTTCTTTGGCGAATCCATGTTTTCCCGTCGTCGGGATGCCTCCAAAGTTGCCCTCGCATACCTCATCGCGACATTGCGGCAGGCTGGATATGAGTTGTTCGACACGCAGTTTTTGACCGATCACTTGGCCTCCCTCGGGGCCGTGGAGATCCCGCGCGCGTCCTATCACCGCAAACTTCGTAAGGCGCTCAGCAAAAGCGCGCGGATGCCTTTTGACCTGCCGTCAGCGCAGGACGTCCTCGACACTCTACGGCAGCCGCCAGAGGCCAGTGCGCCTAGTTGAGCGAGGTCAGGCAGCGCAGAACCCAGACGTCATACCGACGATGTTCAAGCGCGTTCAACGCGGGCGAAGACGCCACCATCCAGCCTGCGAACAATTCCTGGATCGCGCGCGCATCCACGACCTGAACCAGCGCAAAGGCATCGCCCGACGGGTTGTTGGCCGGGTATCGGCAATCATGCAGTGTCACTTGCAACGGGCCATAGGCCATCGTCTGCCCAATGGCCATTTCGACATCGACAACCTCGCCCGAGGTCTTGTCCAACGTCCGCAATACCGCACCGGGGCCCGCCCCGGTCCGAACGGCCTGGGCCTGCGCGCCGGTCGCAAAGGCCAAGCACAGCAGCAGGGCCGCCCGACTGAGCATTACTCGGGGCTCCACGCCTCGTAGTCGGTGGCGGGCTTGACGTCCGCCCGCCGCAGCGACCCCTGGCGCATGAACGCGTCGGCGGTCCCCGTCAGGTTCGGCTGATGGGGCTTTTCCCAGGTCTTATGGGCAATGGGGTCTTCGGTCGGCGGCTTGGCAAAGGTGTGGTGCAGCCAGCCGTACCATTCGGGTCCAACCCGCGTGCTGTCATTCTGACCGTTGTAGATCACCCAACGACGGCTGTCGTCGCCGTTGCGGTAAAACACATTGCCCTGCTCGTCCTCGCCCACCTTGGTGCCATGGCGCGACGTGAAGAGCCGGGTGCCGACGGAGTCGCCGTCCCACCAGGTCACGAGACGTTTCAGCAGGCTGGCCATGGCTTCATCCTCCGCGCGGTCGTTGCCCCTTCCCTACACCGCAGGACCCGGCGGTCAAGGTGGCTTACGGTCCGTTCTGGGACAAGCGGCCCCTAGCCGTTCCCGGCGGCGGTCTGTATCCTGCGTCCCGACAGGCATGGGAGACACCGAAATGACCGAAACACGCCAATACGGCTTTGACACCCTCCAAATCCACGCGGGCGCGCGCCCCGATCCGGCCACCGGCGCCCGGCAAACACCGATCTATCAATCGACGGCCTTCGTGTTTCGTGACGCCGAACACGCCGCGGCCCTCTTCAACCTGCAAGAGGTCGGCTACATCTACTCGCGCCTGACCAACCCGACGGTCGCCGTCTTGCAGGAACGGATCGCGACGTTGGAAGGCGGCGTCGGCGCCGTCTGCTGCTCTTCAGGCCACGCCGCCCAGATCATGGCGCTGTTCCCGCTGATGCAGCCTGGCTGCAACGTGGTGGCCTCGACCCGCCTCTATGGGGGAACGGTCACGCAATTCAGCCAGACGATTAAACGTTTCGGCTGGTCGGCGAAGTTCGTCGATTTCGACGATCCCAAAGCCGTGGCAGAGGCCATCGACGACAACACCCGCGCCGTTTTTGGGGAGGCCATCGCCAACCCCGGCGGTTGGATCATGGACGTGCGCGCCATCGCCGATGTTGCCGATGCGGCGGGCGTGCCGCTGATCATCGACAACACCACCGCGACCCCCTACCTAGTGCGGCCCATCGAACACGGCGCGACGCTCGTCGTGCATTCGACCACCAAGTATCTCACAGGCAATGGCACCGTGACCGGCGGCTGTGTGGTCGATTCGGGCAAGTTCGATTGGTCCGCCTCCGACAAGTTTCCGTCGCTCAGCCAGGCGGAGCCCGCCTACCACGGCCTCAAGTTCCACGAGACATTCGGCGGCCTCGCCTTCACCTTCCACGGCATCGCCATCGGCCTGCGCGACCTTGGGATGACCATGAACCCGCAAGCGGCGCACTACACGTTGATGGGCTGCGAAACCCTGTCCCTGCGGATGGAGCGGCACGTGGCCAACGCCGAAAAGGTGGCAAGCTGGCTCGAAGGACACCCCGCCGTGGCCCAGGTGACCTATGCCGGCCTGCCGTCGTCGCCCTACAACACGCTTGCGAAAACGGTCTGCCCCAAAGGTGCGGGCGGGCTGTTCACGTTCCGCTTGAAGGGTGGCTACGACGCCTGCGTCAAGTTCATCGACAACGTGGAAATCTTTAGCCACGTGGCCAACCTCGGCGACACGCGCTCGCTCTGCATCCATTCGGCAAGCACCACGCACCGCCAGCTGTCACCGGAACAACAGGAAGCGGCGGGCGCAGGCCCCGATGTGGTCCGTGTCTCCATCGGAATTGAGGATGCCGATGACCTGATCGCCGATCTGGACCAAGCCCTGGCAAAAGCTGCGCCCCAAATGGCCGCCGAATAAAGGCCGCACCACGACCAGGGGAGTATCATCGCCCCGGTCGTGGCCCCTCCCTTCGATGTTCCAAAAATATGCCGGGGGTCCGGGGGCTGGCCCCCGGCGCTCCCCCTGCCAAAGGTCAAACCGATCTCAAACGGCGTGCCCAAGTCAATCGGGCGCCACCATTTCGACGATCAGGGTCACGGTAACCGACTGAGTCACCTCTCCCGGCGCGATGGGCATTGACCGTGCCGCGGCCATCTCCATCATGACGGGACCGGGGGCCACGGGCACATGCCCCTCGCTGAGCGAGACGATCCGACCAACGTCCAGACCCGCAGCCTCCGCGTAGATCGCGGCCTTGGCTAGGGCATCGGCCACGGCGTCGGCGCGCGCCGCATCTTCGCCCGGGCGCGGGTCTGACACACTGAAACTTAGCTGTTCCAGCCCGTTCGCCCCGTCGGCCACGGCTGCGTCAAGCAGTGGGCCAACCTTGTCGAGACCCCGAACGCGCACCCGGAGCGTAGACCGCGCCACATAGCCAAGGATCCGAGGCGCCTGTCGATTTTCGCTGTGATCCCAGCGCGGTTGGAGCGACAGCTGCCCCGTCTGCACATCTCGCGACGCGATGCCCTGGGCCGTGACTTGACCCAAAACCGCCTCCGTAGCCTCGGCCAAGGCGGCCATGGCATCCCCCGCAGCCTGGGCCTCTCGCACGACGGCCAAGGTGACGGTTGCCATATCGGGGACGACCTCGACCGTGCCCTGGCCCTGAACCTGGAGGCGGGCTGCGGTGGGCTCAGACACGGCAGGGGTTGCCCCGAGAAGGGCGAGGCAAAGGAAGAGGGCGCGCATTGCAAACTCCGCATAGGGTGGAAAACGACCCATCCATCCTATTGGACCCGGCGGGTGCGTCATCTTGTAAATCTTTGCATAAGCGGGGTCTTGCCTTATGCTAGGGACTCCGGGCGGGCTGGCCTCGCCGGGCGAATACTCCCATGCTAGGGCCCTTGAGGATGACACCGCAGATCGCTCTGGACCTTTCCTTGGACGGGATCACCGTCCTGAGCCGCGCGCCTGAGGGCGCCTGGTGGCGAGAGGGCACCGTGCGTCTGGACCGAGACGACATGGTCGCACGCCTGTCAGCCTTGCGCGATGTGGCCGTTGCACGGGTGGGCGAGGATTTCACATCGATCCTGATCCTGCCGGACAGCCAACTGCTCTATACCTCCCTCGAACGGGACGACCGCCGCCCCGAAGAGACGATCCGCAGCCTGCTTAAGGGGCGCACGCCCTATCCGGTGGAAGACCTCACGTTTGACTACATCCAACGCGGCGACCGGCTCCAAGTGGCTGTCGTGGCACTGGAAACGCTGCTTGAAGCGGAGACCTTCGCCGCGGATTATGGCTTCCGTCCGGTGGCCGTTGTGGCGAACCCATCGGACCCCGCCTATCCCGGCATTCCCAACTTTGGACGGACAGGTCTCGCCACGGAGATTCTAGGCTCGGCCTCGCTCGATCTGGACCTCACGGACGGGTTCAAGATTAACAAAGCACCGCCGTTGGAGACCGCCGCACCAGCGCCTCCCCTCACCGTTGTGCCCGAACCCCCTGCGGAGGAGCAGCCGCCAGAGCAGCCAGAGGCCCCAGCCGACGACACGCCGGTGTTCACGGCGCGTAAGCGGGCGCCCATCACAACGGCGCCCCCCGAAGGTCCCGCGCGAAAGACGGCTGCCCCTGCGCCCACACCCGTCGAGGCGAAGGAACCCGCTGCATCTCCGTCCGCGAAGGACACCAAGCCGGTGGGCGACCCGCCCCTCGTATCCCCAGGCTTTACAAGCCGCCGCACGTCGAAGCCGGACGACACCTTGGCCCCCGCACCAAGCGGGGAACGTCTTGCGCGCGTCGTCCCCCGTTTGACCCCGCCCGGCGCGGCGGACACCAAACGGGCAAAACCACCGGCTGCGCCACCGACGCCAGCCAAGCCAAAGCCGCGCAAAGCCAAGCCCGCAAAGGCCAAGACCCCCAAAGATCCGCCGCCGTTCACGGCAACGCCCGTCCCGGGTGAAACGCCCGCACCCCGGCGCCCCGTTGGACCAGCCGCACCGGTATCTCCCCCCGCTGAGGTCGCCGACCCGGAGGTGCTCGCGCAGGCGACGTCAGCCGTAACTCCCGCGAGCCCCCAGCCGGAGGTCTCAGCGGACCCGGAGGTTTCGCCCGGCAAGCCGAGAGTGCTGCCCAAGCTGGCCAAAACCATACCAGCCGGGCGTTTGGGCGTCATCGCAGCCCGTTTGAAAGCCGCCCAGGCCCAGGCCAAAGCGAAGTCTGAACCCACCGAGGAAGATCTTGCCCGTCAGGCGGAGGCCCAGGCGCTCGCCTTGCCCGGATTGGCCCGGGAACAGGCCGCCGCTCCGCCGAAGTCTTCGGCCAAGCTGGGTCTCACCCTAACGCTTGGCCTTTTGGCCACCCTCGTCTTGGTTGGGCTTGGGTCATTCTTGTTGGGCCTAGGACGGTCGGACGCGCCGTCTGCGAACCTGGAAGACGCCGCCCCCGATCAAGTCGTGGCAGAGGCTGAGACAATCGCCCCTGAAGAGACGGTCCAGGCACCGGCCACGATCGAGGTTCCCGCTGCGGTGGACACACAAGCGCCGGTCTCGGATGAGGCGGCCGAGGTGGATTTGGCCCTCCTGCTGCCCCAGAGCGATGCCGCAGAAGCCGCTGGGCCCGAGATCCTCGGCCCAGCGCCAAGCTCCGCGCCGGTGCCAATCCTGGGTCGCGCCCCCGAGGCCGCCCCGCCAGGTTTCGCGCCCGGGCCTCAATCCGAAGATCAACTGCTGCCAGAGATCGTACCGGACCTGGCCCAAGCGCCTGCCCTTGACGCGGCGCCAAATGCGGACACGACGCCCGCCGTCTTTACCGAAGCCTTTGAGGCAGACGGGCTCTTTACGGCGCCGGAGGTCATCGCACCGCCCGCAATCGAGGCGTCGGCAGACGATGTTGTCGTGGCGGCCATCGACCCTGACCTGGCAGCCGGGGATCCGGTCCTTCTGCCAGCAGCTTTGCCCAGCACCGATGCGCCGGCAGCCCAGATCAACCCTCCGCCCGCCGCCGAGGCAGGCAATCGCGACGCCGCCTTGGGTCTTGTGACGGCCACACCCGAGGGGACCTTGGCCCCCGGCGGGTTTACTGTAGTTCTGGGCCGCCCTGTCGTGGTGCCCCTGCCCCGTCCTGGCGGCGAGACGGAAGCGACCGACGACGTTGCCCTCGACGCGCAGGCCGACGGTGCGGAAACGGACGCTCCAGCCGCATTGACCCCCGAGGAGGAGGCTGCGCAGCAGGTGCTGCGGCGCACCCGCCCGGTGCAACGCCCGGATGACGCGGCAGAACTTTTCGAACGCGCCCAGAACAATGGGGTTCTGATTGCGGAACTGCGGAGAACCCGCCCGACAGAACGACCCGCGTCCGTCATCGCGGCGGCCACGGCAGCGGCGGCGGCCATTGCTGCGGCTGAAGAAGCCTCGGCTGCCGTCACGGCGGCGCAGCAAGCCGCGGCTGCCTCGCTCGCCAACAGCGAAGTCGAAGCTGCCACTGCGGCGGCAGCAGCGGCAACAACCGAAGCCCCAACAGAGGAAGCCGACACAGGTCCGGTCTCCGAATTGGCGCTCGGCGCCTCGGAGCGGCCCCGCACCCGGCCGCGTTCCGTTGAGCGCGAAGCGGCGCGGATCGTCACAGCCCGGCGAGAGCGCGCCGCCGCCGCGACCGAGGCAGCCGCATCCACCTCCACCCCACCCGCGCGGACAGTCGACCGGGGGCAGCAGACGACGAGATCGGCCGGGGGCAGCGTGGCCCGGGCGGCCACCGAACGAAACGTCCTGCGCCTCAATCGCATCAATCTGATTGGGGTGTATGGCCGTCCCGATGCGCGCCGGGCGCTCGTCCGCCTTGCAAACGGCCGTTATGTTAAAGTCGAGGTGGGGGACCGCTTGGACCGTGGGCGCGTAACCGCCATCGGCGACGGCCAGCTCAGCTATCAACGTGGCGGACGAAACGTGGTGCTGCGCCTGCCGCGCGCCTAACCCGAGGCCAGGGAAGACAGGGCAACAGGCCGGGCCGTTGGGCCCACGCCGTATCAGTTCAAGATATGCTCAGACGCCATAAAGTGCTGCGAAACGCTCACGTCGTCAGACCAAGGGCGGAGCGCGTCGCATCAGTCCAGCCGTGCAACAGCACGCCCTCCCCTGAGATCACCGGACGTTTGATGAGCGTGGGATGGGCCACCATGAGGTCCACCGGATCACTGCCACGGTCCTCGACCGACAGCCCGCGCCAGGTCGTGGACCGCGTGTTCAGCAGAGCCGCCCCGAATTTTTCGGACCACGCCGTGATCTCGGCTCGCGACGGCGGTGCCTCCCGAAAGTCCCTCAATTGCACGGAATGACCCGCTTCCGACAGGGTTCGCACAACCTTTCGGCAGGTGTCACATGCCTTCAAACCATTCACTATGATCATTTGTTCGCCGTCCTCTGTCGCGTGCATCGGTTCCCCTTGACCTTTCGATTGCTGACTATAGCTGCGTAGATGTGTTCGTTGTCATGCAGGTCTCCGCCTTAGGGGGAACGTACACCACTCCGCCGCGATCTTGCGGGCGGGACGACCCACGTAAGGAGACACGGTTATGGCCACTGGCACCGTGAAATGGTTTAACACCACCAAAGGCTACGGCTTTATCGCCCCAGACGACGGCGGCAAGGACATTTTCGTCCATATTTCTGCGGTTGAGCGTGCCGGATTGACCGGACTGCGCGACAACCAAAAGGTTGAGTATGAACTGCGCGAAGGCCGCGACGGTCGCTCCTCCGCGTCGGATCTGGTCGCTCTGGACTAAGGCGCACAGCGCAATCCTGCAATATGGATGCATTGGTTTGGCCGCTCGGGCGGCCAAGCACGCCTACCTGTCGTCGGATACCTAAAACGCCTGGGCCTCAGCCAACGCCGACCGCAGCCAACCCGATTTGGGCCAGCCACCGGTCGCGGCGAACGGTGCGCGTCACTTCACGCACTTTGGGCACAAGACGGCGGGCTGTCCGGTGAGGGACAGCACACCACATTTACGTTATGCCCAATCCCAGGGCCGCGTGTAGTTGCCCATGGTCGCGGTGACATCACCGTCGGCCACGTCGCCTGTTTTTTCTAGCTTTGCCACCAGACCGCGCTTCTTGTCTTCCTCGACGGACGCGACGCGCACCGCCAAGCCGGCGTCCGCCAGAGCTTTGTCGTAAATCCGCGTGATCGCACGCTTGCGGAGATCCGGCTTGAAGACCTTCCCAACGGCAGTCTTCGGCAGTTCGTCCAGGATTTCGATATGCTTGGGACGGGCCGCACGCTCGTGCACATGGGTGGTGCAATGGGCCAGCAGATCGTCGGTCGTCACCTCTGCCCCAGCGACAAGTTCCACATAGGCACAGGGCAATTCGCCAGCGAAGGCATCCGGTTGTCCAATCGCGCCCGCCATGGCCACCGCCGGGTGTCCGGCCAGGGCCTCCTCGATCTCGGCGGGGTCAATGTTGTGACCGCCCCGAATGATCAGGTCTTTGGCGCGGCCCGTAATCCACAGATAGCCATCGGCATCGATCCGACCCAGATCGCCGGTCCGCAGATAGCGCTCATAGTGGAACAGGTCGTGGTTTTTATCGGCTTCGGTATAGGTCGATCCGGCGAAAACACCGGGGTTCGATATACAGATCTCCCCCACCTCATCGACGGCACATTCCTCGGGCCCGTTGCCCTTCGACATCAGGATCTTCACCTCCGTGTGCATAAACGGAATGCCGACGGAGCCGATCTTCTTCTCGCCCTCGACCGGGTTGCACGACACCAAGCAGGTTGCCTCGGTCAGGCCGTAGCCCTCGACCACCGTCACGCCCGTCTCTCGCTCAAAGCGCTTGAACAGCTCCACCGGCAGCGGCGAAGACCCCGAGAACGCCGTTTTAACCGACGACACATCCGCATCCACAGGGCGCTGCATCAGGGCCGACATGGCGGTGGGCACGGTGATCACAAAGGTCACCTTCCACCGCTCAATCAGTTTCCAGAAGTTGTCGAACACGCCGTCCCCGCGGTACCCCTGCGGCGTGGGGAAGACCACATGGGCACCTGACGCGACCATTGCCATCAGGATCACGTGGCACGCAAAGACGTGGAACAGGGGCAGCGGGCAGATCACCACATCCTGTTCCGTGAACAACAGACGGTGGCCAACCCAGCCGTTATAGATCATGCCCTCATAGGTATGCTGGGCGACCTTCGGCATCCCGGTCGTGCCACCCGTGTGGAAATAGGCGGCCACTCGGTTGCTGGGTCCATCGGGGAAGGCAAGCGTGGTGGGCTGCTTCGCGGCCTCTTTGGTAAAAGACAGCACACGCGCCTTGTGGTTGACCGGGTTCTTGGGTCGGATCAACGGTACGATCAGTTTCTTCACACCGGTCAGGTACCGGTGCAGATCCACCTCCAACACCGTTTCCACGTCTGGGGCCAAGGCAACGGCGGCGGCGACTTTCTGCGCCACATCCGTCTTGGGGAACGGGCGCAGGGTCACCACGACCTTGGCGTTCGTCTCCCGTAAGATCGCGCCGATCTGTTCGGGTTCCAACAGCGGATTGATGGGGTTCGCGATGCCCGCAACGGTCGCGCCGAGCAAGACGCTCGCCGTCTCCGTGCAATTGGGCAGCACGTAGGCGACAGTCTCGCCCTCGCCCACACCCAGCGAGCGGAAGAGGTTCGCGGCCTGGGTGACCTGGTCCTTGAATTGCCGCCAGGTGAGCGTCTCAGCGGGATCGGTCGGCCCAGAAAACAACTGATACGAGATCGCGGGACGGTCGCCGTGGCGTTCCGCAGTCCGCGACAGAAGCTCATAAACCGTCCGGGCAGGCTGAACAGCCTCCCACGGCTCCGCCGCCTCAATGTCGAGAATGTCCTGCTTATTTGCGAACGCCATGAAGTCCTCCCCGGGGAATTGGCCACGGCTCCCATTCCGCGGCTCAGTCGGTCCAAAATGGGCGCCGGGCGCGGGGAACACAAGCGGGACGCTACGGCGGAATGGCCTTGATACGTGGCGTCAAAGTTCTAGCGCAGGGCTTACTCGGCGGCCAAACCATCGGTGAATTGCAGCCGCGCAAGGCGCGCGTAGAGGCCACCCTGGGCCACCAATTGGTCGTGGGTGCCCTCGGCGGCGATGCGCCCGTCCTGCATGACGATGATCCGGTCCGCCTGCTTCACGGTCGCAAGGCGGTGCGCAACGATGATCGTCGTGCGTCCCTCGGCCAAGCGGGCCACCGCATCTTGCACGGCGCGCTCACTCTCGGCGTCCAGGGCGCTCGTCGCCTCATCCAGCAGGAGGATTGGCGCATCCCGCAAAATGGCCCGGGCGATGGCGATACGCTGTTTCTGGCCGCCAGACAGCATCACTCCCCGTTCGCCCACATAGGTGTCGTACCCTTGCGGCAAGGCCGAAAGGAAGTCATGGGCCGCCGCCGCGCGCGCCGCCGCCTCAACCTGGGCATCGGTCGCCTCCGGGTTGCCGAAGCGGATGTTGTCCCGAGCCGAAGCCGCAAAGATCACTGGATCCTGGGGGACCAGAGCCATACGGGCGCGGAAGGCCTCCCGCTCCAGATCCCGCAGATCCGTGCCGCCTAGGGTGATCCGCCCGCCGTCGGGATCATAGAACCGCTGCAGCATCTGGATCATGGTCGATTTCCCCGCACCAGACGGCCCGACTAACGCGACCGTTTCGCCCGGTTTGACGTGCAGCGTCACATCATCCAGGGCGGCCATTTCGGGCCGCGTGGGGTAGCGGAAGGTGACCCCGTCAAAGACGATGTCTTCGGTCTGGGGGAGCGGCAAAGGTTGGTCCGGATCTGTCACGTCGTCGCGCACGTCGAGCAATTCGACGAGGCGCTCGGTCGCCCCGGCGGCGCGCTGCAATTCGCCCCAAATCTCCGACAGGGCCGCGACGGCCCCGGCCACCATGATCGCGTAGATCAGGAATTGGATCAGCTCACCGATGGTCATCACCTCGGCGCGCACATCCCGGGCACCGATCCACAGAACGCCCACGATCCCCGCGAAGACCAGCGAAATAACGATGAACGTCATGATCGCCCGCACGCGAATGCGCGTCTTGGCCGAGCGGAAGCTCTTTTCGGTCACCTCGTCAAACCGCCCGGCGGCCTCGGACTCGAAGGTGTAAGCCTGCACCGTCTGGGCGCTGAGCAACCATTCTGACGCCCGGCCCGAGGATTCAGCGATCCAATCCTGGTTTTCTCGGCTGAGTTTGCGCAGGCGTCGGCCCAGGACGATGATTGGAATGATAACGGCTGGGACGATCAACAGGACCATCCCCGACAGCTTGGGCGTGGTCCAGAGCATCAGACCCAGGCCGCCCACGAAGATTAGAATGTTCCGCAAGGCCACGGAGACCGAAGACCCGATCACGGACAGCAGCAGGGTGGTGTCCGTCGTGATCCGGCTCAGCACCTCACCGGTCAGAATACCATCGTAGAAGTTGGGCGACATGCGGATCATGCGGTCGAAGACGGCCTTGCGGATGTCGGCCACGACCCGCTCCCCCAATCGCGTCACAAGATAATAACGCAGACCGGTGCCCACAGCGAGCAAACCAGCAATCGCCAATGCGGCGACAAAGTACTGGTCCAGCAGGGCCTCCGCCCCGGTTTGAAAGCCATCGACGACGCGGCGCACCGCCAGAGGCAGCACCAAAGACACGACAGCCGTCAGGATCAACGCACCCAGGGCAGCGAACACCATGGCCGCATGGGGGCGGAAGAACGGGACAAGCGCCCGCAGACTGCCGATTTTCTTAGACCCCTCGCGGTCCGCTTCCTTGGCGATCTCGACCATGGGCCCTCCGTCGTTCGCCAAACGGCGTATCCGCGCGGGGCCTCAGACGCAAGGTGACCAAGGTCTGAGGTATTGACGCAGGGCCGGGTCAGCGGCCAGCGTGTCAGCGGGGGGCATCACATGATCGATCTGATACCACTGATCTTTTACGGCATCGTCTGCACGGTTCTGGCCGCCGTCGTGCCCCAAGGCGTGAAGCTTTGGGTGCGGGCGGCCATTGGCGCCATCGTCGGCATCGGCGCGGCCTTTGCACTGCCGATCCTGCGGGGAACCATCGGGATCTGAAAGGTTTGGAGCGGGCGGCGGGAATCGAACCCGCGTCATTAGCTTGGAAGGCTAAGGTCTTACCACTACACAACGCCCGCGCTCTGCTTGTCCAATATCGCGGCGCATGGGCGAGGTGCAAGCCCCCTTTCGCGCGGATCCACTCGTGCAGATATTGAACCCCGCCCCCCGGCCCGATAGACCGCCCGGCGACACCCACCCCGGAGGCCCCATGTCCATCGACCGCGAAACTGCGCGCAAGGTTGCGAAACTGGCTCGGATCGCCGTGCCCGAAGACCGGTTGGAGCCCCTGGCCGGTGAGTTCAACGCCATCCTCGGGTTCATCGAGCAGTTGCAAGAGGTCGACGTGAACGGTGTAGAGCCAATGGTGTCCGTCACGCCCCAGCGGCTAAAGCGGCGCGAAGATGTTGTCACCGACGGCAACCAGCCCCAGGCCGCCTTGGCCAACGCCCCCGAAGCCCGCGAAGGGTTCTTTGCCGTCCCGAAGGTGGTTGAATAATGTCCCTGACCGATCTGACCATCGCCGAGGCCCGTGATGCACTGCGCGCGGGCGAGACCACCGCCACAGCCCTGACCGAGGCACATCTGGAGGCGATCCAAGGCGCTGGCGCCCTGAACGCATTCGTCCACCACACGCCCGAGATCGCGTTGGAGCAGGCCAAGGCCGCCGATGCCCGCATCGCGCAGGGCGATGCCCCGGATATGTGCGGCATCCCCATCGGGGTGAAGGACCTGTTCTGCACCAAAGGGGTCGCCTCCCAGGCGGCGTCCGGCATCCTGGACGGGTTCAAGCCCGAATACGAAAGCACGATCACGGACAAGCTGTTCACGGCGGGTGCTGTCATGCTGGGCAAGCTCAACATGGATGAGTTCGCCATGGGCTCGTCCAACGAGACAAGCGTCTACGGCAATGCCGTGAACCCCTGGCGCGCGGGCAATTCAGACGCGGCGCTGACGCCTGGCGGGTCCTCCGGCGGGTCGGCCTCGGCCGTAGCGGCGAACTTGTGTCTGGGGGCTTTGGGAACGGATACGGGCGGGTCGATCCGTCAACCTGCGGCTTTCACAGGGATCACCGGGATCAAGCCGACCTACGGGCGGTGTTCCCGCTGGGGCGTGGTGGCCTTTGCCTCTTCGCTGGACCAAGCCGGTCCCATGACCCGCAGCGTGCGCGATGCGGCGATCTTCCTCGGCGCCATGTCCGGGCATGATCTCAAGGACAGCACCTCTGCCGATCTACCGGTGCCCGACTTCGAGGCCATGCTCACCGGCGACATCAAGGGCCAAGTCATCGGCATCCCTCGCGAATACCGCATGGATGGCATGCCCGAAGAGATCGAGGCGCTGTGGCGCGACGGCACCGAAATGCTGCGTGACGCGGGGGCGGAAATCCGCGACATTTCCCTGCCCCACACCAAATACGCCCTGCCCGCCTATTACGTGATCGCGCCCGCCGAGGCGTCGTCGAACCTGGCGCGCTACGACGGGGTGCGGTTCGGACATCGGGCCAAGCTGTCTCAGGGCGACGGCATCACCGAAATGTACGAAAAGACCCGCGCCGAAGGGTTTGGGCCCGAGGTCCAGCGCCGCGTTATGGTCGGGACCTATGTTCTGTCGGCTGGGTTCTACGACGCCTACTACAACCGGGCGCGCAAGGTACGGACGCTGATCAAGAAAGACTTCGAAGATGTCTTCGCGGCAGGGGTCGATGCGATCCTGACGCCCGCGACGCCGTCATCTGCGTTTGAACTGGGTGCGATGACCGATGCGGACCCGATTCAGATGTACCTGAACGACGTCTTTACCGTGACCGTGAACCTGGCGGGCTTGCCGGGGATCGCCGTTCCAGCGGGCCAAGACAAGCGCGGTTTGCCCATGGGCCTGCAACTGATCGGCAAACCCTGGGAAGAGGGTTCGTTACTGAATGTTGCACAATGCCTTGAGGACCGCGCTGGCTTCGTAGCGAAGCCCGCCAAATGGTGGTAAGCCCGACGGGAGCGTCCGACAAGAGGCCCCCCATGCGAGCACGATCCACGTTTGTCCCTGCCATTGCCCTCCTGGCCCTGGCTGCCTGTGAACCCGCGATCCCCGAAAGTGGCCCGCGGGGCGCGGGGTTCGACACGCCCGATCAATACGCCCAGCGCCGAGAAGCGGAGTTGCGGACCGGTGTGCGCGCGCCGCAGACCGTGCGGCCCCCAGCCACCCCAGCAGCGGAGAGCGCCCCGGCGCCCGCGCCCGTCTCGGAGGCGCAGCAATTGGCCAATGAGACGCGGCAAGTCCTGGGGGCCCCGACCCAAGCTCCACAGCCCCCGGCCCCGGCGCCCTTGCCTACGGCTGCGACTACGACCACGACCTTGCCAGCCCCTGCTCCGCTGCCCAGCGCCGCGCCTGTGCCCGCGCCCGCACCGACGACGACCGCCGCCGTTGACCTGAGCCGCGACAATCCTGGCCTAAGCCAAGAACAAGACTTTGGCGTTGTGTCGGCCCAGCGGACCATCGAAGACGACGCCGCCCGCGTGAATGCCGCGCGACAACAATATCAGCTTGTCCGCCCCACGGAATTGCAGCGTCCCAACGACAACGGGCCCAACATTATTGCCTACGCGTTGGAACGGGCCAAACCCGTGGGCGCCTCCGGCAGCTACCGGCGACCGGCACTGGCATCCAACCGCCGGTCGGAGCAACGGTGCCAAGGCTATCGCACCGCCGATGTTGCCCAGGAAGAGTTCCTGTCCGCCGGGGGGCCGGAACGGGATCGTTTGAACCTGGACCCCGACGGGGACGGCAATGCCTGCGGCTGGGATCCGGCGACCTTCCGCAGCCTCGTGCGCAACCAATAGGGTGCGCCAAATCCCAAGTCCGAACTGCGGTCCACGGCGGAGCGGATACACGGCCCCTGACTTGATCGTCCTGCACTATACGGCGATGGAGGGCGGCGCAGGTCCCGCCATTCAGACCCTGTGTTCGCCCGAAGCCCAAGTGTCCTGCCACTATGTGATCGACGAGGGCGGAGAGCTCACTCAGTTGGTCCAAGACAGCGATCGCGCCTGGCACGCAGGGCGCGGGCGGTGGGGGGAGAGCGACGACGTCAACTCCCGCTCCATCGGGATCGAGCTGTCGAATACGGGCGTGGCCCCTTTCCCGGAGCCGCAGATGGACGCTCTGGAGGACCTGTTACGGGATCTGATGGCCCGCCATGGCATCGACCCAAAGGGCGTGATCGGCCATTCCGACTGCGCGCCGGGGCGCAAAATCGACCCAGGGACCAGATTTGACTGGCGACGGCTGGCGCTGCGCGGGTTGTCGATCTGGCCGCCATCGACACTCCCCGAAGGATCAGCGGGTACGTTTGCTGCCCATCTCCGATCTGCTGGGTGGACGGCGGAAGTTGATGACCAAACGCTGCTCAGCGCGTTCCGGCTCCGCTTTCGACCTTGGGCCACCGGGCCCTGCGATGCGCAGGATGCTGGCATCGCGCGATGGCTAGCAGAGACCTATCCCACCCGTTGACGCCACCCGGCCGAGCGACTAGGCGCGACCGGCGGGGGGCCGGACGGCCGCGGGTGCATGCATCCGAGGAAAGTCGGGACTCCACAAAGCAACGGTGCCGGGTAACGCCCGGGCGGGGCAACCCGACGGATAGCGCCACAGAGAACAGACAGCCCTGCACGCAGGGTGATGGTGAAACGGTGGGGTAAGAGCCCACCGGGGGGCTGGCAACAGCGCCCGCATGGCAAGCCCCACCGGGAGCAATGCCGAATAGGGACCCACCGCATTCTTCGGAATGCTCCGGTGCTTTGCCGCAGGGGTCCGGGTTGGCAGCTAGAGGCCCCGAAGCGATTCGTGGCCGAGAGGAATGGTCGTCGAACCGGGCATGCCCCGGGGAACAGAATCCCGCTTACAGGCCCCCCGCACGCGCCAAATGGGCGAAACCCCGCTGCAAAGGCAGGTTATCATTCACTTTCGCCAGAAAGAATTTGCTTCGACTCACGGCGGCCTACCATCTTTGGTGTTGGGGGATGCTGCATGGAAGATCGAGACCTAAACGAACCAGACATCCATCAGGCGCCCAGACCGCTGTCTTCGTCTGAACGCGCCATCCGTGGTGTCGCCCGGAGCGAGGATCGTCTGGGCTTCGTGACACCGGATGGTCGAATCGCAACGTTCAGCGCGCGATTGAGCACGGACTTGGGGTTCGACGATCCGGCCACACTCAGCGGCCTAAAACTCGACAGCCTTTGGCGCCATAAGGACCGACCCGCGGTGGCTTGTGCTTTCGCCCAGGCGCAATGCGGTCAGACGGGACGCGCAGAGGTCGGTTTGGACTACTTGTCCGACGGTTTGGGCGCGGCGAGTGTCTGTTTCCGCCCCGATCAAGGCGGCCATGGAGTCCTAATGAAGCTGTCTTGGGCCGACGCCGACAGGGCTCCGCATCCCTAGGGCCATTCAGGCGCCGTCAGCGGCTTGACAGCAGATGCTCAGCGCATAAAAGGCGACTTCGATTTAGTGACGGCGGCGCGCCAGGCGCAGCCTTGCGGCGCAGGAGACACCCGATGGCGAAGCCCACCACGATTAAGATCCGGCTGAATTCCTCGGCTGGCACAGGCCACTTCTACGTAACCAAAAAGAACGCTCGGACCATGACCGAGAAGATGGTCGTACGCAAATACGACCCCGTTGCGCGGAAGCATGTCGAATACAAGGAAGGTAAGATCAAGTAAGCCCAGGCTTACGCACCTTACCAGCCTAGTGATCAGGGCCGCGCGAGACATTCGCTGCGGCCCTTTTTCGTGGTCGCGCCGTCCGTCTGGCCCTGCCCGGTTTTAAGGAGTCCCAGATGCCAGAGCTACGCCCCACAACGATCACGGACCTACCCGCGGTCGAAACACTGCTTGCCGCGTCCTACCCCCGACTGCTGGCGGCGGATTACCCGCCTTCGGTCCTGGTCACCGCTTTGCCCCGTATCGTGCGCGCGCAACCGGCCCTCTTGGCCAGCGGCACCTATTACGCGGTCATGGAGGGGGCCGAAGCGCGCGCCGCCGGAGGGTTTACGCTTTGGGCGCCGGGTGGTCAGGCAACCGCGACGCCCGGTTTGGGCCACATAAGGCATGTTGCGGCGCATCCCGACCACCTGCGGCGCGGATATGCGCGCCGCGTGATGGACCACGCCATCGGGACGGCGCGGCAAATGGGCCTGCGACGGCTGGAGTGTCTATCGACCCGCACGGCGGTTCCGTTCTACGGCGCGCTGGGGTTTCAAACCATAGAGGCCGTTGACGTCCCCTTAGCCGACGGCGTCGTCTTCCCTTCGGTGCGGATGACCTTGGACCTGTGACGCGCAGGCCTGGCCTCCCCGCGTGCGAGTCATGTCAGACTGGCCCGGACCTCAGGCCAACAGGCCGGGGTCAGGTCCCATTTCAACGCTGGGGAAGACCGTGGACGTGAGGAACGCCGCGTCCAGCCCGAACAGGCCGCGCATTGCCCAGGCCGCATAGCTGCGCACATCCCCCGTGGGCATCAAATCCCGGCGGTCCAGCAGGTCGGCCTCAGCCAACCCGGGCCATTGGCCCCAGACCTGCCCGCCACGCACGGCGCCGCCAGCCACCACCAACGTTCCGCCGGTCCCGTGGTCCGTCCCGCGCGTGCCGTTCTCAGCCGCTGTGCGTCCAAACTCGGTCATGGCCAGGACAGTCGTCCTGTCCCAGACCGGCCCGAGATCAGCCTGCAGGCGCAGAATGCCCGCCGCCAGGCGTCCATAGGGGCGGCGCAACTGATTGGCTTGATTGCGATGGGAATCCCAACCGGGAATCGACAGCGCGGCGATCCGGGCGCTGCCGGACAATTGCTTGGCCGCGAAGGTGAACAGCGCCTCGACCTTGTCCTGCCCCTCCTTGCGTTTGTCAGGACCATCCGCCGAGAGGAGCAGGGCCTCCTCCGCCGTTTCGCGAAACAGGGGGTCATCGTGGTATACATGCAGCAACAGATCCCGCGTCGCCTGCGTCAGATCCAGGGCCGCGTCCGGGGCCCAACTGGATGCGGGCGCCTCCCCGCGCAGCAACAGCATATCATCCCGACCGATGGCAAAGGCCGTGCGCCCCGTCGCCTGGGGCAGCCCTGCCAGCAGCCGGTTGAGCCAGCCGTCGCGACCGCTCAAGGGCGGCACCTCTCCGGCGGTTCCAGCCTCCAGAATGTCTTGTCCGTCAAAATGGCTGCGGCGCCCCCGGTACGGGGTGCTCACCGCCTGGGCAAAGCCCAACTGACCCGCCCGCCAAAGCGGCATCAGATCCGCAAGCCCAGGCGCCAAAGCGTGAAACCCCGTCAGGTCCAAGGCCCCGCCCGCCGGTCCCGTATCGAACCCAGGTCGCAGACGCACCAAGTCAGGATCCCCATAGGGTTGGAGGGCATCCAGCCCGTCCATCGCCCCCCGGAGGATCACAACCACCAAGCGATTGTCCGACGGCATATCGGCAAAGGCCATGGGCGTCACGAAGGGAGAGGCCGCGAGCGAACAGCCAAGCGTGGACAGAAACCTGCGTCGATCAAGGGTCAGCGCCATGGCACTACCTCCGTTGAAACTCGGGCGAAGACAGGATCAGACCGATTCCGGAGCGCCGGTCTTCGGCGGCCTGGGCGGCAAACCGCGTGCGGGGCGAGGCCAGATCCGCCAAGGCTGTGTCTACGAAAGCGCGCGGGTCCGGCAGGTTCGGCCACCGCCCGGCCAGATCCATGCCCCACTGAATGCGCGCGGCGAGGGTCTGGGGCGTCACCCAAGCCTCGGCCGCCTCGGGCCAGCCGTCGGGCCCTGGCGCCCGCTGCAAGGGCTGCCCCATCAAGCGCATGGGGTTGATGAGCATCGTCCGGATCAGACGGTTCCCCTGCTCCGGCAAGCGATCAACGGGGCCGAGCGCCCGCGTCGCAGCGGCGACAAATTCGAGTGGTCGGCGAACCTTCCGCAGGGTCGGCTCCGCCGAGACCGGATGATCCAACAGCACCCCATAGACGGACAGCAGATCGCCATCCGTGGCAATCCAGCGCACGGCCATGGCCTGAACCAAGCCATCGGGCGGTGTATCCGCCAGGAAGTGCCGGGCCAGCTTCGCCGATAGGTGCCGGGCCGTGTCGGGGTGAACCGCCAGATCCTGCAAGACCCGCACGATGGCCCCGCTGTCCGCCGCCCTTTCCTGCCCATAGGAGCGGCCCAGCACGATCTCTGCCCCCGGTTCCGCAGAGTTTGGCTGAAAGTGGGGAAGCCCCTCTTTGGTCACCGTCAGCCCGGTCAGAAGCTCGGCCAATTGGCGCACATCCGATTGGGTATAGCTGCCGCCAACCCCCAGCGTGTGCAGTTCTAGCACCTCGCGGGCGAGGTTCTCATTGAGCCCTCCTCCGCGCTGCCCCCGGCGGGAGCCGGGACCGACGGAGCGGTCTTGGTCCAGGTAAGACACCATGGCCGGATGCATCACGGCGGACACAAGAAGGTCACCAAACCGGCCCGTAATATACGGACGAACCGCGTCCTCGGTATAGCCAGAGATGGTCTTACGCAGACGTCCCTGCCCCTCAGAAACCGTAAAGTGATCCGCCCAGAACCAGGCCAAGCGCTCGCGGAAGCCGTCCTCGGTCCGCGCCGCCCGGGCAACGATACGCGCGAGATCCGCATGGTATCCGGCGTTGAACACGCGGGCATGCTCCCGAAACGCGTCGACCGCAGCATCCCCATTCTTGCGGTTCTGCCGCAGCCGGATCCACTGCATGACGCCCGCAACCCGCACATCCCAGCCCGGCTGGGGGAACCGCTGGGCCATGTGATCCGGTCCAGCAAGGCGGTCGAGCATGTCGGATGCGCCGCGCGGGGCCGGCACCTGGGGCGACAATCCAGTGCCAAAGCGCACGGCAGCCAGGGTGGGACTTAGGGTCATGGGCGTCTCCGCTACGAACCTTCATGCAAAACCTAGGCACGAAGGCCGCGCAGCGGTAGGGGCAAGTCGGTGGTCGGCGAGGTCCCGCGTGGCGCATCGGCGCACAATGCCAGCGCACGCATGGCATTGCCCGTCGGATCAGCACCAAAGCCCGCGCGGCGCGCAGCCGAAGAGATCAGTCCTTCGGCACCACGCGCAGGCCCAGTTCCAACAACTGCCCGGACACCGGCTCCGATGGCGCGCCCATCATCAGATCCTCGGCCCGCTGGTTCATGGGGAAGAGGATGACCTCGCGGATGTTCGCCTCATCGGCCAGGAGCATGACGATCCGGTCGATCCCAGCGGCACAGCCACCGTGGGGCGGGGCGCCATATTGGAACGCTTTGACCATCCCGCCGAACCGCTTCTCGACCTCATCGCGACCATAACCCGCCAGTTCAAACGCCTTGAACATGATCTCAGGCCGGTGGTTCCGAATGGCGCCAGAGATCAACTCATAGCCATTACAGGCCAGGTCGTACTGGTAGCCGAGGACATCTTCCGGGTCGCCTTCCAACGCGTCCATGCCGCCTTGGGGCATGGAGAAAGGATTGTGGCTGAAGTCCAGCTGCCCCTCGTCGTCGCGCTCATACATGGGGAAGTCCACGATCCAAGCGAAGGCGAAGCGATCCTTGTCCGTCAGGCCCAGTTCCTCGCCGATAACCGTCCGCGCGCGCCCCGCGACCGCCTCGAAAGTGGAGGGTTTGCCGCCCAGGAAGAACGCCGCATCGCCGACGCCCAGGTCCAGCTGCTGCCGGATGGCTTCGGTCCGCTCTGGGCCGATGTTCTTGGCTAGCGGCCCTGCGGCCTCCATGCCTTCTGACCCTTCGCGCCAGAAGATGTAACCCATCCCAGGCAGCCCTTCGCCCTGGGCAAACTTGTTCATCCGGTCGCAGAACTTTCGGCTGCCCCCCGTGGGCGCCGGGATGGCGCGGATCTCGGTGCCGTCTTGTTCCAGGAGGTTCGCAAAGATCGCAAAGCCAGAGCCGCGGAAATGCTCGCTGACCACCTGCATTTCGATTGGGTTGCGCAGGTCGGGCTTGTCCGTTCCGTACTTGAGCGCCGCATCGCGGTAAGAGATCAAGGGCCAGTCGGTGTCGACCTTACGGCCCTTGCCAAACTCTTCGAAGAGACCCTGAACGACGGGCTGAATCGCAGCGAATACATCCTCTTGCCGTACGAAGCTCATCTCCATGTCGAGCTGGTAGAAGTCCGTCGGCGACCGGTCCGCACGGGGATCTTCGTCGCGGAAGCAGGGGGCGATCTGAAAGTACTTATCGAACCCAGACACCATCAGAAGCTGTTTGAACTGCTGCGGTGCTTGGGGCAGCGCGTAGACCTTGCCGGGATGCAGGCGCGAGGGCACGACGAAGTCGCGCGCGCCTTCGGGGCTGGAGGCCGTGATGATCGGCGTCTGGAATTCGTTGAAACCCTGATCCCACATACGGTTACGGATCGATCTTACCACGTTGGACCGCAGGATCATGTTCTGCTGCATCGCATCCCGCCGCAGATCCAGGAACCGATATCGCAGCCGCGTCTCTTCCGGGTACTCCTGATCGCCAAAGACCTGCAGCGGTAATTCGGAGGCGCTGCCGAGCACTTCCATGTCGCGGATAAAGACTTCGACTTCACCCGTTGGGATCTTTGGGTTCACAAGGTCCGCGTCGCGGGCCTTCACGGTGCCGTCGATCCGGATGCACCACTCCGCCCGGACTTTTTCGACGTCTTGGAAGACGGGGCTGTCCGGGTCGCACAAAAGCTGCGTCATACCGTAGTGGTCGCGCAGGTCGATAAACAGCACGCCACCATGGTCACGGATCCGGTGAACCCAGCCTGACAAGCGGATGGTCTGACCGACATCGTCTTTGGTCAAACCGGCGCAGGTGTGGGTGCGAAAGGCGTGCATGGGCGGGTCCTCCGGGGGGCCAAAAACGGGTCGCGCCGGTTGAGCGTGACCCGTGCCCGAAGTCAACCCCGGGGCCGCGTCACTCGGCGGCGAAGGCCTCACGGGGCAGGTCCAGCGCCGCGTCCGCACGGTCGACCACGCGGACGCCCTCTGGGAAGGCGCGGTCGCGGGCTGCCACGCCGGGCACCCCAATGACCTGCAGACCCGCCGCGAGTGCGGCCTCGGCACTTTCAGGCGTGTCCTCAATCGCAATCGCATCGGACGCCTCGACGCTCAAGGCCAACAACGCAGCTTCATAGATGTCGGGCGACGGCTTACCACGGGCCACCATGGAGCGGTCGCCAACCCAGTCGAACGCCTGCCGAGACACCTTGGGCGACAGATTTTCGAGGATCAGTTCTACTTGGGCACGGGACGTCGTCGTGCAGAGCCCGAGGGCGATGCCCGTTTCACGGCAGTGGGAGATAACCTCCTCGACACCGGGCCGAGGTTCTACGCCCAGGCGCCGCACCAACGCCTCGAAGTTCGCCTGCTTGGACTGGTGGACCGCCGCCGCATCCACGGTTTGGCCCGCGTCATCGGCGTAACGGGCGATCCGCGCCGCGCCTCCGGGCGTGTGCAACATGCGGTAATACGTTTGAGGCTCCCACACCCAATCCAGGTCATGGGCGATGAACGCCAGATTGAAGGCCCGGCGTTGCAGTTCAGAGGTTTCGGCCAAGGTGCCGATGGCACCGAACAAAAGGGCTTTGCAGGTCATCGCGAGTCGCTTTCTGTCTTTGCATCGAGATTGGCCGTCTCGCCGGAGATAGCCGGGCGTGGGCCGCCGTAAAGTAAGCGGGTCGAGTTTCGCGGTCGGGCGACGCGACATCGCGTGCCGACCGTGGGTCAACGCGCTGAAGCCCATAGGGTTCCATCCCAACGCCCCAACCAATCGGACCCGGATTCCACAGGGCGGCTCGCTTTGCATGCGCCGTGGGGTTGTGCCCACCTGTCGCCCGCCTATAAGGCGGCCAATTTGGCGCGCTGCAGGGGGTCCGGACCATGCCCAAACGGGACGATATCAAGTCGATCATGATCATCGGGGCGGGGCCAATCGTCATCGGACAGGCCTGCGAATTCGACTACTCTGGCGCGCAAGCCTGTAAGGCCCTGCGCGAAGAAGGCTATCGCGTTATCCTGGTCAATTCGAACCCCGCGACGATCATGACCGATCCGGGCCTCGCCGATGCGACCTACATCGAGCCGATCACGCCCGAGGTCGTCGCCAAGATCATCGAGAAGGAACGGCCTGACGCTCTGTTGCCGACGATGGGCGGACAAACGGGCCTGAACACCTCTTTGGCGCTGGACGACATGGGCGTCCTCGAAAAGTTCGACGTGGAGCTGATCGGCGCCAAGCGGGATGCCATCGAAATGGCCGAGGACCGCAAATTGTTCCGCGAAGCCATGGACCGCCTGGGCATCGAGAACCCCAAGGCGCTGATCGTGGACGCGCCCAAGGTTGACGGGAAGTATGACATTGCGGCGGGCATGAAAAATGCCATGGACGCGCTAGAGCATGTGGGCCTGCCCGCGATCATCCGGCCCGCCTTTACACTGGGCGGCACTGGCGGTGGCGTGGCCTATAATCGCGCCGACTACGAAGCGATCTGCCGCACCGGGTTGGAGGCTTCACCGGTTGCGCAGATCCTCGTGGATGAAAGCCTGCTCGGCTGGAAGGAATACGAGATGGAGGTCGTCCGCGACAAAGCGGACAATGCGATCATCGTCTGTTCCATCGAAAACGTGGACCCCATGGGCGTGCATACGGGCGATTCCATCACCGTGGCCCCGGCGCTGACGCTGACGGACAAAGAATACCAAATCATGCGGACCCACTCGATCAACGTCCTACGGGAGATCGGGGTGGAGACCGGCGGTTCGAACGTCCAATGGGCCGTGAACCCAGCCGATGGCCGCATGGTGGTGATCGAGATGAACCCGCGGGTTTCACGGTCCTCGGCTTTGGCCTCCAAGGCGACGGGTTTCCCGATTGCAAAGATCGCCGCCAAGCTGGCCGTGGGCTTTACGCTGGACGAGTTGGACAACGACATCACCGGGGTCACCCCCGCCTCGTTCGAGCCGTCCATCGACTATGTCGTGACTAAGATCCCGCGCTTCGCCTTTGAGAAGTTCCCGGGTGCCGAGCCGCTGCTCACCACGGCGATGAAGTCGGTGGGCGAAGCTATGGCCATCGGACGAACCTTCCACGAAAGCGTGCAAAAGGCGCTCGCCTCCATGGAAACGGGTCTGACCGGGTTTGACGAAATCGAACTTCCTGATGACCCTGCCGCCATCCGCGCGGCGCTCGGTCGACAGACGCCTGACCGGCTGCGTGTTGTTGCCCAGGCCATGCGTCAAGGCTTGTCTAATAGCGATATTCACGCGGTCACGATGTTTGATTCGTGGTTCTTGGATCGGATCCGTGAAATCATAGACTTGGAAGCCGAGGTTCAGGCAGATGGCCTGCCGATTGAGGAAGCTGGACTTAGACGCCTCAAACAATTTGGCTTCACCGATGCACGTCTCGCCAAGTTGACGGGCCGCACCGAAGACAACGTCCGCCGGGCACGTCAAAACCTGGGCGTGGTTGCACAATTCAAACGGATCGACACCTGCGCCGCCGAGTTCGAGGCCCAGACGCCCTACATGTATTCCACCTACGAGGCGCCCGTCATGGGCGAGGCGGAATGCGAGAGCCGTCCGACAGACGCCAAGAAGGTCGTGATCCTAGGCGGTGGACCAAACCGGATCGGTCAAGGGATCGAGTTCGACTATTGCTGCTGCCATGCCTGCTTTGCGCTGAGCGATCAGGGGTACGAGACCATCATGGTCAATTGTAACCCCGAGACGGTCAGCACGGATTACGACACCTCGGACCGCCTCTACTTTGAGCCGCTCACGTTGGAGCATGTGCTGGAGATCCTGCGCGCAGAACAAGCCAACGGAACGCTCCATGGCGTGATCGTTCAGTTCGGCGGACAGACGCCGCTGAAGCTGGCCAACGCTCTGCACGATGCGGGCATTCCGATCCTGGGCACGACGCCCGACGCCATCGACCTGGCGGAGGACCGTGACCGGTTTAAGCAACTGGTCGAGCGTCTGGACCTGCTACAGCCGGTCAACGCCATCGCCCATTCCGACGAAGAGGCCCGGTTGCGCGCCGCCGAGATCGGGTTCCCGCTCGTGATCCGACCGTCCTACGTCTTAGGCGGGCGCGCGATGGAGATCGTGCGCGATATGGCCCAGCTGGAGCGTTACATCCGCGACGCCGTGGTCGTGTCCGGCGACAGCCCCGTCCTGCTCGACAGCTACCTGTCTGGCGCCATCGAGGTGGATGTGGACGCGCTGTCCGACGGTGAAGCCGTTCATGTAGCGGGCATCATGCAGCACATCGAAGAGGCCGGCGTCCACTCCGGCGATAGCGCCTGCTGCTTGCCGCCCCATTCCCTGTCCGTGGATGTCATCGGAGAGATCCGTCGCCAGACCGAAGCCCTGGCCCGCGCGCTGCGCGTCGTTGGCCTGATGAATGTGCAGTTCGCGGTGAAGGACGAAAAGGTCTACCTGATCGAAGTGAACCCCCGCGCGTCGCGGACCGTGCCCTTCGTGGCCAAGGCCGTCGACTCGGCCATCGCCTCCATCGCCGCGCGGCTGATGGCTGGGGAGCCGCTGTCGAACTTCCCCCTGCGCGACCCCTACCCCGCCGACGCCGCCATCGCCCACGTTCCCATGGGCGACACCATGATGCTGTCGCACCCGGACACGCCCTGGTTCAGCGTCAAAGAGGCCGTGTTGCCCTTCGCGCGGTTCCCAGGTGTGGACACGCTGCTGGGGCCGGAGATGCGCTCCACCGGCGAAGTGATGGGCTGGGACCGCAGCTTTGCCCGCGCCTTCCTCAAGGCGCAGCTTGGCGCGGGCGTGACGCTGCCGGATGGCGGAACCGTCTTTTTGTCGATCAAAGACGCGGACAAGGGGCCACAACTGGTCGAAACGGCCGGTCTGCTAACCTCCATGGGCTTCAAGATCCTCGCGACCTCTGGCACGGCGGAATACTTGGCGCGCTACGGGATCGAGACGCGGCATGTGAACAAAGCCTATGAGGGCGGGCGCACGGTCGTGGACGTGATGAAGGATGGCGAGGTGTCCTTGGTGATGAACACCACCGAAGGCGCGCAGGCCGTGGAGGACAGCCGCTCCATGCGCAGTGTCGCGCTGATGGATCGCATCCCTTACTTCACCACGTTGTCAGGGGCCCATGCCGCCGCCTTGGCCATGCAAGCCCGCGATGAGGGCGACGTGGAAGTGAGATCACTGCAGTAACCTGCGCAGGACGCCGCAGCATTTGAGTCAAATTGTCGACGAATGCCACGGGGAGGCCATGCTGCAACCCCGTGGCGGTTTCGTCCCTGCCGTGTTGCCCCCCCAGGTTTGGGGCGTTCACACACGGTTAGGATGGCACCGATGACAGATGGTTTCCCGGCGAAGACGCCGCTCTCTTCCTTGCTCTCGTTCTTGCCCCTCCGGCGGAGCGCGCCGGACCAAGACGCTGCGTTCTCCCATATGAAAGGGGCCGAGATCCGTGAGCGGGTCTTTACCCATGTGTCGGACCTGGCGCATCGGCACGGTCTGCATGTGGCGCCGTCGGTTGCGATGGGGGCTGTGTTCAGCGTGCTTGACGGGCGCCTCGCGGGCCGCGCCACCGGGGCGCGTAGCGCGCTGGCCCACGCGCGGGTCGATGTTCTGTTGCTCGACCGTGCCGCGCGGCCGGTCCTGGCGTTGGACCATGCCCCCCAAGCGGCGATGTCCCGCGCCGAACGGGGACAATTGCGGCTGAAGGCACAAATGTTTGAGCGCGCTGGCTTGCCACTGCTGATCCTGCACGGGTTGGCACAGTGGGACGATGACAAGATCACCATCGAGGCGAAGCTGGCGCTTCTTCAGGGAACTTCTGGCCCGGCGGAAACAAGAACGTGGCGGCAAGGACGCCGGTCGGGTGGTTGACCTGCGCTAGGGCGCCCGGCACACCCGTGTCCACCGCGCGCAACGCCCAGAGAGATGTCCATGACGCAGGTCGCCATTACCGGAACGGGTGTCTTCACCCCCAGCGAGGTTATCACCAACGATGAGTTGGTGGCGGCCTTCAACGCCTTCGCCGATCTGGAGAACACGCGGAATGCTGCGGCCATCGCCGCCGGTGAGCAAAAGCCGATCCCCCATTCCAGCGCCGATTTCATCACATCAGCCAGCGGGATCGAGCAACGCCATGTGCTGAACAAGTCGGGCGTTCTGGATCCCACGCGGATGTTTCCCCGCCTGCCCGAACGCGCCGATGACGCCCCGAGCCAGATGGCCGAGATGGCCGTGGCCGCGGCGACCGAGGCCCTGGCCATGGCGGGTGTCGCGCCCGAAGACATCGACGCAGTGATCTGCGCGGCGTCTAACCACGAACGGGCCTACCCAGCCATCGCAATCGAGGTTCAGACCTTACTGGGTGCGGGCGGATTCGCTTTCGACATGAACGTGGCCTGTTCGTCGGCCACCTTCGGGATTCAAGCGGCGGCGGATATGATCCGCTCCGGCTCGATCCGTAGGGCGTTGGTCGTCAACCCGGAGATCTGCTCCGCCCACCTGGAGTGGCGTGACCGCGATTGTCACTTCATCTTTGGGGATGTCTGCACCGCCGTCATCCTGGAGCCGGAGGACTTGGCCGAGGGTCCGCGCTTCACCATTGACAGCACGCGGTGCGCAACGCGGTTTTCGAACAATATCCGCAACAAAGACGGCTTCCTACGGCGCACGCGGGACGCCATGGAGGACCGGCGCGACATGCAATTCATGCAGAACGGGCGCAAGGTGTTCAAAGAAGTGCTGCCCATGGTCTCTGCCCATATCGCGGGCCACATGGCCGACGAGGGGGTCGGCGCCGATGACCTGAGCCGCCTGTGGCTCCACCAAGCCAACAAATCCATGAACGATTTCATCGGCAAAAAGGTGCTGGGGCGCGTGCCGTCCCCCGAGGAGCAGCCGAACATCCTTCAGGATTATGCCAACACCTCGTCCGCCGGGTCGATCATCGCTTTCGCGAAGCACTCCGCCGATCTTGTGGACGGGGATCGTGGCCTGATCTGTTCGTTTGGTGCGGGCTACTCGGTCGGGTCGGTCCTTGTCACGCGACGGGTCTGACGGGCGAGCGACGCAGCGACTATTCTGTCCGACGGACTTCGATCTGCAAATGCATCTTCATGTCCACCAGGACTTTCTGAAGCTCCATGGTCTCTGACAGCAGGCCGCGTGCCTCGGCAGGTGTGATCACATTGTTAGAAATGGCGCTGGCGTAGGCGTTCATCAGCATCGCAAACCGTTCAGATATAAGCGCAATGTCGTGACTTACGGCACCTGGCCCGCCCTCGGTGACGCGTCCGGGGCCAGCATCGAGCGTCAGTCCAGCCAGTTCCGCCAGAGCATGGGTCACATGCGGATACTTCGCCGCGCCTTCCAACCGGGCCACCGCGTCAACGGGCATGAACCGTTCCCGGTGTTCATCGTGGTCCGAATAATAGCGCCCTAAGGTCGCCTTAGACTTGCCCGTCACCGTGCAAGCCGCCTGGACTCCGACGTCCTTTACCAAGGCTTCGGTATGTTGCTTCAAGTAGGAATTAATGTTGCGGGTCATCTAGGGTCCCCCTACGTCAACTTTAGCACTGTCCCGTGGTTGGGGGAAAGCAGAGCGCGGTTTCCCATGACGCTTCGGTGACAGGATGCCTTAGAGACGGGCGCATCACGGGGCAGCGCCGCAATCGGTGACGTCCTTTTGATCGGTCACGGACCCGGACCCCCGGGGCGCCACACCCAAAGATGGCCCCGTCGACCGCTACGGGGCCCCATGCTTTGGCGCAGGCGTGGGGTCTTTTCTTTTCGGTCATCTGCGGGCAGGACCGGCGCCATGGCCAAGCTGTACTTTCACTATTCGACCATGAACGCGGGTAAGAGCACGCTGCTCTTGCAGGCGTCCTATAACTACATCGAACGGGATATGCAGACCTACCTGCTGACCGCGACGTTTGACGACCGCGCGGGCCGGGCGCGCATTGCCAGTCGCATCGGGATCGAGGCGGAGGCCGACACCTACGACGCCGAGAGCGACCTGTTTGCGATGATCGCAGCCCGGTTGCGGGCGGGTCCGTGCCACTGCGTGTTGGTGGACGAGGCCCAATGGTTGTCGCGGGACCAGGTCTGGCAACTGGCGCGGGCTGTGGACGACCTGGGGGTGCCCGTCATGGCCTATGGGCTGCGGGTGGATTTTCGCGGCGAGTTGTTTCCGGGATCCGCCGCGCTTTTGGCCCTGGCCGATGAAATGCGAGAGGTCCGCACGATCTGTCACTGTGGGCGCAAGGCGACAATGGTGATTCGTGTGGACGGCGAGGGACGGGCGTTGACCGACGGCGCCCAGGTCGAGGTTGGGGGCAACGACCGATATGTCTCGCTCTGTCGCAAGCACTTTCGCGAAGCGATCGGAGACCGGGTGCCAGAGGCTTCGCTCGGGCCCAAAGCCTAGCGACGCCCCCATCATGGGCTGGACCGCCAGCCAGCCCTTTCACGGCGTGTGTCCCAATGTGGCGCTTAGACCTTCAGCGCGGTCACCAAAGCCTCGGCCCGGGCAATCAATCGCGGCAGGTCGATGGTCGTCAGATGCCCACCATCCACGACACGCCGCCCCTCCACGAACAAATCCCGCACCCGGCGCGGCCCCGCGAACAGCAGCGCCGTGCGGTCCCAACTGCCCGCCGCATCGATCCCGGACATGTCCCAGACCGCCAAGTCTGCCCGGTATCCCGGGGCGATGACGCCAATGTCGTCGCGGCCCAAAACCCGCGCGCCCCCCTCGGTCGCCACGCGCAGCGCCTCGGCACCGGTCATGGCGTCGCCTCCTAAGGCAACGCGCTGCAGCAACATGGCCTGGCGCGCTTCGTCAATCAGGCTGGCTTGGTCGTTCGAGGCTGAGCCGTCCACGCCCAAACCGACCGGCACGCCTTCGTCCAACATCGCGCGGAGCGGTGCGATACCCGAGCCCAGCCGACAGTTCGAACAGGGGCAATGGGCGACACCGGTCCCCGTGCGGGCGAAGAGGTCGATTTCGGACGGGTCCAGTTTCACGCAATGGGCATGCCAGACGTCCTCGCCCACCCAACCAAGGTCAGCAGCATATTGACCCGGACGGCAGCCAAAGACCTCCTGACTGAAGGTCACGTCGTCGGCGTCCTCGGCCAGATGCGTATGGAGACGCACCCCTTTGTCCCGCGCCAGGACCGCCGTTTCGCGCATCAGGTCCTGGCTCACCGAAAACGGCGAGCATGGGGCCAGGCCGACACGGCACATGGAGCCCGGTGCTGGATCGTGAAAGCTATCGACGACACGCACACAGTCTTCGAGGATAGCCGCCTCGGACTCGACCAGGTAATCGGGGGGCAAGCCGCCCTTGCTCTGACCGACGGACATCCCCCCACGCGTTGGGTGAAACCGCAGGCCCACCTCGGCAGCCGCATGGATGGTGTCTTCCAAGCGCGCGCCGTTGGGGAACAGATAGAGATGGTCGGAGGACGTGGTGCACCCCGACAGGGCCAATTCCGCCAGACCCAATTGCGTAGCGACATGCATGTGGTCCGGCGTGAACTGCGCCCAAATCGGGTAGAGCGCCTTAAGCCAGCCGAAGAGCGGGGCATTCTGGCCCTCGGGCACCGCGCGTGTCAGGGTCTGATACAGATGGTGGTGGGTATTCACGAGGCCGGGGGTGATGAGACACCCCGTCGCCTCCACGGTCGCAGCACCCTGCGGCTTGAGATCGGCGCCAACCTCCGCGATCTCACCGCCACGGATCAGCACGTCCGCTTCGGTGGCGCCCTCTGGTCCCCAGACCAATCCCCCACGCAGCAGCGTGTCAGGCATTGAGCAACTTCATCGCCGCAGCGTGTAAGGCTGGCGTCGCCGCCGCGAGCATCGTGCCGCCGTTATGGGCCGGGGCGCCCTCCCATGTGGTTGCCAGCCCGCCGGCGGCTTGGATGACAGCGATTGGTCCGGCCACATCGTAGGGTTGCAGGCCCGCCTCGATGACAAGATCCACCTGACCTGCTGCCAACAGGGCATAGCCGTAGCAGTCCAAGCCGTAGCGCGTCAGCTGGCAGGCCGCGGAAACACGTCGAAACGCCGCCCCCTGGACCGGGGTGCCCACTTCTGGAAAGGTGGTGAGCAGCGTCGCGCTGGCTAGGTCCGTCGTTGAGCGCACGGCCAGGTCGCGGCGATCCTCGCCCCGAGACCAGATCGCACCGTCGGGGCCACCCTCGAACCGTTCGCCGGTAAACGGCTGGTCAATCAGGCCCAAAATGGGTCCGGTCTGATCCTGCACGGCAATCAAGACCCCCCAAGTGGGTGTGCCGCTGATATAGGCGCGGGTCCCATCAATCGGGTCCAAGACCCAGGTCAAACCGCTGGTCCCGGCGGTGGCGCCCATCTCTTCGCCCAGAATGCCGTCCTCGGGCCGCACCTCGGCCAAAAGCGCGCGCATGGCGGCTTCGGCGTCGCGGTCTGCGATGGTGACAGGGTCGAAATCCGTCGTTTTGCTAACGACGTCCAGCGGTGCCCGGAAGTGTTTGAGCGTCTCGACCCGCGCGGCATCCGCAAGACGGCGGGCTAGCGCCTGGAGGGCGAGGATATCAGGACGGGCGAGCATGGAACCTCCGAGGCGCACAATCAAAGAGGCAGCGGCTCATCATCGGGTTGCACACCGGTCAGAGGGCCGTCAAGCGTCGTCGTTGGTTAGCGCACGCCCTCGGACAACACACGTGCCAAGTCAAACAACCGCCGGCGTTGGTTTTCCGGGAGGGTGTAGTAGCTGCGGATGAGCTCCATCGCTTCCTTATCGGTCAGGAAATCTTCGGTGGAGGCGTCCGTCTCGCCGTTTTCAAGCCCCTCGAAGAAATGGGCGACATTCACCTCAAGCGCCTGGGCAATATCCCAGAGGCGAGAGGCCGACACGCGATTGGTCCCCGTCTCATATTTCTGGATCTGCTGAAACTTGATGCCCACCGCTTCGGCAAGCTGTTGTTGCGTTGTCCCCACCATCCATCGGCGGTGTCGGATCCGCTTCCCTACGTGCACGTCCACCGGATGCTTCACGGCGTTTCCCTTCACTTCGTTCTGGTGGCCAACGATAATTTCGGCCCTTCGATGGTATAATTAGATCAGAAGAGGCTTCGGCGCATTGCACGCAGTGGTTGAGGCACCTTTGCACAAATCTACCCTACCAGCCATCAATCTCTTATTTGGTGCAAAGCCTGCCCACCATACAACCTAAAATATACTTCCGTTCCATGGACTTACTCGGACACACGCTATCGCCGTTACGACGCCGTTTGACAACAACCTAGGGAATGTGAAACCGCTTTCGCACGATACACAGGAGGGCTCCATGAAGGGCTGGCAAGTGGAAACACGCGGGGACATCCCAGTTTTCAAAGACCTCACAGTGCCGAGTCCCGGACCGGGCCAAGTTCAAATTCAGATTGAAGCCTGCGGTTTAAACTTTGCCGATTTGCTCATGGTAAAGGGCACCTATCAAGATACGCCCGAGGCGCCGTTTACGCCGGGCTTAGAGGTCTGCGGGAAGGTCATCGCCCAAGGGGATGGGGTGTCCGCACCCGCTATTGGTCAGCGGGTGGCCGTGTTTGGCGGTCAGGGTGGTCTGGCCGAGATTGGCTGTTTTCCAGCGGATCGGTGCGTTGCCGTGCCCGACAGCATGCCATCCACCGTCGCCGCAGGCTTCATTGTGGCCTACGGCACCAGCCACGTCGCCTTGGCCCACAAAGCCCGTCTCCAACCCGGAGAGCGCTTGTTGGTCCTGGGAGCGGCTGGCGGCGTTGGGCTGACAGCCGTCGAATTGGGCGCGAACATGGGGGCCGAGGTCATCGCAGTGGCCCGTGGGCCGGAAAAACTCCAAATCGCCAAGGACCACGGCGCCACCCATCTGATCGACGCCGGGGCGCCCGACCTGCGAGAGCAAGTGAAGGCCTTGGGCGGGGCAGACGTCGTCTATGACGCAGTTGGGGGCGATGCCTTCGATGCGGCCTTTCGCGCCACCAACCCAGGCGGGCGCATCATCGTGATCGGCTTTGCTAGCGGCACTGTGCCTCAGATCAAAGCCAACCACCTGATGGTGAAGAACATCGACGTCATGGGGGTCTATTGGGGGGGATACCTGAAATTCGATCCCAAGGTTGTCACCGACAGCTTGGCGGCGCTGTTTGCGATGTATGGTGCGGGCGGCCTGCGCCCACACGTCAGTCATGTCTTGGCCTTGGACAAGGCCGATGAGGCGCTGGAGCTGCTCAGGTCCCGACGATCGACAGGGAAGGTCGTCGTTGCGCCCTGACGTTGCTGTAGGACTGCCGCAAAAGCTCTAGCAGGTGATCGCGCGCCGGATCCCGCGTCGTGGTGTTGGCATATAGGGTCACCGCCACGTCGCCGATCTCGGGCAAGGTGCACCCGTGGCCAACGGGGCGCAGCTCCCAGGTATCGAAGCCATCAATCACAACATGGCAGGCCAGATCAGCGGCCACGGTGGCGTCGACGGCGCGGCTCGATTTGGCGGACATGGCCAACTCCCACGGGATGTCGGCGCGGTCCAGGGCCGCCTGCGCGGCGGTTCGAAAGACGCAATGCTCCTCAAAGGCCAGCCGCAGCGGGCGCTGCTGCCAGGCGCGCCCATCCGCGGCGCCGACCCAGATGAGCGGCAGGCGGACAAGTTCCACACCGCCATCGCGGCACGCTGCCTCGGTGCCGAGCATGACGTCGCATTCGCCAGCCGCATACATATCGTGCAGGGCAGACGTGACCGAGGAAATCAGGGTGATCCGAACACGGGGATAATCTGCGGCAAAGGCGCGCAACACGTCGGGGATACAGCGCGGCACGATGTCGTGGGGCACCCCAAGGCGGATCTCTCCCTCGGGCGCGGTTTCCTTCATCCGGTCCAACAGCTCATCGTTGAGCGTCAGGAGCCGTCGCGCATAGCCCAGCACCTGCTCCCCCTGGGGGGTCAGTTGCATCCCCCGGCTGGTGCGGTTGAGGAGCGTGGCATCGAGGGCCTCCTCCAGGCGCTTCACCTGCATGGACACCGCAGATTGCGTCAAGTTCAGCAAAGCCGCCGCCCGCGTAACGCCGCCCGTCGAAGCTACGGTCGCAAAGGCCCGCAGCGCCGTGAGGTCTAGATTCCTGGCCATGGACATCTCCTTTCGCCGCAAAGGGTATCAGTCGGCCCCGCATTCAGAAAATTGAAATGTCTAATGGCTGACCTCACGGTTTGAAATGACGAGGGCCATAGGGATGTCCCCGCCGATCAATAGGGAAAATCAATCGAAACCCGCTGTTTCGGCCATAATGCCAACTTGAATTACAGGCCCGGGCTGCCGATATTTGACGTCGAGAGGGTCGGCATGCCGTCGGCCCCCGCCTTGTCACCTTTGGAGGAGTTCCATGGCACAATTCGACGCCCTGCGGACCGGTTCAATCTCCGGCGCCCGCGCGGAGGAGATCGATCAGGGCCTTCGCGCCCACATGAACAAGGTCTACGGCACGATGTCCGTGGGCATGCTCATCACCTTTGCTGCCGCCTGGGCCATTTCCGGTCTGGCCGTCACGGCTGATCCATCGGCTGCCGTCGCGCAGCTGAATGCCGATACCTATCTGACCCAACTGGGCTACGCGCTTTATGCCTCGCCGTTGAAGTGGCTTGTGATGCTGGCCCCGCTGGCCTTCGTCTTTGGCCTGTCCGCGATGATCAACAAGATGTCCGCCGCCGCGGCGCAGCTGACCTTCTACGCCTTTGCCGGCGTCATGGGTCTGTCGATCTCGTCGATCTTCCTGGTCTACACCGGCACGTCGATCGCGCAGATCTTCCTGATCACGGCAATCGCCTTCGCGTCGCTGTCTCTGTACGGCTACACGACCAACAAAGACCTGTCCGCCATGGGGACCTTCCTCATGATGGGTCTGATCGGTCTGATCGTGGCGATGGTCGTCAACATCTTCTTGCAGTCGTCGGGCTTGGCCTTCGCGATCTCCGCCATCGGTGTGCTGATCTTCGCTGGCCTGACCGCCTACGACACGCAGCGGATCAAGACGGAATACGTCGCCCATGCCGCCCACGGCGATACCGAGTGGCTGGGCAAAGCCGCCATTATGGGCGCGCTGAGCCTGTATCTGAACTTCATCAACATGTTCATGATGCTGCTCTCGCTGTCCGGCACCCGCGAGTAATCGCGCCCCATTCCAGACGGAAGGGCCGCCCACATGGGCGGCCCTTTTGCGTTTTGGTGGGGTCTTTCACGCCGTTCCAAGCATGCGTCGCGCTGCCGCGATCCCCTCGGGCATGGGCTGATGCCCTGGCCCTGGATGGATCATCATCTCGGCCCCTGCGCCGAGTGCCGTCAGGACCCGCGCGCTCGCCTCGGCCCGCACCAGGGGAATATGCGGGTCTTGCGTATGGCAGGTAACCAGCACCGGGACACCGGTCAGATCCGTGTCATAGTCAAACAGTTTGTCCGGGTAGCCCCAGATCTGTCCCGACCCGTCGGCTGTGCCCACTAGCCCGCCGGACAGCCCAACCGCCGCGCCCAATCCTTTGCCCCGACGGGCCGTGTACTCCAGGGCGAGACACGCGCCCTGGCTGAACCCGATGAGAGCGATGTCGGACCGGGGCAAATCCAACCCGGTCACAGCCGCCTCAATGGCGGAAAGGCCCACCTCGACGTGTGGCTCCATCTCGGATGTGGGCGCCAGAAAACTTGTGGGCCACCAAGAGTGTCCGGGCGCCTCTGGCGTGGCCAAAGCTGCGTCTGACAGGCCCAGCGGGGCCAGCAGGGAGCGCATATCGCGCCCACTGCCGCCCCGACCGTGGATGAGAACTACCCCTTTCACGCCTGGAGTCCCGGCAAGACCTGCTCGATCCGGTCGCGTATGGGCTCGTACTTCTCGGGCAGTTTGAGCGCCTGCCCCAAGGTTTCCAGCGGTTCGTCCCGGGTGAACCCCGGTGGATCGGTGGCAATCTCGAACAGGATCCCGCCCGGCGTTTGGAAGTAGATCGCGTTGAAGTACTGACGATCAATCACCGGCGTCACCTGCATACCTGCCGCCAACATCCGGTCCCGCCAATCCAACTGGTCCGCATCATCGAGGGCGCGGAACGCCACATGGTGAATGGACCCAGCCCCTTGAACGCCCCTGGGCGCCCCGTCGCGACGGTAGAGGTCGACGACGGTGCCCCGCGCTTGACCTGGCGCTTGCAGGCGCAACCGCTCCTGGCCCGCTCCAGTGTCATGCCCCACTTCGGCGTAGCCCATGTGATCCACCAAGAGCCGCTGCGTCGGCCCAAGGTCATCAAGCCACAGCGTCGTGGAATGGAACCCGCCTTCCGCCGGAGAATGGTCGCCAGGCTCCGCCACCAGTTCGACAGACGCGCCGTCCGGGTCCGTCACGGTGACCACCGACTGGCCAAACCGTTCCTCCGGGGCGGAGACCTGCGCCCCCTTGGCGCGCACCTCACCCACCCAGTGATCGAAGACCGAAGCGCCAACCGAATACCCATAGGCCGATGCGAGACCATAGCCGGGCCGCCCACGGGCCGCGCCGACAAAGGGGAAGAACGTCAGAATCGTCCCCGGGTCTGCGGTCTCGTTTCCATAGTAGAGGTGATAGGTTCCCGGATCGTCAAAGTTGACGGTCTTCTTGACCAGGCGCTGATCCAACAGCTTAGTGAAAAAGTCCACGTTGGCCTGGGGCGGACCGCTGATCGCGGTGACGTGGTGCAGGCCGGTGATATGCTTGTCGGACATTGCGATGCCCTCCTGTTACGTTGCTCTAACGCACAGATAGGGGAGCGCGTGCCCTGTGATAGGCCGATCCGCGCACAGCATTGGTTCAGGGACGCAAAGCCCCCTCCCCTGCCTTGGTTAGCGTCGGAGCAGGCGGCCTTCGCCCGCAGCGCGGGGCCGGTGCACATGGGCCGATTGCACGATGCCGAAGGCCAGCATCAGGACCAGCATCGCCGACCCACCGTAGCTGACCAAGGGCAGCGGCACACCGACAACCGGGGCCAAGCCCATGACCATCGACATGTTCACTGCAAAGAACAGGAAGAACGCGACCGCGATGCCCAAGGTGACAAGCGCCGCAAAGCGATCCTTCATCCGCAAAGCGGACACGACGCAGAACGCGATGATCAGCAGATAGAGAACCAGCAGGGACAGCGCACCGATGAACCCGAACTCCTCGGCCAGGGTCGTGAAGATGAAGTCAGTATGCTTTTCGGGCAAAAAGTTCAGCCGCGCCTGCGTGCCCTGCATGAAGCCCTTCCCCGTCCAACCACCGGAGCCCAGGGCGATCTTCGACTGGGTGATGTGATAGCCCGCGCCCAGGGGATCTGTCTCCGGGTTCAGGAAAGTATCGATCCGGCGGTACTGGTAGTCCTTGATCAGTTGCCAATCCGTCCCTCGCGATTGCAAGACAGCCGTGACAAGGCCCACCGCACCGGCAATCACCGTTGCGAAGTAAGCCCAATGCACGCCAGCCAGGAACATCACCGCCCCGCCCCCCGTCACCAAGAGGATAGAGGTCCCCAGGTCGGGCTGTTTGAGCACCAGGAAGACCGGCACCAGAATGATCACGACGGGCACCAGAACCCACTGGGGACGGCTGACCCGCGACGGCGGAAGCCAGTCGTAATAGGCCGCCAGCATCAGAACCAGCGAGACCTTCATGAGCTCCGACGGTTGCAAGCGCATGAACCCCAGGTCGATCCATCGCTGCGCCCCGCCGCCAGTGCTGCCCACGAACTCCACCGCCAGCAACAGCACCAGTGTCAGGCCGTAAGCCATGGCCGAGACGTTTCGCCAAAACCAGATGGGGATCATCGCGGCCACGAACATGACGCCCAATCCCAGGCCGAAGCGGTACATCTGCGGCTCCGCCCAGCGCCAATCGCCGCCCGCGACGGAGTATAGAACGATGAACCCGATCCCAGCCGTCGCAGCGATCAACAGGACCAAGGCCCAGTTCATCGCCAGCACCTTTTGAAGCCCTTGGGGGACGCGGGCGACGTTATACTCTAGATAACTCATGCCGCGCCCCTACGCCTCGGACGAGCCGGGACCCTGCCCCAGTTCCGGGTTCAGGTTGAGCGACGACAGCAGCGCCTCTGCCTGACCACGTTGACCGCGAGGATAGGCGTCAAGCGGCGGAATGCCCCCTGACAGTGCATAGAGCATCACATCGCGCGCAATGGGCGCGGCCGCCTTGGACCCGCCGCCGCCGTGTTCGACCACCACGGAGATCGCGTACCGCGGGTCATCATAGGGCGCGTATCCAACGTAGAGCGCATGGTCCCGCCGGTTCCACGGCAGGTCTTCGTTGCGGAACACGCCCCGCGCCCGCTCTGCCGCGGTGATGTTGCGAACCTGGCTAGTGCCGGTCTTTCCGGCCCATTTCATCCCGGCCATGTCGAACCGAGACCCCCGCGCGGTTCCACCCCGGGAATTGTTCACCTGGTACATGCCGTCTCGCACCAGATCGAGCAAGCTGCGGTTGATCCCAAGCGGGCCGTTCACGCCCGAAGGACGCGCCTGTCCATCGACCGACCGAACCAAGCGGGGAGAGATGCTGAGGCCCGAGGCCAGGCGCGCCGTCATCACCGCCAATTGCAACGGCGAGGCCAGGACGAAGCCCTGCCCGATGGAGGCGTTCAGGCTGTCCCCCACGACCCATTCCTCACCCCGACGCGTGCGCTTCCAATCGCGGTCCGGCACCAAGCCTTCCGAGACGGAGGTCATCTCCAGGGGATGAGCCGCGCCCAAGCCAAGACGTCGGGCCATCTCTGAAATACGGTCGATCCCCGCCTTCTGGGCGAGTTCGTAGTAATAGACGTCGCAGCTTTCCCGCAGGCTCTTGGCGGCATCGACCCACCCGTGGCCACCGCGCTTCCAGCAATGGAACCGACGGTTCGAGACCGTCAGATGTCCGGGGCAATAAAAGGTCTCGCTCGGGCTGACCTCTCCGGCCTCTAGCGCGGCGAGCAGCGTGATCATCTTGAACGTCGAGCCCGGCGGATACAGCCCCTGGACGATCTTGTTGTGTAGTGGTCGGTGATCGTTGTCCCGCAGTTCGGCGTAGTCCGGAACGCTGATCCCTGTGACGAAAAGGTTGGGATCGTAGCTGGGCGAGGAGACGGCGGCCAAGACGTCACCATTGCGGACATCCATCACCACGGTCGACGCGCTTTCCAACCCCAAACGCGCCTGGGTGAAGTTCTGCAGGCCCGCGTCGATGGTCAGTTGCACATCCTTACCCGACTGACCGGGCGTGCGCCCAAGCTCTCGCATGATGCGACCAGCGGCGTTCTGTTCAACGCGGCGCGACCCAGCCTTGCCGCGCAGGACATGCTCCAAAGACCGCTCGGCCCCGATCTTTCCAATCTGAAACTGGGGCGTTTGGAGCAGCGGATCCCGGTCTTCCTCGTTCTCAAGGTCACGGTCTGACACGCGGCCCACGTAGCCGATCACATGGGCATAGTCGCGGCCAAGGGGGTAGACCCGGCTCAGCCCCACTTCGGGGGTGACGCCCGGCAGGGAGGGGACATTCACGGCGATCGTGGACAGCTCTTCCCACGACAGGCGGTCCGCGATGGTCACCGCCTGATGGGGGCGCCGGTCCATTTCCCGCAGGGCGCGCTGCAACGTGTCTTCGTCCAAGCGCACAAGACCACGCAGATGGGTCACGACCTCATCCACGTCATCGGCATCCTCGCGGATCATCGACACGCGGTAGATCTGTTCGTTGCCCGCCAGAATACGCCCGTGGCGGTCATAGATCACACCCCGGGCCGGTGCCAACAGGCGTACCTTGATGCGATTTTCCTCGGCCAACAAAAGGAACTCATCGGCCTGATCGACCTGTAGATGGTTCATGCGGCCCACCAGCAAGGCCCCAAACGCCGCCTGTGCCCCGCCCAGGATCAAGGCCCGGCGGGTGATGTGTCGAGTCGACAGGCGTTGTTCTTCGGCATTGCGCTTCATGGTGATCCCCAGAGGCTTGGCAGTGCTGGATCGCGGCGCAGTTAAGCGCGGGTGCCCAGTGAGTCCAACTCCCCTGGGGCAAGCCGCCGCACGCCGACCAGTTGTGAGAATAGGACGGTCAGCGGGTAAAACACAATCGTCGCGGTGGCATGCAAGACCTGTCCCAAAATGGGCGCCGTTTCGGCGAGAAGCAGCAAAAGCACCACGTGATTGGCCAGGAAGGTGCCCGCAATCAAGCCGCTGACAAGGACCATCTCAGACCAGAAGGTCTGGGCCTGCGTATGGTCCACCCGGCGGCGCAGGTACTCCGACGCCAACATCACCACCAGCGTCCAGACCCCCAAGGGGCGCATCAGCAAGGCATCATCCAGCAACAAAAGCGGCACCAAGAGCCACAGGGGCACGTAGTCGGGACGCCGCAAGATCCACGCAAAGACCAGGCACATCATCAAATCAGGCGCAGGCAAACGGCCCTCGCCCGTGCTGAACGGCAAAAGCGCGAAGAACAGCAAGACGAAAGAGATCACCACAAACAGCAGCCGATAGGTCCAGATCGTGCGCAGCGCCATGGCCTAGCCGTCCTGCGCCAGGTCACCCGGGGCCGGCGGCCCTTGTACCGGCCCGGCGGGTGGAGCGATCAAGGCGCCGGTGTCGTCGATCCGGGCGGCTTCGCGGGTACGGAGGACGCGCAGGTACTCCAACCGGCCGGTCTCTGCGGCCAAGCGAACCCGCAACTGCCCATTCACCGAGCGGACCACCTGCCCCACCAACAAATCAGCCGGAAACACACCGCCGTCACCCGAGGTCACGATCCGGTCCCCGGCGCGGACATCCTCTGGGTTTTCCACGAACTCCAAGGCCGGGGTCGCCGTCGTATCGCCAGCCAAGATCGCGCGCTTTCCGGACGGCTGGATGGTGACGGGAATGCGGCTGTTGCCATCGGTCAGCAGGATCACGCGAGAGGTGCGGGCGCCAACGCCGGCGATCCGCCCGACGAGACCCAGACCATCCATGGCCGCCCAGCCATCCTGGATGCCATCATCGGACCCGATGTTGAGCAGGACCGAGCGACGAAACGGCGACCCGGAATCGGTCAACACGACGCCCGAGATATACGTGAGATCCGGTGACAGACGCACCTTGTTGAGATCGCGCAGGCGAGCGTTCTCCTGCTCCAACTGAATGGCGGCTTCTCTCCAGGCGGTCATTTGCTGCAACTCGCGCCGCAAGTCCTGGTTTTGCTCGTAGACCCTGGCGTAGCCCTCGAAGTCTTCGATCAAGCGCCCAGCCCAGGTGACGGGGGCCAGCGCCCACTCGAATGACGGCACCACCCGGTCCACCAGGGCGGCCCGAATACGTTCCGCACGGGGGTTATCGATCCGCCACAACAGGGCAAGTCCGATCAGAAAAACGCACAGGATCACCAGCACGAGCCGTCGCAGCGGGCGCTGATAGATCTCGTCCGTTGACTGGTTACGCGCCATGGCTCCCTATCCTGCCGCCGGTCGCGGGCTGCGGGTCTAGCTTTCGTAGTCGATCACGTGGCTCAACTGCCGCTCGAATTCCAAGGCCTTCCCCGTTCCGAGGGCCACACAGTTCAGGCTCTCGTCGGCAACCGAAATCGCAAGTCCCGTTTGTTCCCGCAACGCGAGGTCCAACTCACCCAAAAGCGCCCCGCCCCCGGTCAGCATGACACCCCGGTCGACAATGTCGGCAGCCAGATCGGGCGGCGTGGATTCAAGGGCGGTCATGACACCCTCACAAATCTGCTGGACCGGCTCGGCCAGGGCCTCGGCCACTTGGGCTTGGCTAATCTCGGTTTCTTTCGGAACGCCGTTCAACAGGTCGCGCCCCCGGATCCGCATGACTTCGCCACGCCCGTCCTCGGGCATCCGCGCGGTTCCGATTTCTTTCTTGATGCGCTCCGCCGTGGCCTCGCCCACCAGCAGGTTCTGGTGACGGCGCAGATAGCTGATCAGCGCCTCATCCATCCGGTCGCCACCCACGCGGATCGAGCGCGCATAGACGATATCCGCCAGGGACATCACCGCAACCTCGGTCGTACCACCGCCGATGTCGACCACCATGGAGCCCGTGGGATCCGTGATCGGCATCCCCGCACCGATGGCCGCCGCAATAGGCTCGGCGATCAGGCCCGCCTTGCGCGCCCCCGCGCCCAGAACCGACTGACGGATCGCGCGCTTTTCGACAGGCGTCGCGCCGTGGGGCACGCAGACGATGATCTTGGGCTTGGTAAAGGTCGAGCGCTTATGCACCTTACGAATGAAATGCTTAATCATCTCTTCGGCTGTGTCGAAGTCGGCAATAACCCCTTCGCGCATGGGGCGGATGGCTTCGATGCTGCCCGGCGTGCGGCCCAACATCAACTTCGCATCTTCGCCCACGGCCAGCACTTCCTTGCTGCCAGCCTTCATGTGATAGGCCACAACCGAAGGCTCGTTCAGAACGACACCCTTGCCCTTGACGTAGACCAGCGTGTTCGCCGTGCCGAGGTCGATGGCCATGTCCTTACTGAACAGGCTTCCGAAGATAGACATGCGCATTCCCCAAACCGTACTCGCCCCGGCGAGTCCCGCTGCCAGGGGTTTCTAGGCGTGTAACGGGCCGAGGCGGTCGGGGACAAGGGCGGCCTTTGGGTTAGTAGGCCGCATTTTGCTGATCACGCGGGGCCAACGGGTGCGTTTGCACGGGCCGAGGTGGGCATGTGCGTCTGTGGTCGGCGGTCCCTCCCAGGGCGAATTGGATCGGTTAAGGGATGGTCGCGCGACAGAGCTTCGGCAGGCCCGAGGATGCGCCGCCGTGCTGGGTCTAACCGGTTTGCCGCCGCGAGACCGGCCCGAAGGCTCACACGCATATCGCGATGGATCGATGAATGGGGCCAATCGAATGGATCAGCCACAAGCCCATGTTTCACGGGATTGAGGTTACAGTAGCTGATCAACCGCCCGAGATCGAGCTCGTCGCGAACACGGTATTCTCGGAAGTCGTCTTGCCAAAGTGCAACGTCGCCTGGGGGCGGGGTAGGCGTGAGCGAAGGGTGCATCCCTGCCCGAAGCAAGCCTTCCTGGAACCGTGCCTTAATCGAGGCCATATGGGCCGAGCAATCGGCATCCCGCCCTGGCAGTCGCCAGACCGCGTGGAAGTGATCGGGCAACGTGACCCAGGCCTCAATCTCGAAGGGCCGATCGGCGCGGACGCTGCGCACGGCCTCGCGCAAGATGTCAACGTGCCGGACCAGCAGGTCGGATGCACGGTCCAAGAGGTGGGCCGTGATAAAGATCGTGCTAGCGGGAATCGTGGGGCGGCAGTAATCGGGCATGCCCTGATCCTGCCGCCAAGATAGTTAACGAAGCGTGAAGGGCGAGAGCATCCCCGGCTCACTAAGGCGACCGATACATTGGGAGCCATACATCCCGCCGACAAAAGTGATCTCTGCGGCCCCGTGACGGCAACGCATGTCGTCAAATTCCCAGTACGGCGCCGATGACGCCAAGCGTGATCAAAGCGGCAAGCACCCCACAAATGATCAGAAAACCTCGGAGAAGACCCAGAGCCAGCCCCACAATGCATACACTGAAGTGGGTCCACTTTGGGCGAGCCGCGTCGCGCATCAGCGGGGCTGCGCATCGCCGTATCCCATGTACGCCGAGGCGGTGGGCGAACTCTCTAACGATCTGCTCCTATAGGAAAGGACTTGGGCCGAGCCAAAGCAGCCGCTCAGAATTCGGCCCCCAAACAAGACCTCGAAGACCAACCGGGTTCTGACGACCCGCATCATTCCGCGCCAACAGCCCACGCACCTCCTCTCGATAGCGGTCGGGGATGCACTCTGCGAGTTGCATTGCCTCCTCTTCAGAGGGCCGCAAAGCATAGAAACGCTTGTCCAACGAGTCCTAGGCCGTGGCATGGCTCACGGGGGTCCATTCACCCGTCTCCTTATCTTCGGAAGCACGCGGGAGCGCCTGACAAGTCTCAATGACCTCTCTTACTTGATCGAAGCTCAGCAGAACACTGCCGCAGATCCGAAGGGATACGCTCAGGCGCGACGCCAGCTAGCCGCAGCCGAATGCCAAATGCCGAACACGCCGTTACCGGCCTGTCGAGGCTCAGAACCTCAAACCGCCGCCTGATGACCCAATGGGAAGCCGATCAAACGAGGAGGGCGGCCCCTCAACGACGTCGCATAGCGACGGCTCGCGATGGGTTCGGCAGGCTACCCCACATCCTTATAGCTGATCTCGCGCGCGTCGGTCCCCGCCTTCTCTCGGCGCACCATCAGACGGTTGAGCGCGTTCACATAAGCCCGCACACTGGCCACGACCGTATCGGTGTCGGCGGATTGGCCCGAGACGATGCGCCCCTCCTCCTCCATCCGAACCGTCACGGTGGCCTGGGCATCCGTCCCTTCGGTCACGGCAGACACCTGGTAGAGTTGCAGACGCGCCCGGTGATCGACCAGCGTCTTCACGGCATTGAAGGCTGCATCCACCGGGCCATCGCCCGTCGCCTCAGCCGAGACGGCATCCCCGTCAATCGTCAGCGTCAGCGCAGCCTCCGCCGGGCCACCGGTACCGCAGACCACGCGCAGGGTTCCGACCTTGATCCGATCCTCGCCAGAGCGTTCCTCGTCCTGCATCAGGGCGATCAGATCGTCGTCGAAAACCTCTTTCTTACGGTCGGCCAGGGCTTTGAACCGCACGAAGACGTCGGCCAGTTGGTTGCCGTCCACGTCATACCCCAACTCCGCCAGTTTGGAGCGCAGGGCCGCACGACCCGAGTGCTTACCCATGACCAGCGACGTTTCGGTGAGGCCCACATCCTCGGGGCGCATGATCTCGAAGGTTTCGGCGTTCTTCAGCATCCCGTCTTGGTGGATCCCGGACTCATGGGCGAAGGCGTTCTTGCCGACGATGGCCTTGTTCGGCTGAACCACAAAGCCCGACACGGCGCTGACCCGGCGCGAGATCGCCATCAGCTTGGTGGCGTCGATGCCGGTTGTGAACGGTATGATGTCGTGGCGGACCTTGAGGGCCATCACGACCTCCTCCAGGGCCGTGTTGCCCGCGCGTTCCCCCAACCCATTGATTGTGCATTCTATCTGCCGCGCACCGCCCTCGACCGCGGCAAGGGAGTTGGCCGTCGCCATGCCCAGATCATTGTGGCAGTGGGTGGCAAAGATGACGTCCTCGGCGCCCGGCACTTCGGCGATGAGACGACGGATCAGCTCGGCGCTTTCGTTGGGCGCGGTGTAGCCGACAGTGTCCGGGATGTTGATCGTGGTGGCGCCTGCCTTGATCGCGATCTCGACCACGCGGGCCAAATACTCCCACTCCGTCCGGGTCGCATCCATGGGCGACCATTGGACATTGTCGCAGAGGTTCCGAGCATGGGTGACCGTGTCGTGGATCCGGTCGGCCATCTCATCCATAGTCAGATTGGGGATGGCGCGATGCAGGGGCGAGGTGCCGATGAAGGTATGGATGCGGGGCGATTTGGCGTGTTTCACCGCCTCCCAACAGCGGTCAATGTCTTTCAAATTGGCGCGCGCCAGGCCACAAATCGTGGCCGATTGCGCGGCCCGAGCGATCTCGGACACGGCGGCGAAATCGCCTTCGGAGGCGATGGGAAAGCCCGCCTCGATGATGTCCACGCCCATCTCATCCAGCATGGAGGCGATCTCCAACTTTTCGTCATGGGTCATGGTGGCGCCGGGGGATTGCTCCCCATCGCGCAGGGTGGTGTCGAAGATAACGACGCGGTTTTTGTCGGAAGTCATGGCTCTATCCTGGATGTCTGGGTGTCTTCTGTCGGCGCTGCACCTCTCCCGAGCGGTCGCGCCGAATGGCACGCTCAGGAGCGGCTAAGAAGAAGGTCCAGGGTTAGGATCAGCGTCATGACCGAGACGATACGGGTTTCGCAGGGGCGGGGAAAGTGGGAATCTGTCGAACGACGATGTGTTTTCGCCCGGACCCGGTGTGAGGCGGCCGGGGGACGCCCCCCGGACCCCCGAGATGACCGTCATGCCATCAATCAGCGGGCGCGCAGTCCGTGTCGGATGCATCTGCATATTTTTGGAACATCGAAACGACAGACTGAGGCGCCACCACCAAAGGGTGGTGTCAAACCATCAAGAGGTTGCGGGTCTGCGCCTCATGCACCGCTTGGGCGGTTGAGTCTGAATCGAGCGCCTCACGTGCCAAGCGCATGTGCTTCTCCACGGTGGGCACGCTCAGGTCCATGATGGCGGCAATGTCGCGAGTCCGTTTGCCCCGGGCGGCCCATTCCAGACATTCCCGTTGGCGTGTAGTCAGCCGTTGAGTCGCCCCAGAGCGCGGGAGAGACGAGATACGAAGGTGGAGCGCGCGCGCGGCAGTTTCAAGCTCTGCCCCATGGGAGGCCCAAATGGCCTGGGCCCCGGCCTCATCAACGCCAGGGCGGAGGTTGAGGCCAATGCCGCCCTCCAGACCGGGGACGAGGCCACTAAGGCTACCGGTAAAGCCAGCCTCGCCGCCGTATTTGGCCTCCAGAGCGCGAATTTTTTCCAGTTCTGGGGTCAGCTTATCCGAAAACGCAGCACGCGCCTGTTCCCATGTGGCAAAGCCGCTGCGATCACGGACCCAGTGGAAGATTGGGTTGTGAATGAACAACTCACCATCAATGTAGGCGTCGAAGAACGCCTGCGGACCGTGATGCAGGATGATGGAGTTGCGGCGATCCCAGCCGCTTTCCTTGGCCCGCAGGCGCGAGTTTCCGTAAGACATTCGAACAAAGCCACGGGCGCCCATCGCGGTCACGAACCGCCCCCACGCGGCATCGATACTGCGGCAGGCAAGCAAATCGGACAACAGGGTCAATGCCCCCTCGGGGGCGGTAGGATCGGGCCAATCGGCCAGGATATTATCACATTCGTTACGCACGACCGGTACCATAGGCAAAGACGTGGGCCAGGACTAGAGAGGCATTCCTGACTTGAAGGGCCGAAGGTGGCGTCTAACTGCCTGCGAATGAAACATGCGCTCATCATCGGTGCGTCAGGGGGGATCGGCGCGGCCATCGCGCGAACCCTGAGCCAAACCCACTGTCTCACGGAAATCAGTCGGTCGCAGACCGGGCTGGACGTGACAGACCCAGACTCGGTTGCTGCGGCACTGGACCCCGTCGTCGCGCCCGTAGACCTGGCCTTTGTGGCGACAGGGATCCTCGCGCCGGAGGGACAGGCGCCGGAAAAAACCCTGGATGCCATTGATGCGCACGCCATGGCCCAGACCTTTGCTGTGAACGCGATCGGTCCCGCGCTGATCTTGCGCGCGCTTGCCCCGAAGTTGTCGGAGACGGCGCGTGTTGGCGTCCTGACCGCGCGGGTGGGCAGCATCGGCGACAACCGCATGGGGGGGTGGTACAGCTACCGGGCGGCGAAAGCGGCAGCCAACCAAATCACCCATGGGGCGGCCATTGAAATCGGTCGCAAACGCAAAGGTGCCGTCGTGGTCGCCCTGCACCCTGGAACGGTCGAGACCCCGTTTACCGAAGGCTACAAGGCAAAGAAGGTCTCCGCCGACCAAGCGGCCGCGAACCTGATCGATGTCTTGGGGCGCCTGACACCGGAACACTCCGGGGGGTTCTTTGACTACGCCGGAGAGGAAATCCCGTGGTAGGACGTCTGATCCTTGTGCTGGGCGATCAACTGTCCGACGGCCTGAGCGCTTTGCGCGAGGGGGATCCGAACACGGATACGGTTGTCATGGCGGAGGTCCAGGCCGAAGCCGATTACGTCCCCCATCATCCCAAGAAGATTGCCTTTCTGTTTTCAGCCATGCGCAAACACGCGGCGCGACTGGCAGAGGCGGGCTGGACGGTCCGCTACACCAAGTTGGACGACCCGGAGAATAGCCAATCCATTGTGGGTGAGCTTCTACGCGCTGCCGAGGCGACGGGCGCCACCGAAGTCCTTGCCACGGAACCGGGGGAGTTCCGCCTGATCGCCGCGCTCGAAGAGGCCCCCCTGCCCGTTCATATGTTTCCCGATGACCGCTTCTTGGCCAGCCACAGAGAGTTCGAGGCCTGGGCCGAGGGCCGCAAAGAGCTGCGGATGGAGTGGTTCTATCGCGAGATGCGCCGCAAGACGGGCCTGCTGATGGAGGGGGACAAGCCCGCCGGGGGCAAGTGGAACTATGACCACGACAACCGCAAACCGCCCAAGAGCGGATTAGACGTCACGCCCCCCCGGGCGTTCACACCTGACGAGACAGTCACAGAGGTGTTGGAACTTGTCCGGACCCGCTTTGGCAATCGCTACGGGTCGCTGGACGACTTTACCTGGGCCACGGATGTGACGCAGGCACGCCATGCGCTCGCGCAGTTCATCAACAAGAACCTGCCGACCTTTGGCGACTTTCAGGATGCCATGGTCCTGGGCGAACCCTTCATGTTCCACGCGCATTTGTCGTTCTACATCAATGCCGGGCTTTTGGGCTGGAGGGAGGTCTGCGACGCCGCCGAACAGGCCTGGAAGGACGGTAAGGCACCGCTGAACGCCGTCGAGGGCTTCATCCGGCAGATCATCGGATGGCGGGAGTTCATTCGTGGGATCTACTTCCTACAGGGGCCTGACTACACGCAGCAAAATGTGCTGGAGCACAGCCGCACCCTGCCAGAGTTCTATTGGACGGGCGAGACCGACATGACCTGCGTGTCCGAGGCCGTGACGGGCACCATGGACCACGCCTATGCCCACCATATCCAAAGGCTGATGGTTACCGGAAACTTTGCCCTCCTGGCGGGGGTCGCCGCCCATCAGGTCCATGAATGGTACCTGGCAGTCTATGCCGACGCCTACGAATGGGTCGAGGCGCCAAACGTCATCGGAATGTCACAATGGGCGGACGGGGGCGTCGTCGGCTCCAAGCCTTATGTCTCCGGTGGCAATTACATCAACAAGATGTCCAACTACTGCAATTCATGCAGCTATTCGGTTTCAACGAAAACCGGCGAAGGCGCCTGCCCGTTCAATTTGCTCTATTGGCACTTCCTGGATCGCCACCGAGGACGGTTCGAAAAAAACCCGCGCATGGCTCAAATGTACCGAACTTGGGACAGGATGGACGACGACCGAAGGGAGACGGTCATCGCAGATGGCGACAAGCTTTTGGCCCGGATGGAGGCCGGAGAACGGATCTGAGGCGCCTGAAGCGCGCCGCAAATTCCTTGGTCTCTCTCAAAAAGAAACGCGTAATTTCCGTCCCTGCGCCGCATTTCCGCCGCGGGCTTCGATCAATTTGTTCGAAACAGCCCAGCCGAGGGATCTGCCATGAAGTTCGACCGTCTCCTTTCCAAGGCCGCCGCGCGGCTCCAGCCTGCCTCGGGTAACCCTGATCCTGTCGACCCGCTTGTCCCCCCCAATGACGGGCTGCGCGGGTCGGGGTCCTGGGCCAACGAGTGGGCCGGTGCCAAATCCGCCGTGGAGCGGGCGAAGTCCCTCACGAACATCGGACGCCCGCGCAAGGGCGGCGCCGTCAAAGCGGATATCACCGAAGGCACCGTCCGGGTGAAACCCTTGATGACCAGCCGCGACGTCAAACTCTACAATTGGATCGTGGATCGTTTGGAGGCAGAGGCCCCGACCTGTTCGCTCCACTGCGGTGTGGCGCTGAACGCCTTTCTGACCTCGGCCGAAGCAACGCCAGAGGGCGATCCCTTGGCTGGCTTGGTGGCCGATCTTGTAATCACCGACGAACAGGGGCAGCCGTTGATGGCCCTGCTGCGGGAGAACCGCGCTGACCCCCGTCAGCAACTTCTGACACTGGACGCACTGCTCGACGCGGATGTGCCCATTATCGATATTCAGCCCCGGCCCGTCCTGTCGGCCATGTGGGCGGAGATTTCGGCAAACCTCCCCGACGATTGACGCGCGGCCTCCTCTGTCGGTCCACATCCATCCCCAAGATCCCGGCGCCCCACATGGAGGCGCCGTTTTCACGTCCGCCCATTCGTGAACGTCTTCCGCCGCTCACGGATCCGGTCGTCCGCCGCCTGCGTCCCGTCGTGGAAAGAGCCGAACCACTTGTCCCAAGGCAGTTCGAGCGAGCCATAGTTACACTCAAAATAGCGGTGGTGCATCTGATGGTGGAACGTGCCCAGCCGCAACCGGGTCTCATCCTTGACCAAAAGCCCCTCGAACCCGGTGTGGGTCGTGGCCGCCGTTAACGCGTAATACTGCAGGTGGAACAGGATATGGACCGGGTGGGCGGCCACCACAAAGTGCACCAGCACGGACCCCAGAAAGATCAGATGCTCCACCGGGTGCATCGACAAACCGGACCAGGGACCGACGTTGATGTTTCGGTGATGCAGCGCGTGAACGTGCTTATAAAAGAACGGGATGTGCAGGAATCTGTGGATCCAGTAGAAGTAGAAGCTTTCCCAAATGGGGATCAGCAGGAACAGCGCCACGAACCAAACGGGATTCGCCGCCCACGTCAGCATCGGCGCGTACCCATTGGCCAGCGCCCAGAACAGGAGACACTCATAGGCCGTCCAGACCGTCACCCCGCTGGCCAATGTCCAAAACATGTTATCTCGGATTTGCCCGCCTAAGGTGAATTGTCGGCCAGTCTTCATCAAAGGCCGCGGGTCATACTTCAGCCGCTGGCCCTGTTTCGTGAACGTGTAGAAATACAGATGCAGACCGCCGGCGACTGCGATCATCAGGATCATGTTCCGCACCCACATCTCGGCAACCCAGCCAATGGCCCAGGTTTGCGTGTCCTGCAGGGGCGGCTGGAACCACTGGAACGAGATCAAGGCGATGACGACCACAATCAACCGTTCGGTGATCAGAAACCAAGACGACCAGATCCATGACAGGATATGACCAGGCCGCGGCGGCCATTGGAAGATGGGCGACACGGTCAATGGGACGTTGGGGACGTGGCTCCAACCTTTGAGCGGGGCATCGGACATGGCGCGGTCCTCTCGCTTGGGCAATGGACTAAGCCTGGCAGATCAGTCTGCTCGGGGGAAACCTTAATCAGGGTCTCGCAGGCAGAAGAGCGCCTGGATTTGTCAGGCCGCAGGTGTTTTGGCCTTATCCAGGCGATCACGCCTGGATAAAGCCCTCTACGAGCGGGCTGTCCTGGCCGAGCTGAAGGAACCTGGATTAACGACCAGGCGGGCACAAAGTCCATACACCCGCTTTCTCCCAACCACTTGTCATTCTGACGCTGGCCGCAACCGCGCTACTTCCTTTGCGCTTCCCCTGCCGGAGGTCCTGCTTGCCTTTCTGGTCGTCACCGACGCCAAACAAGCCCGCAAGACTCAGCGCGTTGGCGACGTCGCTGACAGAGAGGCCGAGGGCATAGGACTCCGGTCAATGGCCACCCAAGTCCAACAGCTAAGACCGACGGCCAGCGCGAGGGGCTTGCCTTTGACGACACGCAGTTGCACGCCTTCAAAGGCGACCGTCCACGCACAGGGGAGACAGGGATGAAACGATCCGAGATCAACGCCATCATGGCGCAGGCAGATGAAATGATCCAATCCCATGGCTTCGCCCTGCCGCCCTTTGCCCATTGGTCGCCCGACGACTTCCGCACCCGCGCCCCCCAGGCCCGCCACGTCATCGACGCGCGCTGTGGGTGGGACATCACCGATTACGGCGCGGGCGATTTCGACAAGATGGGCCTGTTCCTGTTTACCCTCCGCAACGGCCTACTGGGGGATCTGACCGCAGGGGGCGGCATGTGCTATGCCGAAAAGCTCCTGATTTCGCGGCAGGATCAGCTGTCGCCGATGCATACCCATGTGATCAAAGCCGAGGATATCATCAACCGGGGCGGGGCAACCTTAGTGGTGGAACTCTACGGCTCCGACGACGCGGGTGGCTTTGCCGAGGATCGCGGTGGCCAAGTGATGTGCGACGGCATCCTGCGCGACTACGCCCCCGGCGAAAAACTGACCTTCGCCCCCGGTGAAAGCGTCACCTTGCGTCCAGGCGATTGGCACGCCTTTTGGGGCGAAGGCGGCGACGTGCTGATCGGAGAGGTCTCGACGGTCAATGACGATGAAACAGACAACGTCTTCCGCGACCCCATTGGCCGCTTTGCCCAGATCGAAGAGGACGAGGCCCCGACCCATCTATTGGTCAGCGATTACGCAACCTTGCTCTGATCGGCGGCGGAGGGCTCAAGCGCCCGTGGCATAGCGATCAATCCGGTCCGCCAGGCGGTTTACTGCCGCGTGCAGCAGGATCGTAAAGACCGCCAGGACAAGCAAACTGGCGAACATCAGGTCCGTCTTGGCCCGGCCATTGGCCAATAGCATCAGATACCCAAGCCCCCGCGAGGCCCCCACCCATTCGCCGATCACCGCCCCGATGGGCGCATAAACGGCGGCCATGCGCAGGCCGGAAGACAGCGACGGCAGCGCCAGGGGCACGCGCAGGTGCCAAAGGGTGCGCCAGGGCGTGGCGTTCATACTGCGCGCCAGATCCAGCGCCCCGCGATCCGTGCGCGACAGCCCGTCGTAGAACGACGACGTTACAGGAAAGTAGATGATCAGCAGGGTCATCACGATCTTGGAGCCCAGCCCGTAGCCGAACCACAGCGTCAGCAGCGGCGCGATGGCAAAGACCGGGATCGCCTGGGAAAAGACCAGCATCGGCATGGTCACCTTGCGCGCCCAATCGGACATGGCGAGGCCAATGGCCGTGGCCGATCCCAGCACGACGCCGAGGGCAAGCCCAATCAGCACCTCCAGAACCGTCACCCAGGCATTTTCGGCAAGCAACACGCGACTGGACACCAGCGTCTCAAACACCTTCAGCGGCGGGGGCAAGATGAAAGGCGGCGGTGCCAGCAGCCAGACCGCCCCCTGCCACAGGCCAAGGCCAACGACCGTCGCCACAAAGATATCGACCGCCCGGCTCATGCGGGGATCCCCCGAAGGCGGTCGAACAATTGCATCTGCACGGCGATGGTTGCTGGCGCGTCAACCGGATGGGGCCCCTGCCCAGGCGCCGGGGCGACCGCCGTCGCGCCCGAGGCCTCCATCACAAGGATATGCTCGCCCAGCCGCGCGGCCTCGGCGGGATCATGGGTCACCAACAGGACGGTGCGCCCGCGCAACAGCTGCGCGGCCAGGTCCTGCATCTCGTTTCGCGTGCGGGCGTCCAGCGCCGAGAATGGCTCATCCAGCAACACGACCGGCGTATCCTCCATCAACGTGCGGGCCAGCGCCACCCGTTGACGCATCCCGCCCGACAGGGCGCCGGGTTTCTTGTGGGCATGGGCGGTCAGCCCGACGCGGTCGATCAATCGATCCCGCCGGGTCACGTCCACGGGCGTGCCGCGCAGGCGGGCGCCAAGGGTCACGTTCTGGCGGACATCCAGCCAAGGCATCAGCAAATCGCTCTGGGCCATCAACGCCACGCGACCGTCCAAGGGTGCCCCATCGGAGGTCGTGATCCGCCCGTCGAAGCGCCCCTCGGGCAGCAGCCCCGCGATCAACCGCAGGACCGAGGATTTGCCAACGCCGGACGCCCCCAACACACAGGACCAAGCCCCGGCAGGCAGCGTGAAGGACACGCCGAAAAACACCTGCGCCTCGCCCAGACGCAGGCTGCCGTCAAAGGAAATGGCCGGAGGGGCCGTCACGCGGCGTCCAGCCCCATCTGCCAGAAGTCCACCTCTAGCTGGGTGGCGCGGGTGAAATGGGCCTGCAAACGGGACCAGCGGGGGGATGCCTCTGGTGCGTCCCCCAACCTGTGGGCGATTGCGCCGTCGATCATCTGACCCACGGCCTCGCAAACACCCTGGTACTCCGCATCGGCGTAGGTGGCGATCCACTCGCCATAGGGCGTGTCCGGCGCCTTTTCCGCCGCCAACCGCGCGCCGATCTCGCCATAGCCCAGCACACAGGGCGCCAGCGCCGCCATCAGATCCAGGAAGTCGCCTGAGACGCCCGCGTCCAGCACGTACCGAGTGTAGGCCAGGTTCGGGGCCAGTTCCTCCGCCGCGAACAGTTCCGCCTCTGAGATGCCGTGCCGCGCGCAGGTTTCGACGTGCAGTCCCATCTCATGGTTGACCAAGGCATCCACGGTCGTCGCCGCCGTGCGCATTTCCTCCAGCGTGTCCGACTTCATCAGCGCCAGCGCCCAGGCCCGCGAGAAATGGCGCAGGAACACATAGTCCTGCACCAGATAGGCCAGGAACGCAGACCGGGGCAGCGATCCGTCGCGCAGCCCCTCGACAAACGCGTGATGCGTATAGGCCTGCCAGGGCGCCTCCGCCCCGGCACGCCATGTGGCGAACGTGCTGCCGTAGGCGCCGCTCATTGGGCGCCCAGAACCATGGTCATGTCGCTCACCGGCTTCACCTCGGGCACGAGGCCCGCCTCAAACAGGAACGTCTCAAAGGCGTGATAGCGGCGCGCGTCCAGCGCCATGGGACGCAGGGCGAACCGAGGGATCGTGTCGACCCAGGCCCGGGCGTTCAACTCGTCCTGCAGCTCCGCCGAGGTGGCTGCGAACAGCTCCCACGAGGCTTCGGGGTTGTTGACGATGTACTGGGTGGCCCGCTCGGTGGCGACCAGAAACCGCTCGACCTTGTCAGCATCCATCAGATCGGGGTTCGCCACATAGATCAGCTCGTCATAGGCGGGCACGCCCTCCTCTTCGATGTAGAAGCATTTGCCTTCCACACCTTCGATATCCATCTGGTTCAGCTCGAAATTCCGATAGGCGCCGATGACCGCATCCACCTGACCCGACATCAGCGAGGGCGACAGGGACCAGTTCACGTTCACAAGCTCCACCTCGTCTAGGGCGACGCCGTGGGTCTTGAGAACGGTGCCCAGCAGCGCCTCTTCGACGCCGGAGACCGAAAAGCCGATCTTCTTGCCGCTCAGGTCGGCGGGCGTCTCAATCGGCCCGTCGGCCAGAACCAACAGGCAGCTGAGCGGGGTGGCGACCAAGGTGCCCACACGCGTCAGCGGCAGGCCTTCGTGGACCTGAAGGTGAAGCTGCGGCTGATAGGAGATCGCCAAATCCGCCTGCCCCGCCGCCGCCAGTTTGGGCGGATCAGAGGGATCAGCGGGCGCGATCAAGGTGACGTCCAACCCAGCCTCTTCGAAGTAGCCCAACTCATCGGCAACGATCAGCGGGCCGTGGTCGGGGTTCACGAACCAATCCAACAGGACGGTCATCTCATCTTGGGCAAAGGCGGGTGTGGCCAGGGTCAGCGCGGCGCCGACAAGGGGGGAAAGATGTTTCATGGGGTCTCCGTGATCTGAGGATTGGGGGCGTCGCCCATGGCGACGAGAACGATGTCACCAGCCCAATGCGACCGCAGAGCCGTGGCCGCGCGCCAAGCCCGTAGGCCACTGCGACAGGTGAGAACGGCGCGCTGATCGGGGGCGGGCGTCGGTGCGCTGCCGGAGGCAAAGGCTTCGGCAGTGGTGCGATGGGCATTGGGGACGACAGGTGCGGGGCTCTCGGCCAAGCTGCGCAGGTCGGCCACGAAATCGCCGGGTGCGATGGCTGAGGGGTCCAGGAAGCGGAGGGGTTGGGACGGCTCCGGCGCGCCAAGGAAGGAAAAGCCGCTGCTGCGCAGGGTGAGCCCGTCGAACCGCGTCAACTGGCCCAAGGGGCTCGGGTCCGTCCCGAGCAAGACCGCCAGCGCCATCTGCGCCTGCATCGCGCCCAAGATCCCGACGACGGGCCCCAGAACGCCAGCCGTGGCACAGGTCGCGCCGGATGTGGGCAAATCCGGGAAGATCGCGCGCAAGGACGGCGCCCCTGCGCAGAACCCGCCGACATAGCCCGACGTGCCCAGCGCCGAGGCGCTGATCAAAGGCGTGTCCGCCGCGCGACAGGCATCGGACAGGATATAGCTGACCGCGAAACTGTCGGCACAATCGAGGACCACATCCGCCGAGGCGACCAAATCCGGGGCCACCGCTGGTGTGAGCGGGGCGGCCAATGGCATCAAACGGCACGCTCCATTGGCCGCACCCAGACGCCTGGCAGCAGCCGTGACCTTCGGCTGCCCAACATCGGCCTCGCTGAATAGGATTTGCCGGTGCAGATTGCTCTCGGACACGGTGTCCCCATCCACGAGCGTCACCGTCCCCACACCCGCGCCAACAAGGTACTGCGCCGCCGGACAGCCCAGCCCCCCGGCGCCGACAATCACCACATGGGCCGCGCCAAGGGCCGCCTGCCCCGCCGCGCCCACCTCGGGCAGCACGATTTGACGGGCGTAGCGATCGGTCATGGCGCGCGCGTGGCGGCGATCCAGCGGCGCACCTGCGCCTCCGGGTCGTCGGACAGGGTGATATCGGTGACAACCGACACGATGTCGGCGCCCTTCTCAAAGGCCCCAGCCGACCGATCCACGGTCATGCCACCGATGGCCACCAAGGGGATCTCACCAATCCGCGCCTTCCACGTGGCCAAACGATCAATCCCCTGGGGGCGCCACTTCATCTTTTTGAGGATCGTCGCGTAGACCGGCCCCAGGGCCACATAGTCGGGTGACAGATCCAGTGCCCGCTGCAACTCGGCGGAGTCGTGGGTGCTAATCCCCAACCGGACGCCTGCGGCCCGCAGGGCGGGCACGTCGGCCGTGTCCAAGTCCTCTTGGCCCAGGTGAACGAAATCGCACCCAGCCTCCAACGCCGCCTGCCAGTGGTCATTGACAATCAACTGGCAACCGTGGCGCGCGCAAACCGCCTGAGCCGCACGAACCTCGGCCAGGATTTCGTCGGACCCACGGTCTTTGACGCGCAACTGAACCAACTTGATCCCCAAGGGCACCAGCCGCTCCAACCAGGCGGCGTTGTCGAAAATCGGATAGAACCGGTCCAGCGTCATGACAGGAACGCCTTGCCCAGAACGGGGGTCGAGGGGGCCGCCATATCGCGCGGCTCCATCGGGTCGGCGGCATGGGCGGCGGCGCCCGCGCGCACCGCATCGGCAAAAGCCCGCGCCATCATCGCCGGGTCGCCCGCCTTGGACACGGCGGTGTTGAGCAACACCGCGTCATAGCCCAACTCCATCGCCGCCGCCGCATGGGACGGCAGGCCAATACCCGCATCCACCACGAGGGGCACGTCTGGGAAATGCGCCCGCATTGCCCGCAGCGCAAAGGGATTGTTCAAGCCACGACCCGACCCAATGGGCGCGCCCCAGGGCATTAGAACCTCGCAGCCCGCCTCTAGCAGGCGGTCGGCCACCACCAGATCGTCGGTGGTATAGGGAAAGACCTGGAAGCCGTCGGCGCTGAGGACACGGGCGGCCTCGACCAGGTCAAAGACATTGGGTTGCAAGGTGTCGTCATCGCCGATCACCTCCAGCTTGATCCAGGGCGTGCCGAAAACCTCGCGCGCCATATGGGCTGTGGTGACGGCCTCCTTGACCGTGTGGCAGCCCGCCGTGTTGGGCAGGACTTTCACGTCCAGCGCCTGGATCATCGCCCAGAAATCCTGACCCTCCCGGGCCGCGCCACTTTCACGGCGCAGGGACACCGTCGCCACACTGGCGCCAGAAGCCTGGAACGCCGCCGTCAGCGTCGCAGGCGACGGGTACCCCGCCGTGCCCAGCATCAGCGGCGACGCCAGGGTGGTTCCGTAAAAGCTCCGCTCCATCGGCCTACCCCCCCTGCATCGGCGCCAGGATTTCCACCTGATCACCGTCGCTTAACATGGTCTCGGCCCGGGCCGCCGCAGGCACAAAGGCACCGTTGACCGCCGTCGCGACGGTCGCACCCGCAAAGCCGAATTCCTCAATGGCCTGGGCCAGCGTGGCACTGCGGCTGGTTGTGGCCTCGCCGTTAAGCGTAAGCTTGGTCATCGCTGAACTCCGGTTGGATGTCGTGTTGCACAAGATCGGCCACCATTCGCGCCAACGACGGCGCCAGCAGGAAGCCATGGCGATAGAGCCCGTTCGCCCGGATCACATTCCCCTTCCGCCGAATGCGCGGCAGGTTATCGGCAAAGGCGGGGCGCACATCGACGCCGATCTCTAAGATCTCCGCCTCGCCAAAGGCGGGGTTGAGCGCATAGGCCGCCGACAACAGCTCCAACAGTGACCGCGCCGTCACGCCCGCCCGGCTGGAGGTTTCGATCATCGTGGCGCCCAGCATGAACACCCCTTCCCCCCGGGGCACGAGGTAGATGGGAATGCGCGGATGCAACATGCGGATGGGACGGCGAAACGAGACATCGGGACAGCGCAGGACCACCATTTCACCGCGCACGCCGCGCAGATCGTCCAAACGGTCCTTGGCGGCGAGACCCCGGCAATCAATTGTCAGGTCTGGACCATCCGGCTCCGGCGTCGCGACCTCGCGTTCCTCAAAGACGACGCCCGCAGCCTCTAGGCCGTCCACCAGCGACGCCAGGGCATCGCGGGGGGACAAATGGGCTTCGTCAGGAAAGAACAGGCCGCCATGGACAGCCGCCGCATCAGGCTCCATCTCGCGCAGAGTGGCGCGGTCGACCTCCTGATAGCCGGAGGTGCGGCGGCCAAATCGTGCCAACTCCTGCCGGTCGCGGCCCAGCGCGACCACCAGCGACCCCTCTTGGCGCACGCAATCGGTGTGCCGTTGCCACCAACCAAAGGCCTCCTGCCCAAAGCGGATGACCTCCTCCTCCGCGCTTTCCCGTTCGCACCAGGGGGCCAGCATGCCACCCGCCCACCAAGAACATGCCTTGGGTGAGGGCGGCTTGGCCCGGTCTATGATGCGGACGGGAACCCCCCGCGCCGTCAACTCGGTCGCAACACAGAGACCCGCGACACCGGCCCCGATAACCGTCACCGGTTTCATTGGGCCCAATCGCCACGGTTAGTATAGCACTCTCGTCCCACGCCCACGCGCCTCCGGCTTGGGGGCAAGCGGATGGCAGAAGACGGGCCAAGTCTGGCTTCCCGTTCCCTACGCCGGCATTGCCCGGATCAGGTTTGACGGGTTGATGCGCTTACACCTCTCAGCCCTGTGGTCAGAGCACCCCGACGGTGACCCTGACATAGCGAGCCACTGCCCCTGCGGCAAGATGAGATTTCCAGTCTCAAAAAACACCCACTGTCCCTGGGCTGCCTTCGGGCCTATCGTCAAAGCATCAGGCTGTCCGCCCCACCGTCCCCGTCCCGGAGATCCCATGCCAGACGCCATGCAATCGCCCAATGCCATCCGCGCCGCGTTCTCAGCAGCCATGTCGGAGATGTATCGGTCCGAGGTCCCGGCCTACGGCACGCTCGTTGACCTTGTCACGTCGATCAATGGCGATGTCCTCGCCTCGGACGTGGCCCAGAGGCTAGCCCTGACCCCGGGCGAAGATACCGCCCGGATCAGTCAGGAACGCCATGGCGCGATCCGCCTAGGGACGGCGGCGGAGCTGGCGATGATGGGACGCGTATTCGCCGTGATGGGGATGGAGCCCGTGGGCTACTACGACCTTTCCGTCGCCTCCGTGCCCGTGCATTCGACCGCCTTTCGCCCCATCGCGCGCGAAGATTTGGCCGCCAATCCGTTCCGGGTGTTCACCTCGCTCCTGCGGCTGGAGTTGATCGAAGACCCGAACTTGCGCGCCCGGGCCGAAGCGGCGTTGGCCGCGCGCGAGATTTTCACCCCCGGCGCCCTTGCCCTGACGGAGCGGGCCGAAACCCAAGGCGGTCTGACGCCCCGGGAGGCGGAAACCTTCGTGTCAGAAGTGCTAGAGACCTTCCGGTGGCACGCCGACGCCTGCCTGGACGCCGATACCTTTTCCGAACTGATCGCCGCCCACCGGCTGATTGCCGACGTCGTGTCGTTCAAGGGCCCCCACATCAACCATCTGACCCCCCGCACGCTGGACATTGACGCGGCGCAATCGGCGATGGTCTCAGCCGGTTTGCCCGCCAAGGCCGTGGTCGAAGGTCCCCCCAGGCGGGCTTGCCCCATCCTGCTGCGGCAGACCGCGTTCAAGGCCCTGGACGAAGAGGTTCGTTTCCCCTCCGCCGATGGCACTTGGGTGGCCGGCCATCACACCGCGCGCTTTGGTGAGATTGAGCAGCGCGGCGCGGCCCTGACGCCCAAGGGCCGCGCGCTCTATGACCGCCTTCTGGCAGAGGCGCGCGCTTCGATCCTGCCCGCGCCCGATGGCTCGAACGCCGATGCCTACGAAGACGCCCTCAAGTCCGCTTTCCGGGCCTTTCCAGACGATTGGCACGCGATGCACGACGCTGATTTGGCGTACTTCAAATATACCCTTGGCGAGACGGACAATATGCCAGACAGCCTGGACCTGGCGGCTCTGTTGGATGCCGGTGCGCTCCGGCTCAGCCCCGTGATCTACGAAGATTTCTTGCCCGTCAGCGCGGCGGGCATCTTTCAGTCAAACCTGGGCGACGAAGCGCGGGACACGGCCCAGGCGGCCTCCAGCCAGGATACCTTCGAGGCGGCGCTTGGACGCCCAGTGGCCGATGAATTCGTCCTCTACGCCGCGATCCAGGAGCGATCCCTCCGCGCGTGCCTCGATCAACTTCGCAAGGCAGGTGCAGCCGCCTAGGCCCGCGCTACAACGGCATAGCTGGCGTAGCCGCGATACAACGTACGGTGGACACTGGCCGCCCCGACCGCGGCGACGCTTTCGCCCAACCCATCCCGGGGCGCGACATGGAACCGCGCCAGCCAATGGCGCAGACCCCGTTTGAACCACAGGGGCAGGTCCGCCTGATCGCCAAAATCCACGATATGCACCTGCCCGCCCGGCGCCAGGTGACGCCGCGCCTCGGCCAAAGCCCCGCGCCAATCCGGGATCATGGATAGACTGTAGGAGAGGACGATCCGGTCGAAGCCATCGACGCCAAACAGGACCTCGGGGGCGAAGGCACAGGCATCGCCACGGGCCAACACCGCCCCCTGCCCCAGCTTTGCGCGCGCGGTCGTCAGCATTTGCTCAGAGATATCCAAACCGAACAGCCGCGCCTGGGGATAGCGCCGCCCCATGGCCAACAGGTTGCGCCCCGTGCCGCAGCCAACCTCCAACACCGTCTGCCCCGGCGAGAGGTCCAGCCCCTCAATCAAATGGTCCCGCCCCAGCAGGTAGTACTTCCGCGTCACATCATAGATCAGCCGCTGATAACGATAGGTCTCGTCCATCAACGCGCCGTGGTCCGCCCGCTCGGCCATGCCCCTACCCCTTCAACCGATACAGATGGACACCGCCGTAGATCGCGGACCGGTCCGTCGCGAAGGCCTCCGCCGAGGCCGTGGCATCATAGGCCCAGCGATCCAAAACCGCCGACGCGACCCGCCCAGGCAAAATGTCATCGCGCCCGCCCGTGCGGAACAGCACCCGCGCCCCGGGCCGCGCCGTGCGCGTGATCTGATCCCAGAGCGCGTTCAACTGCGCGTCCGTCATCCAATCCTGGGCGTCCAGCAGGATAAATATCGACTTGGACCGCGCATCGGCGTCCGCCAAGACATCGGTGACGGAGCGGTTGTGCACGACCACCCGGTGCGCGGCGGCCCGCACGGCGGCGAAATGCTGCGCCTCCAGATAAGGCGGCACGGGACCGGTTCCGTCGGCCTTGTAGGCCCGGTTCACCGCCTGCCAAACAAAGTAGTTCTCCGCGATCGGGAAATCGCAAAACAACTTGCGGGCGCGCGCCTTCAGGACGGGCAGGACATCGCCCCCCGCATCCGCCGCCAGCTTGTCATATTGTGCAGGCGGGATGCCCAGCCCGAACAGCGCCGCGCGCCGCCGCACGACCAAGCGCACGGGTGCGCTGTCGATCAAAGGGGCGATCCGAGCGTCGAAAAAGGCCGCTTGCTCGGCAAGGGTGCGCGCCGCCAAGACCTCTCGCAGGTTCACCCGGGCCAGGCGGCATATGCCGTGGATCACACCGATAAAGCTGCCCAAGGCGCCAAACCGGTAGAAGCCGCGCGCAAATAGCCCCTTACGGCGGCCCAAAGGCGCGCGCCCATTCCAAAACGCTTGGGCCTCGGCATCCAGATGGGGCAGAATGTAACGGTCAAGAACATCCGTATTCTCGGACCGGTCCGCATGCCCGAACAGGTCATAGAACGTCCGGTGATCCGGCACATGCTGCACCGCTGCCAGTTTGAGCCGATTGAGCTGCACATGCCAGGGCGACAGATCGACCGCCGTGACCGAGGCCGGGCCGCGCGTCAGATAGGACATCACGTTGCAGCCCCCAGACGCGATACAGACCACGTCATCCGTGCCGTCCAGATCCAGGGCGCGCATATCGCACACCGGATCCTCCCAAATCTGCGGATAGACCAGGCCCGAGAACATGGAGGCAAACAGCCGATCCAGGATCGTCTCGCGCGACGGCGGGCGGTTTTCGAAGACCGCATCGGCGATCATCTCTTTTGTTGGGGCGGTCATATCTGTTCCGTCTGAGGGGTTTGGCGGCGGGGGGCGTTGGCGCGGCGCGCACGGCGCTGAACCAAGCGGTGTCGATTGCGACGCGCTTCCCAATCGACCAAGCGCAGATCCCCATCCTGGGATTCGACAATCGCCGTGCAGCTTTCGACCCAGTCGCCGGTGTTCACATAGCGAATATCGCCAATGGTCCGCAGGGCCGCGTGGTGGATATGGCCACAGATGACCCCATCGTAGCCCCGTTGGCGGGCGTCTTCGGACAGCACGTCTTCGTATTTGCTGATGAAGTTGACGGCGTGTTTCACCTGATGCTTGGCCCATTTGGACAGCGACCAGTAGCGCGGAGACCACAGCCGACGAACGGCGTTGATCCGAGGGTTCAGCCAGATCAACATGGCGTAGGCGCGGTCGCCCAGGTGTGCCAGCCACTTAGCGTTGGCCACGACGGCGTCGAACTCATCGCCATGGGTGACTAGAAATCGCTCCCCCTTGGCCGAGATGAAATCGGCGTGGGGCACCACCTCGATGCCGCCAAAGTGCATCCCGAAGTAGCCGCGCATCACCTCATCGTGGTTGCCGGGGATAAAGACCACGCGGGTGCCCTTCCGCGACTTTTCCAGCAGCAACTCCACGACCTTGTTGTGGTCCGGCGGCCAATGCCAGCCCCGGCGCAACCGCCACCCGTCGAAGATATCGCCCACGAGGTAGAGCGTGTCACACTCATGGCGCTCCAGGAAATCCGCCAGAAGCGCGGCCTGACATCCTCGGGTTCCCAAGTGGATATCAGAGAGAAAGATCGTCCGATCCGTCACCGCCATCGCCCCGCAGCCTACCTTAGACGGGGCGCTTAGGCCGCCATTGTATCAGCGTGATGACGAAGGGCGGTCCGGGCGCTACTCTGTCGACGGCAGGGTCCCGCGCTGCACATATGTTAGGCATTGCACGACCTGCTGCGCCGTCTCGACCACGGCCAAGGCTGCGGCGTCCACTTCCTTGAGGGCGTGTTGATGCTCGAGGCAGTGCATCACGATCAAAGACCGTCCCAACGCCGCCGCCTGCCCCGCGTCAAACGCCGCGTTCCACTGCTTATACTTCTCGCCAAAGCGGACGACGACGATATCTGCATCGGCCAGCCCTTTACGGGTGCGGATCGCATTCAGTTTGGCGCTCTTGTGGTCGTGCCAAAACTTGTCCGCCTCGGCCCCCATGATCGCCACGCCGCAGTCATCGGACGCCGCGTGATCGGTGACGGGGCCCGTAAACGCCACGTCCAAGCCAGCGGCGCGGCAGCCCTCCATGATCTCTTCCCGCCAATTGGTATGGATTTCGCCAGACAGGTAAACGGATAGGGTCATTGGGAGGTCCTCCACATGCAGCTTTGGCGACCGGAGTGCCGCGCGGACCGTTGCGGCGCAAGTCTTGCCAGCCTCGTGCCGGGCGCTAGGCGGCGGTAGGTCGCTCGGTGCTCTTTGCCGCAGGTGTGCGGCGATTCCGCGTTTCCCGCGACCGGGGAAACGGTCTAAGCGACGGCCATGGACTATGATGCGATCATTCTCGGCGCGGGCGGCGCGGGCCTCATGGCTGCGGCAACGGCGGGCCAGGCGGGTGCCCGCGTGCTGGTGATCGACCATGCGGACAAGCCGGGAAAAAAGATCCTGATCTCCGGCGGCGGGCGGTGCAACTTCACCAATATGGGCGTCGAGGCGGGCTGCTTTCTGTCCGACAACCCCCACTTCGCGAAATCCGCGCTAAGCCGCTACACCCAATGGGACTTCCTGGATCTGGTGGAGCGGCATGGCATCGCGTGGCACGAAAAAACCCTGGGGCAATTGTTCTGCGACGGCTCCGCCAAACAGATCGTCGCGATGCTGCTGGCTGAATGCGCGGCGGGCGGTGTGGACATCCGGCTCGGGACCCAGATCGGAGAGATCGGCCACGCAGACGGCGCCTTCCACGTCGCTGGCGCGCGGGCGCGGGCGCTTGTCATTGCGACGGGCGGGCCGTCTATCCCGAAGATGGGCGCAACAGGGATCGCCTATGATATCGCGGAGCGGTTCGGCCTGGGGGTCGTCGCGCCGCGACCGGCCCTGGTGCCGCTGACCCTGGACCCAGCCGAGATGCCGTTTCAGACCATGTCCGGCGTGGCCTGCCCCGCCGTGGCGACGACGGCGGGGGTGTCCTTTGAAGAGGCCGCGCTTTTTACGCACCGGGGGCTGTCAGGCCCGGCCGTGTTGCAAGCATCCTCCTATTGGCATCCCGGACAGCCGGTTTCCCTTAACCTTTGGCCGGACGCGGCCCAGGCCCTGCGAGCCGCCCGGAGACGGATGCCACGGGCGCATATCAAGGCTGCCCTCTCGGAACACTTGCCGAAACGTCTGGCCGACGCCATGGACGCCCGCATCGGTCTGACCACGGAGCTGGCCAATCTGTCGGACGCCGCGCTGGATGCCGCCGCCGCCAACCTGACCGATCTGACGCTGCACCCCACGGGCACCGAGGGCTATGCCAAGGCAGAAGTGACGGCAGGCGGGATCGACACGGCGGATCTGTCCTCGAAAACCATGGAGGCGCGGAAAGTGCCCGGCCTCTATTCCATCGGCGAAGCGGTTGACGTGACCGGCTGGCTCGGCGGCTACAACTTCCAATGGGCCTGGGCCTCGGGCGTGGCCGCGGGACAGGCCATCGCGGCGGCACGGGGCTAACGCGACGCGCCCGAATGGGCCAACACTACAGGATCTGTCGGTCCCGCGCCGCCAGCGCCGCCTGCGTTCGGTTCGTAACCCCCAGCTTGGACATGACGTTGCGCACGTGCAGCTTGACGGTCACCTCCTGGACGTCCATCGCGCGGGCGATTTCCTTGTTGGACAGGCCCTTGGCCAAATGGGTCAGCGTCTGTAGTTCGCGCCGCGACAGGCTTGGAAAGGCTGGCGCTTGCGCCGGCGCGGACGAGGCCATGTCCACCGGCAGGTACTTTTCCCCGGCCAAGACAAAGCGCACCGCATTGACCATGGAGGGGGCGGGCATGGACTTTGGGATGAAACCATCCGCGCCCAGTTCCAAGGCTTTGGTTGCCACGTCCCTGCTGGCAACGCCCGAGACCAGAGCAACGGGCACGGCGGGATGCTTGCGTTTGATCCGCTCCAACCCTTCCAGACCGTTCATGCCGGGCATGTGGTAGTCGAGAAGCGCCAGATCCACGGGATCCAAGCGCCCCAGCACGTCCAGCGCGCCGGGCACGTCCCCGGCTGTCGTGACGCGAAAATCGTCGATCGCCGACAGGTAGGCGGCAATCGTGTCGCGCACCAGGTCGTGGTCATCAGCTATCAGCACATGGGGCATTGGGGCCCTCCGGCAGGAAATGACGTTAAGGAAGCGGTGGGAAAACCTATCCCTTCGGATATGGTTCTAACCCTATGCCCGTGGATCGCACATGGGGAATATTCTACCTCCATCCCAAGATCACTCACAGGATCTACCATGTCCCTTTCCCGCATCACTGTCTCGATGGTGCACGCCTTTGTCTTGTGTTGCTGCCTTGCTGGCGCTGGGGTTGCACAAGATCTTCGGGTCATCGACGGCAACGGGAAAGGGACATCGGTAACGCTCGCCGAGCTGGACGATATGACACAGCAGGCCGTGACAACGTCGACGATTTGGACAGACGGGGTCGCAACCTATTCGGGCGTATCGCTCCTCGCGTTGCTCAAGGCGCAGGGGATCGATGCGGGGGCGGTCAAACTCGTAGCGCTTAACGATTACGCGGTGACCATTCCCATCGCCGAGCTGGAAGAAGAGGTCCCGATCCTGGCCTCACGGCGCGACGGCGCCCCCATGCCGGTGCGCGATAAGGGTCCCTATTGGTTGATCTATCCTTTTGACGCGTCACAGGACTACCAGACCGAGACAATCTACGCCCGCAGCATCTGGCAGGTCAGCGAAATCCGCCACTTGCCATAGGCCCTCGACCCGGCGGTCGGACCGGCTTACCGTAAATGGTGGCTCAGAACCCATGGCAGAAGGGGCAAGATGGGACGGCGCGCGACCACCATCGAACGGTATCGTCTTGCCGTCGCCACGGCGCTTGGCTGCCTTGCGATCTTCATGGGCGCCATTCTGACCTATCTGCCAAGTCACCTGAGCGAGCTAGCCGTGGCCCAGGGGGACGTCACCCCCTGGAGCATTTCCCAACTGGATGCCGAATTTGCAAAGCTCGATGCGGCGCTCGCCCGGCGCCAAGCCACGGGCGCCCCCAGCGACGAGGCGTTGCGGTTGCGGATCGACATCGCACTCAGTCGCCTGGAAATCGTGCGGGCCGGAACATTTGGGCGCCTCCTCGATGGCGACGGCGATGACCAAGCGATGTCGGACCTGGCCGCCATCGGCAATCGGCTCGTCGAGGCTGCGGATGCCCCGGGGGCCCTGACCGAGGCAAACATTCGTCAGCTCACCGAATTGGTCGCCGAGGCGCGCCCCCTTGCGCGGGACGTCGCGCTGCAAGGGGTGGCCATTTCCTCTGAACGGACCGAGCAATCGCGCGACCGGGTCTTGCGGTCCCTGACCCTGACCGGCGCGATTGCCGGGGTTCTCTTGGTGGGGCTGGCAATCCTGGTCATCCTGCTCAGCCGCCTGCTGCGCGTGGCACAAGACCGCGATGCCGCCGTCAGCCGATCATCCCGCCGGCTGCAATCCACCATCGAGGCATCGATGGACGCTATCGTCACCACGGATGCAGATGGGCGCATCGTCGCCTTCAATTCGGCGGCGGAACGCATGTTCGGCCACGACCGCTCCGGCGTGATCGGACGGCCCGTCCTCTCCACCTTGTTCGTGGCCCAAATCCCCGCCTGTGGGATCGGCGCGGCAGGTCTGGCGGAACTTGCGTCGCGCCCCACCACGGCCGAAGCCCTCAAGGCCCGACGCGCCACGGGCGAGCCCTTTCCCGCGGAACTGAAACTGACCCAAGTCGAGGCGCGGGATGGCGCCGAATATATCGCCTACATCCGCGATATGACCCTGCAACAACAAGCGCAACAACGGCTGATAGATGCCCGGGACCGCGCCCTGCGCACGGATACAGCCAAGTCCCGGTTTCTCGCCGTCATGAGCCACGAGATGCGGACCCCCCTGAACGGCGTGCTTGGGGTTTTGGACCTCTTGCGCACCACGGACCTGAGCGCGACCCAATCGCGTTTCGTGGATGTGGCCAACGCATCGGGGGAGTTGTTGCTGGAACGGGTGAACGACGCCCTCGATATCACCCGAATCGAAACCGAGAGCCTGCACCTCGACACGGCGCCATTCGACGTGACGCGTCTGCTGACGGGCGTGGCAGAGGTTCTGGCCCCATTGGCCGTGGAAAAGAGCCTCTCCATCGACGTGGACATCGCCCCGGACGTCGACGGCTGGTTCATGGGGGATGCGGCGCGCATCCGGCAGATCCTGGTGAACCTGGGCGGGAATGCCGTGAAATTCACCGACGAAGGCGCGGTGATCTTGCAAGCGACCCTCGCGCCAAACGACCCGACCGTCCTGGCGATTTCGGTCCATGACACGGGATCTGGCATTGCCCCCGCCGATCAAGAGCGGATCTTCGACGACTTCGTCTCTCTCGCCCAGGCACAGGGGCGGCAGACGCGGGGGGACGGCCTCGGGCTGGCCATTGCCCGCCGGTTGGCCCGCCAAATGGGCGGTGATCTGACCGTGGCAAGCACCCTCGATCTGGGCACCTCCTTTACGCTCAGCCTCGCGCTAGACCGGGCGCAGACCGCGCCGTTGGTGTCGCGGACCTCCCCCGAGATGGACACACCGACCCGCGACGTCCTCCTGGTGGAGGATAACGAGATCAACCGGACCATCCTGCGCGCGATGCTGACCAATCTGGGCCACCGCGTCACCGAGGCCTGCGATGGGCTGGACGCCTTGGATCGGCTGGCCGCGGCGCCCTATGACTTGATCTTGATGGACATCAACATGCCCGGACCCAACGGCCTGAGCGTCATTCGACAGGTCCGACAGGGCGATGGGCCAAACGCCCAAAGCCGGATCGTCGCCCTGACGGCCCATGGCCAAGAAGAGTTCAGCGCCAAGGCGACAGCCGCAGGCGCCGACGGGTTTGAGACAAAACCGATCCGGCTCTCCACGCTCGCGACCCTTCTTGCGGACATCGGGGAGGCACCGATGCCGCTCTCCAGACCGCCCGAAGACATGCACGAGGTCATCGCCGATCTGGCAAAGGTGCTCGGACCCGCCCAAGTCCATCGCACCATTACAACGCTCTCGTCCGAGATTGATGCACTGATCGCCGCCAAGGACGCGGGCGAGCCCATCACGGACCGCGCGCACCGCGCGAAAGGCGCCGCTGCCATGCTGGGGGCCGTGGGCCTCGTCGATCTTTTGGCCGAGGCCGAACAGGACGGATCGGCCATCACCAGCGCAGCCCTCTTGGCCCAGCGCGATGTGGACGTCGCCGCCATGGCGGCTTCGGTCGGACCAAGCGATCCGGTCCAGCCGTAGGGTCCTCGGCAAAGGGCTATACCTACGACGTAGGCAACCCTCGCCCGGTCAGATGGCGACGCTGTGGCGCCCTGCGGGACGGCTATAGGCGTCCAGGGTCATGGCCATCATACGAACCAGCGGCCGCGCTTTGTCCGACACGGACAGAACCCCATCGGCGCTGACCTCGACCGCCTCTGGCCAGGCCTGGACCAACCGCGTGATCGCCGCCGTGGCGCCCCGCACCTCCAACCCAAAGCGGGCGGGATCGATGGTGAAATCGCACAGCAGCGCCTCAATAACGGCTGCCTCCAGACGATCGCTGCGGGACAAAGTATGGCCGCGCACCGTGGCCAAACGCCCCTGGCGCGCCCGATCCTGCCAATCGGCGGTGCGCACCGCATTCTGGGCATAGCCCTGGGGCAAGCAGCTGATGGCCGAGGCCCCCATGCCAATCAGTGCCGGGGCCACATCGGTGGTATACCCCTGGAACGACCGCCGCAGCCGCCCGGTGCGCGCGGCGACCGCCAGGGGATCCTCCGGCTTGGCGAAATGGTCGATCCCAACGGGCGCGAAGCCCGCCGCGCCAAACCGCGCCGCCGCTTGGTTGAACAGGTCAAGCCGCATCGGCCCGTCCGGCAGGTCGCTTTCGCGAATCATAACCTGGCGTTTGGACGCCCAGGGCACATGGGCGTAGCCGAACAAGGCAATCCGGTCGGGCGCCAGATCAATGGCCTGCTCCAGGGTCTCGGCCAGGCTCCGACTGGTTTGCAGGGGCAAGCCATAGAGCAGATCGAAGTTGATGGCCTCGATCCCCCGCTGGCGGAGGCCATCCACGGCAAAGGCCGTTTGGGCGATACTCTGGGGGCGGCCAATGGCCTCCTGCACGCCTTCGGCAAAGTCCTGGACGCCGATGCTGGCCCGGGTCACGCCGCCCTCGGCCATGGCGTCCAGGCGATCCTCGTCCAGGACGGTCGGATCAACCTCAACCGAAATCTCTGCATCCGGGGCCAACCGAAACAGGGACCGAATCCCGTCGAACACGGCTTTCATCAAGTGGGGCGGCAGAATCGTCGGCGTCCCCCCACCCAAATGGAGCGTCGTCACCCGCCCAGCGCCCGACACCTGCTCGGCGATCAGGGCAGCCTCTGCCAGCAAGGCATCCACATAGGGCTGCAGCGGTGCGTCGGACTTTGTGCCCTGGGTGCGACACGCGCAGAACCAGCAAAGGCGTCGGCAAAATGGGATATGCACATAGAGCGAAAGCGCTTGATCGGGCCCCATCTGGGACAACCAGGATGAGAGCGTCTCCGCGCCCACGCCGTCGCTGAAATGCGGCGCGGGGGGATAGCTGGTGTAGCGTGGCGCGCGGGCCTCAAACAGGCCGTGACGGCGGAGGAAGGCATGATCTGTCATGGCGGCAACCTGCCGCACCGGGGTCAAAGGCGCCTTGATGCAGGTCAAGCGACGTGCGACGTTTTGACGATGACCGTTTCATCGCTCGCCATTGCCTCCGCCGCCCTGGCCACTGACGCCTGTGACTCCTGCCCGATCCGCCACCGCGCCGTTTGCGCGTCCTGCGAGGGGGAGGAGCTAGATCGTCTCGCCGAGATGAAGACCTACCGGTCTTGGAAGGCGGGCGATGTCATCGCGATGGAAGGGGACGAATTGCCCTTTGTCGCCTCTCTGGTGACCGGCTGCGCCAGCCTCACGCGCACCCTGGAGGACGGTCGCACGCAGATGGTGGGCCTGTTGATGCCCTCCGATTTCTTAGGGCGCCCCGGGCGGCGCATGGCCGCCTATGAGGTGACGGCGGCCACGGATGTGACGCTGTGCATGTTCAAGCGCGGTGCTTTCGAGGTGATGCTGGCCGATACGCCCAACGTCTCGCGGCGGCTGCTGGAGATGTCGCTGGACGAATTGGACGCCGCACGGGAATGGATGGTCCTGCTGGGCCGCAAGACAGCGCGGGAAAAGGTGGCAACGCTTTTGGCGATCATCCTGCGCCGCGCGTCCAACGACGCAGCCCCCCTGCGCGCCCAACTGCCGCTGACCCGCGATGCCATGGCCAGCTATCTGGGCCTGACCATCGAAACCGTTAGCCGCCAGATGACCGCCCTGCGCAAGGCCGGTGTGATCGAGTTGGACGGCACGCGCGGCATCGCGTGCCACGACTTGGCCGCGCTCTTGACCGAAGCGGGCGATGACGAGGATGGGACCTTCCTCAGCTAAGCCCGCAACAGGCGCACCCGGCGCAGGTCTTTCGGGCGTCCCATAGCCTCGAACATGGCGACCAACTCGGCGCGCCGCGCGACATGGACCGATGTCCCCGCGCTCTCCACGGCACTGGTCGCTGGAATGGGCACGTCGCGCCACCCCTCGGCGGTTTTGACCTGCAGCCCGGCCATCACTTCCACCATCACGGGCCCGAGCGCGGGTCGCAGCAGCCTTTGCGACCGAAACCGCCCCGACCCAGACCCCGCGACATTGGGAGTGTCGAGGGCCCGCTGCAAATGCTCGGCCACACCCACGGTGGTGAGGACGTCGACGTCTCGGGGCGGCCCTGGCTCGCCCCCCCACAGCACCATCGCCGCGCCCCCAAAGATGGCCCAAGGCCCATCGAGCGGGTCCATCACCGCCGACAGATGCCGGAGCGCCACGGCCAAATCTTTGTCCATCCGCATCCCTCCGCAGGTCCCCCATAAGGGCGATAGACCGGTGATAAGGGCACCCGCAGGCCAGGCCAAGCGCGCCATTTGACCCAAATCAAGGCCCTGCCCCCCGCTGCCGCCTAGACCGCCATTCGAAGGACGGCACGATTCCGCCGTCCGCCACGGACGGAGGACGACCGCGATGGATTATCTAAAACTCGTGACCCTCGGCCTGGTCGCCTTCGCGGCGGCGCTCTTGGCCAGCTTGGGACACGACCTTGCGTATAAGGTACATGCCGCGATCATCATGGTCGTGGCCGGGGGCATGTTCCTATGGACCCTAAAGGGCATGGAACAGGACGCCCCCGTTCTGGCCACGCCCACGGGATATATGGACGGCCCCATTCGCTACGGCGTGATCGCCACGGCCATGTGGGGGGTCGTGGGCTTCCTGGCAGGGACGTTCATCGCGTTCCAACTGGCGTTTCCCGCGCTGAACTTCGATTGGGGACAACCCTTTACGAACTTCGGTCGGCTCCGCCCGCTGCATACATCTGCCGTGATTTTTGCCTTCGGGGGCAACGCCCTGATCGCGACGTCGTTCTACATCGTGCAACGCACCTCGGCGGCACGCCTCTGGGGCGGCAACCTCGCTTGGTTCGTCTTCTGGGGCTACAACCTGTTCATCGTGCTGGCGGCCACGGGCTACCTGCTGGGCGCGACCCAGTCCAAGGAATACGCTGAACCCGAGTGGTACGTGGACATCTGGCTGACGATCGTTTGGGTCGCCTATTTGGCCGTGTTCATGGGCACGATCCTGAACCGCAAAGAGCGCCACATCTATGTGGCCAACTGGTTCTTCCTGGCCTTCATCGTGACCGTCGCGATGCTGCATATCGTCAACAACTTGTCGATCCCGGTCTCGTTGCTCGGCTCCAAATCGGTCCAGGTCTTTGCCGGCGTGCAAGACGCCATGACCCAATGGTGGTACGGCCACAACGCCGTGGGCTTCTTCCTGACGGCGGGCTTCCTGGGGATGATGTACTACTTCGTCCCCAAGCAGGCGAACCGCCCCGTCTATTCCTACAAACTGTCGATCATCCACTTCTGGGCGCTGATCTTCCTGTACATCTGGGCCGGTCCGCACCACCTGCACTACACCGCGCTGCCTGACTGGGCCTCGACCCTGGGCATGGTGTTCTCGATCGTGCTCTGGATGCCCAGCTGGGGCGGCATGATCAACGGCCTGATGACGCTGGAAGGCGCTTGGGACAAGATCCGCACCGACCCAATCATCCGGATGTTCGTCGCCTCGCTGGCCTTCTACGGCATGTCGACCTTCGAGGGCCCGATGATGTCGATCCGCGCGGTCAACTCGCTGTCGCACTATACCGACTGGACCATTGGCCACGTGCATTCCGGTGCGCTCGGCTGGAACGGGCTGATTACATTCGGCGCGCTCTACTTCCTGACACCCAAGCTTTGGGGCCGGAAGGAGATGTACTCGGTGCCCGCGATCAACCTGCACTTCTGGCTCGCGACAATCGGGATCGTCTTCTACGCCGCCTCCATGTGGGTCACCGGCATCATGGAAGGCCTGATGTGGCGCGAAGTGGATGCCAATGGCTTCCTGGTGAACTCCTTCGCCGACACCGTCGAGGCCAAGCTGCCCATGTATGTGGTGCGCGGTTTGGGCGGGGTTCTCTACCTCGCCGGTGCCATCGTGATGGTCTGGAACATGTGGATGACCATCCGCGCCCCTAAGACCGTGGCCATCGCCACCCCTGCGGAGTGATCTGATATGACCGATACAACACAGACCCCCGCACCGACTGCGGACGACAAACCCACCTTTCACCAGCGGTTCGAACGCAATGCGACCCTCCTGATGGTGTCCTCCCTCTTGGTGGTCTCCATCGGGGGCATCGTGGAAATCGCCCCGCTGTTCTGGCTGGAAAACACCATCGAGGAAGTGGAAGGCGTGCGCCCCTACTCCCCGCTAGAGCTGGCGGGACGGGACATCTACATCCGCGAAGGCTGCTACGTCTGCCACAGTCAGATGATCCGTCCCATGCGTGATGAGGTGGAGCGCTACGGCCATTATTCCCTGGCAGCCGAGAGCATGTACGACCACCCGTTCCAGTGGGGCTCCAAACGCACGGGGCCAGACCTGGCGCGCGTGGGCGGGCGCTACAGCGACGAATGGCATGTGGATCACCTGATCGACCCCCAAAGCGTCGTGCCCGAAAGCGTCATGCCCAAATATGCTTTCCTGGCGGATACAGCGCTCGACACCTCGATGATCGAAGCGACCGTCTCGACCCATGCCTTCGTCGGCGTGCCCTACACCGACGAGATGATCGAGGCCGCCGCCAGTGACATCCGCGTCCAGGTCGACCCCTTCGGGGACATCGACGGCTTGCTGGAACGTTATCCCGGCGCGCAGGTCCGCAACTTCGACGGCCTGCCCGCCCTGACAGAAATGGACGCGCTGGTGGCCTACCTCCAGATCCTCGGCACGATGGTGGATTTCTCCACCTTCGAGCCTGACGCCAGCCGCTGACACGGGAGAGACCCCATGGACCTCTATTCCATCCTCCGCGAATTCGCCGACAGCTGGGCGCTGCTTGCGCTGTTCTCCTTCTTCATCGGCGCGGCGATCTTCGTGTTCCGCCCAGGCTCCGGCCCGCTCCATGCGGATGCGGCCCAGGTGCCCCTGCGCGAACGGGCCACGCCCATGACCGCCCCCTGTGCCTGCCCCGCTTGCACCTGCGCCCCTCTGCCGGAGGACACCAAATGAGCGACGAGAAGCGTATCGACGACGCCACCGGCACCGAGACGACGGGCCACACCTGGGACGGCATCGAAGAACTCAACACCCCCCTGCCCCGCTGGTGGCTGTGGACCTTCTACGCGACCATCGTCTGGGGCGTGATCTACACGATCCTGTTCCCGGCCTGGCCGCTGGTCTCGGGCGCGACCTCTGGCGTGCTCGGCTGGTCGACCCGGGGCGACGTGGCCGCCGACATCGAGGCCGTGAACCTGTCCAACGCCGAGTTGCGTGACAGCCTGGTCTCCATCGACCTCGCGGTCCTCGAAGAGAATGAGCCGCTCCACCGTTTCGCCGTCTCGGCCGGGGCCTCGGTCTTTGCCAACAACTGCTCTCAGTGCCACGGCGCGGGCGCGGCGGGGGTGCAGGCGGCGGGCTACCCGAACCTGCTGGACGACGATTGGCTCTGGGGCGGTCAGATCACCGACATTGCCGACACCGTCCGCCACGGGATTCGCAACGAAGACGATCCAGACGCCCGCTGGTCCGAGATGCCCGCCTTTGGTGACATGCTGGAGCGGGAAGAGATCGCAGCCCTCGTGGCCCATGTGCAGGCCCTGGGCGGGTTGGAGCATGACACCACCCTCGCCGCGACCGGATCGGAGCTGTACCTCGACAATTGCGCGTCCTGCCATGCGGACAACGGGCTGGGCGACCGCACGGTCGGCGCACCCAACCTGACCGATGCGATCTGGCTCTATGGCAGCAGCGATGAGGCCCTGACCGAGACCATCGCGAATGCCCGTTTCGGTGTCATGCCCCCCTGGGGCGAGCGGCTGGGTGAGGCGCAGGTGCGCGCGGTGTCCGCATATGTCCACGGCCTCGGCGGCGGCGAACGACCCGTCGGCGAATGACTCTCACGGGATCCGGTCTTAGGGTGACAGACGCCCGCACGACCGGCCCCAGGCTGGGGTGTTGAGGGACCCCCGGCCCGAACGGCGCCCCTATTTTGGGGCGCCGTTTGTCTTTGCGGCCTATCGCCGGGCCGAGACCGAGGGACACTCCGATGCGGGCACAGGGGCAAACGACGGAAAGAGCCTCGGGTCAAGCCCGAGGATGACAGCCCCAAACGGCCCACGCACGGCCCCCTGGGAGGATACCAAAACGGCACGCGCTCCCCCCGAGGACGGCGGACACGCCGGACGAGGCCCCGCCTCAGATCGCCATGAAGACCACGATCATGGCCAGCACATAGATCAAGATGCCGCCACCGATCAGCAGATAGTGGAAGTTCCCAATGGCCTGCGCCTTCAGGATCGACCCCATCTGGCCCATCAGATCCGGCCAAGTGTAGCTGACGAAATCGCCTTGGGTGAACACGGCCTTGATGCGGCCCTCCCCATCCACCACCGGCAGGCGGCGGAACCGCTCATTGGACATGATCCGCAGCCAGTCGAGCATATCGTCGTCCTCCCGCGCCAGGCGCGGCTCAGCGGTCATGATCTCGGACAGCGGGGTCGTCTTCGGGTCCAGGCCCCGGCCCACGACCTTGTTCATGATGTCCCGTTCCGTCACCACGCCCGTGACCTTGTCGGCCCCGTCCACGATGATGACACAGCCGTAGTTCTTATCCGACATGGCCGCGACCGCGTCGGTCACGGTGGTCTCCGGCGGGCGCGTCAAAGGTCTGGGCTTGCTGCGATATTCCGGGCGGTCCATCAGACGTCCGCCTGCGCGCTTGGTCTCGGCCATGGGCATACTCCTTCGTCGGCTGCCCCATTTGACCTAGGCGCAATTGTCGCAGCGTCAAAAGCCGCGGCCGTTGACGCAGATCAAAGTCCACTCGCCGCCCAGAGATTAGGCAGGGGGCCATGCGGCCCTCCCTCGGCCTGCATGCGCTCCAGAGGACACAATGACCGATACGCCCCCTCTCTTTGCCGCCCGGGAACCCATCTTTCCCCGCCGCGTCTCCGGCACGTTCCGCCGCTTGAAATGGTGGATCATGGCCCTGACCCTGGGCATCTATTACCTCATCCCCTGGATCCGCTGGGATCGGGGGCCGAACCTGCCAGATCAGGCCGTCCTCGTGGACTTGGCCGGGCGCCGCTTCTACTTCTTCTGGATCGAGATCTGGCCCCACGAATTCTACTTCGTCGCGGGCTTGCTGATCATGGCGGGCCTGGGTCTGTTCCTCTTCACCTCGGCCCTGGGCCGGGTCTGGTGTGGCTACACCTGCCCCCAGACCGTCTGGACAGACCTCTTCATTCTGGTGGAACGCTGGATCGAGGGAGACCGCAACGCCCGTGTTCGCCTGTGGAAAGCCAAATGGGACGCGCGCAAGATCCGCCTGCGCATAACCAAATACGCTGCCTGGGCCGTGATCGGCTTGGCCACCGGCGGCGCCTGGGTCTTTTACTTTGCCGATGCCCCCAGCCTCGCACGGGATCTCTTGTCGGGCTCGGCCCATCCGGTCGCCTATACCACCATCGCGATCCTGACCTTCACCACCATCCTGCTGGGCGGCATCGCGCGCGAGCAGGTCTGCATCTACATGTGCCCCTGGCCCCGCATCCAAGGCGCCATGGTCGACGATGGCACGTTGACCGTCGGCTACCGCGATTGGCGCGGAGAGCCGCGCGGCAAGAAACACGAAAACCAGACCGGCGATTGCATCGATTGCATGGCCTGCGTGAACGTCTGCCCCATGGGCATCGACATTCGGGACGGGCAACAGATGGCCTGTATCACCTGCGCGCTCTGTATCGACGCCTGTGACGATGTCATGGACAAGATCGGCAAGCCGCGCGGCTTGATCGACTACCTGGCCCTGTCAGACCGTCCGCCAGAGGTGCCGTCGGGCGCCGCTGCCGCGCAGCCCCTGGTCGCCGATGGCGGCGTCATGGCCCTGGCGGCATCGGATGTGGCGTCTGCACAGGGGGTGTACGGGGGGCTTACCGCAGGCGCGCCCGCAAATGCGACCCCGCCGACCTGGCAGCCGCAGCCCGCTTGGCGCCATATCTTCCGCCGCCGCACGCTGGTCTACACGACCCTCTGGGCCCTCGTGGGCGTGGGATTGGTCGTGGCTCTGTTCATCCGCCCCGAGATCGACATGACCGTCGCCCCCGTGCGGAACCCGCAGTTCGTGACCCTGTCGGACGGCACCATCCGCAACGCCTATGACATCCGGCTGCGCAACAAGCACGGCGAACCGCGGGACTTCCATCTGTCCCTCCGCGCCGATGAGACACTGCGTATCGCACTGGAAGGGCGGGATAATCTCGTGGTGCCGGTTCCCGCCGACAGCACGCTGTTGCAACGCGTCTATGTCTCAGCCCGTCCCCAGGATGCGGCAGCCGGGACCGACCGCACCGATCTGCGCTTCTGGGTCGAAGACATCGTCTCAGCCGAACGCGCCCATTCCGACACCCTATTCTTCGGCAAGGAGGCCGCCCAATGACCGTACTCACCGGACGCAAAGTCCTCGGCATGTTCGTCCTGGGCTTTGGCACGATCATCACCGTCAACCTGACCCTCGCCTACAACGCCGTGCATACCTTCCCGGGCTTGGAGACCAAGAACAGCTACGTCGCCAGCCAAGCCTTCGACCGCGACCGCGCCGCGCAGGAGGCCCTGGGCTGGACGGCGACCGTATCCTTGCAAGGCACTGATCTACAATTGGATCTGCGCGACCGCTCAGGCGCGCCGATCACGGATGTGGAACTTGGCGGCATCCTCGGGCGGGCCACGAATGTCGCCGATGACCAGCACCCCGTGTGGTGGTTCGACGGCGACACTTGGCACGCCCATGCAGACCTGGAGCCCGGAAACTGGGACCTTCGCCTGGTCGCCACACGCGGAACGGACCGGTTCCGTAAGCGTCTCAAGGTGAGGGTCGTCCGATGACCGCCCTGGCCGACCCGACCGGCCCCGCAGCCGCCGCGCAGCCAGAGGTCACCAGCCTGATCCTCTCCGTCCCCGGCATGCGGTGCGCCCGCTGCATTGGGTCCGTCGAGGCGACATTGGCGGACCTGCCAGGAGTGGCCGCCGCACGGGTGAACCTAGGCGACAAGCAAGTGCGGGTGACGGGGCATCTGCCGCCGACGCAGACCTTGATCGACGCCTTGAAGGCCGCCGGGTTCGAGGCGGCGGAGCTGCACGCCGACGCCCTGGCCCCCAAGACCGACCCCGAGGGCCGCGCCCTGCTGACACGCATCGGTGTCGCGGCCTTTGCGATGATGAACGTCATGATCCTCTCGGTCGCGATCTGGTCGGGCGCAAGCGAAGCGACCCGCGATTTGTTCCATTGGATCAGTGCGATCATTGCCATCCCCGCCGTGGTCTATGCCGCGCGCCCCTTCTTCGCCTCCGCCCTGTCGGCGCTGCGGGTCATGCGGGTCAATATGGACGTCCCCATCAGCCTGGCGATCCTGCTGGCCCTGGGCATGTCCCTGCATGAGACGTGGATCCATGGCCCCGACGCTTGGTTCGACGCGGCCCTGTCCCTGACGCTGTTCCTGTTGATCGGGCGCTATCTGGACCACCGGACGCGGCGCGCCGCTCGGTCCGCCGCCGCGTCGCTGACCGCGCTGGAGGTGCCGCGCGCCACCCTGGTGACCGAAGCTGGAGCAATCGACGTCCCCACGGCACAACTGACCATCGGCGACCTGATCCGCGTGCTTCCGGGCACGCGCGTCCCCGTCGACGCCGAGGTGATCGAGGGCCGCTCCGACCTGGATCGCAGCTTGCTGACCGGCGAAAGCCTCCCCGTCGCCGCGGCGCCCGGAACCACGGTGGCCGCCGGTGAGACGGTCCTCACCGCGCCCCTGATCCTACGCGCGACAGCGGTGGGCGAGGACACCAGCCTGCGCCGCATGGCCGCCGCCGTCTCCGTCGCCGAAGGGGCTCGCAACCGTCACGTGGCCCTGGCCGACCGTGCGGCCCGGATCTACGCGCCTCTGGTCCATGGCCTGGCCGCCGCTGGGTTCCTGGGCTGGCTGCTGGCCACGGGCGATGCCCACAAGGCGCTGCTGGTGGCGGTGGCCACGCTCATCATCACCTGCCCCTGTGCCTTGGGTCTGGCGGTCCCCGCCGTCTCGGTCGCGGCCTCGGGAAAACTGTTCAAAGGGGGCGTTCTGCTCAAATCTTCGACCGCGCTGGAACGTCTGGCCGAGGTCGATGCCATCGTCTTGGACAAGACCGGGACCCTGACCACCGGCGCCCTGCGCCTGGAACACCTTGACCCGGACGCCGCGTCGGTCGCATTGGCGCTGGCCCAAGCCTCCGACCACCCCGTATCGCGGGCGGTGTCCCTGGCGCTGAGGGGCACTGAGCCCGCAGGGCTGTCCGATCTCTCCGAAGTCGCTGGGGAGGGTGTGCGCGGCACATGGCGGGGCAAATCGGTGCGCCTGGGCAAAGGCCCATCGGGAACCGAACTCTTGCTACCCGGGCGCCCTTCGATCCCGCTGTCCCCCGAAGAGACCCTGCGCCCCGGCGCCGCCGCCCTCATCGCCCAGGCGCGACAGGCTGGCCTGCCCGTGACGTTGCTGTCAGGGGACCGCCCTGCGGCGGTTCATACGGTCGCGACATCGCTGCAGATTGATGACTGGCGGGCCGAGACCAGCCCGAGCGACAAAATGGCCCTGCTGGAGGAACGCGCCCGCCAGGGGCAACGGGTTCTGATGGTCGGCGATGGTCTGAACGACGCGGGCGCCTTAGCGGCGGCCCATGTGTCCATGGCGCCCGCCTCGGCCCTTGATGCGGCACGCGCGGCCTCCGACGCGGTGCTGCTGGGGGGAGATCTGCGCATGGTCGGTGAGGCGCTGCACATCGCGCGGCAGGCCAGACGCCGGATGCTGCAAAACTTTGGGCTGGCGGCGACCTATAACGCGATCAGTGTGCCCCTCGCCCTGGCAGGATTTGCCAGCCCGCTGATGGCAGCGGTCGCTATGTCCACCTCGTCGATCCTGGTGGTCCTGAACGCCCTTCGTCTGAGAGGAGCCCGCCCATGAACGTCCTTGTGATCCTGATCCCGGTGTCCCTCATCTTGGGGGGCTTGGGCCTTTTGGCCTGCCTTTGGACGTTGCGCGACAGGCAATACGAAGACCTGGAGGGTGACGCCGCGCGTATCCTGCTGGAGGATCTCGACACTGGGGACGAGGCCTAGGGTGCCATAGGGGCCTGCGCCGCCTCGGTCCGGGGCCTATATGTTCAGGAAAACCGTCTCATCCGGTCCCTGGAGATGGATGTCGAACCGGTACCCGTCGGCGTCGGGGACGGCCATGAGGGTCCGTCTGCGCCCAGGCGGCACCTGCGCCAGGACCGCGTCCGCGCTGTGATCGTCCTCGGGGAAGTAGATCCGGGTTTGGAGACCCAGGTTAATCCCACGCGCGACGATCCACAGGGCGATGTGGGGTGCCATCCACCCGCCATCAAACCGCATGGGGCCGGGGCGCACCGTGTCCAGCACCCAGTCGCCATCGGGACCATCGGTGGACCGCCGTGCCCAGATGCCAGGGGTGCCGGTGCCATCGGCCTGCCAGACCTCCAACACGGCATCGGTCACGCTGGCGCCCTCGCCGTCCAGGATCCGCCCTCGAAGGGTTACGGGTTGTCCCTCGGCCATGATCGGCCCGGCGCCCAAATCGCCATCGTAGAGGCCCGGCAACCCGGCGTGGTTCGGCATCAACCCAATGTGGACATAGGGGCCCGCCGTTTGTGAGGGGCTTTCACGCTGGGTCATGGCGTGGCCTCGAACGGGGTCGCTAACGGCCCGCGCAGGATGATATCGAAACGGTAGGCGCGGGCATCCATGGGAACCGTCTCCTCCCAGTCGAGGGGCGCGACCAGCCGCTCTGCACCGCCCGCAGGGATGGACTGGGCAATGGGGCACCGTGCGACGAGCGGGTCCCCTTCGAAATACATCTGAGTGATGAGCCGCTGGCCAAAGCCGCTGCCGAAGACTGAAAAATGGATATGGGCCGGTCGCCAGTCATTGCCGCCGTTGGGCCAGGGATAGGCCCCTGGTTTGACGGTCTCAAAACGATAGCGGCCCTGATCGTCGGTCATCACACGGCCACAGCCGCCGAAGTTCGGGTCGAGCGGGGCCAAGTACCCCTCCTTCGCGTGACGATAGCGTCCACCGGCATTGGCCTGCCACACTTCGACCAGGGTGTTGGGCACGGCGCGCCCCGCCTCGTCTGTCACGCGCCCATGGACAATGGTGCGCTGGCCAATGGCCATCTGCCCAGGCGCAGCGAAGTTTCGGATCAGGTCCCCGTCCAATGGGCCCAGCACGCCATGGCCAAACACCGGCCCCGTCGTCTCGGTCGGGGTTGCCGGAATGGCAATCGGCGCCTGGGTCGGCCCACGTAACCGGCTGGACCGATAGGCAGGCGCGATGGCAGGCGGGTGCCCACTCATGTCGCGCGGTCGTAGGGTCATCGCTGATCTTCCATCTCGGCCAGGGTTTGGCGCGCCAGCTTCAACGCGCGGTTGGCCCGGGGCACACCGGCGTAAATCGCCACATGTTGGAACGCCTCGGCGATATCCTGGGGCGAGGCGCCGGTGCGCGCCGTGGCCCGCACATGCATGGGGATCTCCTCAAAATTGCCCGTGGCGGCGAGCAGTGCGAGGGTCAGCATCGACCGCTCCCGCAGGGTGATCGCGTCTGAGGCCCAGACCGTGCCCCAGGCCCCTTCGGTGATGAGCGTCTGGAATGCATCGTCCAATGGGTCCCGCGCCGCCTCGGCCTGGTCCACATGGGCGTCGCCCAGGACGCGGCGACGCACGGCCATACCGGTTGTCTGTCGATCCGTCATTTGGACGCCTCCGCCAGAGCGACCTCGACCTCAGCACGGTTGGGCATCGAAGCGGCGGCCCCAGGACGCGTGACCGAGAGACCCGCGACGGCACAGCCGAACCGCGCCGCCTCGACCGGGTCGCGCCCTTCCGCGAGCGCAGTGGCGAAACCGCCGTTAAACGCATCGCCCGCCCCGACGGTTTCGGCCACGGGTCCGACAGTGATCGCCGGGACATGGACCGAGCGGTCCGCCCCATGGAACAACACGCCGTCGGCCCCCAGGGTCAGAACGGCGGCCCGCGCGACACCGGCTTGCAAGAGCGCATCACCCGCCCGCCGTGCGCTGGCCAAATCAGTCACAGCCACGCCGGTCAGCGCCTCGGCCTCGGTCTCGTTTGGGGTCACGTAGTCACACAGCGCCAACATACCCTCCGGCAATTCCGCCGCCGGAGCGGGGTTCAGGATCGTCGCCGCACCGCCCCCGCGCGCCAGTTCCAACGCGCGCAGGGCGGCCTCCATGGGTTGTTCCAACTGGGTCACAAAGACCTTCGCTTGCGAGATCAGATCGGCGCGCGCTTCAATGTCCTGGGCCGACAGAGTGCCCGCGACCCCTGGGGCGACGATGATGGCGTTGTCACCCGTCGCCGCGTCCAAAAAGATAAAGGCCGCGCCCGTGTCGCCGCCTTGGGTCACCGCCGGAGCGACCCCCGCCTCGGCCCAGAGATCCAGCGCCATCTGGCCGAATGTATCCTCACCAATCTTGGACACGAAGGACACTTTGGCCCCTGCCCGACCCGCCGCGACGGCTTGGTTCGAGCCCTTCCCACCGGGACCCAGAGCAAACCCGCGACCAAGGATCGTCTCGCCCATGACGGGCATCCGATCCGCCCGAAAGGCCGCGTCGGCCACGAAGACCCCTAGAATGACGACCTCCGACATCACAATTCCTCTGGTCCGATGACACCCTTGCGCAGGATGACACAGCCATAGAACCGACGCTCGCCGGTTTGGATGACGGCATAGGCGGCCTTGGCCCGCTCGTAGAAGGCGAACCGTTCCACCCCTTCCATCGTCCCGTCGAGCAGATCGGCGACCTCCTGCTGGGCCTCTGCCAGGGTGTCGGGCGCATCGACCACTTCCATACGAGCCACCGGGGCCCCCTCGAAGGTATCCAGGGGAAAGACCGACAGGATCGCCTCAACGGCTTCGGCGGTGGTCAGGTTCTCCATCGTGAGGGGCACGCCGACCACGGTTTCGGCGGCGACCGACCGCGCCGGGAAGTTGGTATCGGCGACCACCAGCGTGTCGCCATGGCCCATGGCGCGCAATGCGTGGAGCACGTCGGCCCCAAGGCGCGGGTCCAGTCCCTTTAGCATCCCGTTCCCTCCTGCAAATGGGCGCGCACCGCCTCGGCCATGGCGCGGCCTAAGGCGCCGTGCCCCTCGGCGGTCAAATGAACACCATCCACCGGGTCCACGGCGCAGATGCGTCCCGCATCGAAAAAGCCGCAGCGCAGACGCTCCGCCTCGGCCCGCAAGGCGGGTGCAATCGCGCGGGACCGCGCAGGCCCACCTTGGAACATCTCGGCCAGTACACCGGATTCTTCGACCGGCACCGGCGCAACCAGAAAGACATCCGGCGGGCCGCCGCCCGGACCTGCGGTGGAGGCCTGGATCGTCTGGGCAAGGCGCCCAACCCCTGCGGCAATGTCCCAGCCGCGAAGGCCAAAGCGCGCCTTGCAGTCGTTCGTCCCCAACATCACCACGACCAGATCCAGCGGTCTGTGGCTTTCCAACAGCGCGGGCAGCGCGGCGTGGCCATTCTTGTGAGCGCCGTCGATGGGATCATCATGGACGGTCGTGCGACCCGGGTGTCCTTCGGTGACGACGTCGGCGCCAAGGATTTGCGCCATGACAGTCGGCCAGCGCACATCGGGCGCATAACGGTCCAGGGCGCCCAACCGCGGCAGGGGCATGGTGCCGTGGGAATTGCTATCGCCAAAAACGAGGATCGAAGACATCCGGCCTCCCTGCCGAGATATGGCCCTGGGTCGGGCCTGTGTTGGGCCGAAGCCTCTAACGGATGGGCGCCTTGGGCAAGGGTCGATTGGCGTTGTGTGGTTGCAGTGGTGGCGCGGCCTGTCATTGTGCGCCGGAGATACCAAGGGGGACGGGAATGACGCTGAACGGCCTGATGTGTATCGGCGAAGTCATGGGGGAGTTGCGGCGCAGCGCAGAGGGGTTCGCCCTGGGCTTCGCTGGCGATACCTATAATACAGCGGTCTATGCCCGGCGGACCACCCCGCAGCTGCGCGTCGATTATGCCACTGCGATTGGTGAGGATCCCCTGTCGGACGGTCTGCTTCTCGCGGCAAAGGCGGAGGGGATCGGTACGGGTCTGATCCATCGGACCCCCGAGCGTCAGATCGGCCTCTATTCCGTGACGACTGATCCCAAGGGCGAGCGGTCGTTCCATTACTGGCGCGCCGCGTCAGCCGCGCGCGCCATGGTGCCACAGGTCGCCGCATCACTTGCCCAAAGCGACCATGCAATTCTGTTCCTATCCGGGATCACCCTGGCGATCCTGTCGCCGGAAGACCGCGCCACCTTGATCGAGGCCCTCGCCGCCGCGCCGGGGCGCGTGGCCTTTGACAGCAATTACCGCGCAGCGCTTTGGGAAGATGTGGAGACCGCTGCCGATTGCGTGGCCGCGATTTGGCGCGTCACGGACATCGCCCTGCCCTCGCTTGAGGATATGCAGGTGCTGTTCGGCGATGATGAAGGGTCGGCCCTGGCCCGCCTCGCGGCAGCGGGCTGCCGAACCGGCGCGCTGAAACGGGGCGAAGCTGGGCCGCTGGCACTGGACGGCACCGCGCCGGGCGGGTGCCCTCCGGCCCCAAAGGTTGTCGATACGACCAGTGCGGGGGACAGCTTCAACGGAGCGTACTTGGCGACGCTGTTGTCGGGAGGGACGGAGCAGGATGCGCTGCGCGCGGGCCATGGAATGGCCGCCAAAGTGGTGCAATACCCGGGCGCGATTATCCCAGCAGGCGTCTGACGGCCTGGCCCGGCGGGAACGCTACGCGGCTAGGCCAGCAACTGTACGCCATTCACACAGGATAGGCACACATCACTCCGCAGCTTTGGCACCGTCCCAGCGCGCCGACATCCAAGCGTCCAATGCCGCGATCTGATCCGCATCGAGACGGAGGCCCAACTTGGACCGGCGCCAGAGCACATCCTCAGCCGTCCGTGCCCATTCCATGTCCATCAACCAGGCGACTTCTGCGCCCGTCAAGGTCGCGCCAAAGGCTGGCCCCAGATCCTCGGCGCTTTGGGCCCCGTCCAAAAACGTGGTTGCGTCGGTCCCGTAGGCCCGGACGAGACGCAGGGCCCAGCGCTCGGACAGGAAGGGATAGGCTGTGCGCAGGGCCTCGACCTGCTCCGCCACGCCGTCGACGGGAAAATCCCCGCCGGGCAAGGGCGCATCATGGGTCCAGGGCCCCGTTCGCGTTGGCAAATGTTCGGCGATCTTCTCCAACGCGCTTTCCGCCAACCGCCGGTAGGTCGTGATCTTACCGCCAAAGATATTGAGAACTGGCGCGCCCGCCGCCTCGACCTTGAGGACATAGTCCCGCGTTGCGGCTGTCGCTGAACTGGCCCCGTCATCGTACAAAGGCCGCACGCCAGAATAGGTCCAGACCACATCCTCACCAGTCAGATCCTGCTTGAAGTAGCCGTTGGCAAAGTCGAGCAAGTATTGCTGTTCTTCAGGCGTGCAGACGGGGGCGTTGTGGGGATCGTCGTGCTCCGCATCCGTTGTCCCGATCAACGTGAAGTCGGTCTCATAGGGGATCGCGAAGATGATGCGCCCATCTGCCCCTTGGAAGAAATAGCACTTGTCATGGTCAAACAGCTTCCGCGTCACGATATGAGATCCGCGTACCAGACGAACCCCCTCGCGCGCATTGGACCGGACCACTCCGCGAATAACGTCGCCCACCCAAGGACCCGCCGCATTCACGAGCATCTTCGCACGCACCTGTCCCGTCCGTTCCCCCTGCAGGGTGATCAGCCAGGTGTCGCCATCCCGTTCGGCGCTCACGACGCGCGTGCGCACATGGACGTCGGCCCCCCGCTGCGCGGCGTCCCGGGCATTCAAGACCACCAACCGGCTGTCTTCGACCCAGGCATCGGAGTATTCGAAAGCCTTCGCGAAGCGATCCTCCAGCGGAGCGCCCTCCGGCGTGCCGCGCAAGCTGATGGTGCGCGTCCCCGGAAGATATTTCGATTTGGCCAGCCCATCATACATGGCCAGGCCCAGGCGGATCAGCCAGTTGGGCCGACGCCCCCGCAGCCAGGGCATCATCACCCCGAGGAGCTTTGACGTGGGCGTCCCCCCTTCGAACCGCATGTCGGGAGACAGGGGCAGCACAAATCGCATGGGCCAGCTGATATGCGGCATGTTTTGCAGCAAGACATCCCGTTCCTGAAGCGCCTCGCGGACCAGGCGAACCTCCCAGTATTCCAGATACCTGAGGCCTCCGTGGAACAACTTGGTGGAGGAGGAAGACGTGGCCCCCGCAAGGTCCCCCATTTCGGCCAGCCCGACCGTCAGGCCGCGCCCCGACGCATCCCGCGCGATGCCGCAGCCATTGATGCCGCCGCCGATCACGAACAAATCGTAGGTCTCGCGCATGATCGCCTCCTCAAAACGAACGCAAGCGAACATCTACACTTTCCTTTTTGCGCGTTCAACGGTTCTCTTTGGTGTGAGCGTGTGACGGAACGGCGCGCCTAAGGGCGACGTCGCAGCCAGCGGGGTCGTTGCGTCAGAGTATTTTTGCCAAGGAGAAGCGGGGACAATTCGACTAAAACTGTCCGTTTAAACCGGTCCCTACCGTTTCAGCCGCCTTGAGCCGCGCGGTACCAGCGCACCAGGGTTGCCTGATCCTCCGGGGCCAATCGTCCGATGATCGCCGGGGGCATGGCATGGCTCACCCCGGCCTGGGTGTATATCCGGCGGGCGTTCTTGGCGATGTCCGCTTCTGTCTCCAGATGAACCCCCTTCGGAGCCCAGCGCAGGGTCCCCCAGACCGGCTCCCGCGCATGGCACATGGAGCAATTGCCCTGCACGATGCTGGCCGCCCCGTCGAACCCTTCAGCTTGGGCAAATCGCTGCTCGGTCGGTGTCAGATCGCGGGCCTCGGCCTCTTCGTAGGTATCGAACAGCGGTGCCGTGGACAGCCACATGAGCAGCACAAAGATCACTGCCGTCGCGCCTAGGGTCCACCACGGTCGCGGTTTGCGCATGTGCATAGTGTTGAAGAAATGCCGAATTGTGACACCCATCAGAAACACCAGCGCCGCGATCATCCAAGCCGCATCCGTTCCGAAGGCCAACGGATAGTGGTTGGACAGCATCAAGAAGATGACCGGTAGCGTCAGATAGTTGTTATGCGTGGACCGCAGTTTGGCGATCTTGCCGTATCGCGCGTCGGGCGTGCGACCGGCCTTCAGATCGGCCACGACGATCCTCTGGTTCGGCATGATGACGAAGAAGACATTAGCCGACATGATCGTGGCGGTCATCGCCCCCAGGTGCAAAAGCGCCGCGCGCCCCGTGAAGACTTGGTTGAGGGCCCAACTCGCGATCACAATTCCCGCGAAAAGGACAAGCATTACCAGGGTTGGTTGCTCCTTCAGGGGGGACCTACACAGCGCGTCATAGCCCACCCAACCGATCGCCAAAAAGGCAGTCGAAAGGCCAATGCCCTGCCAAATTGCCAAATCCGCCTTTTGCGGATCCAGCAGGAACATCTCCGCCCCAGCCCAATAGACTACAGCCAGCAGCGCGGCCCCCGACAGCCAGGTCGCGTAACTCTCCCATTTAAACCAGGTCAGATGATCCGGCATCGCCTCGGGCGCCACGAGGTACTTTTGGACGTGGTAAAAACCGCCGCCGTGGACCTGCCACTCTTCCCCATCAGCGGGTCCGGGGATCTCCCGGTTCAGGCCCAGGTCCAATGCGATGAAATAGAACGACGAACCGATCCAAGCGATGGCGGTAATGACATGGGTCCAGCGGATGGCGAATTCGATCCAGTCCCAGAAAATGGCGAAATCGTACATGGCTCATATCCTGACACGATGGCGGCTGGACCGTTCCACGGGCCAGTGGATAGGTAAACCCCGGCCCGCGCCCTGATCGCACCTGCCGCGACAATCTGCCCGAAACGTCTAGCTGCCGCGATAGGTCGAATACCCGAACGGGCTGATCAAAAGGGGCACGTGGTAGTGGTTATCCTCGTCCAACCCAAACCGAATGGGGACTTGGTCCAAAAAGAGCACGTCCCCAGACACCAGCCCTTCCCGGCGCAGCCAATCGCCTGCAAAAAACACAAGCTCATAGGTGCCCGGCTTGAACCCGTCCTGCCCCAAGATCGGAGCATCGGTCCGCCCATCGCCGTTCGTCACGGCCTCCGCGATCTTGCGATGGCTGTTCCCAGAGACCCGATACAAAGAGATCGACAGCCCCGCCGCGGGCTTGCCCCGCGCCGTATCTAGCACATGCGTTGTCAGGTATCCGGCCATGGTCGCTCCTTCTTCTCGGCGAAAATACTCTGGGGGGTCTGGGGGGCTAGCCCCCCAGCGTCAAACACGCGTGCCGGTTCACGTCCTTATAGAGCAGGTACCGGAACCGGCTCGGGCCACCGGCATAGCACGCCTGGGGGCAAAAGGCGCGCAGCCACATGAAATCACCCGCTTCGACCTCAACCCAATCCCGATTGAGACGGTAGACAGCCTTCCCTTCCAGGACGAACAGGCCGTGCTCCATCACATGGGTTTCTTCGAAGGGAATGGTTCCACCCGGTTCAAACGTGACGATGTTCACATGGCAGTCGTGGGCCATATCTGCCGGGTCCACAAACCGGGTGGTGGCCCATCGCCCATCCGTGTCCGGCATGGCAACGGTTGTGCCAAGGGCCTCCTGGGTCACGAAAGACGTCGGTGGCGCGACGCCTACGGCTGGGGTCCACCGCTTCCGGATCCAATGTAAGCGCGCATCGGATTGCGCGGCGAGGTGCCAATCGGCCCCAGGCGCGAGATACGCATATCCCCCGGCTTCCAGGACATGCTCCGCCCCATCTAGGGTCAGGGCAACCTCTCCGGACACGACATAGAGGATCCCTTGGGCTGCTCCGTCCACCTCTGGCTGGGAACTGCCGCCACCCGCCGCGACCTCGACCAAATAGTGGGAGAACGTCTCCGCAAACCCAGTCATCGGACGCGCGAGGATCCACATGCGCATGTCCCGCCAACCGGGCAGAGCGGAAGTGACGATATCGGTCATGCACGCGCCAGGAATGACGGCATAGGCTTCGGTAAAGACGGCGCGTTGGGACATCAGCGCACTCTGGGGGGGAAGACCGCCAGGGCCTGTCATCGGTGACCTCCAAATCGTCGAACGGGGCGCGGTGCGCCGTGTCAGTGGCACCGAACCACAAGGTGACGTTGCGCCACAAGGGCGGCGATGGACTGCTTTTCTACGCCCGGTTCCTTAACTCCTAAGGTCAATGCTGGTGAAAGACACCATCCCGACCGGAGAGTGACATGCGACTGACCGTGAATAGCCGACAGCATGACCTTGATGTGGAAGACGAGATGCCGCTCCTGTGGGTCCTCCGGGATGTGCTGGGCATCCACGGGCCGAAGTATGGGTGCGGCATTGGCCAGTGTGGTGCTTGCACCGTTCACCTGGACGGCGTGGCCGTTCGATCCTGTCAGATCGCCGCAGCCGATGCCGTTGGCGCCGCAATCACCACAATCGAAGGCCTGGGAACGCCCGAGGCGCCCCACCCGGTGCAGACGGCCTGGATCGTCGAACAGGTGGCGCAATGCGGCTACTGCCAGTCTGGCCAGATCATGCAGGCCGCCAGCCTTCTGGCCGAGGTGCCCAATCCGACGGATGCGGAAATCGATGACGCCATGTCAGGCAACCTGTGCCGCTGCGCGACCTATCCGCGGATCCGGGCGGCCATTCGCCGGGCAAGCCAATCGGAGGACTCGTGATGGGCGCGGGCAAAATCGCAAGACGGGGGTTTCTGGTCGGCGCGGCGGCGCTCGGCGGCGGCATAGCGTTCGGGACGTATCTCTATCGACGGACGCCGGAGAACCCTTTGCGCGCCACGCTACCGAGCGGGTCCACCGTTCTGACGCCGTATGTGATGATCTCGGCGGAGGGGATCACGTTGATCACCCCCAGGGCCGACGTCGGTCAGGGGGCGGCGTCGATCCAAGCCCACCTGCTCGCCGAAGAATTAGACGTCGATCCGGCCAAGGTGCAGTTGGATCCCGGCCCGGCCAGCCCGGTCTACTACAACGGAAAGGTGGCCGCAGAAGGGATGCCCTTGGCGGCCTGGGACAGCCGTTGGCTTGCGCAAACAGGGCGGAGTGCGTCGGATGTTGCGGGCAAACTGATCGGGCTGCACCTCACCGGCGGCTCGACCACGGTGCCAGATACCTATGAGCGGTTGCGCGCGGCAGGTGCCTCTGCCCGCGAGACCCTCAAGGCCGCTGCCGCCGGCGAGATGGGTGTGGCGGTGGATCAGCTCCGCACCGAAGATGGCCAGGTCATCGGCCCGGACGGCAGCACACGGGCCTACTCCGATCTAATCGAAGCGCTGCGCGATACGCCTGTGGTCCAAGATGTTCCCTTGCGGGCGCCTGAGCAGTGGGTCCGCCTGGGACGCAAGCATCAACGTACAGATATCGTTCCCAAATCGACGGGGACGTTCCGATATGGCGTCGATTTGACACTACCGAACATGATCCATGCCACCGTGGTCACGAACCCGGTGCGGGGCGGTGGCTTGCGTCGCATGGACACCCGCGCGGCAGAGGCGATGCGCGGGGTTGAGGCCGTCGTCGCCATCACCGATGGGGCCGCTGTCCTGGCGGACAACGACTGGCGGGCGATGGAGGCGGCGCGCGCGATTGAAGTCGAATGGGACGGCGGAGGGCCGGACACCGACGCGCTTTGGCAAACCCACGCCGACGCGATGACAGACGACAATCGCGACAGCCGCTTTGCCGATGACGGCAACGTGGAGACCGCGCCCGGTGCGCCGGTGACGGCCGAATATCGTGTCCCCTTCCTGCACCACGCGCCGTTGGAGCCTGCAAACGCCACGGTTCTTTACCAACCGGAACGGACCGAGGTCTGGACGGCAACCCAGGCGCCCCGGTTTGTGGCCCAGGCCGTGGCCCGGATCACGGGGCAAGACGCCGAGGTTGTGACGGTCCACGCCCTGCCCGCCGGGGGCAGTTTTGGTCACCGCCTAGAGGATGAATGGGTGCGCCAGGCCGCTGAGATTGCGGTCCAACGGCCGGGCAGACCCATCCGCCTGACCTGGTCCCGGGAACAGGACATGACCCATGGGTTCCTACGCCCCATGGCCCTGGCCCGTGGGCATGGCACTGTCCAAGACAAACGTGTCCGCAGTCTGGACCTCTCCATCGCGGCCCAATCCGTCGCCGAAAGCCAATTGGGGCGCGCAGGCATGCCGAGTTTCGGGCCAGACGTTGCCATCGTGGCCGCCGCTTGGGATGCGCCCTACGCGATCCCGGACCGTCGCGTCACCGGATACCGGGTTCGCGCAATGGTCCCCGTCAGCAGTTGGCGGTCGGTCGGTGCATCCCACAACGGTTTCTTCCATGAGTGCTTCCTCGATGAGTTGATCCATGCCGCTGGCGCGGACCCGGTGGAGGAGCGCTTGCGCCTGCTGCATGACGATCCGTCGCGCAAGGTCCTGGAAACCGTCGCCGATATGGCAAATTGGGCAGGGCCCGCCGGGGCCCGTGGGGTCGCCTTCGTCTACTCCTTCGGCGTCCCGGTGGCGCAGATTTGTGAGGTGCGGGACACGGACGGCGGGATCGTCATTGATAAGCTCTGGATCGCGGCAGAGGTCGGACGCGTCCTCGACCCGGTGAACATTGAGGCTCAGCTTTCGGGCGGGGCGCTGTTTGGGCTTGGTCACGCGATCTCGTCGGAGATCACACTGACCGACGGGTCAACGGATCAGACGAACTTCCACGACTACGAAAGCCTCAGGATCTGGCAAACGCCCAAAGTAGAGGTCCGCGTGTTGGAGTCAGGCGGACCGATCCGCGGCGCGGGGGAGCCGGGCTTGCCCCCAGCCGCCCCGGCCCTTGCCAACGCGATTTTCGCGGCCACCGGCACGCGGTTGCGGGAAATGCCCTTCGCGAAAACCCTCCGCTTTGCCTGAGGCGCCATGGGCGGAGTGCCCGGAGGCGCCCCGCCGTTGAACCCGACCCCCATGGGCGCTAGTGGCCAGCCTAAGCGCAATCGCGCTGCGCCATTAGGATGAACGCCATGACGCCTTTGCACGGTCGCCGCGCCGTTGTTTTCGATTTGGATGGGACGCTGATCGACAGCGCGCCGAGTCTGCATCGGGCGGTGTCACTCATGATGATCGACCGTGGCCTACCCGCTCCCGATCTTGAAACGGTGACCGGGTTCGTCGGGAACGGGGTTCCAAAGCTGGTGGAACGCGCCCTGCGGTGGGCGGGGCAACCGATGGATGACGGCGCGGTCCACGCGTTTCGGACCATCTACGACGCGGATCCCATGACCGGAACGGTTGTGTTCGACGGCGCCCATGACCTCTTGGCGGCCTTGAGGTCCAAGGGACTGCGCCTCGGGCTGTGCACGAACAAACCCATGGCACCGACGATGACCCTGCTCAACGCACTCAAACTTGGACCATTCGAAGCCGTCATCGGCGGCGATAGCCTTCCGGTGCGCAAGCCTGATCCTGCCCCGCTCCTGGCGACGCTGGACCAGATGACCTGTCCCCCTGACGCCGCGCTCTACGTGGGGGACTCCGTCACCGACCATCGGACGGCCAGTGCCGCGAACGTCGCTTATGTCCATGTGGAGTGCGGCTATGCGAATGGATCCATCGAGGGGGACGCGCCACTTGCGCGGTTCGCAACGCTCGCGGAGTTCAGCCAAATTGTCACTGAATTGTAAGGGTGAATTTGCACATTCGCCGCGTTTCAGGCATACTCAAACGCCGAGCAATATTATATTTCATAGCAAGCAGGTCGATCTGACCTGGTTTTGATCGGACGCAGACAGACAATGACATCGGTGAGACAACAGATCGCAGCCATGCCACTGCGCTGGAAAGGCGACTCCGTCCAAGTTCTTATGGTCACATCCCGCGACACGGGCCGCTGGATCGTGCCCAAGGGATGGACAATGAAAGGCGTGGCGCCTTGGGCTGCTGCAGCCATTGAGGCCTTGGAAGAAGCGGGCGTGAAAGGTCACATCGCGAAGGACGTGTTTGGCACGTATCGCTATGACAAAGGCCTCGGCGATGGATCGACCGTGCCCTGCGAAGTGGACGTCTATCCCATGATCGTCGAACAGATGAAATCCGATTGGAAGGAAAAGTCGGAGAGAACACGAAAGTGGTTCTTTGTGGATCAGGCCGCCGATCTTGTGGATGAACCTGAACTGGCAAGCCTGCTGAAACAGCTTGTCCGCAAACCCAAAAAGGCACCCGTTGCGGGTGCCATGCTCAAGCGGATCGCTTAGGACGGTCCCTAGCGGCGACGATCCCGTGGATCATTGCGAACCGGAATAGGGATCGCATCCGGACGAGGGGCCAACGCGCCGAGCGCCTCAGACAGTTTATCCGTCACGACGTCGACAAGCTTTTCCAACGGTCCACGCTTTCCAGCCATAGAATTCTCCTTCGTCGCGAGGAAGGTGGCGCGCCAAATGGCATTCGGCAAGGGGCAAAGCGGCGCAGGCAAGACTTTGCTGATATTTCATTGCTCGCATCCCGCGAGTTCGAGCGCATGAGATGCGCCAATGATTGTGATGCGCACGGCGTTCAAATCCAGCGAAACCCGCTCTCCGCCACCGACCATCACTTCGGAAGTTGCCGTGAGCCGCTCTCCCTGGCGTTGCACGGTTGCATCAGTGACCCAGTGGTGGTCATTCCCGGTTTCGAAAACAACAGCTTCCCGCCCACCCAGCGCTGGAACGTCGATATGCCCGGTCAAGGCAGTACCGTTTGGTGTGGGTCGAAGATAGCAGTTTGCCGCGTGTCCGACCTTTCGTGGACGGTCATCTAAGGCCATCGCTATGGCGGGATCAGGCGTCTCCGCGTCGCCAAGATCACGCCCCACGGTCACATGGGCCGGCACGCAAATGTCCGCACAAACGCCGATCGCAAGCCGACCTTCCAGGCGCATGGAGGCGTCGGCCCCACTGCCGTCAATCACCAACGGAACGACGAAATCCTCATCATATCCAATGGATTGCAAACCATCCTTGTAGAAGACCCGCGGTGTTGGCCAAAGCGTGTGGACGGAGTCTACACCGGCAGACCCGGACCAATCGAACTGCGGCGCGATTCCGCCCGCACCAGCCGTCCGCCAATAGGTCCGCCACCCAGGCCGCAGCCTGAAATGGAGCCCGGCGATGTGGGTGCCGTCATCGCTCCGCCATCCGGGCCGGATCTCGACGGAGACGACCTCCTCCACGGACCCGATTGACTGCGCCTCGACCGAACCGGCCGCGCCAAGGGCGCAAGCGACGACAAGGGCGCCAAGGGACCGGATCAACGCTGGGTAGCGCGCGGATGGACGAGCGAAAGGATTGTTCATGGGGAATAGGTATGCCAAAGAAGGCAGCAACGGAAATCACGCTCGCGACAAATCCACGCGATCACGGCCCCTACCCCGCACACGCGCAGGTAGGATTTCTGCGCTGCCGTTGTGCCAACCCGCCGTTTGACATATGGTATGACTATGCGGGTAGACAGATCATCCTCCTCCTTGGCAGGCAAGTTTCTTGTCGCAATGCCAACCGTTACGGAAGCCGCCTTCCGTAAGGGGGTGATCCTTGTCTGCGCGCATTCGGCCACTGGTGCCATGGGTTTGCTGATCAATCGGCCTGCAACGAACATGACCTTGCGGCGCCTGCTTCGTGAGAGCGGGCTGGCCACGCCCAATGTTGCGATTGGGGTGCCGATCCATGCCGGCGGACCATCGGATATCGAACGCCCGTTTGTCCTACATTCAAGTGACTACCGCCTTGCGCATCAAACAATGGTGATCGCCGACGACGTGCGCATGACGCCCCACGAGGCCGCGATCCAAGATCTTGGCTGCGGCAGAGGGCCAAAGCGCGCCTTTGTCGCCATGGGATACTGCGGTTGGGGCGAGGGCGCGCTGGAGCAAGAGGTCCAGGATGGCAGCTGGCTGACGATGAACGCGCGGGCCAACATGATTTTCGACCAGCCGTCTGGTGAGCGTTGGAGCCGCGCGATGGAGGGGATGGGAATCGCCCCGTCTGGCCTGTCCGGCCTCGCAGGCCACGCCTAAGGGCGCCTTACCGTGGCGCCGACGCCCGTCGCAGCCGATCATTTATGGCCCGCCCCAGCCCCAGATTCGGAATGTCAGACACGGTGATCCCGGTCCCGCGCGCTGTCGCCATGGCATCTGCTTGATGCAGGACTTGGAACAGGTTTGCGGCAGCCTCGATAAGATCCCCGCTGACTGACAGGGTCACATCGCCTTTGTCCGCGCCGAAGCCCACGTGAACGGACGCATTTGCTTGGCTGGCCGCAACGCCCATGCGCAGCGACACCGATGGCGCGTAGTGGGATGCCAATTGTCCCGGGGCCTGCACACGTCCCGGCGTGGTGTCCTCTGCGACAGCGCGGCCAAGCACGGCTTCCAGATCTTCCCGCGCAAGCCCGCCATCCCGCAAGAGAACAGCCGGGTCCGGGCGTACAATGGTCGACTCAAGGCCGACCGCGCAGGGCCCACCGTTCAAAACGGCGTCAATGCGCCCCGCAAGACCCTCCAAAACATGGTCCGCGCGGGACGGGCTGATCCGACCCGATGGGTTCGCCGAGGGCGCCGCAACGGGCCGCCCCACCATCCGAAGCAGTTCCTGGGCCAAGGGCGCGGCTGGTACGCGAACCGCAACCGTGGGCAACCCAGCCGTGACAAGGGGCGACAACGCGCTGTTGTCGGCCAAAGGCAACACGAGGGTGAGAGGCCCTGGCCAAAACCGCTCCGCCAACAGATGGGCCTCGGGACCAAAGCGCACCAGACCGGATAGAGCCTCACGGTTTGGCACGTGGACGATCAGCGGGTTGAAACTCGGCCGCCCCTTGGCCTCGTAGATCGCGGCCACCGCGCGCCCGTCCGTCGCATCGGCGCCCAGCCCGTAGACAGTCTCGGTCGGAAAGGCGACCAAACCACCCGCGCGCAGCAGCGTCGCAGCCTCCGCCACACCCTCGGGCGGACGCAGGTGCCTGGTGTGACGCTGTGTTCCTGTTGCTGCCATCGGGGCCGTGCCCTTAGTTTCCGCCGGAGTGCGGGACGTATAGGCGGCCTGCGTCAAGATTGGGAGGTCCTCCATGCCATATCGCGCCCCTGTTTCCGAAGTGCGCTTCGTCCTCGACCATGTCGTGGGCTTCGACCGCGTTGCCGCCACCGAGACCTTTGCCGACGCCACGCCAGAGACGGTGGAGGCCATCCTGACCGAAGCGGGCCGCATGTGCGAAGAGGTCCTGGCCCCCCTCAATCGCGTGGGTGACCTAAATCCGGCAAGGCTGGAAAACGGGATTGTGCGCACCTCGCCCGGCTTCGCGGAGGGCTTCGGCGCCATCGCGGAGGGGGGCTGGCTCGGCATGTCAGCCGAGGCCGAGAACGGCGGCATGGGGCTGCCGATCACACTGACCATGGCCGTCAACGAGATGATCGGATCGGCCTGCCTTGCGATCCAGCTGAACCCCCTGATGACCCAAGGCCAGATCGAAGCGCTGGAGGCCCATGCCTCGGACGAGATTAAGGCGCTCTACCTGCCCAAGCTCATCTCTGGCGAATGGTGCGGCACCATGAACCTGACGGAGCCCCAGGCAGGGTCGGATGTGGGCGCGTTGCGGACCAAGGCCGAACCCAATGGCGATGGCACCTATGCCGTCACGGGTCAGAAGATCTACATCTCCTGGGGCGACAACGATTTCACCGACAACGTCTGTCACCTTGTCCTCGCCCGCCTGCCCGACGCGGCACCGGGCACCAAAGGGATCAGCCTGTTCATGGTGCCCAAGCGCCTTCCACAGGCCGACGGCAGCGCAGGCGTCGCCAACAGCCTCAAAGTCGTGTCGCTGGAGCATAAGCTGGGCCTGCACGGCTCACCCACCGCTGTGATGCAGTATGATGGCGCCACCGGGTGGCTGGTCGGGGAGCCGCACCGCGGTATGGCCGCTATGTTTACGATGATGAACAACGCCCGCCTGGGCGTGGGCATCCAAGGCCTCGCCATCGCCGAAGCCGCGATGCAACACGCCGTGGCCTATGCCCAAGGCCGCAAGCAGGGCGCAACGCCGCGCGGGGCTGGCACGATCCTGGACCATGCGGACGTGCGTCGCATGGTGCTCGGGATGAAGGCCGAGACCTTCGTGGCCCGCACCATTGCCATGGATTGCGCAGTGGCTTTGGACATGGCGAAGGCGACGGGTGACGCCGATTGGGCGGCGCGCGGTGCGTTTCTGACGCCCATCGCCAAGGCCTATGGAACAGACACGGGCATCAAAGTGGCCTCCGAGGGCATACAGGTGCACGGCGGCATGGGCTTCGTCGAAGAAACGGGCGCCGCACAATATTTGCGCGACGTGCGGGTGACGACGATCTATGAGGGCACCAATGGGATCCAGGCCATGGATCTGGTCGGTCGCAAACTGATGGACGGTGGCGCGGCTGCTTTCGCTGTGCTCGACGACCTGGGGCAGACGGACCACGAAGGGCTGCGCGCCGCCGTCGCCGATCTGCGGGACCTCACAGACTGGATGTTGGCGCAAGACATGCAGGACCGCTTCGCGGGCGCGGTGTCTTATCTGGCAGCCTTTGCCCGCGTTCTGGGCGCGGCGCACCACCTACGCGCCGCAGCCGCCGACCCCGATCGCGCGCCCCTGGCCCGCTTTGCCGTGGCGCGCCTGTTGCCCGAAGCCCTGGCTGAGATGGCAAAGGCCCGGACGGGTGCGGAGGAGCTCTATGCGGTCTCCGACGAGGTGATCGCGGCCTGAGCGCCCGCCTCCCCTGGCCCCGCCTCGCAGGACACCGTATCTGCGGGGCACAGACGAAGGGGACCCCGATGACGGACACCGAAATTCCCGACGGCTACGCCGGGTTGCAGTTCCCCTGGGACACCGCCCCGCTCGAGGGGCAGGTCACCAAAGTGGCCGATGGGGTCCTCTGGGCGCGGCTGCCCCTGCCGATGGCCTTGGACCACGTGAACGTCTATTTCCTGCGCGACGGCGCCGGGTGGGCTTTGGTCGATACCGGGTTCGACACCCGCAGGACCCGCGCCATTTTCGAGATGTTGAAGGCCGGGCCCCTTGGGGGCGACCCGATCACCCGCGTTCTGGTCACCCACCACCACCCCGATCACATCGGTTTGGCCGGATGGTTCCAGGCCGATGGCGCAGAGCTTTTAACCACGCGGACGGCTTGGCTGATGGCGCGGATGCTCCGCCTGGACGAGCAACCGTTGCCCACCGCCGAAACGCTCGACTACTGCCGTCGCTGGGGTATGGACCCAGAGGTTCTGGCCAAACGCGCGACAGAACGGCCCTTCAACTTCGCCGATATGGTTGCGCCCCTGCCGGTTGGCTTCACGCGCCTGCGCGCGGGTGACGACATCACCCTGGGCGGCCGCCGGTGGCATGTGGCGCGGGGGGACGGGCACGCCGCAGAACATGCGGTTTTGTTCGAGGCTGACGGCCCCCTGGTCATCGGAGGCGATCAACTTTTGCCGGGCATTTCGCCAAACCTGGGCCTCTACCCGACCGAAACGAATGCAGATCCGGTGGGCGATTGGCTGGCGGCCTGTGATCGTCTGGCACCGCTTGCCCGCGGCGATCACCTGGTGTTGCCAGGGCACAAGTTACCGTACCGAGGGCTGCCGACGCGGCTGGCGTCCCTTAAGCGAAACCATGTGACGGCACTGAATCGCCTGGAGGCACATTTGGAGACGCCCCGGACAGGCGGTGAGTGTTTCGCTCCGCTCTTTAAGCGAAAGGTCGAGGGCGGGCTCTATGGCTTGGCGTTCTTCGAAGCCATCGCGCATCTTCAGCATCTTCATCTGACCGGACGTGCTCGCCGCGAGACCCGGGACGACGGCGTTTGGGTGTTCCAAAGATCGTGACACATGGGGACTGGCCCGGATGGAAACGGCGCCTTACGCTTCGACCATGACAACAGATCCCACTCCCGTCGCGCCTGCCGATTTGGCCCGCGCGACCGAATTGAGGCCCGAAGGCTGCACCCCCGCGCCCGACGTCCCCGAAGCCATCGCCAAACGCCCACCCCAAACCAAAAGCGCCGCTGAATGGGCCTATCAACGGGTGGTCCTGTATCTGAAGGCCTTTGAGGAAAACCTGAGCGACGACCAAGATGCCGCCATGGCCTTTACGGGCGGCGCGGCAGGGGTGCTGCGGATCCAGGGCATTGGCTTCAGCGCCCCGGACATCGTGACCTTTACGGGCCAGGACATGCAGGGGCAGCAGTGTCTGCAATTGCTCCATGTGAGCCAATTGAACGTGATGCTGCGCGCCGTCTCGAAACCTCCAGACCAGCCAGAGCCGCTGCGCATCGGCTTTCGCCTGGCCCGTGCGCTTGAGACAGAGGCCGAGAACGAAGACGCGGCGGAGGACTAGGCGACCAAAGGACGTCTGCGCAATGCGCCGCACCCCCGTGACAGGGACGGTCGCGCAGGCTAAGGACGGCGCCAACAGACACCGAGACGAAGGACCAGACCCATGGCGGAAGAGCACAAGATCGGCAGCATGGACATCACTGAGCAAGAGAAGACATTCGACGGCTTCGTCGCCTTTGCCAAGTGGACGACCATTGTCATCATCGCGATCCTGGTTCTGTTGGCGATCTTCCGGACCTGATCCCATGCTGCGCGCCTTGGCGGTCATGCTTCTCGTACCGCTTTTGGTGGCCTGCGGAGCGGAGGCCATCTACGATCCGCTGGAAGAGGTGGAGCGCCGGGCCTATGCGGCGCCCGGCCCCGCCAAGCTGACGCTGATTACAGCGATCAACAATCGCTCCGGCGATGGGGGCCATTCGGCTCTGATGGTCTCCGGCAGCCAGCGCGTGCTGTTTGACCCGGCGGGCACGTGGCATCACCCCACCGTGCCGGAGCGGGGCGATGTGCTCTATGGCATCACCCCGACGATGCTGGAGTTCTACACGGACTACCATGCGCGGCCGACCTACCACGTTGTCATCCAAGACCTGACCGTGACGCCTGAGCAGGCCGAGCGCGCGCTGTCCCTCGTCCAGGCCCATGGGCCAGCCTCCAAGGCGACTTGCGGGGTTTCCGTTTCCGGCATTCTGCGGGAGCTCGGGTACACCCAAGTGCGCCAATCGTGGTTTCCAGATAACGTCATGCGCAGTTTTGCCGCCGTCCCGGGCGTGACGGAGCGCAAGATATTTGACGACACCGTGGACGCCCATTCGCCAGAACGGCCACGGGTCAAGGCGATCACCGACGATGGGTTCGTGAGAGAAGCTACCTAGCCGTTCTCATGTGACTGCGCTGTAGAAAAGGTCTCGCCCGCAACGGTGACCCTGGCCCATGGGACGCTCCTTTTTGAGCCGTCCCATGCTATGGCAAAGGGAGTGTCGTCCGCGGAGGAACCATGTCCGCCACTCTCCCGCCCCCCTGCCCAGAGGCCCCTGGCTCAGGTCCCGTCAAAACATCCGACCACTATGATCCGCGTGGCACGCTGACCGCGACGATCCTGGGATCCAGCCTCGCGTTTGTGCTTGGCTCCATCATCAATGTGGGCCTGCCGCAAATGCAGGCCGATTTCGACGTCGGTGCGACCGGCGCCCAATGGATCGTAAATGCCTATCTTTTGCCTTTGGGCGCGCTGGTTTTGCTGGGCGGGGCGCTTGGCGATCACAGGGGGCGCAAGCGCGTCTTTCAGGCCGGTCTGCTGCTGTTTGCCGCCTCTTGCCTGCTCTGTGCTGTCGCCTGGAGCTTTCCCTTCCTGCTGGCAGCCCGCGCCCTGGAGGGGGTCGCTGCCGCAATGATCGCGCCCACATCCCTGGCCATCATCGCCGACGCGTTTCACGGACCTGACCGGGGACGCGCCATCGGCACTTGGGCGGGTGTCGGGGCCGCCGCTGGGGCCGTGGCGCCGGTGGTCGGCGGTGTGATCGTCGACACTGTTGGCTGGCGCTGGGCCTTCGTCGCCGTGACACCACTGGCCCTGGTGGCCTGGTGGATCGCACGGGACACCGTCCGCGAGAGCCTGAGCGCCCCGGAAACATGTGCGCCCCTGGATCTATGGGGTGCGATCTTGGTGTCGGCGGGCCTCTTCGCCTTGATCTGGGGGTTGATCGCCCTGCCCGACCTGGGCCCTTCGGGTCTGGTGACGGCGGCCCTGGCGGTCGGCATGGCGCTGCTATCGGCCTTTCTGGCGGTCGAAGCCCGGCTGGGTGACCGCGCCATGACACCGCTCAGACTGTTCCAGAACGTCAGCTTCTCCGGCCTGACCGCCTTTACCCTATTTCTGTACGCGGCCCTCGGCGGCCTCATGGTGCTGCTGCCCTATGTCTTGATCCAAGGTCTTGGGTTTTCTGCCACCGCAGCAGGAGCGGCCATCCTGCCATTTCCGGCTGTCCTAGCCGTCCTCTCCCGGCTCACCGGGGGGCCTTTGGCGGACAGGTTCGGCACGCGGCCCTTGCTGGTTGTTGGCGCGAGCTTCGTCGCCCTTGGGTTCTTCGCATTTGCCCAAATGCCTAGCCAGAACGTCCGTTATACGCTGCATGTTCTGCCCGGGCTTCTGGCCCTCGCCCTGGGGATGTCCCTGTCGGTCGCGCCGCTCACGGCGGCAGTCCTCAACTCTGCGGGGGAGCGGTATGCGGGCGTCGCCTCGGGGATCAACAACGCGATCAGTCGGATCGGCGGGCTGCTTGCCACGGCCCTATTGGGCATCGTTCTCTTGCAAGCCGACCTCCTGATGGCCTTCGCGCTCGCCGCTTGGGCGGGGGTCGCCCTGGCCGTGATGTCAGCCGTCATCGCCTTGGCAACGGTGCGCCCGGCCCCTGCACCGTAGACGTCACCGCTCCCCCGCCTAGCGTATGGGCGCCAGGATGGACCGCTGAAGCCCGGTTCTGCAGGGTCCAATCCACAGGCGCGCCCCAAAAGAAAGCCCCCGGTGCGACACCGCACCGGGGGCTTGAAACGGCGCAAAGCCGTCGAAGGGTCTTACATCATCCCTTCGCGTTGTGCCTTTTTCCGCGCGAGCTTGCGGGCGCGCCGAATCGCTTCGGCTTTCTGCCGCGCCTTCTTCTCGGAGGGTTTCTCGAAATGCTGCTTGAGCTTTATCTCACGAAACACACCTTCGCGCTGCAGCTTCTTTTTCAGGGCCCGGAGGGCCTGATCGACGTTGTTGTCGCGAACGCTGACCTGCATGTGGTTTTCACCACCTTTCTAAGTTGGAGTTGTCGGATAAATCCGTGCAGGAGTTGGCCGTATATCCCCACACCCCTATCTTGTCCAGCGACCGACCCACAGGAGAGCGCGACATGCCAGACCTCAAAGACTGCCTGATTGACGCGGCACTGACCCATGTTCCGTTCGACGGCTGGTCTGCGGCCACCTTCCGTGCCGCTGTGGCCGACGCGGAGGTCACACCCGCCCAAGCCCGTGCCGCCTTCCCCCGAGGGGAGGTCGATTTGGCCCTCGCCTTCCACCGCCGAGGCGACGACCGGATGATGGAGCACCTGCAAGCCGAAGACCTGACGGAGATGCGCTACCGAGACCGCGTGGCCCGAGCCATCCGGGTTCGGCTGGAAATCGCGGAAGAGGACAAAGAGGCGGTGCGCCGGGGCGTGACGCTATTCGCCCTGCCCATCCACGCCGCCGACGGCACCCGCGCGCTTTGGGGGACGGCCGATGCCATCTGGGACAGCCTCGGGGATACTTCCGTGGACGTGAACTGGTACACGAAGCGCCTCACCCTGTCGGGGGTGTATTCGGCAACGGTGCTCTATTGGCTCGGCGATCAATCTGAAGACTACCGGGAGACCTGGGACTTTCTCGATCGGCGCATCGACAATGTGATGCAGATCGAAAAGCTAAAGGCCCAAGCCCGCAAGTCCCCCGTCCTTAGCCGTTTGATGGCTGGCCCAAACATGCTGCTCGACCGGGTCCGCGCCCCAGCCAAGGCGCCGCGCGGTGATCTGCCCGGCCTTTGGCGAGATCCTTCATAGTGACCGAACGACCGTCGCGCAGAGTGGTGACCGTAGTGAACGCGTGCCGCGCCACGAGCAGATCGGTGACCCCAGCTATCAGCACCACGCGCAGATGTGGCAGAAGTATAAGCTTCTAGACCACTTGCACGATTGGCATTCTCTAAAGCCCACGGCCCTCCGCCGTCCTTCGTGCGCGACCAGGACAGCAAGGCTCAGCCGACCCATCAAAGTCGTTAGCCACCAAGAACTAGTGCGCGTGCGACGCCACAGGAATAGGTGCATCGGTCCTCACAAAGGCCTCGCGCGGCCGCCAGAACGCGAAGATCAGATCAGAGACCTTCGCGATGTGTACAAGGTGATCCCCGCCCCAGGCCTAGTCCTCGCCCAAGGTCCCGACTAGGGTGCCGCAACAGTGACCACCGAGGGGACCCATGGCCGACCTGCCCGACACGATGACCGCAATCGAAATCTCTGCGCCCGGTGGACCCGATGTCCTGACCCCAACGACCCGCCCCGTACCTCAACCAGGCGCGGGCCAAATCCTAATCGCCATCGACCACGCGGGCGTCAACCGGCCCGACGCGTTACAACGGGCGGGCGCCTATGACCCGCCCAAGGGCGCCTCTGACCTGCCTGGCTTGGAGTGCGCGGGCACCGTCGCTGCCGTTGGCCCGGGCGTCAGTCGCTGGGCCGTCGGCGACCACGTCTGCGCGCTCCTCCCCGGTGGCGGCTATGCAGAATACGCCGTGACCTGCGCCGATCACGCCCTGGCGGTGCCCCGTGGCTATACCATGGCCCAGGCCGCAGCTCTCTGCGAGACGGCCTTCACGGTTTGGAGCAACGTCTTCGACCGCGGCGGCCTGCGGGCTGGTGAGCGCTTCCTCGTCCACGGCGGCAGCAGCGGCATCGGCACGACCGCCATCCAAATGGCCCGCACCATGGGGGCCCGCGTCTTTGCCACGGCGGGCAGCGCGGCAAAGGTCGCAGCCTGTGCAGACCTCGGCGCCGAAGCCATCAACTACCGGGACGAAGACTTCGTCGCCCGTCTCAAGGCCGAAGGCGGCGCGGATGTGATCCTCGACATGGTTGGCGGTGACTACTTGCCGCGCAACCTCAAGGCTCTGGCCGAGGATGGACGCCTGCTCCAGATCGCGTTCCTCCAAGGCCCAAAGGTGGCCGTGAACTTCGCGCCCCTCATGGTTCGCCGCCTGACGATCACCGGCTCCACCCTGCGCCCCCAATCGGACCTCGCCAAGGCCCGGATCGCCGAGGCGCTGCGCGCCAAGGTATGGCCACTCTATGACGCAGGCACAATTGCACCGGTGATGGATCAGACCTTCCCCCTTACGGAAGCCGCCGCGGCCCATGCACGCATGGAAGCGGGGGACCATATCGGCAAAATAACCCTCAAGGTGCGCTAACCTCCCCTTTTCGATGTTCCATAAATATCGCCAGGGAGCGCGAGGGAGGATCCCTCGCCCGCCCGGCATCCCCAGCGAAGGCCCCTGACATGGATTTAGACGTCACCCACCCCGCGCTGTCTGACCTGCGGCGGAAGGCCAAAAGCCGGATGCCGCATTTTGCCTTCGAATACCTCGACAGCGGGACCGGGACCGAAAAGGGCGTCTCGCTCAATCGCACACAGATGGATGCGGTTCAGTTCATGCCCGCCATCCTACGCGGGGAGTTCACGCCGGATCTGAGCCGGACGACCCTGGGCACCACATACCCGCAACCGTTTGGTGTGGCCCCCGTGGGCATGGCGGGCCTGTTGTGGCCAGACGCGGAGCGCACCCTGGCTGCCGCCGCAGCCACCCATCGGATGCCCTACGGACAATCCACGGTCGCCGCCGCCACGCCCGAGGATACCGGCCCCATCGCGGGGGATATGGGGTGGTTTCAACACTACCCCGTCCGCGACCCAGAGGTGCGCCGCGACATGTTGGCCCGGATCAAAGCGGCAGGCTGGAAAGCGCTCGTCGTGACCGTCGATGTCCCGGGCGAAAGCCGCCGAGAGCGACAGCGCCGGGCCCATGTCTCGATGCCGCCGGTCATGACACCAAAGATCATCGCGTCGATCATGGCTCGGCCGACCTGGGCACTCGGCATCTTGAAACACGGCCAACCCACCATGAAGTTCCCCAACAGCTATGGACCGCAGGCTAAGGGCAAAGATGCCTTCGTCCACGCGGGCCGATTGATCCGGGGCTTCCCGGACGACGCCTATATCGCGGCACTGCGGGCGGAATGGGGCGGGCCGCTCATCGTGAAAGGCGTGGCGGAACCCGACGACGCCGACCGTCTCATCGGCATGGGCGTCGATGCGATTTGGGTATCAAACCACTCTGGCCGCCAATTCGAGGGCGGCCCAGCCGCGATCGATTGCTTGCCCGCCGTGGTCCAGGCGGTGTCCGGGCGGGTGCCGGTCTATTACTGTTCTGGTATTCAGGGCGGGCTCGACATTCTTCGGGCTCTGGCCCTGGGCGCGGATTTCGTCTTCCTTGGCAAAGCGTGGTATTTCGCGCTCGCGGCCTTTGGACGGCGGGGGGTCGATCATCTCGTCCACATGTTGCGCGCAGATATGATCTCAAACATGACGCAGATTGGGGCCGCATCGCTTGCGGACCTTCCTGGACGTCTGATCCGCTAAAGCGTCGACGGGCTTTAGCCTGGCGTAGTATGCGGAGGCACCGGGGACCGCGCGGGTGAACCCGCGCGCCGCCTCCGGCTCAGCCGGAGGCCCCGCTCAACGCGTCAGGGTGCGCCGAATGGCATCTGACCAGCCCTCGTAGCGCGCCTCGCGCTCTTGAGCGGACATCTGCGCTTCGAACCGGCGCTCTAGGGCCCAACCTTTAGAGAAGGCATCTTGGTCTGGATAGACCCCCGATTGCATCCCTGCCAACCACGCCGCCCCAAGAGCCGTCGTCTCCAAGACCTCTGGTCGATCCACCGGTGCGCCCAGGATATCTGCCAAGAATTGCATGGACCAATCGGAGGCGCTCATACCCCCGTCCACCCGGAGGACCGTCTCTCCCAAGCCACCCATATCCGCAGCCATGGCCTCCAAAAGGTCGCGTGTCTGATATCCGACGGACTCCAACGCGGCGCGTGCAAACTCCGCCGGGCCAGACCCGCGGGTGAGGCCATAGATCGCTCCTCGCGCCGTCGCGTCCCAATAGGGCGCCCCAAGCCCTGTGAAAGCTGGGACCAAATAGAGCCTTTGTGTGGGATCCGCCTGATCGGCCAAGGCCTGTGTATCGGGCGCCGCATCAATGATCCCAAGCCCATCGCGCAGCCATTGCACAACCGCCCCGGCGATAAAGATCGATCCTTCGAGCGCATAGGTAGGCTTGCCATTCAACTGATAGGCAATCGTACCCAACAACCGATTCTGGGACGTCACAGCAGTGTCGCCCGTGTTCAGCAGCGCAAAGCAGCCCGTCCCGTAGGTCGATTTCAGCATCCCACGTTGGAAACAGGCCTGCCCGACCGTTGCGGCTTGCTGATCCCCCGCAACCCCGCGAATTGGGATCTCACCGCCAAACACCTGCGTGGTCCCAAAGTCAGCAGCACAATCCAGGACCTGTGGAAGGATCCCCATGGGAATGTCGAGAAGATCGCAAATCTCTGCGTCCCAGCAACCATCGTGGATATTGTAAAGCATGGTTCGGGCGGCATTCGTCGCGTCGGTCACATGGGACCGCCCGTCCGTCAGCTTCCAGATAAGATAGCTGTCCACCGTTCCAAAAAGGAGATGACCCTCCCGCGCCAAATCGCGCGCACCGGCCACATTATCCAGGAGCCACCGCAGCTTTGTGCCTGAAAAGTAGGGATCAAGCAGCAAGCCCGTTCGCGCCGTAACCAATTCCTCATGTCCCGCCGCCTTAAGGTCGTCGCAAAAGGCGGCGGTTCGCCGATCCTGCCAGACGATCGCACGATGCAGGGCCTCACCCGTCCGGCGATCCCAAATGATCGTCGTCTCCCGCTGGTTCGTGATCCCAATTGCGGCGACCGATGACGTCGCAAGCTGCATATCGGCCAGGACACCCCGGCAGGTCTCCAAGACGCTAGCCCAGATCTCATCGACTTCATGCTCCACCCATCCACTGTCGGGGAAGTGCTGGGTAAACTCCTTCTGTCGCGTCGCTGAGATCCGCATGGCCTTGTCGAAAAGAATGGCGCGGCTCGATGTCGTTCCCTGGTCGATCGCAAGTATATGAGTCATTTTTTGCCTCCCGTCCTTGGTCTTTGGTTTGGCCGAACTGAGACAAACGAGCAAGTGCGCGCGTTCGATATTGCGCGGTTCTGATGGAATCCCCCGGATCTCGCCTGCTGCGCTTTGGTGGGGCTATGGGGCTGGGAGTATTTTTGCCGAGAAGAAGCTGGGGGCCGGGTGGTTGTGGCTCGGGGTGGGGCGCGGGTTTCGTGTCGGATTTTAGGGGAATTGTCGCGGTTTGGTGAGCTGCCGTCGCGCGCCCGTGAGGGCCGTGCGGTTGGGGGAGAGGTATGTGCGTGGGCGCACGCTTATCGCGTCATCCTCACGCGTCCGTTTGTTGAATGTCAGACCACGCTCCCGCATATCAATCCCATCAGCAGGGCAACAGCCCAGCACACCGCAACCCACTCCGGCCCGCCGCAACGCTAACTGGGCCGCTCACATAAGGACTAACACTATGAAAACGCTCATCCTCTCCGCCATCGTCGCCGCCGCTTCCATCGCCGGAGCCGCCTCCGCCCAAGTGCCCGCAGGCGCCGCCGGGGCCATCGCTCACTTCAACCAGGACATCGACCGCGCCAACGACCGCTCGAAGCTGCCCAGCGGCGATGCGACCGTCACCGTCTCGACCCGCTCGGGGTCCTTGGGTGAGGCCTTCGCGATCTTCAACGCGACCGAGGACAACGCCAACGACCGGCGCGGGCTGAACGGCGCGACCGTCGTCGGCCAGAACGCCATCGCGACGGACATCTTCGCCCGCTTCGCCGAGGAGAGCCGCGACGACGACTGATTTTTCGCTAACTGCTCCGGCCGGGTATCCCCCCGCCTGGTCGGAGTGATGCCGCGCCACCCTCCCCGGTCTCTCCCCCCTCTCTCCGAGGTGCGTTGCGGCACGGGCACCCCCCGCCTTCGAGCCAGAGCGCTCGGGCGGGGGGTGTTTTGGTGGGGGGGGGGTAGAAAGGTTGTTAGGGCTCGGCCCGAGCAACCAATTCTGCCACCCGGGGACCAAAGGCCGCCACGATTTGAGCAACGCCCTCCTTATTCGGATGGATGCCGTCCGCTTGCATGAACCGCGCCCGCGCAGCAGCGAGATCCCCGTCAATCACAAGCGGCGCCAAAAAGTTCTGCTCAAGGAGCGCGTCAAATTGCGTGGCAAGCGCCGGGTACATCCCATCAAACGCGGCCTTATAGTCGGGCCCGTAGTTTCCCGGCGCCTCCAACCCGATCAAAAGAACGGGCAATCCACGCGCGCCGCTCACTTGCGTGAGAATGGCCTCGAGGTTTTCGCGGCTCGATTCCGGAGGAATGCCGCGCAACAGATCGTTGCCCCCCAGGGCAACAATCATCGCGTCCACGTCGGGATCCAAAGACCAGTCCAGACGCGCAAGGCCGCCAGCGGTTGTGTCGCCCGAAACACCGGCATTCACGATCTCGGCATCTACGCCCTCTTCGGTCAACCAGGCCTGCAATTGGGGCACAAACCCATCTCCCTGCGGGAGCCCATATCCTGCCGTGAGAGAGTCGCCCAGTGCAACGACCTTGATGGTCTCGGCTTGCGCTGTCCCCATCGTGACCAGGGTCAAAACCACGACCTGAACCGCCTTGTTCAGTTTCGACCTCGCCCCATATCCAAGGGGACGCAATCGACACATGAGGTCTCCGATGGTCCTATCCTTGCGCGATGTATCGCTGTCCCTCCAGGGCAACGCGGGCATTGTCGACATCCTGCACGGGATCTCTTTGGAGGTGACGGAACGGGAAACCGTCGGGTTGGTGGGGCCGTCGGGCAGTGGCAAGTCGTCTCTCCTCATGCTCATGGGCGGGCTGGAGCGCGCAACATCCGGGGCCGTCGAGGCCTTGGGCCGCGATCTGACTGAGATGGATGAGGATGCCCTCGCCCGCTTCCGCCGAGGACATATGGGGGTCGTCTTTCAATCCTTCCACCTGATCCCCACGATGACGGCCCTCGAAAATGTCGCCACACCGCTGGAGCTGGCCGGGGACAGCGACGCTTTTGACCGCGCTGCGGCAGAGTTGGAGGCCGTGGGATTGGGCCATCGCATCGGCCACTACCCCGCCCAGATGTCCGGCGGCGAGCAGCAACGCGTGGCCCTGGCCCGAGCCGCCGCGCCGCGCCCAGATATTCTCTTGGCAGACGAACCGACGGGTAACCTGGACCAATCCACGGGCGAAGCCATCATGGACCTGCTGTTCGGCCTGCGCGACCGCCATGGCGCGACGCTGGTTCTGGTGACGCACTCCCTAGACCTTGCCGCGCGCTGCGACCGCACGATCCGCCTTGTGGACGGTCGCCTCGACAGCGAAACGCGCCGGACGGCAGAGGCAGCGGAATGATCCCTGCTTCGATGTTCCAAAAATATGCCAAGACGGACCTTCCCGCTTGCCCAGCGATCTATGACCCTGGTGCCGGCGCGGCCCGGCAGGGCCGCGCCCCCGGTCGGACGGCGCAGGCCGTTCGAAACCAAGGGGCATTGCAATGACCTGGCTGTCCCAAGCGGCCCGAATTGCCACGCGGGAGTTGCGTGGGGGCCTGGCCGGGTTTCGCATCTTCCTCGCCTGTCTAGCCCTTGGCGTGGCCGCCATTGCCGCCGTGGGCTCCGTGCGTGTTTCCATCACCGAAGGCTTGCAACGCGAGGGCCGTGTGATCCTGGGTGGCGATGCGGAGGTTGAGTTTAGTTACCGCTTCGCCACGGACCAGGAACTCGACCTGTTGCGCAGCTTTGCCACCGAGGTTTCGGCAGCGGTCGATTTCCGCTCCATGGCGGCAACGGCACAGGGGCCAGACGCCGACCGCGCCCTGACCCAGGTTAAGGCCGTCGACGCCCTTTATCCGCTCACAGGCGCCGTGGCGTTGGAGCCGGACATTCCCCTGGCCGAAGCGCTCGCAGGGGACAGCGTGGTCGTGCACCCGGTTCTGGCGGATCGCCTGGGACTAGAGATGGGCGACTCTCTCTGGCTCGGGACCAAGGCCTTCACCATCACGGCTCGGCTGATACGGGAACCCGACGCCGGGGCAGCAGGGTTCGGCCTGGGACCGCGCACTCTGGTGCGGACCGAGGCTCTGGATGGATCCGGCTTGCTCAGTTCCGGCAGCCTGTTCGAGACCGATTATCGCCTCACCCTGCCTCCCGAGACGACCGACGCCCAACTCGACGCGCTTGAGGTTCAGGTGGAGACTGCCTTCGCCGACGCAGGGGCCCGGTGGCGGGATCGGCGTAATGCCTCCCCGCAGGTCGCGCGGTTTGTAGACCGGATCGGCAGCTTCCTGGTGTTGGTCGGATTGGCCGGACTGGCCGTGGGGGGCGTCGGAGTCTCTGCGGCGGTGCGCGCCTATCTGGATCGCAAGACCCCCGTGATCGCCACCCTTAAGACTATCGGGGCCGAGGGCCGCACGATCTTCGCGGCCTATTTGATGCAAATCGGGGTCCTCGCGGCGGTGGGCGTGGCCATCGGATTGGTCCTCGGCGCCATAATCCCCCTGCTGGCCGCCCCGTTCATTTCCACCCAGCTGCCTGTGCCCGTGGCATTCGGCATCCACGGCGGCCCATTGGCAGAGGCCGCGCTCTATGGCGCCCTGACCGCTCTGATCTTCACGCTTTGGCCCCTGGCTCGTACGGAACAGGTGCGCGCCGCATCACTGTTCCGGGACGCCTCCGGTCCCGCGCGCGGGTGGCCACGGAAACGCTACGTTGCGGCCCTTGCTGCTTCCGCAGTGATTCTGATCGGGGCGTCAGCGCTTTTGTCGGGCATCCCGCTTCTGGCGCTTTACGCCGCCGGGGCGATCCTGGTGGCCCTCGGTATCCTGGTGCTGGCCGCTTGGGGCGTGCGGGCGCTCTCCCGACGATTGGCCCGCACCGGAACCGCCCGTGGCACCCCATCGCTGCGCCTGGCCTTGGGCGCCGTCGGCGGGCCGGGTGGCGAGGCGACCGCGGTCGTCCTCTCCCTCGGGCTGGGTTTGACCGTCCTCGCGGCGGTTGGGCAGATCGACGCAAACATGCGCGCGGCCATTGATCGGGATCTGCCCCAAGTGGCGCCCTCCTATTTCTTTGTGGACATTCAGCCGGACCAACTGCCGGGCTTCCTGGATCGGGTTGAAAACGACCCCGCCGTCAGTCGCGTAGACGCGGCCCCCATGCTGGGCGGCGTCGTACAGACCTTGGCGGGACGTCCAGCCGCCGACTTTGACCATTGGGTCACGCGCGGCGACCGTCGCATCAGCTTTGCCGATAGCCTGCCGGAGGGCACGCGCATCACCGGCGGCACTTGGTGGCCGGAGGGCTACGACGGCCCGCCCCAGGTGAGCTTCGCCCAGGAGGAAGCCGACGAGCTTGGGGTTGAGATCGGTGATGAGGTCACCATGAACATCCTAGGCCGTGACCTTACCGCCACCGTTACCTCCTTCCGAGAGGTGGATTTTTCCACCGGCGGGATTGGCTTCGTGATGGTCTTCAACGAAGCCGCCCTGCGGGGCGCGCCCCACACCTGGTTGTCCACGGTCTACGCCACCCCAGAGGCCGAGGCCCAGATCCTGCGCGATGTGGCGGGCGATGCGCCGAACATCACGGCAGTACGGGTGCGCGATGCCATTGATTTGGTGACCGAGGCGCTATCGGCCCTCGCCGCCGCCACATCCTGGGGGGCTGGGGCGACCCTGTTGACCGGCTTTGTGGTCCTGATTGGGGCCGCAGCGGCGGGCGAGCGGGGGCGTGTGTTCGAAGCCTCTGTGCTCAAGACCCTGGGGGCCACACGGCGCACGATCTTGACCAGTTTTGCGATCCGATCCGCGCTTTTGGGCGCAGCGGCGGGCATCGTTGCCATCATCGGCGGAGCTCTGGCGGGTTGGGGCGTTCTGACCTTCGTCATGGACGCGCCCTATGCCTTCGAGCCTCTGTCGGCCCTTGTCATCGTGGTTGGCGGCGCGCTGGCGACCTTGCTTGCCGGCTTGGCCTTCGCCTGGCGCCCCCTCGCCGCCCGCCCCGCGCGGGTGCTCAGGTCCCAAGACTAGAGGTTCGATCAGACTTCGGAGGGGCGGGTGACGTCGCCCGGCGGCGTGTCTGAACGGCCAGAAGCACCCTCTGCGGTCTGTGCGATCCGTCGCGCCAACGCATTGTGCCGACCGCTTGAGTCCGGGCGGCCCCTCCGGAGCCGATGTTTCTGGGTGAGATGTCCGAGAGTTCCATGGAACCAGGCCCTACTGCCGGGCCACCCGCAAACACCCAAACTCACCATAAGCGTGCACAAACCGAAAGGTCGCAGCCAAGCGGACATGGACTTCGTTTATCTGACCTCAGGCGCAGCAAGCCACTCCGCAGGGTGCTCCTCACGTCGCGAGGTCTTTTTGTCCCGGCACATGATATCGCCAGGTTCTTGGACCGATCCACGCATCCAAAACGCCGGATGGTTTTCGCAGCAGATCAGACACGCCAAACCTGCGCTATTGGCTGGTCCCGACCGCCCCGGCCCCGGTTCCATGCCCCTGCGCGTCCATCAAAGCACGCGCCGCTTCACCCGCAAAACCGACGCCGGGGGTGTCGACCGAGGACAACGGCCACGTTGGACGAGGCCCCACGAAAAAACGGCCCGACGTGGGGAAGACGCCGAGCCGTGAGAGGGATGAGTGTAATGAAGACCTTAAATAGTCTTGGTGATGAAAGTCAGTTCAGCGGGACGGTGAACAACATCGTCTCGCCGGAATGGTCGTCGACGCCGTCATTGTCGGTCACGACATAGGCGGTACCATCCTCGGTAATCGCCAGGCCCTCGACCTTGTCCAGGACGTAGCCACCGGTGGAGGTCAGATCGTCGAGCAAGTCGCGCACGACCTCCTTCTCTACGACCGGCAAGTCACCGCCCAGCGGCGCGGGGGTCAGCCCGTCCAGGGCCACGCGGGTGATCTGCTTGACCTTCGCGGCCTGGCCGATCTGGTTGTCCCGCTCGATCAGATACAGGAACCCTTCGTGGGCCACGATCTCCGACAGGCCGACCCAGCCGGTCTCGGCGGCCTCGGTCGGGTAGTGGACGGCGCCCCATTCCTCGGTCTCCAGGTTATAGCTCACCAGCTTCACCATGCCCTTGGGATCGTCCTGCCATTCCCGCTGGATCGCGATCCAAAGGGTGTCACCGACGCGGGTCACACCTTCCATCCCAAAGCGGCGTTCGACCGACAGCAGCTCTGCGGGCAGCGGGATCTCTGCCTCGATCTCCCCCTCAGCCGTCACGTGATAAAGCGCATGGGGAATGACCCGGTCCGTCCGCCCCTCAGAGGCCAACCAGAATCCGCCCTCCCCATCGGTGGCGATGCCTTCCAAGTCCAGCTTCTGCGCAGGCCGCCCAGCACGGGTGACATCCGTGGCTGCGACAATGCGCGCGGGTGTTTGGCTCGGGTCGATGGTGAAGATCCGCGGCTGGTAGCCATAAAAACTGTCGGAGACGGCATAGAGCAGGCCATCCTGGGCCACCATTCCGGACAAGGCGCCCCAACCGATCAACGCCTCCGCACCCTCAGACGTCAGGTGGGGATAGACGACGGGGCCGTCCTGCATCTGGTAGATCATGACATGGGCGCGGGCACCGCCGTCTTCGATCAGGTCGCCTTCGTTCGCGGTCACCAGCAAACCACGGTCTGCCAGCACAGCGTAGCCTTCGGGCCCAACGCCCGAGGGCAACAGCTGGGTCAGAACGGGAGCCGTCGGATCGGTCACATCATAGACGCCGACGATCGACCCACGCTCGGAGCCCACGAAAACCATGGGCGTGCCTCCGACGGTCGCGAAGGCCACGCTCTCCGGCTCGACGCCTTTCGCATCGGAGCGTTTGTCAGGGTAGTGGCCGATCTGAACGATGGCATGTTCGAAGGAGGTGCCGCTGTCCCAGATGACGTCGCCCTCCTGCGAGAAGATCGTCCATCCGCGCGAGCCGCCTTCGTAATCACCTTCGTTGGCGGTGGCGAAATGGGTGTCGTCGATCCATGTGACGGCATCCGGCTCCCGCAGACGGGCCGTCTGACTTTCGGTGAACAGAAGCGCGCCGCGTTCATCGGTGGCGTCGATCCCCTCCAGGTCTACGGACCCAGCCGAGAAATGGGACAGGACCTCCCCGGCGGAGGACAGCACCACCATGTGATTGTTTTCCTGTAGAGTCACCACGACCTCGCCTTCGCCGTTGATGGCGACGAATTCAGGCTCCGGGTCCGAAGGGGCGACCTCGGCCAGACCCGTGATGTCGGCCACGCGCAGGCTGTCGCACTCCAGCAAGCCCTCGGAGGTCAGATCGACCATCACAACCGATCCGGCGGGCATCTGGGGGATGATCCCGTCGTTCAGGTCCTCATCGCGCTCGTTCTCAATTGCCACGGCCAAGAACGATTGATCGGGGGCGACGGCCACCGCATCGGGCTGGCCCGGCAGGTCGCAGCGATCCACCTCAGTCTGATCGGCGATGTTCACCTCAACCAAGTAGCCCGACGGGTTGGTGAAGCTTTCGGAAGTATTCACACCCGCCAGGGCAAAGCCGCCAGCAACGGCGACGGAGGTCGGCTCGCCTTCCAGCGGCATGACGCCCAGGGGCTGCGGGTTGGCGGGGTCCGAGATGTCGATAAAGCCCAGCGCTTCCAGCGGGCTATCGGTATACACGAGTGTATCACCCGATGCGGCGATGATTTCCGGCGCCGTCTCGGTCGCGATATCCGTGCCCTCCGGCAGGTTGTCGGTCACTGCGAAGCTGGCGATCCGGTTGAAGCCTTCGGCCTGGGCCACGGTGGCTAAGGCGACGGCGCTGACGCTCACCATCAAAGTGCGGAACATGCTGTACCCCTCGTAAGTCTGCCGCGGCAATCTGCCCACGCCATGACTTGGCAATGACGGTCCTGTAACGGTTCCATGACAGGCTTTGCCCAAAAGCGCCGCGCTGCTAGGATGTGGCATGAAACGACGCGACGCCCTGATCTTTACAGCCATTGGATGCGCCACCCTGACCGGAGCGGCAGCCTACGTCGTTCGACCAAGGGACCATCCGCACCTGGACCTATCCGCGATCATAGACAGGTTGCAGGACACCCCTTTGGACGCCTTCGCGCCCAGCAGCAGTTGGAGCTTGGCGCGAACCTTCGACCACCTCGCCCAAGGCGTCGAGTTCTCGATGACGGGCTATCCAGACCTGAGGTCGGCGGTGTTTCGCCATACGGTGGGCCCCTTGGCGTTTGCGGCCTTTCAGGCGCGCGGGGCCATGTCCCACGACACCGCAGACGTGATCCCCGGGGAGGTTGTGGAGGCCAATACGGCAGACATGGCCCGTGACCGTCTGATCCGGAGCCTTCGGGCCTTTGACGCCCATGACGAAGCCCCTGCCCCGCACTTTGCCTTTGGCGCCCTGGACAAGGCGCAATATGCCAAAGCCCATGCGATGCACATCCACGATCATTTGGATGAGATGCGCAGCACCTGACGGCCCCGGTCTTTCGCCCATTCCTCCGCCCCGCTAGCGTACGAGCATGGTGCGCTCCCTCCTATCCAGGATCCTGTCCCTTTCCGTGTCGCTTGTGGTGGCGAGCATGGTCATTTTTCTGATGCTGCAGGCCGTACCCGGTGATCCGGCGGCGTTCATGTTGGGACTGAACGCCCAGCCAGACACCATCGCAGCCCTCCGCGCGGACCTTGGGCTGGAGGGCAGTTTGGGCCAGAGATACCTCACCTGGGTCAAGGGCATGCTCGCCGGAGATTTCGGCCAATCCTATACCTACCGCGTGCCCGTGGCCGACCTTGTGGTCGACCGGATCGGGGTGTCGGCGCCTCTGGCGGTCTATGCTCTGATCCTATCCGTTGTTCTTGCGGTGCCCATAGGCCTGATCGCAGCCAGCCGCCGTGGGGGCGCGGCGGATTGGGGGATGATGGGGGCGACGCAGTTGGGCATCGCGATCCCCAACTTTTGGTTCGCCATGCTGCTGGTGCTGGTGTTTGCCGTCAAACTTCGCTGGGTCTCGGCGGGCGGGTTTCCGGGGTGGTCCGACCCACTGGCTGCGATCAAGGCCTTAACCCTGCCCGCCATTGCCCTGGCCCTGCCCCAAGCCTCGATCCTGGCGCGCGTGTTGCGGTCCGCTGTCTTGGACACCCTGGATCAGGACTATATCCGCACGGCGCGGGCCAAGGGGCTGTCGCAGCGCGCGACGGTTGTCAGGCACGCGTTGCGAAACGCGGCCATTCCCGTTCTGACCATCCTGGGGCTGCAGTTCAGCTTTCTGCTGGCGGGCGCGATCATCATCGAGAACGTGTTCTTCCTGCCGGGGTTGGGGCGCTTGATCTTCCAAGGGATCACGCAACGGGATCTGATCGTCGTCCAGTCAGTCACTATGCTGCTGGTGTTTGCCGTGATCTGCGTGACGTTCTTGGTGGAACTCACCTATCTGCTTGCTGATCCAAGGCTGCGCCGCAGGTGAGGGGCGGGATGCTCATCGGGGCCGTCTTGACGGCCCTCTTCGCGGGGGCGGCGCTGCTGTCGCTCGTCTGGGTGCCCCATGACGTGGCGCGCTTGGACATTGCGGCGCGCCTGTTGCCTCCGTCCCCGGCTCACCCCTTGGGCACCGACCACTTTGGCCGTGACATGCTGTCCATGTTGATGGAGGGCGCGCGAACCTCCATTGCGGTGGCGCTGGTGGCTGTTGGGATCGGCCTTGGTCTGGGCGTGCCCCTCGGGCTCTGGGCGGCAGCGGCACGGGGGACGTGGCTGGACGACGTGATCATGCGCGGCAACGACCTGATCTTTGCTTTTCCCTCGCTCGTCATCGCGATCCTCATCACCGCCGTCTTCGGCCCGAGCGCGGTCAACGCCATCCTGGCCATTGGCATTTTCAATATCCCAGTCTTTGCGCGCGTGGCCCGGGGCGCGGCGCTGCCGATCTGGACGCTTGACTATGTGATGGCGGCCCGGGTGGCCGGGAAAGGCAAAGCCCGCATCAGCACGGAGCACGTTCTGCCCAATATCACCAATCTGCTGATCGTTCAGGCCACGATCCAGTTCTCCCTGGGTATCCTGGCGGAGGCCGCGCTGTCCTACGTGGGGCTTGGGGCGCAGCCGCCCACGGCAAGCTGGGGCCGGATGTTGGCGGACGCGCAAACCATGATCTACACGGAGCCGCAGCTGGCCGTTCTACCGGGCCTAACCATCGTCGGTATGGTGCTGGGGCTGAACCTGCTGGGCGATGGCCTGCGAGACCACTTGGACCCTCGCCTGAGACGGCGGGCTCCATGAGCCAAACTGATCCAATTGGCAACGACGGCCCGCCACGACAGTTGGCTGCCCCACCGCTCATCACGGTACGCAAGCTATCGCTTGCCATCCATGGGGCGCCGATTCTGAACGAGATCGACCTGGCCATCCAACCGGGCGCCGTCACCGCGCTCGTGGGGGAGAGCGGGTCGGGCAAATCCATGACGGCGCTGGCGCTGATGGGATTGTTGCCAGGGGGTTCAACGACCACAGGGCAGGCCCTGTTTGACGGGTCCGATTTGCTCACGCTGTCCGAACGCGCCTGGCTGGGTCTGCGCGGGGACGACATCGCAATGATCTTTCAGGAGCCGATGACCGCCCTCAACCCCGTGCACACCATCGGCGCACAGGTGGCGGAGCCCCTGCGCCTGTGTGGCATCCGCCGGGCGGAGGCTGCACGGATCGCCCGCGACCGCCTGGACCGCGTGGGTCTGTCCCACGTGCCATTGGACCGCTATCCGCACGAGCTGTCCGGCGGACAGCGGCAGCGCGTGTGTATCGCCATGGCCATCGCGCGCCGACCGCGCCTGTTGATCGCCGATGAGCCGACGACCGCGCTGGATGTGACAACGCAGGCCGAGATCCTATCCCTGTTGCGCAGCCTTGTGGATGATGAGGGCATGGCCCTGTTGCTGATCACCCATGATCTTGGCGTGGTTGCAGGCATGGCGGACCATGTCGCGGTGATGGAACGCGGCTGCATTGTCGAAAGCGACCGGACGGAGGCGCTGTTTCGGGGGCACCGGCATCCCTATACGGCGGCCCTGCTGGCGGCGTCGCGTCCCCCGCCCCATACCCCGCGCCCCCCCGATGGCACGGCGATCTTGGAGGCCCGGGACCTGCGGCGCACCTATGGGGCCGTCACGGCGGTAGACGGCGTGTCCTTCACATTGCACCGGGGGGAAAGCCTGGGCCTCGTGGGTGAATCGGGCTGTGGTAAGTCTACGCTAACCCGTGCACTCCTAGGGTTGGAACCTTTGCAGGGCGGCTCCGTCACATTTGACGGAACGCCAGGCGGGCAGTCCATGACGAGACGCCAGAGGGCCCGGATATCGGTCGTATTCCAGGATCCCTACGGCAGTTTCAATCCCCGTTGGACCGTTCGCCGGATCGTGCAGGAACCCTTCCATCTGACGGGCAAACCGCGCGACGCCGATGCCCAGGCCGCCCGCGCCTTGACGGAGGTCGGGCTGACCACCGCCGATCTGGAGAAATACCCCCACGAGTTCTCCGGCGGTCAACGGCAACGGATCGCCATTGCGCGTGCGCTAATCACGAAGCCCCAAGTCCTGGTGCTCGATGAAGCGGTCAGCGCGCTGGACGTGCGTGTCCGGGCGCAGGTCTTGGCCCTCCTCTCGGAGCTGCAAGACCGTTTGGGGCTGTCCTATCTGTTTATCAGCCACGACCTGACGGTTGTCCGGGCCATCTGTGACCGGGTTCTAGTGATGCAAGGCGGACGGATCGTCGAACAGGGCGCCATTGATAAGGTCTTCGAGGCCCCGGCGGCAGCCTATACCCGGCGCCTGATCGACGCCGCCCCACGGATCCCCGCAGAGTGGTTGGCCGCGCGGAATACGCCCGCGGCGACCGGCTAACGCACCCAAGACGCCCCTGGTCCCGCCCTCCTGGCCATGCCACCAAAGACCCAGGCAGGAGGACGGGACATGGCAGTGACATTCGACACATCGGAGATGCTAATCGGGGGCACTTGGTGCCGCCCCACGGACACGCTTCCCATGGAAGACCCATCGACCGGGGAGACCGTTGGCGCCATCGCGCGGGGCCGCGCCGCTGACATCGACGCCGCCGTCACCGCAGCCCAGGCTGCTTTGGCGGGTCCCTGGGGCCGGATGGCTGCCGCAGAGCGAGGCCGTCTGCTGGCGCGCATGGGCCACATGGTCGAGGCGCAGGTGGAGGATTTGGCCAGGATGGAGGCCATGGATGTGGGCAAGCCCCTGCGGCAGGCCCGCGCCGATGCCCTCGCCCTTGCCCGGTATCTGGAGTTCTACGGCGGGGCCGCCGACAAAGTGCATGGCCAGACGATCCCCTATCTGGACGGGTACACCGTTTACACGATGCGCCAACCCCACGGCGTCACCGGCCATATCGTCCCCTGGAACTATCCGATGCAGATCATCGGGCGCTCCGTGGGCGCGGCGCTCGCCATGGGCAACGCCTGCGTGCTGAAACCCGCCGAGGAAGCCTGCCTGACCGCGCTCGCCTTTGCGCGGATCGCTGAGGAGGCGGGGGTGCCCCCCGGCGCGCTGAACGTGGTTCCGGGCTTGGGGTCGGAGGCCGGCGCCGCCCTGGCGGGCCATCCCGATGTGCACCACATCAGCTTTACCGGGTCCGTGGCCACGGGCGCGCGGGTGCAGGCGGCGGCGGCTGAAAACGTGGTTCCTGTGACCTTGGAGTTGGGCGGCAAGTCCCCCCAGATCGTGTTCGATGACAGCGACCTGGACGATGCGCTGCCGTTCCTTGTCAACGCGGGCATCCAAAACGCCGGACAGACCTGCTCGGCGGCGTCTCGCATTTTGGTGCAGCGCGGTGTCCTGGAAGAGGTGACCGCCCGCATGGCCGACCGGTATCGCGCGCTCCGGGTTGGGCCAGCGGTGGAGGATTTGGACGTGGGGCCAGTCATCTCAGCCCGTCAAAAAGCCATCATCGAAGGATTTCTGGATCAAGCCGGTGACCTGACGGTCGTCGCCCAGGGCCAGGTTGTCGGCACCGGTGGCCATTACGTCGCGCCAACCCTCCTGACCGGAGCGAGACCGGACCATCCCCTCGCCCAACAGGAGGTTTTCGGCCCCGTCCAGGTGATCCTTCCGTTCGAGGACGAGGCGGAGGCCATCGCAATCGCCAACGGGACGGATTACGGCCTGGTGGCGGGCGTTTGGACCCGCGACGGCGCACGGCAAATGCGCCTCGCCCGCGACCTGAAGGCTGGTCAGGTCTTCATCAACAATTACGGCGCGGGGGGCGGCGTTGAGCTTCCCTTCGGAGGCGTCGGCAAATCAGGACACGGGCGCGAAAAGGGGTTCGAGGCGCTCTATGGGTTCAGCCAGACGAAGACCGTCGCGGCGCGGCACGGGTAGTCGGGCCGGCGAAGGACCCATGCCGATTGTATGGGGGCTATGACCGAGCCCCTGCCACTTTGCGCCCACAACCCATAAGAACCGGCGCCATATCCGAACGCCGCCCTTGATCCGAGCGACCGCTCGGTGACCCTGCAGCCATGACTAGGACGCGTAAAAGAACTCCTCGCGCACGATCTTTCCGTCGGCCACATGGTAGACGGCGACCTCGAACATGTCCTCGATCGCATCGGTCTCTTTGTTGCGTGACTTCACGGAAAAGGTCACCGCAAACCGATCATCGCCGTGCAGCATGGGGTCCGAAACCTCTGCCTCCAACACCTCAAAGGCGGACTCCCACCAAGCGTGCTTGCCTTTGATGGCGTCGATCCCCTTCGCCTCGCGCCCGTTGCCAAAGTCGACGGCCTCAACGCTCACGGCATCGGGCGCGTATAGGGTCATTAGAGTCTCGGCCTCGCGGCCTTCGCGGCAACTGGCGACGAGCGTATCGGCAACGTCTTTCAGGGTCATCGGATCCTCCCACACTGGTTGTGAGACGAAGCTACCACGATTCGCACCGTCGACCGGGAAATAAAGCTGGTTCCCGCCGCCTCCCCTGGCCATCCTGTCCCCGACACTTGAGGGGGGAGACCATGGGGTTGACCGGGAAAACCGCCATCGTGACGGGCGGCGCATCGGGCTTTGGCAAGGGGATCGTGGAGGTCTTTGCCCGCGAAGGCGCCCAGGTCCTGGTCGCAGATTTGAACGGCGATGGCGCCGCTGAGGTCGCCGCACAGGTCGGCGGCCATGCGGCACAGATGGATGTTGCCCGCGATAGCGATTGGGCAGCGCTGACCGCTCAGGCTCTGGATGCCTGGGGCCGCATCGACATCTTGGTGAACAACGCGGGCATCACACATCTGCCGCAACCCATGGAGGAAGTCAGCGAGGATGAGTTCGACCGCGTTCTCTCGGTGAATGCCAAGTCCGTCTACCTGTCCGCGCGGCACGTTGTTCCGGTCATGAAATCCGCCGGATCGGGGGCAATTCTGAATGTGGCGTCCACCGCCGGTGTCTCGCCCCGCCCGAACCTGAACTGGTACAACGCCTCCAAGGGCTGGATGATCACGGCGACCAAAGCCATGGCCGTGGAATTGGCGCCCGCTGGGGTCCGCGTGAACTGTCTCAACCCCGTCGCCGGAGAGACGCCCCTGTTGTCGAGCTTCATGGGCGAAGACACACCGGAGCGGCGCGCCGCTTTCCTCTCCACGATCCCCCTAGGGCGTTTCTCCACACCGCAAGACATGGGCGAGGCGGCGTGTTTCCTCTGCTCGGACGCGGCCTCCATGATCACGGGCGTGGGGCTGGAGGTGGACGGCGGGCGGTGCATCTGACTGGGACGGCGCGGCCCGTTTGTGGCAGACATACCGAAAGGACAGCCGTCGAATCGGAGGGATAATCATGCGATTGGAAGCGGATATCGACGTCCTAGCGGGGCCCTTCGCCTCGCAGCAATTGGCCTTTGCCCATTTGTTGGATGCGGCGGAGCGGACGGGGCTGACCCCCGATCTGGACCATGTGGAGGTGATCGCTGCACCGCACGCCAAGCGCCTCCGGGGATATTTCGACCCCGATACGGCCGCCGAGATCGCCGCCGAGGCGCGCCTAGACGCCGTGATCCTGGTGCTCCCGGGGGCGTTGATCACTGGCCGGTTCGAAGGCGACGCCCGGTTGCGCAGCATCGGTCGCTACGTCGGGCAGGTCACCCGCGCATGAGGTCACGGGCATGAAGCCAGGGCCGCGCAACTTGATCACCGATGTGGCAGGCCTGCGCGTCGGTAATGCGGACGACACGGCTCTGATGTCGGGGGCCACCGTCTTGATCGGGGACGCCCCCTTCGTGGCGGGGGTCCACGTCATGGGCGGGGCGCCAGGTACGCGCGAGACGGACTTGCTGGCCCCAGACAAAACCGTGCAAGAGGTTGATGCCCTGGTGCTTTCGGGCGGGTCGGCCTTTGGCTTGGACGCCGCGTCGGGTGTGGCCGATGGATTGCGCGCTGCCGGACGAGGGTTTCCCGTGGGCGACCAACGGGTGCCAATCGTCCCAGCGGCGATCCTGTTCGACTTGCTGAACGGCGGTGACAAGACCTGGGACAGCAACCCCTATGCCCAGATCGGACGGCGCGCGCTTGAGGCCGCACAGCCGTCCTTTGCCCTTGGCAGCACCGGGGCCGGCCTGGGCGCCACGACTATGGACCTACGCGGGGGGCTGGGATCGGCCAGTTGCGTGTTGAGCAACGGCATCACCGTAGGCGCACTGGTCGCGGTGAACGCCATCGGACGGGTCTGCGACGATGCGGGCAGGTTTTTTGCCGCGCCCTGGGAACTGGCGGCTGAAGCGGGCGGGCGTGCGCCCGGTTACCTGGCGCCGGATTGGGAACCCAGCGGCGCGGCAGGCCCGCGCGAGGCGACTACCATCGCCATCGTCGCGACCGATGCCGCCTTGACCCAGGCCCAAGCGACGCGCCTTGCCATAGCGGCCCACGACGGCATGGCGCGGGCCATTCAGCCAAGCCATACGCCCTTGGACGGAGACTTGGTCTTTGCCGCAGCCACGGGCGCGCGACCGCTACCGGATCCCGCCTGGGGTGCGGTGCCATTGGGCCATGCGGCGGCCTGTTGTCTGGCACGTGCCATTGCGCGTGGCGTCCATGCGGCCTCTGCGGGGGGTATATTGCCCAGTTGGCAGGAACGGTTCGCGTCATAGGGCACAGGGCTCTGGCCTGTACCAAGGGCGACACGCTCAGGTGGCGTCTAAGCAGGCTCCCGAAGTTGCGCATTCGTCACCGCTATCTCTGCGCCTGCGCGCAAATATAAACCGTCGCGCCTCGCGCGTCCGTGAAGGCGGTGCGGCGGGGTCGGTCGATTGTGCAATGGCGCACGAAAATCGACACGCACTCACAACCAAGTGCATTGAGTGTGACGACGGAAAGGCGCATATCCCTCTCAACGCCAAGCAGCCCGGCCTGCTTAGCCCCCCGGCATCCCCCCGCCATAAGGCGCGTCATCCGGGCCCGATCTGACGATTTGCGCCTCCCTCGGGAAGCGTCCACCCCCTACCGGCGCCGCTGTGGCGTCGGCACCACCGGTGTTTTCGAACACCATAGACGGCAACCGAAGCTGAAAGGATATGCCATGACTGCCATGTTGAAATCCGCGCTGCTGGTCGCCGCTCTCTCCGCACCCCTGGTTGGCGGGATCGCCCCCGCCGCCTTCGGAGCCGAGTCTGCGGCCACTGGCACTGCACAGACCCTGCTGACAACCAAGGGCGACCGGGGCAAACCCGTCCACTCGCCCCGCGCTCAGGCCATCCTGGCGAGTATCGCCGCCGAGAGCGACAACTGAGCCAAGCCACATCTGGCGCACTCACGGACGGGCCCCAATCTGGGTCCGTTTGCGATTCTGCAGGACGGTGAACCAAAGACCATGTGGGCGCGTTGGGTTCCGATTGCTAGGATCGGAGGACGCGCCCCATGAAGTGCCTGTATCTGTTTTGCCTGACCGTGGGGTGTCTCGGCGGCCCAGCCGCCGCACAGATGGCCTCGCCCAACCTCACCGCCACGATGGCGCGCGACGCCCTCCTATTTGGGAAAGCGGAGCACGGACCGGCGCCCTTGGTGTCCGCCGCGCATCCAACCACCGCCGCCTCAGAGAAGATGGAGAGCCTGGCACCGACCGCCGATCTAAGTCGCAACGGCAACCATACGTGCGGTCACACACCTCTGCCCGTCTCGGTTGGCTCCTGTGAGGTATCGCAGAACGCCCTCCCCCAGCCAATTGATGAGGCAGCTGGCACAGCAGGCCCGACGCTAAGTCGGTAAGCCTTACGCCAGTGCGGACGGTAGTCACGGTGACGGTCACAGAGTGCGCCCACATCGACGATCCGCCACCATCGGTACGTACCGCCGCGCATCTTCAGAGTGGAATGAGACGGGGCGGACGACATAGCGAGGCCATGGGAATACGACCACAGCCTGATCTCGGGGTCGCGCGCGCAAGCTCAACACACAGGTCCCTCAGACCAATACCCGTGCGCCACATCCGGGCCTTCACCCCCGCCGTTCGGCAAAAAACTCCCGTAACAGCTCGGCGCAAGCGTCCCCCTCTAACCCATCATAGACCTCTGGTCGGTGATGGGTTTGCGTATGCTCAAAAACCCGTGCCCCATGCAACACACCGCCAGACTTCGGGTCCAACGCACCGAAATGAAGGCGTGCCAGGCGCGCGTGGGCAATGGCTTGGGCACACATGGCGCACGGCTCCAGGGTGACCCAGAGGGCACATCCGATCAGACGTTCTGAGCCCAAACGGGCGCAGGCCGCGCGGATCGCCAGGATTTCCGCGTGGGCCGTGGGATCGGATAATTCTCGGGTTCTGTTCCCCGCCTCGGCCAAGATGGTCGCGCCTCGGGACACCACGGCCCCCACGGGGACTTCGCCCCGGGCAGCGGCGGCGCGGGCCTGGATGAGGGCCTGGGGCATAAAGGATCGAAACATGGCCTATCTGCCCGCCGGGGGGCGCGACGCGCAAGCCGCTTTCACAATGGCGCTGCCCGCGCTAGACCCCGGCCATGACTGATACCCCAGACACCCCGAGCGGCGACCGGCTCGCCAAGGTGATCGCGCGCGCGGGCCTCGCCTCGCGCCGTGACGCGGAACAGATGATCGCCGACCTGCGGGTCATGGTGAACGGTCGCACGATTTCCAGCCCGGCAACGACGGTTGGTGCAGGGGATCAAGTGACTGTCGACGCCAAACCCCTGCCCAAGGCCGAGGCCGCGCGCGTTTGGCTGTACCACAAGCCCGCAGGCCTGGTGACCACGGAGCGGGACGAAAAGGGCCGCGAAACGGTGTTCGACGCCTTGCGGGGGCGCCTGGGGCGCGTGCTGTCGGTGGGGCGGCTTGACCTCACGTCGGAAGGATTGCTGCTGTTGACGAACGACGGCGGCTTGAAACGGCGGCTGGAACTGCCCGAGACAGGCTGGCTGCGCCGCTACCGGGTGCGCGTGAATGGCACGCCCGATGAGGCCGCCTTGCAACGCTTGCGCGATGGGATCGAGATCGACGGCGAACAGTTCCAGGGTATGCAGGTCACCTTCGACCGCCAGCAGGGCGCCAATGCCTGGCTGACCGTTGGCCTGCGCGAGGGCCGCAACCGAGAGATCCGCCGCGCCGCCGAGGCCGTTGGTCTCTATGTGAACCGACTGATCCGGGTCAGCTACGGGCCGTTCCAACTGGGCACCTTGCCCGTGGGTGAGGTCGAAGAGGTGAAACCCCGCATCCTTCGGGATCAACTGGGCACGCTCCATGACGGCGCGTTCGCCGATGCGCGTCGAGAGGCGGAGCCAGGGTCTGAGGACAAGAAACCGCGCAAGCCCCAGCGCAGTGACCCGCGAGGCCAGCGCGGTCCAGGCAAACCGCGGCGGGACGGTGCCGCGCAGGATCGCGGCCCAAGGGGCCGCCCGGGCGCACCAGGTCCGAAAGGCGACGGACCGCAGCGCGCCCGTGGCCCAAAGCCGAGGGGGCCGATGGCCACCGGCGGCGACCGACCCGACCGCGCGGACCGTGGCCCAAAGCGCGGCGCGGGCCCGCGCGCGGGTGGACGCCCGCCCCGTGGCGCAGAAGTCGACGCATCAGACACGCGCCCCGACCGTAGACCATCGCGCGTCCAACGCGACGACCGACCAAAGGGACGGGAGGAGCGCGCCGAGGAGCCTCGCAAGACCAAGATGACCAAGTCGGAGCGCAAAGCCGCCCAGCGCGCGGATACGTCTGTCTCCCTGCGCAAAGGCGGGCAGCGCGGACGCGGCATCGCCAAGGCCAAGCCTAAGGCGGGCAAACCCTACACGAAGCCGCCACGCGGCGACCGCTGACCCGGCTGCCGCAGGCCATGGGCCATATCGCCATCCTCATGGGTGTCCACAACGGTGCCGCCCACCTGCCCGCGCAACTGGCCTCGATCACGGGGCAAAACCATGACGCCTGGTCCCTGCATGTCAGCGACGATGGATCCGACGACAACAGCCCGGAGATCCTGCGTCGCTTCGCCGAGGCCTATCCCAGCCGCGTCAGCCTGCGCGCAGGCCCCTGTCGCGGCGGAGCCATGAACTTCCTGACCCTGCTGCGAGACGCCGATTTGCCCAAGAACGCGGCTGTGGCTTGGTGCGATCAGGACGACGTCTGGCTGCCCGACCGGCTGGCCCGGGCGGCGGCGGCCTGCGAGGCGATGACGCCGGTGTTCTACGCCACGCGCTATCAATTGCTTTTGGCCGATGGGACCCGTGGCGCGGCCTCCGCAGCGTTGGCCAGACCGGTCACCTTTGGCAACACGCTGGTTCAGAACCCCCTGCCCGGCCACACGATGGTCGCCAATCACGCGGCCACGGCGATCCTGCGCCGCGCTGTCCCGGCGGCGCTAGAGGCCCAGGTCCCGCACCACGATTGGTGGACTGCGCAGATTATGCTCGGCGCGGGTGCGCAGGTTGTCTTCGAAGAACGACCCAGCGTGCTCTACCGACAGCACAGTGAGAACCAAGTGGGCACACGCGCCGGTCTGCGGGCAAAGCTGGAGCGGCTCGCCATGATTGCGGATGGTCGGCTCTCGGACTGGCTGGACCGAAACATCGCGGCTTTGCGCGGACAAACTGATCTGACGCCGGACAGCGCCGCTCTACTGGAAGCCTTCACCACCTGGCGCGAGACACCAGCTTGGCGCCGCCCCGCCCTCGCCCGCCTGGGCATTTGGCGCCAAGACCGGTTGGGCGGCCTGGCACTGGAAACCGCGGCGCGTCTGGGACGTGTGTAGGACGCCCTAGCGCCCTTTGAGCCGATCCCCGGACCCATCAACGTCCATCAAATCGTCTTCGTCCCAATCCTCGTCGTCGTCGTCATCGTCCCAATCGTCGTCATCTTCGTCGTCATCCTCCAACGCATGGCGCTGGATCAGACCCGCTTGGCTGATGAAGAAGGCAAACATGGACCCGGGTAGAAAGAACGTCTCAAACGTCACCCAGACCTCGGTCGATTGTGTGCGCCAAACCAGTTCGTTCGCCACGGCGGAGGCCACGAAGTACCAAGCCGTGCGGCGTGTCAGGATGGTCCAGCCCGCGTCGTCCATGGGCATCGCCTCTGACAGCACCATCGACAAGAGACTGCGCCCGCGCCACAGACCTACAAACAGAACACCGCCCAGCAACAGATTGATGATGGTCGGTTTGATCTTGAGGAACCGTTCGTCGTTCAACCACACGGTCAGCCCGCCGAACACGATCACCAACACAGCCGTCAGCACCTGCATAGGGCTGAGTTTCCCGGTCAGGCGCCACAGGATCCCGATGGATAGCAATAGAACGGGCACGAAAAGCGCTGTGACAGCGATGAAGCCGTCGTATTCCACACCGCCCACCACAAAGGTGTCATCCTTCACCCAAAGGTAGGCAGCAAAGAACCCCAGGACGGGCCCCAGCTCCAAGGCGGTTTTGACCCAAGGGGATATCGTCTTTTCGGCCATGGCGTGTCTCCTCGCTCGGTCGCAGGTAACAACCTCAGCCGCCCATTTCCACCACCACCGCGCCCAAAGCGATAAGCGACATCAGGGCAATGCGACGGGGACCAACCGTTTCCTTGAGCCAGACCCAACCGATCAACGCGGCAAAAACCGTCGAGGTCTCCCGCAAGATCGCGGCCTCCCCGACGCTGTCGAGCCGTGTGGCCAACATGACCGAGCCAAACGACCCGAACGCAATGATCGCACCGACCAGCCCCAGCCGGATCATATCGGCATCGGGCGCCCGCAGTTTGCCCCGGGCCAGTGCGATCACGGGAAAATCGAAAGCCGTCAGAAAAAAGAACCACGCCAGGAAGGTGAACGGGTTCTCCACCGCGCGGATGCCCCAAGCGTCCCAAGTGGTGTAGACGGCAACCGACAGCCCCGCGACCACCGCCCAGCCAAGGGCCGAGGCGAGCCTATCGCGCGCGACGGTAATCTTAGCCATATTGTAGGCCGACAGTCCAAACAGACCCGCCAGTAACAGACCGACCCCGGCCCATTGGACTACGGTAAATCGCTCTCCAAAGATCAGGCCCGCGCCAATGACCGTGAACAGGGGCCCTGTGCCGCGCACGACCGGGTAGACGACGGTGTAAGCTCCCCGCTCATAGGTCAGCCCCATCAACACCTTGTAGATGAAATGGATCACGACCATCCCGGCAAAGACCCACCACAGGTCAAGCGGTGGCCAAGGCACCATCAGCAACGCTATGGGAGCCGACAAGACAAGCAACCCGCAGTCAATGATCGTCCGCGACGTCCAGGGATCGTAGCGCCCCTTCTGGAGCGCCCCGAACAAAGCATGCAAAAAGGCCGCCGACAGGGCGAGCAACAGGGCAACCGTGTGCCCCGTTTCGGTCCCCTCGATGGCGGAAACCCAGGTCACGAGAGCAATCGGTCCACCGGATCCGTCGCCGCAAGGGTTGAGGCCAGCACAGGCGCATGGGCCGCGCCCACGAAGATCAGCGCCTCCGACCCAGCCGCGAACTCCCGAACCAGTTGTCGGACCATCCGTTCCTCCAGGCCGGTTTCGCGGTACTCGGCGCGCACGGCCAAGGCATCAATCGCGGCTACAGGCACATCCTTCATGCCCCGCGGCAATAAGCGGGGCCGCAGGGTATCGTCGGTCAGCACAACAAGGGCCGCCTGTCCCACAAGCAGATCCCGGTCCCGCGCCCAAAGGGCCGAATGCCCGGAAAACCCCGCCGGACAATCGTCGCGGGGCAAAACACCGGCAGCCTGGAGAAACGCGTCCCGCTCAGCGTTGGCCAAGGGAAACAAATCGGGTCCCAAAACAACCCGGCTCCCGCTCATACGCTGACCACCCTTTGGCCCCCGATGGTGCTGCGCCCGCCAAGCCCCATCACGGGTCCCAAAATACTCATGGTGCCACGCCGACGCGCAAGGAACGGTCAAGGTCCGGAACCGACCAGATCACGTCCCAGCCCCCACCAGAGCGGCGGCAAATTCTTCGGGATCAAACGCGTCCAGATCGTCGATTTGCTCGCCAACCCCAATGGCATGGATCGGCAGGCCGAACCGGTCGGCCAGGGCGACCAGAACACCGCCCTTGGCGGTGCCGTCGAGTTTCGTCATGACCAGACCAGAGACATCGGCCAGCTTTTGAAAGGTCTCAACTTGGCTCAGGGCGTTTTGCCCGGTCGTTGCGTCGAGCACCAAGAGCGTGTTGTGGGGCGCGCTCGGGTCCTTTTTGCGGATGACGCGGACGATCTTGGCCAGTTCTTCCATGAGGTCCGCGCGGTTCTGGAGGCGCCCTGCCGTGTCGATCAACAAAAGGTCTGCGCCGTCCTGCTCCGCCTTGGAGATCGCATCAAAGGCCAGGCTGGCCGGGTCTGTGCCTTCGGGCGCGGTCATGACCGGCACGCCGGCCCGCTCCCCCCAGACCTGCAATTGCTCCACGGCCGCCGCACGAAACGTATCCCCGGCGGCGATGACCACCGATTTACCGGCAGCGCGGAACTGACTGGCCAGCTTACCGATCGTCGTGGTCTTCCCGGACCCGTTCACACCCACGACCAGAACCACCTGGGGCCGCTTGGGCATCAAAGGCATTGGCCGGGCCACGGGCTCCATGATGCGGGCGACCTCAGACGCCAGAAGCTCCTTGATATCCGGCACAGATAGACGGCGGCCCATGCGCCCCTCGGCCAAGTTGGCGGTGACGCGCAGCGCCGTCTCCACCCCCATGTCGGAGGCAATGAGCAATTCCTCCAACTGCTCCAGCATCTCATCGTCCAGAACCCGGCGCGGCGCGGCGGGGGCAGCCGCGGAACGGCCCATCAACCGCCCGAGCAGCCCTGGCTTTGCCGGGGCCTCCCGGTTTGTCGTCTTCTCGGGCGGGGTGGGGTCCGACGGCGTCGGCGGGACCGGCGGAGCGGTGGGGGCAGGGGCCTGCGGTGGCGTGGCGGCGGGCGGTGGCACCGGGACTGGCGGCGGCGCTGGCACCTCTGTCTGGACGGCGGCCGGTTCCTGGGGCGCGGGGCGCGCGGTGTCTGTGGGCGCAGGGGACGGCTGCGGCGCGGGCGCCGGGACGTCTTCGCCCTGCGGCGACACATCGGCGCCGTCCTCGACAATGGCATCGAGGCCCTGTTCCAACTTGGAGGATGACCGCGTCAGGCGATCCTTGAGCTTTTTGAAGAACGACATCGCGCACCCCCTTTGCCTCCACCTAATACGGCAGGGGCCGGGGCGAAAGACCGCTGGCGATTGTCGCCAGACGCCCCGGTGGCGCCCCAAACCCCCAAGTGTCACTGCCCCATGGAAAACAGCCCAGTGGAAACGAGCCGTTGCCGCGCCCATGCCTTGACAGGGTGCAGCCCAAAGCCGACCGTCCTGGAATGGTGCGTCTTCTCCTTATTTTGTGTGTGTTCGCGTTGCCTTTGCGCGCCGATCCCCCGCCGCAGATTTCGTGTTCCGACGGCGTGGACGCGCCGCGCCATTGCATTCGGGCGGCGCATTTTGCCGAAGACGTCTGCACCCAGATCGACGCCGAGGCCCGCCAACACGGCTTGCCCCCGGCGTTCTTTGCCCGTCTGCTCTGGCAGGAAAGCCGGTTTGACCCCAACGCGGTCAGTCCTGCGAACGCGAAGGGCATCGCGCAATTCATCGACAGCACGGCGCGGTTGCGCAAGCTGAGCGACCCGTTCAACCCAGCCGAAGCCATCGCGCGGTCTGCTGAATACCTTGGGGAAATGACGCGGCGCTACGGCTCGCTCGGGATGGCCGCCATCGGCTATAACGGCGGTGAGCGGCGGGCTGAAGGCTGGCAAGCCAGAACCGGGGGACTTGCGCGAGAGACGATCGACTATGTGCGCATCATTACGGGCCACACCGCCGAGACCTGGCGGGACGCGCCCCCGGAGGATGCCGATTTCGCCCTGGACGGCGAGACACCGTTCCTGACGGCATGTGTTGCCATGGCCGCGAAACGGCGGGTGACGCCCCTGCGCCCATCGCAGCCACCGCCGCCACGGTTTTCGCCCTGGGGTGTTCAGGTTGCCTATGGATTGAATGCAACCGCGGCGCGCGCAGCCTACGACCGGCTGAGCCGCGCCTGCCGCCGGGCCGCGCCTGCCACACGGTTGGAGCTTGTCCCCCAAGCCCGACGGGGCACGCGCACCTCAATCCTCGCGGTACGGATCGGCGCGGACAGTCGGCGCGAGGCCATGCGGCTGTGCGGGGCAATCTCGGACGCGGGGTGTAGCTGCCGGGCCTATCGCAACTGAAACCGTCGTGACGGGGTGCGACGAATGGGCCTTCGGCCCCTGCGGCACCCTGTCTGCCATGGTTTTGCCTGATGCTGTGGTTAGATGCTCCAAGTCCGCTCAACCGCATCACGGGAGCCTGCGATGCCGCCGATCTTCGCCTATCTGGCCGCCTTGGGCCTGTCGATCCTGCTTCTGCTGGCGGGCGCCGTCTGGGGCGGTGTCTGGGACCTGGCCAGCTTCATCTGGATGGCCATCGTGGTGGCGTGCCTCGATCATATCCTCCCCGCGGGCGAGCGCGCCCCAACCGAGCGTCAGGCCCGCCACCTCACCGTTGGCCTGGCAGTCGTGCATTTTCCGCTGCTCGCGGTCGCCGTTTGGGCACTGGCCCAAGGGGGGCCGTGGCTGAACTGGCTGGCGTATTTCGCGGCGTCGGGGCTGTTCTTTGGCCAGATCATGAACTCAAACGCCCATGAGTTGATCCACGCCTCCGGCAAAACGCGCAGAGCCCTGGGGCGGTGGACGTACATCACCCTGCTGTTCGGTCATCAGACCACGGCGCATCCTGGTCTGCATCACCGCCTTGTGGCCACGCCAGAGGACCCGAATACCGCCCGTTACAACGAAAGCTGGTGGCGGTTCTGTTTTCGCGCGTGGCACTTCTCCTTTTGGAAAGGGCTCGCCCTGGAGAAGTCCAGGCAACGACAGCGGGGGCGCTCGGCCTATGATCGGCGAAACCCCTATTGGGCCTATGTGGGCGGCGGGCTGTGGTGCCTGTTCCTGGCCTGGGCCCTGCTCGATTGGAGCGGTGTGGGCGCTTATGTCGCCCTCTGCCTGCTGGCCCAAAGCCAATTGCTGGTGACCGATTATGTGCTCCACTACGGGATGCGCCGCGCGCGACAGGGCGACCGGTGGGAGCCGGTGGGACCGCAGCATTCCTGGAACGCTCCCCACGTCGTCACCAATCTGCTGACCCTGCACGCGCCCCGCCATTCCGACCATCACGCCCATCCGTCCCGGGGCTTTGAGGCTTTGCGCATCGAGGACGGGCAGCCGCAATTGCCCTACTCCTTACCGGTTATGGTCACCTTTGCGCTTTGGCCCTGGTGGTGGCGGCGGATGATGAACCCTCGGGTGGATGCCCTGGGCCAAGGGGTAGACAGGACGCCGCGCCCCGGCGAGGGTGAAAGCGAAGGAGATCTGACATGCGCCTGACAGCCCTCGCCACCGCAGCCCTCATGGCCTGGCCCCTGACCGCCGCGGCCGAGCGGGTGGTCACCCCCCAGGAGTTCGAGCAGATGGTCCACGGCAAGACCTTCTACTTCGACCGCTACGGAGAACCCTTTGGGTCCGAACAATACTTTACCGACAAGCGCGTCATTTGGGCCTTTGAAGGCGGTCAGTGCCAACGCGGCATTTGGTTTGCCAATGCCGAAGGAAACATCTGCTTCGTCTACGATAGCGACCCGGCGCCCCAGTGCTGGCACTTTATCGAAATGCCGGGCGGAGGCTTCCACGCCCGTGTTGTCGGGGATCCCCCGTCCGAAGATCTGGTGACCTCCGACGTCGATGCGGAGCCGATCGATTGCCCCCTGCCGGACCTCGGGGTCTGAAGGTCGCCGCATGCGTTGCTGAGCGGGCGGATCCCGCGTGAAGCGGGGTCACTCGGGCAGGTACAGCGCAACCGGATGCATCGTTTGAAGCCCTTTCACCTACGACGGATCACTTGGAACGGTCACGCGTTGTGTCTCGACTTGATCCACATATGAGCGGCCCAACGTCCATCTTGCACATAAGGTGATCCCCCACATGCCCTGCGCCACCGATGGCTAGATTGGGTTCCCCAACTACCTCGCGCCTTTCATGCCACGACATCCAGCCAACAGCTGACCCTTGGAGGCGCCTCTCTTCTCCCCAGAGTGACCACGCGCAATCGCTGTCCTCAAAACAGCTGCCCCTGATCATCGTCCTTGGCCCCTGCCACGCGCTTACGGCTCGGAGCCGTCCCACCGGCGGTCACCGCATCGACCCGACCGTCCCCCGCGAATTGCAGCGAAACCTGGCGGGCCGCCCGCGCCGCTGCGGGATCGGTCACAACGCGATCTCCGGCCCAGACAACGGCAAAGCCGCGCTCCAAGGTGCGTTCGTACCCCAGGGACTCGCGCAACCGATCCAGCGCGGTCAGCCGCGCGGTCAAAGCCGATTGGCGCGTCGTGGCGACCACCGACAGCCGTCGCAGGATCGCCTCCAACCTGTCCCCATCGCGGAGGGCGCGCCGGGAAAGGGCCTCGGGCGTAAGGCGTCTGACCAGGCGGTCCAAATCCCGTCGGGGCTGGGGAAAGCCCCGCGCCGCAAGCCGGTCGAAGGCCCCGGCTGTCGCTGAAACCCGCGCGGCGTCTCGGCGCCTCTGGGCCTGCAGCGCCAAGTCCAGCCGCCCCGAAAGCAGAGACAGCCGTTGCCGCGCCGCGCCCAGACGCTCCCCCAAGGTCAAACCCCGATCAAGCTGTGCGATCTCTGCCCGCGCCCGCGCAACCCGCGCCGTCAGAGCAAGTGGTAGACGACCGGCCAAGGCCTCGACACGTGTGCGGGGGCGCTGCACCAGGACCTCGGGCCGGGGCAGACCCCGCGAGAGATCCGCCAAGCGTTGCCGCCGCGCGCGGACCAGGGCGTCTGCGGCGCGGGTTTGGCGCTGTCCCAGGGCGCGAACGGTCGCGATCAACTCAGACCGGACCGGCACCGCGCGCTCGGCGGCGGCAGTGGGCGTCGGCGCCCGGTGATCGGACGCGAAATCGATCAAGGTGGTATCTGTCTCGTGCCCAACGGCTGAGATCAACGGGATGCGACTATCTGCGGTGGCCCGTACGACGGCCTCCTCGTTGAAGCCCCAAAGATCCTCGATGGACCCACCACCGCGCGCAACGATAAGCAGATCGGGTCTGGGGATCGGCCCATTCGGCGGCAAGGCATTGAACCCCCGGATCGCATTGGCAACTTCGGGCGCACAGGCCCGCCCCTGCACGGCCACGGGCCAGATCAGGACATTTCGCGGGAACCGGTCGGACAAGCGGTGTAGAATATCGCGGATGACAGCCCCTTGGGGCGAGGTGACCACGCCGATGACGTTCGGCAAGAACGGAAGAGGCACTTTGCGCGAGGCCTCAAACAGACCCTCAGCGGCCAGTTGGGTGCGGCGCTTCTCCAGCATCGCCATCAAGGCACCGGCGCCAGCAACCTCCATGGCGTCCACGTTCAAATTGTACTTGGATTGCGCACCAAAGCCGGACAGGCGCCCCGTGACGATAACCTCCATCCCTTCCTCGGGCTGCACCGAGAGGCTGCTGATCTGACCCTTCCAGGTGGTGCAGGCCAAAACGTTCCGGTCATCCTTCACGTCGTAATACAGATGCCCTGACCGGGCTCGAAAGATGCGCCCGACCTCGCCACGCACGCGGATCCGGCCAAAGGTGCCTTCCAACGTGCGTTTCACCGCGCCCGAAATCTCGGACACTGTGTATTCCGCCTCGTTGCGTCCGCGCGGGGCGGGACCGTCGTCGATCAAATCATCCATGGTGAGATCCTATCTACGGACGGCGGTGGCGAAAACCACCCTGCGATCCCATCCGAAGGGTTGACCCCCCTTCGGGGTGAACCGTGTCAAAACGCGCCGACGGACCTGCGCCTGCGCATCAGCCCTGGGCCACGCACGCCGACCGCGCTAGTCAGCGCCATGCCTTGCTATGTGACCCCATCCCAAGCGGCTTTGCGGCTGCGGACCGCCCGCCGCGTGATGATCGTGGGCCGCTCCGGCGGTGGCAAGACGACACTGGCCTTGCGCCTGTCCGAGCAGTTCAAGCTGCCCCACTATGCCTTGGACAGGGACGTGATCTGGCTGCCCGGCTGGCACCTGCGCCCCAAGGCCGAACAGAGGGTGCTCATCCAAGATTTGGCCGCGCGGGACCGTTGGATCATCGATGGCAGCAGCCCGTCGAGCTTTGACCTGCGCGTGCCACGGGCGGATTTGATCCTCTGGGTCCGCATCCCCCGCGCCCGGGCCCTGTGGCAATTGGCTGGTCGCGTCCTGCGCCATTACGGGCGTGTGCGACCTGCCATGGCGGATGGCTGCCCGGAGCCGCTGCCCGATCTAGCCTTCCTCAGCTACGTCTGGAATTTCGACAGGGACCACGCGCCGCGCTTCCTGACCGAGATCGACGCCCATGGACCAACCGTCCCAGTGGCCGTGTTGCGGTCGCGCGCGGATATGGCGCGACTTGTCTGTGACGCGGCGGTTCCGTAAACCCCGCCGCGACAGACAGGGGGCCAGCCATGAACATTCTCATCCTCGGATCGGGCGGACGCGAGCACGCCTTGGCCTGGGCGGTTCTGCAAAACCCCAAATGCGACCGATTGATCGTGGCCCCTGGAAACGCCGGGATCGCCCAGATTGCGGAATGCGCCGATCTGGACATCCTAGATGGGGCCGCAGTCACGGAATGGGCCTGCGCAGAAAGCATCGACTTTGTGATCGTTGGGCCCGAAGCGCCCCTGGCCGCCGGGGTGGCCGATAGGCTGTCTGGGGCCGGCATCGCCGTTTTCGGCCCCTCCGAGGCCGCGGCTCGGCTAGAGGCTTCCAAAGGCTTCACCAAGGAAGTCTGCGCCGCCGTTGGCGCCCCGACGGCGGCCTATGGTCGGTTCGATACCCTGTACGCCGCGCGCGAATACCTGGCCGATCAACCGCTCCCAATCGTTATCAAGGCGGATGGCCTCGCTGCAGGTAAAGGCGTCACCGTCGCCGAGACAGGGGACGCCGCCGAGGCCGCACTGTCAGATATTTTCGACGGAGCGCACGGACGCGCCGAGGTCGTGATCGAGGCTTTCCTATCAGGCGAGGAGGCCTCGTTCTTTTGCCTCGTGGACGGCGAGACGGTGCTGCCAATCGGAACCGCGCAGGACCACAAACGTGTGGGCGACGGCGACACCGGCCCGAACACAGGCGGCATGGGCGCTTACTCACCCGCACCGGTGATGACGCGCGAGGTCGAGGCCCGCGCCCTTAACGACATCGTGCGCCCCACCATGGCCGAAATGGTCCGTCGGGGCACGCCGTTTCGCGGCGTTCTATTTGTGGGGCTGATGATCGACAACGGCCAACCCAGCCTCGTGGAATACAACGTCCGCTTTGGCGACCCAGAGTGCCAGTGCCTAATGATGCGCCTTGGGGGACAGGTGTTGGATCTTCTACTGGCCACGGCCGAGGGCCGCCTGGCTGAGGCGCAGGTCCATTGGGCCGAGGACCACGCGCTCTGCGTGGTACTCGCCGCCGACGGGTACCCAGGGCCCTACGCCAAGGGATCGGTCATTGGTGGCTTGACCGAGCTGCCCGCTGACAGCCGCCATATGGTGTTCCACGCAGGCACGGCGCGCGAGAACGGCCAAATGGTCGCCTCCGGTGGCCGCGTCTTGGGCGTGACAGCCCGTGGAAGCAGCTTATCAGAGGCCCATCGCGCCGCCTATGGCATGGTCGATCAGATTGACTGGCCCGAAGGGTTCTGCCGCCGAGACATCGGCTGGCGCGCGCTCAGCTAAGACCAATCTCCCGATATTGGGTTTGGACCTGGGGTCGCTTGCGGGCACCCGGATCTCGCCTGCTGCGCTTTGGTGGGGCTATGGGGCTGGGAGTATTTTTGCCGAGAAGAAGCTGGGGCGGGTGGCTGTTGCTCGGGGTGGGGGGCGGCTGGGGTGCGGGTTTCGTGTCGGATTTTAGGGGAATTGTCGCGGTTTGGTGAGCTGCCGTCGCGCGCCCGTGAGGGCCGTGCGGTTGGGGGAGAGATATGCGCGCAGATGCACGCTTATCGCGTCGTTCTCACGCGTCCGTTTGTTGAATGCCAGGCCGCCCTCCCGCATATCAATCCCATCAGCAGGGCAACAGCCCAGCACACCGCAACCCACGCAGGCCCGCCGCAACGCTAACTGGGCCACTCACATAAGGACTAACACTATGAAAACGCTCATCCTCTCCGCCATCGTCGCCGCCGCTTCCATCGCCGGAGCCGCCTCCGCCCAAGTGCCCGCGGGCGCCGCCGGGGCCATCGCTCACTTCAACCAGGACATCGACCGCGCCAACGACCGCTCGAAGCTGCCCAGCGGCGACGCGACCGTCACCGTCTCGACCCGGTCCGGCTCGCTTGGTGAGGCCTTCGCGATCTTCAACGCGACCGAGGACAACGCCAACGACCGGCGCGGCCTGAACGGCGCGACGGTGGTCGGCAAGAACACCATCGCCACGGACATCTTTGCCCGCTTCGCCGAGGAGAGCCGCGACGACGACTGATCCTTGAACGACTGCTCCGGCCGGGTATCCCCCCGCCTGGTCGGAGTGATGCCGCGCCACCCTCCCCGGTCTCTCCCCCCTCTCTCCGAGGTGCGTTGCGGCACGAGCACCCCCCGCCTTCGAGCCTGAGCGCTCGGGCGGGGGGTGCTTTTGTGGGGGAGTAGGTAGGGCGCTGACGCGCGCATGTTTCACAAGGTGGTTAGGCTTTTGCCACTCGTCAGACCTATGGGGAGGGCGATCTCACATCACACTAGCCTACCGCCGATCCTTTTACGCGGCGCTCAGATGGCCTAGCTCCTACACGTAGCGACACGCCGAGGCGCGGCGGGCATACCAGCCGGTAGTCGTTATCGGTCCTGTAAGCCTGACCTAGGAAAGGATTCGGACTATGACCTGAACCTCACGCATTAGCTCGCTCTATACTGGAACGTTAGGGAGGGCCGATATCGAAGCGCTCGTGGCTCTATGACCTTGAGGACAGCCCAGCCGCCCGAGAGGAGCTCTGGCCAGGCGGCATTGATGCAAGTTGATGCGTAGATCGGCACGCGAGGTGTCAGACAAAGTGAACGCAGAGGCAAGTCGATAGCCATAGCCTTGGCGGTAGAAGTACGTTCCCTCTAGGCGGATCCGCTGAGGTGCTGGGCATCTCCGAACACCACCGACCAAACCGGCCCGGATCACGTCATGCGGGTTCGGGTATCTCTTAGGAACAATGGGATATGGACGTCTGTTCGCGTCATCGCATGGGCCGGCGCGATACAAGGTGAGAGCAGCTTGATGGGTCACGTGGAGTACCCATCGCCCGAGCCCGTCCCTTAATGAACCGTTCTTTGCGAAGGCCAGGCCATAGTTCTCTGTCTGTCGATGACATACTGTGGACGGCTTGTTTGACGACGACCGCTACTTTCAAGTCCTTCCTGGGCGGCCCAACCCGGCTTTGGGCCTGACATGTGTTCGGCGTATTCTTGGTGGGATTGCAATTTGCCCCGCACTAAAACTAGCGTCTCGGCTTCAGACCTCCCTTACAGGAACAATAGCGGCATAGCGTTTCTTCCTGGTTGCGCCCGGGCCGGACGGCTTCCTTGACAGCAAGACAGCGCGATTGCCTTGCTTTACCACAAGGCGCCTCCCATCCCTCGCGCCACGGGCCGCTCAGTAGCTGATGCCAGACCAAGCCGTTTGCACTGGGAGACCACGGATCGCGTGGCTGGCGTGACTGCCTTCGTCACGATTAGGTCGACTCTTTGCGCGCCAAGATCGTTTGTCGTCGCTTTCGGTATGGTCTCAAGATTTGCAGCCCGAACCGACAGCATGGTCCCGAGACGTGAGGGCTGCACTAAGCAGGATCCGATTTCTGGCCATAAGGGCAGCGACCTCACCTAAGCCAATCGGCCTGCCGACACTGGGGCCTTGCCCTGCGACGCTTTTAAAATCGGTGGGATACCACAAGTCTCCGCACGACCGTATCGGTGTCCTCTTGGAACGACTCCAAAACACATGACCAGTTGAAAAACCCAGAGGCGCATTGACGGCTTTGAGATAATCACCTCCGAGACATTCCAACGGTTTATCTCGTGGAAGCGGCGATGGTCGCGCACCTAATGACGTAAGGTAAATGGCCCGTTTTGTCTGGTTCGGTACGTCGGAAAGACGACCATTTCTGCACAGGACCTTTGGCAAACGACCGGACGCCCCCAGGTCCAGACCCCTGCCCCGACCCGGGTCGCCCCTGGCACCGAAACCACAGCGAACACAGGTTAAGACGTCAGATTTCCGTCAACACAATCGAACGGCAAATCGGGAACGGGGGTAATCCACTGGACCTCCTCCGTCGTGGTGGAGGTGTACGCCATCCGGTCCCCGTCCACGAAAGGCACCCAGCAGTGGGCTTCGTCCGGCGCACCCTCGTACCGAAAACAGAGCGCCTGACCTTCGATGGTCACGCGGCCCTCGGAACACGTGCCGTCCGCGCCTTCCCAAAAGCTGCGGTTGCGGGAGGGGAAGTACTCTCGTCCGATGTAGCCGCCGTCCGGGGCGCGCGTGAACACGGCAGAGCCACCCACCAGCCTGTCCAACAAGACCTCGGCGCTCAGCGGCTGCTGAGCCAGAGCGTCTGCCGCCCAGACCGTCGCCAGTGCGGTGATGAGGATCAGCCGCACGACAAGGCGCGACCGGCTGATGCGCGGCTCCAGGGGCCGAGGTCAAACAGCCGCACGGCGCCGCCCGTGACACGTGCCGCCAACAAGCGCGTCCAATCGGCGGACGCCAGAATGATCTCCGGCCCATCCTCGCACTGGCGCAAACCGCCCGAAATGAACGGCTCGCCAATTCGATGGTTCGTCACCCCTGCGGCCGTTGCCACTTCGATCAAGCCGGAGCGGCCAAAGCGCCAGACCCGGAGGGTTTTCGCCAGGTGCGGGCGGTCGACATAGGCCACCTCCCAGGCGCCATCTCCGTCCAGGTCGCCCCAGGCGGCGGGGGCCAGCCAGCGGTTCCGGCGTCCGATATGGGGCGTCGCGGCAAGGGGCACGAGTTCGGCGCCCTCGGCTCGGTAGATGATCAATTGCCCGCCCAAGGAAAACGAGGAGCGGACCGCGATCACCTCGGGGATGCCGTCGCCATCAACGTCTGACAGCCGTGGCGCAATGTCCTCAAACACAAAGCCCTCGCCCGCAGCGGCCTCGACCACGGTACAGGTCTCTCCGTCGACGACCGCACGCAGGGTTTCCGCGTCCTGAACCTCGCCCATGATGTCGTGGCCATAGGCGCGTGTCGGATCTTCGTACCAAGCGCCCCGAGTGCCGCTGTCATCTCGTGTGAGGGATCCGGGCAAGGCCGCGTTGTCTGAGAGCGATACACATGCGGCAGCAGGGACAGCGGCCACCAGCGCGACGCCAGCAACCGCGCCGCGAACGCGACGCCTCCAGGCGTGCAACAGGCCGCGCGGCGCCCCCGGGGACGTCAAATCTGTTTCTCGGGCATTTGGACAACCAAACCATCCAGCGCGTCCGTCACCTTCAACTGGCACGTCAATCGCGACCGCTCCGGGTCCGGCTGGTACGCGAAGTCGAGCATGTCCTCTTCCATCGCGTCTTTCGCGGGCAGTTTGTCCGTCCAGGCCGGGTCCACGTAGACATGGCAGGTCGAGCAGGCACAGGCCCCACCGCAATCGGCCTCGATCCCTGGAATGTTATTGTCACGGGCCCCTTCCATCACGGTCAGCCCTGTGGCGACCTCGACCACGTGTTCGGTTCCGCCATGCTCGATGTAGGTGATCTTGGCCATATGCTTAGGTCTCCGATGGGCTGTCTTTGGGGTGAGTTAGTCTGGCGGTGGCCTCCGTGCAACGGTTCGTATGCAGATGGGCGCCCGCGGGGCCTCCCCACGGCCCCGGCGGTTGAGACCCTGGCCCGCTGCGGTAGGGTCGGAGCGGTTACGGACCGCACCCGTAATGCATTGAACAGGGGCCATATGAACCACCCCTCCGTCCCCCGGCTGGCGCTTGCCCTGGTCGCCGTCTCGGTGGCCGGCTGTACCGGTGCGACCGTGGACGAGGTGCGACAGTCCTTCGGCCCGCTGGATCCCGTACCAGGGGCTTGCTACGCGCGGGGCATCACGCCAGCGGTGATCGAGACGGTCACGCAGCAGCAACTGGAGTCGGGCGCCGTTGTCGCCCCCGATGGCACCGTCCTGAGCCCCGCACGCTTTCGCACCGTGACCTCCACACGCATTGTGACACCGCGCGAAGAAACCTGGTTCGAGACGCCTTGCGCCCTGCGCGACAGGGACCCGGATTTCGTGGCGCAGATCCAGCGGGCGCTCAAAGTGCGCGGCCTCTATGGCGGGGAGATCAACGGCTTTTACGATGTGCCGACGCGCACCGCCGTCCAGGCGTTCCAGGCGCCGAGCGGATTGGAAAGCGGGACCTTATCGACGGATGCGGCCAAATCGCTGGGCCTGATCGCATTGGGGCGCGACCTATGAGCAGGCCGCGTCTTTTGGTGATCGACTGGGCGCGAACGGCTGCCCTTGCTGCGATGGCGGCCTTTCATTTCGGGCGCGACTTCGAGGTTTTGGGCCTTGTCCCTCCGGGCACGACCTTTGGAGGGCTCTGGGATCTGTCGGCCCGTGGCATCGCGGGCGGGTTTCTATTTCTCGCGGGGCTCAGCCTATGGCTCGCCCATGGCTCCGGCATTCGCTGGGGCGCTTTCTGGCGTCGCTTCGCGTGGCTCGTGGCGGCGGCGGCGACGGTCTCGGTGGCGACCTATGTGGCGGTGCCCGCCTTTTGGGTACGGTTCGGCATTCTGCATTCCATCGCGGCCAGTTCGTTGATCGGTCTCGCCTGCCTCCGCCTGCCTTGGTGGGTGCTAGCCGCCCTAGGCGGTCTCATCCTGTGGTGGGGACCGGGCCTACACCTGCCCGCCCTGGATGGCTCCTGGTGGCTTTGGACGGGTCTCGGTCAGGGCATCCCTGCGATGATGGACTATGAGCCGCTGGTGCCCTGGGTGGCGCCGCTCCTCCTGGGGGTCGCGGTTGGCAACTTAGGGGGCCGCCTTGGGCTATGGGACCGCCTCGCGACCGTGCCGCGCAGGCCGGGCCGCTGGGCGCGGTGGCTTGCTTGGCCGGGTCAGCATTCGCTGGCGATCTATCTGATCCATCAGCCGGTTCTTCTGGGCCTGATCCTGGCCGGAGCCTGGATCACCGCGCGACTGTAACAGCCAAACGAAAACGGGCGCCCGAAGGCGCCCGCGGTCCGACATGGGTCGGATATCACTCCTCGTCGAGGGACAGCGCCACGAACCGAGGGTCGCCGCCGCGACGGATCAGCAACAGAAAGCTCTTCTGTCCAGCGTCACGGGCTTCGTCCAAACGGTCTTCCAGTTCGGCCACGGTCCGGACCCGGACCTGGCCCGCTTCCTCGATCAGATCACCGGCGCGCAGGCCCTTATCGTAAGCCGAGCTATCGGCATCGATGTCAGAGACCACAACACCCGAAGCATCCCCATCCAGACCAAGTTGCGCCCGCAACTCGTCTGTCAGGTTCGAGACGGTCATCCCCATAAGATCCGACTGCGCCGGACCCTGGGGCACCTGGGCCGAGGCCGGACGGGGCGTGTTCGCCTCTTCGCGGCGGCCAAGGGTGACGAGGACAGTCTCCTCACCACCATCGCGGAAGACGATCACGCGAACGGCCTTGTTCACTGGTGCGTTTCCGACCACGCGGATCAGTTGGCCCGTATCCTCGATGGCGACGCCGTCAAACGTCAGGATAACATCGCGCGGCAGGATCCCAGCGTCCTTGGCCGGCCCATCGGGCACATCGGTGACCAGCGCGCCGTTGGCGTTTGCCAGACCCAAGGCTTCGGCCAGTTCCGGGTCCACGTCTTGGATGCGAACACCCAGCCAGCCACGGCGGGTTTCGCCGAACTCCTGCAACTGATCGACGACATTCGTAACCACGTTGGACGCCATGGCGAACCCGATCCCGATGGAGCCACCGTTGGGCGACAGGATCGCGGTGTTCACGCCGATCACCTCACCGTCGAGGTTAAACAACGGACCGCCCGAGTTGCCCCGGTTGATGGCGGCGTCGGTCTGGATGAAGTCGTCGTAGACGCCCTGCAGGTTGCGCCCCGTGGACGACACGATACCGGCGCTGACCGAAAAGCCCTGACCCAAGGGGTTGCCCATGGCCATCACCCAATCGCCCGTGCGCATGGCGCTGCTGTTGCCGAAGGGGACGAACTCCAGGGGGCTATCACTCTCCACCTTCAGCAAGGCGATGTCGGTGTCGGGGTCGGTTCCGACGATCTCTGCGGGCAGTTCATTGCCCGAGAAGAATTCGATCAGGATCTCGTCGGCGTTTTCGATGACGTGATTGTTCGTCACGATGTAGCCGTCTTCAGAAATCACGAAGCCAGAACCGAGCGCGCTGCCGCGACGGCGCGGACGCTCCCGCTGGCCGGGGTTGTTGCGGTCGCGGAATTCCTCAAAGAAGTCTTCCAGCGGGTTGCCCCGGTTTGGCCCCCGGTCGCTGACAGCGACAGAGGTGTTCGTGGTGATATTCACCACGGAGCCAGACACTTGATCGACGAGATCGGCAAAACTATCAGGGCGTCCCTGCGCCGCGGCGGCCAAGCTGGACACCACGAGCATCACGAGCCCGAGGGCAAAGGCCGTCAGCGCGCGCAGGGCGGCGACTGGCCGGTTGGACTGTAAAGATGTGTACACACATACCTCCTTGGTGCTGTGAACGCGCAGCATGCGAGCGCGGCCTCTGCGTTGCATATCTGCACCAGACTTCAGTGAGACAACGCGCCGAGGCATCACATGGGCGTGATGCATTTCTGACCAAGAAGGTAGGGCCGCGCGGGAACGGCGCCAACCCCCGTCGCGCAGAACGCGAAAGGCCGACCCAATGGGCCGGCCTTCCTCAGTGTGTTTTCGCAGATCAGTCTGCGGTGACTTGGTCGGTGCGCAGGTAGTCGAAGAACTCCGAATCCGGCGACAGCACCAGGGTCGAATTCTGTCCCTGTAGCGCCCGGGTATAGGCGGTCATGGACCGGTAGAATTCAAAGAACTCTGGGTCCTCGCCAAAGGCACCGGCAAAGATCGCGTTCCGGCGGGCATCTGCCTCACCACGCACGATCTCCGCTTCGCGACCCGCCTCGGAGGTAAGTTCGACCACCGTCCGGTCGGCCTGCGCCCGGATCCGTTGGGCCGCTTCTTCACCGCGCGCGATTTCGTCCGCGGCTTCCCGCTCCCGCTCGGCGCGCATCCGCGCGAAGGTGGCGTCCAGGTTTTGCGGCGGCAGGTCGGTCCGCTTCAAGCGGACGTCAATGACTTGCAACCCGAGGGCGAGGGCCTCGGCCCGGGCACCGGTCGCGATGCGCATCATCAGCGCCGCACGGTCCTCGGAGAGGATCTCGTTGGAGGACACCGACCCCAGAACCTCCCGCAACTCGGACCGCAAGATCGAGTCCAGGCGCGATTCCGCAAGGGCGATCCCGCCAACACCGACCGCTTCCCGAAAGCGCTCAACCTCGATGATGCGGTACCGTGCGAAGGCATCCACGACCAGACGGCGGTCATCGGACGGCGTGACTTCGATCGGGTCCACATCGCGGCTGAGAATGCGGTCATCGTAGAAAACGACGTCCTGGATCAGCGGCAGTTTGAAGGCCAGACCGGGATCTTCCTTAACCGAGACGACGCGCCCGAATTGCAGCACCAGCGCCTTTTGACGTTCGTCCACGACGAAAATCGACGAGAACAGCAGCAGGACTGCAAGGGCTGCGATGGGTAGAAGAAAAGCAGAGCGTTTCATCAGTTCGTCCCCCCTTGGGTGGTGCGCCCGCCGCGCAATTCATTGAGCGGCAGATAGGGAACGATGCCCTGGCCACCGGCCCCGCCGATGCCGTCATCCACGATGATCTTGTCGACGTCGCCCAGCACCTGTTCCATGGTTTCGAGGTACAAACGTCGACGCGTCACGTCGGGCGCATTGGCATATTCCTGAAGAACGGCGGTAAAGCGGCTGGCTTCACCTTCGGCTTCGTTGACTACACGGGCGCGGTAGCCTTCGGCTTCCTCCAGAAGCTGGGCGGCTTCACCGCGCGCGCCTGCGAGGACGCGGTTGGCATAGGCATCGGCCTCCGACTGGAGACGGTCTCGCTGCTGCTCCGCCGCTTGCACTTCGCGGAAGGCGTCGATCACCTGCTCCGGCGGGTCGGCGCGGTCGAAGTTGACACGGATGATGTTCACCCCGGCGTTGTAGCTGTTGAGCGTCGACTGGATCAGTTCGCGGAGTTCATCGGCGATGACGCCCCGGTCCCGGTTCAAGATCGGTGCTAGCTGAGACCGCGCAACGATTTCCCGCATGGCCGACTCGGACACGGCGCGGATGGATTGCTCCGGATCGCGCAGATTGAAGAGGAATTCGGACGGGTCCGAGATGTTCCACGCCACCTGGAAGTCGATGTCGACGACGTTCTCGTCGCCGGTCAGCATCAGACCCTGTTCCTGGCGGTTTCCGCGGTTCACGCCAATGTCCACCGTCCGTTCCGTAGACACCGGGATGACCTCGGCAGTGACCACAGGCCACGGCGCGAAGTTCAGACCCGGCTGCCCGATGGAGCCCTGGAAGTCGCCAAGGAACAGTTCCACCGACCGTTCTTCCGGACGCACCGTGTAGACCGACGCATAGATCCAGAGACCGAGCGCGGCCAAAAGACCCACGATAAGCGTGGTGCGGTTCAGTTCGAACCCGCCACCGCCGCCTCCGTTGCCGCCGTTTGGCCGACGGGGTCCCCCGCCGCGGCCACCCATGAGCACGCGCAACTGATCCTGGCCCTTGCGCACCAAATCGTCGATTTCTGGAATATTCGGTCCGCCCGGCTGTCCGGGTCTACGCCCGCCATTCGGTCGATCTGAGCCACGATCGGGGCCGTCATTCGACCCTCGTCCGCCACCGGAGTTGCCACCGCCCCCCCAGGGGCCGCCTGTTCCTGCCATCAGGAAAGTCCCTTCCGTATTAGGTCTTGTCTTGCTGTTTGTAAGATTGGCCCGGAAACCGGGGACTTCAAGCGAGGACGCGCACGGGGTCCTTCATCGTCACCATTTCCTCGGCCATCGCGGGGTGAACGGCGCATGTCCGGTCGAAATCAGCCTTGGTCGCGCCCATCTTGAGGGCGACGGCGACGAATTGAATCATCTCGGCAGCCGATGGGCCGACGATATGGACCCCGAGAACCTTATCGGTGTCCTTCGAGACGAGCATTTTGAACAGAACCCGTTCCGCACCACCTGCAAAAGCGCTCTGCATGGGGCGGAAGGCTGTCGCATAGACCAGGGTCGGTTCCTGTTCTTCGGCTTGTTCTTCGGTCAGGCCCACGGTGCCCATCTCTGGCTGCGTAAAGGTCGCGGACGGGATCAGGTCGTAATCCATCTTGGTCCGGTTGCCCTTGAACACCGTCTCGTGGAACGCGATGGCCTCCCGGATCGCGACCGGTGTCAGCTCAACGCGACCGATGACATCGCCCAAAGCATAGATCGACGGAACGGCCGTTTGACCATACTCATCGACCTCGATGGCGCCGCGACGGTTGAGCTTGACCCCCACGTCCTCCAAGCCCAGCCCCGCCGTGTTCGGCGTCCGACCGGTGGCCCACAGCAAGGCGTCAAATTCGTCCTCGTGCCCATTGGAGCCCTTGACCCAAATCCGGTCACCACGCTTTTCGATGGCCGTCGGCGCGCAGCCCGTGTGAAGCGTAACACCACGTTGCTGCATGCAATCTGCCACGTGCCCACGCGCCTCATCATCAAAGCCGCGCAGGATCTGGGCTTTTCGGATGAACATCTGGACATCCACCCCCAAGCCGTTGAACACACAGGCAAATTCGCAGCCGATATAGCCCGCGCCAACGATCAACATCTTCTTCGGCAACTGCGGCAGATCAAACAAATCATCCGATACCAGGCCCAGGTCAGCCCCCGGCATATCGGGTCGGCTGGGTCGCCCACCCACCGCGATCAGGATATGTTTGGCCGTCTTGCGCGTGCCGTCGGCCAATTCCACCGTATGTGCATCCGCGACCTTGGCCCGCTGTTTAAAGATCTCGACGCCAGCCTTCTCGGCATTGCCTTCATAGGCCCCTTCGAGGCGCGACAACTCACTGTTGAGGTGGTCCTTGAACGCGGTCCAGTCGAAGGCGCCAACCTGCGCATCCCATCCGTATTGGGTCGCTTGCTGGATCGCGCCCGGGTACTCTGACGCAAAGACCATGAGCTTCTTGGGCACACAGCCCCGGATCACGCAGGTGCCGCCCATCCGACTTTCCTCGGCAAGGGCGACCCTCTGGCCGCCCAAGGCCGTCAAACGTGCCGCCCGCACCCCGCCGGAGCCACCGCCGATGACGAAAAGGTCGTAGTCGAATTCCATGGCCTAGGCTCCTGCGTCGATCTTGACGCCAGACCTAGTGGTTGCCCGCCGCAGCCGCAATGTCGCAGGCCGTGGTTTACTCCGACACTCTGACGAAGATGTTATCGTCGTCCTGCATATCGACCTGTTCGGTCACCACGGTCCCGTTGTTGATGTCCCGGACCTCGACCGATCCATCAGAGGCACCGACCACCACCACATCGCAAATATCTAGGAACAACCCATTCTCCACGACGCCCGGCATCTGGTTGAGGACCAGGCTGAGCTGTCGCGGGTTCCCGATACGCCGCAGGTGCAGGTCCAGGATCAAATTGCCCTCGTCAGTGCGATAGGGGGCGTCGCGGTTGAGCCGCAGCGTCACCGACCGCCCTCCCACATCCATACCGATCAGGCTTTCCTCAATCAGGGCCTTGGTCGTCTGCCAGCCAAAGGGGATCACCTCCACCGGGAGCGGGAAGGCGCCAAGGGTGTCGACATTCTTGGACGCATCGGTGATCACGACCATCATATCGGACGCGGTCGCGACGATCTTTTCCTGCAACAAAGCGCCGCCGCCGCCTTTGATCAGGTTCAGATCGGGGTCGAATTCATCCGCCCCGTCAATGGTCAGGTCCAGCCATTTCACGTCTTCCAGCGAGGCGATGGGCACGCCGACCTCGCGGGCAAGGTGGGCTGTGCGCGTCGAGGTGGGCACGCCCGTGATGCGAAAGCCATCCTCGCGCACCATCTCGCCAAGGCAGCGGACCATCCATGCGGCGGTCGAGCCCGTTCCCAAGCCAATCCGCATCCCGTCTTCGACATAGTCCAGTGCCCGACGCGCCGAGACGTATTTCGCCATGTCGATAGGGTTCAGTCGTGATGGCATCCGCTGGGTCCTCCTGACGCTCCGCCCCGTCGTTATAGGACGTCGGACGACACCGGGCGAGGGTCGATTTTAAGCCCGTGCAGCATCGCCTCTAAGTTGTCGGAGGCCAAGATCAACGCAACCGGCCCCCCCTCCATGTCTATGGTCACCTCTGGCGCAACACTGCGATTCGAGGTACCGACCTGCCCCGCTGGCTCAAACACCAGGCCATCCACGGGCCAGCGTAGCCCCAGACTTCGCCCACGCGCCTGCCCGAGCGGCCAGAGCGACACGCGACTGCCTATCGGGATGTCCAAAGTGACGCGGCGCGGCAGCAGACAGAGGCAATCCACCTCACCCAGCAAAATCACCTGTGGGCACGCCGGACGGCGGGCCATTTCGCTGAGGCACGCGAGGAAATGGTCCACCCGCCGACCAAGAAACCCAACGCCGATCACCCAAGGCGCCTCGCTCGTGCGCAGCGCTTTGGCAAAATCCGTGCTGTCTTGCTCCGCGATATGGTGGGTCACCTCCGCGAAGGCCGTGCGCGCCTCCGCAGACGCGCTATCGAGGTCCCCAACCAACCGATCAGGGACGATATCCTGCGCCAGAAGGTCATTCGCCCCTCCATCAACGGCCACTATGCGCGGAGCAAGCGTTAAGGCTCTGGCAAGGACACCCGTGCTAACCCCCGCCCCACCGACCAGCGTTTCCGGAGTTTGGCGATCCGCTGAACCTGGGCCATTATGAGGAAGGGAACTTGGCATTGACGTCGATTCTGGCAAAAATCCGTCTCGGAATTCGTCAAATGGTCCCGAACTGGGCACGATTTGACTCGAATCGTTTTGTTTCTTCGGATGCGAAGTGAAACAGTTTTTCGGTCCGAGAAGGAAGTGGTGACAACCATGGTGCCTGCAAACAAGATACTGACGGTCGCTTACGGAACCTTTTCGTGCACGCTCGAAGGGTTCGACGATCCGTTCTCCACAATGACGGACATCGCGGAGTACTTCCGCGATCTGGCAGCCCAAGACCGCTATTTTGGGGCGGAGCCACCAACGCCCGACATGGCGATGCTCCGTCAGATTGCCGAGGCGAAGACCCAGTCCGCGGTGGAGGCCGAGGGCGACGACAGTGGCGTCCGCCTGCGCCCCGCTGCGGCAACCCCAGCCGCGCCAGACGTGATCGCGCAACCCATCGAAAGCGACGCCGAGCCCGTTGCTGATCCGGTTGTCGACGCAGCCGTTGCAGTAACAGACGAAGACGTTCCGGCGGAGGTGGCCACGCAGGTGGACGAAGCGGATCTCCCTGTTGGCGAGGCGGCATCAGATGAACTGCCGGCGGTCCCGGATGTGGGCGTTGCGGAGGTCTCGCCCGAAATAGAGGCTGCGGCCGAGGGCGATGCCCCTGCCGAAGACACCGCACTTGATCAAAGCGCCGCGGCGAAACTCGCACGGATCCGCAATGCGGTGGCCGAAGAGGAAGCGTTTTCCTCGCCTTACTCCGAAGATCAGCATGCCGAGGACGAGGGTCTGATCGAACGGCTCCAGGACACGTTGGAGGCATCCTTCGAGACAGCCGAAGAGACAATCGCGACGGTGAACCTGACTGACGCGAGCGACGATATCGAGGGTGACGCTGAGCTACAGGCGGACGGCTCCGCAGACGAAGATGCGGACGAACTCCTTCGGGTTGGCGATGCAGTCGCGGACAGCGGTGCCGCTGAAGTCTCCATGGATGCGGCGGTTGCGGCGGTTGCGGCTGAGCCTACGCCGAAGAACACAGTCGAAACACTGGCTCAGGCCGTCGCTCACACGGCGCGTCGCCGGTCGGACCAAGACGAAGCCAGCATACCCGCCGAATCCGCCAAGATCGAAGAACAATCCAACGATGGATCGGAGGATGTCACAGTCGGTTCGGACGATGTGCCAGCCAAAGACGCAAGCAGTGAACGCCCTCGCCGCCGCATCCGCGTTCGCAAAGTTCGTCGCGCCGCGGCTGCCGCAGAGGCCGCCGCCGAAGCCGCTGCATCTCTTGCCGCTGACAGACCTGCACCGACGGCACCTTCGGCTCCGGACGGTGCGATGAGCGCAGATCAGCCGCCGCAAAACGTACCAAGCCAAGACACTGCCGAAGCTGCGGCCGTGGACGCGTCCGCTCCTGCTGCCTCCGACGGCCCCACCGCGTCCGACCTGAACCTCGGCGATGACGAAGAGGCCGACCTGATGGCCGAATTGGCCGCGATTGAAGCGGAACTCGGACGGGATGCGACGGGCGCCAACGTCGAAGACGACATCGACGAGGTTCTCGCGCCCGCCGCGGCCAGCGCCTCGATGGGCGATGACGACCTGATGGCCGAACTGGCCGCGATCCGAGCCGTGGAAGAACTGGATGACACCCCCGCAGAGGCCCCTGCTCCAGCACCGTCATTCGATGCGCCCGACGACGACGAGACGGCCCACGTCGACGAAAAGGACGCGGTGACAGAACCGGCAACGGATGCGGAGGCCGAGCCCACAGATGCGGCTTTCGAAGAGGTGCAGACCGCTGTCGAGGACGCCGGTGAAGAAACGCCAGCGGCGGCGACCGATGCGGACCCCGAGGACCTTGAGAGGTTGTTCGCGGCCACCGACAGCCGTTTGTCCGGCGAAGACACCTCTCGCCGCCACGCCAACATCTCGCACCTCAAGGCGGCCGTCGCCGCACGTCGCGCCGATGACACGATGGAAACGGTCAAGGTCGATGACTCGGGCGCCTATCGTGCCGACTTGGCCAGCACGGTCCGTCCGCGGCGCGCCACGAAGTCTGAAGAGCCTGTCAAAACCGCGCGACCGGAACGGAACGCTCCACTGGTGCTCGTGTCGGAGCAACGGATTGCGGAGGCGGCACAGGCCCCACAGGAAGCTCCCGCACCGGTGGCGCCCCGTCGGGCCCCGCGCGTCGCTGACATGGACCGCGAGATCGAAGCCAAAGCACCCCCCCGGCGCCAGACGCCAGACATGGGCGACGACTTTGAGCAATTCGCACAGGACGTGGGGGCGACTGACCTCGCGGATGTCTTGGAAGCGGCTGCCGTTTACTCCGCGACCGTTATGGGAGAAGACAAGTTCTCCCGCCCCCGGCTGTTGCACCTGGCGGCTGAGGCCGTGGACGATCTGAGCCGAGAGGACGGTCTGCGCGGGTTCGGCCAACTCCTTCGGGAAGGTACTCTGCGGAAAGTGAGCCGCGGGACGTTCACGTTGGGCACGGACTCACGGTTCCGTCGCCAGGCGGAGCGACGGGTGGGATAGTGTCGCCCCAATGAATGCATACGGGCCTGCGAGATCTACTCGCAGGCCCGTATGCACTCCATAGCCGAGACGGTCAGCAAGAGACCTCGGATCAATTCGAACGCACTGGCAAAGATGCACATAGGTGTCCGATTGCACGAAAGTGTCGCGGGGGTTTGCGTCGAAGACGCTACATCGTCGTTCGCTGCGGCAAGCAACAAACGTCACGACGTACTTAACCAGATGCGTGCACGCTTGGCGCAGTACACTGCGGGAAAGCGGTGCGGCGGACAACGGGCGTAGGGCTTAGCGTTACCGACGTTTCACCCTTTATCCCCAGAGTGACGAACCGCACCAAACGCGGCACCGTGTCTTGTGCTGGTCAGCCCGCTCCGTCTTTTAACGATGGTTACCTTTGACCAAACGGCGCGGTGCTCCGGAGCGTGACACTGCGACCGCCCAGAAGCCACTCAAGCAGTTCTATCTGACCGAACAGCACGTAAAGACGGCCCATCAGGGACAGCGGTCCCGGTTCAAAGCGTATCCCGTGAGCGCATTCGTTGGTTTCGCAACCGAAACGCGGATCACGTGACCAGGGCTGCCAGGATGTCAGGCTTCACCCGCGCGCACGACGTCCATGAACTCTCTCCATTCGCCCTTGCTCATACCCGAGGTCTCTTGTGTGACCTCCTGCCCGGCGAGCATGCGGCGAACGCAGTCGACCCCGCGCGCGGAGAGCTGCGCGCCGCCAAGGCGATAGTCCTCGAACGCCGAATAGGCAAAGGGAACCCAATCCTTAACGATTTGGCAAAGAGTCTCAGCGTAGACCCTTATCTCCATCTGGGCGTGGGCGTCGGCGCGCAGGCGGAGGAAATGAAACAGATTATGGAGGTCCACCTTCCAGTACCACTGCGTGTAAATGTTGGCAGGCAGGTTCATCCGGGCCAGTTCCCGCGCAAGACCCTGCTGGCCATCCTGGGAGATCATCGCTTCGTAATGGTCGTAGGCCCGGGTGCTGTCGTCGCGCAACCAGTCGAGAACGCGCTGGGCCTCGTCACCAGTAAGTGCTTCGCCCCGCCCTTGGTTGTTCACAACGGACTGTGCCGCCAGATCGTCGGGCGCGGGGATGTAGAATTCGCGATCCAAGATCGAGTAGCGGGCGGAGTATTCATTCACGTTTGCCGTGCGATGGCGGATCCATTGGCGTGCGACAAATACCGGCAGCTTCACATGCAGCTTGATCTCGCACATCTCGAACGGGGTCGAGTGCCAGTGCCGCATCAGATACCGGATAAGCCCCTCATCATTGGAGACCGCCTTGGTGCCACGTCCGTAGCTGACCCGCGCCGCCTGCGTGATGGCAGAGTCGTCGCCCATGTAGTCGATGACGCGAATGAACCCGTGATCGAGTACAGGATGCGCGGTGTAGAGATGTGACTCTATCCCTGGAACAGTTGCGCGCCGGGTTTCGTTGGACCGAGCGCGTTGGGCATCGATCTCGGCCTGTTGGGCAGGAGTCAGGGGCATAGGGCCTCGGAGTGTGGGATTCGCGGTTGGCCACATGTTGGACCGTTCAAGCGGGTGGGTGCAACATCTGGTCGGGCTGCGGTGTGGGAGATCACGCAGTCCCTGATCTTTCGAACGAAACGTGCGTACCTTCCGAGAAACCAGAAGGTCAGGTCGAACAGACTTGGTATTCGGGTGTTGGGAAGGTCCTTGGCTAAACGCCTGCCGCATCCAAGCATGTTGATGCATGCCCGTTGACGCGCGAAGACCCAGACACCGAGGTTCTTTATCCAATCTCGTGTTGGACCCGAGTCCGTTCGCTTGAGTTCCACCGTTCCAAAGCGCCCACCGCTATTAGGAAAACGCTGCTTGGAGATGACCAACGCCTAGTAGTCGAATACCTATGACACATTCACGCAACGGGACGATGGCCGTTAAGCGCAGGGTCGCGGGCGTTAATCCGCCGGGATGGAACTCTTGGACCAAAATAGCGTTCTTGGCGTCCGCTGGTGGAGAAATGGATTACGATCGGTCCAAGGGCTGCAGGATTGCGCACGGACCGCTTAGCGTGACGCAAATCTGACTTAGCCCCGGCCCACCAAATCGAAGGATCAAGTCACTCTCCAGCCGGGCGAAAACGTGACGTCGACCGAGCGGCGCACATGGGTCGCGGTCCTCTGGCGGGCAGCCATCGCGATGGCGGGGCCAGGGTTGAGGTGCCCCAAGGCGACGCTAGTGTCCCGCATAGCACCTAAGGAGAAACAGATGCCCATCACCTACCTCCACACCATGGTCCGCGTGAAAGACTTGGATGCCTCCCTCGCCTTCTACAAAATGTTGGGCTTGGTGGAACGGCGCCGGTCCGAGAACGAGCGGGGTCGGTTCACACTCGTATTCCTCTGCCCACCGGATCAGGCCGATGGGCACGCAGATGTTGAACTGACGTACAATTGGGATGGGGACGACGCGCTGCCGGCGGACAGTCGTCATTTCGGGCATCTGGCCTATACGGTGGATGACATCTACGAGACTTGCCAGATGCTCATGGACAATGGCGTCACGATCAACCGGCCGCCGCGCGACGGGCACATGGCGTTCGTCCGGTCCCCTGATAACATTTCGATAGAGCTTTTGCAGAAGGGGGATGCCAAGCCTGCGCAGGAGCCCTGGGCGAGCATGGAGAACACCGGCCATTGGTGACGGGCGAAAGGTTAACAGACTAAGCTGCCAAGCACGTGTCGGCGTCCTTCGCTAGACCTCAGGCGAGCGGTCCGGAGATCTGACCCCGAGGCGACAAGACTACCTCCAAATTGGTTCGATTGTTCACGGGATTGGGTGTCAGGGGCGCAGTCCCTGCCCCATTTGCGCCACATGTTCCGCCGACATAGGGATCCGTGCTAATCGAAAGGGTCTCCCTATGGTCCGAGCTTTCCTGCGTGACGAAGCGGGCGCTGTCACCGTGGACTGGGTCGTGTTGACGGCGGCGGTGACCGGCTTGGTTCTGGCGACAATGGGCCTGATGGGTGAGACTCTGCAAACCCAGGTGAACCGGATTGATGACCGGTTGAACGCACCGTCGATCATCGCACGGATCCAAGGCGGCTTTGGCTATACTCCACATGACGGGGCGCAGTACGACAGCTTGATGACGTCCATGTCGCAGCTGTCCTCGACCGACTTGGCGCAAATCGCGGCCTACTCGAATGCCCTAAACGACCAAATCACCGATACCACGGACGCGGAAATCGTTGGTCAGGTCGCGGATTTCAGCGCTGCAGTCGACGTGGCTTACCTGAACGCTGGCGGTGTCAGGGACACGGGGACAACATTTGACGAGACCGAACTGACGCGCATCAGCAGCGACATGGGATACGATCCAAGCGCGCTTACGGGCGGGTAACCGGGCACGAGCGGTGGGCGACCCGCGCTAGGACAGGAGCGGCAGAACAGCGGCTGCGACGCGGCGGCCTTCGCCCACAAGCACATTGTAGGTGCGGCAGGCGGCTGGTGTGTTCATGACCTCCAAGCCCAGTCCCGCGCCTTCTACGGCGGCGCGCAAATCCGCCGGGACGTGGGCGATATCTGGGCCCGTTCCGACAAACACCACATCGACCACACCGGCCAAACCCACCAATGCGTCGGCGTCGCCATAGCCCTGCCAAGGCATCATCCCGCCAGGGTGGAGGATCAGCCCCCCTTGGACCACCTCCCCACCGATACGGAAGAAGCCTGGACCGTAGCCGTCAAACGGACGGGCGTCGTCAAAGGTCACTTCGGTCAGGTTCATGGCAAGCTCCAGATCGGCAGGGTCGTCAGGGCGACGGTGGCGATGATGACGTAGGCGGCAGCCCTGTAAGGCCCCTCCCGTTTCGGATCGAAGAGGCGGGCGCCGACCAAGTTGGCGGTCAGATAGGGCAAGATGAGTAAAGCGCCAAGGGCCAGAGGCGCCACCTGCAACTGACCTTGGAGCGCCAGGACCGTCAGTAAGATGACATCCCAAAGCACCAGATAGACCAGGATATTCGCCCGAATGACCGCGACTGGCAGCGGCGCCGCCATATAGGTCAGGATGACCGGCGGGCCCGACAGGCCCGTCACTCCGCCGAGAAAGCCAGACAGTGCCCCGCTCACCCCGATCACACCGGGCCCAAGCCCGCCCCGCCAGCGCCATCCCGCAAGCAGCAGGCCCACGGTCGCAAAACAGACGCCGGACACCAACCAGCGGAACCCGTCTTGCCCCACGATGTCCAACAGCCAAAGCCCAGGCAGCAGGAACAGGGCGGCCACGGCACCCAGGGCCAACACCTGGCGCGGCGTGCCATCACGCAGGGCGCGGGGGACCGTCGGTAGCGGCCCAAGCATGTCCATGACCGTGAGGGTGATCAGAACCCAGATGGGGGGCAGAACGCTCGCGGCTAGGGGGATGTAAATCAGCGCCGATCCAAAGCCGGAAAAGCCACGGACAAACCCCGCAAGGGCTGCCGCGCCACACAGGAGGAGGACTCCTGCAAAATCCAAACCTGTCTGCTCTAGGATGTCAGCGGGCACCGCGACGCTCAGAAACAAATGCAGTGATCTGATTTAATCTGTCGCGCATCGGTGATCCTCATTCCCCATTTGCGCCCATCCTCCGCCGCAGTCTTGCGCCATACCGCTCGGGTCTGACCCGTGTACACGAGACCTGAGCCGATGCCCAAGTTCTTACCCTTCCTCCGTTCCGAAGATGGTGCCGTGACCGTCGACTACGTGGTCCTGCTGTCCGTAGCAGCGGCGGCGGCGGCGGCAACTGCAGGCGCGCTGAGCGAGGGCGTCAGCGACGTGAACCGCGCTGTCGAAACGCAAATGGGCACCCAAGGCATGGTTGGCGAAACCTGGGCCACTGCGATGGCCAATTACACCCCCTACGACGAGCCAACCTATAGTCAGCTTTACGCCGGCTTCAGCAGCCTCGAAAACCCGGACCTGGACGTTCTTGAAGGCATGGTAAATGTCCTCGTTGAGCAGATGACGCCCGAAGCTAGCACCGACGAAGAATATGGGATGCTCAACGACATGACGTTTTCCATCGGGCGCGTCTATGCGGACCGCGTCCGGGCACGACCGGGACAGACCGAATATGATGAGGCCAGTGTGGCCCCCATCCTGGCGGATCTCGGCTGGGACCAGGGCCTCGTCGCGGTGAACGGGCCCTGACCGAACAACATCACGCCTCGGAGGATCCCGATTGCGTGCCCGCCTTTGACGGCGACTGGGGATCGCGGTCCACGCCCAACAGCAGCACGACGTTCTTCGCCACATAGACGGACGAGTAGGTTCCGACGATTACGCCCCAGAGGATCGCGAAGACGAACCCACGGATGACATCCCCGCCCAGGACGATCAGCGCGATCAGCGCCAAAAGTGTCGTGCCGGAGGTCATCAACGTCCGGCTGAGCGTTTCGTTGACCGACCGGTTCATAACCTCGATCAGCGGCGTTTTCTTAAACTTGATCAAGTTCTCCCGCAGGCGGTCGAAGATCACCACAGTGTCGTTGATCGAATAGCCCAACACCGTCAGCAACGCCGCGATGGTCGCCTGATCGAACCGGATCTGAAGCAAGCTAAAGATGCCGATGGTCAGGATAATGTCATGGACCAGGGCCGCGACCGCGCCCACGGCGAACTGCCATTCGAACCGCAACCAGATATAGACCAGCATGGCCCCGATAGCCGCCGCCAAGGCGATGATCGCCGTCGTGATCAACTCACCCGAGACCTTGGGCCCGACGGATTCCACCGACGCAAAGGTCAGGGAGGGATCGAGGGCCGTCAGCGCGCCCTGCACCAAAGATATCACCTCCGGCGAGACGGAGCCGGTGCCGTCCTGCGCTTGAATCCGGACCTGTGCCACGTTTTGGTCTGCGGCGAAGGTGGGATCGAAGACTTCGGTGATGGTCACATCCCCAAGCCCCAGGGGCGACAGCGCATCGCGATACGCCCCCACATCGACCGCTTGCACGCTCTCCGTGCGGATCGTTGTCCCCCCCAGGAAATCGATCCCGAAGTTCAGACCCAACACCAGCCAAGCCACCAGGGACAGCACGATGGCCACCACCGATGCGCCCAGCGTGAACTTCCGGTAGCGCATGAAATCCCAGGCGGTGTCCTGGGGGACGAGACGCAGACGCATGGCTCAGACCTCGATCGTTTTGGGGCGACGGCGTTCGAACCAGAACACGATCAGCAGGCGGGTGACGAAAATCGCCGTGAACACCGACGTCAGGATGCCGATACCCAGGGTGACGGCAAACCCGCGCACCGGGCCAGAGCCGAGCGTGAACAGGATCACAGCGACGATGAACGTGGTGATATTGGCGTCAATAATGGCCGACAGGGCCTTTTCGTACCCCAACTCGATGGCGCGGGCTGGACCACGGGCGGTTTTCAATTCTTCTCGGATCCGCTCGAACACCAGGACGTTGGCGTCCACGGCCATACCGATGGTCAAAACAATCCCCGCGATGCCCGGCAACGTCAACGTACCGCCAATCAACGACAGAACCCCAAAGATCAGCGCAACGTTGATGCCCAGCGCGACGGTCGCGAAGGCGCCAAACAACCCGTAGCTGAGCACCATGAAGACAACGACGGCGGCCATCGCCACGAGCGAGGCAATCTGGCCCGCATCAATGCTGTCTTGGCCCAACTCAGGCCCGATGGTGCGTTCTTCCAGGAACACCATCTCGGCGGGCAAGGCCCCCGCGCGCAGCAGGATCGACAAGCGATTGGCCTCCTCCACGCCGAAGTTGCCGGTAATCTGGCCCGAACCGCCGGTGATGGCATCCCGGATGACGGGGTCGGTGACGACCTCTTCGTCCAAGACAATTGCGAAGGGCGATCCGATGTTTTCAGCCGTGTAGACCCCGAATTTACGGGCACCCGAGGGGTTGAACCGGAATGTGACGGCGGGCAGCCCGTTCTGGTCAAACCCCGGCTGGCTGTCGACCAGATCATCGCCCGTCACCACGGGCGAGCGCTCCAGCAGGACGTACCGCAGCGGCTCATCCATGGTGGGGTGCACCAATTGATCGGCGTCTGGGCGCGTGTCTGCTGCGACGGAACTCTGGATCACGGGGTGGAAGGTCAGGCGCGCGGTGGTGCCGATCAGCTCCTTCAACTCCTGAGCGGAGCCGATGCCCGGCACCTGGATCAAGATCCGATCCGTCCCCTGACGCTGGATTGTCGGCTCTCGGGTGCCAGCCTCATCGACGCGGCGGCGGATGATTTCCAGCGATTGCTGCATCGTGCGGTCGTCGGTGGCGGCGCGCTCGGCCTCTGACAGGGTGACCGTCAGAATGTCGCCAGCGCCCGAGACATCAATGTCGGTCTGGCCCACGCCTGACAGCGACACGATGGGTTGGGCAATGGCGCGCACGGTATTGACCGCAACCTGCATCCCCTCGGGGTTCGAAATGCGCACGCGCAAGGCGTCGGGCGCGCTGTCCTGGCGGCGGATGGTGCCCACCTGATCGCGCACGCCGCGCAGCGCGTCGCGCACCTCGGGCCAATACCCGTCGATGCGACCGGCATAGACATCCTGCAACTGAACCTCGGCCAACAGGTGCGCACCACCGCGCAGATCCAGCCCCAGGTTCACAAGGCCCGACGGCAAAAACTCCGGCCAACCGGCCAATGCTTCGGTTAATTCGGGGGTCTCGATCGCGCCCCGCTCAATGGCGGTGATCGCATCGTTGTGCCGCTCTACCGGGCCATAAAACAGGTTCGGCGCGGCCAGCGACAGGCCGATCACGCAAACCAGAAGGATCGACAGACGCTTCCAGAGCGCGATCTGAAGCATGGGTCAGCCCGCCGGTTCGGTCTTGGACACGACCTGGGCGATGGTCGACCGCACGACGCGGACCTTGACGCCTTCGGCAATCTCGACCTCCAGCTCGCCGTCTTCCTTGACCTTGGAGACCTTCCCGATCAGCCCGCCTTGGGTGATGACCTGATCGCCCCGGCGCAGGGCCTCGACCATGGCTTTATGCTCTTTGACCTTCTTCTGCTGGGGCCGGATCAGCAAGAAATACATGATCGCAAATATCAGAATGAGCGGAATGAATTGGCCAAATCCAGCCATCGCGTCACCGGCGGATTGGGCGTAAGCGGGGGTTGCGAACATATGTAGTCCCTGTCGTGTTTCTTGGGTCGGGTCAGCCTGCCCAATGTCGGGCGCGACCCTAATGTCGGCAAATGGGGGGTGCAAGGGCGCGCGGCAAGCCCTGGCCCCAAGACCGCACACGGGGTAAGGGGGCGCTGGACGCAGACGAAGGACAGGTCCCATGCACGATATTCGCACGATCCGTGACACCCCAGAGGCATTTGACGCCGCCCTGGCGCGCCGGGGCCTGTCGCCGATGTCGTCCGATCTGTTGGCCCTGGACAGCGCCCGCCGCGCCTGCATCACCGCGGCCGAGGCCGCCCTGGCAGAGCGTAATGCCGCCTCCAAACAGGTGGGCGCCGCAAAGGCCAAAGGTGACGAGGCCGAGTTTGAACGCTTGCGCGCCCTCGTTGCTGACAAAAAAGCCGAGATTGCGCGCCTAGAGGACGAGGCCCGCGACAAGGACGCCGCCCTGCGCGACGCGCTGCTGGGGATCCCGAACCTGCCGGATGCAGACGTGCCCGATGGCGCGGATGAGGCTGACAACGTCGAGATCGACCGCTGGGGCACGCCTCGCGCATTTGACTTCAAACCGGTGGAGCATTTCGAGATCCCAGGCGTCGTGCCCGGCATGGATTTCGAGACGGCAGCAAAGCTATCGGGGTCCCGCTTCGTGCTGTTGCGCGGCGCCATCGCGCGGGTCCATCGCGCGCTGGCGCAGTTCATGCTGGACACGCACACGGGCGAGAACGGGCTGGTGGAACATATGACCCCCGTTTTGGTCCGCGATGATGCGATGCTGGGCACCGATAAGCTGCCGAAGTTCGGCGACGACAGCTTTTTGACGCGGGAAGGCTATTGGCTGATCCCCACGTCCGAGGTGACGCTGACCTATTCGGTCGCGGGCGATGTCCTGGACGAGGCCACCCTGCCCCGCCGGATGACGGCCCACACGCTCTGTTTCCGGTCTGAGGCCGGGTCGGCGGGCCGCGACACGGCGGGGATGCTGCGCCAACACCAGTTTGAAAAGGTGGAAATGGTCTCGGTCACGCACCCCGACCACAGCCGCGCCGAACTGGATCGCATGACGCGCTGCGCCGAGGGCATCCTGGAAGCGCTGGGCCTGCCTTACCGCACGGTCGTGCTCTGCACCGGGGACATGGGCTTTGGCGCACGGCGCACCCACGACATCGAGGTCTGGCTGCCGGGGCAGAATACCTACCGCGAGATTTCCTCCTGTTCGACAACCGGCGATTTCCAAGCCCGTCGCATGAACGCACGCTTCAAACCCGCGGGCGGCGGCAAGCCGGAGTTCGTCCACACGCTCAATGGCTCCGGCCTCGCCGTTGGGCGGTGCCTGATTGCCGTCCTTGAGAACGGTCAGCAAGCGGATGGGTCGGTGGTTCTGCCGGAGGTTTTGGGCCCCTGGCTGGGGGGCAAACTGACCATTACCGCAGGTGGCGTGCTCGCCTGAGGGCGCACCCAGGGGGGAGGCCGGGGGACGCCCCCCGGACCCCCGACGGGGCCGCTCGACCACGATTTGGGCTTATCGACCGAAGATACCGGTGTTTGGGGGCTTTGCCCCCGTCGCCCAACGGCGACTCCCCCGCATATTTGGGGAACATCGAATGGGGGGCGAGGGTAGTGCTTTGGGACCGTGCTGGAGTGGTGAGGGCCAATAGAGTCAGTGGACGCGCTTTTGCGGGCGGGTCAACCCCAGGTCGTCCGGCGTTACGAGGGTTCTTGGCTTAAAGCCTTGGATTCTTAGACATTGTCTCGGGGACGGGCGTTCTTCTGACGTTGGCAGGGCCAGTGTGGAGCGCGCTTTGGTTCGGTGGGGCGTGCCCTAAGACGCCCCTTCCCACCGACCACCTAGAGAGACGTGAGAAGGCTCGGAAGATCGGCTAGGGTCTCAATCCGTCGGTATCGGGAGGCAGACAGGGGCGCGGGCGCGGCCTCTAGCGCCCATTCGATCTCCGAAGGACAGAAAACGCCCCAGGCCCCCGCCTCCAAGGCCGGAATGACATCGGACTTCAGGGAATTCCCGACCATAAGGCCCCGCGCCGCGCCATCCCCGTGAACATCGAAGGCCCGGGTATAGGTTTGCGATACCTTGTCGCTCACGATCTCAATACCATCGAAGAGATCGCCGAGCCCGCTTTCGGCCAGCTTGCGCTCTTGATCCAAAAGATCACCCTTGGTGATGAGAACGAGCCGATGGGTTTGTGCCAAACTCCGCACGGTGTCTTCGGCGCCGGGAAGCAAGTCGATCGGGTGGCGCAACATCTCCCGCCCCTCATCGAGCAAGCGCGAAATCGTGGACGCGGGCACGCGCCCCTCCGTCACCTCGATTGCCGTTTCGACCATGGACAACACGAAGCCCTTCACGCCAAAGCCGTAGTGACCCAGGTTGCGACGTTCCGCGGCCAATAGCCGCTCCATCAAGTGATCGGGATCCGCATGGTCACGCAGCAAATCGGCGAACCGGTCCTGTGTCAGCCGAAAATAGGTCTCGGTGTGCCAAAGCGTGTCATCGGCATCGAAGGCGATAGTGGTGACCCCATCCGGCATCGGCGACAGACCCTCTTCCCTAGGCACGGTAATGGGCCTATATGAAGCGGTCTCAAGTCATCAACCGCTAACGCTCGGATCTCGCCCATGCGCCGCACGGATCAAGACGCTTTCGACATCACCCTCATGGTCGACACCCCAGACGGCGGGGATGGCGACACCTCGGTCGCAACGAAGGTGAAGCCGAAGACAGCTAAACCCCCATTGTATAAGGTGATGCTGCTGAACGACGACTACACCCCGATGGAGTTTGTCGTCATGGTCCTGGAACGGTTCTTCGGGATCGGCCACAGCCAGGCGGTCGAGATCATGTTGACGGTCCACAAAAAGGGTTTGGCCGTCGTGGGTGTCTTCAGCCACGAGATCGCGGAGACCAAGGTGGCCCAGGTGATGGATTACGCCCGGCGCAACCAGCATCCCCTCCAGTGTACGATGGAGAAGGAGGAGTAGGCCTCCTCCGACCCGGCCCCCATGTCATCCCGTCTATCCCTCGCCTTGGCGAGCGGGGTCGTTGCCCTGCCAGAGCGTGGTCGCGTCCTGCTGCTGCGTCCCCCGGCGGACATCGATCTGAGCGGTCTGCCCTCGGATGAGGTGATCGCCGTCCATGGCTTCAAACCCGACCACGATGCCCTTGCCAGCCGTGGACTCCCCATGGCGTCCGAAATCGATGGACCAGCGGAGGCGGCCGTTGTCTTCGCCACGCGGGCCAAGGCACTCACCCATGACCTCTTGGCCCAAGCAGCGGCAGCTGTTGGTGCGGGCGGGCCGATCATCGTGGATGGGGCCAAGGCCGACGGCATCGACTCCTTGCTGAAACGGCTGCGGGGGATCACCCAAGTCGGTGAGGTCTTTTCCAAGGCCCATGGCAAGTGTTTCCAGATCACGGCACCCCAAACGCTGCCAGACGATTGGCGTGCCCTGCCCCGTGATGTGGATGGCTTTCGCACGGCGCCAGGTGTGTTTTCTGCCGATGGCGTGGATCCAGGCTCGGCCTTACTGGTCGCCCATCTGGACGCACTCTCGGGTCGGGTTTGTGACTTGGGGGCCGGTTGGGGCTATCTCTCGTCACACATCCTGGCGCAGAGCGCGGTTACGGAGGTGACCCTGGTCGAGGCCGAGGCCCTGGCGCTGGACTGTGCGCGGGTCAATGTGGCCGACCCCCGCGCCCGATTCCATTGGGCCGATGCCACCCGGTGGGAGGGCGGGCCTTACGATGCCGTGGTCATGAACCCACCCTTCCACACGGGGCGCAAAGCCGACCCGGCATTGGGTCGGTCCTTTGTGCAGGTCGCCTCGCGCCTGCTCACGCCACGGGGACGGTTGATCATGGTAGCGAACCGCCACCTGCCCTACGAAGCCACTCTGGCAGAGAGCTTTGGAGACACCATGGTCCGCGCCGACCAAGGGGGCTACAAAGTCATCGAGGCCACTCGTCCCAAGCGGAGACCCACATGACCTTGAGCATTGCTGGTAAGACTGCGATCGTAACCGGGGCGGCCAATGGCGTGGGACTGGCCATCGCCCGCCATTTCGTCAACCAGGGCGCCAACGTCATGTTCGCGGACCGCGACGAGGATCGGCTTGAGGCGGAAATTGGTGAGGCCAAGAACGCCGAGGCAGGGGCGATCCGCTACTTTGCCGGGGATCTCCGGGAAAGACTGACGGTCGCCAACCTGTTGTCGGCCACCATTGATGCCTTTGACCGGGTGGACATTCTGGTCAATGCCTCGCGCCAGATCATGGTGACGGATCCGCTCGACACCGAAGACACCAGCGTCAGCACTCTGTTGGAGCAAAACCTGATGACGCCCCTTCGCCTGAGCCAGGCCGTGGCCAAGCGGATGATCCATCAGGCAGAGGAAGACAAACGCACCGAGGGGATCATCGGGTCTATCGTCAACGTGGGGTCCATCGCCGGGCGGCGGACCCAGCCCGAGTTGCTGGCCTACTCCATCAGCGCCGCCGCCCTAGACCAGGCCACACGGTCCTTAGCAGTGTCCCTCGCCGCCCAGCGCATCCGTGTGAACGGGCTCGCCGTGGGGTCGGTGATGTCCGCCAATCTCATGTCGCGGCTGAGCGAGGACGGCGGCTTGCGACAGCAGATTGTCGATGCCACGCCCATGGGGCGCATCGCCGGTCCCAACGAGTTGGCCGAGACCGTACAGTATTTGGCGTCAGAGGCGTCGGCCTTCATGATCGGGCAGATCGTGACCGTCGACGGAGGCCGCACCTTGATCGACCCCGTCGTCGAGCCGACCCATTAGGGCGCGACTGCCGCTTCTTTTGACGCCTTTCGCGTCTCGGTTTACGGACGGCGCTCCATGCGTGTGATGCGTGCGTCGCTGGCGAGATTTCGATGACCACGGAAACGGACCACGACAGACCTGGCCGGGTACAGGACATCGCACGCGCTATGACATAGACACGCGCAAAACTCGGGTCGCGCATAGCGGGTCGACCGATGCTCCCCGCGCCATTTCCGCAGCGTGACCTGCTTTGAAGGGACTTTGCGTCCAGCCATCCTGCGACCGGCACACCTCGAGTCAGGCGAAGCAGACCAACAATGCGTAAAAACAGCCCAGTGCACCTGCTACCGCACAGCCTACCGAACAACCGATACGAGACGACGCACCGTGAACCGAGCGCGGTACCATGCTCTGTAGCGGCTCTCAAGACCAGTCACCGAGACGCGGAGGCGCCTGTTCAGATCCAGTCGTCGCTGCGTCAACACACCGTCGCGGCTTCGACTGAGGGCTGCCTGCGGCTCGGCTAAGCCACATGCCCGCTGCCGACTAGCCTTCCAAAAACTCATCGATGCGCATTCACACTTACGCCGAATGGGACAACCAAAGCCTCGACGGAAGTCGCGCAGGTCGTGTAGTTTAGCGATTTCCATCCCGACCGGTCAATCCAGCACACTCTGACGAAGCAGTTCGTTCTGACCGAGACCATCAAGTTCCGCCTGTCGGTCCCTCAGTCACTTGGACCCAGGCAAAAGCCACGATCAAAGGGACAGGTCGCAAGGGTTGGCATGCCAAATCCGCCAAACACTGCGAAACCCCGGCCCTTGAGTGCAAATCGGTCTCCGTTTTGCCGCCCTGCTCAACATGACGTTGCATCTTAGTGAGCGCCAAGCATTGCCGCCAAAGCCCTGCGGTCGGCCTCTGACATTAAACCTATCAGAGGCATCGCATCCAGCACCACCTTTCACCGCTTACGCGCGTCAGGACAAACCTGCCGAGAATCAATGCATGTACGGCGCTCTCCGCGCCCCGACCGCGCTATATCTCTCAGTCGAGTCCAAGACCGCAGGGACCGCACGCCCGCAGGACACGAGCCAAACGATACGTGGCCCCGGCCAACCCATTCGAGGCCCAGCACCGGACCGAAAATCGCTCTCGACCGCCCATCGCTCACGCAGCTGGTGTCACACCAAGCCAAAACCCAATCGTCAAAACCGCCCGGGCCGCCGCGTGACCCGCCCGCCTGACGGCGCCGCGCGACCCCGCGACACCGCAGTCGCCACCTGAACGACGGTCCATTCAATCGCGCGCGCCTGATACCGAAATGGACCCATCTCATCCTCCAACACAACCCTACCGCCCCAGCCTAGGCACCGTCCCCAAACATCCCGTTAACGCCCAAGACCAGCCGGATCGTCCCGCCATAAGACCACAGCCCGTGATTGCGGGCGGCCCACAGCCCGCCTATATCCGCGCCATGCTGGACGCGCCCCAAACCAACCGCCCCGACCTGCCGCCTGAAATCGGGCGTCGCCGGACCTTTGCCATCATCAGTCACCCCGACGCGGGCAAGACCACACTGACGGAGAAGTTCCTGCTGTACGGTGGCGCGATCCAAATGGCGGGCCAAGTCCGCGCCAAGGGCGAGGCGCGGCGCACCCGGTCCGACTTCATGAAGATGGAGCAGGATCGCGGGATCTCCGTCTCTGCCTCGGCCATGTCCTTCGACTTTCATAAGGGGGACCGGGAATACCGCTTCAACCTGGTGGATACGCCCGGCCATTCGGATTTCTCCGAAGACACCTACCGCACGCTGACGGCGGTGGATGCCGCCGTGATGGTGATCGATGGGGCCAAGGGTGTGGAGAGCCAGACGCAGAAGCTGTTCGAGGTCTGCCGGATGCGCGACCTGCCGATCCTGACCTTCTGTAACAAGATGGACCGCGAAAGCCGCGACACCTTCGAGATCATCGACGAGATCCAGGAAAACCTGGCCATCGACGTCACCCCCGCCTCTTGGCCCATTGGCGTGGGGCGCGATTTCATCGGCTGCTACGACGTGCTCCACGACCGGTTGGAACTGATGGACCGGGCCGACCGGAACAAAGTCGCCGAAACCGTGTCGATCAGCGGGTTGGACGACCCGAAACTGGCCGAACATGTGCCGGCCGACCTGCTGGAAAAACTGCGCGAAGACCTGGAAATGGCGCGCGAGTTGCTCCCCCCCATGGACCCCGCCGCCTTCCTCGAAGGGTCGCTGACGCCCATCTGGTTCGGTAGCGCCATCAACTCCTTCGGGGTACAGGAACTCATGTCCGGCATCGCGGAATTCGGGCCGGAGCCGCAGCCCCAACGCGCCGAACCCCGCCAGGTATCGGCGGACGAAAAGAAGGTCGCGGGCTTTGTCTTCAAGGTTCAGGCCAACATGGACCCCAAGCACCGCGACCGCGTGGCGTTTGTCCGCCTCGCCTCGGGCCATTTCGAACGGGGCATGAAGCTGACCCATGTGCGCTCGAAAAAGCCCATGGCGATCTCAAACCCCGTCCTCTTCCTAGCCGCCGACCGCGAATTGGCCGAGGAAGCCTGGGCGGGCGACATCATTGGCATCCCAAACCACGGGCAGTTGCGCATCGGGGATGCGCTGACCGAGGGCGAGGCGCTGCGCTTCACCGGCATCCCTAGCTTCGCGCCCGAACTGCTGCAAGGCGTGCGCGCGGGCGACCCCATGAAGGCCAAGCACCTGGAAAAGGCGCTGATGCAATTCGCCGAGGAAGGCGCGGCCAAAGTGTTCAAGCCCGCCATCGGCTCGGGTTTTATCGTGGGCGTTGTGGGCGCGCTCCAATTCGAAGTGCTCGCCAGCCGGATTGAGTTGGAATACGGCCTGCCCGTCCGCTTCGACGCGTCGCAGTTCACCTCTGCCCGCTGGGTGTCTGGCCCCAAGGACGCGGTGGATGCCGTTATCGCCAAGAACGGCCAGCACATCGCCCATGACAACGACGGCGATCCCGTCTTCCTGACGCGCCTGCAATGGGACATCGACCGGATTGAACGCGACCACCCCGACGTCACGCTCAGCGCGACCAAGGAGATGATGGTGTGATCCCGACGATGGCTGACGGACGCGACCGGGCTTCCGTGTCGGCCCAATGCTCATGATCCCCCGCGCGCTTGTGGCGGAGGCGCTTGGCCTGCCAGAGGGGACCGACGCGCTGCCCCCGGGGGACCTGCCCATGGACCGTTTCCTGGCGCGCTACATGGCGTATCTGGGCACCGTTGACGCGTCGACCGAGACGCCAGACGCTTGGACCGGCGCCCTGATGGACAGCCTGATCGCCCACCACCCGGACCTCGCGCTGTCGGCGCTTCGGTCTGGCGCAGCGTTGGACGGCGCGGATGTCTTGATCGACCCCCTGTTAGACCTTTCAGCTGCGCCGAACATGGCCGCAGCCATCGCCGAGGCCGCCGATATGGACGAGGCCTTCGCGGTGCTCGTGGCCCGCGCCCAGGACACGGACGCAGACTGACGCGCGCCAGCCAGCGCGCGCCCTTGGTCCGACGAGCGGGCCGCAATCGTCCCCATCACACCGAGACGACCAGCGCAGGCAGCGGTTTGCCCCAATTGCCCGCCGCAGGCTTTAGTCGGCCAGCAATTCAGGCACGTACAGACGGATCATCTCATTGTTGTCCGCCATGTTCAGACGCCGTCCCGCCGAAAACGGCAGGTTGTTATCATTGCCCACCACAATGTGGTCTGCCCCGTCGCGAATGACGCTCTCGATGGTGACGAAAGGAAACGTGAACCGGTCTTCGGCCACCTCGCCATCCGTGGGCAAACGCGCCACCCCGTCGGGATCCGCGATATCCATCAGATCAATTTGCCGCAACCGCGCAACGAAACCCTCCGCGTCGATCTGCGCGGTGTCGATCACGGTCACGCGCTTGACCCGAGCGGGGAGACGGAAACATCCCTCCGTCTCGCCCTCCGCGCAGGCGAGGCTAGGGTCGCCCTGCCCGCCGTCCCGTTCAATCACCAAGGCACGGGTGTCATCGATAAAGTTGAAGTCGCCAATCGCGACCGCGCCTTCGGTAAGGGCAAACTTGAAGCTTTCGCCCGTCTAATCCCGCGCCACCGGGTCAAAGGCCAGCACGCGCAAAAACGCCCCCTCAGGCGCGCCGTCCTCGGCCATCAACGGCTTTTCCAGCATCGCCCAAAGGCGGTCGCCTGCAGGCGCCAGCGCCATTCCCTCATAGCCGCCGGAGCGGGGGACGGTGAAATCGACGCCTGCAACCGCCCCGGCCCGGACCCGCGGATGGTCGGGCGAGCGAAGCTCCTTTTCCTCGAAGATCGTGGGGTACAACCCGGTGATCCGACCCTCCAACGTGGCCGACAACAGGTACGGCCCGAACTCTTCGCCGATCCAGACGGTGTCGCCCACGATCTGCAGGCTCTCTAAATCGAAATCGCCACCGGTCAGATACCGCGCGGCGCTATCATCATAGGACAGACGGAAAGGCACGACCCGGTCTGGATCACGGAGCCAGATCCGGTCTAGCACGTCGACGACGCCTGTCTCGAAATCAGGCGCCAGGCGCACAAAACTCAACATCGCGTCGGGGCTGTTGACCTTGGAGCCAAAGCCATTGTCGATCAGCCCGTAAATCGCGCCATCCTTGGCTCGATCCGCCGCGTAGGCAGAGATCCCCTGGAACGGCTGCCCGACCATCGGCAGGTTCACCCCGGTCGGCCGCCGCCAGGAGCCGGGGACGTCGTTCCGCCCGCTGGGCATAGTGAACTTGCCCGAAACCCAAAGGTCCCGGGGCGCATCCGCAGGTGGCGCGGCCATGGTATGGGCGGGCACATAGGCGTGACCCGCCAGAGTTGCTGGCACCATGTCTTGGGCGTGCAAAGCGGTGGAGCCGAACAGCAAGAGGCAAAGCATTGAGCGGAGCATGGCGTATCCTTCCGGTACGGGCGTGTGACCGGATTAACCTGCCCTCCAGATGCAACGCCTCGGCGACGGTCCGACAACGGCTGCGTGACGGGGGCTTCCAGGGGACACACCCCGTTCGGGCGGGTCATCAAACCGTCAGCCCCCGGACGCGGCGCGACGATCGAAAGTCCCTCCCAAATCGCCCGCGTAGGACGGCACCAAAGTGCAAAATGGCCCCAGATTGACCCGCCGCGGTCACTTTGTTACCTACGCCGCAACTGCAAAGGTCGCAGTATCGACGTTTCGCGGGGCGCATGGACAGGGCGTCCCACCTTTCATGCGCTTCGGGCAATGGGGCCCAATGCGCCAAACAGGACGCATATGACCAGTTTTTCTGATCTGAACCTTGATCCGAAGGTTCTCAAGGCCATCGAGGCCACAGGGTACACAACGCCAACGCCAATCCAGGCGGGCGCCATTCCGCCAGCGCTAGAAGGCCGCGACGTGCTGGGAATCGCCCAGACGGGAACCGGCAAGACGGCCAGCTTCACGCTTCCGATGATTACACGCCTGGCCAAGGGCCGTGCGCGCGCCAGGATGCCCCGCTCGCTCGTTCTGGCCCCCACGCGCGAATTGGCGGCCCAGGTGGCCGAGAACTTTGACAACTACGCCAAGGGCAGCCGCCTGAAGAAGGCCCTGCTGATCGGCGGGGTGTCCTTCAAAGAACAGGACCAGTTGATCGACCGGGGTGTCGATGTTCTGATCGCAACACCAGGCCGCCTGCTGGATCATTTCGAACGCGGAAAGCTGCTGCTGACCGGGGTGGAAATCATGGTCGTGGATGAGGCCGACCGGATGCTCGACATGGGGTTCATCCCCGATATCGAACGCATTTTCGAACTCACGCCATTCACCCGTCAGACTCTGTTCTTCAGCGCGACCATGGCGCCGGAGATCGAGCGGATCACCAACAAGTTCCTGTCGGCCCCCGAAAAGATCGAGGTGGCGCGCCAGAACTCCACCTCCGACACGATCACGCAGGTCCTGGTCGAACACGCGCCAAAGCGTCGGGACATGACCGCCAAGGACAAGCGCCACATCCTGCGCGCCATCGTTGACCGGGACATGGCGCTGGAGGACGGTGCAGCGTCAAAGCTGAAGAACGCCATTATCTTCTGTAATCGCAAGGTGGACGTGGACATCGTCGCCAAGTCGCTCAAAAAGCACGGCTATAACGCCGAACCTATCCATGGGGATCTCGACCAAAGCCACCGGATGCGGACGCTTGACGGGTTTCGCGACGGCTCGCTCCAGTTCCTCGTGGCCTCCGACGTGGCGGCGCGGGGTCTCGACATTCCAAACGTGAGCCATGTGTTCAACTACGACGTGCCCAGCCATGCGGAGGACTATGTCCACCGTATCGGTCGCACCGGGCGTGCGGGCAAACTTGGGACGGCCTACACCATCGCGGTGCCCGCCGACGAGAAGTATCTCTCCGCGATCCAAAGTCTTGTGAAGGCAGAGATCCCGAAGGGGGAAAACCCTTGGTCCCCGCCGTCCCGCAAATCCGACGTGGAGGCCGCGCCAGAAGCGGAGGAGCGCAAGTCCAGCCGCTCCCGCACGCGCAGCCGCACCCGCCCGCCAGAGGCTAAGGACGACACGCGAACCGACCGCGCCCCCGCCGAACCCCGCCCCCGTGGTGGCCGTGGGCGGAGCGATCCGGGTCCCCGCGTCGTGGGGCTGGGCGATCACGTGCCGAGCTTCATCGAGATGAGCTTTGAGGAACGCCGCGCCGAGACGGCTTGACCCAGCTACGGGGCTATGCAGGCCGGAGCGCTGGCGGACGGGTGGAGTGCACGCAACTAGGTTGAACCCAGGTGTGACGTCTTGACGGTTTCGAGAGACAGCATGCCTTTGGGAATTTGAGAAGTCCCTGAGCCGTCTAACAACGTGCCGAGCCCGCGCCGAATGATCCAACGGGTTTGGAGTCATAACGCGCGGCATTCACGACGGATCGCACCAATCCTCTTAGGCCCTGAATACCCTGCGCTCGGCTAACAATCCGGGCGCACACCACCCAAAACACCCCCCGCAAATCAGCAGGAGCCTTACGACGGATCGCCCTGACCCAAGCTGCGGCGATAGACCTCCAACAGCGTCTCGATAGCGATGCCGTCGACGGTGGCCCCGGTCAACCGACAGTCGGATATCTCAACCCCCGACAGGTTCCCGTCCCGAATGATGGCGCCCGACAGGTTCGTATCGGTGATCAGCCACCCCGTCATATTGCTGTCGTTGAACCGCGCCCCGGAGAATTCCATCTGGTTAAATCGCGCCGAGGCAAGGTTCGTGTTGTTGAACACCGATTGCGACAGGTCGGCGTCATTGACGTCTAGACATTCGGTGACGTGATGCAGGTCCATGGGCCCCTCCGTGCAGTTACCGAAGCCTAGCACGGATGCGCCGCCCGCTCACCCCCGTCCGCGGTAAGGGGCGACACCTTGCTCAGGGATCCAGACGCCCTCGGGCGCCGGACCAGTCTGATAGAAGACGTCAATGGGGATCCCTCCGCGCGGGTACCAATAGCCCCCGATGCGCAACCATGCGGGCGACAACAGGTCGACCAGACGCCGCGCAACCTTGAGCGTGCAATCCTCGTGGAAAGAGCCATGGTTGCGGAAGGAGCCTAAGAACAGCTTCAGCGACTTCGATTCCACCAGCCAATCACCGGGCACATAGTCGATGACCAGATGGGCGAAATCGGGCTGACCCGTCATGGGGCACAGCGAGGTGAACTCCGGCGCCACGAAGCGCACGCAATAGGCGACGTCAGCCTGGGGGTTTTGCACCCGCTCCAGTTCGGCGGTCTCGGGCGAGGTCGGTAATTCGGTCTGACCGCCAAGCTGGGTGAGATTGGAATAAATCGTCTGATCGGTCATGGAAGCCTCCGTTTCGATCGCGCCTAGCCGGAGCACCGCCCAGGGCCAAGGGCACAGGTCGTCGCGGCGGGCCTAAACCAAATGTCGGATCGGATTGGGGCGCCCCGCTAACAGTTATGCCGCTATAAGACAGACCGACGCGGGCCTCGCACGTCAGAGTTTCGCCTTTGCCGTCTACAAAGACCGCCGCGACACCGCAGCCACAAAATGCCGTTCGGGCAGAGGCAGGCGCGCCCGTAGCCCCGCATCGCGTTGTATATTTCCAAAGTGGGCCACACAAACCAGATGCGACCACGCCAGCCGTTAATCCGACGCACCGCCGGTAAAGGCATTGCCCCGGGCATAGTCGCAGGGCGCCTCCTGGCTCTCCAGATGGAGCCGATTGCCCGTATAGGGATTGGCACGCGCCAGGTCCTCGTCGAATGTGATCCCAAGGCCCGGCGCCTCGGGTGGGACGACAAAGCCGCCCTCAACACGTGGTCCCCCGCCTAGGGCGTGGTGGAACGGCGTCTCGATGGCTTCGACCATCAGGAGGTTCGGAAGGGTCGCCCCCAGCGCGACGTTGGCGGCAAACTCCACCGGCCCGGCATAGAGATGGGGCGCCACCTGGGCCCCAAACCCTTGGGCCAAGGCCGCGATCTTGCGCCCCTCCAACAGACCACCGGCGCGGCCAAGGGCCGGTTGCAAAATCGCCGCCGCCCCCAGACGTAAGTGCGTCGCAAACTCCGACAGACCGCAGAGCCGCTCTCCCGTGGCGACGGGCACCGGGACCGCGCGCGCCACCTCGGCCATGGCATGGGGGTTGCCCGGTGGGACGGGTTCCTCAAACCACAGCGGGTCATAGGCCGCGATGGCCTGCCCCAACCGGATGGCACCTGCTGGGGTGAGCTGCCCGTGGGTCCCAAACAGCAGATCCGCCCCATCCCCGACGGCCCGGCGCAGCGCCGCACAAAACGCGACCGACAACGCAATATCGGAGCGCGCGGGCTGGTGCCCGCCCCGGATCGTATAGGGCCCCGCAGGGTCGAACTTGAGCGCCGTCCAACCCTCGGCCACGCGCCGCGCCGCGACCTCGGCGGCCATCTCGGGCGACGTCCAAAACCCATCGCCCATCCCGGGCTCAGGGTAGAGGTACGTATAGGCCCGCAGCCGGTCGTTCATCCGCCCGCCCAGGAGGGCCCAGACCGGCCTCTCCCGCGCCTTGCCCAAAATGTCCCAACAGGCGATTTCCAGCCCCGAGAACGCACCCCAGACCGTCGGATCCGGTCGATCCGTAAAGCCCGAGGCCCAGACACGCCGTCCCATCAACTCGATGTTCTCCGCGCTCTCCCCCAACATGTGGCGCGCAAAGACATCCCCGATGACCGCGCGCATGGCCTCCGGCCCGACGGCGCTGGCATAGCACTCACCGTAGCCCACGATCCCGCAGGTGGTGGTCAGCTTTGGGATGATCCAATAGCGCCCGCCCCACCCCGGCGCAGGGGGCGCCACGACAAAGACCTCCAAATCCGCAAGTTTCATGGACGCCACCTCTCCGGGCGGGACGCATCGCGACTGGGTTGGGCCCGTGTCTTCATTCCATCACCACCACGTTCCGCCGTCCCTGCCCCGCGCGCGTGGCCGCAATGGCGTCGTTGATCGCCTCCAGCGGATAGGTGCCGGAAACGAGCGTCTCCAGCTCCAGCCGCCCCTGGGAATGCAAGTCGAGCAGCCAGGGAATATCCCGCGCAAGAACGACATCGCCCATCCGCGTGCCGCGCATCCCCTGGCCGTAATAACTGGCTGAGACCGGGTCGAAATGACCAACGGTGCCCGAATGGGGCATCCCGACCAGATAGGCCGTCCCGTGGGGCGCCAGCCAGTCGAGCGCCCCGTCAATCACAGGCCCCGCGCCCACCGTGACAAAGACATGGTCCGCCAAGCGCCCAAGCGCCAACATCGCCGCGCGCCCGTCTTCGGAGGCGCGCAGGACATCCGTGGCGCCAAAGGCCAGCGCGCCCGCCAGTTTAGCGTCGCTCACATCGACCGCCACGATACGGGCGGCCCCCGCCAAGCGCGCGCCCTGGATCGTGTTCAACCCGACACCCCCCGCGCCGATCACGACGCACCAGTCCCCGGGGCGCACCTTCGCCGTGTTCACCGCCGCGCCGAGCCCCGTGACCACGCCGCAGGACAGAACGCAGGCTGCCTCGGGTGCGATCGTGTCGGGGATTGGCGCCACCTGGCTGCGATCCACGCAAACCGCTTCGGCAAAGGCGCCGCAGTTGAGCGCCGCCACGACCGGCTCTCCCTGGGCATCCCGCAGCGGAGCCGCAGCCGAGGGCGCGGCGCATTGGGTCGGCGCGCCCCCCGCACATGTCGGACAGCTTCCACAGGCGCGGATCAAGGTCACCAGAACGCGCGCGCCCAACGCCAGATCCCGCACGCCCTCCCCCAAGGCTGTGACCCGCCCAACGGCCTCATGCCCATAGACAGCGGGAAGATCCCCGCCCCAGCCACCATCGGCCAGCGTAATGTCCGAATGGCAGATCGCCACGGCGTCGATATCCACGTGGATTTCCCCCGCCCGCGGCGCCGATAGGGAGAGGGTCTCGATGGTCAAAGGCGCGCCAAAACGGCGGCACACGGCGGCGCTGATCTGTCTCATGGGGTCTCCTCTTGGGGTCAGCTTGGCGCGCGCGCGGGTCAAGCAACCCTCCGTTTGCGACAGGGCCCAAATTTTCTTGAAAATTTGCGCCACCCGCAGCCGTGTGATCGCTTGCCGACCCTGTGCGCCCAGGTCACAGTCGCGCCAGGGGGGAGGCCACATGCGCACACAGGTTTGCATCATCGGCGGTGGGCCATCGGGGCTTTTGCTCAGCCAAGTGCTACACCGGGCTGGCATTGAGACGGTGGTTCTGGAACGCCGCAGCCGAGAGTACGTCCTGGGCCGGATCCGCGCCGGCGTTCTGGAGGGGGGAACCGTACAAATGCTGCGCGACGCAGATGTCGGGTCACGCATGGCGCGCGACGGGTTCCCCCACAGTGGCACCTATGTGGCTGCGCGCAACCGTGGCTTTCGCGTGGATTTCAACGCACTGACCGGCAAGGACGTGATGGTCTATGGCCAGACCGAAGTGACCGCCGATCTCTATGCCGCGCGCGATGCCATGGGGGGGACCGTGATCCATGGGGTGGATGGCGTTACGTTGCAGGACGTGGACAGTGACACACCACATGTCACCTATGAATTGAACGGCGCGACGCATCGCATCGACTGCGACTGGATCGCAGGCTGCGATGGGTTCCACGGGGTCTCGCGCCGCACAATCCCGCCGTCGGTCCTGCGCACGGTCGAACGGGTCTATCCCTTTGGGTGGTTGGGTGTGCTCAGTCGGACCCGGCCCGCGGCCGACGAACTAATTTACGCCAATCACGAGCGGGGCTTTGCCCTGGCCTCCATGCGCAATGACCGGCTCAGCCGGTACTATATCCAGGCGCCGGTGGACGACCCCCTGGAAAAGTGGAGCGACACGGCCTTCTGGGACGAGTTGCGGCGTCGCCTACCTGCCGACGTGGCCGAGGCCATGGAGATTGGCCCCACCATCGAGAAGAGCATCGCGCCCCTGCGGTCTTTCGTGGCGGAGCCCATGCGGTGGGGACGCCTGTGTCTCGTGGGGGATGCGGCTCATATCGTTCCGCCCACGGGGGCTAAGGGCTTAAACCTCGCCGTCTCGGACGTGCACTACCTGTCCGAAGGTCTGATCCAACACTACGCGGGCACGCCCGAAGGCATCGACGCCTATTCCGCCCGCGCCCTGGCTCGCGTCTGGAAGGCGACGCGCTTTAGCTGGTGGTTCACGACGCTCATGCATCGGTTCCCGGACGATAACGCCGCGTTCCATCTGGCCATGCAGGAGGCGGAGATCGACTACCTCGAACACTCCACTGCCGCGCAGACGGCAATGGCAGAAAACTACGTTGGGTTGCCGTTTTGACCACGGACCACGCCACCGCTGCCGACGGGACCCGCCTGTACCTGCGTCTGGAGGGGCCACCCACCGGGCCTGCGCTGGTCCTTGCGAACTCACTGGGCACTGACCTTCACCTTTGGGACGCCGTGCTGGACAACCTGCCGAGGGGCCTGCGGGTTCTTCGGTATGATATGCGCGGGCATGGTCGGTCAGAGGTGCCGCCTGCGCCCTATGCCATGGGCACGCTGGTCAGCGATGCCGCGACTGTTCTGGACCACGCAGAGATCACCGACAGCACCTTTATTGGCCTGTCCATCGGCGGCATGGTCGCCCAGGGGCTGGCGGTCAAACGGCCTGATCTGGTGCGCGCCCTGGTCCTGTCCAACACGGCCGCCAAAATCGGTACGCCCACCCTGTGGCAGCGCCGGATCGACGCGATCCGCACGGGCGGCTTGGCCTCGATTGCCGATGACGTCATGGCCCGATGGTTCAGCCCCAGCTTCCGCAAAGGCCCAGACCTGGCAGCCTGGCGGGCACGGTTCCTGGAGACGCCGGAAGAGGGCTATCTGGGATGCTGTGCCGCCATTGCGGGGACGGATTTCTATACGCCGACGGCGGCCCTCCGTCTGCCGACCCTGGGCCTAGCCGGATCGGATGATGGCGCCACTCCGGCGGATCTGGTGCGCGAAACCGTCGATCTGATCCCGGGCAGCCGGTTCCAAATCCTCCGGCGCACAGGCCACCTGCCATGTGTCGAAGCACCGAACGCCTATGCGCAGGCGCTGACGACCTTTCTGACAGAAACCGGCCAACTGCCATGATCCCACATCGCCGCCGCCAACCCGCGACCTCCGGCCTCGCTCCCACCATGACGCCCTGCACGACGCTGCGCTGCAACCGCCGGGCCTTAGGACGCCGCCCATGACCATCGCGCCCCAAGATAGCCCTCTTCTCCGTGACCTCTTTGCCGACGCAGAGGTGGCGCGCCTGTTTTCCGACACCGCAGCCGTCCGCGCCATGCTGATTGTCGAGGGCACCTTGGCCAAGGTCCAAGGTGACGCGGGGATGATCCCCGCGGACGCCGCCGCCTACCTGCATCGCGCCGCGATGGAGGTGCAGATCGACCCCGCTGGTCTGGCACCCGCGACGGCGCAGAACGGCGTCTGTGTTCCCGCCCTGGTCGCCGCTTTCCGCAAAGAGGCACAGGCGCCGGAGTTCACCCAATACCTCCATTGGGGCGCCACGTCCCAAGACATCATCGACACCGGTCTGGCCCTGCGCCTGCGCCAGGTCCTGACGCTCATCGAAACGCGGCTGGACGCGCTGTTGATCGCCCTGGCCGACTTGGCCACGGCCTGGGCCGAGACCCCCATGGTCGCACGCACCTATGGGCAACCGGCGACGGTCACGACCCTGGGCGCGCAGGTGGCCAGTTGGGGGACAGGCCTCTTGTCGGTGCGGGACGATCTTGCCCCCCTGCGCGAGGCGGTCCTCATGGTGACCTTGAACGGCGCGGCGGGCACGCTGTCCGCCATGGGCCCGGAGGGTCCAGCGATCCGAGCGGAGCTGGCCAAGGCCTTGGGGCTGCGCAATCCGGGGCACAGCCCCCATGCGGACCGGGCGCATATCCAGGCGCTTTCGGCCTGGTGTAACCGGCTGCTGCAAGCGGCGGCCAAGATGGCGGGCGATCTGCTACTGTTGACGCGCGATGGTACGGTGCGCCTCGACGCCGGAGGGGCCTCGTCCACCATGCCCCAGAAAGCGAACCCCGTGGCCCCGTCGGTGGTTCGGGCTCTGGCGGCCCATGGGGCGGGCCACGCAGCAGCCCTGTCGATGATCCCTGCGGCGGATGCCCGGGATGGCGCGGCTTGGTTTACGGAATGGCTCTCGCTCCCGCCGCTCTTGGCGGCCACGGCGCGGTCCCTGACGCTGCTCCGTGAGACGTCGGACCCAGATCATACCGGGATCACCCTCGGATCACCCGCAGCGTTCCCGGGCGGCGAGGACCCTTCGGGGTTGATCCATGCCGAAGCCGTCACCTTCGCCTTGGCGCAGACCATGCCGCGGCCCGAGGCCCAGGCCCAGGTCAAAGCCTGGACGGCACAGGTGCGTGCCACCGGGGTCTCTCTGCTGGATTTGGCAGGGGTTGATCCCGACGCGTTCCGCCCGAACCGTCAGTGGGGCGAGGCCCCCGATCTGGCCCGTCGCTTTGCCGCCCGTGTGCGCGGGACCGAGTAGGGGTTTCCATCCCTCGCCAGTGGTCATTGTTTGGCATAGGGTCCGCCGATGACCACCACCGCCCAGACCCCGACCGACACGCGCGGCCCCATCCTCTTCATTCTGATCACCGTGATGATCGAGGCTATGGGCATCGGTCTCATCCTCCCGGTGATGCCCGCTCTTCTGGAGGAAGTTCAAGGTGTTAGCCTATCAGAGGCTGCGCTTTGGGGTGGGGTGCTCGGGTCGATCTATGCGCTGATGCAGTTCCTGTTTTCGCCCACCATCGGCAACCTGTCTGATCGGTTCGGGCGCCGCCCGGTGCTGCTGTTGTCCATGGCGGTGATCTTTCTCGACTACATCCTCATGGCCTATGCCCACACGATCTGGCTGCTTCTCATCGGACGGATCATTGCGGGGATCGCGGCTGCAACGATGTCCACAGCCACGGCTTTCATGGCCGATATCTCCCCGCCGGAAAAGAAGGCCCAGAACTTCGGTTTAGTGTCTGCGGGGTTTGGGCTGGGCTTCGTGCTTGGCCCAGCCATGGGCGGTCTGCTGGCGGAATGGGGCGCGCGGGCCCCGTTCTGGGCCGCAGCCGTTTTGTCCGGCGCCAACCTCTTGTTTGGATTGATCGTTCTGCCCGAGACCCTGCGCCGCAAACGTGCTTTCGACTGGCGCCGCGCCAATCCTTTGGGCGGTCTTCTGGCCGTCCGAGCCCTGCCTGGTGTGGGCCTGCTGCTCGGCGTCTGGTTCTTTTACCAAGTCGCCAACTGGGTCTATCCGGCGATCTGGGCCTATTTCACCCAGGCGGCCTTTGGCTGGGATGAGCGGATGGTTGGTATCTCTCTCGCCGTCTACGGGGTGTCGATGGTCGTGGTCCAAGGGGGGTTGATCCGCCTCGTGATCCCCCGTCTTGGGGAACGGCGGACGTTGGCCTGGTTCCTGCCCTATAACGCTGTCGTCCTTCTGTGCGTCGCTTTTGTACCCCACGGGTGGCTTATGCTGGCGCTGACACCGTTTTCGGCCCTAGGCGCGGTCGTCGCGCCGGCGATCCAAGGGGTGACCAGCCGCATCGCATCCGATGACCAACAGGGAGAGTTGCAAGGCCTGTTGGCCTCGATCACCGCCGTTGCGGCCATCGTGTCGCCTCTGATCATGACCCAAGTCTTCAATCGCGCGACCACGGGTGGCGCGGATATGCCCGGAGCGCCATTCCTCGTCGCGGCACTGCTGATGAGTGTGAGCTTCCTGTTGTACGGCCGCGCCAAGGCGTGAGGCCCCCACGGGTGGTCTAGGTCGCGGCCCGCGCGAGGCGGTTTTGGTCCGAGGCCATGGACCTAAGGTCCGGCCTTTGCGGTGACAACGCGGAGGAGGCTAGGGACTGCCCCGTCGCGTGCGTCGCCCCCGTTTTGGCTCAGGGATGTGATACGACCACCCCTGGCTGACAGACAGGTCTTGCGAGCACGTGTCGTCGTCACTGACACGGTACGTGCGGCGTGCGGCAACTCTGTTCAGATGCGCTCCACAACCATCACAGGTGCGGAAGATTCAGGAATGCCCCATGCCATTTCGCGTACGTGTCCCGACCAAGTTTCGTGGTTGCGGCCATGGCTGGGCGACCCCTTCGTTCAAGGCGAGTAAGGGAGCGCATCGTGCCCGCGCACGGCAAACCGGAGCATCCACGCGGGGCGCAATGCAGGCCAGACGGCGGACAGGCCTAGCGAACCGGCCCTCCGACATGGGCCGGAGCTCTTGAGGTTTGACTGTGACGCAAACGCGTTGAGACGCAGGCTAAGTCCGCGAGTTTCGCAATGGTGCGAAGATGTCTGGCGAAGGCCGACCGACCATTGCGTCAAAGGCCCTTTTCGGTCCGCATCACACGCACTGACATCGGCGCCTCGGACCTACGCCGCCGCGTCTAAAGCCTGAACGAATAGATCCCCATCCACATTCCCGCCGCTGGCCACGGCGACCACATCGCCATCGTGATGGAACAGCGCCGCGGCAAGTGCGACGGCCCCGCCAGGCTCCAACACGATCCGCAGATGCCGCCAGGCCAGCGCCATGGCGCGCAGGGCCTCGGCGTCGGTGACAACCATGCCCGGGCCAGCCAAACGGCTGAGAATTGGAAACGTCAGCTTGCCCGGCATCGGCGTCAGGATCGCATCGCACAGAGACCCTGTCCGCGCCGCGTTCTCGACCGGGTGCCCAGCCACCAGGGACCGGGCCACATCGTCGAAGCCGGAGGGCTCCACGGTGCGCACGCGGGCGTGCCCATCGAGGGCAAGCGCCATCCCAGCGCTCAAGCCGCCGCCACCGCAGCAGACGAGAACCTCCGTCACGCCCTCTGGAAGCGCCTCCGCGATCTCTAGGCCGCAGGTCCCTTGCCCAGCGATGACCCGGGCATCATCGTAGGGCCGGATCAGGGCCCCCCCGCGCTCCGACAGGAGTCGTGCGCCGATCTCCTCGCGGTCTTCGGTCGCACGGTCATACAGAACCACCTCCGCCCCGTAAGACCGTGTGTTCTGGATCTTCACCGAAGGTGCGTCCGACGGCATCACGATGACCGCCCGCCGTCCCAACAGGCGCGCGGCGAGGGCCACGCCCTGGGCATGGTTCCCCGAAGAGTAGGCCAGGATCTCGCTGCCCGCCTGGCTCACGGCGTTGTAGGCCCCGCGAAACTTGAAGCTGCCGGTCTTTTGCAGGCACTCCGCCTTGACCCAAATGCGGCGCCCCACCTCCGCATCCAGGGATGGTGCGTTCAAGAGGGGCGTGCGCACGGCATGTCCGCGCAGACGGTCCGCCGCGGCCTCGATATCGTCGCGTGTGGGGGCGGTCAGATCAGCATCGTCCATTCGTTCAAAGCCTCCAGAGCGTCCGGCTCGTCCAGGAAGGGCACGTGCCCCCGACCCGGTACATTGGCCACGATCATATCGGGCCTGCGGCGCGACATCTCGGCCAGCGTCGCCTCTGTCAGCAGATCAGAATTGGCGCCCCGGATACAGGCCAGGGGCAGACCGGCCATGGCGTCGAACAGCGGCCAGAGGTCGGGCACCGGCTGCGCCCCCGCCTCCAGCACCGCGTCCCGCAGCTTGGCATCGTAGGTCAGCGCCAACCCCTCGCCGGTGTCGCGGTAGTGCTTGCGGACCTCTTCCTCCCAACGCTCGGGTGGGACGCCTTCGAACCCAGCCATGAGGGTTGCGCGTTCTAGGGCAGCCTCCGCATATGTGGCAGCCTCGGGGGGGTTGCCGATGTAGTCCTTGATCGCCTCCAGCCCGTCCTCGGCGATCTCCGGCCCGATATCGACCAGCGCCACACCCGACAGCTTGGCCTTGGCCATAAGCGCCAAGGACATGGCGATCAGCCCGCCGCGCGAGGTGCCCAGGATCGCCACCTGATCCAGACCCAGATGCGCCAGCAGTTCCAGCACATCCCGCGCCTCGGTCGGGATGGTGTAGCTGCGCCAATCGGGCGCCCGCTGGGATTTACCGCGTCCCCGATAGTCCAATCGGATCACCCGGTGTTCGCCCAAAAGATAGGGCAACACATAGTCAAAATCCGTGGAGTTCCGCGTCAATCCGGCCAGACACAGGATCACGGGGCCGTCGCCCTCATCCGCGTACCACAGGCGCAGGTTGTCGGAGGTCTTGAACTCGGGCATCAGAGGCTCCCTACGAGGGCTGGAAGACTGCTGAGATCGGGCAAGACATGGTCGGGGCGGTGGTCCAGCCGGTCCATGGGCAGACCCTGGCGATTGACCCAGACCGTCGTGAAGCCATAGCCCTTCGCCGCGGCGGCATCCCAGCCATTGGAGGACACGAACAAGACGTTCCCTGCCTCACAAGCGAATGCACGCGAAACCATGTCATAGACCTTAGACGACGGCTTGAAGACGCCAACGCTTTCGACAGACAGCACATGGTCCAGCAGCCGTCCGATCCCGGCGGAGGTCACGGCGCCTTGCAGCATCTCGGGCGAGCCGTTGGACAAGATCCCCGTGGCCTTATGGGCGTCCTTCAACGCGCCCAGCATATCGGGCACCTCTGGGTAGGCGGTCAGGTCCCAATAAAGCTGCATGAGCCGGTCGCGCAGTTTCGGATCGCTCAGGTCAGCGGCCTCCAACGCCCAATCCAGGCCATCGCCGGTCACCTGCCAGAAATCCACGTGTTCACCGGTCACCGCGCGGAGCCAGGTGTACTGGAGCTGCTTTTCCCGCCAGTCACGGGCCACGGTTTGCCAGGTGTCCGCCAGCGCTTCGAACCCGTCCTCGGCCGCGGCCTCCCGCGCGGCGGCGGTGACATCGAACAATGTGCCGTAGGCGTCGAAAATGCAGGTGTCGATGGGCATGGCGCCGGTCCTCTTGCGGGTCTCGGCGGGACCGTCGCAGGGGTCGGAGCGTTAGTCCAGTCCGCGTAGAACCATCTCGCATTCCAGGGCCGTCATGATGGTCCGATCCCGTGACCAACCGCCATCCCCGCGCGGCAGGTTCTTGGCGAGCTTGTGATACTCTAGGATCAGCGAGTTATCGTCCAACCCACCGGTTTGGACGGCCAGCCAGTGTCGCACAGAGATATGGTCCGTTCCCCCGGCGGCGCGGCGCCGATCTTCCCGGGCTTGGAGCGCGGTAATCCCGCCGGAGCAGAGATCGCTCTCAAACGCGGTGCGCACAAGGTGGCCCTGCAAGACGCTGGCCGTCGACGCGCTGGCTGTCTCGATGCCATCCCGGATCGTGCCCATCACGCTCAGCCCCGTCGCCACGAGAACAGCCGTCAGCACCACCCAATCGAACGAGACGGCGCCAGCCTCATCGCTCAGAAAGATGTGGATAGGACGGAGCATGACCGGATCCTCAAGACGTTAACCATGCGTAAGTATGACCAAAAGACCCGGAGAGATTTAGACAAACCAAGGGCCGCAAACCCGTCAAATCCCTGCTTTTGGGCACCGGTCGCGCACAATTGGGCAAAGCCCTGCCGATTGATGCCATTGGCGGGCAGATCTTTGCCGACGCCCCGTCAGAGGTTATCGGGATGCGGCATGCCCATGACGTGATATCCGCCATCCACGTGAATCACTTCACCTGTCGTGCGCGCTCCGGCGTCGGAGCAGAGGTACAACGCCGTGCCGCCCACCGCCTCGAGGGTTGCGTTGGCGCGGAGCGGGGCGTTCTGCTCGGCATGCTTCAGCGTCTTACGCGCGCCGCCAATAACAGCCCCGGCCAGGGTCTTCATCGGGCCGGGTGAGATCGCGTTAACCCGAATACCGTCGGGTCCCAGGTCAGACGCGAGATACCGAACCGCTGCCTCTAGGGCCGCCTTTGCCACACCCATCACGTTGTAGAACGGGGTGACCTGCCGTGCGCCTTGGAAGGTCAGCGTAATGATCGACCCTCCCTCAGTCATCAGGGGTTTGGCGCGCCTGGCGACCTCGACGAGGGAATAGCAGGAAATATCGAGCGAGTTCTTAAAGTTCGCGCGGGTCGTATCGACGAAGCGACCGGTCAGTTCCTCTTTGTCGGAAAAGGCGATGGCGTGGATCACGAAGTCCAGCTTGCCGCCCTCGGCCAGTGTCTCAAAGGCCGCGTCGAGCGAGGCATCGTCGGAGACATCCACGTCCAACAGGGTCTTGACCCCCAGGCTTTCGGCCAGTGGCGCGACCCGCTTACCGAACGCCTCGCCTTGGTACGTAAAGGCGAGTTCGGCCCCGGCACCCGCCAAGGCCTGGGCAATTCCCCAGGCAATGGACCGGTTGTTGGCCACACCCATGATGAGACCGCGCTTTCCGTTCATATCCATGGGACTGCCTTCTTCTACGTCACGCCGTCCATGCCACGGCGACGCCCTGCTGTCACGGGGGCGACACCCCTCAATACATCGAGCGGCGGTAGCTTTCTTCTATGGCGGCGCGCAGGTCGCGATCTTCCTCAGAGGTGACCTTGGCGCCCGTCGTCTGCTCCCGCACCATGGCCAAAAGAGACGGCATCTCTGATCGATCCTGCTGGGCGTCGACATCCCACAGCCGCGACCGGCGGAAGGCTTTGGCGCAGTGGAAAAACACCGAAGTCACTGTCACCAGGATCGCCAAGGTCGGGACGCGGCCGTTCACCGCCATAGGCCCCAGAACCTCGGGGTCAGTGACCAATTGGGCCGTTCCGTTGACGCGCAACGTCTCGTCGAAGCCCGGAACGATGAACAGCACACCCACATGGGGATCGGAGAGGATATTCTCCAGACTGTCCAACCGATTGTTGCCGGGGCGATCTGGTATGGCCAACGTGGTGTCGTCCAACACCCGCACAAATCCAGGCGGGTCGCCCCGGGGGCTGACGTCGGATTTGCCCGAGGCATCGCGCGTTCCCAGGCACAGGAACGGCGCGCGACGGATAAAATCGCGCGCATGGGGGTCCAGGGTGCCGATGACCTTCTCGCCCGCAACGCCGCGCACCTCTCCGTAGAGAGACCGCAGCGAAGTGAGATTACCGATTACATGATCGGGCGATATCTCGGGCTTGGTCATCGGCGCCCCCGGTTTTGCCTGCGCGTTACGCGCGATGTTTGGAGATGATCACCGTCCCGTTCGTCCCCCCAAAGCCAAAAGAGTTCGACAGGATCGAGTCGATCTCTGCGCCCTCGGTCAGCTCGGTGTTGATTTCAGCCGGGGACAATTCCGGGTCCAACTCGGTCACATTGATCGACGGGGCGATGAACCCTTTGTTCATCATGATCATCGAATATATCGCCTCCTGCACGCCGGTGGCGCCGAGGCTGTGGCCCGTCATGGACTTGGTGGACCCGACGGGGGGCGTGTTGCCTTCGCCGAAGATGTTGCGCAGAGCAACGATCTCTTTGATGTCGCCCACGGGCGTCGACGTGCCATGGGCGTTGACGTAGCCAATGCTGCGGTCCTCAGGCAGTTGGCTGAGCGCCAGGCGCATCGCCCGTTCGCCACCCTCACCCGAGGGGGCGACCATGTCGGCCCCATCGGATGTTGCGCCGTAGCCGGTGACCTCACCATAGATCGTGGCGCCCCGGGCGATGGCGCGCTCCCGCTCCTCCAGGACGACCACACCCGCACCGCCCGCGATAACAAAGCCATCACGGGTTTTGTCGTAGGGACGCGAGGCCGTCTCGGGCGCGTCATTGTACTTGGACGACATGGCGCCCATGGCGTCGAACAGACAGGACAGGGTCCAATCCACCTCTTCCCCACCGCCAGCGAAGACGATGTCCTGCTTGCCGAACTGGATCTGTTCCACGCCGTTGCCCATGCAGTGCAGCGAGGTCGTACAAGCCGAGGTGATCGAATAGTTCACACCCTTGATGCCAAACGGCGTGGCCAAGCAGGCGGAGTTTGTGGACGACATGCAGCGCGTCACCATGAAGGGGCCCATGCGTTTCGGGCTGCCCTTGTTGATGACGGTGTCGAAGGCCGTGAAGAAGTTCGAGGTCGACGGGCCGCCCGACCCCATGACAAGGCCGGTGCGTTCGTTCGACACTTCGGAGTCGGTCAGGCCGGAATCCGCGATGGCCCGTTCCATGGCGATGTAATTATACGCCGCACCCGGCCCCATGAAGCGCAGTTGCCGCTTGTCGATATGCTCGGCCACGTCGATGTCGGGCACGCCATGAACTTGGCTGCGAAAGCCATGTTCCGCGTAGCTGTCGGAAAAGGTAATTCCCGACTTACCGGCGCGCAGGCTCGCCTCCACCTCATCCGGTGTATTTCCGATGGGCGAGACGATCCCGATCCCTGTGACGACGACGCGACGCAACATGTCTTTAGCTTCCCTACTTGGCGGCGGCTCAGCTTTCGCTGAGGGCGACCTTCATGTCTTTGACTTGATAGATGACCTCTCCGTCGGCCTCCACGATACCGTCGGCGACCCCCATGGTCAGGCGGCGGGTCTGAATGGCCTTGGTGAAGTCGATCTTATAGGTCAGCATCTTACGATCCGGCCGCACCATACCGGTCAGCTTGACATCTCCGACCCCCAGGGCATAGCCGCGCCCCGTCCAGCCGCGCCACCCCAGGTTGAAGCCAGTCAATTGCCACAAGCCGTCCAAGCCCAGGCAACCAGGCATGATTGGGTTACCCGGGAAGTGACAGTCGAAGAACCAAAGGTCCGGCGTGATACCGAATTCGGCCAGCACATGACCCTTGCCGTGGGCGCCGCCGTCACCGCTGATCTCGGTGATGCGATCCATCATCAGCATGGGGGGTTCGGGCAGCTGAGCGTTGCCCGGGCCGAACAGCTCCCCACGGGCGCATTTCAGCAGGTCGTCGCGATCAAAGCTGGTTGGATATTGGCCCATGGGTCCCCCGGTCGAAAGATTTGGCGTGGTCTAATGCCCAGGTTACAGCCCTGCAACCCTGCGTGACCTTTGTCGTCAGATAAGCCACCGCAACGACAAATATGCGAATCCGATTGAAACCCTTTGGGGGACAACCCTATATTGGAGGTGATGACGACCATCTCAGATACGGCCCGATCCCGCGGCGAAGCCTGGTTGCTCGGCGCATCCGTGCGCCCAACGCGACAGCGCGTGGCCCTGGCCGCTTTGTTGATGGGCGATGGCCATGACCGCCACGTTACGGCGGAATGGCTGCACGACGCCGCGCGCATGACTGGCGACAAGGTGTCTTTGGCGACGGTCTACAATACGTTACGGACGTTTTCCGACGCGGGATTGGTTCAGGAAATCACGGTTGATGGAACCGGCTCCTACTTTGACACGCGCCTGGATGATCACCCGCACTTCTACTGGGAAGACGACGCCCGGTTGACCGACGCGGGGACGGCACCCCTTGAAATCACCAACCTGCCCGAGGCCCCTGAGGGGATGGAAATCGCTAAGGTTGACGTGGTGATCCGCCTGCGCCCCAAGCGCTGACGTCATTTTGTTTGCGGCGGCCTTGACCGACCGTGTTCTGGGGATAAGCCCTGACACGCAGCAGTCGGAGGTCCCATGCCTAACTTTGCCACCTATCCAAGCCTGAAGGGCAAGACGGTCTTCATGACGGGCGGCGCCTCGGGAATCGGCGCTGAGATCGTTGCCGCCTTTGCCGACCAAGGCGCGCGCGTGGGTTTTCTGGACATTGACGCGGCTGGCGGGGCCGCCATGGCCGCGCGGTTCCCGGGTGTCGTCCATCACACCTGCGATTTGCGCGACATTGACGCCCTGCGCGCGGGCTTCGACGCTTTGAGCACGGCCCTCGGCCCGGCGGATGTGCTGATCAACAATGCAGCACGCGACGACCGCCACGATTGGCGCGACGTGACGCCAGATTATTGGGATGAGCGGCAGGCCACGAACCTGCGGCATATGTTCTTTGCAATCCAGGCCGTGGCCCCCGGCATGGCCGGTCAGGGCGGCGGGTCGATCATCAACATGGGCTCCAACTCCTGGTGGGAAGCGGGTGGCGGCTTTCCGGCCTATGCCACTGCCAAAGCAGCGGTCCACGGGTTGACCCGCACCATGGCGCGCGACTTGGGCGGCGACCGCATTCGGGTGAACACCGTTGTCCCGGGATGGATCATGACCGACCGCCAGAAGGAGCTTTGGGTGACCGAAGAATCCATCGAGAAACACCGCGCGCGACAATGCCTGCCAGATCTCATCGATCCGGTGCATGTGGCCCGGATGGTTCTGTTCCTGGCGTCAGACGATGCGATGATGTGCACGGCCAACAACTACATGGTGGAGGCCGGCTCCATCTGAGCCGGTTCGGGGAGGGAAAAACATGGATAAGATCGGATTTGTGGGCGTGGGCCTGATGGGGCACGGCATGGCGGCGAACATCCTGGCGGCGGGGTATCCGCTGACCGTGATCGCCCATCGCAACCGGGCTCCGGTCAAGGATCTCGTTGAGAAGGGTGCGACCGAGGCCGCAGACTTGGCAACCCTCGCCCAAACCTCAGACGTGGTGCACATCTGCGCCCCGGGCTCCCCCCAAGTGGAAGGCATCGTTGCCGTCCTCGAAGAGCACATGGCAGAGGGTGGGGTCGTCATCGATTGCTCCACCTCCAACCCGATGTCCTCGTCCGTCCTGGCGGACCGCCTCGGGGAAAAGGGGATCGGATGGTGCGACGCGCCCCTGGGCGGCACGCCTGTGCAGGCCGAAGCGGGCGAATTGGCCGCCATGGTTGGCGCGACGCCGGAGGTGTTCGCCCGTGTGGAGCCGATCCTGAAAACCTGGGCTGGCCCCATCGCCCACGTGGGCGGCCCTGCGGCGGGCCATAAAATGAAACTTCTCAACAACTTCCTCGCCATGGGCTACGGCGCCCTGTATGCCGAGGCGCTGGCGCTGGCCGAGAAGACGGGCCTGGGCACTGACACCTTCGACAGCGTAATCCGGGGCAGCCGCATGGATTGCGGGTTCTACCAGACGTTCATGGGCTATGCGGTTGAGGGCAATGTCGAGGCCCATAAGTTCACGCTGACCAATGCGCTGAAGGACATGACCTATTTGGCAGCCATGGCCGGCGGTGTTGGGGTCGCGAACCCGATCAGCGGCGCCATCCGCAACTCCTACGCCCTGGCTGTGAACACCGGCGGAGATGGGCCGGAGGATTATGTGCCGCATTTGGTGGACTATGTGGCGCGGTCCAACGGGATCGAACGCGGCTGACGGCAGGCGGGGTCTTGGGAGTGATCTTTCATCCGGGCACCCGATCCTATCCGACCGTCCCCAACCCGAGGTCCTGGAACGGGATGTAGCGCACGGGCGTGCCGGGCGTGATCTCGGCGGCGCCATCGGGTAACAGGACGAAGCCTTCGGCCCAGCTCAGACCGGACACACGGCCCGACCCCTCAGAAGCGAAGACCTCCGCGTGGCCATCCCTCAGGCGGGCGCGCAAGACTTCGGTCCGGCCAGGTTTCTTGCGTTTTGAGAAGGCAGCGGGGACATCACGCCCCGGTGGGACCTGCCACCCTGCCCCAGCCATTTGCAACAACGCGGGCCGCGCAAATAGGGCCGCGCAGGTAAAGGCGGCAACGGGGTTCCCCGGCAGGCCAAAGATCTGACGGCCCTTCCACTGCCCGAGCGCCAGCGGTCGCCCCGGTTTGATCGCGATGCGCCAGTGCTGGACGCTGCCTTCGGTGGTCAGCAGCCTCGACAGGTGGTCTTCATCCCCTGCGCTGGCGCCGCCCGAGGTCAGGATGGCCGCCACGTCCGAGCCATCTAGCGTGGCGCGCAGCACGGAGGCGTCGTCGGGGACGTGGCCCAAATCCACGGCCTCAAGGCCCCAGGCATCCAACATCGCCAGCAGCATGGGCCGGTTCACGTCGTGAATGCCCCCGCCAGCGGCACCGGGCGCGATGATCTCGTCCCCGGTCGACAGCACGCCGACCCGCAGACGTTCACGCACCGACACGCGTCCCAGCCCCGCTGCGATCGCCAAGGCCGTATCTGTGGGGCGCAGACGACGGCCTTCTGGCAGGATCGGATCACCTGTGGCGATATCCTCGGCTTCGGGGCGGGTGTTGGCCCCGGGCTTGGGCAGGGCGCGCAGGTGCAGACCTTCGGCTGTGGCCGAGGCGTCTTCTTGCAGGGCGACGGTATCCACCCCCGGCGGCAAGGCCGCGCCCGTGAAGATGCGGAGGGCATGACCGGGGGGCACAGGCGCGGCCCGCGTCGTTGCAGCAGCCGCGCGACCAGGCGCAATCGGCACTGGACCGGGCGCAAGCGTCCCGTGGGCAAAGGCCCATCCGTCCACGGCAGCATTGGCCGCCGGCGGGTGAGACCGTGCTGCCGTTACCGGTGCGGCCAAGATCCGACCGGTGGCTTGGTCCAACGGGACCTCTTCGACCCCCACCCGACAGGGGCTGGCCTCGCGCAAGGTGGCCAGAGCATCCTCCACGCTTGTCCAATGGACGCCGGGCGGCAGCGCATAGCAATCCCCCGCCGCTTGGACGCCGAGAATCCAGCCTTCCTCCCGCGCGATGCGGGGGGCGTCGGGTTGTGCACCGGGGCCTGTAAACCACTCCGGCGTGGCGCGGCGCAGGGCACGGGCCGTCGCGATAACCTGGCCCTGATCCTTTATGGGAGCAGACGCGACGGGCCAAAGACTGGGGTAGATCTCTGCCAGCGTGATCCGCGCCTCTGGCACTTGCCACCCCGATTGGTGCGGCCAGACCTGCAAATCCTCCCCCCAGCGTGCCCGCAGTTTGGACAGGGCCGCCAAGCCCACGAGGGACTGCGAGCCGACGGCCCCCGCATAGGCCAATTGCCAGAGCGGTTTGGCCCCGGGCACCACGTCCTCCACCGCGCGCCGCCCGGGCAGCCCGTGGTCAGCCCGCGCACGGTCGGTGGGCGGCAGGTCTGGCAAATCTAGGGTCGCGGGCCGACCCCAAAACGGACCAACCCCCGGGAACAAACTATTGATGTCCTGGGCCACATCGTAGCGATTGTTTCCGTTGTCAGGCCCGTCCTCGACCCGCGCCGACAGCCAATCCCAGACATCCAGCGCGCTGTCGCCGCCCGTCAAGGCCTGGGCAAACCCAGCGGGATACCCAAAGGCAAAGTCAAAGCCCAACAACGTGCGATGCCCCTGCCCTAGCCAGCCGTCGATATGCGCCAGGGCTTTGGCCCGTGTCGGGAAATAGGTGGTGGTCTGCGCGCCGTTGAGGTCCGCGCACACCCAGATGGCATCCTTTCGCGGGGTCGGGCCGGTCGGTTTGGCGGCTGCGGACCAATCGGCCACGAGGATCAGATCGAACATACGAAATCCGCGAGGGCCTGGATATCGTTCAGGTCAAACGACGGCGGCACCACCTGGTGAGGCGTGTCGGAGGCAAAGGCCGCAATCGTCGGGTCCGACAGACAGAGCGGCGGCTCCGTGCAGGCGCTGCGCCAGGCTTCGATCCGGGGATGGGTACCGGCCTTCCAACCCTCGGCGACGACCATGTCACAGGGCGCGATCCGCGTCAGGATCTGGTCTAGCGTCAAAGGCCTGGGCGTCTCCTCCATCACCGCGAGCCGCGCATCGGAGGCCAGCACGGTTTGCCGCGCCCCGGCCAGGCGGTGACGATGGCTGTCCGTGCCCGGCACCTCAAGGTCGAGCCCGTGGTGGGATCGTTTGAGCGTCGTGACGGTCAGGCCCCGGTCCACCAGTTCGCGCACCAGCCGTTCCGTCAGGGTCGTCTTGCCCGCGTTCTTCCGCCCGATCACGCCGATGACCTTCATGCCAACGCCTCCGCCCGGGCCAAGTCTTCGGGCGTGTTGACGTTGAAGAACGGGTCCAGCGGCTCGGTCGGGAAGATAGCCAACCCGGCCCCATGGCGGTCGGTCCAGTGGAGCACTTTGCGCACACCCTGCCCCAAGGCCGCCCGCAAATCATCGCGCAGGGCAGTCGGCCAGAGCCCAAAGGTCGGCTGCGGCCAGGTCTGACCGTCCTGCCGTGTCGCGGCAAGGGCCAGACCGGACGGGCCAGCCGCCGCCAAGAGGCACGGCACAAGATCAGGCGGCAGGAACGGCGTATCTGCCGCAGCCGTCACGATATGGGGGCAGCCCATTTCTGCGGCCCAATCGAGACCGGCCAGAACGCCCGCCAGGGGCCCGGGGTGGTCGCGCACCGTATCGGGCAGGACGGGCAAAGCCAGGTCATCCCAGCGGGCGGCATCGCCGTTGGCGTTCAGCGCCATGGCGTCCACCTGCGGCGCCAACCGGTCGATCACCCGCGCGATCAAGGGCTGCCCCCCGATCATTAACCGGCCCTTGTCGCCCCCGCCCATGCGGCGCGCAAGGCCACCCGCGAGGATCACACCATGGGGTTGGATCATCGCCATTTGTGCTATTCCTCATCCCAAACGATACGGTCCTCGCCGCTCAGGCAGATGAACCGGCTGCCCTTCATGCGCCCGATAACCGTAAGACCAACCTGGCGCGCGATCTCTACCCCCCAGGCGGTGAAGCCCGAGCGGCTGACCAAGCAGGGGATGCCCATCAGCGCGCATTTAATCACCATCTCGGACGTGAGGCGCCCCGTCGTGTAAAGCGTCTTGTCGTCCGCCGCGATCCCATTGGAGCGCATCCAACCCGCCAATTTGTCGACGGCGTTGTGGCGACCCACGTCCTCGAAATACGCCAGGGGGTCTGGGCCCTGACACAGGCAGGTGCCGTGGATGGCCCCGGCCTCCAGATAGAGGCTGGGCGTGCGGTTGATCGCCGCTGACAGGCTGCGCAGGTCGGACACGCGCAGGGGCGTCGGAGGCAGTGTCAGCCCCTCCAACCCTTCCATCATGTCGCCAAAGACCGTGCCGACGGCACAGCCAGAGGTGCGCGTGGCCCGAGACAGCTTTGCTTCGTGGTCCGTTTCGACTTCGGTGCGGACCACAACGACCTCAAGCTCTTCGTCGTAATCGATGCCCGTCACGCGATCAGAGGCGCGCACCATCCCCTGGTTCACGAGAAACCCCAAGGCCAGCCACCGGGGGTGATCGCCAATCGTCATGGCGGTCACGATCTCGCGCGCATTGAGGTAAATGGTCAGCGGTCGTTCCTCCACCACGCGCAGATCGACGGCGGCACCGGTCTGATCGTGGCCCACCACGGGGCGCGTCAGGCGCGGCGCGCCCGGATCGGGGATCACCTGCAAAGTGGGAGGGATTTCGGTAGACACTTGCGAACCTCAGCGCCAGGACGTTAGGGCCCAGAGTGTCTGGAGCGGCAAGGGGATGCAAGGCATGGTCACAGCGTCACAACGGACCAAATCCCCCTTTGTTCGCGGCACGATCCAGGGACTGCCCTTTCTGATTGTGATCGTCCCATTTGGCGCGCTGTTCGGCGTTCTGGGAAGCGAAGCCGGCCTGTCGCTGGCGCAAGTGATGGCCTTCTCGACCCTGGTGATCGCGGGGGCGTCCCAGTTTACCGCCGTGCAACTAATCGTCGAGCACACGCCCATGGCCATCGTTGTGCTGTCAGCGCTCGCGGTGAACTTGCGGATGATGATGTATTCGGCACCCTTAGCCCCGCATCTGGGTCCAGCGCCCGTATGGCAACGGTGCTTGATCGCGTATTTGCTGGTCGATCAGGTCTATGCGCTGGCGCAATCGGCCTATGAGGATGCACCCCACTGGGACGTGCGCGACAAGGTCGCCTACCTGGGGGGCGTCGCTGTGCCGGTCTTTCCTGGTTGGGTGGCGGGAACCTGGGCCGGGGCTGCCTTGGGCGCGCAGTTTCCCGAAAGCTGGTCGCTGGACTTCGCCCTTCCCCTGGCGTTCCTGGCGTTGGTGGGTCCAATGCTCAAGACCAGGGCCCATGTGGCGGCGGCGTTCGTGTCGGTGCTGGGCGCGCTTTTGTTGGCCTGGGTGCCCTGGAACCTGGGCCTTATCATAGCGGCGGGCCTCGCCATGGCCGTTGGCGCAGAAGTGGAGCGACGGGCATGAGCGATGGTGCCATCTGGACGACCATTGTCCTTCTCGGGATCGGGACATACGCGATCCGCTTTTCGTTCCTGGGGCTTATCGGCAACCGCGCCCTGCCGCCTGCGGTCCTGCGTCACCTCCGCTACACCGGTGTCGCGGTCCTGCCAGGTCTTGTTACGCCTTTGGTTGTTTGGCCCAGCGCAACAGACGGGGAAATCGATCCCGTCCGACTGACGGCGGCGGTCGTCGCCTTGGCGGTGGGCGTCTGGCGCAAAGACACGATCCAGTCTGTCCTCGCGGGCGGGATCACCTTTGGACTAGGCGCCTGGCTTGTGGCCTAGACCGGCAGGGCCGTGGTTTTGAACACGGTCTTGAGCGCAAACGACGATTGTAGTTTTGCCACGCCGGGCAAACTGGCCAAATGGCGCCTATGGATCATCGCGAAATCCTCACTGTCCCGGGCAACCACCTTGAGCAGGTAGTCATAGGCTCCGGTCATCAGATGGCATTCCAACACGTCCGGGATGCGCGCCACGGCGGCCTCAAAGGCGTCCAGGACCTCATCCGCCTGAGTCGCGAGGCTGATCTCAACAAACACGGTTGTCGGGCGCCCGACGCGCCTGGGATCCAACAGCGCCACATGACCCGAGATCACGCCCATTGACTGCAGCCGTTGCACCCGTCGATGACAAGCCGACGGCGACAGATTCACCGCCTCAGACAGCTGTGCCGCCGATAGCGTCGCATCCCGCTGGACGAGTCGGAGCAGCCGGGCGTCAGTCTCATCAATTCCGTCAGTCACGCAAAAATTTCCCGTCAAATTTATCAGTAGCGCCAAACTTTCGCGGATAACCGTATCACAGCGACAAAGATCACGAAACCTTTTCACCGCGCTCCCCCTATACATCGGATCAACGCAAGTCACGCACATCAGGGAGATCGCGTCATGCTCATCGGCTGCCCGAAAGAAATCAAACCACAGGAATTCCGCGTTGGGATGACGCCATCCGCCGCCATGGAAGCCATTGGCCATGGCCATCAGGTCGTGATCGAGCGGGGCGCCGGTGCGGGTTCCGGGTTTGAAGACGCTGAATACGAGGCCGTCGGCGCACGCCTCGTGGATACGGCTGCCGAGGTCTTTGCCACAGCCGACATGATCGTAAAGGTTAAGGAGCCACAGGCCGTCGAACGCGCGATGCTGCGCGACGGGCAGATCCTGTTCACCTACCTGCACCTGGCGCCCGACCCGGACCAGACCCATGATTTGCTGGCCTCCGGCGCAACCTGCATTGCCTATGAAACCGTCACAGACCCGCGCGGCGGCCTGCCCTTGCTGGCCCCAATGTCCGAGGTCGCCGGTCGCTTGGCCCCACAAGTCGGCGCCTATACGCTCCAGAAAGCAAACGGCGGGCGGGGTGTTCTGCTCGGCGGCGTGCCGGGCGTCGGCCCAGCCGAGGTCGTCGTGATCGGTGGTGGTGTCGTAGGCACCCATGCGGCGCGCATTGCCGCCGGTATGGGGGCCAATGTGACCGTTCTGGACAGATCCCTCACGCGGCTTCGGTATCTGGACGACGCCTTCGGATCGGTCTTCCGCACGCGTTATGCGAGCGCGGGAAACACGGCCGAAATGGTCGTGCAGGCCGACATGGTGATCGGCGCCGTTCTTATCCCCGGTGCCGCAGCGCCCAAGCTCGTCAAGCGCGAGCAGCTACAGTACATGAAGCCCGGGGCCGCAATCGTTGACGTGGCCATTGACCAAGGTGGGTGCTTTGAGACCTCTCGGGCCACCACCCACCAGGATCCGATCTACGACGTCGACGGGATCATGCACTACTGCGTTGCGAACATGCCCGGCGCCGTAGCGCGGACGTCGACGATTGCGCTCGGCAATGCGACCCTGCCGTTCATGCTGGACATCGCAGACAAGGGCTGGCGCGAGGCGTGCCTGGCCGATCCGCATCTGCGTGCCGGACTGAACGTCCACAGCGGCAAACTCACGTATGCAGCCGTTGGCGAAGCCCTCGGCCTGGACGCCGTGGACCCCATGGCGGTGCTGAACGCGGCCTAACGAGCCTCGGTCCCCACGTTGGCGTCGCGCTGGCCCGCAGGTGATCCTTGCGGGCCAGTTCGTGTTAGTTTGAGGACCCGTTTGCCCTTAAGCTGTCGCGAATTTCGAGCAAGACATCCAACTCCGAAGGGCCTGAGGGCACCTCAGGCGCAACCTCCTCCGGCTTTTCGGCGGCGGCTTTGACACGGTTCACCATCTTGACCAGCAGGAACACAACCCACGCGATGATGAGGAAGTTTATGACGGCCATCAGAAAGTTCCCAATCGCAAAGATCGGGACGCCCGCCTCGGTGGCTGCATCAATCGACGCGTAGCTCTGGTCCGGATCGAAATCGAGTTCGTAGAACCAGCCAGAGAAGTCAATTCCCCCCGTAAATAGCGCAATGATCGGGTTGATGATGTCACCCACGAGCGAGGTCACGATCGCTGTGAAGGCCGCCCCCACGATGATACCAACGGCCATATCCATGACATTGCCTTTGGCAATGAAGTCCTTGAATTCATTTATCATACTGTTTTCCTGACGTCCCAAGTCACCTGAGCACGCATTTTTGCGGCGCCCGGGATCAAGCGTGCCAGAAAACATCAATTTGTCACCAACTTTATGAGCGCACCTGGGCGGGCGATGCGCTCCCCCTCCGACCCATCATAGCGGGAGATACCCCAGAGTGGTGGCCGCTGACACAGCAAGAACCGACGCCAAAAACAGCAGCGCCCACAACATTAATCGTACAGCCATGCGATCATCCATTGTCGCAGAATACCAATGAAGTCTTTCTAGAACGTTAATACGGAAATAAAGGAACTCGAAGAACACTACATGTATAACAGGCGGTATGTTGCCTGTTATTACGACCATCGTATTTCTAGCCTGCCTTATGATGATTAGACCGGCGCCGTTTAACACAAACGTGCCAGATGGAGCAGACGAATAGGCGTCACTATTGCGAAAAGGAATTGCAAGAGAACGTCCGGCGGCCGGAAAAGGGGCTCTGAGAACCAATAGGCCCATAGTGATGCAGCAGAACGCCCGGGCCTCGATTTCGTGTTGGACGCCGTCACAGATGGCCGCGAGTTTCCTGTTCCGGCCATCCTCAGTGGCGCTAATCGGACGTGCCTTGCGCGGGTCGCTAAGACGTCAATCTAACGCAAGAGCATCACACGGGATGTCAGGGTCATCATGTGCGCCCGTGGACGGCCACGGACCATTGCCAGCGGCAACGGGACGGAGCGCACCGGTATAATTGTGCTCAAGTAGGACGAGGAAACGAAGACCACCGGCATTACTTGGCTTGGAGGATCCTCGTTGAAATCAACACTCGAAACTAAGGCCGTATAGACCCACAGAAGCATACGCTGATCGTCAAAAGGCTAGAGAAAGTATACCTACCTGAGTGACCTCAACACTCAGTGACTACCCCAAGTGACTGAGCGAGGTAGCGTCTTTGCTCGACGAACACCTGTCGCCCACAGCAAAGAAAGGACGGACCGGGCAAGCCAAAGATCAAAAGCCACGTCCGCGCGAGCAGCGCACATCTGACCGGCAAGAATTGCCATTAACACGTCGCTCTGACCAACCAAGTGGCGTCCTACACATCACCAGTTCAACGAGCGCCGAAAAGACAAGATATCTCTCCATCACGTGCCCCAAGACGCAAAAACCCCCGGCCAAGTGACCGGGGGTTCTGTGCAGGCCTCGCCGTAGCGAGCCGACGCACTTAGTCTTCGGAGGCTTCCTTGACGGCTTCCTGACCGGTTTCCTGGTCAACCATCTTCATGGCGAGCCGCACTTTGCCACGGTCATCGAAGCCCAGCAGTTTGACCCAAACCTCTTGGCCCTCTTTCAGGACGTCCGAGGGGTGATTGAGGCGGCGGTTCTCGATCTGGGACACGTGGACCAGACCGTCACGCTTGCCGAAGAAGTTCACGAAGGCGCCGAAATCGACGATCTTCACGACCTTGCCCTTGTAGATCTTGCCCTCTTCCGGCTCGGCCACGATCGAGTGGATCATGTCATAGGCCTTCTGGATGGCTTCACCATTGGCCGAGGCAATCTTGATGATACCGTCGTCGTTGATGTCGACCTTGGCGCCCGAGGTTTCCACGATCTCGCGGATGACCTTCCCGCCCGAGCCGATCACTTCACGGATCTTGTCGGTCGGGATCTGCATCGTCTCGATACGCGGCGCGTGCTGGCTGAACTCATTAGCGGAGGTCAGGGCCTTGGCCATCTCGCCCAGGATGTGAACGCGACCGGCTTTCGCCTGATCCAGGGCCTTCTCCATGATCTCGGGCGTGATACCCGCGACCTTGATGTCCATCTGGAGCGAGGTGATGCCCGCCTCGGTGCCAGCCACCTTGAAGTCCATGTCGCCCAGGTGATCTTCGTCGCCCAGGATGTCGGTCAGGACCGCGTAGTCGCCATCGTCTTCCAGCACGAGGCCCATGGCCACGCCAGCGACCGGCGCCTTGAGAGGCACGCCCGCATCCATCATCGACAGAGAGCCGCCGCAGACGGTCGCCATGGACGAGGAGCCGTTGGATTCCGTGATCTCGGACACCAGACGCACCGTGTAGGGGAAGTCCGTCGCCGAAGGCAGAACCGCCTGCAACGCGCGCCAGGCCAGCTTGCCGTGACCGATTTCGCGGCGACCCGGAGGTCCGAAGCGACCCACTTCACCGACCGAGTAGGGCGGGAAGTTGTAGTGCAGCAGGAAGTTCGATTTGAAGTTGCCATGCAGCGCGTCGATGAACTGCTCATCATCGCCTGTGCCCAGGGTGGTCACGACCAGACCTTGGGTCTCGCCACGGGTGAACAGCGCGGAGCCATGAGTGCGGGGCAGCAGGCCGGTTTCCGACACAATGGGGCGCACGGTGTCCAGCGCACGGCCGTCGATCCGCTTGCCGTTCTTGACGACATCGCCGCGCAGAACCTTGGATTCCAGCTTTTTCAGGGCCGTGCCCAGGTTGGAGTCTTCCAACTCTTCTTCCGACAGTTCGGCCTTGATGGCCTCCTTGACGGCGGCGACGGCGCTGGTCCGCTCCTGCTTGTCGGTGATGGCGTAGGCGTCGCGCATCTTCTGCTCGCCCAGATCCGTCACGCGGGCCAGGATGGCGCTGTAGTCGGGCGCCTGGAAGTCCATGGGCTCTTTCGCGGCCTCTTCGGCCAGCGAGATGATCAGGTCCAACACGGGCTGCATTTGGTCGTGGCCAAACTTCACCGCGCCCAGCATCTCCGCTTCGGACAGCTCATAGGCCTCGGATTCGACCATCATCACGGCATCCTTGGTGCCTGCGACGACCAGGTCGAGCCGCTGCTCGGGGTCGCTGCGCAGGTCCTGCATGTCGTCGACGGAGGGGTTGAGGATGTATTCGCCATCCACAAACCCCACGCGCGCCCCGGCAATCGGCCCCATGAAGGGTGCGCCGGAGATCGTCAGCGCGGCAGAGGCCGCGATCATCGCGACGACATCGGGGTCATTTTCCAGGTCGTGGGACAGAACCGTGCAGATCACCAGCACTTCGTTCTTGAAGCCCTCGACGAACAGCGGGCGGATCGGGCGGTCGATCAGACGGCTGGTCAGCGTCTCTTTCTCGGTCGGACGCGCCTCGCGCTTGAAGAAACCACCGGGGATCTTGCCGGCCGCATAATACTTCTCATTGTAGTGAACGGTCAGGGGGAAGAAGTCCTGGCCCGGCTTCGGTGCCTTGGCATAGGTCACGGCGGCCATCACGGAGGTCTCGCCATAGGTGGCGATGACGCAGCCGTCGGCCTGACGGGCGATCTTACCCGTTTCCAGGGTGAGGGTATCGTGCCCCCACTCCATTTCTTTCTTAACTGTCTGGAACATATGTCATCCTGTCTGGGGAGCGGCCCGGCCCTCCGGGATCCCCGTGCATATGGCGGCCCCATTGCCGCCGACCCCAATCCTCTTGCACGGCGCCGGGGTCAGGGCGCCACGTCTCAGATGCGGTCGCCATACCCGAACAGCCGCCCGATGGGAAGCAGCTTGGACCTGGGTGGCATTAGTCGGTTCTTCATACCCTTGCGTCATAGTCAGGCCGCAAAAACGAGGATGACCGGAAAGGGTCTGACCATGGTAGCGCGTCTCCAGAATGTCCGGTTCGATCAGATCTATCCGGATAACGACGGTGGCCCCGAATTCGACACCGACGGGGATGGCCAGGCCACCCAGGAGGATGAATTCGTCTCCTTCACCAATGATGGCACCAGCGCGATTGATGTCTCAGGCTGGCAGGTCTGGTCAGACAGCACCGGCGTGGGCGCCCCCGATGCCGCCCAAGACGGCCTGTACCATACGTTCCCCCAAGGGACGGTCCTGCAACCCGGCGAGACCCTTTACATCATCAACGAAGTCTCTGGCGCTGAAAAGGACTGGCAACAGGAGTCGTCGGAAGGCGGCCAAGAAACGGGCGCGGGCGGCGTAAGCTCCAATTTCTTAACCGAAGGCAATTCGGGGAGCCCGTCTGAGTCAATCGCGCTGGTGAACCCGAACACGGGTGACTTCATCGTCTTCAACATGTCCACCTCGGCCGAACAGGTGAGCAGCCAGCCAGGATTTCCTGGCACCACGAAAGTCGGAGAGGTTGACGGCGATGCCGTGCAAGACGACGCGGGCGCGGGCTATTCCTACCAATACGATGAAGAGACGGATAGCTATGTCTACAGGGAAGTCTTCGTGCCCTGTTTTACGCCAGGAACCCTGATCTCCACCCCGTCCGGTGACCGTCCGGTCGAGTCGCTGCGGCCCGGGGACCTTGTCTGCACACGGGACGCGGGCGCAAAACCGCTCCGCGCCATTCTGCGGCGCAATGTTGATTTTCGAACGGGCGACCGCCTCAAACACCTGCCCATCGAATTTAAACCCGGCAGCCTCGGGCCCGCCCGACCCAACCGCCGCCTCATTGTGTCACCCCAGCACCGCATGCTTTTGTCGGACCCGTCGGGCCGGGAATACTTGGCCCCGGCAAAGGCTTTGGTGGATCGCCCAGGTGTGCGCGTGATGTCTGGCAGACGACACGTCACCTACATTCAACTGGTGTTTGACAGCCATGAAATCGTGCTGTCCGAAGGGGCCCCAACCGAGAGCTTTCATCCAGGAAACTATGTCACCGCCCGATGCAGCGGCGCCATGCGGCGGGGTCTCCGGCGGATCTTGCCAGAGGGCGCGCTCACCCATCCCTGCCCGGCAAGGCCCCTACTAACGCCTGCTCAGGTGCGCCAATTACCGCGGTCCGCCCTGAGGCCCGCGGGGCCAGACTGGGGGCCTACCGATCAAACGGCAAAAGGCCGCCCAGTTTAGGCGGCCTTCGGCAAAACATCGGTTAAGGCGCGATTAGCGGCGGATGCCAAGACGCTTGATCAGGTCCTGATAGCGCTGCTCGTCCTTACCACGCGTGTAGTCCAACAGCTTGCGGCGCTGCGCCACCAGCTTGAGCAGACCACGGCGCGAGTGGTTGTCTTTCTTGTGCGTCTTGAAGTGCTCCGTCAGCGTGCTGATACGCGACGTCAGGATCGCGACTTGCACCTCTGGGGATCCGGTATCGCCTTCTTTCGTGGCGAATTCCTTCATGAGGCGGTTCTTTTCTTCGACAGTGATCGACATCGGGGGCTCCTATCAAAAGTCTAGTCAATGAGGCGCAAGCCGGGATGTCGTCCAGCAAACCCTCGGAGAAGGGATCGCGTACACCGCTCCCGCGGATTTGAAAAGGATAAACTCACGCCACTGGCGCTCTGCACGCGTTAACCAGTTTACCGAACGGTCGTTTCTTCGAAGGCCGGGAAATGCTAGCGTAAGCGGCGATGTTCTTGGTCCGTTCAAGTTTTGATGGTTCGGCGGGCCTTACTGGGAAGGGGCGCCTCCATGCTGCTGATTGCCGGTCTTCTTGGCTTGGCCGCCTCTGGTCTCCTCCTCATTGAACCTGCGTCTGACCAAGACGAAGAACAGGCGAACCGCTCCGGGACTGAGGACACGGACCAAGATGAGGCGGAGCGCTCCTCCCCCCTCACAGAGGCGTTGGAGAATGCCTCGGATCCTGAGGCAACACAGAGCGAAGTCGCATCAGAACAAGCCGGCACGGACGATCCGCGCCCCGAACCGGACACCTTAACCGCCGAAGTTCGGTCCGAAACGCAGCCTCAAATGTCCAATCCGGCCACTGGCGCCGGGTCCGACGACCCGGGTCCGGCACCATTGATCAAGGACCAAGTCGCGGGGGCGCACCTCACGGATATGATCAACGGCGCCGAAGGAGCGGCCATTCTCCATACCTCGGACGCCATGTTCGGGAACGGCGGTGACGACACGCTGGTGGGGGGCGCTGCCCAGGACCTCATGATCGGGAATGATGGCGACGATCTCTTAGAGGGTCGCTCCGGAAGAGATGGCCTCTACGGTGACCTCGGGGATGATACGCTCAAGGGGGATGGCGGCAACGACATCCTCCACGGTGGGTGGGGGAACGACTCGCTCGATGGTGGGACGGGGCAAGACCTCCTCGTTGGTGGCGATGGCGATGATACCCTCGCCGGTGGCGATGGCGATGACCGTCTGTTTGGCGGCTACGGGACGGATCTACTCCAAGGGAATGATGGCAACGATCTGTTGGACGGCACCCAGTCCGACCAGCCTGGAGCAGGCGATGCAGATCAGGGCGATACGCTCCTCGGTGGGCGCGGGGATGACACCTTAGCGGGGGGGACTGGCGACCGCCTCACGGGGGGCGAGGGACAAGACACCTTCCTCTTCCGCGCGCCGAGCGCGGGCGCCTTTGGCTCAGATATTACGGACCCGGCGCAGTTCGAAGACGCGCCGACGATCACAGACTTCGACCGGTCCGAAGATGCCATCGAGATCATCTACGATGCTGCCTATGAACTGGAACCCGGCGTTCCCCCATCCCTAGAGGTGATCGCGTCCGATGATGGAACCGACCTCTTGCTTAATGGTGCTGTGGTCGCGCGGCTGGAGGCTGGCCTCACCCTTACCGATAACGACGTTCATCTCATACGTGCGTCTTAACCGGGCGGCGCCATATCCGCGCGTCGGGGCTGCTGGAAAATGGCTGGTGTCCAGTCACTCGACAGCATGAAGGCGCCCGTAAACACGCCCGTCACAGGTTTGATCAAACAACCCGTACCAAGCGCAGTGCTCGTATGGACCCCATGATCAGCAGTTCCATAACACTGCCACCTGCCCATCCGACGTCTTACCGCCGTATACGCACGGCGGGGCACCCATTCAGCCCAGCACACGATCGCAAGCCTGTCGCCAAGTGCCGCGCCCAAATCCGTAAAGAACCAACCGGGGAAATATGGGGGCGTTGCATCAAGGCCCCTGCCAACCGAATCAGCGCTTAGAGGAACTCCGCAAGGGCGGCGGAGACCTGCTCAGGCGCCTCTTCCATTGCGAAATGACCGCACTCCACAGCATAATCTGACACGTTCACGGCCCAGTCCCGCCAAACCGCAGCCGGATCCCCCGTCGAGGCGGGAAACCCACTCCGCGCCCAAATGAACAGAAGCGGGGCCGCGATCTTTCGCCCAGCCGCGCGATCCTCGGCATCGATTGCGCGGTCCGTATGGTATCCCGCGCGATAATCGGCACACATCGCCGCGAGCTGCGCAGGGTTCTCCGCCTGAGCGCGATAACTCTCCAACGCGTCATCCGCGAAAACGTCCAAGGACTTCCGCAAGGTCCACCCCTCCAAGGTCCAATCCACATAGGCCCTCGGATCAGCCCCGATCATGCGCTCCGGCAGCGGGGCCGGTTGGGCGAGAAAGTTCCAATGATAGGCCTTATGTGCGAGATCGGCGGACCAGGACTCCCAAAAAGCCAGGGTCGGAACAACTTCGAGAATGGCTAGCTTCCCCAGACGCGACGGGTGGTCCAGCGCAAAGCGATAGGCCAAACGCGCACCGCGATCATGGCCGACCACATCAGCCGTCGGATGGCCAAGCTGATCCAGAATGCAGATCAGATCCCGCGCCATCCGCCGCTTGGAATAGACCGTATGGCCCAGGTCGTCGGGCGGTGCATCGCTCTCCCCGTAGCCTCGAAGGTCGGGCAGGATACAGGTAAATCGTTCCGCAAGCGGGGGCAGCACGGGCAACCAGCACCGGTGGTTCTCTGGAAAGCCATGGAGCAGGACCAAGGGTGGTCCTGACCCAACCGTCCGCACCGCCAACCGTGTCCCGTCGTCCGCGATGATGTCCTGCTGGGTCAATTGCATGGATGCGCCTCCCATGGCTGCGGCTGTACGGCATACCCAATGTAGAGCGGGTGTTTGGGATGCCCGGCCTTCGATAGGCCCAAATGGTGCAACGGCACGCCAGTGGCGCGCAACATGCGCTCGACGGACGGGCCCCGATCAAGATGGGCGCCATGGGTGCCCCAGGCGCAGACGACACGTTGCGCCCAGAGCGCGGCATCCCGGATGGCACGGTCATTGGCCGCGCCCCCGACAGGCTCCGGATGGGCGCGCATGTCGCGCGGGTCCGTGGCGCGATAGGCAAAGATGTTCACGACACGAAAGGCACCGAATCCCAGAGCGCGCGCGCGGCGTTCGCAGCGTTCAACGGTTGGGTCATTGGACAGTTCCGTCGCCGTAGACGGGTTGAGCATCACGAAAGCGACCCGCCCCCCGGACGCATCCCAGGTGCGGGTCAGGTCGTAGCGATAGATCTCATCGTCGCTGTAGGTGGCCGTTGAGGGCGCATCGCCCTTCGTGTGGGTTCGCATCAGCATGGGCCAGACATGCCGAAGCCCGCCCCGCTGTGCAACGGGGCGGATCTGTTTGGTCACGGATCAGGCAAGGGCCGGGGTAGTCTGGACGGTACGGGGCAGATTGCGTTCGATCACCGCGGCGGCGACCACAGCAAAGAGCACATGCCCCCAGAGCGCGACCCAGGTGATCCCGGAGAAGCCGAGGAACGGCGCGTTCCCGGCGATCAGATGGGCGACGAAATACAGGGCAAAGACCCAGAGACCAACGCCATAGGCCACGGACACGAGGGACCAGTGCAACCAAGGCGTGAACTTGGCGGCCAGGGGACGCGCCACCAGGAAGTAACCCAGCGGATAGGCGATCATCCCAGTCAGGATGTGGACGACGTCCCCGATGCCCTTGGGCGCGACGCCGAACACCGATTTGACGGTGCCTGTGGCCAATCCGACCGGCGCGAGCTTGGCGAAGCCAAAGAGAGGGGACAGGCCTTGGCCGAACAGGTCGAAGGCTATGGTGGCCAGCGCGCCCGCAATCAGCAGCGTCCAGGCGGTGTGTTTGGTGGAATGTGTCATGGGATCAGGTCCTTAGCGGCGTGTTGTGCGATGTGCTTGGCACGGTGATAGCCGCTAAAGACCTGCTTGGGGCAGCCCCCCTCACGCGCAGGTTAAGGCCCCGATCCCGAGGGCCCCATTTCCGTGAAAAACTGTAACAATCACCTGCCAAAGGTCCTCAAAGGCCCCGGGCAATGTTTCAGGTCTGGAACACCTTGGACGGCTGCAACTGACCGGCACGATAGGTCCCAATCGCCACCGCACGGCCTTGATGCGCGGCCCAGCAAGTCTCTCCGAACTCCGCACCGGCAAGCACATCGGCTGGATTTCCATTGCGGAGGCGGGCGGCAGCCAGTTCCGTGACAGGCAAGGCGGGCAAGTCGTTCAGGCCAAGCTCCAACGGGTGAAGATGGGCGTCCAGTTCGGGCGTCCGCGCGAGGCTTTCAAGGGTGTCCAGGGACAGACCGGCGGCGGCGTCGAAGGGGCCGGACCAGGTCCGCCGCAGCCACGCCACATAGCCCAAACACCCGAGCGCGCGGCCCAAATCACGGGCAATGGATCGCACATATCCGCCCTTGCCGCAGACCATCTCCAACTCGGCGCCGTCGCTATCGCAGTCGATGATGTCCAGCCGCTCAACCCAGAGTGGCCGGGCAACCAAATCCATCTCAACACCCTCACGGGCCAAGTCGTAGGCCCGCTCGCCCTCGACCTTCACCGCGCTGACCTGGGGGGGGATCTGTTCGATTTGACCGCGAAAGGCGGTCAAGGCGCCCTCCAGGGCGGTCCGGTCAGGGCGCAGATCGGTGGTCCGCAGCACCTCACCCGAGGCGTCGTCGGTCGAGGTTTCCGCCCCCCAGGTCACCCGAAACCGGTATTCCTTCAGCGCGTCGGTGACATAGGGCACCGTCTTGGTCGCCTCACCCAGGGCCACGGCCAAAACGCCCGTTGCGTCGGGGTCCAGAGTCCCGGCATGGCCCGCCTTTTGCGCGTCAAAGGCCCACCGAACCTTGCCCACCACTTGGGTCGATCCGATGCCTGCGGGCTTATCCACAATCACCCACCCGTGGACCGGGCGCCCCTTTTTGCGTCTACCCATCGACTGTCTCCGTCACCAGAAGGATCGGCCCCATGCGCCGCCCCCCGTCATTGCGTCCGAGCGCGGGCGCATAAAGACGCGAGACGCGCCCGTCCAGATAGAGCGCGTCACGCACGCCCAGATTGTCCCGAAACAGCGTTGCCATCTCGTGGAAGCTCACCGGCTCATCCGAAATCACGAAAAAGACGGTCTGGCCATCAGGCGTAGCGCCGACGCCGTTGCGGATGTTCAAGTAGGGGCTATCGGCGATAAAGCGGGGATGCAGCGCGCCAGCGATCACCAGCATGGGACCGGATTGCGTGGCATGGGTGCAGACGGGCGGATCGGTGGCGAAGGCACGGCTCTCAATCACGCGGGCGCGCGATGGCGCCACGCAAAAGACGCCGTTGGGCAGCATGCCAAAATTTCCAGGCCCCGCTTTCGTGACGAGGGGTGATACCGTCGCGCCATCTTCGACGTACAGACCGACGGGCGCGCGGTCGGGGTGGTACATGCCGCCGTTCATGGCGAACGCGATGGGCGCCTGCACATCCCGCTCCAGGGCGACAAACGATCCCAGCACCGCGCCTTGATCATCAGACAGGCGAACCGAGACCCTCTGGCTCGCCAGATCAGCCATGCAGACGGTAAAGCTACGATCCCGGTGCGACACCGTTTCGCAAGCCTGGCCTGCGCCGACCATGGCCAGAAAGATCGCCGCAGCCGCCAGGACGATGCGGATCACGCAGGGCCTCCGCCCTCGTCTTTACCGTCCCGGTCGGGCGCCTCCACATCGCGACGGACCCGCTCATCCGCAAAAAGCGCGCGGGTGGCATCCATCCGGTCGAAGGTCTCGTCGATGCGAAACCGCAGGTCCGGCGCCACCTTGAGGGCCATATCCTTGGTCACGGCCCGGCGGAGCGCGCCCTTATTGCGGGTCAGCGCGGCGATCGTGTCGTCCTTGCCCTTTCCACCCAAGGGCAGCACCCAGCAGGTCGCGATTTTGAGGTCCCGTGTGACAGTCACCTCACCCACCGTGATCGACATAGCCTGCAGATCCGGGTCGTGGATTTCGCCCCGGATGAGAACGTCGGACAGGGTGCGCCGGATCAATTCGCCCACGCGCAATTGCCGCTGCGAGGGGCCGCGCCCGCCATCGGATTGGGATCGTGCCATGGGGACCTCCTGTGCGAAGGCCCCGCAGATAAGGCCGACGGCGGCTTAGTGCAAGCGAAGCCGTTGCGCGCGGGCGTGGAAATGCCCAAGACGGGACCAAACGGATCGGAGGCCCCATGACCCAAACGACAGACAGCACCGGCATCGTCATCATGGGAGGCTCTGGCCGCATGGGGCGCATGTTGATCGATGTCATCACGGCATCGGACAGCGCCCATATCATCGGCGTGACCGAAGCACCCGGGCACCCCTGGGCTGGACGCGACCTGGGTGAGGCTTTGGGCGGCGCCGCGTCGGGGGTGCCCGTGACCGATCAGGCGCTGGACGTGGTGGCGAAGGCCCAGGCCGTGATCGACTTCACCACGCCTACTGCGACGCTGGCCATGTCCAAGGTCACCGCCCAGACGGGCGCCGTGCATGTCGTGGGTACGACGGGCATGACGGCAGACGACATCGCCGCCCTCGACCGCGCCGCGCAAGAGACGACGATTGTGCGGGCCGGGAACATGTCGCTGGGCGTGAATTTGCTGACCCAGATTGTGCGGCAAGTGGCCGCCGCCCTGGACGATGACTACGACATTGAGGTGGTCGAAACCCACCACCGCCACAAGGTCGACGCGCCCTCGGGCACGGCGCTGATGCTGGGCGAAGCCGCTGCCGCAGGTCGTGGTGTCGATCTAGATACGGTGGCGGACCGCGCCCGGGACGGGATCACCGGCGCCCGGACCCGAGGGTCTATCGGCTTCCATGCTCTGCGCGGCGGCGATGTGGTCGGCGACCATGACGTGATCTTCGCCGCCGACGGGGAGCGGATCACCCTCCGCCACCAAGCCTCCGACAGGTCCGTGTTCGCGCGCGGCGCGCTCAAGGCGGCGCTTTGGGGTCAGGGCAAGGGCCCGGGCGCCTTCGACATGCTGGACGTGCTCGGGTTGCGTTAAACGAGTGATCCGGTGCGGCACCTTCTGCGTATCAGGATCATGAAACAGCTTGCTCTCCTCGTCGCGCTCGTTGCCCCCCTACCGGCCTTGGCGTTCGAACCCGTGACCACACGGGACGGATTTCTGTCCCTCGTTCAGGGCAAGACGCTTGCGGGGGATGGCGTCTCCCTCCGTGTGGGACCAGATGGCAGCATCGCTGGGCGCGGCTTCGGATTGCGCGTCACTGGCACTTGGGATTGGCAGGGCCGGTTCTTTTGCCGGACCCTGGACACGGCTGTGCGGGACTTTCCGCGCAATTGTCAGACGGTCGAGATACAGGGTGCCACCGTCCGCTTCACCGCGGACCAGGGGGCTGGCGATACGGCGGACCTACGCATCCGTTGATGGCTAGGTCGGGGTCCGACCCCGGCTTGAATGGCTGCGATACCCCAATATGCAATGGCGCACGGCACGGGGATCGCCCGACGACACCCTAGAAGTCGATGGCAATCCCTTTGAGTTCCCAGTCGCCATAGCGCACCGGCTCCGGCCCATCGCGACCACCAAGTTCCGTCGGCAGGCTCAGATCGGCGGCCTTGCGGGCGTCGGCCTCTTCCAGCGCTCGGCGCGCGACCTCTGGCAGAGCGGCCCGGCGCGCGGCTTCTGCTTCGGCGGACAAAGGCGTCACCGGCACTTCGGCCCGGCGGTTGCCCGTGGGGCACGCTGGCGCATCCGGGTTCGCCTGGGGCAAGCCTTCGGGATCTACGGTCATGCGTTCGGCCATGTCGGTCCTCCTTGCCGCGTCTTGGCTTTCCATATACGCCCATCCCCCTGTCGGACAAGGAACCTGCGACATGGAAGACCGTCCCGCCCGGGATCTGCCCGAAAGCCTCGCCGCGCGCCGGGGCGCCCTGCGTCTGTTGGCCCATGTCCTGCGGGATGGCCGCATGTTGGGCGACGGCGCCTCGGGCCTGACGGGCGCCCCTGCGGCGCGCGCCTTACGCTTGGCGGGCCTGGTGTTGCGGCACATGGGGCGCGCAGACGCCCTGCTCAAGGCGCGGATGCAACGACAACCCGCAGCGCGCATCCGTGACATCTTGCGATTGGCCGTGGTCGAGATCTTCGTGGATGGGGCCGCCCCCCATGGCGTGGTCAACGATGCCGTTGCCCTGGCCCGCGCCACGCCGCGCACGGTCAAACAAGCGGGGCTTGTCAATGCCGTCCTGCGTGGCTTGGGTGGGGCGGAGGCCGAATGGACCGCCCTGCCCCCACCGGCCCTGCCAGCCTGGTTGCGCAAACCGCTGGCCAAAGCCTGGGGGCGCGACCGGTTGGAGGCGATCGAAGCCGCCCACCTAACGCCTGCGCCCTTGGATCTGTCGGTCAAACCAGGCGGACTGGCGCCAGATGGTGTGACCTTGCCGACGGGCACCCTGCGCCTGGATGGTGGACAGGTCAGCGCCCTGCCGGGCTACGCGGAGGGGACCTGGTGGGTTCAGGACGCGGCGGCGGCCGTTCCTGTGCGGTTGCTGGGCGATGTTGCGGGGCAGCGCGTTCTGGACCTCTGCGCTGCGCCAGGTGGCAAAACCATGCAATTGGCCGCAGCAGGCGCGGAGGTCACAGCCCTCGACGTCTCAGAGGCGCGCCTGAAACGCGTGGCGGAAAACCTGACGCGCACGGGCCTTTCAGCTACCGTCGTGACGGCCGACGCCATGAACTGGACACCGCCCGCCCCCTTTGATGCCATCCTGCTCGACGCGCCCTGCACGGCGACCGGTACCATCCGGCGCCATCCAGATTTGCCTCACCTGCGGGAGGCGCGGGACGTGGAAGCGCTGACCAGAATGCAGTTTCACCTGCTGGACCGCGCCCTCACGATGCTGGCACCCGGTGGGCGTCTGGTCTTTTGCACCTGTTCGCTGCTGCCCGTTGAGGGGGAGCACCAGATCACCGCAGCCCTGAAACGCCATCCAGATTTGCGCGCAACGGCGTTGGACCCCGCCGCATATGGCCTGCCACCGGAGACGCAAAGCCCCCACGGCCTACGTCTCTTGCCGGACCTTTGGCCGGATCGTGGCGGTCTCGACGGGTTCTACATGGCGTTGCTCACCAAGGCGGCCTGACCAGTCAGCACCCGCGCCCGGCAACCGGACGGTGACAGGCGCGCGCCTTGGGCGTAGTCTGCCGCGAAAAGGTCGGGACAGACCTGGAGGGCAGAGGATGGCAAGCGATCGCGGGTTCCGCGAGAAATGGGCAACGCGCCTGCGCGTGATGCGCGCGCGACCCCGCCACGGGCGCCGATCCCTCGTTTGGTACCCGGAGCCACGGGGCAGCGGCTCGCCCCGGCGCGGCACGCAGATCTTAGGGGGTCTGTGGCATTTCGCGGGTCAATTGGTCGAGGCGCCCGAGACCTCGCCTTGGGACATCGCCGCGCCGTCGGTGCCCTTCGAGATGCAGTTGCATGGCTTTGGCTGGCTGGATGACGTGATGGCCGTCGGGGATCGCGCTGCCGCCGACATGGGCCGCGCGGCGGTGGTGGATTGGGCACGACGCTACGGGCGTGGCACGGGCCCAGGCTGGCCACCTGCCTTGACCGGGCGGCGTTTGCTGCGCTGGATCAGTCATGCGCCCGAGTTGCTTCGCAGCATGCCAGCCTCCGACCAATCCAAAGTCTTTGATGCAATCTACAACCAAGCAGGCCTGCTGCGCCGCCATTGGAGAGATGCCCCCACTGGATTGCCGCGGATGGAGGCTCTGACGGGCCTGCTATACGCGGGTCTCACGTTAGAGGGATTGGGAGACCTGGAAGCGGACGCGACGGCGGCCCTGACCCGCGCCATGGCGGACGACATTGGCCCCGACGGTGGCATCGCCTCTCGCAACCCCGAAGCCCTGTTGGAGGTCGCGACCCTGCTGGGGTGGGCCATCACCGCCCTGCGCGGTCGAGACCGGGCGGTCCCGGAGGACCTGACCGCAGCGCAAGGGCGCGCGATTCCGACGTTGCGCGCCCTGCGCCACGCCGACGGTGGGCTGGCGCGGTTTCATGGTGGCGGGCGGGGCCGCATCGGCCGCCTGGACCGCACCCTGGTCAACAGCGGCATCCGGGATCGCAACGACAGCGGCCTCGCCATGGGCTATGTCCCGGTTCAGCACGGGCGCACGACATTGATCGTCGATGCAGAGGCGCCGCCGACGGGGCCTGTCTCCGGTTCCGCCCATGCGTCGACCTTGGCGTTTGAGCTCACGTCAGGGAATTGCCCCGTGATCGTCAATTGCGGGCCCGGCGGTGCTTTTGGGCCGGATTGGCATCGGGCCGGACGGGCCACGGCGTCCCATTCGACGGTCTCTATCGAGGGGCATTCCTCGGCCCGCATTGGGGCGCTCTTGTCAGACGGTGGGCGCCGGATTGCGCCGATGATCCAGACGCCACGGCGGGTCCAGTGGCAGCGCAGCGCCTCGCGCCGGGCCTCGACCTTACTGTTAAGCCATGACGGCTATGCCCCCAGTTTCGGCCTGACCCATCTGCGCCGGTTGAACCTATCGACCGATGGACGGCTGCTGGAGGGGGAGGACGCGCTCCGCGCGGTGAGTGCCGCCGACAAAGAGCGCTTCGAGGATGCCATGACCGCTGCGCACCTACAGGGCGTGCCGTTTCAGGTGCGCTTTCACTTGCACGCCGACAGCCAGGCCGAAATCGACTTGGGCGGGCGGGCCGTGTCCATCAGTTTGCCGTCGGGCGAGGTCTGGGTGTTCCGTCCCGGACGTGAGGTGGACTTGCAACTTGACCGCTCCGTGCATCTGGAACCAGGGCGCTTGAACCCGCGTCCTGCACAACAGGTGGTTTTATCCGACCGCATTGTGAAATATGCCGCGACCATCGACTGGACCCTGACGCGCGCGCAGGAGGCGACGGACCTGCCTCCCTCGGCCGCGGAACGGATCTGACTGGCTGCCAAAGGACGACCCCGCCCATGACCCACGTGCCCCTCAAGCGCGCCCTGATTTCCGTTTCCGACAAAGGGGGCCTGATCGACTTGGGACAGGCCCTGGCCGCACGGGGGGTCGAATTGCTGTCCACCGGCGGATCGGCCAAGGCCCTGCGGGACGCTGGCCTGGAGGTCATCGACGTGGCCGATGTCACGGGCTTCCCTGAGATGATGGACGGTCGGGTCAAGACGCTGCACCCCAAAGTCCATGGCGGCCTGCTGGCGCTACGGGATAATCCTGACCACGCCGCGGCCATGGAAGATCATGGCATCGGCGGCATCGATCTGCTGGTGGTGAACCTGTACCCATTCGAAGCGACCGTGGCCTCCGGTGCCGATGAGGCGACCTGCATCGAGAACATAGATATCGGTGGCCCGGCCATGATCCGCGCCGGGGCCAAAAACCAGGCTTTCACCTGCGTCATCACCGACCCCGAGGATTACGCCGCGCTGTTTGCGGAACTGGACGCCAATGACGGGGCCACCACCCTAGCCTTCCGTCAGCGCCAGTCCGCCATCGCCTATGGGCGCACCGCCGCCTATGACGCCGCAGTGGCCACTTGGATGGCGCGGTTCGAAGATACCCCCCGGCGCGTCGCCGCCGCTGGGCGGTTGGTACAAGAAATGCGCTACGGCGAAAATCCGCACCAAGCGGCGGCCTTCTACGCCGATGGCTCCGACCGTGCGGGGGTCGCAACGGCGACCCAGCACCAGGGCAAAGCGCTAAGCTACAACAACATCAACGACACCGACGCCGCCGTGGAATTGGTGGCGGAGTTCTCGAACACGCCCGCCGTCGCCATTATCAAACATGCGAACCCTTGTGGCGTGGCGACGGGCGCGACCCTGGCCGAGGCGTACCAACGTGCCTTTGACTGCGACCGCACCTCAGCCTTCGGCGGAATCGTCGCGCTGAACGGCACGCTGGACGAAGAGACGGCCAAGCTGATGACCGGGATCTTTACCGAGGTGGTCATCGCCCCCGAAGCCACTGACGCCGCCCGCGCCGTCTTCGCCGCCAAAAAGAACCTGCGCCTGCTGACGACGGGGACCCTGCCCGACCCGCGCAGCCCGCGGCGGATGATGAAACAGGTGGCTGGCGGCTGGCTGGCCCAAGACCACGACACGGGCCACGTGGCCGACAGCGACCTGCGCGTGGTCACCAAGCTGGCACCGACCGAGGCCCAGATGGCCGACCTGCGCCTGGCCTGGACGGTGGCCAAACACGTCAAGTCGAACGCGATCATCTACGCCAAGGATGGCGCCACGGTGGGTATCGGGGCCGGTCAGATGAGCCGCGTGGACAGCAGCCGAATTGCGGCGCGCAAAGCACTGGATGTGGCCGAGGTCCTGGGCCTGGACCAAAGCGCGGCGGTCGGGTCTGCCGTGGCCTCCGACGCCTTCTTCCCCTTCGCCGACGGGTTGCTGGCGGCAGCAGAGGCGGGCGCGACCTGCGTGATCCAGCCGGGTGGTTCCATGCGCGACGAAGAGGTCATCGCCGCCGCCGATGAGGCCGGCCTGGCGATGGTCTTCACCGGCATGCGGCACTTCCGCCACTGATGCGCGCGCTCGGGATCACCGCGCTGTTGGCCTTTGCCATCGACCAGCTGTCAAAGCTGATCGTCGTGCATTGGATGAACCTAAAAGAAGTCCTTGTGATCCCGGTTGTGCCGCCCTTGCTGACGTTTCGCATGGGCTGGAACGAAGGGATCAACTTCGGCCTATTCTCGGGCGCGGGCGCGCGATGGGCCTTGGTGGGTCTGGCGCTCGCGATTTCGGTGGTGTTGATCGTCTGGGCGCGCAAGTTCGACCGACCGATTTCCTTCGTGGCGGCGGGTCTTGTGATCGGTGGCGCCTTGGGCAATGCGCTCGATAGGGTTGTCTATGGCGCGGTAGCGGATTTCTTGAACATGTCCTGCTGCGGCGTCCAAAATCCATTTGCCTTCAATATCGCGGACGTTTTCATTTTTGCCGGGGCCTTCGGCCTCGTCATCTGGGGGGAGCCGCAAGCCCCGAAGAACACCCCGTGACGCTGGCCACAGGCTGCGGTAGACGGGACGGAAGGATGACGCCGAGGGGGCGAGAGACGATGATCGGACGGATTGGGCTGAGCTTGGTCGCGGCGCTGACGCTGGTGGCCTGTGAGCGGGAAAACCCGACGTTGATGCATGTTCGGTCTGCGGACCGCACGCCCGATGAGTTCGCTATTCTGCCGACCCGTCCGCTGGAAACCCCGCCCAATCTGGCAGCCCTACCGACGCCCACCCCGGGCGGCGTGAACCGGACCGATCCCCAACCCCAGGCGGAGGCAATCGCCGCCCTGGGCGGCGATGCAGCTCGGGGGGCCCGCGCGGACGGCGCGCTGGTCGCCACGGTCTCGCGCTACGGCGTCGCGCCCACCATCCGGGAGCAATTGGCCGCCGAAGACCTGGAGTTCCGCCGCAAGCGCGATGGCCGCCTGTTGGAACGGCTGTTCAACGTAAATGTTTATTTCAAAGCCTACCGCGAACAATCGCTGGACCAACACGCGGAGTTGGAGCGGTTGCGCCGGGCCGGCGTTCGGACCGTCGCGGCCCCGCCGGACCCCGAAACGCTGAATTAAGACCGCGGGGCGTCTTCGGTCGATGGCTGCGACACGCGCAAACGAGGACTCCCACGTTGGTGTTTGTGCTTGGGTTTGCGCCCTCAAGCAGCCCATTTGACTGACAAAGGCGTGATTGCGACCTCAGCTGCCGTTTGATTTCCGCGGATCGCTCATATCTTCTGGGATAACTTGACCGCCAACACCCCGGAGGTTTCTTTGCGCTTAGCCCCCCTTGCCGCCGCGATCATGGCCGTCGCATCGCCCCTTTGGGCGGCGTCTGGCGACGATACCGTGACAACATTCACCCTGCCCAACGGGATGAACGCCGTCGTCATCGAAGACAACCGGGCGCCCGTCGTCGTCCATATGGTTTGGTACAACGTCGGCGCCGCCGATGAGCCGCCTGGAAAGTCCGGTATCGCGCACTTCCTCGAACACCTGATGTTCAAAGGCACGGACGATCTGGAACCCGGTGAACTGGGGGACATCGTTGCTGCCCAAGGCGGGTCGAACAATGCCTTCACCTCGTTCGACTACACCGGCTACTTCCAGCGCGTCGCCTCGGATCGCCTGGGCCTGATGATGGAGCTTGAGGCGGACCGGATGCGGGACCTGGTTCTCGACAATGAGGACATGCTGACCGAGCGGGACGTGGTTCTTGAGGAACGCGCCCAGCGCACTGACAGCAGCCCGGGCGGCCAGTTTCAGGAACAGCGCGCCGCGCTTCAGTATCTGAACCACCCGTACCGCATTCCGATCATTGGCTGGCAGCATGAGATTGAGCAACTGACGCTGCAAGATGCGCTCGACTTCTATGACGTCTTCTATGCACCCAACAACGCGACGCTGATCGTGGCGGGCGATGTCGATCCGGCGGAGGTCGAGGCCCTGGCGCTTGAGCATTACGGCCCCATCGCCCCGTCTGACAGCCTGCCCGACCGCGTGCGCCCATCTGAGCCGCCGCAGATCGCGCCGCGCCGCCTGACGCTGGCCGATGATCGGGTGTCGAACCCCTATGTGATCCGCACCTATCTGGCCCCCGAACGGGACGCAGGCGCCCAGGAGACCGCAGCCGCCTTGACGATCTTAGCCCAGGTCCTGGGGGGATCCTCGCAAACCTCAATCATGGGCCGCACGTTGGAGCAGGACGAAGGTGTCGCGCTCTATACGTCGGCGTTCTATTCCGGCACCTCGCTGGATGACACGACGTTCGGGGTTGTCGTGCTGCCGGTGCCGGGGCGCAGCCTAGAACAGGCCGAGGCGGATATGGACCGGATGATCCAATCGGTCCTCGACAACGGTATCGACGATGCCCAGCTGGAACGGATCAAGACCCAGGTCCGCGCCGCGGAGATCTACGGTCGTGACAGCCTACAAGGCCGGGCGCGCGGATATGGCGTTGCGCTGACAAGCGGCCTTACCGTCGAGGACGTCCAGGCTTGGCCCGACGTTTTGGATGCCGTGACCGAAGACGATATCATCGCCGCCGCCCGACAGGTGTTCGATATGCGCCAGTCCGTCACCGGCTACCTGATGCGCCCTGAGGCTGAGGAGGCCACCCAATGACCATCCTATTGCGTGCCTGCGTGGTCGCGGCCCTTGCCGTTCTGCCCGTTCGGGCGATCGCCGCCGTTGAGATTCAAGAGGTGACCTCGCCCGGGGGCATCACGGCTTGGCTGGTCGAAGAACGCTCCATCCCCTTCGTGGCGCTCGATATCCGTTTTGAGGGGGGTGCGAACCTGGATGCACCCGGCAAGCGCGGCGCAACCAATCTGATGATGGGTCTGTTGGAAGAGGGCGCGGCTGATATGGACGCTCGCGCCTTTGCGGAGGCCGCCGAGGGGCTGGCCGCGCGGTTCAGCTTTGAGGCCTTCAACGATAGCGTGTCGATCAGCGCTGAGGTCCTGACCGATAACCGCGATGCCTCCATGGCCCTATTGCGAGACGCCCTGGTGGCCCCCACCTTTGATCAAACCGCGCTCGACCGGGTTCGCGACCAGGTCTTGGCCGGGATCGAACAGGACGCCCGTGACCCGGAGGAAATCGCCTCGGCCACCATGGCGCGCTTGGCCTTCGGGGAGCATCCCTATGGTTCTGCCCTAGAGGGCACCTTGGAGAGCGTGACCGCCCTGACCCGAGAAGATATCCAGGCCGCCCATGGCACAGTGCTTACGCGGGATCGGGTGTACGTTGGTGTCACCGGCGACATCAGCGCCGCTGAATTGGGTCCGCTGCTGGATGAGTTGCTTGGTGACCTCCCCGCCACAGGCGTGCCCAACGCGTCGGAGGCCGACTATACCCTCGACGGCGGCGTGACCGTGGTTGACTACCCCTCGCCACAATCGGTCGTTCTGTTTGGTCACGAAGGGATCGCCCGCGACGACGATGACTTCTTTGCAGCTTATGTGATGAACCACATCCTGGGAGGTGGCGGGTTTCAATCCAAGCTGATGACCGAAGTGCGCGAGGAACGGGGCCTGACCTATGGCATCGGCAGCTTCCTGGTCCCCCGCGATTTGGCCGCGCAACACATGGGCCAGTTTTCGTCGACGAACGACAAAACCGCCGAGGCGGTGCAAATCGTCCGCGACATTTGGGCGGACGTGGCCGCCAATGGCGTTGCGGAGGATCGGTTGGAGGCCGCGAAGACCTATCTGACCGGGGCTTATCCGCTACGATTCGACGGCAATGGGACGATTGCCGGGATCCTTGTGGGGATGCAGGCGCAGGAGTTACCCATCGACTATATCGCGACGCGCAACGACAAAGTGATGGCGGTCACGCCAGACGATGTCCGTCGCGTGGCGGAGCGTTTGCTGCAGCCAGAAGACCTCCATTTCGTCGTCGTGGGACAGCCCATCGGCCTGGAGACGGGGGCCTTCTAGGCACGGCTTCCGACTTCCCCCATCGCGGCGCCCATGCTATCCCTTGCGGCATGGGCGCCGCCGACCGCAACATATCCCCTCCGCGCATCCGACAGTTGGACGAGAGCGCCGTCAATCGCATCGCCGCAGGTGAGGTGATCGAACGGCCCGCCAGTGCCGTGAAGGAGCTGGTCGAGAACGCCATCGACGCCCAAGCGACACGGATCGTCGTCGACATCGCCGATGGTGGCCGCACGTTGATCCGCGTGACAGACGATGGCCATGGCATCGCGGCCGATGATCTGCCCCTGGCCCTGTCCCGACACGCGACCTCTAAAACCTCTGGCGAGGATCTGCTCAACATCCACACTTTCGGGTTTCGGGGGGAGGCGCTGCCCTCCCTGGGGGCCGTGGGGCGCCTGACGCTGACCAGCCGCGCGCTTGGCAGCGACGGCGCCATGGAGCTGCGCGTCTCCGGTGGCCGACAAGACCCGCCGCGACCCGCCGCCCTCCGCCAGGGCACCGTTGTCGAGTTGCGCGATCTCTTCCACGCAACCCCGGCCCGGTTGAAGTTCCTGAAATCGGAACGCTCCGAGACGATGGCCGTCACCGACACCCTCCGCCGGTTGGCCATGGCGGAACCGGCTGTGGCGTTCACCCTGCGCGATGTGTCGGACGGCGGGGACCGGGTGCTGTTTCGCGCCGATGGGGCTGCCAACTTGATCGACCGGCTGGCCCGCGTGCTGGGACGGGATTTCACCGACAACGCCATGTCCCTCGATGCGGAGCGGGAAGGCATTCGCCTGACTGGTCTGGCCGCGTTACCGACGTACAGCCGTGGCAACGCGGTGCATCAATATCTGTTCGTCAATGGACGCCCGGTTCGAGACCGGATGTTGACCGGGGCTTTACGCGGGGCCTACGCAGACGTTCTGGCCAAGGACCGCCATGCCGTCGCGGCGCTGTTCCTGACTTGCGATCCAACCAAGGTGGATTGCAACGTCCACCCCGCCAAGACAGAGGTTCGGTTTCGCGATGCGGGCGTGGTGCGGGGGCTGATCGTGTCGGGCCTGCGCCATGCCTTGGCCGAGGCCGGGCATCGGTCCTCAACAACTGTGGGCACCGCCACCTTGGGCGCGCTCACACCGGAGCGTCCGGCGGCACCAGTCTATCAGATGGACCGCCCCAGCCTGGGCGCGCGGACGGCGGCCTATACGGCGCAAATGCCCGGCCTTGCCGAAGCCTCTGCCCGGGTCGAAGACGTGGTCGAGGCGACCCCGCCCGTCCAGGATGCCCCGCAGACGGCGCCAGAGGGGTACCTGGGTGCCGCGCGCGCGCAGCTCCATGAGAACTACATCTTGGCCCAAACCTCCGACGGCCTTGTCCTTGTCGATCAACACGCGGCCCACGAGCGGCTGGTCTATGAACGTCTCAAGGCGCAGATGCGCGACCGGGGCGTCACGGCGCAGGCCCTGTTGATCCCCGAAGTGGTCGAGGTGGGTGCCATGGCCGACCGTCTGCTGTCCCTGGACCTGGCGCGCCTCGGCCTCGCGTTGGAGCCGTTTGGCCCTGGAACACTCGCCGTGCGGGAAACCCCGGCAATCCTGGGGCAGGTCAGCGCAAAGGCCCTGATCGCCGATATCATCGAAGAGTTGGAAGACGACGAAGACGCCGATCCCCTATCGTTACAGTCCAAGATCGACGCCATCCTGTCGCGCATGTCCTGCCATGGGTCCGTCCGATCGGGCCGCCGCATGTCCGCGCCCGAGATGAACGCCCTGCTGCGCGAGATGGAGGCCACGCCCCACTCCGGCCAATGCAACCACGGGCGCCCCACCTATGTGACGCTGAAACTGGCGGATATCGAACGGCTGTTCGGGCGCACATGACCCTCGATCTGTCTGATCCGATGGTCCTGGCCGGTGCCGTTGGGGGCGCCGTCGTGCTGGTCCTGGTCGTGCTCCTCCTCTTGGTCTCGGCGCGCATCCGGGATCTGACCCGGACCCAGGCGCAGTTGACCGGCGGGCTGGCTGCGTTGGCCGACGCCCAGGCCCGCAGCGAAGGGACCATGGGCGCCGCCCTCACCGATAGCGCCACGCGCACGGCGCAGACCCTGGGCGCGCTGCACCACCGCCTGGCCACCATCGACGCCGCACAGGCCAAGATCGAGGCGCTGTCTGGCGATGTCCTGGGCTTGCAAGATATCCTGTCCAACAAGCAAACGCGCGGCGCTTTTGGCGAGATCCAATTGCAGGACATCCTGTCCAAAGCCTTGCCGCCCGATGCCTTCACTTGGCAGGCAACGCTGTCCAACGGACGCCGGGCCGACTGCCTGATCCACATGCCAGATCCGCCCGGACCCCTTGTGATCGACGCGAAATTCCCGCTTGAATCCTATGAGGCGATGCTGGCCGATCCTTGCCAGGCCACGCGCACCGCCTTTCGCGCCTCCATCCGCACCCATATCCGCGCCGTCGCCGACCGCTACATCCTGCCGGGGGAGACGGCCGAGGGCGCCTGTCTGTTCCTGCCCTCCGAGGCGATCTATGCGGAACTGCACGCCAACCATGGCGATGTGGTGCGCGAGGGGTTCGCGGCCCGCATCTGGATCGTCTCGCCCACCACCTGCATGGCCACGCTGAACACCCTGCGCGCGGTCCTGAAGGACCACCGGATGCGCGAACAGGCCGGTGAGATCCGCCAAGCGTTGGCGGCGCTGCACCGCGATGTGGAGTTGATCGTACAGCGCGCGGGCAAGCTGGAGACCCACTTCGATCAGGCCCGCCGGGACGTGGAGGGCATCGCCACAGCCGCGGAACGGGCGGGCAAACGGGCGGACCGGTTGGACGCCTTCGACTTCGCCACGCCCGAGGCGCCAAAACCCCGCCTCGCCCCCGTGATCCGGCGCGGCTGACCCGCGCAGCCCTGTCCGACCGCCCCAGCCCGTGCTAGATCCCCTGCCATGAGTATCCCCACCAAGGGTGCGGTCCTGCAATGGATCGCCGACAACCCGGCCCTCACCTCCAAACGCGACATTGCCAAGGCCTTCGGGATCAAGGGCGCCGCGCGGATCGACCTCAAGCGTCTGCTGAAGGAGTTGGAGGAGGAAGGCCACCTGACCAAGCGCAAGCGGTCTTACGAAGACCCGAACCGCTTGCCGCCCGTGTCGATCCTGAAACCTGCGGGGGTTGATGCCGACGGGGACCTCTTCCTGGCACCTGCCGATTGGAAGGGTGACGGGCCGGAGCCGCGGATCCTGTATATCCCTAAGGACGGTGACCCGGATATCGGCCCCGCTGACCGTCTGCTGGTGCGCTTGACCGAGGTCGAGGGTGAGGACCACACCCACGAGGGGCGCCTGATCCGCCGCATCGGCACGGGTCCGCGTCGGACCATCGGGGTGTTTCGGGTGGGGACCGAAGGCGGGCGCCTGCTGCCCGTGGACAAAGGCGTTGACCGGGAATGGGTGATCGGCGCGGGCGATACCGGCGGCGCCCGCGACGGCGAATTGGTCGAGGCAGAGGTCGGCAGGGGCCGCACCCGCATGGGCTTGCCCCGCGCCAAGATCGTCACGCGCCTGGGCGATCCCGGCGCGGCCAAGGCGGTCAGCCTGATTGCGATCCACCAGCACGGGTTGCGCGATGCCTTCCCCGAGGAGGCTGTCGCCGAGGCGGAGGCGGCGCAGCCCCCGACGTTGGGCAACCGCACCGATCTGCGGGACTTGCCGCTGATCACTATCGATCCCTCCGACGCACGTGACCACGACGACGCCTGTTGCGCCGCGCCCGACGACGATCCGTCGAACCCCGGCGGCCATGTCCTGTGGGTGGCCATTGCCGATGTGGCGGCCTATGTGCGCCCCAGCTCCGCCCTGGACCGCGAGGCGCGGGAGCGGGGGAATTCAACCTATTTCCCTGACCGCGTTGTGCCGATGCTGCCCGATGCGCTGTCTGGTGACCTGTGTTCCCTGCACGAAGGGGTGGAGCGGGCCTGCATCGCCGTGCGCATCGTGATCGACGCCGAGGGGGAAAAGCGCAGCCAGGCGTTTCACCGGGGACTGATGCGGTCACCAGCGGCGCTCCACTACGAGGAGGTCCAGGCCGCCATAGACGGCGCACCAACGGAGCGGACAGCGCCGCACCTGGGGACACTCCGTGCGCTCTATGCCGCTTATGGCGCCCTGAAAGAAGCCCGTACCCGGCGCGCGCCCTTGGACCTGGACTTGCCGGAGCGCAAGATCGCCCTGTCGGACGCGGGCGAGGTCACCTCCGTCGCGTTCAAAGATCGCCTGGACGCCCACCGCCTGATCGAGGAGTTCATGATCCTCGCCAATGTCGCAGCCGCCGAGGAGTTGGAGCGCCGACGGACCCCCCTGCTCTATCGTGTCCACGAAGAACCGCCCGAGGACAAGCTGGACAGCCTGCGGGAGACGGCGAAAGCCAGCGGCTTCTCCCTGCCCAAAGGCCAGGTGATGCGGCCCGCGCTGCTCAATGGGTTGCTCCACGCGGCAGCGGAGACGGACCTGTCGGAACTGATTTCCATGTCTACCCTCCGGGCCATGACGCAAGCCTATTACGCGCCGCAAAATCTGGGCCATTTTGGCCTGGCCTTGCGGGCCTACGGGCATTTCACCTCCCCGATCCGCCGGTATGCCGACCTCATTGTCCACCGTGCGCTCATCACGGCCCACGGCTGGGGCGACGACGGTCTGAGCCCATGGGATCTGGAGCATCTGGAGGCCACGGCCAAGGCAATCTCGGAGGCGGAGCGGCGGTCCATGGTGGCGGAGCGGGACACCAATGACCGCTACCTCGCCGCGTTTCTGGCAGACCGCATCGGGGCCGAGGTCACAGGCCGGATCTCAGGCGTTCAAAGCTTCGGCGCCTTCGTGCGGCTGGACGACACGGGCGCCGATGGCCTGATCCCCGTGCGGTCTTTGGGGGCTGAGTTCTTTCGCCACGACCGCGACGCACAGACCTTGACCGGGACAGACAGCGGGATCGAAATTGGCCTTGGCCAGCGGGTCACAGTGCGTCTGGCAGAGGCCGCGCCGGTCACCGGCGGCCTCGTGGTGGAATTGCTGGGCATCGAGGGCGAGCCCTTGCGCCGTACCGCACGGCGACCAGCCAAGACGGGCAAGGTTGGGTTCAAGAAACGCAACTTGCGTAAGGCACCTCGCAAGCGGAGATAGGCATGGGACGGGTCATCGCAGGTATCTTGGGCGCCTCTCTGGCCCTCTGGCCTATGGCGAGCGGGGCAGACGCTCCACAAAGCTCGGACCGCCCGGTGGCCCGCACGGCCACGCCTCCGGTCAGCGACATGGCCGCTTGGTTGACCGCCTTCCGCCCCCGCGCCCTGGCCGCCGGCATTTCGGACGACACCTATGACCGCGCTCTGGCGAACGTAAGCTATCAACCAGACATCGTCCGCCTGGACCGCAATCAGTCGGAGTTCACCAAGACCATCTGGGAATACCTAGACACCGCCGTCAGCGCCGCGCGCGTGCGCAACGGTCAGGCGGCCCTGGCGCGGTATGGGCAGCAGTTGGACCGGATCGAAGCCCGCTACGGCGTGCCCAAAGAAATCATTGTGGCGATTTGGGGCCTGGAGAGCAGCTATGGCGCAGTACGCGGCAACACGCCCACGATCCAATCCATCGCCACCCTCGCCTTTGATGGACGGCGTGCGGACCTTTGGGAAGGTGAGCTGCTGGCCGTGCTCCAAATCGTGGAGGCGCGCGAGGCGGCCCCAGCCACCCTGCGCGGCAGTTGGGCGGGGGCGATGGGGCACACGCAATTCCTGCCGACCTCCTATCTGGCCCATGCCCAGGATTGGGACGATAACGGACGGCGCGATATCTGGGGCGATGACCCGCTCGATGCGCTTGCTTCAACGGGGGCCTACTTGGCGCACTTCGGTTGGACGACGGGCCAGCCCTGGGGGGTTGAGGTCCGCCTGCCTGATGGCTTCGACTATCGCCTGACGGGCGAGTTGGTGACGAAAACCGCCGAGGCTTGGGCGGCGCTTGGCGTTCGGCCCGTGGGCGGCGGGTCTCTGCCGCCCGGCGACGGGGTCTCGATCCGCGTGCCCGGGGGCCATACCGGGGCGGCCTTTGCGACCTACCCGAATTTCCGCGTCCTCGAGAGCTACAACACCGCCGATGCCTATGTGATCGGGGTTGGGCATCTGGCGGATCGCTTGGCGGGCGGCCCGCCGATCCAAGGCGGGTGGCCCGAGGGCGATCGTGCCCTGACATTCGCCGAGCGGGTGGAGATGCAACGTTTGCTCGCCGCCAAAGGGTTCGATCCAAAGAAGTTCGACGGCCTGGTCGGTCCCCTAACCCTGGAGGCGATCCAGCAATACCAGCAGGCGACGGGCCAGATCCCCGACGGCTATGCGAACCCGGCGCTCCTGCGGGGGCTGCGCTAGGGTTTTTCGCAAGGATCCTGTCCAAGGGGTCGAGCAGATCCGTGGATGGCTAGCGTTCTTGGCGTCGTGCCCCGCAGCGTATTTGCTTGCGGTGTGAGCGACGTCCCCGGGGAAAACGTCGTTAGACAAACCGAGTGCAAGTAGCTGGCCCACCACTCTGTGTCGGCCTAATCCCATGGCCCCGGGTCCACTGGACATGTCGGCTGGATCCTTCGGTTACAACCGCGCTCTCGCCAAGGCGGGTCGTAAGGGGGTTTGCAGGCAATTGAACGCGTCGCACCTCAGACGGCGCAAGCTACGACAGTACGGCGTCGCCGCCACCTCGGGGTGGTCTTGAATACGGCCATTGTCCACGGACAGAGGCTCCGTTGTCTGGTCTAGCAGAGCATCACAAGACGCCGCCGTAGCGCGCACCTGTTCTCTAGGGCCTGCGCTCGATTGAACCTCAATTTCTCAGCACAAGACCTTCCAAAGCCACCATCTGCCGGGCACCACGGCTTCGCGCGGGCCACACCGCGCCCCTGGCTCCGTCCTGCCTGTCGGTGACCCGGTAACAGAAGCGCAAGAAAGCACTGTAGGAGGCCAGAACCAACCTCCTTCCGGCGCCCGAACTCAAACGAAATCCATGCCGGGTCATCCAAAGCTGCGCGCAGCATGCGGCACGCAGCCACCCTGCCGTGTTGGCGGTTTACCCCGCGTGCCGCGTGGGTGCCTGCAACGCGCTGAACCCGTAGTGGCGCAACCACCGTAAGTCGCTGTCAAAGAACGCCCGCAGATCGGGAATGCCATACTTCAACATGGCGATCCGGTCGATCCCCATGCCGAAGGCAAAGCCCTGCCATTCAGACGCATCGATCCCACCGGCGGCCAGAACTTTGGGATGGATCATGCCCGATCCCAAAATCTCAAGCCAATCGTCACCCTCGCCGAGCTTGAGGGTGCCACCCTCCCACGAACACCGGATATCGACCTCGGCTGAGGGCTCGGTGAACGGGAAGTGGGACGCACGGAACCGCAGCTCAATCTCATCGACCTCAAAGAACGCGCGGCAGAATTCCTCCAGGCACCATTTGAGGTTCGCCATGGAGATGTCGCGGTCAATGGCGATCCCCTCCACCTGATTGAACATCGGCGTGTGGGTCTGGTCGTAGTCGGCGCGATACACCCGGCCCGGGCAAATTGCGCGCAGGGGCGCACCCTGGGCCTCCATGGCTTTGATCTGCACCGGGCTTGTATGGGTCCGCAGCACGTGGGGCGGGCGATTGTCGCCCTCGGCCCGGGCCATGTAGAACGTGTCCATCTCTGCCCGCGCCGGGTGGTGACCCGGGATGTTTAGGGCGTCGAAGTTGTACCAGTCGGTTTCGATCTGCGGTCCCTCGGCGACCGAGAAGCCCATGTCGGCAAAGATCGCGGTGACTTCCTCGGTGACCTGGCTGATGGGGTGGATCGAGCCCGGGCGCCGCGCGCGTGTGGGCAGCGTGACGTCCAGCCATTCCTCACGCAAGCGCGCGTCGAGCGCGGCGTCTTCCAGAGCGACCTTCCGCGCCGCAAGGGCTGAATTAATCTCGGTCTTAAGAGCGTTCAGCGCGGGTCCCGCGACCTGCCGCTCCTCCGGGGTCATCTTGCCCAACTCGCGCATCTTAAGGGCAACCTCGCCCTTTTTGCCAACGGCGGCGAGGCGCACCTGTTCCAGGGCGGCCTCATCGGCGGCGTCCCCAATCTGGCGGAGGTATTTGTCGCGAAGATCATCCATGGCGGCGGGTTAACGTGACCGGCGCGCCCACGCAACCACCCCTGGCTACTGCGCGGCCTCCACGGCCTGGATACGAGCCGCAACCGCTCGACCGATCAGCGCGGACCCACGGGGCGACGGGTGGACCAAATCGCCCGCGTACAGACCAATGTCACTGGGGTCGATCACATCACCTGCATCCAGAAACTCGACCCCCGGGTCCGCCGCCGCGAGACGTGTGAAGCGTTCATTCATAATGGTGAACTCCGGTTGGCACGGCGTGAAGCCCGTCGGCGAGGCATCGGCCCCGTCATAATAGCCAATGAAGAGAACGCGCGCGCCGGTTTGGCGGATGCGGGCAATCAAGCTGGGGATGTCCCCTCGCAGATCCGGTCCGATCAGACCATCGCGGGTGGCCGCCGCGCGCGGTGTCGCGCAATCGTCGCGGATGTCGTTTCCTCCGCCGGTCAGGATCACCCAATCCCAGCCGGACCCGCCGAATTGACGGGTGATGTCGAAACCCAGGGCCCCCGCCGTCGCGCTCGGATTGGTGACTTGCGCCAAGGATTGCGACGCATCTGTCACCGGGCGGCCAAGGACCTCCCCCGCGACTTCGGGGATCCCCTGCCCGCCGTTCCAAGCCATGATGCTGTCACCGATGGCGAGGATGGCATTCTCACCATCCGCAGACGGGGCGCAGGCGGCTAGGGCGAGGACGGCACAAAGGGCTAAGCGCATGGAGGTCTCCGGGTTTCCCCTTTAACGTAGGCCGGAGCCACCGCGTTCCATGGGAAGATGTGGACACATACGAAAAAGGGGCCCCGAAAGGCCCCTTCCCCAAATCCGTAACAATGCTGTGCCGATTACGCGGCCGCCTTGGCCTGCTCGACGATGGCAGCGAAGGCTTCGGGCTCATGCACGGCGAGATCGGCCAGAACCTTGCGGTCCACTTCGATGCCAGCCTTGGACAGGGCGTTGATGAAGCGCGAATACGTCATCTCGGCGTCGTGGGCACGGACAGCGGCGTTGATCCGCTGGATCCACAAGGCGCGGAAGTTCCGCTTGCGGTTCTTACGGTCGCGGGTGGCGTATTGGTTGGCCTTGTCGACGGCCTGGCGGGCGACCTTAAAGGTCGTGGACCGGCGACCGTAGTAGCCTTTGGCGGCCTTCAGGACCTTCTTGTGGCGGGCGTGGGTGACCTTACCGGAGGTTACGCGGCTCATGTCTGATCCTCCTGATTAGCGGTCGTAGGGCATGAAGCCCTTGACGATCTTGGCGTCAGGGGCGGACAGGGTCGTGGTGCCACGGGCATCACGGATGAACTTCTTGTGGCGCTTGATCATGCCGTGGCGCTTCCCGGCCTGACCGGCGAGGACTTTGCCACTCGCGGTCACTTTGAAGCGCTTCTTGGCGCTCGACTTCGTCTTCATCTTGGGCATTTCATGTCTCCTTCTACGCGCGGGCCTCGGCATCCCAATCGCCGGACCTGCGGTCATATCGAGCGCGCCGTTTAGACCCAGGGCTGCCCATTGGCAAGGGGGCGGGACACCACGGGTTGCCGGGCGCCACGAGTGTGCGGGGGCCGAGGCCGAACAAGCGCCAGGCCAGTCGGCCGGTGGGCCATGGTATCAGCCGAGCCGCCGGAAATGCTATCTCCTGGCGTGTAATGACCCGAAGGGCGACGGGTTGGGAACCACCGGCGAAACCACGGAGAGCCAAGCCAACGAGAGCCGCCTGATGCAAAGCGTTACGCTGCGCCCAACCTGTCGAGTCTTCCGATAATGGTTTCTCAGGGAAGCCCGCGCGCGCACTGCCTTAGCGAATCACGCGCGCGACCATCTCCACGAAAGCCTCAGGGATGGAAATCCAGCCAAACTCCTCTCGGTTCGGCTCCCACACCCAGACAAAGAGCGCCGCTGCCAAAAGCAACGCGAACACCGAGGCCCAACTCACCCGCCGCTCGACCCAGCCAGACACGAACCCCATCATGCCCACTGCCAAGACGACCGTGCCGATCACGATCAGGACGTCGGGGTCGCCGGGGGCAGGCAAGCCAAGGGGCGGCACCGGTGGGACCGCCGCCCACCATGCCTGCACCGCAGCCCACCAACCGGCGACCGTCTCCATGTCAGTCGACCTCTGATCCGAAGATCAAACGCTCATCACAGGGGGCCACGCGCAAGATGTTGGTGGACCCGGCGACATTGAACGGAATGCCCGCCGTCACCACGACCTGATCGGACGCCTCGGCGAACCCGGCGGCTTTGGCCGCACGCACGGCGGAGACGACCGCGAACTTAAACCGTTCGACCGATTGCGTTTCCACCATATGCACTCCCCAAGACAGCACCATGCGCCGCGCCGTCCCCGTGATCGGCGTCAGCGCGATAATTGGCACGCGGGGGCGTTCCCGCGCAACCTTCAAGGCAGTCGACCCCGAATGGGAGAACACGCAAATGGCCTGAACATCGGTCGTTTCCGCGATTTCGCGGGCGGCAGCGACGATACCGTCGGCCGTCGTGGACAGGTGCGAGGCGCGCGAGGCCTCAATGATTTCGCGATAGGTTTTGTCGCTCTCGACGGCCTCGGCCACGTTGTTCATTGTCTGAACGGCTTGCAACGGAAACGATCCCGCTGCCGATTCCGCCGATAACATGATGGCATCGGTGCCCTCGTAGATGGCGGTGGCCACGTCCGAGACCTCCGCGCGGGTGGGCATCGGACTGTCGATCATGCTTTCCAGCATCTGGGTTGCGACGATCACGGGCTTTGCGGCGGCCCGGCATTTGCGGGTCAGACGCTTTTGGATCGGGGGAACCGATTGCACAGGGCATTCGACGCCCAAATCGCCCCGCGCCACCATGATCCCGTCCGAGACCGCGAGGATGTCGTCAAAGGCATCCACAGCCGCGGGCTTTTCGATCTTGGACAGGATGGCCGCGCGGCCCCTCGCCAAGTCCCGGGCCTCTTCCACATCGGCGGCCCGTTGTACGAACGACAGCGCCAGCCAATCGACACCCAAATCGCAGACAAACTCCAAGTCTGTGCGGTCCTTTTCCGACAGGGCCGCCAACGGCAGCACCACATCCGGCACGTTGACCCCTTTGCGGTTGGAGATCGTGCCCCCGGTCACAACCGTGCAATCGGCGAAATCGGGACCGCAGGCGTCGACCCGAAGGCGCAGCTTGCCGTCGTTCACCAAGAGCGTCTTGCCAGGCTCCAACGCGGCAAAAATCTCTTTATGGGGCAGTTGAACTCGGGTGCCGTCGCCCGGTGCCGCGTCCAGGTCGAAACGGAATGGCGCGCCCTCTTCGATGGTTGCCTCATCACCCTTGAACACGCCGCAGCGCAGCTTGGGCCCCTGAAGGTCCGCCAAGATGCAGATCGGGCGTCCCGTGTCCCGTTCGATGTCGCGAATGATGTTGTGACGGGCGCGAATGTCGTCGTGATCCCCGTGGGACATGTTGAGCCGAAAGACATCCGCCCCCGCCTCGAAAAGGGACCGGATCATGTCGTAGTCATTCGATGCCGGGCCTAAGGTGGCGACGATCTTGACGTTGCGGTGGCGTCTCATGGAGGGCTCGTCCTTTTGGCAGGATGCGAAATGTTAGCGCTCGCAGTACTGCCCTTTGGGGGCCAGTGGGGCAACAGCCCATGGGCAAGAAAAGCGTCATAATGTCCTTATCCTGGCGCATATACGATTCGATGTGCCGTCGCACAGTGCGAATCTCAGGCGATTGGTACTTCTGCGGTCATGTGCAGAGGTCGCGGCGGACCAAACCGGCCTCTCACCGGTGGGTCGGCCTGGTACGGGCGTTGTACCAGGCCCTAGCCTGCTCTTGATCAACGCGCACAAGACGCGCATCTGTGATCACAGGCCAAGCGGCCACCCCATTTCAACGCCGCGACGAAGGAGGCCCAGGATGGCTGACATGGATGACCAAACCCGCATCGAGATCGAGGCCGCCGCGTTTCGCCGTCTGCGGCAGCACCTGATCGAAGACCGCCCCGATGCCCAGAACATCGACCTGATGAACCTGGCAGGCTTCTGCCGGAACTGTCTGTCCCGCTGGTACGGCGAAGCCGCCGCTGAGCATGGGATCGCCATGACCAAGGACGAAACGCGTGAGACGTTCTACGGGATGCCCATGTCCGAATGGAAAGCCCGGTATCAGACCGAAGCAACACCAGAGCAAGCCGCCGCATTCTCCCGCGCCTTCGCTGAAAACGTTGGCGAAGGGTCCGATAGCTAAGGCGCGCAGCGGTTGGCCGCCAGTGTCGGAGCCGTGAGAAAACGTGTGTCGCCGCCCTGGCGCCGGACCCGTAGCATGGGCGAATAAGGAGGATTGGCTATGAACTCTGTTATCGTCCACACCTTTGCCCTTGGACTGACCCTTGGGTTGGTCACCACCCCCGTGACCGCCGGGCCCGAAAGGGGACCCGCCGTTTTGACCCTTGCCCAGGTCGGCGCGCCCGGCCTGAGCCCGATGCAGGCAAACGTCGCGCGGCAACTCCCGGCGCTCGGCTTCCGAAATGTGGATGTGCGGCAGTTGTCCACGGTGCAACTGGCCCAAATCAACCACCTGCTGCACTCCGACCGCTCCGTCGGCGATGTCCGACGGCTCGTGGCAGGCACGTTACGACGGGGCCCCCTGCAGCGGGCTGTGACCCGGGTGTTGCAATGAGACGGGCGCTGGCACTTGCGATCGTCGCCACCTTGGTCGCGGGACCTTCGGTCGCGGCCCCGAACGCGCAACTGGTCGCATCGGTCCAGAACAGATTGGATCGGCTGGGGTTTAGCGCCGTGGAGGCGGATCGCCTGTCGACTCGGCAAATTGCGGCCCTGCACCTCCAACTGCAAGGACGCGCCCTGGACTTTGGCCCGCAGCGGCTGACCACCCGCCAGCGGGTCAAGACCATCCTACGATGGGATCCCCCGACCCGCTGATGGGACCTGACCCAATCAGACCGCCGCTTTGAGGCTCTCGTCCAGGTAGATCTCGCGCAAACGGGCGGCCACTTTTCCAGGCGCGCCGGTCCCGATCTGCGCGCCGTCGATCTCAACCACCGGCATCACGAAAGTCGAGGCGGAGGTGACAAAGGCTTCGTCCGCGTCCATCGCCTCCTCCATGGTGAAGGAGCGTTCTTCGACCTTCATTTGCGACTCCGCCGCCATACGCAGAACGGCGGCGCGGGTGATACCGTGGAGGATCTCTTCACCCAAGTGGCGCGTGATGATCGTGTTGCCTTTGACGATATAGGCGTTGTTGGAGGTCCCCTCCGTCACAGCGCCGTCTTCCACCATCCAAGCGTCATCGGCTCCGGCGGCCTTGGCCATCATCTTGCCCATGGAGGGGTACAGAAGCTGCACCGTTTTAATATCCCGCCGCCCCCAACGGCGATCCGGGATGGAAATCACCTTGATCCCGCGCTTCGCGGCCGGTGCGTCGGCCAGACCCGGCTTGGCCTGTGTGAACAGCACGATGGTAGGCGCGGTATCCTCGTCGGGATACAGGAAATCCCGGTCAGCGGCCCCGCGCGTCACCTGCAGATAGACCAAACCCTCGGTCAGCTCGTTGCGGGCGACCAGTTCCTTATGGATCGCCAGCAACTCTTCGGACGTGACCGGTGAGGCCATCTCAAGTTCCGACAGGGACCTTTGAAGCCGCGCCGCATGGCCCGCGAAATCTATGAGCTTTCCGTCCAGAACCGAGGTTACCTCATAGACGCCATCGGCAAACAGGAACCCTCGGTCGAACACGGAGATCTTGGCCTGATCTTCGGGCAGATATTCTCCGTTCACGTAGACTGTGCGCATGGGGGCCTCCTGTCGGTCGTTCGCCCCCTCTTGCGGGGTGGGCGCGGGTCGGTCAAGGCTGCGCGGGATGACCTGCGACCCCCTGCCCCTGACCGAAGGCCCCCTTGCGGCCTTGCGCGCCCGTCCTTTGGCCGCCGAGGTGGCGCGCGATGGGCCCCGGCGGCTCGGCTACCGCGACCACCCCATTGACCTGGATGACTCCCGAGGCGCCGACCCGATGGCGGACGTCCGAAGCCACGGGATCGCCGGCGAGAACGCCTATTTCTCACCTCGGACGGCGCCTTACCATGGACGTGCGGAGGGGGCGGTGCCTGACCTGCTGTTGCGGCAGCCGCTGATCGCGGCGCTCAGCACTGTGAATGGGCGATTGGCCCCCTACGACCTGGAACTTTGGGTGTTTGATGCCTGGCGGCCCATCGCGGTCCAGAACCACTTTCACGACCATTGGATGCCTCGTCACCTGAGGGATCTGCACCCGACCTGGACGGCGGAGCGCATCGCCACGGAGGTCGAAAAGTACTGGGCGCGGGGCAGTGCCGGGCCACCCGACCCGTTGTCGCCGCCCCCCCATGCCACAGGCGCGGCGGTCGATCTGACGATCCGCTACCGCCACGGGGCGGAGTTGTTCATGGGCACGATTTTCGACGACGTGTCAGAGGCCTCCAACACGGATTACTTCGAGGAGGAGCCATCCGGCCTGGCCTTTTCCGCCCGCGAAGCCCGCGCCAATCGCCGTCTGCTCTACTGGCTGATGGTGGAGGCAGGGTTCGTCAACAACCCCACGGAATGGTGGCACTTTTCCAAAGGCGACCAGATGTGGGCCCGGTTGAGCGGGGAGAAAGCGGCCTATTACTCTGTCGCGCCGGGCGTTTAGCAGGGGTTCGGGGGCCCTCGGACAGGCCAACCCCTCCAACCCGCCAGCACGGTTCAACGTAGGTAGCATGGTCAGACCAGCGTGACCCCGAGGCGATGGCAGCCCACCAACCGAGAGCCCTCCCAGACATGCTCTAGCTCACGTCGCCGATCCCGCAGGCAGGTAGCCGACCGGCTCGGTCGTGTCGGACGGATAGTCCAAAGGCGGCGTGTCACGGGCGGCAGTTGCCCGTTTGAAGTCATAATGCATCACATCGCCAGACGGCTCCGCTGCGACGATCAGAACGGTCCGCAAAATGCGCGACCCCTCATGGATCTCAACCAAACCCCGCAGCTTGGGCGCCACGTCCAGGCCAACATCGAACCCGGTCTCGTCGTAGGATCGGATCGGATACCAGGTGTCGCCCACATGGACCCGCAACTTACCGCCCGACGTCCGGCGGGCCCGTTTCTGAGCGACCAAGAGCCCCTCACGCACATCCTTGGGAAGAAAGTGTCGGTCTGTATCAGCCATGGAACCCCCTGCAACCGTAACGGGAATCGCGAGATGCTCCAAAGATGAAGGGGACTGGTTAAGAGTCAACGAATATCAAGGTCGCAGCCCCGCTGATCAGACCTTTACGCGGGGGCGCAGAACATGGGGCATGGCCGGATCATAGAGCGCGCTGTCCTTGAAATCCTGGATATTGCCCAAGGCAGGTCCGACCATAATCAGCGCCGTACGCGTGATCTTTTCGTCACGGACCTTGGCGCGGATATCCGTCAGCGTCCCCCGCAGAAACGCCTCGTCCGGCCACCCGACTCGGTAGGCGACCACAACGGGACAGTCCGGGCCGTAATGGGGGATCAAAACGCGCTCAATCTCCCGCAGCGCCCGCACGCCCAGGTGGATAGCAAGCGTGGCCCCCGTCCGGGCGAAGTTCTCTAGTGTCTCGTTGGCGGGCATGGAGGTGGACTTCATACTGACTCGCGTCAGGATGATGGATTGCGCCACCTCCGGGATCGTCAGCTCCTGCCCCAGGGCCGCGGCCGCCGCCGCATAGGCCGGGACACCCGGCGTGATGTCATAGGGAATGCCGTCCCGTTTCAACAGCCGGATCTGTTCCGCAATCGCGCCATAAAGCGACGGGTCGCCCGAATGGACCCGTGCCACATCCTCACCGCGGCCATGGGCGGCCACGATCTCTCCGTGGGTGTCTTCCAGGGTCATCGGCGCGGTGTCCAGAACCCGCGCGCCCTCTGGCGCTTCGGCCACAACGGCTTCGGGCACCAAAGACCCGGCATAAAGGCAGACCGGACAAGACCGGATCAATCGCTGTGCTTTCAGGGTCAAAAGCTCCGGGTCACCCGGCCCCGCGCCGATGAAATGAACGGTCATGGCGCGATCCTCCTAAACAGCCGACCGCAAGCCCAAGCGACCAAGGCCGACGGGGGGACACCACACCCTCCCATCACGGGTCGAAAAATACTCATAGTGCACCCTCCGACGCCAGATCCCCACCCGCCATCTTGCGGGCATACCCACGGGGCGTGAACATCCGCGTGCCGTCCCCTGTCTCCAACAGTCGCGTGTGGGAGGAGCCGATGAGAACAGTCGTGAGCATATCCACCTCATCCACCTGCAGGGCATCCAGCCGACGGTAGCGGAGGCTTTCCTCGGGACGGCCCAGCGAACTCGCCAACAGGACGGGGGTGTCAGCGGGACGGTGTTGCAACAGAATGTCCCGGGCCTCCGCCAGGAGCGTCCGGCGGCGTTTGGACACCGGGTTGTAGAAGGCAATCACAAAGTCTCCCTGGGCGGCGGCATGGAGACGCCGGATGATATCCTCTCGCGGCGTCAGCAGGTCCGACAGGGATATGGCGCAAAAATCGTGGCCCAGCGGGGCCCCGGCGCGGGCGGCAGCGGCCTGCAAGGCACTGATCCCAGGGTTCGAGATCACCTCCACCCGGCGCGCCCCATCGCTGACAGCCGAGGGATCGGCGGGGTCCCGGGACAGCAACTCATAGACCAGGGCGCCCATGGCATAGATGCCCGCGTCGCCCGAACAGATCAGCGCGACGTTACGGCCCTGGGCCGCGCTTTCCAGGGCATGGCGACAGCGGTCCTCCTCGCCCCCCAGGGGGAAGTCCGTGCGGGGCTTGCCCGCGGCCAGTGGGCCCAGCAGATCGATATAGAGACCGTAGCCGACCAACTCATCGGCCTGCTGGACCAAACGGCTGGCTTCGGGCGACCGCCAGGTCGCTTGGCCAGGACCCAGCGAGACGATGGACACGCGGCCCCTGGCCCGTCCCTTAAGCGTTGTGATCGGCGCCTCGGCCCGTGCCAAGGCGGCGGTCGTGTTCGGAGTTTTGCGCTTTGCCTCGACGATCACACCGCCAGACGCCGCCAGGGCCGACGCCTCGGAAACGGAGGGCGTCCCCACCTCATCGCGCACCACATCCGAGGGGTTGGGCACCTCAATCCCGGCCAGGTCCTCCGCCGAGAACGCCCGCAAGGGGCGGCCGAGGCGCGCCGCCAGGGCGTTCATCGCGGGTTCATCCAGCTTCAGGTCCAGCGTGTTGATCGAGGCGATGGCACCGGGCGCAACGCGTGCGTCCGCCAGGACCTGGGACACATTCTCCCAGAGTTCTTCGGGACTCGCATTCCGAGCGCAACCAACCCCGAGTGCATAGCGTTGGGGGTGATAGACCAGCTTGGCCGACCCACCCTGCTCCGGCGCTTCGGTCACGGCAATCTCTACCGCATCCCCATCGGGCAAGTCGAATAGCGCCTCGCCCGTTTGCCGTGCCCCGCCGCCAGACAACAGCGCCGCCATCACCGGCTTTGCGTCTTCGGGGTTGGCAAGCGCATAGCCCCGCGGCGGCTCATCCAGAGCCACTCCCAAAGCCACGTCGCCCGCCGTTGTCACGGCTGTCGTTCCGCCGAGCGCGTCCGCCACCTGACGCGCCAGACGGTTTGCCCCGCGATGCCCGCCCAGCAGAGGCACGACCACCGCGCCGTCGTCGGAGACAGAGAGCACCGGCGGCTCACTCGTCTTATCCGCCAGCAGGGGGGCCACGGCACGGATCAAGATCCCCGAAGCACAGACACCAATCACCGCGTGACCCGCAGCAAACAGGTCGCGCGCGCGATCCAGGGCGTTCTCAAACGTGATCTCAGCATTGGTCCGGTCGACCCTCCCGTGGAGCGGGCAGCCAAGCGCCTCAGCCACGCGGCGGGCGGTGGGTTCACCGACGGCATTCAGCGCCAGAACGATAGGTGTCAGAGCCACGGGTCGGCCCCCTTCGCGATCAGAATCATGGAGAAATAGGGCGCGTCATCAGGCGCTTCGGACAGGGGCAGCACCCGTTCCGCGCCCAGCGTAGCACGTTCGACATAGGTGGCCATGGGAAGAAGTCCGGCATCGGTCAGCAATGCCCGCAGGCGCGCCAGATGGCGCCCGACCTTCATGAGGATGAGTGTATCGGCGCGCGCGATGTGGTCCCGCAAATCGGCGTCCGGCAACGGGCCGGGCAGTACGGTCAGAACCTCGTTGCGGGCGGTCAATGGCAGCGCAGCACGGGCGGCACAGGCCGTCAGCGAGGTAACCCCCGGCACGACCTTCACCGGAAACCGGCTGCGCAGGCGGGCAAAGAGATACATGAAGGAGCCATAGAAAAACGGATCGCCCTCGCAGAGGCAGACAACATCCTGTCCGTTTTCAAGGGCTTCCGAGATTTCCTCCGCGCCCGCGTCATAGGCTGCCTGGGCAGGCGCCCGGTCGCGGGACATTGGAACATCCATACGGATTTCCCGCGCGGTGGGCGGGATCAGGTCGGCGGCGATGGCACGCGCAAAGCTGTCTCCGCCAGCAAGCGACGGGTAAGCGACAACTGACGCATTCTCAATCAACGCGGCCGCACGGCGCGTGATCAGACCAGGGTCCCCGGGACCGAGGCCGACGCCAAACAGGGTTCCGCTCATCGTTTGACCAGGCTCCACTGCGTCACGGCCATGGACGGGCGCCACCCGCGATACCGCCCGACCGGCTCGGCCCGTTCTACCGACAGACGCACCAAGTCGCCGCCGTATTTGGCGTGCAGCGCGAGCAGGATCAGCTCCGACTCCAACGTCACGGCATTGGCCACCAGCCGCCCCAACGGGCGCAGGGCGGCCCATGCGGCAACGAAGGTCGCCTCGGACAATCCGCCACCGATGAAGACGGCATCGGGCGCGGGTAGATCCTCTAGCGCTTCGGGCACCCTGCCTTCGCGCAAGTCGAGCCGTGGCGCCCCCAGCGCAAGGGCATTCTCGGCGGCCATGGCGCGACGGTCCGGGCGCGGCTCAATCCCGATGGCACGGGCAGACCGGGCGGCCCGCATCCACTCGATCGCCACCGAGCCGGAGCCCGTCCCGATGTCCCACAAAAGCGCCCCACGCATGGGCATCAGCTTGGCCAGGGTGGCGGCCCGGACCTCTCGCTTGGTCATGGTTCCGTCGGAACGGAACAGATCATCGGCCAGGCCCGGCACCCGTGGCAGCAGCGCCGCATCCGGGGCGGCGATACAGTCAACCGCCAGGGTGTTAAACGCCGGAACCGTATGATTCCAAGTGCTTGCCACGCCGTCGAAGCGCAGCTCCTCCGACCCGCCCATATTGGCCAGCACCGTCATGCGCGAGGCGCCAAAGCCCCGATCCGACAAAAAGCGCGCGATCTGAGCGGGCGTCTCCGCCCCCGTCGTCAGGATCAGCAGGCGCGCATCGGGCTGGATAAACGCGATCATCTGCTCGACCGGTCGCCCATGGACGGTGAGCGTTTCCAGGTCGGCCATGGACCACCCCATCCGCGCCGCCGCCAGCTGAAACGCCGACAGCTGCGGGTGGTAAGCAATGCCTGTGGGGTCGATGGCGCGCCCGATCCGCGCGCCCACGCTGAACCAAAGCGGATCGCCCGTGGCCAGGACGACGACACGGCGGCCGCGCAGGTCCTGCAGCGTGTCGATCAGCGCGTCGAAGGGACTGGGCCAAGCCAGACGGTCCGCCGTGACACTGTCCGACAGGGTATGGTGACGGTCGCCGCCGACGATGACCTCGGCTGTCTCGACAACGGTGCGGGCAGCGGGGGTCAACCCGTCGAGGCCGTCTTCCCCAATCCCGACGATATGGAGCCAGGGCGTATCAGCCATGGCCGCATCCTTTGTCGGATAGCGGGGTGATCCAGGGATGATCTGGGTCATACACGAAAAACGCGCACTGACACGGCGCCGGGCAACAAGTAGCGCGAAGATGCACGCTCATTGCACCCCTCCGGCGGACAGAATGCCCAAGGCGTTCACAGCCGCCGAGGCCATGGCGCTGCCACCACGACGCCCGCGCAGGGTCAGGAATGGGGTCTGGCGCGGACGCTCTGCCAGTTCGGCTTTGCTTTCGGCGGCGCCCACGAACCCCACCGGAAACGCCAGGATCGCCGCTGGTCGCGCTGCGCCACCGTCGAGCCGTTCAAGCAGCCGGAACAGCGCAGTCGGGGCATTGCCGATGGCGATAACGGCCCCGTCCGTGTCCCACAGATCGACCGCTGCGGCAGAGCGGGTCGTGCCCAAGTCACGCGCCAGATCGGGGGTGCGCGGGTCGTTCAGGGTGCATCGGATCTCGGTCGCCTCAGGCAACAAGCGGCGGGTGATGCCCGAGGCCACCATCTCACAATCCGCATAGACAGGCGCCCCCGTTTGCAGGGCGGCGATGGCCGAATGCGCCACATCGGTGGCGAAGGCCAAGCGATCCGCGATCTCCACCATACCGCAGGCGTGAATGACACGGACGGCCAGTTCCGCCACATCTTGGGGGAACCGGTCCAACGCCGCTTCGGCGCGAACCGTCGCGAAAGAAGCGGCGTAGATTGCCGCAGGGTCTTTCTCGTAAGGCCTCATGGGTGGGCGACCGCATTCACAGCTTTTATGCCGCTGCTTTCACGCATTGCCATGGAATGGACGGTCATGCCTTGGCCTTCGGACGCGCGGATTCTGGCCCGTGCGGGTGGTCCGCGTGGGGATATACGGGATGGTGGTGCTCGTGGTGGTGATGGTCATCGCCGTGATGGTGATGATGGTGGTGGTGGTCGTGCTGCGCCTCCAACCGACACAGGCCCGTGCAGAAGGTGTCGCACAGGGTACAATCGGCCACGTTAGAGCCAGGGGCGCTGGCGCCCTGCCCTTCCACATGGTGGTGATGGCTTTCTTGGATGGCGCCGACCTCGGATTCAAACCCAAGGACAGCGGTCCGGTATTTGCACAGCACGCAGGTCGGCGGCGGGATATCGGCAAAGGCGGGATGCCCGGCGCGGTCCTCGGGCTTGATATGCACATGGCGCCCATCGGCCGTGGCCAGCACCTGCTCCCGATAGGCACAGGTGCCGCAATTTGGAATGGGCGCGCCGCTCGCCTGTTCTTTGATGCGTTCGGCAAACGTCTCCAACACCTTGGGGTGGTCGCCTAGATAACCCGCCTTGACGAAGGCAATGTCTGGATTGGCCGCAGCGACGCGATCGGTGAAGCCATAGATCCGGTCGATTAAGATCCCCGAAAACAGGAAATACGGGAACACAACGATCCGCTTATAGCCCAGCTTGGCCGCATGGGTCAGGCAGGGCTCCACCAGCGGGAAGGTCACGCCAGAGTAGCCGACCTCGCACCACCCGAAGCCGAGCCCCTCGTGCAGCATCCGCGCGATCTTGGCGACGTTCCCATTGGCGTCCGGGTCGGAGGCACCGCGCCCGATCACCACCAGACAGGTGTCATGCCGGGCCACCACGTCCTGCGCGTCGGCTTCGGCCACGGCGGCTTCGATCCGGGCGGCGGCGGCGGCGATCATCTTGGGGTCTACGCCCAACTCTCGCCCATAGCTGACGGCCAGGCCGTGGGTCGTGGCGTAGGTGTTGAGCACGGTCGGAATGTCGTTTTTGGCGTGCATCGCGGCGAACAACATGCCGGGCACGGCCAGAATGCGCTCGCATCCCGCCTCGCGCAGGCGGTCGAGACCGTCGCGGATCACGGGGTTCGCGAACTCCAGATATCCGTAGTCGACCAGCCAATCCTGGGGCAGCAGGGCGGGCAGTTTTTCGGCCAGTTGGGCGAACTCATCGACGGCGGATTGCGACCGGCTCCCGTGACCGCAGATCATCACGCCTGTCTTGGGCGCACTCATGCCGCAGGCTCCGGCGTATCAGACGCCTCTTCCACCTGTTCGTCCGATTCCTCATCGGTCTTGCCGCCCTTAAGCCAGCCCGCAACCGCAGCCCCGACGATCACACCGAGGCCGATCCCCAGGACCCAGTGGTCATGCGCGCCAACAGTCCCGAGGTGACCCGGGTGGGCATGCGCCGGGGCGGCGAGCAGCAGCAAAGGGATAAAACGCATCGGGCGGTCCTCGTCGCAGGGGCCGCCCCCGGAGATGCCGGGTCAGAGACGATGCCGCCCCGCGCCCCCGATCTGGGTCAGCGCCACAACGGCCACCTGTCCGGCCCCCACGGGGGCGTCGTCCTTGCCGTGGGTATCCGTCTGATCGGGTGGGCGCAATGGGATTCCCATTGGCGTTTTGGTGCCGTGCCAGGCTTGGTCAGCGATGCAGACAAGGGACGCTCGGCACCGCAGCGGCCATCCGCGCGCAATCGACGCAGTTTGGTGTGCGGCCTGTGGGACCAAATTGCCGTCGCGCAACTCTAGGTGATCGCCGCAGTAATTCCCTGCGTCGATACCGACGACGCGGACCGTTCATCCCGGTCTGGGCGAGCGTTCCTAGCTCTGCGCATCTCCTTTCTCTGACCACACCGATACCCGACCGATACCGGGCAGCTTCAAGGCCGGGCGCAGCACGTCGACGCCGAAGCTTTGTCCGAGGAGGTGGACTTCAAATCCAGTGCGCGGGCCCACGGAAAGGCCGACCATACCGGAATAGCCGAAGTGAACATCCCCACCGCCATCGACCACAGCCGTTGCACCTGGACCGGTCCAAGCCCGACCCACGGCATGGGGCGGCAGGGTCAGACCGATCTCGGGCAGTTGCCGCAGGATATGGGCAACAAAGGTGTTGGAGTTGGGACCGGGCCAGATGACGTAATCGCCACGCTCGCCCCAGGGGTAGGTGTCGATGACGCGCCGGAGGTCTGGCAGGAGGCTATCCACTAGCGGGCCGGACACCCTGCCGATGACATAGGGATCATTGGAATACCATCGGGCATCTGCAGCGTAGGCGTTGATCCGGACGGGCTGCCCCCAGCCGACGACCTCGGCACGGGTCCAGTTCGCGTCTCCGCTGCCCTTAAAGACAACCCAGGAATGCACGGAGACGGCCCCCTTGGTCCCGCCGGTGCGCGCGGCCATGACGTAGAGTGCCGCCTCGGGGACGTCGGCGGCGGGCGGTAGAAGTCCGGAGGAGCCCCAATCCGCCGACCGCCAGCTGCCGGGCCGGTCCTGGAGGGACCACCACGCCAGTGAGATCATTAAAGGGAGCGCGAATGTGAGACCAAACAGGGCGCCACCCCAACGAAGCAGACGCAAAACCATGTTCTCAAGATAAGGGGCGGGCGATGGGCTGCAAGCACTGCGGCCTGCATCCAGTTGCAGAATGACAGATGTGCTTAGGACTGCTCGCCCATAGCCAGTAGGGCGCAGGTCGGTCCATCAGGGAGTATGAGCGCAATCCGCTAGTTACCTTACGGGCGTCGGGCACCGTGCCGCAGAAAGGCACGGCAAGTTGTAGGCAAGATCGGCCGGATTAGCGTCTTTCGAACCTCCACCAAAGGGCGACAAGCCGGGGTTCTATTGGCAAAGGCGAGCTGACGTCATCGAATTGCGAAATCTTAGCGTCACACGGCGTGGGTTCATTGACGGCGTCAGTTTGAACCGCCATTGCTAGCTTCGCTTTTGGTAAAGACCACGGAACGCTCACGGCGCATCAAGTCGGGAGCAGCCCCCATCGGGTGTCCACTGGCAGCATACTCAACCGTGTCGCTGAGGTGTGGACGCACCTGCACCGTGATCGCGGACCCCGTCAGACCCGTGCCGAGACATTGAGCATCGCGGCCCTATGATCGCCAAGCATCGGCTAACGACACGTTCGGGAAACCCTCGGCCCAAACGACCACCCTACGGATGGATCGGACGCAGCCACCTAAGCCAAGGTTGCAACCGACGCGCCCTAGGTCGGCGACAGGATCCGACCGAGGGGACGACCGCCAAGGATGTGCATGTGGAAGTGGGGCACCTCTTGGACGGCGTGCTCCCCGGCGTTGGTCAGGGCACGGAACCCGGGTGAGGCGTCGGCGGCGATCCCTTGGTCTGAGCAGATTTTCGAGCAGGCGCGGGCGAAATCCACAATCTCTTCGGCGGAGGCCTCGGCACAAAAATGATCATAGGTCACATAGGACCCCTTGGGGATCACAAGCACATGCACCGGCGCTTGGGGCGTGATGTCTCGGAAGGCCAAAGTGTGCTCCGTCTCCAGCACGGTGTCATTGGGGATCTCGCCACGCAGGATCTTCGCAAAGACATTTTGGTCGTCGTAGGTGTAGGGCATAGAACCTCCTGCTGCCGTCCGGCGGAGACTATCTCGAACGGGGCCACGGGGTGAACCCCGCCTTCGGCTGGAACCGACGCGCCACGGGCAACGGGTTACCCTCCTGCGCCCAAGGCGACGTCGTCAGTCGGCAAAGAGGTAGGGCGTCTCGGCCAAGTGCTGCGCGACGTCTGGCGGGCATTCCAAGGCAGCCGCCAGGGTCTGCGCGTTGACGTCCACAGAGGCCGCCTGGTGGAGGCGAAAGAGCACGGGCAGATCGGCGTCCCGGATCCGCTGAATCTCCCCCGCGAAGTCCTGGGCGACTGTCGGGATCAAGCGGTCGATGGTGTTGCGGGGCGTCTCGGCGCCGATCAATCCGATCCGGGCGGCATGCCCCTCCAGATAGGCTGCGTCGTAGTCGCAATCGATGATCACCGTCTTCAGGCGGACCCGATCCCCGGACAGGTCCTGCAACAGGTCCAGGTTTGCCGGGTCCAGACAGATCGCAAGCCGATCCGTCTGCAACTGGCGGAACAGCAGTCGCAGCAAAGCGCGCCGATGGCGGTGGCGTTTCGCGCGGCGGTTTTCGATCCCACCCAGGTTTGGCAGGTCGATCCCTTCCTCATCGAAGACATAGTCGATTGCCGGAATCACGCCGTGGTGACGCAGCGCCTCGGTTAACCGCTTGGCGACGTGGTACTTTTTGCAAACCAAGACGACCAACTCCAGGTCTCGCCCCAGCGCGCCCTGTTGATCCCATATGCGGGCCGCAAACCGACGCCCCTCGCGCCCACGCTGGGTCAGAAACGAGAAGAGCTTGCGCCCATCCCCCGCCACGGGAAAGTCGGTCTGCCCGGACGTCCAAAGGCTTTCCAGCCGATCCTTCAGATCCGCTGCCTCGGGCGAGATCTTCCGCGCGAACAGAAAGTCCTGTGACACCAGGAGGTCGTAGTGATCGTTATAGAAGGTCGCTGGCATCCCGTAGTCGGTAAACATCAGAAACGTCAGCGTGCGCGGGTCGATCTGTGGGCGGGGCACCAGGTGTCGGACGAGCGTTTGGAAAAACGTCTCGTCCGGGATCCAGGTGGTCGAAAAGAACCGCAAGACATCGCGCCGCTTCGCGCAGAACGCGAGGATCTTTTCGATGGTCGTCCGGCGCAGGCACCACCATTGGGACCCGATCTGGACGTCGATATCTGCCGGGATCGCCCTGGACAGGCCCAGGCGCTTTTGCAGGTCCAACAGCGTATAGAACAGCCATTTGCGGCCGCGCTCGTTCACGATGTGGCGGTAGATCAGCCGATCTTCCTTCATGCCCGTCTTGATCCAATCGGACGTGAAGAAATCAAAGCTTTCGATGTAGTCGACGTCGCGGGCGTCTAGAAAGGCATGGGCATGGTCAGACGATTTGATCGGGCGGCAATCGCCCGAGACCATGTAGAAATGCGTGGCATCGGGGAAGGCGGCAAAGGCCGCACGCACTGCCGCTAAGGTCGCGCGGACCAGGGACCACTCGCCCCAGCCACATCGCACGCGGCGCGTCACCAAAACGACGTTGGGATTGTCCCGTGTGCCAGCCTCAATCGCGGCAAGGGCCTCGCGGGGGGCCCGCGCATCGAAGTGGATCGCAACGCAGTCTCCCGCAGCCGTCAGCCCATTGGCCTGACGAACGATCGCGGCGGGATCCTTGTGACATAGAAGGATGAAGGCGATTTTAGCCATGGTCCCTGGGGAAATCCCTTTTTAAGTCACATCCGCACCGCAATAGCGGCCTAGCCCCGTTGAAGAAACCAAGCAATCGGGCTTTGATTGTGGCCGGTTGGTTATGAAAGAGGAACGATGGGGTTTCCAGGAACATGGATGACCGAAAGCGAGAGCGTCGTCTATCGCGTGGTCCCCAAGTGCGCATGCTCATCCATTGGGCAGATCATGTATTATTCCGACCATGGTCGGTTCTTCGACGGTGATATCCACGACTCGACCACCGGGCTGCACAAGTGGGCGCAGGAAGAAAGCCAGCCCTTGATATCGGCGAATGCCAAGGCCCATCGGTCCTATGCTTTTACCTGCGTGCGCAATCCCTACACGCGAATCCTGTCGTCCTTCTTTGACAAGATTGCGGGCATCCAACGCAACGGCAAACGATATCGCGGCAATATGGTGCCGATGCTGATGCAGAAGTACGGGGTCCAGGTCGGCTCCCCCGAGGATGGGTTCGACTTCGATCAGATCGCCTCATTCCGCCGGTTTCTTCTGTTTGCGCGGGATACGATCCGCTGGCGGCGGCCCATGGACCCGGACATCCATTGGTCGGCCATGTCGGGGCACGTGGGGACCTTCATCGCGAACGGTGGGCGCTACGACCACGTGATGTTCACGGAGCAATTCAACCAGGGGATGCAGGACGTCCTGGATCGGATTGAGACGCCTGTTCCCGTGGATCTGTCGGCAGTGCCGCGCTTTAATGAAAGCGAGGGCCACGGACCGAAGCGGGCGCACCCGGTGTCCGACTACTTCGACGACCTCTCCATGCATCTTATGTGGGAGGTCTATCACAAGGACTTCAAACTGTTCCGGTACGACTTCGACAACCCTGACAACAAGATGCCGCTGGGTGAGGTCGACTTGCACGAGTTACACGCGAAACTGGGCGATTGAGGACATGGCCGCCCACGGGGGTCAGCGGCGCGGTATCTAGGTCGTTGGCAAGGTCTTCGCCCCTAACAGACCCTGAGTATCGCAGAGGGTGATCGTCCGTCCCGCCTGCCAGCGATAGAGCACGATGTTCATCCCATCGGGCGCCGCGTCCGGGGCAAAGCTGTTCACGCGCAGGCCATGATAGCCCTGCTTTATCGCCCAATCGGCCAAACGCTGGGTCAAGACTGGCAACCCGTCGTCCATCTGCCGCCGCCAGTTTGGATCGGCCAAGTCCTGCATGGAGACGGACAGCGGCCCCGGACCTCGACGTCCGTCAGGTCCAACAAGCCCTCGATCTGCGAGGTAAACTGAACGAACACAGTCGGCTCCAGTGGCCCCGCTTGGCGGACCTCGGCGATGACCGCTTCGGCAGAGGTACACGGATAAAGGGCAGGCACCCCGGGGCGATTGAAACGTCCCCCGTACTTGCGTGCGCCCTCAGCAGAATAAGGCTCGTTTTGATACTTAATGCCAAGCCCCCGATACACAGGGTCGCGATGGCACACAGCATCGTCAGGCGTGGGCGCCTCGGCGGAATGCGTCAAGATAATTCAGGACGCTACGCCCCCTGCCCTGCTCTAACAAATCACGCGCTGTATCATCGCCATACCCCGGCAGAGGTACCGTATTGATCCAATTAATGGCGTCTTCAATGCGTGGAAAACTGCCTTGGAGGTCGATGAGAACCGCGATGAACGCGCGGGCAAAGGCCTCGGCGGACTTTGTCGGTACTGTCACGACATGACCCGCGCCGTTGTAGACAAACGGCAGCTCGAGCCGTTGATCACTGTTCGGAGCCGACGGAGCATGGCCGATGGGGCCAACCTCGATCATCGGCGGCTGCCCAGCCTCAGGAAATGGAATGGGTCAAGTCAAATGACGCCTTACGCTTCTTGTGTTTGACGTAGGCTGTCACAATACGGTTGCAGAAGGGAAACACCGCACGAAAGCGACAGAAATGCGCACAACTGTGCGATTTCACGGAGGTGGCTGGGCACCTCTCTGGGTCAGAGCATGGACGGAACCACTTGGTCCGGTGGCCTATGCCCGTCCGCGAAGGTGCGCATATTGACCAAGACGCGCTCCCCCATCTCCAGTCGGGCCTCGCGCGTGGCACTGCCCATATGGGGGAGCAGCACCACGTTCGGCAGGTCGCGCAGACGCGGGTTCACCCCGCGCCCCCGTTCGTAGACGTCCAGGCCTGCGCCAGCCAGATCCCCCGCCCGCAGCATCCGCGTGAGGGCGTTTTCGTCGATAACCTCCCCCCGAGAGGTGTTCACCACAATGGCGGTCCGTTTCAGCAGCTTGAGCCGACGCGCGTTCAACAGGTGAAACGTTGCAGGCGTGTGGGGAGCGTTGACCGACAACACATCGACGCGGGCGAGCATCTGATCGAGGCTGTCCCAAAAGGTCGCCTCCAACGGCGCCTCCAACCCCTCATGAAGGCGGCGCCGGTTGTGGTAGTGCACAGACATGCCAAAGGCCCGCGCACGGGACGCCAGGGCCTGACCGATACGCCCCATGCCGAGGATCCCGAGGCGCTTGCCGCGCAGACGCATCCCCAACAACGCCTCCGGCGCCCAACCAGACCAGCCCTCGGACTGCATCTGCGCGATGCCCTCACCCATGCGACGGGCCGTGGACAGGATCAGCGCCATGGTCATGTCCGCCGTGTCCTCGGTCAGGACGCCAGGCGTGTTGGACACCAGGATCCCACGCTGCCTCGCGGTGCTGACGTCGATATGGTCGATGCCTGCCCCGTAATTCGCGATGAGCTTCAGTCGCGGCCCGGCCCCCCCGAGCAAAGGCGCGTCGATGACATCGGTGATCGTGGGCACCAGGATATCGGCCTCGGCCATGGCATCGGCCAGATCCGCCCGCGACATGGGGTGTTCGCTGTCGGAGAGGCGGACGTCGAACAACTCGCGCATCCGCGTCTCCACAGGTTCGGGCAAGCGTCGCGTGACGACAACACTCAGACGGCTCGTTGGCACGGGTTGGCCCCTCCCCCTTGGTCCTCGGCAGATAGTGATGGCATGGTAACGCCAAGCGCAAGGGGCGTCAGACCCCGCATCGTAGTTGGCACATCAGGCAAAACCAAGAGGGGCGAGCAGGCTTCCATGATAGGACGGATTTTGAGCGCGGTGTTGGTCGCGGGACTGGCGCTGAGTGCGCCGAAGGTGGCGATGGCAGAGGACCGGGGGCCGGTCACAAACCTGCCCCTGCCGCGGTATGTGTCCATGAAGGCCGCCGAGGGCTATGCCCGGCGCGGCCCCTCCAGCACCCATCGCATCGACTGGGTCTTTACCCGGCGGCATATGCCCCTGCGGATCGTCGCCGAATATGGCCACTGGCGGCGCGTGCAAGACCGTGAAGGCGCCGGCGGCTGGATGCATTACTCGCTGCTGTCGGGGAACCGCACGGTTCTGGTGGAGGGCGAAGAGACCGTCCTCTATCGCCAGCCCGCCACGGGCGGCGCCATGCGGGCGCGCCTGCAAGGTGGCGTGGTGGCCTGGCTGGATGAATGCGCCAACGGCTGGTGCAAGCTGTCCGTTGATGGGGTTGAGGGCTGGGCCCAGACCTCGGGCCTGTGGGGCGTGGCACAGGGCGAGGTGCGCGACTGACCAAGGGCGGGGTCACGAGGCGGCGGACGGTCCCGCCACCTCCTGCGCGTCCGGGCGTCACTCCGGGGGCGCCGACGCCGCCAACGCGTCGTTGAAGACATCGGCCAGCGCCTGCCACATGGCCTCCGTCCGCGCGGTCAGCAGGTAGCCTTCGGTCAAAGTCGGCGCATAGGCCGACCCATCCAGAAGACGCGCCACGGCCCCGGCCTCTTGCAGGATCAGGACACCCGCGCCGTGGTCCCAAACGTTCAACTTGCCATTCAGGCAGAAATCCACGCCCCCCAGGGCCTGCATCCGATATTCGTGCAGACTGGCGCCTAAGGAACTCGCGCGCCGGAAACGGTGGGTCGTGGCAGCAAGGGCGGGCTGGTGCCGCTCCGGGTAGAGATAGAACCCCACGCTCCCGCGCAGGGCGGAAAGCGGTGCCTCCGCCTGACTGATCGCCAAGGGTCGGGCTTTGCCGTTTCGCACGTAGGTCGCGCCTTGGCCGAGATGCGCTTCGACCCAATCATCAAAGCTCGGATCATAGAGAAGGCCCCATTGGGTCACCCCATCCTCGACCACCGACAGGATCACACCGTAATTGGCCAGCCCATGGGCGAAGTTCCAAGTGCCGTCGATGGGGTCGATGACGGTCACGCGCCCGGTGCCAACCGTTGCCAGCAGGCTGGGGTCGGCGCTCACGGCCTCCTCCCCCACGACGGTGTCGCCCGGCAGGATCTCGTGGATGCGCGCGGTCAAGGCGTCCTCGGCCGCGCGGTCGGCAACCGTCACCAAGTCATCGAAGGTGGTTTTGGCGTCGATGTCACCGTCGCCTAGGTTGCGAAAGCGCGGCAGGATTTCGGTCGCGGCCACATCGCGTACAGCGTCGATCAACGCGCGCGTCTGGTCTGGGGTCAGGGGCATCGGCGGATCCTTGCGCAGTAGGGTTTTCCAGTCTTTGGCGGGCGCGCGCCCGACCTTAGATTGCGCATCATTCACCCGAAGGAGATTGCCATGACAAGGATTCCAGAGGTCCGTTACATAGATTTCACAACGCTGATCGACCTACTCGGCGGCGGTTTGGATGACATGAAACCGCAGGCTCCCACCAAAGTGGCGCATCCTGCGCGCACCCCGGCCAACGACGGGACGGCGGACGCAGCCTAAGGCTGCCCCGCCCCCCGTCGCGCAAGGCGGTCACGCCGCCGTATCGAGGCCACGCCCCTTCAGAAGCGCATCGACACCGGGCAACCGCCCCCGGAACGCCGTATAAAGCGCTGTCGCGTCACGTGACCCACCGGTCGACAGGATGTTTTCTTCCAACCGACGGGCCAGCGCAGGATCGAAGGCATCCCCGACCTCCTCAAAGGCCGCGAAGGCATCGGCATCCATGACCTCTGACCACATATAGCTGTAGTAGCCAGAGGAATAGCCGTCGCCCGTGAACACATGGGCAAAGTGGGGCGTGGCGTGGCGCATACGGATGGCGCGGGGCATCCCAATGGTTTCCAACACTTCCGCCTGTTTCTGCATGGGATCAGCGGGCGCCGGTCCATCGTGGAACGCCAGATCGACCAGAGCACTGGCCACGTATTCCACGGTCGCAAAGCCCATGTCGTAGGTCGAGGCCCGCAGCAGTCGGTCGCGCAACGCATCGGGCATGGCCTCGCCGGTGTCCGCGTGGGTCGCGAACTCGGCCAAGACCTCCGGCACCTCCAACCAGTGTTCGTACAACTGAGAGGGTAGCTCCACGAAATCCCGCGCAACGCTGGTCCCGCTCACCGACTGATAGGTGACGTTGGACAGCATCTGGTGGAGCGCATGGCCGAACTCATGAAAAAGTGTTCGCGCATCATCGTAGGACAGAAGCGCCGGGTCCCCTTTTGCGAAGTTGCAGACGTTCACGACGATCGGGCGGATGTCCCCGTCCAGCTTTGATTGGGACCGCATCGCACTGCACCAGGCGCCAGACCGTTTGGAGGACCGGGCGAAGTAGTCCCCCAGGAAGACAGCCACATGCTCGCCGTTGCGCGTCACCTCCCAGCCGCGCACGTCCGGGTGGTAGAATGGCCCGTCGAGGGGCGAAAACTCCAAACCAAACAACCGGTTTGCCGTGGCGAACTGCGCCTCGATCATGCGATCCAATTGGAAGTACGGCTTCAGCTCCGCTTCGTCCAAATCGTGCAAGGCAAGTCGCCGCTTTTCCGCGTAGTAGCGCCAATCCCATGGCTCCAACGGACCAACGATTCCGTCCTCCCGCGCCATGCGGGCCAAATGTTCCGCGTCGGCGAGGGCAGCTGTACGGGCGGGATGCCAGACCTTCATCAGCAAGTCGCGCACGGCCTCAGGGGTGCCGGCCATCTCGGTCTCTAACTTATACGCCGCGAAGGTGTCGTAGCCGAGCAACGTCGCCCGCTCCGCCCGTAAGCGCAGCACCTCCGCCGCGATGTCGCGATTGTCCGTCTCGCCCCCGTTTGCGCCCCGCGCCGTCCAAGCCTCGTAGGCTTTTTCCCGCAGGTCACGGCGGGGCGAAAACTGCAGGAACGGCACGATCAGAGAGCGGTTGAGCGTCACGACAGGACCGGGCCTGTCCCGCTCCGCCCCGGCGGCGCGGGCGGCGTCTTTGACGAACGTGGGCAGGCCGTCGAGGTCCTCTTCGCTCAGATCCATGAACCAATCGCGTTCATCCGAGAGCAGGTTCTGCGCAAACGATGTGCCGAGCGTGGCGAGGCGGGCTTTGACCTCGGTCAGCCGCGTGGCGTCCGCGCCTTCCAACGCGGCCCCCGCGCGCACAAAACTGCGGCGAGTCAGCATCAGAACACGGGCTTGTTCGTCCGTCAGGTCGAGGGTGTCGCGCCGGTCCCAGAGATCTTCGACACGGGCGAACAATTTGGAATTGTTCGTAATTTCCGAGCTATAGGCCGACAGTTTGGGGGCGAGATCGCGCTGCAATGCCTCCCGCGCAGGGGTGCTGTCCGCGCCCGCTAGGTTGTAGAATACGCCAGCCACCCGGTCGAGCAACGCGTCAGCCCGTTCCAATGCGTCGATGGTGTTCTCAAATGTCGGCGTGTCGGGATTATCCGCAATCGCTGCAATGGCTCGGCGCCCCTCCTCCATCGCGTGCTCCATCGCGGGGCCAAAGTCCTCGTCGCTGATCTCGGCGAAGGGTGGCAGGGCGAAAGGGGCGGTCCAATCAGTGAGCAGCGGGTTGGTCATGGGTGTCTCCTTTCGTCCAGATGTAGGGTGTCGTTGAGGGGTGATCCACGGGTGATCTCGGGGGGATCCCCGTCGGATGTATATGCGGAGGGCGGATCGTCTGATTTCATGGCCGAGCACGAACACATGTCAGGAGCCAGCCATGTCCACCAACTGGAGCATTCACCACGTCAACCTGGAGGCCCGCGACGTCCGCGCCACCGCCGCCTTCTATGGAACGATCCTTGGGATGCAGCAGGCCGATTGGGTGTTCCCGGCGTCGCGCGGGTATTTACCGGGCGCCCCGGACAAGCTGGCTCTGATGGCGGACGGGCGCGACAGCCATTCCGGCCTGCACCTGATCGCGCCGGATGAGACGTTCGCGGAAAAGAACGGGCTGGCCTTCAACCCGTCGATTGGCGGGCATGTGGCCATTCAGGTGGACGACCTAGACGCGGTGATCGCCCGGCTGCGTGCGGCGGGGATCCGGCATTCGGTGACAGGCGAGTTCGCCATCCCCGGGTTGCGACACGTCTACGTGGAGGACCCGTCGGGGAATTTGGTGGAGGTGAATGGAGCCGTCGGCTGATTGCTATGTCGTTGTAGCCCGCCCACAGAAGCGGCCGGGCGGACAAGCGGATGTGCCTTACGCACGCCCATCGGGATACCGTGTTAAGACGGGGCGTCCGACAATCGCGAGCCGATGGCGTGGCATGGCCGGGGCCCGAAGTCGCTATCGGGTTTTTCCATAGGCCATTGCCGTGCGATAAGCGGCTTTGGATCATCGCCGTTGGGACGTCTCATTGACGTTGCCGACGCCCCTGACCCAATGCGCACTAACCGGCGAGGCGCACGTGAGCGGTTTTGTCAGCCACCTCTTCCGCCGGATCCTGACCGAGCAACGCCTTGATGCCGGTCACGATTGACGATCCGTCTTCCCATAGTTGGGCTTCGCGCAGATCGTAGCGTCCGAGCGCCAAATTGGGATCATGCTTGCCGTCATACCAAGCGGCCACCTGAGCATTCCACAACCGTTCAATGACATCGTGGTCATTGTCGAGCGTGAGTGTCCCACTGGCAGACGCCCAAAAGTCGTGGCCCTTAGCAACAAAGGTCATCGTCGCGGCACGCGGGCCGGATTTCAGCACCTGCCCGATGTCGGTATCATAGGTCGTGAAGAACCAAATGGGCGATGCATTGTCTTCGAACGCCGCGTGCATGGGGCGCGGCAAGGCGCCCTCAGTCGCCAGAAAAACGGTATGGTCTTTGGCGAGATGTTTCCAGAACTTGGCTTCGAGTTCTTGCGGGGTCATGCAGCCCTCCTGTCCAGTTGCGTTACGATGGCAACGTGGACAGGCGCGAAGTGGTTCCGGTCTTGTTGGTTTATGTGATCGCGCGGGAAGGCAGCCGGTGATAGGCGACGGCCTGTGAGGCCACCGTCCACACGCGCACACCACGGTCGTAGGCGTCTGCCGGTAAGCCTTGCGGACCCTACCCTCGTCAGCGCGCAGTGGGACCGTCAGCCATCCATTTTGAGTGCGTTGATAAACGCCGACTGCGGGATCTCTACCTTCCCAAACTGGCGCATCTTCTTCTTACCGGCCTTCTGCTTTTCCAGCAGTTTCTTCTTCCGGGTCGCGTCACCGCCGTAGCACTTGGCCGTCACGTCTTTGCGCATGGCCGACAAGGTCTCTCGCGCCACGACGCGGCCACCAATCGCCGCTTGGATCGGGATTTTGAACATGTGGCGGGGGATCAGCTCCTTGAGCTTTTCGACCATGGCGCGGCCCCGGGTTTCGGCGCGGTCGCGGTGGACCATCATGGAGAGCGCGTCCACAGGCTCTTCGTTCACGAGGACCTGCATTTTGACCAAGTAGTCTTCGCGGTAGCCGATCATCTGGTAATCGAAGGAGGCGTAACCCTTCGTTACGGATTTCAACCTATCGTAGAAATCGAAAACAACTTCATTGAGGGGCAGATCGTACACAACCATGGCGCGGGGGCCGGCGTAGGTGAGGTCCAGTTGGATGCCCCGGCGATCCTGGCACAGCTTGAGAACGTCGCCCAGGTATTCATCGGGCACGAGGATCGTGGCTTTGATGCGCGGCTCCTCCACGTGGTCGACATGGGTCAGGTCGGGCATGTCGGCGGGATTGTGGAGTTCGATGATCTCGGGCGCCTCCCCCTCCTTGGTGCGCATGTGGATGTGATAGACGACGGAGGGGGCAGTTGTGATCAGGTCGATATCATACTCACGCTCCAACCGGTCGCGGATGACCTCCAGGTGCAGAAGCCCGAGGAAACCGCAGCGGAAGCCGAACCCCAGCGCGGCGGAGCTTTCGACCTCATGGCTGAAGGACGCGTCGTTGAGGGCGAGTTTTTCGATGGCATCCCGAAGGTCCTCGAATTGGGCGCTATCCACCGGGAAGAGGCCGCAGAACACCACCGGCTGGGACGGGGCGAAGCCGGGCAGCGCATCTGTGGTGCCGCCCTTTTCGTGGGTGATCGTGTCGCCCACGCGGGTGTCGCGCACCTGTTTAATGGAGGCCGTCAGGAAGCCGATTTCGCCCGGGCCCAACTCGTCCACGGCGGTCATGGCGGGGCGGAACACGCCGATGCGGTCCACGTGATGGACGGTGCCGTTGGACAGGAACTTGACGCGCTCGCCTTTCTTCAGCTTGCCGTCCACGACCCGGATCAAGACGATCACGCCGAGGTAGGCGTCGTACCAGCTGTCCACCAGCATGGCCTTGAGCGGCGCGTCGGGGTCGCCCGCGGGGGCGGGCAGTTTGTCGACGATGGCTTGCAACGTCTCGCGGATCCCCTCGCCCGTTTTGGCGGAGACCAGCAGGGCATCGGTCGCGTCGATGCCGATGACGTCCTCGATCTGCTCGGCCACGCGCTCCGGCTCGGACGCGGGCAAGTCGATCTTGTTGAGAACAGGGACGATTTCGTGGTCGGCGTCGATAGCCTGATAGACGTTGGCGAGGGTCTGCGCCTCGACGCCTTGGGTGCTGTCGACGACCAAGAGCGATCCCTCGACCGCGCGCATGGACCGGGACACTTCATAGGCGAAATCCACGTGACCGGGGGTGTCGATCAAGTTCAGCACATAGTCCTGACCGTCCTCGGCGGTAAACTCGATCCGAACGGTGTTGGCTTTGATCGTGATCCCGCGCTCCCGCTCGATATCCATGCTATCGAGCAGCTGTTCCTTCATGTCGCGGCTTGCCACCGTGTTCGTCTCCTGGATGAGACGGTCGGCGAGGGTCGATTTGCCATGGTCGATATGGGCGACGATGGAAAAGTTCCGAATGCGGGACAGGTCGGTCATGGATTGCGCGGCCTTAGGATACGAGCGTTTGGCCGGAGATATACCGCAGGCGGGGGCGCGGAAAGGGGTGCTCATGTCGCGGAACCCCGCAAACTGGCGGTCAGCGCCGCTCGTGCCTCCGCCAGAACCGGGGAAGGCGACCGTAAAATGTATTGTCGGACCTCAATTTACACGTATAAGTTGCACATCACTTGCGAAGGATCCGGGGGCCATGGCTTCTGATGACACACGTCGAGGGCACGGGCTGATGCCGCGGCTTGTTCTGCGGCGCGACATCTGGATCGTTGTCCTGGTTTTTGTCCTTTCCATGTCGGCGACCCTGGCCGCCTATCGCTTCGAACATGCTCGCAGCCTTGAACAAGGCCAGGTGATGTTTGAGCGCGCGGGCGATGTCGTGCACCGCGATCTCGTCGCAACCCTGCGGGCCTATGCGCAATTTCTGCGGGCGGGATCGGCCCTCTTCCGGACCGGCGAAGATATATCTCGGCAGGATTGGTCGACCTTTGTGCGCGCCGTCGGGTTAGAGGAAAACTACCCCGGAACGCAGGGCGTCAGCTTCAACAGGATCCTAAGGGGTCCGGCGGAACGGGATGCGTTTCAGGCGAAGGTGCGCGCAACCGATTGGCCAAATTATACGATCGTCCCCCCCGGAGACCGCGAACTCTACACCGCCATTGCCTATATGGATCCGATGACAAATCGGAATGAGCGGGCCATCGGCTTTGACATCTCGTCCGAAGCCAATCGCAGCGCCGCCGTGCAGCGCGCCGTCCAGACGGGCCTGCCGACGCTCACACAAAGCATTAAACTTGTCCAAGAAGCCGCCTTTGGCGAGGGGACCGGCGACGTTCAGCCCGGCGTCTTGTTGGTCGTCCCGGTCTATCGGCCAGGCAAGGCTCTTTCGACCCTACGGGCCCGGTCCGACGCCGCGATGGGCGTTGTGGTCGGCGCCTTTCGCATGGGGGATCTGCTGGGGTCGGTCCTACAAGGGACGGAAAATAGCGCGGCGAACTTTGTGGATGTCTCGCTCTCTGATGCGAGCCAACCGGTCGAAGACAGCCTATTGTACCAGTCCGCCGAATTTGCCCCACAGAGCTCTTCGTATATATCGGAGACACGGCTCAGCCTGTATGGTCAGACATGGGTCCTAAACCTCGCATCGACGCCGAGGTTTGAGGAATTGGCACGGCGGCGCACGGACCTGGCCGTTCTGTTGGGCGGCTTGCTGGTGTCTCTGTTGCTGACATCGCTAGCCTGGGCGCAAGCGGCCCGCGCCCGTGAAAGTCGCGCGGCGGCGGCGGTTCTCAAGGATAGCCATGCTCAGATCGAACTGCTGATGGGAGAGGTGAACCACCGCTCCAAGAACCTGCTGAGCGTGGTTCAGGCCATTGCCCGTCAAACCAGTCGAGGGGACCCGGCGACTTTCTCCAAGGCGTTTTCGCAAAGGCTGGGGGCGCTGTCGGCCAACCAGGATCTTCTGGTCCGCAGCGGCTGGAAACGGATCGAGATCCATGACCTGGTGCATTCGCAACTGTCGCACTTGGAAGAACTGCTGGGACAGCGGATCTCGGTCTCTGGCCCGTCCTTCGGTCTAGGGCCGAAAACGGCGCAGACGTTAGGCATGGCGCTCCATGAGTTGGCGACGAATGCGATCAAATACGGCGCGTTGTCCAACGACACGGGCAAGGTCACCATAAGCTGGACCTTCAGTGCCCCCGAAACCCAAGGCGGCACCTTTGCCATGTCTTGGCTGGAACGCGACGGACCGGCGGTCAAAGCCCCCTCGCGCAAAGGGTTCGGATCCAAGGTCACCAGTATGATGGTCCGGGCGATGCTGCTCGGGGATATTCGGACAAGCTATGACGTTATCGGCTTTGAATGGCACCTGTCCTGCCCGGCCGAGAACGTGCTACAGTCAGAAGGGACGGCCAGCCGAGAAGCGAACGCAGAGTGACCAAGCGCATCCTTGTTGTCGAAGACGACGTGCTGGTCGCGATGGATTTGGCCGAGGAGTTGGATGACTTGGGGCACAGTGTGTTGGGCCCGTTCACGACCCTGTCTGACGCGTTAGAGAGCCTAGAGCATCAAGCCTGCGACGTGGCGATATTGGACATCAACCTTGGCAGTCACACCTCCGAAGCCGTTGCCGTTCGACTAACTGCGGATCAAGTGCCCTTCGCGGTCACGTCCGGTTATGACGCGACCCAATGGCCTGCGGCCTTTCGGGGGGCGCCCGCGGTGGGCAAGCCCGTCCAGAGAGAAAAACTGGCCCAATGGTTGGCGGAGCTTGAAACGGACCGTTGACAATGCTGCGCCGCGGCGCCACTTGGGGCTAGACCCTGCCCCACGGGCCGCGTGAGCCGGTCGTCCACGAGGGACGTGCCACATCGTCGGGCGGGCGTGCTTTCCCAAGGATCACGCCGGGGAGGCGCAGGGCATACCGCCCTGTGACCCCAACCTGCGCGCGCCGTTGTCGCGCGCCTCGGGCGCCCTAGGGGCGCATTAGGATATTTCATGGACTTCGACATGTTGGGGCTGAAGCCCCGCCTCATCACAGCCCTGGACACCATGGGCATCAAAGACCCGACCCCCATCCAGCGTCAGGCCATTCCCCCCGCGCTCGAAGGGCGCGACGTGCTGGGCCTGGCCCAAACGGGCACGGGCAAGACGGCGGCCTTTGGTCTGCCGCTGGTTCAGCATTTGCTGACGGGCGACGTGCGACCAGAAAAGCGTGCCGCGCGCGCCCTGATCCTGGCCCCCACGCGAGAGTTGGTGAACCAAATCGCCGAGAGCCTCGACGGCTTCATCGGCAACTCACACCTGAAGGTCGCGCGGGTCGTCGGTGGCGTTGGCATCAACCCGCAGATCAAGCGCCTGGAGCGCGGTGTCGACCTGTTGGTGGCGACGCCAGGCCGGTTGCTCGACCTCATGGACCGGGGGGCCGTTTCGCTGACGGCGACGCAGTTCCTGGTTCTGGATGAGGCGGACCAGATGCTGGACATGGGCTTTATCCACGACCTGCGGAAGATCGCGGCGAAGCTGCCCGAGGCGCGACAGACGATGCTCTTCTCGGCGACGATGCCGAAGGATATGGAGGGGTTGGCCGCCACCTATCTGGATCGCCCGGTGCGGGTGCAGGTCGCGACCTCTGGCACGACGGCGGACAAGATCGAACAATCGATCCACTTCATCGCAAAGGCGGAGAAACCCGGCCTTCTGCTGGACCTGCTGCGCGGCCATGCCGGAGAGGCGGCCCTGGTGTTCGCGCGGACCAAGCACGGCTCCGACCGGTTGGCCAAGCAGTTGACCAAGGCCGGGGTGGAGGCCGTGGCCGTCCACGGGAACCGCAGCCAGGGCCAGCGGATGCGCGCGCTGGAGGCCTTTGCCAGCGGCCAGGCGCCCGTGATGGTGGCCACGGACGTTGCGGCGCGGGGGCTGGATATTCCTGTGGTGAAACACGTCTATAACTACGAATTGCCCAATGTGCCGGAAACTTATGTGCACCGCATCGGCCGCACCGCCCGCGCGGGGCGCGAAGGCGCGGCCATCACGCTCTGCGCACCCGATGAAATGGGCGAGTTGAAGGACATCGAACGCATCCTGAAACGCGAGATCCCCGTGGCCTCTGGCCGTCGTTGGTCGCCCAGCCAGGAAGAAGCCAAGCCCAAGCGGGGCGGCGGCGGTGGTCGTCGCGGCGGCGGTCAGCGGTCTGGCGGCGGTGGACGCCCCCAAGCCAACAAACCCGGAGGACCAAAGCCTGGCGGACAGCGGCCTGGGAGCGGCAACCGTCGGCGCAGACCGCGCAAGTCCGCCTGACACCTTTCGGGGAAGGCGCGCGGGTCATTGATCCGGTCGCGCCGCTCTGGCATCCTACGGCAAAACATAATGACCGGAGGCAGAGCAGATGACCCCGATCAAACTATCCTTGGCGCTGGCAGCCGTGCTGGCGTTGTCCGCCTGTGGCGGCGGCGGCGGGCGCGGTGGGGATGTCACCCAGTCCCGTCCCTACGCCACAGGACCGGTGCAGGCGGCCTGCCTCAAGGCGGACCGTCGGGCGGCCAGTCGGTCGCTATGCGGTTGTGTCCAAGCGACGGCCAACCAAACACTGACCCGGCGGGAGCGCGCGCGCGCCGTCAAGTTCTTCCGCGACCCGCACTTGGCGCAGGTAACGCGGCAATCGGACCGCCCTGCGGATGAACGGTTTTGGCCCCGCTACAAACGCTTCGTCGCCGTGGCGGAGCGGGCCTGTCGATAAGCGCCTCGCTGGCCTGACTGCGCGCATACCCCGCGATCTCGGGCGCACGCCGGAGATCCAAACGGCTGGACTGGGTCAGGCGAGCCGGGCGCAACCGCGCTCGATCAGATCCAAACACGTCTCATAATCGCCCGTATAATACGGGTCGGGAACATCCACCTGGCCCAAACCGCAGGCCACACCGAACAGCTCGGCCCGGGATCCATTCCGAAGCGCCCGTAGATCGGCCAGGACGGAGGCGTCCATGGCAAGGACACGGTCAAACCGCTGCAGATCATCCGTCTGGATCTGGCGCGCCCGTTGGGCGGATACGTCATACCCCCTGGCCTTCAAGGCCCGCTGCATCGGGGCATAGGGCGGATCGCCGACATGCCAGGCGCCTGTCCCGGCGCTGTCGATCTGCAGATCGGGCGTGTGGGCGCGCAAGATACCCTCCGCCGCTGGAGACCGGCAAATATTCCCAAGACAGACAAAAAGAATGCGCACAGGACCTCCGAAGGTGTGTCCTGCGACGCTAACCGCAGAGCGGAGGGCTGGCCATAGGGAGCCGGGACCGCCACACTCCGCCCATGGAGCGGGTGGTTATTCTATCGGGCGCTGGCCTGAGCGCGGAACAGGGTCTTGGAACCTTTCGGGACAAGGACGGTCTGTGGACGCGCTATGACCTGGAAGAGGTCGCGACCCCCCAAGGCTTTGCCCGCAACCCGGCGCTGGTCCATGGGTTCTACAACGCGCGACGGGCAAACATGCGGGGCGCTGTGCCGGGTGACGCCCATCGTGCCTTGGCGCGGTTATCGACCCATGGGGGCGTGACGCTGGTGACCCAGAACGTCGATGATCTGCTGGAGCGGGCGGGCGCGCGGAACGTGATCCACATGCACGGAGAGTTGTCCCAGGCCCTATGCCATGCCTGCGGTCACCGGTGGCAGGCGCCTGACGAGATGTCGCCTGAGGACCTCTGCCCCGCATGCGCCAAGCCCGCGACACGACCTGACGTGGTTTGGTTCGGCGAAATTCCGTATCACATGGACCGGATCGAAGACGCGCTGGCGGCGGCGGATCTGTTTGTCAGTATTGGTACGTCGGGCACTGTGTATCCAGCCGCAGGCTTCGTGGATATGGCGCGGCACGTGGGGGCAAGGACCGTGGAACTGACGCTGGAGCCGTCGGGCGCGATCTTTGACGATGTCCGCCCAGGACCCGCCAGTGAGACCGTTCCCGCCTGGGTCGAAGAGGTTTTATCACATGGCCTGGGCAAAGGCCGTAGATGAGCTAACGTCTAGGTGTCGACAGACTCGTATGACCGCACTTGGAAGGATTTTCGCCATGGCCACCATTCCCGTAATTGTTCTCTTGCTGCTTCTGCTGGGCGGGACGCTCTACATGCTGCGCGCGGCCCATACGGCTGCGGAACAGGACAGACCCACCGGCGGGTTGGGCGAAGGCATTGCAGCCGAGACCGCGAAGGCTGATGTGGACGCCGTCAAGGAGAAGGCCGACGAGATCACCTCCAACGGCTAAGCCGGGGTCGGGGGTCACCCCCGACGGACGGGCGCATCGCGCCCGTTGCTTGCGTCATCTGCTGGTGACCAAATCAAAAGGCCCCGCCGGATGGCAGGGCCTTAATAGCTGTCGGCATCCCGCATCGGGTTACCGATCGTTCGACACCTTATGCTTCCAATGCGGCCGGCGCGTCAGACGTCTTGGCGATGTCCTTCTTGATCTTCAGTGCCTTGGCGGACAGCTCTGCGTCCTTGGCCTTGGCGAGGAAGGCGTCAAGCCCGCCACGATGGTCGACCGTGCGCAGGGCCGCGGCGGAGATCCGCAGTTTGAAGCTGCGGCCCAGGGCCTCGGACTGCAACGTGACGTCGTTCAGGTTGGGCAGAAAGCGACGGCGGGTCTTGTTATTCGCGTGGCTGACGTTGTTGCCCGTCATCGGGCCTTTTCCGGTGAGTTCGCAGACGCGCGACATGGCGGGACCTCGGGTTGAAGGGTTGCAAAATAAAGTGCAGGGCCGAAAACGGCCCCGCGGTCGCGCTCGCATAAGGGACGGCGCGGGGGGCGTCAAGGGCTGCGCAGCGATTCCAGCATCTCAGCAGCGGCAGCTTCGGGGGCGCGTGTGCCCGCGGCGACGGCTCGGGCCAGTGTCGCCATGTGCGACCGGGCCCTGGCATCTTGGTCCAAGCGCGCAAGCAAGCCCTCACGCACCTGTGCCTCGAACCAATGGGCCGCCTGGTCAGCACGATTCGCAGCCCAATGGCCCGCGTCCCGCCGCCAAGCAGCCAGGTCCTGCATCTCGGACCAGGCAGCGGCCAAACCATCTTCGTGCAGGGCAGACACCGGCATGGCCTTGGGAAAGCCCTCCGGGTCCTGGGGCCGCTTGCGCAACAGGCGCAGGGCGCCCGCGTAGTCGGCGACCGTCCGCAGGGCTGCGGGCCGCAAGTCGCCATCGGCCTTGTTCACAAGGATCAGATCCGCGATCTCCATGATGCCGCGTTTGACGCCCTGCAACTCATCCCCGCCTGCCGGAGCGAGCAGGAGAATAAACAGGTCACACATCTGAGCGACCATGGTCTCGGACTGGCCAACGCCCACCGTCTCTATCAGGACGACGTCGAACCCAGCCGCCTCGCAGATGGCCACAGCCTCGCGGGAGCGGCGGGCCACGCCGCCCAGGTGGCTGGCCGAGGGCGAAGGCCGGATGAAGGCATTGGGGTCGCGGCTCAACCGCTCCATCCGGGTTTTATCCCCCAGAATGGATCCCCCGGTCCGCGTCGATGATGGATCCACGGCCAGGACCGCCACGCGCAGGCCCCGCCCCGTCAAATAGGTGCCAAAGGACTCGATAAAGGTCGACTTGCCGACCCCAGGCGTTCCCGATAGCCCAATGCGCAAGGCCGAGCGCCCTGCCCCCCGCAAGCCGTCCAACAGGCCCGCCGCGCGCGAGCGGTGATCGGCACGTGTGCTTTCGACCAAGGTGATAGCGCGGGCCAGGGCCCGGCGGTCACCGGCAAGGAGCGGGGCATGGAGCGGGTCGTCCGTCATGGGCCAGAGGGATGCCCCCCCACCGCAGCCAATGCAAGGTGTGAAAGGTCCAATACGCCGTCCCCACCGGCGGCGCTTCGCAGGCCCATCACGTCGGCGATGCATACGGGGCCGGAATGCCCTATGACCGATGCCAGTGTCCCCCGTGCCCGAGGTCGCCCATGCCCCGCCTATCCCTGCTGATGTCCGCCGTTGCGCTTGCACTAGCCACGGCCTTACCCGCTGCCGCGCAAAGCCTGGATGCGCAATATGCGCTGTCACTGCGGGGCGTGACCGGCGGGACCATCGCCATCCGCGGGCGCACCTCTGGCGGGTCCTATTCCGTCTCAGCCGCTGCAAAGGCGACCGGGTTGGTGGGATCGCTGGTCAAATACGCCTTTGAAGGCAGCGCCGAGGGCCGCGTCTCCGGCGGGCGCTATACCTCTTCCGTGTATCGAGAGCGGGAGGATGACGACGGCGAACGCACAGGCTCGGTCACGCGCTTTCGGGGGACAACACCGTCCAGCGTGACCTTTGACCCGCCGCGCCCGCCACGGCCCTACGATATCGACCCGACCGCCCAGAGAGGCGTCATCGACCCTCTGACGGCGCTTTATGCGATCCTGCAGCCTGTCGCCCCTGGCAACGCCTGCGGCCAGCGGTACGAACTTTTTGACGGGCGCCACGTGTCGCGCATGTCGCTGGGCGCGGCCCGCGCCGCATCGGATGGGACGATCACCTGCACGGGCGAATACCGTCGGTTGCGCGGCTATTCCGCCGAAGAACTGGCCGAGCGGCCCACGGTCGTCCTGACGTTTACCTATGCGCCCATCGGTGCGGGCCAGGTGCAAATCAGCGAGATCCGGTCCTCCACCAAATTGGGCAACGCGGTGCTGCGCCGAAAATGACACTGCCCATTGAAGACGTCCTGCCAGAGTTGCGCGCGGCCCTGGCCTCCCAGGGTGTGGCCGTTCTGCAGGCACCGCCGGGCGCCGGGAAGACCACGCGGGTGCCCTTGGCCCTGCTGTCCGACATTGACGGCAAGATCATCCTGTTGGAGCCGCGCCGCCTGGCCACCCGCGCCGCCGCCATGCGCATGGCCGAAACCCTGGGTGAACCGGTCGGCCAAACCGTCGGGTTTCGCATGCGCGGCGCCTCGGAGGTGTCCCGTGCCACGCGGATCGAGGTTGTGACCGAAGGCATCTTGACCCGCATGGTGCAAGACGACCCGGAGCTGCCCGGTGTGGGGGCGGTGATCTTTGACGAATTCCATGAACGATCCCTGAACGCAGACCTCGGCTTGGCCCTGACCTGGGAGGCCCGGCAGGCCCTACGCCCAGATTTGCGGGTGCTGGTCATGTCGGCGACCTTGGACGCGGAGCCAGTGGCCAACCTGTTGGACGCGCCAGTGGTGACAAGCGCGGGCCGGGCCTATCCGGTGGAGCGGAAATGGCGCGACCGCCCCCCTCCGGAGGGTCAGCGGTTCGAGGCGCAGGTGGCCGGATTGGTCCGGACCGCGTTGGAGGATCAGGGCGGCGATGTATTGGCCTTCCTGCCCGGCGAGGGCGAAATCCACAGGTGCTTGCCCTTGCTGGACGGCTGCGGGGCGGAGGTCCGACCGCTTTATGGCGCCATGCCCTTTGCTGAGCAGCGACGCGCCATTGAACCGGGGTCCGGGCGCCGGGTCGTGCTGGCCACCTCCATCGCCGAGACCTCGCTCACCATCGAAGGGATCCGGGCCGTCGTCGACGGTGGCCTCGCCCGGCGGGCGCGCTTCGACCCAACCTCTGGGATGTCGCGCCTGGTCACCGAACGGGTGACCCGGGCCGAGGCTACGCAACGGGCCGGGCGCGCGGGCCGGGTGGCCGCCGGCGTGGCCTATGCCAATTGGACCCGCGGCCAGGAGGGCGGGATGCACGCCTTCCCCGACCCGGAGATCGCCAGCGCGGATCTATCGGGATTGGCCCTCGAACTGGCGGCCTGGGGGTCCGATGACCTGCCGTTCTTGACCGCGCCGCCAGACGCGACATTGGCCGAGGCGCGGGCGTTGTTGACCTCCCTGGGTGCGCTGGACGGGGGGCGCTTGACGGACCATGGGAGGGCCTTGGCACGGCTGCCGTTGCATCCGCGGTTAGGGCATATGGTTCTGTGCGGGGGGCGCGGCTCGGCGACCCTGGCGGGTCTTCTCGCCGCGCGGCCCACCCCTGGATCGGTCGACCTGTCGGACGCCCTGCGCACCCCTTCGGCGGAAGCGCGGGCGGAAGCGAAGCGGTTGAGGCGGTACGAAGGCGGGCCGGACCTGTCGAATGCCCAGCGGTTGGCCCTCGCTTACCCAGATCGCATCGGGTTGCGCCGCCCGGGCGACGCGCCTCGGTGGCTGCTGTCGGGGGGAAAGGGCGCACGGATGGACAAGGGCGACCCGCTGTCAGGGGCGCGCTTGATCGTGGCCTGCGACCTGGATGGGGACCGGACGGAGGCGCGGGTGCGGCGGGCCCTGCCCATCAGCGAGGCGGAGGTGCGCGCGGTTCATGGCGCGCGGATCGCTTGGGTCGAGGTCTGCACCTGGTCGGAGCGACACAGGCGGGTGGAGACCCGTCGGCAAGAGCGTCTGGGTGCCATCGCTTTGGACGACCGGGCCTGGCCCGAGGCCCCCGCCGATGCCGTGGCGCTGGCGGCCCTGGACGGGGTTCGAGCCCTGGGAATTGGCTGCCTAGACTGGACGAAACGCGCGCGACTGCTTCGGATGCGGATCGCGGCAGCGGGGCTGCGCGATGTCTCGGACGCGGGCCTGGAGCGCACGGCGCAGGCGTGGTTGCTGCCCTTTCTCCCTGGGGTTCGGGATGCGGCAAGCCTCGGGCGCCTCGACCCAACCGAGGCGTTGCTCGCTTGGCTCGGGTGGGAAGATGGGCAACGTTTGGATCGGCTGGCACCACCCCACTATGTCACGCCGCTTGGCCGGAAGGTGCCCATCGACTATGGCCATGAGACGCCCACCATTTCCCTACGCTTGCAGGAGATCCTAGGCGAAACACAGCACCCGATGGTTGGCGAAACACCCCTACGGCTCGAGTTATTATCGCCCGCCCAGAGACCCGTTGCGATCACGCAGGACTTGCCCGGCTTTTGGGCGGGGTCCTACGGCGAGGTGCGGCGCGATATGCGGGCGCAATATCCGCGGCACCCTTGGCCGGAGGACCCGACGACAGCAGCGCCGACAGTGCGGGCGAAACCTCGTGGGACGTGACCTACGCGGTGTTCGGGTTCGGGTGATTTGGGATGTATTTGGTCCGAGTCGAATGTCGCTCTCCTCGGAAGAAACGGGGATTGGCGGCCATGTGGTGAGAGGTACCATGGGCTCAGGGTGAGAGCTGCGGTTGCCCCATCTCTGGACGCGGATCGGGGCGGTGCTCTGGCTCTGCACCTTGCTGGGGTGAACCACGGCGCATGTGATCCGGCACCAGTCTGAGGTCGCCACCGCGCAATGCATCCTCTGGATCGACCGGCAAGCCGAAGTTGGGGTCGGCCTACGGAGGAGCCGCGTCGCTGTCACTCGTGGGAAGACGGCACCACGGGCTTCTCGGAGGGCCAACCCGGAGCAAAGGAAATGACAGCCCGAGCCATCGCGTTTGGACCTTACCCCGCCGATCCCAAAACAGCAGCCATCAGGGATGTGTCCGGTGACCGCAAATCATCAATCACGTTGAAGTGGTGACGCTCAGCCACCTGATGCACGGGTATGGACCACGCCTCGCCAAGGGCCTGGGCCTGCCACAGAAAGCTGGGGCGTTCTTCCGCCCCCACATAGACGGCGGCACGTGCCCGCAGCACGGGCTGAGCCAGCACAGGGCTTTCGCTGTCCGCACTCGCCGCATCCAATCGGAGGTCTTCGTTCATCGTTTGCCGCACCAGCGGGCGTAGATCGGCCACCGGACTGATCGGCACACAGGTCGCGATCCGGTCGGTGCAGTTCGGCTTGGCATCCGCCATCAGAAGGCGGGCGACCAAATGGCCCCCGGCACTGTGCCCGGTCAGATGGATTGACCCCCCAACCCGCGTCGCCGCAGCCTCCACGGCGCTACGCACATGGCGCGTGATCTCTGCAATTCGGACCGTCGGAGCAAGGGGATAGCCGACAACGGCGACAGCAAGACCAGCCGCCAAGCCCCCTGCCGCGAAGTGGGACCAGTCTGACTTGCCAAAGCGACGCCAGTAGCCCCCATGAACAAATACCATCAGCCCTTGGGGGGGCACGGCGGGGTGGAACAGATCAAATGCCGCGCCAGACCCCTCCGCATAAGGGACGTCAAGTTTCCCAGGCACCGCCGCCCGGAACGCTGCGGCATCCGAAGCCCAACGGGGCGGAAAGCTGGCTGCGTCCGGAATGTAGTCCGCATTGGCGTAGGCGTCGTCCAGAGCGCCTCGATCCATGTTCTGCCACCCGTCCATGCCGTCCCCCGCTTGTGCAGCCTGAAACGACAAAGGGCGCCCCGGAGGAGCGCCCTGTCAACCGCATGCGGTGTGTTCGTCAGTGAAGCTTCGTCTCGACCGTGCCAATGGCATCGTCGATCAGCTTGTTGGCGTCGGTTGCAGACATCTGCTTGGCCACAACCTCGGCCGCTACGGCAGATGCCACCGCAATGGCCTGGTCGCGGACGTCGCGGACTGCGGCGGCGCGGGCGCTGTCGATTTGGTCCGTTGCTGCGGCCAAACGACGGGCCACGCTGTCTTCTAGGTCAGCACGGGCTTGGACGTTCGCAGCTTCGGCCTCGGCCTTGGCGGCGGCGACGATCTCGGCGGCCTGGTCGCGGGCTTCGCGGGTCTTCCGCTCATAGGAGGCGAGCAGGGTCTGGGCCTCCTCCCGCAGGGCGCGGGCTTCGTCCAGATCGTTGCGGATGCCTTCGGCGCGGTCGTCCAACATCTTGCTGAGCATCCCCGGCACCTTGAGGTACAGCAGGATCCCGATGAACAGCAGGAAGGCGACGGTGACGATGAAGTCGGTGTTCGCCAAGCTGAAGAACGGACCGGAGGCGGCCAACGCGGGGGTGCCGATCAGCATAAGTGGCAGAGCGTAACGCATGGATCAGTTCCCCTTCACGCGGGTGTCAACAGCGGCGTCGATCGCGGCTTGGTCCGGCGTCCCGCCGACGGCGGTGACGATATCGGCGGCGATGTCGCGGGCCACCTGGGCCACGCTGGTCGCGGCATTGGCCTGGATCTCTGCGATCTGGGCTTCGCTTTCGGCGGTCTTGGCGGCGATCTCTTCGTCGGCCTTGGCAATGGCGGCATCCAGGTCCGCCTTGATCGCGGCGCGAGTCTCGCCCGAGATGCGCTGCGCTTCGGCGCGGGCCTCTGCCAGTGCCTGGTTATAGGCCGTCTCGGCCTCAGCGGCCTGACGGTTCAGGTCCTCGGCGGCTGCGAGATCGTTGGATATGGTGCCGCTTCGTTCGGCCAGAACGGCCCCGATGCGCGGCAGGGCGACCTTGGTCAGGACCAGGTAGATCACGGCCAGAGTCACCAGCAGCCAGAAGATCTGGTTCAGAAACCAGTCACCGCAAAGCTGCGGCATTCCAACTGCATGCCCGAGTTCGTTGACACAGGCGCTAGCGGTTTCGGTCACGACATCTGCCATGGAGTCCCTCGGTCTTGTGCGGCGAAAGGCGCCGCGGTCTCACAGGGTGGAAGGCACTGGGCCTTCCACCGCGCGTAAGGATCGTCGTGTTCGCCTTAGACGGCGAACATCAGCAGCAGAGCCACCAGGAACGAGAAGATGCCCAGGGCTTCGGCGAAGGCGATGCCGATGAACAGGGTCGCCGTCTGGCCGCCAGCGGCGGAGGGGTTGCGCAGGGCGCCAGCCAGGAAGTTGCCAGCCACGTTGCCCACGCCGACGGCCGCCAGGCCGGAACCGAGAGCCGCGATGCCAGCGCCGATGAACTGGCCCAATTCGCCGATGTTACCTTCCATGGGATATCTCCTTACGATTGGAAGTTGGTCGTTTGATGCGGGGCCGTCAGGTGGCCCCTACAAGACGCGTGCCGGATCTGGCTTGCGTCAGTGATGGGGGTGCAGCGCGTCCTTGAGGTAGACACAGGTGAGGATCGCGAAGACGTAGGCCTGAATGCCCGCCACCAGCAGCTCCAGCGCGTAGATCGCGACCATGGCGCCGATGGTGAAGGGGGCGACCAGCGTCACGGCGGCAAAGCCCGCGAACACCTTCATAACGGCGTGGCCCGCGGTGATCGCACCGGCCAAACGCACGGAGTGGCTGACGGGACGGACGAAGTACGAGATGACTTCGATCACGGCCAGGATGGGGCGCAGGATCAGGGGGGCGGATGATACCCAGAAGAGCGACAGGAAGCTCGCACCGTTCTTGACGAAGCCGATGATGGTGACCGCGAAGAACACACCGAAGCCCATGACCGCCGTGACGGCGATGTGGCTGGTGGGCGAGAACGACATGGGGATCAGCGCCAGCATGTTCGAGAACAAGATGAACAGGAACAGCGTGAAGATGTACGGGAAGTACTTGACCCCATCCTTACCGGTCACGTCCTCGACCATCTTGTAGACGAAGCCATAGGCCAGTTCGGCAATCGACTGGCTGCGCGACGGGATCATGGCGCGGCTACGCGTGCCCATGACGAACAGCAGGACCACACAGACCGCCGCCAGGGCCATCCAGAAGGTGGCGTTCGTGATCGTCAACATGCCAACGGCGCCACCGGCGTCGCCGAACAGCGGCTTGACGATGAACTGGTCCATCGGGTGGAAGGAGAGGCCGCCGGTTTCGGAGGGTTCAGCCATCTTTGTTCCTCTCTCTCGGCGCGCCAGCGCCCGGTTCGTTCAGCGCGGCCGCAGCATCGACCTTGCCCTGTGCCTCCTTCGCGGAGGCGATCATCGTTTTCACCCCGGCAGCAAAGCCAAGCAGGGTAAAGACCAGCATCAGCCAAGGCGCTGTCCCCAGAACGGCGTCGGCCCCGTATCCGATGAGAAAGCCGATCCCGACCCCCGCCACCATCTCGATCACCATGCGCCAAGCCAGGGAGGCCTGCGAATACCGATCATCGGGAGATTTATCCTCTGGCTCCGGTCCTTTGGCCGCGGCGATGCGTGCCTCTAGGGCACGGATTGGGTCGCGGTCAGGATCGTCGGCCATGGAGCCCCCCGAAAGTCGAGCAGGGTCTACGAAGTGGGGGCGAAGGTGTCAACGCAGGTGCAGCATTTGTATTCTGCACTATATATCAATATCTTGCGGCCTGTTTCCGCTATCATTTTCGCAGATGCGCCCCTGTCCTGAGATTCAACGCATCGGTTGAACGTTCTTGACCCCGTCCGCCCAGGCGAGGCATCGGACGCGCCATGGCTGACACGCTCGATATCGTTTTCGCTGCCTTGGCGGACCCAACCCGGCGGCGGATCCTGGCCCTCCTGCTCGAAGACGACATGGCGGTGACGGATGTGGCCAGCGCCTTCGACATCTCGCTGGCCGCAATCTCGAAGCACTTGGGCGCCCTAGACAAGGCGGGCCTCATCACCCGCGAAAAGCGGGGCCGTGTCGTCTGGTGCAAGTTGGAGCCGGACGCCCTGCGTGATGCCTCGGTCTGGATGCAGGCCTTTGGCCAATTCGACGGCCCGGACCTGGATGCCTTGGAGGGGTTGCTCGACGCCTTTGCGACCAACATGGGCGATGGTCTATTGGCGGCGTTGGTCGCGGCGGAAACCGATGTCTGGCGCGCCCTGCAAACGGGGGATGCCGCCGCTGACGAAGCAGCGCTGCATCCAAGCTTTCTGGGGGTCTACACCGATGGCCCGGCGGATCGCGCTGCCCACACAGGCCAGTTGGCCAACGGGCCGACGATCGCAGAGTTTGCAATCGACCGGGCGCAGGCGATGCCCCTGGCCCCTGCCCTGGCCCTGTTGACTTATCGGGCGAGGTTCACCCGGATGGGCGGTGATGCGGCTGAAGAGATGTGGGTCTCCTCTCTCTGGCGGGCCGAAGCGGATGGCTGGGTCAATCTGTTCAGCCAGGATACCCCTGCCCGCTGATCCCTACAGCAGACGCCTTTGCAGGTCGTGGCTGAGCGTCTCCAACGCCTCGCCCTCCTGCTCGGCAAGGCGCATCAGGCCGAACTGCACCCGTGCCATGTCTTGGTAATAGCTCGTGTAGATGTAATTCGTCGCCGCGCCTGCGGCCGCGCCGACAATGGGCACGGCCTGGGCTGCCAGTTTCTGCCCAAGCGGGATCGCCAAGCGGGGCGCGATCTTGGCGATCAACCCTTGGATCGTTCCGCCCGTCAGGGTCAGGCGCATGGTGATGAAGGTGATATCCGTCCCGTCGTCATCGTCCAGCGGCCCGGCAGCGGCAAACACCCGCAGACAGGCGGCGCGGACCTCGGGCTTGGCTGGGTCGAACCCATGTTCGTCGGCGATGCCCTGGATGGCGCGCAGGATCACGGTCGTTGTCACCGGCAATTCCGCCAGGGCGGACGGGAATCCGCCAACGCCACCCGCCGCCCCTGTTCCGATGGTGACCGCGCGCGTCAGCCAATCGGAGGTGTCTTTGACCCGGCCCCTGGAATAGGCTGCGGCGTTGAAGGATTGCTCCAACGCGGCCGCCGTCGCCTTGTCGAGGCCTGCGCGCACAGGGTCCGGCAACATGTCCAGCAGGCTCTCAGCGCGGGTCCCCACCAGGTTCAAAAGCTGCATCCCAGTCCCGGAGGCCGTGCGCATTTGCTCGGCCAGGCGGTCCAGTTCAGCCTCCCGATCCAGGGGGGGAAAGACTTGTTCTGTGCGGTGATCTCTCATGAAATTGATGTGGGGACGGGCGATGGCTCTGGCAAGGCCCGGGTCACTGCGCCCGTCACCCCCGTCCAATCCCACGTGCCCAGGATGCGGTCCGGGTTTGTTGGCGGGGGCATTGCCACATCGGTCAAACGGTCAAAGCCAAATCGTGCGTAATAGGGGGCATCGCCCACCAACAGGACACGTTCCACCCCCGCCACGGCGGCCCGGTCCAAGCCAGATTGGATCAGGAAGGCGCCCAGCCCCTCCCCCTGGTGGGTGGGGTGGACGGCAACGGGGCCAAGCAGCATAGCGTCCCAACGTCCGCCCACACGCACGGGCCAAAACCGGATGGCACCCGCGACTTCGCCCATATCGCCCCGCGCCAAAAGACAAAGGTCCCGCGCGGGCGGCACATCATCGCGTAGCCGATAGGACGACAGCGCTGTGCGTCCGGGCGCAAAGCAGGTGTCGAACAGAGCTTCGACCAGCCAGCCATCCTCGGGGGTTTCGCGCATCAACTCCATGGCACTGGTTTTGGCCGACGCGGGCCGGGGGCACCAGCCCGGGTTTCTATGCGGGGAGCGGGCCATGGCACCCCAGCCGCCAAGGCGCGCGCGTAGGTGGTCGCGCTTGCTTGCGCATCTGCGATCCGTCGGGCGGGGTTTTCGTGTCGCGCGGCATTGCCTAGGGATGGGGCAGGAAACACGAGGTCCCCCATGTTCTACCGCCCCGAGGACGGCCACGGCCTGCCCCATAACCCCTTCAACGCCATCGTCTCGCCCCGGCCCATTGCCTGGGTGGGAACGCGGGGCGCGCTTGGGGACAACCTGGCCCCCTATAGCTTCTTCAATGCCGTGGCCTACGTTCCGCCCCAGGTGATGTTCGCCTCGACCTCCGCCAAAGAGGATCGCGACGGCACAAAGGACAGCGTTGCCCAGATCCGCGAAACCGGCGTCTTTTCGATCAGTCTGGTCGAATACGCCGCCCGGGACAGAATGAACGCGACCTCAGCGGCCCATCCCGCGGGCACCGACGAATTCGCGGTTGCGGGCGTGGCGAAAGCGGCCTGCGACACCATCGACTGTCCCCGGGTGGCCGATGCGCCAGCCACCCTTGAGTGCAAGCTGACTCAGCTGGTCGCCCTGCCAGGGCAGGCCAATGTGGCGGTCTTTGGTGAGGTCACCGGGGTTCACATACGGGACGATTGTATTGTGGATGGGCGGTTTGACGTGACGACGTTCCAGAGTTTGGCGCGGGGCGGCTACCGCGACTACTCGGTTGTGCGAGAGGTGTTTCAGTTGACCCGCCCTGACGACAGTTAGGGCAACTGCTGCATGATCTGGGCAGACGCTCAGCGGCGCGCGTATCCTGAATGGGGCGATCCCGATACGGCAGGAGCGCGCGTCGTTGGCTAGGGACCTTTGCCGGGCAAATGAAGACAGCCTGTGGAAATCGAACGCTTGCAGGGCAGATGCGCATCCAGCCGGGCATCTTCGTGCGCGATCAAGGCACGCGTGAAGCCTGCGTCCATAAGACTTCGGCAACGGGCAAATCAGCCGATGCAAGACCCTGACAGCGGCACCGCGCTGGCAGCGAAACAGACCGGGATGCCATCAGCCCAAACCGCTCTTTACCCGGCTGCATCAACCAGCAGCCACCGCAGCAACCCATAGACGTAAAGCGCCGTGAACAGGACGTTCACGTACTTCAACTGCCGCTCCGAATGCAGCCACGCGTAAAAGATCCAAATCACACAGAACGGCAGGCCGAACACCATGGGCCAGGGATGCCAGTTCTGAACGATGGCCACGGTCGACGCGATGCCCAAAAGCAGCGCGAGCCATTTGAAGGATTGCTCCCGCGCGGCCAACCAGAACACAAGCGCGGTGGTCAGGCGGTCGGCGGAAGGACGGGGACGACGCAGCACGGCGCGCACCTCCTCTCCGGTAGAACAACGATGTGGGGGGACGGGTCCTCACTGCCACCCGTCACCCCATCGCTATACCGCGCCGGACTATCACGCAAGCTCAGCGCGCCGTAGTGCCGGGCTAGCCCGCCGCCGCGTGGGGTCAGTGACCGCCTTCCAGAATACCGGTCCGCACCCCGTAGTTGGCAGCGATCGCGTAATCGGGATCATCGTCGCTATCGACCATCAGGTGCCCCGCTTTGGTCAGCAGGCTGTGGCAATCCCGGCTCAGGTGACGCAGTTGGATCGTCTTGCCCGCCGCCTCGTACTTCGCGGCCAGGGCTTCAATCGCCTGGAGCGCCGATTGGTCGGCAACCCGGCTCTCGGCGAAATCCACGATCACCACTGCGGGGTCGGACTTGGGATCAAACAGCTCGATAAACCCAGAGGCAGAGCCAAAGAACAGCGGGCCGTTGACCTGGTACACACGCGCACCCTCGGGCGTTTCATAGGTCTTGGCGCTGATCCGCGTGGCGTTCTGCCAAGCGTAGGCCAGGGCCGAGACAATGACACCTACGACCACGGCAATGGCGAGGTCGGTCATCACGGTCACGACCGTCACCAGAATGATGACCACGGCGTCGATCCGCGGGACCTTGAACAGGATCTTAAGCGAGTTCCAGGCAAAGGTCCCGATCACGACCATGAACATCACGCCAACCAGCGCAGCCAGGGGGATCCGTTCGATCAAGGGGGCGGCGACCACGATAAAGGCCAGCAGGAAGAGCGCCGCCGAGATGCCGGAGATCCGTGTGCGCCCGCCCGATTTCACGTTGATCATGGATTGCCCGATCATGGCGCAGCCGCCCATGCCGCCAAAGAAGCCGGTCACCGTGTTGGCCGCGCCCTGGGCGATGCATTCCTGGCTGGCGCCGCCGCGCTGACCCGTGATCTCGCCCACGAGGTTCAGGGTCAGAAGGCTCTCGATCAGGCCGATGGCAGCCAGGATGAGGGCATAGGGCAGGATGATCGTCAGTGTCTCATAGGTGAGCGGGACCATCGGAATATGGAAGGTCGGCAGACCGCCCGCGATGGAGGCCATGTCGCCCACAGTGGGGGTCGGCAGGCCGAAGGCGATCACAATAAACGCGGTCACCGCGATACCCGCCAGGGGCGCGGGCACCACATTCGTCAGTTTGGGCAGCCCCCAGATGACCGACATGGTCACGGCCACCAGCCCGAGCATCAGGGCGATATCGCCCAGCGGCAACCATGCCCCGTCGGGCGTGCGGAATTGGGTCAGCTGCGCCAGGAAGATCACGATGGCGAGGCCGTTCACAAAGCCCAGCATCACCGGGTGCGGCACGAGGCGGATGAACTTGCCCCAGCGCATAATGCCCGCGAAAATCTGCAAGAGGCCCATGAGGACTACAGTTGCAAACAGGTATTCGACGCCGTGCTGCGCCACCAGCGCCACCATCACCACGGCCAGAGCGCCCGTCGCGCCCGAAATCATCCCAGGCCGACCGCCGATCAGCGCGGTGATGAGCCCCACCAGGAAGGCCGCATAAAGGCCCACCAAGGGGTTCACGCCCGCGACGAAGGCAAAGGCAACGGCTTCGGGCACCAGGGCCAAAGCGACGGTCAGACCGGCGAGGATCTCCACCCGAAAGCGGCTGGGCGTCAACGGATCGGTCGGGGCCACGCGCAAATCGGGCTTGTCAAATAGGGTGGCGAAGCTCGCCAATGGGGAACTGTTCACGGCAGCGACTCTCGGATCGGACAGGAGGGTTGGGTGGCCCCTAGCATTGTCGCACGCCCATGGACAGGGGCAGACGGCCGCGTTGCGCCTTCGGAGGGAGGCAGCGACCGAGGGCATTGTCGTAGATCAGCCCTGTCTGGCTGTCCGGCGGACAAAGTCTCGGACGCTTATCCCTCAGGCCATGGGTCGGGCACCTCAGTCTTCGCCATTGATGGCGACACGGTGCCACCCATCGCCAAACCGCAAGCTTCGCGCGAAGACACCGCGCGCATCATTTGAACGCCCCCATCCCTGTCCCCGACGACAAGGGTTCACCGCCCTTGGCACCGGTGCAACGCATACCCCATGTCAGGCAATTGTCGGCGAAAGCTGCTAGCACCCGATGGACCCCATGCTAATGTCCGCGGGAGTTACGGAGGGGGGCACCCATGGATCCAGTGATCGGCATCATCGGAGGCTCCGGCCTGTATCAAGTGGACGGGTTGGAAGAGGCGACCTGGACCTCGGTCGACACACCCTGGGGCGCGCCGTCCGATGACGTGCTGGTGGGCACCCTATCGGGAACGCGCGTGGCCTTTCTGCCGCGCCACGGCCGGGGCCATAAACACACGCCCTCTACGGTTCCGTACCGCGCGAATGTGGCCGCCATGAAGATGCTTGGCGTCACCCACCTGGTCTCCGTCTCCGCGGTCGGCTCATTCCGGGAAGAGATGGCTCCGGGCGACTTCGTGGTGGTGGACCAATTCATCGACCGGACCTTTGCCCGGGACAAAACGTTCTTCGACAGCGGGCTTGTGGCCCATGTCTCCGTCGCCGACCCGGTTTGCGCTGTCCTCGCCAAGGCCTGCGCGGAGGCCGCGCGCCAAGCCGGGGCAAAGGTCCATGAAGGCGGGACCTATCTGGCCATGGAGGGACCGCAGTTCTCGTCCAAGGCGGAATCCCATGTCTATCGGCAGTGGGGCTGCGATGTGATCGGCATGACCAATATGCCGGAGGCCAAGCTGGCCCGGGAGGCCGAGCTACACTACGCCACTGTCGCCATGGTGACCGACTACGACAGTTGGCACCCGGACCATGGGAACGTGCAAATCACTGACATCATCGAGACTCTCCATGGCAATGTGGCCAAGGCAGCGGCCTTGGTAGCCGCCCTGCCCGGTCTGGTGACACATGAGTGCACCACCGGCTGCGCCACCGCGCTGGACTACGCCATCATGACGGCCACAGACGCGCGCGATCCCGTGGTGGTGGACCGTTTGCGCACCATCGCGGGCCGTGTGCTGTGAAACTTGCGGCAGCGCTGGTTCTGCTAACGGCCCCAGCCATGGCCCAAGAATTCATCGAGGCGGAGGGACCGCTGTCGGATGATGACTTCTATCGCGCCATCGCCTGCGCGGCGTCCCCTGGGGGCGATTGTCGGAAACCACTGCTCTATTGGCCTGCCCATAAACGTGACAGCGTCACCGTCGCCCTGGTGTCCGTGACCGACGTCTTGGTGCCCTACCGCCGGGCGCTCTATGAGGCGGGCCTGGATGCGGCGCTGGATCAGATCAACGCGCTGGAGGCGGGCGTTCGCCTGCAACGGGTCGCAACGGATGCCGCCGATATCGCCATCCATGTGGTCGCCACCGCACCGGGGCAAGTCATGGCTGACACCGGTGTCCCTGCCCTGGACGGGAACGTCCTGCCCCTCGGCCGCGTCGCCCTGCGCGCCCGCGACAGCGAAATCAAGGAAGCCCTCATTGCCGTCAGTGCCCAGGCGCGGCGGCGTGAGATCGCCTCGATCCTCTTGGAGGAGATCACCCAGGCGCTTGGACTGATGACGGACATCAGCGGACCTGCGTATCACCGGTCGGTCTTTTCTGAGACAAGCAATTCCGTGGTGCGATTGCGGGGACAAGACGCCATGGTCGTTCGCCGCCATTACGGGCCCCAAATCGAAGAGGACAGCTAAGATGGAGCACAAGACCGTGCGCGACTACATCCGCACGATACCCGATTTTCCCCATGCCGGAATCATGTTCCGCGATGTCACGACCCTGTTCGCGGACGCGCGGGGGATGCGGTTGTGCATTGACCAATTGCTGGCGCCTTTCGCCGGCCTGCACATCGACGCCGTCGCGGGGCTTGAGGCGCGGGGCTTTATCCTGGGCGGGGCGGTTGCCCACCAATTAGGGACCGGTTTCGTGCCGATCCGCAAAAAGGGAAAGCTGCCCGGGCCGACCTTCGCGCAGGACTATGTGTTGGAATACGGCCAAGCGACCGTCGAGATCCATCAAGATGCCCTGGCGCCAGGGGCGCGGGTGTTGCTGGTCGATGATCTCTTGGCGACGGGCGGGACGGCCAAAGCCGGTATCGCGCTGTTGGAACGGCTGGGATGCGAGGTGATCGGCTGCGCCTTTGTGGTCGACCTGCCAGAGCTTGGGGGCCAAGCGGCCCTGTCGGAGCTGGGAGTACCGATCCATACGCTTTGCGCCTTTGACGGGGCCTGAGTCCTTGCCGCTGGGCGAGTCTGGCACTGAACTTTTTTGCCTGCAGGCCGGGACGGCCGTGGTGCGTAAACGCTTTGGTAACCTTTGAGTCGCTACGGTGAGATGTGGCGTTGCAGACCGCCACCCATTCCCCCAGCGCCCTGCCTTTCCCCCGGCAGGGCGCACCCTCTCTTGTGGTGCTTGTCTGGGCGGTTGGGTTCGTTTCTCAGCCGATCTTGTATGTTCGGGTGCGATCTTACCTTCTCGCCCCTGCGGTTAGTGCCGGTCCGATCTTGCATATTTTTGGAACATCGAAAGATGAAGGTGCGGCGCGTTAACCTTAATCATCTGTTAGCGTAAGGGGCGTGGTGCCCCGAACGTTGGCACGATGCGGAATGAGATATTGGAGGCCTTGCAGCAATCGCTCAAAGCCGCACGGTCTGTCTTCAAAGCCGCCCTTTCGCTTAAGCTAACCGTGGTGGCGCAAAACCGCGCCTGGGTTCATCACACCCTTTGGGTCTAAGGCCGCCTTAATGGCCCGCATGGCCGTAAGCTTCGTCGGGTCGACATAGCGCTCCAGATCGGCGACCTTGAGACGGCCAACGCCGTGCTCGGCACTGACGGACCCACCATGGGCATGCACGAGATCATGGACCGCACGCTTGATGGCATCGCGATCCCCCTCGTGGTCGGCGCGACTGCGACCTGGGATCGGGAAGACGTTGTAGTGCAGATTCCCATCCCCCACGTGACCAAAGCAATTGATCCGAAAGCTTCCAATGGCGGCAATCGCGGCCGGACCTTCCGCGATAAAGCGCGGGATTGCCGCAATGGGGACGGAGATATCGTGGCTGCTGACGGCGCCGATCTTGCGGTTGGCCGCTGGAATGGACTCCCGCACGCGCCAGAAATCGGCACGTTGCTGTTCCGATTGTGCGATTGCGCCGTCGTGTACCAAATCACGTTCGGCAGCTGCTTCGAACAGGCCCTCCAGCGCTTGCTGCGGGTCGCCCGACGCGCCAAGACCAAGGTCGATCAGAACGGACCAATCTGGCTGTCCGAGGGGAAGGCGCACCTCGGGCATGGTTTCCGCCAGAAAACCAAGCCCCATGCCACCGATCAATTCAAAGGCCGAGACGCCCTCTCCGATCCTGTCCCGCGCCAGGTTCAGCAGGTCCAACGCCGCCGCGGGGTCGCGCACGACCATCATCGCCGCCCCCGTTCGCGCGGGACGCGGCACCAGCTTCAGGGTTGCCGCCGTGATGATGCCCAACGTGCCTTCCGCCCCGATCAGCAAGTGCCGCAGGTCATATCCGGTGTTGTTTTTGCGCAGGGGGCTGAGCCCGTTGAGAATGGATCCATCCGGCAAGACCGCCTCTAACCCCAGGCAGAGATCACGCGCGTTTCCGTAGCGCAAAACGTTGACGCCGCCCGCATTGGTCGACAACACACCGCCGATGCGCGCGGAGCCCTGGGCGGCAATCGACAGGGGGAACAAGCGGTTGGCTTGTTCGGCGGCCTCCTGCACCCACTGGAGGATAACGCCCGCTTCGGCCACCATGGCGTTCTCGACCGGATCGACCGAACGGATCTGTGACATCCGCTCAAGGGACAGGATAATCGGGTCTGAGAGGTCACCGGACACCTGCCCACCGACCAGACCCGTCCCCCCGCCATAGGGCACGATCGGCACCCCAGCGGCGCCTGCGGCCTGGACGATCCGCGCGACTTCGGCGGTGGTACTGGGGGCCAGGAGAAGCCCGCCGGAGCCTGCCCAGCGACCGCGCGGCTCTTCGGTATAACGCGGGTCTAGGGGGCGAAAGACCGCCTGCGGCAGGTCGGCTCGCAGGCTATCGGCAAAGGCGCCGGTCGCAGGCTGGTATGTCATTGGGGATCCGTCAAGAAAGAGGGTCGCAGCACCACAATAGTGGGCCGATCCGGCAGTGTGCGCAAGGAGACCTCGATGTGCGACGACTGCCGCCGGTCGACAGCGAAGGTCCCGGACATGCCCGCCAAGAACCGCTGCAAGGTTCCCTCGCCCCACCAATGCATCGGCAAGACCACCGAGGAGCGGAGCCGGGTCAACACCTTGGTCATCGTGTCTAAGTCCAAGGTCAAACCGCCGTCCACAGGGGCCATGACAACATCCAACCGGCCCAAGGCCGCATATTGCGCCTCGGTCGGTTCATGGTGGAGGTGCCCGAGATGACCGATGCACAGGCCGCCGACCTCAAACACGAAAATGGAGTTGCCGTTCCGCTCCACGCCGTTGCCAACGGAGGTGCGGATATCGGTCGAAACGGAGCGCACCAGCATCTCGCCCAGATCCAGGTAGTGATTTGCGGGCTCTCCCACGCGCTCGGACCAGCCGGGCAGGACATGGGGGATAGCGGGGTCGGGCGTGGGATCCCAATGGGTGATGTGGGCGCGGTTCATGGTGACCACATCCGGCACAGAGGTGGCGCCAATGAAGCCCGCGTAATCCGTCACCGCGCGCAGACCACCTGCGGTTTCCAACATGAACATGGCATGGTCGATGAAACTGAGCCGGACCGTGAACGCGTCAGGCAGGGGCGCGCCATAACTCGCACGGTGGAGGTAGCCGATCCCAGGCGCCTCGGCGACCGCGATGCAATGGCTGGGCCGACGGTCTTGCGCCCAGGCAACCGTGGGCAGCAGGGTTAGGACGATCAGGGCGACAATTGTCTTCATGGCACTCCCTCCGTTGGTAAGGCACGTAGGGCGCGCGGGTGGCTTGTCTTGGATGTGACGTAGAAAGTGCGTTCCGGGATGCGGTGACCCGATGTTTGCGGCCCGGGCCTATGGGCCATCGCGGCGTGTTCCGCCCTGTGCTGGGCGCGCGCAAATCGGCATGAGGGGCACCGGAACGGAGCCATGAATCCGCCGGACGTCAGCGTGACCGGGTCGCGGCCCAGGGCGGCGCTCGAGCGGGGCCTACCCTTCGACCCGGCCTCGGCGGTCAGACCGCAACATCGCGTAGAGCACGTGGTTCCGCCAACGGCCCGCGATTTGCAGGTAACTCTGGGCCACGCCTTCGTATTTGAAACCGGATCGTTCCAACAACCCGCGCGAGGCCGTGTTTTCCTCCAGGCATGCGGCCTCAAGACGGCTCAGGTCCATCCGGTTGAACGCATGGTGGGACAGCGCGACAATCGCCTCCCGCATGTAGCCCTGACGGGCATGGGGAAGGCCGATCCAATAGCCCAAGGTAGCAGATTGCGCGGGACCCCGGCGGATGTTGTCCAACGTGATGGCCCCCAACAGCGCCCCGTCGGCCTTTCGGATCAGAAACAACGCCAAGGCCGAGCCCTGGGTTTGGCTGCGCTGCGCCCAATATACGCGATTTGTGAACGACTTGCGGCCCAGGTGATCGGCAGCCCACTCCGGCTCCCAGGGTTGGAGAAACTCGGCTGAGGCGTCGCGCAGGCTGACCCAAGCGCGATAATCTCCGTGCTGGGGCAGCCTCAGTTCCATCCGGTCCGTGTGGATCTTCGGCCTACGAAAGCCAGCCAGCATCACGCAGCCAGCCTGGCACGCAGGGTGTCCGCGTCGGGGGCGCTGGAAACGGGGCCGTAGAGGGCAAGTGCCGGCGCGGCCTCGGTCAGGTGTTCCGCATGGGCGCGCACGGCGGAGGCATCGACGGCGTCAATCCGCGCCACGACCTCTTCCAACGGCGGCACACGGTCCCAGATGGCCACCACGCGTGCCAAACGTTCGGCCCGTGATGACGGCGACTCAAGGCCCATGAGCATGCCCGACTTCATTTGCGCCCGGGCGCGGGCCACTTCCGCCTCGGTCATATCCTCGGCAGAGCGCTTCAACTCGTCGATCGTCAGGCAGGAGAGATCGGCCACATCGGCCTCGGCGGTGCCCGCGTAAACGGTCAAAAGACCTGTATCGGCATAGGCGCCGACACTCGCAAAGATCGTGTAACATAGGCCGCGTTTCTCGCGCGCCTCTTGGAACAAGCGCGAGGACATGCCCCCGCCCATCACACCAGCATAAATCTGCGCCGTGTAGATATCATCGTCGCGATAGCCAGGCTGAGCGAAGCCCAGGGCCACATGGGCCTGCTCCAAGTCTTTGACGTGGCGCGCTTCGCCCCCGCGATAGACGCCCCGTTCGGGCGACGATTGGCTGACGGCGGGCAGATCGGCAAAGATCGCCTCGGCCAAGCGCACGATATGGTCATGATCCACGGCACCCGCCGCCGATAAGATCATCTGCCCCGGGCCATAGTTCTGCTGTACGAACCGCGTCAGGTCGTTGCGATCAAAGGCCTGAACGCGTTCTGATGGGCCTAGGATCGTGCGACCCATCGGCTGCTCCGGGTAAGCGGCTTCCTGCAACCAATCAAAGATGATGTCGTCGGGCGTATCCATGGCCTGGCCGATCTCTTGCAAGATCACGCCACGCTCGACCTCGATTTCCCGGGCGTCAAACACCGGGTTGAGCACGATGTCAGAGATCAGATCCACGGCCAACGGCACGTCATCGCGCAAGACGCGCGCGTAATAGGCCGTCACCTCGCGGGAGGTATAGGCGTTGATATAGCCGCCCACGTCCTCGATCTGTTCGGCGATTTGCAGCGCGCTTCGCCGCTCGGTCCCCTTGAAGGCCATATGCTCTAGGAAGTGAGCAATGCCATTCTGCTCCGGCGCCTCGTGACGCCCGCCTGCACCAACCCAAATGCCCACACTTGCCGACTGCAGGCCAGGCATGTGTTCGGTGACGATGCGAAACCCATTGGCAAGGCGCGTGATCTGAACGCTCATGCAGCGCGCCTCTCGTCAATCAGTGCTTCGATCGCGCTCAGGTCGTTGTCGACGCGGGCGACCCGTTCGTTGCGTTCAAACAGATCGGCCATGCGGGGCGGCAGCGCGGGGCGGATGCCCGTGGCCGCTTCGACCGCATCGGGGAACTTGGCCGGGTGGGCCGTCGCCAGGGTCACCATAGGCTCGGGGCCAACCTGCGCCTCGGCCACGCGAACACCCACCGCCGTATGGGGGCAGAGCAACTCACCCGTCCGCGCCAGCGTGTCCTGGATAGTGGCGGAGGTCTCCTCCTCCGACACGCGGCCCGAGGCATAGATCTCCCGCAAGGCCTGCAAGGCGCCCTGGCTGACCGTGAAACCACCGGCCTTCAGTTCGTCCATCAACTGCGCAATAGCCGCACCATCGCCGCCATAGGCCAGGTGCAGCGCCCGCTCAAAGTTGCTGCTGACCTGAATATCCATGGACGGAGAAATCGAGGGGGAGACCGCATCAGGTTGATAGGCCCCCGTGGTCAAGCAGCGATGCAGAATGTCGTTCTGGTTCGTCGCCACGATCAGGCGCTCAATCGGCAAGCCCATACGCTTGGCGATATGGCCCGCGAAGATGTCGCCAAAGTTGCCGGTCGGCACGGTGAAGCTGATGGGGCGGTGCGGCGCGCCCAGGGCCGTTGCCGCGGTGAAGTAATACACAACCTGCGCCAGCACCCGTGCGAAGTTGATCGAGTTCACGCCCGCCAAGCCGACGCGATCTCGGAAATCAAAGTGGTTGAACATGTCCTTCACGCGGGCCTGACAATCGTCGAAATGGCCGGTGACCGCCATGGCGTGGACGTTAGCCTCGGTCGGGGTCGTCATCTGCCGACGCTGGACCTCGGATACGCGCCCGTGGGGGTAGAGGATGAACACATCCACGGCGTCCAGCCCGCGAAACGCCTCCATGGCCGCGCTACCCGTGTCACCGGACGTGGCACCGACGATGGTCACCCGGTCACCGCGCTTGGTCAGGGTGTGTTCGAACATCTGCCCGATCAGCTGCATGGCGAAGTCTTTGAAGGCCAATGTCGGCCCGTGGAACAGCTCCAGCAGGTGATGGTTTGGCCCAAGTTGCACCAGAGGTGCCCGCGCGTCATGGCCAAAGCCCGCATAGGCGCGGGCGATCATCGCGGCGAAATCGTCTTCGTGAAAGGCTTCGGACACGAAAGGCCGCATCACGCGCAGCGCGACCTCTTCGTACGGCAATCCAGCCATCGCGGCGATGTCACTATGGGACAGTGTCGGCACGGCCTCTGGCACATAGAGGCCGCCGTCGCGGGCCAAACCCGCCAGCATCGTGTCTTCGAACCCGAGCGTTGGCGCCGTGCCGCGGGTGGAGATATAGCGCATGTTTTGCCTCTCAGAGGTGGGCCGTCTCAGGCCGTGCGGCGTCTGATACGCCACAGAAAGAAGAGTGTCATCCCCAGCCACACCAACGCCAGGCCGAACCATTGAATGGCATAGCCCAAATGGTTGTTGGGGATCCCCTCGGTCGACACGGGCACGGCCGTGATCTGTGGCAAGGGCGGATCGGTCTGTGCGGCCACCACTAAGACCGGGTCGGTCTCGGCTAGACGCGCGAAGGCCTCCACATCGCGGCCACACCAGTCTCCGGTTTCCGGATCAGGCTCTGCCCCGCAGGCCTCCTCCGTTGGCCAGAGAAGATGACCTTCGACCGTAAGGGCCGTCCCCACATCCGGGGCGCGCGCGCCTGCGGCCCTGACCGGCGTGCCGGGTTGCCACGCGGTCACGCCCAGGTCGACCAACAGCACCCGACCATCCGTCTCTACGGGCACGACCAATCGAACACCGGCCCCCGCCACACGCCAGGTGCCAAAGACGGTAAAGGCCGGTCCGAGCACGGTTCCCTCCAGGCGGACGGCGCGGAAGGCATCAGCCTCCGGATCGGGCATCTCCGGCACGGCCACCGGCGTGGCCCCTGCCCGGGCCTCGATGTTGTTGAGCAGCGTCTCTTTCCAGGCGAGACGATCCATCTGCCAGAGGCCCAAGGCGACAAGAACGGCAAACCCCAACAAACCAAAAGCGGCGGGTAGGATCAGGCGCATGTCATACCTCCAAAAGGAAAGACGGCACGAAGGATCGTGCCGCCCCAATGCTTGCGAGTGACTCGGAACCCGAGGGTTAGCCGCCCCAGACGTAGACAGCCGCGAAGAGGAACAGCCACACAACGTCGACGAAGTGCCAGTACCAAGCGGCGGCTTCGAACCCGATGTGCTTCTCCGGCGTGAAGTGTCCGGCCTGCAGTCGGATCAGGCAAACGGCCAAGAAGACGGTGCCGATCAGAACGTGAAGACCGTGGAAGCCAGTCGCCATGAAGAAGTTCGCGCCGTAGATGTTGCCGGAGAAGCCAAAGGCTGCGTGGCTGTATTCGTACGCCTGGAACCCGGTGAAGATCACGCCGAGACCAATGGCAAGGATCAGACCCCACTTCATGTCTTGGCGGTTGTTTTCATGGACCAGCGCATGGTGAGCCCAGGTCGCGGCGGCACCGGAGCACAGCAGGATCAGCGTGTTGATCAAGGGCAAGTGCCAGGGGTCAAAGGTCTCGATCCCCACGGGCGGCCAGACACCATCGATGGTCGGGCTGTCGGGGCCCATTGGGTAGATGGCGTGCTTGAAGAACGACCAGAACCACGCCGCAAAGAACATCACCTCGGAGATGATGAAAAAGATGAAACCGTAGCGCAGGCCGATGCGCACGACGGGCGTGTGATCACCCGCGTTGGATTCCTTCACCACGTCGGCCCACCAGGCGAACATGACGCCCAGAACGCCCACGAAGCCCGCGGCGAACATCCAGGGGCCCGACCCCTTCATCCACAGGACCGCCCCAATAAGCATGAAGAACCCGCAAACGGACCCGACAAACGGCCAGATCGAGGGCGGAAGTATATGATAGTCGTGGTTCTTGGCATGGGCCATGGGGTGGTCCCTCTCAGTTGGTCGTCGTCAGGGCGCCGGTGTCCAGCGCGGCATAGTCTTCGGGCAAGTCCATCACGTGGAACGTGTAGGACAGAGTAATCTCGGGGATGCCCTTGGCTTCGGGGTCTTCCACGATCTCCGGGTCGACGAAGAACGTGACGGGCATTGACACGGTCTCGCCCGGTTGAAGGATCTGCTCTTCAAAGCAGAAACAGTCGATTTTCACGAAATGCGCCCCGGCTGCGAAAGGCGCAACATTAAAGCTGGCTGTACCCGCCACGGGCTTATCCGTCGGATTGTGGGCTTCGTAAAACGCCAGGTTCGTCTCACCGATCCGCACGCGCATCTGGTTTTGGACGGGCGAAAACTCCCACGGCATCCCCCGCTCCCGGGAGGCATCGAAGCGGACGAGGACGGTTTGATCCAGGACCACATCTGACCCGGCCTCCGCCTGGGAAGTGGTGCCGCCATATCCCGTCACGCGGCAGAAAAGGTCATAGAGGGGCACCGAGGCCCAGCCGAGCGACCCCATACCGATGACCGTCGCGCCGGTCATTGCGATCACGCGCCCATTGTCCGTCAGATTGCGCCACCAGGTCTTCATTCGTTCGCCTCCTCCGCGCCGCTCGGCACGAGGGCCGGGCGTGCAACATGATCAAAGCCTTCCGAGAACCCACCTGTCTGAATTTTGGCGACCGTCACGCCGAACACGATGACGATGAATGCCAACAACACACCCAGGACACCAAAGTTGCGTCCCTTCCGCCGCAAGTGAACTTCGTGATCGCGATGCATCACCAGCCCCCAAACGGCAGCGCAGCCTCGATCACAAAGACCGAGAAATGCGCAAAGAGATACAGCAAGGACCACTTGAACAGCCCCTTTTCGACGGCGTGATTGTCCGAGTCCGCATCCGTCCGGCGCCACATGTCATAGGCGCCTTTCACGAACACGCCGTTCAGCACCATCACCACAGCCAGCGTCAGCGGCCCACCCAGGGCCGTTGTCGCGGCATAGATCGACACGATAGCGAGTCCGACTGCATAGATCAGCGCTTGTTTGCGAGTCTCTGCCCGGCCGTGCGTAACCGTCAGCATCGGGATGCGCGCATCATGGTAGTCCAGCTTCACGAACAGCGCCAAGGCCCAGAAATGGGGCGGCGTCCACATGAAGATGATCGCGACGAGCAACCAAGCCTCCAGAGGCGTGGACCCCGTCGCAGCGGCCCAGCCAATCATCGGAGGGAAGGCGCCCGCCAAGCCACCAACGACCGTATTCCACGACGTCGTCCGCTTGAGCCACATGGAATAGATGACGGCATAAAAGAAGATCGTGAAGGCCAGCCAGAACGCCGCCACCCAATTCGCGGTCAGCCCGAGCATGACCACCGACAGTCCCGCCAGGAACAAACCCAGTGCTAAGGCATCGCCGGGGGCGACGCGGCCCGACGGGATCGGGCGCTTCCGGGTGCGCTTCATCACGCGATCAATATCGGCGTCGAACCACATGTTCAGAGCGCCCGATGCCCCCGCACCGATGGCAATCCAGAGGATCGACGTAGCGGCGAGGATAGGGTGCTGCGGCCCCGGCGCGACCAACAGGCCGACCAGCGCCGTGAAGATCGACAGCGACATCAGCCGTGGCTTCAGCAGCTGCCAATAGTCGCGAAGGCTGGCTTCGTCCGTCGCACCCTCAGGGCGCGCGATATGGAGGCTGGCGTCAGTCAAAGCGACTTACCAGGTCACCATGTCGCCGGTTTTCATCTCTTCGAGCCAGGCCGCATAGACCTCCTCAGAGACGACTTTAACCGTGATCGGCATGTAGGCGTGGGCAATGCCGCACAGCTCGGAGCACTGGCCGAAGTAGACACCTTCCTGATCGGCTTCGAACCACAACTGTGCCAGGCGACCCGGGATGCCGTCCTGCTTCACGCCGAAGGCGGGGATCGTCCAGGAATGGATCACGTCGAGCGCGGTCACCTGCATCACGATCGTCTTGCCAACCGGGACAACGATCGACGTGTCGGTGGCCAGGCGGAACAGGTCCTCGGAGTAGCCAGCACGCTCCAACTGCAGGGCGGTGCTGGGCGACATGGCGTTGTCGACAAAGGCGAGGGTCTCTTGCTCCTCATCCGTCAGCAATTCAGCCGTCGCAGAGCCGGGCGCACCGATCATGTAGCTGCTGAAGGTGATGTCCTCGTCGGGGTACTCATATTCCCAGGCCCACTGGAAGCCGGAGACTTTGACCACGACGTCGCCCTCGGGGATACGCTGCTGATCGAACAGAACCGGCAGCGAGAACGCGCCAATACCCACCAGGATCAGGATCGGAACAACCGTCCACGTCACCTCCAACGGAGAGTTATGCGTGAACTGAGCAGGCTCTTTGTTGGCTTTGTTGTTGTAGCGCAGGATCACCCAGGCCAGCAGACCGGTCACGAACAGCGCGATAACCGTGATGATGACCAGCAGAAACCCGTCCAACCACTGCAGGTCAGCCGCGAGCGACGTCGCTGCCGGCTGGAACCCCAAGCCACCGGCCTGGGGCGTGCCGATCACGGGCAGATCCCGCAAGGCTTGCGTCACGTCTTGGGCGGCGGCGGGCATGGCCCCCAGCGCCGTCACACCGGCGAGCAGAAGCGCGGAGGGTTTTGGCATGGTCATTGCGGTCATTCCTGGCTTGCGATCGTTGCGGTGAACTTGATCCAGATCATGGACAGAATCCCCCGCGGGTCCGAACTTTGGCGCCTATCACCATATTCTGAGGGTTCTGTGCAAGGGGGCGAGGCGGCTTCAGGGCCACGTGTCGCACCTCAACCAGCGGATTTGTATGCCGCAGCATACGGAGGTCAAAGGTCAATTTCCCCTTTTGCCACAGACCTTTCGACTTTGGTCTAAAGGCAAGCAATTTGGCCAAACGCCCCCGCAGCCTCCTCCAGAAAACGCGCCAACATCCCCCCTCGGCAAATCGCGCTGCGCGCCCTATCTAGTCAGGTAGCGCTAGCAGGAGGTCCCATGACAGACGCCCCTTTCCGACCGTTCGAAACCGCCCTGGACCGCGATGGGGCCTTGAGCGTCTTGCGCGACACACTCGCAGGGGCCGACGACGGGGAGTTGTTCTTGGAACGGCGCCGGTCTGAAATGATCGTGTTCGACGACGGGCGCGTGAAAACGGCCAGCTACGATGCCTCCGAAGGGTTCGGATTGCGCGCCGTTCGCGGGGAAACCGCCGGCTACGCCCATTCCACCGAAATCAGTGAGCAGGCCCTGCGCCGGGCCGCCGAAACCGCACGCCTGGCCGTGGGCGACGGCGGCGGCACCATGGCCGACGCCCCGGCTGGCACGAACCGCAAACTCTACACCGACAGCGATCCAATCGCGGGCCATGCGTTTTCGGTCAAGCTCGATACGCTGAAGGAAATCGACGCCTTTGTCCGCGATTTGGACAGCCGCGTGGTGCAGGTCACCGCGTCCATGGCCGCCTCCCTCCAGGAGGTTGAGATCCTGCGCGAGGATGGCCAATCCGTGGCAGACACCCGGCCAATGGTCCGCCTGAATGTCTCTGTCATCGTAGAAGAAAACGGCCGCCGCGAGTCCGGCAGCGCGGGCGGCGGCGGGCGCATCGGGCTGACTTCCCTCATGACCCGAGACCATTGGCAGGGTGTCGCCCGCGAGGCATTGCGCGTGGCCGTCGTGAACCTCGCGGCGGTCCCGGCTCCTGCGGGCGTCATGGACGTGGCCCTCGGAAACGGCTGGCCAGGCATTCTGCTCCACGAAGCCGTGGGCCACGGGCTGGAGGGGGACTTCAACCGCAAAGGTCAATCGGCCTTTGCCGGTCTCATGGGACAGCGTGTTGCCGCCCCGGGGGTCACGGTTTTGGACGATGGCACCCTACCGGATCGGCGCGGCTCGATCACCGTGGATGACGAAGGCACCCCCTCGGCCAAAAACACGCTGATCGAAGACGGCATCCTGGTCGGATACATGCAAGACAGGCAGAACGCGCGCCTCATGGGCGTATCACCCACCGGGAACGGGCGGCGCGAAAGCTATGCCCATATCCCCATGCCGCGCATGACAAACACCTACATGTTGGGCGGTGATGTGTCCCCGGGCGACATCGTCGCGGACGTCAAGGATGGCATCTATGCCGTGGGGTTTGGCGGCGGCCAAGTGGACATCACTAACGGCAAATTCGTGTTTAGTTGCACCGAAGCCTACCGTGTCCAGGACGGTAAGATCGGCGCCCCAGTCAAGGGTGCCACACTCATCGGTGATGGTGCCACGGCGCTGACCAACATCCGCGCAGTTGGCAATGACATGTCCTTGGACCCCGGCATGGGCAATTGCGGCAAGCAAGGACAATGGGTGCCGGTCGGCGTGGGCCAACCTACGCTTTTGATTGGGGGACTCACCGTCGGCGGCTCTGCCGCGTAATCGGCGTTAACCCTTTCTCAACGCCCAGCGCGCCATCCTCCGGGATATGGAGTATGCGATTCCCGACGAATTGGTGCGCGAAGGCGACGGCTGGGCAGAGGCGCCACTGCCGCTGTTTGACGCCCCCCCCACGCAAGACGAATTGTTCGCCCGGCTGCGGCTGTCTCGGTCCAGGCGTGTTGGTCCTGCGACCTTCCGTCGGCTGATCGCGGAACACGGCACTGCTGTGGCGGCGTTGGCCGCCCTGCCCGCCGTCGCAGCCAATGCAGGCGATACCAAGTACCAACCCGCATCAGAGGCCGATATCCGTCGAGAGATCACCGCGGCCAGACGCACCGATGCGAAACTACTGACCCTGGGGGCACCGGGCTACCCCGCCCGGCTCGCCGATGTGGCCGACGCGCCGCCCGTCCTTTGGGCGCAGGGCCAGACGGCCATGCTAGGGCGGCGGAGCGTCGCCATTGTCGGGACGCGCAACGCCTCTTCGCTCGCCTTGCGCATGGCCCGCGCCCTGGGCCGCGATTTGGCCGATGCTGGCGTCGTTGTCGTGTCCGGTCTGGCGCGCGGGGTCGATGCCGTCGCCCACTCCGCCGCCCTGGAGGGCGGTACGGTGGCCGTCCATGCGGGCGGCCTGGATCAGGTCTACCCGGCGGAAAATACCGAACTCGCAGCCAAGATCGCGGAGCAGGGCTGCGCGCTGTCCGAACGGCCTTTCGGTCTTTCGCCACAGGCGCGGGATTTCCCCCGCCGCAACCGCATCGTTTCCGGCCTATCCATGGCCGTCGTCGTAGTGGAGGCGGCGGCGCGCTCGGGCTCCATGATCACCGCACGGGACGCCCTGGACCAAGGGCGGGAGGTGCTGGCCGTGCCTGGCCATCCTCTCGATGGCCGCGCTTCAGGTTGCAACCTTTTGCTGCGGGACGGGGCCACCCTGGTCCGTGACGCGGACGACATCCTGGAGGCGTTGGAGGGGCTCGACCCTGAGCCGACCGCTGAGCCTGCCCTGCCCGACACCTCCCAAACCGCACATGGGGCGCCCTCGGCCTCCCCGGACGCGGATCCCAATTTGCGAAAGAGGATCCTCGATCTGCTGTCCCCAGTGCCTGTGCCCGAAGATCAGTTGATGCGCGATCTGCTGCAGGATGGCCCCGCCCCCACCCAAAGCGTGGCTGCTCACCTGTCTGAATTGGAATTGTCTGGCTGCGTGGCCCGCAAACCTGGTGGTGGCCTCGTCAAGGTGTGAGAGACCCATCAGGCTGGACCGTGCAAGGAGCTTACATCGCCCGCCTACAAGGCGTTTGTGGCGTATCAGGAAAGCGAGTGAACACCGCTCGGACATGAACCACTTCAGCGCACCCAAAGTCCCGGACGCGTACTCGCGCCTCCCCATGACGGAGGCTGCGAACCGGGACCGCTCCCACGTCCTCAAACGCCGCGCCGCGCGACCGAAATGTGATGCGGCCAGCCTATTCGAATGGCGCCCAAACCAAGGGCACAGGCCGCGATGGGCTGTGAAATAACGCCTATCGTGACCGCCGACGTTGACATTGACGCGGACGTCGCCACATGTTTTGCGGCCCGCGGGGGCCACCAGACCGGCCCCCGACACGCGCCAAACAAAAACCGCCCCGAGGTCACAGCACATGCCCGTCGTCGTCGTCGAATCCCCGGCTAAGGCCAAGACAATCAACGGCTATTTGGGCAAGGACTACACCGTATTGGCCAGCTACGGCCACGTCCGGGACCTGGTGGGCAAGGACGGCTCCGTCGACCCGGAAGAGGGGTTCGCGATGACCTGGGAGGTGCCCAGCGACTCGAAGAAGCGCATCAAGGACATTGCCGACGCCCTCGCCGATGATCCCAATCTGATCCTCGCCACCGACCCCGACCGCGAGGGCGAGGCGATCAGCTGGCACCTGCAAGAAACGCTCCGGGCACGGCGCGGCATCAAGAAAGATATGCCGATCCGCCGCGTGGCGTTCAACGCGATCACCAAGAAGGCCGTGCAGGACGCCATCGCCAACCCTCGCGACATCGACACCCCTCTGGTGGAGGCCTATCTCGCGCGCCGCGCGCTCGACTACCTGGTGGGCTTCACCCTCTCGCCCGTCCTCTGGCGCAAGCTGCCCGGGTCACGGTCGGCGGGGCGGGTGCAATCCGTGTCTCTCCGCCTCGTGGTGGAACGGGAGATGGAGATCGAAGCCTTCGATCCCCAAGAATACTGGACGGTCCGCGCCCTGCTGGAAACGCCCCGAGGCCAGACGTTCGAGGCCAGGCTTGTGGGGCTGGCGGGCGACAAGGTGGAACGGTTCACCTTCAAGGACGCAACGGCCGCGGAACTGGCAGTCCAAGCGGTGGCCAGCCGCGACCTGACCGTCACCGGGGTCGAAGCCAAGCCAGCCAGCCGCAACCCCTCGCCCCCCTTCATGACCTCGACCTTGCAACAGGAGGCCAGCCGCAAGTTTGGCATGGGCGCCAAAGCCGCCATGGGCACGGCTCAGCGGCTCTATGAAGCGGGTCACATCACCTACATGCGGACCGACGGCATCGACATGGCGCCCGAGGCCGTTCACGCCGCGCGCGACGCAATCAAGGACCGATATGGCGACAGCTACGTCCCCGACAGTCCGCGCCTCTACAAGAATAAGGCCAAGAACGCGCAAGAGGCACACGAGTGTATCCGCCCCACGGACATGGCCAAAGCGGCCGATGATCTGCGGCTCGATGGGGATCAGAAGAAGCTCTATGATCTGATCTGGAAGCGGACCTTGGCCAGCCAGATGTCCGCCGCCAAACTGGAACGGACCGTCGTCACCGTGGGCAGCGCTGATGGCCAGGTCGAGTTGCGCGCCAACGGTCAGGTCGTTGTCTTTGACGGCTTCATGAAGGTCTATACCGAGGGCCGCGACGATGACGATAGCAGCAGCGGCGACGACCGTCGTCTGCCCGCAATCCATCAAGGGGATGCGGCCAAGCGCCATACCAACGGCCTGCGCCCCGACTACGACAAGCTGACCGCCGATGCCGGAGATGCGCTGGTGGACGACGGTGGCGCCGCCAAGAACGCGCGCCTGTCAGAGGATGGCGCCGTCCTTGGGCAGCAGAGTTTTACCCAGCCGCCCCCCCGCTACACAGAGGCGACCCTTGTGAAGCGCATGGAGGAGTTGGGGATCGGCCGACCCTCAACCTATGCCTCGATCCTGGGCACGATTGTCGACCGTGGGTACGTGGAAAAGGACGGCAACCGCCTGATCCCGAAGGACCAGGGCCGTCTGGTGACTGTGTTCCTGTCGAATTACTTCCGCCGCTATGTGGGCTACGATTTCACCGCCGGGTTGGAGGACGAGCTGGACCAGGTCTCGGCGGGCGATGCGAACTACAAGGATGTGCTCGACCGCTTCTGGCGCGACTTCAAGGCCGCTGTGGATGAGACAGCCGAGCTTCGGATCACGGACGTTCTCGAAAAGATCAACGAAGTGCTGGAGCCGCATCTCTTCCCAGAGCGGGAGGATGGCAAGGACCGCAGGCTCTGCCCCAAGTGCGAGGCTGGGCGGCTATCGATGCGGACGGCCCGGTCGGGTGGGGCATTCATCGGCTGTTCCAACTACCCCGAATGCCGCTACACCCGTCCGTTCGGTCCACCGGGCATGGAAGGTGAGCAATCGGGCGATGAGCGGATGCTGGGGGTAGAGCCCGAGTCCGGGCTAGAGGTCTGGCTCAAGTCGGGCCGCTTCGGACCATATGTCCAACTGGGCGAGGCGACCGAAGAGAACAAGAAACCCAAACGCTCCAGCCTGCCGAAGTCCTGGACCCCGGACATCATCGACTTCGACCGCGCAATGCAACTGCTGTCGCTGCCCCGCCTCGTGGGCACTCACCCCGAGGATGGCCAGCCCATCGAAACAAACCTGGGCCGCTACGGGCCTTACGTGATGCACAAGGGCCCAGACGACGCCAAGCCGGTCTATGCCAATCTCCCCGATGAGGAGGAAGTGTTCACCATCGGCATGAACCGCGCGGTTGAGGTCTTGGCCGACAAGCGCGCCAATCCCCGTGGGCGCGGTCGGACCGCGGCTAAGCCCCTGAAGGAGCTGGGAGAACATCCGGAGAACGGCGGCCCCGTCAACGTGATGGAGGGGCGCTATGGCCCCTATGTCAAATGGGACAAGATCAACGCCACGATCCCCAAGGACACGCCCCCCGAAGCGCTGACCATGGAGCAGGCGGTGGAGTTGATTGCCGAACGGGCCGCCAAATCCGGGAAGAAGACCACGCGCAAACCAGCGGCCAAAAAGGCTCCGGCAAAGAAGCCAGCGGCCAAGAAGGCCCCGGCGAAGAAACCAGCAGCCAAAAAGCCCGCGAGCAAGACGGCCAAAGCCGCCGTCGCCAAATCAGAAGAATGACCCAGGTGCGCCTCGCCCCCGGGTTTCCAAAGGCGGAGCGGTCAACCGCGGCGCGGCTCTATTGGCAGGCGTTTGGTGCCAAGCTGGCGCGCACCCTCGGACCCACCAATCGGGCCGAGGCCTTTTTCGCCGACTGCTTGGATCCAGCCTTTGCCCTTGGTGCAACTGATGGCGGGCGTTTGGTGGGATTGGCCGGTTTCAAAACCGCCGAGGGGGCGTTGACCGGCGGGGGCTGGGGGGATCTGGCGCGCCATTACGGTCAGCTCGGGGCGCTCTGGCGCGCGCCGCTTCTGTCAGTGTTGGACCGGCCCGTGGCGCCAGACACCCTCTTGATGGACGGGCTTTGCGTAGACGCGACACAGCGTGGCCGTGGACTGGGGACGCGCCTTCTGTCGGCGGTTAAAGACCTCGCCGCCGCCAAGGGTCTCACCCGCGTCCGGCTTGACGTGATCGACAGCAACCCAAGGGCGCGCGCCCTTTATGAGCGGTCGGGCTTCGTGCCCTGCGGCACCTCAGACCTTGGGATTTTGGCGCCAATCTTCGGCTTTCGATCAGCCACCCGCATGGAGGCCTGCGTCACCCGCTGAGCGGGGACCAATTTTCTAGAAAATTGGGGCGCCTGCCCCCGGGGCTTACGGCAATTCCACAAGCTCCACATGATTGCCATCGGGGTCTCGGAAGAACGCATAGCTATAGCCCGGAGGCGCATCGCGCACAGGCTCCACCAGAACGGGGACCCCTGCGGCGCGCAGGTCTTCCGTAGCCGCCGCTAGGTCGGGAACCGCGAAGGCCAAGTGTTTCCAGCCGCGCTGACCCATACTTTGCCCGACACCCTTGGCCTCATCGGGCCCAGGTGCAGCGCCCTGGGCGCAGAACAGTTCCACATGGATACCGTTCTTGCCGATCAACCCCATGCGCAGGCCGTCATCGCCCCATTCCGCCAGCAGCGTGAACCCGAAATGCGTGCCCCACCAGGCGACCGCCGCGTCGAAATCGGACACGGAGAGGCCTGCGTGGTGAAGACTGTCGATCTGCATTGTGAGGACTCCTACGGGGACGCGTGACGGCACCTTATCGGCCCCGAGGCCTCTGCCAAGCTTGATTGTGACGCGTGCCATTGCGACATGGTCCCCATGACGGATATCGCGCCCCTTTCCCCCCGCCCCGACGTCCAGGCGTTCCTGGCCGCACGCCGGTCCCGCCCGGCCAAGACCCTGATGCATCCCGCACCGGACCGTGCCGCGTTAGAGCCACTGCTGGCCACGGCGCTCCGTGTGCCGGACCATGGCAAGCTGGAACCTTGGCGCCTGATGGTCCTGGAAGGCGGGGCGCTCACCCGGCTGGCCGACCTCACCACGCGCCTGGGGACCGCCCAAGGCCGTGACCAGGACAAGCTGGAGAAGGCCCAGGCCATGTTCCGAACGGCGCCTGTGATGGTGGCGGTCATTGCCGCCCCAGTCGCCTCCGATAAGATCCCAGACGTGGAACAAACCCTGTCGGCGGGCGCGGTGTGCATGACATTGGTGACAGCCGCCATGGCCGCGGGCTGGGGCGCGAACTGGCTGTCTGGATGGATGGCCACGGATCGCGCATTCCTGACCGAGGGGCTGTCGCTCGCCCCGACCGAATGGGTCGCGGGCTTCATGGTCCTGGGGACCGAAGGCCCCATCCCCAGCGACCGTCCCCGCCCTGACATGGCCGCCAAAACCACTTGGATCGACGCATGATAGACGATGCCCTCAAGGCCGTGGGCCAGATGAGCGACCAGCGTTTTCGCGGGGTGCTGCTGCGCGGCGTGGGGCTGTCCGCAGGGATCCTTTTGGCGTTCTCGCTTTTGCTGATCTGGGGGGTGCAATGGCTGATCGGGCCGACGGTCACGCTGCCTTGGCTGGGCGAGATCGGATGGCTGGACGATGCCGCAGGCCTGGCCCTGATCCCCGTGAGCCTCTTGTTGTCGGTCTTTTTGATGGTGCCCGTCGCCTCGGCTTTCACGGGGCTGTTCCTGGACCGGATCGCCGAAGCGGTCGAGGATCGCCACTATCCGGGCCTGCCCCCTGCGCGCCGCCAGCCTGTTGGGGAAATGCTGCGCGATACCGCCGCGTTCCTGGGCCTGGTGGTAGGCGTGAACCTTCTGGCGCTCTTGGCCTATGTGGTTTTGGCGCCGCTCGCGCTCTTCATCTTCTGGGGCGTGAACGGGCTGCTGCTCGGGCGGGAATACGCGCAGATGAGCGCGGCGCGCCGCCTGCCCCTGGCCGAGGCCAAGGCATTTCGTCGCCGCCACAGGGGGGCGATCTGGGCAACGGGGGTGCTTATGGCGATCCCGCTCTCGGTTCCGGTTGTAAACCTGTTGGTGCCGATCCTGGGGGCTGCGACGTTCACCCACTTGTTCCACAGGCTCAGCGGCGCGCGGTCTTAACCCGCGCGCTCGGCGTCACCCGCCGACCACCTCGCGCCCCGTCAAACGACGCAGATCGTCGATGGTGAGCTGGCCCGAGACGATGAACCAGACCAATGGCGCCCACAGAACGAAGGTGATCGCCGTGGCCCAACCGATGCGGCGATAGACACCGATGGGCTTGGCCGGGGTCGAGGCATGGGTGCCGTGGGTCACCGACCCACGGTCGCCTTGGGTGTCCTGCCCGATCTGAAGACCGATCAGAAACACCATCGCCCAGATCATCATAAAGACGACAATGGCCGAGAAGACGCCCACTAGACTTGCTCCAACTCGACCAGGGTCCCGGTGAAGTCTTTTGGGTGCAGAAACAGAACCGGCTTGCCGTGGGCGCCGATTTTTGGCTCCCCCGTTCCCAAGACGCGGGCCCCGGACGCCTGCAACTGATCCCGCGCGGCCAGGATGTCGTCCACCTCGTAGCAGATGTGATGGATGCCGCCCGAGGGGTTCTTTTCCAAGAACCCGGCGATGGGGCTGTTATCGCCCAGCGGGTAGAGCAGTTCGACCTTGGTGTTGGGCAGTTCGATGAACACCACCGTGACGCCATGGTCCGGTTCGTGCTGGGGCGCATTGACCTTCGCACCCAGGGTGTCGCGGTATTGCGCGGCCGCGGCCTCCAGATCCGGGACGGCGATGGCGACGTGGTTCAATCTTCCGATCATTGGGCGGGCCTCCTGCAAAGTTGGCGCCTTATCGCCGCAGTGCCGCACGCTCGCAAGGCGTCAGGCCGCCGCGTTTACGATTGATTAGGGATGGTCGCGCAGTGTGGAGGCAGATGAGAGGAGAGATTCGATGGATGACCTCGACCTGACCGCCCGTCCGGCGCCCACTGCGCAACGCCCCCTTTTGGGCACCACCGTTTTGTTAATCGAAGACAGCCGTTTCGCGTCTGAGGCGGTTCGCCTTTTGGCGCTGCGATCCGGCGCCCGCATCCGACGGGCCGATTGCTTGGCCAGCGCGCGCCGCCACCTGGGCCTCTATCAACCCGGCGTGGCAATCATCGACCTCGGCCTGCCCGATGGCCCTGGCCTGTCGTTGATCGAAGATCTGGCGACGGCCAAACGCCGCCCCCTCGTGATCCTTGGAACCTCCGGCCAGCCCCGTGCCGAGGCGGAGCAGTCCTGCCTCGCGGCGGGGGCCGATGGCTTTCTGCCGAAACCGATCGAAAGCCTAGCGGCCTTCCAGACCCTCATCTTGCGCCATCTGCCAAGGGATCACTGGCCCAATGGCCTGCGCCCGGTCGGCTCCGATGTGATCTCGCCGGACCGCTTGGCCCTCTGCGAGGATCTGGTCTACGCGGAACGGGTGTTGGAGGATCCGAATGTCGGGACGGATTACGTGGCCAACTTCCTGCAAGGTCTGGCGCGAACCTGCCACGACCCAGAGCTTTTGGCCCAAAGCCGTGGCTTGGCGCAGACCGAAACCGATGAGACACGTCCCAAGCTACAGGCCTTGATCGCGGATCGCTTGCGGGAAACCCGTCAGGTCGTTTGACCTGCGCCCGCCCGCACCTCGGCAACCATCTGCGCCAGACTGCGCCGCTGCTGACCGGCCCCATCAAAGGTCTCTGGCGACAGCCAGGCCCGATGGGCCGCGCGCAGCCCTGGCCAGTCCCCATCCAGGATCGAGAACCAAGCCGTGTCCCGATTGGCCCCTTTGACGACCATGTGCTGGCGAAACGTCCCCTCGTAGCCAAAGCCATATCGTTCTGCCGCGCGGCGACTGGCGGCATTGGCAGCATTGCACTTCCACTCGACCCGGCGGGCCCCACAAGCAAAGGCATGGTCGATCATCAGGTGGATCGCCTCGGTGGCGGCAGGCGTCCGCTGCAACCCGGCGGAAAAAGCGATATGGCCGATCTCGATCACGCCGTTGTCGCCGTCGAGGCGCAAATAGGAAGCCACGCCGGACCACCCCTGCGGCCCCCGGATCGCATAGAACACCGGGTCCTCGGACACGGCGGCGGCGGCCACCCATCCACGATACGACCCCAGGGAAAGGAACGGTCCGTAGGGCAGAAACCGCCACATGCCCGTGTCGACGTCATTGGCGGCGTGCAGCGCTTCGGCATGGGCGTCGAGCGACAAACGCTCCAACCGGGCAAACCGCCCTTCCATCGACACCGGCATGTGAAACGTCACCGGGCACCAATCCCGAAGGTCGCGATGCTTGGTCACCGCGGGGCCATGCGGATCGCTCCGTCCAACCGGATGACCTCACCGTTCAGCATGGGATTCGCCGCGATATGGCCCACCAAGGACGCGAATTCCTGAGGGTGACCCAACCGCGACGGATAGGGCACCTGGGCGCCCAGGCTGTCTTGCACCTCCTGCGGAAGCCCCTCCAACATGGGCGTCAGGAACAACCCCGGCGCAACCGCGACGACACGGATGCCCAACCCCGCAAGGTCGCGCGCCATCGGCAGGGTCATCCCCGCGACCCCCCCTTTGGAGGCCGCGTAGGCCACCTGCCCGACCTGGCCTTCATAGGCAGCGACCGAGGCCGTATTGACGATCACGCCACGCTCCCCGTCTGGCCCACGCCCGTCCTGCGCGGCCATCAGCGCCGCAGCGGCCGAGGCGCAGTTAAAGGTGCCGGTCAGGTTGATGGCAACGGTTTTGACAAACAATCCCGGATCATGGGCACCCGATTTTCCAACCGTCTTAGCCCCCGGAGCGATGCCTGCACAGTTCACCATCAAATCGAGACGTCCGCCCTGAGCCACCGTCCCCAAGACCTCCGCGCAGGCACCAGCGTCCGTCACGTCCAACGCATGGAAGGTCCCACCAAGCTCATTGGCCAGGGCCGCCCCCCGCGCCTCATCCAGATCGAGGATCGCCACATGCCCCCCAGCCGCAGCCACATGGCGGGCGACGGCGGCGCCCAGGCCCCCAGCCCCCCCCGTGATCGCGGCATGACATCCGTTCAGGTCCATCTGCTTCTCCCGTCCTAGAACGGGGCAGAGGGTTGTGCCCTTGTCCGGTGTCCGTCAAGGCCCGGCGCAGCGCTCAGCGCAGGTCCGGCGCCGTAATCGATGCCCGAATGCGGGTGTCGGTGTCGTCACTGTCAGCCGAGACGCCGACGCCGACGAGGACCTGGGGCGCCCCCCCGAAGGCTCGGGCGTAATCGGCGGCCAAATCGATACGTTCACTGTGCTGCCCTGTGCCAGCTGACCGCAAAACGATGGTGCGCAGCCCAGGCAGGTAGGGGCTCTGTTGGACGGTGCCCCGCCGATCATCGTCCCCCCAGACATAGACCAAGACCCGCGTATTGGCGTTGCGCAGCAGACGCCCCGCCCGATTGGGATTTGCGCTGGCCGCCGTGGCCGCATCGGTCCACGCGAAATAGACGGCCAGGTTCCTGTCATCGCCGCCCTTCCGGCGCAAATCCGTCGCGGGGACGCTCTCGCTGACGGACCACGACCAGGACGCTTGCGTTGCCTGGCGGAGCGCATCGGGCACCGCCTTCCACAGCAGCGACACCGTCCCATCGGAGGTCACTTGCAAGCGACCGCCCTGCTGAACGTAGTCGTTGGATGTCAGACGCAAAAAGCCTTGTTCGCGCCAACTGCCATCGAAGGACAGCGGTGCGGCCAGGGCGGGAGTGGTCAGGGTGAGGCAGGCGGCAACGGCGGCCGAAAGAAATCTGGTCATGGATCGGCTATAGCCGCTGTCACGGTCACGGTGGCGTCACATGGGTGTGAGGCGACCCCTCCCTACGATCACCGCTCAAAGGGCGCATGAAACTTGTGGGTAACCGAAACTGTCCCCTTTACAGGTTACAGCAGGACCGCCACCATATCTGGTAGGGACGTGTGGTTGGTCCGCATAGGGATCGGCCGCCAAACAAGTCCTAGCGAACGAGCGGAAGGGCAAGACATGCTCCACCAGAGGCAGCAATTCTCAGACACGGGCGATTTGCACCCCATTGATTTGGTCGAGACCGTCGCCCAAAGCCACGAATGGGACTTTGACCGTGTGGGCGAGGATCAAATCGCCATGGTCGTCGAAGGCCAGTGGCGCAGCTATTCGGTCACCCTCGCTTGGTCCGAAGTGGATGAGACCCTACGCATGGTCTGCTGCTTTGAGATGGAGCCGCCCGCAGAGGCGCTGCCTGGCCTCTATGAGGTTCTGAACCTGGCAAATGATCAATGCTGGGCGGGGGCTTTTGCCTTCTGGCCACAGCAAAAGATGATGGTCTACCGCTATGGGTTGGTTCTGGCCGGAGGGGCCTGCGCCCAGGTCGATCAGATCAATCATATGGTGGCCGAGGCGATCCTGGCCGGAGAACGCTTCTACCCCGCGTTTCAGCTGGTGTGCTGGGGTGGGCGCGCGCCCGCCGATGCCATGCAAGTCGCAATCGCCGAGGCCTACGGCCACGCCTGATGGCGCTGCCGCCCGCGACACACCGGACCGGCTTTCCGGCGCCGCGCCCATCCACTACGGTGCGCCCGCAAGGGAGGCAGTCATGGACCTAGAGACGATCAACGCAAACGGCCTCGTCCTGTTGGGATGCGGCAAGATGGGGTCTGCCATGTTGGCCGGGTGGCTGGATCGGGGCGTTGCGGCCTCGGCGGTCACGGTTCTAGACCCGGCGCCGTCAGACTGGCTGCGCGGCACCGGCGTGGCGCTGAACACCGATCTGCCACCGGCCCCCGCCGTCACCCTGATCGCCGTGAAACCCCAGATGATGACCGAGGCCCTGCCCCGTCTGCGCGCGCTGTCCGACACGCTCTTCGTAACCGTTGCGGCGGGCACCCCGATCACCGCCTATGAGACGGCCCTGGGCGACATCCGTTTGGTCCGGGCCATGCCCAACACGCCTGCCGCCGTGGGGCGTGGGATCACCGCTATCGTCGGGAACGACGCCGCCACAGCCGCCGACCTGGATTTGGCCCAGGCGCTCCTCTCGGCGGTGGGCGAGGTCGTGCGCCTGGACCACGAAGACCAGATGGACGCGGTCACGGGCCTGTCCGGCTCTGGCCCGGCCTATGTCTTCCACCTGATCGAGGCGATGGCCGCCGCCGGTGAGGCCCAGGGCCTCGCCCCCGACTTGGCCTTGCGCCTTGCCCGCGCCACGGTCGCGGGCGCAGGCGAATTGGCCATGACCGGCGAGGACCCGGCGCAACTGCGCATCAACGTCACCTCTCCCAACGGCACCACCCAGGCGGGGCTGGAGGTTTTGATGCCAGACCTGCCTGACCTCCTGGCCCGGACAGTCAAAGCCGCCACCGACCGCTCCAGGGAGTTGCGGGCATGAGCAATATCGACTTCGATGACTTCCTGAAGGTCGACATCCGCGTCGGGCGCGTCACCCGGGCCGAGCCCTACCCCGAGGCCCGCAAGCCTGCGATCAAGATGTGGATCGACTTCGGCGGTGAGATCGGGGAACGCAAGACCTCGGCCCAGGTGACCGCCCATTACGCCCCCGAAACCTTGATCGGCAAACAGGTGGTCGCAGTGGTCAACTTCCCCCCGCGCCAAATCGGCAAATTCATGTCCGAAGTCCTGGTCCTCGGCCTGCCCGACAAGGACGGAGAGGTGGTTCTACTGGCCCCGGACTCAGACGTTCCCGATGGGGGGCGGATGCACTGATGGACCGGCTCCTGATCTCCCGCGCGCTGCCCGACAGCGTGATGGATGCCGCGCGCGACCGGTTCGACGTCACCTGCCGCGACACGACCCAGCCCATGGACCTGGCCGAATGCCGTGCCGCCCTGGCGGACTACGACGTTATTCTGCCCACGCTGGGCGATGCCTTCACCTCCGAAGCCTTCACCGGTCCGATCCGCGCCAAGGGCCTCGCGAATTTCGGGGTGGGCTACAACCACATCGCCGTTGATGCGGCCCGTGCTGCCGGACTGGCAGTCACCAATACCCCTGGCGCCGTCACGGACGCGACCGCTGACATCGCACTGACCTTGATCTTGATGACCGCCCGCCGCGCCGGAGAGGGCGAGCGCCTCGTCCGCGCAGGCGAGTGGCAGGGCTGGCACCCCATCCAGATGTTGGGGATGCATGTCTCGGGCAAGACGCTGGGCGTGATCGGCATGGGCCGCATCGGACAGGCCATCGCCCACCGCTGCCACCACGGGTTCGGGATGGAGGTGGTGTTCCACAACCGCTCGACCAAGGACATTGCAGGCGCGCGGCAACTGCCCTCCGTGGCCGAGGTCTGTGCCGCCGCCGATATGGTCGTGGTCGCCGTGCCCGCCACGCCGGAAACGGTCCACATCATCGACGCCCAGGCCCTGGCCGCCATGCAGCCCCACGCCATCCTGGTGAACATCGCGCGCGGCGACGTGGTGGATGAGACGGCGTTGATTGCGGCGCTGCAAGCCCGTCAGATCGGCGGCGCGGGCCTCGACGTCTACGAGCAGGAACCCCACGTCCCCGAGGCCCTGCGCGCGCTCGACACCGTCACCCTGCTGCCGCACCTGGGCACGGCAGCCCTGGAGGTGCGGGAGGATATGGGCCGCATGGCCCTTGCCAATGTGGTGGCCATCGCCGAGCGGCGCGAGCCTCCGAATCCGGTGTGACGCCGACGGTCTTCGCCCGGATGGACGGCCCGTACGGCCCACTGCTGATCGCAGGGACCGAGGCCGGGCTGACGCACATACGCCTCCCAACAGAAGGCACAGCGCAAGCCCCCGATGCAGACTGGATCAAAGACCCCCACCGCCTCCAGGCGGCCTGCGCCCAACTGACGGGCTATCTGCGGGGCGAGCGCCGCACCTTCGATCTGAGGCTCGCGCCGGATGGGTCCGCGTTTCAACGCCGCGTCTGGCAGGCACTCACGCAGATCCCTTTCGGGACGACCACAAGCTACGGCGCCATCGCCCGGGCCATCGGAGCCCCCAAAGCCACCCGCGCGGTCGGCATGGCCAATGGTCAGAACCCGCTGCCCATCGTCATCCCCTGCCACCGCGTCATCGCAGCGGATGGTGGGATCGGCGGCTTCAGCGGCGGCCTTGCCACCAAACGCGCGCTCCTCCGGATCGAGGGACATGCGCTTGGGGCCGAACAGCCCAAACTGCTGTGACGCAGATCGCAAAGACGAGCCGAACGAAGCTACTCCGCGTGCGGCCCCATGAAGTCATCGCGATCGAAGCAGGGCCTTGGGGCAGGCCTCATTCACTGGACAAGTCGAAGGTGCCAGCGCCACGACGGTCACAGCCCGAGATGCGTCGCCCGTTCTGGTGTGCAGCGAACATCGACCCGACCTTGTGACGCTGCTCATACAGGGATTTGCAGTTTGACCGGATGCTCCAGTCCTTATCTGAACAGAAAGGTCGGGCGTGATGTCCCACGCGAAAAGCGCCGCTGTGGACGCTCAAGTCTGCGATCAGACTACCGACCTTGAGTATCGCCGAATAGGCTTTCCCCACACCTTTACGGTCGCTCGTCTGGTCTCCTGTGCGCGGGGAGGTCATGGCGCGCCCACTACAAAAGGGACCATCCTCCTTTGCGCCGACTGTCGGCTGTCCGGCACACTTTGAAGCGCGCCCACGGCCACAGGCCGTTTCGGGACCACACGAATGATGACCCTCACGACCCGACGGCCCTCGACGCGGGGAAACGGCGGGACAAGGATTGATGCTGCATTGGGCCACGGTGAAACAGAACAGATATGGGCAGATCCTCCTGCTCGGCCTGAACCACGCGTTAAGCCCAAGCGGAGCCCCTAGGACGCATAGAGCCTGACCCTGAACACCAAACGCACAGCCCGTCGTCCTGGGCATCGGATAGCCAGTCTCTACCCAACGCGGTGACAAACACCCGCTGACCGGTGCCCCCCAAAGCACAGCACAGGCATTGATCCGTGATCCCAACCATCACCGATCCCCATTTCCCAAGCGCGCCCGCCCGGGCTAGACCCGGCCCATGAGCATCTTTCACCTCGCCTTCAACATCCGCGATCTGGATGAGGCCCGCACCTTCTACGGCGACCTGCTCGGCTGCACCGAAGGGCGCAGCACCGACACCTGGGTCGATTTCAACTTCTTCGGCCACCAGATCAGCCTCCACCTGGGCCCCGCCTTCGATCACCGTTCAACCGGCAAGGTTGGGGATCACATGGTGCCCATGCCCCATTTCGGCGCCCTGCTGCCCATGGAGGAGTGGCGCGCCCTGGCCGACAGGCTCTCGGCTTCGGGACAGGTGTTCGTCATCGCCCCGTCCCTCCGGTTCGAGGGGCAGCCGGGCGAGCAAGCCACCATGTTCTTCCTCGATCCCTCGGGCAATCCCATCGAGATCAAGGGGATGCGCGATCTCTCACAGGCCTTTGCCACATGACCACACGCATTCTTTTCGCTGCTCGCCCCGAACGCTGGGACGACTACCGGGACCTGCTGCCCGCCGCGCTCGACGCCGCCGGGATCGCCCACACCATTGACCTGTTCGAGGCGCCCCATGACCCGGCTCAGATCGACTATGTGATCTACGCGCCGAACGCCGCGCTCCAGGATTTCACGCCCTACACGGGCCTGAAGGCGGTGCTGAACCTCTGGGCCGGCGTCGAAGAGATCGAAGGCAACCGCACCCTAACCGCGCCCCTAACCCGTATGGTCGACCCCAGCCTGACCCAGGGCATGGTCGAATGGGTGACGGGCCATGTGCTCCGCCACCATCTTGGCATGGACGCCCATATTCATGGCGCCCCCTGGGACAACACCCCGCCGCCCTTGGCCAGCGACCGTCCGGTCACCATTCTAGGCCTGGGCACATTGGGCAGCGCAGCCGCACGCGCGCTCACGGCGCTTGGGTTTCCTGTCACGGGCTGGTCACGCAGTGCCAAGGACATCCCCGGCGTCCGCTCCCTCACCGGTGAGGAGGGCCTGCGCAAAGCCCTGTCTGAGGGCCAGATCACCGTGCTACTGACACCACACACCCGCACCACCGAGAACCTGTTGAACGCAGATCGCCTGTCCCTCATGCCCAAGGGCGCGGTCCTTCTGAACCCTGGCCGCGGCGCGCTTGTGGACGATGACGCTCTTCTGGCCGCGCTCGACGGTCACCTGGGCCACGCGACGCTGGACGCCTTCCGCGTTGAACCTCTGCCCGAGGACCACCCCTACTGGCACCACCCGAACGTGACAGTCACCCCGCACATCGCCTCCGCCACCCGCGCCCCGACGGCGGTCCATACCCTGGCAGAGATCATCCGCTGCGCCGAAGCAGGCGCGCCCCTGCCCCATCTCGTGGACCGAACGGAAGCCCTGACCTGAGGCGTGGCAACCGGCCCCGCCACCCGAATGTGTGGTCATCGCGAAGGTGAGGCCCAAACTTGCGCAGCGATATACCCTGCACGCTGGGCCGAGGAACCAACCGCTGCGTAGTCTCCAAAACCGCTACGGAAAGCGCCCACGCTCCACACTGCTGACCGCCAGAACCGAGCACCTCCCCCACAGGTGCCCAACGTAGCCCTAGGTCGCCCCCTAACCGACCCATCGTAACCCAACCCCGCTTAAGTCCAGACCCCCACCCTCTGCCCCCCTGGCGAAAGCAACACCGCCAAGCCCGCCTGCCTCGAAAGAAACCAAACCCCAAGCCCCCCAAACCAATCCAAACAATTTATCTAAAACTTCGCCCTTCTTCTCGGCCCAAATACCTCCGGGGGGGCGCCAAAGGCGCGGGGGCGGCGCCCCCTCCGCCCTCGACAGCCGCACCCCCGCGCGTGTAGCACGCCCCGGCCCCCTTCCCGACCCAGAGACACCTCCATGTCCCACCGCCTGACGCCATTGGCCCAAAGCCTGCCCGCTACCGTCCCTTTCGTTGGCCCGGAGGCGCAGGAACGCCAGCGCGGTGCCCCATTCGCCGCCCGCCTCGGCGCCAACGAAAGCGTCTTCGGCCCCTCTCCCCTGGCCATCGCCGCCATGGAGGCCGCTGCCCGCGACGCTTGGATGTACGGCGACCCCGAAGGCTTCGACCTCCGCGCAGACCTGGCCCAGCACCACGGCGTCGCCATGGCGAACATCGTGCTGGGCGAAGGCATTGACGGGTTGCTTGGCTCTCTCGTGCGATTGCTTGTCGCGCCGGGCGACGCGGTCGTCACATCCGCTGGGGCCTATCCGACTTTCAACTACCATGTGACCGGGTACGGCGGCACACTCCATACCGTCCCCTACTCAGGCGATGCCGAAGACCCAGATGCTCTTCTGGCCAAGGCACGCCAGACCGGCGCGAAGGTGATCTACCTCGCCAATCCCGACAACCCCATGGGCAGCCACCACACCGGCGCGACGATCACGGACATGCTCGACCGCCTGCCCACGGGCTGCCTGCTGTGTCTGGACGAGGCCTATGCCGACCTGGCGCCCCCCTCGGCCATCCCGCCCATCTCCCCGGATGACCCCCGGGTGATCCGTATGCGCACGTTCTCCAAGGCCCATGGCTTGGCGGGCCTGCGCGTGGGGTATGCCATCGGTCACCCCGACCTGATCGCGGCCTTCGACCGTGTGCGCAATCACTTTGGCGTCGGGCGGATCGCCCAGGCAGGGGCCCGCGCCGCCCTGACCGATCGCGACTGGCTGTCTCAGGTCGTCAACCTGGTTGACGAATCGCGCAAAGCCATCCGCGATATCGCCGAGGCAAACGGCCTCCGCCCCCTGCCCTCCGCGACCAACTTCGTCACAGTGGACTGCGGACAAGACGGGGCCTTTGCGCGCAAGGTCCTGGCCGCCCTGATCGACGACGGCATTTTCGTGCGGATGCCCGGCGTCGCCCCCCTGGATCGGTGCATTCGGATCGGTTGCGGCACGGACGCTGACATGGCCCGCTTGCGCGGGGCTTTGCCGCAGGCGCTCGCACGGGCGTTATCTTAACTTTGCAGGGACAATTCCCGCGCTAAGGTGATGGGGAGCAACAACGGAGCCAGCCCATGCGCGATGACAAGTTCGGCCAAGTCGAGGATTACACCGAAGCTTTCCTCTGGATGGCCTATCTGGTCCTGGTGTCCGGGCTGGTCATGATCTGGGGTCTCTGGGGCTATCCCATGGCGCTGATTGTGTGCGCCTGCCTGCATTACGGCATCAAACGCTTGGGCTTGCACCGCGCCCGCGTCGAAGCCGATTGGGATGCCCGCGTGGCAGCCGCTTTGGACCGCGCTCGACGCAAATAGAGCGAGTTGACACTGGCGCCGCACCCTGCCCAGTCGCCCCGTCCCCCAGACCCAGCACGCTTAAGCCGAGCTTCTCTCACGGGAGGAACCGCCCCAGGCGAGACATTGACGTCCCGCCCTTCATCCTGGTCTCGCCTCAACCCCTTAAAACGGCGTCCCCGGCCCCATCGAACACCTGCCCGGTCCCACGGCAGCTAGGCGCTACGTCCCCCAAGAGGCCTATCAAAGTACGAACACTTTGACTTAAATTCTTTTCTTCTCGGCAAAAATACTCCGGGGGGCGCCGCAGGCGCGGGGGCAGAGCCCCCTCCGACCCCAGTCACGGATCCCGCGCAGTTCAAACGCCAGCAGACACCGACGAGCGACCCGCAGGTCAGTCGTGCCATTCACCCTCTGAGAAAACGACAGAAAAGACTTCCGCGCACTTTGCGTGACAGGCAAAGGCCAGTCAGACAGCATTCGCTCAAGCACCCTAGCCAAATGGAGCATCGCCCCATCCAAAATCAAGCCACGTCGTCAGGCCAAACAACGGGCCTTCGATAGCCGCACACCCCTGACCAAACCGTGTCTTGCGCCCCTTAGACCTTCCCCGCAAGGACCTGAGCTGCCGCAGCCAAGCCACCTCGACCATGGGGAATATCCAAGGCCGCCAAAGCCGCTTCGATGCCGCCCAGGGTGCCCATCATCGTGTGCCCGCTGACGTGACCCATGTGGCCCACGCGGAAAAAGCCATCCCATTCGAGCGTACCCAGCGGGGCCATCCCGATGCCAATCCCCAGCGTCAGACCAAAGGAGTCGCTGCACCAATTCCGCAGGGCCGTCCCCCGCTCTGGCAAGCGGACGGCGGTCACGGCATGACTGCGGTGGGCCCGATCCCGAACGTTTAGCTCCAACCCGCCGGGCGCTTCCCACTGGTCACACGCAGCCCAAAGCGCCTCAGCCAGAAGGCCATGCCGGGCCCAGGCGGCCTCCACCCCCTCTTCGTGGACCAGCATGTCCAACGCCTCGCGCAGACCATAGAGATGATGCGTCGGCCCGGTCCCGTAGAAATACTTGAAGTAGATGTCCGGCTTGGTCCGAGGTCGCCAATCCCAATAGCCGGTAACGCAGTCGGCCCGCTCCCGCGCGCGGTCGGCCTTGTCGTTATAGAAGACGAAACTCACCCCCGCTGGCGTCATCAGCCCCTTTTGGCACCCGGCAATAGCCACATCGACACCCCAGGCATCCATCTCGAAGACATCGCACCCCATGGAGGCCATGCAATCCGCCATCAGCAGCGCCGGGTGTCCGGCGGCGTCCATCTCGGCCCGGATGGCCGCGATATCCGTTAACACGGACGACGAGGTATCCACCTGCACCACGAGGACCGAGGTGATTTCGTGGGCCGTATCGTCGCGCAACCGCTGCCCGATGGCCGCGGGATCCATGGCGACGCGGTTGCCGAAATCCAACGTCTCGACCCGCAGACCCAGGCCCCGGGCCATCTCGGCCCACCCATCGGCAAAGGTGCCCGTGCGCGGCACCAACACCAGGTCGCCCCGGGCGTGGGTGTTGGCCAAGGAGGCCTCCCACACCGCATGGCCATTCCCAATGTAGATCGTGGCATTGTGGTCCGTCCGCGCCACCGCCTTCAGATCCGGGATCAGCGAGTGGGTTAGATCCACCAACTCACCCTCATAAATGTTCGGCGAGGGCCGATGCATGGCGCGCAGAACCCGATCCGGCATGATCGACGGCCCTGGGATCGACAGAACATGGGGGCCGTTGGCCAAGCAGGCGGGGGCCGGGGTCGCGTCGCGCATGGTCTGCTCCTGTCGATTGGGGACCTTTGGGAGGTAGCCCTGCCAAAGACGCCGGTCAATCTGGGCTTGGCATGGCATCACACATCCTTATGTGAGGGGACATGACACGCACCGTCCTCCGCATCTCCGGCGCCGATCGCGCGACGTTCCTCGATGGCTTGCTGACAGCCAATGTTCCCGCCCATGGCCTGGGCTATGCGGCGCTGCTGACGCCGCAGGGCAAGTATTTGGCTGACTTCCTGACCTGGCAGGACGCTGAGGCAACATATCTGGATGTGGCCACCGACTTGGCACAGGCGACCGCCCAACGGCTGACCATGTATCGGCTCCGCGCCAAGGTCGACATCGCGGACGCGAGGCTGACGGTCGGGCGGGGCTTGGGCGAGCCGCCCGCGGGAGCGTTGGCCGACCCACGCCCCGGCATGGGCTGGCGCCACTACGGCGGATCCGGCGATGGCGGCGTCGATTGGGATGCGGTGCGCGTGGACAACCTGATCCCCGAAACGGGCCGCGAATTGATCCACGGAGAAAGCTACATCCTGGAAATGGGATTCGAGCGGCTTGGCGGCGTGGATTTCAAGAAGGGCTGCTACGTCGGCCAAGAAATCGTCGCGCGGATGCACCATAAAACCACCCTGCGAAAGGGCCTTGCCCGGGTTGCTGGCCCCGTCACCGAAGGGGCGGAGATCACGTCGGGGGGCAAACCCGCCGGTGTGATCCACACCTGCGCCGGGGACCGCGCGCTCGCCTACCTCCGCTTTGACCGGGCGGAGGGTATGGAAACACCCCAAGGCCCCCTGACCCGCGACGCCTGACAAAACGGCTTCCGTTGCGGCATATGTCGGTTGCGCCCCAGAATGCCGATATATTATAACATCGCACGCACCGGCAACGTGATTGGGCCGGGCATGGCGAAAGGTCGGGACATGGCGCGCAACCTTGGTACAACGTCCCTGCGGCGCAAACAGCGCGGCGGGAACCTCATGTCCGACTATGATCGGCTGCCGCCCCATTTGCGGACCTGGGTCGCCTCGGCTGTGCTGCCTTGGGGCGTCAAGTCAGTCTGTACCGCCTATGACCGGGCGCTCACCCGGACCGGAGACCGCGATCTGGCCCTGGCGGAATTGGACGCCATGCAACGGCGCCTGATCGCCAAAGACGCCACGCGAGTCTGGGGACAGACCCACCCAGAGGCCAATACGGCCACACCGTAACGGCCACCCAAAGCGACCAAAGACCCCGCGCAGGCGGCGCCCTAACCGCAGCAACCGCTCGTGCAGGTTGAGACGGGGGCCTCGGTCAGATCCGCATCCGTCAACGGCACGTCCCCGGTCAGGGCCTGAACCGGGACCTGCAAGGCATCAGAGAGGCGCAGGGCCAGCGCCTCGGGCAAGACAGGCATCTGACCGGTCTCGATGCGCGTCACTTGACGCTCAGTCACGCCGACCAGCTTCGACAGCTTCGGGCGCCCGATCTTGCGCGCCTTGCGGATTGTTTTGACCCGCTCGGCAAGGACATTTGTCTCGGTCATGGCACGCCTCCTGTTCTGGACGGCACGCCATACCATTTGGGGGGCGTGCCGATGGGACCGAAAGGCCCCTGTCGTGCCCTAAACCCGTTCTGTCACGATCTCCAGCCCGGCGGTTATTTTACGGTCAAGACCGCACAGGGCGCATCATGGGCAATGCGTTGGGACGTGCTGCCGAGAACCAGCCCCTGCACGGAGCTCATCCCGCGCCGCCCCGTCACGATCAGGTCGGAGCCCGTCTCATCGGCCAAGCCGCAGACCTCGGCCGACGGGCGACCGTAGCGCACCGTCTCGCTGGCCGGTTCCAACCCGGCGGCCCGCACCTGCGTTGCCGCGGCTGCCATCACGTCGGCACCAGCCGCCTGAATCGCCTCCTGCGTCGGAGCGATCTCGATGGCGCCAGAGCCGACGGCCAAACCAGTGGATGAAACCTCGGGCGCGTGGATCAGATGTAACTGCCCATGGTATTGCTGTGCCAAATCGCAGGCCACCGACAGAGCATGGCGGGCATGGTCCGACCCATCGACGGCAACGGTGATATTCTTGAACATATCGGGTCCTCCTGTCTGTCCGCTGATCTTGCCATGCCGTCTGGGGCGATGCCTTGACCGGGATCAAAGTGAGATTTCGATGCACCAAGATGACATCCGTATCGAGGTTTGGTGCGAATTTTGGGGATGACACAGATCCGACCGGGATCACCCGCCCGTCACCCATCGGATCGCCGCACCAAACGATTTGCCCCCGGCCACCGGGATGCCTAGCTATGGTCCGACACCAGACACGAGGCCCCACCGATGACCCTTCTTCGCGACGCCAATGCCACCGCCGGGGGAGAGCCCCTGGGAAACCTGCCCGAATGGAACCTGGACGATCTCTACACCGCCGAGGATGCGCCGGAGCTGCTGCGGGATCTGGAGTGGCTGGAGGGCGAATGCGCCGCCTATGCGGCTGATTACGAAGGAAAACTGGCGGATCTGAGCGCAAGCGAGATGCTGCGCGCGATCGAGCGGAACGAAAAGATCGACGAGATCGCGGGCCGCATCATGTCCTTTGCGGGCCTGCGCTATTACCAGCAAACGACCAATGGTGAGCGGGCGAAGTTCATGTCCGACATGCAGGACAAGATCACGACGATCACCACGCCACTCGTGTTTTTCGGACTGGAATTCAATAGGATACCGGACGAAACCTATGAGGCCGCCATGGGCGCAAATGCGGATCTGGCGCGCTACCGGCCCGCGCTTGACCGGATGCGGGCGATGAAGCCCTACCAACTGTCTGACGAGCTTGAGAAATACCTGCATGACACCTCGGTCGTCGGCGCCTCGGCCTGGAACAAATTGTTCGACGAAACCATCGCCGGTCTGACCTTTGACGTGGATGGCGAAACCCTCGGAATCGAGGCGACCCTCAACCTGCTCACCGACCAGGATCGCGCCAAGCGCGAAGCGAGCGCCCGCGCGCTGGCGGATGTTTTTGGTAAGAATATCAGAACCTTCTCGCGAGTACACAACACCCTCGCCAAGGAGAAGGAAATCGGGGACCGCTGGCGCGGACTGCCCTCCCCGCAAGCCAGCCGCCACCTGGCGAACCATGTGGAGCCGGAGGTGGTGGAGGCCCTGCGCAACGCCGTGGTCGCCGCCTACCCGCGCCTAAGTCACAGATATTACAAGCTGAAAGCCAAGTGGCTGGGTCTCGACACCCTGCAGGTCTGGGACCGCAACGCCCCCCTTCCCATGGAGGACACGCGCCTTGTGGGCTGGGACGAAGCGCGCAGCACGGTTATGGATGCCTACGCCGGTTTCTCGCCCGAGATGGCCAAGATCGCGGAGCCGTTCTTTGACAAGGGTTGGATCGATGCGGAGGTGAAACCCGGCAAGGCCCCCGGCGCCTTTGCCCACCCAACCGTGACCACGGTGCATCCCTACGTGATGCTCAACTACTTGGGAAAACCCCGCGATGTCATGACATTAGCCCATGAATTGGGCCACGGCGTGCACCAAGTTCTCGCTGCCGGACAGGGGGAGATGCTCTCCTCGACGCCCCTGACCCTGGCGGAGACCGCGTCCGTCTTCGGCGAGATGCTGACCTTCCGCGCCATGCTGGAGGCTGCCACCGACGACGCGCAGCGCAAAGTCCTTCTGGCGGGCAAGGTTGAGGACATGATCAACACGGTCGTGCGCCAGATCGCCTTCTACGATTTCGAGTGCAAGCTGCATGCCGCACGCCGCGACGGAGAACTCACACCCGAGGATATCGACGCCCTGTGGATGTCGGTGCAAGCGGAAAGCCTGGGCCCGGTGTTCGAGTTCATGGACGGCTACGAGCACTTCTGGGCCTATATCCCGCATTTCGTCCATTCGCCGTTCTACGTCTATGCCTATGCCTTCGGGGACGGGTTGGTGAACGCGCTCTACGCGGCCTATGAGGATCAGCCGGAGGGCTTCCAAGACAAGTATTTCGACATGCTGCGGGCGGGTGGCTCCAAGCACCACAAAGAGCTGCTGGCGCCCTTCGGGCTGGATGCCTCGGACCCCGCGTTTTGGGACAAGGGGTTGAGCATGATCGAAGGGTTCATCGATCAGCTTGAAGCCATGGAGGACTAGGCCCCTAAGTCCTTGGTAGGAAACCCCTTGTCCCCACACCTGGGTGCCGCTCGTGTCTGATACGTTTCGTTCGATCGCCGCTGATGTCCTATCGGACAATTGGGGCACCCTGACCCGCCATCGCTTTTCCCTGCGGCGGCGGGACGGCACCTGGGACGACCAAACGCGAGAGGTCTATGACCGGGGGCATGGCGCGGCCTGCTTGTTGCACGATACGCAGGCCGACACGCTTTTGCTGACCCGGCAGTTCCGTTTGCCGATGCAGGTGAGCGGTCAAGATCCCTATCTGATCGAAGTCCCTGCGGGCCTGTTGGATGGCGCCGCCCCGGCAGACAGGATGCGCGCTGAATTGATGGAAGAAACGGGCTATACCGTTGGCCCGTTGGAACATGTGACCGACCTCATCACATCGCCCGGCTCCGTGACGGAATACCTAGCGTGCTTTGTCGGAACCTATCGCCGGGACAACCAGGTCGGCGCGGGCGGAGGCGATGCCACCGAGGGGGAGGATATCGAGGTCATCCACATGCCATTCGACGACGCGCTGGCCCAGGTCCGCGATGGCCGCATCCGTGACGCGAAAACGGTCGTCCTGATACAGGAGCTGGCCCTTCGGCGGTTGATCGCCCCGGCGGATTGACAGGCAGGCCCATCACCGGCAACGCGTTGGGCGCAGCGACCGAGGATAGCCCATGTCTGACACCGTCCGCCCCATATCGACCGATGTTCTGTCTGAGGACTATGGCATCCTAACGCGCCACCGGTTCGCCCTGCGCCGCCGGGACGGCACATGGTCCGAGCAGACGCGCGAGGTCTACGACCGCGGCAACGGAGCCTGCTGTCTGCTGTATGATCCCGACGCGGGAACGGTGCTGCTGACCCGTCAGTTTCGCCTGCCGGTCCATCTGATCGGCGCCGATCCGATGTTTATCGAAGTGCCGGCCGGTGTTCTTGACGGTGCGGGCGCGACGGAGCGGATGCATGCGGAACTTCTGGAAGAGACGGGCTACGCAGCGGAGTCGTTGACCCACGTCACGGACCTGATCGCGGCGCCCGCCTCCGCGCTGGCCTATAACGCGTGCTTTACCGGGACGTACCGCAAAGACGCGCCCATCGGCCGCGGCGGTGGCCTGGAGGCGGAAGGCGAGGACATCGAAGTGCTCCATATCCCGCTGGCCGAAGCCCTGCGCATGATCAGCGATGGCCGCATCCGCGACGGCAAGACCGTGTTTCTGATCCAGCACACGGCCCTCCGCGAAGCAGGTCTGCTGCCAGCGGATTAGGCCGGCCACTCGCCATTGCCGCGTCGCGGCGTTAGTCTGTCCCCGGACAGGAGGGCGCGTGATGCAGCTTTGGGTCGGCCTGGGTAATCCCGGCACAAAATACGCGGGCAACCGTCACAACATCGGCTTCATGGCCTTGGACCGCATTGCCGACGACCACGGCGGTGGCCCCTGGCGGAGCAAATTCCAGGGCCAGCTGAGCGAAGTCCGTTTCGGCAGCACCAAGGTCTGGTTGCTGAAGCCCTCGACCTTCATGAACCTCAGCGGCCAATCCGTGGGCGAGGCCATGCGTTTTCACAAACTATCCCCGGGTGCGGTCACCGTGTTCCATGATGAATTGGATCTGGCCCCTGGACGCCTAAAGGTCAAACACGGTGGCGGCCACGCGGGCCACAACGGCCTCCGGTCCATCCATCAGCACCTGGGGCCGGACTACGGGCGCGTCCGGTTGGGTGTTGGGCACCCTGGCCATAAGGACCGGGTATCGGGGTATGTCCTGTCGGATTTTGCCAAGGCCGAGGGGCCTATGCTGGACGATCTGCTGCGTGGGCTGTCAGACGGCGCACCGCATCTGGCGGCGGGGGACAGTGGGCGGTTCATGAACGCGGTGGCCCAACGCACGGCCCCGCCCCGATCATCGAAGGCCTCCGCGCCAGACCACCCTGCCCCACCGGCGGCGGACCGCGCCCCAAAGACAGACACGACAAAGACGGACACGACCCAGACACCCGAGGAGACGCTCTCGCCCCTCCAACGCTTGGCGGCCAAGTTCCGATGACTGCCGCGCCGTTAACCGCCGCGTTCCACCGCCAGGGGCGCGCCTGCGAGGACCTGGGCTCCCCGTTCATGGGACAGTTGATGGGGATGCTGGGCGACCGGCTCACGCCAGATGACGGGGCAATCGCCGCCCGCCTGTTTGCCTGGGAGGGCGACGTCTCGCCCGCTGGGGCCAGTCTGCCCCTGCGGTTGGCGGGCGGTCTCCATGCGCTTGTTTTACAGGGTCACGCGGAGCTCCGCGCGGTCTATCCGCCCAACCAAGTCTCGGATGACAGGTTGTGGCAAGCGGTCCGGGAGGCTCTGGACACGGATTACACCTTCCTGGACGACTGGCTGGCAAGCGCGCCGCAAACGAATGAGCTACGGCGGTCCATCGCGCTGCGCGCCGTTGGCCAATGGCTTCACCACCGGTTCGGCTATCCGTTGGACATGATGGAGCTTGGCGCGTCAGCAGGGCTGAACCTGAACTGGGACCGGTTCGGCTTGACCCTGCCCGGGCACCGGTATGGTCCCGATGACGCGCCCTTTGACCTGACGCCAGATTGGGACGGGCCGATGCCCCCAGAGGGCACGCCGGTGGTCTCCGCTCGGCACGGCGTCGATCTGCGCCCCCTGCATCCGGCGCGCGATGGCCTGCGGCTGCGCGCGTACCTTTGGCCAGATCAACCGGATCGCCTGGCCCGGATGGACGCGGCCCTGGCCTTGGCCCCGAACCCAGTGGACGCAGGTGACGCGGGGGATTGGATCACGGCGCGTCTGCAACGTCCCACCGTACCAGGCACATGTCGGTTGATCTATCACACTGTGGCTTGGCAATATTTCCCCCCCGATACGGACAAGACCGCGCGGATGGCCATCGAGGCCGCGGGCGCGGCAGCGACGGACGAGACGCCCCTGGCATGGTTCGCCATGGAGACGGACCATACGCCACCGGGGGCACGGCTCACCCTGCGGCTATGGCCCGGCGATCTGACACTGGATGCCGGACGGGTCGATTTCCACGGGCGCTGGATGCAGTGGCGCCTGGAGTAGACCTGCGTCTCGGCCAGACATTCAGGCCCCTATCGTCCCGCCATCTTGAGCCCAGGATGCCCATTTAACCCTACGGCTGTCTGGACGGACCCGTTGTGACGTGGTTGGGTGCGAAAAACACACAAGAGGCAGAGATGGCGGTTTGGGGCAAGCGACTAGGGGTCGGCTTATTGGCCTTGCTTGCCTTGGCCGCAGGTGTGGTGGGCGTCTACCGTCAGGAACTGCAGCGCCTATGGACGGTCCACACGCTGTTTGACCAGGACAAGATCGTCTCGAACTTCAGCAATATGGGCGACGCCTTCCTGACGGCGCCCGTGATCGCCAAGGAGGGGGCAACGCTGCCCGAAGGTCCATCCATCCCGCTTCCCGACGGGGCCGACGACTGGATCGACGCCCGCCGCATCACCGGATTGGTCGTGCTTCACGATGGGAAAATCACCCATGAAAGCTACCACCAAGGGACGGATGCCAACGATATGCGCATCAGTTGGTCGGTGGCGAAATCGGCGCTGTCCCTTCTGACGGGGCAAATCGTGGCCGAAGGCAAGCTGTCCTTGGATGACCTCGTCGTCTTGCACGCGCCCGATTTGGCCGGATCGGCCTATGACGGCGTGACGGTGCAAGACGTTCTCCAAATGGAAAGCGGCGTAGAGTTTGATGAGAACTACGCGGACCCCGACAGCGACATCAATCGCATGGGCCGCGTGATCGCCTTGGGCGGTGGGTTGGATGACTTCACCGCAGCCCTGACCGCGCGAGACAGGGAGCCGGGGGCCGCCTGGAAATACGTGTCCATGGATACCCACGTTCTGGGCATGGTGCTGCGCGGCGTCACCGGTCAGCGCATCGCCGACTTAATGGCCGACCGCCTTATGGGCCCGGCGGGCATGGGGCCAGTCACCTATTTGACCGATGGCGAGGGCGTGGCCTTTGTCCTGGGTGGGTTGAACATGCGCACACGGGACTACGCGCGGTTGGGGCTTTTGGTGGAGCAAGGCGGCATCATGGAAGGTCGTCAGATCGTCCCCGAAGCCTGGGTCGACGCCAGCATCACGCCCTCGGCCAAAACCGCGCCGGGTCGGATCAAATATGGCTATCAGTGGTGGGTGCCCGCCGACGCCGCCCTAGGCGAAGTCATGGGGCGCGGTGTCTATGGTCAGTACCTTTATATCGACCGTGGACGGCAGACAGTGATTGCCGTCAACGCCGCCGATCGGGCGTTCAGTGGGCCTGGCATAACCGCGTCCATGGTGGCGATGTTCCGCGCCATCGCGGCGCGGCAGCAACCTGCGGGCTAGGCTTCCCTTCTGCTTGGATGCTCTAGGGGTTTCGGCCGATGGGGTTGGGCAGCCGCCCAAGGGGCCAAGCAGAAACGCGAAAACAAGGGGGTGTCGGCCCTGGTATTTTAGGCCGCGCAGCCTAGCCTTTGGCACATAGGAGGACTGCCAATGACCACCCCCGCCGGAAGCTTTAAGGCCTTGAATGTAGACGGCGCGCCGTTGGAAAGCTGTTCCACGGAGCCGATGACCGGCTTTTTCCGCGATGGGTGCTGTAACACCGGCCCGATGGATACAGGGCAACATACTGTCTGCGCCGTTATGACGGCTGAATTCCTAGCGCACTCAAAGTACTTGGGCAACGATCTCAGCACGCCTCGGCCAGAGTTTCGCTTTCCGGGCCTGAAACCAGGGGACCGCTGGTGCCTCTGTGCGGCACGGTTCCTGCAAGCCCATGAGGAAGGCGTCGCGCCGCAAGTCCATTTCGCGGCGACCCATCAGCGTGCCCTGGATGTTGTCCCGCGAGACGTGCTCGACCTGTACCGGGTGGACTGAGGCGTCCCCTGTTTGGTTCTTGCTTTGGTATCGGGGTCAGAGACTGGCGCTGAGGCAAGCACGGCTGACCTGTTTCCAAGGAAGAAAACCTCTGAGGTCGGGCGTTGCGAAAGGGGCGCGCCGATCTGACACTGAGGGCGAACTGTGGCGAGACAGACAGAGGCCGGGGGAAGCACCAACGACCTGCGAACGGTGACGATGCCCTCTGCGGACCCAAAGAGTTGAGGGTACCCGCTGGAGGGACTCGGCTCGCGGCCCAAAGTGAACCATCGGCGCGAAACCGAGGTCATATGCAGCATAGCTGAGACCAACTCCCTGCACAGGACACTAAGCAAACCCTGCATGGGCCGGCATCCTAAGAGTGCCCACTTACCGACTGCTCATGTGGAGAGGTCTAACCATCCTTGCAGGTTCCTCAGAATTGGCCGAAGCAATCCCAAGGTGCCGCGCAGGAGGATGTCCACGTGTTGAAATCTGGTTTTCATCCCATCGCATCGGGCCACGTGGCGGCGGTTGTGACCCATCTGCACATGCCCCGCCCGACCCTGGCGCCCCCGCCCCCTGACGTCCCGCTTCGGCAAATGCGCGCTCCGGATGTGGACTGGTACCGGGATCTGTTCACACGCGTCGGCGCGTTGGACTGGCTCTGGTTCTCGCGCCTGAAATTGGATGACAGCGCCTTGAGGGAGATCCTGACGGACGAAAGGGTGGAAATCCGTGTCCTGGAAAGGGACGGACAGGCCGAAGGGCTGGTTGAACTGGATTTTCGCACCGGCGGCACTTGCGAATTGGCCTTCTTTGGCCTGACGGAAGCGGTCCAGGGCCGAGGGCTCGGGCGGGCCATGATGCGCGCTGCGCTTCACCATGGATTTGCCCGCGATGTCCCGGAGATCACGGTGCACACCTGCACCTTCGACAGCCCGATCGCCCTCCCGTTTTACATGCGCTCGGGCTTCGTAGCGACGCGTCAGGAAATCGAGGTCGTGCCTGACCCGAGGGCCGATGGCACCCTACCCCAGACAGCCGCCCCACACGTCCCATATATGCCAGAGCGTGGGGGCATCGCCGGTTGACCGGCGATGGACCTGCGGGTGACCGCAGGTCTGCCCACTTTATAGGACGTCGCCCATCTCCCAGCCAAGGGCACGGGCTGCGGTAAAGATGTCTTTGTCGCCCCGTCCGCACATGTTCATGCAGATGATATGATCCTTGGGCAGGTCTGGCGCGATCTTCATGACATGGGCCAGGGCGTGGGAAGGCTCTAGGGCTGGGATGATGCCCTCCATCTCGCAGCAGAGTTGGAACGCCTCCAAGGCTTCCACGTCAGTGATCGAGACATATTGCGCCCGTCCGATATCATGCAGCCACGAATGCTCCGGCCCAATGCCGGGATAGTCGAGGCCGGCGCTGATGGAATGCCCTTCCAAGATCTGCCCGTCCTCGTCTTGCAGCAGGTACGTCCGGTTGCCGTGAAGCACGCCTGGACGACCGCCGGTGAGCGAGGCGCAATGCTCCATCCGGTCATTCACGCCCTTACCACCCGCTTCGACGCCAATGATGGCCACGTCGTTGTCGTCCAGGAACGGATAAAACAGGCCCATGGCGTTCGAACCACCACCGATGGCGGCGATAATCGTGTCGGGCAAACGCCCTTCGGCGGCTTGCATCTGTTCCTTGGCTTCCTTGCCAATGATGGCTTGGAAATCGCGGACCATGGCCGGATAGGGATGCGGGCCAGCCACCGTCCCGATGCAATAGAACGTCTCGTCCACGTTGGTGACCCAATCGCGCAACGCGTCGTTCATCGCGTCTTTCAGGGTTCCTCGGCCCGAGGTCACTGGAACCACCTCGGCGCCCAGCAGCTTCATGCGGAACACGTTCGGGCTTTGACGTTCCACGTCGTGGGCGCCCATGTAGACCACGCACTTCAAACCGAACTTGGCGCAGACCGTGGCCGTTGCAACGCCGTGCTGCCCCGCCCCGGTCTCGGCGATGATCCGGGTCTTCCCCATCCGTCGCGCCAGAATGATCTGACCCAGCACGTTATTGATCTTATGGGCGCCAGTGTGGTTGAGCTCATCCCGCTTGAGATAGATCTTTGCGCCGCCCAAACGCTCGGTCAGACGCTCCGCAAAGTACAAAGGCGATGGACGACCGACGTAGTGGGTCCAGAGATCGTGCATCTCGGCCCAAAAGCTGTCGTCGGTCTTGGCATGCTCGTACTGCCGCTCCAACTCCAGGATCAGCGGCATCAGCGTTTCAGAGACGAAGCGCCCTCCGAAATCGCCAAAGCGCCCGTTTTCATCCGGACCGGTCGTGAAGCTATTCAGCAAGTCGTCGGGCATCTGTCTGACCTTTGGTGTGGACGGTGCTCCTGCCTAGCTTGTCGTTGCGAGACGGACAAGCGGGCCAGGCCCGCGAAACCTGGTCGCACCGACGATCAGGCCGCCGCGCAGAAGGCGGCGATCTTGGCCGCGTCCTTGACGCCCTTGACCACCTCCAGGCTGGAGGAGGCATCCACTTGGCGCGCACCCGTTTGGGCGATGGCTTGGGCGAGATTCTCGGGCGTGAGACCGCCAGAGAGCATCCACGGCCCCTTCCATTCACGATCCGCGATCAAGGTCCAATCGAAGCCGACGCCATTGCCACCGGGTCGGTCGCTGCCTGCGGGCGGCTTGGCATCGACCAGGACTTGATCCGCAACGCCATCGAACTGGTCCAATTGAGCAAGGTCTTCGGCCGTTCGGATGCCCACCGCCTTCATGACTGGCAAGCCGGACCGAGCGCGCACCTCGGCCAGACGCTCGGGCGTTTCGCTGCCGTGAAGCTGGATCATATCCAGCGGCACTTGGTCCAAAACGTGATCGAGCGTCTCGTCGTCAGGGTTCACGAGCAAAGCAACCTTGGCCAACCCCACCGGCGCCGCCATGGCGAGCGTCCGCGCCAAGTCGATATCCACGTGCCGCGGCGATTTCGGGAAGAATACAAGGCCCATATAGGCCGCACCAGCCTTGGCCGTGGCGTCAACATCAGCAAGGGTCCGCAGACCGCAGATCTTGACCCGCACCCCGCCGCCGGGCCGATTGACACGCAGCATGTTAGCGGGCGGTTTCCAAGATCGCGAGGACGTCATCCTGCGGCGCGGCAGCCTCGGATTTGGCGAGCTTCTTCTCAAGCTTTTCTTTTGCAGCCCGCTGGGCGTTGGCCTCTGCGCGGTGCTTGTGTTCCCGCAGCCATTCCCAAGTAAACCCGACCATCAGACCAAGGCCAACCGACAGGAAGATCACAACAAACAGCGGCAGGGTGATCACCCAGTCAGCGTCAAACTGAAGCCCAAGGTCCTGCGGCAACAGGCGCAGGGTCACCTCAGACCGATTGGCAAGGGACAGCACAAGCAGAACAATCGCCACCAGGCCGAGGAAGATATATCGTATGAAAGCCATGATCTCGAGTTACCGCCCCCGTTCGCCGCTGTCCAGTGAGCTTGCGCACCACCAAGGTCGCGCGCTCACTCCTTGCCGTTCAGCCGGTCCCGCAGCAGTTTGCCAGCCTTAAAGAACGGCACGTGTTTTTCTTCGACGCTCACGGATTCGCCGGTGCGCGGGTTGCGGCCCACGCGTGCCTCGCGGTGTTTGACGGAAAACGCTCCGAAGCCGCGCAGTTCCACACGGTTCCCGGCGGCCAGGGCTTCTACGATCTCGTCAAAGATCGTATTCACGATTTTCTCGACATCCCGTTGGTAAAGGTGCGGGTTCTCCTCCGCGACCTTCTGTATCAATTCCGAACGGATCATCTTTCCCCTCTCCTGCCTTTCGCGCGACTTCTCGGCGGACACTCTTTGCAGGTCTTTTTGTCGTATAGACTCTTTCTTACACTTCGGAAATGGCCCAGGACCGGTCAGCCCCTTAGAAAGTGGGTCTAACCCCATCAAAGTACGAGACGCGTGGCCGAAATAGCATCATCTGAGCGGTCTCGTGGCACTTACGGACGGTCGCGAGGCCGATTTGAGTGTCTCAACCCGCCTTCGCGCGCCGGTGACCGCGCACCACGTGGCGGCAAATCGAGTCGATTTCCCGCCGATCATCTGCAGACATCTGCGCCAACAGGGCCTTAGGATCCGTGATTGCCTGGGCGTAGTCGCTCCGGAGCGGGGCGCGGGGCACGACCACCCCCGGCCCCAAGAGATCAACCAGGGCGGCGCGGTCTTGCGCCATCTCATCCCAGATCGCGCAGGCGGTCCCATAGCCGAACAGCTTGTAGGCCGGAACAACGTCGGGTCGGTCTCGGTACAGGCCAGAGATCTTTGCCGCGATGTGAGCCGATATCACCACGTCGTGCCCCAGCTGTTGCTGCGCGCACTCTTTGAGGTACCAAACCGCCACGAGCGACCGAAGCGTTGGTGCCGTATTGGCCCGCGGCAAATCCGGCACCTGAACCGGAGCGAGACCATGAGCCGCCCAGAAATGTGGCACGAGACCAGCGGTCAGGCGGTCGTAATCGGTGACCACAATACTCGATGCACCAAAGCAGACCACCCAGCTTCGATAGATCGTCGCATGCTCAAAAGTCGGACGTTCCCAATCGTCCTGCAACCAACCGAGGAGAATGTCCAAGTCTGGGTCGAACGTGATCCGCCCGAACTTAGCCCGTTGCAGATATGAGCTGTGCAGCCGTCCATCATGCCGGCGTAGGCATAGGTGTATTTGGACGTGATGCCCTTCCAAGATGCGGGCCAGGTCCGCAACCTCATCGGCGGACAGCTTCGCGAAAGCTTCGCTGGACAGAACAACGCACCCTTCTGTCTCTTCAAGCTCAGACCAAAGCGCATCCCAGCCGCCATGTTCCGGTTTGAAAGCTCCCCGCGCCTTCAGATGGTCCGATAGGGCGTAGGCCAAATTGTGGTGTGCGCCGCCCCCGAAGCGCCCCGTATCCGGATAGACCCAATCGGCACCATCGGTATTTGCAGCGCGGAGGCCCGCTGCAAACTGGTCGTCCCAGTCTTGGTCGTCCCGATATGAAGAATGAACTGGCGCGCCAAGGTTCTCTCCTACGAACAAAAATGGGCCCCGCAGGGCCCATCTTCTTAGTCGATCAGATCTTGGATCACTCGTCGCCCTTGAGCGCGGCGCCCAAGATATCGCCGAGCGACGCACCGGAGTCGGAGGAGCCATACTGCTGCACGGCCTCTTTCTCTTCGGCGATCTCACGTGCTTTAATCGACAGACCCAAGCGACGCGACTTAGCATCCACGTTGGTGACGCGCACGTCCAGCTTGTCGCCAACGCCAAAGCGCTCGGGGCGCTGGTCTTGACGGTCGCGGGCCAGGTCGGAGCGGCGAATGAAGGACTTCATGCCCTCGTACTCGACTTCGATGCCACCATCTTCGATCTTGGTGACCTCAACGGTGATGATCGAGCCGCGCTTCACGCCGCCGATGGCTTCAGCATAGGGGTCGCCGTCAGCCGCCTTGATGGACAAGCTGATGCGCTCCTTGTCGGTGTCGACCTCGGACACGACCGCCTTGACGATGTCGCCTTTGCGGTAGTCGCCGATGACGTCCTCGCCACGGCCTTCCCAGGTCAGATCCGACAGGTGGACCATGCCGTCGATGTCGCCGGGCAGACCCACGAACAGACCGAATTCGGTGATGTTCTTGACCTCGCCCTCGACCTGCGTGCCCTCGGGGTGCGTCTCGGCAAAGACTTCCCACGGGTTGCGCATGGTCTGCTTGAGACCCAGCGACACGCGGCGCTTGGCGGTGTCGATCTCCAGGACCATGACCTCAACCTCTTGCGAGGTGGACACGATCTTGCCCGGATGGACGTTCTTCTTCGTCCAGGACATTTCGGAGACGTGGACCAGGCCTTCGACGCCAGCTTCCAGCTCCACGAAGGCACCGTAGTCGGTGATATTCGTGACGCGGCCCTGGTGCACCGAATCCAGCGGATACTTGGCGATGACCGTGTCCCACGGATCGTCCTGGAGCTGCTTCATGCCCAGGCTGATGCGGTGCGTGTCTTTGTTGATCTTGATGACCTGGACCTTGACGGTCTCGCCGATCGACAGGATCTCGCGCGGGTCGTTGACGCGGCGCCAGGCCATGTCGGTGACGTGCAGCAAGCCGTCAACGCCACCCAGGTCGACGAAGGCGCCGTACTCGGTGATGTTCTTGACGACGCCGTCGACGGTCTGACCTTCGGCCAGGTTGCCGATGACCTCGGCACGCTGCTCGGCACGGCTCTCCTCCAGGATGGCGCGGCGCGAGACAACGATGTTGCCGCGGCGACGGTCCATCTTCAGGATCTGGAACGGCTGCTTGAGGCCCATCAAGGGACCCGCGTCGCGCACGGGGCGCACGTCAACCTGAGAGCCGGGCAGGAAGGCCACAGCACCGCCGAGGTCGACCGTGAAGCCACCCTTGACGCGGCCGAAGATGGCGCCCTCGACGCGCTCTTCCTTGCCATAGGCTTCTTCCAGGCGGTCCCATGCGGCCTCACGGCGGGCCATTTCGCGCGAGATGACAGCTTCGCCGCGGGCGTTTTCGACGTTGCGGAGGTAGACTTCGACCTCATCGCCAACTTCGATCTCGGGGGCTTCGCCGGGATTCGCGAATTCTTTGAGTTCGACACGGCCTTCCATCTTATAGCCGACGTCGATGATGGCTTGGCCCGCCTCGATGGCGATGACCTTACCCTTGACGACCGACCCTTCGGTGGGCGTGTCGATTTCGAGGCTTTCGTTCAGGAGGGCCTCGAACTCCTCCATGGATGCATTTTGAGCCATGTGGCTGTGTGTTTCCTTTGGTTCGGTTTGACTGGCCGTGCGGTTGTCTCCGCCGGTCTTAGATTGGTCGGGTGAAAGCGAAAGCGATCCGGTCGAATCCGGAAATGCAGCGCGCTGTCGGGTGACGCGCGCCATATGACGGAATTGCGCGTGGTTTGCAACGGGCGGCGTCGCGGGTCCACCCGCGACCGAGCGCCGGTCCACCGGCGCTCCGCCAGCGTCCCACGGGCACTACCGAATCCGGCGGACGGGCTCCCGGTTGCAGAACACTACAAACTGTCCGCCATTCTCCAAACACTGAAACCCGCGCCGGTCCAACTCCATCAGAAAGCGGTCCCGCCCCACGAGGCGGTCCACGTCCCGCACGGCGCGATGGAACACACCGCCCTTAGCGACCTTGCCGGTGGAAAACATTCGGCCCAACACCCGTTCCGGATCTAAATGCGTTTGCATCCCCAGTTCCTGCCACCCGATGGTAAAGGCCCGGTTAACCCCGCAAATGCTCCGCCAAGAACCGCTCCGTCGCAGCCCAGGCCCTTTGGGCGGATCGCGCAGCGTAGTCCGCGTTCGGTTGCCCGTCTGCCTGCGATCCCGGATTGGTAAAGGCATGACCGGTGCCGCCAGAGGTGAGCGCATGCCAGTCATCACAATGGGCGTCCAACTCCCGCGTCATCTCTGCGAACTGCTCTGGCGTGGCCAGCGGATCATCCCACCCGTGGCACAGCAGGACAGGCGGCATCCTGTAATTGGGCGTGCCCGGCGGGTCGTAGAGCCCATGGAGGGACGCAACCGCATCCGCACCGCCCGACCGTGCCAAATCGAGCACGGCCTTGCCGCCCAAAGAAAACCCAAACGCGCCGACGCGACGCGGACCCCCCCGAACCTCGGCCTCTACCGCTTGCATCCGGGCGCAGAACGTCGCGCGGTCCGCCTGAACCTCTTGCAGCCGTGCCCAAGCTGCCTCTGCCCGATCGGTCCACCATCCGTCACCGTAGTAATCCACGGCCAAAACCTCATAGTCACGGGCGGCCCAAGCCTCCGCCTGGGCCATCTCAAAATCCCGCAAGCCCGCAAAGGCGGGCGCGATCAGAAGACCCGCACCGTTAGGTATCTTCGGACGGGCGCGATAGCCGACCAGGGTATCCGCGCCCGACCGATAGGCATAGGCAGCCCCCATCATGCGCCGTCCAAAAGGTCCGGCTCAAACGCCTCGATTTGAGCGACCGCACCGCCAGCGATCCCACGGATGTCGCCATACATCCCGGCCATGGCAATCTGTGCCTTTTCCAGCTGCTTCTCCCGCGCGGCCCATTGGGCGGTCATGTGCCGCTTTTCCTTGGCCAGGGCCTCCTCCAGGGCGCGGAATGGCTCGACCGCTGCCTCTAAGCGCGCGCGGAACCGACCATCCGTCAGGTAATCATAGAGCATTTCGGTCTTGGTCGCCTGCCCCTCTCGCACACCGCGGGCCTCGGCCACGCGCATCAGACCATCGCGCAGCACATGGGCCAGGGGAACCGCATAGCGCGGCGCCGCGACCCAAACGCCATCGAGATGGGCAAAGGTTTCGACCCCGTCGGGCCGCACGTCCGACACAAGGACGCAGAGATCAGCCCCCGCCGCACGCATGTCATCGCGGAGTTTCGGCAGCCATGCCGCCGACCAATTGGCCGTACGCTTTGATTCCCACAGGATGGTGCCCGCCATGCCGACTCGCAAAAGGCAATCGGCGCCGCGAATGCCCTTGGGCACCTCTTCGACGGAATCCATGGGAAAGGCGCGGGCCAAGTGGTGCTCCAGGACGACTTCCGCCGCCTCGCCCTGTTGTTGTTGGCTGCCCTGTTCAAGCTTTCTTTGGAGCACCTCTATCTGACGGGTGAGGCCCAGCAATTTCTGGTCCTTCTCTGCCAGGATCAACTGCGCTTTTTCCTGTTCCGCCGCCAATCGTTCTGCGGCAAGCGCCTCAGCTTGGACGCGCAGTTTCTGGCGCGCAGCCTCCGTCTGTGCGGCGACTTGCTTTTGAATCGTCAGGTCCATTTCCCGTTCCCGCTCGGCGAGGAGCGCTTCCCGTGCCAGAGCGGCGGCCTGGGCCTTTTGCGCTTCGGCCAGCTTGGCCTCCTGGGCCTTGGCGCGGGATTGGAGGGCCGCAACCTCCGCCTCGCGGGCCTGCGCGGCCTCTTGGATTTCGGCCAAGCGCGCGGCCTGGGCGGCTTCGGCGGCCTGGGTCGCTGCGGCTTCGATTGCCGCCTTCTGGTCGGCAAGCGCGGCCTGCTGGCGGGCCGCAGCCTCCCGCCGGGTCTGGGCAAGTAGGGGTCCCGCCAACGATTCGGTCAGCGCGATTTCAGCAGAACAAGAGGGGCAGGTGATTTTCGGATCGGTCATGGCGCGACCGTGCCCCGACGGCCTTCCCGCTTCAACCAATCAGATGTCGCGGCCCTGGCGTTGCAGGCGCTCCAACAACTCCCGCTGGGCTTTTTGACTGTCGCCGCGCCCAAATTGCCCGGCGCCCGACGAAAACAGCGTTCCATAGCTGAGCGCCGTGTTCACCGTCTGACCGATGCCCGACACCAGTTGATCGTCTCGCAAGGGAGAGAGCGGATGGATGAAGACGGCCCAAACGCGCCCCTCTGCCACGGCATAGCGTGCGTCCAGAGCGCTGTCGAAATTGGCCTGCATCATTCGCGTCAGGTCCTCGGGTTTCAGCCCTTCTGCGGAGCGGATAGGGACCATGGCCCGCATCCGGTCGGCGGTCGGATCGGTAATGACCAGGACGGGAACATCCTCCACCGTCATCCGAAAGGCTCCGCCTGCACGTTCCAACGCAGGATCCAGCCGCGTCAGGACGGTCTCCATGCGGGTCAGGGTCATATCGACCACGGGCGGTGCGTCCTGCGCCCCAGCGGGCGCAGCGAGCAGCTGACACGCCAGAAGAAGCGCCGCCGCACATGCCCAGACGGAGCGCCGGGATCGGACCAGAGATGCCCCTTGGAAACTCCGGGTGATCGGGGATTTGGACAACATGGGCGCACCTCTTGGCTGTTGCGCCAAAGGCTAGGAGCCAACCTGTACTGAGGGAAACCACAAAACGGTGAGGTGACAGGCGCCACCCGGCGGCAACCGCCTTATGATGACGGTGCGCGCACCTTGTCGACCACGGCAATGGCGGACGCGACGGCCTCGGCGATGGACATGTCGGAAGTGTCGAGGATTGTCGCATCCGGCGCGGCCACAAGGGGCGCGTCCGCGCGGCACATGTCACGGGCATCGCGGGCCAGCACATCCTCTAGCACCTGGGCCTGGGTCACCGCCATCCCCTTGCCAGACAGCTCCGCAAAGCGCCGTTCCGCGCGAACCTCTGGGGCCGCTGTCACATAGAACTTCACCTCGGCATCGGGGCAAATCACGGTGCAAATGTCGCGTCCATCCAGAACTGCACCCTGGGGCAGCGCGCAAAAGCTCCGCTGAAACGCCACCAGGGCCTCCCGCAACGCAGGGTCCGTCGCCACACGGCTTGCGGCGGCGGCGATCTCGGGTGTGCGCAGGTCCGGTCGCTCCAAATCGTTGGGGGTCAATGTCCGCGCGGCGGCGATGGGGTCTTCACCGGCCTGAACGCGTGCGCCAACGGCCCGGTACAGCAAACCCGTATCGAGGTGCTGAAACCCGAAGTGGTCGGCAACGGCCCGACTGATCGTGCCCTTGCCCGCCGCTGCCGGCCCGTCGATTGCCACGACAAATCCCATCTCGGTGCCTCTCTGTTGTTCGCCAACCCGGTGGCTGGCGCTCCGGTCTCAGTCGGCGACGCTGTCGAACTGCGCGCCCAGCGATCCCATCAGATCCTCAAAGATCGGAAAGGACGTGGCAATCGGACCGGCGTCGTCAACGGTAATGGCCTCGGCCGACGCCATACCCGCCACCAGGAAGGACATGGCGATGCGGTGGTCGAGATGAATCGCAACCGTCGCCCCACCGCGCAGACCACCGGGGCCGCGGCCATCGACCTCCCACCAATCGTCGCCGTCGCGGACGTCGATCCCGCAAGCGCGCAGACCCGTGGCCATGGCATCGATGCGATCACATTCCTTCACGCGCAATTCGGCGACACCGCGCATGACGGTGGTTCCTTCGGCTTGGGAGGCAACCACCGAGAGGATCGGATATTCGTCGATCATGGAGGCGGCGCGCTCCGGCGGCACCTCGATCCCCCGCAAGTTGGGCGAGAAGCGCGCACGCAGGTCGGCCACCGGCTCCCCGCCCTCTTCGCGCGGGTTTTCATAGGTCAGATCGGCGCCCATATCGCGCAGGGTCTCAAACAGACCCGCGCGGGTGGGGTTCAGGCCAATGTTGGGCACAAGCACGTCGGAGCCTGGGACGATCAGCGCCGCGCAGACGGGAAAAGCCGCCGAGGATGGATCCCGGGGCACGACGATCGCCTGTGGTCGGAGGGTCGGCTGCCCCTGCAGAGTGATAACCCGGCCCTCGGCCGTTTGCTCGACCGAGACCTCGGCACCGAACCCCGTGAGCATCCGCTCACTATGGTCCCGGGTCGCCTCCCGCTCGATCACGACCGTCTCGCCCGGGGCGTTCAGGCCCGCCAGCAAGACCGCCGATTTCACCTGGGCGGAAGGAACGGGCGTCGCGTAGCGCACAGGCACCGGCTCAGAGGCCCCGACGACCGTCATGGGCAAGCGCCCGCCGGAGCGGCCATAGGCCTGCGCCCCGAACAGCGCCAAAGGGTCCGTGACCCGCGCCATGGGCCGCTTCCGCAGCGAGGCATCCCCGGTGTAAGTCACGGAAAACCCATGGGTTGCCGCCGCGCCCATCAAGAGGCGCACGCCGGTGCCAGAATTGCCGCAGTCGATCAGATCTTCCGGTTCCATCAGCCCACCGACGCCGACACCCTGCACGACCCAGGTATCGCCCTGCTTGTCGACCTGGGCGCCGAAGGCGCGCATGGCCCGCCCGGTGTCCAAAACGTCCTGGCCTTCGAGCAAGCCGGTGACGCGCGTCTCACCCTCTGCCATCGCCCCCAAGATCAAGGCCCGGTGGGAAATCGACTTGTCGCCCGGCACGTTGGCCTCACCCCGGAGGGGCCCGGCGGCGCGGGCGGTCAGGGGGCGGCTGGGTCCATGGCTCATGGCGGTCTCCTCGGCGTATCGCGGCCACGGCCTAGCCCCCGCCCGCCGCTGCGTCCAGACCCAACCGCTGCCTTCCCCCTGGGCGCGGCAGTGCAACCACCCTATGTGGCGTGGAATGAAACGCAGACGCTTCCTATCCATTGCCGGTCTGACGGGCCTTTTGGGCGCCGCTGCCTGTGCCATTCAACGCACCGGATCCGCAAACCCCTATTACTCCGGCCCGCCGTCCGACCATTTCGACGGAACCCGCTTTTTCAACCCAGGGGGCACCGACCCCAAGGGGTTTGGCGATCTGCTGAAATGGCAACTGGGCGGGGACCGCGCCGATTGGCCCGATAGCGTCGGCATCACCCAAACGGCCCCCAGCGAGCGGGTCTCGGACCTCCAAGTGACGATGATCGGGCACGCCAGCGTGCTGATCCAAGTCGCTGGTCTGAATCTCTTGACGGACCCCGTCTGGTCCCAGCGTGCCAGCCCCTTTTCGTTCGCGGGTCCAGCCAGGGTAACCGCCCCAGGGGTGGCCTTTGACGCCTTGCCGCCCATCGATGCCGTCCTGATCAGCCACAACCACTACGACCATCTTGACGTGGCGACCCTGCGCCGGCTGCACGACCGCTTTGCGATGCCCGTCCTGACGCCCTTGGGCAACGACGCCCTGTTGCGCGATGAGATCCCTGGCATCGACGCACGCGCAGGCGATTGGGGCGAGGTTCTGGAGCTACCAGACCTGCGGGTGAGGCTGTTGCCCTGCCACCACTGGTCGGCGCGGGGCACGCGGGACCGGTCCATGGCGCTTTGGGCATCTTTTGTTTTGGAGACGCCAGCCGGAAAGATCCTGCACATCGGTGACACGGGCTACGACCAGGGCCGCCCCTACACCGCCGCCGCTGCCCACGGTCCCTACCGCTTGGCAATCTTGCCCATCGGCGCCTATGCCCCCCGCTGGTTCATGCGTGATCAGCACCAGAACCCAGAGGAGGCCGTGGCCGGGTTGATCGCCAGCGGCGCCAAATGGGGCCTGGCCCACCATTGGGGGACGTTTCAATTGACGAACGAAGCGCGGGACGAACCGCCCGCGCGCCTCTCTGCCGCGCTGGCCGCCGAAGATCTACCCCTCGACGTGTTCCGCGCCCTGCCCCCCGGTGCCACCTGGAACGTGCCGCGGTGATCGGAAGACCGTCCAGCAAGACTATTCGTTGAATAGTCTGCTCAGCCGTTTCGCGTAAACGTGACGTAGTTCGGCGCGCGCCGCTCGCGCAGCGCCTTGGCCTCATACCGGGTGCGCGTCCAATCCGCCCAAGGCGTCGCTATATCGTGGTCCACGCGGGTGAAGCCCGCCCGCGGCACTTCTTCGAGGGTCTGGCGTACGTAATCCTCGATATCCGTGGCCACCCGGAAAATAGCGCCGGGCTTCAAGCACCGAGCCAATGGCTCCAGATGTTCTGGCGTCACAAACCGGCGACGGTGGTGGCGTGCCTTTGGCCAGGGGTCGGGGTAGAGCAAAAACGCCCGCGACAGGGAGCTGGGCGGTAGAACGTCGAACAGATCCCTGGCATCGCCGGGATGAATGCGCAGGTTCGTGGCCCCCGATTGCCGAAGCTTACCCAGCAACATCGCCACACCGTTGATGTAGGGTTCTGCCCCGATGATCCCCACGTCTGGGTTGCAGACGGCCTGGTGGATCAGATGCTCGCCCCCGCCGAAGCCTACCTCCAACCAGACATCGCGTCCGCCAAAGAGCCGGTCGAGGTCCAGGGGCAGGCGCTCGGGGTTTTCTTCCCAACTCACGGGACCTGGGGACAGAGCGGCCAGATCCTCGCTCATATAGCGCTCATGGGACGCTTTGAGCTGCTTGCCCTTTCGGCGGCCATAGAAGTTGCGATGGGGTCTATCGGTCATGGCGGCTGCGTTACCGACAATCGCCGCCAGGGTGAAGTCAGAACCGGCATCGTTTGATGATCGTGGGTGTTGGGGGCGAGATACGGGTACGAAGGCGCTCGGGGCCGCTGGAGCGCGACTGCATATTTGGGGAACATCGAAATGGGCGCACGAGGTGATACGACCGGTTCGCGCGCGGGGAGACGTCGCTAGCGCACGATGCGGTTCGCATGCCCCATCTTACGGCCAGCGCGGACCTCGGACTTGCCGTAGAGATGCACCTGGGTGTCCGGCGCGCGCAGCAGGTCGGGCAGGCGATCCACGTCGTCGCCGATCAGGTTCTCCATCACGACATCGGCGATGCGCCGCCCGTCGCCCAGGGGGAGGCCTACGACCGCGCGAATATGTTGTTCGAACTGATCAACGGCGCATCCGGCCTGTGTCCAGTGACCGGAATTATGCACGCGGGGGGCGATCTCATTGACCACCAAACCCGCGTCGGTCACGAACAACTCGACGCCGAGCACGCCCACATAGTCCAGGGCATTGGCAATGCGACCAGCCAGCAGCGCGGCGTCCGTGCGTTGGGCCGCCGAAAGGGCGGCGGGCACGGTGGTTGTTCGCAGGATGCCGCCGCTGTGGACGTTTTCTCCCGGATCGAAACAGACTGTTTCGCCGTCCTGGCCACGGGCCACGATCACCGAGACTTCGCGCGAAAACGGCACGACGCCTTCGAGGATCGCGTCTGCACCGGACATGGCGTCAAACGCCGCCCCAGCGCTGGCGCTATCATCGATGCGGACCTGTCCCTTGCCATCGTAGCCGAGCCGCCGGGTCTTGAGGATTGCCGGTGTCCCCAGATCGACGAGGGCGGCCACCAAGGCCCCCGCGTCGGGGACATCGCGATAGGGAGCGACGGTCAAGCCAATGGATTCGAGGAACGTCTTTTCGGTTAGTCGGTCTTGGCTGACGCTGAGTGCCTGGCGCCCGGGTCGAATGGACTGGCTGACATCGAGCAGATCAAGGGTCGTCGCTGGGATGTTCTCAAACTCGTAGGTGATGACATCGACCGCGCCAGCGAAGGCGGCGAGAGCTGCGCCATCGCCATAGTCGGCCTTGGTCCAGGCGGTCGCGACCTGGGCCGCGGGTGCGTCACCTGGCTCATAGATATGGGTGTGATAGCCCAGGCGCGCCGCAGCCATGGCGAGCATGCGCCCCAGCTGCCCTCCGCCGAGAATGCCGATGGTGGACCCTGTGGGAAGCGGTGCGATCATGGAAAACCTCAGAGGATAATTGCGGCGCCAAGGACACCGGGGAACGACGATCGGGACGACGCGTTCAGTCTGGGCGGTCTGGGATCGAGGCAGAGAGGGCCGCGCGCCAGTCGTCGAGCCGTTTGGCAAGCGCCGCGTCACCGTTGGCCAGGATCGCCGCCGCCATCAACCCGGCGTTGGCGGCCCCGGCCGCGCCGATGGCCATGGTTGCCACCGGAAAGCCGCGCGGCATTTGGACAATGGAGTAAAGGCTGTCCACGCCCGACAACGCCTTAGTCTGGACCGGCACACCGATCACCGGCACACGGGTTTTGGAGGCCATCATCCCAGGCAAATGCGCCGCGCCACCGGCCCCCGCGATGATCGCCTTCAAGCCACGATCAACCGCGCTGCGCCCATAGTCCCAGAGACGGTCGGGCGTGCGGTGGGCCGAGACGATGGCCGTCTCATAGGGGACGTCCAGGGCCTCCAGGATATCCGCCGCCTCGCGCATGGTCGGCCAGTCGGACGTGGAGCCCATGATGATGCCCACGGGTGGTGTCTGGGTCATTTCGAAACCCCTGCTAAGCGATGATATCTGGGGTCAACTCATCCTCAATCCGGGCGATCCGGTCCTTGAGCAGGAGTTTTTGCTTTTTCAACCGTTTCACAGCCAGCATGTCCGGGTTGCGGCTTTCTTCGATTGCGCTGATGGCGGTGTCCAAGTCGCGGTGGTCTTGCCGCAGGACTTCCAGCCGGACGCGCAGCATGTCCTGCTGGGTCATCTCCTGCGGGGGCTGGGTCATGGGGCGGCCTTGGATCGTGAACGCGTGGCTTCCCTAACACTCGCCAACGCGGTTTCAAAGGGTTTGCGAACACCGTCGCCGCCAGGGCCCTTGCGCCCGACCCGTGCGCTCCCCATTTTTGTATCTGAGAAACGGTGCCGCTTTTGGGCCGTGACCTTTCGGATCGCTTCAAGAAGGACCCGACACATGAGCAAACTTGGCTTTGGCACTCACCCTTATCTGCTCGGCTTTGATGAGTTGGAGCGTCTGGTCGAACGCACGGCGCGCACCGGAAACGAAGGGTATCCTCCGTATAACATCGAACAAACCGGCGCGTCCGGGTTTCGGATCACCCTCGCCGTCGCAGGCTTCGCCGAACAGGACCTGTCGATCACCCTAGAGGATCGGCAACTGGTTATTCGCGGGAAATCCCACGATGACAGTGATCGGGTCTACCTGCATCGCGGGATCGCCTCGCGGCAATTCCAGCGTGCGTTTGTCTTGGCCGATGGCGTCGAAGTCGCTGGGGCTTCGATGGAAAACGGCCTTCTGCACGTCGATTTGAACCGATCCACCCCGGAAAACGTTGTTCAAACGATCCGTATTTCGAGCGGCCCCGGTCGCCCCGACCCTAAAGGAGACAGCCAATGATCCGCGCCGCGTCCGACCCAACCGCCAAGTTTCCGTCCCTCGTCTATGTCCGCAAGGTCGCCACCGAGGACCTGCCGGAACGGGTGCAGGAAGAAGCAGAGCTAAATGATCTCGATGCGATTTATGCGGTCTGTCGGCCCGATGGAGAGCAGGTTGCCTTGGCCAGCGACCGCCGGACGGCCTTCGCCCTCGCGCGGGAGAATTCTTTGACACCGGTTAGCGTTCACTAACCCCAAGGGCGCCCAATGCGGCGCCCTTAGTGCAGTTTGCGCCGCTTCACCGCCTGCAGGGCCGTCACGATCATGTGGTCGTAGGTCGGTTTGACGAGAACGGGAATGTCATCGCCGTAACGGGCCTTGATGGTCTCGGGACCACACCGCCCGGTGTGAAACACGACCGACGTCCCGGCCTTGATCAGACGGTCTGCGACGGGAAAGACCAAGTCATCGTCCAGTTCCACGTCAAGGATCGCGGCATCGATACCCTTGTCGATAAGCGTCATCGCCTCTTCGACGGTGCTGCACTTGCCTGCGACGGCGGCGCCCATTTCCTCGACAATCATCGACAGATCCATCGCGACGAGCGCTTCATCCTCGACGATCAAAATGTTCAGGTCCGATAACATTGGGCTGTTCGTCTCCCTTTCGCTCCGGTCTGACGCCGATTTCGGGCGAACCCCGTGCGGCGAGTGAGACCCGTTCTCACTCAACCCATGGTAGGGCCAGAGGGATCCGTTTGGAACGCCACGGGACTGAGGAAGCGCCTTTGCAAAATGGAAAAGGGGGCAGTCCCTGCGAACTGCCCCCTCGAATAGCGTCAACCTTTTCCGGTCGATGTCAGCCGGAGATGAGACCCATGGCCTCAAGCTTCAGAAGCACCTGCTGCGCGCAGCTATCGACTTCCGCGCCTTCGGTATCCACGCGCAATTCGGGGGATGCGGGCTCTTCGTAGGGGTCCGAGATCCCGGTGAATTCCTTGATCTTCCCTTCGCGCGCCAGCTTATAGAGCCCTTTCCGGTCCCGACGCTCACATTCCTCCAGCGAGGTGGCCACATGAACCTCCACGAAGGCGCCGTAATCCTCGATCATCTCCCGAGCGGCGCGGCGCGTGGCCGTGTAGGGCGCAATCGGCGCACAGATGGCGATGCCGCCGTTCTTGGTGATCTCGCTGGCTACATAGCCGATGCGGCGAATGTTGATGTCGCGGTGTTCTTTGCTGAAGGTCAGCTCCGACGACAGGTGCTTTCGCACGATGTCCCCATCCAGCAGCGTGACGGGACGGCCGCCCATCTCCATCAGCTTGACCATGATGGCGTTCGCGATGGTGGACTTACCGGAGCCGGACAGACCGGTGAAGAAAACGGTGAACCCTTGCTTGGACCGGGGCGGCGACGTGCGGCGCAACTCCGTCACGACCTCCGGGAAGGAGAACCACTCGGGAATCTCTAGGCCTTCACGCAAGCGGCGGCGCAGTTCCGTGCCCGAGATGTTAAGGATCGTGACGCTGTCGCGGTCTGCGATTTCGTCGTTCGGCTCATACTGGGCCCGCTCCTGCACATAGACCATGTGTTTGAAGTCGACCATCTCGATGCCAATGTCGTCCTGATGGGCGCGGAAGAGCTCCTGGGCGTCATAGGGGCCGTAGAAGTCTTCCCCGGCGGAGTTCTTGCCGGGACCCGCGTGGTCGCGGCCAACAATCATGTGGGTACAGCCATGGTTGCGACGGATGATACCGTGCCACACCGCTTCGCGCGGACCGGCCATGCGCATCGCCAAGTTCAGAAGCGACATGGTCGTGGTCGATGGCTGGTATTTGTCCAGCACCGCCTCATAGCAGCGCACGCGCGTGAAGTGGTCCACATCGCCCGGCTTGGTCATGCCCACAACGGGGTGGATCAGCAGGTTGGCCTGGGCCTCACGCGCGGCGCGGAAGGTCAGTTCCTGGTGGGCACGGTGCAGCGGGTTGCGGGTCTGGAACGCCACAACCCGGCGCCAGCCCATCTTGCGGAAGTAGGCGCGCAGCTCATTCGGCGTATCGCGCCGCGCGCGGAAGTCGTAGTGCATCGGCGGCTGAATGCCGGTGATCGCGCCACCCAGATAGATATCACCTGCCGTGTTGTGCAGGTAGTTGACTGCGGGGTGGGCCAGATCATCGGCGCCAAAGACCATCTCGGCCTCGCGGGCCTTGTTGGGCGTGTATTTCGATGTGATCGACAGAATGGCCAGGATCACCCCTTCCTGGTCGCGCAGGGCGATGTCCTGCCCCTCTTCCACGCCTTTGGCGAAGGCTTCGTTCACGTCCAGGGTGATGGGCATGGGCCATAGCTGACCATCGGCCAAGCGCATGGTCTCAACGACGCTCTCGTAGTCTTCTTTGCCGAGGAAGCCCTTGAGCGGGTTAAAGCCCCCGTTCATCAAAAGCTCCAGATCGCAAATCTGGCGCGGCGTCAGATCCCAGCTGACCAGATCGGCAGCTTCGGTCTTCAGCTTCTGCGCACTCTCATAGCTGACATACAATTCGGGGATGGGAGAAAGATTTGTGTTCATCAGTTTTGCCCTGAACTTTAGGGGAGCAAGACCGGAGTTCGTTCCAGTCAGCTCTTCGTGGAGCGCGTCATATTCCGCAAGTTTCCGCGCAAGAAAGATGTCGGTGAGCCGGTTCTTTTCCGACGCGCCGCGTGGGGTGAGAACATACGAAAAGCGCTGGCGCCGGTCTGGCCCCTGGCGCGTATCGACCTTGATGAGCCCCGCTTCCGTCGCTGCACGCAGGAGCGTGTTCAGCCGTCCGAGGGACACGCCCACGGCGGCGGCAATGGCGCGCTGGGTCGCCGCAGGTGCCAGATCGAGCTGCCGAAGCATGCGGAAGAGGGTCTCATCCCCTTCGGTCATGTCTGTTTCGGATGCACGGGCCATTGCGGTCGACTCAAAGTTTGTTCACGGGTGAACGCGTATCGCAAGATAACTGTTCACGGAAGAACAAACTTTGAGAGACATGAAATGGTCATACTCCCGCTGGGGAAACCAATGACCTTTCGCGGGTCGCCTAGAGTGTCGCCCTGTCAGAAATAAGGCGCGAAACACGCCAGTTGGTTCGGGTCCGCCGATGTACGCCCATCCACAACGGCCTTCGCCGCCACTGCGCGAGCGTCGCTAGGGTTCCGGGCCAGCGTGGCATCAATCGGGCCAACCGACCCCGTTCTAATCGCATCTACCAAAGGCCCGTCGCGCACCGGATCGGGATCGGGGCAAACGCCGGACCCAGCCGCAATGGCCGCCGGTGCCCGCCCACCCCCGGTTGGAGCGGGCGCCCCGCAGGCAGCCAACACAAAGGGAACAACGGCAAGCAACGTCAGCAGGCGCATGGGGGTCTCCAATAGGACAAGATCGCCCCCACCCTGCCCGGCCCCACGGCGCACCTCAAGCGGAAGGGCCACGTCCCGCGACCGCGCGATGACAGCACACCAAAGGAAGGACGCCGCCAACCGAAAGACTCCGACAAGACGGCGGATGGAAGACCCTATTCGGCGGGCTCGTCCACCGGCGCACCATAGCCCAGCGGTGCAGTCTGGTCCTGCTCCGGCCCACCATCCTGTCCGTGCTCAGCCAAGAACCGCTCCGCTTCCAGCGCCGCCATGCAGCCCATGCCCGCGCTGGTGACAGCCTGGCGATAGATGTGGTCGGTCAGGTCGCCGGCCGCGAAAACACCTGGGATGGAGGTGGCCGTCGAATCGGGGGCGGTCTTCACATACCCGCCGTTGTGCAGCTCCAGCCAATCGGCAACCAATCCCGAGGCGGGCGCATGGCCGATCGCCACAAAGAACCCGTGGACGGCAATTTCCCGCGTCTCACCCGTTTCGCGATGCTTGAGCCGCAGACCCTCGACGCCCCGGGGCGTGTCCGCGCCCAGGACCTCATCGACCTCGTGATCCCAGATCACCTCGACCTTGGGGTTCTTAAACAGCCGGTCCTGGAGGATCTTTTCCGCGCGCAGGCTGTCGCGACGATGGATCAGGGTGACCTTGCTCGCGAAATTCGTCAGGAACAGCGCCTCTTCCACGGCCGTGTTGCCGCCGCCGACCACCGCCACGTCCTTACCCCGGTAAAAGAACCCGTCACAGGTCGCACAGGCCGACACCCCGAACCCCTTGAAATGTTCCTCTGAGGGAAGCCCAAGCCATTTGGCCTGCGCCCCCGTCGCCAGGATCAGCGCATCGGCGGTGTAGGTCTTGCCACTGTCCGACGTCGCCGTGAACGGGCGCTGCGACAGGTCCAGGGATGCGATATGATCGCCGATGATTTCCGTTCCGACGGCGCGGGCGTGCTCTTCCATGCGCACCATCAGGTCGGGCCCCTGAACTTCGGTGTCGCCGGGCCAATTCTCGACCTCAGTGGTGATGGTCAATTGCCCACCCGGCTGGATGCCCTGAATCAAGACCGGCTCCAGCATGGCACGGCTGGCATAGACCGCCGCCGTATAGCCCGCCGGACCGGAGCCGATGATAAGAACCTTCGAATGCTGTGTATCTGACATGGGGGCCACCTCTTGCCTGGACGCTGCATATAGGACCTGTGACCCGCCCGTGAAAACCCCCCGTTCGATTCAGCAGCCTGTCACGTTTTCCTGACAGTTTTTGCGCAATTGAAAAGATATTGCGCGAAATAATCTTGCGCCTACCCTGCGCCCGTGTGAAACAACCCGCACGTCTCATTGCGCTGCGGAACGCCCATGCCCACCACCAAGCTCGACCCCATCGACCGACAAATCCTTGCGGAATTGCAAGCGGACGGGCGTATGACCAATGTCGAATTGGCCCGCCGGGTCGGCATCAGCGCGCCCCCCTGCCTGCGGCGCGTGCGTGCCCTGGAAGAGGCGGGATATATCCAAGGCTATCACGCCGACGTGGATGCGCGGGCCTTGGGATTTGAAGTGCAAGTCTTCGCCATGGTCTCGCTCCACCGCCAGGCTGAGGTCGATCTTTCGGCCTTTGAGGACCGCTGCCGGGCCTGGTCCCTCGTCCGGGAGTGTCACATGTTGAACGGTGAGATCGACTTTATCCTGAAGTGCGTGGCGCCCGATCTGTCGACGTTCCAGTCGTTCCTGACAGGCGACCTCACTGCCGCGGACAATGTGGCCAGCGTCAAGACATCCCTGGTCATCCGGGGGGCCAAAGACATTCCGGGCGTGCCGTTCGACGTCTTGGAAACCCGCCTCGCCCAAGAGGCCTGACCCAAGGGTCATCACGGTCGGTCAGGCATGTACCCCGTCGCCAAGGCATGGGCCCAATCCAGGCGGCCCTGGTCCTGGGCCATCGCGATCATCCGACTGGCGTCATAGGGGACCACCCGCCAGGTCACGTCCCACCCAAACTCGGTTCGATCTAGGATCATGTAGCGCGCATCCGGAGCTCCCGCTTCCATCACATGATACACCGGCACGTCATCGTCGTAGGCGGGCAGCCCGACGCTACCAGGGTTAAGGATGCGGCGCCCGTCGGACAGGATCACCTCTCCGGCCAGGTGCGAGTGACCACACAGCAGCAGTGGCGCGCGCTCGGCACCGGCCAAGGCATCTACCTCAGCCAAAGACCGGGGCCCGACGGTGCCATCCCCTTCGACACGGTGCATCCAATACGTCAGGTCGTCGCCGGGGGTAGCATGGCACGCGAAGATTTCGCCGCCCATCTCGCAATTGCTCGGCAGCGCGCGCAGCCACTCCAAATCGTCCGGGGTCAGTTGATCGTAAGCCGCGCGATCCGATGCGCCCATCTCCTCGGGCGCTTGCTCCACCAGCCACCGGTCATGGTTGCCTCGCAGACAGACACCACCGGTGGACCGCAAGATTGCAGCCGTCTCCCGCGCCGCCAAGGGACCAGAGAACTGGTCCCCGAGGTTCACAATCAAGCCAGCCCCGTGGCTGTCGATATCAGACAGAACCGCCCGCAACGCGTCCGCGTTTCCATGAATGTCGGCGAGGACGGCAATGCGGCTGGGCAGGTCGAGATCCATACCTCAGTCAAGACTGGGCCGCGCCCCTGGGTCAAGGGACGACGGGCCGGAAGGGGACGGCGGGGCACATGGCCCCGCGCCACCATCACAGTTTGAGCGCGGGGATGATCTGCTTCTTACGGCTCACGATACCCGGCAGGACAACGTCATCGCCGGAGACCTCGGCGCCAAAGCTCTTCTCAGCGACCGTCTTCACCAGATCGTTGGGGACCAACAGCGTGGCCTCTTCGTTCAGGATGTCGACAACGAACAGCAGGACCTGGGCCACGCCATCTTCGGACGCGACAGTCGGCATCGCCTCCATCAGCGCGGCCTTACGGTCGAGGACGGTCGCGGGCGAGGTCGTCTCCAGGACCGACACGCGGAAGGCGGTGCCCTCCACGGCGTATTCCTTGGAATCCATCCGCAGCAACTCCGCTTCGGAGAAGGCCGAGACGTCGGATTTGGCGGCAAACATGGCCTCGGCCAGCTCCGGGATGGACACGCCCAGGTCCTCGGCGAGGCGCTCCGCCACGGCCCGGTCGTGGTCCGTCGTGGTGGGGGAGCGGAACTCCAACGTATCGGACAGGATGCAGGTCAGCATGGCGCCCTTGATGCCATCGGGTGCCGCCGACAGGCTCTGGCCCATCATATCGGCCATGATCGTCGCGGTGCAGGCCAGCGGACGGATCGTGATGTCGATCGGGCCTTTGGTTTCCAGACCACCGGTCAGCTTGTGGTGGTCGATGATCTGCTGGACGTCGGCGTTGGCGATATTGTCGGGCAGTTCGGCAGGATTGTTGGTGTCCACGACCACGCAGGCCTGGCCGTCGGTGACGTCGGCCACGATCTCGGGCATGTCGAGCCCCCAGCGCTCCACCATAAAAGCGGCTTCGGTGTTCGCCGTGCCCAGCAGGACCGGCTTGGCCGGTGTGCCCACGACCTCCGACAGGTACCACGCCCAGGCGATGGGGCTGCCGGTGGAATCGGTGTCAGGGGATTTGTGGCCAAAAACAAGCGTCGTCATGGGGGTCGTCCATTCTGCAATAAGGTCGCGGCGGCCATAGCGCGCCGACCCGGGAATGTCACCTGCCCGAGGAGCGCACCCCCGGCAATGCTGCATTGCAGCAACGGCGCCCCTTGCGCGGGCCATGCGGCGCCGTAGTCTGCAGACCATGCGCGAAACCGATCTCTATCCGCCCATCAAGGCCTTTCTTGTGAACCAAGGCTACGAGGTGAAGGGCGAAATCGGGGCAGCCGATGTGGTTGCCTGTCGGGGCGACGACCCGCCCGTGATCGTCGAGTTGAAGACGGGCTTCTCGCTCACGCTCATCCACCAGGGTATCGACCGGCAGGCTGTCACGCCCCATGTCTATCTGGCGGTCCCCGATGGACAGGGACGGCGGGCCTATGCGGCGCTGAAGGCTAACCTGAAACTGGCCCGTCGTTTGGGACTGGGGGTTCTCACTGTGCGCCCCGACACCGGCGCCGTGACCGTTCACTGTGACCCCGGTCCGTTTCAGCCCCGCCTGCTGCGCAAACCGAAGGAGCGGTTGCTGCGTGAATTTGCGGCGCGACGGGGCGACCCGGCACAGGGGGGTGCGACCCGGGATGGGTTGATGACGGCTTACCGGCAAGACGCCCTCGCCCTTGCGCAGCATCTGGCGGAACATGGGGCCTGCAAAGGATCCCACGCCCGCGATGCCACGGGCGTGACACGGGCCACCCAAATCATGCGCGACAACCACTACGGCTGGTTTGAGCGGGTCAGACCCGGGGTCTACGCAGTCACACACCTCGGCCACGCGGCCGCGCAACAGACGAAGACACCGGCTTAGGAACCACCGGGCCGGGCGCACCGCCCCCTGCCCGGCGCGGCACACGCGCGGCACCTGCTCCCTGATACTGCGATCACAGTTGCGCGGACGGGGCGGATGGCACCTCGACAAGGGCGCGCGGCCCCGTCAGTCAGTCGCCATGCGTTTGATAGCCCTCTCCGCCCTCGCCATGTGTTTCCTCGCCGCCAATTCCCTTTTGACCCGGGCAGGCGTGTTGGACGGCATGGACCCATTGGCCTTCGCCGCGATCCGTGTGGGCGCGGGCGCCTTGGTCCTGGCCATCCTGGCCGCGCGGAGGGGCATGACATGGACGGGCCCCCGCCGTTGGGGAGCCGCCCTGGCCCTCGTGACCTACCTCATCGGGTTCAGCCTGGCGTATCGAACGCTGGACGCCGGGGTCGGCGCGCTCATCCTGTTTGCCACGGTGCAACTGGGCCTCTTTGCAATCGGACTGGCGCGGGGAGAGGGCACGTCCGTCAAACAGGTCGCCGGTATGGGCGTGGCGTTGGGCGGTCTCGCATGGCTACTTTGGCCTGGGGCGGCAGTCACAATCGACCCCATTGATGCGGCTCTGATGATCGTCGCCGGGCTCGGCTGGGCCTTCTATACACTCGCCGGGCGGTTTGAGCCGCGCCCCCTTGCGGGGACCGCCAGCAACTTTCTGTTGGCTGCCGGGCTCTTCACCCTTGCCCTGCCCATCTGGATCGGGGCGGCCATCACGCCCTTCGGCTTTGCCATGGCCATAGTGTCCGGCGCCATCGCCTCTGGCCTGGGCTATGCGATGCTGTTCCGCGTTCTGCCCAGCATGGGCAGCGCGACCGCTGGCCTTGCCCAACTGTCGGTGCCGGTGATCGCCATCGCGGCGGGCGCCGCGATCTTGGCGGAGGTCCCCTCCGCCCGGAGCCTGGCCGCAGCGGTGCTCGTCCTCGCGGGGATCGCGCTGGCGACGCTTCCCTGGCCATCCAGGCGCAAGCCGTTGGACGCGCCACGATCCTGACGCGATGTCCTGGATGGGCCTCACCGGCCAGGCACGATAGGGTGCGATATGCGTTGGATCCTTCCCATTGTATTGATCGCCAAGGCGACGTTTGCAGCCGCTGCACCCCCAGCTGACTGTGTGGTGCTGCTCCATGGTTTGGCACGGACAGAGGTTTCGTTTCTTGTGATGGAGGAGGCCCTGGCCGCCGAAGGCTATGCCACTGTCAACAGCGACTACGACAGCACCGCTGCACCGATCGAGACGCTGGCCGCAACCGCCGTGCCAGAGGCCATCGCGGCGTGCCCTGTGGATGCACCTAAGATCCACGTGGTGACGCACTCCATGGGCGGCATCCTCATGCGGCAGTGGATGGCCAACGCGCCGCCGCCCGACCTCCTGGCGCGCCTAGGTCGGACTGTGATGCTGGCACCGCCAAACCAAGGGTCTGAACTGGTGAACACCCTAGCTGGCCTCGCCCCGTTCGACTGGATCAACGGCCCAGCGGGCGCGCAGCTTGGGACGGACGGGTTGCCCAGCCGGTTGGGACCCGTCTGGCCCGGCGTTGGCATCATAGCCGGGGATCGCAGCCTCAATCCGGTCTATTCGCGGCTGCTACCGGGTCCCGACGACGGCAAGGTCTCCGTCGCGTCGACCCGGGTGGACGGGATGGACGCCCACCTGACACTGCCCTTGACCCATACCTTTCTGATGAACAGCCCCCTCGTGGTCGGTCAGGTGCTGACATTCCTTCGCCAGGGGCGTTTCGACCCCGATCTGGACATGATCGACGTGCTTGGAGATCTGGCCGATTGATCGGACCCGGACGGTTCGGCGCGTTTTCCGCAACCCGCTAATACTGCCCAGAAACCGATTGTTTCGTTCAGAGACGTTGATCGGATTGCATCAGACGCGCGATATTCGAGCTAGCGGTGGGGGCCGCAACTGCCAGGACATCTGCGACATGACCGCGTATCAGCGTCTGCCCTCTGCCTCTTTCCGGTCCGCTCTCGACCCAATGGTCGAAACCCACGAAGGCCGTTTCGGCACCCCCCAACGGGAAACAGCGGCCTACGACCTGGCTTGGATCAATGACCGTGGCTCAGCGATTTGGGATACGCGGCGCCTGCCGGACACTCCCGAAATCGAGGGCGTTGTGTCCTGTTTGGCCCGCGGCGCCATGCTGCAGAGCCCACGGGGCCCGATTGCCGTTGAAGACCTTATTCCAGGGGACCGCGTGATGACCGCCGGGGGCGGGTCGACGCAAATCGATTGGATCGGAGCGCGCAGCTATCCAAGCATTTCGGACAGGCGCCCGCTGTTTTACCGGGTCGCGGCCCGTGCCTTTGGGGGCCAGGGACCGAAGGCGGACACCTTGCTGGGCGCGCACGCCCAGATCCTGATCGACAGCGACCGCTGCAAACCCCTCGTGGGCGCGCGGCAGGCCTTCGCCCCGCTCGCCGCTTTCGAAGACGGGATGAACGTGGTCGCGGTGCAGCCCCCGGGCGAAGTCGCCGTCTACGGGATCGCCTGCTCCGGCCAGGAAGCGGTCCTGGTCTCGGGCATGGCGGTCGAGACCTATCATCCGGCCCGGACCATCACCAACAGCCTGACCCGCGTAGTCCTCTCGGACATGGCGCGGCTGTTTCCCCATTTGACCCATGGGGCGGGCTTTGGTGCCCCGCGCATTCCTTATCTGAGCCTGTCCGAAGCCCAAGGGCTGTCGATGTACGGGCTCTGACCGGTCGCGCGACGACTGGTCGGCTGGGTCAGGGCGCCCAGCCTCTGGGGGCGGCTGTCTGCCATGGGCCGCCCCCGTTTTATGGTGGAAGGCGGCGCGATGCCGTCCGACGGGCGCGGCGCTGGCTGGACCTGGGGCCAGCAGTGTGTAGGTAACGCCTAAGCCATCCCGCGCCCCGAAAGGTTTTCATCCGATGCAGATCATTGATGCCCTGGCGGACATTTCCGCCGCCTACGACGCCCTTTTCGTCGATCTCTGGGGCTGCGTCCACGACGGCGTGCGCGTCTATCCTGGCGCCAACGAAGCCCTCGCCGCCTATCGTGCTGCGGGGGGACGGGTTATCCTGGTCACGAACTCTCCGCGCCCACGTGCAGGCGTTGCCGACCAACTGAAGGACTTCGGCGTCGCCCCCGACGCCTATGATGACATCGCCACTTCGGGGGATTCGGCCCGTCTGGCCATGTATCGGGGAATCGTCGGCCAAAAGGTCTGGCATATCGGCTACCGGGGCGAAGGCGATGGCGGCTTTTTCACGCCGCCCGCCATCCTGGACGACCCTTTGGCCATCACTACCGTTCCCCTAGACGAAGCAGAGGGGATCGTTTGCACCGGCCCGTTCGACCCGCAGGCGGACCCATCCGCTCTTCGACCCGAGTTCTTGGCCGCGAAAACCAAGGGCCTGAAGCTGCTCTGCGCCAACCCCGACATCGTCGTGGATCGGGGCGGTGTCCGGGAATGGTGTGCCGGGGCCTTGGCGCAGCTCTACACCGAGATGGGGGGCGAGAGCCTCTACTTCGGCAAGCCCCACCCCCCCATCTACGACTTGGCCCGTCGGCGCCTGGCCGCCATTGACCCCAACGTGGGGGAGCGAATCCTCGCCATCGGTGACGGCCCCGCGACGGATGCGGCTGGTGCCATGGGCGAAGACCTGGATTTGTTGTTCATCTCTGGCGGACTGGGGGCACGGGAAACCGGAACACCGCCCCTAGGCAGCCCAGATCCAGCCAAATTAGACGCCTATGTGGCGGAAACTGGGATCGTCCCCACCTATGTGATCGGCTCTCTGCGGTAACATTATCGCACTTTGGTCGCGTACCGCGTATTTTTGTTACGCGCAGACTTGCCGCAACGCAGCAACTAGGCTATCTGCCAGTCATCCCAGCGTCGGAGGTCAGGACCATGCTCGACAACATGCCCCGCGGCACGATCTGCATCGAAGATATCGAGATCGGCATGAGCCGCTCCCTGCGAAAAATCGTGACGGACCGCGACATTGAGATGTTTGCCGAGGTTTCGACGGACCACAATCCGGTGCACCTGGACGACGATTACGCCCAGGACACCATCTTTGAGGGCCGCATTGCCCATGGGATGCTGACCGCCGGATTGATCTCGGCGGTGATTGGTGAGCAGCTGCCGGGCCATGGCACCGTTTACCTGGGTCAAACGCTCAAGTTCCTGGCGCCCGTGCGTCCGGGCGACATGGTGCAGGCCGTGGTGACCGTGACGGACATGGACATTGCCAAGCGCCGCGTGACCATGGAAACCCACTGCGAAATCGACGGCAAGAAGGTCCTGAAGGGCGAAGCCGTCGTCCTAGCTCCGTCGCGCAAGTTCGACTGAGACACTTGCCAGCGTCCCGCTGCACTGACGGGACGCTTGCGTGGCTGAACCGGGCGCGTTAGCCCGGCGCCATGCGGATTTTCCGAGATCACCACAGGATACCCGCCGATGCGCGCCAGGCGTCGGCCGCCATTGGCAATTTCGACGGGGTCCACCTGGGCCACCAACACGTGATGGACATGGCCCGAGGCCGTGGCCCCCTGGGCATCGTTACGTTCACCCCGCACCCGCGCGAAGTGTTTGCGCCCAACGCCCCGCCGTTCCGCCTGATGTCCCCAGTTGCCCGGGCCAACCGGTTGGACAAGCTGGGGGTCGAGGTGCTGTTCGACCTGCCGTTCCCAGACATCGCCCCCCTGTCGCCCGATGCCTTCATGGAGGAGGTCTTGGCCAAGGGTCTGGGCCTCCGCCATGTGGTCGTGGGCGCCGACTTCTGCTTTGGCAAAGGGCGCGCGGGCACGGTCGATACGCTCCGCGAAGGGGGGGCCGCGCTGGGCTTCGACGTCTCGGTCGCGCCGCTGATGGGCGGGGCGACGCCCGTCTCCTCGACCGCCATCCGGCGCGCCCTGACCGAGGGGCGCCCCCGCGATGCCGCCAAGATGCTCGGGCATTGGCATCGGATCGAGGGGCCGGTGATTCACGGCGAAAAGCGGGGCCGGACGCTCGGCTACCCCACCGCCAATATGGCGCTCGACGGCCTGCACCTGCCCCGTCTTGGGGTCTATGCGGTGCTGGTGGACGTGACCGATGGCCCCCACGCGGGCACCTATCACGGGGTCGCCTCCCTGGGTGTGCGGCCCATGTTTGGCGAAAACACCCCGAACCTAGAGACGTTCCTCTTCGATTTCTCAGGGGATCTGTACGGCGCCACGCTCTCCGTGGCCTTGGTGGACTTCCTGCGGCCTGAGATGACCTTCGACGGCCTCGACCCCCTGATTCTGCAAATGGATGCCGACAGCGCCGAGGCGCGCCGGATCCTGGCCGCGCTCGATGGCTGAGGATCCCATCGACCGCACGGGACTCCGCGACCGCTTTTGGGACCGCCCCCTGGACACGCTCAACCGGAAGGAGTGGGAGGCGCTGTGCGACGGCTGCGGCAAATGCTGCCTCAACAAGCTGGAGGACGAAGAGACGGGCGCCGTCGCCCTGACCCGCATCGCCTGCCGCCTCTTCGACGATTCCACCTGCCGCTGCGCCAATTACACCCGCCGGTTGGAGTTCGTCCCCGAGTGCATCGTCCTGACACCGACAACCCTGCCCGAGGTAGTCTACTTCTTCCCCGACACCTGCGCCTATCGCCGCCTCTACGAGGGGCGCCCGCTGCCCCACTGGCACCCGCTGCTGACCGGCGACCCCATGTCGCCCCACACCGCGGGCGCGTCCCTGATGGATGAAACCGTGTCGGAAACCGACGTGCGGGAGGAGGATTGGGAGGATTTCCTGATCGAGGAACCCACCGGAGGCGCGTGACAGCCATGGACCAGCCCCTGAACCTGAACTTTGCCTCAGACAACACCGGGCCGGTCGCCGCGCCGATCATGCAAGCCATGGTCGAGGCGAACACCGGCGCGGCCATGCCTTACGGTGCGGACCCCTGGATGGACGACGTGCGCGACCGGTTGCGCGCGCTGTTTCACTGGCCCGAAGCAGAGGTCCTGCTGGTGGCCACCGGCACAGGCGCCAATGCGCTGGCACTCGCTGGCATGGTGCAGCCTTGGCAGACTATCTTCGCCCATCGCATTTCCCATATCGAGGAAGACGAATGCGGCGCGCCCGAGTTCTACACAGGCGGCGCAAAGCTGACCCTTGTCGAGGGACAGGACGGTAAAATGACGCCGGACACCCTGGCCGCCGCCATGGCCCCCGTGGGCAAAAAGGGCGTCCATGGGGTGCAGCGGGGTGCGCTGAGCCTGACGAATGTCACCGAAGCGGGGACGCTCTATTCCCTTGCCGAATTGGATGCGCTCACCACGCTCGCCCACGAGGCGGGGCTCCCGTGCCACTTGGACGGCGCCCGGTTCGCCAATGCCTGCGCGGCTTTGGAGTGCTCTGCGGCGGACATGGTCCGCGGCTTCAACATGGTCAGCTTCGGCGGCACCAAAAACGGGTGTATGGCGGTCGAAGCCGTCGTGCTGCGCGACCCGGCGCGGGGCTGGGAGTTGGAGCTGCGCCGCAAACGCGCTGCGCAGCTGTGGTCCAAACACCGGTATCTGTCGGTCCAGATGCGCGCCTATTTGGAGGACGATCTCTGGCTGCGAAACGCCGCGGCGGCAAACCGCGCTGGCCAACGTTTGGCCTCGGGGTTACGCAACATTGGCGCCGATCTGGTGTGGACGCCGCAAGCAAACATGATCTTCGCCCGCTTGGACCGCGCAGCCCACGCGCGCGCGCAAGCGGAGGCCCAGTATTATATCCTAGATGACGCGGAGCGTCCGCTGTGCCGTCTGGTCTGTGATTTCACAAAGACGGATGCAGAGGTGGACCGGCTGCTTGAGATGGTGGCGGGCTGACACCGCCAGCCGGTCAACGTCCTATGGGGTCAGCCGGGTGCGAAAACTTTTCTGGAAAAGTTTTCCAGCGCCCCAATCATAGGTCGTCGCGCCCCGATCGAGCGGGCGCGGCGTTTACTTCGCCTCCAGCGCCTCGATGCGGGCCTTGAGCGTCTCATTCTCTTCCCGGGCTTTCTGAGCCATGGCACGGACGGCATCGAACTCCTCGCGCGTGACGAAATCACGGTCTGCCATCCAGCGATCCAGCATGGATTTCATCGCCGTCTCCGCCTCGGTCCGAGCCCCCTGGGCCACGCCCATGGCGTTGGTCATCAACTGGCTGAGGTCGTCCATGATACGGTTTCGGGTCTGCATGCGATGTCTCCTGGGTGGCTGGTCCTCATATGGGCCGTTCCGGGCGCAGCGACAAGGTTGACCGACCCCGGGTGGCGGGGCAAAGCAACGCCATGGTGTTCGCAATTCCCTTTCCCGATATCTCACCCGATATCTTCAGCATCGACTTGGGTGTCTTTGTCTTTACCCTGCGCTGGTACGCCCTCGCGTATATCGCGGGGATCATCGGCGGTTGGCTCATGGGACGCTGGGCGATTTCCCGGGTGACGCTCTGGCCCGGCAACAAAAGCCCCATGACCCGCGCCCAGATAGAAGATGTTATGACCTGGGTTGTCCTGGGTATCGTCCTAGGCGGGCGCTTGGGCTACGTCCTCTTCTATCAGCCGGGGTACTACCTGGAGAACCCGGGCGAGATCCTCGCCGTTTGGCAGGGTGGCATGGCGTTCCACGGGGGCGCCCTGGGCACAGCCATCGCCGTCGGCCTCTACGCCAAGCGCCACGGTATTTCGGTGCCGTCCATTCTGGACATCGCCGGGCTGGTGGCGCCCCTGGGGCTGGGCCTTGGGCGTGTGGCAAACTTCATCAACGCGGAACTCTGGGGCCGTCCGACGGACCTCCCCTGGGGCGTCATCTTTCCTGGGGCCGCCGCCCAGGCTTGCACCAATGTGGGTGAATTCTGCGCCCGCCACCCCAGTCAGCTCTATGAAGCGGTGCTTGAGGGGGCTGTTCTGCTGGTGCTTCTCTGGGTGGTCGCGCTGCGCGGCGGGCTAAAGCGACCCGGTTTGATCTTTGGCCTGTTTGTCGCGGGCTACGGCCTGGCGCGCACCTTTGTCGAGGGCGTGCGCCAAGCGGATGCTCAGTACATCACACCAGATAACCCCTGGGGACACGTGGTGCGCCTAGGCGGTGACTGGGGGCTGACCATGGGACAGATCCTGTCCCTGCCAATGGTGGTCGTGGGCGGCCTGGTGGTGCTGGCCGTTCTGGTCCGGCCCCGGCCCAAGGCCCGGGCGTGACTCTCCGCGCGCAGATCAAACAGCGGATCGCCACCACAGGCCCCCTGACGGTGGCGGACTACATGGCCGAATGCCTGTTGCACCCCACGTTCGGGTATTACGCCACACGCGATCCCCTTGGGGCCTCGGGCGACTTCACCACGGCACCCGAGATCAGCCAGATGTTTGGTGAACTGCTGGGCCTGTGCTTGGCGCAAACCTGGATGACACAAGGTAGCCCCGCCCCCTTTGCCCTGGTGGAACTGGGACCCGGGCGCGGCACCTGTATGGCCGACATGTTGCGCGCCACGCGGGGCGTCCCCGGCTTTCACGCCGCCGCCCAGATCCATCTGGTGGAGGCGTCGCCAACCCTGCGCGCAGTCCAGGCCAAAACCTTGGCGGACTATGCTCCGCAATGGCACGATACGGTGGGAACCCTGCCTGACCTCCCGACCTTCGCCGTCGCCAATGAGTTTCTGGACGCCCTGCCCATCCGGCAGCATGTTCGCGACGTGGCAAGCTGGCGCGAGCGTCTGGTGACGGTGCAAGACGACGCACTGGCCTTTGCCCTCGGGCCCGCGATGCCGGTGCCGGAACTGGACACCCATTCGGTCGCCGATGGCACCCTCGTGGAACGGTGCCCCGGCCTGCCCCCGGTGATCTCCACGTTGAGCGCGCGGGTGGCGCGCGGTGGGGCCGCATTGCTGATCGACTACGGCCACTGGCGGTCCCAGGGCGACACGCTGCAAGCCCTGCGCGCGCACCAGCCGGAGGATCCCCTGGCCAATCCCGGACAAGCAGATTTGACCGCCCATGTGGATTTCGAGGCCGTGGCCCAGGCAGCGGCCAACCCCTCGGAGCTGACCCGACAGGGCGTCTTCCTGGAACGTCTCGGCATCACGGCGCGCGCCCAGGCGCTGGCCCGTTCCTTAACCGGAGCAGCGCTTGAGTCGCACGTGGCGGCCCATCGGCGCTTGACCCACCCTGCCGAGATGGGTGACCTGTTCAAAGTCATGGCTCTGATGCCCCCAGGGGCCGCCATGCCGCCCGGCCTCTATGCCCCCGAGACAGCCCAGGACGCCAAAGACCGATGACGCTGGAAATCCTCCGCTCCAACATGCTGGGTGACGTGGCCCATGGGTTCTTTACCCGTAAAGGGGGGGCCTCCTCTGGGATTTTCGCAGGCCTGAATTGCGGTGTGGGGTCCTCCGACCAGGCGGAAGCCGTGGCAACCAACCGGGCCCGCGTGGCCGAGGCCATGGGCGGCCCGCTGCGCGCCGTCCATCAGGTGCATTCGGCCACGGCAATCGCGGTGGATGGTCCCCTGCCCGACCCACGTCCCCAAGCGGATGCCATGGTCTCGGCTCAGCCCGGAGAGGTCCTGACGATCTTGACCGCAGATTGTCAGCCCGTCCTGTTCCACGACCCCGTCAACCGTGTGATCGGTGCCGCCCACGCAGGCTGGAAGGGCGCCCTGGGTGGCGTGTTGGAGGCAACGGTGGACGAAATGGAAGCCCGCGGCGCCGACCGGAGCCAGATTCGCGCGGCCATCGGGCCCTCCATCAGCCAGCGCGCCTATGAAGTGGGGCCTGAGTTTCTGGATACCTTCATGGCCAAGGACCCCGAGGCGCGGGACCATTTCGCCCAGGGCGCCAACGGACGGTATCAGTTCGACCTGATCGGCTACGGGCTGCGGCGGTTGCGCGGGGCCGGTGTCCAGGCGGAATGGACGGGGCATTGCACCTATTCAGACCCAGCGCGCTTCTACTCCTACCGCCGCACGACCCACGCGGGCGAGGCGGACTACGGACGGCTGATCGCGGCCATCCGCCTTTGATCCGCGACCGCCGGTGGCAGACCGCTTGGCGCCTGATCCAACACTGAGAACCCCAACACGCCCCGCGTCGCACCAGTCAGCGCGCCCCAAACCAGCCGCATTTCCGATGCAGGGGCGCCGCGAAGGCTTCGCTGAATGGCCCTCGTCTTGCCGTGTCCTCGCCCGCCTGGCCGTCGATACCAGGGTTAACCGAGACACGGAGACACCCAATGGCCCGCAAGACCTGGATCGACCGCACCATCGAAGCCACCCGCACCGAGACCCACGTCATGTGCTGGACCCGGACGGCCAAAGCCTCCCCGGCACCGATCAAGACCGCTGCCAGCGCCTGACCCTATGGCCCAACTTGGGCCTGTTCCTTGATGCAGCCCTTCCTATGTCTTGACCCAAGACAGTTTGGAAGGACGTCACATGACACATGTTTTGGGCCTCTGCGGCTCTCTCCGGGCGGGCTCTCTCAACCGCGTACTTCTGCGGGAGGCCGCGCGCCTCTACGATGCCCCCCTCGTCGAAGGCGATCTGCGCCTTCCTCTCTATGATGGCGATGTCGAAGAGGCTGACGGTCTGCCGGGGGGCGTGACCCGCCTGGGCGAGCAAATTGCCGCCGCGCCTGCCATCATCATCGCAACCCCTGAGTACAACAAAGGCCCGTCCGGCGTGCTGAAGAACGCCCTGGACTGGGTGAGCCGCGTGAAAGGCGGTGTTTGGACCGACAAGCCTGTCGCCATCGTATCGGCCACCGCCGGTCGCTCGGGCGGAGAGCGAGCGCAAACCATGCTCCGCGCGTGCATGGCCCCGTTCCGCGCCGACGCCTTAGCCGGACCAGAGGTTCTGGTGGGCGCCGCCGCGCAGCAGTTCGATGACGAGGGCCGCCTGACCAATGAGATCAACGCCAAAGCCCTCGCCGCGCTGATGGAGGCGTTGAAAGCCCGCGCAACGGGCTAAGGCCTCGCCCCTGCGTCCCAGGTACAAACCCGTTGCAATGGCCTTGGGGCGCGGGACCGCGCTTGGCACAGGCGCGGACTGGCGCAGCGAAGGCCGCACCACGCTCCGAAGCGGAGTGCAGTCGGTCGGCCAACGCCATCGTCGGCGCTGGGCGTTCGTGAGGCCCCGCACACAGAACGCGCAGGCCTGAAGTATCCTCATCGACAGACGACGGCTCTCCGCCAACAGATGGACCACCAAGGACCACTTGAACACAAGGAGACCGGTCGCTCCACGCCCGCGTTCACTCCGGCAAATCCCCCAAAAGCGGCACACCCTCAAAAGCGCTTAACTCCGCCAGGGCCTCCATCACGACCCCTTGGGCCGCCTCTGTCCGCCCCGCCACATCCGACAGGGTGGTCCGGGCAAGGTTGGCCAGGTCCGCGTCCATATCATCTCGGATCACAAGCCAGATGGGATAGGCAAACCGGGGCGCGTCTGGCACCAGATACAGCTTGCCCTGGTCCAAGAAAGATTGAACAGACCGGGCTGGCAGGTAGGCCGCGGCCCGACGGCCCAACACATACTCCACCGCCAAGGCGCCCAGACCCAGGGTGATGCCACCACGGGTCAACTCGGGCAGGCCAGTGGCATGGGCCTGGGTGAACTCCGGCCCCCAGTCCATGAACACATAGGCCTCGGCAACTGCTGCGGGATCAGCTGCCACGAACGAAGATACGAGGATCAGCTCGTCCTCCATCACCGGCGTCACGGTCAGACCGGGACGGGTTTGGGGCATATACGTCAAGGACGCCTGAATAACGCCCTCGATCAGAAACCGCGTCAGCCGATCCGGCATGCCAATCTCGCCCCGCAGGGCAAGGTCGGGCGCAGCTGCTCGCAGCCTGTCAAACCATCCAAAGCCAAGGCGCGGCCAAAGGGAATACTGCGCGCCGATCGACAGGCTCCGGGCATAGCCCTCGGGCAGGGCCACTTGCTGGCGCGCTTCCTCCCACAGTTTCAACAGGCTGATGGCATAGCGTTCAAAGGCCGTCCCAGCGGGCGTCATCGCCACCCCTGCCTTGGAGCGTGTGAACAGCGTTTGGCCCAGGCTGTCCTCCAGCCGCTGGATGCGCAGGCTGACCGCCGATTGCGTTACGAATAGGCGGGCGGATGCGGCGACGAAACTGCCCGTGTCCGAGACGGCCAGAAAGGTGCGGATCAGGGTGATGTCCATGGCAAATGTATCAGAGATACTCACCTGAAATGCAATTCTTATTCGTTATGCGAATGCAAGAGACTGCCGTATCGCTCCACCAACAGAGCGGCAGGACCGCTCCGGCCCCCAAATGTGCCGCGCTGCGCACCAGGGAGGGACCGCAGCCAGGGCAGCGCGTCACGAAAGGATCTGCCATGATCTCGAAGAAAACTGCCGTGGCCCTGGTGGTTGCCGTCGCCACGCTCTCGGCCTGCTCCACCGAACAAGTGGTCGACAACACGGTCGATGCGGGCCTCTTCGCCACGCGGACGGTCGTCAAAACGGGGGTCGGCGCGGGTAAGTTGGTCGTCAAAGGCGGATCCGCCGCCGTCCGCTCGGTCACTTCCGACGACTGATCGACCCAGACATCTGCCTGACAGTCGGGACCGACCATGTGCACACGGGTCCCGAATGCAAAGGGGCGCGAGACCTTTCGGCCTCGCGCCCCAATTTTCATCTCATCGCCTGCCCGAACCGGGCTGCGTGATCAGCCTTCGGCGGCGGCTTCGCCGTCTTCGCCTTCGCCCTCGTCATCGGACGAGGCGGACAGACCCGACGGGGCCTGCATGTTGGCCAGAACGAAATCGCGGTCGATGGTCGGCTTCGCGCCCGACGGCAGATCCACATCCGAGATGGTGATCGTGTCGCCGATCTCGATCTTGGAGCAATCGACAGTGATCTGCTCGGGGATCTCACCGGCTGTCACGCGCAGTTCGACTTCGGGGCGCACGACGGTCAGAACACCGCCCTTTTTGTCGCCGGGGGCACCTTCGATGCCTTCGAAGACCACGGGGATGAACAGGTTCACCTTGGACGTGCGGCGCAGGCGCATCAGGTCCAGGTGGGTGGGCAGGTCCTTGACCACGTCACGCTGAACATCGCGGCAGATGACGCGCACGTCTTCCTGGCCGTCGATCTTCAGGTTCCAAAGGGTGGAGCGGAACCGCCCGGCCTTCAGCTTTTTCAGCAGGTCGTTGAATGGCACCTGGATGGGCATCGGGTCGGCGCCACCGCCATAGACCACGCCGGGCACCATGCCTTCGCGGCGTGCTTGACGAGCGGCCCCCTTGCCCGTCCCCGTCCGTGCATGAGCAACGAGATCTGGAATCTCACCAGCCATGTCAGTTCTCCAATCAGAATCGTTTGAGGCGGCCTCCAAGGGTGTCCGCCTGCGGTTGAAGGGCGCCTGATAGGAGGGTGTCGCCCCCGTGGCAACCCTGTTTTCGCCCCGTTGCGCCCCGGTGTCGCGGCTTTCCAGAACCGGGTGCGTTGCAACGTCGCTGTCGCGGGTCTAATCGGAACGGATGGCCCCGTGTGTCCGGGGCAATGGGGGACAATGGCGTGAGCGACACAACCCATATCGCAGGCCTCTACTTGGGGCAGGTCCAGAACCTGTGGCCGGGCAAGGCCCCATCGGCCATCGCCAAAGTCGCGGCGCCGGGTCGTGTGGCCGTGGGCGCAACCGGCCTTGTGGGCGATGCCCAGGCAGACCTGCGGGTCCATGGCGGCACGGGCAAGGCGATCCACGTCTATCCGGCGGTCCACTATCCGCGCTGGATCGAGGATTTGGGTCCCAACGCGCGGTTCACCCCCAGTGGGTTTGGTGAAAACATCTCCCTCCCCGATTGGACCGAAACAGAGGTGAGCATCGGCGACGTCTGGCGCCTGGGCACGGCGACCGTGGCTGTCAGCCAGGGACGGCAACCCTGTTGGAAGCTTTCGGCCCATGTGGGCGAGGACACGATGGCCTACCGCGTACGCAAGACACGGCGGACGGGCTGGTATCTCAGGGTCATCGAGGGAGGCTCGGTCGCGGTTGGGGACGCGGTCACCGTTTTAGAGCGGCCCCATCCCGAATGGACCGTGAACCGCGTGGCCCGTGCCCTGTTCGACCCCAAGCAGGCGGGCGATGACGAGGCCGCGCTGGCCCATCTGGCGGCGCTCGACCCCAGTTGGCGCGGGGTCTTCGCCGAACGGCATGCCCGGAAGGAGGCAGAGGTATGAGTGATTTGACACCGGTGGTGGGGGACGATCCAGCCACGCTGGTCTCGACCGATTGGGTGGCCACGCGGCTGACCTCCCCGGATTTGCGCCTGATTGATGCGTCCTGGCACATGCCCGATACCGGCCGCGACCCCCTGGTTGAATACGGCGAGGCCCATATTCCGGGCGCGCGGTTCATCGCGCTCGATGACGTGAGCGACGGACGCTCGGCCCTGCCCCATATGGCGCCGCCCCTGGAAAAGTTCATGTCCCGGATGCGTCGCCTGGGTGTGGGCGATGGGCATACCGTGGTGATCTATGACACGGCGGGGCTGTTTTCGGCTGCGCGCCTGTGGTGGTTGTTCCGGCTGTTCGGACAACGGGCGGCGGTGCTGGACGGCGGTTTGCCCAAATGGGTGGCCGAAGGGCGCGAGGTCACGTCCGAACTGCCCCAGATCCGTGACCGGCACATGACCCCTGCCCCCCAGCCCCACCTGATGAAGGACGTCACCGAAGTCGCGCAGACCGCGAAGCTGGGCCATACCCAAGTGCTGGATGCCCGCGCGGCCACCCGGTTTCGGGGCGAGGTGGAGGAGCCTCGTCCAGGTCTGCGGGCCGGGCACATCCCCAAGTCGCGCAACCTGCCCTTCGCCGAGGTGCTGAACCCCGATCACACCATGAAAGACGCCACCGGGCTGCGCGCGGCCTTCGATGCCGCCGGAATTGAGCTGGATAAGCCCGTGATCACCTCCTGCGGGTCGGGGGTAACAGCGGCGATCTTGAACTTGGCTTTGGCGCGTTTGGGGCATAAGGACCACGCGCTCTACGATGGCTCCTGGGCTGAATGGGGCATGTACCCCGACCTGAAGATCGAGACCGGAGAGGCCTGATGCTGACCGCCCTGACCCCGCAAGCCCCTGACAAGATCCTCGCCTTGATGGCCGCCTTCCGGGAAGATCCCCGCCCCGGCAAGATCGACCTGGGTGTGGGCGTCTATAAGGATGCGAGCGGTCTGACCCCGGTCATGCGTGCCGTTAAGGCCGCCGAACGTCAGCTGGTCGAGGAACAGGACACCAAAGCCTATACAGGTCTGGCCGGGGATCCCGCCTACGCGGATGCTCTGTCGGACCTTGTGCTGGGCGACGCGCGCCCTGAAGGACGGCTGGCCGCCGTCGCCACGCCCGGCGGCACCGGCGCCATCCGCCAAGGGTTGGAGTTGATCCGCCTGGCCACGCCCGAGGCCCGCGTTTGGATGTCAAACCCCACCTGGCCGAACCACCCAGCCATCGTGGGCTACCTGGGGATGCCCACCGCCAGCTACCGCTATTTCGACGATGACACCCGCGGCGTGGATTTCGACGGGATGGTCGAGGATTTGGCCGGGGTCGCCGCTGGCGATGCGGTCATCCTGCACGGCTGCTGCCACAACCCGACGGGCGCCAACCTGACCTTGGACCAATGGCGCACCATCGCTGATCTCTTGGCCGACCGGGGCGCGGTGCCCTTCGTCGACATCGCCTACCAGGGCTTTGGCGACGGGTTGGAGGCGGACGCCGAAGCCACCCGGCTGATCCTTCAATCCGTGCCCGAGGCGATCATCGCGGCCTCCTGCTCCAAGAATTTCGGCATCTACCGGGAACGCACTGGTCTGTTGATGGCCATGGCACCGTCCGCGGACCACCTGAAGGTCACCCAAGGGGCCATGGCCTCGCTCAACCGGTTAAACTTCAGCTTTCCGCCCGACCACGGCGCGCGGGTGGTCACCATGATCTTGACCGATGACACCCTCCGCGCCGATTGGGCCGCCGAGTTGGAGGAGGTGCGCCTGGGCATGCTGGGCCTGCGCGAGGCACTGGCCACAGCACTCCGAGACCGGGTCGGCTCGGATCGCTTCGGGTTCCTGGCCGCGCATCGGGGCATGTTCTCCCGCTTGGGCGCAACGCCCGAGCAAGTGGAGGCCATGCGCCGCGATCACGGCGTGTATATGGTGGGCGACTCCCGCCTCAACATCGCCGGGCTGAACGCACAGACCGTTCCGATTTTGGCGGATGCCATCGTCGCGGCTGGGGTCTAGGGGCCGGGACTGTCGCGCGGTGGGCCGGGCGCCTTGCCCCGGACGGGCTTCGTTGACGTGCCTCTGCGCTAGGCCGGGTGGGGTCGTCTCCCTAGCTTGACGGGCACACACCTGCCGCCTAGCCTCAGGGTTCGGAACAAGCCCCATGCCCGCCTCCGATCTCAGACGTCTCGGCTCGGGTGAAAAGGCATATCGCGCGTCGCCTGCCCTTGGCAAGCGCAGAGCAGACGGCCGCTTCTGCACAGGGCCAAGGTCCCAACATCGCCCGTCGATGAAAGCCGCCAAAACACAGCAATCGGTCCAGGACACCTGCGCACAAACGCCGACCCCGCGCCCCTACCCCCGGGCGCGCACCTCCGCGGTCATATAGGCTTCACCCGCCGCCCCACGCACCCAAGCCCGGGTCCCGTCCAGGCAAAACGTCACCGTCTCCCCCACCACGGCGGGGGCCGTCGCGCGGTAGCTCACATGGGCCAATGGGCCCAGTTCCGCCTCCGCCAGCGCGATCAGCCCCTCTGCCAGCAACGGCCCATGCACCACGAGGCCCCGGTGGCCTTCGACCCCGGTGGCATAGCCTTTGTCCCAATGGATGCGATGTCCGTTCATCGTCAGCGCGGAATACCGCAGCAAGGTCATGTCATCGAAGACCTGCACGCGCTCCACCGGGGCGCGCGCCGCTCGGGGTGGGGCGGGCGCCGGGCTGTCCGGCGCCGGATCTGGGCGATAGACCAGATCCTGCCGTTCGCGCAGACACAGGCGCCCGTCTTGCCAAACCTCGTGGTGCAGACACACCAACGCCAAGGGACCGCTTCGCCCCTTCTTCTGTTGCACTGGCCCCAACCGCGTTTGCCGCTCCGCAGGGCGCCCCAGATGCAGCGGCGCGACCCAGTACACGGTCCCGCCCGCCCACATGCGGCGGGGCAGGCCCACGTCGGGAACCAAGCTCTTGCCCTGGGCCGGATGGCCATCGCGCCCCAGGGCATCTGGCGGGCTGACATCCCAAAAGTGAAGGTGGTGCCAGAACGGCGGCAGAACGTCGTTCGGGACGGGCCGCCCAAGGACAGCCGCGCAGGCAGCGGACCGGGCCGGATCCAAGACATCCTTGACGACGCGCATAGGGGGCGGAGACATGGCATCACCGTTTCCCAGCCCAGAGGAAAGCGCAAGATGAAGATCGACGCCCTCGACCACTTGGTTCTGACCGTTGCCGACCCGGAGGCCACTGCCGCTTGGTACGATCGGGTGTTGGGCACGCGGCGCGAAGTGTTCCGCCCCGCCGATGGCACCACCCGGTTGGCGCTGAGCTTCGGGTCGCAAAAGATCAACCTGCACGCTGCGGGGGCGGAGTTTCGGCCCCATGCGGCGCACCCCGGTCCCGGCACCGCCGACATGTGCTTCTTGTCGGACGCGCCCCTGTCGGACTGGCAAACCCACCTGGCCGACGAAGGCGTTCCCATCGAGGAAGGTCCCGTGCCCCGGACCGGCGCCACGGGGCCGATCCTGTCGATCTATCTGCGGGACCCCGACGGAAATCTGATCGAGATCGCCAACCGGGTCTGACAGCGAGGGTCCGGCCCACCCTCGGGCCAATAACCCCACGCCACAGCGGCGCACCGTCATTCCGCCTCAGACCCAATCGGCTGTCCGTGCGACGATAGATAATAAAGGCACCCAAAGACGGTCAGGACGCCCAGGCCTCGACACGCCCCCATCGGGCCACAGCAACAGGCCGCCCCGGCCAAGGCACACAAGCGCTCGGGCGCCACAGAGCTTCACCTAGCTCCCATCGCCCGACCCGGCCCCCTCAACGGGGTCACACCGAACGGCGTCCAGACGCCCCGTCAGCCGATCATTTCACGCAACACCGCGTCCGGGCCGCTCTTGGAGGGGTCCTCCGCCCGCGCTATGGCAGGCGTTTCGCGCACGTGAAGGTCCTCCTCGACGCAGCGCAGCATGAAGGCCGCCAAATCTCCGGTACGGGTACGGATCAGCGAGGGTGGGATCACCCGCTCGAACGTCTGATAATCCCCTGACATCGCTTCATCCAGCAGCCACCCCGGTCGCACCGCCGTCCACCGGAGCGTCTCGGTCGCCCGCAACAGGCGCTCCATCTCCGCCATTTGATCGAAGATCGCGCGCAGCCCCGTGGCAGCGGCGGCTCGAAACCAGATCGGCCCCCGGTCCAAGGTTTCCACGAAACTGGCAGAAATGGTCACCAAGCGATCCACCGAGGCCGCGCGCATGGCGAGGATCAGGTTTAACGTGCCTTCCGTGTGCAGTTTCGGCGGACAAACCGCCGTCTTAACGCCCGCATCAATGCCAACCGCGTTCAACACCGCATCAAGACCATCCATCTGATGGGCCAAGCCCTCGGGCGCCATAAGATCGGCAGCCACCCATTCCAGGTTCGGATGGGACCTGTCGGGAGGGGGACCGGGCGTATGGGCCGCACGGACGCAATGCCCCCGCTCCAGCGCCAGATCGACCAACCTGGAGCCCGTGGCACCCTCTGCACCATAAATCAAAAGCGACTTCGACATGGGGATCTCCGCTTGGACATGGGACAAACCCAACCGAGGGCAGGCCAAAGGGTTCCCGCTGCCCGCCGCCCGCCGCCAATGCGCGGGTCGTGTGCCAACAGGAGATCAACCCAGACGGATGGGCAAACGGATCCTCGACCGTACGAAGCGCCATGGCTTACCGCTGGCTTTCGGGCCACCAACGGGGCGTACCACGGCGGCTCAGCCTATGCTCCTGCTCCCTGACGCCACCGACCACGCACCCTATGACAGAGAGCAACCCGATCACACAGCCGGGCGTCCTCCGGCGGCCGCATAGGCCATATCAATCACCCTCTGGGTGCCCGCCGCGTTTTCGAGGGTCCACGGGAACGGCGCCTCACCACGAATGGCCGCCCCAAAGGCCTCGACCTGCAAAACATACTGATCCAGGCCCGGCCAGCTGCGCCGATGGGTGATCCCGTCGCGCCCGCGCCAGTCGACCGAGGCCTCCCCAAAGCGCGCCGCATTGAAGGGCGTCGCCAAGCGGATCAGCCCAGCCTCGCCGTGGAACAGCATGAATTGCTCGGGCAACAGCCGCATGGAATTGACCCAATGGGCCGTAAACCCCGGAAAACGGGCCGAAACGCGGGCCAGGACATCGCAGCCGTTCTCCCACTCGATGTCCGCATGGGTGATCGCATCAGGCTCCGCCCCAGTGGCCCAGCGCGTGCAACCATAGGTATAGACCCCGATATCCGGCAGCGCACCGCCCCCCATGGCCGCCGCGTTGCGGATGTTTCCCGGATCCGCCGAATTGTCGTAGGTGAACACGCCCTCCACATGGCGCAGCCGCCCGATGGCGCCGTCCGACAGCAGGTCGCGGACCAAGGCCCATTGGGGATGATGCACGATCATATAGGCCTCAGCGGCCTGCAGCCCGGTCCGATCCCGTGCGGCGATCAGGGGCGCGATCTCGGCCTCGGACATGGCGACGGGCTTTTCCACCAGCACGTGTTTGCCGGCCTCCAGCGCCTTGATCCCCCAGTCCACATGCATCGTGTGGGGCAAGGGGACATAGACGGCGTCGATCTCGGGGTCCGCCAAAAGGGCGTCATAGTCGACATGGACGCGCAAACCAGGCGCGATGGCCGCGAAGGGCTCCGCCTTCTGGGGGGAGCGCGTGGCCAGCGCTGCAAGGACATGCCCACGGGCGGCGTGGATCGCGGGAGCCATGTCCTTGCGCGCAAAGTTCGACGCGCCCAGCACGCCCCAGCGGATCGGATCACTCATGGGGGCATCCTCCATTCAACTCCCGTCCCCGGACGGTTGTCGGCGGGCGGTCGGGCGTCAACCCTGGACTGCGCGCGCGTGGCCCTTCAGTCGCGACCACGGACCGCGTCGCTGGCCTCTGCCAAAGCGCGTGTCAGAAGATCCTTCAGCGTCGCCTCCTCCGACGGTGTGATCGGGGTCAGGATCTCACTGATGGTCTCGGCCACAGCCGCCTGGAGGGCGCGAACCACGTCTTTCCCCTCTGGCGTCAGCGACACAAGCGTGACGCGGGCGTCCTGCGCGGAGGGGCTGCGACAGACCAGGCCCTTGCCCTCTAACGACCGGATGGTCCGGGTCATCTGCGATTTGTCCCGCGCTACCCGGCGGGTCAGGTCCTGCAAACCAACCTGGCCCATGTCCGCAAGCGTCAACAGCACGATGCCCCCGCCAGGACCCACGTTCTGCGTGTCGAAATCATGGGACTTCGATTGGAGCCCAAAGTGAATGCGCCGCATGAAGCGATCAATCAAAAGGGCCAACTCGGTGTCTTGTGCCTGCATAATTCTGTTGACTTTGTCTACCAATAGTAAATAGTGGACTTCATCCACAATAAGCGGTCGCTTGCCCGCTCTCGTATCGCAGAGGGGGCTCCCATGGCCAACCAACAGTCGCTTGCCCTCAAGATCGCCGCGGTGCTGTGGGTCGTTTGGGGCCTTGTGCATATGTTTGCGGGCATCATGACGATACTCAACGGGACAAGCGCGGCCGTGGCGGCCATCGCCGACGGGGTCGACCCTGCTTTCCTGGTCTTAGACTACCACCCAGCCGTCGGCGCCGTCCTCAACCAGCATGGGTTCAACCTGCTCTGGATCGGCACGTTTACGACGCTCGGCGCGGTCTTCGTTTGGCGCGGGTCGGCGGTCGGGATCTTCATGACCGCCATTGTCGGCTGGGTCACGGATGTCGGCTACTTCGTGTTCATGGACCTCGGCGGGTTCGTGAAGGTCTTTCCCGGAACGGTCATGACCATCGTATCGACGGCGGCTGTCGTGCTCAGCCTTTGGGCCTATGCCACCGGTCGTCGAGGGCCCGCCAATGGGAGTTCGTAGCGCTGTGCCTTGGAAAAGGTTTCCGAACATCCAGGCATCGGAAAGGCATTGGGACCGCCGGGCAATTATGCCGCCAAAGACAGGGTGAATGTCCGCCGTCCGGGCGGGTATTGACGCAGTCCGCAGCGAACAGACGTGCCATGAACCCAGTCGGGACGAAGTGTGGGACGGCCCCCCTTGGCAAACCATATAGCCTCCCAAGTCTCCAGTGCCCCGCGTTGGCCCATGCCGCCCGTGCCTCTCGACATCCGTTACCGGCGCATTAGGCTCCGACCATGCAACTTCGCCGGTTTGTCCGCCCATACCTGAAACGCCTCCTGCTCTTAGGCTTTTTCGTAGGCGTCCTTTGGGCGCTGCAGATCGTCAATTGGATCACCGGCTACAGCCTCAACCGCGCCTTCGGCCTCGTCCCCAGATCGAGCTATGGCTTGGACGGGATCCTTGGCATGCCGCTTCTCCACGGGAGTTTCGGCCATCTGGCGGCGAACACGCCCCCGCTTGTCGTGATGGGCGGCCTGCTAGCCGTGACGGGCACGCGGGCCCTGCTCGCGGTCAATGGTATCATCGTCGGGCTGGGTGGCGCGCTGGTTTGGCTTCTGGGCAGCGCCGCGATCCACATCGGCGCATCGGGCCTTATCTTTGGATGGTTCGGCTTTTTGGTGGCCCGGGGCGCGGTGGACCGCGCGCCCGTCCCCTTGGCCGTAGCCCTTGGCGTTGGGCTCACCTACGGGGCGATGGTTTGGGGCGTGGTGCCAGGCCAGCCCGGCATCTCCTGGGAGGCGCATTTGTTCGGGGCCGTCGCCGGGGTCGTGGCAGCCTTCGTCCTGCGCACGCAGGTGGACACCCTCACCCCCAGACGCCGTCCTTGATCGGGGACAAAAGTCTTCAGCGAAGACTTTTGCCAAACTTTTCAACGAAAAGTTTGCCCCCCTCAAATGCCGTCGATGCAGACATATTTCGTCTCTAGGTAATCCTCTAGCCCTTGGGATCCGCCTTCTTTCCCGAGACCGCTATCCTTCACACCGCCAAAAGGCGCCTCCACCGTGGTGATCAGGCCGGAGTTGATCCCGATCATCCCGTATTGCAGCCCCTCGTTCAGGCGGAACGCCCGCCCCAAATCCTTGGTGTAGGCGTAGCAGGCCAGCCCGTAGACCGTGTCATTGGCCATGGCGATGGCCTCCGCCTCGGTCTCGAACCTAAACACGGGCGCCAACGGGCCGAAGATCTCCTCCGTGGCGAACTTCATCGCCTGGGTCGCGCCGGTGACCACCGTCGGCTCAAAGAAGGTCCCGCCATTGCTATGCCGCGCGCCGCCTGTGACGATCTCGCCGCCTTGGGCGCGGGCATCTGCCACGAACTCCTCCACCTTCTCGACCGCATCCATGTCGATCATCGGCCCCTGTTCGACGCCGCTTTCCAAACCGTCGCCGACCTTGAGCGCACGGGTCTTCTCCACCAGCTTCGCGACAAACGCGTCATGCACCGCCGCCTGCACATAGATCCGGTTCGCGCAGACACATGTCTGGCCCGCATTGCGGAACTTGGACACCATGGCCCCCTCGACCGCAGCGTCCAAATCCGCATCGTCGAACACCACAAAGGGCGCATTGCCGCCCAACTCCATGGAGACCTTCTTGACCGTATCCGCCGACTGCCGGATCAGCTCCTTGCCCACTTCGGTGGACCCGGTAAACGTGATCTTGCGCACCTCTGGCGCGGCCATCATCGCGCCCGCGATTTCCCGTGCGGAGCCCGTGACCACATTGACCACACCAGCCGGATAGCCGACCTCCTCGGCCAAGGCGCCCCAGGCCAACCCGCTATAGGGCGTGGCCGTTGCGGGCTTGGCCACCACTGTACAGCCCACGGCCAGGGCTGGCGCCACCTTGCGCGCCAACATGGACGACGGAAAGTTCCAGGGCGTCACCATCCCCACCACGCCAATGGCATGCTTGGTCACCAGAATGCGCCGCCCGTTCACCCCGGCGGGCACGATCTCCCCCTTGGCACGGCGCGCCTCCTCCGCGAACCAACGGACATATTGCGCACCGATGGCGATCTCACCCATGCTCTCGGCTAGGGGCTTGCCCATCTCGACAGTCAGCAGCTCCGCCAGGTCTTTCTGGTTGTCCATCAGCGCATCGTGCAGCTTCCACAGCAGGCCGCAGCGCTCCATCAGCGACATATCCCGGAACGCCGAGAAGGCCTCGGCGGCGGCGGCAATCGCCCGCTCCGTCTCGGCGGTGCCACCGCCAGGAACCGTGCCGATCACCGCGCCATCCACGGGGTTGGTCACATCGATGGTCTTGCCACTGTCTGCCCCCACCCAGGCGCCGCCGATCAGGTTGGCCTCTTTCATCCAGGTCTGGAATGCCATGGTTTAGTCCTTTGAAAACGAGAAGGTTGTGATCTGATGATAGGTCTCGCCCGGTCGCAGCGTCGCCTCCGGGAAATCGTCGTGATTGGGCGCATCGGGCCAGACCTGGGGTTCCAGCGCGACCCCGGCATGTGCGCCGTAGCGCCGCCCGTCCAACCCCGGCACGGGCGGGGACAGCTTGGCCCCGTCATAAACCTGCAAGCCCGGCTCCGTTGTGCAGATGGCCATGGCCACCCCGCTCACGCGGGAGCGCAGAACACCCACCTGCCGCAAGGCCTCCCGCCCGTCCGACAGACACAGGTTGTGGTCCAGCAACCCGTCCCCAGGCAGCGCCTGCCCGCCGCGGAAATCGAACGCCGTGCCGTCAACGGGGGCCACGCCGACCGGGATCAACTCCGCGTCCACGGGCGTATAGCGATCCGCCGCCACGGTCAGAATGTGGTCCGCAACGCTGCCGCTATCATCCAGACACCAATAGGAGTGGTGGGCGATATTGCACAGCGTCGCCGCGTCGGCCCGCGCGTGATAGTCGATCCGCAGCGTCGCCTCTGGACCGCAGCGAAACCGCGCCTCAAGGTGCATCGCACCGGGGTACCCCATCTCGCCGTCGGCTAGGTCGATCTGGAACGCGATCTCGTCGTCACCCTGCTCCACCACCCGCCAGACGCGTTTGCCGATCCCCGCGCTGCCCCCATGCAGGTGGTGTTTGTCCAGGAAGTTCCGATCCAGCTGGTGGACCTGGCCGTCCAAGGTGAACCGCCCCTGCGCCATCCGATTGGCACAGCGCCCGACCATCGCACCCATATAGCTGGCGTGACCCGCAGCGTAGCCCTCCAACTGCTCCAACCCCAGCACCAGGGGCGGGGCATGACCTTCCAGGCGCAGATCGACCAGCGAGGCGCCCCAGTCGGTAAACGTCGCGGTTAGCCCGTGGCCCGAGATGACATATCGGTTCAGGTCCATGGTCACTCTAGCCCCAGATGCGCCGCCACCCGACGGGCCGTCATCTCTGACACCCGCGCGTTGGCCTCAGCTGTCACGCCGCCGATGTGGGGGGTCAGGATCAGGTTGGGCACGCCCGCGAAGGGGTGCGCGGCCCCCAGCGGTTCCGTCGCGAAGGTATCCAGCGCCGCGCCGCCCAGGTGGCCCGAGCGGAGCGCGTCGCAGACCGCCCCTTCGTCCACCACGCCGCCCCGCGCCGCGTTCACCAGGATGGCACCGGGTTTCATCCGCGCCAGTGCCGCGCCGTCGATCAGGTCGCGCGTCTCTTCGGTCAAGGGAACGTGCAGCGAGACCACATCGGCCTGCGCTATGACCTCATCGACAGACACCGCGCGCGCGCCCTCGAAGTCCTTGGCATAGGGGTCAGCGGCGATCACCTCCATCCCCAGCGCCCGGCCCAGCGCGCCAGTCTTGCGGGCGATCTCGCCATAGCCGAGCAGACCCAGCACCTTGCCCGCGATCTCTCGCCCCTGCCCCGCAGGTCCGCGCGGCCAGGCCCCGGCTTCCATCTCGGCGCGCATCATATAGGCCCCGCGTAACAGCACGGCGGCGGTCGTCACGACGTATTCCGCAACCGATAGCGTATTGGCGCCCACCGCTGGGTAGACCTCGATCCCCCGCGCGGCACAGCCCTCCATGTCGATGTTGTCGAGGCCCACGCCCAACCGTCCGACGCAGGTGAACCCGGCGCCCAGCAGGTCCCCGCGCACCTGCGTCCGGTTGCGCACGATCAGCGCCCTGGCGGTTTGAACCATCGTCATCAACGCGTCCGGTCGATCCGGCAGGTCCGGCGCATAGGTCACCTCGGCCCGCGCCCGAAGCCAATCGACCCAAGCCTCATCCATGAACTCTGTGATCAGGATCATCGCACCAGTCTCCGGTCTCGCGCGCATGGGTCGGCGCCATCGGCGTCTGCACAGGGGGTGCACGGAAGGTGTACGCAGCGACGCCCCCATCCCACGGCTAGGTCCAAAACGCTCATGGCCCCCGCCCAACCAACGAGATCGCCTGGCCCGAGCGCGCGGATTCCTCCGCCGCCTCGCCCACCATCACGGACCAATATCCGTCCTCCAAGGTGACCTCGGGCACACCCTTGCCATCGCGCACAAGCCTCAGAAATCGCTCATGTTGATAGAAGGTCGAGCCGTGGTGATCCCCCGCGATCAACAACTCGGGCGGGGTATGCACCACCTCCCGCACTTCCTCCTTGAGCGCCCGCACAGACGTCACGAACTCCGCCTCGCGCGGGGCCCCGTCCGGCGCAAAGCGCGCAGGCCCAGGGATCAAAGCATCGCACCGCGCCCGCGGCCCTGTCACGGCCACGAACTCTTGCCAGTGGGAGCCTTCGGCGAACATACACAGGTCCAGCATCCCCCTGGTACCATTGGCGAAATCGACGACGACATAGGCATTGTCCACGATGTCCGGGATGCCGCCCGCATAGCGTTCGTCGCGATGATTGACGTCGACACCTGCACTCGCATAGACCCGCACCGGATCGGACTTCAGGATCAGCCGCATCAAGTCCCAGAAATGGCAACACTTCTCGACCAGCGTCCCCCCCGTCCGCGCGTTGAAGCGATTCCAATCGTCCACCTTGGGCAGGAAGGGAAAGCGATGCTCCCGGATGGATATCATGCGCGGATCACCCGTCGCCCCCTGGTCGATTGCCTGCATAAGCCTTTGAATCGGCGGCATATACCGGTACTCCATAGCCACCCAAATAGGCGCCAGGCGCCCCCGCGACATGGACAGCAGATCGCGGCAGTCGGCGGTCGTGGTGGCCAGCGGCTTCTCCACCAGGATCGGCTTCTCGGTCGCCATCAGGTCCTGCAGGATCCCCGCATGGAGGTCGTTGGGCGCGGCCACCAAATAGACATCGCAGTCGGCGTCGCGCAGCATCTCGGAGGTGGTGGCATAGCCCGTCCCGCCCTGGGCGGTGGCCAAGGAGAGCGCCCGCATCCCCTCGTCCGGGTCGGCCACGGCGGTCACCGCCGCGCCGTCCAACAGGTTGATATTGCGAATATGTTCCTGGCCCATCATGCCAGCCCCGATCAAACCGTATCGGATCATGCGCCTAGCTCCAGAACCGGGATGCCCAGACCCGCCGCGACCCCGCGCAGCGCCTCGGCATGGTCGCCGTAGACCAGCGCCATGTGATGCTCCAACCCGCTGGCCATGACGTCCTTGCAGACGGCCTCGGCCCCTCGGTCGAACCGCACCACGCCGCTCGTGCCGGTAAACGCCATGGGTCGGTCCAGCACCTCACCGGTCGCGATGACGGCCTGAGCCTGGCCGTAGGCCTGGCTCAAACGGAAGAGCGTCACGCGCCCCGCCTTCAGCGGAAACTCCAACAAAAGCGCCTGCTTACGGTTCGTGTGCACCGTCGCCCCCGGCGCGCTTGCGGCCATGGACGCAGGCGCCTGACCACAGTGCCAGACAACGCCCGTCTCGGCATCCATATCCACCAAATCCGCCAGGAACACCGGCGCGTCCGCCACATCCTGCAAGATCGCCTGGGTCACCGCGCCGTAGACGTCTACCTCACAGGCGCAGGGGGTGCGCGCCTCCCCCAGCATCGATACCGGACCACAGACCGCGCCCCCATATTCGGTAAAGGTCTCCGGCCAGCAGCGAATGGCCATTGCGTCGAACCCACGCTCCGCCTTAAGCCCATCCAGCGCGCCCGCAAGGCGCAGCGACCGGTCCAATTCTCCGGCGTCCAGATCGGCCAGCCCGCCCAGATCGGCGGCCTTGGCGGCGTAGGGCGCGACCTCCGCGTCGGGCAAGGCCCGCGCACGGGCAAACAGATCAGGCAGCGCAAGCTCCGTCACCCGAGCCCCCGTCAGCGCCTGCAACGCAGGCCCATCATAGTCGCAGGTGTGGAACCCCTCGGGCCGCTCCCCAATCCGCCCGATCCGCAGGTCCCGCCGGATCGCAACGGGCGCCGCCTCAGACGGCACCCCAACCCGAGGCTCCACCGGCGCTCCGGTCAACAGCGTGTCTAAGTCGACGCTATCGCCATAGGCCCAGGTGAACCGCCGGTCGTTCAGGCCCAAAGCGTGGGACAACAGATTGAGGCCGCAGAAGGCATTCAGGCGAAGCCGCCCGCCCAGCCGAGGCTCCGGCACGGCCCAGATGGCGACGGGTCCCTCAAAACCCATGGCAGCACGGGTGGCAAAGGCCGCATCGGTGAAGGTCACCTGTAATATCAACAGGATATCCGCTCCCGCAACAACCTCCAATGCCCCCTCGTCCGGCCCCATCAGCAGGTCGCGCGGCCCAATGATCTCATGCCCCGAGGCGTCCAACGCCCACAGCATCGCGGCCAGCTTTTCCTCGGCGAAGGGCACGTCGAACGTGGGCCGCGCCAGCGGCAGGATCCCCACCTTCATAGGATGTCCCCGTAGCCATGGCGGAACCCGGCAGAGGGATCGACAAAGGCCAGACCCGCACCGCCATAAGCCGGATGGGCGTGCCAAGGCGTCGCCTTGGCGTCCGTCAGCGCGTTCAATTCCGCCATGTAGGGCATCGACTCCTGAACCAATCCGGCCTTCATCGCCTCCATATCCGGCCAGGCGTTGAACGCATCGAGCCAGATCGCCCGCCCCGCCAAATACCCAGACGCGCCAGCGGCATAGGCGTAGTCCAAAACCGTCTTGAAATCGCCCTTACCAGCCCCCGCCGACAGCATCACCCAAGGCCGCGCGGCCAGCCTCCCCATCTCATCGAACAGGTCCTGCACGGCCCTATCGCCGCCCGTGATGCCTTTGGCGGGCACGGGGCTTTCCAGCTTGAAGACGTCCACGCCGTAGTCCGCACCCGCAAAGTGCTCGACCGACCGCAGCACGTGGTCCGAATGCTTGGTCGCCATCTCCGTGTACTCGGAGGTCTGCTCCGCATCGTTCTCCACGGGATGCACCAGCAGTTCGAACAGGAACGGGATGTCGAGGGCTGCGCATAAATCCCCGGTCCGCTTGACGAAATCTTCCTGCGCCACGCGCACCTCTTCCGAGATATCGGGCCGGAACCAGGCCAGCACCTTCACCGCATCGCCACCCATCCGCTTGATCTTGCCCACGGACCAATCGTCGATCTCGGCTGAGAAGCGCCCCTGACCCGTGTCCCGAAACAGCGAGTCCTCCAACGTCACGATCAGACCCTTGCGTGGGTCGAACGCCTGCCACCCGTGGGGGATCGCGTAATGGGGGTCCAGCAGCATTGCGGTGGAGGACGGCTGCAAAGCCTCCATCAGCGCGGTCTTGACCTCTGCCACCTTCTCCCACGGGGCCTCGCCCCCATGGGCGGCGGCGATGGGTCCCTTGATCGGCGGGCGCTGATCCACGGCGGTCATCTTGAAGCGGCCAGCCGCGTCGGACATGCGGCGGAAGCCCAGCTGTTTGCCGGGCGTCAGCGAGAGGGTCATGGGGTCTCCAGTTCGGTATCTGTAGGATAGGCGTCCCAACCGCCCGCCCGCGTGCATTTCAGCGCGGCGGCCCGGTTGGCAAATGTGGATGCGGCGATGAGGTCCCGGCCACGCCCGAGGGCCAGCGCGAAGGCCCCGTGCCACAGATCCCCGGCCCCTAAGGTATCGACGGCTGTGACAGGAACGGCGGCAATCTGCGGGCCATGGGCCCAGTGAACGCCATCTGGCCCATTGGTATAGGCGACTAATCCAGGCAAGCGTTTGGCGGCCTCGGCCAGGGCTTTAGGCAAGGCGTCGATCCCACTGAAGTCCCGCAACCCGGGCGCGCTGAACACCACATGGGTGGCAAGGGCCGCCAGGGGGTCGGGCGTGTATTTCTCTCCGTCGAGAACACCGGGCACCGCCGCGTGCTGCGCGGCCCTGAGCACGGCCTCGGCGGCCTCCGGCCATCGGCAATCCACCAAAGCCGCGTCACAAGGCGGCACAGCTGGCGGGTCCGACGGCAGGCCATCGCCCGGAAAGTTCACGATCATCCGCTCGCCCGCCGGGTCCACCATGACCGAACTCAGCGGGGTCCGCCCCCCGCGCGCAAAGGCGGGCCGCACGCCCCGCGCCATCAGCATGGCGGCCAATTCGTCGCCCGTGGCATCGACACCCAGCCGCGTGATCAGCGTCACCTCTGCCCCCAATCTGGCGGCGCCCACAGCGGCGTTAGCGGCGCATCCCCCACCGATCCGCTCAAACGAGGTCGAGCGATGCTTGCCCTCTCCCACCGGCAGCGCCGCGACCCGCTGGACGTAGTCCATGACCGCGATGCCCGCGACAACCAGCCGTGTCACCGCTCGACCTCCAATCCGCTTGGGACGGCGTCAGGCACGCCGAGGCGCCCGTATTTGCTGTCGCCGCCTTCCAGTGCGCCGAGAAACGCCACCAGATCAGCCACATCACCGTCTGTCAGGGCCACAGGCGCGATGTCGACAGTGGCGCGCACCCGGGCCATCTCTCGCGCATCGCTCTGGATCACGAAGTCGATGGCCTCCACAGCCGGCGCCTTAGGCAGGCGCGCCAGGTCGGGCGTCCATACGTCTAGGGCGGCCAAGGGATCGGCATGGTGCCGGATGATCCCCTCCAACGTCGGATAGGCCCCGTTGTGCCCCCATGGCCCGGTCAGGGTCACGTTGCGCAAGCTGGGCGTGCGGAAGCGGTAGGCGTCCTCCAGGTCGTCCGTCTCCGCCATGCGGCCCACATCGCGGGGGATTGGGTCGAACCGCCGCGTGCGGCCAGGGCCAAAGGGCGGCAGGGCAAGGGCGTGGAACCCGTGGTCGGTGAACAACGGCCCGCCGTGACAGGTCGCGCACCCCCCCGCACCAAAGAAGAGGTCATGCCCGCGGGCCTGGGCGGGCGTCAGTTCCCCCTCCCCCGCAAGCCACAGATCATAGGGGCTGTCGAAGCTGCGCCACTCGCTGTTCATGAAATCCGCCAGCGCGATGGCGATATGGGTGATCGTGACATCCTCGGTCGAGGGCAGATCGAAGGAAGCCGCCAATGCCTCGCCGTAGGCCGGGATGGTTCGCACCCGCTTAGCCAGGATCGGCCAGCCCAGGTCGATCCGGTCCTGCACTGCGCCAATCACCTCGTTCTCGCCCGTGTTCCCGGCCATCTCGAACTGCGCGGTCAGTGGAAAGATCGCCTGCACGGCCAAAAGGTTGGGCAACCCTTCGGGCAGCCATTCCTCGGCGGGCGTGACATAGCCGTTGCCATAGTTCTCGCCATGGCTGACCCGTCCGTCATGGAAATAGGTCGTGAACTCCTTTGCTCCGATGTTCCACAAGCCCGGCGCGTTGCGCGGCACACGCTTTCGGATCACATCCAAGCCCTCGCCCACCACGCGCTTTGGCCCGATCCCGCGTCCGCCCTCTCCGATGCCAAGGCTCAGCCCGTCGGCAGAAAAGGTCTCATGGTGATGGCAGGTCGCGCAGGAGATGTTCTGATTTCCCGACAGGATGGGATCGTAGAACAGCAATTGGCCAATGCGCGCCCGCGCATCATCGAAGGGATGGAACGGCACCTCTTGCGCCGCCAGGGGGGCCCCGGCCATGGTCGCGCCCAGGAGGATACCATGAAATACCTTGCGCTTGTGGCCGCGTTGGCCAGCCCTGCGGCGGCGGACATCGAAGATGGACGCGACCTGATGGAAGCCGGTCGCTTTGAAGAGGCCCTGGCGGCGTTCTGGCCTGCCGCAAGGTCCGGCAATGCCGACGCGGAGGAGCTGATCGGCGTCATGTACGCCCTGGGCCTCGGCGTCGAAAAGGACGAGATCCGCGCGTTTGAATGGTACCTCCGCTCGGCGATGAAGGGGCATCCGGGCGCTCAATCGGGCGTCGGCTGGTACTATGAGGTCGGGCTGGGCATGCCCGCCCCGGACTTGGTGCGGGCCTATATGTGGTATGCCCTGTCGGCCATTGGCGGCGATCCCGACGCCGCGATCAGCCAAGAAGAGGTGGTCAAGAAAATGACCCCCGAGGAAATCGCCAAGGCCCATGATTTGATCGGAGACTACAAGGTCTGGATGTATCCGTTCCGCTAGCGTCGAAACGCCAGCCGCTGACCGGGCGGACGGATTGGTTGGTTTTAACGGGCTGTTCAGGTCTGCGGGGTATGGGTCAGATGCCCTGTCCTGACCCGAGTTTGGCCCATGTCTCCGCCCCTTGCATTCGAACGCCCAAGGCCACCCCGCACGGCGCAGGATGTCTGGCGCCTGTGCTGCTTGGATCTGGACGCGAACATTCGCCAGGTGCTGTCCCAGGCCAGCGGCGAGACGCCGGATCAGGTGGCGGCCCCGATCGTGGAACGCACGCGTCAACGGCTGGAGCATGCCTTTCTGCATCCCGACGATCCCCATCTGCCGACCAAACGACAGTCCCTTGCCGAGGATTTGACCCGGGAAGGTTTGACCTTTCACGATTTTTCGAAACGGCATCAGCAACTCCAAACGCTCATGCTGGCATCCCTCCTGAACCGGACGTCGCGGTTCTTGGGCATTGGGTTCGAAGGGGCCGATGCTTTCCTGCGGGCCATGAACGAGGAGTTGATGGCCATGCTGCACGCCTTCAACCACCTGGACCAATCGCAACGCAACGATGCCCGCGCCACGCTCGAAGCACGCCTGCGCGATGGTCTGGGGGCCGTGCTGCGCGGCGCCCAGAACGGTGACCTGTCCCAACGGGTGGACGACCAGTTTTCCGACCCCGCCCTGGCAGCCATCAGCGGGGATCTGAACGCCCTGATGGAAACCTTGGAGCGGGGGCTCCAGGCCGCGATGATGGCTCTGGATGGTCTGGCGCATGGCCGCCTGACGACCCGCATGGAAGGAGTCTTCACAGGCGATTTCAAGGCGCTGCAAGACAATATCTCGACCTCGATCAATGCCATGGCCGTGGTCCTGTCGCGCATCCGGGACGCGGCGGCACAGGTGATGCGCGCGGCGAACGCCCTGGACGACCAAGCCCAGGCTCTCCAAGGGCGCGCCGCTGAGGAAAAGGCCCATCTGACGGTGCTCATGGACGAAGTGGTTGGGTTGCGAGACAGGCTCGACGGCAACCGCGCCGCCGCAGGGGAGGCGCAGACCGTCCTCGACACCATAGGGGCGGAGGCCGTGGACGCGGGCCAGGGCATGGCCCACATCACAGACACGATGGCGCGCATCGAACGGGGCAGCGCGTCGGTGCAAAAGCTGACCGAGCTAATCGACACGATTGCCCACCAGACGCACCTTTTATCCCTGAACGCGGCGGTCGAAGCCGCCCGCGCCGGGGAGGCAGGTCGCGGATTTGCCGTTGTCGCCACGGAGGTGCGGTCCCTGGCCACCCGCGTAACCACGGGGGCCGAGGATATCCGCGCGCTGGTTTCAGAAAACGCCCTAGAAGTCGCCGAAGGCCGCCGCCGCACGGACGAGACCCGGCAGGTCTTGGACAAGCTCCAAACCAGCCTGTCGGAGATACGCGCCGTGTTCGGGGCCATGATCTCCGGCAACGAAGACCAAGCGGCGCGCTTTGGGGCCATTGAGGAAACCATGGGGGCGATGTCTCGATCCATGCAGGAAAACGTCGATGCGGCCGAACAGGGCGTCACCCTGTCGCGAAGCCTGGCACGGGCCACGCACGGCTTGACCGACCTCGTCGAAGACTTCGAGTTGGACGGCACAGCCGAAGGGGACCAAACCTGTGAGGCAAACCGCTCAGACGACACGCAGGCCGCCTGAGCGAAACATATGGCGCACCCTAAGACTGGGTCCGTGCGCACCAGAGCGTCAGTTCAGATCAGCATCCCGGCGGGCGTTGATCTCTGCCTCGGCCTCGGCGATGGCCGCGCGGAAGGTGGCCAGCATCTCTTCGCCCCCGTCCACGTTCTCGGCAAACCAATCGTAAACCGGCGCAGCGGCCTCTTGGAACGCAGCCTTTTGATCCGGCGTCGGCACATAGAGATTACCGCCACCGGCGACGAACTCTTCATAGGCCTGGATCGACTTGCGCTTGGGCGAGGCAAAGGTCGCCTGCTGCAAAGCTGAGAAGCCGTCCACGATGACGCGCTTCATGTCGTCGTCCATCTCTTGGAACTTCTGATTGTTCATCACCCAGATCGCCGCCATATATGCGTGCCCATCCAGCGTCACATACTGCAGCCCGGCATCCGGGAACTTCATCCCCATGATGTCGGTGATCCCGTTCTTGGACCCTTCGACCACGCCCGTCTGAAACGAGGTGAACAGCTCCGGCCAGGGGATCGGCGTGGGCGAGGCCCCAAGCGCGCGCACCAACTCCTGCGGCAGGTCGGCGACGACGGTACGGATCTTCAGACCAGCCAGGTCCTCCGGGTTCTCGACGGGCCGCTGGGTGTTTGCAAAGTTACGCCACCCACCAGTGTTGCCCACCGTCATAATGCGGATCGTGTCGCCCGAGTCCTCAAGCGCCTTCGCACGCAATTCGGACACAAGGTTGGTCCCGCTCAGGACTTCCTCGGCGATCCGGTCATCGGCCATCAGGTAAGGCAGGTCAAAAATCTGCACGTAGGGAAAGATGCCAGCAGCCCCGCCCGAGGTCGTCACGAAGACATCGATAGACCCATCGGCCACGCCCTGCAAACACTCGGCCCCATTGCCGCACAGCTGCGTCCCGATGAACAGCTCGACCGAAATCGCCCCGTTCGAGGCATTCTCGACGTAGTTCTTGAAAACAACCAGACCGTCATAGTCCTCGTCGTTTTCGTTGGAGTTGGCCGTGGCCCGAATGTTGATCGTGTGCCCATCGGCGGCGGCAACGCTGGGCAGCGCCAGGCTCGCGGCCAAGGCGACGGACGTCAGCAGTGACTTGAGTTTCATTTGGTCTCTCTCCCTATTGGACCGGTGATTTATAAGAAGCCGAAGAACCTGGGCACCGCCAGTGAGATGGCGGGCACGTAGGTGATCAGGAAAATCACAAAGATCTCCACGGCCAGGAATGGCAGGATCGCCTTAGCGATGGTCTCGACCCGCTCCCCACTGACAGACGAGGCCACAAACAGCACCAACCCCATGGGCGGCGTCGCTAGCCCCACGGTCAGGTTCACCGACATGATGATCGCGAAATGAACCGGATCGACCCCCAGCGAGGTGAAGATAGGCCCCAAGATCGGCCCCAGGATGATAATCGCGGGGCCCGCATCCAGGAACATACCGACGATAAACAGAAGCAAGTTGATCAGCAGCAGCAAGACCAGCGGGTTCTCGGACAGCGATAGGATAAAGGCCGCCAGGGTCTCCGGCGCGTGGCTCAGCGCCACGACCGTTTTGAAGGCCAGCGCCGCCCCGACCAGCAGCAAGACGACCGATGAAATCAGCGCCGCCTTGCCGAGGACATCGGGCAGGTCCTTCACGGACATCTCCCGCAGGATAAAGATCGAGACCACGGCCGCATAGGCCACCGCCACGGCGGAGGCTTCGGTCGGCGTGAAGATACCGCCCAGAATACCCCCAAGGATGATGACCGGCGTGAGCAACGGGAAGAACGCCTTGAGCGAGGCTTGCCCCTTCTCGGGCCAGGTCGCCCGACGCTTCAGGGCCGGCATTGCGTCCGGATTTCGCCGCGCCACAAGGTTGGTGACTGTCATCAGGCCAAGGCCCACAAGAACCCCCGGCACAATCCCGGCCAGGAACAGGGCGGCGACCGATTGCTCCATGACATAGGCGTAGATGATCATGATCCCCGATGGCGGAATGATCGGCCCGATCACCGAGGATGCTGCGGTCACCGCGGCCGCGAACCGACGGGTATACCCCTCTTTCTCCATCGCCGGGATCAACATGGACCCCAGCGCGGAGGTATCGGCCACCGCCGACCCGGACAGCCCCGCGAACAGCATGGACGACAGAATATTCACCTGCGCCAGCCCTGCGCGAAAATGCCCGACGCAGGCCTGGGCAAACTCCACCAGACGCAGGGTAATCCCGCCCCGGTTCATCATCTCCCCCGCCAACATGAAGAACGGGATCGCCATCAACGGAAAACTGTCCATCCCGTTGTAGGTATTGCGGTAAAGCAGGACGAGGTCCTTCCCCTGCCCGTTCAGCCACAGCAAGATCCCGGGCGCAGCGAGCAGGGCAAAAAAGACCGGCAGCCCAACCATCAGGAAAATCAGAAAAAGGGGCAGAAACCAAACTAGCATAACTGCCCCCGAACCCCTGCATTAAGGTTAACTCGCACCGTCAAACAGCCGCGCGCCCCTCCCCCCATCACGGGTCGCAAAATACTCATGACGCTCCGCTCGCCCCCCAGCGTACCGTGGCAGACAACAGCGCCGCCCATCACTCCGCCCCCACCGTCGAGGCCATGGGGATCTCCGCCAAATCCCCTCCGCGCCCGGCGAGTGTCGCGATCTGCCGGAGGATCAGCTCAAGGGTGACGGAGACCATCATGACAATGCCCACCAGGAGCGACGCCATCATCCAACTGCGGGGCATCTTCTCCCACCCGTCGAGGGTCGGGTAATACAAGGACGAGGTCTTGAACCGGCCCGAGAAGCCCGTCACCTCGGACCACCCAATTTGCGCGGCCACGATCAGCACCAACAGCGACAGAAGCAACAGACATAGCGTCAGCACACCACCCACAAATCGGGGCAAGGCCAGTTGGATCATGTCGATGGCGACAAACCCGCCACGCCGCAAAGCGGTCGGCGCCACGACCATCAGCCAAAGCATGAGAAACCGCGCCGCCTCCTCGGGCCAGGGCAGCGGGTTGGACAGGACATAGCGCCAAAACACTTGGATCAGGATGAAGACGACCATCAGTGCCATGCAGACGATGCCCAGCGCGCGCCCAGCCGTCAGAACGGGCGCATTGATCTTCGCCAGCAGGTTCGCCGCTGTGACGTGCCAGGCCATTATTCCTCCCCTCACGCGGACTCCGCAGTGGAAAGCGATGCTTTCGAAACGGCGCGCGTTGTTTTCGATTTGGGCGGAACCGAAACCACCTGTCAAGAATGAACTACAGATCCTTCATGACGTGGCGATGACCAGCTCCACCTCACAGGATGCGCAAAGCGGCGCGACCCAGGGCGGCAGCGGTCCCGCCGTCACAAGGGTGTGGATGCTCGACAGATGTCCAAAGCGGCACGGGGCCGTGCGGCTGAACTTGCCCGGATCCACGGCCAGGATGATGTGGCGCGCGCCCTCCATCATCGCGCGACAGACCTGCACTTCGCCCAGGTCGTAGTCCAACAAAACACCGTCTTCGGCCACAGCCGCCGCGCCGATCACCGCGTGGTCAGGGCGGAACTGGCGCACGTAGTCCACGGCCTCCGCCCCGAGGATCGCACCATCGCTGCGGCGCACGGCACCCCCGGGAACGACAACCTCAAGCCCCTGAAAAACCCTTATTTCCGATGCTAGATCGACGTTGTCGACGACGACGCGCAGGTGCTGGGCACGGGTAAGATGGCGGGCGACTTGGGCCGTCGTCGTGCCCGCGTTCAGGAAAACGGCCCCCGTCGGCGGCAGGCGTGCGGCCACTGCCGCACCGATAGCGATCTTCGCTGGTAGCGCCTCGGTCTCCCGCTCGGCGGGCGTCGCATATTCGGCCCCACCGACCAGGGTGGCGCCACCGTGGAACCGCACGATGTGGTGCAGTTCCGCCAAGACCTGCAGATCCTTGCGAATGGTCTGGGGCGAGGTTGCGAAACGCGCGGAGAGGTCTTCGACCCGCACGCGCGATGTCTCTTCGATCAGCGATAAAATTTTCTGCTGGCGCTGAGTCAGCATCGCCCAACTCCCCCGTTGGGCAACAATCTGACAGCATTTCGAAAGAAACGAAAGGCCCCAATGCGCGCGGCCTTTCGGATGAGTGGGTCAGCGCAGGCCTAGCGGATCCGCAACTCCGTCCCAGCATCGAAGACCATGATGCGCTGCGGCTCAATCGCGACGCCGACGGTATCCCCTTCGGAGGACCGCTCGTCCCCGCGCTCCTCCACGATCATCTTTTCGCCCGAGGGCGCCGACAGATAGGCATAACTGACGCCCCCCAGCGCTTCGGTCAGATCCACGCTCAGGGCGCCACCGGGCACCAGCGTCAGATGCTCCGGCCGCATGCCGACGATGACATCGCTGCCGTCTGAAGGCAGCGAAACGGTCGGCGTGACGCTCGTCCCCAGGGCTGGCACATGCACCGCGCCATCTCGCACGGTGCCCGCCAGGAAGTTCATAGACGGGGACCCGATGAACCCCGCCACAAACCGATTGTCTGGGTTGCGGTACAACTCCAGCGGCGCGCCCACCTGTTCGATGCGCCCGTCGCGCAGCACCACGATCTTGTCGGCCATGGTCATGGCCTCGACCTGATCGTGGGTCACATAGATCATCGTCGCGCCGATTTCCTTATGGAGACGCGCGATTTCGACTCGCATCTCGACCCGCAACTCGGCGTCCAGGTTCGAGAGCGGTTCGTCGAACAGGAACACCTCTGGCCCCCGTACAATTGCCCGCCCGATGGCGACACGCTGGCGCTGCCCCCCCGACAGCGCAGCAGGCTTGCGCTTCAGGTAGGTGTCCAGCTTCAGGATGCGGCTGGCCTCGGCCACCTTCTGGTCGATCTCAGTCTTGGGATGCCCGTTCATCTTCAGGCCAAATCCCATGTTCTCCTTCACGGTCATATGGGGGTAGAGCGCATAGGTCTGAAACACCATCGCCACACCCCGCTGGGACGGGTCTTCGCGCGTAACATCGCGGGCGCCGATGGTGATCTGGCCCTCGGTGGTTTCTTCCAGGCCAGCGATCATCCGCAACAGCGTGGACTTCCCGCAGCCCGATGGCCCCACGAACACGCAGAACTCGCCTTCTTTGATGTCCAGATTGACCCCATGCACGACCTGCACGTCACCGTACCGTTTGATGACGCTCGAAAGCTCAACGCCTGCCATTCCTATCCCTCTCTCTTGTCCGGAAAGCGCCAGTCCCTCAGGTCGCCGGCGATTTTGATGACCGCATCGCGCAGATGCGGCAGATGTTTTTCCATGTCCGCCAGGCTGCCCCGCACAGTCGAGGAGGTCACCGACACGGCCCCCTGGACGCGACCGCTGGACGACAACACCGGCATGGCAATGCAATGGATGCCGGGCTCGTGTTCTTCCCGGTCGAAGGCATGGCCAGCGGCCCGGATCTCGGCAAGCTCCGCGCGCATCCCCTCGGGTGAGGTCAGCGTCGTATCGGTGAACCGGTGCCAACTTTGCTGGGCCAAAACGGGCGCCAAGTCCTCTTCCGGTAGCCAAGCCAGCATGGCCTTGCCAACCCCCGTGCAATAGGCCGGACCGATCTTTCCAGCGTCCGAATACATCGGCACGGGCGAGGCTGCGTTCCGCTTGTCGACATAAAGCACCGACGCGCCATCCAGCTGCGCAAGATGCACCGTTTCCCCAACGATGCGGCTGAGGTCGTCCAAATGCCCCCGCGCGATGGGCGCCAGACTAGATTGCGCCCAGGCCGCATGGGCCATGCGAACCAGCCTCATACCGGGGGCATAGGTGCCCCGGTCCGGGTCCACCATCAGCATGCCTTGATTCGTCAGCGTCTGGAGCAAGCGATAGAGCGTGGCCTTCGGGAACGGCGCGGTCTCCAACAACTCGGAAAAGCGCACGGGCCGCATGCTGTCCGAGAATGCCCCGGGCGGCATCGCGCAGTTCTTCGACCGGGACTTCCCGGCGGAAATGGCGGCGCTGGGGATGGAAGGTCTCCAGGAATTCATGGTGTTCCCCGACAACCTGGACGACATCCTGGGCCGCTTGGAACAGGCGCGTCAGCGTATCTACGCCAACTGACCTTGCCTGGTCCCATCGGGGCGGCGGGAAACCCCGTCCCGGTGGGGCCGGGATACCCTTTGTAGGGCGGGGGCCTCTCCGCCCTACCCACTGACCCATTCGCGCGCTGGGCCGTCCATAGGCCATCGCCGCATGTGCCTGGAAAGGACCACCCGCATGATCCGCGCCACCGCGATTGCCCTTCCGCTTGTGACCGCCGCGACCTTTGCGGCCGCCCAGGACGTGCAGGGCACCTGCCGGGATGGCGCGCTTTGGTGGGGTACGGCGGGGGCAGCCGGGCTCGGCCCGTGCGAGTCCCCCGAAGAGGGTTTTTTCGTTTTGACCTGCGCCGAGGGGCAAACCCGCCTCCGCGTCACCAGCCCCTACCCCGTAGCAGCAGGGCAGCGCGGCACGGTTGATGTGTCCGTCGACGGGCGCCGGTGGCGGCTGGAAGGCCGCGGCGCGGACGACGCCCGCACCGGTCAGCGCATCCTCGACCAAGTCGACATACCCGGCGACGTCCTGGATGCCTTGGCCGCCGGGGCCACGGCCAGCTTTTACATGCCGACTGAAACCCGACCCATCCATCTCACCGGATCGCAGGCGGCCCTCACCGCCATGCGGACCGACTGCTGAGGCGTGGTGACGTGCCCCAATCCACCCGACGGTCCCCGCTGAAGGAGTTCGCCCGATGACCAACGTATCCCCGGCCGTCCCGACGACATCGTCCTCCGGCGACACGCGTGGTTGGTACCGCCGCAATGAGATCGCGGTGACCCCCTGGCTGTTTTTGGCGCCGGGCCTGCTGTTCTTTGCGTTCTACGTCATCATTCCGATCTTTCAGTCGTTCAACATCTCGCTCTACCGCTGGGATGGCCTCGGCGAAGCGACCTACATCGGCCTCGCCAACTACCAAGAGTTGATGACCGACCGCGCCTTTGAGATCAGCTTTTGGAACAACGCCAAATGGCTGCTGCTCTATCTGCTAGCGATCCCCATGGGGCTGGGCATCGCCCTGTTCTTGAACCAGACGGTGGTGGGGATCCGGCTGTATAAGTCGCTGTTCTTCTTCCCCTTCGTCATCAGCCAGGTGGTCGTGGGCCTAGTGTTCTCGTGGTTCTACCTGCCGAAAGAAGGGCTGCTGAACGCCTTCCTGGGTGTCTTTGGCCTGGGACCCGTCAACATCCTGGGCGACCCGACGATGGCGACCTATGGCATCATCGCCGCCGGTCTCTGGCCCCAGACGGCCTATTGCATGATCCTCTATCTCACGGGCCTCAACGCCGTGGACCCAGAACAGGTCGAAGCGGCCCGCCTCGATGGGGCTAAGGGGCACAAGATGCTCTGGTACGTCATCATCCCGCAGTTGAAGCCCGCGACCTTCATCGCCTTCGTCGTCACGATCATCGGCGCTTTGCGGTCGTTCGACCTCATCTCAATCATGACGAACGGAGGCCCCTTCGGCTCCACCAGGGTCCTGTCCTTCTACATGTTCGAAAAGGCCCTGGCCGAGTTCGGCTTCCGCATGGGCTACGGCGCGGCCATCGCGGTTGTTCTGTTCCTCATAATGCTGGTGTTTATCGCTTATTTCCTGTGGTCCATGTACCGCGACGAAAAGGTGGCACGGTGATGCGATCTATGCTCCTCCTACCCCTGCTCGCTATCGCAGGGCCCGCATTCGGGGATCTGCTCGACGTGACCGCGCCGATTACGCGCGATCTGCCGGTCCGCGAAGGCACCTTCGGGACGGACAGATGCGGCGGCCTGATGATGCTCGTCCTTGCGGGCGAAGTGATAAACGAACCGGACCGTCATAACCCGCAGATAAACCTTGCGCTCATGGGCTTTATAGAAAGCGGCATGAGGCGAACCACCCGGACCCAGGCCGAAGTGATGGCGAAGATGAAGGACTACGCGGTAGCCTATTCAAAACAGCCGATCGGTAAGCCGGAGTCTTATGAGGTCATGATGGATGATGCCCGCTATTGTCGGGCATTGGCTCGGAGCATCGGCAAGCTTCCATGACCCGCACTGAATTCGACATCCTCTGCGCCCGGCACCCCGGCGCCGTTCTGTCAGGCCCCGGAGAACTGGACGCCTGGAAGATCGGCGGAAAGATGTTCGCCTGTTTCGGCCATACCGACACGCGTGCCACCAACGACGACCATGCTGTCGTTCGATGCGCGGACGGTGAAATGGCCAAGATGCTTATCGAGACCGGGACCGCCCGAAAACCCGCCTATTTCCGGGGCGCTTGGGTCCGGTTGGACTTGGCCGACCTCGACCCGGAGGAGGCCGCGCACCGCATCGCCGTCTCCTACGATACCATTCGCGCCGGCCTGACCAAAAAGGTCCAAGCCACCCTGCCACCACAGGAGACTTAGACGATGTTCCCCACCCCCATCGAAAAATCCTCCCGACAGTGGCAAATCACCTATCAGGCGATCCTGCCCTTGGCGCTCATCCTCTGGTTGCTGCCCCTGATCGCGGTGATGATCTTTTCGATCAAGCCCGATGCTGATTTCACCAACGGCAACTACTGGGGCATGCCCTCGTCCTTCAACCTGTTCGAGAACTACGGCAAGGTCTTCTTCGAGAGCGACATGCCGCGCTATTTGCTCAACAGCTTGGTCATCACCATTCCGACCGTGATCGGCACCGTCGCCCTGTCCTGTATGACGGGCTTTGCCCTCGGCGTGTATAAATTCAAGGGCAACCTGCTGATCTTCTTCATGTTCATCGCAGGCAACTTCGTGCCCTTCCAAATCCTGATGGTGCCCGTGCGCGATTTCACCATCGACCTGAACCTCTACGACACGAAGACCGGGCTGATCCTCTTCCACATCGCGTTCCAAACCGGGTTCTGTACGCTCTTCATGCGCAACTTCATCCGCGCCCTACCCTATCCCCTGATCGAGGCCGCGCGGGTCGAGGGCGTCGCCGAATGGCGCATCTTCTGGTTCGTCGTCATGCCCCTGATGAAGCCCGCCATCGCCGCCCTAGCGGTGCTGATATTCACCTTCATCTGGAACGACTTCTTCTGGGCCATCGTCCTGACCCAGGGCCCCGACAGCCAGCCGGTGACCGCAGGCATCACCTCCTTCAACTCGGAGTATCGCGCCGCCTATCACCTGATGAGCGCAGGCAGCATCGTCGCCGCCCTGCCGCCGGTGGCCATGTTCTTTCTGATGCAAAAGCACTTCATCGCGGGCCTCACGCTGGGCGCCGTCAAGTAAGACAACCCTCCAGACTGGGACCCCACCGATGTCCTCACCCCTCGACACCGACGCGGCATCTGCGTCGGCGCTCCCCTTGGCGGCCCGCGCAACCAAGGCGCCCCCCGACGTCCGGACCTGGCGACTGGACGATTGGCACCCCGAGACCGGCGGGCGCCAAACCATGGTGCTGGCCGCGATGGGGGATCGCCTGCCACAGGTTATCTATTGGGGCGCCCCCCTACCCCAGACCGCGAACCTCGACACCCTGCACGCGGCCCATGCCATCGACGTCACCGGCGGGATGCTGGACGAGAACCCGGACCTCAGCCTCTGCCCCGAGGCGGCCCGCACATTCCCCGGCCAGCCCGGCCTGATCCTGCGGGACCACGACAGCACACCTCTGCTGCCGAAATTCTGCTACCAGTCTGAGGATACCACCGACGGCCTGGCGCTCACCTATGCCGATGCGGAGGCGGGCATTACCCTGACCTTCCGCTTCACGACCGATCCATCCACCCGGATCATCACCGCCAAGACCATCCTCCAGGCCACGCGCCCCGTCCACCTGCACTGGCTGGCCGCGCCCGTCCTGCCAGCCCCCCAGCAATCGGCCGAGATGATTGACGTCTCGGGCCGCTGGTGCGGGGAGTTCCAGCTCAACCGCACCGCCTGGTCGCCGGGCATTCGCTACCGCGAGAACCGCACGGGCCGCACCGGGCACGAACATTTCCCGGGCCTGCTGATCCCCTCCTTTGGCGCCACCAACACCCAGGGCGAATGCTACGGCTTCCACTACGGTTGGTCCGGCGGCCACAAGATGATCGCCGAGGAATTGCCCGACGGGCGCCGTCAGATCCAATGGGGCCATTCCGCTCGGATGGAGACGAAACCGGCCACGCGGTTTGAAAGCGCCACGCTCTACGCCACCTACTCCCAGACCGGTCTCAACGGCTGCGCCGTGGCGTTCCAGCGCCACACCCGCGACCGCATCGTCACCTGGCCCCGCGGGGCGGCCCACCCCCGCCCGGTCCACTACAACTGCTGGGAAGCGGTCTACTTCGATCACAAGCTGGAGGTTCTGAAGGACATCGCCAGCCGCGCTGCCGCCCTTGGCGCCGAACGCTTCGTCCTGGATGACGGCTGGTTCGGTCAGCGGGACGACGACACCCGCAGCCTGTCCGATTGGGAGGTCGACCCGAGGAAATACCCCGATGGCCTGGGCCCCCTGATCGACCATGTCCACGGCGAGGGGATGACCTTCGGCATTTGGTTCGAGCCGGAGATGATCAACCCCGACAGCGACATCCACCGCGCCCACCCCGATTGGGCCCTGGGCGGGGAGGATCAGACCCTGGGCCGCCAGCAAAAGGCCCTGAACATGGCCCTGCCCGAGGTCCGCGATTTCATCTACGACCGCATGGCGGCGGTCCTCTCCGCCCATCCGATCGACTACATCAAATGGGACCACAACCGCGTGCTGCCCATGCCGGATGCGGACCAGACCCGTGGCTCCTATGCGCTGATCGACCGGCTGCGCGCCGACTTCCCGAACGTGGAAATCGAAAGCTGCGCCTCGGGCGGCGGGCGCATCGACATGGGCATCCTCAAGCGCACCCAACGGGTCTGGCTCTCCGACAGCAACGACGCGCTCGAACGCCTCCGCATTCAGCACGACGCGGCGCTCTTCCTGCCCCTCGCCGTCACCGGCAGCCACGTGGGCCCCCGACGCTGCCACACCTCTGGCCGTGTCCTCGACATCTCTTTCCGCGCTTGGGTCGCCGCCCAACGCCACATGGGGTTCGAAATGGACCCGAGGGAACTCGACGACCGGGAGACGGCGGTCCTCACGGAGGTCACCGCCTGGTGGAAACGCAACCGCGATTGGATGACCGAGGCGGATATCCTGCGCCTCGACAGCCCGGATCCCGCCGTCCTGGCCGAACAACAGCAGGACCGCGACGGCAGCCGCTTCGTCGTCTTCGCTGGCAAGGCCGCCACCTCGGTCCAGATCGCGCCGCGCCCCTTGCGGCTGACGGCCCTGGACCCAGAGGCGACGTACCGGATCGAACTCCTCAACCGCACCAATGCCCCCGCCCTCAGCCGGGGCCACCAGGTCCTCAAGGAACAGGCCATCGAGGTCTCGGGCGCCTACCTAATGCACCACGGACTGACCCTGCCCTGGACCTATCCCGACACCATGTGGGTGGTGGAGGGCCGCCGCCTGTGACCCTGCCTTTACCCAATATTAAGGTTAACGCGCGTCCTGCCCATCACGGGTCCTCAAGTACCTCCGGGGAGCGCGAGGGGCTGGCCCCTCGCTCCGCACCGAACATCCAGCGTCAGCGCCAAATCGTGCGCCCATCGCGTATGACCCATATCCCCCAAGGATCACCCCGCCATCACCCACGGAGTCTCCGATGACAGATCCCACCTATCCTGACCTCCGCGACGCCTCCGTTTTCATCACCGGGGGCGGCTCCGGCATCGGCGCGAACCTGACCGAAGGCTTCCTGCGCCAAGGGGCCCGTGTCGCCTTCATCGGTCGCTCAGACGCCAGTGCCTTCGTCACAGAGGTCTCGGACCGCACGGGAAACACACCGCTTTTCATCCAAGGCGATATCACCGACATCGCCGCCCTGCGCGCAGCCATGGACGAGGCGGCGGCGGCCCACGGACCCATCACTCGCCTCATCAACAATGCCGCCAACGATCAGCGCCACGCCACACTCGACGTGGACGAAGCCTTTTGGGAGTGGTCCATCGCCATCAACCTCAAGGCCTATTTCTTCGCCTGCCAACACGCCATTCATGGCATGAAAACAGCCGGTTACGGCCATATCGTGAACTTCTCTTCCATCAGCTATATGATGGGGAACGCGGGCTATGCGATCTACACCTCCGCCAACTCCGGCATCAACGGCATGACCCGCTCCCTGGCCCGTGAGTTCGGACCGGACAAAATCCGTGTCAACGCGCTCGCCCCCGGTTGGGTGCTGACCCAAAAGCAGCTCGACAAATGGGCCGACCCCGACAGCCTCGCCGCCCACCTGGACCGCCAATGCCTCAAGGACACGCTTCAACCCGAAGACATTGTGAACCCTACGCTTTTCCTGTCCTCCGAGGCTTCCCGCATGATGACCGGGCAGGCCATGGTGGTGGACGGCGGTGTCGTGGTAACAGGCTGATATGAGCCGTTGGATTGCAGTCGATTGGGGCACCTCGACCCTGCGGGCCACCCTGATGCAGGGCGAGGTCGTCCAAGACAGGCGCGAAGCCGGGACCGGCATGAACAGCCTGACCCAAGAGATGTTCGAACCGACCCTTCTGGGCCTGATCGACGATTGGCTTGCGGGGCCGACACCGGTTTTAGCCTGCGGCATGGTTGGGGCGCGGCAAGGCTGGGCCGAGGCGCGCTATGCTGCGGTGCCCTGCGCTCCGATGGGGACCGGGCTGACCCAGGTGAAGACAAGCGATCCGCGTCTCGATGTCCGCATCGTGCCGGGTCTCAAGCAATTGAAACCCCACGCAGATGTCATGCGCGGGGAGGAAACGCAAATCGCGGGTATCCTGGCCACCCTACCCGATTTCGACGGGGTCGCCTGCCTGCCGGGCACCCATACCAAATGGGTCCACCTCAGCGCTGGAGAGGTCGTCAGTTTTCGCACGGTCATGACCGGAGAATTGTTCGCCACGATCACCGGTCAGACCGTTTTGCGTCATTCCCTGGACGGCGACGGGTGGGACGAAGGCCCTTTCATCGACGCCGTCTCCGACGCCCTGTCCCGCCCTGAAACCCTGGCCGCGCGCCTGTTCGAACTGCGCGCCGCAGACCTCCTGCACGGCCAAACCGCCACCATGGGCCGCAGCGTCCTGTCGGGCCTGTTGATCGGCGCTGAGTTAGCCGCCACCCGCCCCTGGTGGTTGGGCCGCGATGTCGTCATCACCGGCTCGCCCCGCACGACGCAAGCCTATGATGCCGCACTGAAATCCCAAGGGGTCGCGCCCCGCTTGCTGCCTGCGGATGAGATGACGCTCAAGGGCCTCGCCACAGCAAAGGACCTGCCATGACCCGTCCCCTGATCGCCATCCTGCGGGGCATTACGCCCGATGACGCCGCCCCCGCCTGCGCCGCCCTGATTGAGGCCGGGATTACAACGATTGAGGTCCCCCTGAACTCGCCCGAGCCCCTGCGCTCCATCGCCGCCATGGTTGATGCGCACGGAAACCAAGCAACCATCGGAGCGGGCACCGTCCTGACTGTGGCGGAGGTCCAGGCGGTCGCCGAGGCGGGCGGACGCATCGTCGTCTCGCCCAACACGGACCCCGAAGTGATTGGCAAGACAGGGGAATTGGGTCTGGAAAGCTGGCCCGGCGTTTTCACCCCGTCCGAGGCCTTCGCCGCGCTCAAGGCTGGGGCCACCGGGCTGAAACTGTTTCCCGGCGCCATGGCCGGACCCGGCGGGCTGAAAGCGATGCGTGCCATCCTGCCGCCCGGCTGTCAGGTCTATGCCGTCGGCGGCGCAGGGCCTGACAATTTTGGCGATTGGCTGGCCGCAGGGGCCGACGGCTTTGGCCTCGGCACGGCCTGCTACACGCCCGGCATCAGCATCGCTGAGATCGCGACCCGCGCGCGCACCATCGTTGCCGCCTACGACGCAGCGGTCGGGACACGATGAGCGCCCTCGTCTTTGACGCACGCGCCTGCGCCCTGGGCGAGGGCCCGCTCTGGCATCCTGAGCGCAATCAGTTGTTCTGGTTCGACATTCTGGATCGAAAGCTGCTGACCCGTACGGACGACGGGCAACAGGACTGGTCCTGGGACGAAGCGGTCAGCGCGGCGGGTTGGATCGACCGGGACACGCTCTTCGTCGCCGGAGAGAGCGGCTTCTGGCGGTTCGAGATCGCAACCGGCGCGCGGGAAAAACTCCTGGACCTGGAGGCCGAGTCACCCATCACGCGCTCCAACGATGGGCGAGCCGACCCGGTGGGCGGGTTTTGGATTGGCACCATGGGTTGGAACGCCGAGGAGGCGGCGGGCGCCATCTATCGCTATTTCCGGGGCGAGGTGCGGAAGCTCTATCAGGATGTCACGATCCCCAACGCCACCTGTTTCTCGCCCGATGGCATGTGGGCCTATTTCGCGGACACGGGGACGGGCATTCTCTGGAAACAGCACATCGACCGCGCGGGCTGGCCTTCGGGAAAGGCAGAGGTTTTCGTGGACTTCTCCGGCGTTGGTCTCAACCCGGATGGAGCCGTTTGCGATGCCCAGGGCAATGTCTGGGTCGCGCAGTGGGGCGCAGGGCGCGTTGCCTGCCATGCCCCGGATGGGACCTTCCTGGGCGAGGTCACCTGCGGCGCCACGCGAACCACCTGCCCCGCGTTTGGGGGTCCCGATCTGGACCGCATGTTCGTCACCTCCGCCCATGACGGCCTGGACGATGCAACGCGCGCCCACCAACCGGGCGCGGGCCTCACCTGGGTGGCCGTGCCCGGCGTGACGGGTCAGCGCGAACACAGGGTCGTGCTGTGAAGCGGACGCTGGGCACCTGCTACTACCCAGAACATTGGCCCGAAACACAATGGCCGGAAGACGCCGCCCGCATGGTCGATCTGGGTCTGACCTGGGTGCGCATCGGGGAGTTCGCTTGGTCCCGGCTAGAGCCCGCACCGGGCGCCTATGACTGGGGCTGGCTGGACCGTGCGGTCGATGTGCTGACAGATGCGGGGCTACGCATCGTCATGGGCACCCCCTCCGCCACACCGCCACGCTGGATGCTCGACCGGTACCCGGACATGTTGGCCGTGGATGCCGAGGGACGGCCCCGGGGCTTTGGATCCCGCAGGCACTATTGCTTTAGTCACCGGGGCTATCGCGAGGACGCCGCGCGGATGGCCGGCCTTATGTCCGAACGCTACGGCGCCCGCGTCAGCGCATGGCAGACCGACAATGAATACGGCTGCCACGACACCACGCTCAGCTATTCGGAGGCGGCGCGCCTGGCGTTTCGCGCGTGGCTGCGGCGAAGGTATCAGACCACGGATGACCTGAACGCTGCCTGGGGTAATGTGTTCTGGTCCATGACCTATTCGGATTTCGACCAGATCGACCTGCCGAACCTGACAGTGACCGAGCCGAACCCGAGCCATCTCCTGGCCTTCCGCCGGTTTGCCAGTGACGAGGTCGTTGCCTGGAACCGGGCGCAAGTCGACGCGATTCGGGCCCATTCCGACGCGCCCATCTCGCACAATTACATGGGCCGCGTGCTGGAGTTTGACCACTACGCAGTCGGCGCCGATATGGAGATCGCCACATGGGACAGCTATCCCATGGGCTTTCTGCTGGACCGCGTGCCCGATGGGGACCGCGGGGCCTATCTGCGGCAGGGGGACCCAGATTTTCAGGCCTTTCACCATGATCTCTATCGCGCCGTGGGGCGCGGGCGCTGGTGGATCATGGAGCAACAGCCCGGCCCGGTGAACTGGGCCCCTTGGAACCCCGCGCCGCTGCCTGGCATGGTGCGGCTGTGGTCCTGGGAGGCCTTCGCACATGGCGCCGAAACGGTGGCTTGGTTCCGCTGGCGACAGGCCCCCTTTGCGCAGGAACAGCAGCACGCGGGCTTGCTGCGGCCCGACAGCACTCCGGCCCAAGGGTTTCACGAGGCCGCCCAGGTTGCGCAGGAGGTGGCGGAGGCACCGGACACCGCCCCTGTGCAAGCCCCCGTGGCGCTGATCTTCGACTATGCGTCGCAATGGGCCTGGGAGGTGCAGCCCCAGGGCGCTGACTTCGACTACTTCGGGCTGTGCCTCGATATGTATCGGGCGTTGCGGGCGCTTGGGCTGTCGGTGGACATCTTGCCGCCCGACACCCCAACTTTGGATGGCTACGCCCTGACCCTCGTCCCTGGCCTGCTGACCCTGGCGGAGCCGTTGCGCAGGGCGATTGCCACGGCCAAAGGACGCGTGTTGACCGGGCCACGCACGGACCTCAAGACGGCGGAGTTGACGACCAAATTACCGCTGGGGCCAGACCTGCCGGGGCTGGCGGCAACCTCGGTCATGGAGGAAAGCTTTCCCGCCGACCTGCCGCGCCCCCTGCCCGGCGGAGGGCGCATCGTAAAATGGCTGGAGCATCTGGAGACCGATGCCCAGGTGGTCGACGTCACCGACGAGGGCACGCCGCTGCTGTTGCGCGATGGCAACCGGCTCCATCTGGCGGCCTGGCCCGATAAGATCGCAGCGCGTCGTCTGCTTGGGGAACTGGCGCGGGAAGCTGGTCTTGAGACTATGGATCTGCCCGAAGGCCTGCGGGTCCGGGACACCGCGACCGAGCGCTTCGTTTTCAACTATGGGGCGCAGGCGCAAGACTATGACGGGCACAGCCTGCCGCCTGCGGGGGTCTTAAGGCTTAACCGGCCATCCTAAGACCCAAGTCTATCATCCGGTTGGCGAAGCCCCATTCGTTGTCATACCAGCCAAAGACTCGGATCAAGCCACCCTCGGCCACCCGGGTCTCAGCGGGCATTTGGATCAGGCTTTCCGGTCGACCGCGCAGGTCAGACGAGACGACAGGCGCGGGTTCCACGCCGATTACTCCACCGGCCTGCGCGATGGCCCGGTTGACCTCATCGGACGTGGCCGTCCTCTTCGGTAGGAACGCCAAATCCACCGCAGAGACGCTCGCCACGGGCACGCGCACCGATTGACAGGGCACGCGGCCCGCCAGATGGGGCAAGACCTGGTCCGCGAGGCGCCCTGCGCTTGTCGTTGTGGGCACCATGGACAGCGCTGCTGCCCGGCTGCGCGCCAGTGCGTTGCCCATGGGCATGTCCACCGTCGGTTGACTACCGGTATAGCAGTGGATCGTCGTCATCGTGCCAGAGACGATCCCAAAGGCCGCATCCAACACCGCGAGCAAAGGCGCCACGGCGTTCGTCGTACAAGACGCGTTGGAGACAACGCGATGATCGGGGGACAACGTGGCCTCATTGGCGCCCAGTACGATAGTGGCATCCGCCACAGCGGACGGCCCGGACATCAAGACCTTGCCCGCCCCGGCCAGCAGCCCCCGCTCCGCCTCGGGGCGGTTTTCGGTGCGGCCGGTGCATTCCATGACCAGGTCCACACCGCCTAGGGACAGGCTCCGCAAATCAGGTGTCCGGCGAAACGGGATCGCACGGTCGCCAATATGCAGCACTTCGTCCCCGGCATGGACGGGGTCATTCCAGGGCCCAAAGACACTGTCGTATTTGAACAGGTAAGCGCAGGTCTCCAGCGGGGCGATATCGTTGATGCCCACGATCTCAAGCTCTGGTCCAGCACCCGCAAGGTGGGCTCGAAGGATCGACCGACCAATGCGGCCAAAGCCATTGATAAAGACCTTCATGGACATGCCCTCCTGCGGCCATAGGGAGGGCCGCGCCGGGCGATGTCAAAGGCGGATGCGTATCAGTACAAACCCCATTCGTCTTCGCCCACGGCCTCTCCGATGGCGGTCCAATCGGCCCGAACGCGGGCGACCCGACTGTCCCCCCAGGTGCGAAAGACCAGATCGAACCCTTCGGGCGAAACACGGCTATGGCTGAGATCGGCGCGTTGATTGCTGGAATCATCCATGTCGAACATTGCCAGGGCTGTCATGATGACCGGCGTCGTCTTGAAGGCCTCTGGGAACTCGATGCGGACGCGGGCCTCACGCGGGCCGCGACCGGTCCACATCTCTCCGCCGTCTTCAAAGTCGGAAAAGATCACCCTGGAGCCTTGCTGGATCCCGATAGCGTGGTTTGTCAGCTTGCGCATGGTGCCCCCGTCTCCCCCCAGGTGCGAGGGACCGGCCCCAGGCGGGTCAACCCCTCGTCAGACCATAGAAAAGCAAAGGCCCCAGGACAATCCCAGGGCCTTCGAAACGGTGTGTGTCTGACTGGCGTTGGCCCGTCAGTGGGTCTGTTACTTGGCGTTCAAACCGATTTCGCCGCCCAGGGCCACCATGTCGGCCACCAGCTTAGCTGCAGATTCGATGGCATCGTCAGGTGCGTTGGTCTGGGCCTCCGTCGCTTCGGCGACCCAGCCGTCGAAGGTCTCTTGCGAGACCTCGGACACGGGCAGCGCCCGCTCGGCCAGAACGCTGACACCGGCACCGATCTCGGCGAAGCCCCCGGTCACGGCATAGCTTTCCTCGCCCGAGGCGGTTTCTATGGTCAGCACGCCAGGGCGCAACGAGGTGATGGTCGGCGCGTGGTCGGCCATCGCGGTCATATCCCCGTCCGCGCCGGGGATGCGGACGGCCTTGGCGTCGTCATAGGACGCCAGCCGCCGCTCGGGTGAGACGAGTTCGACCTGCATCAGGCTGCCTCAGCCGCCATCTTCTCGGCCTTGGCCTTCACCTCATCGATGCCGCCAACCATGTAGAAGGCACCCTCGGGCAGGTGATCGTATTCACCGGCAACCACGGCCTTGAACGAGGCAACGGTCTCGGCCAGGGGCACCTGAACACCGTCGGAGCCGGTGAAGACCTTCGCCACGTCGAACGGCTGCGACAGGAAGCGCTGGATCTTGCGGGCGCGGGCCACGGTGAGCTTATCTTCTTCCGACAGTTCGTCCATGCCCAGGATCGCGATGATGTCCTGCAGCGACTTGTAGCGCTGGAGGATCCCCTGGACGTCGCGAGCCACCTGATAGTGCTCTTCGCCGATGACGGCGGGGTCCAGCAGGCGCGACGTCGAGTCGAGCGGGTCCACAGCCGGGTAGATGCCCAGCTCGGAGATGGCGCGCGACAGAACGGTCGTGGCGTCGAGGTGGGCGAAGGACGTGGCCGGCGCGGGGTCGGTCAAGTCATCCGCAGGCACGTAGACGGCCTGCACCGAGGTGATCGAACCCGACTTGGTCGAGGTGATCCGCTCTTGCATGGCGCCCATGTCGGTGGCCAGCGTCGGCTGATAGCCCACAGCCGAAGGAATACGACCCAGAAGCGCCGACACCTCGGAACCCGCCTGCGTGAAGCGGAAGATGTTGTCGACGAAGAACAGAACGTCCGTGCCCGACTGGTCGCGGAACTGCTCGGCCAGGGTCAGGCCGGTCAGGGCGACGCGCATCCGCGCTCCGGGAGGCTCGTTCATCTGACCGTAGACCAGCGACACTTTCGAGTCCGACAGGTTGTCGGGCACGATCACGCCGGATTCGATCATCTCGTGGTAGAGGTCGTTGCCCTCGCGGGTCCGCTCCCCAACACCGGCGAACACGGAGAAGCCCGAGTGCACCTTTGCGATGTTGTTGATCAGTTCCATGATGAGAACCGTCTTGCCCACGCCGGCACCACCAAACAGGCCGATCTTACCGCCCTTGGCGTAAGGGGCCAGCAGGTCGATGACCTTGATGCCGGTTTCCAGAACCGCCGACTCGGTCGACTGGGCCTGGAATTCGGGCGCATCGGCGTGGATCGGGCGCTTTTCGTCGGCGTTGACCGGCGCGCCTTCGTCCACGGGCTCACCCACGACGTTCAGGATGCGGCCCAGGGTGGCGTTGCCCACCGGGATGGTGATGGGACCGCCGGTGTCGCTGACCGACTGGCCGCGGACCAGACCTTCGGTCGAGTCCATGGCGATGGCCCGGACGGTGTTCTCGCCCAGGTGCTGCGCCACTTCCAGGACCAGGCGGTTGCCGTTGTTGTCCGTTTCCAGGGCGTTGAGGATCTCGGGCAGGGCATCGTCGAACTGAACGTCGACAACGGCGCCGATCACCTGTGTAATTTTTCCGACTGCGTTAGCCATGTCGTGTGTCTCCGGTTTCTCAGAGCGCCTCGGCGCCCGAAATGATTTCGATCAGCTCGTTGGTGATGACGGCCTGACGCGAGCGGTTGTACTCGATCGTCAGCTTGTCGATCATCTCGCCCGCATTACGCGTGGCGTTGTCCATCGCCGACATCCGCGCGCCCTGCTCCGAGGCCGCGTTTTCCAGCAGCGCCGAAAAGATCTGCGTCGCCACGCCACGGGGCAGCAAGTCGGCGAGGATCGCCTCTTCGCTGGGCTCGTAGTCGTAGAGCGCGGTCTCGGCGTCGTCTTCGGTCTCGAAGCTGGCCGGGATGATCTGTTGCGCCGTGGGGATCTGACTGATGACCGACTGGAACTTGGCGAAGAAAATCGTCGCCACGTCGAAATCACCCGCGTCGAACTGCTTGAGCGCGTCGGCGGCGATGGCTGCGGCATTGCCGTAGCCGATCCGCTTCACATCGCTCAGGTCCACGTGACCGACGAAGTAATCGCCGTATTCCCGCTTCATCGCCTCGCGGCCCTTTTTGCCGACGGTGAGGATTTTGACGGTTTTACCCGCCGCGATCAGCTCTTCCGCCCGCTGCTTGGCCAGCTTGGAGATATTGGCGTTGAAGCCCCCGCAGAGGCCCCGTTCGGACGTCATCACGATCAAGAGCTGAACTTGATCGGACCCGGTCCCCGACAAAAGCCGGGGGGCGGTTTCGCTGTTGCCAACCGATGCGGCGAGCCCACCCAGAACGGCGTTGAACCGTTCCGTGTAGGGGCGCGACGCCTCGGCCGCATCCTGTGCCCGCCGCAGTTTCGCGGCGGCCACCATCTGCATGGCCTTTGTGATCTTGCGCGTCGACTTGACGCTCTCGATCCGATTTTTGAGGTCCTTCAGACTGGGCATCGGACAGCCTTATGCGAACGTCTTGGCGTAATCGTCGAGGGCCGCTTTGATCTTGTCGGCCAGCTCGCCTTTCACCTTACGGTCGTTGTCCGAGATGTCGGCCAGCAAGTCCGCGTTCTTGGAGCGCAGATGCGACAGCAGACCGGTTTCCCAACGACCCACGTCCTTGACGTCGACCTTGTCCAAGTAGCCGTTGGTGCCCGCGAAGATGACGCAGACGATCTCGGCGTTGGTCAGCGGCGAGTACTGGGGCTGTTTCATCAGCTCGGTCAGGCGGGCACCCCGGTTCAGCAACTGCTGGGTGGAGGCATCCAGGTCGGACCCGAACTGCGCGAAGGCCGCCATCTCACGGTACTGGGCCAGCGACAGCTTAACGGGGCCAGCAACCGAGGACATGGCCTTAGTCTGGGCCGAGGAGCCAACGCGCGACACCGACAGACCGGTGTTCACGGCGGGGCGGATGCCCTGGTAGAACAGCTCGGTTTCCAGGAAGATCTGACCGTCGGTGATCGAGATCACGTTGGTCGGGATAAACGCCGACACGTCGCCGCCCTGGGTTTCGATGATCGGCAGCGCCGTCAGCGAGCCGTTGCCATAGTCGTCGCCCAGCTTGGCCGACCGCTCCAGCAGGCGCGAGTGGAGGTAGAAAACGTCGCCGGGGTAGGCTTCGCGTCCGGGCGGACGGCGCAGCAGCAGCGACATCTGACGGTAGGACACGGCCTGCTTGGACAGGTCATCGTACACGATCAGGGCGTGGCGGCCGTTATCACGGAAGTGCTCGGCCATGGCGGTCGCGGCGTAGGGGGCCAGGAACTGCATGGGCGCAGGCTCGGAGGCGGTGGCGGCCACGACGATGGAGTAGTCGATGGCGCCGCTCTCTTCGAGACGCTTCACCAGCTGTGCCACGGTGGAGCGCTTCTGACCCACGGCCACGTAGATGCAGTAGAGCTTCTTGCTCTCATCGTCGCCGGCGGCGTCGTTGTAGGACTTCTGGTTCAGGATCGCGTCCAGGGCCACGGCAGTTTTACCGGTCTGGCGGTCCCCGATGATGAGCTCGCGCTGACCACGGCCAATCGGGATCATGGCGTCCACGGCCTTGAGGCCGGTGGCCATGGGTTCGTGCACCGATTTCCGCGGGATGATGCCCGGCGCTTTGACGTCGGCGACCAGACGCTTGGAAGCGTTGATCGGGCCCTTGCCGTCCAGCGGGTTGCCCAGACCATCGACAACGCGGCCCAGCAGTTCGTCACCGGCGGGCACGTCCACGATGGAGTTGGTGCGCTTGACGGTGTCGCCTTCTTTGATGTCCCGGTCAGAGCCGAAGATCACGACACCGACGTTGTCGTTTTCCAGGTTCAGGGCCATGCCCTGAATGCCGCCGGGGAATTCGACCATCTCACCGGCTTGGACGTTGTCCAGGCCGTAGACGCGGGCAATACCGTCACCGACGGACAGCACGCGACCGACCTCGGCCACCTCGGCCTCTTGGCCGAAGTTCTTGATCTGATCTTTGAGGATCGCCGAAATCTCGGCAGCCTGGATCGCCATTAGCGGACCTCTTTCATCGTAGTCTGGAGTGCGTTGAGTTTCGCGCGGATCGAGGTATCGATCATTTGCGAACCGACCTTCACGACGAGGCCACCGATCAACGCCTCATCAACAGTCACATCTAAGTTTACGTCTTTGCCGGTCGAAGCCTTCAGGACCTTGGCCAGCTTGTCGGATTGGCCCTTGGTCAGGGCTTTGGCGGTGCGCACCTCGGCGGTGACTTCGCCTTTCTCCTCTGCAAGCATGTCTTGCAGGGCGGCGACCATTTGCGGCGTCACGAACAAGCGCCGCTTGGAGGCCATCAGCGAGAGGACGTTCTTGACCGTCCCGCTCAGCCCCATCTTATCGGCGACGGCCGCAATGGCACGTCCTTGTTCATCTCGCGTTAGGACCGGCGATGTAAGAACATCCCGCAGGTCGGGTGAGGCTTTGATCGCCTCCTCCAACGCGGAGACATCGGTCGCCAGAGTCTTGAGATCGCCACCTTCGCGGCTGATGTCGAAGACCGCCTGCGCATAGCGCTCAGCGATCCCCATCGAAATCGAAGCTGGTTCGGACACGTCCACCCTTTCGACAGTCGTTCGGGTGCAGACTTGAACCCAGCACCCCCCCTTTCGACCTGGCCCGGAGAGGACCCGATCACGAAATCGCGCTCCCTCTAGCAGAGGGTCCTTCACCCTGCAACAACCTCGCAACTGGGGGTTTCAGACGGCCTGCGCGCCATCGCCGCAGCGCAGCGCTAACATGGTGCGGGGGCGCGCGGAGCGCTCAGAGAATCAGGACAGCGCCTGCCGAAAGCGCCGTGAATGACCGTCTAATGCTAAGATAGATTCCAGGCGCGGCACGCCCTTGCGACTTTGGTCGTAGGGTGCGTCCTACGGATGGCGACCCGCTGCAGTGGGCTCCGGTGTGCCTTCAAGAACACGCAAAGGTCGCCGGACACGCTCCGCAAGACCGGTCCTGGGCCGCGCGGGGACCTGTTTGGAGACCTCCAAGAGAATGACACCTCCGCCACCGGACCGCGACAGCCGCTGTCCAAGGCGTTCCACCCATCCCCCAACTCGCAACCAAAACTTCCAGGCGCTCGGCGGCGCAAAGAGCGCGGCAGCGTGCCGCTCCGGGATCAGACCGGCGTCAGCCACCTGGGCTTCTAGCTGGCGAAGGGAATAGGGCCGCCCGAACCCAAACGGCGTGCCGTCACGACGCGCCCAGAGACCCGACCGGTTCGGCACAATGAATATCGCCCGACCGCCGGGGCCCAAGACCCTCGCGCATTCGTCCAACAAAGCGGTCGGATTCTCCGACGTCTCTAACCCGTGCAGAACGACAAGTTTATCGGCCACGCCTGTTTCCAGAGGCCACAGCGTTTCCTCGGACAATACCGAGACGTTGGCCATGCCCGCCGGCCAATGCATCACCCCTTGCGGCGCGGGCATCAACCCGATGACGCGCCGCGCATCCCGCAAGAAAGGGCGTAGCAGCGGGACGGCAAAGCCAAATCCAACGACCGTCTGCCCCTGCGCCTCGGGCCATAACTCCACCAATTTGTCGCGCACCGCCTTCTGTGCAGCACGCCCCAGGCGAGTCCGGTAATAGAAGTGGCGCAGGTCGAGCACATCAAGATGCATGGATTTCGCGATTGCTCCAGGACAGGTTCGTGCCATGCTTACCTCGGAAACGAAGGAATGCCATGGCCCCCCTGACCCCAAACCCTATCATTGAGTCCCTGATCGTGATCCCGATGCTTCGGGATCGCTTTCCCGATTTGCTCGACAATTACGGATACATTTTCCGGTCAGGCGATCACGTCGCCTGCGTCGACTGCGCGCGTGCTGCCCCACATCTGGAAACTGCGGCGGATCGCGGTTGGACGATCACGGATGTCCTACTGACCCATCACCACCCGGACCATGTGGATGGTGTGGCCGATCTCGTCGCGGCGACCGGTGCAAAGGTCTGGGGCCACGCGCAAGATGCGCACAGATTGCCGCCTTTGGACCATGCGCTGCACGACGGCGACACTGTGACGCTGGGCGGCGTGACGGGTCAAATCTGGGACGTCTCCGGCCACACGATTGGTCATATTGCCTACATCTTTGACGGAATCGCGTTCACGGGCGACAGCCTCATGGTCGGTGGATGCGGGCGCTTATTTGAGGGCACGGCGGAGCAGATGCACCGCAGCCTCGGTCGCTTCGGGACTCTACCAGATGAGACGCTGATTGCCTCCGGTCATGAGTATACCGTGACCAATCTCGCTTTCGCGGCTACCCTTGAACCAGACAATAAGGCCCTTATTTCTCGGCTTGAGGCGACGAAACGGTTGGTGGGCGCGGGCACACCATCGGTACCGGCCCCGCTCTCTACCGAAAGACAAACCAACCCCTTCCTGCGGGCCCATGTGCCTGCGATCAAATCAGCGACCAATACGGTTGGGCTGGATGACGTTGCGACGTTTGCTGCGGCGCGCCGTGCAAAGGACGCCTTTTGATCGCGCAAATGACGACAAATGCGCATCACTTCCCCGTCACATGGTCTGACCTCGCAAAAGAAAAGGCTTGAAGCCCGCCCGACGACAACCAAAACTTAAGAGGACGCGGGGCATACTCCCATGACCCGCCGACGGCTGAAGGAGAACACCATGCCCTCGTTCTCGAATACCCTTGAACAGGCCATCCATGCCGCGCTGGCGCAGGCCAATGCGCGCCGTCACGAGTTGGCGACCTTGGAACACTTGCTGCTCGTGTTGATTGAGGAGCCCGACGCCGCGCGCGTGATGCAAGCCTGCGGCGTAAACCTCGACGAACTCCGCCAAACGGTTGAGGAGTTTATCGAAGACGATTTGTCGACACTCGTGACCGATGTTGAAGGGTCCGAGGCGGTCCCAACCGCCGCGTTCCAGCGCGTCATCCAGCGTGCGGCCATCCACGTCCAGTCTTCGGGGCGAACCGAAGTCACCGGCGCCAACGTCCTGGTGGCGATTTTCGCCGAACGTGAATCGAATGCGGCTTACTTCCTGCAAGAGCAGGACATGACCCGGTACGACGCCGTGAACTTCATCGCACATGGTGTGGCTAAGGATCCGGAATTCGGTGAGGCACGTCCGGTGCAGGGCGCCGACGAAGAGGCTGAGCAGGCCTCCGGCGGATCCGAAGGCCCGAACCCATCCGAGAACCGCGAAAGCGCCCTGGCGAAGTATTGTGTCGATCTGAACAAAAAGTCGGCCAAGGGTGACGTAGACCCGCTGATCGGTCGCGAGCACGAGGTGGAGCGCGCGATCCAGGTCCTCTGCCGCCGCCGAAAGAACAACCCGTTGTTGGTCGGGGACCCGGGTGTGGGCAAAACAGCCATCGCGGAAGGCCTGGCATTCAAGATCGTTCAGGGAGAGGTCCCAGACGTGCTCTCCGGCGCGACGATCTACTCGCTGGACATGGGCGCATTGCTGGCCGGCACACGCTATCGCGGTGACTTCGAAGAACGGCTCAAGGCGGTTGTGACCGAGTTGGAGGATCACCCAGACGCCGTTTTGTTCATCGACGAGATCCACACTGTGATCGGGGCTGGCGCCACCTCTGGCGGTGCGATGGATGCGTCCAACCTGCTGAAGCCTGCCCTGCAGGGTGGCAAGCTGCGCACTATGGGGTCGACGACCTATAAAGAGTTCCGTCAGCACTTCGAAAAGGACCGCGCGCTCAGCCGCCGGTTCCAGAAAATCGACGTGAATGAGCCGTCGGTCGAAGACACGGTGAAGATCTTGAAAGGTCTTAAAGACCGCTTCGAAGAGCATCACTCGATCAAGTATACCGCGGACGCCATCAAGACGGCTGTTGAACTGTCCGCGCGTTACGTGAACGATCGGAAGCTGCCGGACAAAGCCATCGACGTCATTGACGAAGCGGGGGCGGCCCAGGCGCTCGTCGCTGAATCCAAGCGGCGCAAAACCATCGGCGTCAAAGAAATCGAGGCCGTGGTGGCGAAGATCGCTCGGATCCCGCCGAAGAACGTCTCGAAAGACGACGCGGAGGTTCTGCGCGACCTGGAAGGGTCGCTCAAGCGGGTCGTGTTCGGCCAAGATGCGGCCATCGAGGCGCTGTCGTCGGCCATCAAGCTGGCGCGCGCTGGCCTGCGGGAACCTGAAAAGCCGATTGGGAACTACCTGTTCGCCGGTCCCACGGGCGTTGGTAAAACCGAGGTCGCAAAGCAATTGGCGGATACGCTCGGTGTGGAAATGCTGCGCTTCGACATGTCTGAATACATGGAGAAGCACGCCGTCAGCCGCCTGATCGGGGCGCCTCCGGGCTACGTCGGCTTTGACCAGGGTGGTCTATTGACCGATGGCGTGGATCAGCACCCGCACTGCGTGTTGCTGCTCGATGAGATCGAAAAGGCCCACCCGGATGTCTTCAACATTCTGTTGCAGGTGATGGATCACGGCAAGCTGACGGATCACAACGGGCGTGCGGTGGACTTCCGCAACGTGGTCTTAATCATGACGTCCAATGCAGGCGCGTCCGACATGGCGAAAGCCGCTATTGGCTTTGGCCGTGACCGGCGCGAAGGCGAGGACACGGCGGCAATCGAGCGCACGTTCACGCCGGAATTCAGAAACCGGCTGGACGCGATCATCAGCTTCGGACCGCTGCCCAAAGAAACGATCCTGCAAGTCGTCGAAAAGTTCGTGCTGCAGCTTGAGGCCCAGCTTCTGGACCGTGGCGTGACCATCGAGTTGACGCGCGCGGCGGCGGAATGGGTCGCGGACAAGGGCTACGACGACAAGATGGGGGCACGCCCCCTGGGGCGGGTCATCCAGGAACACGTCAAAAAGCCGTTGGCCGAAGAACTGCTGTTCGGGAAGCTGGCCAAGGGTGGTGTGGTCAAGGTTGGCGTCAAAGGTGGCGAGCTAGAGTTGCGGATTGAGGAGCCTGCGGCACCTAAGATCAGCAACAAGAAGCCGCCGCTTCTGACTGCAGAGTAACACAACGATTGGGGCCCTCTGGGGCCCCTTTTGCACGTCGCTGGTCGCCATGCCTCAACTGTGGCGCGATCAACTTCGCACGTATTCCCAGGAGGGTCTCTCTGACATGCGGTTCCTCCTTGCTCTGGCATTCCTCTCCGTCCCCGCGCAGGCCCAGACCATCGCGCTTGAGATGCCGTTGAACTGCACGCTGGGCGAAGACTGCTTCATCCAGCAATACGTCGATGCGGACCCGGGGCCAGGCGCACGCGACTACACGGGCGGCCCCCTCTCATACGATGGCCATAGGGGCACCGACTTCCGCGTCGCCGACCTTGAAGCGATGGCCGAAGGCGTCGCCGTGCTCGCCCCGGCAGACGGCGTGATACGCGGCATTCGCGATGGCATGGCAGACCGCATCATCGCCGACCGTTCCGAAGTCGCAAACCGCGAATGCGGCAACGGCGTTGCAATTGATCACGGAAACGGATGGTCCACACAGCTGTGCCACCTGGCCAAGGGTTCCGTCTCCGTGGCCGTCGGAGACCAGGTCGTCACCGGTCAGGCCATCGGCCTCATGGGCATATCGGGTGCGACCCAGTTCCCCCATGTCCATGTGACCGTTCGGCAGGACGGGGTCGTGGTGGATCCATTCGTCGAAAATCTCTGGCGCGAGTCGCCGCCTTACGAACCGGGCGGATTCCTATCGGTCGGGCTGGCAGATGACGTGCCCACATTCGGCGCCGTCAAAGCCGGAACGGCCGACGCCCAACGGTTGCCGCCCGATGCACCCGCGCTCGTGGTTTGGGCCGCGCTTTTCGGCGGACGTACAGGCGACGTCGTTTCGCTGCGGATCTTCGGGCCGGAGGGGGAAGACGTGTTTAGCCACGATGCGACGTTGGACCGGACACAGGCGGAGCTTTTCCGCGCAGCTGGTCGACGCCTGAGGGGGGCCGAATGGCCCGCCGGCAGCTATCGCGGGACGGCGGTTCTGACGCGAGACGGGGCTGTCATCGACCGGATCGAGACAGAGATTCCGATTGGCGGTTAACTGGCAGGCGGCGAACGCCAACCCGTCCGAGGCACAGTCTGGCCTGTATCTTCGGCAAGTCCGTATCACCCAGTGAGATCCCAACCAGCGAGCACCGCCGCTTGCTACCTCAAACGCCGTTACCTGCCGTGTGGATGCGCCTTGGAGTATGTCGCCATGAGATGGGCTGTATCCACCGCCGTATAGGCCTGGGTTGTCGACAACGACGCGTGACCCAGCAGTTCTTGAATGGCGCGTAGGTCACCCCCGGCTTCTAAGAGATGGGTCGCAAAGCTGTGCCGAAGGGCATGGGGCGTCGTGGTGGACGGCAAACCCAACTGCATACGCGCCCGCGCCACCACGCCGGACACGAGCGTCGGGCTCAAGCCGCCGCCGCGCGCGCCTCGAAACAACGGCGCGTCGGGGACCAGATCAAAGGGGCAGGCCCTGACGTAGCGGTCCACGGCTTGCCGCGCGATGGGCAAGACAGGAACCACCCGTTCCTTTCCCCCCTTGCCCTTGATGCGCAGGCTCTCTGGAAGGGGTGCATCTGCCCCTGTCAGCCCCAACCCTTCGGAAATCCGCAAGCCGCAGCCATAAAGAACCGTGACAACCGCCACATCCCGTGCCGCAATCCAAGGTGTCGTGTGTTGGATCGACACCGCGTCGATCAGCTCCTTCGCGGCGTCCTTGGCAAGCGGGCGCGGCAAGGGTTTGCGAAATTTGGGCGCCCGTGTGGACAAGACCGCCGTGGGATCGAACCCTTCCCGCTCGGACAGCCACCGAATGAAGGATTTGACCGCTGAGAGGCGCCGCGCGACCGACCGCGCAGCTGTCCCGCGCAGACGTTCCGATGCCAGCCAGGCCCGCATGTCGGATGTGGCCAAGCGACCGATATCAGCCAGCCCCATGGGCCCACCGCGGTGGGCAGCCATGAATGCCAGAAAGCCGGTCACGTCTCGCCCATAGGCGGCCAATGTGTTTTCCGCAGCGCCATCTAAGGCTCGTAGATGATCGCACCACGCTGAAAGGACGTCCCTGGCCGCGGGGCTGATCTCTAGCGACATGGGTCAGCCCAGGTGCTTGCGGGCCAGACGCTCAAACACACCGGTGAAGAACGCCAGAAGTTCAGTGCCCTGGTTGGGACGGAACTGATGGGGATCTTCGGCGCCAAAGGCCAACAGCGCTGGCATACGGCCTTGGCCAAGGTCCAACCGCAGCAGGGCCTCGGACCGAATCCAATCCGCATCGGCGCCAAACACCTGATCAGAGGCCGGAGCGCATTGGCGCAGGGTCACTTGGCGTACGGGCACAGACCGGCCATGGGTCACGTAGCCTTCGACAAACCCTTCAGGCACGACCGAAACCGCCGCATGGGGCGGCTCAGACGGCTGGGCGCTTTCCAGAATCAGGCGGACCCGCTCCACGCGGAGGATATCGGCCAGATCGGTCCCGAGCAGATCGAGAACTTCCCCGAAGGTATCGCAATCCAGCAACCGCAGCACGCACCGATTGATTTGATTGGTGCCAGCCAGGTTCTCATAGGCTGCGGCGATGACACTGCGATGGGTATCTTCCAAACGATCCAGCCGCGTTTCCAGGCGCTGCATCGCAATTCCACGAAGGTCGACGATGTTCTGGCCCATCTGCCGCTCGTTGCCCGCAATGAGGGCGCGCATCAGGTCACGGTCGTCCAACACAACGTCTGGGTCGGTAAGAATACGGTCGCGCCAATCCTGCGCGACCGCTTGCGCGGTCTTATCGGTCATAGGGCCTGCTCTGCTCCGGTCTGTGCCGTGGTTTTTGCCGCAATACCATGCAAAGCGAGGAAAGCAGGAGAGAAAGTCCAACCGACTCGAGATTTCAAAGCCGGTGTGGCACGGGCGCCTCCCAGAAAGGGGGAGGCGCCGCCGCCTCTTCAGACGATCTTAATACCGGCCGTCTCGGCATCTTTGACGAATTGCGCGAGGCCGCTTGCCGTCAGAGGGTGGTTCACCATGGCCTTGATGACCGCCGGGGGCGCGGTGGCCACATCGGCGCCGATCAGCGCAGCGTCCTTCATGTGATTGGGCGACCGGATGGACGCGGCGAGGATCTCCGTGTCCATATCGTAGTTGTCGTAGATGGTGCGGATATCCTGGATCAGGTCCATGCCGTCGATGTTGATGTCATCCAGCCGACCGATGAAGGGCGAAATGAACGTCGCGCCGGCCTTGGCCGCCAACAACGCCTGGTTCGCGGAAAAACACAGGGTGACGTTCACCTTGGTGCCGTTATCGGACAAGATCTTGCAGGTCTTGAGCCCGGCCCAGGTCAAGGGAACCTTGACGCAGACATTTGGGGCGATGGTGGCGAGGTGCTCCCCCTCTTTCAGCATTTGATCGAAGTCAGTGGCCACGACCTCGGCCGACACCGGCCCCTCGACCATGTCGCAGATTTCCTTAGTGGCCTCGATGATATCGCGACCGGACTTGAGGATGAGGGACGGGTTCGTGGTGACCCCATCGACCATGGCCAGGTCGTTCAGCTCCCGGATGGCATCGACATCGGCGGTATCTACGAAGAATTTCATGGCGTCCTCGGTGGGTTTGGGGTTTTGCTGGTCCCTAGCTCAGGTTCCGTGAAACCTGAATTGACGTTCGAGCAGTAGTTAACGCTAACACCGAGTAAGGACCACCCCATGGATATGACAGTTTGGCTGACCTTCGTCGCCGCATCGGTGGCACTCCTGATGATCCCCGGCCCTACCATCCTTTTGGTGATGAGCTATGCGCTCAGCCAGGGGCGGCGCGTGGCGGTTGCCTCGGCGGGCGGCGTGGCGCTCGGGGATGCGGTTGCCATGGGGGCGTCGCTGGCCGGGTTGGGTGCATTGGTCCTGGCCTCGGCCACTCTGTTCACTGTGCTGAAGTGGATCGGCGCGGCCTACTTGGTCTGGATGGGGTGGAAGCTGTGGCGCAGCGCGGGCGCCATGACCTTGGGCGAGGTTGCAACCGAAGGTGAGGTGACGCCCCGCGCGGTCTTTGGCCATGCCGCCGTCGTCACGGCCCTCAACCCCAAGAGCATTGTGTTCTTCATCGCCTTTGTCCCGCAGTTCATCGACCCCAACGCGGCGCTCGGTCCCCAGTTCGCGATCCTGATCGCCACCTTCGTGGGCCTGGCCACCCTGAATGCACTGGCCTACGCGCTATTGGCCGCGCGCCTACGCGACGGGCTGCGGCGCCCCTCGGTTCTGCGCGCCATGGGGCGGCTTGGCGGCGCGGCGCTCATGGCCATGGGCGCGGCCACCGCCTTGACGCGGCGCACGACGGCCTAACGGATCGTCAGCCGCAGGGTAAAGGTCTCGAACCCTGGCCCGACGAACAGTTGGTTCACGTCCACGACGTAAGTTTGCCGCCGGGTGCGAAAGGTAAAATCGTCCCGGCAATCGGCTACGCCACGGACGTTGAAGCAGACGTTTTGCGATCCGAAGACCTGGAGCCGCGCCTGCTGCCCGGCGCCGGAGCCGAAGGTGAAACAGACCGGCTGACGTTCCGACACGCGGCCCGAGACCTCACCCGAGAAGGACCCGCGTTGGAACTTGATTTCGGAACATCCCTGGGCGGCTGCGGGGTCGGGCATCACCAAGACGGCAAGGCCCAGGGCAAGGGCGGCGCAAAACGATCTGAACATACGGGCAACCTCCAAAGACTCTCCTGACGGTAACAGGCCCCTGCCCCCTGGCAAGACCGGGCGGGGCACGCGATATGGAGAGCATGACCCGCTTCTTCCCCCCAGGCAGCCCGGTCGCCGTGCTGACCACCCAACCGCTGGACCGCGCGCTCGACTACCGCGCGCCTCAGGGTGGCGTGAGTGAGGGCGACTTCGTTCAGGTCCCCCTGGGCCCCCGTTTGGTCTTGGGCGTGGTTTGGGGCGAGGCAGCGGGCGATTGGCCGGTCGAAAAACTACGCCCTATCGCGCGCATCCTCGACGTGCCCCCTATGGCGCAACCGTTTCGCGATTTTCTGGAACGGGCGGGCGCCTATACCTTGACCCCCATGGTGGCGATGCTGCGGCTTGCCATGCGCACGCCGGGCCTGGGCGACCCTCCCGGCAAGCGCAAGGTCTACGGTCTGGGCACGGGGCAAGCGGACCGCAAAACGGCGGCCCGCGATAAGGTACTGGAGGTCCTGCGCGACCGCCCAACGGATGTGTTTGCTCAGTCAGAACTGGCGGACCGCGCGGGTGTGTCGACCGGCGTGGTCAAAGGACTGATCGCCTCGGGCGCAGTCCTGGAACAGGACGTGCCCCGCGACGCCGACTTCCCGCCGCTTGATCCGGCCCGCGCGGGCAAACCCCTCGCACCTGATCAACAGGTGGCTGCGGACGCTCTCCGCACCTCGGTCGCAACGGGGCAATACGGCACGACCTTGCTCAAGGGTGTCACCGGCTCGGGCAAGACAGAGGTCTACCTGGAGGCTGTGGCCGAATGTCTGGCGCGCGGGCGGCAAGCGCTGGTCCTGCTGCCAGAAATCGCGCTGACGGCGGAGTTCCTGAAGCGGGTCGAGGCGCGTTTCGGGGCGCGACCCGCAGAATGGCACTCCGGCGTGACCCAGGCCGAACGTCGCCGCACCTGGCGTAAGGCGGCCGAGGGGCAGGCGCGGCTGATCGTAGGTGCGAGGTCGTCTTTGTTTCTACCCTTCCGCGACCTTGGCCTGATCGTCGTGGATGAGGAACACGACACCTCCTACAAGCAAGAGGACGGGGTTCTGTATTCGGCCCGTGACATGTCCGTCTTGCGGGCCTCTTGCGAGGGGGCACAGGTGGTGCTGGCCTCGGCCACGCCCTCGCTGGAGACCTGGGCCAATGTCGAGGCAGGAAAGTACAGCCGCGTCGACCTGACGTCCCGCTTTGGCGCGTCGATCTTGCCGAAGCTGGCGACCATCGACATGCGTAGCGAAGACGTGCCGGGCGGGCGCTGGATCTCTCCGACGTTGAAGCGGGCCATGGAGCAGCGGCTGATCGACGGGGAACAATCGCTGATCTTCCTGAATCGCCGGGGCTATGCACCTGTGACGCTGTGTAGGGCCTGCGGCCAGCAGATCGCCTGCCATCAATGCGACGCCCGGACGGTGGAGCACCGCTTCCTCAAGCGGCTGATGTGCCACCAGTGCGGTGAGACCGCGCCCATGCCCGACGCCTGCCCCTCCTGCGGGGTGGAGGGTAAGCTGGCCCCGGTCGGCCCCGGCGTGGAGCGGATGGCCGAAGAAGTCGCGGGGCTTTTCCCCGAAGCGCGACTGGCGATCCTGTCGTCGGATCTGTTCGGCTCGGCCCGCGCGCTCAAGGCCCAGGTGGAGGAGATCGCCGCCGGGGGCGCGGATATCATCGTGGGCACGCAACTGGTGGCGAAGGGGCACAACTTCCCACTCTTGACCCTGGTGGGTGTGATCGACGCGGACCTGGGCCTGCAAGGCAGTGACCTGCGCGCCGCGGAGCGGACGTTCCAACTGATGCGCCAGGTCTCGGGGCGCGCGGGCCGGGCCGAGGCGCCGGGGCTTGCCCTGCTCCAAACCTATCAGCCGGATCATCCGGTGATCCGCGCAATTCTGTCGGGCGACGAGGAGGGGTTCTGGTCAGCCGAGGCCGCCGAACGCCGAGCCGCTGGCGTGCCGCCCTATGGCCGCATGGCGGGGATCGTGATTTCCGATCCCGAAGCACAGGTGGCCTTTGACCTCGGCAATGCGCTGGCACGGGCGTCGAGCGTCTTGGCGGATGCGGGCGCAGAGGTCTATGGCCCCGCCCCGGCCCCGATCAGCCGCATCCGGGGGCGCCATCGCGTCCGACTGCTGGTCAAGGCCCCGCGCCAGTCGCCCCTGCAATCCGCGTTGGCGGCCTGGGTCGCACAGGTTCCCGTCCCCAAAAGCACTCGGCTCAGCATCGATATCGATCCGCAGAGCTTCCTGTGACGCAGGCGGGCGGGATTGCCCGTCCTCCGTGGCCCCGATAGAACGTCGCCGACCACAAGGGGACCACAGACATGCAATCCGCACCGCAGCCCCAACCGGGGATCTTGGACATCGCACTATACCAGGGTGGGGCGTCGAAAGTGGCGGGCCATTCGGACGTGCTGAAACTGTCGTCGAACGAAAACCCCCATGGCGCCCCTGCCTCGGCCCAGGCGGCGGCGGCTGAGGCAGCGGCAGCCATGCACCTTTACCCGAACACCGACCACGCAGGCCTGCGCGCCAAGATCGCCGAAGTCCACGGTGTGGAGGCAGAGCGCATCATCTGCGGCGTCGGCTCCGATGAGATTATCCACTGGCTGTGCCAAGCCTATGTGGGGCCAGGCGACGAGGTGCTGCACCCGGAATATGGCTTCCTGATGTATCCGATCAGCACACGCGCGGCGGGCGGTGCACCGGTGGCCGTGGGGGAGCGGAACCGCACCGTGGATGTGGACGCCATGCTGGCCGCCGCGACAGAACGAACCAAACTGGTCTTCATTGCCAACCCCGCGAACCCGACCGGCACCTTCCTGGGCGGCCAGGACGTCGTGCGATTGGCCGATGGGCTGCCGGACGGATGCCTGCTGGTGATGGACGGTGCCTATGCCGAATACGTTGAGGATTTCGACGGTGGCTTGGGCCTGGCGGGCGCGCGACAGAACGTCTTTGTGACGCGGACCTTTTCTAAGATGTACGGCCTGGGCGGTATGCGCGTGGGTTGGGGCTATGGCCCGCAAGAGGTGATCGACGTGCTCAACCGCCTGCGCGGTCCCTTCAACCTGTCCAACGTGGCGCTGGCTGCGGCCGAGGCCGCCATGGCGGATCGCGCCTTCGTGGACCGCTGCCTGGCGGATAACACAACCCAGCGGACACGGCTGATCGACGGGCTGCGCGATCTGGGTCTCGGCTGCGACAGGTCGGAGGCGAACTTCGTGCTGGCGCGCTTTGCCGATGAGGACGAGGCGCTTGCCTGCGACGCCTTCCTCAAGTCCCAGGGCATCATCGTGCGGCATGTGGCGGCCTATGGCCTACCCCATTGCCTGCGCATGACCGTTGGCGACGACGCCGGAACGACACGCCTGCTGGACGCATTGGGCACATGGCGGGCGGCATGATCTACGAGCGCATTGCCCTCATCGGGTTGGGTCTGATCGCGGGCTCCATCGGGTTGCGCGTGAAGCGCGACGGTTTGGCGGGCGAGGTCGTGGGCCACGCCCGGTCTCGCGAAACACGGTCCAAGGCGTTGGACCGGGGCCTCTGTGACCGCGTGACGGAGACCGCCGCCGAAGCGGTCAAGGGCGCGGACTTGGTTATCCTCTGTGTGCCGGTTGGCGCGATGGCCCCCGTCGCCGCAGAGATCGGGCCGCACTTGGCCCCCGGCGCCACGATCAGTGACGTCGGATCCGTGAAGCAGTCGGTGATCGACGCGGTGGCACCGCATTTGCCGGACGGCGTCCATTTCATTCCGGGCCACCCCGTTGCAGGCACCGAACATTCTGGCCCCGATGCGGGGTTTCCGACGCTCTTCGACAATCGGTGGTGCTTGCTGACGCCCGTGGGCGCCTCAGAGGATGCGACAGATCGGCTGACCCGGCTCTGGCAAGCCATGGGGTCCAACGTCGATCACATGGCCCCAGACCACCACGACCTCGTCCTCGGCGTCACCAGCCATGCGCCCCACCTGATTGCCTATACCATGGTGGGCGTGGCCGATGACCTGCGACGGGTAACCGATAGCGAAGTCATCAAGTACTCCGCTGCGGGCTTCCGAGACTTTACGCGGATCGCCGCCAGCGACCCGGTCATGTGGCGGGATGTCTTCTTGAACAACAAGGAGGCAACGTTGGAGATCCTTGGACGGTTCACCGAAGAATTATTTGCCCTGCAACGGGCCATCCGAACCGCGGACGGAGCCATGTTGGAAGACTATTTCACACGCACCCGCGCGATCCGCCGGGGTATTATCGAAGCGGGGCAAGATACGGACGCCCCGGATTTTGGGCGAGGTCGGACATGATGCGGTGGTTATTGATCCTGACGCTGATGGTTGGGCCGGCCCAAGCCGAAATGCGTCCCGTGCCCCGACCCGCGCCCGACATCGTAGAGCTGGTGCCAGAGGGACGCATCCAAACCCCCGATCTCACGGCGGTGACCCGCTCCACCCGTCCGTTTGAGCGGCTGAGCCCCGCGCGGCGCGATACGCTTGCGATGATGTCCGCGCTGCGAGCGGAGACGACGATCATCGACAGCGATGGCCTCGTCCAAAGGTCCGACCGACCCGTCACACGCAACGCAGAGGTGGTCCTGGCCGCCGCCTCTCGTCCACGGCAGAGCGCGGGTGGTGGCGGCCTCTGCGGGCGGTCTTCGATCCAAGGGGCACGCATTGATCCCGTGCCCGGCGCTGGCGCCTGCGGCATTCCCGAAGCTGTGCGCATCACCGCCGTCTCGGGCGTCGCACTCAGCCGTGCGGCGCGCATGGACTGCGGGACCGCGCAAGCGCTGGACGATTGGGTCCGCAACGGCGTTCTGCCGGTAGTCGGCAACCGGGGCGGCGGCGCCGTCGCCCTCCGCGTCGCGGCGGGCTATGCCTGTCGCACGCGCAACAATCAGCCAGGCGCCAAGATCAGCGAACACGGCAAAGGCCGGGCGATCGACATAAGCGGCATCCAACTGGCCAATGGCACAGAGATTTCGGTTCTACGCGATTGGGGACGCGGGGCCGAAGGCCGCATCTTGCGCGAATTGCACCGACGGGCTTGTGGGCCGTTTGGCACCGTCCTGGGCCCGGATGGTGACCGTTTTCACCAAGATCACTTCCACTTCGACACCGCACGGTATCGCAGTGGCAGTTTCTGCCGCTGATCGACGGCGCAGGCGGACGAAAGTCCGTCTAGCGTTCGGTCAGCTTCAACTCGATCCGGCGATTGCGCTGGCGGGCCTGGGGCGTATTGGCGGCATCCACGGGGCGATATTCGCCAAAGCCCGTTGCCGCCAAACGAAACGGCGGCACTCCCAGCGTGTCGATCATGTATTGCACGACCGAGAGCGCCCGCCCCTGGCTCAGCTCCCAGTTGTTGGAATACTTCCCAAAGCCGAGCAGCGGCTGATTGTCCGTGTGTCCATCCACGCGCAGAATCCAATCGAGCCCATCCGGGATCTGATCAGCGACGTCTAGGATCACCTCCGCCACCTGCCGGATCTGCCGTTGACCTTCGGGCTTGAGCGTCACCTCGCCGGTGTCGAAGAGAACTTCGGATGAGAAAACGAAGCGGTCGCCCACGACTTCAACGCCGTCGCGACCGGCCAACACATCACGCAACTGGCCGAAAAACTCCGACTTGAAGCGCTCCAATTGTTGAGCTTCTGCCTGGAGCCTTGCCCGCTCAGCCGCTTCCAAATCCGCGCGGGCTTTCTGTTCCTGAGCCACGCGGGCGAGGGCTGCGTTCAGATCGCTGGTGAGGGTTTCAATCCGAACATCTTGCGCGGCGTCAGAGGCGCGGGAGGCATTCAAAACCTCTTGCAAACTGGCCAGTTGTGTTCGCAGCTCAACCACCTGTTCATTCAGCAGCGCCGCCTGCCGAAGGGCCTCTGCGCGCTCCTCGGAGACATTGGCCGCCTCGGCACGGGCCTGTCGCAGCAACAGATCGGACCTTTCAGCAGCCGAAAGGGCATCGGTCGCGTCCGACTCGGCGGCCAATCGCGCCGCCAGGGCCTGAGCCAAGCTGTCACGCAGGTCCCGCTCCGTCTGGCTGGCATCGGAGCGGGCGGCCAGTGCGGCGTTCAGGCGTTCCTGTAGCTCAGCCCGGACCGCCTCCGCATCGGCGATGCTTGTGCCACGGGCCGAGACGGTCGCCTCCAACTGGGCCACACGGGCGCGCAGGTCGGCGGCCACGGTGTCCGCCTCTTCCCGAGCATTTGCCAAAGCGCTGAGCGTTTCGGACAGCCGCGCATCAAGATCGTCGATGCGGCCCTGCGCCCCGGTCAGGTCGGCGAGTGCGGCGGTCAAACGCGTTTGCAGTTCCGCGCGGCGCACCTCTGCGTCGGCCACGTCTTCGCCACGTGCGGCCAAGGCCGCTTCCAACTCCGTGACGCGGGCACGCAGGCTCGCCTCGGTTGTTTGCGCTACGCCGTCCCGGTCTTCCAAGGCAGCGAGTGTGGCGGCCAGTTGCGCGTCCAAATCCCGCACTTCGCCTTCCGTGGCCACGAGGTCGGCCAGCGTCGCGTTCAAACGCGATTGCAGTTCGGCTTGCACGGCGGCGGCGGACGCGGCCTCGATTCCGCTGGCCGAGAGCGCCGCCTCCAACTCCGCCACGCGGGTCCGCAGGGCGGCCGCTGTCACATCGGCGTCGTCTCGGGTCGTGGCCAGCGCCGCAAGGGTCTGGGCCAATTGCATGTCGAGGTCGTCGGCCTGCCCCTGGGCCGTGTCCAGATCCGCAAGGGCTTGCAGCAAGCGCGCCTCCAGATCGTCCTCAGCGGCCTGTGTCGCAGCCAGGAGGGTGAGCGTTTCCTCAGCCGCGCGGCGCTGTTCTTCCAGCGCGAGGGTCATGGCCGAAAGCTCGGCGTCCGCATTGGCCAAACGCTCGCGGAGCGCCTGGGCCGCCGCCGCCTCGGCCAGACGCGCGGCTTCTTCGTCGGTGAGCGCCGTTTCCGTCTCTGCAAGCCGCGCGCGCAGGGCCTCGGCAGCGGCCAGTTCCGCGAGCCGTGCGGCCTCCGTTTCGTCCAGTGAGGCCGTCAACGCGGTCACGTCCCGAGACAGGTCTTCGGCAGCGGCTTGTTGGGCCGTGAGGGCGGCCAATGTGTCCGCAAGGGTCGCCTCTTGCGCCTCCGCGTCGGCGCGCAAATCGGCGACCAGCGCTTCGACGGCATCGGCGCGGGCGGCTGCCAAGCGGGCCTGTTCGGAGCTGGCATCTATTTCGTCCCGCGCGCTGGCCAAAGCCAGTTGCAGGGCCTCTCGCTCATCGATGATGCGGGTCAGCTCGCCTTGCGTCGTTTCAAGTTGCGCGGCCAGGGCAGAGCGCGCGTCTTCGGTCTCCGACAGGGCACCGGTCAAGCGATCCCGCTCGGCCAAGAGGCCCGCGACCTGCTCTTCGAAACTGGCCACCCGGGCGGTCAGATCGTCCCGCTGCGCTGAAAGGTTGGCCACCAGAGCGGCCTGGCGGTCGCGGTCGGCGCCTAGGGTCGCGACGTCTTGTTCCAGCGCTTCGACGCGCCGCTGCTCCAACCCCAAGGAGCGGGCCAGGTCGTTTAACTGCGATCCCAGGTCCTGCAATTCTGCGTCCTGGGAGCTGATCCGCTCCGACAGGATGAACTGCACGATCATGAAGATCGACAGGACAAACATCAGCACGAGAAGCAGCGCCGTCATGGCGTCCACAAAGCCGGGCCACACGTTCGCCGTGAACCGCTGGCCAGACCTGCGGGCGAGCGCCACTTAGCCGTCCCCCTCGGGACCCGCAGCGGCCACATGTCGGTTCAGCTGACGTATGGCCCGCGTCAAAGCACCGATGTCGCCCCGCAAATCATCGGACGCAGCCTGGCGACCCTGCTGCATTTCCTCAAACACGCGCAGGAGTTGAACATCGATGGACCGCAAGCGCATCCGGCTTTCGGCATCCAGGCCATCGCCGCCCCCGGCGCTGCCGCGCAGCACGCTCACGATATGCTCCTGCCCCTCGGCCACGCGGTTCAAAGCCGCCACGGATCCTCCACCATCGTCGAGGCGGTGGGCCATCGCGGTGACCGCCTCCGATAGGGTGGACAGCTTGGCGTCGGCGGCAAGACGCCCGGCCTCTGCCTTTTGGAACATGTCCTGAAGGCTCTCCATCTGGTAGTTCATGTGATCCAGAACCGCCGCGAGGGAGTATTGGTCGATCGTCTCTTCGCCGCTATCGCCAACAAGACCCACGCGCGTGATCGACGACAGCCAGTCCTCCATCTCCCGGTAAAAGCGGTTCTGTCCATGCCCTGCGAACAACTCCAACAGGCCCACGACGAGAGAGCCCGCGAGCCCCAAAAGGGACGACGCAAAGGCCGTGCCCATGCCCGCAAGCTGGCTTTCGAGACCACCAATGAGGCGCGCAAACACCGCCACGCCGCCCTCATCATCGCCAGGGTTCAAGCTGCGGATGGTGTCGACCACGGCGGGGACCGTGGTGGCCAAACCCCAGAAGGTGCCCAAAAGCCCCAGGAATATCAGCGTATTGACGATGTAGCGGGTGATGTCCCGCGCCTCTTCCATCCGGGCGCCCACGGAATCGAGGATCGACCGCGAGGAAGAGGCCGAAATCTGGCTGCGCTTGGATCGCGACCGCAGCAACGACGCCAGGGGCGCCAGCAAGCCGGGCGGGCGTGTGATGTCATGGCCGGGACGTTGTTCGGCAAACCCCTCGATCCAGCTGACGGAGCTGAACAGCTGAAACACCTGGGCGAAGCACGCCAGAATGCCCAGAATGAACACGCCAACGATTGTGCCGTTTAACCAAGGGTTGGCCGAAAAGATCGGAGAGACGCTGGGATAAGCGAACCAGACGCCAGCCCCGACGGCGGCCAAGACCGCAAGCATGTACACAATTTGTCGGATGGGCTGAGAAAACTGCGTCCCGTGTTCAAGCTGTGCCTGTGCCATCTGCCCCCGACCCGCCAGCGGGTCCTCGTTTCAACGGATCCGACGGTAGCTTGGCCCCCTTTGCGTCACAAGCATCTGTCAATCCTCGGATCGTATCTGTTGCACACGCGCGACCAGCCAGTCGAGATCCGCATCACCGATGCCCAATCCGTTCAATCCATGGGCCGTTCGCGACAGATATTCGTGGTTTGGACCGCGCCCGCCGTGGGCACGGGCAATCACCTGGGCCTGCTGCTCCAAGGTCATGTCGGGCACGTACTGACGGTGGTTGGTGTCGATCACATAGGCCAAAGCGGGCAGAGCCGCGCCGCCATCGTCGGACAAGGACACCTCCGCTTCGTAGTAGGCCGAAGAGATCAACTCCCGCGCACGCAACTCCTCCAGCGCTTCATCCGGTTTGGCCGCCCGGATGGCCAGGCCGGTGCAGGTCGCGCCCGCATGGGCCTCCAGCGCAAGGACGAGGCCCGGGTCATCCTCGGATCCGCGATGGTGAATGGACAACATGCAGAACCGGCGGCGGAAGCCGGACAAGCGGGCAAGGCGCGTTTCAGCGACCTCGATGCCTGGGTTCCAGACAAGCGAACCATAGCCGAAAACCCAAAGTGCGTCGTCTTTGCCCATGGTGCCACCTTCCCTGCCCCGGTCGCCACGGGATAAACGGGTCAAACGTGCGGGGAAAGGGGCGAGAATGCTGAGATTGCTGACGATCCTGTCGCTGGTGGCGGCGATCCTCTGGGGGGGCTGGTGGCTTTTGGGGGCCTACTCTCTCGATCGCGGCATCGCGGCCGGCTTGGATCAAGCCCGCGACCAGGGATGGCGGGTCACCGTGGGCGACACGTCGGTGTCTGGCTTTCCCAACAGGTTCGACACGCAGTTTACCGAGGTGGACGTGACCACGCCGGATGGCCTGTGGGGGGTGGCGATGCCGTTCCTGCAGGTGTTCGCGCTCAGCTATCGCCCCAACGACATCATCGTGGTGCCAGCCACGACCGCGACAGTCACCACCCCCGGTGCGCCCCTGGCTATCAGCGCAGACGACCTTCGGGCCTCGGCGAGCTTGTCCCTGTCGTCCCAGCCGGACGTGGAACGCTTGACCGTTGTCGGAACGGGCCTATCCGTGGCCAGCGCGGATGGTGACCTGGCCTTGGACCGGGGACAGCTTGCGCTGAGGACAGCGGCAGAGCCGTTCAGCTACGACCTTGCCGTGTCGCTTGCCGGAATGGCCCTGGAGCAGGCGTCTTTCCCAGCCGGGCTACCGGACCGAATTGACGATGCGGCGGTGGATGTGACGGCGACTTGGGACAGGCCCCCAGCGGAGGGGGGACGATTGGTGAGCTTGAAGATCCGCCATAGCTACGTGCGGTGGGACGATATCCGCGTCGATGCGGGTGGGGATATCCGGATTGGACCTTCCGGCTTTCCAGAAGGCGATCTGGTCGTCGACCTTGTCGGCTGGCAAGGGCTTTTGCCCGTCTTGGCCCAGGCCGGTCTGCCTGCGGGCCAGGTAGCCCTGTTGGCCGGGGGCTTGACCGGTTTGGAAGACAATGGCGTGGCGCGCGTTCCCCTGACGCTCCGGGGTGGCCAGATGCTGTTTGGGACGATCCCGCTCGCCGCCCTGCCCCGCCTTCCGGCGCCCTACAACCCGTAGGGCAAAACCGGCAGCCAGCGCTGCGTTGGCACACAGGAGGCATTGGAAACACGCCGGTAAATCCCGGTCGCCTCCTGCGCAATCCGATCTGCCAAGCAAGCGGCTATCGGGTCGGGCAAGGGCGCCCCGCGATCAAGCGCCTGCGCACCACCGATCTGCGCCAAGTCAAACACCAAGATTTTGCGCCCACCACCCGGGCGGAGCTCATACAAGGACGTCAGCGCCGCGTCACAGCGCCCCCGGCACAGGCGCGCAACATCCTCCATATGACGCAAGTTCTCCGCGCGCCGTAGCAGCACAACGTCAAGGTCTCCGACAGATACATCGATCTGACCTGGCATCGCCGCCTCGACACCCGGCGCGCCATCGCCGGAGATGCGCAAGCTGGGCGTTTTCCAGGGGACCAGCAGCCAGGCAGACACCACACCCAGCAACGCCAGCACGGCGACCGCTTTGGTCTTAGCCATCCTGTCGGATGCGGGCGTTTGTCGGATCGTAGGGGCTGTCCTCGGTCACTTCGCACTCCCAAAGCTGGCATTGCATCCGAACACTTAGCTTTGTGCCCGGCACCGCCAAGTCGGGGCGGACGTAGGCCATACCGATGCTGCGCCCGAAGGCCACGGAATAGCCACCGGAGGTAAGGCGTCCGACCTTTTCATCCCCATCATATAGCGCCTCGCGCCCCCAGGGGTCGGCATCGGACGGCCCGTCGATCAACAGGGTCACGCATTTGGAGCGAATGCCCAGGGCTTCCATCGCTGCCTTGCCGTGGAAATCCTTGGATAGGTCAACGAACCGATCCAACCCTGCCTCCAGCGGCGTCGCATCGCGGCCAAGTTCGGTGCCGAAGGCGCGGTAGGATTTCTCTTGTCGAAGCCAGTTCTGGGCACGGGCACCGACCAGCTTCATGCCGTGTTTGGCCCCTGCTGCGGTCAGCTCGTTCCACAGGTAACGCTGCATCTCGATGGGGTGGTGCAGCTCCCATCCCAACTCGCCGGTGTAGGCCACGCGGATGGCTTTGACCGGGCACATCTTCAACTCGATATCCCGGGCAGAGAGCCACGGGAACCGCTTGTTCGACAGGGCAGTGTCCGGCTGTGGGTCGCGGATCAACTCTGCAAGGATGTCACGGGACTTGGGACCTGCGAGGGCGAAAACGCCATACTTCGTCGTCACATCTTCGACGATGATCCATTGTGTAGGATCATTCTTCGCGGCGGTCCAATCCTCCATGGCTTTGCGCAGGTAGTCCGCGTCATAGGCTGACCACGCCCCTGCGGAGACGAGGTAGAACTCGTAGTGGGTGTCCCGAACAATCGTGTATTCGGTACGCGTGGTGCCAGCGCCGGTCAGCGCATAGGTCAGGTTGATACGCCCGACCTTGGGCAGCTTGTTGCAGGTAAACCAGTCGAGGAAGTCCACAGCGCCGGGGCCGTATAACTTGTGTTTGGTGAAGGCGGTGGCGTCGATCAGGCCCGCTGTTTCGCGGATGGCCTTGGCCTCGTCCTCTGCGTATTGCCACCAGCTGCCCCGGCGGAACGACCGGCTGTCATGGTCGAAATTCGACGGCGCATCCTTGGGGCCATAGTAGTTGGGACGTTCCCAGCCATTGACCTGGCCGAATTGTGCCCCCTCGGCTTTCTGCATGTCATAGGCGGGCGCGGTGCGCAGGGGGCGGCAGGCTTCGCGTTCTTCGTCGGGGTGGTGCAGGATGAAGACGTGGGAATAGCATTCCTCGTTCTTGCGGGCCGCGTATTCGGTGGTCATCCAGTTGCCATCGTAGCGCTTGGGGTCGAGCGCGGCCATGTCAATCTCGGCCTCGCCCTCGACCATCATCTGAGCCAGGTAATAGCCGGTGCCTCCTGCCGCGGTGATGCCGAAACTGAACCCCTCCGCCAGCCACATATTGCGCAGGCCAGGTGCGGGGCCCACCAGGGGGTTGCCATCTGGCGTGTAACAGATTGGGCCGTTGTAGTCGTCCTTAAGCCCCACGGTTTCCGACGACGGAAGGCGATGGATGAACGACATGTACTCCGTCTCGATCCGCTCCAAATCGAGCGGGTACAGGTCGGCGCGGAAACTGTCGGGGACGCCATATTGGAACCGAGCGGGGGCGTTATCCTCGTATGGCCCCAGGATCCAACCACCGCGTTCTTCGCGCACATACCATCGGGCGTCAGCATCGCGCAGAACGGGGTGTTCGCCGTTCTCCTTGCGCCATGCGACCAGTGCCGGATCCGGTTCGGTCACGATGTATTGGTGTTCGACGACGATCGCAGGCGTCTTGATGTTCAAGAGCCGCGCGGTACGGGGCGCATGGTTGCCCGTGGCGGTGACAACATGTTCGGCGTGGATGACGATCCGCTCATCGCTGGCGAACAGGTTGCCACCCTTCTCCACCATTTTGGTACAATGAACGTCCCAATGATCGCCCCGCCACTCAAAGCCGTCGACCTGCCATTTGCGCTCGATGGTGACACCGCGCTGGCGAGCCCCCTTTGCCATCGCCATCGTCACGTCGGCAGGATTAATATAGCCGTCCGTGGGGTGATAGATTGCCCCGATTAGGTCGTCAGTATGGACCAGCGGATAGCGGTCTTTGATGTCCTTGGCCGACAGCCATTCGTAGGGGATGCCGACCGTCTCAGCGGTGGAGGCATAGAGCATATACTCGTCCATCCGCGCCTGGGTCTGGGCCATGCGGAGGTTGCCCACGACGCTAAAGCCCGCGTTGAGGCCGGTTTCTTCCTCCAACGTCTTGTAAAACTTAACAGAGTAGTCGTGGATATGGCTCGTGGCGTAGCCCATGTTAAAGAGCGGAAGCAGCCCCGCCGCATGCCAGGTGGAGCCGGACGTCAATTCATCGCGTTCCAGCAGCATCACGTCGGACCAACCGGCCCGGGCCAGGTGGTACGCGATGCTGGTTCCGACGGCCCCACCGCCGACGATCAGGGCTTTGACATGGGTTTTCATGGGAAAGCCTCCGCATATGTTGCGGATCCTTTCTGCCCCAAGACGCGCCCGAAAGGCCCCCGCACACGACCAAGTTCAGACGGATTGCGACAGCGCTGTGCCGGGGCACCAAACCCGTTGGCCGAAGTCGCCATTAATCCTCACAGCAAAAGCCGCGGGACAGGTTTAAGCTGGGATGTACATTTTAACTGGACAGCCAGCGCCCGCCCCTAAAGGACGCCGATCTCGGCAAGGGCCAAGGAAATCTCAGCGGGCAGAGGCGTATCAGCCTCCGCGTTGGCATCTCGATCCGCTGGCGCGTCTTCGGGCTTCAGATAGCGCCACCCTTGAAAGGGACGCTTGGGCGTTGGCACCACCGCAATAGGACCAGGCGCAAGGACGATACCGCAGCGCATGATGCCATCGGCTCCCTCCACCTCATCAAGGCGCAGAATGGGTTGCCGGGCCTGAATAACGCCTTTGACCACCCAATACATGGACCCCCCGGCAAGGATCTCTGACGCTCGCTTGGGCCACATACGCGTCACATGGCGGGGTAAGCCATCTGGACCCTGCGCCACGCGACGCGCCTGCCAAGCCGTCATTGCCTCCACGGTTTCAGATCCAACACTGAGCTTTATGAGGTTAATCATGACTGTCCCCCTACGGCCTACTATATGTAGTGAGGTCACGGTCATGCGCAAGCACGGCTTGTGTGCCGCACCTGCGACGGTTTTCCCGATAGGTCAGTGGACCGCAAAGGTCGTGGTGCGCGAACCTGAACGGACCAGTCTGGCCAAACAAGGAGCAATTGTACGTCATGGTCTTCGCCGTCGGGCATTGCTCTCCAGAATGATGAATAGGTCCGCCTGAGGTCCACGAATGACCTGCTCCTCTTTTCGTTAGCTCTGTTCAGGGTGGTTCTCGCTTGACCGTTGCTGATCATTTCACGGGGTGAGCCCGTCGCTGCTGGAAGGTGGGCGGTGGTGAGTGTCATCAGCGCGCATGTCGCAATCATGGGCGTATATTGTAGGCGTCATTGGTCCGAGCCCAACAGACCACGAGACGGGAACAAGTGTTCGGGCAGGGTATTTGCATCTGGAGCGCAGCTTCTATGACCTGCTCCCCTTGGCGTCCGCTAATTTAGGTTAGCTCTGTTCAGGTTTTGGTCTTCCTTCGACCGGTTAGCATATTCGAATGGCGTCAGGCCAGCGAGGCTGGAGTGAGGCCGGTTGTGATTGTAGTCGGCGCGCCATGCCGCGATCATGCGGCAGGCATGGTGCAGAGACGGGAACAGGTGTTCGTTTAGGCATTCCTCTCGCATCCGTCCGTTGAAGCTTTCCACCCGACCGTTTTGCATGGGCTTGCCTGGTGCGATGTAATGCCAACCAACCTTGCGGTCTTGCTGCCACTTCAGCATCGCGTTGCTCGTCAGTTCTGTGCCGTTGTCCGAGACCACCATGCAGGGATAGCCACGGAGTTCTGCGATGCGATCCAGCTCACGGGCAACACGCGCGCCTCCGATGGATGTGTCCACCACAGCGGCCAGGCATTCCCGGCTGAAGTCATCGATCACGTTCAAAACCCGGAACCGGCGACCATCCTCCAATGCATCCGACATGAAGTCGAGTGACCATCGCTGGTTCGACCCCTGCGGGATCGCCATAGGCGTCCTGGTGCCGACTGCGCGTTTGCGTCCGCCCCGTTTACGAACGGCTAGCCCTTCTTCGCGGTAGAGCCGGTACAGCTTCTTCCAGTTCATGTGCCATCCCTCGCGCTTCAGTAGGATATGCAGACGGCGATATCCGAACCGTCGCCGCTCGGACGCCAGTTCCTTCATCCTGGCCCGCAATTCCGTGTCGGCGGGGCGCTTCGACCTTCGCCGAAAAACACGCGGATCGATCCCGGCCAAGGAACATGCCCGTTTCTGATTGTAGCCCTTGGTCTTCATCGCCCAGTCCACGGCATTCTTCCTCGAACCGGGCCTCAGAAGTTTTTTCCGAGCATCTCTTTCAGCGTCGCCACGTCCATGATCTGCTCGGGCAGCATCTTCTTCAGTTTGGCGTTTTCGCTTTCCAGCGTCTTAAAACGACGCGCATCTGAAATCTCCATGCCGCCATACTTCGACCGCCACTCGTAGAAAGTCGCATCGCTGATCCCATGCTTGCGGCATAGCTCTTTCGCGCCAAGCCCAGCTTGATGCTCTTTCAAGATGCCAATTATCTGTTCTTCGCTGAAACGGCTTCCCTTCATCGTCTGCTCTTCAGTTGGAGAACAGGCTAACCTCAATGTGCCTGACAGGTTAGGCGATGAGTTCCCCGTCCCTGTCGGCACGGTCATTATGCCCCGTTCT
>NZ_BPFH01000003.1 GCF_019655435.1 Jannaschia pagri
AGCGCCGCCGGTGAGGGGGCTTTTACGGATACCAATCCAGACCCGCAAGCGGATTCTGGCAGAAAAAGCGTATTTCCGAAAAAATTCTCTTAACCACCTGAATTTAAATGATACTTATGCTCAGATCGACTCGAGAGACGCCCCAAACCCCCAGATGTTGGGCTCAATCCCGCAGCAACGCCAACAACGCGCAGACTGTCAGGACCACGCCGACCAACGCAGCGCCAAGAACCGGCGGACGCCCAAGCGCCACATCCCAAACGATCACCCAGGTAGGGACAAGGTACGTATAGGCCATCACCTTGGACGCGGGCAGGCGCAGCGCCGCGAACTGCAACAGAACGAATGTCGCGGCACTTGCCGCAAGAGCCGTGTACCCAATGGCGATCCAGACCCGTGAGGGAAGCTGCATCCATGAAACGTGGAGCGCTGCGGGCAACCCAAGACCCGCCAAGACAATCGTACCGCCGATCAGCGTGCCAAACGTAAAAACCAGCGCGCTTTCCCCTCGGTTTAGCCGCCGCACGAGCGGCGTGTATAAGGCATGGGCCGTGCAACCGACGAAGTAGATCACCTCGCCGCGCCCCACATCCAAGCCCAACAGCAGATTCAGGTCACCGCGAAAAATCACCCAGAGCGAGCCAATGCCCCCGAGCGCCAGCGCACGCCAGATCCGTCCCGTTGTCACCTGCCCGAGCAGAAGCCATGCAAATCCAGCCGTCAGAACCGGGGTGAGCGTAAACACAGCCGCCGCCGACACCGGCGTTGCCGTCTTCAGGCCCTCGAACATCAGGACGAAGTAGCTTGAGAAGAGCCCACCGAGCAGGCCGTACCGCCAAGGCGCCGAGAGCGCCTCCCTGGGAATGCCGCCACGAAGCGCGACAGCCATGCCAATGACGCAAGCCGCGATGGCGAACCGTACGGCGTTCAAGACAATCGGCGGGATATCATTGGCGGCCGCGGCGCCCAACGGAAAGGACCCCGCCACCAAGATCGAAAAGAGGAGCATCGCCAAATGCCCCTGGGCGGAGGGGCTCAGCCGTCCACGGGCCAGCGCGACACCCAGTCCTTGAGGAAGGACACGGCGGTTTGGACTTTTGCCGTTCGATGCAGATCGACGTGGGTCACCAGCCAAAGCTGGCTATTCCATTCATCACGCGGGCCGAAGACCATCTCCACCTCGTCGTTCTCGTTCTCCGCCCAGGTGGTCGAGAACCCGATACCCAGACCCGCCAAGACCGCTGGGCGGGCCGCCGTAATCTGATTCACCTGATAGCCGATGTTGCGCGCCGGGATGTTCTTTTTGAGCCAAGCGAAGAACGGGGCGCGCGGAACCTCATCCGCCGAGCCGATAAACACATGGTCGCCGACATCCTCCAGGCTCGTGGGCCGCCCATGACGCCGGATGTAGTCCTTGGAGGCGTAGAGCGCGAAGGACTGCTTATAGAGCTTCTGAACAACATTGTCCGGCTGATCCGGTGGGTTGCCCGCCCGGATCGCCACATGGGCCTCTCCGTATTCCAGGCGAAACAGCCGCTCATCGGTCAACAGCTTGATGGTCAGTTCGGGATGCACCTCCCGAAAGGCCGCCAGCGCGGGCGACAACAGGGGTGCCAGGACCGCGAGCGACGTGATGATCAACTCACCCGTCACCTCGTTGCCGCGCCCTTTGATGCGGTTGGCCAGCTGCGCCAACTGGTCATCGGTCGACTGAGCCACCGTCAATAGGTCTTGTCCGGCCTCCGTCGGGGTGTAGCCGCGAGCATGTCTCTGGAACAGCTTAGAGCCAAGCTTGCCCTCCAGGCTGTCAATATGTCGGATGACCGTGGCGTGGTGCACACCCAAAGCCTGCGCCGCCCCCGACACTGTGCCCAACCGGGCCACTTGAAAGGCCGTGCGGACTTCGTCCCAATCGTTGAAGGCCATGGTCTCTCCCTGCGTTGGGCCGACTATACGTGCGCAGGCGCACATGACAAGCGCGGCGGCGCATCCTGCGCAGATGCACAGCACGACGCTTACGCGACGGAATTGCCCGACACCCTTAGACCGACAACCTTATGCCCACAGCCAAACACCCCGCAGGAGACGTCCCCATGTCCCATATCCTCCAAATTGATGCTTCCGCCCGCACCGAAGGCTCCGTCACGCGCGACCTCACACGCCAGATCGCCGCCCGCCTGGGTGGCACGGTGGATCACTTGGATCTCGCAGCCACCCCTCTCCCCCAACTGACCGAAGACTGGGTTGGCGCGAACTTTACACCCGTCGGCGACCGCACCGACGCCCAGAAAGCCGTGCTGTCCCAGTCGGACGACCTGATCGCCCGGGTCCAAGCCGCCGATACGCTCGTCATTGGGCTGCCGATCTATAACTTTGGCCTGCCATCTGCTCTGAAGGCCTGGATCGATCTGATCGCCCGCGCGGGCGTCACCTTTAGCTACTCGCCCGACGGACCAAAGGGCCTGTTGACCGGCAAACGCGCTGTCATTGCCGTGGCCTCGGGCGGGACGCCCGTCGACTCGGAGATCGACTATGCCACTCCTTACCTCCGACACGCGCTCGGCTTCATCGGCATCCATGACGTGACCGTCATCGCCGCCGACGCCCTGGGTTCGGACAGCGACACCAAGCTGGCCGCTGCCACCGGCCAGATCGAGGCCCTCGCAGCCTGACCGATGCTCGCCAGCCCCGGCATAGCGTAAGAGCGATGTCGGGGCTGCCTGCGCGGCACACCTCATATCGAAAGACGCGCCCGGTCACATCGACTGCCTGGACCGAGGTCACCTCAGCGGCTGGCTCTCCCGACATATCACCATAAACACCCTCGGCGCCGCCCTAACGTTCCGAAGCGATTGACCAATGGCATGAGCCGTCGGCCTTAAGCTGCAATCAAAAGACGCGCCGTGGCCGACTTCCTAAGCGACCGTCTCGTTAACAGTGGCTGTCACATGGAAGCAGCCCGAAACGCCTTTGACAGACCGCCATGCCGTACCGAGCCTGCCTCCGACCCAGTGTAGGAGGCAGAGAATGATTACCCCCTTCGATATCTGGGCGCCCATGATCCGGGCGCCCTTTTCCGGTGACGTCACCCAGGAGATTACGCCCCGCGTCCTCTCACCCGACATTGCAGGCCAGACCGAGATCGAGCGGACCATCCATACGGAGGTCGCCAGCTACGGCACGCAGCTGGGCAAAATACTAGAGGCGCTTCAGACGCTTTCGGACGCAACGAAGACACCTCTGCCGGACATCGACAAACTGGTCACTAAGGTGGAGACCGCCAAAACCCGCAACAAAGACGACCTGCGCGCCGATGCGAAGGCCGCGCTAGAACGACTGCGCGCAGTGGATGAGGACGGCTGGCGCGCGCTCACCTCCGTGCGGGAACCTTGACTCGCGTCACCTAGGGGCGTACCCCGACGGCAAAACCCGGAAGCGACAGCCTTCCGGTCCTCGGCCTTTTCCGGGGATCGCCCTCCGCCAGCGTTATACGCCCGCGGGGGCGTTTGCGCATTGGACCGGGCTCGCCCATATGGGGCGGGTCAAACCCGGAGGACGTTGGATGTTCGAGAGCCTGTCAGACCGCCTGGGCGGAGTCTTTGACCGCCTCACCAAGCAGGGCGCCCTGTCCGAAGACGATGTGCGGACCGCCATGCGCGAGGTCCGCGTGGCCCTGCTGGAGGCTGATGTCTCCCTGCCCGTGGCGCGCGATTTCGTCAAAAAGGTTACCGCCAAGGCCACCGGCGCCGCGGTCACCAAGTCGATCACCCCTGGCCAACAGGTCATCAAGATCGTCCATGACGAGCTGCAATTGGTCCTGGCCGGCGAAGAGGGCATCGCGCCCCTGAAGATCGACAACCCGCCCGCGCCCATCCTGATGGTCGGCCTGCAGGGCTCCGGTAAGACGACCACCACCGGCAAGCTGGCCCGCCGCCTGAAGGAGCGGGACGGCAAGCGCGTGCTCATGGCCTCGCTCGACGTCTACCGCCCGGCGGCCATGGACCAGCTGGCCATTCTGGGCGGCCAGATCGGTGTCGACACCCTGCCCATTGTCCAGGGCCAGACGCCCGTGGACATCGCCAAACGCGCCAAGACCCAGGCCGCGCTCGGCGGGTATGACGTCTACCTGCTCGACACCGCCGGCCGTTTGCAGATCGACCAGGTCCTGATGGACGAGGTCGCCCAGGTCCATGCCGCCGTCGCGCCGCGCGAAACACTGCTGGTGGTCGATGGCCTGACCGGTCAGGTCGCCGTCGAGGTCGCCGAGGAATTCGACGCCAAGGTCGGCGTCACCGGCGTTGTCCTCACCCGGATGGACGGAGACGGCCGTGGCGGCGCCGCCCTGTCCATGCGCGCGGTCACCGGCAAGCCCATTCGCTACGTGGGCCTTGGCGAAAAGATGGATGCGCTCGAGGAATTCGATCCCCAGCGTATCGCGGGCCGCATCCTCGGCATGGGCGACATCGTGGCCCTGGTCGAAAAGGCTCAGGAGGTCATGGAGGTCGAGGCCCAGGAACGCATGATGAAGCGGTTCCAGAAGGGTCTCTTCAACATGAACGACCTCAAGGGCCAGCTAACCCAAATGCAGAAGATGGGCGGCATGGAAGGCGTCATGGGCATGATGCCCGGCATGGGCAAGATGGCCAAGCAGATGGACAAGGCGGGCCTGGATGACAGCATCCTGAAACGCCAGATCGCGCTGATCGATTCCATGACCAAGAAGGAACGCGCCAATCCCGCGCTGCTGCAAGCCAGCCGCAAGAAACGCATCGCCGCAGGCGCAGGCCTTCAGGTCAGCGAGTTGAACCAGCTGCTCAAGATGCACCGCCAGATGGCGGATATGATGAAGAAGATGGGCAAGGGCGGGATGCTCAAGAAGGCCATGGCCATGATGACCGGCAAGGGCGGTGGCATGCCCGACCCGTCCCAGATGGACCCCGCCGCTTTGGAAGCCGCGTCGAAGCAGCTTGGCTCCATGAAGGGGATGCCGGGCCTGGGCGGCGGAATGCCTGGTATGCCGCCCGGCATGACCCTGCCCAAGGGATTTGGCGGCAAGAAATGACGGCAGCCCTGCGCACCCTGCCTCCGGTCAACCGGAGGCCCGCCGCGGGTCACCCCGCGGCCACCGCCCCGGATCGGACGGTGCGCAGATGATCGCGAGCGGTCTCCATACCCTCGACGCCATTGCCCCGCTGGAGACTGAGCGCTTGGTGTTGCGCGTTCCGATCGAGGCGGATTGGCCGGAGCACCTTGCCTTCGGCCTCTCCGACCGCATGCAATTCACGGGCGGGCCTACGAACCGTTGGGGCGCCTGGCGGTCGTTCACTTCAATGCTGGGCCATTGGGTGCTGCGTGGTTACGGTTTTTGGCAAATACTCGAAAAGTCCACTGGCGACCGGATTGGCAAGGCGGGCCTCCTGTTCCACGACGGATGGCCGGAACCGGAACTGGCTTGGCATCTCTACGACGGGAACACAGGCAAGGGCTTCGCGACCGAAGCCGCCCGCGCAGCCCGCACTGATGCGTGGTCGCGTCTCGGCCTCGGCCCCCTCATCAGCCCCATTGACGCCGACAATCATGCCTCCCGCGCCGTGGCCCGTCGCCTGGGCGCCCGAGTCGAAGGTACGGGCGCCCTCCTGGGCAGCGATGTCGAGATCTGGCGGCACCCGGACCCGGTGCGGACATGACAAAGGCCGCCTCTTACATTCCGACGTGCCGCGCAGAAGCAGGCACGATGCGGGCTTGGCCCTACATGGGGTCTAAAGCCCCCTCTTCTGTTCGCCAGTCAGCGCGCGCCGGTCTCCCGGGCCACCTCATCCAGCGCAACGTCAGCAACCGCCTGACGAGTATCGTCAACAGTATGGCGGTGCAGGACAGAGCGGTCTCGGAAAGCAACTCGTGCCAGAGCAAAGACATCCGCCCAATCGGCCTGCGCCGACAAGACCTCCACGAGCGGACGTTGCACACACACTCGGACGTGGCCAGCGGACGTCAGCCCCATGCAGTACGCAGATACGGTCGCACAGGTTTGCCGACCCCGAGCGCCCATGGCGACGTCGGTCCCGGGCGAACCGTCTTTGAAGCTGTTACCCAACTGACTGGCGGGACGCGCGCTCCAGACGCTCACCCGCAGGCCCCCGACCACACCCAATCAGTGCCCAATGACCACAGGTGGGGTGCCGACATGATCCCCCACTCGGGCCACCACCAGCCCAGCGCGAGCACGCTGACCGTCCTGCTCCAGGACGATCACACTCGGCGTGAGACAGAAACCGACATCGCCCGCCGCCACACCCCTCCCCAACCGCTGCACGAACAGACCTGGCGCCACGCGGCAGGCCAGCTTGTGCCCACCCAAGCCAAACGGACCGATACCTCAAAGCATCAGAGCTATGTCGTGACAACGCCGCGCGTCACCAACGCCTCCTTGCAAGAGGCCCTCCGGTGACGCTCCCATCCACGATAACGACCGAACGTCTGGTGCTTCGCCCCTTCGAGATGCGCGATCTCGATGCCTACGTCGCTTATTACACCGGTCCGCGCACAACCGGCGTGGGCGGGCCTAAGCCACGGTACGTCGTAGCCGAACGCTTCCAGGCCATGGCCGGTCAATGGGCACTGCGCGGATACGGACGGTATGCCATCACGGATGGGCAAGCCGCCTTTGGACATGCTGGCATCATGCATGTGGATGACGGCGACCCCGCTGAAATGACCTGGACCCTCTGGCACACCCAATGGGAAGGCAAAGGCTTCGCAACGGAGGCCTGCCGCGCCATCTTGACCGCCTGGGCTGGGGAACCACTGGTCGCTCGGATTGCACCATCGAACGGACGCTCCATCGCCATGGCGCAACGGCTTGGCTTTGTGGAAGACCCAAACGCCCCGCCACCATCCTACGATCAAACGATGCGCACTTATCGGCAGGTCGCACAATGACGCTGTCCCGCCCATCGCCCCGTGCCCACATGCCTGCCCCTGCGCAAGCCTTATGCCCACCGCGAAGCCGCCGACTTAGCCCGGTCAGACGGCATGGCGTTCAGGCTGTACAGGCCACACTTACGGGCGCCCTGCTCTGCGTCGTTACCGTATCGCCTATCCGGGTTGTGGCCGCCCACAATCACGCAGGCTTGTCGTCCCGGCATGGCTCATTATTGACACCTATTGGCCGCGCGCGCCTCTCACCCAGCCTTGCCAGACAACACGACCGCAACGCGCACATGGGCGCCTCCGTCCGCCGGGGGCAGTTCGACGAACGGCCCCTCCAGTGCGACCGAGGCGCAGACACGCCATGATGCCCCTCACCATTCCCACCCTAACGACCGAGCGCCTGATCTTACGCGCCCCGACACGAGCGGACTTCGCGCCCTCCGCAGCGCTCCTCGCCAGCGCGCGCGCGACCTACATGGGAGGGCCCTACGACCGAGCCGCGGCTTGGGCCCAGTTCACTGGGGCCTGCGCGTCTTGGCTTTTGGAGGGCTTCGGAAGTTGGATGATCACCGATCGCGCCACAGGCGCCTGGCTCGGTGAGACAGGCATCACCCACCCCGACCACTTCCCGGAACCTGAGTTAGGCTGGATGGTCGCCCCAGAGGCCGAGGGCCAAGGCATCGCCCATGAGGCGGCCCGCGCCGCCCAAACCTGGGGCCTGCAAACGCGCGGCTTGGCAACCTTCGTCTCCTATGTGGATCCCGAAAACATCCGCTCCCTGGCTTTGGCCCGGCGCCTCGGGGCGCGCCAAGACGACAGCGCTCAACGTCCAGCAGGCGAAACACCCGCAGATACCACCGTCTTTCGCCACGGAGGGCGCCCATGATCGCCCTTGCGCCAACCCCAATCCTGCGCACGCAACGCCTCACCCTCCGGGCCCCCATCGCGACCGATTGGCCGGGGATCCGGGATTTCATGGCCTCGCCCCGCTCCCGCTGGGCGGGAGGTCCCCTGGATCGGCGAAACGCTTGGCGCCTCTTCGGCAGCTTCGTGGGCCATTGGGTGCTGCGCGACTACGGTCTCTTCGTCTATCATCGGCACGACGACCCGACCCCACTCGGCACCGTCGGCCCCTACCGCCCCGAGGGCTGGCCCGAGCCGGAAATCGGCTGGACCCTCTGGGACCCCGCCTCCGAGGGCCAGGGCTACGCCACCGAGGCCGCACGCAAGACGCTCGCCTATGCCCGCGACACCCTGCGGTGGGCCTCCGCCGTCAGTTACATCTCATCCGCAAATACGGCCTCGATTGCGGTGGCCGAGCGCCTGGGCGCGTCCTTTGACCCCGCGGCGACACCAAACCACGACGGCGCGCTCGTCTACCGTCACTGGGGGCAAGCCCAATGACCGTCCTTCACCATCACGGGTCACTCAATACTCCAGAGAGCGCGAGAGACAGCGTCTCTCGCCGCGCCGGACGGGGCTCGATGCCCCGATCGGTGCGCCTGGCCCAAAGGACGTGCCCATGATTGGCCCGTGCACCATCCCAACCACGCCCGCAGCCGTGGCCCAAGCGGCCGCCCTCGAGGCGCTCGTGCCAAAGCTACGCACCCCGCGCACAACGCTCCGGGCGCCCCGTCTCAGCGACTTCGAAGCGCTCCATGGAATCACCGGTAGCGACCGCAATGCCTTCGAGGGCGGGCCCTCCACCCCAGAAGAAACCTGGACCGACTTCTGTGGAATGACAGCCACCTGGATCCTGCGGGGCCACGGCCTGTGGACGGTGGACACCTACGGGGGCGATGTGGCGGGCTTCGTCCTGATTGGCACCGAACCGGGGGACGAGGAACATGAGCTCGGCTGGCTCCTCTGCGCCCCTTACGAAGGCATGGGCCTCGCCACCGAAGCGGCCATGGCGGCCCGCACCCATGCCCAAAAGACCCTGAACCTGCCCTCCCTTGTCAGCTATATCGCACCGGGCAACGCGCGGTCCGAGGCCGTCGCGCAACGTCTCGGGGCCGTCCCCGACGGCACCATACTCAACGACCAAGTCACCATCTGGCGACACTGGGGAACCGCCCAATGATCCCAACCCTGACCACAGAGCGTTTGACCCTTCGCGCCCCCGAGACGCGCGACCACGCGGCCTATGCGGCGTTCTACGCCTCGCCCCGCTCCGAAATCATCGGCGGCCCCTTGGACGAAACCGCCGCCTGGAAAATCCTGACAAACGACGTGGGCCACTGGCATTTGCGCGGTTTCGGCTGGTGGTCGTTGGATGACGGAACCGGCTGTGTGGGATCCTGCGGCTTCCACCTCCCCGAGGGGCGCCCGGATGTGGAACTGGGCTGGTCCCTGTTTTCAGGTATGGGCCGGGGCTATGCGACCGAAGCGGCCCAAGCGGCATTGGCCTGGGCAGGCACCCGTTGGCCCCGAATCGTCAGCCACATCGACCGCGACAACCGGGCGTCTGCACGCGTCGCCCTGCGCTTGGGCGCCACGGACACCGGTGTGCCGCCTGCCCATGATCCGCTCTGCACGATCTGGCTGCACGATGTCGGGGGCGCTCCATGATCCCCACCCTCACCACCGCGCGGCTCACCCTGCGCGCCCCTACGTTGGCGGATTTCGAGGCCCACGCCGCATTTCGCGCATCCGATCGCGCGGCCTTTGTCGGCGGCCCGTCCGACCGAAGCATCTCTTGGGGCCATTTCGCCGCCATTCCAGGCCAATGGGCCCTGCGCGGGTATGGCCGTTGGCTGGTAGCCGACCGCGACGCCGATGCGCCGCTCGGCATTGTCGGCCTGCACCACCCGGACGACTGGCCCGAGCCGGAACTTGCCTGGACCATGTACGCCGCCGGTGAGGGCCGTGGCGTCGCGCAAGAAGCGGCGCTGGCCGCCCGCGCCTATGCCTACGACACCCTGGGCTGGACCACCCTGATGTCCTTCGTGGATCCCGCCAATACTCGCTCCATGGCCCTCGCCCTACGCCTCGGCTGCCATCCCGACGGCACCCACAGCCATCCGCAGTTCGGCACGTTCCACGTCATGCGCCACCCCGCCCCGTCGGAGGCCACCCAATGATCCGAACACCCTCCCATCACGGGTCCAGCAATACTCCGGAGAGCACGAGAGGCAGCGCCTCTCGTCGGGGCCAGCGGGGCTCAATGCCCCGCGGGCCCCGCCCCCTGCCCGGAGGTCACCCATGAGCCGCGCAAACATTCCAACCCTTGAAACCCGGCGCCTGATCCTGCGCGGTCCGGAGCCTGAGGATTATCCCGACTTCAAGGCCACCTTCGCCTCCTATCGGTCGCGGTTCATGGGCGGTCCTCTGAACGCTTACGAAGCTTGGATGCTCTACGCCGCCGAAATCGGCCATTGGGACATCCGTGGCTTCGGCATGTGGATGATCCACGCCAAAGACGACGACCGCACCCTGGGGATGGCCGGCGGGTGGCAGCCAGCTGGCTGGCCCGAACGGGAACTCGCCTGGATCATCTGGCCCGGCGCTGCGGGACAGGGCTACGCGCTGGAGGCAACCCACGCCGTGCGCCGCCATCTCTACGCCCAAGGGTGGGACGGCGCGGTGACCTATGTCGACCCCAAGCACCTCGATTCGATCCGGCTCTGCGAACGGTTGGGCGCCAAACGGGACCCACAGGCGCCGACGATCGACGGCAACGACGTGGCGTACCGCCATCCCGGCCCCGAAGCACTGCTAGATACACAGCTTGCCTGGGCCATCGACCGCGAGATCGACCATTATGCGGACCCCAGCCTTAAGCCTGAGGGGGTCCCCGTTGACTAATCGTGCCCGCCCCCTTAACCGCCTGTGGTCCGACCGGGATCCCCCCGTCGTCACCCCCGGATCACCCTTTGTTTTCTGCCCCGCCCGGAGCATGCCATGACCGACGCCACAACCCGCGCCGCCGCCATTCTGGCGGAGCATCGCGACAGCATCGACCGCCTCGACGCCGTGCTGGTCTATACCCTGGCCGAGCGCTTCGCCCACACCCAGGCGGTGGGCAAACTCAAGGCAGAACACGCCCTTCCGCCGTCCGACCCGGACCGGGAGGCCAAGCAGATCGCGCGACTCGACAGGCTCGCCGAAGAGGCCGGGCTTGATCCCGACTTCGCCAAGAAATTCCTCGGGTTCATCATCGAGGAAGTCATCCGTCACCATCGGACCCACCAAGCCTAGGGCGGGACACGCCCCGCCATCCAACTGACAAACCAAAGGAAAAACACCATGGCTATGAAAATTCGCCTCGCCCGTGGCGGCTCCAAGAAGCGCCCCCATTACGCCATTGTGGCCGCCGACAGCCGCATGGCCCGCGATGGCCGCTTCATCGAAAAGCTGGGCACCTACAACCCGCTCCTGCCCAAGGACAGCGAAGACCGCGTCAAGATGAACATGGAGCGCGTGCAATACTGGCTCGGCCAGGGCGCCCAACCCACCGACCGGATTTCGCGCTTCCTCGAAGCCGCTGACGTGCTGCCCAAGAAAGAGCGCGCCAACATGAAAAAGGCCGAGCCGGGCAAGAAAGCCCAGGAACGCGCCCAGGAAAAGGCCGACAAAGCCGCTGCGGCCGCCGAGTCCGAAGCCACCCCGGCAGAGGAATAAGCCTTTGGCATTCCAAGATTTCCACATGGAAATCTCTGAAAAACGGCGTCCCCGGAAGCTTCCCGGGGACGCCACCCAACAGCCGGGGACCCTATGCTCCACCTTCTGATCGGGGGCCTGGCCTTCGCGACCCTGCTGACCATCATCGGCGCCGTCTTGCTCCTCCAAACAGAACGTCGACGCCTGCGCCCCGTAGGCGCAGGAATGATCGCAGTCAGTGCCGCGCTCGCGGCTGCTATCCTGCTTTGGGCTTGACCCGCGCCCTGTGCGCCCGCACCTTCCGGTGCCGCGACAGCTACCGAGAGACACCCGCATGAAAGACCACGTCTGCCTCGGCGCCATCATGGGCAGCTACGGTGTCCGCGGTGATGCCCGCGTCAAAAGCTTCTGTGCGGATCCCTCTGCCATCGGGGATTACGGGCCGCTCACCGACGATCAAGGGCAATCCTACAAGGTCACGGTGCTGCGTCCGGTCAAGGGTGGCTACGCTGTCCGCCTCTCCGGCGTCCCCCATAAGGAAGCCGCCGATGCCCTCAAGGGCCGTCGCCTCTGGGCCCCCCGCAGCGCCCTGCCGACGCTGCCCGATGATGAGTTTTATCACTCCGACCTGATCGGCCTGACCGCCGTGGACACCGGCGGCGCGGATCTAGGCCGGGTCCATGCCGTCCACGACCACGGCGCGGGCGACTTGCTCGAGGTGCGCCCCAAAGGCGGCAAACCGATCCTCGTTCCCTTCACCCAAGCCATTGTTCCCACAGTCGATCTGGCGGCCAAGCGCCTGGTGATCGACCCACCCCACGGTCTGTTTCCTGGTGAAGGCGAAGAGGACGCCCCGACCTAATGCACGCCTGATCCGGAACCAAACAGGCGCGCGCAAGGTTATCCTGTCAAAGCAATCATGCCCGGAGGGTTCCCATGTTGGACTGGATCATCATCTTCCTTGTTGTCGCCGCGATCGCTGCCTTCTTGGGTCTCGGTCGCCTATCTGGCGTGGCACTGTCCGGGGCGAAAATCCTCGTGGTGCTGGCGCTGGTCGTTGCCGCTGTCTCGCTCTTGGGAGCGGCGGTCGCCTGACCCTTTCCCGGACACCGTCCTCGCGCTAAGCGGGGGCCATGTCCGATTTGCCCCGGTCCCATGGGACCAAATCCATACGTCTCTCGACCCGCCCCCGCGACCTCATGGAAGAGGCGACGCCTGCCAATGCCTGGCGCGCGAGTGTTGTCACGCTCTTCCCCGAAGCCTTCCCAGGCGTCCTGAGCGAGTCCCTCACGGGGTCTGCGCTCAAGCACGGCATCTGGTCCCTAGAGACGACAAACCTGCGGGATTTCGGCCTGACGAAGCATCGCAACGTCGATGCCCCACCTGCGGGCGGCGGCCCCGGCCTCGTGCTAAGGCCCGATGTCGTCGGCCCAGCGCTTGAGGCGGCGCGCGTCCCCGGCCCGATGATCTACCTGTCCCCCCGGGGCGCGCCCTTTACACAAGCTATGGCACGGGATTGGGCCCGCGGCCCCGGGGTCACGCTGCTCTGTGGGCGGTTCGAAGGCGTCGATCAGCGCATCCTGGATCACTACGATATCACCGAGGTCTCTCTGGGGGACTTCGTTTTGACCGGGGGCGAAATCGCCGCCCAGGCCATGCTCGACGCCACAGTCCGCCTGCTGCCGGGTGTTCTGGGCAATGCCGCCAGCGCCGAGGACGAAAGCCATTCCGACGGCCTGTTGGAACATCCCCAATATACCAAACCGGCCGACTGGCAGGGACGCACGATCCCATCGGTCCTGACCTCTGGCGACCACGGCAAGGTCGCTGCATGGCGCCGCGCCCAGGCGGAGGCCCTGACCCAAACGCGCCGCCCCGACCTCTGGTCCAAGCGCAAAGGCTGACTGGGTTTCTTCTTGGCGAAAATACTCCGGGGTCTGGGGCAGCGCCCCAGCCTGCCTCTTGCAAGTAACGCGATTCCCCCCTAACAGCGCGCCAGACGTTCCACCCCGGCTGCCCGGGGTGTTCTTCGTTGCACCAAAGAACAGCCGCCCGGACAAACCGGCGCAGGACATCATCCGGGGGCAAACCCCGCGTAATCATAGGAGGGTCCCATGGACCTGATCGCTCAGATCGAGGCGGAACAAGTCGCCGCGCTCGGCAAAGACATTCCCGATTTCAAGGCTGGCGACACGATTCGCGTCGGCTTCAAGGTGACCGAAGGCACGCGCACCCGCGTCCAGAACTACGAAGGCGTCTGCATCAGCCGTAAGAACGGTGATGGCATTGCCGGATCGTTCACCGTTCGCAAGATCAGCTTCGGCGAAGGTGTCGAGCGGGTTTTCCCCCTGCACTCCACCAACATCGACAACATCACCGTGGTGCGCCGTGGCCGCGTCCGCCGGTCCAAGCTGTACTACCTGCGCACCCGTCGCGGGAAGTCCGCCCGGATCGCCGAACAGACCAACTACCGCGCCCCGAAGGCCTGAGGAGAGACGAGATGAAAAAGGATATCCATCCCGACTACCACATCATCGACGTCAAGCTGGTCGATGGCACCGTGGTTCAAATGAAATCCACCTGGGGTGGCGAAGGCGAGCAGATGGCGCTCGACATCGACCCCTCGGTGCACCCGGCCTGGACCGGTGGCGGCACCCGTCTGATGGACACCGGTGGCCGCGTGTCCAAGTTCAAGAACAAGTACGCTGGCCTGGGCTTCTAAGCCTTCGCTGCAGAGACCGCCGAGACGCCGCTCCCTTTGGGGCGGCGTTTTTCGTTCGCCCCCCGATCGGGCCTGATTTCGCGGATTGGCTTTTCCCTGAGCGCTCACCAGAGATCGGTGAACCGGCATACGTTGAATCAAATGGCGTGACGCAGATCTCGCTTGCTCTTCGTTCAATCCGCCTCGCAGTGTCATCCATTGATCCAAACGCCGCCGTTGGACTGGCGGCATTGGCTCACCTCCTGCTCCTTCAGCATCTCGATGATTTGCGCCTCGCTGAACCTCGATCTCTTCATCCGTCCATCGCCTTCTTAGGGACGAACTCTACCCAAATCTGGAGAAGGAAGCGGGGCTCACGTCACAGGCCGCCTGGAACCGAAGGGCAGCTAGTAGCCCCCGCCAGTCGGCCGTCCCCGCCGGCCACGCAACATCGCTTTCCTCTACCGGACCGCGAAAATGGGGCACGGGCTCTGTCTGGAACGACGACGGAGACGTGTTCATCAAACCGGACGCTTTAAAAATCAGCCTCTGTACCCGCCGGAGACCCAGCGGGCCTTTGCACCGTCTGCGCCCCCACCTATAGTTCAACGCAACATCTGGGGGTCGGTCTCAACATGGCGCATATCATCGTTTTCGGAAACGAAAAGGGCGGATCGGGTAAGTCCACGACATGTATGCACACAGCGACGGCCCTTGCGCGGTCGGGCGCGCGGGTTGGCGCACTCGATCTGGATCTGCGGCAGCGGACCTTTACGCGATATCTCGAAAACAGAGGTGCCTATGGTGCGAAACATGGCGTGGCGCTCCCCACACCCAGTGTCACAGGTCTCCCGAAGGTGGACCGTGAGGGGTTGGGACCGACGGAAAATCCCTTCGACAAGTCCCTCAGCCTCGCGGTTGCGGAATTGGAAAAGACTTGCGATTTCATCGTCATAGACTGCCCTGGATCCCATACACGGTTGAGCCAGGTCGCCCACAGCTTGGCTGATACCTTGGTGACGCCGCTCAATGACAGTTTTGTCGATTTCGATCTGCTGGCCAAAATCGACCCAGATTCCGGGCGTATTCTCGGCCCATCGGTCTATTCCGAGATGGTTTGGCACGCGCGGCAATTGCGTGCGAAAGCGGGGCTGAAACCGGTGGATTGGATCGTTCTGCGAAACCGGTTAGGCGCGCAGGAGATGCACAATAAGCGCAAGATGGGTCAGGCTCTGACGGATTTGTCGAAGCGTATCGGCTTCCGCGTGGCACCTGGGTTTACGGAGCGTGTCATTTTCCGGGAGTTGTTTCCCAGGGGGATGACGCTTCTGGACCTGAAAGACATCGGTGTCGCGAACTTGAATCTGTCGAACGTCGCTGCACGGCAAGAGGTCCGCGACCTCCTCAAGTCGCTCAACCTACCCAGTGTCGAACTGGCGTTCTAACCGGGCAGCCTCCGGTCAACCGGAGGCCTGCGCAGGCATTGCCTGCGCCCCCGCTCAATCGTAGCGCAATTCTCTCGTTTTGCCGCGGAACACCCAGTAGGCGAGCGCGGTGTAGGCCAAGATCGTGGGCACCACGAAACACGCGCCAATGAGAATAATAAATAGACTCTCGGACGCACTGGCGGCCTCGAAGATCGTCAACCGTTCGGGCACCACGTAGGGGAAGAAGCTATAGGCAAGGCCGAGGAACGCGAGCGCAAAGAGGCCAAGGGCGGAGACGAAAGGCTTCCACGCACCGCGATCATCCTCCTTTGGCATCCGCGACAAGCTCCGCCACAGGAACCATAGAAGGAGCAGCGACAGGATCGGCAGCGGCGACAGGTACAGCAGGCTCGGGAACGTGAACCACTTCTCAAAGATCCGGGGGCTGACCAATGGCGAGGCGAGCGAGATCGTCGCAATGCCCAGCACAAGCCCCCAGATGCAGGTCTTGGCCCAAGTCACCGCGCGTTTTTGGAGCGCGGTCTCAGACTTCAGGATGAGCCAGGTTGCTCCGATAAACGCGTAGCCGATGGTGAGGGCGATGGCACAGAGGATCGAGAACAGGACCGTATGCCAGGCGAACTCCAACCCCATGATGTAGAGGCCCAACATGAAACCCTGTGCCAGCGTGGCCATCAGCGATCCGGTGAAAAAGAGCTTATTCCAAAGATCCTTGTACTTCGCCCGGGCCTTTACGCGAAATTCAAACGACACGCCGCGTAGGATCAGACCGACCAGCAGTATGAAAACCGGCAGGTAAAGCGTCGACAGGATCATTCCGTGGGCGGCGGGAAAGGCCACCAGCAGAAGACCAACGGCCAGCACCAGCCACGTCTCATTTGCGTCCCAGAAGGGGCCGATGGAGGCGACCATCATGTCCTTTTCTGCGTCATCCCCGGCAAAGGGGGTGAGAATACCCACCCCCAGGTCATAGCCGTCCAGGATGACATAGAGCAGGATCGACACGCCCATCAGGCCCGCGAAAACGAAGGGAAGCCAAACGTCGGGCTGATATCCAAGCAGTTCCATCTGGCTTACTCCGCAGGGACCACACCGCGATCTTCGCGGGTGATGGCGTCAACGACCGCGCCGCCGGAAGAGGGCGTCAGCTCGGTCAACTCCTCCCCGTGGGCCGCTTTGGTGGCGAGGTAGAGGATGACGCCGATGTAGGCGAACATCAGGGCGGCATAGATCGCCAAGTATCCGAGCAGCGTCGACAGGACCATCGGCGCGGGCACGTCTGCCACGGCCTCGGCCGTCGACATCACGCCTTGGACAAGCCAAGGCTGCCGTCCGATCTCAGTGGTGTACCACCCGGCCAAGGTCGCAACCCAACCCGACAGCGCCATGGGCACGAGCCCGTAGAGCAATGGCTTTGGCAGCCGACGGATCGCGAAGCGGCGTCCATCCTCCGCCCGACGCCATAGGAAGGCCAGCGAGCCCCAGCTCAGCAGCAGCATCGCAAACCCCGTTCCGACCATGACGCGGAAGGACCAGAAGACCTTGTCGACGGGCGGGTGCAGGACAGTGCCATCCTCTGCCACGAACTCATCCAAGGCAGGGATGGGCGCATCGAAGGAATGGCCAAGGATCAGGGACGCCATGCCCGGGATTCCCACCTCCATCCGGTTCTCGCGTGCCTCATCATCTGGCAGCGCGAACAAAATCAGAGGCGTGTTGCCGTCGGTGTCGGACCAGTTCCCCTCCATCGCGGCAACTTTCGCCGGCTGATACTCCTTCGTGTTAAGACCGTGCAGGTCCCCCATGAAGATCTGCACCGGGATCAACAGCGCGGCAAAGGTCAGGCCCACGCGGATCTGGCTGCGCACGGTCTCTTTCCGGTCGCCCAAGATATAACGGAAGGCCGAGAGACCGGCGATCAGGAACGCCACCGTCAGGCCCGACGCCAGCAACATATGCGCCAAACGATACGGCATGGACGGGTTGAAGATGATCGCCCACCAATCGGTCGCGTAGGCCACACCGTCGATCATCTCAAACCCCTGGGGCGTGTGCATCCAGGAGTTCAGAACGATGATCCAGAAGGTCGACATGGTCGTCCCGAAGGCCACCAGGAAGGTCGCCGTGGTGTGCAACCAGTTGGGCACTCGGCTAAATCCAAACAGCATGATGCCGATAAACACAGCCTCCAGGAAGAAGGCGGTCATCACCTCATAGGCGAGCAGCGGTCCGGCAATATTGCCGACCTTTTCCATGAAACCGGGCCAATTCGTCCCAAACTGGAACGACATGGTGATGCCCGAGACGACGCCCATGGCGAAGCTCAGCGCGAAGACCTTCACCCAGAAGCGATAGGCCTCCATCCACTTCAGGTCTCCGGTCCATTGGAACCGCAGTTTGAAGAACAGCAGGAACCAGCCCAACGCGATGGTGATGGTCGGGAACAGAATGTGGAATGAGATATTGGCCGCGAACTGAATGCGGCTGAGGAGGAGGGTGTCCATCATCTCCATGTCATTTCGCCTTTCGGAACGGGTTGAGGCGGGGTGCCTTGTCGAGCAAACCGCCAAGGGTTCGACCCATCGTCATGAGTTGTACCAACCGTTCAGTTTCCAAACGGTTCATCTCATCATGGAACTGGGTCATCATTTCGATCATCTCGCGCAGCTCAGCGATGCGCGCTTCGGCGTAGGGATCACCGGTTTTGCCCATCATCTCCAACTCACGCAGCTTCGTCAGGGTGGGGTCGATTTCACGCTTGCGGCGCTCGGCCACCAGGGTGCGGACGATCTCCCAAAGATCATCCGGCGTCGTGAAGTAATCACGTCGGTCACCCTGTTGGTGGCGCAGCAGGACGAGGTTCCAACTCTGCAACTCCTTCAACCCCATCGAGGTGTTGGAGCGACTGATGCCCAAGGCTTCGGTGATCGTTTCAGCGTTCAGCGGGGCTTCGGACAGGAACAGAAGCGCATAGATCTGTCCGACGGTGCGGTTGATGCCCCATCGGCTGCCCATTTCACCGAAGTGGAGGAGGAACTCTTTCTGGAGGGATGTGAGGGTCATATCGGCCATTTCAGAAATTTCTGAAAATCATGTATCACCTGAGATGGCCCGCGTAAGGGGGGTGCGACCGACTGTCATAGCGTACGATCGCATGCCGTCGCCCAGGCGCGCCGCCCACACGCCACACTGCCTGACCCGTGGGCTTTCCAACGGAAAGGCACAGTCGTTCAGCCCTGTTTTCGAGCGAGAAAACCTTCCAACCGGCGCAGGCCGAGGGACAACAGAACCGTCATCGTCAGATAGATCAGAGCGACCACGTTATAGGTCTCAAAATACCGAAAGTTGCCTGCGGCGGTTAGCTTGCCCAACTGCGCAATATCCAAGACCCCAACGACCGAAACCAGGGAACTATCCTTTACCATGGCGACAAAATCATTGCCCAAGGGCGGCAGAATCGTACGGATAGCCTGGGGCATGACGATGAAGCGAAAGCGGTGCCACCGCTTCAGCCCAAGCGCCTGCGCCGCTTCAATCTGCCCTGCGTCGACCGATTGCAATCCGGCGCGAAAAACCTCCGCGATGAAGGCCGAATAGGCAATTACCAGCGCCAGAATGGCCCGCCAGAGCAGCGGAACGTCGCGCGTGCGAAGCTCGGGCAAACCGAGCCAATTCCAGAAACCCATAAGCCCCGGCGCCAAAACGAACGCCACGTAGAGGAGCAGAACGAGGATCGGAATGCCGCGCACGATTTCGGTATAAAAGCGCGCGACCTGCCGTAAAATGATGTTCCCCGACAGGGACATCAGCGCGATGCCTAGGCCCGCAAGACTGGCTGCCGCAAACGACACCACGGTCACCAGCACCGTAATACCAAGCCCCTTGCGCAGGGTGAACAGAACTTGCCGGGTCGTCTCTTCAGAGAGAACGGCTACATAGGCGCCGCCCAAAAGAAGCACGACAGCAACCAACCAATAGGGAAAGTCGCCCTGTTGAGCGCGATCAGGTCCCACGGGCGGCAAAATCTTCAAAGAAGATTTTTGACAGAGTTTTCAACGAAAACTCTGGGCCCCTCACTCGCCGATCTCATAGTCCAGGAACCACTTGGTGTTGAGCGCCTCAAGCGTGCCATCGGCCTCCATATCTGCAATCGCGGCATTCATTGCATCGACCAAGGTCTGGTCCGCGTCTTTGGGAAAGATGAAACCGAATTGTTCCGTCCCCAAGGGCGCACCTATGATCTTCAATCCGCCATCCGAGGCCGCCACATACCCGTTCGCCGCCGTGCTATCGGACAGGGCAAGATCCACATCGCCCACGCGGAGGGCCTGTAGCCCTGCGCCAAAGGTCTCAAACAGTTTGATCCGTGGATTGGCTTCGTTCCCATCCAGCACGTCATAGACGCCGACATAAAACGGGGTCGTACCGGGTTGCGCCGCCATCAAGAGATCGTCGTCGGCCGCGAACTGAGCAGCATCCGCGAACCGTTCCTCATCGCCTCGCACGATCATCAGCATCTGGCTGGTCATATAGGGCGCGGAAAAGGTCACCGCTTCTTTTCGGTCGTCGCGGATCGTAATTCCGGTCATGCCCATATCGAACTCACCCGCACCAACGGCCGCGATCATCCCGTCCCAACTGATCTTTTCATATTCGGGCGTGAAGTTGAGCCGCACCGACGCCTCGGCCATGAAGTCGTATTCCCACCCGATGGCCTCACCCGTGGCCGGGTTCTTGAATTGGATTGGGGGATAGGCGTCTTCGGTGGCGATGACCACCGTGCGTCCCCCCAGGTCTGGCACATCGGCCACCGCGATGGTTGGGGCGGCACAGGTCAGGACGGCGAACAGGACGAAGGGTTTCATAGGGCATCTCCCACCATGGCTCCGTCAGGATGATGCACCGTCCGGCATCCCTGACAAGGGTCGGATCGTTTTACCCTTGGCCACCAGCCTCCAATCGAAGCGATGCTGTCCCACGCGGCCCATTGATCCAAGGATTGGGCACAACCGGACAAGCCCCGCTAAATATCTCCGCAGACCTTGCAGTCGGCGCGCCGCCGGATGGTGACCCGCCGGGCGTCAGCATCAAGCCCATCCCACGTCAGGAGCGCGCCGCGCAAAGGGGTGCCCGCACCGGTGATTTCCTTAATGGCTTCCATGGCCATGGCGGCCCCGACAATCCCCGGCAAGGCACCGATCACACCGGCCTCGGCACAGGACGGGGCCAAACCATGGGCGGGGGCCTCTGGGAAGATGCAAGACAGGCAGGGCGCGCCCCCCGCTGGGTCATAGATCGTCAGTTGCCCTTCCCATTGGGTGATGGCCCCTGCGATCAAGGGCTTCCCCGTTGCCACGGCGGCGGCGTTCACCATCTGCCGGGTCGCGAAACTGTCGGAGCCGTCGAGAATGAGATCATAGTCCGCAAACAGATCCTCCGCGATCTCTCGCGTCAGGCGACGATCATAGGGACGCACCGTCACATGGGGGTTCACCGCGTTTATGCCGATCTGTGCGCTGAACACCTTCGGCGTGCCACTGCGGTCGTCGGTGTGCACGATCTGCCGTTGCAGATTCGACAGGCTGACGGTGTCGTCATCGATCACACCGATTGTGCCCACCCCGGCTGCACCGAGATACAGCAGCGCAGGCGAGCCCAGCCCCCCTGCCCCCACGACGAGAACCTTAGCATCCTTCAGGCGTTTCTGCCCCAGCCCCCCCACTTCGCGCAGCACGATGTGGCGCGCATAGCGTTCCAACTCGACAGCGGAAAAGGGACCGGTCTGCACGGGCACCTCAGCCTCTTCCCGCGCGGCCTCGGCGGCGACGGCGCGCCCCTTCACACGCGACAGAACCTCTCGGTAGACGAGGACCGCCCCAACCAGCCCACCCAGGACCAGCCATTGCCCCGGACTGCCCCCAAGCGCTAGGCGCAGACCATGGCCGTCCGGCAAGGCAAATTGCACGAATAGAACCGCCACATAGAGCAGCGCCAACATATAGAGCCGGGCCTGCACCGGGGTCTTTAGCATAACGCCCAAACCCCAAATCGCGCCCCCAAGGAACAGGACCAGCATCATGATTGGGATCCCCCAAAACCCGTTGAGCCAAAACCGCCCGCGCCCCGCGCCGTGTCGCCCAACTCCGCTACCTCGGCGAAGACGGCGCGCGTGACCGGGGCCAGGACGGCCTGAGCGATACGCATGCCGTGGGTCACCTCGAAGGGCGCCGTCCCGTGATTGATCAGGATGACGCCCAACGGCCCACGATAGTCGGCATCCACCGTGCCCGGTGCGTTCACCAGGGTTATCCCGTGTTTCAGCGCGAGCCCAGATCGCGGGCGCACCTGCATCTCATAGCCGTCGGGTACGGCCACACGCAGCCCTGTCCCGACCAACGCCCGCTGACCGGGATCCAGCGTGACCGTCTCACCACCCGTATCAGCACACAGATCGGCGCCCGCCGCGCCCTCCGTCTCATAGCGAGGAAGCGGCAGATCCTTGTCCGCCCCCGGCAAGCGGGCGAAAGCCACGGTGATTTCGGTCATTCCAGCGCCTCCGCGATGCGGGCGGCCAAGCGACGCGCCGTTTCACCCTTTGAGAGACGCGGCCACGTCTCCGCCCCCTTGCCGGTAATCAGCGTCACGGCGTTTTCCGTTCCGCCCATAATTCCCGTCGCCGGAGACACATCGTTTGCCACGATCCAGTCGCATCCCTTCCGGGCGCGTTTGGCCGTGGCGTGGGCAACCACATCATCGGTTTCGGCTGCAAAACCGACGACCAGTTTGGGCCGCTGATCGGCCTGGGCCACCGTCCGCAAGATGTCGGGGTTTTCCACAAAATTCAGGGCCGGAACCGCGCCGCTGCCAACCTTCTTCATCTTGCTGTCAGACGCCGTCGCCACCCGCCAATCGGCGACGGCGGCGGCCATGACAGCGGCATCGGCAGGCAAGGCTCCCTCGACCGCTGCCAGCATCTGTTGCGCAGTTTGCACGGCATGAACCTCGACCCCCTCGGGGGGCGGCACATCGGCCGGACCGGTCACAAAACTGACACGCGCACCCAGATCTCGCAATGCCACAGCCAAGGCGGTCCCTTGGGCGCCTGAGGAGCGGTTGGCGATATAGCGAACGGGATCAATGGGTTCATGGGTTGGCCCCGAGGTCACGAGCACATGTTTCCCGGCCAGAGGCCCATCCGAAAAATGCGCCGCGACCGCCGCCACAATGTCGGAAACCTCAGACATGCGACCGGGGCCGTGTTCTCCGCAGGCCATGTCCCCGTCGACCGGCCCAACGACCTTGATCCCATCGGCGCGCAACACCTCCAGGTTGCGTTGCGTCGCCGGATGCAGCCACATCCGCACGTTCATGGCTGGGACAACCATCACGGGCGTATCCGTTGCCAGCAGCAGCGTCGTCGCCAGATCATCGGCCAACCCGCCAGCCATGCGCGCCATCAGGTTAGCGGTTGCCGGCGCGACAAGGATCAGATCAGCGGACCGACTCAGTTCGATGTGACCCATCTCCGCCTCGTCGGTCAGGTCGAAAAGGTCCCGATACACCTTATGGCCCGCCAGCGCCGAGACCGAGAGCGGCGTGACAAATTGCTCTGCCGCTGGGGTCAGCACAGGCACGATGCGCGCGCCGCGTTCGCGCAAACGGCGCATCAGATCCAAGGCCTTAAAGGCCGCGATCCCACCCCCGATCACCAAAAGGATTGTCTTGTCAGCCAACATGCGCCGCCCCCTTCGCCCCGTCTTAGGCGGTGGCGCGCGTCAGCGGAAGGCTTCGCAAGGGTCGGGTCGCGTTGCCGCAGGTGCATCCAACACAATGTCACCACCGGGCGGGACGCGGCCATCCTCCCCCTGAACGACCGAAACAACGGTGACCTCTGGCCGCACGCGCGCAATGGCCGCGGGCACACCCCAATCCGTGCGGGCATGTCCGTTGCCCGTCACAAGAACCACGGGCGACCCGTACCGGTCGAGCGCGTCCAACGTTCGAGCAGCAAACTGCGCATCAATCGCACGCTGTCTCGCAACGAACTGCGGCAACAACTCAGCCGGAAGCGCATCGCAATGGGCCGCTCCCTGCAACGCTTCTCGCTCGGCCTGCTGTTCTGGCGGAAGTGGGTCGTCCAAACCATACGCGGACAAATCCCCAGGGGCACCAGCGGCACCGACAATGGGGCCGGTCGCTGCCTCGAACACTGGCATGTAGAGAGAAACATCCGGCCAGCCCATGTCCGACCAATCAAGCACCTGATCCAGAACCTGGGGATCAAGGGGTATGCTGTCGTCCAACCGATCGGATTGCTCGTCTGTGAGCATTTCCAGAACCACAGCAGTCGGACGGATCTCCGCGATCAATCGCCCTTGGGCCGTGTGGTGATCGGCGTTGTCGTGGGTTTCGCCCAGGACATAGACGTCGGCTGTCGGCAACGACTGCGCGCCGACAAATCCGGTCATGGCCAGCAGCGCCCCGCTGGCCCATTGGATCAGTTTAGGAATTCGAGGACCTCACGGGACTGCTTTTCCAAGTTCTTGCGCATCTTCGCGAAGGCAGCGGCCTCAAGCTGACGCACACGCTCCTTAGAAAGCTTAAGCTCATTGCCGAGGGATTCCAACGTCCGAGGATCTTCGCGAAGCTTCCGCTCCCGAACAATGAACCGCTCCCGCTCATTCAGGGAGGACAAGGCCGTCAGCAACCACTGGCGCAAGGTCTCGGTGTCGTGGTTGTTCTCGACGATCTCTTCCGCTTGGGAGGCATCGTCCTCCAGCGTATCGATCCATTCACGGCCCTCATCCTCGGAGGATTGGGTTGCATTGAGGCTGAAGTCAGAGCCGCTCAACCGGCCTTCCATCATCTCCACGTCGTGAAGGGGAACGCCGACCTCTTCCGCGATCCGCTCCCGCAGGGTTTGACGGTCCAGCACGATGCCCTCGGCCAGGGCTTCCCGCTCCAAACGAGCCTGCACACGACGCAGATTGAAAAACAGCGACTTCTGGCTGCTGGTCGATCCGGTCCGCACCATCGACCAATTCCGCATCACGTGGTCTTGAATCGATGCCTTGATCCACCACACGGCGTATGTCGAGAACCGAACACCCCGGTCCGGGTCGAACTTTTCAGCCGCCTTCATTAAGCCCAGACCCGCCTCTTGGATCAAATCGTTCATGGGGGCGCCGTACCGCTTGAACTTCGCCGCCATAGAGATGGCGAGGCGCATGTACGCTGTAATCAAGCGATGCAGGCTTTCCTCGCAGCGCTCGTCACGCCAAGCGTAAGCCAGTTTCAACTCTGTCTCCGCATCCAAAAGCTCTGCCTTCATGGCGCGCCTTGACAGGGACATGTCACTGTTGAAATCGAGAGCCATCTTGCACCCCCTTGTTGGGTAAACTTTGCAGGTGTGCCGGAATTCTCCGTGCTTATGTATGCAACTACGGGGCGACCCTGCGCCCGGATCAAAAAAAGTTTGGCCCCATGACGACCCTCTCTCGCCTGACGCTAGCGCTCGGACATGCCGCGTCCGGCAAATCCGCTTGGGCCGAGACACACGTTTTGGAGGCGGGGGGGCGTGCTGTGTATGTGGCAACCGCCGCGCTCTGGGACGATGAGATGCGGGCGAAGGCACAGGCCCACGCCGACCGACGTGGCGCGGCTTGGACCTTGATCGAAGGCCCGAAAGACCTGGCAGACACCTGTCTGGCGGCCCAGCGCGGCGACGTCCTGCTGATTGATTGCGCGACCATGTGGCTGACCGGTCTGATGATGACGGACACAGATTGGCAGGCGCCGGCCACGGCCTGGATCGCCGCAATGGCGGAGGGGGCCGCACGCTACGTGGTGGTCAGCAATGACGTTGGCGGTGGCGTGGCTCCGGACAATGCCCTGGCGCGGCGTTTTCAGCGCGCCCAAGGCGCCTTGAACCAGCAGTTAGCGTCTGCCGCCGACCGTGTGGTTCTGGTGACGGCTGGCTTGCCCCAGGTGCTGAAATGACCCGCCTCTGGCTCATCCGCCATGGCCCGACCCACGCCAAACGGATGGTCGGATGGACCGACCTGCCCGCCGATCTGTCCGATACGGCGGCGCTGGCCCGTCTATCCGCAGCCTTACCGCAGGCCCCCGTTGTAAGCAGCGACTTGATCCGCGCCACGGCCACAGCCGATGCGATCCAAGGCACCCGCCCACGTTTGCCCCATGAACAGCCGTTGCGAGAGTTCCACTACGGCGACTGGGAAAACCGCGCCTTCGACGCCATCGACAGTCCAGAATTGCGAAGCTACTTCGAGCGGCCTGGGGCCCAGCGCGCACCGGGTGGGGAGTCCTGGAACGATGTCTCGGACCGTGTGTATCGGGCGCTCAACCGGCTCGCCCATGGCCGGGACCTGATCGTCGTCGCCCATATGGGTGTCATCTTGACCCTTTGGGCCCGCGCACAGGGCATCACCCCTTACCAAGCCCTGGGCCAGAAAATCGACAACCTGAGCCTCACGCGCATTGACTGGACCGCAGGGCAGATGGTCGCCCATCGGGCCAATCACTGTCCGTGATGGCGCTGTCAGAGATCCTGAATTCCCAGACCGGATCCGTCAGGATATCCAGACCCCATGACACAGACCTATTCCCTTTTGATTGGCGACCGCAGCTACTCCAGCTGGTCGCTGCGCGCGTGGGTGTTGTTCGAGACGTTCGACATTGCCTATTCCGAGCAGCTTACCCTGCTCTATGACGACAGCTTTGCTGAGGACTTGAAAGCCTGGGCGCCGGCCCGCAGCGTACCCACCGTGCGCACGCCCGAGGGGGGCCTTTGGACCGACAGCCTCGCCATCGCCGAAGGCCTGGCCGAGGCGCATCCCGACAAACACCTCTGGCCCTCGGCCCCCAAGGCGCGGGCCCTTGCCCGGTCGATCTCGGCGGAAATGCACAGCGGCTTCACCGCGCTTCGGTCGGCTTGCCCCATGAACCTTCGCGTCAAATCCGGTGGGTTCCGCCCGTCCGAAGCGGTCTTGGCCGACCTGGCCCGGTTAGAGGTCATTTGGTCCCAAGCACGCGCCATGGCCACGGATGGCCCCTGGCTTTTTGGCGCCTATTCCATCGCAGACGCCATGTATGCACCGGTCGCCATGCGGATTGCCGGATATGGCCTGCCGGTCTCCGACCTGGCCCAAGCCTATGTCCAAGCCCACCTGGATCACGCCCCACTCCGGAAATGGCGCGCCCTAGGCGAAGCCGCAGACCGGACCCTGGACGTCTATGCGGTTTTCGAACCCTTGGAGCCCTTCCCCATTGCCCCCTGACGCACGCGTGCGGCGGGGCGCCTCGCCCCAGCCGCCGGTGCCTAGACATCCTGCGCCGTCGTTAACCTCTCGGAAAGGTTTGCCGCGTTAACCCTTTCCTGAAGGGGACGGGATATGCTGGCACGCACCACGACGGTTGCCTTTGAAGGGCTGGAGGCGCGGCCCGTCGACGTCCAATGCGCCGTCTCGCCCGGGCTGCCCGGCTTTTCCATCGTCGGTCTGCCCGACAAGGCGGTCTCCGAGGCGCGTGATCGGATCAGGACCGCCTTGTCGGAACTGTCCATCGCGCTGCCTTCCAAGAAGGTCACCGTGAACCTGTCGCCAGCAGACCTTCCCAAGGAAGGCGCGCATTTTGATCTCCCCATCGCGCTGTCCCTTCTGGCGGCCCTGGAAATCGTTCCACCGACCAAGCTCACTCAAGCCGTCTCCATTGGTGAGATGTCGCTGGACGGCGCCTTGGTCCCGGTGGTCGGTGCGCTGCCATCGGCCTTGACCGCAGGGGCCCTTGGTTCAGTGCTCTATTGCCCCTCCGCTTGCGGGGCGGAGGCGGCCTGGGTCGATGCCACGCCGGTCCATGCCGCCCCTTCGCTCAAGGCGCTGATCGACCATCTGACGGGCGTCGCGCCCATTGACCCGGCCAAACCGGGGCGCCTGCCAGACACACCCGCTGGCCCCTGCCTGCGGGATGTCCGCGGGCAGGAGAGGGCGAAGCGCGCGTTGGAAATCGCCGCCGCAGGACGCCATCACTTGTTTCTGGTTGGCCCCCCTGGGGCCGGAAAATCCATGCTCGCCGCCCGCCTGCCGGGACTCCTACCGCCCCTGTCCGCGCGCGAAGCCCTCGACACCTCGATGATCCACTCCCTGGCCGGGACGCTCGAAGAGGGCGGGATCCTGTACCGCCGTCCGTTCCAGGAACCGCACCACACCGCCTCGGTTGCGGCCATCGTCGGCGGGGGCAAACGCGCAGGCCCGGGCCAAGTCAGTCTGGCCCACAATGGCGTCCTCTTCATGGACGAATTCCCAGAGTTTCCCCGTGCCGTCCTCGAAACACTCCGCCAGCCCATTGAGACCGGTGAAGTCGTCATCGCCCGCGCAAACGCCCATGTCCGCTACCCCTGCCGCTTCCTGCTCATCGCGGCCGCGAATCCCTGCCGGTGCGGCATGCTGTATGACGCAAATGCCGCCTGTTCCCGCGCGCCCGTCTGCGGCGAAGACTACATGTCCAGAGTGTCTGGCCCATTGATGGACCGCTTCGATCTGCGCCTTGAGGTGCCTGCCGTCGATGTGTCGGACCTGTCCTTGCCGCCATCGGGCGACACCTCCGCCACCGTGGCCGGTCGAGTCGCGGCCGCGCGAGAGATCCAAGCGGACCGGTACAAAGGGCAACCCGATATCCAGGTCAATGCGGACATATCTGGTGATGACCTGATGGCCGTCGCCACAACGGACGCCGATGGGCAAGACATTCTGAACCAAGCGGCAGACCGCTTCCGGCTCACCGCAAGAGGCTATCACCGCGTCCTCAAAGTCGCGCGCACTATCGCTGATCTGGCGGGCGTCGAGACCGTGGGGAGACCCCATATCGCCGAAGCTCTCTCCTACCGATTGATTGCCGCGCGGGACACATAGCGACGGCAGGCCCGACCAAAGACAATGCTGTCGGCTCCAGGGCGCTGATCAGAGGCAAAATCCAAGCCGAACCCAGGCCCACAGCCCCGGAACAACACGTCCCCAACATCGCGCTTGGCTAGCGTTTCCTACCGGCTCATCCGAAATCGGCAGCTCAACCCAACCCTTTCGATGTTCCAAAAATATGCCGACGCCACCCCGGCATGTGAGAAACCACCCTGGAAAGAGGACACCCCGGCCCAAACACGAAGAACGAACTGCAAAAAACCCAGGCTAAACCCGACGGCGCTCAATGGCTTCCCAGATCAACGCACTGGCATTGGTGCCGTCGAATCGCTCCAATTCCTGCAAGCCGGTGGGCGACGTAACATTGATTTCCGTCAGGTAGTCGCCGATCACGTCGATGCCGACGAAAATCTGGCCGTTCTGTTTCAGGCGCGGCCCGATCCGATCGCAGATTTCGCGATCCCGATCCGACAGCGCGATCGGCTCCGGACGACCTCCCACATGCATGTTCGATCGTGTCTCACCTTCCGCAGGAACCCGATTGATGGCCCCAACAGGGACACCATCCACGAGAATGACCCGCTTATCGCCCTTGGACACATCAGGCAGGAATTTTTGCATGATCAAAGGCTCCCGATTGATGCCCGAAAACACCTCATGCAGCGAGTTTAAATTGCGATCTTCGGGCGTTAAGCGAAAGACCCCGGCGCCGCCATTGCCATAGAGCGGTTTGAGAATCACGTCGCCGTGCCGTGCCTTAAAGGCCTTCAACACGTCCAGATCCCGCGCGATGGCCGTGGGCGGCGTCAAATCCGGGAAATCCAAGACCATCAGCTTTTCCGGCCAGTTCCGCACCCAAGTCGGGTCATTCACCACAAGCGTTCCAGGGGCCAATCGATCCAACAAATGGGTCGTCGTGATGTAGCCCATATCGAACGGCGGATCCTGTCGCAGCCAAACCACATCGAATTCGGACAGGTCGACCTCCCGCAGGGGCCCGAGCGTCGCGTGATCGCCAGCGACCCGCCGGACCTCCAGGTCCTGGCCCTGCGCAACAATCCGACCTTCCACATAGGCGAGCTTGTCCGGGGTGTAGTAGAACAACCGATGCCCCCGCGCCTGAGCTTCTAGGGCAAGGCGAAACGAACTATCCGCGGTAATATCGATGGCGTCGATCGGGTCCATCTGAAAGGCAACGGAAAGGGGCATGGCGGTCTCCGAACGATTGGTTCGGGCCGAGTGATGACCCATGCGGCGGCCAACGGCAATGTGCGGACCCGCAGCCCCCGCCCTCAGGCTGTCAAAGCATTCTCGATCACTTCAATCCGACCACAGGAATCGACCAGGGCCACATCAAACCGGACCGAGCTGTTCAAACCACTGGGTAAGGTGCCCATGTACTCGCCCGCGCAGTCAAACAATCGTTTAACCTGACGGGGTCGCAAAGCTTGAGCGGCCTCGGCATGGCTGCGGCTTTTCTTGACCTCGATGAAAATCGTATCGTCCCCTCGTTGGGCAATCACGTCGATTTCACCGCCCTGACCGCGCCATCGACGCCCGACGATCTTGTGCCCCTGTCGCGCATAGAGATGCGAGACCTGCTCCTCCGCAGCGGCACCAGCATGGTACGATACTGTCCCAGTCATCCCTAAACCCTTGTGCCGCCCGTGGGGTGCAAACGAAACCTTAGCGCCGCTTCACCTTGAGCGCCGCCTCATACACAGTGTTACGCCCAACCCCATACTTTTCCGAAACACCTTTTACCGCAGTTTTTAACGAAACTGTCTCCATCTCGACGGCGAGAAGATCCATCAAATCCTCCTCTGACAGCGCGGCGGGCGCGCCCCGGTCGATCACCACAACGATTTCGCCCTTGGGATCTTCGTCAGCGTAACGCTCAGCCAAGACATCCAAGGGGCCGCGCACGACGTCTTCGTACCGCTTGGTCAGCTCTCGACAGACGGCGGCATCACGCGGCCCGAGCACCTCTGACGCATCGCTCAACATGGCTCCCAAACGCCGTGGCGACTCGTAGAAGACCAGTGTTGCCGGGACCTCGGCCACTTCCTTTAACGCCGTCCGACGCGCGCCCGATTTGGGCGGCAGAAACCCCGCAAACAAAAATCGATCCGTCGACAGGCCCGCGACGCACAGCGCCGCGAGAACCGCGCTTGCCCCCGGTGCCGCTCGAACAGGCAGTCCCTCTGCCTGGGCCGCCACACCCAGCGCGAACCCGGGATCCGCAATCAACGGTGTTCCCGCTTCCGAGGCATAGGCCACCGATTGCCCCTCCCGAAGCGCCGCCAGCAGGCGGGGACGCACCGCCGGGCCGTTGTGATCATGGTAGGGCAGCAAAGGCCGCCCCCCCAGGTCCACCCCATGGATGGCCATCAACCGCCGGAGGGACCGCGTGTCCTCTGCGGCCAAGACATCGGCACCCCGCAACACGTCGAGCGCCCGCAAGGTGATATCCCGCGCCGCCCCGATGGGAACGGACACCAGATGCAGCCCCGGCTCAATCCGATCGCCTGTGGCCGCGCCAGTCTCTGCCATTCGACGTCTCCCATCCATCCGGCGTTTACTCCGGGTTACCCCCGCTCTAGGTTCGCAGCACCATGCGCAGCTCACCGCGCGCCGACCATCAGGGGAATACCGTCGCCATGGCACTCGCAACCGCCGCCCGCTCTTGCGTCTCATTCATCCGCCGTGCGCGCAAGGCCATCGGCCTGTTTGCGGCCAGCGCTGTTCTCGCCGCCTGCCAAGTCTCGGCGCCTGGGCAAAGCACAACCGTTGGGGGCGCCGGGGTCCGGGGCGAGGGCCCGACCAAAGTCGCCCTGCTCGTACCCCTCGGATCGGCGCGCGCCACCGACGGCACGGTCGCCCGCAGCCTAGAAAACGCCGCGCGGCTTGCCGCGGCCGACCTCGGATCGGACACTGTCACCATCACGGTCTATCCCACCCAGGGCACGGCGGCTGGGGCCCAGAGCGCCGCGCAGCAAGCGATCGCTGCGGGCGCGCAGGTCATCCTCGGCCCGCTCTACGCCGATAACGCAGCCGCCGCGGGCATTGCAGCGGCGCAATCCCAGGTGCCGATCCTTAGCTTTTCCAACAACACCTCCATCGCGGGCGGCAATGTTTGGGTTCTGGGCAACACTTTCGAGAACACCGCCGCGCGGCTGCTGCGCTTCGCGGCCGCCCAGGGGCGCAACCGCGTGCTCGTGACACACAACAATCAAGCGACGGGCCAATTGGCGGCCCAGGCCATCGGCAAAGCGGCCCAGGGCACCGGCGCCCAGATCACGGGCAACGTCGCCTATGAACTAAGCCAGGCGGGAATCACCGCCGCCGTTCCCCAAATCGCGGCCCAGGCCCGCTCCACCAGCTCCAACGCGGTGTTCCTGACGGGCAACACCGCTGGCGACTTGCCCGTGATGGCCCAACTCTTGTCCGAACAAGGAATCGGCGGGGAAGACTTCCGCTATCTTGGATTGACACGGTGGGACATCCCCGCCGAGGCGCTGCAACTGCCCGGTCTGCAAGGCGGCTATTTCACCTTGCCGGACCCTGGCCCCCTCAACCAATTCCGCGCCCGCTATCAAAGCGCCTACAGCAGCACCCCCCACCCACTGGCGGGCTTGGCCTATGACGGGATGGCGGCCATCGGTGCCATCACGCGCCGGGGGGACACGGTTGGTCGGCGGTCGTTGACCAACGGGTCTGGCTTTGCTGGGACGGGCGGGGTATTCCGCCTGCGTGGGGACGGCACGATCCAACGTGGCTTGGCCGTTGCCCAGATCGTCAACCGTTCAGTACAGGTGGTCAGCCCTGCCCCGAACCGATTTGGCGCCGGGTCCTGAGGACCTGAGCGCGGCACAGCCCGAAACGCTCTTTCCAACGGCTCCCCCGGATGCGCTGATTGCGGCGCCGGGGGACATCTTCGACGATGCCGTCGTCATGGCCGCCCTGCAAACCGTCATGGCGGAGGGCGGAGATGCGATGACCGTGCGACGCAACACGGTCGAGGTTCTGCGGGCAGCCCAGACAGCGGGTCGCGCCATGATCGCGCAGACGTTCGCCCTGGACCCCACCCGCGCCCGCCGGGTCACCCGGAGCTACGCCCACCTCACGGACCGCCTGGTGCAATGCACCTGGGTCGTGGCCACGCAGCACCTGCACCCCTGCCCCAACCCGACCGACGGGGAACGGTTCGCGGTTCTGGGCGTGGGCGGCTACGGGCGCGGTGAAATGGCGCCGTCCTCCGATGTGGACCTGTTGTTCCTGAGTCCGTGGAAAGTCACGCCCCTGGTCGAAAGCATCGTGGAATCGATGCTCTACATCCTGTGGGACCTGAAGCTGAAGGTCGGCCATTCCACCCGCACCGTAAAGGACTGCCTCCGCCTGGGCGCAGAAGACTACACCATCCGCACCTCCCTGCTGGAGCAGCGCCAGATCTGTGGCGACGACCGCTTGGCAGAGGAGCTCCAAACCACCCTGCGGGACACGCTCTTCAGCCGCACCGTCTCCGACTTTATCGAGGCAAAGCTGGAGGAGCGGTCGGAACGCCACCGCAAACAAGGTGGCCAACGCTACCTATTGGAACCCAACGTCAAAGAGGCCAAAGGCGGCCTCCGCGACCTCCAAACCCTCTACTGGATCGCCAAATATCGCTATGGCGTGGCTGAGGCGGCGGATCTGGTCGCCCTCGGCGTCTTTACCGCCGAGGAATTTGCGAATTTCGAGGCCGCCGAGCGGTTTCTGTGGTGCGTGCGCTGCCACCTGCACCTGATCGCGCGACGTGCCTCCGACATGCTCACCTTCGACATGCAGGTCGAGGTGGCCGCGCGCATGGGCTACTCCGACCACGCGGGCCGACGCGCGGTGGAACACTTCATGCAGGCCTACTTCCGCCACGCGACCAAGGTGGGGGAATTGACGCGCATCTTGCTGACCGCGCTGGAGGCCGACAACACCAAGCAAGAACCGGGCCTGCTCGGCTTCTTCAAGCGTCGCCGCCGGGTCAAGGAGCCCTACGAGGAACGCCAGGGCCGCCTGGATATCGCCGATGAGGCCGCCTTCCTGGGCGACCCGCTCAACATGCTGCGCATCTTCGAGGAGGCGCTGCGCACCGGCCTGCTGCTGCACCCCCATGCCATGCGCCTGATTTCGGCCAATCGGCACCTGATCGACCGCGATCTACGCGAACGGCCCGAGGCCGCACGCCTGTTCCTGTCGCTGCTTCTGAAACACGGCAACCCCGAACGGGTCCTGCGCCGCATGAACGAGTTAGAGATCCTCTCGGCGTTCATCCCCGAATTCGCACCCATCGTCGCGATGATGCAATTCAATATGTATCACTCCTACACGGTGGACGAACATACGATCCAAGTGATCTCCAACCTGGCCCAGATCGAACGGAAAGAGCTTGAGGAAAGCCTACCGCTCTGCTCCGAAATTTTGGAAAAGGGCGTCAACCGCCGTGTCCTCTACGTGGCCCTTCTGGTCCACGACATCGGCAAAGGCCGTCCCGAAGATCACTCCGTTCTTGGCGCGCGCATTGCCCGGACCGTGGCGCCGCGCTTGGGTCTCAAGACCTCCGAGGTAGAAACCGTGGAATGGCTGGTGCGCCACCATCTGCTCATGTCCGACATGGCGCAGAAGCGCGACATCGCCGACCCCCGCACCATCCGCGACTTCGCCAAGGCCGTGAAAACCCGCGACCGGCTGGACCTTCTGACCGTCCTGACTGTCTGCGACATCCGTGGCGTCGGCCCCGGCGTGTGGAACAACTGGAAGGCGCAGATGCTGCGCGCGCTCCACCGGGCCACCGCTGCCGCGCTGGAGAATGGGCTCGAAGACGTCAACCGCGAAACCCGCGAGGCCCGCGCCAAAAAGCTGTTCCGCGAGGCCATGACCGGCTGGACCGAGGGAGAGTTGCGGACCGAAATCGGGCGCCACAGCGGCCCCTACTGGCAAGGCGTCCCAACGGCGGCCCAGGTTCGCTTCGCCCATCTGCTCAAGGGGCTGGAAGACGGCGAAGTCCGGGTGGAGCTTGAGGCCGACGAAGACCGCGACGCGACCCGCGTCCTGATGGCCTGCCAGGATCACCCGGGCGTCTTTTCCCGGCTCTCCGGGGCCCTGGCGCTGGTCGGGGCCAATATCATCGACGGGCGCAGCTATACCTCCAAGGACGGCTTCGCGGTCTCGGCCTTCTGGCTGCAAGATGGCGAGGGCCACCCCTATGAGCCGTCGCGCCTGCCCCGCCTGCGCGGCATGATCGAAAAGATCCTCCGTGGCGAGGTCGCCACCCGCCAGGCCCTGGAAGGCCGCGAAATCAAGAAGCGCGAGCGCAAGTTCTCGGTCCCCACGAACATCAGTTTCGACAACGAAGGGTCGGATATCTACACGATCATCGAAGTCGATACGCGCGATCGCCCGGGGCTGCTCTACGATCTGACCCAAGCCCTCGCGGCCTCGAACATCTACATCAACCAAGCGGTCATCGCGACCTATGGCGCCCAGGTCGTGGATAGCTTCTACGTCAAAGACCTATTCGGCCTGAAACTCTGGTCGAAATCCAAGCAGGACGCGTTGGACAAGAAACTGCGTGCAGCGGTGGAGCGGGCCGCCGAGCGGGCCGGGGCCTAGGGGCGGTTCGACAACCAGTCAGGTGATGCGGCGAGTCGCAGATTTTCGGAACAGGGTTCAGCGGTCTCTTCGTATCGCCGTGCCAGAGCGCCGGTTTCTCTGAGGCGGCCCCGGCGGTGTTCGGCCAGCCACCGCCGCTGGTAAGCGCTCGCACCGTACGCGCGGGGCCGATGCCTCCTGTTCGGCGGTACCCAGGCCTCGCCAAGGGCAGCCTCGATCCGCTCGCGCCACGCCTTTGTCGATTAGGCTCCGTCGCACATACAGGCAACGGCGCGCAGAAATCGCGGACAACATCCTCCAGATTCAGGGCGGGCTACAGCGCGGAGGTCTGCTCACACCACAGCGATGGACAACACCAGTCCAGGCGCGTCACAGGTCAGGGCTGCCTTGCTCCCTAGCCCCTGTGCGCCCGGCCCAGGCAACGTCGCATCATGCCTCCCTTGCGCCCACCGCCCTCTCTCATGTGCACAGAGGTGCCGTCCCCGGAGACCACTTTCACATCGGGCCATCCCACGCCGTGCAGATGGGCGAAGGCCCGTTCCTACGCTCCCGAGGTCCACCGACAGAATTGCAGCGGTGCCGCCCGCCATCGGTGCAGAAGCGCTCCACCATGTCTCGCCGTTTCGCAGACGCCAGACGACCCCACCAAAGAGGCTCGTCACGCAACAAAAGTCTGTCCCGAACCATGCCGCGGCAAGCGCCCGACAGCGCAGCCGATATTGTCTCGGTAAACCCAGCCATCCATCCGCCCCCGTCAGACATCCCTAACGGACCCTTAGGGTCGTCACTTGAGCGAGCGTCACGCGTCTCCCAAGGCTCCTCGGCAAACTTTGGTAAACCACGTAGAACCCACCCAGCCAAACAGCCGTCCGATCAAACCGCGCGATAGGGCACCGCAGCCCGCGGCTCCTCCAAGCCCCGCCTTCGATGTTCCCTAAGTATCGCCGGGGGGCCCGTCAGGGCGGGGGCAGCGCCCCCTCTGCCCTCCCTGCCGCAACGCACGTGACAGCGCACGGATCGGGCTTCACGCCGACCGACGCCCCAGCAGCCAGACGAAGAACACGCCTCCAATCAGACCTGTGACGATCCCGATGGGAATATCCTCGGGGGCCATCACGGTGCGGGCGGCCATATCGGCCCAGAGGAGAAAGATCGCGCCAATGATCGCAGACCCAGGCAAGACGCGACGGTAATCGCCGCCCACCAACAACCGGACCACGTGGGGCACCATCAGGCCCACGAAACCGATGATCCCGGAAAAGGCGACCATGACGCCGGTGATCATGGCGCCGACGACAAATACCGTCAGGCGAAAGCGCGCGACGGCGATCCCAAGGGTCGAGGCCGTCTCATCGCCCACGGTCATCGCGTTCAACGCGCCCGCGCGCGACAGGAGCCACGCCCCACAGACAAGCAAGATCACCAGCGGGTAAATCAGCTGTCCCCATTGCGCCAGGCCAAGGCCGCCCAACATCCAAAACACGACCGTGTGGGTCGCCCTTGGATCCCCAAGAAAAATCAGAACGTTCGCGCCGGCCATGATGATGAAGGACACCGCCACCCCGGCCAGCACCAGGCGGTCGGCGCTGGTCGCATCGGCCAGGCGCGACACGCCCAGCACGATCAGCGTCGCCGCCAAGGCCCCGAGAAATGCCAGCACCGGCACCGTCAGCAGCCCCAGAAACAACCCCGTGTGCAACAGGGCCAGGATCGCGCCAAAGGCCCCACCCGACGAAATGCCCAGCAGATGCGGGTCCGCCAAGGGGTTGCGGGTCACCGCTTGCAGGCTGGCGCCCACCAGGGCCAGCCCAGCGCCCACCATCATCGCCAAAAGCGCCCGGGGAAACCGGATCTCCCAGACGATGGCGGCGCGGCCCTGGGACCAGGTCTGTTCGATCAAGTCGGGGACTAGCTTGTTGAGGAACACGCCCCAAACCGTCGACAGCGGAACCTGCACGGCGCCCACAGAAATCGCCAGCGACAGCGAAGCGACCAGCAGCAGACCCGCCATGCACCACAGACCCCGGCCCCCAAGACGGGCCGGGACCCTAGGGCGGTCTGGCGCGACCGCCCTCACGCTGTCATTGCCCCCAGAAGGCATCTGCCAGCGTCTTGATCGCCTGGATGTTCCGTGGGCCCGGCGTCGCCTCAACGTATTCCAGGGTCACGAAGCGGTCATTCTTGATCGCATCCAGATCCGCAAAGGCCGGGTTCGACACCATGAACGCCCGCTTCTGTTCAGCGGTCACGTCGCCGTAGTTCACGATGACGACCACCTCGGGGTTACGCTCCACGACCTCTTCCCAAGTCACCGTGGCCCAGCTTTTCTCGAAATCGTCCATAATGTTCACACCCCCCGCCGCTTCGATCAGCGCCGTGGGCATGGCATAGCGACCAGCGGTAAAGGGCGTGTCCTCACCGCTGTCATAGACAAAGACGCGCAGGGGCTCGCCAAGGTCTAGCCCGCCGGAAAAGGCCTCAAGCTCCGCGCGATAGCCATCGACCAACCCCTCGGCCCGGTCCTCCACGTCAAAGATCCGGCCCAGGTTCAGCAGGTCAGCATACATTTCTTCGATGCTGGCCTTGTCCTTGTCCATGATGTGGGCGCAGGACTCGGTCAGCTCGTAGACGTCGATCCCAAAGGGGGCCAAGGTCTCGGGCGTGACCTCTCCACCGACTTTCATGCCATAGTTCCACCCGGCAAAGAAGAAATCCGCGTCCGCGCCGACCAGGACCTCTTTCGACGGGTATTTCTCAGACAGTTCCGGCAGAGCCTCAACGCCCGCGGTCATCTCGGCGTCCAGGGTCTTCCAGCCTGAGATACCGGTGTAGCCCACCATGCGGTCGGCCAGCCCCAGAACCAGCATCATCTCGGTCAGGTTCACATCATTGGAGATCGCGCGCTCGGGCGGCGCATCGAAGGTCACCGTCCGGTCGCAGCTTTGAACGGTCGTGTCGGCGAACACGGCGCTCGCCGTCAGCGACAGGGCAGCGCCCAGGATCATAGGTCGTTTCATGGATCAGGTCCTTTGGTCCGAAAGGTGAAAGGTCAGGTGATCGGCGTGGCTGGGCATCAGGCGTTCCCGCCTGGCCAGCACGCGGAAGGTCTCAGAGACGGCGTCCTCAGACAGCACATGGGACGGGGCGCCATAGGCCACCATCTGCCCCCGCCGCAGCAGCAGAACCTCGTCACAGGCCCCCGCCGTAAGGTTCAGATCATGCAGCGACGTCACGATGGTCAGCGGCAGGCTGCGGATCAGGTCCAGGATTTCCAACTGGTGGCGGATATCCAGGTGATTGGTCGGCTCATCCAGGATCAACAGGCGCGGCTCTTGGGCCAAGGCGCGTGCCACCAAAACGCGCTGCCGCTCCCCACCCGACAAGCTGCCGAGGGTCCGGCCCGCCAACGTATGAAGGTCTAGCCGGTCCAAGGCGCCTTCGATCACCTCCGCGTCGCGGGCGCCAGCGCCACCGCCAAAGCCTTGCCGATGGGGTGTCCGACCCAGCGCCACGATGTCCCGCACCGTCAACGCGAAATCGCTGGGCTGTTCCTGCAAGACGACAGCAATCCGCTGCGCGGCCGCTTTGGCCGACAAAGACCACAGGTCCACCCCGTCCACCGCGACGGTCCCGGTCACCGGGCGGTGAAAACGATAGAGCAGCCGCAGCAGCGTGGTCTTGCCCGCCCCGTTCGGCCCCACGATGCCCAAGACACGCCCGGGTGCCAGATCGAAGCTCAACGGTTGCAGCAAAGTGTCCCCGCCGCGACGGGGGGCCCAGGACAGGTCAGTGACGGACAAATGCGCGGCGGTCACGAGGCCCGGACCCCGCTGTCCTCGATGGCCATGATCGCGGCAGGCACCCGGGCCAAGGTCGCCGTCCGCAGCTTGCCGGGCCGATCTACAGAGGAACACCAGCCATCCCCCAAGACGGCGTATTGGCGCGCAAACGCCACCAAATCGGCGATATCCACCTCCGGGTCGATATCCCCAAACAGATAGGTCGCCTTTCGGCTTCCGTGATAGGCGACCGTGCAGGGCCGGTCGCAGCCCGCCATGCAAGCCACGCCAGACACCTCGAAGTCTTCGGCTATCGCATCGCCCGCATCAGCAATCGCCGCCCGCAGGCGCGAGATCAGCTCATAGCCGGGGCGGCAGGTGTTGCCCTTGTGCCGACATGAGGTGCAAATCGTAATTCGATGGGTCATCCGGCCCTCCGCCTCCCGAAGGGGGCGACCAGATAAAACCATGCCGTCGCGGAGAGTTCCGCTGTGCCATCATTTGCTCCTGACCAGGCGCCCCGCCCGAATCGTGTGAAAGGAACGGCGCGGGGTCTGTCCGCACCGGTGATGGCAGGTCTCCTGACTTACGGGTCATCGCTCGCCCGACCCTTCCCGGACGCGCGCGTCCAGTGGTGTCGTCGGGGTCGCTCTCCGCTCACAGTTGCGGGGGCAGTCACGGGCTCGGCGCCTCTGGGCTCTTCCTCACCGTGTTCCCTTTTCATCTCATCGGCCTTGGGCGTCCGAGAACCATCGCCCTGGGTTGAACCGAAGCGGTCGCGCCGGGTCAATGGCAAATCCTCTCATTCGGGCGCAATCGCGACCCTGTAGGTCTCCGCCATAGGTCGTAGACGCAACAATCTTGCGCACAACAGGTCGAGATATGACGCCAAATGGTGCAAAATTTGGGTATGACCGGGATCACCCCTAGATCCGACCGCCATCACCCCATGGTTCCGACGGGCGAAACCCTCTAGGCACGCGGTTATGATCAAAGGCTTTCTCACCGTCGGATCCTGGACGCTTCTGTCCCGCATCCTGGGCTTTGCACGCGACATTTTGATTGCGCGGTTCCTCGGCACCTCCGCCGTGGCCGAGGCTTTTTTCGTCGCATTTTCCCTCCCGAACATGTTCCGCCGCTTCTTTGCCGAAGGCGCGTTCAACATGGCGTTCGTCCCGCTCTACGCCAAAAAGCTGGAGGCCGAGGGCGAGGACGCCGATGCTTTCGCCCGAGACGCCGTGGCGGGTATGGTCCTGATCCTGACGCTGTTTTCCGTGCTGGGCATCGTCTTTATGCCCGCCCTCGTCCTGGCCATGGCCTCGGGCTTTGTAGGGGACGTTCGCTTTGACATCGCGGTCACCTACGGACGGATTGCCTTTCCGTATATCCTTTTGATTTCGCTTGCGGCTTTGATCTCAGGCGTTCTCAATTCCAACCGCCGTTTCCTGGCCGCCGCAGCCGCGCCGGCGCTTCTCAACGTGGCGTTTATCGCTGCGATGACGGCGACTTGGGCCTTCCCTGGGCTCATCCCCATGGCCACCCCCGTCCCCGAACTGATCTATGGCCAGGCCTTGATCTGGACGGTCCCTGTCGGCGGTGCGCTGCAACTGGGGCTGGTCTGGTGGGCGGCGGCCCGGGCGGGGCATCGGTTGTTGCCACGACGCTGGCCGCGCATGACGCCGGATCTCAAACGCCTGCTGGTGATCGCCGCGCCCGCTGCTCTGTCCGGCGGCGTGGTACAGATCAACCTTTTGGTGGGCCGCCAAGTGGCCAGCCAAACCGAAGCCGGAGCCATCGCCTGGCTGACCTACGCGGATCGCCTCTATCAACTGCCCCTCGGGATCGTCGGGATCGCCATCGGCGTCGTTCTGCTGCCCGACCTGTCCCGCCGCGTGCGCGCAGGCGACACCGAGGGCCAACGGGCGGCCTATTCCCGCGCGGCGGAGTTTTCGTTGCTGCTCACGATACCCTCTGCCGTGGCGCTGTTGGTGGTGCCCACGGCGCTGGTGTCCGTCCTGTTCGAGCGGGGCGCGTTTACGGCGGATGACACCTCGGCCACAGCCGTGGCTCTGATGATCTATGCTCTCGGTTTGCCGGCATTCGTCCTGCAAAAGGTTCTCCAACCTCTGTTTTTCGCCCGGGAGGACACGCGTCGCCCCCTGCGCTACGCGGTTGTGTCGCTGATCGTGAACGCGGGCGTGGCGATTGGCTTGGCACCGCTGATCGGTTTCCCAGCGGCGGCACTGGGCACGACGCTGGCCGCCTGGGCCATGGTCTGGCTGCTCTGGCGGGGTGCGCGCGCCATGGGGCCAGAGGCGACCCTCGACGCCCGCGCACGATCGCGCGCCTGGCGGATCGTCGCGGCCTCGCTCGCCATGGGCGTTGTCATCTGGGGCGCGATGATCGTGCTCGGCCCGATGTTTGGCAGTGCCTGGCGCGGCCTGGCCCTGCTGCTGTTGGTCACGGTCGGGATGCTGGCCTACGCTGGGTTGGCACAGGCCTTCGGGGCGGTGCGCCTGGCGGAGCTCAGGGGCGCACTACGGCGCGGTTAGCGTTGCCGCAGGCGGCCACGCAACTCCTCCCAACCGCCGGGAAACAAGAGGATCGCCAGACCGTAGCCCGCCCCGAACCCGGCGATGTCGGCGACCCAATCGGGCAGCCAGGTGAACCCTGCCCCAGAGGCCAGCCCAAAGATCGGCTGCAAGGCCAACAGGAACCCGATCAACAGAAACGCCCGCTGCGGATCGGCCGGCGTCAGGCCCCGCAACGTGAGATATGTGAACACCCCAATGAAGCCGTAGGCGCCGGGGTAGCCGCCAAACAGAGGCCGCTCAGCCGAAAACAGCACAAGAAATGCAACCGCCCCCGCCAGGGACGCGGCCATGAAAATCACCGGCAGGCGCCAGGTCGGATACATGGGCGCGGTGACGTTCCCCAGGGCCAGAATAAAGACCGCCACAAAGGCCGCGTGGGTAAAACCACTGTGGAGCAGCGGATAGGTGAGCAGGCGCGCGACCTCGCCCAAGGGCGCCTGGCGTGTGTCGATCATCCAGTGGAACACCGGATCGATCACAGCCCAATCGCGGATCGCGGTCAGCCGCCAGCCCACCGCCTCTCGCCCGCCGATCAGGCCCGCTTCGCCCAGTTGAAACATCAACTCGATGCCCGCGATCAGAACCGCCATGGCGACGACCACGGGCGGCAGGGCGTTGAACGGGCTTTGCTGACGGGGGTCCATGGCGCGGGCCTTTGTTGACGGTACTGTCCCCGGTGGCTAAGCGATGCCCGGCCCAAGGGCCAGAGCCGAGACCGGAGATCGACCATGACCGACACATCCTTTACGCCGCGCGTTTTCTCGGGGATCCAGCCGTCGGGTGGTTTGACGCTGGGCAACTATCTGGGCGCCATGAAGAACTTCGTTCAGATGCAGGACGCGGGCGATTTCGAGACGATTTATTGCATGGTCGACCTGCACGCGATCACCGTCTGGCAGGACCCGGAGGCGCTGCGCCGCAACACCCGCGAACTCTGCGCGGGCTATCTGGCGGCGGGGATCGACCCGGAGCGATCCATCCTCATCAACCAAAGCCAAGTGCCCGAGCACGCGCAATTGGCGTGGATTTTCAACTGTGTGGCCCGCATGGGATGGATGGGGCGTATGACCCAGTGGAAAGACAAGGCGGGCAAGAATGCCGAGGCGGCGTCCTTGGGTCTGTTCGCCTACCCGGCCCTGATGGCGGCGGATATCCTTGTCTATCACACGACCCATGTGCCCGTGGGCGACGACCAGAAGCAGCACCTGGAATTGACGCGGGACATCGCGACCAAGTTCAACCACGACTTCGGCGTTGAGTTCTTTCCGATCACCGAACCCGTGATCCGAGGCGCCGCCACCCGTGTCATGAGCCTGCGGGACGGGACCAAGAAGATGTCCAAGTCCGATCCCGTGGATGCCAGCCGCATCAACCTGACCGACGACGCCGACGCAATCGCCAAGAAGGTGCGCAAGGCCAAGACCGACCCGGAGCCGTTGCCCGAATCCGTCGACGCCCTGGAGGCCCGTCCCGACGTGCGCAACCTGGTGAATATCTACGCGGCCTTGGCCGATGTGGCGCCGCAAGCCGTGCTGGACGAGAAGGCGGGCGGACAGCTGGGCTACTTCAAGCAAGACTTGGCGGATCTGGCGGTCGCAAAGCTGGCACCGATCTCAACCGAGATGTCCCGCCTGATGACGGATCCCGCCGAAATCGACCGGATGCTGGCCCGAGGCGCCGAACGAGCGCGGGAGATCACCGTTCCGATCCTGGAGCGGACCTATGAGATCGTCGGCATGGTGCGCTGACGATCCCTGCCGCAACCTGACGTCCGCCCCGGTTGGGGCGGGGGTCGCCGTCGCATGGGTCAGGCGCGCCATTCCCGGGGCAATTCCGCCAACAGGCGTGGAACCTCCTCGGCACAAAACCGGAAGAACGCGCGGATCAGCGGGTCGGCATGGCCCGTTTGCGTGGTGACCAACCAGTGAGTCTGGATCAGGTCCGGCTCGGAGAAGCAGTAGGTCAGGCCCACCTCGGTGTCGCCTTCCGCTCGTGGCAGGAAACCCAATCCCTCCCCCGCGCGCACCAGACCAATCACGCCATAGAGCGTCTCGGTCTCGGACACCTCTCGCACCGGCGGCAAGCGGTCCCGCGCCATGGCCATCGGCTCCACCAGGCCCAAGTCACCGGAGAGCGCGACAAGCCTGTGTTGGGCCATTTCAGCAAAGCTGCTGGGCGTACCATGGCGGGCCAGATAGGCCTCCGACCCGTAGAACCCCCAGGGGTGGTCAAAGAGTTTCCGCGCAACGAGCGTGTCCCCCACCAGGCGCGCGCCGGGCCGGACGGCGACGTCGGCTTCGCCATCTTCGAGAGACATGGTGCGGGTTTCTGCGTCGACGGTGACATGGGCCTCGGGATGCAGCCGCTCGAACCGATGCAGCAGACCGGCGGCATAGCGCACGGCGGTCGGATGGGCGGTCACGTGGATCTTACCCGAGAGGCGGCGCGTCAAACCGTCGGCTGTGTTCCGCAGGGCCTGGGCGGCGGCTTCGACTGCTTCGGCATCGGGCAGTAGCCGGTGGGCCGGAGGCGTCGGTTGCGCCCCACGGGGGCCTGCGTCGAACAGCTTGAGGCCCAGGCTGCGTTCCAGCCGTTCAATGCGGCGACTGACGGTGGTTTGGTTTGTCCCCAGCGTCCGCGCAGCAGCAGCGGCGGAGCCCTGGCGCATGACGGCTAGGAAGACGGCGATATCGGACCAAGTGTTCATATCGCTCCCCTAGCATGGATCAGCACTGCGGAAATGCAGACCCCTTCGGCGAAGGCCTCTATTTTGCGGAAGGGCCTTACGTCCGATGTACCTTTTGACCCGAGAGAATGCGGGTCCGGTGAAATCTGTTACGGAGCGCGTAAATGTCCAAGAATTCTGCATTCAGAAGCGTTGCGGCCTGTGCGGTTGCAGCCCTTATCGCCACCAGCGCCCCTGCGCTAAGCCTGCCGACGTTCGTCGACATCCTGCCTACGATCGACATGCCCGACGAGAGCACGGACGGCGTGCCGGTGCCCTCAACCAGGGGGTCAACGCGGCAGCCGTAAACGTAGGGCATCGTGGCCCTTGTGACGCTTCCGCATTGACCAGGAGGTCAGCGGGTTCCGTCAAGACCCTGCAGAGGCAGCTGCCACCGCCTTAAAGCGGCAGGTGTCGGGCCCGCGCGCCCCGTTCAATGGCAGCGGCGTGGAGGGGATCAATCTCCAACTCGTAGCGAAGCTCCCGAAGCAATTGCAGCTCCGTCTGGAGGACGTTGCCATCGGCGGCGGCAACATCGCAGGCCAAGGCATAGGCGGTTTCATGGTGGGTGGCGGGCAAGGCGCCGCGTACCAAGCCAAAAATCGCATCAAGGCCGTCTTCTTCCTCCAACAGGTCAAAGACGGTCTGGGCGATCTGCTCCATGCGATCCTCATCGAATCCAGCGAAAATCGGCAAATGATTGACGATGGCTTGGATCGTCAAAAGCTCCGACGTGCGGATGGTGGCGTCCGAGGCCGACACCGTGATCATCAACGCGACCAGTGCGTCCTGGGCGGAAAAGGCGGTATCGGGCATGGGTATTCTCCTTATTGCATGTGATTTATTGACGCCGCAGCGCTGCCGCAATAGGGGAGGCCGGTTTCCGTCACATCCCAGAAGGATCATCCCATGAGCACCCTGCGCGACGCCGCCATGACATCGAAGGCCTGGCCTTTCGAAGAGGCCCGCCGACTGCTCAAACGGATCGAAAAGGCCGGGAAGGACCACGCTTTGTTCGAGACGGGCTATGGCCCTTCGGGGCTGCCGCACATCGGGACCTTTGGCGAGGTGGCGCGGACCACGATGATCCGCCGGGCCTTTGAGGTGATCTCGGACATTCCCACGCGGCTGATCTGCTTTTCGGACGACATGGACGGGATGCGGAAGGTGCCTGGGAATGTGCCAAACCCAGAGGCCCTGGCCCCGCATCTGCAAAAGCCCCTGACTCGCGTGCCAGATCCTTTTGGCACCCACGACAGTTTTGGGCACCACAACAACGCGCGCCTGCGGACGTTCCTGGACACCTTCGGGTTTGAATATGAGTTCATCTCGGCGACCGAGTTCTACGGCTCCGGTCAATTCGACGAGACACTGCTGCGCGCGGCGGAGCGGTACGAGGAGCTGATGGCGATCATGCTAAAGACGCTCCGTGAGGAACGTCGTCAGACCTATTCGATCTTCCTGCCCATTCACCCGGAAACGGGGCGCGTTCTGTATGTCCCGATGAAGCACGTCAGTGCTGAAGAGGGGACGGTCACCTTTGACGACGAAGACGGTCGCGAATGGACGGTGCCTGTTACGGGCGGCAATGTGAAGTTCCAGTGGAAGCCGGACTTCGGTGCCCGCTGGGCTGCGCTTGGCGTCGATTTCGAAATCTACGGCAAAGACCATGCCGCCAATACCGGCGTTTATGGCGGGATCTGCCGGGCGCTCGGCGGGCAAGCGCCTGAAAACTATGTCTATGAGCTGTTCCTGGATGCTGAGGGGCACAAGATCTCAAAGACCTCGGGCAATGGGATCAGCATCGACGAATGGCTGACCTACGCGGCGACCGAGTCACTGTCGTATTTCATGTATCAAAAGCCCCGAACGGCGAAGCGGATGCATTTCGACGTGATCCCCAAGGCGGTCGACGAATACCATCAGCAATTGCGAGCCTTCCCCGATCAAGATCCGGCCAAGCAGGCCAACAACCCGGTCTTTCACATCCACCGGGGTCAGCCCCCGGCCAGTGATATGGTCGTGCCTTTTTCGATGCTGTTGAACTTGGCGTCGGTTGCGGGTGCGGAGCACAAGGACGCGCTTTGGGGCTACATCCGGCAATACGCCCCCGAAGCCTCGCCCGAGACGAACCCGCAGATGGACCGCGCCGCCGAGGGGGCCGTGCGGTACTACAATGACTTTGTGAAGCCCACGAAGGTCTATCGCGCCCCGACCGAGTTGGAACGCGACGCACTGCAGGAATTGCGCGACGGGCTGCGCACCTGGGACGGCGCGACGACAGACGAGGCGCTCCAGAGTCTGGTCTATGACGTGGGCCGGGAGCGTTTCGATCCGATGCGCGATTGGTTCAAGGCGCTGTATCAGGTGCTTCTGGGCGCCGATCAGGGACCACGCTTTGGCAGTTTCATCGCGCTCTATGGTGTCGCCGAGACCGCGGATCTGATCGACTTGGCCTTGTCAGGTGCGCTGATAGGCCCCGCCCCCTCCGATTGATCTCCTGCGGCGCAAGGCTACCCTCAGACGATCAACCGTTGAAGGGAAAGCCCATGAAACAGCTTTGCGCCGCCGTCTTCTTTGCGTTCGCTCCCATCGCCGCAGTGGCCCAACAAGACGCCTTCGCGGGGGTCATCGAAGGGCAGATCGAGGCCTTTTTGGCCGATGACATGGAGACGGCCTTTGGGTTTGCGGCGCCGGGCATCCAATCGATGTTTCGCACGCCTGAAACCTTTGGGCGGATGGTGCAACAAGGCTACCCGATGGTCTGGCGCCCCGACACGGTGGAATACCTGTCCGCGCGGCAGACGGAGCGCGGATGGATGCAGGATATCCTGATTACCGACGCCAGTGGACGGTTGCACCGTCTTGCTTATCTGATGCTCGAGACGGCGGACGGTTGGAAAATCGGCGGCGTTCAAGTGGTGACCGCACCCGACGTTGGCGCCTGATTCCCAACCTGTGGATGTGCTCAGCCGATGTCATACGGCTTGCGGTAGGAAATTCTTCGGACCCTTGTTGAAGAAGTCGGCCCTGGTAGCCTGAGACATCGGGTACGGAGAGCGAGTCGTGCCACGAGGCCAGTTCGGGCTGCCTGCTCTGCCGTCCATCGCCTGTTTTGTCGAAAGGTCCCGATCTCGGTTCGACACACGCGCCTTGGCAAGGGGACCGGCACCATGGACGTCAGAAAGCATGTGAGTGGTCAAAACGATCCGGCGGACGACGCGTTGACACCCCGCCGCAACCGGACATCTGCGCGGCCCCATCTTCCGAACGATGGAGATCGCACCCGGAGCCTAGAGATGGCGCAAAGGGCGTCGCGGGAGGCCGCCAATCGCGCGGCACGGGCGTTTCGGGATGTTGAGGCAGCGGTCGCATCTGTGCATCAAGCCAAGGCGGGAGCCGACCAAATCCAGACAGCGCTCGCAGAGTTCGCGGGGCGCAGGACGTCAGCACCGGACGGGTCCGACCCCGAATAGTCGGTGCTGGGACCGACTGGTCCGTTCCCACACATCTGAGACCGCCCGCAGGCGGGTGCCGTTAACGCTTCCTTAAGCGTTCGAGCGGAAGACTGCTCCCATCGACGCGGCACCGACGCGCCATCACTCACAGATTTGAGACCGCCTCGGCCACAGGCCGCTGAGGCGGTCTTTTTCGTATGCGGCCTGCCGAGGGACCCAACACATGAACAAGGCGATCACCGACGGATTGGTCTTTAACCCGCCGCTGTTCGAGGACGGCCTCGCGGCCTGGTCCAGCCAAGATGGGCTGCCTGGATCCGATACCTATGCGACCGCCGGAAACGCGGTGATCGTGCCCGCAGACCAGGACTTCGCCTCCTGCTTGGAACTGCTGAAAACCGAGGGCACGCAAAAGCTGCGCTCCATGGGGCGAACGCCAATCCTGACCGGGTGCTATCTGCGGGTCACGGCACGGGTCAAAGCGGTGTCTGGGAACTTTCCTGCGGTACGGATCGGGGCCTATCCGATTGCGTCCAATGGCAGCGGCATCTCGGGCCTCGCGCAGTTTGGGCCGGACACCCAACTCGCCGCCTATGGCCGCGTGGAAACGGTGACTGCGATCATCGGAACCGGCACCCGTGGCGGCGTCGACATGGGGTGGGACAACCGTGTCGCAAATGCCCATATCGGCATCGATCTGACGGGACCGAACGGAGGTGTCGTCCGTGTCGACGACATCACCATAGAGGACGTGACCGGCGCCTACCTGCGGACGTTGATGGATTGGGTGGATGTGCGAGACTATGGCGCTGTGGGGGATGGGGTCGCCGATGACACCGCCGCCTTCCTGGCCGCAGATGCCGCGGCCAACGGGCGCGAGGTGCTGGTCAGCAAAGGCACATATCGGCTGACCGACCATGTGACCTTTGATGAACGTGTCCGCTTTGAGGGAACGGTTACAATCCCGGCATCCAAGCGGTTGAGCCTAGTCCAGAACTTTGAACTCAACAGCTACATCGACGCCTTTGGCGACGAAGAGGAAGGGTTGCGCAACGCCATCCAGGCGCTGTTCAACTTTACCGACCATGACACGCTGGACATGATGGGACGCCGGATCCAGCTGACCGAGCCGCTGGACGTGCAGGCGGCCGTGTTCGACAAGGACACCTACGCCAATCAGCGCAAGATCCGGAACGGCCAGATTGATATCAACGGCGGTCCCGCCTTCGAAACGACGGTCGTAAGTGCCTCGGCCAGCTACGACTCGACTGAGCCGCGCCGCCTGACAAATGTCCAAAACATCGCCAATATCCCCGTTGGCGCGCTGGTCACTGCCGGAACGGGCGTCGGGCGCGAGGTCTATGTGACCTCGGTCAATGTGGCGAACAACTACGTCGTTCTGTCAAACCCGCTCTATGGGGCGCCGAACACGCAGACCTATACGTTCCGTCGGTTCAAGTACGCCTTGGATTTCAGCGGCTTTTCCAATCTGCAACGATTCACTCTGCAGGACATTGAGTTCTTGATGGCGGGGCAATCATCGGGCGTGCTGTTGCCAGCCAATGGCCTGATCTTCCACTTCAAGGACTGCTTCTTCACCGGTCCCAAGAACCGCGCCATCACAAGCCATGCCACCGGCTGCCAGGGGATGCTGATCGACCGCTGTCAGTTCTTGTCGACTGAGAACACGCTGCGCGTGCAGGACCGGGAAACCATCGCCTTCAACGTCAATAAGAACGACACCAAGATCCGGAACAACCGGGCCAATAAGTTCCGGCATTTCGGTGTGATCGGCGGGTCGGGGCATATCATCACGGGCAACCACTTCTTCCAGGGGGACAACGAGACCCTTGGACAGCGGTCGGCTGGGATCGTTTTTGCCGAGGCACAGGCAAAGACGGTGTTCATGTCCAACTATGTGGACAACTGCTATCTGGAATGGACGAACGAGTTCGATCCGAACCCAGATTTCAGCGCCGAGTTGTCATTTGGCGGCCTACAGATCGTGGGAAACATCATCTTCTCGTCGAATGTGCCCAGCTCTTACGCCCCGATCCATATCAAGCCTTATGGCGCTGGACACTACATCAACGGCGTCACGATTACCGGGAACAACTTCAAGACGATCAAAGGCCAGGCCCTGAACCGCGTGGATCTGATCGATACGACCTTCGCCACCTTGGATCGGGCGCGCTTCAACGATGTGAACGTGCATTCGAACACGTTCCATGCGGTGGCCAAGCAGTTCCAGAACCCGATTACGGTGCCCATCGTCAGGGGATCGGCGGCCACCAATTGGGAGGTCGACCTGACGGATTTCCTGCCGTTTGGGGGCGAGGCGCGCGTGATCCAGGCGGTGATGCCTGAGGGGCGCGTGACCAACGGGGGCGGCGCCACGGTCTGGCATATGCCCTACGGCGTGCCCCAGGTGAACAACGACCGCCAATCGGTGCGTCTGACCTGGCCGGAGGCGGTCAAAGGCAAGGTCTTCGTCACGGCCCGCTGCGACGCGCCGACCTGAGCAGATCAGCGGGCGCGCGGCTCTGGTTTGGGGGCGCTCCGCTTTGACAGAATCCACGCACGCCAAACCGTTGATGGCAGGGCGGCGACCTCTCTGAGGGTCGCCGCGATCGTCCGGGACGTGGACATGCGCCCGCGCGGGCCCGACACGCTGGCCCGCACACCCAAGATCCGTGCCACAACCCAAGCCCGAGGCAGGTGCCAGCGATTGGAGACAAGGACCACCTGATGCACGCCGATCAATGGCCGGGCGAAGGCGATATTTTCCACGGTCGTGCGGGAGCGATCTTCAAGGATCACATCGCGCTCCGGCACACCCAGCGACATGGCGAGACGGGCCGCCACCTCCGCCTCGGCGGGGCCGTGGCGCCCGACGCCCCCTGTCACACAAACAGCCGCGACCGCGCCACGGTGATACAAGGCGACCGCATGCTCCACCCGCAGCCGGAGGGTGGGCGACGCCTCTCCGTCAGGACGCACGGCGGCCCCGAGAACGATGGCAACCAAGGTCACAGCGCCCGGAGATCGTTGGCCCCGAGGCGATAGGCCTTGCCAAAGCCGCCGTTCAAAAGCGCCTCGTCCGCGTCGATCAACAGCAGCCGGAAATCCGTGAAATCGTAGTAGAGCGTCGCCTTCGGCCGGGCGGCCAGATAGGCGCTGCGCTCGGCCTCTTTGTCCAGGGCGGCAGTCCGCCCCAGCAACGTGAGGCGCGGATGTGTCAACGGATCCCCCCGTTCGGCTGGCTCCCCGACCAAAGCCGAACATCTTGGGTCAGCCGCCAAAGCCCGCGCGTGGTCCGACAGGTCGGAGATCAGCATGCAAAGACCCCGCCCGGGCATCCACAGACAGCCTGTGCGCGTGACCATGGGCGCGCCATCGCGCAGGGTACCGAGTGATGCGGACATAGCACCCGCCAGCAAGCCTCGCGCCTCGGTCCGGGCAGCATCGTCTAAGGGGCGAAACGGTGTCATTCCGCTAGATTGGGTCGCCAACCGCTTCGGGGCAAGGGGTGGCTGGACCTATGGCGCAGTGGTGCTACGGTCAGGGCCAGAGCGAAGGAAGGGACCCCATGGCATTCGGCACGACCATTCGCACTTGGTTCGACGGAACGTGGCACGACGGGGATGTCGCCGTGATGCGCGCCGCCGATCATGGCATGTGGCAAGGCTCCAGCGTGTTTGACGGCGCCCGCCGCTTCGAAGGGGTCACCCCAGACCTGGACAAGCACTGCGCCCGCGTGAACCGCTCGGCTGAGGCGCTGATGCTAACCCCGACAATGACTGCCGACGCCATGGTCGCGCTGATCCACGAAGGGTTGGAGGGCTTCGCCCCAGACGCCGCGATCTACATTCGCCCAATGTATTGGGGCATTCACGGCAGCGAGTTGGGGCTGGTCCCCTCTGGCGAAGACACGGGGTTTGCCATCTGTCTCGAAGAAGTACCGATGTTTGCCCCGGACAAGACCACGACCCTGACCACGACGCGCTTTCGCCGCCCGGTTTTGGAAGACAACGTCTGTGACGCCAAGGCGGGCTGCCTTTATCCCAATAACGCGCGGATGCTGGCAGAAGCGCAGCGAAAGGGCTTTGGCAATGCATTGGTTGCGGACGCCATGGGCAATGTCGCCGAAAGCGCCACGTCAAACGTCTTTATGGTCAAAGACGGAGAGGTCTTCACCCCAATCGCCAACGGGACCTTTCTGTCGGGGATCACACGGGCCCGACATATCGCAAATCTCAGCGGCGACAGCACACCCGTCCATGAGACCGTGCTAACCTTCGATGATTTTCGCGATGCCGATGAGGTGTTCCTGTCCGGCAATCTGACCAAGGTCACCCCCGTTACCGCCTTCGATGATCGGTCCTACCAAGTGGGGCCTGTCACCCGGCGCGTGCGAGAGATGTATTGGGACTGGGCGCTCTCCTCGGACTGAAGCGAGGCGCGCTGCGCGGTGCCCTGCGGGTCTGCGCAACACTTGCCCCCACGCTTGCGACCGGGGCTGGCGTGATCTGGCTGCTGACGACCAACCCGCTTGCCCAACCGTTCGTGGAGCGCACAGCAGAGGATCTGTCCCAAACGCTGGAGCGGCGCATCGCGCGTCAGGCCAGCCCAGCCTGGATAGCGTCGGAGTTGGATCGGGCCATCGCGTCCGACGATCCCGACCGGGTTGCGATGCTCCTGTCCCTTCGGGAAGACCTGGGGCACAGCCTGGACACGGAGGCCGCCGAGGCGCTGTTGGCGCGGCACCAATCCCTGCTGCCCCAGGCCTTGTCATGCGGACGCTGTATGGTGGATGTGGCGACCTGCCCTTCGCTCACCCATCTGGCCGCCTGTGCGGCTCCGTTCGAGCTATCACCGTTGGGGGATATCAACGCCCTTCGCCGGGGAGCCGTCGCCTGGGCGGCCGGTGACGAGGTCGATCACCTGGACGTCTCGCTTGCCCTGATCGGCCTGGGTGCGACGGTGGCGGTGGTTGCCAGTGGCGGCAGTTCCACCGCTGTCAAAGCGGGGGCTGGCCTGACCCGCATGGCAAACCGCATGGGCACCCTGACGCCCGCCGCAAAGGGCCTGCTGCGCGTGCCGGTCCGGTGGACCGCTGTCCCGGCGTACCTGTCCGGTCGCGCCGCTCTGGATACGGTGACGGACCTGTCCCATGTGGCCCGCTTGGGTCGGTTTGCAGCGGATATGGACCGGGTTCGCCGCGCCACGTCCACCGCCGAAGCCCTGCGCCTGGCGCGCCATGTGGACAGCCCCGAGGACGCCGCGCGCCTGGCGCGCTTGGCTGAGGCCGCGGGTCCCCGCACCAGCCGCAGCCTGGCCGTGTTGGGAAAGGCCCGCGCCTTTCGGGCAACCCTCCGCCTGACGGAGGCGGCCATTGGCGCGCTGCTGATCCTCTGGGCGACGGTGCTGCACCTGGCAGTCGTCCTCGGCACCCGGTTGGGTGCTCTGGCCCTGTGCACCCTGGTGCGACTTTGACCATCGGTTCATCCCCGACGCAGGGGCTTGCCCATGGACAGACGCCGTTCCAGGCGCCATGGTGGACGCCGCTCTCGGAGAGGAAGACGTCATGCGCAAGTTTCTCGTGGTTTTGGACGACAGCCGCGAATGCCTGAACGCAATGCGGTTTGCATCGCTGCGGGCTGAACATACCAGCGGCGGGGTGGAGGTTCTGTCGGTGATCCCCCCCCGATGAATTCAACCATTGGATCGGTGTCGGCGATATCATGCGCGAAGAAGCGCGAGAGCGGATCGTCGCTCACTTTGAGGTCTTTGCGAAATGGATGCGCGATAAGCACAAGCTGGAACCCCATCTGGTGATCCGCGAAGGCGAACCGGTCGAAGAAATCCTGGCCCAGGTTCGCGAAGATCCGGAGATCGGCGTTTTGGTGCTGGGCGCAGCTGCCGACAAAAAGGGCCCCGGGCCATTGGTAACGGCCTTGACGAAATCGGCGGGCACATTGCCGGTGCCCATTACGATTGTGCCGGGGGATCTTTCGAAAGAGCAGTTGGAAGTCATCGCCTAGGTCTTGGCCGTGCGCTCCTGTTCCATGCTGGGCGGTCACCCAAAGGCAATTGATGGTCCACGAGGATCACAGCGCAAATTATTGAAAATAGGCGCAAAGAATGTCAGACGAGACGAAAAACTGGAGCTTGGACTTCGAGTTTATCGCGTACCAAGTCGTTAGTTACCCCAGTCGAGCCATTGTGGACTACGGGTCCGTCAACGTTCTGCTTGATACGATGGGGGCGCTGCCTGATGGTCGCGTGACGTTTACCCTCGTCTTTGACGTCGGCAACCAACACATGACAGGTTTGGGGGGCGACTTTTCCGATGAGGCGGGCACTTTTGTTCAAATCGATCAGCGGATGGAGAATGGACAGCTTGTCATCGAAGGGGCCATTGAAAACAGTGTCCTAAGTGTCCCGATCAGCGATCTAAACAGGCTGGCGCTCAGGTTGACTGAGGCAACTGTCAGGGATGAAAGCGGGCCCATCAACATTGTAAATCCTCCGACTTTTGACATCGACGACCTTAGCGACAAGCCTGCTTATCCCTATCCAACTTGGACGCAGCGTTTTTTCCTAGACCCCGTTGATCAGGACAGAACGGGCCGAGATCGGGATGAAAGACTCATTGGACACCATGGAAATGATCGCCTGGATGGGCAGGGCGGCGACGATGATGTGCGTGGATACAATGGCAACGATACGCTGATCGGTGGCTCCGGAGACGATAGCCTTCACGGCGAACACGGCGATGACAACCTGATCGGCGGCGCTGGCAATGACTCTCTGATCGGAGGTGTCGGAGACAACACCTATGTCGGGGGCGTCGGCGCCGATCACTTCGTCATTCTTGCGGGGGCACCCGGGACCGACACGATCATTGATTTCAAAGACGGCGACGTGATCGCCGTTGATGACCGGTTCTTTGGCTGCGGGACATGGGCCTGGACCATGCGCTCCGTCACAGAGGCCCAATACGACCGAGCGCTCCTGGACGGCCTGGTTGCCTATGACGCCGAAAGTGGGGCTTTCTCGATCCGCGACCTAGACACCGACGCCTTGGAGGTTGTCTTCATCGTTAACGGCGCGCCCACACTCTCCGCAGAGGACTTCAACCTATTCTAGGCGAGCGCTTGGCCCGCAATAGCCACCCCGGTAGAGCGCGGCCGACAGCCCAAGCGCCCGACCCGTCTTAGAATCATTCCAAGTTCTTGACCTTCCCTCGCTGGAAGCGCACATTGGTGTGGACCCTGCCGGAGGTACCCCCGATGTTTATTCAGACCGAGACGACGCCAAACCCTGCCACCCTCAAGTTCCTGCCCGGCCAAACCGTGCTGGAAACAGGGACAGCCGATTTCCCGACTGCCGACGCGGCGCAGCCGTCCCCCTTGGCCACCCGCCTGTTCGCCATCAACGGCGTGACTGGCGTGTTCTTTGGCCATGACTTCGTGACCGTGACAAAGGACGACGGCACCGAATGGGACCACGTGAAGCCTGCCATCCTTGGCGGTATCATGGAACACTTCCAATCTGGTGCCCCGGTCATGGAGGGCGATGCGCAGGCCCAGCACCAGGCCAACCACGATGAGGCCGACGCCGCCGTTGTGGGCCAGATCACCGAGCTGCTGGACACGCGCGTGCGGCCCGCAGTCGCCCAAGACGGGGGGGACATCACGTTCCACGGGTTCGACCGTGGGGTGGTCTATCTGCAGATGAAGGGCGCCTGCGCGGGCTGCCCCTCTTCGACAATGACCCTCAAGATGGGTATCGAAAATCTGCTGCGTCACTACATCCCCGAAGTGTTGGAGGTGCGGCCCGTTGGTGTCTAGCGCCCAGCGGGCACCACGCCTGGGCCGGCCGCACCATCGGACACCAGCACCGTGACACGGGACATCACGCTCGCCTTCGACAGTTCTGAACCCCATTGCGCCGTCGCGATCTTGGATGGGCGCGAGGTTCTGTTTCACCGGGTCGAAGCTATGACAAAGGGCCAGGCAGAGCGTCTGCCGGTCCTCATCGAAACGGCCATGACCGAGGTCGGTCTCGCCCCCTCTGACCTGTCCCGGATCGGGGTTGGCACCGGGCCCGGAAACTTCACCGGGACGCGCATTTCCGTGGCTTTGGCCCGGGGCATCGCCCTGGGTGTGGGCATTCAGGCCCAGGGCGTCAGCGCCATTGAGGCCTATGGGGACGGGCGCGACGTGACAGTGTGCCTGCCCGCGCCGCGCGGTCGCGTCATCCTTGGCCACGGGACCCATATTGAGACGCAAGGCATCGAGGATGCGGTGCCAGAGGGAATGCCGAACCGGGTCTGCGGGCCTGCCGCCGAGGACGTCGCGGTTGCCACCGGAGCGGTTTTGCTCGACACTCCAGACCTGGCGCCAGCGATTGGGCTCGCGACAAGAAAAGGCGCAAATACAATCGGAATGCGTCCCGCACCGGTGTACCTTCGCCCTGCGGATGCAGCCCCGACATCTGATTTGCCGCCACGCATACTGTAAACCTTGTCTGACGGTCTTCGCTGTCTAGGTGCAGTCGATAACAAGGCCGGATGGATATGCCCCTCGCTCAGACACTCGCGGCCCTTCACGCAAGCGCCTTCACAGGTGCGGCCCGTTGGTCGCCCCCCGCCTTTCAGGCCGCCATCGAGGATCGCAGCTGCTTTCTGCTCTTGGACGGGCCGGATGCAGACCCGGGCGGCTTTGCCCTCGGGCGCACCGTCGCCGACGAAGCGGAGCTTTTGACCCTCGTCGTCGCGAAGCCCGCACGTCGACAGGGCAAGGGCGTCCGCCTTTTGGCCCGGTTCGAAGACGCCGCGCGCAGCAGGACAGCCCAGGCCGCTTTCTTGGAAGTCGCGGCGGACAACATGCCAGCCCGATCGCTCTATGGACGCTGCGGCTGGTCCGAAGCCGGTCGTCGCAGCGGTTATTACGACGGCGTAGATGCCTTGGTCCTGCGCAAGGACCTGTGACGGAAGGGCAGAGCCACACGAATCCGGTTGATCTTCGTGGATCGCTGCGGCCTTATCCCTTGCATTACGGCATGGCCGGGGGGCCTTCCATGGATGTGGAACGTCTGAACCCGGGCCAGCACCAACGGGAGAGACCGATGAAAATCACCACCAAACTGATGGGCGCTGCTGCGGCCTTGGCCCTGACCTCGGGCATGGCCTTTGCCGATGGTCACGCAAGCCCCGGCCTGATCATCGACCTGGGCGGAAAGTTCGACAAATCCTTCAACGAAAGCGCGTTCAACGGCGCCCAGCGTTGGGCCGAAGAAACCGGCGCCGACTATGCTGAGACGGAACTGGCCAACGAGGCACAGCGCGAACAGACCATGCGCCGCATGGCCGAGCGCGGCGCCAACCCGGTCGTGGTTCTGGGCTTTGCCAACGCATCGACGCTGGACGTTGTGGCCCCTGACTATCCCGACACCGACTTTGTGATCGTGGACATGGTCGTCGATCAGCCCAACGTGAAATCCATCGTCTTCTCCGAGCACGAGGGCTCCTACCTTGTGGGTATGATGGCAGCGATGGCGTCTGAGTCTGGCACCGTCAGCTTCATCGGCGGCATGGATGTTCCGCTGATCTCCAAGTTTGCTTGCGGCTACGCCCAGGGCGCCAAGGCCGTGAACCCTGACATGAACGTCATCGTCAACATGACCGGCACCACGCCCACGGCCTGGAACGACCCGGTCAAGGGCGCGGAACTGACCCGTTCGCAGATTTCCCAAGGGTCCGACGTGGTCTTTGCCGCCGCCGGTGGCACCGGTATCGGCGTCCTGCAAGCCGCCGCCGATGCGGATATTTTGTCCATCGGCGTCGACAGTAACCAGAACTACCTGCACCCGGGCGAGGTTCTGACCTCCATGGTCAAGCGCGTGGACAACGCCGTCTACGACAGCTTCACCGCCGCTGCGGCGGGCGAGCTTGAGACAGGCATCACCGTCATGGGCCTCGACAACGAAGGCGTGGGCTTCGCCATGGACGAGAACAACGCCGACCTGGTGAGCGCAGAGATGGTCGCCGCTGTCGAAGCGGCCAAAGCCCAGATCATCGCGGGCGAGATCACCGTCCACGACTACCTGTCGGACAACTCCTGCCCGGCCTTCTAATGTCCGAGGCGTCCCCCGGTAAGTTGCTCCTGACGCTGCTGCGGGCCTGGAATGAGCCCGACTCCGGGGCGCGCGACACAATCTTGGACGAGGCCGTCGCGGCCTCGTTCCTCTACGAGGATCCCCACGCCCCCGCACCCTTCGAAGGGCGCGATGGCATGGCCCAGTACCTCAGCATTTTCCGCCAGAACCTGCCCGACGCAGAACTACACCCCGTCGAGGCGCCGAAGGTGACCCATGGCACGGCGCTTGTGTCGGCGCGGCTGGACCGCAGCGGACGGAAGTTCGCGCGATTGATCTTTATTGGCCAGGCAGACGCCGGGGCCCTGACCCGCGTCACCGGCTTTGTGGAGAGCGAATGACATCTGACGGCAATCCAGACCTCGCCATCGAATTGCGCGGCATCTCCAAAGCCTTCGGCCCCGTACAGGCCAACAAGGACATCTCGATCCAAGTCAAACGCGGCACGATCCACGGGATCATCGGCGAAAACGGCGCGGGCAAATCCACGCTCATGTCGATCCTCTATGGGTTCTACAAGGCCGACGCCGGCGAAGTGCTGATCGGCGGCAAGACGACCCCGATCCCCGACAGTCAGGCCGCCATCGACGCGGGCATCGGGATGGTCTTCCAGCACTTTAAGCTGGTCGAGAATTTCACCGTTCTGGAAAACGTGATCCTCGGCGCCGAGGACGGCGCCCTGCTCAAGCCCTCCCTGGCCAAGGCTCGGAAACTGTTGACCGATCTCGCCCAAGAATACGAGATGGACGTGGATCCCGACGCCGTGATCGAAGACCTGGGCGTGGGTCAACAGCAGCGGGTCGAGATCCTGAAGGCGCTCTATCGCGAGGCCGATATTCTCATCCTGGACGAGCCCACGGGCGTCCTGACCCCCGCCGAGGCGGACCACCTCTTCCGCATCCTCAAGGGCCTCAAGGACGAGGGGAAAACAATCATCCTCATCACCCACAAGCTGCGGGAGATTATGGAGATTACCGACACGGTCAGCGTCATGCGGCGCGGCGAGATGACGGCCACCGTGAAAACCGCCGAGACCTCCCCGGAGCAATTGGCGGAGCTGATGGTGGGTCGCAAGGTCCTGCTGCGCGTGGACAAGGTGCCAGCAACACCCGGCGAGACGGTCCTATCCGTCCGGGGCTTGCGCGTTGTGGACGATCAAGGCGTGGAACGCCTGCGCGGCATCGACCTGGACATTCGGGCGGGCGAAGTTCTGGGGATCGCTGGCGTGGCCGGAAACGGCCAGTCCGAGTTGCTGGAGGTCCTGGGCGGCTACACGCAGGGCACCGGCACGATCACTATGAACGGTGAGCAGATCGACCTGACCGGCACGGCCTCCGATGCGCGAACGCGGCGGGCCCGCGGCATTGCCCATGTGCCCGAGGACCGGCAGCGCGAAGGCCTCATCATGGACTTCGGTGCCTGGGAAAACGTGGCCTTTGGCTACCACCATTCCGAGCCCTTCTGTCGGGGCCTCTTCATGGACCACGGGGCCATGCGGGACGACTGCGCCGCCAAGATGGAACGCTTCGATGTGCGCCCACCTGATCCCACGCTGGCCGCCAAAAACTTCTCGGGCGGCAATCAACAAAAGATCGTCCTCGCCAGGGAAATCGAGCGAAACCCAGATCTGCTCCTGATCGGTCAGCCCACACGCGGCGTAGATATCGGCGCCATCGAATTCATCCACCAACAAGTCATCGCCCTGCGAGACCAGGGCAAGGCGATCTTACTCGTGTCGGTGGAACTCGATGAGATCATGGCCCTCTCCGACCGGATCGCCGTCATGTTCGACGGGCGCATCATGGGGGAACGACTCCCGGACCAAACCGATGCCAATGAACTCGGCCTCTTGATGGCCGGCATGACAGGGAAAGACGCCGCCGCATGACTCCTTTCGCGTTTCACCCTTCATTAAGGTTAACGGCCCGCCCCTTCGATGTTCCTAAAATATGCTGGGGGGGACGACCGAAGGGCGGCGGGGGCAAAGCCCCCACGCGCAGCGCGCCCATCAGCGCCAGGGGCACATCATGACCGAGTCCCTGCCCAAATGGGCCGATATCCTTCTGATCCCGCTGGTAAACTTGGTTCTGGCACTCATCGTCTCCGGCATCGTGGTCGCTCTGATCGGCAAAGACCCGTTCGAGGCGCTCTACATCCTCGTGAATGGGTCCGTCGGCTCGGCCTACGGCTGGGGCTATACGCTCTTTTACACGACAAACTTCATCTTCACCGGCCTCGGCGTCGCGGTGGCCTTCCATGCGCGTCTGTTCAACATCGGCGGCGAGGGTCAAGCCGCGCTCGGCGGCCTAGGGGTTGCGCTCGTGTTGCTCTATCTGCCCCTACCCCATTGGTCCTTGGCAATAATCGCCGCCTCACTGGGGGCCGCGCTGTTCGGGGCGGCCTGGGCCGCGATCCCCGCCTACCTACAGGCACAACGGGGCAGCCATATCGTCATCACGACGATCATGTTCAACTTCATCGCCTCGGCCCTGATGGTCTACCTGCTCAGCCGCGTGCTGCTTGTCCCGGGAGCGGGCGGATCGCCCGAGACCGCGCGCTTCGTCGAGGCCGTGCGCCTACCGAATGCCTATGACATCGCGCCTTGGCTCGGGTTCAGCCGCTCGACCCCCCTGAACGTCTCGTTCTTTCTCGCACTCGCCGCCTGTGTCTTCGTCTGGGCCCTGATTTGGCGCACACGTTTGGGGTATGAGATCCGGTCATTCGGCAAGTCCGAACCCGCAGGCCTTTACGGGGGGATCTCCTCAACCCGGATCACGATGGTTGCGATGCTCATCTCTGGCGGCTTGATCGGTCTGATGGCCATCAACTCGGTCATGGGGGAGGCCGAGCGCCTGGTCATCGACCCGGTCCAAGGCGCCGGGTTCGTGGGAATCGCCGTGGCACTGATGGGCCGGTCCCACCCCCTTGGCGTCTTCCTGGCAGCCTTGCTGTTCGGCGCTCTCTACCAAGGCGGCGGCGAATTGACCTTTGAGATGAACGGCATGACGCGAGAGATCATCCTCGTCATCCAAGCCCTGGTGATCCTATTTACCGGGGCGTTGGACAACATGGTGCGGGCGCCCATCGCGCGCGTCTTTCTGACCTTGCGGCGCAAACCGGCGCAGAAGGCGGGATCATGAGCGATATCCTGCCCCATGTGCCGGGCCTGCTGGCAGGGCTTGGCATTTTCGCCATGGGGTTCTTGGTGATCGGGCCAAACCTCGCCGCCATCATCGCCACATCGCTGGCCCATGGGCGGCGCCGGGGCCTGGCCATGTCAGCGGGGATCGCCGTTGGCTCCGGCCTCTGGGCAGCCATGACCGTCGCGGGCCTAACGGCCCTTGTCGCGCAGTATGCGAGCGCCATGACCCTTCTGCGATATCTCGGCGCCGCCGTTCTCTTGTGGTTCGCGTTCAAGTCGTTTCGCGCGGCGGTCCGACCCAACCCCGAAAGACAAACCGCGACACCAGTGCGCGGGAATGCCTTTTTGTCAGGCCTTACCATCCAGATGACCAACCCCAAGGCGGCGCTGCAATGGGTGGGCATCGCCGCCGTCGCCTTGGCGCCTAGCGCCCCTTGGCAGGTTGGCGCCCTGCTGATCGGGATGGGCATGGCGTTGTCGTTTGCGGGCCACGGAGCCTATGCCATGGCCTTTTCCACGGCGATCGTCGGCACCGCGTATCACCGCCTGCGCCGCTGGATCGACGGGGCGCTTGGTGTTGTGCTGTCAACCTTCGCCCTACGGCTGGCCACGGAAAGGACCTGAGCGTTGGACTTCCTCGACATCATCCAAATCCTCGACTCGTCCCTGCGGTTGGCCACGCCCCTGCTGCTGGCCTGTTTGGCCGGTCTGTTCAGCGAGCGCGCCGGGATCTTCGATATCGGGCTGGAGGGCAAGATGCTCGCCTCGGCCTTTCTGTCGGCGGCCATGGCGGCCTACACCGGGAATGTCTGGCTTGGCCTGCTGGCTGGCGTGCTGGCATCGCTGATGCTGGCGGCGATCCATGGGGTGGCCTCGATCACGTTTCGGGGCAATCAGCTCATCTCGGGCGTGGCGATCAACTTTTTGGCGTCGGGCCTCACCGTGGTGATCGGCGAGGCGTGGTTCGGCTTGGGCGGGCGCACCCCGCAGCTCGAGGGCGCCGCCCGCTTCCACGAAATCACCCTGCCCTTCGCCGACGCCATTCGCGGGGTGCCTTTCCTCGGGCCCATCTACGCCGACCTGCTGTCTGGCCATTCGATCCTCGTCTACGTGGCCTTGGCCTGTGTGCCCGCCACCTGGTGGATTCTGTCGCGCACACGCTTTGGCCTGCGCCTGCGGGCCGTGGGCGAAAACCCGGCTGCGGTGGACACAGCCGGCATCAGCGTTGTGGGCCTGCGCTTTGCCGCCGTGATGATCTGCGGCGTCCTCTGCGGGATCGCGGGCGCCTATCTGGCCACGGCGCTGTCGGCAGGCTTCGTCAAAGAGATGTCGGCAGGCCGGGGCTTCATCGCCTTGGCCGCGCTGATCTTCGCCAAATGGCGCCCCTGGCAGGCTTTGGGCGCAACGTTCCTGTTCGGGTTGCTCGAAGCACTTGGCAATCGGTTTCAGAGCCTGGAGCTTATGGGCATCGCGATCCCGACTCAGTTCATGCAAGCCCTGCCTTACATCCTGACCGTCGTGATCCTGGCCGGTTTCGTTGGCAAAGCCATCCCGCCCCGCGCCGGAGGAGAACCCTATGTCAAAGAGCGGTGACCTCGCCCGCCTGATCCAGGACCGCGCGGGGGCCGAGCCTCCGCGTTACGGCCTGATCCTGGGGTCTGGTCTTAGCCATCTGGCGGACCAAGTGGACGGCGTGGCGATCGACTACGCGGATCTTCCGGGCTTCCCCCATGCGGGGGTCAGCGGCCATACGCCGAAGCTCGTCATCGGCCAACTGAGCGGCACGCGCGTTGCCGTCTTCGGTGGACGGTCACACTATTACGAAAGCGGCCGCGCCGATGCCATGCGCCTGCCCCTCGAAGTCTTGACGGACCTGGGCGCCGAGGCCCTTGTGGCGACCAATGCCGCCGGTAGCCTGCGCGCAGATATGCCGACGGGCTCGCTGATGCTGTTGACCGACCATATCAACTTCTCTGGCCTGAACCCGCTGATCGGTGAGCCAAGCGACCGCCGCTTCGTGCCCATGGGCGACGCCTATGACCCGGGCCTGCGCGCAAAGCTGCGGGCGTCTGCCGAGGCGACGTCGGTCGACCTGCACGAAGGTGTCTATGCCTGGTACTCTGGTCCCTCCTTCGAAACCCCTGCCGAGATCCGCGCGATCCGCACCCTCGGCGCCGATGCCGTCGGCATGTCCACGGTGCCCGAGGTGATCTTGGCGCGCTTTCTTGGGCTGAAGGCCGCGGCCATTTCGACAATCACGAATATGGCGGCGGGCCTATCGGACGAGGCCATCAGCCATGACCATACCAAAGCCATGGCGCCCTTGGGCGCCGCAAAGCTGTCGTCCGTGCTGACCGACTTTCTGGGATAACCCAAAGACCGCCCCAAAGCAGACACGGCTAAGGGCAGCGGTGCGCCATCGGCCAGAGCCGTGGAGTGCATGGCGCAGCGCCCTTTAAGTCAGGCCAGTTTGGCCGTGCCGATAAGTCCACGGCACGCAATCTTTCCGATTGTTCCGCTAAAGTGAACGCGCAGGGTTTGAAATGACCCACTGGTTCCGCCTATTGCAGGGTAACCCCAGAGGTGCCCCGTGCAAGTCTACCTTCCAATCGCCGAAGTCTCCGTCAACGCCTTCCTCCTTGTGGGCTTGGGCGGCATGGTCGGGATTCTGTCTGGCATGTTCGGTGTGGGCGGCGGCTTCTTGATGACGCCGCTCCTGTTCATGATCGGCATCCCCCCGGCGGTCGCCGTTGCCACCGAGGCAAATATCATCGTCGCCTCCAGCTTTTCTGGCGTTTTGGCCCACCTCCGGCGAAAATCAGTGGACCTGCGCATGGGGATCGTCCTGCTGATTGGCGGCTTGATTGGGGCAGGCCTTGGCGTGCAGGTCTTTTCCCTCCTGAAGGAGTTGGGCCAAGTCGATCTGCTGGTGAAGCTCTGCTACGTCGTGTTCCTCGGGATCATTGGCGGGCTGATGTTCTTCGAAAGCCTGAACGCGATCCGAAAGTCCCGGGCAAAGGGACCGGCCCCGAAAACCGTGCGCCGCCAACGGGGCTGGATCCACGCCATGCCCTTCAAGATGAAGTTTCGCACCAGCGGGCTCTACATCTCAGTCATTCCGCCGATGCTGGTGGGGCTGTTCGTGGGCATCCTGGCGGCGATCATGGGCGTCGGGGGCGGCTTCATCATGGTCCCCGCGATGATCTATCTGCTGGGGATGCCCACCAAGGTGGTCGTCGGCACCTCGCTGTTCCAGATCATCTTCGTGACGGGTTTCGCCACGCTACTGCATGCGACAACGAACTACACCGTAGACATGGTCCTGGCGGTTTTGTTGCTGGTTGGGGGCGTCGTGGGCGCGCAGGTTGGGACGCGCATCGGGACCCGCCTCAAGGCCGAACAACTGCGCATTCTTCTGGCGATCATGGTTCTCGCCGTTTGCGGCAAACTGGCGTTGGACCTGCTGATCATGCCCTCCGAGTTGTTCAGCGTCGGCGTGGACGGGGGGCATTGATGCGGCACCTCCTCTCAGCGCTGGCCTGTTTGATCTGCGTCGCCCTACCGCTGCACGCCGAAGAGGTGGTCGCGGATCTGTCCCAAGACCGCGTTTCCATCTCGACGTCCTTCGACGGCTCCGAGATCCTTGTGTTCGGCGCGGTCAAACGGGATGCGCCAATCCCACAGGGTGCGTCCCCCTTGGCGGTCATCATCACCATCTCCGGCCCAGATGAGGTCGTGACTGTCCGCCGCAAAGATCGCCGGTTCGGCATTTGGGTCAATGTCGAAGGGGTCGAGGTGGAGCGCGCACCGAGCTTCTACGCCGTCGCCTCCACCGTCCCCCTGGACCGGGCGTTGAGCGAGACCGAAGACCAACGCTGGAACATCTCCACCGGGCGCAAGCTACGGGCCGTGGGGGCAACCGAGATGGCGGAAAATCCACCGGCCTTCCTGGAGGCCCTGATCCGCGTGCGAGAGGCCGACGGCATTTACATTCAAGCGGCTGAGACCGTTCAACTCCGGGACTCGACGCTTTTCTCAACAGAGATCGCCCTGCCGGCGGCCTTGACCGAGGGCGACTACAACACCCGGATCTTTCTGACGCGAGACGGGCAAGTCGTGGACAGCTACGCGACCTCCATCTTTGTCCAGAAGGTCGGGTTGGAGCGCTTCATCTATGCGCTCGCCCATGAACAACCGCTGATCTACGGGCTTTTGTCGCTGGCAATCGCGATTGCCGCTGGCTGGATCGCCTCGACCGTGTTCCGGTACTTGCTGCCCTAAGCCCCCGTCCGCGCGCGAAAAATAACGCTCACAGACCCGGCCACCCGACATACCACCAGTCCAGACCTGGCGCGCGCCCCCCATTCGATGTTCCACAAATATGCAAAGCGCCCCCGATCGCCCAGGCGCGACCTAGGCAGATCCAGGTAAGACGTCAGGGACCCGGTCCATGCCACCTCCGAGCCAGGTCTCCACGGTCAACCACCGCCCGCCACTGCGGGCATTGACCCTGCGTTACCCGCGACCGACGTAAGGCATCCCGTTGGCCATGATCGTCATGGTCAGAACATTTGCCTCGGGCGGCAGATCGGCCATATGTTTCACGGCCCGCGCCGCATCGGCCACATCCATCATCGCCACACCCTCGCCGCCCGCATCCCTTTGGGCGGCATCCAGGGCTTCCAGCATCGGCGTGCGCGCGTTGCCGATGTCGATCTGGCCGCAGGCGATGCCCAGCGCGCGGCCGTCTAGCGCCAATTGACGGGTCAAGCCGGTGACCCCGTGTTTGGTAACCGTATAGGTCACCGCGCCCTCGCGCGGGACATGGGCGCTGATGGAGCCGTTGTTGATAATCCGTCCCCCGCCCTGGTGCCGCATCTGACCAAAGGCCGCACGGGCCATCAGGAACATCCCCGTCAGATTGACCGAGACGGCATGGGTCCAATCCGCGACCGAGGTCTCATCGATGGGGGCCGCTGGCACGAAAACACCCGCGTTGTTGAACAGAACATCCAACCGACCGGCCAAGGCCGCGAAGTCGGACACGACGCGGTCGCAGTCCTCGGGCACGGTCACATCCCCGGGCAACACATGTGACTGTGGATGGTCCGCCGCCACGTCGGACAGCGCCTCGGGGCGCCGGGCCATCAGGCCCACGGTCCAGCCCGCCTCCAGGAACAATTTGGCCGTCGCCGCACCGATACCAGATGAGGCGCCAGTGATCAGGATACTCTTCATTCCGAGCTCTCCGCTTCCAGGGTCAGGGGGGCCGCAGGGGCCTTCAGGTCCGCCGTGCCCAGGTCCGTCTTAGGCATCGCCAGTGCATAGCGACGCACCCAAATCACGCGGTTCACCGCGCGGGTGATGGCCACGTAAGCCAGGCGCTTCCAGAGCTGTTGCCCGGCCTCGACCCGGCCTGCGCGACTGGCGGCGTAGAGGTCTGGGGCAAAGACCTGCACCTCTCCCCATTGGGAGCCTTGGGCCTTGTGCGTCGTCACCGCCGCCCCATGCAGAAAGGCCGCGCCCATGCGCGCCGCAAAGGGAAGGAACGGCTCTTCCTCATCCACTTGTTCGATTTTGACGATGGAACTGACGCTGATTTCCGGTTCCGGCGCGCCGACCACGTGCAGCTTGGAAAACCCCGGCTTGCGCCCTGGCCCCAGATAGACGACTTGCGCGCCCTTGATCAGCCCGCGTGCCTCCAGGTCGATGCGGCGTTTGCGATGCTTGAGCGGCAGTTCCAGACCGTCGCAGATCAACGGCTCCCCGGGCAGCAGATGGGTGTCATCGGCGCCGTGGGCCCGGCGAAAGGCGTGGATGAGACGGATCCGCGTCGCATTCCGCCAGACCAGCACCGGTGAGCGTGCCATCAGATCACTGTCCACTCGGCCTGCCACCTGCACTCGATCATCCCGCGCGGCAGCATCCTCCACCATCCGCTCAAAGGTCTCAAAGCTCAGGTCAGGGTCGCCTAAGGCATGGGCCAGATCGAGGATAGGGCTGTCCGCCTCCTGCCGGTGGACACGGTCCAAATGCAGGTGGTCGTCACCGGAGAACCGGTCGAACACCATACGCCCCGACTGGTTGACTGGGGCAAGCTGGGCGGGGTCACCGAACAGGACGAGTGTTGGGAAGATCTCCTTGAGGTCGTCGAACTGCTTGTCGTCGAGCATGGAGGATTCATCGACGAAGCCAATGTCCAACGGGCTCTCGCGCCGCTTCCACCCTGTGATGAAATCGCTGCCCCGCAGGCCCGCCGCCGCCAAGGCGCCAGGGACGCTGTCGGTTTCGTCATACACCCGTTTGGCGCGGTCCATGGCCTCTTCGGTCAGGCCCTCGATCACGGGACGCTCTGCATCCCCGGCCAGCCATTCGGCCAGTTTCTCATATTCCGGGTCGTAGACGGGCGTATAGAGAATCCGGTGGATCGTGGTCGCGGGCACGCCCCGGGTGCGCAAGACGCTGGCCGCTTTGTTGGTGGGCGCCAAGACGGCCATGGTGCGGCGGTCGCCGCCCTTCCGCTCCCAATCGCCCGACACCACGTCCAGCCCGGCCCCCTTCAGGGATTTCACCAATTCCGCCAGCAACAGCGTCTTGCCCGATCCCGCCTTGCCGGTCACGGCCAGAACGCGGCTGTCGTCGTCTTCGCGGGGGGCGGCATAGCCTTCGACGAGGTCAACGCCGCTCTCGCTCAACACCTCGGCGATGCGATCCCAGGCCGTGGCCTGGTCCGGGGACAGAGCGGGAACAGAAGCATCCATGCCCCCTTGTAGCGGCTGCATCCTGGACCGAAAGGCCCTTAGGCACCCACGGCCAGCGGCAGGTGCCCCAGATCGGCTTCGAGCCAAGCGCGGGATTGCTGCGGTGAGATCCCCGCGCGGTCGCACAGCCCGTCATGGACCGCGTCCGAGAATGTCCAGAGTCCCGCTGAAATCCCCGCATCTGTGCCCAGTATATCAGGCTGCCACCCCAACCGGCGATAGACACGGACCATGGGTGCATCAAAAACCGCGACCGAATGGCGGAGCCCCATGGCCAGACCCACCTCGGACGCGGCCAACAACAGGCGGCGTGCCACCCCGGCATCCGCTGTGGGCGACAGGCAGAACCGCGTGCATTCCCAGATCAACGGTGAGCGGATCGGCCCGCCACCGGTCAGATGCGGAAAGACATCGCCCAGCATTGTATCGCCGGTGGTCGGCAAAAACCGCAAGGACCCCGCGTGGCGGCCCCTATGGTCCTCGGCGATCACATAGAGCGGGTCCAAGCGGTCATAGGCATCCGTCTCCCACCCCAGGGCGTCCACATCCACATCCCATCCCATGCGGTCCCGGAACTGCGCTGTGCGGTCGCGGAACATGCCCGCCGCCAAGGCTCCGTTGCGGTCCAAGTCGGAAGCATAAAGATAGCGGATCATCGGAGGGCCCTTTCCTGTCAGCACGTGACAGGGGGCTTCTCCGAGAGCAGATTAACGATGTGTAACCGGTCGCCGCTTAAGAAAGGCGGCAACCGCGCCGTGCTCCGACCCACGCGCGCACGTGGCGTCAGAGGCAGATCAACCCACGGCTCAGCGCATTTGCCACGGCATGGGTCGTGTTCAGCGCGCCCAGTTTGAACCGGGCGCTTTCGATATAGACGCGCAGGGTGTGCTCACTGATCTTGAGGCGCTCGGCCGCCTGCGCCCGGCTCTTGCCAGCGGCCAACAGGGTGAGCGCGTCAGTTTCGCGGGGCGACAGGGCCTGGTGCGGCGCATGTCCTTCGCCGTCCAAGGCCAGCGCCCGCTCATTGACGAAATGGGCCGCCAGCAGCAGGTCATGCATATACCCTCGGGTGAACTTGCCCCAGGTATCATCGCCGGATCGGTGGTTCACCGTGAACAGGGCAAACTGCCCCGACGGCCCCCGGATGGGCAGGCTGAAGCCCTGGTTGCCAAGACCGTTGGCGATCCCCTCGCCAAACAGGGCGCGGGCCGGGCGGGACGACCAATCCAGCCGCTTCCAATCCACGGGCGTGAAGCCGCGGAAACAAGACAGGACCACGGGGTCGATGGTCTGAAAGTTGTTTTCCACATAGGCGTCGACCCAGGGCTGCGGATAGGTCAGGGCGGCCCATTGGTCGCCCGACGACTTCACCGAGTGGTAGACGAGGTGTTCCACATCGTAGCGGTCCCGCAAGTCGAACACCGCCGAATCCAATGCCGACAGATCCGTGGCATCACCGAGTCGTTCCAGCAAATCGTCCAGCTTCCGCGCCATTCGGCCCTGCCCCTGCGGATGCGGTGTCCTCCGGCGGGATCTCCGCGATGGCGACGACGATGGCCTCTTCCAGCTGGTCGGCCAGGGTCGGCAAGTCGTTCATGACCGCGAAGCCGCGCAGATCGCCCAGCACCTCGATGATCCAATTCTTCGACATCCGAGCATCCTTTCGGGAGTGTTAACGAACCATTAAGCAAACCCTACCCCAGGGCAGTTTTCCCCGAAATTCGCGGATTTTCCCTCCCCCAAAATAGCGAGGAGCAGGCGCGTAACCCTCTGACGTCAATGATGTCGTAGAACGAAAAAAGAACGGCCCCGCACGATGGCGGGGCCGTTCAAAGGGGGATTCGCGTGGGGCTTAGGCGGTCTTGCCGGCCTCCAGCACGTCTTCCAGGGTGCGCAGGCCCGTCTTGGGCGCCTGCACCAGGACGGACATGTTGCCCGGCTTGTGCTCATTGCGCAGCATCTTCATGTGCGCGGCGGGCAGATCGGCCCAGGTGAAGCACTCGGACATGCAGGGGTCCAGACGACGCTCCACCATCAGCTTGTTGGCGGCGCTGGCCTGCTTGAGGTGCGCAAAGTGCGAGCCCTGCAGGCGCTTCTGGTGCATCCACATGTAGCGGACGTCGAAGGTCAGGTTGAACCCGGTGGTCCCGGCACAGATCACGACCATGCCGCCCTTTTTCACGACGAAGGTCGAGACAGGGAAGGTCGCTTCGCCAGGGTGCTCGAACACCATGTCGACGTTGTTGCCCTTGCCGGTGATGTCCCAGATGGCCTTGCCGAACTTGCGGGCCTCTTTGAACCAATCGGCATATTCCGGCGTGTTCACGGTGGGCAGCTGGCCCCAGCACTTGAAGTCGTTCCGGTTCAGCACGCCCTTGGCGCCCAGACCCATAACGAAGTCGCGCTTGCTCTCGTCCGAGATGACGCCGATGGCGTTGGCACCCGCGGTGTTGATCAGCTGGATCGCGTAGGAGCCGAGGCCACCCGAAGCACCCCAAACCAGAACGTTCTGGCCGGGCTTCAGGTCGTGGGGCTCATGCCCGAACAGCATCCGGTAGGCGGTGGCCAGCGTCAGCGTATAGCAAGCGGCCTCTTCCCAGGTGAGATGCTTGGGGCGCGGCATCAACTGCTGGGCCTGCACATTGGTGAACTGCGCGAAGGAGCCGTCGGGCGTCTCGTAACCCCAGATGCGCTGGCTGGGGGAATACATCGGGTCGCCGCCGTTGCATTCCTCGTCGTCGCCGTCGTCCTGGTTGCAGTGGATGACGACCTCGTCACCGACCTTCCAGCGCGTAACCTTTTCGCCAACGGCCCAAACGATACCGGACGCGTCGGAGCCCGCGATGTGGAAGGGCTGACCATGGCCATCAAAGGGCGAGATCGGCTTGCCGAGCGAGGCCCAGACGCCGTTGTAGTTGACGCCAGCGGCCATCACGAGGACCAGGACCTCGTTGCTGTCCAGCGTGGGGACGTCGACGATTTCCTGCTGCATCGCCGTGTCCGGCTCACCGTGGCGTTCGCGACGGATCGTCCAAGCATACATCTGCTTTGGCACGTGACCCATGGGGGGCATTTCGCCCATCTCGTAAAGGTCTTTGGCGACGGCGTCATACGCCAACGGTTGCGTGTCGGTATCTAAGGCCATGCCTTCCTCCTGATGAGTCATGCCGCAGTGCGGAACTGCAATGCTGCGCTGCGACGGAGGTAGCAGCACCTGAGTAACTTTCCAACCCCCAAAACGTATATGTTGTAATTTTATGTCGCCGTGGATTTTTGCTATGGCAATGTCGTGGCGTAGAACGACAGAACCGGGCGCCAGTCTGGGTGGATCTCTATCTCGGGGCGATCCAGGCTGATAGCCCGACGAACGGCCAACATACGCAGGGCGATCAGGGCCGCCTCTTTGGCCGGGCGACGGGCGCCATGGACAGGATGGCCGGCCTGGGCCAGAGCCACCCGCCGAGTATCCAGGTGAGCGGCCACGGCTGCAACGGTCTGCGCGCCAGACAGCAGGGCCTCGCTCACCAGCGCCAAGGGAAGGACCGGCAAAACGTCGGCAATCCGACCAATCAGGGCCTGCCCCAGCGCCTCGGTTGGGTCGTCGTGGTCGTGGGCCAAGAAGGCCTGCAGAGACAGCGGGCGCCCGTAGGACACCGCCGCATAGCCAAACCGGGTGAACCGACCGGTCACACGCAGTTGTAAATGCCGAAAGAGGTGCCGCGCCACCATCCACCAGCGTAGGCGAAAGGCCTTTGCGCCTTTCGTCGACGCCGCGATGAGGACTCGATCCTCTAGGACGCGCTCATAATTGACGGCCACCGGCACAAAGACCACGTCGCGAGCCGCGTCTGGATCATGATCCGCAATGAGGTAGCTGAGGATGCCCAGCTTCGGGTCCTGCAACGCGCCCGTGCGGCTGAGCCGTCCTTCGGGGAAAATGGCTTGGGTCACGCCACCCGCCGTTGCCAGTTGGATGTATCGGGCCAGAACCTTGCGATACAGGGGGTTGAGGTTCTTCCGGCGCACGAAATAGCCCCCCATCGCCCGGATCAGCGGGGCCAGGGGCCAGCGCCGCGCCCATTCACCCACCGCATAGGCCAAGGCCGTTTGACGGGCCGCCAGCCAGGTCACCAAAACGTAATCCATGTTGGACCGGTGGTTGAGAACGAAGACGACCGTGGCATCGGTGTCGATCCCGTCCAGGGCCGCCACCTCCCCACTAACACGCACGCGATAGAGCGACCGGGAGAGCCATTGGGCCGCCCGCGTGGCCACGCTGAAATAGAGTGTCGCGGAGAAACCTGGCACGATCTCATTGGCGTAGCGGCGCGCGGTCTCGAAGGCGACGGCCTCTGGGATGCCTTCGGCGGCGGCGAAGTCGATGACGGCTTGGGCCACCTGCGGGTCATAGGCGAGGCGGTTCACCGTCTCGGTCCTATGGGCCAGCTTGAACGGCTGAATGGGGCGCGCGAGCCGGGTGTTCAGGCGGGCAACCAACCGCTCCGCCCGTTTGCGAAAGAACCACCGCACCGACGGAAAGAGGAAGTGGGACGCAAAGGTCACGGCCGCGAATCCACACAGCAGGATCAGGGCCCAAACCGGGATCTCAACGGCGTGTGACAGGCCCTGCCCCTCCGAAAGTCGCGTACACCGGGCGTACATACCACGGTACACCCCCCGTGCAGACCTGTGTCTGCTTGGGCCGGTGAAAAGAGTGCCTCGGAAATGCCGCAACGCGGCGAATTGACAGTTGCCTGATCTTTCGGATAACTGACCCAAAGCGCAAGATTGTTACAAGAGGCTTCGCCATGTCGCAGCAAGACACGACGTCAGAGTCCCGCCCCGCCAAGGATCGTCCCTGGCTGTTCCGCACCTATGCCGGTCACTCTACCGCGGCGAAATCCAACGCCCTGTATCGGGCGAACCTGGCCAAGGGTCAGACCGGTCTGTCGGTCGCCTTCGACCTGCCCACGCAGACGGGCTATGACAGCGACCATATCCTGGCGCGGGGCGAGGTCGGTAAGGTCGGCGTGCCGGTGGCGCATCTGGGCGACATGCGGACGCTGTTCCAAGATATCCCGCTGGAGCAGATGAACACCTCGATGACGATCAACGCGACGGCGCCTTGGCTGCTGGCGCTTTATATCGCTGTGGCCGAGGAGCAGGGGGCCGATACCTCCAAGCTGCAGGGCACGGTGCAGAACGATCTAGTCAAGGAATACCTGTCCCGGGGGACCTATGTCCTGCCTCCGAAGCCGTCGATGAAGCTGATCGGGGATGTGGCCGAGTATTGCTACCAGGCGATCCCCAAGTGGAACCCGATGAACGTCTGCTCCTACCACCTGCAAGAGGCCGGTGCGACGCCGGAGCAGGAGTTGGCCTTTGCGCTGGCCACCGCGACCTCGGTCCTGGATGAGTTGCGCGGGCGCGTCCCGGAGGAGGATTTCCCCCGGCTGGTCGGGCGGATCTCGTTCTTCGTGAATGCGGGCATCCGGTTCGTGACCGAGATGTGCAAAATGCGCGCCTTTGTCGAGCTGTGGGATGAGATCTGCACCGAACGCTACGGCGTGGAGGATCCGAAGTTCCGCCGCTTCCGCTACGGGGTGCAGGTGAACTCCCTGGGGCTGACGGAGCAACAGCCGGAGAACAACGTCTATCGTATCCTGCTGGAAATGCTGGCAGTGACCCTGTCCAAAACGGCCCGGGCCCGCGCGGTCCAATTGCCCGCCTGGAACGAAGCCCTGGGCCTGCCCCGCCCCTGGGATCAGCAATGGTCCCTGCGGATGCAGCAGGTCCTGGCCTATGAGACGGACCTCTTGGAATACGGCGATCTGTTCGATGGCTCCCCAGTGGTCGCCAAGAAGGTCGAGGCCCTGAAGGAAGGTGCCCGCGCCGAATTGGCCGTGCTGGACGGCATGGGTGGGGCGGTCTCGTCCATCGAGTATATGAAAAGCCGTCTGGTCGAATCGAATGCGGACCGTCTGGGCGGGATCGAGCGGGGCGATACGACGGTTGTCGGCGTCAACGCCTGGAAAGAAGGGGAGCCCTCGCCGCTGGTCGGTGAAGACGGTGGCATCATGGTCGTCGACCCAGCCGTTGAGGCCGACCAGATCGAGCGCCTGGACGCCTGGCGCGAGGCCCGCGACGATGAGGCCGTCAAAGCGGCGCTGGACGCCCTGGGACGGGCGGCGCGCGAGGGCACCAATATCATGGAGCCGTCGATTGCCGCCGCAAAGGCGGGCGTCACCACCGGCGAATGGGCCGGTGTCATGCGCGGCGTCCACGGAGAGTATCGCGGCCCCACCGGGGTGTCCGCCTCTCAATCGAACCGGACCGAGGGTCTGGAGGAATTGCGCGGTGCCGTAGACGCGGTCAGCGATAAGCTGGGACGTCGCCTGACGTTCTTGATGGGCAAGCCCGGATTGGACGGCCATTCCAACGGCGCCGAGCAAATCGCCGTGCGCGCCCGCGACTGTGGCATGGCCATCCGCTACGAAGGCATTCGCCTCACGCCCGAGGCCATCGTGGCCGCCGCTTTGGACGAAGGCGCCCATGTGGTCGGCCTGTCGATCCTATCGGGGTCGCACCTGCCTTTGGTCGAGGATCTGATGGAGCGGATGCGGACCGCAGGCCTATCGCACGTCCCTGTTATCGTCGGCGGAATTATTCCTGATGAAGATGCGGTGCGTTTGAAATCTTTTGGTGTATCCGAGGTTTATACGCCTAAAGACTTCGAATTGAATCGGATTATGGGCGACATTGTCGAATTGGCGGACCCTAAAGAAATCGCCGCTCAATAATCAGGTTCTTGCATTCAGAATTTTTGCGGCCTATTGCGATTCTTGGGAAGCAGCAATGGGGATTGCAAAATGAATCTTGAAGACATGAGCCGCGAGGAGCTGACGAAGCTCCAAAAGGATGTGGCAGCCGCTTTGAAGTCGTTCGATGAACGTCGGATGAAAGAGGCGCAGGTTAAGCTGGAGTCGATGGCCGCGGAGATGGGGTTCTCGCTGGCTGACTTCGCCGGCGCGAAGAAAGCGAAATCGGCGGGGCTGCCGCCGAAGTTTGTGCACCCAGAAAACCCCGCCAAGACCTGGTCGGGACGTGGGCGTCAACCGCAGTGGTTCAAAGACGCCATTGCCGCCGGAAAGACCGAGGCCGATTTGGCGATCTAGCCTGACCTAGAGAGACACAAATCAAAGGGGCGCTGACCGCGCCCCTTTTTGCCGTCTAGGAGAGACCGACATGACACCTCATATCCGTGCAGACCTTGGCCAAATCGCCGAAACGATCCTTATGCCCGGCGATCCCATGCGCGCGAAATGGGCGGCGGAAACGTTTCTAGAGACACCTGAATTGGTGAACGATATCAGAGGTATGCTGGGGTATACGGGGACATGGCGCGGTCATCGCGTAACACTCCACGGCTCTGGCATGGGAATGCCGTCCCTGTCGATTTATGCAAACGAATTGATAACGGTTTATGGCGCAAAAACCCTCATCCGAATTGGATCGACCGGCGCGATGCAACAGCACGTAAAGCTGCGGGATATCGTTTTGGCGCAAACGGCCTCCTCCATTTCCACACCCTCAGTTGGGGTCTTCAAGGAAATCAATTTCGCACCCTGCGCGGATTTCGGCTTGCTGTCAGCGGCCCATGCCGCCGCCCAAACCAAAGCCAGCGCGGTTCATGTGGGCGGGATTTATTCCTCGGACGTGTTCTACGATCAGCGCCCCGACCTCAATAAGATGATGACGGACCACGGGATCCTGGCGGTCGAGATGGAAGCGGCGGAATTGTATAACCTGGCCGCCCGCCATGGATGTCGGGCCCTGGCCGTTCTGACCGTCAGCGACCACCTGTTGACCGAAGAGGCACTGCCATCGGAAGACCGCCAGACCTCTTTCGGTGATATGGTTGAGATCGCGCTGGAAGCCGCATTTACCTAAGCCCTCCTGCGGCTTCCGGACGGCGGGGATGCCAGCGCCCCCCGCCGCCTGGTCGTCAGTCCTTGGTGCGGCGACGGAACCCATCGCGGGGACCTTTCGGGCCAAACCACTCTTCGTTGCGGGTAACGATCATCGTTGCGGCGAGGGCGAGGAAGGCCAGGGTCGCGCCGGCCAACAGGGCCAAGTCGGTCGCCGTCAGGATGAGGTAGAGCACGGCATAAAGCACCATCAGCAACCCGCCCAGAACCCAGGTCCGGCGGCCCAGCCGCAAACCGATGGCCCCAAACATCACCAAAAGCGCAATGGTGGCCGCCGCAGCCCCGCCATAGGCCAGCGCAAAACCGACCTGCTCCGCGTAGGCCACCATTAACAGCACGAAGAGCGATTGGGCCAATCCGATCAGCACGTATTGCACGGGGTGGGTCGGCTGCCCCCGGCGTTCGGTCAGCAACACGCAGAGAAACGTCAGGGCAATGAACAGGATGCCATAGCGCGCGGCGCGCCAGGCCTTTTGGTAAAAGTCTCCGAGTTGTACGAAGTCGGTCCCGAACCCGAAGGCGCGGTTGGCATCCCCTCGTGTCACTTGGGGCATGGCGCGGGCCAAGTGGGGCACGGCCCAGGTGGCCGTAAAGCCTTCGGCGGTGACGGTGCGTGTCTCTGGTAAGAAGGCGCCGGTGAACCCCGGATCGGGCCAATCGCCGGACATGGTCACCCGGGTGGTCCGCCCATCTGGCGTGACCCGAAAGGACGAGGAGCCGTTCAGCGTCAGACGGGCGGAGACGGCCACGCGGCCCGACACGGCGCCCAGGTCGCCCTCGATCCCGCCGGACGTACCATCCCCGAAGGGACGCAGATCCAGGGGACCGTTTGGCCCCTTGATCTCGGCTCCTGGGCGCACGCCGCTGTTGCTGCTGAGCCCGAGGCGCAAAACGGTGGCGTCCCATTGCAGGGTCTCATCGGCCTCTAGGGCGGTCGCAGCGCGGGTGGTGTCGAAGGACGCAGCCAACTCCGTCTCGGCGGTATACACGGGAACCTCAAAAATGCCCCGGCTGCGGATCTGGGAGGCTGTCGCCACCGAAATATCGAGGTCTTCGGGGCGCAGGATGACCGGGTCCCGCCGAACGGCGTAGGGCGTCTCGATGGTTTCGGTCGTGGTGTCGCCGGTCACCCGATCCACCACTTCGCGGGTTTCCAGGCGATAGGCGATCCCCTCCACTGGGATCACCAGAACCGGGCCAGACACGGTTTGGGCCCCACCCCATTCGCGGCCAATGGTCCGTTGGGTAGACTCGGCATAGTCTGAGCGTTCCCGGACAATGCCGCCGACCATCCAAAGCGGGATGACCATCAACAGCGTGAGCACAAAGACAATGAAGAAACGAACACCGGCTGACCGCATGGTGACCCCCCGTTTTGGTGTGACTGTCCTCTGGAATAGCGATCGGCCCTGCAGTCCATCGCTATCAGTCGTGCAGGGTTTGTGCAGCCCGTGGATCATGCCATGGTCAGGCGTCAGCAGAGAGGTATGACATGGTTACGTGGATCGTTCGGGGCATCACCCATGGGATTGCTGTGGCCGTGGGGTTCGCGCTTGGGATCTACTTCTTGCCAATCCTGACGGCGCCCCCTGCCCCCTCGGCTGAGGAATTGGCGGCGATGTCCGAAGGCGCCACCTATCAGGCGGAGCTGACGCGAGACCTGGCGGGCAGCGATTTCCTGCATTGGGGCGAGGGGACCATCGCCCTTGGGCCGGAGCGGATCGTCCATACCGGGCGCTTGGCGCCGGGGCCGGACTACAAACTGTACCTGACCACCGTCTTCGTGGAGGACGAAGCCGCCTTTGCCGCCGCCCGTCCCGATGCGCTCCATGTGGGCGATGTGCGCAGTTTCGACGGCTTTGTTCTCGACGTGCCCGAGGGAGTAGATCTGGAGGCCTACACCACTGTGGTTGTCTGGTGCGAAAGCTTTGGGGAGTTCATCACGGCGGGCACCTATCGCTAAGGTCCCCGCCGGGATGGATCACAGCACGATGGTCGCCAGCGGCGGGAAGCCGTTGAACCCCACCGAGGAGTAGCTGGACGTATAGGCCCCGCAGTTGCGGATGATCACTTTATCGCCCGCTTGCAGCGACAGCGGCAATTGAATGGGCCGCTTTTCATACAGCACATCGGCGCTGTCGCAGGACGGGCCAGCCAGAACGCAGGGACCCGTGGTGTCGCCATCGCGGGGGGTGACGAACTGGTAACGGATCGCCTCGTCGATGGTTTCGGCCAGGCCAGAGAATTTGCCGATGTCCAGATACACCCAGCGGTGCAGGTCGTCGTCCGACTTGCGCGCGGTCAGCAGGACCTCGGCAGCGATGGCGCCAGCTTCGGCCACCAGGCCGCGACCTGGTTCGGCCATGATCTGGGGCACGTCGCCGAACCGCTCGGTGATCAGGTCCATGACAGCAGCGGCATAGGTGGTCGGGTGGGCGATTTCCTCACCATAGAAGGCCGGGAAGCCCCCGCCGATGTTGAGCAGTTGCAGGTCGAAGCCAGCCTCCCGCGCCTCGTGCCAGATGGCAGCCACTTGATCCAAGGTGCCGGTCCACATACGCGCCTGACGGGTTTGGGAGCCGACGTGGAACGACAGGCCGAAGGGCACCAGGCCCAGGTCACGGGCCAGGCCCAGCAGCGCCAAAGCCTTGTCACGGGCGCAGCCGAACTTGCGGCTGAGCGGCCAATCGGCCTCGGGGTTATCCACGATCACGCGGATATAAACACGGGCACCCGGCGCGTTGGTCGCGATCTTGGCTAGTTCTTCCTCGGCATCGGCCGCGAAGAGGGTCACGCCCGCTTGGGCCGCAAAGCGAATGTCAGCGGCCTTTTTGATGGTATTCCCAAAGGACACATGAGCCGGGTCCGCGCCTTGGCTCAGCACCAGTTCGATTTCCCCGCGCGAAGCGGCATCGAAGCCAGAGCCGAGGCGCACCAAACGCTCGACAATGGCCACATGGGGGTTCGCCTTGACGGCATAGTGGATGTGCGCACGGCCCAAACCGGCGGCGAGAGCGCGGAATTGACGCTCCACCGCGTCGACGTCCAAGACCAGCGTAGGCTGATCGAAGTCATGGGCCGCGATGAAAGATTCCACGCGCGACGGCGCAACGATTTCGGGACGGCCGAAGCCGGTTACTGCGTTCATTGGTCATCTCCAGTCAGACCCGGCCATTCCGGGGCTTTCCCGGCGCAGACCGCTCACTTCCAAGGGGAGACGTTACCGTCGCTACGTAACCGTGCAGCGGGGCTTTCGGACCGAAAGCCTCCGCGAAGTGCCGTGCCAGAGGCGCGTGCGTTGGCGTCTATGCGCGGCCACATGGGGCCAAATCGCGAGTCGGTCAAGATGGAAAATTCACAAAAGGGAACCGATGCGGGTGGCGCCACGTTGGGGGCCATCATGCAAAACGGAGCTTGCCCATGACCCGCGCCCTACCCCTCGTGACCGCCGCCGCCCTGACCGCCTTGCTGGCGGGCTGTATGTCCAATGATCGGGTCGATACCCTGGCCGAGCGAGAGGCAGCCCTGGACGCGGATCTAGATGGCGACGGCGCGATCGAAGAAGACGGCGTGGAAATAGGCGGTGCCGATTGACCCTCAGGCCGCCCCCCGGGGTGGACGGCCATTGGCCCGAACGAAGTCGATGCCCGACAGGATGTCGTCGAACGGAGGACGCGCGAAGGGCACCGATTGCTGCCAATGGGCCAGGATCGTGCCATCCGCCCCGACCCAGGTGAGCGCCGCCTCTGAGAAGATCGGCGGCTCTTTCTCGACAACTCGTTCCGAGATCCAAAGCCCCCAGTCACGCGCCATCTTTTCGGGCATGGCGTAGCCGATGGGGATGCCGTCAACGGCCCAGTCTACTTGGGTTTTTTGGGCCCGATCCTCCTCGTCCATGGAGATGGCGACGACGTCGATGCCACGTTCCTCAAAGGCAGGCATGAGGGGGACCAAGGCCTCTAGCTGCTTGCGGCATGCGGGGCAGTGAACACCGCGATAGAACACGATCAGCACTTCGCGGGGCTGATCGGCGAGGGTGTAGGGTCCGCCTGACAGGAGCGGCACTTGGAGCTTGGGGGCTGCGGTGGCGGGCTTCGGCATCTGGATGCTCCGATGAGGGTCAGACCGCCAAAGTGACCCAGTATGCCGACGAGGGCCACGCGCATGGGCGCACAGGGTGGTCGGCTCTGCTGCGATTGGTCCAGAGGGACCGCGTTAACGGAACCCTCCGCCGGACCAGCGCATGGACCAGGAGGCGCCGCCGTGGGCATAACCGGAAATGACAGGCACAGAGGTCGGACCCAGGGTGATCCCCCCGCCCAGGAACTCCTCTTCCAGTTTGAGCAAATCCCCGCGCCGCAACCAGATTTTCACCGTACAGACCTGCATCCCACAATAGGCGCTCCGGGCGAAGCCACCGCCCGCGCACCGGATACCTTCGTGGGCGATGAGTAAGTCGTCGCGACCATCGCCGTCCAGATCCCTCTCGAACAGGCCGTCCGATACGGTCCCGCCACGGCCATCACAGGCCTCCGACACCTCTTGCGCGGCAAGGTACCGCGCCGCGTTGGAGCTTTGGGCAGCCGCCGGGCTGCCCAGCAGAGCAAAGGCGAGGACCAGCCGGATCATACGTGCCGCTCGACCATCATCTTCTTGATGGAGGCGATGGCTTTGGCCGGGTTCAGACCCTTGGGGCAGGTCTTGGCGCAGTTCATGATCGTGTGGCAGCGATACAGCTTGAACGGATCTTCCAGATCGTCGAGCCGCTCTCCTGTGGCCTCATCCCGGCTGTCGATGATCCAGCGATAGGCATGGAGCAGCGCGGCCGGCCCAAGGTAGCGATCGCCGTTCCACCAATAGCTGGGGCAGGACGTCGAGCAGGAGGCACACATGATGCATTCATAGAGACCGTCCAGCTTTTCGCGGTCGGCGATGCTCTGCTTCCATTCCTTGGCGGGCGTGTTCGACTTGGTCTCAAGCCAAGGCATGACCGAAGCGTGCTGCGCATAGAAGTGGGTCAGGTCGGGGATCAGATCCTTGATGACCGGCATGTGGGGAAGCGGATAGATCTTCACGTCGCCCTTCACCTCGTCGATGCCCCAGGTACAGGCCAGGGTGTTCATCCCGTCGATGTTCATGGCGCAGGACCCGCAGATCCCCTCCCGGCAGGAGCGGCGGAAGGTCAGCGTCGGATCGATCTCGTTCTTGATCTTGATCAGCGCGTCCAAGATCATCGGCCCGCAGGTGTCCAAATCGACCCAATAGGTGTCGAGCCGCGGGTTTTTGCCGTCTTCGGGGTTCCAGCGATAAATCTGGAACTTCCGCAGGTTGTTGGCGCCTTCGGGCTTGGGCCAGGTCTTACCGACGGTGATCTTGGAGTTCTTGGGCAGGGTGAATTGAACCATGGGTCGTTCCTCCTAGAGGGTGTTCAGAATGGCGGGCAGCGCGTCCTGCCCAAAGCATCGGATGGTCTCGGGGCGGCCTGCGACATCGACCACGATCCGCGTGGCGGTCGGGTCGTCGCGGGTCGCGGCGGCAGAGGCCAGGGTGACAAGCTCGTCGCCCGTGGCATTGTCGATCACGCAGTCGGTGGCGGGCTGCACGGGCAGGCCCGGGAAACGGCTGGCCACGATGGGGTTCACGGTCGCCTTGGCGGCGGCACGGGTGACCTCGGTGCCCAGGGGCGTATTGCACGCCGCCAGGACCAGGAGGGCGGCGCCTCCGGTAAACCGGAGGCCCACCGCGGGGTGACCCGCGGTTTGGCGCACTCCATCAGGCCGCATGGCGCACCTCCTCCACCCAGTCAGACGGGTGGGTTTCGTAGCCGAGCGCCACGAGCGCATCGCCATGGGCCTCGGCATAGGCTTCGGCCACCGGACGGGGCATTTTGGTGCGCCACTGCGCCGCCTGACCCGAGGCGACATGCGCCGCAACGCGGGCCACACGATCCTCGGGCTTGGCAAGGCCCCCGAACAAAGCGTTGCCCCAAAAGATGTCGCCGCCACGGGACACCTCCGGCTCGGTCAGGCCCAAATTGCGCAGGTGCTCGCGAAAGCCGTCGCAGGTCACATCGGCGATCAGGTCTTCGTAGCGGACCTCAATCGCGTTCGGTCGCCCATAATCCCAGGCCAGCATCTCATCCAAGGTCTTGGCGTGCTTCTCACCCATTTCGAACAGCATCTTATCGACCTCGGTCGGCAAGGCATTCAAATGCTGTTGGTACGTCTGCCCGTCCAAATCCGCGCGCGGCTGGTGCAGAAAATCCTCGCCCCGCTGGGGGGCGTGCTGGTGATACCGGTAGCCCGACAGCAACACATCGCGGGGGTCGCGGATGACGTGCAGGATGCGAACCTCCGGCAGGTCCAGGATCGCGGACCGGAACGTCGAAGACCAGGAAAACAGGAACATCCGCTCCCGGTCGGGAATTACCTTGCCCGTCACCGAAGGATAGACGACCCGCTCGCCCACCTTCATCCAAGCAGCCAGCTTGCGAAAAACGGAGCGCATCCAAAGCGTTCCAGTCTTGTGATGTGTCCCGATGCAGAACACGCGCGGGGCGATCAGATCACTCATCCGCGCGCCCTCTCGGCGGTGCAGGTGAGTAAGGCCTCGATTTCATCATTGGTCATGGAGGCGTCGGGATCCGTGGCCAGATCCGGGCGCCCGATCGCTGTTACGCAAGACGCGAGGCCGGGCGAGACCTCGGCGTCGGTTCCCACGAAATCTGTGGCCGACGGCCCGGGCGCATTTCCGCCACAGCCCGCGAGACCGACGAGGAGGAGACCAGCAGCCCCCCTCATGTGCGGCCCCCGATGGTGATCCCGACGGTGGTCGGGGTAGGCTCTCCGGCGGTACGGCGTGCGATGCAATCGGCCAGCGCCTCATCCCGGGGGCGCGGGTTGAAGATGTCGTCCGTGATCGTGATGCCGCCCCGTGCGCTTGGCCCGTCAGAGCCGATACCCACGCCGATGGAGCCGGATATGCCGTCGGCCTGTTCCGCCTCGGACCGGCACAGCCGCTCCGCCCGCTCGGGCGTGATCGGTGCGGGAGGGCCGCAGGCGATCAAAACCAACGGCAGGAAGGCAGCAATGCGGATCATCTGGGGATGGCCTCGCAAGCGTCGAGCCGCGCGAGATCGGCGGCGGAGGTCGTGCGGATAGTGCCATCGGTCACCGTCAGACCCTGATCGCGGGCGCAGTCCAGATAGGCCGCGCGCCGCGCTTCAGGCCCTGTGGGCATACAAGCAGACAGACAACACAAACCGAGAGCCAGCCCGGTGGGCGTGGACCGCATCCGACTGCTGCCGCTGTTTGTTGTCCCTACCAGCATCCTCTCGCCTCTTGCGCCTTAGCCGATGAGTTCAGAAAGACAGGCCTGATAGACCTCGGCTTCTTCCATCGACAACATTTGTCCATTGGAGCCGCCAGGACCCTTTCCAATCTGACCCAAGCAAATGCTCCGTTCTTCAGCCGTGGGCGCCCGCGAGAGCCCAGAGGTCTGACATGCGGCCAGAAGCGCACATGCCAGACCCAAGAAGACAGGTGTCCGCATCAGTAGACGCGCGCCTTGGGTGCGATCTTCTTGAGGTCGATCCCGCCGTCGTTGTGGCTGGTCAACGGGTTCAGGTGAACACCGCGATAGCCGAGCGACGCCTTTTGCTCATCACCCTTGAACCAGGTCAGCGAGTGCTTACGCCAGTTTTCGTCGTCGCGATCAGGGAAGTCCTCGTGCGCGTGCGCGCCCCGGCTTTCCTTGCGCGCCTCGGCGGCGACCACGGTGGCCACGGCGTTGGGCATCAGGTTGGCCAGCTCCAGCGTCTCCATCAGGTCGGAGTTCCAGATCAGCGTGTTGTCGGTGACGGCCACGTCAGGCAGCTTGCCCGCGATGTCCTCCATCTTGTCCTTACCCTGGGCCAGCGTCTTTTCGGTGCGGAAGACGGCGGCGTCGGCCTGCATGGTCTTCTGCATCTCAAGGCGCAGCTCGGCGGTGGCGACCTGACCGCGTGCGTGCCGCAAGCCGTCAAAGCGGGCCAGGGCCATTTCAACCGAGCGCATGTTCGGCGCGGGCACAGGCGTCGAGGGATCGACGACCTGACCGGCGCGGATCGCGGCGGCACGGCCGAAGACGACCAGGTCGATCAGCGAGTTGGAGCCCAGACGGTTGGCACCGTGAACCGATGCACACCCTGCTTCGCCCACGGCCATCAGGCCGGGTGCCACGTTGTCGTCGTTGCCGGGCGTTGGTGCCAGAACTTCGCCCCAGTAGTTCGTGGGGATACCGCCCATGTTGTAGTGAACGGTGGGCAGAACCGGGATCGGCTCCTTCGTGACGTCCACACCGGCGAAGATGCGCGCGGATTCGGAGATACCGGGCAGGCGCAGGTTCAACGTCTCAGGCGGCAGGTGCGACAGGTTGAGGTGGATGTGATCCCCCTCTTTGCCGACACCGCGACCTTCGCGGATTTCCATGGTCATGCAGCGGCTGACCACGTCGCGGGAGGCGAGATCCTTATAGGTGGGCGCATAACGCTCCATGAACCGCTCACCTTCGGAGTTGGTGAGGTAGCCGCCTTCGCCGCGCGCGCCTTCGGTGATGAGGCAGCCGGCGCCGTAGATACCGGTGGGGTGGAACTGCACGAACTCCATATCCTGGAGCGGCAGGCCAGCCCGGGCCACCATGCCACCACCGTCGCCGGTGCAGGTGTGAGCCGAGGTGGCCGAGAAATAGGCGCGACCATAGCCGCCCGTGGCCAGAACGGTCATCTTGGCGCTGAACAGGTGCAGCGTGCCGTCGTCCAACTTCCAGCAGAGGACGCCTTGGCACTGACCGTCTTCGGACATGATCAGGTCAATGGCGAAGTATTCGATGAAGAACTCGGCCTTTTCCTTCAGCGACTGGCCATAGAGCGTGTGCAGGATGGCGTGGCCGGTGCGGTCGGCGGCGGCGCAGGTACGCTGCACCGGAGGGCCTTCCCCGAACTCGGTCGTGTGGCCGCCGAAGGGACGCTGGTAGATGTTGCCCTCTTCGGTGCGGGAGAAGGGCACGCCGTAGTGTTCCAGCTCATAGACGGCCTTAGGCGCCTCGCGGGCGAGGTATTCCATGGCGTCGGTGTCGCCCAGCCAGTCCGACCCTTTGACGGTGTCGTACATGTGCCACTGCCAGGAGTCGGGCCCCATGTTGCCCAAGGATGCGGCAATGCCGCCCTGGGCCGCCACGGTGTGGGAGCGGGTGGGGAAGACCTTGGTCACGCAGGCCGTGCGCAGACCTTGTTCCGCCATGCCGAGGGTCGCGCGGAGGCCAGCGCCACCGGCCCCGACCACCACGACGTCATATTCATGGGTCTCGTATTCGTAAGCTGCCATTTGGGTCGCTCCTAAAGACTTACAGGGCCAGGCGGGCTAAGGCGTAAACGCCTGCCAACGCGCCAGCGTAGCTGAGACAGGTGGTCGCAACGATGCTGACCTTCCGGGCGGTGCCGTGGACGTAATCCTCGATCAGGACCTGCACGCCCTTGGCGAAATGCACCCACCCCACGGTCAGCGTCAGGATGGCGATCAGCGCAGGCCAGGGCCGGGAGTAATAGGCGACGACCTCCTCGTAAGGGGCCCCCAGGATCGCGCCAAAGGTGAAGAGGAACAGCGGCACAAGGATCACGAGCGCCGAGGACAGCAGCGTCTGGTGCCAGTGATGTTCCGTGCCGGTTCCAGAGGCGCCCAGGCCAGCAACGCGTTTGCGGTCGGTCAGATAAGCCATGGTCGCCTCCTTACAGCACGATGACGGTGAACAGGGTCAGCAGGACCGACCCAATGATGATGCCGAGGCCCATCTTTTCGGCCGTCTCAACATCCAGACCATATCCCTGATCCCAGACCAGGTGCCGGATGCCCGCGAGCGTGTGATACCAAAGCGCCCAGATCGAGCCGAAGAACACGAGCTTACCGAACCAGGAGGTCAGGACCGCGTCCGCCGTGGCGAAAGCCTCGGGACCAGCCGCAGCGGCCACGAACCACCACGTGATCAAGATCCCGCCGAGCACGAGCGCATTGCCCGTGATCCGCGTCAGGATGGAGGTCATCGAAGTCAGCTGCGGGCGATAGACCTGCAAATGCGGGCTGAGGGGACGGTTGCCCCGGTTCACGTCGGCCATCTCGACGCTCCTATGTTGGTCTGTATCCGGTCTGTTGGGCGGTACTCCTACCGATTTGACGCGCGGTGTCACGGGGTCGCACCGTCGCAGCCGGTTAAAATGCCTCTAAATCCAAATTTTGTGATCACGCTCCGTACAGGTGTGATCACAAGGAACCGGATTTTTGGTCCGACCGTTGGAAGGGATCACCGAGACAGGAGGATTCGATGTCGGACAAGTCGCGAGACCAGATTTGGGACGAATGGAAAGACCTTGTAAATATGGCCCCACAGGAGTTGTCAGACTGGTTGGACACCGATGAGAGCCAGTCCGTCGGCGCCGACAGCGGCGACGGCGAAAGCAAAGGACATAAGTCCGGCCGCCGCATCGTGGACGTCAAGCGAACCAAGAAGGACGATCTGTCTGACGACGATTGGGATCACATGGCCCGCGTGATCGGCTATATCAAACGCCACCTGTCACAGGGTGGCCCAGACGACGACGTGGAGACCTCGGCCTGGCGCTACAGCCTGATGAACTGGGGACATGACCCGCTGAAGGACTGACCTATCTGCCAGCCGATGGACGGTATGGACCGGATAGAAGTCACCTCGGAGGCCGCGCTTTGGGCCTGGCTTGGAGCGCACCACGGGCGGGCCGACGGCGTGCTGTTGGTGACCTGGAAGGCCACCCACAGGGACAAATACCTATCGCGGGACGCGGTGCTTGACGCGTTGATCGCCCATGGTTGGATCGACGGGCGGCGGTACAAGCTGGACGCCGACCGGACGATGCAGTTGATCTCGCCCCGCCGGGAGCAAACTTGGGCCAAGACCTATAAGGACCGGGCCGCGCGGTTGGAGGCGGAGGGACGGATGCATCCGGCGGGCCGCGCCGCGGTGGCTGCGGGCAAGGCAAGTGGCCTGTGGGACGCCATGGCAGATGTGGATGCCTTACAGGTGCCGGACGACCTACGCGCCGCCCTCGGGTCGGGTGCGGGGTGGTTCGACGGCGCTGCCCCGTCTTACCGGCGGAATGTGCTACGCTGGATCGCCCAGGCGAAGACCGCACCAACCCGGACAAAACGGATCGATACCGTCGCCGCCCATGCCCAGCGCGGAGAAAAGGTCCCGCACTACTGATCCCGGGCGCGGCGGCGGAGGGTCGTCACCATCTCATGGCAGAACACGATCCGCTCATCGAAATGATAATAAAAGGCGTTGTCCTCGCCACAGGCTTCGGTTTGCACGGGGATGGGCCGGGGCAAGGCAATGGTCCGATTTACCCGGGCAATGTCCTTGCCGAGCAGGCGCAGGGCTTTGCCCAAACGGGCGGGGCGCAAGCTGTCGGTCGGCTCGGACGGGGCGATCCTATCCAGGACCGGGCCCCAGGCCGCCGTGACTGAGGCGGCGCGCTCCACGCAGGGCCGCCGCTCATCCGGGCGCAGGCCCATGGCCAGGGCGAGGGGGCGCCGCACCTCGGGGTTCTGCCCATAGTAGAGACAGATGGCATAGGCCAACCGTTGGGGCGTCGGCATATACTCGGCCCAAGGGTCAAATAACGCACGCGCTGCATCGGCCCGATAAACGGCGACCATATCCTGAACCATGGCCGTCATCTCGTCCTCGCCGTGTAAACGGTTGGCCAGGACCAAGGCGAAGGTATCCGCCGCCGTTTCCTCCGGGCCGAAAAGCGGGACCTCATGCTGGTCGATCACCGCATGGGCCAACTCATGGTACAGGGTCATGCGCAGGTTATTGAGGACGAAGTCGGCCCGCACCGGCAGGGCAAGCACGACAAACAGAAGGATAAGGCGGATCATACGCGATGAAGGCCCGCCTTCGCCCCCTGGGGCAAGCCCCTAGGCGGGCATCAGCGCCCAATAGTCGAGGTCGAGCAACACGTCCGGCAGGTACTTGCCGTCCTCACCACGCAACTGCCCCGGCATGGCCTGAGCCCCCCGCGTCGCCACAAGGCGCAGCCTGACGGCGGCGATGCCCGGCGCGACCTCGGCCTTGTCCAGCACCTCGGACCAGGCGCGCACGGTGTCGCCCGCGAAACAGGGGTTCGCATGGGCGCCCGCGTTGATGGCGACGATCATCTGAGCGTTAGCCAGGCCGTTGAAGGACAGGGCGCGCGCCAAGCTGATGACGTGGCCGCCATAGATCAGGCGCTTGCCGTCTTCGCGGAAGGTGGCGTCGAAATGCACCTTGGCGGTGTTCTGCCAGAGGCGCGTGGCGAGCATATGCTCCGCCTCTTCGATGGTGGTGCCGTCCACATGGTCGATGACCTCGCCCACCTCATAATCGGCGGCGCGGTGCGGCTCCCCCGCCAATTCGGCGTCATAGCCTTCGAAGGTCAGCCCCTCGGGGATCACGAGGTCTTCGGCGGCAACGGTCTTAGCCAAATCTGGGATGGTCGTCTCGGGCGCGGGCGCCTCGGTGTCGCGCTTGCGCACCATGACCCAGCGCACATAGCTGAGCACGGGCGTATCGTTCTGGTCGTAGCCCGTGGTGCGGACCCAGACGACGCCCGATTTGCCGTTGGAGTTCTGCTTGAGGCCGATGACCTCGGATTCCGACCGCAGGGTGTCGCCCGCATAGACCGGCTTCAGGAACCGACCCTCCGCATAGCCAAGGTTCGCGACTGCGTTCAGGGACACATCGGGCACCGTCTTGCCGAACACCGTGTGGAACACTGCCATGTCATCCAAAGGCGCGCCGTCCAGCCCACAATCGATGGCGAATGCGTCCGACGAATAGAGCGCGAACCGCTGCGGATAGAGCGCGTGATACATCGCCCGCTCGCCCTCGGCGATGGTGCGGGGCACGGCGTGGCGGATGGTCTGCCCGAGGCTGTAGTCCTCGAAAAAGCGGCCAGGATTGGTCTTGGTCATTGCTGTCCCAGTTTCATGTCGGGGTGGTAGGGGGTGTCCACGTCCTTGGTCACAGCCTGGGCGCAACGCATGACTCCGGTCGCCGGATCATGGGCATAGGCCGGGGACCCATGCAGAACCCAGCCCTTGGCCAGCGCCTCTGACACCTTATGGCAAAAGGCTGATGTGTCCTCGGCGGTCAGCAGACGGTAAAGCGTGGCCATCACGCGCCCCAGGGCTGCACGCCCAGCCAGTTGTGGATCAACATCACGACGGTCATGGCAACCATCGCGATGACGGGCGTAGTGATTTCCTTGATGGGCTTGGCGCGCGGCGGCGGCGTCCAGGGACCTTCTTGACGGTTGATGATGATAATCTCTGCAATGGCCCAGAGCGCGAGGCCACCGAACAGGACGAAGGACTTGAGATCGCCATTCACCAACAGGTGGGCGGCCACGAAGATCAGGACGGCGGTCAGTTGCGGATGCCGGACCTTGGTGCCCAGCCAAATCTTGGCGGATTTGGCCGCGCTGGCGGCATAAACGTAGAACGCCACCACCATCAGCAGGTTGTTAATCCCGACCAGCGGGGCCGAGCGGCCCCAGAACCACGGCCCATCGGCCCAGCGATAGCCGTAGACCATCATCACGATGGAGAGGACCAAAAGAACCGTAACCAGGCCCTTTCCGGGCTCGCCCAAACGGGCGCGGGCCTCAGGGGCGAGGCGCTTGAACAGATGCGCCCCACTCCACAACAACAGACCCGCAATCAGTAAGACGAACCCCATGGCTTAGCCCTCCAGCTTGGCAATCGCCTCCAGCTTTGCCAGGGTCCGGCGGGCCGTGTCCACATGCAGGTTTTCGACGATGCGACCGTCCAAGACGGCGACCCCTTGTCCGGCAGCCATGGCCTCATCGAATGCGGCGATCTGACGCCGCGCCAGGTCGGCTTCGGCCTCGGTGGGGGCAAAGGCCGCGTTGGTAATCGCCACCTGCGCGGGGTGGATCAGGGTCTTGCCGTCCATCCCAAGATCTCGGCCCTGCTCACATTCGGCGTGCAGGCCGTTGTCATCCTTAAAGGCGTTATAGACGCCGTCGATGCAGGGAATGCCCGCCATTCGCGCCGCTGTGAGGCAGGTCTGCAAGGCGAACATCATGGGCAGGCGGTCGGCCCGTGTGCGGCACCCTAGATCCTTGGCCAAGTCGTTCGTCCCCATGACGAATCCCCCCATGCGGGGCGCCCGGGCAATGGCGGCAGCGTTCAGGATGCCCTCCGGCGTCTCCATCATGGCCCAGATCGTCGCGTTAGAGCCTGCGTCGTCCAGAACCTTCGCAGCCGCAGCAACGTCTTCGGGGGTGTTCACCTTGGGGAGAAGAACGGCCTCCACGTCGACCTTGGCAAAGGTCGCTAGATCCTCGGCGCCCCATTCCGTATCGGCCCCATTGAGACGGACAATCCGGCTGCGTGGCCCGTATCCGCCAGCGGCCAGTGCATCTTGCAACGTCTTCCGCGCATTCACCTTTTCATCGGGTGCGACGGCGTCTTCCAGGTCGAAAATGATCGCATCCACAGGCAGGGTCCGTGCCTTATCGAGGGCACGATCCTTGGATCCGGGAATATACAGAACGGAACGATAGGGGCGGTCGGCTGCGGTCATCTTAGTCTCCGATCAATTTGGCGCCTTGGAACAGGTTGCGCAATGAATGGCAAGACCTGTGTCCGTTTTGGTTCGATTGTTGCTGTTGTTCACGCTGCTCCGCAGCGCGGTCGATGGGGCTCAGGCGTTAACGGTTTGTTCGGCCCCATGTGTCACCCTCATGGCACTACCTTCGACGCCGGCACCGTCCGGCCCTGACCCGAGATCTGGCGTACCGCCATACCTTGGGGCGGCGGGCCGGTCTGCATATTCGAAAGGAACGTGCCATGACAAAAACGCAAAAGTTGAACACTGCACTGATTGCGCTGACCTCCTTCGCGGCACTCGTGCTGACCTTGCCCGCACAGGCACAAGCCGCCAATTGCGGCCCCCGGGGCATCGTGGTCGAACGGCTGTCCTCCGATTTTGGTGAGACCCGTCGTGGCATTGGTCTGGCCCCCCAGAACCGCGTGGTGGAGGTCTTTGCCTCGGACGATAATGGAACCTGGACGGTCACGGTCACACGCCCCGATGGGGTCACATGCCTGGTGGCGTCTGGCCAATCTTGGGAGGATCGGATGGACGATCTGAGCCACTTGGCGGACGTCGATACCTGAGACCGGTGGCTGGCGAATCCTCGGCGTGTACCTTGGCGGCCGTGCATCCGAAGGCCTGATTTCGGGCAAAATCCACCAGGTTTAGCGCTGTCATCCCCTGTCTGTCCCCTTGCGCGCCCCCTGTCTCCGGGGGTAGCCACCCCCCGGACCTTGAACGGACAGACCGGAGACATCACATGGCCCGACCCAAGATCGCCCTCATCGGCGCAGGACAAATCGGCGGCACGCTCGCGCACCTGGCCGCGATCAAGGAACTGGGGGACGTCGTCCTCTTCGACATCACCGACGGCGTGCCCCAGGGCAAGGCGCTGGACATCGCTGAGTCCGGCCCGGTCGAAGGTTTCGACGTCTCGCTGAAGGGCACAGGCGACTATGCCGACATCGCAGGCGCCGACGTCTGCATCGTCACCGCCGGTGTGCCGCGCAAGCCGGGCATGTCCCGCGACGACCTGCTGGGCATCAACCTCAAGGTCATGAAGGCCGTGGGCGAAGGCATCCGCGACAATGCCCCCGACGCTTTTGTCATCTGTATCACCAACCCGCTCGACGCGATGGTTTGGGCCCTGCGTGAATTCAGCGGCCTGCCCCACGAGAAAGTCGTCGGCATGGCCGGCGTTCTCGACAGCGCCCGCTTCCGCCACTTCCTGGCAGAGGAATTCAACGTCTCCATGCGCGACGTGACGGCCTTTGTGCTGGGCGGCCACGGCGACACGATGGTCCCATTGGTGCGCTATTCCACCGTGGGCGGCATCCCCCTGCCCGACCTGGTCGACATGGGCTGGACCAGCCAGGAAAGCATGGACGCCATCGTTCAACGCACCCGTGACGGTGGCGCGGAGATCGTGGGCCTGCTCAAGACCGGCTCCGCCTTCTATGCGCCCGCTACCAGCGCCATTGAGATGGCCGAAGCCTACCTCAAGGATCAAAAGCGCCTGCTGCCCGCCGCCGCCTATGTGGACGGCGCCCTGGGCCTGAACGGCATGTACGTCGGTGTGCCGACCATCATTGGTGCGGGCGGGATCGAGCGGATCGTCGACATCAAGCTGAACCGCGACGAGCAGGCCATGTTCGACAAATCCGTTGAGGCCGTGAACGGCCTGGTCGAGGCCTGCAAGGGCATCGACAGCACGCTGGCCTAAGGCCCGTCAGATCGCAAACACCGGGGGCGCCCTGCAGGGGGCGCCCCATTTCTTTGCCGGGCCCGGATCCTGGAGGGTGTCAATTGCCCTTGTCCTTTTGCCCATCACACTACGTTTACAAAGTTGTGGATCGGTGATTCGTCTCGCGCTCCCCTGATCGAGTCGACCTGAATCGTTTTGTGATCACACCTTCGGGGACTGTGATCACAAACGGCGAAAAGCACGCCAACATTCGTCCAATTCGCCCCTTTGTGGTTCTCACGGCCCTGTCTGCGTGCCAAGCGGCCCCCAGACAGCCGCATTGACCAGACGAGGGCGACCCCATGAACATCCACGAATATCAGGCCAAGGCTCTTCTGCGCGACTACGGTGCGCCCGTCTCGGACGGCGTGCCGGTCACCAAAGCAGCAGACGCCAAGAACGCCGCCGGTCAGTTGGATGGCCCGCTGTGGGTGGTCAAGGCGCAGATCCACGCCGGTGGCCGTGGCAAAGGCTCCTTCAAGGAAGCGGAAGCCGGTGAAAAAGGCGGCGTGCGCCTGGCCAAGTCGGTCGAAGAAGCCGCCGAGGAAGCCAAGAAGATGCTGGGCAACACCCTTGTCACGCATCAGACCGGCCCGGCGGGCAAGCAGGTCAACCGCATCTACATCGAAGACGGCTCTGACATCGCGCGGGAATTGTACCTGGCCCTGCTGGTCGACCGTCAGACCAGCCGCGTCGGGTTCGTCTGCTCCACCGAGGGTGGGATGGACATCGAAGAGGTCGCCGCCTCGACCCCTGAAAAGATCATCAGCTTCGACGTGGACCCGGCCACGGGCTACCAGGCCTATCACGGCCGCCGCGTCGCCTTTGCGCTGGGCCTGGAAGGCGCGCAGGTCAAGCAGTGCGTTAAGCTGATGGGTCAGCTGTTCCAAGCCTTCACCGAGAAGGACATGGAAATGCTGGAGATCAACCCGCTGATCGTCACGGACGAGGGCAACCTCAAGGTGCTGGACGCCAAGGTCGGCTTCGACGGCAACGCCATCTACCGCCACAAGGACATCGCCGAGCTGCGCGACGAGACCGAGGAAGACCCCAAGGAACTCGCCGCCTCCAAGTACGACCTGAACTACATCGCGCTCGACGGTGAGATCGGCTGCATGGTGAACGGCGCTGGTCTGGCCATGGCGACCATGGACATCATCAAGCTGTATGGTGCGGAGCCTGCCAACTTCCTGGACGTGGGTGGCGGCGCCACCAAGGAGAAGGTGACCGAGGCCTTCAAGATCATCACCTCCGATGAGAACGTCAAAGGCATCCTGGTCAACATCTTCGGCGGCATCATGCGCTGTGATGTCATCGCCGAGGGCGTGGTCGCAGCTGTCAAAGAGGTGGGCCTGAAGGTTCCGCTGGTCGTCCGCCTAGAAGGCACGAACGTCCAGCAGGGCAAGGACATCATCAACAACTCCGGCCTGGACGTGATCGCCGCCGACGACCTGAAGGACGGCGCCCAGAAAATCGTGAAAGCGGTGAAAGGGTGACGCTCACCCCGGACATCGTCCAACGCAAGGTCCAACGGACCTTGCGAGAGCCGCAGGGGCGTAGCTCTGAACGCGGTACGGCGCGGCCTGCGAAAGGTCCATTGGGCCTTTCAACCGCCGTATGTGCGGCGCCGCGCCGAACGGCCCTCGCCCTGTCGCTTGTGGCGGTCACCGGCCTTGGGGCCTGCAACTTCCACAACGCGGGCACGGCCCCGACCAACATCCCCGACGGCAACTGGACGGCAAACTACACGCCCCAGGGCGCACCGTACCGTCCCGAAAGCGAAGAGGACTGACCGAATGGCTTTGCTCCACAGCATGGCGCGCGCCGGAGACACAAGGGCGCCCGCGCCCGTGATGTCCGGCGTCCGGCACGCTGTGAGGCGCCCTACCCGAGGCCGCGATTGGCCTCTCGCCCAAGGGTCACTCATCAGTTTGTTCCTTCTTCCAGCTGGGTGCCAAGAGACCCCGGCAGAGACGCGCGACCCCGTCGTTCCCGATCCCGTGGCTCTTTCTGCCCCGTTGGCAGAGGAGTTCGCGCGCATCTGTCTCGCCACGGATGGAAAGATTGGTCGAGTTCGGGCCGAACTCGGCAAAGGGGATCGGTACAGCGACGTCGAACATGCTGACTTCGTTGATCAAGACGGCGGTCTTTTGGGCGCGCGTGAAAGCGCAGTCACGACGGATGGGTCCGGCATCTCAGTCGACGTGCTCGCGACCGAAGAGGAGCAACTGTGTTCCGTGTCAGACCGGCAAGCCACGATTTGGCTGAACGGTGACGGCACCGTCGGCAGGCGCAATTTGAAAGGGCGGGACACATGAGCCAGTTGCCCGTCCTGCTCGCCGCCCTGTCCTTGGTGGCAGCCCCGCTGAGCGCCAACCCCCAGCGCGCAGCCATCCTCGATGCCTTTGCGCAGAACTGTTTCTCACCCTTTCTGACCGCCGACACGGCCAAGGCGCGCATTGCCGGCACGGGCGCGCGCGTCGCCTTCTACGATCTCAATCCATTCTCCGATGTGCCTCCGTCGCTGGGGTCAGATGTGACGCCCGGAACCGACCGTCGCTGCGAAGTCGCTTTCGATGGGGCCTACGGTGAGGACGCGGCAGAGGTCGCCATGGCCGCGCTGTCCGCCGAAGGCATCCGCACCGAGGCGCCACTGCCCGCGACCCATACCGATGCCGCTGTGCCCGGCACGACCTTGCTGGCGGCTCGGTTCCTGAACCCAAAGCGGATCGCCGTGGTCCACACCGGCACGCGGCCCGGCCCCAACGGGCCAGAGACATTCTTGGCCGTTGAACGCCTCACCCCTGACGCCAGCCAGAGAGAGGCCGCAAGATGAGACGACTTTCCGCACTTCTCGTCGCAGCGCTTGCCCTGACCGGCTGCGTGACCAGCGATGCCTCGCTGCAAACCTCCGCCGGGTTCGAACAAATTGCCGCCCAGCGCATGAGCTTTGCCGCTGAAGCCGTCTGTTTGAACAACACCACCCGCAGCCGGCAGGACCGCGCCGCGCGGTCGCTGAACTTCCCGATCCGGGACCGGGACGGCAATACGACCGTCTACATCAACCCGGGCACCCTGACGTTCCTACGCATCGGGCCGGTGCCCGAGCAGGCGCTGAACCTCCCGGGCCGCCCACGGCAGGTCTATCGCGGGAATGGCTGTTCGGTGGGATCGCCCGCCGTGGGCCTGCGCGACGCCAACCGGCTGGTCGGCGAAATCCTGGCCCCGCGCCTGGTGGATGGCAGCCCGATCACCTCGGCCCCCGTGGGCGCGGGCACCAATTCCGCGGGCGGCGTGGGATTCTTCTTCGATGATGTGGCGGTGACCCTGCCCATCGCCTCGACCACCTTCACCAATCCAGACACCGGTCAGAGCGAGCGCTTTGACCACCCTGTGATCCTTATCATCCACAAGTAAACGACTGACCGGAGACGACATGGCCATTCTCATCGACAAAGACACCAAGGTGATCTGCCAGGGGTTCACCGGATCCCAGGGCACGTTCCACTCGGAACAAGCCATCGCCTACGGCACCCAAATGGTGGGCGGCGTGACCCCCGGCAAAGGCGGCCAGAGCCACCTGGACCTGCCCGTGTTCGACAGCTGCCATGAGGCCGTCGAAAAGACCGGTGCCAATGCCTCCGTGATCTACGTGCCGCCCCCCTTCGCCGCTGACTCCATCCTGGAGGCCATCGACGCCGAGATCCCCCTGGTCGTCTGCATCACCGAGGGCATCCCGGTGCTCGACATGATGAAGGTCAAGCGCGCGCTGGATGGCTCCGCCACGCGCCTGATTGGGCCCAACTGCCCGGGTGTCATCACGCCGGACGCCTGCAAGATCGGCATCATGCCCGGTCATATCCACCAGCGCGGCTCGGTGGGCGTTGTGTCCCGCTCGGGCACGCTGACCTATGAGGCGGTGAAGCAGACCTCCGACATGGGCCTGGGCCAGTCCACCGCCGTGGGCATCGGCGGCGACCCCATCAAAGGGACCGAGCACATCGACGTGCTGGAGATGTTCCTGGCCGACGATGAAACCCAGTCGATCATCATGATCGGTGAGATCGGCGGCACCGCCGAAGAAGAAGCCGCCCAGTTCCTGGCCGACGAAAAGAAGAAGGGCCGCTGGAAGCCCACCGCTGGCTTCATCGCCGGTCGCACGGCGCCTCCGGGCCGCCGCATGGGCCACGCCGGTGCCATCGTGGCAGGCGGCAAGGGCGACGCCGAGTCCAAGATCGAGGCCATGCGCTCCGCTGGCATCGTCGTGGCCGACAGCCCGGCAACCCTGGGCGAAGCCGTCAAGGAAGCCATCGACGCGGGCTAAGCCCCGTCCTTTGCCGAGCAGGAGGACAAGACATGACGACAGCCCCTCATATCGTTGCGTGGTTTGCGCGCGCGATGGTGGTGGCTGTCTGTCTTTGCCTGCTCGGCATGTCTTCGGCACAGGCACAGCCTTTGCCCTATGCCGCCACCGGGACGCGGGGCGGGACGCTGATCGTGCTTCTGCACGGAGATAGCGGCCCGGATTACCTGCGCCCCTATGCGGCGCGGTTCGCCGGGGCCAAGCGCGGGGCCGTTGCCGCGGCGATCATCCGTCCAGGATTCACCGATAGCGCAGGCAACCGCGCGCCGGGGTCGAACTCCGGCACGCGGGACCACTACACGCGCCGCAATAACGATCTGGTGGCACAAACCATTTCGACGCTCCGCCAACAGGTCGGCGCGGGGCGCGTCATCGCGGTGGGCCATTCCGGCGGCGCGGCGCAACTTGGCGCCATCATTGGCCGGTATCCGGGTCTTGTGGACACGGCCATCCTGGCCGCCTGCCCCTGCGACATTCGCCGGTGGCGTGAGATCCGGGGGCGCAGCGCCTGGACCCGCAGCCAATCGCCCGACCGCTTTCTGAAATCCGTGCCCTCGGGCACCTCGATTGTGGCCATCACCGGGGCACGTGACGACAACACAGTCCCCGCCCTGGCCCGTGACTACGTGGCGAAGGCGCAGGCCCGCGGGTTGACGGCCCGCTACCAAGAGGTGTCGGGCGCCGGTCATGGCTTCAACGGTTTGGCGGGCGCGGTGCGTCAGGCGGTGGCCAATGCCCGCTGACCATCGCGATACGACCTGGGATCGGGCCGACCGCCCAACCTCGACAGGGCATCGGACACCAAACCCACGACATCGGCCAAGGGAGGCGACCAGAATGAAACGACTTATCGCAACCTGTTTTGTGACAGCCATGCTCTCGCTCCCGGCTGCCGCGCAAACGGCCCCTGCGGCCTGCCTGGCCGATGACCGCAACTTCGATAGCCTGCTCGCGTCGCTCGAGTCGGAGGGGTGGACGGCCCTAGCCCCCGGCGCGCCCCTGCCCGACGCAGCCGTCGAGCGGATCGCCCTGGCGCGCACGATTTTCTACGCCTCCACCGACCGGGGCGGATCGACCTTGCCCGAGATCATGGATCTCCAACGCCGCACGGTCCCTGGCCTCGCCCGCCGGGTTGACACCGACTTGGCCAAGCAGCGGGTCCTGACCCGCGGCGATGCGGCCATGACCTTCAACTGGGGCAAGCCCCAACAGGGCCGTCTCGACATCGTCGAGGTGATCTGCCGGATTGCCACGCCCGAGGGCACGCCCGCCAGCGGCACCGACGAGGGCTTCGGCCCCTCGACCTTTGAGACCCTGGCCGAGGCCCCCCTGCGCCGGGTGATGGTCATCGCACTGGATCCCGCCCCCCTTTCCGAGCTGACGACCGACCGGGCGACCGTGTCCATCGTCGAAACCGTATCTGTCTATAACCCCGAGGAAGGCCAATGACCGAACATTCCAAAAACGACGTCTTCCATTCCACGTCCTTCATGCAGGGGCACAACGCGGAATACCTGGAACAGATGTATGCCCGCTACGCGAGCGACCCCAGCGCGGTGGATGAGACCTGGAAGCAATTCTTCGAGGCCCTGGCTGACGACAAATCTGCCGCCCGCGCCGAGGCCGAGGGCCCAAGCTGGGCGCGCACCGACTGGCCGCCGCAGCCCGCCGACGATTTGACCGCCGCGCTGACCGGCGAATGGGCGCCCGACCCGAAAGAGGCGAAATCCGCCGCCAAAAAGATCAAGGACAAGGCCGCCGCCGTCGGCGCGCCGGAGCCCACCGCCGATCAGATCAAGCGCGCCGTGCTCGACAGTATCCGCGCGCTGATGCTGATCCGGGCCTACCGGATCCGGGGGCACCTGGCCGCCGATCTGGACCCGCTGGGAATGCGCGACGCCTCCGACCACCCGGAGCTGAACCCCGCCTCCTACGGGTTCACCGAAGCGGACATGGATCGCCCGATCTTCATCGACCACGTTCTGGGCCTCGAAGTCGCGACCATGCGGCAGATCGTGGACATCGTGAAGCGCACCTACTGCGGCACCTTCGCGCTCCAGTATATGCACATCTCCGACCCGGAGCAGGCGTCTTGGCTCAAGGAGCGGATCGAGGGCTTCGGCAAGGAAATCGCCTTCACCCAGAACGGGCGCCGCGCGATCCTCAACAAGCTGGTCGAAGCCGAGGGCTTTGAGAAATACCTGCACGTCAAGTACATGGGCACCAAGCGGTTCGGCCTGGACGGGGGCGAAGCGCTCATCCCCGCGATGGAGCAGATCATCAAGCGCGGCGGTCAGCTGGGTCTTGAGGAAATCGTCATCGGCATGCCCCACCGGGGCCGTCTGTCGGTCTTGGCCAACGTGATGGGCAAGCCCTACAAGGCGATCTTCAACGAATTCCAAGGCGGCAGCTTCAAGCCCGAGGACGTCGATGGATCGGGTGATGTGAAGTATCACCTGGGGGCCTCATCCGACCGGGAATTCGACGGCAACGTGGTCCACCTGTCGCTGACCGCGAACCCCTCCCACCTGGAGGCGGTGAACCCCGTCGTTCTGGGTAAGGTGCGCGCCAAGCAGGATCAGAAAGCCGACGTTGACCGCGTGAAAGTGACCGGCGTGCTGCTCCACGGCGATGCGGCCTTTGCGGGCCAGGGCGTCGTGGCCGAATGCTTTGCGCTCTCGGGCGTGCGCGGCCACCGCACGGGCGGCACGATCCATATCGTCGTCAACAACCAGATCGGGTTCACGACCGCGCCCCACTTCAGCCGGTCCAGCCCCTACCCCACCGACAACGCGCTGGTGGTTGAGGCGCCGATCTTCCACGTCAACGGCGACGACCCGGAGGCTGTGGTCCACGCCGCCCGTGTCGCGACCGAGTTCCGGCAGAAGTTCGGCAAGGACGTGGTTCTGGATATCTTCTGCTACCGCCGGTTCGGTCACAACGAGGGCGATGAGCCCATGTTCACCAACCCGGTGATGTACAAACGGATCAAGGGCCATAAGACGACCCTGTCGCTGTATACGGAGCGTCTGGTGAAGGACGGTCTGATCCCCGAAGGCGAGATCGAGGACATGAAGGCCGCCTTCCAGGACCGCCTCGCGCAGGAATTCGAGGCCGGTAAAGACTACAAACCGAACAAGGCCGACTGGCTGGATGGTCGCTGGTCCCACCTCGATAAGCGCGACGCCGAGGAATACGTGCGCGGCGAAACCGCCATCGCGCCCGAAACCTTCGACCAGGTGGGTACGGCCCTGACCTCGGCGCCCGACGGCTTCCCCGTGCACAAGACCATTGGTCGCCTGCTGGATGCCAAGGGCAAGATGTTCGACAGCGGCACCGGCTTCGACTGGGCCACGGCCGAGGCGCTGGCCTTTGGGTCGCTGCTGACCGAAGGCTACGGCGTGCGCCTGGCCGGTCAGGACTCCACCCGCGGCACGTTCAGCCAACGGCACTCCGGCTTCGTCAACCAGGAGACGGAAGAGCGCTACTACCCGCTCAACAATATCCGTGAGGGGCAGGCCCATTACGAAGTGATCGACTCGGCGCTGTCGGAATACGCGGTGCTGGGCTTTGAATACGGCTACTCCCTGGCCGAACCCAACGCCCTGACCATGTGGGAGGCCCAGTTCGGCGATTTCGCCAACGGCGCCCAGATCATGTTCGACCAGTTCATCAGCAGCGGCGAGAGCAAGTGGCTGCGGATGTCGGGCCTCGTCTGCCTGCTGCCCCACGGCTATGAGGGGCAAGGCCCAGAGCACTCCTCCGCCCGGTTGGAGCGCTTCTTGCAGATGTGTGGCCAGGACAACTGGATCGTCGCGAACTGCTCGACGCCGGCCAACTACTTCCACATCCTGCGCCGTCAGCTGCACCGCGACTTCCGCAAGCCGCTGGTCCTGGTGACGCCCAAGTCCCTGCTACGCCACAAGCTGGCTGTCAGCAAAAAGGAAGAGTTCCTGCCTGGCAGCAGCTTCCACCGGGTGCTGTGGGACGATGCGGAATTGGGCAACTCGGATCTGACGCTCAAGCCCGATGACCAGATCAAGCGCGTCGTGATCTGCTCCGGCAAGGTGTACTACGACCTGCTGGAGGAGCGGGACAGCCGCGGTGCCGACGATGTCTACATCCTGCGGTTGGAGCAGTTCTATCCGTTCCCGGCGCTGTCTATGGTCAACGAATTGGAGCGCTTCAAGGGCGCCGAAATCGTCTGGTGCCAGGAAGAGCCCAAGAACCAGGGCGCCTGGACCTTTGTCGAGCCCAACATCGAATGGGTGCTGACCCGCATCGGCGCCACCCACAGCCGCGCCCGTTATGTGGGCCGCGCCGCCTCGGCTTCGCCCGCGACGGGCCTCGCCTCCCAACACAAAGCACAGCAAGCCGCGCTCGTGAACGAAGCGCTGACGACGGAGTAAACCATGTCCACTGAAGTCAAAGTCCCCACCCTGGGCGAATCCGTCACCGAGGCCACGGTCGCCACCTGGTTCAAAAAGCCAGGCGATGCCGTCGCCGTGGATGAGATGCTCTGTGAGTTGGAAACGGATAAGGTCACTGTCGAAGTGCCCTCGCCCGCCGCTGGCACCCTGGGCGAAATCGTCGCCGCCGAAGGCGATACCGTGGGTGTCGACGCCCTGCTGGCAACCATCTCCGAAGGTGCTGGCGCAGCCCCTGCCCCCGAAGCCGCCGCGGCCCCAGCGACCGAAGCGCCCGCCGCAGCAGCGGCTGCGGAGGTCGTCGATGTCATGGTCCCGGCCCTGGGCGAGAGCGTGACCGAAGCCACCGTGGCAACCTGGTTCAAGAAGGTCGGTGACGCCGTCGCCGCCGATGAGATGCTCTGCGAGTTGGAGACTGACAAGGTCTCCGTCGAGGTGCCTGCCCCTGCCGCTGGCACCCTGACCGAAGTGCTGCACGCCGAAGGCTCCACCGTCGAGGCCGGCGGCAAGCTGGCCCTGATCGCTGCCGGGGCCGGGGCCGCCGTGGTCGCCCCCGCCGCGACCGCTGTCCCCGCACCGGCCGCCGCAGCACCAACCGGTGCGGACGTGGAAAACGCCCCCTCCGCCAACAAGATCATGGCCGAGAAGGGCATCGACCCTGCCACCGTCGCAGGCTCGGGCCGGGATGGGCGCATCATGAAGGAAGACGTGCTGAAGGCCGCCACAGCCGCCGTTGCGGCCCCGGCGCCTGCACCCGCGGCCGCCCCGCGTGCGCCTGTGGCCGCCTCCGATGCCGCGCGCGAGGAACGGGTCAAGATGACCCGCCTGCGCCAGACCATCGCCAAGCGCCTGAAGGACAGCCAGAACACAGCCGCCATGCTGACCACCTACAACGAGGTGGACATGAAGGCGGTCATGGACCTGCGCAACGAGTACAAGGGCCTGTTTGAGAAGAAGCACGGCGTCCGCCTGGGCTTCATGTCCTTCTTCACCAAGGCCTGCGTCCACGCCCTGAAAGAGGTGCCCGAGGTCAACGCCGAGATCGACGGCACCGACGTGGTCTACAAGAACTTCGTCCACATGGGCATCGCCGCAGGCACGCCCCAAGGCCTCGTTGTGCCGGTGATCCGCGATGCGGACGCCATGTCCTTTGCTGAGATCGAAAAGGCCATCGCCGAAAAGGGCGCAGCGGCCCGTGACGGCAAGCTGTCCATGGCGGATATGCAGGGCGGGACCTTCACCATCTCCAACGGGGGTGTTTATGGCTCGCTCATGTCCTCGCCGATCCTGAACCCGCCGCAGTCGGGCATCCTGGGCATGCACAAGATCCAGGACCGTCCCATGGTCGTCGGCGGCGAGATCGTCATCCGCCCGATGATGTACCTGGCGCTCAGCTACGACCACCGCATCGTCGACGGCAAAGGCGCCGTGACCTTCCTGGTCCGCGTCAAAGAGGCCCTGGAGGATCCGCGCCGGTTGCTGATGGACCTGTGACCTGAGAACGAGACGAAGCCTGGGCCCAATCGGGTTCCGGGCTTCATCGACCCACAAGCAGGCGGCGGCTCGATAGTGCACAGCATGATGAAACCAGATGCTCCAATGTCAGAGACGGCGGCGCTCTCCTTCGTGACAGCTCTCGGGATCGCAGGGGTTGTCGCGAGTATCATGCTCGCGGGCCTTTTTGGTGTGCCTGCTGCCGAAAACAGGTTGATCCAATTCGCTTGGCTGCTCCTGTTGCTTGCAGGAACGTGTGGTGGCTTTGTCTTAATGTCCGAGTGTACACAACAAAGGTGGCTGCTGCTTAAGCCTGTTGTCAGGATCAAAAGGCTACTTAGACATAATCCTCGCGCTGCAATGGCCCTGCCGATCAGCTTTGGTCTACCGTTATCATTCATCTCAACCGAATGGCTGGTGTATCTGTCACTCCTGCCTGGATGCGCCCTCATAACCGTTGTCCTTATGGAACGTTACGGGAGGAAGCACCCCCAATGACCCCCACCAACCGCGCCATCGCCTTCTGGCTTATCCGGGTCGGCATCGCCGTCGTCCTGGTCATCGCGCTCCAAGCCTGGCAGGGGCCCGACCCCGTGCTCTGGTATCTGGCGGCGGGCTATGCGGCGATCTCGGCTTTCACGACCTACATCCTGATCCGGCGGGGTCGCAAATGACCCCGCAGGCAACCGGACCCGCCCTTTTGATCCGCGAAGCGGATCTGATCGATAGCGAATGGAACGACCCCAAACGGGGCACCGTATCGTTCAAGATGCTGGTGGATGCTGAACATGGCCCCTCCGACGCGCTGGTCCACGGCATCGCGACCCTTGCCCCCGGAGGCGTCGAAAAGAGCCACAGCCACGACATCGCCGAGACGGCCTATGTGCTGTCCGGGCGCGGCTCGGTCCTGTTGCCCGGCGGCGCCAAGCCCATTGAGGCCGGGGATACCGTCTTCATCCCAGCCGGGCTAACCCATGGTTGGGCCGCCGAAGACAGCGAAATGCGGTTCCTGTTCAGCTTTCCCGTCGCGCGTTTGGCAGACGTGGCCTACCACTGGCCAGAGCCATGACGGGAGCCTTGACGATCCTGGGCGCCATGGTCGCCTTGCGTCTTGCGGTGCTGTCCCTGTTCCAGGCGTTCCGCCATGGGGCAACGATCCCCGCATGGATGCCGCCACGGGACCAATGGGCGTCGCTCACCCCGTTCCTTATCGGAGAGGTCCCGCTGTTCTTGGCCCTGGCCCTCTGGCTGCGGACGGGGTCGCCCTGGCCCGCAGCCGCTTTGGCCATCTTGGCCCTGATCGGCCTGGCCCAGGGCGTTGTCACGGCCCGCCGCGATGGGCTGTCGATCCTACACCTGGATGTGCCCTTGGCCGCCGGGTTGCTGCTGGGTCTCGCCCTGCTGTTCTGGAGGCCCGCGCAATGACCGCAGAACTCACCGTGCTGGCTTTGGCCATCCTGCTGCAAGCCGTGCAGTTCGGGGCCTATTCGATCCGGGCCAATCTGGACGTGGGCCCTGGCTATGCCATGTCAGCCCGCGATCGCGCGCCCAGCCGCCCGATGTCAGACCTGGGCGGTCGGTTGCAACGGGCGCTGACCAATCACTTCGAAGGTCTGATCCTCTTCACCGCCGCCGTGACCTTGGTCACCCTCTCCGACCAATCCACGACCTTCACCGCCGCCTGCGCTTGGGCCTACCTGGGCGCGCGCATCCTTTACGTTCCCTCCTATGCCCTCGACCTCAGCCCCTGGCGGTCGGTCGTGTGGATGGCGGGGTTCTTCGCGACCATCTTGATGGTTATCTCGACACTGATCTGAGGCACCATCGCGTCGGACCCAAATCCGACCGGCGTCACCCCCAGATCACCCATGGAATAAACGACCGGAGGCACCATGGCCCAATACGACGTCATCATCATCGGCAGCGGCCCAGGCGGCTATGTCTGCGCCATCCGCTGCGCGCAACTGGGGCTGAAGACAGCCGTTGTCGAAGGGCGCGAGACCCTCGGCGGCACCTGCCTGAACGTGGGCTGCATCCCGTCCAAGGCGCTGCTGCACGCCTCGCACCAGCTACACGAGGCGGAACACAACTTCGCCAAGATGGGCCTGAAGGGCAAAGCGCCCTCGGTCGATTGGAAGCAGATGTTGGAGTATAAGACCGACGTCATTGGCCAGAACACCAAGGGCATCGAATTCCTGTTCAAAAAGAACAAGGTAGACTGGCTGAAAGGGTGGGGCTCCATCCCCGCCGCCGGTCAGGTCAAGGTCGGGGACGAGGTCCACGAGGCCAAGCACATCATCATCGCCTCCGGCTCCGAGTCGGCCAATGTGCCCGGCGCCGAGGTGGAGATCGACGAGAAGGTCATCGTGACCTCCACCGGTGCGCTTGAGCTATCGAAGATCCCATCCTCAATGGTGGTCGTGGGCGGCGGTGTGATCGGCTTGGAACTGGGCAGCGTTTACGCGCGCCTGGGCGCCGAGGTCACCGTGATCGAATACCTGGATGGCATCACGCCGGGTCAGGACGCAGAAGTTGCCAAGCAATTCCAAAAGCTTCTGACGAAGCAAGGGCTCAAGTTCATCACCGGTGCCGCCGTTAGCAAGGTCGAGGTCAAGGGCGGCAAGGCCCATATCGACTACGCCCTGCGCAAAGACGACAGCACCCATGAGATGAAGGCCGACATCTGCCTGGTCGCCACCGGTCGCAAGCCCTTCACCGAAGGTCTGGGTCTGGATGCCCTGGGCGTTCAGATGACCAAACGCGGCCAAATCGCGGTGGACAAGCACTATAAGACCAACGTCGACGGCATCTACGCCATTGGCGACGTCACCGAAGGCCCCATGCTCGCCCACAAGGCCGAAGACGAGGGCATGGCCATCGCTGAAATCCTGGCCGGTCAGGCGGGGCACGTGAACTACAACGTGATCCCCGGCGTGATCTACACCCACCCCGAGGTCGCCAGCGTCGGGCTGACAGAAGACCAACTGAAGGCCGAAGGCCGCGCCTATAAGGTCGGCAAGTTCAGCTTTATGGGCAATGGCCGCGCCAAGGCGAACTTCGCAGCGGACGGCTTTGTTAAAATGCTGGCCGACAAGGAAACGGACCGCATCCTGGGCTGCCACGTCATCGGTCCCATGGCGGGTGACCTGATCCACGAAGTCTGCGTCGCCATGGAATTCGGCGCGGCGGCCGAGGATCTGGCGCGGACCTGCCACGCGCACCCGACCTATTCCGAGGCCATGCGCGAAGCGGCGCTGGCCTGCGGGGACGGGCCGATCCACAGCTAAGGGCAGGATTAACTCCGCCCCTTTGCCCCAGTGAAGCCGACAGCGGATGTTCACTGGGGTTTGGTCCACGACCGCGCGGATACGGCGCGGGATAGGGCCCCAAAACCTTACCTTAGGTCACGGCATCGGCGTCCAAGTGTTACCCTTCGCACGCCATGATCGGACATCGATTGTTTCAAATTGTCGCCGTCTTTTAGTGGTCTCTCAGACAGGTCGTTGAAGATCACCTGGGTCCGCTGCCATGAAATCCCCCGTGTCCGTCTACCTGTCCCTTGCTGTCTCCGCCGTAGTCATCTGGGCGCTGGCGCCAGCCTCCGGGCAGGCGCAAACGGCTCCGGCGCAGAACCGTAGCTTTGTCCCAACCGCCCTGGCCGACTGGTGGGAGACCGTGAGCCTGCTGCCTTGGGTGATCGGTCTGATGGGGCTCGCCGCCGTTTTCGCGTTCTGTGTGCACAAGCTGCGCCTGCGGCGGCGTGCCCTCCGGCGTGAGATTCTGGGCCTGCCCGATGGGGTCCGTTTTCGCGTGGCGGATGCGATTGTCCATTGCGTCTGGCGGTCCCGAAAGATCGACGGGGAGCGTCTGAAGCGCGCCGTCGAGGTCGCCCGTAACACGACCAACATGGATTATTCTGCGGACCACCTGCGCGAAGCCGCCGTGCGCGCGGACCGCGTCATTATCCCCACGAACTTTCTGTATATGGCGGCTGACCTGACGCAGAAAGAAAAGCTGGTGGTCTTCAATGCGGCGGTGTCCGTCCTCTTGGCGGATGGTCCGTTGACCATGCACGACCGGAACATGTTGAAGTTCTTGGCGGCTGGCCTGCGCCTGCGCCGCCACGAGTTGCGCGATTTACGGCACCTGATCCCGACGTGAGGGGCGCTTAACTCGCCAAGAGCCGAAGGCCTTGGGTGACATCCGCGCGCACGGCTAGGCGCAGCCCCGGTTCATCGCCCGCGCGTAGGGCCGCCACGATCAACCTATGGTTCTTCGGAAGCTCCGTCCGGTTAAGGCGTCCGTACAGCGACCGCATCGTCGGACCCAATTGCAACCAAACCGTCTCGACCATGGCCAGCATCGCGGGCGCCTGGGCGCGCAGATAGAGTGTTCGGTGGAATTCCAGGTTCGTGCGAATATAGCCGGAGGCGTCATGTTTCGCGATCTGTTCCGCGATGGCGACATTGATCGCCTCCATACGCTCGATCAGGGCCATATGGGCGCGCGGTAGGGCGCGCACGGCCAGTTCCGGCTCCAGCAGAGAGCGCAGGGCCGCCAATTCCTCGATCCGGTCGTTGGACAGGGCGGGCGTCGTGATCCGACCCGACGCCGACAGCGACAGCGCGCCCTCGGCCACCAGACGGCGCATGGCCTCGCGCACCGGGGTCATGGAGACACCGTAGTCCCGTCCGATACCCCTGAGGGTCAGCGCCTCGCCTGGGGCCAACTCACCATGCATGATGCGCGTGCGCAGCGTCCGGTAGAGACGATCATGGGCCGCGCCAGCGCCTTCGGGTAGCGGATTGAGAAGCATCGGCTACCCTGTCCTGACGGGCGCGCGAAGGTCAAGCATCCCCCGGCCCGTCAAACCGCACCGCATGCAGCGCCGCACCTTCGAACCGTAGCCAATCCCGGCGGGGCCGCCAATCGGGCATCAAGGCCTCCACTTGGGCCCAGAACCGCGGCGAATGATCCATGTGGCGCAGATGGGCGACTTCATGGGCAGTGACGTAATCAAGCACTTCGGGCGGTGCCATGATCAGGCGCCAGGAGAACATCAGATCCCCGCGGGACGAACAACTGCCCCAGCGGGAGCGGGTGTCGCGCAGGGTGATGCGCGCGGGCTGCTTGCCCAAAGCATCGGCATAGCGGTCCACGGCGGCCACGATGTGGCTGCGCGCTAAGGATTGCAGGAGGACTTTGACCCGCGCGCCCGCCCGATCCGTGTCCGGCACCGTCACCTCGGTCCCCGTCCAACGCGCCGCGCGACCAGATCCGGCGCGGACGGGAACCGGTTGGCCCATCAGCGGCATCGTCTGACCCACGGCGACGGTGAGGATCGGCGGCGCAGCCTCCACATGTCGACGAATCCAGGGGGCCTGCTGGGCGACAAAAGCCTGGGCCTCGGCCACCGGGACACGGGGCGGCAGCGTCAGGGTCACCGCCCCATCGGATCGCCCGACCCGCAGGGACATCCGCCTGGCCCGCGCGACCCGCCGCAGATGCACCACTACACCGGGCATATTGGGCACCGGCAATGTATCGACCTTGGTCATGTGTCCGGCCCCTTCCCATCGCTCCGTCGCGGGACTTGCCATGGCGCGGCCCCTATGGCATGGCACCCCATTCCCCTCGCCGGTAACCCAGCCGGAGCGATATGAAGGAACCGACATGCCTAAGGAAGAATGGGGCGTCAAGCGGGTCTGCCCGACGACCGGAAAGCGCTTCTACGACCTCAACCGCGACCCGATCGTCAGCCCCTATACGGGCGAAGTCGTGAACATCGATACCGGCAACAAGACCCGTGTCTTGGTGGCCGATAAGGACGATGCCGACGCCAAGCCCAAGGACGACGAAGATCTGCTGCTGGACGATGATGACGTCGATCTGGATGACGATGACGCGGCGGACAACAACGATGACGACGTCCTGGACGATGACGAGGACGATACCGTTTCGCTCGAAGAAATCGCCGACGTGGGCGACGACAAAGACGACGAATAACGACCAAGGGGCGCGGGCGGATTTTCCGCTTGCGCCCCCTGCGCCGCTGCCTTAGGTGGCTGCACACGTTGGGGCCTTAGCTCAGTTGGTAGAGCGCTTGCATGGCATGCAAGAGGTCAGGGGTTCGACTCCCCTAGGCTCCACCAAACCTCTCTATTCGATAGATTGCGCCTAAGACCATGTCTCTGGGGCGAACATTTGTGCGTCGCTGGCGTGCGTTCCTTGGCCCGGCAGAATGAGGCCCGTCGACCTCTTGATGCGTCGCGGCCGCCAAATGGAAACCCAGCGGGCAACGTAAATGGGCCGCCCCGAAGGACGGCCCCGTGTATTGCGCTCAGGTCGGCATCCCGTAGCGCCTATTTTTGAAAACCGTCATGTCAGCTTGGGATGATGGGTTGGACAGGGTCATCCTGGGCCTGCATCAGTGCTTCGAACTCGGGCAAGCCTAGTGTGGCGACCGTTTCGCCCGTTGGCCCTAAGACCTCGTAGATAACGCCATCGGTGCCCTTGTTACTGAACCAAGCAATGCAGTCTTCGTCGCCACCCCCTTCGGTATGGGGTGCGCCGCCTGCGGTTTTCTGAACAAAGCTCGCTGTTGGGCGGATCTCGGTCAGGTCCCCTTCGGCATCATACAGGCGCAACTCTCCTTGGATGATGAACGTGCTGTAATCCGCATGGTGCTTGTGGAGAATAACTCTCTCGTTCGCCGCGAACTTGAGCAGCAGGTCGACGACCTTTGCCTCACGGTCCACGTTGAGCACGTGATACCAAAGATGGTCGATGCCTTCGAGCGTGTTCCACTTGATGTTCGACTGATCAAAGGCCGCAGCGACCTGTGTCGCGGCCTGGCTTGCATTGGCGCCCAGAGCGACGGCGGCGACGGTCGTTCCGATGGTCGCCAGACCCTCTCGGCGTGTGAGTTTGGTCATCTTCTCCTCCTTAAGATGATGGTTGGGGAGCCCCGTCAAACGGTCGTTCGACGGCAAACGGGCCGCGTCTCAGAAAAGCTTCTTTTCGTACTTCCACTCATCGGCATCGGGTGTGACGCTATCGAGGTCGAAGTCGTTATCGATCAGATGCTGCGCGGCGCGATCCCCCAAGGCGGCGGCACGCTCGATGATCCGACGACCAAGCTCCTCGTCGTAGGCGACACCGCGACCCCGCAAGATGTCCAGCCCGTAGTTGAAGGCCCCAACGGAGCTGCCCGCTTCCATGGACCGGCGGTCCCATTCTGCTGCGGCCTCGGCATCCTCGGGCCCGCCTAGGCCGTTGTCTTCCATCCAGGCCATCCAGGTCATCGCAGAGGAATTGCCTTCATCGGCGAGCGTGGTGAAGATTTCGCGGGCGGTATCATGATTGCCGGCCTTCGCCTCGATGTAGCCGATGAAGCCGAGCACCGGATGGGTCTCGCCTTGGCGCATCCGGTCGATATGGCTGCAAATCGTGAGTTCTTCGGGGTTGTGGGTCCCGTGGGCGTCAGAGACGTGCTTGCCGCATTGACCGAAATCTTGGGCCACAACAGGGGACGCAAGGATCGTGAGGAGCGCAACGCCGGGGGCGCTCAAAGACGGAAATCGCATGGGGCTCAACCTTTTGATCTGGGTTTCAACTCCGACCAAAGGTGGCGACCTGCCGCTATCCTTGTGCGAAATTCCCGCAAGAACTCCGCAAAAAATATGCAAAAACGCTAGTCCACCAACCGGTAGCCAACCCCACGCACCGTCTCGATCACGGGTGGCCGGGACTTGTCGGGGTCAAGCTTCTTGCGAAGGTTGATGATGTGCTGATCCAAAGCGCGGGAGTTGGGCATGAAGTCCCGGCCCCATCCCGCGTCGTAGAGTTGGTCCTTGGTGACGACCTCGCCCCGTTTCGTTTGCAGGAACGCCAACAAGCGGACGTCTCGGGGCGTCAACGAAACCTCCAGCGTGCCACGGCGGGCGCTGTGGTGTTCGGGCACCAAGACAAGATCGTCGTCGGCCGTATCCGCATCCCTCACCCGATACCGCCAGGCCAGCACCAGGCTGACCAGTCCCGCCCCGATGAGCAGGCCAATGGTCCCCCACCCTGGGCCTGTCAGCGACACCTGTAAGACGTCCTGTAGTGCTCCGCGATCATAGATCAGGCAGAGCCGTGGCGCGGGCTGACAATAGAGCAATTCTTCGCCGTTGCGGTCGTAGGCCGACCAACTCGCTTGAAAGTCGCCAGCCGTGAGTTGGGTGAGATCCTGGAGCGTGTCCAAGGGCAGCTCAAAGCGCGTCGGCGCATAGGTGCCCGGGCCTGGGTAGACAACCGAGCCCGTGGTCGACCACGCCACCGCTTTCAGAAGGGACGGGTCCTGGATCAGTAAGAAGCCGACGCGGTCTGGGCGGTCTTGAACGTCATGGAGGGCGCGGGCGTCGGCCATACCCTTTGCCGTGGCCTGGATCCAAGGATCATGGGTCACCCAAAGGCCCCCTGCCCCCAACAGGCAGAGGCACCCAATCACCAAAAGCCAAAGTCGTCCCATGACGTCAGAATGCACGACCACCGGCCATTTCATATGAGACATTCGTCAAAGCTGATGCGCCGTCGCCCAGAACAGGCGAGACTTTGCAAAACGCTATCTTGGGATAGCGGGGCAGCGACTAGGGACCCGATCTCTCAACCGAAAACGGGTCAGCCCCAGGCCGCCATCTTCCGGTCGATGGTCTTGCGCGACACCCCCAGGCGGCGGGCTGCTTCGGCCCGGTTCCCATCGCATTGGTCGAGGATGTGCAGGATATGCCGCTGCGTGACCAGATCGAGGTTTTCGATGGCCTCGTCCCCTGTCACCGCGCCGGACCCTGCAAATTCCTCCGGGAACTCGCCCAGGATGACCGAGCGTTCGATCAGGTTGCGCAGTTCCCGGACGTTCCCAGGCCAGTCGTAGCGGCGAAGCCGGAGCAGCGTTTCATCGTTCAGTTGAAGGGCCGGCATTCCCAATTCGCGCGAGAAATGGCGCATGAACATCGCCGTCAACTCCACGATGTCCTCGGCGCGATCCTTGAGTTGAGGGACCCTAATCTGGACCACGTTTAGCCGGTGGTAGAGGTCCGCGCGGAACCGCCCCTGGGCGACCGCCTCTTTCAGGTCGGCGTTTGTCGCAATCAAGAACCGCAGCTTGAGCGGCATGTCCCGCTCCGCGCCAACGGGGCGGACGCGACGGTCTTCCAGGACACGCAACAGGGCGGCTTGGACCTGGTCGGGCATCTGCGCCACCTCGTCCAGCAGTAGGGTGCCACCATCCGCTAGAAGGAACAGCCCGGGTCGCAGGCGCCCCCCCTCCTCGACCTGACCGAACAGTTCCGCCGCGATCCGATCCGGCGAGATAGCGGCGCAGTTGACCGCCACAAACGGCAGGTCCGCGCGGTCCGATTGGGCATGAAGGCTGCGGGCGGCGACCTCTTTGCCGACGCCAGAGGGGCCGGTGAACAGAACCGAACTGGGCAAGGGCGCCAGCTTGGCCAGCATGTCCCGCACCTCTGTGATCGCCACGGATGTCCCCAAGAGGTCCGTGCCCGTATCACCCGCCCGCAAGGCATGGCGCAGCAGGGAATTGTCCCGGCGCAGGTGTTGCCGATCCAGCGTGCGCGACAGGGCACCCAGGATCTGATTGGCGCGAAACGGTTTGAGAACGAAATCCCCGATCCCGGCCCGCATGGCGGCAATGGCGGTATCCAAATCGGCATAGGCCGTCATGAGGATCGTTTCGGCAAAGAACCCCTTGCGGCGTTGATCTGCCACCCAATCGATCCCCTTGCCGCCGGGCATGACATTATCGAGGATGACGATGTCGTATTGCGCCTTGTCCAGGATCTCGCTGGCCTGTTGCGGGCCATTCGCCTCGGCCACGACGGCGACGCGGGGCGCGAGGATCTTACGCAGGAAATGCCGCATCCCCGGCTCGTCATCGACAATCAGGATCCGCGCCGCGGCCAAGGCCTCGCCGTAGTCATCCACATCCGAGATCGGAGCGGGCATCATGGCGTCAATCCAGCCGCACGTTCGGGCCGGATTGGGTGTCCTGCACGGAAAACCCGAGCTCGCCCAAAACGAACCAGGCGCCGACGGCGATGACGACGGTCGCCACAAGGGCGGTTGTGATGGCTTTCATGTTCAGTCCTCTGTCGTAGCGGTCCGCAGATAGGCGATCAGGTCGATCCGATCCTGTGCGGCCGCAATCACTTGCATGGGCATTTTGGAGCCCGGGATGTAGTGGTCCGGCCCTTCATCGAACAACGCGTCGATGGTGGTGTCGTTCCAGATGATATCCGACCCCGTGAGGGTCGGGGAATAGCGATAGTCAGGCACAGTCCCCGCCTGCCGTCCGAACACACCATAAAGCGTCGGACCGGCCTTGCGCGACGGTCCAGCCGTCAAGGCATGGCAGATCGAGCATTTGCGCATGAACTGCCGCTCGCCGTTGGGCATGGTCTCCGCCTGGCGCAGAAAGGGGCGCGTCTCGGCCCCGATGGCCGGGTCGAAGTCATCCAGCAAAGCGACGGGCCAGGCGTATATCACATCGTCAATGCCGCCCGCATGGATCGTGCCGCCGTCCTTGGAATAGGCCAGTGCCCAAACCGGACCCTGACGCGTAGCGCGAAAATCCTGGGCGATCCGCCACGCCGCGCTGTCGATGACCATGATGTAGCCATGGCCGTCCCCCACGGCGATCCGGTCGGTCGCAGGGTGATAGTCCATGGACAGGATCGGACGGCGTTCCAGGCTGAAGTCCTTTATCTGGGCGCCAGTGGCAAGGTCGATGACGCGCGTGCCCCCGTCGACGGCCCCATAGGCCAACCAGCCGTCCCCGACGATCATTTCGTTGATGCCAAACCCGTGGGTGACGAGCACACCCTGGGCCGTCGCAGAGGCTACGTCCCAGATGCGGATCGTCCCATCGGAAGACCCGGAATAGAGCGTGGCCCCATCGGATGAGAACGCGACGGTGTTCACACCCTGGCCATGGCCGGACAGCGTCGCAGTGACGTCGCCCCACAACCCAATCGTTCCGTCCCAAGACGCCGACGCCAGGACCGCGCCATCAGGGGTGGCTGCCAGATGGGCGACCTTGCCTTGATGCTGGCCGATCACCTCGGACGTGGAGTCGCGCCAGCGTCGAACCGTGAAGTCATCGGCCCCAGACACAATGCTGCCGTCGCCTGGAAACAGGACCGCGTTCACGGCAGCCCCATGCCCGTCCAGCCAGGTGGGCCGGTCGTTCGACCAGAGGCCCACGGCATTGTCGAAGGACGCGCTGGCCAACTGACCAGACGCGGAGACGTCCAACCCCATGATCGGGCCGCCATGGCCCTTGTAGGTCGTGAACTCCTGCGCCGAGGCGACCCCGGCGCAGAGCATCAGGCAGATCGTGAGGGCCTTCACCGAGGTTTACTCCGCCGGAGTGGCCCGCGCGCCCGCTGGGGCCTCCGCCTCCTTGGCCTTCACTTCGTCAAGCCAGATCGAGTGGTGCTCCCGCGCCCATTGCTCCTCCACCTGGCCGGAGCCCATGGCGTCGTAGGCGCCCTCCATGCCGAGGCTCCCGATGTAGATATGGGCAATGATGATCGCCATCAGAACGAAACTGACAATGGCGTGCCAGGCCTGCGCCAGTTGCATCTCAGTGTGGGGCGCCAGGGCCTCGGGCAAGGGGCCGTAGCCGACCATTTCGCCCACACCGACCTGGTTCAACAGGGCAAAGGTCTTGGCAAACATCGGGATCTCGAACGGGAACAGCAGCGACAGACCCGACAGCGAGATGGACCCGCCGAGGATCATGACCGACCAGAATATCACCTTCTGGCCCGCGTTGAACTTTTTGGCGGGCGGGTGGCCGCCGCCGAACAGACCACCACCGCGCAGGATCCAGACCACATCGTGGCGGGACGGCAGGTTGTGGACGACCCAGAACACGAAGGCCATGGCCAGACCGACCATGAACGCCCAAGAGACGTTGTTGTGGATGAACTTGGCGCCAATGGCCACGGGCGTGAAGGCTTCGTGCCCCACCAGGGGAATGACAACCTTGCGCCCAAACAGGACCAGCAGGCCGGTTAGACCTAGCAGCACGAAGCTGCCCGCCATCAACCAATGGGCAAAGCGTTCGATGAAGGCGAACCGGAGCACGGTGCGGCCCGTCTTTTCGCCGTCGATCATCACGCGACCCCGGAGCAGGTAGAACACCAAGAGGGCAATGAGCGTCCCGCCCAGCAGGTAGGCGCCGTAGGTCTGAAGCGGTCCTTCGCGGAATTGCAGCCAAGCCATGCCGCTGTCTTGGACGAGGATGCCCGCAGCAGGCCCGTCATTGGACACGGACACATCAGCGGTCCCAAAGCGCAGGGCGCGCCACAACTCGGGGTCAGACGCACCGCCCAGGGTCCCCAATTGGGCGGCCATTTCAGCGGCGGAATCAGGGTCGCCGGTGTTGGCCCGACGCTCGGCATGGTCGATGGCCTCGCCGCGCTGGCGGGCGAGGATATCTTCGAGGGTTGGCGCGCCACCCGTGGCGGAGCGGTCGATCGCGGGGGCCTCGGCCTGCTGCGCGAAGGTGGGCGCGGCGAGGGTCAAGGACAGGAATAGCGTAAGCGTGAGCGCCAGGAGGCGGGTCATGGGACGTCTCCGAATGTCTCTGAGGGATGGCGGGTTCAACACCGCCTTACGGATAGGAACGACGGGGGCCGCAATCGGCCCCCGTCTGAGCAGCATCAGCCGCCCTTTTGCTCATAGGCGGTTCCCCAGCCCCAGGCGCCCGAGCCGAAGCCGCGGGCGACCACGCGCTCCCGGTAGATGCCCGACACAACGTCGCCATCACCGGCCAGCAGGGCCTTGGTGGAGCACATCTCGGCGCAGATGGGCAGCTTGCCCTCGGCGATCCGATTGCGGCCGTACTTCTGGAATTCGACGGTGGAATGCGTCTCTTCTGGGCCACCGGCGCAGAAGGTGCATTTGTCCATCTTGCCGCGCGACCCGAAGTTGCCCGCCTGCGGGTACTGCGGCGCGCCGAAGGGGCACGCGTAGAAGCAGTAACCACACCCGATGCACAGGTCCTTGGAGTGCAGGACGACGCCTTCTTCGTTCTGATAGAAGCAGTCGACCGGGCACACCGCCATGCAGGGCGCGTCCGAACAATGCATACAGGCCACGGAAATCGAGCGTTCGCCCGGCTGTCCGTCCTGGATGGTCACCACGCGGCGGCGGTTGATCCCCCAAGGCACCTCATGCTCGTTCTTACAGGCCGTGACACAGGCGTTGCATTCAATGCAGCGCTCGGCGTCGCAGAGAAACTTTGCTCTAGCCATTCTCTCTCTCCTCCTTACGCGACACTGATCTTGCAGAGAGTCGCTTTCGTCTCCTGCATCTGGGTCACAGAGTCGTAGCCATAGGTCTGGGCGGTGTTGGTGGATTCACCCAAGACATAGGGATCTGCCCCATCCGGGTATTTGGACCGCAGGTCCTCGCCCTGGAAATGACCGCCGAAGTGGAAGGGCATGAAGGCCACGCCCTCGCCCACCCGCTGGGTGACCATGGCCATAACTTTGACCTTGCCGCCCTCGGGGCCTTCGACCCAGACCTGCCCGCCATCGCGGATGCCCAGGTTGTTGGCGTCCCGTGGGTTGATCTCCACGAACATGTCCTGCTGCAGCTCTGCCAGCCAGGGGTTCGAACGGGTCTCATCGCCGCCGCCCTCATATTCGACCAGACGGCCGGAGGTGAGGATGATGGGATAATCCTTCGAGAAGTCCTGCTTCTGGATCGAGGCATACATGGTCGGCAGCCGGTAGAACTTGCGATCCTCGTAGGTCGGATAATCCGCCACGAGATCCCGCCGGTTCGTATAGAGCGGCTCCCGGTGGACAGGCACCGGATCGGGGAAGGTCCAGACGACCGCGCGGGCCTTGGCGTTCCCGAAGGGCGCACAGCCATGCTTGATCGCCACCCGCTGGATGCCGCCCGACAGGTCGGTCTTCCAGTTGGTGTTGGCACCGGCAACCGCGTCGATAGCGGCCCGTTCCTCGTCGGTCAGATCGCCGTCCCAGCCCAGGTCCATCAGCATCTGCATGGTGAACTCGGGGTATCCGTCCTGGATTTCAGATCCCACGCTGTAGACGCCTTCGGCCAGCAGGTTGTCGCCGTCCCGCTCCACGCCAAAGCGCGCACGGAAGGTGAGACCACCCTCGGCCACCGGCTTGGACATGTCATAGAGGTTCGGCGTGCCCGGATGCTTCATCTCGGGCGTGCCCCAGCACGGCCAGGGCATACCGTAGTAATCCCCATCGGCCGGTCCACCGATCGCCTGCAACGTGGTGCGGTCGAAGGTGTGCTGGTTCTCCATGTGGAGCTTGATCCGCTCGGGGCTTTGGCCGGTGTAGCCCACCGTCCACATGCCACGATTGAACTCGCGCGTGGTGTCCTCGATGTTCGGGGTGATCCCGTCGTCTTCCAACGCGATGTTGCGGAACATCCGCTCGTGGAAGCCGAACTTCTTCGAAAACAGGCCGATGATCTCGTGATCGGGCTTGGATTCAAAGAGCGGGTCAACCACCTGCTCGCGCCATTGGATGGAGCGGTTGGAGGCCGTCACAGAGCCGTAGGTCTCGAACTGCGTGGCCGCCGGCAACAGGTACACCCCGTCGGTGCGGTCATGCAGGATCGCGGAAACGGTGGGATACGGGTCGATCACGACCAGCATGTCCAGCATTTCCATCGCCTTTTTCATCTCGGTCTGACGGGTCTGCGAGTTGGGCGCGTGGCCCCACAGAACCATGGCCCGGACGTTGTTCGGCTGATCCATGTTGTCGGCGTCTTCAAGGATACCGTCGATCCAGCGCGACACCGGGATCCCGGTGAGGTTCTGGAGCGACTTCTCCTTGCCGTCGGCGCCGGTCGTCTTGGCGAACTGACCCGCCAGCCAATCGGCATCCTCTTCCCAGACGCGACCCCAGTGGCCCCAAGCCCCAGCGGACAGGCCGTAGTAGCCCGGCAGCGTGTGGGACAGGACGCCCAGATCGGTCGCACCCTGCACGTTGTCGTGGCCGCGGAAGATGTTGGTGCCGCCACCGGCGGTGCCCATGTTCCCCAGAGCCAGCTGCAGGATGCAGTACGCGCGGGTGTTGTTGTTGCCGTTGGTGTGCTGCGTACCACCCATGCACCAGATGACGGTGCCAGGGCGGTTGTTGGCAAGCTGCTGGGCCACGCGGCGCAACTGGCTGCCGGGGGCGCCGGTCACACGCTCGACCTCTTCGGGGGTCCAGTTCGCGACTTCCTCGCGGATCTGGTCCATGCCCCAGACACGGGTGCGGATGAACTCTTTGTCTTCCCAACCGTTCTCGAAGATGTGCCAGAGGATCCCCCAGACCAGCGCCACGTCGGTGCCGGGACGGAACCGGACGTATTCATCGGCATGGGCCGCGGTCCGCGTGAAGCGCGGGTCGCAGACGATCAGCGGGGCGTTGTTCTGTTCCTTGGCGCGCAACACGTGCAGCAGGGACACCGGGTGTGCCTCAGCCGGGTTGCCACCGATGATGAAGATCGCCTTCGACTTGTGAATGTCGTTGTAGCTGTTGGTCATGGCGCCGTAGCCCCATGTGTTCGCAACGCCCGCAACGGTGGTCGAGTGGCAGATCCGGGCCTGGTGGTCCACGTTGTTCGTGCCCCAATAGGCGGCGAACTTGCGGAACAGATAGGCCTGTTCGTTGTTATGCTTGGCCGAACCCAGCCAGTAGACACTGTCGGGGCCGCTTTCGTCGCGGATCGACATCATCTTGTCGCCGACCTCTTCGATGGCCTGCTCCCAGGAGATACGGACCCATTCGCCGTTCTCTTTCTTCATGGGATACTTCAGGCGGCGCTCGCCGTGGGCGTGCTCCCGCACGGAAGCGCCTTTGGCGCAGTGGGCGCCCAGGTTGAACGGGCTGTCCCAGCCGGGCTCCTGACCCGTCCAGACGCCGTCGGCCACTTCGGCCACGACCGTACAACCAACCGAACAGTGGGTGCAGACCGATTTCCGCAACTCGACCGCGCCGGTGGCGGCGGTGGCAGCATTGGCCTGAGTTACCGTGCCGCCCGTGGCGGCGATGGCCGTCAGCCCCCCAATGGCCAGACCGGATCCACGCAGAAACGCGCGGCGGTCGACCGAGGCGGTGGCCACGTCAGACAGGATACTTGTCCGCTGGGGGCGTCTCGCAACCCCATTGGTCTTTTTCCGCAACATGGAGATGTCCTCCCTTGCACGGACCTTTCGGCCCGCTAGCTAGGTGATCGACGGGATCGGTCGGGCGTCACGCAACCAGTCGATCCAGTCAGCGCTGCCCGGCCCACCCGGACGGCGCGGGACCCGTCAAAAACGGGCGGAGTCGAAATAGGCGCGGGTATGCGCCGTGTCTTGCATCCGTTCGGACGTCAGATCGGGTTCGGCCGGTGCGGCATCAGCCGCCGATCCGGTGGCCACCGCAACCGCTGCCACGGGTGCGGCCGTACCGGCCAATTTCAGAAAACCGCGGCGGCTTGTATCAGCACCGGTGTCTTTCTGGGTCATGCGAGAGTCCTCCTCTCTGGTGGGTGGCGGTTGCCCGCCGGGCACGCGGATCGCTCCGCGCGGGTGAACCGGGGCCTGCCAGCCCCGGAATGCGGTTAGGCCCCCAGTCGGAAGGCCTCGGTCTCGATGTCCATGAACGCCCGACCAACGGTGCCAACCGGGGCGTAGAAGACCGAGTTCTTGGCCCCCTCCAGGTCGGCAAAGAAGTGGCTGGCCCATGGCGCGATGTGACGGTTAAAGAAGTCCCGCTGCGCCTCCAGCGGAGCAGGCGGGCCAAAGCGACCGACGATCATAGCCGCCATCATCTCCATGAGGCTGGCGATGTTATCCTCGGGCTCGAACACAGTCTCGGCCCGGGCCAGACCACGAGCGGTCATGTCCTGGCGCAGGGTGGCGAGGGGCTTCTCGTTCAGAAAACCGGTCAAGTAGTAGGACGCGTAGGGCAGAAGCTCCCCTCGGCCCAGACCGATGAACAGCCGGTTATACTCGCTCTGCACGGCCTTGGGCTTGGACACTTTGGCCACCCGCGCCAGGGTCGAGATGGCCTGACCCAAATCGCTGTCATCACCGCTGAGGCTGGCTGTTTGGGCCAACAGCATCTCATCGGCGGGCTGGGCCAGGATCACACCCAGGAAGTTATACAGATCCGCGCGCAGGCGGTCTTCTTCGCGGATGGCGATGTCGGCGGCGGCGTCTGTCATATCATCCTCATTCATGCTGGGGTGCCGGCGACCGAAAACCGCATACGCCGCGGTAGAACCGGGGCGGGGGTATCCTCTGGCGCGGCGTAGGTCGGGGCGGGCTGTGGCGCTGCCATGGGGGCGGCTGCAACGAGTTCTTCGGACGTCTCTTGAGTCACCTCTGGCGTATCGTCGGGCGCATCATCCGGGGCGGGATCGTCCTCAACCACCTCAACCGGGGCGGGTGTTTCGTGCAGCAGGGCTTTCAACATCCCCTTACCGACTTGATAGGTCGTGGCCATGTTCTCGACCACAGTGGCCGCGTCGGTGAAGTCTTCGCCGTAGTCCACGAGGCCGTCCAGGTTCGCCAAGACCGGGTTCAACCGCCACATGCGCCGCAACGCCCGCGACTTGAGCCGCGCTGGCATCGTGTCCGTCAGGAACTTGCGCAAGACCGCTGGATCATCGGCGTCCTCTGGGACGGGCAGATCGAAATGGGCCAACACCTCTTCGTCGGTCTGCGCCTCCAGATCGGCGCGATCCGCATCGGCGGCCCGGACGGCGACGGCTTCCACCTCGGCGGTGGCCTCCGCCTCAACGGCGGCTTTGCGGCGGGACCAAAAGTCGCTCATTGCAGGCGCCTCCGCTTCAGGGTGGGCGAGGCGTAGATATCCGCAGCCTTCGCGATCCGCTCATCGCCAATCCCGTCCTGGGTCAGGTCGACCCGCTTTTTGTCGCGGCGGCGCTTCACAAAGACCTCATCCGCGTGGTGCGCCTCGACGAACTCCCGCACGAAGGCGATCAAGCTAGCAGGCATCGGCACCTTCTCAACGATCTCTTCGCCGCTGTCGGTGTAGTCTTGCGCCTCATACGGGGACGCCGTGACAAGGCTCACGTCCAACGGACAGTCTGCGCCAGGGGCTTGGCGCATGATGATGTAGACTGCGGGGACCTGCGCGCTCAGCCCGTGCAGATAGGCTTCGGTCTCGGCGCCATGGAGTTCAAGCAGCGGTGTCGCGGCGTGGTATTCGGTCACCTCGCCTTCACTGCGCAAAACGCGCCATTCGGCGGGACCTGCGCCCGGCAAGACCGCACTGGCCGTCCATACCCAGGGCACCCAGCGGGTCACGCCGGGGCTACGTCGCAGAACGACGCCAATCGGAAGGCTCCGATAGGCTGCTGGGTTCTTGATCAATGCGATCTCTCCTCTACGTCCCTCTGTGGCCGTCTCTCGCCGACGAACAAAGGGCAAACCGCATACAATCGTATTCGGCACACCTTTGGGGACAGTTTGGCCAGGTTGTCCCCATGGGTTGCGACGCCAGGGACGCATTGTCCAAGTCGACAAAAAGACTAGGTTTTCTGCCGCGTTGCAGCATTCGCGAATCACTTCCGCACAGGCCGCGAATCAGAGGCCGTTTTGGCCGTCGCCCCCCGTGAACCGGCTCTCAAACCGCATTGTGGCGCCTCTGGAATCGTGCCTACTTGAGGTCCGACTCAAGGGACCAGACCCCCTTGATGACCATGGACCGCGGGAGGGGATATCATGGCCAAGACATTGATAACGTGCGACTGTTCGGGCACCCAACGGGTGGACGCAGACGGCCTGGCCCGGACCACGGGCCTGCAGGTGTCTGCCCCCTGTTCCGCGCTCTGCACCCGCCAGATCGACCAAGCAGCGGCGGCCTTGACGCAGGGTGACGCAATTTTTGCCTGCACCCAGGAGGCGGCAACCTTCGATGCCCTGGCCGAGGAGCTTGACCTGCCCCCGGCGGCCACCCTCGACCTGCGCGACCGGGCCGGATGGACCGCAGACACCGCCCCCACACTGCCCAAAATGTCCGCCCTCGTGGCTGAGGCGATGGTGCCCGGGCGTCCCGACCGCACGCTGGACGTCATGTCCGCCGGAACCTGTCTGATCTTGGGCGCGCCGGACGTGGCGCTCACCGCCGCCGAGACGCTTAGCGAACACCTGGCCGTGACTGTCCTCTTGCCCGATGGCAGCGATGTGCCGGACACGCGCGCCTATGACGTGGTCACTGGTAGTTTGCGGCGCGCCACGGGGTCGCTCGGTCGGTTCGAGGTTACGCTGGACCGGTTCCGTCAGGTGGATCCATCTGGGCGCGGCCCCCTGACCCTGACCGCTCCGCAAGACGGCGCCGATAGCACCTGCGACTTGATCCTGGATCTGACGGGTGGCCTGCCCCTGTTTCCGGCACCTGAGAAGCGAGACGGCTATCTGCGGGCTGACCCGAGCCACGGGCCGTCGGTCTCTGCCGCTGTGATGGCCGCGAGCCATATGACCGGCACCTTCGAAAAGACCCTGCACGTGCGGATGGAGCCCCTGCTCTGCGCCCATTCCCGGGCCGAGCAAACCGGCTGCACCCGGTGTTTGGACCTCTGCCCGACGGCGGCGATCTCCTCGGCGGGCGAACATGTCACTGTTGATCCCGCGATCTGCGCGGGCTGCGGGGCCTGTTCAGCGGCCTGCCCGTCAGGCGCGATCAGCTACGATGCCCCGCCGGTCGAAGAGGTGTTTACCCGCATCCAGACCCTTGCTCAGGCCTATTTGGCCGCGGGCGGCACGGCCCCGCGCCTCTTGGTGGTTGATGCCCACGGGTCGGAGATGATCCGCCTGACCGCGCGGCATCACACGGGCCTCCCGGCCGACGTCCTGCCGCTGGAGCTTCCGGCCCTAAACACCTTTGGCCATGCGGAGGCTTTGGCCGCCTTGGCCGCCGGGTTTGCGAGCGTAACTGTTGTCCCTGGTCCCGGGGCCGACCGCGCTGCCTTGGACACTCAGGTCGCCCTGGCCAATGCGATCATGGCAGGCACCGAGGTTCTGGACGTCACGGACCCGGAGGCGCTGTCGGACCATTTGTTCGCCGCCAAGCCCCAGGCACCCGTGGCCCAACCGGTCCGCCCCATGGGCACGCGGCGCCAAGTGGCGCGCCAAGCTGCCAAGGCCCTGGCCCCGACGGCGGAGCGCATCCCGTTGCCAGAGGGGGCACCCTATGGCGCGGTCGTCGTCGACACGGAGGCTTGTACGCTGTGTCTGTCCTGCGTGTCGCTCTGCCCCTCGGGCGCGCTTGGCGATAACCCGGACCGGCCCCAGCTCCGCTTCCAAGAGGACGCCTGCCTGCAGTGTGGCCTGTGTGCGGGGATCTGCCCGGAGAACGCCATTACCCTGGCCCCTCAGATGGACCTGACGCCCGCCGCCTTGGAACAAAGGGTGCTCCACGAGGAAGAGCCCTTCGCCTGTGTGGAATGCGGTACCCTCTTCGGCGTGAAGTCCACAATCGACCGGATCACCGAAAAGCTTTCCAGCCATTCCATGTACCAGGCGGACGGCGCCCTGCGCATGGTGCAGATGTGCGACGACTGCCGCGTCAACGCCCAGTTCCACGCCGACGGCAACCCGTTCCAGGGGCGTCAGCGTCCGCGACCGCGCACGACCGATGACTACCTGTCGAACCGGCGCGATCACTGATGGGCCAGCGGCGCCCCCAGATCCGCCGGGGCCATCCCGGCGACATAGGCCGTGACGGCATCCACCTCGTCCAGCGTCAGCGCGATGGGAACGATGGGGCTTGGCCGATCCGCGGGAAAGGGCTCCGTCAGGTCGATGATCTGGGTAAAGGCACCGTGGGGTTTCAGCACGTAGAAGGTCACGAACCGCTCCTCCCAGTTGGGCAGCGCGCGCAACAGGGCGAAGGAGGGTGTGGACCCGATGTCACCCAGCGATTTGCCCGCCTCAACCGCGTGGCACCGGGCACATTTCTCGACGCTGACCGCATGGCCCAAGGCCACATCACCGGCGTAGACCACCGCGTCCTGCCCGTCGTCCCCGGCCTCCGCCAAGGTGAACAACGCGGCCCCGTCAGGCGCGAAGCTGGTCACGGTATTCGTGCCCACGTCCGAGCGCAGCCAGGTCACGAACCGGTCCACATCGTCCCCCTCGCCCGGCACGGCCAGGTGCCAGGTGGCACCCGCCCCTTGCCACAGAGGACGGCCATCGGGTCCCAACATGACCTGAGCCTCGGCCTGGGGGACAAGCGCCACCCGAACCTGGGTCTTAAGCGTGAAACGCGGCAGGATGTGGCGGATCAGACCGGTGTCGACCAAGGCATCCGGCGCGTACAAACGAACCTCTCCGGCGGTAGCCGTCAGGGGCAAGACCAACAAAGCAAGGAAAAGACGTATCATCCGCCAAGCCTAGGCGCCGACGATAGGATGCGTCAATTCAACCATAGGAGGACACCATGAGCGACGACTTCAACATGTCCATGCGCAAGTTCCTGAAGCAGGTGGGCGTCACCTCGCAACAGGCCATCGAAGAGGCGATGCGCGACGGGGACACGACCGGCAAGACCTTTTCCGTCAAAGCCACGATCACCATCGAGGCCCTGGACCTGACCCATGAGGTCACGGGCCAGATCACGGGGGCCGACTGACCCGATGCCGCTCGACCGCGAAACCGTCCTTGAGACTTTGAAACAGATCCCCGACCCGGTGGCGGGCGGGGATATTGTCGCCTCTGGCGTCATGCGCGCCCTATCCGTGGGCGAGGATGGCGCCATCCGCTTCGTGTTGGAGATCCCCACCTCCGCCGTGGAACCCTATACCCGAGCCAAAGAACAGGCCGAGACGGCCTTGGCCGCGCTGGACGGCGCTGGCCCTGTGTCGATCATCCTGACCGGCCATACGGAAAAGGCCCCGCCCCCCGACATTCGCCCCAGCCGCCCGGCGGAGCCGAAAGGCCCTCAGAAAGTGCCGGGCATCGACCGTATTCTGGCGATTGCCTCCGGCAAGGGGGGCGTCGGCAAATCCACGGTCTCGGCCAATTTGGCCTGCGCCCTGGCGCAGCAGGGGCGGCGTGTGGGACTGCTGGACGCGGATGTCTATGGCCCAAGCCAGCCCCGGATGCTGGGCATCTCCGGGCGTCCCGCCTCACCCGATGGCAAGACGATCCTGCCGCTGCGCAACCATGGCGTGACGCTCATGTCCATCGGCTTGATGACCAACGACGACCAGGCGGTCGTCTGGCGCGGTCCCATGCTGATGGGCGCGTTGCAGCAGATGCTGACCCAGGTGCAATGGGGCGCGTTGGACGTTCTCATCGTGGACCTGCCACCCGGGACAGGCGATGTGCAAATGACCCTCAGCCAAAAGGCGCAGGTGGATGGCGCCATCGTCGTGTCGACGCCTCAGGACGTGGCCCTGCTCGACGCCCGGAAGGGGATCGACATGTTCCAACAGCTCAAGGTGCCTATCGTCGGCATGATCGAGAACATGAGCACGCACATCTGTTCGGCCTGCGGTCACGAAGAACACGTCTTTGGCCACGGGGGCGTCGCCGCCGAGGCCGCCAAGCTCGATGTTCCGTTGCTGGCCGAAGTGCCCCTGGATCTGCAGATCCGCCTTGCTGCGGATGGCGGAGCGCCCATTGTCGTCAGCCAGCCCGACAGCGCCCAGGCCCGCGCCTTCCAGGATGTGGCCGCGGGACTCGTGGCCCAGGGCGTGGCATGACCGCGGCGGCCCTGACATTCCCACCGCTGATGCAGGGCGAGGCCGTGCAAGGCGACGTTCTGGAGCAGGCCGCCATGCGGGCAGCGGGCGGCTGCGATGCGGGGCTGATCCTGCACGACTTGCGGGATGACCGCATGGCAGCGGCCATGGTTTTTGCGCCCGATGTCCCCCTGGCAGAGGCCGTGACCATGCTGCCGCTCTGCGGGGTGGGGTTTCAGAACGCGCTGGGCGCCTTGGCCCCGCCCGAAGTGGCCGTGCACCTGGATTGGGACGGGGGGCTGCGCATCAACGGCGCCTCCTGCGGGTCCCTGACCATGCGGGCCTCTGGCGGTGATCCCACGCAAGTGCCCGATTGGCTGGTGGTGGCTCTGACCCTGCCGCTCTGGCCCCAGGGCGATGGCGGGGAGACTCCCGACCAAACCGCGCTTTATGCCGAAGGCTGCGCCGATGTGGCCCCGCCCACGTTGCTAGAGGCCTGGGCGCGGCACACTCTCAACTGGATCACCCGGTGGGAAGCCGACGGCGCCCGCCCCCTGCACGCGGAATGGCGCGGCCTCGCCCATGGGATCGGCGAGGAAACCGTGCGGAGCGGACATACGGGGACCTACCTGGGCGTGGACGACCGCTTCGGCATGTTGCTGCGCGACGCCGAAACCACCCATCTGATCCCCCTGACAACCCTGCTGGAGGCCCCATGAAACTCGCCCGTGCGATCCATTTCGACGAGAGCGACACCCGAGTCTTCGCAAGCCCCGCGCGCACCGGCGAATGGTGCATCTCAGGAGGCTTCGAATTCTCCGACTGGTCCGAAGGCGATTTGTCCGGCAAGGCCCGTCAGGCCTTTGCCAACGGATGGCTGGGGTTAGAAACCTTCGGCCGGGTCACATTCGTTGCCGTCGTCGAAGTGACCGAGGCAGAGGTCGCGGCACTGACGTCCGCCTTGTCGCAACATTTCGTGACCTACTATGGCGCCCCATCGGCAGACGCCGCGCAGCCTGTGGCCGCCGAAGAAATCGCCCAGATGGCGGCGCTCTGTGACGATCATGCGCCCAACACATTGCTGACCGTCGCGCGAGAGCTGACCGACGCGGGCGTGCGCGAAAGCTACCGGGTGATCGAACCCCAAGCGGCAGAGTTGGACATGGTCGCCGTCCATGGCGATCTGCCCGACGGCTGACCCTGCCCTCGGGGCCGGGTCGCCCGGCCCTGCCCCAAAGGATCACGCAGCCGCGCGGCGGTTCGTGCGCAACAGCAGGAAGCCAAACAGAAGGCACAGGGGAATGGTCAGCGTGGTCAAGCCGATCCACCCGATCCCCACGAAGAGCATCCCTGACAGCAGCGAGGCCGAAGCCGCCGCAATCGCCAGGATCGTATCATTCGCCCCTTGCAGGGCGGGGGCTTCATCTTCGCCGACAGCGCCCTGCAACATGTAAGTCCCGCTGACAAAGGCGAAGTTCCAGCCGACCCCGAGAATGATCAGCGCGGCGTAGAAATTCACAAGCTCCACGCCCAAAAGCGCCACGACGGCGGCGAACGCGATCAGGGCGAACCCCGCCGTGGCCATCCGCCCGGCCCCAAACCGCTTGATCAATGACCCCGCAAACAGACCCGGCGCGAACATGGCCACCACGTGCCAACTGATGACGCCAGCTGCCTGGTCCTCGGCGAACCCACATCCCTCCATGGCGAGGGGCGTGGGCGTCATCATCAACACCATGACAGCCTGCGACAGGGCCGCCACGCCAATGGCCATCAAAACACGTGGATCCCGTCGAATAACCGTCCGCAGGGTCTCCAAGGCTCCGGCTGTGCGGCGCACCGGTTGGGCCACACGCATGGAGGTCATGCCCAAGACGGGTAAGGCCCCGATCACGCCGACAATGGCCAAGGCAGCGTAGGCCCCGGCCAGGGGCGTGGGCGCGAGGACATCCTTGGACAGCGCAAAGACCTGCGCCCCAACCAGCGCACCGACCAGGCCCGATGCGAGCGTCAGGGAAATTGCCTGAGACCGGTGATCTGGCCCCACGGCCTCGGCGGCGGCGAAACGGAAGTAGTTGATACAGACAAGGGCGCAGCCCATCAGCCCATGCGCCGCGCACAGCAGCGGAAAGCTGAGCACAAGCAACGCGCCAACGGCCAGTAGGGCACCGGTGGTCAGCGTCATCGCGCCAACCAAGAAGCCCGCCCGACGCCCATATCGCCCCATGAACAGCGACATGGGCGAGGCAACCGCGATCCCAGCCAGCATCGACACCGACAAGGGTGCCGTGGCCAGCCACGCCTGGGGGGCCAGCCAGCCGCCTGCCAGGGGACCGAGGGTCACCAGCATCGGTAAAGCCACCCCAAGGATGACATTGCCCAGCAGGATCAGACTGAAGTTTCGGTTTATCACAGCATTGCCCCCGTCAGAGGACGATACCCCTCAACCGGAAGTAGGCTGCAACGGAACGACAGCAAATCCCTATCCAAGGGTGCGACACCAGGTGGGCGGTGCGCCCTGACCTCAGGGTCTGATTACTGTCCGGCGCCTTGATCCGCGTTGAAGGTAAACAGCGTCTCGCCCCCAATCGTATACCCGTCGATCAGCACTTGGGCCGTGTCGGAGGTCAGCCAGTCCTCCAACGTCAGGGCCAGCGCGTGGCGCGTGTGGGGATGACGCTCGGGGTTCACGGGCAGATAGGCGTATTGATTGAACAGGACCGGATCTCCGGCAAAGACCAAATCCAAGTCACCTTTGTTGGCAAAGTTGAGCCAACTGGCGCGGTCGGCCAAAATGTAAGCGCCCAAGCCCGAGGCGGTGTTGAGCGCGGCCCCCATGCCTGCGCCGACGGCGTTGTACCAATCGCCTTCGGCAGCCACCCCAGCATCGGACCAAAGCGACAGTTCCTTTTTGTGCGTTCCACTGTCATCGCCCCGGCTGACAAAGGGTGCTTCAGCTTCGGCAATGGCCCGCAAGGCCCCGGTTGCGTCAGCCGCCTCGCGCAGACCAGCGGGATCGGCGGCGGGGCCAATGACGACGAAATCATTGTACATAATCTCGCGCCTGTGGGTCCCGTAGCCACCGGCGACGAAGGCCTCTTCGGCGCTGCGCGAATGGACGAGGATCGCGTCCACATCGCCCGCTTCACCCAACCGGATCGCTTGACCGGTACCGACCACGAGAAGCTGCACCTCTAGATCCAGATCCTCAGCGATCTGGGGCAACAGCACATCCGCCAAGCCGGAGTTATGGAACGAGGTCGTAACCGCCATGCGCATCACCTCGGCCGCGCGCGCGGGAGCGGTCGAGACGATACACAAGAGCGCGCAGGCCAGCGCCACCATAGGTCCACGGGTCGTCATTGCACGATGTCTCCTCTCAGAAAGGCCGCCGCCTCAGATGTGGCAGGGGCGTCGAAAAAGATGTCGGCCCGGGCGCGATCATGAACACGCCCATGCAACAGAAAGATTACTTCGTCCGCCAAGCGCCGGGCTTGACCGATGTCATGGGTCGTCATGATGATCCGGGTGCCAGCGGCCTTGGCGTCGGCCAGTATGGTCTCGATATCGCGGGTGGCGGCCCCGTCCAGGGCGGCACAGGGCTCATCCAGGAACAGAACGCGCGGCTCGGTGATCAACGCCCGGGCCAGGGCCAGCTTCTGCTGCTCGCCGCCGGACAAAACCGGCGCGGGCAAGTCCAGGCAGTCGGCGAGACCAACGCGCACGCCCCAGTCGCGCGCCTGATCCAGGGCCGCGCGCCGCCCGACGCCGCGCAACCGAAGGGGATACGCGATATTCTGGGCGACAGACCGGCGCAACATGACGGGCCGCTGAAAGACAAAAGCCTGGTGATGGCGCGCCGTATCCGTGGGACAGGCCCAGGTGATGGTCCCAGCCGACAGACGCGCCGCCCCATGGATCAGGCGCAGCAGACTGGTTTTGCCGGATCCGTTCGGTCCAATGATGATGGAGGCGCCCTGCCCCTCCAACCGGAGGTCAACGGGCCCCGCCAAATCCTTGCCACCCCGGCGGGTACAGGCGCCTTCCAGAACCAGGGGGAAGAGCTCGGTCACCAGCGGCCCTCCCGCTCGGTCCGGCCCAGCCAATGGATCGCCAGGTTGATCCCGACGGCGAGGCCGATCAGCACAAAGCCCAAGGCCAAGGCCAGCGCGAAGTCGCCGCGGCCCGTCTCCAAGGCGATGGCCGTCGTCAGCACGCGGGTCGCATTGTCGATGTTGCCGCCCACGATCATGATCGCGCCCACCTCTCCGATGGCGCGCCCGAAGCCCGCCAGCGAGGCCGTCAACAATGCGCGCCGTCCGTCCCACAACAGGGTCGAGATCTTCTGCCATTGGGTCACATTCATGGAGATCAGCAGGTCGTGGTACTCCTGCCAAAGCTCCCGCAGAGATTGATGCGCGATAGAGGCGATGAGCGGGACGATAATGACCACTTGGGCGATCACCATGGCCGTCGGGGTGAACAGCAAACCCAGCACGCCCAAGGGCCCCGACCGGGAAAGGATCACATAGACGATCAGCCCGACGACCACCGGCGGCAGGCCCATCAAAGCATTCAGCACGGCAATCACGGCCCGCCGCCACCGGAACCGTCGCACCGACAACAGGGCGGCCAAGGGCAGCGCGATGGCGGTCGCGATCACCAAGGCCGTCAGGGTGACCTGCAGGGACCGGGCCGAGATCTCCATCAGATCGGGGTCGAGCGTCAGAACGAGCCAGACAGCGCGCGTCAGCCCCTCCCATAGGTCTCCCATGTTGTCTTGCTCCCCGGTCCGTTCTGCCGACTGTCTCAGGTTCACCGGGGGCGTGCCAGCGGCATTCGGGGGCATCGTCCAAACTGTCCAGGCTGGACGCAGGTCAGTCGCGTGGTGGGACAGTTTGACCCTAACGCGGGGCCAATCGTGGTTTGGCCGCGCGGCCCGGACCCGCTACGCTGCCCCCCGGAGGCCGCCCCGTGACATCCGTTCGCCTGAGACTGCTGATCTTCGCACTGATCCCAGTGATCGTGTTGATGCCCCTTCTGCTGTTTCTCAGCATGTCCCGGTGGTCCATGGACTACGACAATGTGCTGATCGCCAATGTCGAAAGCGACCTGCGCATCGCCGAGCAGTACCTGGCTCGGATTGTGGACGACACCGGGCGCGATTTGGCGGCGGCGGCGCGGTCCAGGGCCTTCGCCCGCGCCATGCAGGACGACATCGCCCGCGATGCCTGGTTTGAGACAACGCGCGAGGCTCTGAACCTGGACTTTCTGTACTTTCTGCCCCGGTCCAAGATGCCGGAGCCTTGGCCCGTGGTGCAAGCGGCCCTGGGGGGCACCTCAGGGTCGGCCATCGACATCTTCGCGCCAGAGGATCTGGCCCAGAAGGGGGGCCTGGCCCTGGCCCAGCGCGCGGAAATCCCCCTAATCGAGACCGAGGCCGCCGTCCCAACCGACCGCGCGCGAGAAGACCGCGGCATGGTTGTCCATGCGGCCAGCCCGGTACCTGTGGACGTGGCCGATGGCGTTCTGATTGGCGGGGCACTCTTGAACCGCAATCTACAATTCATCGATACGATCAACGCGTTGGTCTATCTGAACGCTGTCACGGGCGGGGACCGGCACGGCACCGCGACGCTGTTCCTGGACGACGTCCGCGTCTCGACCAACGTCCGCCTGTTTGAGGATGTGCGCGCGCTGGGCACCCGCGTGTCCGCGGCTGTGCGCAGGGCCGTTCTGGGCGAGGGTCAGACCTGGCTGGACCGCGCGTTCGTGGTCAACGATTGGTACATCTCTGGCTATCTGCCCATCACGGACAGCCGGGGGGACCGGGTTGGAATGCTCTATGTCGGGTTCCAAGAGGCCCCGTTCGCCGCCGCCAAACGCGAGGCCTTTGTCGTGGTCACCGTGGCTTTTTTGGCGGTGATTGGCCTGTCGGCGCCGCTGTTTCTGTGGCTGGCCAAGGGGATCTTTTGGCCACTGGAGTCGATGACGCACACCATGCGCCAGGTGGCCGAGGGGGATCTGTCGGCACGCAACGGCGATGTGGGCAGCAGAGATGAGATTGGTCAGGTCGCCGCCCATTTGGATGGTCTTCTAGACCAAATCCAAGATCGCGACCGGGAATTGCGCGGCTGGGCCGAAGACTTGAACCGCCGCGTCGAGGAACGCACCGCCGCCCTGCGCGATGCGAACGCCAAGCTGGAGGAGACATTCCGACAGTTGGTCGTGTCGGAAAAGCTGGCCGCCATCGGCGAGATCACGGCAGGCGTGGCCCATGAGATCAACAATCCCGTGGCGGTGATCCAAGGCAATGTGGACGTCATCCGCGACACCATCGATGTGGAGGCTGCTGACCTGACCACGGAACTGGCCTTGATCGACCAGCAGGTCCTTCGGATCGAGGCCATCGTCGGCAAGCTGCTGACCTTTGCACGACCGGCGGAATATGCCGATTTCGCGGACCGGGTGGACCTCCGGCCCGTCGTTGCCGATTGCCTGTTTCTCGTGGATCACCTCATGATCAAAGGACGCGTTGAGGTGCGGACAGACCTCGTCGATGTCCCGCCCGTCTGCATCGACCCCGGTGAGATGCAGCAGGTCGTCGTTAACCTCGTCATGAACGCCGTGCAGGCCATGGACGGTCGCGGCAGGCTCGATTTGATCCTTGGGCCTGACCTGCGCGATGGGCAGCAGGGCGCGCGTCTTCTGGTGCGCGACACGGGGCCCGGTGTTCCCGACGATCTGCTCGGGGCCGTGTTCGACCCGTTCTTTACGACCAAGCAGGCAGAGGGCACGGGCCTGGGCCTGTCGATCTCTCAGACCCTGATCCAGCGGGCGGGTGGCCTAATCTCGGCCCGCAACGTGCCGGATGGCGGCGCTGAATTTGCCGTATGGCTACCGGCTGCCGATGAAAGCAGTACCCTTGCCGCGCAATAGGTCGACCCCTGTCCGCCGACACAGAGGTTAGGACGCGACCTCGAAGCGATCCACAGCATAGGTGCTCAGGTCAACGTTTGGCATCCGCCCGACAAGCGTATCGGCCAGCAACTCGCCGGACTTGGGCGCCATCATCAGACCGTAGTGAGAATGTCCGAAGTTGAGGAAAAGGCCGGGCTGGTCCGCGACCGGACCAAGCATCGGCAGGCTGTCCGGCAGGGACGGGCGCGCCCCTACCCAGAGCCGCGCATCCGCCACGTTTAGTTGGGGCATCATAGCCTGGGCCAACCGCTCAAGATGCGGTTTGCGCCGGGGCGACGGGGGGGCCGAGGGATCACCGAACTCAGCCTGGCCCGCAACGCGCACCCCATCCTGCATGGAGCTTGCGACGACCTTGGCATCCATATCCATGATGGAGTTGGTCAGGGTCACCCCGGGGGTGGGGCATTCGATGTGGTACCCGCGCTCTGCCATCAAAGGCACCTGGATCCCAAGGGGGCGCAAGATGTCCAAGCTCCACGCGCCCAGGGCCAAAACAACCTGAGACGCATGATATGTCTCGCCATCACAGACGATCCGCCAGCCTGGGGTCGCCCGCTCCACCGCTGTGATGCTGTCGGAAATGAATTCCACGCCAAGCCCGGTGGCCTTCTCCGCCAGGACTTCGCTCAGCTTCCCCGGCGATAGGGCGCGCGCCTGGTTGTGGATCACGATGGCCGCGTTGAATTGGCTGCCCAGCGCGGGTTCCAGTCGGGTGACGGCGGGGCCGTCGATCACCTCGCAGGCCGCGCCCTTCTCGACGCGCAAAGCATAGTCGAGCGCGCTCAGATCAGCACGGCTGCTGTTGCGAAAGGCGTGGACATAGCAGCTGTCGACCACCAGGCCCGCGTGACCAGTGCCCGCCAGATGGCGCCGATACAGATCGATTGAAGGACCGCAGAGGATCTGCATGGCGTCGCAGGACTGCCGCAGCTTCTGCTCCGTCGCGTTCCGTAGAAACCGCAGCCCCCAGGGAACCATGCGCGGCCAAGCAGCGGGGCGCACGGCCAAGGGGCGGTAGCGACCCAACATCAGACCTGGAATCTGCCGCCAGATGCCGGGCACCGCTTGGGGGATGATGGACCAAGGCGAGATGACCCCAGCATTGCCGAAGGAGGTCGCCTGCCCCGGCGGACCGCGGTCAATGACACGAACGGGGACACCACGTTCCGCCAAAGAGAGCGCGGTGCAAATCCCAACGATCCCTGCGCCAAGAACGGTCACCCTTGGGGTGGTGTCAGGCGACAGCATGACCCGCCCGTCGCGCGATGACCTGGGTGATGACAGCCGGCGCGGCGATGACGAGCGCCACGAGGTCCGCCTGCAAGGACGGCGCGATGAACACCAGCCCCGCGATTGCCATCAGCCATCGGAACACGGCCCCCATGGGCGCCAACCAATAGCCGACCACCGCCGCCGACAGGGCGATGACCCCGGCAATGCAACTGGCCGCCGTATAGGTAAACTCCCACAGGTCGAACCCGGTGGACGACACAAACAGGAGGACCGGCGCATAGACAAAGGCCATGGGCGCAATGACCTTGCCCAGCCCCAGGGTGAATGCCGAAATCCCCGTGCGGAAAGGGTTGGAGTTGGCGATGGCCGCCGCCGCATAGGCCGAGGTGCAGACCGGCGGCGTGATCTCGGCCACCACACCGTAATAGAGCACAAACATATGGCTCGCGATGGGGGGCACGCCCAATTGCGCCAGGGCCGGTTGGGCGACGGACACCAACATGATGTAGAGCGCCGTCGTCGGCACCCCGGCCCCCATGAGGATGCACGCCAGCGCGATAAAGACGAGGCTGATGAACAGCGTCAGATCCTCGACCGAGAACAGGACCCAGTCTCCGACGGTAAACAGCCAGGCAATATCACTCCCGAGGTTGGACGCGGCCTGGGTCACCATGAAGCCAATGCGGAAGCCGACCCCGGTCGTGTTGATGACTCCGATCACAATCCCCACGGCGGCAGAAGCCGCGCCCACGGCCAGGGCGTATTTGACCCCCGTCTCAAAGGTGTCGGCCATCTGCGGCAGGGAAATCCGTATCTGTGGGTTCAATGTCGCGACCGCAGCGCCACCGATTAGGATTATCGACATCGTCAGGTCGAACCCGCCGCCCAGATACTTCCACACCACAAAGGCCGAGAAGGCGAGGGCATAGATAAGGGTCAGCGGCTCTCTCAGACGACTCATCCCCGCGACAATCGCCAGCGAGATGCCGCAAAACGCCGACATATACGGCGTGTACCCCGAGAACAGCACCACAAGCAGACCGACCAGGGGCACGATGTTCGCCCAACCGTCACGCCAGACCGCCCCCAAACGGGGCAGCGCCTCTGCCCCCAACCCCTGGAGCCCCAGTTTCCGCGCCATCAGATGGACGACGGCAAAGACGCCCACGTAATGCAGCAGCGCCGGGAAGATCGCCGCGATGACGATTGTTGTGTAGGGAAGCTCCAGGAACTCGGCCATGATGAAGGCGGCAGCGCCCATGATCGGGGGCGTGATCTGCCCACCTGCAGATGCGGCGGCCTCAACCCCGCCTGCGAAATGGCCGGGATAGCCCAGGCGCTTCATGTTCGGGATGGTCAGCGCCCCGGTCGAGACCGTGTTGGCCACCGACGACCCCGAGATCGTGCCAAAGAACGCCGATGACACCACCGACACTTTTGCCGGACCGCCAGTGTAGCGCCCGGCCAAGATCGTTGCATTGTCGATGAACAACTGACCCAGACCAGTCCGTTGGGCGATGACCCCGAACAAGACGAAGTGGAACACGATGGTCGAGACGACCCAAAGCGTGACGCCAAAGATCCCCTCCTGCGGGAAATACATGGACGACACGAAGGTGTTGAACTTGACGCCCGGGTGCTGAAGCAGGCCGGGAAACACCGGTCCAAACAATGCGTAGCAGATGAACAGGCTGATGATGGCGGGCAGGATCCAGCCCAGGGTCCGGCGAGCAATGTCCAACACCAGCACGATCAGGACGCAGCCAAACAGCATGTCCCAGCCGTTTGGGTTGCCCATGCGAAAGGTCATCTCCTCCACGCCCAGCCATTCGATCCCGCGCCAGGCAAGACCCAAGTACAGCGCCGCGCAGACACCCATCCCCATCAGCAGGATATCAAGATAGGGCACACCACCCAGGCGCAGGGCACCTGTCTTCAGATCAAAGGCCGTCTTCGTTTTGACCAGCGGGTAGAAGCTGTAGGTCAGGATAAACAGCCCCGACAGGTGCCAGCCCATGTGCCAATAGTCCGGTGGCAGGGCGAACCCCGCCGTCAGATAGTGATAGACCGCAAAGGTGAGCGCCACGTAGCGCAGCAAGAGCGCGAACCTCGGCGTGACGGAGCGTGTGGCCGCGCCCTCGTCATATTTCTCTTCGATGGCGGCGAGTTCTTCGTCGGTCAACTCACGCACGTCTTCTGGTCGCGGCTCGGCCATGGCACGCCTCCATCGTCGGTCATGTGAATGGGAGGTGGGACGGCGCAGATCGCCGCCCCGGGGAGAGAGGGCGCCTGCCCGCTACTCCAGCAAGCCCGCCTCGCGGTAGAACCGTTCCGCACCGGCATGCAGCGGCACGCCCAAAGCTGCGATCCCGTCCAGGGCGGTGTCCGGGGTAATCTGCTTCCCCTTGGCGTGGCCGTTGTCGAGCAACTTGCGGGTGTTGTCGTTCCACATGGCCGCCGTGATGCCATAGACCAAGTCTTCGGGAAGCTCAGACGACACCACGAGCAGCGCCGACACCGCTGGCGTCTTCACCTCGTAATCGACCCCCTCATAAACGCCCGCCGGAATGGAGGATGGGATATAGGCCGGGATCAGTTCGTTGATCTTGGTCAGATCCTCATCGGTGAAGCTGTGAAGCTCCATCCCCTTGGTGGTCGCCAGTTGGACCATTGCCGAGACGGGCCAGCCAGCCGCGTAGAAATAGGCGTCCAACTGTCCGTCCGCCAAACGTTCCGCCGATTGGGAGTTGTTCAACTCCGCCTCGTCCATGTTGTCTCGGGTGACGCCCCATTCGCCCAGCATCATTTCGACCGCGACCTGGGTCCCAGACCCGGCCTGGGCGATGCCCACACGCTTGTCAGCCAAGTCAGACAGGCTGTCGATGCTGGCGCCCTCCGGCAGGACCAGGTGCAGATCTTCGGGGTAGAGGTTGGCGACGATGCGCAGGTTCGGATGCGGTTTGCCGTCAAACTTCCCCTCACCCAGGAACATCGACCGCGTCACATCGGCTGCGGCAAGCCCGGCCTCAAGCTCTCCGTTTTGGACGGCGGTGTTGTTGAAGACCGAGGCCGTCGTGGATTGCGCAATAGCAATCAAGCCGGGCACGCCGCATTGCCCACCTTCTTCGCAGGGCCGCGCGCCGGGGGGGGCCGAAATCCCGTTGGCGATGGTGCCGCCGATTGGGAAATAGGTGCCCCCCGCGCTACCGGTTCCGATCCGGAAGAACGTCGGGCTTTGGGCCACTGCCGTGCCTGCCACCAGGGTCAGGGCAAACGCCATACCGGACATCTTAGTCAAAAGGGTCATGAAACACTCCGCTGTTTGAAGACCTCTGAACGAGTCGTGCAGTCAGCTTAGCGAGTGAACAAATAAAGGCTAATTTTATTATCTTTGATAAAGCAAAGTATACTTTATAGATATCCCATGAATTATGCACAGATGTCCGCCTTCGAGGCGGTGATGACCTCTGCGACCTTGACGGATGCAGCCGTGAAACTGGGTCGAACGCAGCCTGCCGTGACAGCCGCGATCAAATCCTTGGAGGCGCAGTTGGGGATGCCCCTCTTCGAGCGGCAAGGTCGTAAGTTGGTGCCCGTCCCCGAGGCTCAGTACCTCTTGGCTGAGGTCAGCGAGATCCTAAGCCGCATGGCCGGTGTACGTTCCACCATCCATGCCCTTGCCGACGGAAAGGGCGGACGTTTGAACGTGGCGGCCATGCCGGGACCGATTTCGCTTCTGTTTCCGCGCTTCCTTGCGGATCAAATCGGCACCGCGTCTGGCATCAAAGTCGCCCTGTTTGCCCGCAGTTCCAGTCAAATCGCCGAGCTTGCGCGGGCCCAGACCATTGATTTCGGCTTTACCGATTTGCCCCAGCGCACGACCGGTGACCGCCTTTACCACTCGCAGCACATCTCCGGCGATTGCTTCGTGGCGCTGCCTCGGTCGCATCCCCTAGCCGACCGGTCGAGCATCGACCTAAGCGCCTTGGATGGGCACCCCATGGGAAGCCTGCAAGCCAATCATGTCCATCTGCATGACGTTCGGGAGGCCTTCGACCGGGCGGAAGCTGCGTTCGATTGCCGGGTCGAAAGCCAGACCTTCCTACCCCTGTTGCAATTCGTCATGGCCGAGCAGTGCTGCGCGATTATCGACCCTTTGACGGTGGCGCACATCAACCAAACCACCGAGACGTCGGAACGTCTGGTGGTCCGCCCGTTGTCACGGGCCATTCGATACAGGTACGCGATCATCTGGCCCAAACATCGCCCCGCCTCGATCATCGCGACGCATATGCGGACCGCTTGGATGCAAGAGATCTGCAGTCTTTTGACCGAGGTCGACGCAGCGCCCCGGGTGGATGGCCTCGTTTGAGACGGTAGGCGGTCGGTTTGTGAGGTGGCAAACGGACACTCAGGGCTGGGCGCGGGACCAAGCGAAAGCGACTGCCGAGCAACGACAGGAGCCAGCTCCCTGGCCCGCAAGCGTCTTGGGCAGGACAGCGTTTTTCTGGGTGTTGCGAATTGCATCTGCGTTGGTCGGGCAGAGAGGATTCGAACCTCCGACCCCCTGCTCCCGAAGCAGGTGCGCTACCAGGCTGCGCCACTGCCCGACCGTTTGTCCGCAAGCAGCGGACTGCGGGCGGGATATCCGGCGATCCGCAGGGTGGCAAGGGCCTATCAGGGACTGCTTGTGGCTTCCTTCATCCGACTGAGCGCTTTCGATGTGTCCTGGGACAGATTTCTGATCTGTTCGCCGATGACAGCAAAGCCGCGCCCCGCCTCCCCAGCGCGGGCCGCCTCCACCGAGGCATTGATCGAAATGAAATAGATTTGGCGACTGATGGCCGAAACCTCACGGGCGGCCAAGTCGGACGATTCGCGGGCTCGGTCCTGGCGGCGCAACACTTCGCCCAGGAAGTCGCAGCGCATGGCGTCAAGGACATCTTCCAACTGGGCGGAATAATCCTTGAGGTGGGCCAATAGGCTCGCCCGGTCCAAATCCTCATTAGACGTGAGCAGCTTGGCCAAAGCCGTCAACTGATCCGCAAACCGCACGATGGTGCTCAAGCTGGACTGGCTGATGACGATGTCCATGCCAGGGAGATAGTGATCCTGCACGCTCCGCAGGCAGGAGGCCGCTTCGACCAGGTCGTCCGCAAGGTCTGGGTCGTCGTCACACTCCGGCACGAGCAAGGACAACAGGCGCCCCTGCAAAGGCCCCAGACTCTTTTCCAACCTCACCAGGGGATCCTGTCGCCACCTGTCAAACGCGTCGTTGTGTCCACCATCCGCCATGGACAACTCGGTAGCACCCAATCCCTAACGGAAGGCTAAGGCCATCAATCCAGGCTTTGCGGCACGGCCTTGTCCGCATCGGACAACATCGGTCCGACCCGTGGCGCCGTCCCCGTTTCCGCCCGTGACCGCGTTCGCAGCACCGGCGAGTTGGCCGATTGCCCCCGTCCTTCGCGCAGCACGATATAGAGGCCCGAAGCTATGATGACGCTCGCCCCGACACCGGTCCACAGATCGATGGATTCCTCAAAGAACCACCACCCATAGAGCGCCGCCCAGAGAATCTGGCTGTACTGCATGGGCGCAACCAGAACGGCATCCGACAGGCGATAGGCCTGAATCAGCGCAATGGTCGCGATAAAGGCCAAGACAGCCATCATCACCCACAGACCCAGATCCCCGAGCGGCATCGGTTTGTAGACAAACGGCAGCAGCGCGCCCATCACCAGGCAATTCGCCATCATCGGGTAGAGCATCATGACGGCGGTCCGCTCCTCCCGCCCGATCTTGCGCATGATGACAGCGGCCAGGGCGCCAAAGAAAGCGGCGGCGAGACCCGCGATATGGCCTGGGCCCAGCACCAAATCGCCAGGCCGCAACACGATCATCACGCCCGCCAGACCCACCAGAACGGCGCCGCCGCGATGCAGCCCGACACGTTCTCCAAGAATCGGAATGGCCAGAACGGTGATCAGCAACGGCGAGGCAAAGATGATCGCATAAACCTGGGCCAGGGGCAGAACGGAAAACGCATAGAATGCGCAGAACCCGGTGATCACCGCAGACACGGTTCGCAGCCCTGTCCACCAGGGATGCACGGGAATCAGCGTGGCACGCGTCTCGTCGCGCAGCAGCATCACCATCACAAGGGGAAAGGTGAGCAAGACACTGAAGAAGACGATCTGAAAGACGGAGTACCCCCCGCCCAGCATCTTCACGGCCACATCATGGAGGGAGAAACAGGCAAAGCCCACAAGGGCGAGCAGGATGCCTGAGAGAGCAGAGGAACGTTCGGGCATGGGCCTTCCAACAGGTTGGCGCGTCCCCCTCCCCCTTTGGGGCACGCGGTGTGTGCCCCGGATCTAGCCTCCGTCGTGCGACCGAGGAACCCCCTATTCGGACAAACGCGCCAATGCAGGACCGTCTAACGTGTAATGGGTCTTGCCGTCGTCTTCGGCGCCCAAACGCCCATAGAACGCCCGCGCGCCGGTCTCTCCCGTCTCCCACCGCAGGGTGTCGCAGCCCTGGTCCAAGGCGGTGCGCGCCAGTTGCTGCATCAACGCGCGGCCCGCGCCGGTGCCGCGGGCGGCCTCGGTCACGAAAAGCTCTTTGAGATACAGGGCAAACCCATTGCCCGCCGGGAAGACCCGCATCCAGCAAGTGAATCCAACGGGCAGATCCCCCGCCCAAGCGATATGGGCGAAGGTCCCGAACGGCGCGGCGAGTTCCCTGAGAATGAGCGCCTCCACCGTCTCGCGGTCGGCCGGCCCCTCGTCGTAATGGGCCAGACACGCCCGATAGAGCGTCAAGAACGCATCAGGCGCATCCGGGTCGTGGGGCCGGACCGTGACGGTCACGCGGCGTCGAGCGCCGCCAGGATCGCGTCGCCCATCTCACCGGTCGAGACGGGCGTCCCGCCCTCGGGACCCATCAGATCGGCCGTGCGCACGCCATCGGCCAGCACCTTCTGCACGGCACCCTCCAGCAGATCAGCGTTCGCGCCTTCGTCAAAGGAATAGCGCAGCGCCATGGCGAAGCTGAGGATACAAGCGATGGGGTTGGCCTTGCCCTGTCCCGTGATGTCGGGGGCGGAGCCGTGGACCGGCTCATAGAGCGCTTTGGGGCGCCCGTTCCCCATCGGCAGGCCGAGGGACGCCGAGGGCAGCATCCCCAGCGAGCCGGTCAGCATGGCCGCGCAATCGGACAGCACATCGCCGAACAGGTTGTCGGTCACGATCACGTCGAACTGCTTGGGCGCGCGGACCAGCTGCATGGCGCCGTTGTCGGCGTACATGTGCGACAGCTCCACCTCGGGGTATTCGGCGTCATGGATCTCCTGGACGACGTCGCGCCACAGGATGCCCGATTCCATGACGTTGGCCTTCTCCATGGAGCAGACCTTGTTGCCGCGCCGTTTGGCCAGCTCAAACGCAGAGCGCGCCACGCGGGCGATTTCCGACTCGGTGTAGCGCTGGGTGTTCACGCCGACCCGCTCATTGCCTTCCTTGTGGATGCCGCGCGGCTCACCAAAGTAGACGCCGGAGGTCAGCTCCCGCACGATCATGATGTCGAGGCCCGCGACCACGTCCTTTTTCAAGGACGAAAAGTCGGCCAGCGCGTCAAAGCACTGGGCCGGACGCAGGTTGGAGAACAGGTCCATTTCCTTGCGCAAGCGCAGCAGGCCCCGCTCCGGCTTCACCGCGAAATCCAGATCGTCGTACTTCGGCCCACCGACCGCGCCCAGCAGGACGGCGTCGACCTCTTGGGCTTTGGCCATGGTGTCGTCGTGCAGGGGCGTGCCGTGTTTGTCGTAAGCCGCACCGCCCACCAGGTCCTCGGACACGTCGAACACCAGGTCCTTATTGGCACCGAACCAATCGATGACGCGCCGCACCTGGGCCATGACTTCGGGGCCAATGCCGTCGCCCGGCAGGATCAGCAGAGAGGGGTTCGCCATGTCTCGGGGCCTTTCGATGAAATTCGCGCCACGGGGTACGCGCTGCCCGAGGTGCGGTCAAGGAAGCGCAAGGTCCACCCAGACCAGGCGCCCCCGGCTGGCCGTCGCGACCACCTCGGCCAGGGGGTCACCGGGCGCGGGCCAGACCACGCCGCTGTCCAGCACGCGCAAGGCCTGGGACGGAAGGATGTAATCCACACGCAGTGGACCGGGCCCCTCAAAGTCCACCGTATCCAGCGCCGGATCACCGCGATGCCCCAGACCGCCGCCGCCCGCGCCGCGCGGCTCCGGGTCCTGCAAGGCGGGGTGGTCTAACAGATCTATCATGACCTGGTGCAGCCCGTCGCCATCTTGGGGGTCAATATTCGACCGGCCCAAAACAACGGGCAGCGGCGCCTGGCTGACAAGGTCCGCGACAAAGCGCAGTTCATCGGCATTGCGCCGACCATTGCGATCCTCCGGCCCATCGAAAACCGGGGTATTGGCGTTCATCGTGATCAGCCTCAGTCGCGTCTGCCCGAGGGTCAAGGGCACGACCCATTGTGCAACAGACGCCAGGGGGACGACCCCTGCGGCCTCGACCGGCAAAACATCCGCCGGGGGGGCGCTGTGATCCGCCCAAAGGTCCGCGCTGTGATCTTCGACCGTCCCAAGGGGCAGCCGCGACAACAGCGCCATGCCGCCATCGCCCGTAAACCGCCCATAGCCGAGGGCGTCGCGCCCTTCGCCCAAACGACCGTTTCCATCCAGATCGAAACCGCTCGGCACGCCCGCATTGGGACGGCGTGACACCCTATGGGCGTAGTCCAGCCCCCTCTCATCCAAGGCCGCTTGCAACGCCGACAGCGCAGCATCGCCATAGTCCCAATCCACATCGAGCAGCAGCAACACGTCTGGGCGGGCGTGGGCGATCACATCCAGTACGGCCAGAACCTGCGGGTCGCCGCGCTCAATATCGCGCAGCAGGAGCGCGGGGCCTTTGCGGCTCAACTCCGTGTGATAGGTCGCAATTCGAACCTTGCTTGGGCCCTGGGCCAGTGCCGGCCCGGCGCCGAGACAGGCGCCCGCAATCAGGCCGGCAAAAAGGCAGGCACCTCGTCGCCAACCTCTTCGCCATAGCGACGGCGCTTGCGGGAGATCATCAGAGCCAAACGGCGCATAGCGATTCCACGCAGGAAGAGCGAGGCAGGCAAGAACGCCCATAGGGACATCGTCCAGACAAACAGCAGATCGCTTTCAAACATCGACACGCCATATGAGTGGGCGATGAAGTACGCGAAGGGTGGCGTCAGGTATGGCAGGGCGAGTCCTAACAAAATGTTAATGGTCCCGTCGCGATTGAGTCGCTTGACCACATCCGCCCCTGCGGTCGGGTCGAACGTCGGCAGGTTCACCCAAACGTTGAACCGGCCCGTTGGTGACGGCCAGTTCTTGAGCCGGATCATGATCGCAAAGACGGTCAGCCCCACGAGCGACACGAGATACGCGATGCCCGCAGCGATCCGCACCAACTGCGCCTGAACCACGGTCGTCCCTTCTGGCATCAGCCACAGGATCAGGCGCACAGGGCTAAAGGCGAAGTCGACCGACTGCCCCAAAAGCAGCCCAACTGCCTGGATGAGGCGGGCAAGGGCCGAGGGTGTTTCGATCCCGCGCATCGCCAACGCAATCAAGACGAGCGAGACCAACAAAACCCCGAACCGCACTCGGTTAAAAGGCGGCGCGTCCCGAAACTCGATCAGACCCGGATACACGGCGGCGTATTCGATAAGGACGAAGAGCGCTGCAAATATGGCAATCAGAACGATCGTGTCCGCCACCTGAGGAGAGATATCAGGGAGCAGGAGGGATGGCGCCAAGACCATCGCAACCATTAAAAGCGCACGAATGCACGCGCCAGGAAGCCGTGAAATCACTGCTCTACCGATCCTCGTTGGATGGAAACGATACGATGCCGTTCCCTTGTTCCATCGTTGTCCGCCCCGATTTTGTGGGGCGGCTGCCTCATTCTTGCCTTGAAGGTGCCTTGTTTAACTTCGACCTGCAAGTTCCTGTTTGAGAACAAAAAGGCATTGCTCAAATCACTGTGTTCAGAACGCATCAGGCCCCTCCGCTGATCAGCGAAAGGGCCTGTTTATCAAGGCGTTACGATTTGACGTTAACCTAAACCCAGGGACGCGCCTGGGACATGCCCGCCTCATAGGTATCGATGGACGCCGCCTTCTCCATGGTCAGACCGATGTCATCCAACCCGTTGAGCAGGCAGTGCTTCTTGAACGCATCGACCTCAAACCCATAGGTCGCGCCGTCGGCGCCGGTGACCGTCTGGTCCTCCAGATTGATCGTGATGCGCGCATTCTCGCCATTTTCCGCATCGGCCATCAGCGCGTCCACCTGATCCTGTGGCAAGACGATGGGCAGGATACCGTTCTTGAAACAGTTGTTATAGAAGATGTCCGCAAAGCTGGGCGCGATCACCGCGCGGATGCCGAAGTCCAGCAGGGCCCAAGGCGCATGTTCCCGCGAAGAGCCGCAGCCGAAGTTGTCGCCTGCCACGATGATCTGCGCCTCACGGTAGGCGGGCTTGTTCAGAACGAAATCCGGGATCTCGGAGCCATCATCGGCATACCGCATTTCGTCGAACAGGTTCACACCCAGGCCAGACCGTTTGATCGTCTTCAGGAACTGCTTGGGGATGATCATGTCCGTATCGACGTTGATCAGCGGCAGGGGGGCGGCGATGCCTGTGAGGGTCTCGAACTTGTCCATGGGGGCCTCCGGTCACGGTTGGCTCACTTACCCCTCGGGCACGGCAAAGGTCAACGCAGCCCAAAGGGTATACCAGACAGGATCGCCGTCTTCCTCCGGCTCCAGCGGCAATAAGGTGACTGAGTCGAGCAAGTAGGCGTGGCCCTCGGTAACAGGCAAAACCGCCCGTCCCTCCGCGTCCGCACGATACAGCGTGACCTCGACCGCGCCATCGGGCGCCTTGTCGAACACTTCGATCTGGGCATTTGCCTTGGGCGCCCCCTCGAACAGGATCTGAACGGGCAACCCCGCCGACAGGTCATCGGTGTAGGGATTGGCGCCGAGGACAAACTCCGTCCTCAGACCTTGGGCTACGTCGGCACCTTGGCCATCCCCCACGGCGATCAGCGATTTCGCGAACCGACGGTAGGCCTCTCGGAAGCCGGTTTCAGGCAGGCCTCGGTCAAGATGGCTATCTTGGGCAAAGGCCACGTCCTTATGGTCGGTGAACTTCACCCACTTCGCCCACTCTTTATAAGTCAGCCGTTGGTCCGCCGTCTCATGCAGGATCGTCAGCAACCCCTCCGACGGCGCATCCAAGGCCAAAGCTGGGTTATCGCCAAGGCGGGCGGGCACCGGCGCCACGACACCGCCGGAGACCATGTCAAAGCGTTTCGACCGCCCGGGGATCCAGCTCAACGAAGAGCCTTCGAAGGTCTCCCCGTTGCGAAAGCGCGCGATGACGCTGTCCCCCGTTGCCACGGTGTAATCCTCTGGCTCTATCCAGAACTCATGTGCTTGCGCGCCCAGGGCGAAGATGCACAGTGCAGCGGATAGACAAACGGATTGTACCGAAAAGAGGACAGACATGGCTCACATCCTGAAGTTTTGGGTCAGGGTGATCTTTGTGGCGCTGCTGTCAATGGGCGCGGCCTTCACGACCGCGGCACATGAGGTGGAACCAGCGGTCGCCGATGCCCAGGTCTCAGCGGATCGGGTCGATATTACCATCCGCATGGCTGTGGAGCCGATCCTGGCGGGCATCGACCTCGCCGGAGTCAGCGATGTGAACGATTCGCCCCTGTCCGGCCGTAACGATGCCCTGCGCGCCCTGCCGCCGGCCGAGTTGGCGACCGCCCTGACCGACGCATGGCCGCAAATCGCCCGCCGGATGACGCTGATGGCGGGGGAGACTGAGTTGATGCCGGAACTGACGGGTACGACGATCCCCGATGTCGGCAACCCGGAGCTGCGCCGTGACAGCACCCTGATCCTGACGGCGGCTCTGCCCGAGGATGGGACAGAGGTGGTCTTTGGCTGGGACGCTGGCCTAGGCAGCTTGATCCTGCGCCAAGTCGGGGAGGGGGCCACCTACGAAGTCTTTCTGACCGGCGGCGCGCTGTCCGACCCGATGCCGCGCATCGGAGTGGCGGATCAATCCCTGGGGGAGGTCGTGTCCCGCTACACGGTCTCTGGCTTTATCCATGTGATTCCGGACGGGTTGGATCATATCCTGTTCGTGCTGGGCCTCTACTTCTTCGCGCTGGCCCTGCGCCCCCTCGTTTGGCAAGTCACGGCCTTTACGGTCGCGCACACCCTGACCCTGGCGCTGGCCACGACGGGGGTGATTGCCATTCCCGACAATTGGATGTGGGCGGTAGAGACGGTCATCGCGGCCTCGATTGTCTATGTGGCGGTCGAAAACATCTGGGGCGGCGAAAAGACCGACATCGGATGGACTCGGATTGGCGTGGTGTTCCTCTTTGGTCTTGTCCACGGGCTGGGATTTGCCTCTGTCCTGTCGGAGTTTGGAGTGGGGTCGCACTTCGTCGCCTCCCTCGTGTCTTTCGCCATTGGTCTGGAGATCGGGCACCTGACGGTGATCGCCGTCGCCTTCCTGGTGCTGGGCCTCCCGTTCGGCCAGAGGTCCTTTTACCGCCGGGCCTGTGTCATTCCTGGATCGCTGTTGATTGCGGCGGTGGGAGCATATTGGGTTTTGAATCGGATCGGCCTGGTCGGTGACCTGCCGTATCTGACGTAAGTGGCGTGGTGCTTTGGATCACGGGATGACGGCCACCGGAGAGCAGACAGCCTGGCCGCCACAATCGGTGGCATCCACCTGCGACAGTGCCCGATTCCTTGCCTACGGCCCGGGGCAGCGGCCCCGTGGCTTGCGCCCGGGCGCAGCCCGTGACAGGCTTGCCCATGTCGCCTGAGACCCTGCCTTCTTGGCCCGAAGTTGCCCCTGATCTGATTGCTATCGCCGCTGGCCGTGCGCCTGCCGAGACCGTGATAACGGGCGGGCGCGTCGTCTTGGTTCATACGCGCGAAGTCCCCCCCTGGCAGATCGCCATTGCAAAGGGTCGATTTGCCTATGTGGGCCCGGATGCGAGCCATTGCATCGGCCCGGAGACGGCGGTGATCGACGTGGGCGGGCGGCATGTCATCCCGGGTCTTTGCGATGCCCATATGCATGTGGAATCGGGGATGCTGACCCCGGCGGAATTTGCCGCGGCCGTGATCCCACATGGCACCACGACGATGTTCACCGACCCCCACGAAATTGCCAACGTCCTGGGGCTGCCGGGCGTGCGGCTGATGCATGATGAGGCACGGGGTCTGCCGTGCAGCATGTTTGTCCAGATGCCGTCCTGCGCACCATCTGCGCCCGGCTTAGAAACGACAGGCCATGAGATTACGCCAGAGGACGTGGCCGAAGCCATGTCCTGGCCCGGCATCGTCGGGCTTGGTGAGATGATGAACTTTCCCGGCGTCGCAGCAGGGGACCCTAAGATGCTTGCCGAGATGGCGGCGACCGCTGCTGCCGGCAAGACAATCGGGGGGCACTATGCTTCGCCCGATTTGGGACCGGTGTTCCATGCCTACGCGGCGGGTGGCCCAGCGGATGACCACGAGGGCACCTGCGAGGCCGATGCCGTGGCCCGCGTCCGGCAGGGGATGCGCTCAATGATGCGGCTCGGCTCGGCCTGGTATGACGTCGAGACGCAGATCACCGCTGTGACGGAACGGGGGCTGGACCCCCGCAACTTCCTTCTGTGCACCGACGACTGCCATTCCGGCACCCTGGTGAGCGACGGGCATATGAACCGTGTCCTGCGCCATGCCATCGCCTGTGGCTGCGACCCGCTGGTGGCCCTGCAAATGTGCACGATCAACACCGCCACCCATTTCGGATTGGAGCGGGAGTTGGGCGCCATCGCCCCGGGCCGACGGGCCGATCTGATCGTGACCTCGGACCTGACCGCGCTGCCGATCGAGCGGGTCATGGCCTTGGGCCAATGGGTCGCTGAGGACGGTCGCCTGACCGTGCCCTGTCCCCATATCGGCTGGCCAGATACGGCGCGGCAGACGGTACACATGGCGCGTGATCTGATTGCGTCCGATTTTGATATTCCCGCGCCCGAGGGGGCTACCGAAGTCACCGCCCGTGTCATCGGAGTCGTGGAAAACCAGGCACCGACCAAGGCCCTGACGCGCCATCTGCCGGTGCGAGAAGGGCGCGTAGCAACCGACGAGCACCCCGATACATGCCAGATCGCCTTGGTCGAACGGCACCGTGCGACGGGTGGTGTGACGAACGCCTTCGTGTCGGGCTTCGGCTATGATCGGCCAATGGCCATGGCCTCCACCGTAGCCCATGACAGCCACCACATGATCGTTGTCGGCACGTGTCGCGATCATATGGCCATGGCAGCCAACCGTCTGCGAACCGTCGGTGGCGGCGTAACGCTTTTTGCCGATGGCACGGAGCAAGCCCTGGTCGAACTGCCCATCGCGGGACTGATGTCAGACCGTCCCGCCGCTGAGGTTGCCGCAAAGGCAGAGGCCTTGGGCCGCGCCATGGCTGCCGCTGGCTGCACCCTCAACAACGCCTACATGCAGCACTCCCTCCTGGCCCTGGTGGTGATTCCCGAACTGAGGATCAGCGATTTGGGCCTTGTGGATGTGACCACATTCGAACTCACCGACGTTATCGAGACCCCATGACCGATTTGACCCCCGTCTGCGCGCCAGACGAAACGCCCCACCGCTCCTTCACCGACGCCGCCGAGGCCGTGGCCGAACTGCGCCGCCTCTATGATGTCGCGACGGATTTCCTGCGCACCGCGTTCAGCACGGCCGTGGGCGGTGGCATTCCCGACTGCCGCTATCGCGCCTTCTACCCGGAGGTGCGGATCACCACCTCAACCTTCGCCCGCACCGACAGTCGGCTCAGCTTTGGCCACGTCGTCGAACCGGGGCGCTACACGGCGACGATCACACGGCCCGATCTGTTCCAAAACTATCTGACGTCGCAAATTGAGCTTCTGCTCAAGGCCCATGACGTGCCCGTCCATGTGGGGTGGTCCCAAACCCCGATCCCGGTCCATTTCGCCGTCCTGAACGACTCCGATCTGACCGTGCCGCAAGACGGTGTTCTGCCGTTTTTGATGCGCGATGTCTTCGATGTGCCGGACCTGAACACGACGAATGATTCGATCGTCAATGGCACGGGTTTCACGTTCGAGGACGGGTCCCAACCGCTGGCCCCCTTCACCGCGCAGCGGGTCGACTATTCCCTGGCCCGCCTGGCCCATTACACCGCCACGGATCCGGGCGATTTTCAGAACCATGTCCTGTTCACGAACTACCAATTTTACGTCGACGAATTCGAGGCCTATGCCCGCGAGGCCCTGCGCGACCCGACCTCGGGCTATACCGCCTTCGTCGGCCCCAACGGTCAGCGGATCACACCCGCGGACCCCGACGCCCCCATGGTCGACCCGCCCAAGATGCCACAGATGCCGACCTATCACCTGACGCGGGCGGGTGAGGCAGGCATCACCCTGGTCAACATCGGTGTCGGCCCCTCAAACGCCAAAACGGCCACAGACCACATCGCGGTGTTGCGCCCCCATGTGTGGTTGATGGTCGGCCACTGCGCGGGGCTTCGCAATTCCCAGTCGTTGGGCGATTTCGTCTTGGCCCATGCCTACCTGCGCGAAGACCACGTTCTGGACGATGACCTTCCGATTTGGGTGCCGATTCCCGCCCTAGCCGAAGTACAAGTCGCCCTGGAGGAGGCCGTGGCCGACGTCACACAACTCGAAGGCTATGAATTGAAACGGGTTATGCGCACGGGCACGGTCGCAACCATCGACAATCGCAACTGGGAATTGCGCGAACAGGCGGGCCCTGTGCAACGGCTCAGCCAATCGCGCGCCATTGCCCTGGATATGGAAAGCGCGACCATTGCGGCCAATGGATTTCGATTCCGCGTTCCCTACGGCACTTTACTTTGCGTAAGCGATAAACCGCTGCACGGAGAGCTCAAACTGCCGGGCATGGCCTCCGCGTTTTATAAGACGCAGGTCAGCCGACACTTGCAGATCGGTATCAAAGCCATGGAATCTCTCAGGGAAATGCCGCTGGCGCGTCTCCACTCCCGCAAGTTGCGCAGTTTTGAGGAAACCGCGTTCCTTTGAGGCATCGTCTCGTTAGATGAAACGGATAACGGGCATACAAGTTATTGTGACCTCTCACCATCATGGGCTAAGTTGCCAACAGCTTACACGAAACTTGCCGTGAATAAGAGGGAGAGCCGGAAGATGGCCCAAAAACCAATGACCAAAACGCAATTGGTCGCCGCCTTGGCCGACAAAATGGATGCCGACAAGAAGGTCGCGTCCGAGGCGCTGGACGCCATCGTCGCCGTCATCACCGAAGAGGTGTCGAACGGCGGCGCCGTCACGTTGCCCGGTGTCGGCAAGATCATGTGCCGCGAACGCCCCGAGCGTATGGTGCGCAACCCGGCCACCGGCGAACAGTTGAAGAAAGAGGCCGACAAGGTGGTCAAGATGACCATCGCCAAAGCCCTCAAGGATTCCGTCAACGCGTGATCGTTTGGGCGGACCCACTCACACCGCCCTAGATCATTGCATGACCAAAGGGACCGTTCCGATGGAGCGGTCCCTTTCACGTTATAGGCCCCAGGGCGCGCTCTCGGCCCTTGGACTGACCAACCAGTTTGGCGCAGGGCGCCTCGCCACTTGCGTCCGGCACGGGCTTGACCATGGTGGGCACGCTGGCACAGGGGGCGACAATGGACATGCGCGCGGCGATCTACGGGCTGGCCTTTGCGCTCATGTGGTCCTCTGCCTTCACATCGGCGCGGATCATCGTCGCCGAGGCCCCGCCCATCCTGTCCCTGTCCCTGCGGTTCGCGATCTCTGGCGGGCTGGGTGTCGCGCTTGCCTATGCCATGCGCCAACGGATGCGCCTAACAGGGTCCCAATGGCGCGCCGTCGCCGTCTTCGGCGTATGCCAAAACGCCCTCTATCTCGGCCTCAACTTCGTTGCCATGCAGTGGATCGAAGCCTCCCTCGCTGCGATCATCGCCTCATGCTTGCCGCTGCTGGTGGCGCTGGCCAATTGGCTCGTCTTTCGGGAGGGGACGCGCCTTTGGGGCATCGCAGGCCTCATGGCCGGCGCGCTGGGTGTCCTCCTGATAATGGGAACACGGGTACAAGGGGGCGCGGATCCCCTTGGAATCGTCTTCTGCGCCCTTGGCGTCATCGCCTTGACCCTGGCCACACTCTCGGTGCGCGGCGCCTCCGGGGGCGGAAACCTGATGATGGTTGTGGGTCTGCAAATGCTGGTTGGATCGGCGGCCCTGCTGCCCGTCGGTTTGGCGTTTGAGACATGGGATGTCACCTGGACGCCCCGGCTCATTGCCGCCCTTACCTATACTACGCTCATTCCCGGCCTTGCCGCCACTTGGATTTGGTTTCTCCTGGTGGCCCGCATCGGCGCGACGCCTGCGGCCACATTCCACTTCCTGAACCCGATCTTTGGCGTCGTCATCGCCTGGGCGCTCTTGGGCGAGCGCTTGGCCCCCTTGGACCTCTTGGGCGTTATCATCGTCACCTTTGGCATCCTCGCGGTCCAACTCAGCAAAATGCAGTCGAGCCCCGGACAAGGCCAAGCACGACCCTAGCCAGCCCCTTCCATCACGGGTCCGAAATACTCCAAAGAGCGCGAGAAACAGCGTGTCTCGCCGCGCCGGATGGGGCTCGATGCCCCATGCGGCGCGCCTGCCCCTAGCCGATCCGCCCGCCGGCCGCGCCAACCTGGCCACGGTGCAACAGCAGATGGTCTAGGACGACACAGGCCATCATCGCCTCCGCTACCGGGACGGCGCGGATGCCGACGCAGGGGTCATGGCGCCCCTTTGTGATGATGGTGGTGTCCTCGCCGGACTTGGTGATCGTCTGCCGTTCCGACAGGATCGAAGAGGTCGGCTTGACGGCAAAGCGGACCACAACGTCCTGCCCCGTGCTGATCCCACCCAAGATGCCGCCCGCGTGGTTGGACGAATAGACCGGCCCATCAGGCCCCATGGAAATCTCATCGGCGTTATCGCGCCCGGTCAGGCGCGCGGCGTTCATCCCCTCGCCAATTTCCACACCCTTCACGGCGTTGATCGACATCATCGCCGCCGCAAGATCCGTGTCCAGCTTGCCGTAGATCGGGGCTCCCAGACCAGCGGGCACCCCGCGCGCCACGCATTCGATCACCGCCCCGACGGAGTTATGGTCGTCCTTGCGCAGCCAATCCAGGTGGTCTGCGAACTCCTGCGCAGCGACCGCGTCCGGGCACCAGAAATCGTTGCGCCCGATCTCGTTCCAGTCGAACCGGCTGCGGTCGATGTCCAAGGGCCCCATGCCGACCATGTAGCCCGTGATTGACACATCCGGCGCAATGGCCGCCAGGGCCGCCCGCGCTACGCCACCCGCTGCGACCCGTGCCGCCGTCTCCCTGGCCGACGACCGTCCACCACCACGGTAGTCGCGCACGCCGTACTTTTGCCAATAGGTGATATCGGCGTGGCCTGGCCGAAACTTCTCGGCAATATCGCCGTAGTCCTTGGACCGCTGGTCGGTGTTGCGGATCATCAGTTGGATCGGCGTGCCCGTGCTGACGCCCTCGAAGACACCCGACAGGATCTCGACCGCATCGGGTTCCTTGCGCTGCGTGGTGTGCTTGGACTGCCCCGGTTTGCGCTTATCCAGCCAGACCTGCAGGTCTTCGGCCCGGATCGAAACCCCCGGCGGGCACCCATCAACCGTCGCGCCCAAGGCGGGGCCGTGGCTTTCACCCCAGGTGGTGACGCGGAACAGGTGACCGAAGGTGTTCAGGGACATGGGCGCTCTCCTCCCCCGCCCGATAGCCAGCGCGCGGCCCGCCCGCAAGCGGGGCGCGGCAGATTGCCTGACCCCGGTGGCTCTGGCACCAAGACCCGACAGGAGCATGCGATGACCGACACAGATCATGTCGCCCTATTGGGCACCAAGGGCGGTCCGGCGATCCGACCTGGCTCTGCCATGCCCACAAGCAGCCTTGTGACCCTGGAGGGTCAGCGCATCGTTGTGGACTGTGGGCTGGGCGTCTCGCGGGGCCTCTGCGATCAGGGCATGGCACTGGCCGATCTGACAACGATCTTCGTCACACATCTGCACTCCGACCACTACCTGGAGCTTGGGCCCCTGCTGCACACGGCCTGGACGGCAGGGCTGCGCACCCACGTCACGGTCTGGGGGCCACCGGGGTTGGACCGTTATTGGAAGGGCTTCCTGGCCTCCCTGGCCGATGACATCGACCTGCGCATCGCGGACGAGGGACGGCCCGATCTGCGGGGTTTGGTCACCATCCATCCCCTAGAGGCCGGTATGGTGACGCATATCGGCCCCATCGAGGTGCGCGCCCTGCGTGTGGATCATCCACCCCTGACAGATTGCTTTGCGCTGTCTTTCGCCGGGCGCAAGCGCGTCGTCTTTTCCGCCGACACCGCTCCCTTTCCGCCCCTCGCTGATTTTGCCCGGGGCGCAGACCTGTTGATCCATGAGGCGATGCTGCCCCAAGCGGTGCAGGCGCTGGTGGCCCGCGTGGGCAACGGAGACGGGCGGCTGCTGCGCCATATCGAACGCTCCCACACGGCGGCAGAGGATGCGGCGAGGATTGCGACGCTGGCAGGCGTGCACGCCCTGGCCTTGCACCATTTGCTGCCTTCGGACGACCCCAACTTCGGCCCCGAGGATTGGACGGCGGCGGTTGCGCCCCATTGGTCAGGACCGCTCTATCTGGGGCGTGACGGGCTCCGCATTCCGCTGTGACGACTGGACGGGCTGCCGGGCCTCGCCTATCCTCGGCACCACCTCGGGGTGCCCGCACCAGGGCTGAGACGCAATCGGCGAACCCGTTGAACCTGACCCGGTTAAGACCGGCGGAGGGAAGGTGCGATGTCCTCACCCCACCCCGTCCGGCCCATGGAGAGAGACATGAAAACGACCCTCATCCCGGCCCTGATCCTGACAGCCTCTGCCGCATCGGCAGAGCCGTTGACCATCTATGCGCCCGACTACTTCGGATCCGAATGGGGACCCGGCCCAGCGATCAAGACAGCGTTCGAGGCCCATTGCGCCTGCGAAATTGAGTACGTCACAGGCGACCTGCTGCCCCGCCTGCGCCTGGAGGGCGAGCGGACCCGCGCCGACGTCATGATCGGTCTGAACACCGACGACGCAGAACGGGCGCGCCAAACCGGTCTATTCGCGGACCATGGTGTAGACACCCGCGATCTGACCATGCCGATTGAGTGGACGGACACCACCTTTGTGCCGTTCAACTGGGGGCAGACGGCCTTCATGTACGACACCGCGCGGGTCGAGACGCCACCGACGTCTTTCGCAGCGCTGCTGGAAGCCCCCGACGACCTGCGCATCGTGATCCAGGACCCGCGGACCAGTGTCTCGGGCCTCGCGCTGGCGCTGTGGATGTATGCCGTCTTCGGAGAGGAGACCGAGGACGCTTGGGCCAAGCTGGCCCCCAAGATCACCACGGTCACCCGAGGCTGGTCCGAATCCTATGGCATGTTCACCGAGGGCGAGGCTGACATGGTTCTCAGCTACGTCACATCGGAAGCCTACCACATCATCGCCGAAGAGGACCTGACCAAGAAGGCCGCCATCTTCGACGAAGGGCATTACGTCATGGTCGAGACAGCCGCCAAACTGGCCGGAAGCGATCAACCCGACCTGGCCCAATCTTTCCTCGATTTCGTCCTAACCGAAGCGTTCCAGTCCATCATCCCAGAAGGCAATTGGTCCATGCCCGCGAAACTGCCAGCCGACCAACTGCCCGAGGGCTTTGCCCTGCTGGGCAAACCGGAAAAGGCCATCATCTACCCGGCGCCCGAGGCGGAGGCCCTGCGCGAGACCGTCGTCGCCGCCTTTGAGGCAGGCTTGGCCCGATAGGCCCCGACCGCCATGACCCTTGGGGTTCGGATCGGGGTTGCCGTGGCAAGCGTGGTGGCCGCCGCGCTTGTGGTGCCCCTGGGCGCGGTCGCCTGGCGCGCGGACGGATGGGATGGCCTGCGTCCCTCCGATTGGGGCGCCCTGCGGTTCACCCTAGGGCAAGCGATGGTCTCAGCGGCGCTTTCGGTCCTGCTGGCAGTGCCCGTGGCCCGCGCGCTCGCACGACGGCGGTTCGCCGGGCGGGGTGCGGTCATCCTGCTGCTCGGGGCGCCCTTCATCCTGCCGGTTATCGTCGCAGTCCTGGGGCTCGTGGCGGTGTTCGGGCGGTCGGGACCGGTGAACACCTTGCTGACAGCCGTGGGGCTGGAGCCGGTATCGATCTATGGCGCACATGGGGTCGTATTGGCCCATGTGTTCTTCAACATGCCCCTGGCCACGCGCCTCATTGTCCAAGGGTGGCAAGCCATCCCGGGCGAACGACTGCGCCTCGCCGCCTCGCTCGGCTTCACGACGCGCGATACCTTTCGCCTGCTGGAATGGCCCATGCTGCGGGCGGTCGTGCCGGGCGTCTTCCTGGTGATCTTTCTGATCTGCACCACGTCCTTTGCGGTGGCCCTCGCCTTGGGCGGCGGCCCCAATGCCACAACCGTGGAATTGGCCATCTATGAGGCGTTTCGCTTCGATTTCGACCTGGGCCGCGCCGCGATGTTGGGGGCCTTGCAGTTGATCCTAGGGGCCACGGCGGCGGTGCTGTCCCTGCGCCTGGCATTGCCGTCTGGCTTTGGCGCGGGACAAGATCGTGTGGTGCCCCGGTGGGATTCCCAAGGGTGGGCGGTGCGCATGCAGGACAGTGTCGCCATCGGGCTTGCCTGTGCCTTCCTTCTGCTGCCCGTGGCGATCGTTTTGGGCGACGGGATCGGCCATGTGACGACGCTGCCAGCTGCTGTCTGGTGGGGCGCGCTGCGGTCTTTGGTCATCGCCGTGGCAGCCGCCTTGCTGACCACCAGCCTCGCCCTGGCCATGGCCATCGCCGCCACCCGCCCCCACGGCGGTTGGATCGAGGTAGCGGGCACGCTGTCAGTCGCAGCGTCGCCTTTGGTTCTGGGGACGGGGCTGTTCCTGCTTGTCCTGCCGGTGGCGAACCCCGTTGTCCTGGCCTTGCCGGTGACGCTGTTCGTCAATGTGGTCCTGGGCTTGCCCTTTGCGCTGCGGGCGCTGATCCCGGCGATGCGTGACCTGATACGGGACTATGATCGCCTGTCGGCCTCGCTGAACCTCTCGGGCTGGGCGTGGCTGCGGCTGGTGGGCTTGCCGCGCCTGCGGCGACCTCTGGGCTTCGCCGCTGGGCTGACCGCAGCCCTCGCAGCGGGGGACCTGGGCGTTATCGCGCTCTTTGCCTCACCGGATCAGGCGACCCTGCCGCTGGTGCTGTATCAACTCATGGGATCTTACCGAATGGACGAGGCCAAGGCCGCCGCACTGCTGTTGATTGCCCTATCCCTTGGGGTGTTCTGGCTGTTTGAACGGGGGAGCCGCGATGCTTGAACTCCGCGCCCTCCGCGTCGACCTAGGCGCATTCCATGTCTCGGCGGACCTGAGCCTGACCACAGGCGGAATCACGGCGATCATGGGGGCCAGCGGGTCGGGGAAATCCACAATTCTGTCTGCCATCGCGGGGTTCGTGCCGCCGAGCGCCGGACAGATCCGCATCGACGGCGCCGATGTCACGGCCCTGGCACCAGGGGCGCGGCCCCTCTCGGTTCTGTTCCAAGACAACAACCTGTTCCCGCACCTGACCGTGGCGCAGAACGTGGGACTGGGCCTCGATCCCGGATTGCGCCTGACACCGCAACATAGGGAGGCGCGGGATGTGGTGCTGACGCGCGTGGGTCTCGACGGGATGGGGGATCGTCTGCCGCGGGATCTGTCGGGCGGTCAGCAGAGCCGTGTCGCATTGGCCCGCGCCCTCCTGCGGCGGCGTCCCTGGTTGCTGTTGGATGAGCCGTTCTCCGCCCTGGGCCCTGCATTGCGCCAGGATATGTTGGCCCTGTTGCGCGAAACGACACGAGATGAGGGGCTGTCCGTCCTGATGGTCACCCACGATCCGGGGGATGCCCGGTCCATCGCGGATTCGGTTTGTATGCTTGCCGACGGCGTCCTCGCCCCGCCTGCTGAGACGCAAGAGCTATTTGCGAACCCGACCGAAGTGCTGCGCAGCTATCTAGGCTGACGCGGACTGCGGATTGCGGGTGACAATCGACAGGTTGAGCGCCCCGGCGATGGTGACCCAGATGAGGTAGGGCGACAGCAACCAGAACGCGAGGCGGTCCAGCGGCCAAAGGGCCGCCAACAAACCCGCGACCGCAAGCCACAGGCACACGATAATCACCAGGGCCGCCCGCAGTCGTTTCAACCCGAAGAAGACCGGGGTCCATAGGGTATTGAGCGCGATCTGGAGAGCCCAGAACGCCATCGCCATGGCGGCCCCGTCTAGCGGGGCGACACGCGCCCCCGCAAAGGCCAGGGCCAGGTACAGATAGCTCCAGGCGACGGGAAAGGCCCAATCGGGGGGCGTCCACGTTGGTTTGGACAGGGTGCGATACCAAGCATCGGGCGGGAACATCGATCCCGTGGCCCCAGCGGCCGTGCAGGCCCCGAGAAAGATGACGAATAGCATCCAATCCATGGGCAGGAGTTAGGACGCGCTCCGCCTCCGTCCAGTTGCGGCGTCTTGGGCGGCAAGTTGCGAAAAGACGCCAAGCAACTCATCGCTCCAGCCTTCGCGCGCGGGCCGGGGATCGGCGGCGGCCGACACCAGAAAAGCGACCTCCGCCAGGGGACGGGCATGGAGCACAGGAGACCGCGGCACCAGAGAGACAGCCGCCGATTGCACCAGGCTTCGGCCCAGCCACCCCAGCTTTTGCGTCTTGGTCGTGTGCGCCCGTCGCGTGATGCTGTCATAGCCCGCGCGACGGATCTCGGTGCCGATCCCATCGTAGACGTGGCGCGCTGCAAAAATGCCGGGCCGTGCCGCCAAGGGCAGCGCGCGCACGCCTGCCTCAGCCCTGTGATAAAGACGGCGGGCTTCCTCAAGCAGTTGCTGCACCATGCGACGGATCTGGGGCGAGGGATGCGGATCGCTCAGGAACGCCTCGGGCATGATATGCACGTCATCCAGCCAATCGGTCGGCAGGTACAGCCGACCGGCGCGCGCATCCTCACCGACGTCGCGGGCGATGTTGGTCAGCTGCATGGCCACGCCCAGGTCACAGGCCCGTGCCAGGGCATCGGCATCACGCACGCGCATCAGCACGCACATCATCGCCCCCACGGCACTGGCCACGCGGGCGGAATACGCCCTGAGGTCAGACAGGCTAGCATAGGTCCGGCCCTGGGCATCCCAGGCCAGCCCTTCCAACAAAGCCTCCGGCAACGCGCGGGGCATATCATAGGTCTCGATCACGCGGGCGAAGGCGCGGTCTGCGGGGCTGTTGGCGGGACGTCCCGCAAAGGCCAAATCCAGCCGGTCGCGGAGAGCCAGGACGGCTGGCCCCTTGTCCGCCACCTCGTCCACGGCATCATCGGCCAACCGGCAAAAGGCATAGAGCGCCAGCGCCGGATCCCGGACCGAAGCAGGCAGCAGCCGGGACGCGGCGTGGAAAGAATGAGACCCCGTGCGGATCGCCTCACGGCAATGGGCCATGTCCGACGCGGCGGTCATTCGGCGGCCTGCGCGGGGCTGCCGGTGGTGATCGCGACAGAATCGGGCGTCCGCGCACCAACCGGCGGCACCACCTGCTCCAACACTTCGGCCGAGGCGACGACTCCCGGCAGCCCCGCACCCGGATGGGTGCCCGCGCCGACCAAGAACAGACCCGGCACCTCTTCGGAGACGTTATGCGGACGGAACCAAGCCGATTGAAGGATCCGAGGCTCCACCGAGAACCCAGCCCCGTGGAGCGACAGGTACCGATCGCGGAAATCCTCGGGCGTGAGACACATGCTGGCCGAGATGTGCTGGCCCAAACCGGGCATGACGGTCCGTTCCAACTGATCCTGCACCTTCTGGCGATAACGCTCCGCCTCTTGGGCCCAATTGATCGGCGACCGGTGCCCCAGGTGCGGCACGGGCGACAGCGCATAAAAGGTATCGTCCCCGCGGGGCGCGACCGTCGGATCGGTCAGCGACGGGCGGTGGATATACAGGCTCATGTCCTCGGCCAGATGCCCCCGGCGGAAGATATCGCGCAGCAGCCCCTCATACCGGGGACCCGATTGAATGGTGTGGTGGCCCAGGTCTGGCCACATGCCCCGCGTGCCCTTGGTGCCGAAGTACCAGACGAACAGCCCCATGGACCACCGCGTCCGGTTCAGCTTCGCCTGCGTCCACCGCTTGCGCCGCTGTTTGCGCATCAGATGACTGTAGGTGTGGCCCGCATCGGCATTGGAGACGACGATATCGGCGGCAACGGTCTCTCCGCCGGACAGGACCACGCCATTCACGCGCCCCGTCTCATCCTGGCTGACACAATCGACTTGGGTACCGAGGCGCAGGGTTCCGCCCTGTTGGGTCACCACATCGGCCATGGCTTGGGCCATCGCGCCCACGCCGCCCATGGCGTAATGCACGCCCTGGGTCTTCTCCAGGTGGCTGACCAGGGCATACATGGAGGTCACACGCGACGGGTCCCCCCCGATAAACAGCGGGTGGAACGACAGCGCCATGCGCAGGCGTTCATCCTTGACCCGTTTTCGCGCCAACCCCAGGATCGAGCGATCCGCCCGCAGCATGGCAAATTCCGGCAGAACGCGGAGTGTCTCCCAAAGTTTGTGCATGGGTTTGGTCAACATTCCTTCGTAGCCGACCACGTATCGCCGCTCCGCATCGTCTAGGAACTTACGCCATCCGTCCACGTCACCGGGCGACAGGCGGGCGATCTCCGCCTCCATGTCGGCGTCCTTGGCGCGCGCGTCCAGGTGCGACCCATCGGGCCAACGGATCGTGTAGAAGGGGTCGAGCGCGCGGAGCGTCACCGCCGAATCGAAGTCCCGCCCGCAATCGGCAAAGAGTTTGCGAAACACCTCGGGCGCGGTGACAATCGTCGGACCCAAATCGAATCGGTGCCCATGGGACGTGATCGAGGTGGCGCGCCCACCGGGTATATCGAGACGATCCAGGACGGTAACACGCCACCCACGGGCCCCAAGGCGCATGGCAGCGGCCAATCCGCCAAGGCCCGCACCGATGACAACGGCGTGGGACGACGCGGGCGGGTCAAAGGACTGATGTCGGGTCATGCGGCTCGCTATTGGCTTGAGTGTCCACTTCGGTTTACAGTATTCTTGTAAGTAACGCCAACACTTGATTGTGGCGACCGACGACCGAGGGCCAGACCATCCAAACCGTGACCCTGACGCTGTATCGTTTCGGCCCCGTTCGGGACCGTCTCTGGGCCTTTTCCCAGATGGCCTTCGCGCGACGGGCCATGGCGCGGTTGCCCGGATGTTCGTTCTGGAAACTGATGGGGTCGGGTACCGGCGAAGGGTTCACCCCCGTGCCCAACACCGGGGTCTATGCCATTCTCTGCGCGTGGACGGATCGCTCTGCTGCGGAGCACGGCCTGACCGCGCCGGTCTTTCGCCGGTATAGGCACCACGCGACCGAGGTCTGCACGCTCCACCTGACACCGGTGTCGGCACGGGGGCAGTGGTCGGGGACCAGTCCCTTCAGACCCTTGTCGGGCGCGAGCGAGGGTCCCATCGCGGCCCTCACGCGGGCCACGGTCCGCCCCCGGAATGCCCTGCGATTTTGGCGCAGGGTGCCAGATATCAGTCGGCGGATCGGCGCCAATTCGGACGTGCGGCTGAAGATCGGGGTCGGAGAGGTCCCGTTTCTGCACCAGGTCACCTTTTCGATCTGGCCCGATACCGACTCCATGGCACGCTTTGCCCGAACATCAGGCCCTCATGCCGCCGCGATCCAAGCCGTGCGCGACGGCGATTGGTTCGCCGAAGAACTCTACGCCCGCTTTTCCGTGGCCGAGGCCACCGGCCAGTGGCAGGGACGCCCCGCGACCGAGGTATTGCAATGACCGCTTTTCCGTTCACGGCCATCGTCGGCCAGGATGAGATGAAGACCGCCATGGTGCTGACGGCCGTGGACCCGGGCATTGGCGGGGTGCTTGTGTTTGGCGACCGGGGGACGGGCAAGTCCACGGCCGTGCGCGCGCTATCCGCTCTGCTGCCGCCGTTGGAGATGGTCGCAGGTTGCCCGGTCAATTCCGCCCGGGCCGAGGATGTGCCCGATTGGGCCGATGTGCCATCCCCGCAGGTCATCCAGGCGCCAACCCCCGTCGTCGATCTGCCCCTCGGCGTGACCGAGGATCGGGTGACCGGCGCGCTGGACATCGAACGCGCCCTGACCCGGGGCGAAAAGGCCTTTGAGCCGGGACTGCTGGCGCGAGCCAATCGCGGGTATCTCTACATCGACGAAATCAACCTGCTGGAAGATCACATCGTCGACCTTCTGTTGGATGTCGCGCAATCAGGCGAGAACGTGGTGGAGCGTGAGGGGCTGTCGATCCGGCACCCGGCCCGCTTCGTGCTCGTCGGCTCCGGCAACCCAGAGGAAGGGGAGCTTCGCCCCCAATTGTTGGATCGCTTCGGCTTATCGGTCGAGGTCGCATCCCCCCAAACCATCGAAGACCGGGTGGCCGTGATCCGCAGGCGGGATGCCTTCGACCGGGACCGCGCGGCCTTCCTGGCCAGCTGCTCTGTGGAGGAGGCAGACCTGCGCGACCGGATTGTCGCGGGTCGGCAGCGGCTGGCCACCACGGAGTCGAGCGACGCGGCTCTGCGCGATTGCGCAGCGCTCTGTATTGCGCTCGGCTCCGATGGATTGCGCGGTGAGTTGACCTTGCTGCGCGCGGCCCGGGCATTGGCCGCGTTCGAGGGCGACGGCGAAGTCACCCGCGATCACCTGCGCCGCGTGGCCCCCATGGCCCTGCGCCACCGCCTACGCCGCGACCCCCTGGACGAGGCTGGCAGTTCCACGCGCGTGGTCCGCACCGTCGAGGACGTCCTGGCGTGAGCGCCGAGCGATGGGCACAGGCGGTGCGCACCGCACGGTGCCTGGCGCTCGATCCAACCGGGCTGGGCGGTCTGCACCTGCGCGCGCGGGCTGGCGACGCGCGGACGGCGTTCTTGGCGCTCCTGACGGATCGGCTGCCAGCGGCTGCGCGCCTGCATCCAGACATGGGGGACGACGCGCTGTTCGGTGGTCTCGACCTGGCTGAGACGCTGGCCCATGGCCGCCCCGTTCAGCGTGCAGGCCTGATTGACCGGCACAAGTTGCTGGTCTTGCCCATGGCGGAGCGCACGACGCCGGGCCTTGCCGCGCGGTTGGGCCAAGTCCTGGACGGGGGTGATCGGAGTTTGATTGCCTTGGACGAGGGGGCGGAGCCTGACGAAAGGCTGCCGCCGGCCTTGGTGGACCGCATGGGTCTCTTTCTGGATCTCGACGGATTGCGCGCCGCCGATCTGCCGGATCTCTCGCCCTTACCGGATGGACCCGCACTTTCCTCAAACGATTTGCGCGGTCAGGTCGTGGCACTGACACTGGCGCTCGGCATTGCCTCCCAACGGCGAGGCATGTTCACCCTACGGTTGGCCCAGACCTCCGCCTCCATAGACGGGCGGGCGGAGGTTTCAGAGGCCGATCTGGCGTTCGCCATACAGGTTGCCCTGCTGCCCCATGCGACCCAGATGCCACCCGCCCCGCCCGAGGAGGCGGCGGAGACGCCTGACGACGCACCGCCCCCTGACGAGCAAGATGGCCCACCCAAGGATCAGCCGCTGCCAGATGGTGACATCCTGCTAGAGGCGGCTTTGGCCAGCCTTCCGCCCGACCTTCTGTCCCAATTGGCCCAAGGCGCGGTCCCGCGGGCAACGGGCACGGGGGCCGGCGCCACGCGCAAGGGCAATCGCCGCGGACGCCCGCTGCCCCCCCGCGCCGGACGTCTGGACGGGCGCGCGCGGCTTGACCTTGTGGCGACCCTCCGCGCTGCCGCACCTTGGCAACGGCTGCGCGGCGGGGGGCCTGGACAGCCGGTCCAAGTCCGCGCCAGCGACATCCGGTTGAAACGCTATGAGACCCGCTCGGACCGCCTGTTGATCTTTGCCGTGGATGCCTCCGGCTCCGCAGCCTTCGCCCGCCTGGCCGAGGTCAAAGGCGCGGTGGAGCTTTTGCTGGCCGAGGCCTATGCGCGCCGGGACCATGTGGCATTGATTGCCTTCCGAGGAACCGCAGCGGACCTGCTGCTCCCCCCCACCCGTAGCCTTTTGCGCACCAAGAAGGAGTTGTCCGGCCTGCCGGGCGGTGGGGGCACGCCCCTGGCCGCGGGCCTGCGCCAGTCGGCAGAGCTAGCGCATCAGGCCCGAGGCCGTGGCATGGACCCAGCGGTGATCGTGCTGACCGACGGACGCCCGAACATCACCCTCGCCGGAGAGGCCGCGCGCGGGACAGCGACCGCAGAGGCCACGACGATGGCGCGCACACTCCGGGCTGCGCAGGTGCCCGGGCTGTTGATCGATGCAGGCAACCGGCCCACACCGGCCTTGGCAACCCTGGCCGCAGAGATGGGCGCACCCTGCGTTCCCCTGCCCCGCGCCGACGCCGAAAAGATGCGCCGCACGGTGGCCCAGGCCCTGGCATGAGGCCACCGCCGCCCGACGACTGGCCCTTTGCCGCCCAAAGCCAGATCATAGAGGCACGCCCTCACCGCTGGCACGTCCAACAACTGGGCGCAGGCCCTGACCTGGTCCTGCTCCATGGCGCAGGCGCATCGACCCACAGTTGGCGCGCGCTGGCGCCTTTGCTGGCCGATGGGTATCGCATCACCATGCTGGACCTGCCGGGGCACGGCTTTACCCGGTCAGACAACCGGAGCCGTGCGGGCCTTGATCCCATGGCCGAGGACGTCGCGCGGCTGCTGCACGCTCTCGCCATTTCGCCAGCCGCCTACCTGGGCCATTCCGCTGGCGCCACCGTGGCTCTGCGGCTCGCGCTGGACGGGGCGCGGCCCACGCCGGTCCTCTCGATCAACGGCGCCTTTCAGATGTTTGAGGGGATCGCGGGCTTTCTCTTTCCCCTCATGGCAAAGGCCCTGGCATTCAACCCCTTGACGGTCCCGCTTTTTACGGCGGGAAGCTCCCTCCCCCGCACGCGGCGGATGCTGGCGGGCACAGGCAGCACCATTGAGGACGCGGGCCTGCGCCAATACCACGCGCTGATTTCGGATCGCGAGCACGTGGCCGGCGCCTTGGCCATGATGGCGAATTGGTCGCTGGACCGGCTGATCCGCGATGCGCCTGGACTGGATGCACCCGCCCTATTGGTCGTGGGGGCGAACGATCGGACGGTTCCCACCCGTGTCAGCCGAGACATGGCGGATCGCCTGCAGCAGGCGACCCTGACGGAGCTTCCCGGAGTTGGCCACCTGTTGCACGAGGAAGCCGCGCATCGGGCGGCGGAGGTCTGCCTGACCTTTCTGGACACAGCGCTGAGGGTCGATGGGACTGCTCAAAAGAAAACCCCCGGGTAACACCGGGGGTTTTGATCTGCGTTCTTACCGTGCCTTTCGCCCGGCCTCAAACGGCCTCCCTCAGGAGTCGCCCTCGATCTCGCTGAACTGGGCCAGGAAGGCATAGAGGTTGATCGCGTCCTCTTCCTTGCGGACCTTGTAGGACATCTTGGAGCGACCGCTTGCGCCCGAGACCTCTTGCAGGTGGGCGGTCGGATCCTGGACGTAGGCCACGAAGTTGGCTTCGTCGTAGATCATGCCTGCCTCACCGGCGGCCATGGTCAGGTCGGAATAGCGGAAGCCTTCGACGGCGCCGGACAGGCGACCAACGATGCCATAGAGGTTGGGGCCGGTCTTGGCGGCACGACCGGCAAGGACCTCACCATCGGGGTCCTGGACGACGTGGCAGGACTGGCACTGGCGGAAGGCACGCTCGCCCGCGTCAACGTCGCCAGTGGCGGTCAGATCGACGGCATGTCCATCGGCCAAGGCGGGTGCGGCCGACAGGGCAGCAAAGGCGGCTGCGGCAAGTGTGAAGGTACGAAGCATCGGGTCTCTCTCCCTTAGAGGTGTTCCAACTCCGAACCTAGACCAACATGGGTCTAGGTCCAACCGCAACTCACGTCGATGTTAAACGTTCCGGGCCGCGCCGGGGCTTAGGCGGTTTGCCGGGCGATAGCGCACTGCTTCCACAGGGTTTTCAGCGCCTGAACCAGATGCTCGATATCCTCATCGGAATGGCGCGGACCGGGCGTGAAGCGCAACCGCTCCGTCCCCTTGGGAACGGTCGGATAGTTGATCGGCTGCACGTAAATCCCGAACATATCCATCAGGTAATCGGACAGCATCCGGCACTTGACCGGGTCCTTGATCATCACCGGGATGATATGGCTGGGGTTGTCGATATGGGGGATCCCTTCGGCATCCAGGCGGGCGCGCAGGCGGGCGACCTGGGCGCGCTGCTCGGCGCGCTCCACACCGCTGGTCTTCAGGTGCCGGATCGACGTGGTGGCCGCGGCCGCAACCGACGGCGGAAGCGCCGTGGTAAAGATGAAGCCCGAGGCAAAACTGCGGATGAAATCGCACAGCGCAGCGGAGCCGGTGATATACCCACCAAAGACACCGAAGGCCTTGCCCAAGGTCCCCTCGATCAGGGTGATGCGGTCCATCAGCCCCTCTTGCTCGGCGACGCCGCCACCGCGCGCGCCGTACATGCCAACGGCATGGACCTCGTCGAGATAGGTCATGGCGCCATGCTTATCGGCCACGTCGCAGATTTCTTTGATGGGGGCGATGTCGCCATCCATGGAATAGACCGACTCAAAGGCCACAATCTTGGTCGCATTGGCAGGCAGGGCGGCCAGCTTCCGGTCCAGATCTTCGACGTCGTTGTGCTTCCAGATGACCTTTTGCGCCTTGGAATGGCGAATGCCTTCGATCATCGAGGCGTGGTTCAAACTATCCGACAGGATCACCGCATTGGGCAGCCGCGCGCCCAGCGTGCTGAGCGCGGCCCAGTTCGACACATAACCCGAAGTGAACAGCAGGGCGCTTTCCTTGCCGTGCAGATCGGCCAGCTCGGCCTCTAGTTCCAGGTGGTGATGGTTCGTGCCGCTGATGTTGCGCGTGCCACCGGCCCCGGTACCGCATTCCCGGGCGGTGCGGGCCATGGCCTCGACCACATCGGGGTGCTGCCCCATCCCGAGGTAGTCGTTGGAGCACCAGACGGTGACGTCCCGCATCTCTCCCTCGTGGTGGTTCTTGGCGCGGGGGTGCTGACCACATTCCCGCGTCAGGTCGGCGAAATAGCGGTAGTTGCCCTCCGCCTTGAGCGCATCGAGTTGTTCCTCGAACAGTTTATCGAATGGCATCGGGCCCCTCCTCCAACAGTCTCTCGTTTTGCGGCAGCATCCACCGCCATAGCTTTTCGTCGGGCAAGCGCACGACCATGAACCAGTGTTCCAACAACGCCAGCGCGGTCAGCGCGGCTAACAGAGCGAATCCCACCGCCTCGGGTGCGGTCTCGGCATGGGCCACCCTCTCCATCCAGCAGGCGGTGGCAAACGACAAGAGCGTGACCGACGTCGGGAACAGCCAATTGATCCGCGCCTCGCGGAAATGGCTGGGCAGGTGGTCGAGGGCGCGGGGGATGAACTCCGTATTCACCTTGCGCACGCCCAGATAGAGGTTGAGCTTGGCGCTGATCCGGGCCGCGTAAAGCACCCCGAACGTCCACAGCGCAAAGCGGTTCACGGCCCCGTGGCTGGCGATGGCCAGCGCGATCAAGGCGGCGGTCAACGTCATCTCGTGATAGGCCACAGTGCCCCAGGCGCGAATGAACCGCTCCCACTCGGGGACATTGGCGCGGGCGCGCATCCGGTTTGGACCGGTGATGACGCCCGTCAGAAAGGCCAACTCGATCCAGCCCCAAATCGCCAGGGCCGACACGAACCCCACATAGGTCGCGCCCAGGCCAGCGTCCGCCATGGACACCCAGGCCCCGACGCACCCGAGCACCATCAGAGGCAACATGCCCAGGACGGCCCACATGGGCGCCTGCACGCTGTCCGCACGGCGCACCACAACCAGGATCACCCCGGTGGAGAACCACCAGGCGAACAGGGCCACAAGGCCGGCGATCCAGGGTGAGGCGAACATCAGTAGGCAGGCTCCAACCGGGTTTGGGTGGGCACATCATGCCGTTTGACCGGGATCGTATATAGCGAGACAAAAGCCGCAGCGGCCCGCAGCGATCCGCTGGCCTTACCCAACAGACGGCTGAGACCGGTCTTCTTTTCAGCCAGGGCCAGATCGGCGTTGGCCTTTTGCAACCGCTTCAAGGTCGGCATCCAGCGGGGATGGTCGATGTCGAGCGTGATCGGAAAGACCTGCTTGGAGATTTCAGAGGTCTTTTCGAACACGGATTGCGCGTACCAATCCGGGTCCACACCCAGGGCCTTGTGGAAGGCGGGGCGCTGGTGGTCACGGACGTACATCGTGCCGTAGACCGCTGTTAGGAAGAACTTGATCCACCAGACGTTCCGACCGCTTGTCAGCTTCGGGTCGGTCTTCATCAGCAAGGCGAAGGCTTCGCCATGGCTGAACTCGTCGTTGCACCACTCTTTGAACCATTTGAAAATCGGGTGGAATCGATGTTCCGGATGCGCCTCCAGGTGACGAAAGATCGTGATGTAGCGCGCGTAGCCGATTTTTTCCGAAAGGTAAGTGGCGTAGTAGATGAACTTGGGCCGGAAGTAGGTGTATTTCTTTTTCTGCGTAAGGAATCCCAGATTCACGGCAATACCTGCCTCACGCAGGGCATCATTGATAAAGCCCGCGTGTCGCGCTTCGTCCCGCGCCATCAGTTGAAATAGCGTGGTGATGTCCTCGTTCGAGCCCCGGCGCTTCATTTCTTTGTACAGAACGCAGCCCGAGAACTCGGCCGTGCAGGACGAGATCAGAAAATCGATGAACTCCCGCTTGAGCGCCGGGTCCATGCCGTCCCAGTCGATGTGATCCCAGTCTTCGTTCTTTTTGAAGTGCCCCCGGTTCGGGTCCGCTTTCATCTGGCCGATCAAGGTGTCCCAGTCTTCGCGCACGGGGCTGACATCGATGGCATCCATCTCATCGAAATCGGTGGTATAGAACCGCGGCGTCAGGAGTGTGTTCGACATGGCGACGCGGGTGGCGCTTTCGCTGTCGACGACCTGTTGGTTATCGGCGGCCAGCGCCTCTTCGACGGTGGTGGCATCGGCGGAGTGATTGGTTTGGACGTTCATGCCAAGACCTCCTCGGAGAAGCTGAACTCACACAGTTCCATGAATTCCAAATCACCGGTGGCGCGGGTCCACATGCGCTCCAACCCACTGGCGCGGGTGATGACGGCTGTGCGCTCCTCCGAGACGACCTCGCCGTAGGGGGCCATGATCTCGGCGCCCTGCACCTCGACCGTGTCACCGGGATGAACCACCGCCCCGTTGTTGAAGCGCACATGCGCCGACAACTCTTCGAACCGGTGCGAGATCGTCACCGTGCAGGGCGCTTCCTCGCGTGTTCTCGTCAGAAATCCCATGGGTCGTTCTCCCGTCGGTTAGTCTAAAAGCCTGGCGAAGGTGTCTGCGTTCTTCGCCCCGAATCCGATCAACTCCGCGCGCCAGCCGGTCAGGTCGTCGCGCAGGCTCAGCTGTCCGTTCTCGAACAGCACCAGGCGGATCGGCGCCCGGATGTCTTGGCCTCGTCTGTCACGTTCGAACACCAGCACACGATGCACACCTGCGACGAAGCCGCCTTGCTCTGTGTCAAATGTCGCGATGACGGTGCCATTGGCGTCCAGCACACGGGCCGCGCCGGTGGTGCCATCGGCATCCAGCATGATCGCACGCTGTTTGACGATGGCCACATCGCCGCCCTCCAGCGCGGGCATCGCCTCCAATGGGCGGTCTGTCAGGGCGGCATAGGTGGTGATGAACAGGGCACAGGCCACCAGAACACCGACCGCACGCAGCAGCAGCGTCGGGACCATTTCCTTGTCGCGTTGGACGAGGCGGGCTTCGGGGGTCATGTCACCTTACTCCGCTGGGACAGGCATGGTGCCTATGGTTGAGGCCGCGTCATCATCGCGCGCCAGTTGGGGCATCGCGGTGTCGGCGCCGGCGGCATCGGCCAAAAGCTTGGCGACACGGGCCGCATCGGGGATGCAGCGCAGGGCGGGCTGTGTCTTGGCCATGCGCCAGGGCCGCAGGTGCGGCCACATCAGCAGATAGGAAAACCGCGTCTCGCCCGAAGTACGAAGGGCAATCGTGCCCGTCCCATCCCGGCGCATCACCAGGTCCGCCGCTTCGACCCAACGGAACGGAAACTGCAACGTCATCGTCAACGCTGCGCCGATCCGCATAATCACGCGGCGGTTCGTGATGGTGTAGACGGCTGATTTCGCCTGGGCATAGGCCGTGGCGATCAGCAGACCGCAGGTCAGCACCCCGAGTATCAGGTAAAAGGAGGACGCGATAATCGCCTGCATCGGGGGCATTTCGGCCCCCGCCACGATGGCGCGCCATCCAAACAGCAGCACGAAGTACCCGGCCACCCACTTCACTTTGAGCGCATCCTTGGCCAGGGCCCAACCGCTGGGCGCGCCCTGCCAAAGGATCTCCTCCCCGGAGGGAGGAAGCTCGGGGAGCCCTCGGATGGGCTCCTGTTCAAAGTCGTCATGGGGCATGGGCCGGTCCTCCCGCTACGGTCTGTGGTCGATCAGAGCTGCGGCTCTTGCCGGTCGAGGCTGGCATAGAGCTTGCCCCCGCCGACAAAGCCGCAGATCTTGTCTTCTTCCAGCATGGTCACCTGGGTCGGTGACTTGGTCGCCGGGATCTGGGCGAAGTGCTGTTGATGCAGGGCCTTCACCTCGACGTGGTCGGCGTGGATCCGCATCAGTTGGATCGGGATGATCCGCTTGCCCGCGTCCGCCACGTCCACTTCGAGGTAGCGGACCAGCTGTTCGGGCACATCGATCCACATATCGCTGATCTCACCGGCGATCTTGCCGTCATCGCCCATCACAGGCAGGCCACGTGGGTCACGCCCCGCGCTCACGCGGAAGCCGTCGACCGCGTGCATCGGCAGGATCTTGGGATGACCGTGGCCATCCAGTTCCGGCAGGTCGCGACGCGGGGCCCAGCTTGCCGGTCCAACACCGTCCAGCATCGGGTTGCCCGTCGGCTCAAACGGGAAGCCGTTGGGCACGGCGCTCTTTTCCATGGCGACTTCGCGGGCCTCGGGCTGCAGTGTCGGTTGCACGACCTCGCCGCGGCCATGGGGCAGGATGAAGGTCTTCTCCGACGGGACAGGGAACGGCCCCTGGTTTGGCGCAATGGTCCCGTCGTCGTTTTCCAACGGGTAACCTTCGCGCATATTCTCCGTCTGAAGGTAGTAGATCAGCAGGGCAAAGAAGCCCCAGAACAGCCAAATCGCCAGGCTGGCCAGGTCAAAGTTTCCGAAAAAGGCATCCACTTGTTGCATGGGTTTGGTCCCTCAAGTTGGGAAGTCGGCCAGTCCGATCCTGGCCTCCTTCGGGTCGGGTCTGTCTGAAGGTCGTGCGGTGCGGCGCACCAATGGTCCAAGGGCGGCCAGCGTCAGGAAGAGCAGGCCGATCTCCATGTGGTAGACGACGGAGTAGCCGGTGACGGGGCTGTTGAGCACCTCGCCCAACACGCCGGAGGTGGCCAGGGCATTCACCCCGTCGCGGATCCCCCCGCCCAGCGCCGTGCTGAGGCCCTGGGCCGTGGCCTGGGCCGCGCCCCAGGCGCCCAGGGCCAAGCCTCGCCCGGCCAGTCCCGTGGGCAAGGTCATCGCCGTGGTGAGGGTCGCAACGGCAAATAGACCGCCGCCGAACCCGATGCCCAGGCTGCCCGCAAAGAACAGCGACGCAGAGCCGAGGGGCGACGAGAAGATCACCGCGCTAAACGCGCCCAGCCCCACGAGAACCCCGCGCGCGGCCATGCGTGTCGGATTGATCCCCTGTCCCAGCCAACGCGCCGCCAGCGCAAAGGCCGCGATGGCGCCCACAGCCCAGCAGGCCGTCAAAAGCGTCGTGTTCGAAACGGACAGGCCCAGGATCTCGCCGCCATAGGGCTCCAACAGCACGTCCTGCATGTTGAAGGCCATGGTGCCCAGGAAAACTGCCAGCAACAGGCGCCCGGCGGTCCCACCACCGGCCAGATCGGCCCAAGCGTCGCGGAACTGAGGCGCGGGTTCGGCGCGCTCGGCCTTGGTGGTCGGTTTGAACGATTCCTGCTTCCACAGGGCCACCACGTTCAGCGCCAAGGTCGCCACAGCCGTGCCTTGCACCACCTGGATCAGGACAACCGGGTCAAAGTCGCGCAGCAGCCAGCCGATCAGCAGCGCACTGACCAGCATCCCTGCGAGAAAGGCCACGTAGAGCAGGGCCACGACCCTCGGCCGCGTTTCATCATCGGCGCGGTCCGCGGCCAGGGCGAGACCCGCCGTCTGGGTCATATGCATCCCCAGGCCCGTCATCAGGAAGGCAACAGCCGCAGCCGCCTCCCCCGCACCCGGTGGGATATAGATCTGATCGTAGCCGCCCAGGATCAGCAGCGAGAACGGCATGATCGCCAACCCGCCGAACTGCCACAGGGTACCGAACCACAGGTAGGGAACGCGCTTCCAACCAATGGCGCTGCGGTAGGTGTCGGACTTGAAGCCCAGCAGCGCGCGGAACGGCGCGATCAACACAGGCAGGGCGATCATCGCGGCCACCAGGAAGGCCGACAGCCCGAGCTCCACGATCATCACGCGGTTGAGCGTGCCCAGCAGCATCACGGCGGCCATACCGACCGAGACCTGGAACAGCGACAGCCGCAGCAATTGCGCCAAGGGCAGCCCCGCAGACCCGGCGTCCGAGAAGGGCAACGCCTTCAGCGCCATATGTTTGAGGGCGCTCACGCGCGCAGCTCCAGGCAGGTGGAGATATAGAAACCGCTCGTCACCCGCTCGACCTCGATCAGGGCACCCGACAAGCGCGGTGCAAGATCAGCGGCGGAATGGGGCACCATCGTGGGTGAGCGATCCTTGCGCGGGAAGGCCTTGCCTGCCCAGAACATCGCCATCAGCAGGGGGGTGCGCGGCGCGACGCTGAACACCGTGCGCGGCGTCCGGCTGGACAGGGCGTCCAAGTGCCGGGCCAAATCACTGGCACCGTAGTAGATCATCGAATCCTGCGCGACGACCGCGTCAAACGACCCTAACGCAGGGGAAAACATGTCTTCGGCGGTAAAGGTCACACGCTCGCGCAGCGCCTCGGGCAGGCGCTTGGCCGCGATGTCGAGCAGTTTGGGCGAGATATCCACGGCCACCACGTCGGCCCCGCGCCGCGCCAATTCAGCCGCCTTGGCGCCCGTGCCACAGCCCGCGTCCAGCACCCGCGCGCCGGTCAGATCGTCCGGCAGGCGCGACAGAATCACGTCGCGCATCCGATCCCGACCCGCACGCACGGTGGCGCGGACCTTAGACACAGGCGCGTCCGAGGTCAGATCCGCCCAGACCTGCGTGGCGGTGCCGTCGAAATAGCTTTCGACGCGGGAACGGGTGGCGCCGTAGTCCATCAATCGAACCCCAGAAGCTCAAAGATTTCGCGATCCGGCAGAGGCTCCGGCGCAAGGCCTTCGGTCCCGTCCCAGAGCAGTTGCGCCAGACGCACGTACTCAGCGCGGCACCGGACGATGTCTTCCTCGTCGTCCATCTCGAACAGGGTCTTCTTCTTCAGGCGGCTACGCCGGATCGCGTCCACATCGGGCATATGGGCGATCCGGTTGAAGCCGACGGCGTCGCAATACCGGTCAACCTCATCGGTTTCACGGGACCGGTTGGCCACACAGCCCGCCAGACGCACCTTGTAGTTCTTAGCCTTGGCCTGAACTGCGGCGATGATCCGGTTCATGGCATAGATGCTGTCGAAGTCATTGGCCGTCACGATCACCGCGCGGTCGGCATGTTGCAGCGGAGCGGCAAAGCCACCGCAGACGACGTCGCCCAAAACGTCGAAGATCACGACATCCGTGTCCTCCAACATGTGGTGCTGTTTCAGCAGCTTGACGGTCTGCCCCACCACATAACCGCCGCAGCCGGTGCCAGCGGGCGGACCGCCGGCCTCCACGCATTGGACACCGCCATAGCCGACAGCCACGAAATCCTCGGGGCGCAGCTCCTCGGCGTGGAAATCGACCTCTTTCAAGGTGTCGATCACCGTCGATTGCAGGCGACCCGTCAGGGTAAAGGTGCTGTCGTGCTTCGGGTCGCAACCGATTTGCAGCACCCGTTTGCCCAGCTTGGTGAAGGCCGCCGACAGGTTCGATGAGGTCGTCGATTTGCCGATCCCGCCCTTGCCATAGACCGAGAAGACCTTGGCCCCTTCAATCTTGGCATTGGCGTCCTGGTGCACTTGGACGGAGCCTTCGCCGTCCAACCCTTTGAGTTCAGGAATATCCTTGGGCATCAGAGGGCCCTCCAACTTGAGGCCGCGCTGAGCGGCCAGGGGCCCCGGAGCACGTCCGGGGCGCGTGTCACGTGATATGAAGGGGCGCGCATCATTCGGCGGCCACCGTGATCCCTTCGAGCCGGTCTTCCAGCTCTTCGGCGGCGTCTTGCAGCGCGGCCAGCGTTTCGGCGTCGGGCTGCCAGAAGTCCCGGTCCCCGGCCTCGAGCAAGCGGTTGGCCATGCGGGCGCTGGCCTTGGGGTTCAACTCCGCCAAACGAGTCCGCATCTCCTCGTCCAGGACAAACGTCTCTGACAGGCGCTGATAGACCCAAGGATCCACGGCGCCAGTGGTCGCTGACCACCCGAGCGTGTTCGTCACTTGCGCCTCAATCTGGCGCACACCCTCGGCCCCGTGCTTGAGCAGACCCTCGAACCACCGGGGGTTCAGGCTGCGCGACCGGGTCTCCAGCGCGACCTGATCCTGAAGGGTCCGCACCTTGGCGGCCCCCGTGGTTTGGTCCCCGATGTAGACCGGCGCCTCGGTCCCCTTGGCGCGTTTCACCGCACGGCTGATGCCACCCAACGTGTCGAAGTAATGGTCCACTGTCGTCACGCCCAATTCGACGGATTCCAGGTTCTGGTAGGCCAGATCCACATCGCCCAATGCCGCCGTCAGCAGCGCGCCCTGGGGCGCCGCCTTGCCCGAGCGGCCATAGGCAAAGCCCTTGCGCGCCTCATAGGCATCGGCCAGCTCGCCCTCGTCATCCCAGGCGCCGCTGTCGATCAGCGCGTTCACGTTGGCACCATAGGCGCCCTCGGCGTTGGAGAAGACCCGCAGGGCGGCTGTCTCCATGTCGCAGCCCATCTTGTCGGCATAGGCGAGTGCATGGGCACGCACGAAATTCTGGTCTGTCGGTTCCTCTGCCGTCGCGGCCAGCCAGGCGGCCTCGGCCAGCAGGCGCGTCTGCAAGGGCAGCAGATCGCGGAAAATCCCTGACAGCGTCATGACAACGTCGATACGAGGGCGCCCAAGTTCCTCAAGGGGGATCAGCTCCGCCCCCGCCAGACGACCATAGTGGTCGAACCGGGGCCGCGCGCCCATCAGGGCCAGCGCCTGACCAATGGGGACACCGTCGGATTTGATGTTGTCCGAGCCCCACAGAACCAAGGCGACCGAACGGGGCACCTCCGCATGGGTGGCGATCAACAGATCCGCCTGGGCCATCCCATCGCGCAAGGCATAGTCGGTCGGCATCCGAAAGGGATCGAAGGCATGGATATTGCGCCCGGCTGGCAACACCTCGGGCGACCGGATCAGGTCACCCCCCGGTACCGGCGAGATGTACCGCCCCGACAACGCGCGCATCAGCCCGTCCAGCTCCGCCGAGGAGCGCAGCGCAGCCTCCGCCTCCACGCGGGCCTCCAAGGGCAGATGTCCGAGATAGGCGGCGACCTGGGCCTCGCTGAGATCGTCTCCAACCACATGTAACCCGTCGGGGATCAGAGCCGATTCAGTCTCTAACAATGCTAGCCAGAGCCTATCGGGGTCCGCCTCGTCCATATCCACGGCCGCAGCCTGATCCGCGATAAGGGCCGACAGGTCCGCAGAGCGGTCCCCCCCGCGCCACCGCGATACGCTGTCCTTGAGGGCCTGAAGCCCCTTATACAGACCCGATGCTAGAACCGGCGGCGTCACATGGGTCACCGTCACGGCCCCGCTACGTCGCTTGGCCAAGGACGCCTCGGACGGATTGTTAGACGCATAGAGGTAGACGTTTGGAACATCCCCGATCAGCCGGTCCGACCAATCGCCGGCGCCCATACCCGCCTGCCGCCCCGGCAGGAACTCCAGCGCGCCATGCATCCCAAAATGGAGCACCACATCGGCCCCGAAATCGTCTCTGATCCAGCGGTAAAACGCGCCCATGGCATGGGTCGGGGCGAAGCCCTTTTCGAACAGCAAACGCATGGGGTCGCCCTCGAACCCGAACGGCGGCTGGAGACCAACAAACACGTTCCCGAACTGCGCCCCCAAGACAAAGACGCCCCGCCCATCGGACAAGGACCGACCCGGCGCCGCGCCCCAGACCGCTTCCGTCTCAGCCAGCCAGGGATCCTCTGCGACCAGACGATCGGCGCTCACATGGGCGGCGACATTGGCATCCTGGCCATAGGTCGCTGCATTCCCCCCCAGAACCGCCTCCCGCAGGGCCTCCACGGTATCGGGCACGTCACAAGCGTGACCCTCGGCGGCAAGACGGCGCAGGGTGTTATGCAGGCTCTCAAAGACGGACAAGTACGCCGCTGTCCCGCTCGCCCCGGCATTGGGCGGGAAGTTGAACAACACGATCCCGATCTTCCGCTCCGCTGCGCGGGACCTGCGCAATTGGGCCAACCGGCCCGCCCGCGCGACCAGGGCCTCCACACGCTCAGGGCAGGCGGCCATTTCGCGGGTCTCGTCGCCCGAGCACCCGCGCGGACATCCCGCACAGCCACTGACATCATGGCGACCGGCAAACACGGTCGGATTGGTTGCGCCGTCAATCTCGGGCAGCGCGATCAACATGGTCGTCTCGACCGGCCCCAACCCCTGGGCCGACGCACCCCATTGGCCGAGGGTCTGAAACTCCAACGGATGTGCCGCGATATAAGGCACATCCAACGCCTCCAGCACCGAAACAGCGGCGGGGCTGTCATTGTAAGCGGGGCCACCAACCAGCGAGAACCCAGACAGCGACACCAGCGCGTCGATGCGTCCCTCGCTAAAGTAATCCTCGATGGCAGGCCGCATGTCCAAGCCACCCGCAAAGGCGGGCAGAACCCGAATGCCCTGGGCCTCAAAGGTACGGATGACGTGGTCGTAATGGGCCGTATCCCGCGCCAGAACGTAGGACCGCATCAGCAACAGGCCGACAGTCGCCCGCACACCGTCCACGACAGGCAGTTGATCCGCCTCAGCCACGATCCCGGTATCGGGATGGTAGAGTCCCACTTCGGGATAGTCGATGGGGGCCAGTGCCTCCGTCTCGAACCGCCCGTAGCGACCAATCAGATGCCGTAGAAGGCCCTCGAAATTCTCATCCGATCCCCCCAGCCAATACTGCATGCACAGGAACCAAGCCCGCAAATCTTGCGCCTTCCCGGGCACATACCGCAGCAACTTCGGCAAACGGCGCAGCATCTTCATCTGCTTTTCGCCACTGCTGGCCGAAGGTGACTTGGACCCGCGGAGCTTCTTGAGCAGTTGAACCGCCGCGGACGAGGGTTGCCCCATATCCAGATCGCCCATCTTCGTCAGCTTGACGATGGCTGGATCGCTGACCATGCCCACCAGCGCATCGCAGGCATCCCGCCGCGCTTCCAAGTCCGGGCGGATAGCCTGGATATGCTCGTCGATGAACAGCAAGCCGCAGACGATGATATCAGCCTCAGCAACGGCGTGGCGCGCGGCCTCCAACGCTTCGGGCGCTTCGGCCCAGCCGGCGCTCGCATGGACCGAGACTTCAAGCCCCGGAAACTCTCGCGCCAAGCGCCGTCCGACTCGTGCGACAGGACCAGCCGCATGGGCGTCCAACGTGACAATCGCCACGCGGTAGGGCCGCGGCCCGGGGAGGGGGCCATCACCGCGCATAATGGGCCTTTGCCTCATACAGCGTCTCTACGCTGATTTCGCCGACACCGCGCTCTGCCGCGAACCGCTCCGTGTTGCGTCGCGCCTTATTGCGCACAAAGAATGGGATCTTCCGCAGTTCCTTCTCGGCCGCAGCCGCCCAAACGACCTCCAGCACCTCCCCGTCGTTCGATGTTCCCGAAATATGCCGGGGGGGCGCCGCAGGCGTGGGGGGCTGGCCCCCCTCTGCGCGTGCCGCAGGCGCGCCACCATGGTGCGAGGGCCCAGCCTCGTCAGAGAACTCAAAATCCTCTCGGAACATCGTCAAGAGATGCTCCTCCAGGCCCATGACCAGGGGATGAACCCAAGTGTCGAACAACACGTTTGCCCCCTCGACGCCCATCTGCGGGGAATGACGGGCCGGGAAGTCTTGCACGTGTACGGGCGATGAGATGACGGCGCAGGGGATGCCCAGACGCTCACCGATGTGACGCTCCATCTGGGTGCCCAGAATCATCTCGGGCGCCGCCTCGGCGATCGCGCGCTCCACCTCCAGATAGTCATCGGTGATCAGGGGGCTGACCCCAAGCTCTTTGGCCAATGCCCGCAGAGGCCGCGCGAACTCACGGTTGTAGCAGCCCAAGCCACAGACCTCGAAGCCCATCTCGTCACGGGCTACGCACGCGGCGGCCATGGCGTGGGTCGCATCGCCGAAGATGAAGACGCGCTTACCGGTTAGATAGGTGCTGTCGACAGAGGCCGACCACCAGGGCTGGCGCAGGTCCGCCTCGTCCAACTGCGGCGCAACGCTCGCCAGTTGGGAAACCTCGGCTACGAATTCACGCGTGGCTTTGGCGCCGATGGGGACGGTCTTGGTGAAGGGCTGGCCGTGTTCCCGCTCCAACCAGCGGGCGGCGGCCTCGCCGTGTTCAGGATACAGCAGAACGTTGAAATGGGCGGCCCCTAGGCGCGCGATGTCCGACGGACGGCTGCCCATGGGCGCCACCGCGTTGACGGCGATCCCCATGGCGGCCAGCAGCTTCGTCACCTCGACAACATCATCCCGGTGCCGAAAGCCCAGGCCAACGGGCCCCAGGATGTTGCAAGATACCTCGGGCGTGCGGTCGCAGGGTTTCGCCAGATGGCGGGTCAGTTGATAGAAGGTCTCGTCGGTGCCGAACAATTCCTTGCGGGAATAGCTGGGCAGTTCCAGAGCGATCACCGGCACGGGCAGCCCCAGTCGCTCCGCCAGACCACCGGGATCGTCCTGGATCAGCTCCGCCGTGCAAGAGGCCCCAACGATCAGAGCCTCCGGTTTGTGGCGCTCATAGGCGGCGAGGCAGGCGTCCTTGAACAGCGTGGCGGTATCCGCCCCCAGATCACGGGCCTGGAACGTCGTGTATGTCACCGGCGGGCGTTTCCCGCGCCGTTCGATCATTGTGAACAGCAGATCTGCATAGGTGTCACCCTGGGGCGCGTGTAGGACATAATGCAGCCCTTCCATCCCGGTAGCGACGCGCAGGGCGCCCACGTGGGGCGGGCCCTCATATGTCCAAACGGTCAGCTTCATGGGACGCGCCGGGGCTCTGCCCCGGACCCCGGCATATTTGAGGAACATCGAAGGGAGGGGGCGCCCGACAGGATCGCCTTGCGGCGGAGCGGACGCGCGAAGAGACCCGCAAGGTCGCCCGCTTGCTCATAGAAATGCACAGGCGAGAAGACCAACTCGATGGCCCACTTCGTGGTCAGCCCCTCCCGCTCTAGGGGATTGGCCAGGCCCAAGCCGCAAACGGTGATGTCCGGACGGTCGGCGCGCACGCGGTCCAGTTGTTTGTCCACATCCTGCCCCTCGGAGAGACGCGCGCCCCCGGGGAGAAGCGCGAGCTCCGGCGCCATGATGGGGCCGTGTAGAAAGGGTGTGCCGACCTCAACGGCCTCCATCCCGCATTCTCGGGTCAAGAACCGGGCCAGGGAGAGTTCCAGCTGGCTGTCCGGCAGGAACGTGATGCGCTTGCCGGAGAGCGTCTCCGCCGCCGCCGCAACCGCTTTGCGCGCACGGGCGCGGGGGGCCTCGGTCACGCGGTCAACGACCTCGGGCGCGATACCGAAGGCCGCCGCGACCGCCTTGAGCCACAGGGTTGTGCCCTCTTCGCCAAAGGGGAAGGGCGCGTCGATCCGGGTGGCGCCGCGCCGGTCCAAGGCGGCGCTGGTGTCGCCCAGGAACGGCTGAAGCAGAGCGTAGCGGGTGTTGGGCCCGACGGATGGCGCGCCATCGGCCCGCGGGGCAGGCAAGACGGAGACCTGCGGGAGGCCAATCCGGTCCAACAAATCGCGCGCTTGATCTTCGACCACATCCGGCAAAGCCCCGACCAGGAGGAGATTATGCGCATCGGTCGCGGGCAAGCCCGGGACCATGGAGGCGAGGCAGGCGTCCTCCCCTTGGGTAAAGGTCGTCTCGATCCCCGATCCCGAGTAATTCAGCACGCGGACGTGGGGCGCGTGGATATCGGTCAGGCGCTCGGCCGCGCGGGCCAAATCCAGCTTAATGACCTCGGACGGGCAGGAGCCGACAAGGAACAACTGCTTGATGTCGGGACGGCGGTCGAGGAGGCGCGCGACCTCTCGGTCCAACTCATCATTGGCATCCTTCAGACCGGCCAGATCGCCTTCCTCAAGGATCGCGGTGCCGAACCGTGGTTCAGCGAAGATCATCACGCCCGCCGCCGATTGCAGCAGGTGCGCGCAAGTCCGAGAGCCGACAACCAGAAAGAACGCATCCTGCATCTTGCGATGCAGCCAAATAATGCCCGTCAGTCCACAAAAGACCTCATGCTGACCCCGCTCACGCAGAACGGGCGCGTTGGTGCAGCCGGTGGGGGACAAATCATTCATGCGGGCACCCCCTCAAGGCGGGCGCGCCGGAGCTTCCAAAGGAACTGCGCCGCGTTCACGACGTAGGCCGCATAGGCCACGAGGGCGCAGATCATCTGAGCCAGCGGGGAAAAGTCACCGCTTAGCAGCATCCAGACATAGGCCAGGTGCAAAGCGATCACGCCAAAACTGACGACATCTTCCCAGAAGAAGGCCGGAGCAAAGAGCCAGCAGTCAAAGACCACCTTTTCCCAGATCGAGCCCGTCACCATGATCGTGAGCAAAACCACGGTCTTGAGCACGATGGACGCTGTCGCCGCCTCGTACCCCGCGCCCGTGAGCAAGTACCGACCGACCAGGGCGAGTGAGACAAGGAAGACCAAGAATTGCAGGGGCGCAAGAACGCCCTGGATCGTGGTCCAGACCGTTTCATCGCGGCGGGCACGCTCTGCCGCTGTGTAAAGCGACGCGTGGGTGATGTCTCCGTTCGGGGCGGACATGAGGCGACTCCCTTTCCCTGACAGTATCAGCGCGTTGACGGGCAGAATGTCAACTTGAAGTTACACTAAGAGTGTTGCCTTAGTGACAAGCTCACGTTACGCCTATGGACAAGCTGTCAGTTACCCGTGACACATCGAGGTTGCGGGGCGTACTTTGTAGGCGGTTGCAGAATCCTCGAAAGAGAGGTCCATGTGCCTGGCTTCGAACCACCTTTTGCGATGACCGCAGCGCCAGGCCCCCTGGCGATCAGGCTGTTGCGGGACCTTCAGAGGGGTCCTCAATTTGGCATCACGCCGAATCTGATCGCCTTGGTTGAACGCGCGATGATCGATGTGGATGACGGGCCGCGCCGGGCCATCCTGGATCTGGCGGGGCGCCGCAGCGATATCGCACGGGTGCTGCTGGACCGCGTGTTTCCGGATGTTGCGCGCCTGCTGGACAGTGGATGGCAGGATGACCGACTGTCTTTCGTGGATGTCACCATCGCGGCAACACGGCTGCAGGACGCGATCCGCACGCTGTCCCGCCAGTCGCCAGCACCACGGGGTGCGCAGTCCTTGACGATGATCGTGCCGAGGTGGGAGCAGCACGGATTGCCAGCGGCCTTTGCCGCCGATCAACTGCGCGCGTTGGGCGCCCCCACATCGGTCCTGGCCGGGTTGAGTGGACCCGATTTGGTCCGCATCACAAGCCGAGCCGCGCCTGCTGGCATCTTGATCTCGGTGGCCAGTTATCGGTCCGTCGCGCAGCTGCCTGAGTTGATCCGCACCCTGCGCCAAGAGATCTCAAAACCCATCCCAATCGTTGTCGGAGGGCCCGCAATGGCCCTTAACGCGCAAGAATGCCGCAGATCTGGGGCGGATCTAGCAACGAACGATATTAGACAAGCTGCGAAATTCTGCGATATTCAACTTTCGGACGGGCACTTGCCAGCTAGGTGTCCAATGGGGGCGGGATCCGATCGCTAGCGAGCGACAAAGGAGAAGTGGCAGATGAACACTCGGGAAAGCGACTTCTGGAATGAGCGTTCTGGACCTCGAATCGCGCCTGAGTACCTGGGCAATATCGTCGCGACCGCCGCAGACCTAGCGCTTGTCCTCTCCGAAGGGGGCACGGTCATATCCGTGACGACGAACCCCCTGAACTCCGCCCTTGGTCAAATCGGCCATTGGGAAGGCCGTAACATCACGGATTTCCTGGCCCCCGATAGCGTCGCCAAGGTAACGGGCCTGCTCACAGCCGTCGCGGCCAACGCGGCTGGGCGACCCGACGCAATCGAAGTGAACCATATTGACGGCGGCGCCTGGGACTTTCCGGTGCGATACACCATGCATCTGACCGGCCGCGACGGGCGGATCCTGATGCTGGGCCGTGACATGCGCCCGGTCGCTGAGTTGCAGCAACGCCTGGTGCGGGCGCAACTGGCTCTGGAAAAAGATTACGAAGGCCAACGGGTGTTTGAGACCCGGTATCGCGTCCTACTGGAGGCCTCAAACGAGGCGCTGGTGCTCGTGGACGTGGGAACGGGTCGTATTCTCGATGCCAACAGCGCCGCCGCAAAGCTGTTCCATGCGGGGCAAGCCGCCTTGTCGAACAGCGCCTTCACCCAGGAGTTTGAGGGCCGGAAGCGCGCCGATTTCCTGGATTCGCTGATCCGGGCAGCCGAAGATGAAAGCGGTCAGGCCGTCGTCGCCCCGCTCCGCCGCAATGGCCAAGAGGTTGCGATCCGACCCTCGGCGTTCCGCAATGCGGGTGAACGGGTTCTTCTGTGCCGCATTCACCGGACCGAGAGCGGACCCACCACGAGCGTCAAACAAGATCTGTCCGACCGGCTGGCTGCGCTCTACACCAACGGCAGCGATGCCATCGTCTTTACCGACGATGACTACCGGATCGTTCAGGCGAATGACGCCTTTCTGACGATGATGGATGTGGACTCCATTGCGCCACTCCGGGGTCTGTCGTTCCCGGACACGCTGGCGCGGGGGAGCGTGGACCTCAAGGTTATCACAGATACAAGCCAGATTGGCGCCTATGCGACCCGCCTGATCACGCGGTTCGGCTCTTCTGTCTCGGTGGAGATCGTCTGCGTGGCGCTGCCCGATGGGCAAGGCCAGGGCTTTGTCCTGCGCGACATGGGGCGCGGTACGATGCTGCGGGACACGGGCGTCGACGCCGACATGCCCGGTGACGCCGGACTGGGCAACGCGACGGCGCTCGTGGGCTCTGCACCGCTGCGCGATATCGTCGCGTCCATGACGGATGTGGTAGAGAAGCAATGCATCGAAGCCGCCGTGGAACTGACCAACAACAATCGCGTCGCTGCCGCAGAGATGTTGGGGCTGAGCCGACAAAGCCTGTACGTCAAACTGCGGAAATACGGGTTGCTCCAACGGGATGAATCCTGAGCCCGCGTAACGGGATCGGTTCAAACCCCCTTGTGACGACTCAAGTGTATCGACTACGATACACACATGACTGTCACGTCTGATTTACACTCTACGCCACGCCGCGTGCCTGAGCCCCTGGCGATGTTGCGTCTGATCAAGCCGATCACCTGGTTCCCGCCGATGTGGGCCTACCTCTGCGGTGTCGTGTCCTCGGGCGTGTCGCCCAGCACCGCGCCCGGTCTGGTGGCCCTCGGCGTGGTTCTGGCCGGGCCCGTCGTCTGCGGCATGAGCCAAGCCGCAAACGATTGGTGCGACAGACATGTGGACGCCATAAACGAACCCGACCGCCCCATCCCATCGGGCCGCGTCCCCGGTCGCTGGGGCCTTTGGATCGCCTTGGCCATGACGGTCCTTTCCCTGCTCATGGGAGCCTTTCTGGGGCCTTGGGGCTTTGGCGCCACGGTCCTGGCCGTGATCGCCGCCTGGGCCTATTCGGCGGAACCCCTTCGCGCCAAGCGGTCGGGCTGGTGGGGGCCTGGTCTGGTCGGTCTGTCCTATGAGACCCTGCCTTGGATCACTGGCGCGGCAGTCTTAGCCGCCGGAGCACCGGATTGGCGGATCGTCGCCGTGGCGTTGCTTTACGGGATTGGCGCCCACGGCATCATGACCCTGAACGACTTCAAAGCGCTGGAGGGGGATCGGCAGCTAGGCGTCAACTCCCTGCCCGTCACCCTTGGACCCGAGCGCGCGGCACGGGTCGCGTGCTGGGTCATGGCCGTGCCGCAGATCGCGGTGATCGCCTTACTGGTCGCCTGGGGTCATCCCATCCATGGCGCCATGATCGCAGCCCTCGTGGGCGCGCAACTGATGGCCATGCGTCGGCTGTTGCGGGACCCGAAGGGCCTGGCGCCTTGGTACAATGGCACCGGCGTGCTGGGCTCCGTCTCGGGTATGATGGTGGCCGCCGCCGCCTTGGGGGCCGCATGAGCGCCGCGGTCCCACTGGGATGGGCCGGGATTGGTCGGCTGTGTCTGGTGAACGCAGCGATCGGGGGTATGTCTGCGCTCCCATTGAATCTGTTCAACCGTCTCATGACGGTGGAGCTTGCCCTGCCAGCAACCCTATCCGGGTTTCTAATAGCCTTGCATTATGGCGTGCAGCTCAGTCGACCAGCTTGGGGCTACCGATCCGATAGGACTCAGGCGCGAGTGCCCGTCATCATCGGCGGCATGGTAACACTCTGCCTAGGTATGATCGCCGCCGCCTGGGCTGTCGGCCTCCCTACGGGCGCGGCCCTCCTGGTCTGGGTCTTGGCCTATGTCGCCATCGGCCTGGGCATCGGTGCTGCCGGAACGTCGTTTCTGGCACTTCTGACGATTGCGACATCCGAAGACAAACGCGGTGTCTCTGCCACGATCGCATGGCTCTTCTTGATTGGGGGGGCGATCCTAACGTCCATATGCGTCGGGATCGGACTAGAGCCATATTCGCCCGAACGCTTGGTGCGGGTTGTCGCCATCGCGGCGGCGGGCGCACTGATCGTGACCCTAGGCGCGACGTGGCGCATGGAGCGGACTGGCGTCGTCCCCTCGACGGCCTCCAAGCCGCTGGCCGAGGCCCTCCGTGAAGTCTGGGCGGCCCCCTCCGCCCGCCGCTTCACGGGCTTTGTATTCCTGTCAATCCTGGCCTTTCAGCTGTCGGAACCGGTTTTCGAGACATTCGCCGGCCATGTCCACGGCCTGCCACCCGGAGACTCAACCAAACTGTCTGGCGCAAAGGATGGCGCAGCCCTGCTGGGCATGTTGGCCAGCGGCGGGCTGGTCCATCTGCGGATCGGATCCCTGCGGGCCTGGGCCATCGTTGGGTGCATCCTATCCGCTGTGGGCTTGATTGCCCTGGGTGCGGGCGCACCCCTCATCCCCGGGACCGTTACCTTGGGTCTTGGCAATGGCCTGTTCGCTGTCGGCGCCATCGGGTCTATGATGCGGCTCGCCTCTGCGAATAAGGACGCCGAGGGCACGACCATGGGCGTGTTCGGCGCGGCCCAGGCCATTGCCTCGGGCATCGCCGTCATCGCCGCCACAACCACGCTGGACCTGCTGCGCACGGTCCTGCCGGATGGCGCGGCCTACGGCACGCTGTTCACCCTCGAAGCCATCCTCTTCCTTGCCGCGGCCCTGATGGCTGCGCGCGTCCTCGGCGCCACGCCCGCCCCCATCCCCGGAGAATGACCATGACCCAGACCTTCGACGTCGTCGTGATCGGGGGCGGCCCCTCGGGCGCCACCGCGGCCCATGATCTGGCACTCGCCGGACGCAGCGTCGCGCTGATCGACAAGGCTGGGCGCATCAAACCCTGCGGCGGGGCCGTGCCCCCCCGATTGATCCGGGATTTCGACATTCCCGACAGCCAACTCGTGGCCAAGATCAACACGGCCCGCATGATTTCCCCAACTGGGCGTCAGGTCGATATCCCCATCGAAGATGGCTACGTTGGCATGGTCGACCGGGAACACTTCGATGAGTTTCTGCGCCTCCGCGCCGCCGAGGCGGGGGCGGCACGGCACACCGGCACGTTCCTGCGGATCGAACGGTCAGGGAACGTGGCGACGGTGTTCTACCGCGACAAGGCCAGTGGCGAGGAAGTCCGGCTGGACACCCGGCTGGTCATCGGCGCGGATGGTGCCCGCTCGGGCGTGGCACGGGCCGAGGTAAAGGGCGGCAAGGAAATCCCCTATGTGATCGCCTACCACGAGATTATCGAAGCCCCCGACGCGGTCGGCTCCTACGACCCCGCGCGATGCGATGTGGTCTATGACGGCCAGATCAGCCCCGATTTCTACGGCTGGGTGTTCCCCCACGGGACATCGGCCAGCGTCGGCATGGGCACGGGCCGCGACGGCGTCGACCTGAAGGAAGCCACCCGCGCCCTGCGCGCCGCATCGGGCCTGGCCGATTGCCCCACCATCCGGAAAGAAGGCGCACCCATCCCGTTGAAACCGCTGGAGCGTTGGGACAACGGTCGCGATCTGGTCCTGGCCGGAGACGCGGCAGGCGTTGTCGCGCCCAGCTCTGGCGAGGGGATCTTCTATGCCATGGTCGGCGGGCGCGTGGCCGCTGTGGCCTGCGAAAAGGTCCTGGCGACGGGACAGGCCGCGCACCTAGCCACGGCGCGCAAACGGTTCATGAAAGATCACAAGGCGGTCTTTAAGATCCTCGGCGCGATGCAGGACGCCTATTACAAATCCGACGAACGTCGCGAACGCTTTGTCACACTGTGTCACGATGTCGACGTGCAGCGCCTGACCTTCGAAGCCTATATGAATAAGGAACTCGTGAAGGCCCGGCCCATGGCGCATATCAAGATCGGTATTAAGAACCTTGCCCACCTCATGGGTATCGTTCCCGCGACCGGAGCGCGCCAAGCATGACCATTCTGATCCCCGCCTGGGTCGACGGCACATTGACCCCCGTTGAGAAGCTGGACGCCCATCGGCTAGGCCTGCGGCACAAGGCCGTGTCTGTCTTTGTGATGGACGGCGCGCGCATCCTGATCCAGCAACGCGCCCTGTCAAAGTATCATACGCCCGGACTGTGGGCGAACACCTGCTGCACCCATCCGCTTTGGGACGAAGACAACGTCACCTGCGCCAACCGCCGATTGGCGGAGGAGGTGGGGATCACCGGCTTGACCATGCGGCCTCGCGGCGTTCTGGAGTATCGCGCGGATGTGGGCGACGGGTTGATTGAGCATGAGGTGGTCGAGGTCTTTACCGCCGATGCGGATCGGACAGTCCCCATGGCGCTCAACCCCGATGAGGTGGCGGCCGTGCGGTGGGTCGATCTGTATGACCTTCGCGCAGAAATCGACCGTCATCCCGAGCGCTTCACCCCTTGGCTGCGTATCTACATGCGAGAGCACATGGACGCGATCTTTGGCGTCCTGAACCGCGCCTAGTTGAAGGCCTTGATGGTTGGGGAAACACCGCCCTGACCATGATCTCCGATCCCTAGGCTCCATCTTCCCTTCAGTCAGCGCAAATTGAGCGTATCCACTCCGCGCGGAATCCCCATCGCGGCGCGGCTCGGATGACAATATGTGTCCGCCCTGTGCGGAGTGCCGCAACGCGATGATAGCCCGTGATCCGAAGCCGTCCCGTCGCGTCTAGCAGTCGGAAGGATCCGACGTCCCCAAGCCCCCGTGCCCCCCCCCCTAACGCGGGCCCGGTCCGGTACTTGACCCAATTGCTTCTCCAACGTCGTTATCACGGACCCTACCTTTCCGAACGCGCTATGCGGCGCAGCTTCGGGCCGGTCTCAGGAGGTCGGCAGCGATATCGAGACCACAGTCATCCTCAGCAAATCCAACACCTTCATACTCAGCCCTCACGTCCTCTGCGTCTGTCCTCTGTCCGCGATCTGCCGTCCGGCGCGCCTGACCTCCCGAAGCAGACAAAAAAAGCGCGCGAGGAGGAACTCCATCGCGCGCTCAGGCATGCCTACTCGGATTGGGACATCGTAGGGCATGGGGGTCGGCACCCACCTACAAGGGGCGGAGGCCGGAAAGCGATCACTCGTAGACAGGCGGTTCCGAGCTGGCCAATTCAGGCCAATCCGCGATCATGTTCAGACCCTGCAGCGGCTTGTTGTAGCCTTGGTGGCAGGTCTTGCAGGCGGCCTTCGGCGCATCGGCATAGACCGGACCCAGACGCTCTGGCGGGTAGACCGGGCCCAACGGCTCCAGGAAGTCGTTGTTGAGCTCCTGTGCCATGATGATGCCGAGCGATGCCGTGGCCCACTGGGGCGTGTGCTGCGACGGGTCATAGAAGGCCCGGCTGTTGTGACAGAAGACACAGTTCACACCCAGCGAGTTGGCGAAGTAGTTCATGAAGCTGAACGTCCGCTCCGTGTTCTGCCAGGTCGCCACACCTTCGTCCGCAGGCCAATCCCCAACGCGGCTTTCCAGGTCGTGCACGGCGATCACATTGTCCTCATAGAGGTAGCGATACAGCGCATCGGAGGGCAGCGAGGTGAACTGAGACTGAACCGTCGCCCGGTTTTGAACCGCTGACCAACCGGCCGTCGACTCGGTGACAGGGTCGATGCGGAACCAGATGTTGTTCGGCACCGGCTGACCACGGTGGCAGGAGTAGCAGTTCACCCCGACCTCTTGGTTTGCCTGAACGTGACCGATCCATTCCTCATTGATGTACTGAGTCATCTGGATCATGCGACGCGAGACGATCTTGGTGTAATTGTCGTCCGAGGCGTAGTTGATCTCTCCATCGTCGTTCTGCACGTGGCAGTAGAGGCACCCTTGGTCGGGCGAGACCCACTGGGTCATCGCGTTCATCAGGCGGTTGAAGTTGCCGTCGGACACGCCACCCAGGACCTGCACGTTCTCGTAGACTTCACCGGCGAGCGGCTCTCCCTCTTCGCGGGGATAGGGCTCTTCGGTGTAGTACTCTTCGATGGTGGGATCGACCGTGCTGCTGAGGGCCGCAATCTGCATCCCCGTCCCACGTGGGCCAGTCTGATCGAACTCATCGTAGAACGGGTTGCCCCAGGTCACCACAAGCGCCGCCAGGAACAGGGCCCCACCCAGGGCCCCCACCAGAATGGCGGGGCCGAAGATGTTGGTGGGGTTTTTCGCGTTCCAATCGTCGAACCATTTGGGGAACATCTTATTCGCCTCCCGTCACGTATTCCTCGTACCCGTAGGGTTCGAGATAGGTGGGGGCGAAGTAGTGCTCCTGCGCCCAGATGAACCAGTTGTCGACGACAGTGCCGGTCAACAGGATGCCGATGCCGCCGGTGATCGGGGTCAGGACCGCGAACCACCAGGCCCAGCGGTGGATCCCCTCCATCGTGGCGTTGAAGCCCATGGTCCAGCGCCAGAACAGGGCCGCGCGCTCGGTCGCGGTACCGCGGTCATAGATCTGCTCCAACTCGCGGTCGCCGCCGTAGCGGGTCACCGCCAGGATCGTCGCACCGTGCATGGCAAACAGCAGGACCGAGCCATAGAGGAACACGATCGAAAGCGCGTGGAACGGGTTGTAGTAGAGGTTCCCGTAGCGGATCGAGAAGGCCGTCGTCCAATCCAGGTGCGGGAAGATCCCGTAGGGCACCATCTCGGACCAGGATCCCATCAGGATCGGGCGGAAGAAGCCCAGCACAAGGAACAACCAGATCGCTGCCAGAAAGGCCCAGGCGACGTGCTTGCCCATCTTATGCTGCTGCGCCAGGAAATAGGACCGGGCCCACCAGCTCATCACCGAGATCAGCAGTAAGAAACTGGCGATCATATACCACCCGCCATCATTCAGCGGCGGCATGGTGAGGCCGTACTCTGGCGACGGCGGCTCCAACGCGAGCCAGAAGAGCTGCCGGATGAACTCCGGGATCGACCACCCAACCTGCGACAGCATGTTGAAGCCGATGATGTTCAACCACAGCGTGCCCGTCGCCAGGGACACCACGCCAAAGAAGCCCAGGTAAACCGGCCCCAGCTGCGCGTTGCCCAACCAACCGGCCAGGGTGGAGAAGGACGCGGATTTAGTCCGCTCCCGGTGCATCTCGTTTTCGTTGTCCATCCCCATCTCAGGTGCGCCTTGCACCTGAACTTGGGTGAAGATGTTTTGGTATTCAGGCCACCAAGACATGACTCACATCCCTCCTGCAGCGGGCCAGATTGGCAGTGTCAGCCACCAGTTCCACCACTCGGGCCAACCCTTCGTCCAAAGGGGTCCAGAGATGATGATACAGACGGCGGAAAAGAAACCGGCGTTGATGGCCAGCAGGAACCCGACACGGTGAATGCCCAGGGTGCCCACAGAATAGCCGATGAAATCGCGGAAGAACGTATCTTCGTGATCGGGGGTCTTGGCCTCTTCGCCCTTTTCGGGGTTTGCGGCGGACAGAACCAGTGCCCCGTGCAAGGCCAGGGCCAGCGTCGTCGTGAAGAACAGCGTCACAGCCAGCATATGGGCCGGATTGTAGTGGAAGTGCAGATAGGCGTAGCCCGTGTTGCTGACCCAATCCAGGTGGCTGAAGATGCCATACGGAAACCCGTGCCCCCAGGCGCCCATCAGAAGCGGGCGAAACACGTTCAGCGTCACATAGGCAAAGATCGCAACACTAAAGGCGAAGGGTACGTGGTAACCCATGCCCAGCTTGCGGCAGATCTCCACCTCGCGCAGGGCCCAGCTGACGAAGGCACCCACGGCACAGATCGTGATGATCTGCCACAGACCACCTGCCTGTAGCGGGGCAAGGCCCAGACCGTAGGACAAGTCCGGCGGCGCGATGTTGATCGTCCAGGGGTTGAACGTCCCCTGCCACGAGGCGCCAATGAATATGAGAAGCGTCCCAAGGGCCGCAAAGAAGGCAGTCGTGACCCCGAAGAAGCCGACGTAAAACGGCCCCACCCAAAAGTCGAAAAGATCGCCCCCGATCAGCGTCCCGCCTCGGACGCGGTATTTTCTCTCGAAGCTGAGCAATGCCATGGGGCAGCCTCCGCGCATTCGGGACGGTCGCCGGGCCACGCGCGGCGCAGCCCCTGTTTCCGTCTAGTTATCGTTGGGATTGGCGCGGGCGAGACGTCACCGCCCCGCCCGCGACCGGGTGTTATTCGCCCCGTGCGGCGGCGCTCAACTCGAACCAGTTGTAGCCGTCGTAGGACAGCAGCACGAGATGGATCATCGCAGCGAGCAGGAACAGGAAGACGCCCTGAGCCACGAAAACGCGGCGCGGGTCGAAGACCAGCCAGATTTTGTAAAACTTGGACATGATCTACCCCCTCAGAACGCGAACCACGGGAACACGATGTACGTGAGCAGGTGGGCGACTACGGCGACTGCCGAAAACAGCCAGAGCCCGCTCAAATACACCGCATGCAGTTCCTGGGCCTGCTCGTCGGTGAGACCTGTGAAAGACAGGTCGGTTCTGTCAGCCATGGGAAAACTCCTTAGAACTGACGCCGCACACCCTGCGGCCGGGCCCCGATGCCGCCTCATTGCGACATCGGCCGATCACCCCCCTGGCGGGGGATGAAAGTTCTGCTCCGATCCGCCCGGCCACGGGAAGGGGAGCGTATAGTCATGCCCTGGCGTGTCTGACGTGCTGGGGCGTTGGTCGGCTCGGGTCTGGGGTCAGACCGAACAGATCGTCGTCGTCACATCGCGCGCGCGGGTCCAAGCATCCGTCAGGATACCAGGGCGCGGAGATGTGTCGGACTGCACCGCCGCCGATACTGCGCGCAGCCCCGCCAAAGGCAGCGACAGCGCAAAGATCGGGGCGAAGTACATCCAGTATTCCCAGCCCGGTTCCTTGCGGGACCGTGCGATCGGGGTGTTCGAGGTCATGTCAGACATGCTCGTCCTCCTTGGTCTGGGTATCTTTGGGGGCGAGGCGTGCAACCGTTTCGGCATCGACACGGGCCGCCCCCGCCTTAAGCGCTGCCCGTTCCGCCTGATCGCGGAGTGTCTTGGCAGCGGAAATTCTGGTCAGCACTGGGAAGCCGGCCACGATCCGGTCGAGCAGGGCCTGGGCCTCAGGCTCCCACGGGAAATCGCGCTTGAGCGGTGTTGGCGTTGCCTCGGCCGCGTCCATGTCCGTGCCGAGCGGCAGAATATGGAACAGCGCATCGAACAAGCCGTTGCAGATCTCTTGCAACAGATACGTGGCACCCGCGTAGCCCATGAAGGGCGTGCCCGTGGCCCGCCGAATGGCCGCGCCGGGAAAGCCCGCCGGTATAAACGCAGGCTTCGGCCCAAATCCGCCCGCCGTCTCGGCCAGATACATCTTCTCGTTGATCGACCCCATGAGCACGAGGGGCCGCTTCACGGCGATCATCTCGCGCACCGCGTCATTGTCGGTCTTGCGCCCCGCCACACGCGGCACCGCGAAGGCACAGGGCAGGCCCAGATCGTCTTCCAGGAACAGGCGGATGCCCCGGGTGTAGGTCTCATTCGCCACGATCCCAAAGGACGCGGTCGCAAAGAAATCCTGCGTCACCGACCGCCACAAATCCCAAACGGGTTTCAGCGTCGAATGCTTTTCGGTCTCGATGAACGGCTCCGGGTCCAGCCCGGTCAGCTCGCCCAACTTGCGCAGGAAGGAGGTCGTGCTCTCAACCCCGATAGGTGCCTGCAGATACGGCTTCCCCAGGACCTCGCAGAGCCCGCGCCCAAACTCCCGATACATGCAGATGTTGACGTCCGCGTTCACCAGGTTGCGCATCTCGGCCAGATGGGCGCCCAGGGGCATGACCATGTTGACCTCGGCCCCGATCCCTTCGACCAGACGCCGGATTTCGGCCAAGTCCGAGGGCATGTTGAAGGTGCCATACATGGGCCCCAGGATGTTGACGCGGGGCTTGGCGCCGGCTTCGCGCTTCGCTTCCTTGGGCATTCGGCCCTTGGTCATCCCGAACTCGGTAAAGATCCAGGTCATGGCACGGTCCGCGGCCTGCCATTGATCTTCGTCGATGGTGCGCGGCAGGAACCGCTGGATGTTGGTGCCCTCGGGCGTCACGCCACCACCAATCATCTCGGCGATGGATCCCGTCACAACCACGGCAGGCAGGGCCGGATCCAACGTGCCCCAGGCCCGCTTCATCGCGCCCTCAGTCCCGTCGCGACCCAACTCCTCCTCACCAAGCCCGGTGGTCACGATGGGAAGTTCGTGGGGCGGCAAGGCATCGGTGTAGTGCAGCACCGAGGTGACGGGCAGGTTTTCACAGCCAACGGGTCCGTCGATGACGACCTGCAGGCCCTTCACGGCGCAGAACGCGTAAACAGCCCCCCAATAGCCGCCGGCCCGATCATGATCCTGGATCAACATGCGAAAGGTCTCCGCTTCGATGTTCCGGAAATATGCCGGGGGTGCGGGGGCTGGCCCCCGCCGTGCCCACAGATGCAAAGCGACCAGATCATATCATCTGCTCCGCCTTTGCGGCGCGGGCGCGCTTATCCAACTTCTTCCGGTGCGCCGCGCGAAAGTCGGGGCGTAGGTTCGGCGCATCTTCCCAGACACCCGAGGTATCGCCGTGACCGACGCCCTCGAAAAAGCCGCGCATCCGGCCCATGCGATCCTTGTTCCCGATCGCCGCATTCACCACCTGCTGCAAGGATCCGGCACCGGCGGGTCCCATTAGGGGACGGGCAGAAATCAGGTTGGTGAAATAGAGCGACGGGATCCCAAGCTCCTTCGCCTTCTGCACCACGGGCGTGGTCCCAATGGCGAGGTCCGGGCGCAGGCCCTCGACCACTGCCAAGTCATCCTCCAGGGAGGCTCGGAATTTCACCGTTACGCCCCGGGCTTCCAACCAGTCTAGATCTGGGGCCGACCAAGGCGTCTTGGGGCAGGCGGTGCCCACATAGGGCACATCGGCGCCGCTTTCGATCAGCAGGCGGGCCACCAACAACTCAGAGCCTTCGTAGCCCGACACGGTGACGGTCCCGTCGATCCGGCTGCCAGACAGGGCACCTTTGATCGCCGGGAGGAATTGGTTCTGCGCCTCGGCCACTGTCGCGGCAGGAATCCCAAAGGCATCGCCGACTGAGGCGAGCCACGCAGCCGTTCCATCGACCCCAACAGGGGCCGACCCGAGCACAGGGCGTCCGGCCGCCTGAAACTCCCGCACGGCTGCGGTGTAGAAGGGATGGATCGCGGCGACAGCGCCACAATCCAACGCAGAATAGAACTCGCGCCACTCACGGCAGGGAACGACCGGACCTGCCGCCAGACCGAGTGGCGCGAGCATTCCGGCAATCCCCAAGGGGTCCGCCGGAAACATTTCGCCCAACAGCGTGACTGTCGGACGATCGGATTTGCCCGCTTGCGGCGCGGGCACGGGACCCGCCGCCGCCTCCTTGCGAGCGTAGGAAAGCATTGCTCCGGCCAGGACATCCTTGGCCTCAGCGTGGGTGGGGATGCCGAAACCCGGCACGTCGATGCCGATGATCCGCACCCCGTCGATTTCGTCGGGCAGCAGGCGCAGGGGCACCCCGCTGGCGGTCGGCACACAGAGATTGGTGACGACGATTGCGTCGAGCTTTTCGGGGTCGGCCAGCTTGTGGACAGCCTCCCGAATGTCTTCGAACAGCTTGCCAGTCACCAGCGTTTCACTGTCGAAAGGCACGTATCCCACCGACCGGCGCGCACCATAGAAGTGGGACACGAAGCTCAGACCATAGACGCAGCAGGCCGAGCCGCTGAGCACGGTGGCCACGCGCTTCATCCGCAGCCCCACACGCAGGGAGCCGAAGGCGGGGCACATGCTTTGGGGCTTATCGTGGGGACCGACGGGATAGTCAGCCTTGAACCGATCCAGCAGATCGCCCTGCCCGGCCTCGCGCGCGGCCTGCTCCATCGTCTCGGACGAGGTGCAACCGCCGGTCTGGGTCGCCATATGTTGCAGGTCATCAGGCATCGTCGTAGATGACCTCCAACGACGGCTTTTCCTCATAGAACTTGCCGCGCATATCCGCATCGGTGGCCGGCTCCAGGGTCACGCCAGCACCTGTTTCAGAGCCGTCGAACAGCTCCAACAGACCATCTTGCGACAGGGGCGCGGGACGCACGGGCGGCGCAGCGGCGACGTTCTCGCCTAGGGCCGCGAACAAAGCCCCCCACTGGCTCTGATCCGTGCCAACGATCTGATAGTTGGCGGATTTCTTGCGCAGGTCGTCGTCCTGGGGAATGCTGGCGAGCACGGGGATGCCAGCCGCTTCGGCAAAGGCCTGCGCCTCGCCCGACCCGTCGTCCTTGTTCACGACCAACCCCGCGACACCGACGTTGCCGCCCAGCTTGCGGAAGTACTCAACCGCGGAACAGACGTTGTTGGCCACGTAAAGCGACTGGAGGTCGTTGGACCCCACCAAGATCACCTTCTGGGCCATGTCGCGGGCAATCGGCAGGCCGAAGCCGCCGCAGACCACGTCACCTAGGAAGTCGAGCAGCACGTAGTCGAAATCCCAGTCGTGAAAGCCCAGCTTTTCCAGCAACTCGAAGCCATGGATGATGCCACGTCCGCCGCAGCCGCGACCGACTTCGGGACCACCAAGCTCCATGGCAAAGACGCCGCCCCGCTTGAAGCAGACATCACCAATGGCGACCTCTTCGCCCGCCAACTTCTTGCGGGTCGAGGTTTCGATGATCGTCGGGCAGGCCTTTCCACCGAACAAAAGGCTGGTGGTATCGGACTTTGGATCGCAGCCGATCAACAGCACGCGCTTGCCCTGCTCGGCCATCATGTGGCTGAGGTTCGCCAAGGTGAAGGATTTGCCGATCCCGCCCTTGCCATAGATCGCGATGATCTGGGTCTTCTTAGTGGCTTCGGTCGGAATGACGTCGGCCAAGTCCTCGGACGCCTCTTCACGGAGACGGTCGGAGAAATCCTTGAGGTTGGGAACGTCCAGGCTCATGCGGTGTGCTCCCAATCGAGGATCATCTTCAGACAGTCGGGCGCGGCGAAGGCCTGGGCATAGGCCTCGGGCGCGTCGTGGGCGGGACGGGTGTGCGTAATCAGGGCGTCCAGGGATAGGACGCCATCTTCGACCAGATCGCGCGTGGCGACGAGATCGTCGCGGGTCCATTCGGCGCTAATGCGGAAACGGGCTTCACGCATGAAGGCGGGCGGATAGGCAAAGCTGACGGGCTGCGGATAGAACCCGGCCAGCACGATCTCCCCACCCTTGGCCAGACGCCCAACCAGATCGTTCAAGAGACCTGCATTGCCGGAGGCATCGTAAATCGTGCGGTAGTCGCGGCGGTCGTCGGTCTCGGGATCAATGACCTCGTAGCCCTGGGCACCACCGCGCCGCTCGGCCGCACGCTCCCACACTGTCGGGGCACCACCGGCGGCCACGGTCAGCCGGGCGAGCAGGCGACCGAAGGCGCCGTGACCCACAATGAGTTCGGGCAGATCCACACGCAGGCCCGCGATGGCGTGCCGCGCCGTGGCGGCCAACGCCAACAGGGCACCCTGTGCACCTTGGCCTGGGTCAACTTTCACCAGCCGATCCGCTGGCGTCACAACGCGGGCCGCGGCGGCGCCGAACAGACCGCGCGCGCCATCATAGCAATCGGCCCCCGGGACAAAGACGCGGTCACCCACTTTGAGAAGGTTGGTTCCGCGGGCCTCAACGACCTCTCCCACAGCCTCATAGCCGGGGACGAGCGGATACCCCATGCCAGGAAACGGCGGCATCTCACCGGACCAGAGCAGCTTTTCCGTGCCGGTCGAAATCGCGGATTGCCGAATATCCACCACGACCGATCCCGCTTGCGGATCGACCAAGCCCAGATCCCCGAGGGCAATGTCCCCCGGACCGGACATGATGATGGCTTCGGTCTGCACGCAATCTCTCCCTCAGGTACGCTGCAGGTGACTCACCCTGCTTGGGGTTACTCTACCGCCAGGGCACATATTGTCAATCAAGCTAGACATCTAATCTGTAAACTTGAGGTCTATTTTTCTGCGGACAGGACATGCGTCACAAATGGCCGCGTGGTCCCATGATCGACAGTCGACGCGAAGCCGGCTGCACCCATCATTTCGCGTATGACCTGCGGACTCCGAGCACGCCCGGTTCCCATCGCCATACAATAAAACGCAAAATACGCATCGCCTGCGGGATGGGGCCGGTCCCCACCGGTCATGGGTTCGCTCACCACAAGACGACCGCCTTCCGGCAAGGCCGCGTGGACGGCGCGCAGCAGGTCCATGACCGTGGTGTCACTATGGTCGTACAAGACGCGCACCAGTGTGATGACATCGGCCCCGACCGGCAGCGGATCGTCGCGAAAGCTGCCTGCCGTGATCTGCACGCGATCCGTCAAACCCGTCGCCGCGAATCTGTCACGCGCGCCTGACACTACTGGTGGCAGATCGAACAGATGAAGGGCTGGTGCCCCATGGCGTTGCCCCAGCGCTGATAGGAAAGCACCGGTCCCACCGCCGATGTCCAGGACCGTTCCAGCCTTGGATAGATCACAGCGGCGCAGGGTTTCCTCGGCCACCAGGCCCTGGCTGTCGCTCATCAAATCGGAATAGCGCCGCGCGGTGTCAGGATCCTGGGCCGCCGCCGCGCCGAAGACATAGGGCCAGAACTTGGACAGCTCCGTTTCAGCGCCCCCAAGGACGGCGAGGGGGTCGGCGAGGTCGCGATAGAGCACATGATGGTGGGAGATCATCGCCTCCAGACCGGGAACACCAAGGATCGCGGCGCCCTTGCGGGCCAGCCCATAGCCATCCCGCGTCCGCCGCATCAAGCCGAGCGACACTGCCGCGTTGCAGAGGATCTCGATCCGATCCGCAGTCAAGGCCGTCCCGCGCGCCAAGGCGGGCGCCGTGGCCGGCCCGTCGAACAGGCGATGGAGCAATCGCAACTCCACCACAGCAAACAAGACCTGGGAGTGGACGAAACCCCCGACCAGATCGAACAACGCCTCTCCGTCCCGCCGCGCGATCCGGCGCAGACAGGGCACAGCGGCGCAAAACGACTGAAACCGACGAGACGCCACAAGGCGCAGCGCCCAGCCGGGACCACGGGGCGCCTGGGGCGACGGCTCTGCCAGGGTCATTCGGCTGGCGTGCGGTGGTGGGCGGGGGTGAGACGCTTGGCCGTGCGGCGCACCATATCCGCCAGCATCGCCTCACCAGGACAAGCGGGGATGGAGGCGATGGCGCCCGAGAGGATATCCTCCAACCGGCGGATCGCGCCGTCGACACCGTATTTGGTTACCGCACTGGGACGGTCATGGGCCACGTCTTGCCCTGTGGGTTTGCCAGTCACATCAGACGGTTGCAGCACATCCAAAAGGTCGTCGGCAACCTGGAACGCCTCCCCGATCCGGGCGCCCAGATCGGTCCAGGGGTCAGGCTCCTGCCCCGCTGCTAGAGCGCCCATGCGGGTGGCCGCCGTGAACAAAGCCCCCGTTTTGGCCCGATGATAGGTTGCCAGGTCGATTTCCGCCTCGCTCTCCCACCCCTGACCGGCGCAAATGCCGTGGGGCATCCCGGTATAGCGTGCGAGCTCCGCCGTGAGGGCAAGCCCTCGGACCGCATCGGCCGGGTCCACTTGCGACAGCACGTCGAACCCGAGCACGATCAGGCTGTCACCGGTCAGAAGGGCAATCGGCTCATCATAGGCCAGATGCACCGTCGGCTTGCCGCGCCGAATATCGGCGTCGTCAAAGCAGGGCATGTCGTCATGGACCAGCGATGCACAATGGATAAGCTCAATGGCTGTCGCCGCAGCATCGGAGACGTCGGGACGATCATCCCCACAGGCAATGGCGACGGACATGGCAATTGTTGGCCGGATGCGCGCGCCCCCGGGCTTCACCGCGTGGTGCAAAGCGGCAGCCAGACGTTCGGGGGGCCTGGCACGGGTGGCGCGGGCCAACGCCCCGTCAACGGCGGCTTCAATTCGGGCGGTTAGGGGCATGGCCGATCCTCCGGCTGCATATGTCATTGTAAAATGACACTAGGTGTAACATTAGTTGGACATACAAGGAGCGCTGTCAACCGGCGTAAGGGGTGCAATGTCTCAACGTGTCATGATTATCGGTGCAGGAATCGGGGGCCTGGCCGCCGCGATGCGCCTGGCCCACGCTGGCTGTGACGTGACCGTGCTGGAACGCGCCACGGCGCCGGGCGGCAAAATGCGGACCGTCGACAGCTCTGCGGGCCCGGTGGACGCGGGGCCAACGGTCCTGACGTTGCGCCATGTCTTTGACGACCTGTTTGGCGCCTGCGGCACCTCCGTCGACGACCATGTGAGCCTAGAGCCCTTGGACGTCCTGGCCCGTCACCATTGGGATGACGGCAGCACCCTTGATTTGTTTGCCAATCCGGATCGATCCCTGGCTGCCATCGCAGAGTTCGCGGGCGATGCCGCCGCGCGTCAGTTCAAGGCGTTTCACGCGACCACCTCACAGCTTTTCGACGCCTTCGAAGGCCCCATGATGCAAGCGCCCGCCCCCTCGGCCAGCGCCATGACCCCGGTTGTTCTGCGCCAACCGGCGCTGCTGCCCGCGATGGCCCCCGGCCTGAGCATGGCGCAGGCGCTTGCCTTGCGGTTCACCGATAAACGGCTCCGACAGCTGTTCGGTCGCTATGCCACCTATGTGGGTGGGGTGCCGACGGCGGCACCGGCCCTGCTGTCGCTGATCTGGAGCGCCGAATCACGCGGTGTATGGGCGGTGACAGGCGGGATGCACCGACTGGCCAAGGCCATGCAACGGGTAGCAGAGGCCGCAGGCGCGCACTTTCATTTCAACGCAGAGGTTACCCGGATCGAAGAGAACGGGGGCCGCGTTGCTGCCGTCCATACCGCAGAACAGAGGCACCCCTGCGATGTGGTCGTCTTCAACGGCGATCCCCGTGCGTTGAGCCTCGGGCTGTTGGGGGCCACAGCGGGCGTGCCGACGCGTGCGGTGATGCCGCGCAGCCTGTCCGCCTTTGTGTGGTCCTTTGCGGCCAGGGTCACGGGGCGCCCGCCGGCCCATCACAACGTCTTCTTCAGCCACCGGCCAAACAGCGAATTCCCCCAGATCGCTGACAACCGGCTGCCCGACGATCCGACGTTGTATGTCTGCGCCCAAGACCGGGGCAACGGCGCCGATCCGAGCGGGGCCGAGCGGTTCGAAATCATTCTGAACGGCCCACCCCGGTCGGGTGTCGTTGCCATCCCGGAGGAGCAAGAAAGATGCCGAGAGACGACCTTCACACGCCTCGCAGAGATGGGACTAACCTTCGACAAGACCCCAGACGTCAGAGCGCTGACCACGCCGGAGCAGTTCAACAAGCGGTTCCCGGGCTCGGACGGCTCCCTCTACGGGCGATCCCCGCACGGGATGATGGCGGCGTTTGCGCGCCCAACGGCACGGACGGATCTGCCGGGGCTGTATCTGGCGGGCGGGGGGACCCATCCGGGGGCGGGGGTGCCCATGGCGGCCACGTCCGGACGGCTCGCGGCAGATGCGATCTTGACGGACCTTGCTTCGACCTCTCGGTTCCGGCGGACGGCTACGCCTGGTGGTACATCGACGGCCTCTCTGACGACGGCCAACGCGCGATCTCGATCATTGCCTTCATAGGCTCGGTCTTTTCGCCCTGGTACCGGTGGAGCGGTCGCAAGGCCCCCGAAAACCACGTCTGCCTGAACGTCGTGACCTATGGCGCGGGCGGACGCTGGACCATGACGGACCGGGGGCGCGAGGCCCTGCGTCTGACCGATCAGACGATGACCATCGGTCCGTCCTCGCTCCGATGGGACCAGGGCAAACTGGTAATCGACATCTCCGAACTCTCGACGCCCCACGGCCAACCGATCCGGGGTCAGGTCACGGTTCACCCCAGCGCGGTCACCGATATCGAGGTCCCCCTGACCGATGACGGCGCCCATATCTGGCGACCCTTTGCGCCGACGGCACGTATCGAGGTGGACATCGACCGACCGGGCTGGACCTGGTCCGGGCACGGATACCTGGACGCAAACTTCGGCCTGCGCGCGTTGGAGGCGGATTTCGATTACTGGACCTGGGGGCGCTTTCCTGTGGCCGAGGGCTCGGTCGCGTTTTACGACGCAGTGCGCCGCGACGGATCGGCCCTGAACGTGGCGCTCCGCTTCGGCAAAGACGGCTCCTGCACGCCGATAGATGCCCCGCCGTTGCAAAGGTTCCGCCGCTCGAACTGGCTCGTGCGGCGCGAAACCCGGTGCGATGCTGGCCATCGTCCACGCCAGGTCAAAGCGATGCTAGACGCGCCCTTCTACAATCGCTGCGCCGTGGAAACGGTTATCGACGGGCAACGCACGACCGGCGTCTATGAAGCGCTGGATCTCAACCGGTTCCGTGGCCCTTGGCTGATGCCCATGCTGGCGGTGCGGGTCCCCCGGCGCAAAGGCTGGCGCTTTTCCTAATCGCACCCCATATCGGGGGCGAGAAGGAGACAGATCATGAGCGACTTTCCCGGCTGGCACGGCACCACCATCATCGGCGTTCGTAAGGGCGGGCAAGTAGTCGTCGCAGGGGATGGACAGGTAAGCGTCGGGCAAACCGTCATGAAAGGCACCGCGCGCAAGGTGCGGCGTCTGACACCCGGCGGCCATGAGGTGGTTGCGGGCTTTGCCGGATCCACCGCGGACGCGTTCACCCTGCTCGAACGCCTGGAGGCCAAGCTGGAGGCCACACCCGGCCAACTGGCCCGCGCCAGTGTCGAACTGGCCAAGGACTGGCGGACGGACAAGTATCTCCAAAAGCTGGAGGCAATGCTGATCGTCACCGACGGCACGGATCTGTTCGTCATCACAGGGGCCGGCGATGTGCTGGAGCCGGAGCATGACGTGACCGCCATCGGGTCCGGCGGTAACTTTGCGCTCGCCGCGGCGCGGGCTTTGATGGACACGGAGGCGGATGCCGAAACCATCGCGCGAAAGGCCATGGGGATTGCCGCCGACATTTGCGTCTACACCAACGGCAATCTGACTGTGGAGACGATCAAACCGTAACGTCGCAGCGCAAGATTCTGTCGATGAAAAGCCGCCCACTGAAAGTTCCAGTCGATCACGAAGCAGTGAGTCGCCAATCGAACGGGGACCGAATCACTTTTAGATCTGAGTCGGTGTAGCACCTTGCAATAAATTAAATCAAATGGTTACGCCCAGTGCACAGGGTGTTGACTGAAAAAACGGCAAAATCAAGACGCGACATAACGTCTGCAGCTATGGAACAAACACGACATTGTTATAAGCGAATAGTGTCGTGCCATGCCCAGACAGACCGTTGCCGCCCGCTGGAATGAGGTTGCACTAGAGGCGGTTCGCCTCGGCGATGCGAAACCCACGGAAATCACGCGAGCGCTGCACATCGCCCACGCGGCCATGTACGATGCCTGGGCCGCCTATGATGATGACGCCGTCGGGGCCTACGGCGATCTGACGGCGATCGGTGGCGGCAACCACATGTCCCATTCCACGGCGATCAGCTACGCGGCCCATGCCGCACTGGTCGAGGTGTTCCCCGATGCGCGGTTCCTATTCGACACGCTGCTGCGGGAACTGGCCGAACAGGCCGAGGAGATGGGCGAGACCCCACCCGAGGAAGCACGGGAGATCGGACTGGCGGCCGCGCGCGGCGTGCTTGAGGCACGGGCAACGGACGGCTCAAACGCCGACAACGATTTCGCTGACACCTCTGGCTATGAGCCGATCAACCCCGATAGCGGCGAGCCGGTCGTCGACCCCAATCACTGGCAGCCCTTGCGGGTGCCGAATGGAACGGTTCGAGACGAGAACGGCATTCCCATCGCGACCGACAACCCGGCGACCTATGACCTGCAAAAGCCGCTGACACCCCATTGGGGCGGCGTGACGCCTTTTGCCATTGAGGCCGGTGACGCTTACCGACCGGGTCCCCCGCCGAAGCTGGGGGATTTTTCGCCTTACACCGATCAGACCGGCAAGGTGACGACAGGCGACGCGGCCTATCGGGAACAATTCGGCGCCGTCCTAGAGATCAGCGCAAACCTCACGTCGGAGCAGAAAGCGACCGCAGAATACTGGGCCGATGGCCCACGCTCCTCCACGCCTCCGGGCCACTGGAACGAGATTGCCCAGGACGTGTCTCTGCGCGAAGGCCACACGCTCAGCGATGATGTGAAGTTCTTCTTTGCGCTCAACAACGCGCTCTTCGACACCGGCATTGCCGTCTGGGACGCAAAGTACGCCTACGATTATGTCCGGCCCCAAACAGCCATCCGGTATCTGTTCGACGGTCAGCAGGTCGAGGCGTGGATTGGGCCGAACCAGGGCGCGGGATTGATCGACGGGGGCGAATGGATCCCCTACCAAGATGTGACCTTTGTGACGCCACCGTTCCCAGAATATGGATCGGGCCATTCCGGGTTCTCCTATGCGGCGGCGACGATCATTGACTCCTTCACGGGCAGCGACGTTTTGTACGACGGCACCTCGCGCGGCGTGCAGGACCTGGACGAGGATGGACGCCGGGACCTGATTGGATCCTTCCGCACCGATAGTCTGACGTTCGAGGACTACGACGGGCCGGTGATCGAACTCACTTGGGACACTGTCTGGGACGCCGCAGCGGACGCCGGGCTGTCGCGCCTCTACGGGGGTATCCACATCCAAGATGGGGACCTGTCCGCGCGGGACGTCGGTGCCCAGGTCGCCCAGGACGTTTGGGCCGCCACATCGGCCCTGTTCACCCAGGGCGCATCGGTTGCACCGGTGCCTCAAGCCAGTTCAACCGCGCCATCAACGGGGCAGACAGAGGTCGTTCTGACGGAATCCGACGACGTCTTTGCGACGCTCAACAGCGGGAACATCGTGATTGCTGGGGGCCGTGGCGATGACGACATCACCGGCGGCACCGGCGACGATCTGTTGGACGGCGAAAACGGCGACGACATCGTCCAAGGCGGCGACGGCGCAGACACCGTCATCGGCGGTGCGGGAGACGACACCCTTGTCGGCGGGGCCGGCGCAGACGTCTTCGTCGTCGCGGCCACCACAGATGGCGACGCCGATGTGATTGCCGATTACACCCGCGGCGAAGATCGGATTGAACTGTCCGGGTTTGGTAATCGCATCTCACCCAGCGATGTTCGGTTGACCCGCGACGACGGCGATTTGGTCGTCACCTTCGCCAGCGGCCAATCCATCCGCTTGCAGGGCGTCAGTTCCCTGGCGGAGCTTTCCCTCGCCGACGTGGACCTAGTCAGCGACGCGCGCGATGTGGACCTGTCCGCCCTGCGCGATCTGTTGTTGACCGAAGCCGATGACACACTGATCAGCGAGGGGGACCTCGCCGATAATATCTTTGGCGGCGATGGAAACGACTCGCTCTCGGCCGGGGCCGGGGACGACACCATCACCGGCGGGGCCGGCTCCGACACGATGAACGGGGGCGCGGGCGCCGATCTGTTCCGCATCACCGGACCCGATTTGGCGCCGGGGGCCGTGGACGTTATTCGGTCGTTCCAGTCGGGCATCGACAAGGTTCAGTTCATCGGCATTCCCGGTGTGTCGTCGCTGGGCGACCTGCGCCTGACCCGCGTGGATGGTGACCTAGCCGTTGATCTGGGCAATGGCGCCCTGGTGCAACTCGCAGGGATCACGCGCCTGTCTCAACTCAACCCGGTCGATGCGATCATAGGGGGCGAGGACCCGGAGTTGTCCGTCACGCTCACCCAGGACACCGGCAGCAGCGATGCCGACGGTGTGACCCGTCTGGCTGGCCTGTCGGGCGAAGTCTCGGACGATTTGGGCGTCGCGACACTCGAAGTGCGCGCCGTGGGTGGCCGGTTCATCGACATCAGCAACCTTGTCCGCGCCGACGGAACCTTCTCGATCCCCTCGGCGGCGGTGCGCGGGGCGCTTGGCGAAGGCACCCATGACATCGAGTTCCGCGTCACCGACCAGGAGGGCAAGACCACCGAAGCGGCGCTGACCTTCACCATTGATACCCAGATCGCTAGCCTGTCGGGGGACGTCGCAGCAACGCTTTCCGACGCGCTCGACAGCCTTATCCTCACCACGTCCGAGCCTTTGGACGTCGGCACGACCTTGATCCCCGATGATGTGGATCTGCGCGATGGGGCGGGGACGGCGATTGAGATCGTCTCGGTCCAACAGCGCAGCGATACCGAGATTGAGATCACCCTGGCAGGCCCCCTGGGCGATGGCGATTTCTCGCTGTCCACAACGCTCCGCGACAGAGCCGGGAACGAGGGCCCTGCAAACACAACGTTCAGCGTCGATGCGGCTACGCAGGTCTTGGCCATCCGCCCCAACGACGGGAGCGAGCGGGCCAACCTGGACGGCAAGATCACCATCGAATTCAACCGCCCGATTGACCCCGACACCGTCGACGCCGAGAGCATCGCCATCACCGCTTTGGGAGAGTCCCTGGCGGGACGCTACACCGTGTCGTCGGACGGCAAGCTGGTCACCTTCTTCGCCGACGACCTATTGCCAGCCGCCACCAACGTGCGCGTTGCCGTCGACGGCACCAAGGTGAAGGACACCAACGGCCAGAACGTCAGCACCGTCCAAGAGGGTAATTCCACCTTCGCCACGTCTTCCCTCACCCGGATCGAGGGCACGAATGTCGAAGGGTTCATCTTCGACGCCAACTACCGGGACGAAGACGGATTGGACATCCCCCTGGAAGGCGTCGTCGTGTCCGTCATCGGTCTGCCAGGCGTCACGGCGGTCACAGATGAGAACGGGCGCTTCCTGCTCGAAGATCTTCCGATCCCGCAGGTCTATCTGGACTTCGACGCCTCCGATGTGACGAACCGCCCGAACTTCGATTACGGCACGATCACCAAACCGGTGGACACCGTTGCGGGGCAGACCGTTGGCCTGACCTCCGGTGACAAGGCGTTCAACATCTACTTTGCCGCCCTTGCCGAGGCGGATGTGACCACCCTCACACCGGGCGAAGACACGGAGGCCGGGATTGGTGAGAACGGTCTGGCCAACCTGACTGAGATCTTCCCCGGCATCGATCCGAGCCTTTGGAACCAGCTTAAGGTCAAGATCCCAGCCGACAGCCTTACACGGGATGACGGCACGCCGGTGAACGAAGTCCAGGTCATGGCCTTTGAGCCGGATCGGATTCCTGCGCCGCTGCCCCAAGGCTTCGATCCGACGGTGGTGTTCACCGTTAAGGCCGAAGACGCCACCAATGTGGATGGCAAGGCACAGATCGAGTTCCCGAACATCGATTTCTTGGAGCTGGGCGCAAAACGTCCGATCCTGTCCTTCGACCATGATGCGGGCGTTTGGGTCCAAACGGGCACCGCTGTTGTCGTGGAGGATGGCGAAGGCGGCACCATCATGCGGTCCGAGGGGGACACCGGTGTCAACACGCTGGGCTGGAAGGCCGTCGGGGATGAACCGCTGAACCGGTCCGACCTGCCGGACTTTGACCCGATCAGAAATCGACCCGACAATGACCCCGACGACCCGGATGATCCCGACGACCCAGATGATAAGGAGGAAGAGGACGACTGCAAAGACGAGGCGATCGACAACGCAGAGTGGTTCTCAATTGCCCGCAGCGCCCTGTCCACCGTCTGGGACGTCGCCAAAGAACTCACACGCTTTTCCGCCCTGGCCAAATCCATCGGCGATGCGATCAAGGAGGGTGCCGCCCTCGGGGAAGCCCTGTCCAAGGCGTGGGACGCCTTCTGGTGGGGCAAGGGCAGCGCGTTTGAAGCGATCATCGGCGTCGTCGACGGGGTCAAAAAGGTTGCCAAGGTCGCCGTTGATGCGGTGCTGGAGTTCACCTCTGGCCAATTGGTCGGCAAGGCCAAGGCCGCCGTCGCGGGCGTCAAAGGTGTCCTGGAGATCGGGGAAAAGCTGCTGAAGGCGCAAACCGACCCCGATTGCCCGTCCCCCAACACGGACGGCATCGCGACCCTGATGGGCACCCTGAAGCTGGCCATCAGCAACGTCGAAACTTGGGTGGAATTCGGCGAAGGCCTGGCCCGTGGCGGCAAGGCGGGCGCGGTTCAGGCCGTTTTTGCCCTGGCCTGCAATGTGCTGGACAAGGTGAACTTCATCGCTGGTCTGGTGAACAAAAAGCCCATCTTCGCTGCCGATGAGATCAAGTCCCTCGAAGAAACGCTGAACGAGGAGCTTGCCGAAGGCAGCACGATCCTCGCCTCGTTAGAGGGCTTCTCGCCCCCGCCGCGTCCCACCGATGATGACTTTGAGTTCGCGACCGAGGCTGATCCCACGGCCCGCAACCAGCTGACCGAAGAGCAAGCGGCAGAGCTGGCCCAGAATCTGATGGACGCCATGCAGGCGACCGAGGACTTCAACGCCGAGATCGCGGCGCCCGAAGGTCTGCCGGACGAAGGCGTCATCGACTCCTTCCGCGCCACCGCAGAAGATGCGCTCCTGCTGCTGTCCGAGGGACTGTTGAACCGCTTCAATACGTCGGACAACACGCTCTATCTGATCACCGACGGCACCACGGAGTTCCGTGGCACGGTGGCCTCCGCCTCCGAAGGGGTGCAGCTTGCGCCCGAGACGGAATACACCTTCCGGATCTATGATCCCGTCAACGGCTTCTATGGCGAAAGCGAATTCACCACCGGCCCTGCGGCTGGATCTACGGATATCCCCTTCCCGCTGATGACCCTGGCCGAAGGGTTGGAGGATTCCGACGGGGACGGCGTCCCAGACCTGGCCGAAGAGGTGGTCGGCACCTTCCTCGACAACCCCGACAGCGACGACGACGGCCTGACCGATGGCGCCGAGTTGGAACAGGGGTTGAACCCCTTGGATGGCATCGGCTTCCCCACGGGCATCATCGGATCCGTCGACCTCAAGGGCGAGGCGATGGACGTCACCCTCACCGGTGGGGTCGAGGGGGCCGGCACGCAGACGGCCTATCTCGCGACGGGCAGCCACGGCCTGGCCATCGTAGATGCGAGCCAATTCCAGAACCCGATCTTGCAAGCCGAGTTGGATTTGCCGGGAACGGCGAAACAGGTGGCCGTCGATGCGGGCCGCAACCTGGCCTATGTGGCGGCTGGCGACGGCGGTTTGCATATCGTCGATGTGTCCGACCCCGTTGCGCCAGAACTGGTGACAACCACGTTCGTGTCGGGCGGTGCGCAATCGGTCGTGGACCTTGGCGGCACATTGCTGGTTGGCGGCGGGTCACGCCTTGAACTGCTCAACAGCACGACGGGCGCGCGGGTGACGGCCTTCCAGACGGGTGGTTTCGTCAATGACCTCGCCGTGGATGGCGACGTGGCCTATGCCATTATAAACAACACAGATCTGGTGAGTTTGCGCCTATCAGGCAGTGCAATCACAGAAATTGGGCGCGAGACCTTCCCGCAAAGCACGATCCGGACGGTGCCCAAGGACAAGACAGTGTTCATCAACGAAGGCGTGGCCTATGTGGCCAACGCCTTGGAAGTCAGCAACGTCCCCCTGTTCCGCCTGGAAGAGCGCGGCGGCTATTTGACCTACGATGTGACGGATCCGACAGCGATTTCGCTTATCTCGAACATCGACACGCCACGGGTCCAAGCGGGCAACCTGGAAACCATCGTCAATGGCTCTGGCTTGGCATTGGTCGCTGGCGGATTCCGCGGCCTCCAGGTCCACAACGCAAGCGATCCAGAGGTGACCTACGACCTGCTGTCGGAGTTCGCGACGCCCGGAAACGCCAAGGGTGTCGCCCTGGCCTCGGGGATCGCGTACGTCGCTGACGGCACAGGCGGCCTGCAAGTCATCAACGCGGTGCCCTTCGACACGGCGGGCCAAGCCCCAACCGTCACCTTCGATGCCGCCGCGGCCGATGCGGACCCGAATACCGATGGGATCCAGATCGAAGAAGGCACGCGGATCGAGCTCAGCTTGGATATCGTCGATGATGTTCAGGTCCGTAACGTCGAGCTTCTGCTGAACGGGGTCGTTGTCTTGAACGACGTCTCGGCCCCCTTCGGACTGGGCTTTGATGTCCCTGCATTGGATGATTTGACCGACGGCGACCAGCTTGAGATCCAGGTGCGGGCAACGGACACGGGTGGCAACGCGACCCTGACCGATCCGGTCACGGTTCAGGTCATCGAGGATATCACGCCACCGACCGTCCTATCGGTGACGCCGAACGATGGACGCCTGCTGTTGCAGGGCAACGAAGTGTTCACGATTGCCTTCTCGGAGAAGATCGACCCCAACACCCTGGCGGCGACCGATATCACCCTGACCAAATCAGGCGACGACACCGAAATCCCAGCGCAGGGCCTGGTATTCCTCACGGGTGGGCTCACAGCGCAGGTCAGTTTCGCGCCGTTGGATCTGGGTGCCTATGACATTGCAATCGACGTCTCTCGCGTCACGGACCTGGCGGGGAACGCGATTACGGCGCCCCTGCCCAGCCAGTCGTTTGAGATCGTCGATGCCTCTGCCATCTGGATCAATGCCGCCGGCGGGACGTGGGAGACGGAGACGAACTGGCAGTCGGGCGCCTTGCCCCTGGCGGACGACGGCGTCGCTATCGTGCTTGACGAAGGCGCCGTGGCGACACTCAACTCCACCGCCGAAGTGGACGAAGTCCGGATCGATGGCATCCTTCGCCTGCAAAGGGGCAGCCTGACGACCGGCAACATCGAAGGTGTTGCGGGCGCCTTCGACCAGACCGGCGGCACGTTGATCGGTGCAACGATCACCGGCACGCCCGAATTCGATGTGACCGTAAGTGGTGCAAACTTTGGCAGTTTCGCAAGCTGGCAGAGTGTTCGGCTCGACACCGATGCCACCGTCAAGAATGCCCGCCTTTCGATTGATTCCGACCTCACCCTGAACGGGACCTTGAACATTGATGGCCAAGCGTCGCCTGGTGGCTATGCCTATGCGACTGTCCAGCTCTACAATGTGTCGAGCCTCGTAGGGACCGGCAGGATCCAGTTGGACGGCGACCAGGCGCGTCTGCAAACGACGAACCAATATACGCCGAACAATCAGGACGTGACGGTTATCGGTGAAGACATCACCATCGCTGGCACAGGCTTCGTGTTCGGCTCATCCGGGTCTGGAAAGCTGCGCCTGCTTGGCGATGTCATTGCCGAGGGCGGAACGCTCTCCCTGAGTGGGCTGGACCAAGGCGGCAACCTGCTAAAGCTCGACTCGGTCGAGGACGCGAAGGTCGTTCTCGGGACAGATCTGAACAACGCCCGCCTCGCCATTGCCGATGGCGCAAATGTTGAGTTGTCGAACGGTTCCAACATCACGGTCGAGGGGGGCGGTCGTCTCCGGCTCCAGGGCGGTCAAGTCGATGGCCTCACTGTCACCACGGGCAGCACGGTCGCACTCGACACGTCCAGCGGGTCCAGTGTCTTCTCCACAGCGGCCGGTTCGCTACAGATTGACGGTCTCCTAGAAATCGCAGGTGGTACAACAAGCACCGCCCGTTTGAGCCTGACCGGGATCGATATGGTCACGGGAACGGGCACGATTGCATTTGGTGCGGCTGCGGGCGGATCGACCGCCAGCACTTCCGTGATCTATGCGAGCAACTCCCGCTACTTCTACGCCACCGACTCCCTGGTCACCTTTGACGAAAACCTGACCCTTACGGGGACGGGCAGTGTCCGGGCGGCCGGTTCGGTTCGCATCCTCGGCGACGTGGTTGGTAATTCAGGGGACACGGACGAAGCGCTGGAGTTGCGGAACATCGACCAAGCGGGTGGAGAGCTGAATATCGACACCACCAATGGTGACGTCGTCCTCGCACGCTTGGTTGACGACACGATCCTGACGGGTACTGGGACCGTCTCGCTGAGCCGCGACGTCACGCTCCGAGACACGACAATCGAGACCACCGCGCAACTTCAGGCAGATGGCCGGTTCGGGTACGTTGGTCTCCTGGATGAAGGGGTCGTGGTCAACGGCACCCTTCGGATCGACAGCGGTGAGACGGGCAATCCGGCGATGCGGGTCCTGGGAAGCCAGTTGATTGACGGAACCGGACGCATTGAACTGCTCGGGACCAATGGCTTGGCCGCGCTGCAAGTGGCCAACCTCAGCACGGCCCGCGACATCGCAACCTTCGGCAAGGATCTCACCATTGCCGGATCGGGCCAATTCGTCGCCTTTAGCGCACAAGATGCCATCCAGATCCTCGGCACGGTCGAGGGTGTCACCGACGGGACCCTTGTGCTGGCCAATATCGACAATGACGGGGAAACCCTGTCGGTTGATGCTTCGAATGGGGTCGTGGGCGTTCGCGGTCGGGTGCAGGACACCGTTCTGAGCGCCGCGCCTGACGCCACGGGCGCGCTCTCGCTTCTGTCCGGGGCCCAGCTGTTCAACAGCACGCTGAACATGGCCACGGAAACGCTCGGGACGGAAAGAACCCTGCGCGTGGACGGCTACGAGGGTCTGACGGTCAACGACGTCTTCACCATGGAAGCGGCGGCCAGCCAAACGGTCCAACTGCGCCTCCTGGGCGAACAAACCTTGGACGGCTCGGGGACGATCAAGCTAGTCAACGGTGAGGCGCCAGAAGGGGCATTCCAACGGAGCACGATCTTCTTCCAGGGCCAATATGGGATCTCGGAAACCCTCACCATCGGTACGGACCTGACCGTTGAGGGTGTCGGTTCCATTGAAAGCAATAACGCCGCCGATATCATCGCGGTCGACGGGATGGTCCGCGCCGATGACGGCACGCTGGCGATCCGGCACCTTGATGAGATCGAAGGCACCCTCGCGGCGACGGATGACGGTATTCTGGCAGTGTCCGGGAACCTGACGATGACCGAGCGCGGGACGCTGGACGTCGGTCTGACGCAAGCGAGCCAGGGCCTGGTGACATCAACCGGCGCGGTGACCCTGGAGGGGACCTTGTCGATTGATGTGGCAGATGGGTTCACTGCCTCCGTTGGCGATACCTTTACGATCCTGACGGCGACGGGCGGCATTTCCGGCAGCTTTGACGCCTTCGAAGGTCTGGATCTGGATGGCAACCTCGCCTTCCAGGTGCTCGACCCCACGGCCAATGAGCTGACCCTGCGTGTCACGTCCGATGCAAATGCGCGCGCTGGCGGCTTTATCGACGGCGATCCCTTTACGCCGACCCCGCGCCCAACGGACACCCGGACGGCCTTGGCGACGGATCTGCTCACCGGGACGGTCACGGATGTCCGCGTCACGGGCCCGGCGACCGCAAACGCGGACGTCATGATCGCGAACCAGGCGCGGTTGGTTGATGTCGCCCTTGAGACGGATGTGGTTGGGCGACCTGACTTCGGCTTCCAGCAGCTGACCGTCTTTAATGGCCTGACGCTTCTGGGCGGCGCGACCGTCAGCTTTGACGCGGCGGCGAGCGATACCACGAGCATCTTGATGGAGGCGGGCGCCTCGCTGATGGGTAACGGCACCCTCGACTTTAGCGCAGGGCCGACGGCAACCGCGCAAAACGCACTGTCCTTCCAATCGACGTCATCGGCGACGGAACTGTTCACCATCGAAGAGGGAGTGACCGTCACAGGATCCATCGCAATTCGCGCCGGCCAGAGCACGGACCGCATCAAGGTCCTGGGCGATATGGTTGGCCGGGCGGGCGAGACCCTGTCACTGTCGCGGGTCGACAATGAGGGGGCCACGCTCTCCTTGGATGCAGACGCAGGGGTGGTCGAACTTCGCGACGTCGTCGAAAATGCTGTGATCGACGGCACGGGCGAGGTCTTGCTGCGCAGCGGTCTGAACCTGTCGTCCAGTACCCTGTCGATGGATGCTGCCGCGATCGGCGACAATTCGGGAAGCACGATCTCCGTTACCAACGATCTGATCCTGGACGATGCCAGCCTGTCCATCGAAAGCCGCCTGCGGGCCAGCACCGTCCAGTTCCTGGGCGGCCAGACGGTCAGCGGAACCGGCACACTGCTGCTGGACGAATCCGACACCGCCAACAGCACGATCCAGCTTGTCGGTCAGAGCGCCATCCGAGAGGTCCTGACCTTTGGCGAAGGGATCGACATCATCGGGAACGGACAGCTGCAGTCCAGAAACGGCGACGATACGATCCGTATCCTCGGCGATGTCGCCGCGCGCGGCGGCGATTTGGAACTGGAAGACATCGACAACGACGGCAACGATCTGAACATCCTCGCCTCGGATGGCCGCATTGTCTTCGAAGACACCCTCCGCGACGTTCGCGTCACGGGAACCGGTGAGGCAGACGTCTTGCTTGCAGGCAGTCTGCGGATGGAGAACGTGACGCTTGCCCGGGATGCAAGCATCGGAAACGACGCGTCCCGCGCGGCGGTGACCGTCGGACAGGGCCTCGTCCTAGAGAACAGCACGCTGTCGCTGGCGAACAACCGCGGCGGGTCCGGTCAGCTGACGTTCCAGGGCGAACAGACGGTGAGCGGCACAGGTGTCATTCGGTTGGAACGTGGCGACACGTCGAACGCCGGCAGCCGGGCACAGCTCGCCTTCCAGTCGGGCGGCTTGGCGCAGACCTTTGTCCTCGACCAGGGTGTGGACGTCGTGGGGGCGGGTCTCGTGTCGGTCTTTGGCGTCGGCAACCTGGAAATCCGGGGCGATGTGACAGCCGACGACGGCATCTTAAACGTGACGGGCGAAGTGGCCGTCACCGGCGACATCCGTGTGGAAGACGATGGCGAGCTCAGCTTCAACCGGTCTCTGCGTCTGGAGGCGGACGGCACGCTCGTCATGGCAATGGACGGCAGCGGCATCGAGGCGCGAGGGGGCCTCTTGGCCAGCCGGGACGCGATTGGCCTGGCCGGTACGTTCGCCTTTGACCTGAGCGACGACTTCGACGCCGCGCTCGGAACCGAGTTCGTCCTGATCTCTGCCACGACGGACCTGACGGGGCAGTTCCAATCCGTCACCGACTTCGAAATCGGCGATGGCAGCAAAGGCCTGGCTTTGGTGGCCCGCGGCAATACCCTGGTGGCCGTCGTGGTTGATGAAACCCTCGCGGGCCAACAGTTGACCGATGCGGACCTCCCCGGTGGGGAGCCGCCGGTCTTGCCGGGAACCGTGTCGGACCAAGTCATCGATGCGGCCTTTGCGGGCGCTGATTTCGCGGTCACAGCCGCCAGCACAAACCGCTGGACGAATGTGACGCTGGACAGCGACGTGGCCATATCGGGCCCCTACTCCTACGCGCAGGTCACGGCCTATGGCGGTCTGACGATCAACGGCGCGTTGACCGTCGACAGCTGGAATCGCGGACAGGGCGGCTATGCGAGCCTGGGCTTGTCGGGTGGCATGACAGTCGACGGGACAGGCGGCATCTATTTGCGCGGTCGGCCAGGGACGACGGGATACAACGGCTATTCAAACTACGCCCAAGCCACTCTGCGGTTCTTACAGCAGACGAACGATGCGGAGGTGATCACCCTCGGGGCAGGCGTTTCCCTGACCGGAACCGGTCGGCTCGTGGCGGGTGGCGCCGATGACCGGTGGCAGGTCTTGGGTGACGTGACGGCCTCGGGCGGGCGGTTGTTCCTGCAGTCCATAGACCAGCAAGGCAGAACACTGACCCTCGACAGCGTCGAGAACGGCCTCAACGTGCTGACGAACACCATTGAGAACGGCGTCGTGTCCCTGGAGGCAGGCGGTCGCGCGCTGATCAACAGCGCGGATCTGTCAAAGCTTACCCTGACCGGGGGCGGCACCTTCAAAATCAACACTGCCAACGCGACCGACCTGCGCGTTCTCGGCACAGCCGAGGTCGAGGCCGGTGGTCAGCTGCGCATACAATCCGGGTTGGATATCGACGGGACGCTGTCCCTGACCGAAGATCTGACGACCAACAGTACGCTGCGGTTCCAGGGCACACAGACAGTCGACGGCGAGGGCACGTTGCGGCTTGACGACACGGTTGGGCCGTCGGGTGTCGCCGTTCTCCTGGATAGTTTCACGAACACCGAAGTCCAACGGCTGACCTTTGACGAGGATCTGACCGTGACCGGCACTGGTCTGGTTGGTACGAGTTCGAGTGGGGACCAAATTCGGATCCTGGGCCAAGTCATCGGGGATGACGGCGGCTCCGGAGGCGAACTCCGACTGCAAGGCGTGGACCAAGACGGCGAAGCCCTCAATGTGGACGCCCGTGGTGGCGCCGTGACCTTCGAGCAAAGCCTCAGCAACGCGGTTCTGACGGGCGAAGGGATGGTTACCCTGGAGCAGAACCTACGTCTGGACTCGGTCACCTTTGATATGGATGCGCAGATCGACAGCGGCACGGTTGCGGTCGACGGCGGTCTGACCATCAACGGGCTGCTAAACCTATCCGCAGCGGAGAACCGGGCCACCGTGCTGTCTCTGTCAGGCACGCAGTCGCTGAATGGGACGGGGACGATCGACTTGTCGGCCAACGCCTCCCCGATTGAGGTCGCGCGGGCAAATCCAAACGCAGATTCTGCCTTCAAGCCGTTCATCACGAACAACGAAATTCGGGGCCTGTCCGAAATCACCGAAGCAGAGATCTTTACGATTGGCGCCGGGATCACGATCACGGGCGCGGGCAACGTCTACGCCGGATCCACACAGGACGCGATGCGGATCCTTGGCACCCTCAAGGCCAGCGCGGATGGCGCATTGACGGCGCAGCGGATCGACAACGCGGGCGCGGTGCTGAATGTCGACGCCTCCGACGGGGAAGTCCGTCTGGGCGAGGTTTCGAACACGGTCGTCTCGGGGACGGAGGGTCAAACCGGCAGCGTGACGTTCTTCAGCAATACGTCCCTGTCTGGCGTGACGCTGGACATTGACGCCGAATTGGGAGCGACGACCTCCTCGCGCTTGCTGAACAGCCGGGGTGATCTGACCCTCAACGCAGAGCTGGCCATGGACAACGGCACGGCGGGCGGCACCACATCGCTGAGCATCCGCGATGGTGGGGATCTGATGGGAACCGGGCGCGTCACTATGACGTCTTCGGGGGCCTTCGCGGGATCAAGCCAGTCAAACGTTTTGGTGTTTCAGGGTGCAACGAACGATGCTGAAGTCTTCGAGATCTCAAGCGGCATAGAGGTCATTGGGAACGGGACGATCCGCACCACGCGTGCGTCTGACACTCTGGACATCAAAGGCACCATCACCGCAGACAACGGTGAGATGCGGCTAGAGGATTTGCCCACTCTCACAGGAACCTTGGCTGCAACGGATGACGGGCTCTTGTCGATCGCCGATGCCCTCGTCTTTAGCGATGCAAGCACCCTGAATATCGGGTTGAGCGGCAATGGTAACGGGGCCCTAACGGCGGCGTCTGACGTGACGCTGGATGGGACGCTGCGCCTGAACGTAGATGCCGGGTTTACCGCAGAATTGGGCGATACGTTCGACATCCTGACGGTGAGGACCTTCAACACGTTGACCGGCTCCTTCGATGCCTTTGAGGGCTTTGACTTGGCCGGGGATCTCGCGTTCGAGTTGGTGACCAATGCCAATGGCCTACAATTGCGCGTCACCACGGACGACGATGCCCTAGCATTCCTGTGATGCCACGGGCAGGGTGATGGACATGCCGTCACCCTGCCCTTTCTTGTCAGAGCCCTTATGACCGACCGACGCTTTCACTTTATCTCGGGTTTGCCCCGTTCCGGTTCCACATTGACGGCGGCACTGCTGCGGCAAAACCCACGGTTTCACGCAGGCATGGCCAGTCCCATCGCCAGCTTGTTCGACGGTATGATCGCGCAAGTGTCCGCTGGGTCCGAACTGGCCAGCACGGTGACGCCTGCGCAAAGGGCGCGCCTGCTGCGCGGTCTCTTCGATAGCTACTACGCCGAGATCGAAGCCCCAGTGGTGTTCGATAGCAACCGCGCCTGGACCGCAAATCTCCCTGCGTTGATGCAGGTCTTCCCAGAGGCGCGTGTGCTGTGTCTGGTTCGCAATGTGTCCTGGATCATGGACTCCCTCGAACGGCAGGTCCGCTCTGATCCGTTTGAACACACGCGCCTATTCAACTCACCCGGCGAGCGATCCACCGTCTACACACGGGTGGAGGCGCTGGCAGGGGCGACGCGCATGGTCGGCTATCCTTGGCACGCCCTCCGCGAAGCCTGCTACTCCGAGTTCGCCGACCGGATCGTCTTACTGGACTATGATCTTCTCGTTCAGCGCCCAAAGGATGTCTTTGGTCTCATCTACGACTTTCTAGGCGAAGACCCTTACGAGCATGACTTCGATGCCGTGCAATACGACGCGCCGGCCTTCGACCAAGGGTTGGGCACACCAGGCTTGCACCGGGTTCACCCCGTGGTTGCCCCGCGACCGCGACAGACGATCCTGCCGCCAGAGGTCTTTGAGAAATATGCAAAGCTATCCTTCTGGCGGGATCTGTCGGATTCCCGCGCCTTTCGCGTCGTCGCCGATGGCGAGTCAAAGGCCGACGTCCCCGAGGCAGAGCCCACTGACACGCCCGTCCTGCAATAACCGTGGCTGGCCTGATCCCTTGGCCTTCGATGGTTTCTAGTCCACAACGACGTATGGTTGCCGACCGGACTCCTTTGTCCGACAGCGTCGCCAGCAGCCAACAGGCACTCGGGTAACGGAACGCGTCTTGTACATTTTTGACATCGTCCAACCCGTGCGGCCGCTTTAAAGTGAGTTTAGACCCATGCAGATTTCTGTCCTAACGCCCGTTTATAACGCCGCGCACCTAGTCGCACCCTTCACCCATATGATGCTCGGTCAGCGGTCTTTGCCCGATGCCGTCATCTTCGTGGACGACGGCAGCAGCGATGGAACCGCCGCCGAATTGGCCGAAGCTAAGACACGTTTTGAAGCGGCCGGTGTCGCCTGTCACATCGCGACCCACCCCGAAAACCGTGGGCGCGGCGCCGCCCGTCTGAGTGCCTTGGCCGAGGCCAAGACCGAGATGGTGACCTGGCTCGATATCGACGACTACTACGGCCCCCACAGGATAGAACACCTTCGCGCTGGTCTGGCCCATGGCACACGCAAGGGCAGCTGGCTTTTGATGACGCCCTTTACCCAATGCCAGGCGGACAAGCTCCATCAACGGCGAGAGCGTAAGGCCCGCGTCGTGCCCAAGCTGCGCGACCTCTATGCCGGCACCCATGCAAGGACCATTCAGTTGCAGTCTTTGGCCGGGCCGCGCGATGCCTTCGCAAGCGTTGGGTTCGATGAAACGCTCAACTGGGCCGAAGACTTGGATTTCACGATCCGTTTCCTGGCCGATGGGGGCCGGTTCGTGACGGCACCACAACCGCAAGCTGCGGATGTCGTCTATGTTCAATCGTTTGACCGCACCCCGAGGGACACCGTCCTCGCGGCCAATCAGAAAGTCTATGACAAGACATCCGAGATGTTGGCTGCCGCTGGGATCACGGGGGCGGATGAACTTGCGGATAAGTACAAGCGCTACATTTCTCAGTTTCCCCAGGAACCGGTGGCCTTGGGACACGGCGGTCCAGGCCCGCGCTTGGCCGACCCGGCCCAACCCGATGAGATCGGGCTGACGGCAACCGAGGACGGCGTGATGGTGCAGGCCGATGGGGCCACGTCCCATCACGTCGGGTTCATCACGGGTGACGGGGGCGCCTTGCCCTTGCCAATCGAAGGCACCCTGACATGGGGCGAGATCCTCACGGCCTTCTGCCATCGGGCGGAAAGGCTGCGGATCGCAGCGACGGTGCGAACCGGTGGTGAGGCGATCATCGACTACCGTATCCGCATGGGCAGCGATGGCTTGATCGGCCTGCGGAAGTGCGCCGACCTGAAGTCGACAGATCGCAATCGCAGGATCGCGGCGTCCTCCTGGCAGGTAAGCCACGCCCCCAGCGGTCGCTTTTATCCAACCTATGGCCGCTATTCAGAGGGGGATGGCCCGCTCTTCATCAGCTTCTTTGGGGGCGCCGATATCTACGGGACCCATGCACAGACCTTGGCCCAGTCCTTCACCAAGATGGGCGTCGATTTTGAGATCTGTGAGTTCATCCCAGATCGCACAACCGATTGGACACGGCTATGCCGCAAAAAGATCGGCTACTACATCGCCCAACGTAGGCGCTATGGCCGGTCGATCTTTTGGGTCGACGTGGACACGCAGCTGATTGGTGACCCCAGCACCCTTGGCAGCGGCCAGGATCTGAGCGGGTTTCTGCGGAACTTCCACTACTTGCCGAACTTTGATCCCCATCGGTTTGCGCGGTTGCTCCACCCCGGATACCTGCAGTTTGGCACAAGCCCGCGCATGGACCGTTTCCTGGCGCATTTGGACACTGTCGAGGCGACAGCCCCGGACAATGCAACCGACGACTGGGTCCTGCAGGAAGCGCTCAACAGCTTTGATGAACACCTGTCCATGGGCCTGTTCTCGCCCGATGCGATTGTTACCAACGTTGAGGCCGCACGCGGCCCTGGCGCAGTCTTCCGCCATACAGACAGCGGAAACGTGGCCGATGCCTCCAAGACGGCCGCCCAGCACGAGGCGGCGGCCTTGTCCCCCATGCGGCAGATGGCGATCCTGCAGGAAGGCGCGCGCCTCGCGATGCGCAATGGCCTCCCGGCGGATGCGGCGGTCTTTTACAAACGGATGCGGAAGGTCGTGCCGGATGACCCTGAACCGGTGACCAAACTGCTGAACATCCTGCTGAGCCAGGGTCAGATGGGCAAATACAAGTATCATCTGGACGTGGCCAAGGCCAATCCAGCGGTACGCACAACCGCCCTCCGGGTCGATCTGGATCGTTTGTACGGCGAGGGGGATTTGAAAGGAGCGGCAAAGGCCTCTGCCACGCTGCTGAAAACTGACGATCCCGACACGATCAACTTCGTCAAGAGCCGGGCCTTCCGGCACAGCTTTGACTACGCCGCTGCAGAGGCCAAGATTGCCGATAAGGACCGCGTCGGAATGATGTGGTGGGAGCAGCCGTACCCCGGCAACCTCGGTGATCTTTTGGGGCCGGGCGTGGTGCAGGGTCTGACCGGGATTCCTCCGAAATACTCCAAGGCGTCGCCGCGGCTCCTGTCTATCGGGTCCATCATCCGATTTGCCCGGTCCGGTGATACTGTCTGGGGGGCTGGCGCCTCGTCGCGCACGCAGAAGATCGATGGACGCGCCACATTCCGCGCCGTTCGCGGTCCGCTCACGCGGGATATGGTGCTGAAGGCCGGTGCCACCTGTCCGGAAATCTATGGCGATCCCGCTTGGTTTATGCCGATCCTGCGCCCCAATACCGCCGTCACCAAGACCCATAAGCTGGGCCTTATCCGACACTTCGCACATGCGGACCGGCCATTGGACGTCGCCCCCGACGTGAAAGAAATCGACATTGTGCGGGGCTCCGACGCGGAGATCGACGCCTTCCTGGAAGAGATGCTGAGTTGCGAGGCGATCCTCTCCACATCGCTGCACGGCGTCATCTTGGCCCAAGCCTATGGCATCCCCGTTAGCTGGGCCGTTGACAGCGGCTCCGCCCGACAAATCCACGGCGATGGCATGAAGTTTAAGGACTATGCCGCAAGCGTGGGGGCGGCGGAATATGAACCCTTCGACCTCGCCTCCGTCCCTCGGATACATGCGGGCCTGTCGACGCACTGCACGCACGGCGCCCCGACGCCGCCAGATTTGCGCAAGCTTGCGGAGGCAGCGCCCTTCAAGGTCGCTGACGACATTCTGTCGAAGTTGCCGTCATAGGGACGTTAAGGATCGAAGGGCTAGATCTGGCCCTTCGACTGCAAGGGTTAACAAGGTCGTTGACGCGCCAGGAACGATTAGGTGCCTTACGGTGCGAGCACGCCGAACCGTTTGTTCACAAGGGCCGCAAAGCCAAACGGACCAGTGCGCACGATCTCTTGCCACGCGCCCCGAGAGCTGTCGGAATACCAGATGTCATCAATGACAATCATCGATTTGGGTGCCAACCAGCCAACAAGGCTCTTGTAGCTGCGCAAGATATTGTCGGCATCGTGTTTGGCATCGATGAACGCGAACCCGATTGAAGTGGAGCCGTTCAAGTGTATCGGGAAGGAGTCAAAGCTCTCATTTTTGACAATCCCGGCAGGCGTTATGATGTCTAAGGACTTTTGCGCAATATCGGCGTAGTCTGCGATTTCGAAGCTCAGCAAGGACGTATTGTTCACCTTAGCCGCCAAGCCGAGGTACATGGTGGAAATACCAAATCCAGCACCTGCTTCGACGGTTAAATCCGTCTTTGACTGCAGCGCCAGCTTATAGAGAATTTCGCCATATCGCGGTGGAATCGAGATCTGTTTAGGGTTTACCAAACCACCCAGGTCCTTGGTCGTCTCTGGATCGTAAGACCGATGAAGCTGCCTTGGCGCGAGGTGGGACAACATGGTCCGGCGCTCTCGGATGAGTTGCAGCATCGGATGCTTCGCTGGTCCACGCAGAACCTCTCGAAAGCGGGTTTTGGTCCATGTCTCGGACGTCGTCTTTGCCCAGACGACCGGAACATCTTGGGTGGTCCCCTGTGCCTTTTTGGGTGCGGCAGCCGCCGACTTGGTTGCGGTAGCTTTCCCGACGGCGGGCGCCTTCGCCGGAGCGGGCCGCGCAGATTTGGCCGCCGTAGGCTTCGGCTTTGCGGCAACCGTCTTTTTGGCAGCCGGTGTCGGCAAAGCGGCCGTCACCAAAACGTCTTTCGCATCCGTGCCGGGCGCGATCTCCACCGGTTTCACCGCATCGGTCACAACCAATGTCTCGTCGGAGGTTGTGGCGTTCGCCCCTACCTGCCGCTTCGTAGACTTAGAGGAGGTCCGACGTGTTCGCGTGGTGGCTTTTGATGCCCCAGCCTTCGGAGATCGTGTCACGCTGATATAGCCTTTCAGTCGGCGGCAAAGTCACGGGCCCGCATGTACATTTCAGGGAGCGCCGTAAATGGGGCTGCCTTTAACAGACTTTCCAAGTCTATCTTGTTTCCAATCGGCGTAAAGTCGCCAGTTGAAAAAGTATCGGAAGAGATCTTGTCAAAGGTCGCCAAATCCACCGGTTTAGGCGGGGTCATTACGCCAACGGATGCGTAATAATCTTTGAACTTAATTCCATCGCCATGGATTTGCTGTTGGGCATTGGTGACCGTGCCAAGGCAGGCCGGAATGCCGTATGCTTGGGCAATGATAACGCCATGCAGCGACGTAGACACGATCCGCTCGCAGCTGAGCATTTCATCCAGGAACGCCTCGATCTCATCATATCCCAGGCGACGAATGTCGATCCGACGGATGTCTGGGGACACGTCGAGAGGCGCTTCCTCGTGCTGGAAGTGCAGGATCAAGCCAGTCTTATGGGTTTTCTTGACGTCAGGGCGGTACAGGATCGGCAGGAACCATCCAGCGTCGCCATAGACCTCCGGACAGGTCCCACCGTTCCGCAGCACCAGGTCCCGCGTGTAGGGACCCCGCACGGCATGATAGACCGCATCGGGCGCGAGCGTGTCGTTTTCATGTGGGGATCCACTGCCCCAAACTGGGGTGCCGGATTTGGCCCATTTGATCACCGACCCGATGGCACACATGCCAACACCGCGCGGCGCAAACTTGGGCGGGCGACCGGTCAGCTTTTCGACAATGTACGGGTTAATAATGTCACCCAGATTGCCGGGATGGGGTTCTTCCCACCAAAAGAGCTTGACCCGGTCCGCATCGGGAATCGAAGCCGCTTCGGCGCGGCGGTCCAGCGAGAACCGGAACAGCCGACTGCGCGCAAACGCAATGACTTTGGCGTCACCCGTCTCCTTGATCTGCTCAAAGACCGCATCCGCTTCGGCCCATTTCTTCGCCGCCAGAGCCTCGATCAATTGAAAGCGCAATGCATAAGGCCGCAGGACAGGCATCTCCAGCCCGGACTCCAACCGCGCGGCAAGCTTATCCTTCAGCTTGGCGCGCTTTAGGATATCCAGAAGCTTCAGATACGTCTTCAAGTCGGTCGGATCGAGGTCGACCATATATTCCAACAAGAAGATGGCATGGGGACGTCCGGCGACAGTCGACGCCTTCTTGATCACTTCATTGAGGACGAGACGCTGAGCATCGGGCGCCAGGCCACGCGCCACGTGTTGGCGCACCTTGCCTTTGAACTCATTCACGTTGCCGCTGTCACCATGCCGGAACAGCGCATCATCGTGGTCTTCGTCGCCGGGCTTTAGAATGTCTTTGGGTGACAGAAGCAGCAATCGCGGCTGTGCCTCGGACGTCCGAAAGGCTTCCTCCAGGATGAAATCATCGGTGTAGGCACCATCGTTTTCTGCTTCGACCCGCGCGGTATCTTCCAGCAGAGCAATCGTCGCGGGCGTGTAGCGGAACATCAAATAGCCGGGGTGGAACGTCCGCGCCAGAAGCGCCGGGTTGAACTGCGGCATATACTTGAAGTTCCGCATGAACAGGCCGATGTCGAACGCACCCTCGGCCAAATCGTTCAAGTTCTTCAAAAGGATCGAATCCACGTCGACCCACATGATGGTGCTCTTATGCTTGTGGAGCATCTCACGATAGAAAGACACCTTCCGGCGGCAGATGCTCGCCCAGTCATCGTCGGGGCCCAGCGTGATGGGGGCAATGTCATGGGCCATCCCCAGACGATCACACTGCTGCCGGAGTTCGACGGCCTTTTCCTCGTAGTACCCACCTTCCGTATAGAAGCTGACCAAGGTCAGAGGTGGCGTTGCTTTCGCCTCTTCGACGACCTCAGGGGTCGGCGCCGGAGCCGGGGAAACAAAACTGTTCAGAAAGGAAAAGAACTTAGATCTAGGTGTTGTAATCGTTGCCATCAGGAGCCCCCACAGCGTAATCGCGTCTGGGAAGCGCCTTACCGAACTTTGTCCCTGTTCGCCAGGGGGGCGCCTTGGCGCCGGTGCTCCTTCGCCTAGAAATCATGCAGTGAAACCTGGTCGACGGGGCCATCTGCGCCCAGCTGTACCGGATCAGCCGGCCTGACTGGCCTCTCCGCTGCGCCACATGCTCCACCACTTGATGAACTCCGCAACGCCCTGCCGATGGTCGGTCTGGGGTTTGAAGCCCGTCAAACGCTGCAACAGCGATGTGTCGGCCCAAGTGGCAAGAACCTCGCCGGGCTGCGCGGGTAGCATCGTTTTGCGCGCCTCGATGCCCATCGCGTCTTCGAGCGCGCGAATGAACGCCATCAGCGGGACCGGGGAGCCGTTGCCGATATTCACAACCCTGTAGGGTGCAACGGTGCTCAGACTGTCCCAATCCGACACACTACCATCTTTGGGGCGTTCTGGCGGGCGCTCGACAAGCAAGCCAATCGCCTGAACAAGGTCGTCAATGTACGTGAAGTCCCGCTCCATCTGGCCGTGATTGTGCACGTTGATTGCGCGGCCGTGGGCCATCGCTTCGGCAAAGGAAAACAGCGCCATATCCGGCCGACCCCAGGGTCCATAGACCGTGAAAAATCGGAACATCGTGACGGGGATGTCGTGCAGATGGGCGTAGACATGGCCCAGATCCTCGACCGCCTTTTTGGTTGCCCCATAGACATTCAGCGGTGTGTCCGTCCGATGCACCTCGCGGAAGGGCATTTCGGTGTTGGCACCGTAAACGGAGGAAGAGGACGCCACCAAAAGATGTCGCACGCGGTGCCGCTTGGCAGCCTCCAAAACGTTGAAGCTCCCGGTGATGTTGGCGTCCATGTAGGCCCGCGGCACATCGAGGGAATGGCGCACGCCGGCCTGGGCCGCCAGGTGGACAATCACATCCGGCGCGGCCTGGTCGATGGCCGCATCCAACGCCTCCCGGTCTTCGAGACGCACATGCGTTGCAGAGAACCCGGGGATTTGCGCCAGCATCGCGTGGCGCCGCCGCTTCAATGAGACGTCGTAGTAGTCGGTCATCCCATCGATGCCGTGCACGCTGTGCCCTTGGGACAAGAGCAGACGGCTCAGGTGAAACCCGATGAAACCAGCGGAGCCAGTAACAACGATCCGTGCCCCGTTGGGACCGGGACGTGGGCCAATAGCGGTGATCGTGGCGGAGCGGTCCATCAAGGCTGCCTTTGTTTCAATCGCGGCGGTTCCTTACCGTAACGCCGGAATCGTCTCCAAAGATGAAACAAAAGCGCCCTTCACGTGGCACCGGCGAAGAATCTCCGACCTTCGCGGGGATTTGGGCTCGGGCAGAGCTGCCCGAACCCCTGTTATGCGGCGCGATCAGGCAAACAGGAAATCGTCTGCCGTGATCGTGGCCACGCCGTTCTGGTTGATAAGACGGATCGAGTCGGACATCCCAGCCGCCGTGATCACAAGGTCGGACCCATCAATGGTCACCGTCAGGTCACCAAAGCCCGTAACCGCTGGCAGCAGGCGGAAGTTGATCAAGTCGGTGCCGTCCTGGAAGTCGTTGATCTGATCGTCGCCCCACATGGCCTCAAAGACGAACTGGTCCGCGCCGGCGCCACCGATCAACTCGTCATTGCCGGTCCCGCCATAGAGCAAGTCAGCGGCCAGGCCGCCATCGAGGTAGTCGTCGCTAGCTCCGCCAAACAGGCGGTTCCCACCGTCGGACCCGACAATGCGGTCGTTGAACGACGAGCCAACAACCCGTTCGATTGAAATCAACTGGTCACCATCGGAGAACCCACCGGAGGTGAAGCCCGTGCCAAGGTTTACGATCACACGCGCCATAGAGAGGCTGTAATCGGCGGTATCGGCCCCGCTGCCACCGTTCAGGGTGTCGTTGCCAGAACCCGACAGCAGAATGTCTTCGCCACCTTCACCCCGTAGCTGGTTGTTACCCGCGTTCGCAGTGATGCGGTTTGCGCCGGATGAGCCCACCAGAACGTCGTTGAAAGTCGATCCAACGAGATTCTCAAAGCCCGTTGCCGAATCTCCGGCGGCGTATCCATTGGCAAAGAACCCAACACCCAAATTGACCGTCACCCGGCCGTCGGAAAAGGCGTAGTTCAGAATATCCGTGCCGGCGCCGCCGTCCAGGGTATCTGCACCAGAGCCGGCGAACACTTGATCATCGCCTGACCCAAGATCAACGTTTTGGCCCTCGCCTTGCACGTTATTCGCGATGACGAGGTCGTCGCCGGTACCGGCGCGCACGAGGTTCATCCCCTCAGACGCCAAAATTTGGTCGTTACCGGTGCCGCCATCAAGCATGTCGTTGCCGGTTCCACCGTTCAAAACGTCATCGTTTGCGCCACCGTGCAGCCAGTCGTTTCCTTGCCCCCCTGCGAGCGTATCTTCACCGCTGCTGCCAAAGAGTTTGTCATCCCCTTCGTTTCCAACGAGGCTGTCATCCCCCGCGAAGCCATGAAGGTCGTTATCGGCGATATTGCCGACCAGGGTATTGCTCCCGCCGTTACCTGCGCCACGCGTCGCGGTTTGGCCCAAAAGCGTCAGGTTCTCGATTGAGCTGTTCAACAGGCGATAGCTGACGGTGGACAGGACAGCATCGACCCCACCTGAAGGAAGGGTGCTCTCACCGATCTCAATAGACGTATCCGACACGATGTAGGTGTCGTTACCGGCCTCACCGTACACGATCCCGCTGATCACACCATCGCGCGTGTCGATCGTGTCATTCCCGGACCCGAGCCGGACATCCCCGATCAACGTCCCCGTATTGACCACGAGGTCATCGCCGCCTTCTATCTCAATGGACTCGTCTTTACCTTGAATTGTCCCGCTGTTGAACAATTCAACATCACCGTTCCGGTCGAATTCGACACCCGAGGCGTCGGCGATAATCATCCCGCTGTTCTGGAAGATGGAGTCACCAGTTCCATTCGCTACGCGGACTGCATTCGACTCCGTGGAAGAAATCGAGCCCGTGTTGATGTAGCTTGCTTCGATCGTCGCGGTGCTATCGAAGAGAATTTCAACGCCTTCACCTTGGGCGAAAATTTCACCCGAGTTGAAGAAATCCACATCACCCGCACCGACATTGGCGTAGATAGCCTCGCCCGAGAAAGAATTGATCCGACCTGCATTGTTCAAAAAGAAGTTTGCAAATCCATCGGTGTCGTTAAACTCAACCGCGCGGTCATTGGTGCTGCTGATTGTCCCCTCGTTAAACAGAGAGAACAAGGTCGCAACGTCGATGTCCAGCACGCCGCCTGACGGATTTTCGGCGGTGATGAAGGCGCCCTGTCCGACCTGCATCTCAAACACGGAGCCGTTGGCATCCACGGCGGCAAACCCGCCGCCTCGTGTGTTGAGGTAGCCAAGAACAGTCAGCCAGTTCGTTCCCGTCGTAGCCTCCACCGCGTCGGCACCCGTTACGCTGAGTCCGGCGTTGGGCGCGATAAAGCCCTGCTCGGACCCAATAAGCGTCCGTGCCGTGGTCGATCCGCCAAAAAGTGTAAAGTCGGCCATGAAAGCCCCCCCGATCAAATCTTGTGTCACGAAACAGGTGACGCATGGCACGCACTCTTCTTGGCGAACCAAGCCCCCCTTACGTGGCGACAGCAGACGCGAACTGCCCCCTACGGGTCAATGGTGGAATACCGGTAGTTCCTGGCGGAACCCGTCAGAACAGCAAGATGTCATCGCCATCGAGGGGGCCGCCGCCTTCGATCACGGCCACGACCGCGCTAGATCTTGGACCTGGCGCGCCATCTCGGTCGATACTCAGCTCACCGGTGGTGGTGTCGTACCGGAACGCACCGAACGTCAGCGCATTCTCAACCTGTTGCGCGGTCACCCGGCGCACCGTGACACCCTCGGCGCCCAGACCAAAGATCTGATCGTCAAACACCAGAAAGTCATCGGCGCTGAAATCCGTGATCCGAGTCGGTCCGGCAGCATCATCCGCTTGAAAGACGAAGTAATCCCGACCGTCCCCTCCGGTCAGCGTATCCTCGCCTCCGCCTCCGATGAGGATGTTGCTGCTGCTGTTGCCCGTGATGTCCGTGGCATACCGATTGCCCGTCACCTGTAGATCGCCATCGGCGCGCAAAATCACGCTCTCGATTTCTGCCTGGCGAAGATCAACATCCACGGTCGAGATCACCTGATCCACACCATTGCCTTCGCCTTCGAGCACCAGGTCATCCACATGGTCAACAACATAGGTGTCGTCGCCCAGCCCACCGTCCATACGGTCTTCGCCCTGCTCTCCGACGAGGCTGTCATCTCCGACGCCGCCGGCCAGGGTATCTTTGCCGGCGCCGCCCAAAAGCGTGTCGTCGCCACCGCGACCTCTCAACTCGTCAGCGCCCCTGCCTGCCTGAACGAAATTGTCAGCGTCGCTTCCCCGGAGTTCTAGAAAACCATCGCCTGCATCCACGGTAAGGTCTTCGACGCTAGACATGAGGATCGTTTGAGCGGGCAGCCGAAAATCGGTGAGGACGGTCTCCTCCATAAAGATGGCGACACGCCCCCCGTCCTGGTTGATCGTGACGATATCGCGTCCTAACCCGCCGTCGACAATCATATCCAATCCGGGGTCGATGATGCGAATGCGGTCGTTGTTATCACCACCACTTAGGGTGTCATTGCCAGACTGGCTTTCGAGGACATCGTCGGAAGCGCCGCCGAAAAGCTCGTTATTGCCGTCGCGGCTGCGGAGCGTATCCGACCCCTCGCCCCCATCCAAAGAGTTAAAGCCACTGGCTGCCTCTAGGATGTCGTCGCCATCTCCGCCTTCGAGACGGTCAGAGCCGTTCCCAGACAGCAGGAGATCGTCGCCGCTCTCGCCACGCAGCCGGTCATCGCCATCACCCCCCCGCAGGGTGTCTCGACCGTCTCCGCCCAACAAAACATCGGTGCCGCCCTCACCGCGCAGATCATCATTGCCGCCAAGGCCGCGAAATTCGTTCCTACCTGCGCTGCCGATCAGGGTGTCGTTAAACTCTCTCGTGCCCCATAGACCGTCGATGTTGCGCAAACTGTCCGTGAAGGCTGTGCCGTCGTAGGACCCACGAACAACTGCCGCTTGCGGATCGGAGAGATCTGCGAAAAGGCCACGATCCATGCGGGACGCGTTATAACGGACGATATCGAAGGCCTCTCCGCCGCCATCTATGGTATCATTCCCGCCCAGAGGGCTAATTAACTCCTCCCCATCGGCGCGCCCGACCAAACTGTCTGCAAAAGATGTTGCACCAATATCGATAAAGCTCTGACTGACATCTCCGGTAATCGTAATCTGGTCTCTTGCGCCATACCCGTCGCGGGCTACCACCCCGGTGTCCAAATTTACCGAGATCCCACTCTGCAAAGGCGTCGGCAACAGCGCGTCAAAAGAGAGTAACAGGTAATTGTTGTCGCCACTAATCGTCACGGAAATAGTATCATTTCCCGGACCTGGCGCAATGAGAGCGTCTGAGTCAGGTCCGCCAGTATAGACGAAGCGATCGTTGAAGGGCGTTCCCAGCAGCCCAAACCCACGTCCGTTGAAATCGAGTGCGGATGCCACGTTCAGCAGTGTATCCGTCCCCTCGGCGGTCACGATACTGCCGGTATTCGCCACTCCGTCCACCAGAAAGGACGCACCTCCAGGCAGTACCTGATAGACAAGAATTACACCGTTGTCTTGCGGCCGCTGACCTTCCGGAAGAGCAAAATCAATCGTATCGCTGCCAGGGGTTGCGACCACGAAATCGAAGCCCGACCCGGGGACGATAGAGTCATTTCCCAGCGTCCCAAGGAGCTCATCACCGACGTCGGAACCAATAACGGTCGCCGGTCCACTCAATATCGAGAAGATCTCACTATCTACGACCGAACCGTTTTCTCCGCTTCCGTCGAAGGTGATCGGTCCGGCAAAGATACCTCTTAGGGGGGCAGGATTACCTCCGCTAAAGGCGTTGATCGCCGACACAAAATCAGAGACGCGAATCCCGTCTCGGAAAACGATCTCGCCTTCGGCCTGCCGGAAGCCAGAAAGCTGCCGCACCTCCAAAGAAATCAAGGTCCCATCCGTTACGAGGGATTGACCAGGATCAAAGTTCACATCCGTATTGAGGTCCAAAAATAGACCCCGAAACCCGTTCTTTATGACCAAATCGCTTGAAAGGAGGGCATCTCTCTCAACCCGAAAACCCGAAGGTGACGTAAAGGCCGCAAGGAGTAAATTCTCTGGCCCGCCCAAATGGATAATCGTCGTCGACACAAGCAAACTCCAGAACGCTCAATTTGCGATCAGGTATTCGCAATCTCGGTCTAGAGGCAAGCCACGACGGGGCAAACGGACGGTCTTTATAATCCCCACGTATTAAAACACATCGGTGCAACGCCCAAGCCTCACAGCGCGGCACCGCTAGATAACACGGCAAGCCGCTCACATGCCCGAGATTTAAGCGCAGAACTAGCGGCCAGCCCGCACGCCATGGGGCGCACGGGCGCGCCGGAGGTTAAAACAACAAGACGTCGTCCGCCGTAAGCGCACCACCACCTTGCAGGACAGCGATCAACTCCGGGGCCTCAGCACCGCGGCGGCCATCGCTGTCGATGAACAATTCACCGGTCCGCCGATCATAGGAAAACGTCCCGAGTGCGAGGGCTGTGGAGGCAAGCTGTGCCGTGACAGCGCGTGGATCCACGCCGCCATCACCCAGTCCAAAGAATTGATCGTCGATGGCCAACTGGTCGCGTCCGCCGAAATCTGTAATCGTAACGGGTCCGCCCCGATCCGACGTGAGAAACGCGAAGAAGTCCTGCCCGCCGCCACCGGTCAGAGTATCCTCCCCGCCACCGCCGATCAGGATGTTCGACCCGGCGTTTCCGACGATCTCTTGGCCGAAACTATTGCCGTCAACGCGGAAATTGCCGTTTCCTTGCAGTTGGACGCGCTCAATCTCGCCCGAGACCCGCACGTTGCCCAGGCCGATGATCGTATCAAAGCCATCATTTGGACGTTCCGTGATGCTGTCCCGCTCATTGTCCACGATGAACGTATCGTCTCCGGAGCCGCCATCCATTCCGTCTCGGCCCGCGCCGCCGTCCAAGGTGTCGTTCCCGTTGCCTCCGTTCAGACGGTCATTGCCCCCCATGCCTTCCAGCAGGGTCCCGACCTCGCCCCCCGCAGCCTGAAGCCGGTCGAAAAACTCCGTCCCGCGCAAGGACTCGATTGAGATGAGCGTTTTGCGGTCGCCCGCTAGGTTGGTGGAGGTATTGGTCAGCAAACTCGCCACGACACCCTGGTCGCCCGCGGCCTGATAGGTGTCGATCCCGTCGCCACCGTCCAGAACGTCGATGCCACCGGCGTCTTCCAGGGTGTCATTGCCCCCCATACCTTCCAGCAGGTTATCGTTGTCATCGCCGATGATGTAATCATCGCCGTCCCCACCACGGACGTTTTCGATCAGCAGAAGGTTATCGGTTCCGCCCAGCCCATCGGTGGCCAGCCCGGTGCCCAAGTTCACCTGAACCCCGTTCGGACCAGAGGCGACCCAGGTGTCTACACCCGCACCGCCGTCGATGGTGTCGTCGCCCAAACCGCCGTTCAGGATATCGTCGCCGCCAAGGCCAAAGATCAGCTCCGCCTCGTCCCCGCCGGTCAGGGTGTTCGGGTCGTCATCCCCTTCGACGCGCGGGGCAACCACGGGCAGGTCCGTCGTCAGGGTAAAGACGCCAGTGGTATCGGCGATGTAGCCGGTCCCGTCCGGCAAGATCAGAGAGTTCTCGCCAAACTGGAACGCCCCCAAGGGCGCCTCACTATCGCCGACAGCATTCCCGTCGGCATCATAGAGGCGCATGATAACCCGGTCTTCGGGCCCCTCGAACGGATCGAGCGGACGGTCCGGAAAGAAGAAACTCGGTTGTGGCGCGATGTTGTGGTAAAGGACAATGAAGCCGCCTGTATCCACTGGGAAGGCGAGAACCTCTTGCTGGGTACCCAACTCAAATTCGTTGATCTTGGTCTCGGGCAGAAAGACACTGCCGTCCGGATTGAACATCCACAAAAAGATGTCCTTCTTCAAATCCCGGTCCACGGGCGAGCCGTCGTTATTCACGTTCTTGATCACAGCGGTGACAAGAACCACTCGGCCGTCGTCAAGGGTTATGGCATCCAGCATCCGCGTGCTGTCGCGCACGCTGCCCACCTGGAAGGTATCCACCGCAAGGGCGACCTCTGGCGCGGATTCGACCACGGGTTCGCCATTCAGTTGTGTGCGCGTCAGATACAATTCCGCCTGCAAGCCGTGGGCGCCATCCGCGATGTAGAAAACGAAGGCCGTGTCCCCGGACCGCGTCATCGCGAAGTTGACGTCCCCGCCGCGCGCGTTCTGCGACCCCGCACCGCTGTTCCACAGATCTTCGTTGAGGATGGTTCCGTCGCGGCCATAGAGCTTTGACTCTACCCGGTCGCCCACATCCACAACGGCCAGGACCCGTCCATCGCCAACGTCAATGGCGTCATTCGCCCGGAACTTGTCAAAGGCCAGACGCTCGTACGATCCAACATTCGTCTGCTGACCGTCGGCATCGAAGCTGACCAGCAACAGGTTTGTCGTCGTCCCGCTGCGGCCTTCGACGAAGATGGAAAAGGCGCCCTCTCCATCATCGCGGACGTGCCAAGGCGTATACCCCATGCGCGGCTGATCTGGCCCGACCAGTTCGGCTTCGGTCGTCAATTGGTTGCCCGCGCCATCCCACACGGCAACATTCAACTGGTTGAACGGACCAGAGATAATCTCAACGACGCGATCGGATCCCAGCTGAAACATCGACCTGTGGTTCAGGTCCACTTGGTTAGACGTGTCGACGTTGAACATTGCTCATACCTCCCAGTATTCCGTCATCGCTTAAGCGATTTTCGTCTGGCAGTGGTACCTGCCGGATCTCTCGATCCAGCGGAAACCACTGCTAAGACTTTGGAAAACCCCCTGTTTGGGGGGTCAGAACAGCAGAACGTCGTCTGCTGTCAGTGCGCCACCGCCCTCGATCACCGCGATTAGCACGGGGTCTTCGGGTCCGCGTCGGCCGTCACGGTCGATGAACAACTCGCCAGTCCGACCGTCATACCGGAAGGCCCCAGATGCCAAAGCATTGGCGGCCTGCTGGTCCGTGACAGCGCGCGCATCGATGGAGGCATCGCCCAGCCCAAAATACCGGTCATCAATCGCCAATTGATCGGTTCCGCCAAAATCGGTGATCCGCATGGCACCGGCGGCATCCTCCACCAGGAAGGCGAAGAAGTCCTTACCGCCGCCGCCGGTGACCACGTCACCACCGCCGCCACCGATGAGGATGTTGCTACCAACGTTTCCGGTGATTTCGGTTGCGAAGCCATTTCCGTTAACGCGCAAACCGGCATCGCCCTCAAGGATAACCGTCTCGATCTCAGCCGCACCCAAGGTGACCTCGGCGGTGGCACGGACCGTGTCGTCCCCACGACCGACCGCCTCGATGATGAGATCCCGGACATTGTCGAGGCGATAGACGTCATCACCAGACCCACCGTCCATGCGATCCACACCGGCACCGCCATCCAGTGTGTCGTTGCCGTCGCCCCCGGCCAGGGTATCCCGTCCGGACCCGCCATTCAGGTCGTCATCTCCCCCACGACCCGCGACCTCATCGGCACCTGCACCGGTCACAATGCGATTGTCCAGGTCGCTGCCACGGACCTTGGCAACCCAATCGCCGAGCATGGTGAAGTCTTCGATGTCCAGCAGGGTATCGCGCCCGACATCGCTCCCCTCGCGCCCGTGGGTGCCAGCCGCCAGATCCACGGACAAAACTTCTGGAGCCAGGGCGGTCACATCCGTGATAAGGCCATCGCGACCCTCACCGCCATCGAAGCGGTCGCTCCCCCCGGCGAGGTAGCGGAACAAATCATCGCCGGCACCCCCAATCAGGGTATCGTCCCCCGCCCCACCAATTATGGTGTCGTTACCGGCGTCGCCAATGAACTCATCGTCTCCGTCGGATCCTTGGAACGTATCAGCCAGCGCTGTGCCCTCGATCCCGCCGGTCATCCCGCTAAAGACGTCTTCCCCGCCCCATCCATCGATGGCCGTCCCCTCACCGACCCCAGTCAGTGTGATCTGCGCGCCTTGGGTGATGCCGCCCGCGCCGTCGAAGCCATCGTCGCCAAAAATCAGCACGTCATCGTCCGCGCCACCGATCAGAGTGTCACTGCCGCTACCGACCTGGAACAACGTGCTATTAGTGCCGCCCTCAACCCGATCATTCCCGGAACGGTCAAAGACAAAACCAGCGCCATCCGCAAGGTAGATGACATCGCTGAGGTTCGTGCCAAGCAGGTTCTCGATGGAGATAAGCGTATCCGTGCCCGAGGTCTTTTGGACCGTGCCGGGAGCAATGCCGTCTCGGGTTGCCGTTGTCAGATTGGCCCGGATAGCGCCCTGGATAAACTCGTAGTGGACCGTGTCGGACCCGTCTCCGCCGTCAACCGTGTCACTGCCACGACCGGCGTCGAACGTATCGGTCCCGATGCCGAAATCATAGGACCGGCCCGTCGCCTCATTGTTACGGTTGTCGGCCGCGCGATCATCCTGCGTGATCTCGACACCCGGAAGAGACGGCAGCGATACCGGCTGGCCGGGTACAAACCCCGAATTGGGCGACGGCAAGCTGATCGTCGTCGATGCCAGAAAGGCGTTTGCAATCTGCGGAGACGCGAACGAACCGTCGGGCAAGGGGTCGCCACCGACTTCAAAGATGAACGACTCATTGGTGTCATTGTCGAAGACATTGAACAGGATAGACGTTCCCGAAGCCCCCTCAAACGTCCAGGCAACCGAAAGAAAGGAGAGGTCGCGTCCAACGCCTGGCACCACCTCGCGATAGCCCGGCTGTCCGTCTAAGCGGATGTCGTTGTCGTTCGCCACGACTTCGAGAAGCGGCTCTCCGTCTTCGTTGAAACCGCGCACCACCGAGGTCAACGTCGTAATTTCATCCGGCACGACAACCTCAAACGACGTATCGCGAATGCCCGTGACGGTCCCATCCGGCCGTTCCTGCAAAACGATACCGCGCAATGTATATGTCGTCATAACGATCCCCCCTAATCACACAGACAGAACCTGCGGCGGGGCTACTGAGCCTGTCAACAGGCGGACGACGCTATTAGAATAAGATGACGTCTTCGGCGGTGAGCGGACCGCCCCCTTCGATGATCGTAATCAAGACGGCATCTTCGGGACCACGACGCCCGTCGATGTCGATCAACAGCTCTCCGCTGCGGGCATCATAGCGAAACGCCCCCGACGACAGGGCATTCGCGGCCTGCTGATCGGTCACCGCGCGCACATCCACGCGCCCGTCGCCCAACCCAAAGAACCGGTCGTCGATGGCCAGCTGGTCCCGCCCCCCAAAGTCCGTGATGCGCGCAGCACCGTCCGCATCGGTGACCTGGAACGCAAAGTAGTCGCGCCCACCGCCCCCGGTCAGCGTGTCTTCGGCGCCACCGCCAATCAGAATGTTGGACCCGCCGTTGCCAACGATCTCCGTTGCGGCGGCATTGCCATTGACCCGTAGGTTCCGGCTGCCTTCTAGAATGACCGTCTCGACCTCTGAACCGTCCAGGGTGACTTCTGCCGTTGCGAGGATGGTATCACGTCCGCCGCCGTCTCCCTCCAGAACGCGGTCGCCCCGGTTGTCGATCCGGTAGCTGTCATCACCGCCGCCGCCGTCCATGAGATCTGCGCCCGTTCCCCCGTCCAGAGTGTCGGTGCCTTCGCCGCTGCGCAGGGTGTCGTTGCCGGACCCACCGACCAAGAGGTTGGCGCCATCTAGGGCTGTCAAACTGTCGGACCCGCTGCCACCGTCGAGCGTGTCGCCCCCTCCGAAGGTTGTCAGAGTGTCGCTGCCACCGGCCCCGCTCAGACGATTGGCGTCCAAGCTGCCGCTCAGGCTGTCATCGCCCGCCGCGCCTTCGGCCCATTCCACCGAGACGAGCGTATCCGTATCGCCGGACCCATCCCGCGCGGTTGCCGCCCCGAGATCAACGTCAACGCCGAGCGTACCGCTGGCGCGCCATGTATCCACACCGTCGCCCCCGTCGATGGTGTCGTTCCCGGCGCCGCCGTCCAGCGTATCGTCCCCGTCGAGGCCGCGCAGAACTTCGGCCTGCGCCCCGCCTACCACCAGACCGGTGCCCGCATCGTCGGAAATAATGGGGGCGCCATCATTGATGGATAGGTTCGCAGCCGTCAGAGCCGTCCCGCTGCCACTTTCCTGGAACACCCGAACCTCGGTGCCGTCGGCAAAGGTGATTTGCGACACATTGGAGAATGGCTTGGTCACCGCTGCGACAGCCGCGACCTCATCGGCAAACCCCGATCCTTCCAAGACGATGACCTCGGTCGCGAAGTCGAAATCCGACAGGGTCACCGTGCCACCGCCACCGGTGATGACAAAGGTATCGACGCCCGCCTGCCCGAAAAGACGGTCGTCTCCCTCTCCGTCGCGCAGCGTGTCGTCCCCGTTCCCGCCCTGCAACTGGTCGTCGCCCGACCCTCCGGTCAGGTCGTCATTGTCCTCACCACCAAAGAGCGTGTCGTTTTCGCTGCCGCCCAGGATCGTGTCATTGCCGGAGTTGCCTTGGATTTGATCGCGCCCGCCCTTGCCGTCGAAGGCGTCGCCGAGGATCGTCCCGAAAACCGTGATATCATCACCGTCGGTTGTGATGGCAGGGCGCTCCCCCTGCTTTTCGAACCCGTCGATCTCGTAGCCGATGTCCGCCAGCAGCGCCAAGTCGAAGGTCCCTGGAAGGATCCGCGCGCCAGAGCTCACAAAGGGATCCAACAACACCGTGTCGCCATCAAACCCCTCGACCACATGGCCGAGCGTGTTTTGCAACGGCACCGGGTCCCCGTCGTTGGCGGCGACGGCATTGGGCCCGGTAAAGAAGCCTCCGGCACCGATATCCTTGAAAATCGCCGAGGTACCAAAGCCCAGCACATGGCCGATTTCGTGCAAGGCCACCGTCAGGAAGTCGATTTGGCCCGGCACCGCGCCCGCCAGGTCAAAGTTCCAGTCCGTGTTGCTGTCGAACGTGACCGTGCCGGTCCAGGGTTCAAAATCGGTGACGATCTCGCCACGGAAGTTACCGCTGACCCGGGATTTGAAGGCATCGCCCTCTGCGTCGACCCCATCGAACCCACCAACACCAAGGGACCCGTTCAAATCGGTCGCACCGATAAAGATCAGGACATCATCGATCTCTTCCTCCACGACGATTTGGCGTTCGACGCTGCTATCGTTTGGGTCATCAATCGTGAAAATAGTGCCCACTGGAACGTTCGGGAATTCGTCCTTGATCGACGCTTCCCAAATCCGGGCGGCCTCCTCCAATGCGGCGCGGCGCGCGGGGTCGTCGAAATAGCCGAGGGAGTCGAAGCGGTAGTCGAAAGAGATATCAAAGGACATGGGGCACGTTTCCCGGGTCTGCGAGGGTTGTGTGCACCATACCTTCGCCTGCCTAACTTTCCATCACTGACTTTGTGCCCGGCGCTACGGCATCATCCCGCCTGGGGCCACGAATGGTCGCTCAGCCGCGTCTGGGTCGCCATCGGTATGGGGCAGGCGACCCGCCTTCAGCGAGGCCACGTGCCATTCATTCCACGCCTGCCAATACTGCAACCGCAGGGGCGACTCGTTGAACTGCGAAATGGCACCGGCACCCGCCGTCGTGAGCGAGGCATCGTGACGACGGCCCAGCGTCAGTAGACTGTGGATGGGCCGCACCGCCTGCGGGCCGAAGTGCAAGCCGACCCGATTGAGAAATTCCCGATCCGCACCAAAGCGCACCGCATCAAACAGACCGACCTGATCGAAGACAGACCTATGGAAAAAGGTCGAGTGGGGGCAGGTTTCCACGTAGCGGCCACGCAACCCCGCCTCGATGGTGCCATCGTCCCGCACCCGGATCCACTGGGAGGTCGTGCAAACCGTGTCCGGCATCTCGGCCATCGCGCTCAGATGGACAGACAGGTGGTTTCGCAGCCAGAAATCATCGCTGTCGCACAGTGTCACAAACTCCGACGCGCGAGTCAGTGCATCGCGAATGCCGAGGTTCTTTGCCCCATAGGTGCCCATGTTGCGCGGCGTCCGCAGGTATCGCACCCGGGCGTCCTCGCGGGCCAAGCGCTGCACGATCTCAACCGTTCCGTCATCGGAACAATCGTCGACCACGATCAATTCTAGATCGCGGTGGCTTTGCCCCAAGACACCCATCATGGCCCGCTCCAAGAAGGCTTCGGCCCGGAACGCCGTCATGACAATCGCGACCCGGCCCCGCGTGACTGCGGACCGGCCACTCACGTCTTCGACCGTATCCAAGCCGAAATGACCGTCCCAGCGCAGCTTGATCTCTTGATCGAAAAACACCCGGTCCAGGGCACGGGACGGGCGTCCCCGCGCGATCAGAACGTTATGCAGGGAAATCAAATAGTCCTGGGGGACGATGCCCTCGTCCGTCCGTTCTGCCTCATAGATGGCATTGCGGATCGCGCTTTCGGCCTCGCGCAGGCGCCCCTCGCGCAGGGCCTGTTCCACATAGATCGCATTACCGCCCACAGTGGACCGGCCAAGCGCCGCGCCCGCGTCCTCCAACAACTCTGTGGCAAGGGCCGGGTCGGTGACCGATGTCACCAAGGCGCGATAGACCAATGGCCGTTTCAACACCGGACGCAGGGTCGCCCAATGGTCCAGCGTCTCCAACGCCTCCTCCCGCCGACCGAGCCGAAACGCGGCGTACCAAAGTCGGTCCAATACGTCGCCCACATCTTGTCCGCGTAGCCCATAGGTATCGCGAAAGAACCGGCAAAGATCGTAGGTCTTTTGGAAGTACCTGTTGGTCGTAAAATACCGGAGCCCAAACCGGAGGAGCGGTTGCAAAACCTCCGGTCGGTCCACCAGCGCCTCGATGTGGTCCATCAGAACCAGGGCCGCCCGCGGATGATCCGTACAGAACACCTCCATCAACTCCGCCCGGCCCGCAGGCAGCCCCAACTCGGCGAAACCGGACCCATAGAGATATCCGTCCGCCATGCCCAAGGGGTCCTTACCGCTTAGCAGGGCCTCGGCGAAGGCTGACAGAACGTTGGCCTGCCAGGCCTCCATCGGGGGACGATCCGGGACGAGCGACTTGAGCCGCGGGACCGCCTCACCCTGGTCGATCAACTGTTGGGCATGGGCGTCAAACGCCGGACCGGAATGCACCCCGGTGATCGTGTCTTCGGCAAAGGCAAGGTATCCCTGACGGGATCGCGCATGGTCATAGGCCGCGCCCAGGCCTTTCCGGCTAGCAATGCCCTCCAGATCCGCAATCGCTTCGGTATCGGGAAAGCCCGTGCGCCGCAAAACGTCGGCGAACTTGCCAGCCGACTTGAGAAGGGTCGTCAGATGATCGGGCAGAACTGGCAGCATGGGATCTCCGATGGCTCTAACGGGGGACGGCCTGCGCGGCATGTTGGGCAACATCCGGGTCCTTGGCAAAGCTCAGACCGATCAGACCCGCCAAGGACGCAGCCCTGTGATCAAACGTATGCGCACCCAGCACCGTCGCGCGCGCCTGCGCGGCCCGCGCCAACCAGGGCGCCGGGTTCGCCAAACAATCCCGGATCTTGTCGGCAAAGGTCTCGGGGTCCCCAGTCTGGGCAATCGTATCGCCAAAGACGTCTTCCAATCCCGCGACCGGGTCAGTCAGGATCGGCGTGCCAGTGGCGGACCCATCGAACAAGCGGTTCGACAGAAAGCCATTGCCGCGCATGCTATCCCAGTGGTCATTCAAAAGCAGCAAATGACTACCATAGCATTCAGGCAGATCCGCGTTGGCAACGGATGCCGCGCGCACCGCACCGGGGGGCAGAACCCCGTCCCAGCCGCCGCCATAAAGCTCTAGCGGGATGTCCTGTTGGCGGCACCACTTCACCATGGTGCGGTACTCTCGCCGGGAATTTCCGACGAACAGACAGGCCGGAAGACGCTCCGCCGCCGGATCGACGGCCCCAAACAAGGTCGCATCGGTCGCTTGGTGCAGCACCTTGGCATCCGCCAAACCCGCCTCGCGCAATGTGCGCGCATAGACATCCGAGGCGACCGCCACATGGTCGTAGGTGGCGAACTCCGGGTCAGGGATGCGATCCGGGTGCGAGATCAGCCACATGAGGTTGATCCGCCCAGGATCAAGCTTAACCTGGTGTCGGCCTCGGATCGTCAGAACCACATCCTCGACGTTGCTCTTGGAATACCAGCTATCCTCGGTATCCACCCGCGCCAGCAAGCCGATGCGGGCAAAGGCCGCCGTCAGAGAGTTCGCGAAGTGATAGTCCCCCCAGAACGGCGCCTCCTTTAGGTTGGGCGTGGAGATCTTGATCGCGATCACGGGGTTTGATGTGGACCGACGGGCCAAGGGCGCTGGGCTCGCCAAGCCTTGGCTTGCCCCGACGGGCACACGACCCTGGTCCAGAACAAAATCGCTCCCTGCGATGACGATCACCGCGCGACCGGCCCGGGGCGCTTTGACGACAGTGGCGGGCAAACGGAGTTGAAAGCGGCCCTCGCCGTCGGTCACCGCACACGCGACGGGCTGGCCCTGCACCAAGGCCACGACCGTTACCGCGCGCGATGGCGCTTCATCATTTTGCGCCCAGCCCCGCAGGACACCCCCATCGGCGCTGTCGACGCGACCGGACCATCCGCCAAGTTGCAGGGGGTGCCACGGCCCATCGGGCGTCCGACGGACCTCTGACCCGTTTGGGATATTGGTCTCGGGCACCTGCCAGCCTGAGGGCTGGACCTCCAACGCCAACGTTTCGCCGTCTGCGTCGCGCACCTCAACTGCGCCGGGCGGGAAGGCCCCATCGACCAGGGCTGGCGCTGGGCGCACGACAGCTGACGTCGACAGCGGCACCTCAGCGTCCATCAAGAACCTCGACGCGCGGTGGGGCGAACTGCATCCTCCAGAGCATGTGCACAACCCGTTCCCGCGCCAACTCAGGCGCCAGGGCAATGCGATGGACCGTGCGGCTCCGATCGGTCAAACGAGCCATTGTGTTCGCGTCGCGGTTCAGTTTGGCGAGTTTGTCGAACACCCATGCATGCCTGTGGGAGGTAAGCGCATAGGCGGCCTTGGCGTCGATCCACTGGGCAGCCAAGCTTTCGGGGTCTGCCTCGGACGGAACCGCCGCCGGGATGCCCCGTGCCTGCATCCCGTTCAGCAAGGCCATCTGCCAGGGCGATAGGTCAGCCAAAGACGGGCCCATCACCAGCGTCAAGGCAACATCTGCCATCCCCTCCGGAAGCACATCTGGATCGGAAATGGACTGGCGTCCGTTGCTGTCGACCCGCGACCAATTGGGATGATCCGCCGTCGGTGGGACCACCGCCTGCAACCCGTTCTCGCCAAGCGCCGCCACCCAGGCCGGATCGGCCAAAGCGCGCTCCGGCCCCAAAACCAACACCACACCGTAAGAGGTGGACCCGCGTGGCATCTGCGTCACCTCCGGGCAGGGCAAGGCCCCAATCGGGAAGGCCGCAGGCCCCGACAGCGCCTCGACCCAGGTGCCGGTGGCCCGCCCGACCAACCGCAAGGTTCGGGTTGGATCCAGGCTTGGGACGCGCGACAGCACCGCATCCGGGATCCCCAGCGCAATCACGGGCGCATCCGTCACATCAGCGATCGCTGTTCCCAGACGCGCGGGGTCGGACATCAAGCGATCGGAGACCGTGCGCACCGACACACCGGACAGGGTGGGCGCCCCATCACCAATCCAGACCAGGTCTACGGCGCCAACCTGAGCGCAGAGATCCGCCAAGGCGCAGATAGTGCTGCGGGTCTCCGGTCCCGTGGCCGCGCCGATCAGCGTCACACGCGACGGGGCGGGCCAATCCAGGTCCAGGCGTTCGTGAGCACCGGCCAAGCGTGCCTGTGTCTTGCCGTTCACCGTGTCTTGCGCGCCAGACCCCTGCTGCGTCTGCGTCACCTGACCCCAAGCAATGTTGCGTCGGTAAAACACGCCGATGCGATCCACGAACTGCGCCCCAAACACCGAGGTATGGCGCAGAACCATATCCCAATCCTGCAACCGTGGCAGACGCCCGTCAAAGCCCCCCAACCAATCCACCACCCGGCGGTGATGCATGATGGTATTGAGGTCCATGAAGTTCTTGCCCGACAGTTGAACCGGCCGGAACGGCGGGCGCGAGATGTCTTGTAAGATGACCCGTGCACCCTTGGTCTCCGTATCGAGATAGGCACCGTAGGCAATGGGCACACCGGGCTTGGCCATCAACCGCCGCAGCATCACGTCAAGGAAGAGCGGATGCCACATATTATCGCTGTCGAGATAGGCGATGTACTCCCCACGGGCCATGCGCAGACCGTGGTTCCGCGCCCCAGCACCGTTGGATTTCTGAAAGCGCATGTACCGGATGCGCTCGTCCTTGAAATCCCGGATCACATCCGCGGTGCGGTCCTCGCTCGCATCGTCGCAGATCAGAAGTTCCCAGTTGCCGTAGCTCTGGTCCAACACGCTCTGGATCGCCTCGCCGATGGTGAAGGCACGGTTCCAGCTGGGCATGATGATGCTCACCAACGGCCTGTGCAGAAGGGGGGCGGCAGCCACCTCGGACCGGGCGGCGCGTTCGTCCGCCTCGATCATTGCGCGCTGATCGGGCGTGGCATCCAGGCGGGCCAACCAAGCGGCATAGATGCTGTCGGCGGGATCGCACCATGTGGTGATGGGCGGCAATGGCGTCGCCACCGCCTCTTGGAGCGGGGCCGGATCGACAGAGGACCGTCGCACCGCCAGCCCTGTCATCGTGCCCAGGGCCCCAGCGCCCAGCACGAGTTCGAGCGCAAAGGCACAGGGCAGACGTCCCGCCGCGATGGCAACGGCCACGCCGGGGTGCAATGCCCTGGCCGCCGCTTCGTCAAACGCGGGTCCGGGGGCCAGCCCTGCAACGGCGCCGCCATCGCGCCAATGGGTCAACGCCGCGTCGGGCGAGAGGAGTCCCGCTGCAGCCGCAACCCACACCGGATCGAACCGACCGTCCGGATCCTGGGCAAACGCCGCGAACGCGGCCACGGCCTCATCCAGCAGGGCGGCGTCCAAAGGCACGGTGTCAAGCGCCGGGCGGGGCACGTCCGGCGACCAGTCTTCGGGCCGACCGTCGCTCGCAATCACAAACCGTCCAAGAACCATCGCTGGCGTATCCGGGCTGACCACCTCCGGCGCGGTGGAAACGGTCAGGTGACGCGCCTCCTCCGGCAAAGAAAGCGCGAAGACGCCGCCCGCATCTGGCTGGAGGCGCGGTCTCTCGACCCCGTCCACATGCACGGTCACCGGGGCGCGGGACGGGGCGCCGTCCCGGTCGCGCAGGTTGAGGCACAAACCGCGCGCCACCGCAGGATCCGCGACGACCGATAGCCGAGGACGCGCGGCCCCAAGGCTGAGCCGTAGGGGGCTGCCGTCTAGGTCTTCCCCATCGGCCCAATGCCCGGCCCGCACGACAATGTCATGGGGATGACCATCGGCCAAATCATCCGACAGCGGGAACAGAAACCCCTGGCGATTGCCAGCGCCCAAACCCGGCACCTCACGATCGAGGGGCACATCGCTTGGCGGACCACCATCCACGGCAATGGACACCGTGCCGCACCCTGTGGCCCAACCCGCCACGGCGGCCCGGCTCCGGTCGTACCACGCCACACCTTCGATGGGCCGCGCCGCCGCGCCCGAGGCCCCCCGACCGGCCATCCCCGCGTCTAAGGTCAGTTTACCGCCGCGCAGACGGGGGCCGTCTTGGCCGATCCGTACTTCGATGGCATGGGCTTGGCCGTCCCGTAACCGCGACGGCAGGGCGATGTCGAACCCGCACCGCAATGGCGCCCGCCCCGATTGAGAGACATCTTCGCGGGGCAAATCGGCGGCAACGTTCATGACGTGCTGCCCATCCACATGCAGGCTGAGTGTCACCGGTTGCCCGCTGCCCGCAGGGTCGACGGCCCAGCCCGCAACGCGATCCGCATCGAAATGGTCCACATATCCGGCGGGTCGCGGCAGAACCCGCGATGCCAAGTCTCGGAGGGTTGCGCGAAGGGTCATCGCGTCCCCCCGATCTCGCGCGCGACCACGGCGCCCCTTCTGTCCGTGTCTCGAATAGCAACGGCCAACGGGCTGGGGTCAGTCATGGGGTCGGGTCTTTCGTCTGGCGCGCGATCCCGGTGATCAATGGGCCAAGTGAGCCGCCGGTGCAACCGCCAGCCCCCTGCGGAGGCCCTGGGGACTGTAGATTGCGGCGACAGCAAAATCGCACCATAACCCTTGAAACGTACCGATGCCCGAAGGACATCGACACCGACGCCGGATCAGAGAACGCCATGCCTTACCTCCCTTGCCATCGTGCGGCGGCACCAAAGCTGGCAGGACCTTGGCAATGATCCGCTTGTCCCCAAAACTCCTTGCTCGGTTGGCGGCCTACCCCGCGCCCATCCGCGACCGGCTGACTCAACCGTTGACGCCGGGCACCATCCGAGACGCGCTGCGCATCCTGCATGGGGAACACAGCCCGTCGCAAACCGTCATCAAAGACTGGCTAACCCGGGATGAGCCTGTCGATGCCTTCCTGACCCGGTTGATGCAGTCGCCCCGGTTTGCCACACGGGCGAGCGATTTGCTGCGCGCGCTCAAGGCGCCGCCGCCGGGCGCCCGCCACCATGACGCCAGCACCTCTCTCCGGCTGAGCGAACTGACGGGTGAAATGGTCGTGCCCATGGCGGCCCCTGACGCCCCCTATGTATGGAAACTGGGGGAGATCGCCGCATCCCGCGCCTCCGCAAAGCCGGGGCGGATCGACGGTCCGACCGCCTTGGCGCTGGGTGATTTGGTGCAGATCTGGCGCTTGGTGCGCGCCCCGGACGAAGGCGAAAACGATGGGGCGGCGGCTTTGGGCACCATCTTTGCACAGGTTCTCTTGCGCTTCGCTGAAACCGAGACCCCCGAGGCCGCGCGGCTGCTGTCGACCGTCTTGGCCGCGTGTCGCAGCGATCTGAGGTTGCGCCGGGGGCGACGCATCGCCTCCGCCGACCGCGCGCCCGAGGCCGCCACGTCGTTCCTGAGACACTTGTTGGGTCACGACGCGACCGGCCGGTTGGCCCGCGTCGATCAGGAAACCCTGCGGATGATAGACGCTGAGCGGCAGCGCGCGCGGCCTACTGGCGCCGCCGACAACAGCGACGAAGCCGCGCTCTCCTTGCTGGAGCCGCAGCCCCTTGCCGTGGTTCTGGAGGGGGTCCCCACGCCCTCGGTCGAAGCGGATTGGGCCAAGCTGCAACAAGCCGGGACGATCCAGGCCCTGCGGATCGCGCGCACCGCCGAGGCCGCCTGCGCCACTGCCGAAGCCGTAGGGCCCGAGGCGGGCGTGGTGATACTACCCGCCGACTTGGAGCCGACGCCCCTGCTGCCGGTGTTCCTGCGCACCGCCGCCCCCTTGATCTCGGGCGATCTGGGCGCGGGTGGTCGGAAGCTGCATGTGCCCGACCTGACCAATACCCTGTCCTGGGAACGGGAAATCCTTGGCTATCCGGACCGGCGCAAGCGGGTCGCCATGGGGGATTTTCTACCGGCCTGCGCGCGGGCCAAAGGCCTCGGAGAAGAGGCACGGCCCCTGCCGGTTGAAATGCGCCCTGCCGGATCTGGGCGCCGAGGCGGATTGACGGTCCGTTCGCGGACTGTCCCAATCGCCTCCGCCTATGGGATTGTGGTGCGCCTGGATGCGGCAGCTACGCCCGAGCACTATCTCAACCTCGACAATTGCCACTTGGTCGAGGGCCACGGTCAGCAGGCCCTGGACGCGCTGGAACAAGCCGGGATCGACGGCGGACTGCCGCGACATGCCGCCCGGAAGCCGGTTATTCTGATCGGGGGGGACAGCCCGCGCGACGCGCACCACATCATCCGCTCCGTTGGGCGCCACTGGGCAAGGGCAGGCCGTTACGCCACCACCGGCACCGGCGTGACCTATCACGCTGCCGAAGAGCGGTTCGAGATTGCCGCTAACGCCACCCTCGTCGGGGCGGATCGGGCCAAGGCGCAATTGACCCGGCTGTGCCTCGCCCCCGTCACCTCCTTGCCGCTGGACCAAGTGGCCACGTTGCGCGCGGCAAAGGCCTTTGACTGGTTGCATCGTGGGTTGATCGTCCTGCCCCGAAGTTCGGTGGCTGTGTGTACGCCCGGCGGCTTGCAAGCAGACGACTGGGACGGTGCCGCCGACCACCGGACCCGCATGGCGCGAAAGCTGGATCTGGATCAGCAACCCGAGGATCATTTTCCGCAGACGTCGGACCCCGCAGGCGACCCGGTCCCGACCGACCCGACCGAGCGCGACGTGTCCTTGCGGGACCTTGCGGCCCTGCGAACGCATGTCACGCGCGCCCAGGCGGCGACGTTCGCCACTGCGGACCATTGGCCGATTGAGCCGCTGATAAGCCGCCAGGATTGGCTGCACCGCCGGATTGAAAGCAGTATCGCGCGGTTTAATGGGGCGCCAGATGTGGACGGCGCGCGCGACATCCTGCGACGGCTCGGAGACCCATCAATCGAAGGGAACAGCTTAGTCTCCCCAGTTGGCTCCTTTCTGACGACGCTGGCGAACCGGCCGGGTCTGTTTCCCCAGTTGTCCGAGGGCGAGGCCGGGCGTGCCCTTCGTCTGGCCCGACACCTGCCAGCGGTGGATGCCATTGCGGCGGGCCTCGCCCTGCACCCGGCGGCGGTGGTCGGAGATCGCTCTGAACTGGTTTTGCCGATGATCGCTGTGCTCGCCACGGGTCTGCCCCCGACGGAAGTGGAAGGCGCGCTGATCTCGCTGGCCAATACGGCGCCGCTGGGGTTGCGCATGGCGCGTCGCCTGGCCCATGCCGCGCGCATTCACGGGGGCATCGCGACCCAGGCGCGTCTTGCCCTGCGATTGGCAGAAACGGATCCGGCGCTGCTCACCGACACGCGCATCCTTGAACGTCTTGTCACCTTGCGGGGCACGTCTGCCCTCGCTGCGGTCAGCCATGTGGCGGGGCGCGACATGGACGCAGCCCTGACATCCACCGCCGACCCCCGTGATCTGTTTCGCGCCGCTTTGGCCGCCGAGGATCGGACGGCAATCATCGCGCTTTTGTCCGATGCGGAGCGCCTTGGCAGCCTCGACCTAACTGTCTGGCTGGACGATCTGCGGGGGCAGTCCAACGGCCTGCGCCGTCTCGCCGTCCCGGTCGGCGAGGTTATCCCGCCCGGCGGCAGCGTCCAGCGGCGCAAGCTGATGGCGGCCATATTCCAGGACGCAACGGAACTGGCCGCCTTGGACGCCAGTGGATTTCTCGCCGATGGGGCGGACCTCTCGGCGATCTGCCAGAACCACCTTGGGAATAACGACGCGTTGAACGCGGTCCTAGCCCGCACTTTCGAGGGCACCGATCTGCGCCCCCTGCGAGTTATGGGCAGTACCGTCGCGGAGGTGTTCGAGGCGGCCATGACGGAGGCAGGTCCGGCAGAGACCACCACGCGCTCTGCGTCTGATGCGCCCGGCCCGGTCGCGCGTCTGGTCACTCGCTTGGGCCGAGGAAAGACCGCATCACCAAACCCAGAGACCGCAGCCGGTGCCAGGCCCCCCGCGCCCGCGACGACCGGCCAGGCTGGACCCCGCGTCTCCGTGGCCATGTCGGCCTTCGACCCTGATCCAACGCTGCTGCGTCTGGCGTTGCGATCCATGCGGGCACAAACCCATGGGGAGGTGGAGGTCTTCATCATCGATGATGCCTCCGGCCCGGATGGGCGGGCCACCATTGACGCGGCCTGTGCCGATGATCCAGCCCTGCGCCTGATCCGGCTGGACCAGAACCAAGGCCCCTACGTGGGGCGGAACCATGTGCTGGAGGCGATGACGGGTGATTTCTTGGCGATCCAAGACGCGGATGATTGGTCCCACCCAGATCGGTTTGTCGCGCAAGTCGCAGCCTTCCAGGCGGATACGGATCGTCATCTTGTGACGTCGTCCCATATGCGCATCGACGCTGCCGGTCGGGTTCAGATGGAGGCGGGCTTTTCGATCCTCGGCGACGGGACCATGACCTCGATGTTCCGCCGCAGCGCGTTTGAGGCTGCGGGCGCTTTTGCCGAAGTTCGATCCCGGGGTGACGTCGAGATGCGGGAGCGCCTGCGCAGCTACTACGGAGGACACGCCTTGCACGCCCTGAGACCGCCCCTGGTCCTGTGCTATGGGGCCGCCGGAACGTTGTCGCAACGGACACGACAGACCAAGCGCGATGCGCTCAGCCTTTGGCGTGGCCATATCGAGGAGCGACCCGACCTTTCGGGCTTACGCGGTGAAGGCACTGCATTTGACCCGGCTCAGGCCGCCGTTCCCTGGCCCCTCCGCCCGAGCACGAGAGGGGCGGGCCAATGACCCTACATACACGGGATTTCGGTCGCGTCGATGTCAGCCTGACGACAATAGCGGCACGGTTGGCCGGGGTCGCAAGAACTCTGACTTCGCTGCTGAACCAGAGCTATGCCAACCTGCGGATCCACCTCTATATCTCGCACGATCCGCATCTTTTGGACACGGGCATCACGGACCTCACGCCCGAGATCCAGGGTTTGGTCGACGGCTCTGGCGGACGACTGGTGGTGCATCGCTGCCCAAATTGGGGACCCTATCGCAAGTTGTTGCCCTACCTGCGGGCCAACTGGGGTCAATCACGGCTGGTGGCGACGGCGGACGACGATACGGAGTACCCGGAGACCTGGCTCGAAACCCTGTTGGAGGCTTATGACGCACACGGCTGTGTCATCGCCTACCGGGGTCATTTGCTGTCGGTGGAAAACGGCGCGGTGGCGCCCTACCGCAATTGGATGCGCCGTCAGATCGAAGAAAGCCCCAGCCGTCTGATCCTGCCGACAGGTAAGGACGGCGTGCTCTATGATACGGCCTTTTTCCCCATGGGCGTACTGGACATTGCCACGGCGCTGCGCATCGCGCCGACGGTCGACGACTTGTGGTTCCGCTGGCATCTGGCGCTGAACCACATCCCGACGCATTTGATCAATGTGGATTATACCTCCGGCAGCTTCCAAGAATCCGACAGTGGCGGCGGCAGCCTGTACTTGGGCTATAACCTCGGTGGCGGGAATGACGGTGCAATCGCCGCGTTGGAGGCGCATTTCCGAGAGACGTACGACTTTAGCATCACCGACCTTGCCCCGCCGGAAAGCTAAGTTTGTTTCTGCGTGGCACCGATGATATGGGCGGCCACCGCCCCGTCAGTGGTACCGTGAGCCCTATGACCTCAGAGAACGCGCCGAGACCCGAAGCCCCATGAGCCGTCTGATCCTGCACATCGGAACCCACAAGACGGCGACCACGTCGATTCAGAAGTATTTGAACCGCAATCGGGATGTTTTGGCCGAGCGCGGCATCTTCTATCCCAGCTACGATCTGATCGATCACCCGGTGCACTACGCGCACCAAGCGGCGGTAAACGCATTCTCAAATCAGAACGATGACATGACCCGCGATCAGGCCATCGCGTTCTTTGCCGCCGTTCGGGCGCGGCGGGCCGACCATGACATCACCATCCTCAGCGCAGAACCCCTTTACCGTCACCTGGATCAAGCCCCGGCGCAGCCGATGCCCCAGGACCCAGAGGTGTACTGGGCGCGCCGTCGCTCCTACATCACTCAGATCGCCGAACAGGTTGGCGGGGCCGAAGTTGTCGTCGTCTTTCGCGAGCAGGCCGACTACGCCCATTCCCTTTACCAAGAACACGTGAAATCGACCCGGTATCACCACAATATGCAGGTCTTCCGGCAGCGGTTCTGGTTTCATTTCGACTTCTTGGGCCAAGCCAAGGCCTGGGACGCCGTGTTCCCGGGCCTTCGCGCGCTCAGCTATGCCCACCTCTGCCGAGGCGCGGGCGTCGAAGAGAACTTCGCGGCGGCGCTTGATCTTAACCTGCCAGAGGGGTTGCCGACGGCGGGGCGTCAGAACGAGGGGATGCTACCAGATTTGGTAGTCCTAAAACGTTTGTTACACCACACCTGCCATTCGCGGGATGACATCCGTCGCCGCATGGATCAGCTGGATCACGCCATCCGTCAACACCCGGACCTGTTGGGGATGTTGCGCGCCCGCACGTTGTATCGCGATGCCAAAGGGCGGCGGGCCTTTCACAGCAGATTTGCCGCAGCGAATGCGGAACTCACACAGACGTACATCACCAACGTCCCGGAGGGAGAGGAGGCCTTTCCGCTGCGGCCCCTCCCCAATGACATAAAATGGGGTGAGGTGATGCATCCCGACCTGGCGGATTTCCTGACGCGCCGCGTGCTGGACGCGGCCTGATCGCCCATGGCAGGGATCTTGCACCGCATCGCCGGTCTGTATGGTCGATACGTTCTGGCGCACGATCTGGTCTCGGGCCGCACCGGTCCATTGCGCAACGGCGCAGGCAAAACGCTCGGAGCTGTTGAGACCGCAGAGCGGGACAGTGGGCGGTTGCGCGTGGCCGGGAAGATGCATCCCGGAGAACCGCCCGTCGTCCGAGTGACGCTGGCCCACGGCGCGCGCAGTGTCTCCGTCGACCGACCAAGTGGTTTGGCCCCGGATCGGCCCTTTCGCTTTGATCTAGCCCTGCCGCACCTGCCCAGTGGCGCGTCCGAGGCCGAGCCCCATGGTCCGCGCATTCACTGGCAGGACAGTGCTGGCGACACAGCAGAGATGCCGCTGCGATTTCCCGGGCCATTGACGGTTCGGGCGGGACATCTGGCTCAGTTCACGCGCGCGGTCCTCCGTCTGATCCCAGCGTTCTGGGGTTGGGCACGGACCGGAGATCCGAGGTTCCGCGGTGCGGTCAAACGGGGCCTGGGCCTGGACAAGGCGGCGCGGTTCCAACCCCTTGATGCGCGGGTGCTCCCGGCCTCCGCTCCTCCTAGCCTAGCGGCTGAGACGGCGATCACCATCGTCTTACCGGTCTACAATGGGTTCGACTTGCTGGACGAATGCCTGACGCGGGTCATCCGCCACACGGATCTACCCTGGCACCTGATCCTGATCGAAGACGGGTCGTCCGATGACCGGGTCAGGCCCTTTCTGCGGGACTGGACGGCTGCGGCCGATGGGCTCGAAACTGGTCACGTGACCTTGCTGGAGCCACCGGAAAACCTGGGCTTCATCGGGGCCGTGAACCTTGGGTTTGAGGCTGCTGGGATTGATGAAGGACAGGCGCCCGACCACCCGACTGTCCTGCTGAACTCGGACGCGCTGGTGCCCGACGGTTGGGCCAGCCGCCTTGTGGCCCCACTGGTCGGGCCGGAGGCTGATCCTGCGGTCGCCTCGGTCACGGCCATGTCAAATGACGCAGAGATTACGACGGCGCCCAGTATCTGTATGGCGCGGGACTTGATGCCCGGCGATGCCGACGCGATTGATCGGGTAGCACGAACCCTGGACCCTGTCTTTTCCCAGGCGGAGATGCCCACGGGCGTGGGCTTCTGCATGGCCCTGTCCCCTCGGTTTCTGGCGCGATTGCCCCGTTTGGATGCGGCCTTTGGCCGTGGCTATGGCGAAGAGGTGGATTGGTGCCAGAAAGCCCGTGCCCTGGGCGGTCGCCACATCGGGTTGGGCAACCTTTTCGTGGAACACCGCGGCGGCAGCAGCTTCGGCTCCGAGGCGAAGGCGATGCTGATCGCGCAAAATGGGGCGCTGATCTCTCAGCGCTATCCGACCTATGACCTGGAGGTCGCGCGCTTCATTGCGTCCGATCCGTTGACCACACCTCGCTTGGCGCTCGCCTTGGCCTGGGCAGACACCCAAGCCGCGCGGGCGGATCTTGGTCCTGTGCCGGTCTACCTAGCCCATGATCTGGGCGGCGGGGCGGATATCTGGTTGCAAACGCGGATGGCCACGGATCGGGCCCAGGGGCTGCCGTCGGTGGTCCTGCGGGTCGGCGGGCCGACGCGCTGGCAGATTGAGGTCCACGCCGGTGGGCAACCCGGCGGCCTGACGGGTGTAACCGGTGCGGCCACGGACGACCTGGAGGCCGTGGTTCGATTGCTTGCGATCCTGTCCCAAAAGCGCCTGGTCTATTCTTGCGGCGTGGGCGACCCGGATCCCTACACCTTGCCCGATATCCTTCTGTCGCTCCGCCAACCGGGCGATCAGCTGGAGGTATTGTTCCACGACTGGCTGCCGATCTCGCCGTCCTATACGCTTTTGGATGCTGACGATGTCTATCGCGGCCCCATCCAGAGGGATCACACGGACCTCGCACACAGGGCAAAACGACCGGACGGACAAGAGGTGTCGTTGCCAGAGTGGATGGCGGCCTGGGGGCGCCTGTTGGGGGCGGCAGACAAGATCCGGCTCTTCTCGGAGGATGGCAGAAAACACCTGATGGCGGCCTGGCCCGACCTCGCGCCGGGCTTCACCGGCACCAAGCTGGAAGTTCGTGGCCATCCGATGCCGGATCTTGCCCGATTGGCGATACCCAACGTTGCAAACGTCACGCCTCCCCAACCGCCGGTGGTGGGCGTTATCGGCAACTTGAACCGTCATAAGGGAGCGGCGGTCGTCGCCAGTCTTGGCCGCCATATCGGGATACAAGACGGTCCCGCAGGCCTAATCGTTCTGGGTCAGGTGGACCCGGATTGTACGTTGCCGCGCCGGGTCAGCGTCCACGGAGGCTACCGCGTGGACGAGATACCGGACTTGGTGCGCCGCCATGGGATCACCCACTGGCTGGTCCCGGCGATTTGGCCCGAAACCTTCTCTTACGCCACGCACGAAGCCCTTGCCACGGGGCTGCCGGTGATTGCCTTCGACATCGGAGCCCAGGGCATGGCAGTCAGCCGCGCGGCGAACGGACTTTGCGTTCCATTGAATGCGGAGGATCCCGCCGATCAGGTGCGTCTTGCACTCCGGCCTTGATCCTGTTCACGCAGGCTTGCGAAAAGTGCGTTCAGCTTTTGCGGAATACGCGATAGGGCAGACTTATCCTCTTTTCAGGCGGACCGGGCCAGAGCCCTGACCGCCGCGACCGTCGAGACTTTTGCATGACAGACGCCACGGATACCCAAATGACATCAGCCGCGCCGGCCCAGCCCAGGGGACGGCATTGGTTAATCACCCTCAGTTTCCTGCTGCTGGTGGTGGCCCCCACGGCCCTGTGCGCCTGGTACCTCTGGGAACGGGCGGCGGATCGCTATGTGTCCACGGCAGGGTTTTCTGTCCGCACCGAAGAAGCGGGATCGGCCATCGAGAGCTTGGCTGGGATCACCGGGCTTTCCGGCTCCTCTTCTTCGGACACCGATATCCTGTATGATTTCATCCAGAGCCAACAGCTTGTCCGCCAAGTCCAAGACAGCCTCGACCTTCGGACGATCTGGAGTAAGGTCCCCCCGGACCAGGACCCGATCTATGCCTATCACCCACCCGGAACCATTGAGGACCTGACGGCCTATTGGCGGCGCATGGTGAAGGTATACAACATCGGCTCCACCGGGTTGCTAGAACTCCGGGTGCAGGCCTTCGACCCCGACGATGCCCAGCGCATCGCACAGGAAATCCAGGCGCGCAGTTCCGATATGATCAATGAGTTGTCGGCCATCGCCCGCGAGGACGCGACGCGCTATGCCCGCGATGAATTGGACGGCGCGGTGGAGCGGCTGAAAGTCGCCCGTCAGGCCATCACCCGATTCCGCAACCGCACACAGATCGTGGACCCCCAGGCCTCGATCCAAAGCCAGATGGGTATCCTATCATCCTTGCAGGGCGAATTGGCCCAGACACTGATCGACCTGGATATTCTGGTGCAAACGGCACCGGCGAACGACCCACGGATCGTGCAGTTGAAGCGCCGGATCGAAACCATCGAGAGCCGCATCGCCGAGGAGCGGAGCAAACTGGGCCTTGGGAGCAGGCCCCGTAACGATGAGGGTCAAGATGAAGGAGGCACCGCGGAAGGCGGGGAACTGGACGCCTTTGCCGATCTTGTTGGGGAATACGAAAGCCTGATCGTCGATCTCAACTTTGCCGAACAATCCTATACCGCTGCGCTTGCTGGCTACGATTCAAGCCTGGCGGAAAGTCGGCGCCAAAGCCGCTACCTCGCGGCGCACGTGCGCCCCACCCTGGCGGAGTCGGCGGCCCACCCGGAACGGACCAAGCTGATCAGCCTTGTCGCGCTGTTCAGCTTCCTCGCGTGGGGGATCATCGTTTTGGCGGCCTATGCCCTGCGGGATCGCCGCTAGGGTGTCACAAGGGGTCTGAACCATGATCGTTCTGCGCAATCTGACCAAGACGTTCACCGTCAATGGCCGCAGCAACACAGTTGCCGACAACTTGAACGCAGTCTTCCCAACGGGCGTTTCCGTGGGCCTGTTGGGCCGGAACGGCGCTGGAAAATCAACCCTGCTTCGGTTGATCGCAGGGACCTCAACCCCAAGCTGGGGCGAGGTGTTGTCAACGGGGTCGGTTTCATTCCCCGTTGGTCTGGCCGATTCCATGCATGCGGATCTGACCGGCGCGCAAAACACGCGCTTTGTGGCGCGCATCTATGGCGCGGATACAGAATCCTTGATGGACTGGGTCGAGGATTTCGCGGAACTGGGGGAACATTTCCACCTGCCGGTGCGGTCCTATTCCTCGGGGATGAAGGGTCGCCTGTCGTTCGGGATCAACATGGGCTTGGCCTTCGACACCTATCTGGTGGACGAGGTCACCGCCGTGGGCGACGCGGCCTTCCGCCGGAAATCGAGCGAAGTCTTTCGCGGGCGGATGGAGACCTCCGGCGCGATCTTCGTCAGCCACTCCATGGGGCAAATTCGCGATCTGTGCACGGCAGGCGCCATGCTGGAGAACGGCAAGCTCCAGTACTACGAAGAGGTCGATGAGGCGATCGACCGATACCTGTTTAGTCTGGACCCCGACCGGACCCGCGAAGCGGCTGTGCCCGCCCGCGACGACAGTATGGTCCGCCTGCCCGAGGGTGTGCGCATGCTCTACGGGCTTGGCTTGCCGGTGACCCATGCGGGCTGGGTTGGTGATTGTCTGCGCCGCCATCGCCAGTGCCTTTGCCCGGATGTGACGGAGCCCCACTACTTCGACACCCGCGCGGGTCGGAACCGCCGTCTTCTGCGCGACCGAAACGCGGCCCTGCGCAAGCTGTCGGCCCAACAAGAAAAGGCAAAGGGCGCAGATCGGTCCAAATTGCTCGGCAAGATCAGTGACACGGCGGCTCTTTTGCAAATCCATGCTGCGCCGAGCGAGGGGGAAACCCGTCACGAAGCCTATCTGGATTTCATGCAGCGCCACCGGCGCAGCCAGCCATTGTTGTGCGATCTAACACCTGCCTACGCCCGCCTCCGACAGCTTGATTTTTCCGACATGGCTGGGCTTGGCGATGGCGTGTTCCTTCTGGTGCTAAGGGATCCAGTGGATCGTTATTGGGAGGCCCTATGCCTCGATATGCCTGAGGAGAAACGGACAGCCGATACCTGTGCGCGGCAGCTTCGCCAGTTGCTTGCCGAAGGCCCGGAGGAAATCGTCGGGCTTAGACCGGATTCGGACTATGCGCGGTTGATGTCGCGGCTACTGCCCGAGGTCCCAAAGGACCGGATCGTCACGCTGTTTCACGAACATCTCGACGACCCGGAGGCGCGCTTGGTGGAGTTGGAACGGATGACGACCACCCTGGGGCTGGATGTCCTGCCCGACGACCGTCGCCCGACGTTTCCGGACCGGCCCGATGTTCCAAAGCTGCCTGGGGAGCTCGGTGAAAAGCTGATGGAAATGCTGCTGCCGCAGTATGAGGCGATCTATGCCGAATACGGGTCCGACGTGCCCTTGGCTTGGCGCTGGCGTCCGGAACATTTGAACGAGTCCCTACCGGCAGCCTGACGTCCCACGATTAAGCGCCCCACGACAACGCTGTGACGTTCCCGGCTGGCCCAATGGGCGCACGGGTGCGGGGGCGAGTCACTTCGCCCGCCGTTGCCTCATCTAAAGAATGGGTCAGGCGCCCCGGACGGAGCGCCTGATGCCGCACTTATACCAGCAAGAAGTCAGCTGACGTCAGTTCCGGATTGCCATCCAAGGTGGCGATCAACGTCTGACCGCCAGCAGCGTTGGCGTTCAGGTCCACGAACAACCGACCCGTCGCCTGATCGTAGATCAGATAGTCGTTTGCGTCCTGGGCCGCCGTGCCTTGGCGCAGGACACCGTTCGGCAAAGCGCCCGTCGGGAACACACCATCTGGGACATCAATCAGGATGCGATCCTGTCCCGACTGGAAGTCCGTGATCCGGTCGGCCCCGCGCAGCGCAGCGCCGGGGACTTCGAAGACGAAAGCGTCGTTGCCTGCGCCACCCGTCAAGGTGTCTTCGCCCGCACCGCCAGCGATCGTGTCGTTCCCGGCACCACCGTCAATCCGGTCGTTTTGGGCGCCGCCTTCGACCTCATCTGCGCCATCACCGCCGGACACCGTCCCACCGATCCGGTCGCCAAGCGTCAAGGCATTGCCACTGTCCGACAGGTTAATGATCCGCGCGCCGTCGACGATCAGCCCACCACGGTCGGTGATGCCGCTGGCGTTCAGGCGCATGTCGCCGGTATCCCCGATCATCACGGTGATCTCATCGTTGTCCGACTGGGTTACCGCCTCTTGACCGATTTCCAGAGCCAAGTTGCGAGAGATGGTGAAGTCGAAGATATCCACGCCCGACAGATCGCCGATCTCTTCCACGATGCCAGAGACGTTCCCAACCTCGACCACGAGGGTATCGAGGCCCGTCCCCATGATCGCTTCGAAGTTGGTCGCGTTCAGCTGCGACGCAAAGATCGTCACAGTGTCTGCAACCTGCGTGCCCAGCACGAACCTGTCTTCGGCATTCACGCGGTCCACGAGACCCTCAACGTTCGGGTCGCTCAAGAACTCGACATTGGACGGTCGCGCCAAACGGGCATCCACATCCCGCAGGCGGATCGACGCATCGACCCCACGGCCCATGTCCAGAACCACGTCGCCTTGTTCGAAGGATACCTTGAGCTGCCCGATATTGGTGAAGGCCGTCCCTTGCAGAACCAACACGTCGCCACCGGCGCCCATCTCAAAGTCGCGGATCTGGTCGTTGCCGTCACCGACACGATACACGAAGCGGTCGCTCGCCCCGCCACCGGTCAGGTCGTCATCGCCCAGCCCGCCTGTCAGCGTGTCTTGGCCGGAGCCACCGAACAACTGGTCGCTGCCGATGCCGGTGTTGAGGTTGCCGCCCCGTTCGTCGGCCGTCACGATGTCAGGCCGCCCACCCGATTGCAGGGTGCGGAAGGTGACGTCGTTATCCTCGATCGCTTCTTCGGGGTGCTCCCCAGGAACCCCTGGGTTGACCGATTGCCACTGCGGATCCTCCCGCGACGGGACGTCGTTGCGGTACTCTTGGATCATCGTTTCCACGCGGACGATGTTGTCGGCGTCCGGGCTGCCGTGGAAGTTGATATCGCGATTGGTCTCGGTGACGTTGATCTCATTGTAGTGTTCCGCGTGGAACGATGAGAACAGAACCGAGTGGCGCGCATCTTCCGACGTGACATTGTTCAGCGTCGTCTTGAACGCCTCGACCAGGTAGTAGTGGTAGCCGTTGGACGGGCCCTTGTTGTGCGCGCCCTCGGCGACCAGATCCTCGCCCGTTACGTCATAGGTACGCTGGAAACGGAAGGCGTGGCTGGCCGGGTCTTCAATCGTCACGCGGCTGATGGAGGAGTTCTCGACAGCATCCAATTCGATGGCGGCAATCGACTTCCATTCATCGGGAAGCGTGTTGTTGAAGTTGTTGGGATCCGCCGTCTCGCCCCATTGGCCGGTGACCGTGAAGTCAGACAGAACGACGTTTTCCAGGTAGGTGGATTGCCGCACCGTGGCGACGCCCGCATCGAAGTCGAAAGGCAGCGGCTCCCGCACGGTGATGACGTTGCCATCAATTTCCGTGATGCGGGAGCGGAACTCACGCAGCCAGATGTCCTCCGGGCGATCAGGTTCCGGCTGGATCCAGTCGGTATTGCCACTCTCGCGGATAAAGTCAGCGTCGTTTTCCTGATGGATGAACAGCAGGTCGCCGATGCCCAACTCGTGATCTTCGGACAGCGTGATCTGAAAGGTGCCCTTCTCTGCGTTCACCGCGATAGGGCTGAGGTCGGTGAAGAGCTCCTGACCGTCCGGCTGAACCAGGATGGTCTGCCCCGCGTTCGCGTCGGTTTGCGCCGCACGAAGGATCGTCTGACCTTGGCCTGCCCCCTTGATGGTGATGTCCGAACGGTCGATCCGCAGCGTCTCGGTGATGTCGTAGGTCCCGGCCGCCAGGTTGATCGTCGACCCGCTCGGCGCGCCATTGATCAAGTTCTGAAGCTCTTCCAGCGGCGTGCCATTGGTCACATTGAAGATGCGCGCGTCCTGGCCGGGCAACACGAAGTCGCGGATATCGATGTTGGGGCCTGCCGCGCCCTTCAGGGTCAAGTCCAGGTCGGTGGCGGTCAGGCGCACGTCGCGCCCGTCGATCGAGACATTGACGTCCGATGCGGCCCGGATGCTGTCGATCTGGGACAGGTCCACACGCTCCAGGAAGCTGAGCGTGTCGAGGTCGGTGATTGTGACGGGGCCTGCGTCCTTTGCGATGATGAACAGGTCATCGCCCCCACCACCGGTCATGGTCGTGGCGCCCAGGTCCGCGATCAATTCGTCGCGTCCATCGCCACCATCGAGCGTGTCATTCCCCTCGCCGCCCGTCAGCGTGTCATTGCCGCCGTCGCCGCGAATGCTGTCGTCACCGCCAGCACCGGCCAGCATGTCATCGAGCAAGCCACCCTCGATCCGGTCATCACGGCGCCCGCCAGTGATCTTGTCAGACCGGGACCCGCCCGTGACATTCCCCGCATAATCATCGGAAATCGTGACGTTCTGACCCGTCACATTGCGGAGCAGGATGTTGCCCGTCCCCTCCAACGTGATGACACCATCCCCGAAAGAGGCATCCACGATCATATCGTTGAGGCCGTTCTTAATCAGGAGGGTTCCGTCGTCGGATTGCGCGACCATCCGCGGGTCGATGCGCACCGCCAGATCGCCCGTCGTTGCGGTCATGTCGATGATGTCGATCCCGTCCATGCCGCGCAGCAGGTCGAACGACAACTGACGATCCGCGCCCGTAATGCGCAGGACGTCATCACCTGCCCCGCCAACGAACACGTCGTCACCGGACAGGTTCGAGAACTGACCACTGAGTTCAAAGATGTCCGCTTCGTCGCCACCGGCAAAGACGTCGTTGCCCGCTGTGAACAGGAAGTCAGCTGGCGTCGAGAGGTTCGTCGCAAAGGTCACGAAGTCTTCGGCACCGGGCAGGACCAGGTTATCCACGGTCAGGCCAGCGGCCGTCGCTTCGGGCAGACGCAGGGTTGTCCCCTGGCCCAAGTCGAACACGCCAAACCCGTCAACAACCGTATAGTTCAGGTCCAGGACGAAATTCGGCCCCATGGGGCGGAGGTCGATCCGCTCATAGGTGTTGGTCAGCGCAAAGTCCGTGATCGTCAGCGTCTCGCCCGGGGTGATCACGAAGGTATCGGCGTTGGCCCCGCCCGTGACGGTGTTGCTGCCCAGCCCTCCGGTCAGAACGTCCGACCCGGTGCCGCCGTTGAGGCTGTCGTCCCCGGTGCCGCCATTAAGCCGGTCATGGCTTGCGCCGCCCTCAAGGGTGTCGTCGCCCGCATCGCCGTTCAGCACGTCTCGCGCGGCGCCACCCGATAGGCTGTCGTCGCCACCCTCGCCCGAAACGGTATCCGCACCGGCGCCGCCCTCCAAAGTGTCGTTGCGCGCGCCACCCGTCACTTTGTCAGCCCGGGATCCACCAATCACGGATCCCGCGTACTGGTCGGACAGGGTCAGGTTCTGGTTCACCTCATTGCGCAGGGTAATCGGGCCCGTCCCTTCAACGGTCACGACGCCATCACCAAATGCGGTGTCAACGATCACAGCGTTTCCGCCGGTCTTGATGAGAAGCGTTCCGGCGTCCGACTGCGCCACCATTGCGGCGCTGATCGAGATACCCAGGTTGCCGCTGGCCCCTGCAAGGTCGATCACGTCGATGCCGGACATGCCGGTCAGCAGACCTTCGGAAAGCTCCCGATCTTCGCCCCAGATGCGCAGTGTATCCACGTCAGCGCCGCCATCGAAGAAATCCGTCCCGGCCAGTTTGGAGAATTGCCCGATCACCTCAAATGTCTGGCGACCGGCCCCACCGGTAAAGGTGTCATCGGCATCGGTAAAGCGGAAGTCGGCCATGGGCGCCAACCCCTGGGCCTTGGACACGAAATCCCCATCGGACGGAAGGATGAAGCTATCGCGCGTGATCGCAGCCGCCGCGCTGGCCGACAGGCGGAGTGTTGTGCCCGCCCCGAGGGACAGAACCTGAAAGGCGCCGTCCGTCGTGAAGTTCAGGTTGAACGCCAGGTCGGATCCAAGGGCGCGCAGGTCAATTCGCTCAAAGGTGTTCGTGGCTTCGAAGTCGGTGATGGTCAGCGTCTCACCCGCTGTCACCACAAAGGTGTCGGAGCCAAAGCCACCTGTCGCGGTGTTTTGCCCAGCCCCACCTTCAAGGACATCGTCTTCGGAGCCGCCGTCCAGGTCATCATTGCCCGTGCCGCCGTTCAGGACGTCATAGCCGCCGTTGCCGGTCAGCGTGTCCGCGCCCGCACCGCCGTCGACCATATCGGCATTTCCGCCGCCGCGCAGAACGTCGTTGCCCGTGCCACCTTCGATCGTATCGCTGCCAGATCCGCCATCGACCCGACCGTTCACGCCATCCGCGACGGTGACCCACTGCAACTCACCATCAGAGAGCGACACCTGGCCCGTGCCTTCGATCACGAAGCCTTCGCGCCCACCCGCCTCGCGCAGGTCGAGTGTCAGGGGATCCCCATCGAACCGAACCAGCAGAGTGCCATCGTCGGACTGCGACAACAGGAACTCCAGCAGTTTGATTGTCACCGCAGGGGGGCTAGTGACATCAATCACATCAAGTCCACTGAAGCCGCCAAGACGATCCGTTCCGAGGCCCAGCGCTGACGTCCGCTCCGTGACCAGCGTGTCCGTACCGGCACCGAGGGTGATGATGTCACCCGCTTCTAGGTTTGCGACGTTGGAGGGAAATTCGACGATGTCGTTGCCGGTCGTTCCGGTAAACGTATCAAGACCGGTAGTCAGTCGGAAAGTTGCGGACATGTGGGTTCCTTAAGAACGTGACGGAGGTCTCGCCGCGGGCAGGCACCCAACAGCAAGGGAAAAGAGGCCGCCGGCACGGAATGTCCCGGCGCGTACAGCGGTCAGACGTGTCAGAAAAAGGCGAACGAAACGTTCCCGAGACGCCGCCAGGCCACTGCTTATCGCTCTTTCTGTCCTCAAAAAGCGGCGAATTTCGCTCATAATCTGATCAAAATTCGCGGCTTTGCGCCTACTGATGCCTTTTGGCTACAATGCAATTGAAACGTTGTGTTTCCAAAATGGCAACGCGACTCAGGCCGACGACTTGGGGTCCTCAGCCAGCGCAAGCAGGTACTGACCGTAGTCATTCTTGCCAAACATCTGGGCGCGCTTGGTCAACTCCGCCCGGTCGATCCACCCCTGTCCGAAAGCGATCTCGTCCGGCGACCCGGTTTGCAGACCCTGACGCCGCTCAAGCGTCCTGACGAAGTTACCCGCATCCAGCAGCGAGCCATGGGTGCCCGTGTCCAACCAGGCATATCCCCGGCCCATCCGCTCCACGGACAACAAACCCTGGGTCAGATACATTTCCAACAGGGTGGTGATTTCCAACTCACCCCGTGCCGAGGGTTTCACCGCGGCGGCGCGCTTCGGCGCGTCCCCATCGAGGAAGTACAGGCCCGTCACCGCGAAGTTTGAAGGAGGCACCTCGGGCTTTTCGATGATCTGCTTTGCTTGCCCATCGTCGTCAAAGGCGACCACACCATACCGTTCCGGATCCGCGACCCGGTATCCAAACACGGTGCCTCCCACAGCTTGTTGATCGGCCCGGGCCAGCATCTTCGGCAAGCCATGGCCAAAGAAGATATTGTCGCCCAGCACCAAAGCCGAGGGCGCACCGGCCAGGAAGTCTTCGGCCAAGAGATAGGCTTGGGCCAGTCCGTCTGGGCTGGGCTGCTCGATATAGGTGAAGGACATGCCCCACTGGCTGCCATCGCCCAGGGTACGCTTGAATTGGTCCGCATCCTGCGGGGTCGTAATCAGCGCGACCTCACGGATCCCACCCAGCATCAGCACACTGATGGGGTAGTAAATCATCGGCTTGTCGTAGACCGGCAAAAGCTGTTTCGAGACCCCCAGCGTAATGGGGTAGAGCCGCGTGCCCGAGCCGCCGGCCAGAATGATGCCCTTGCGATTGGTCATGGAAATCTCCTGCTAAATAGTGGGGCGTCAGACGGTTAGGTCGCGCAAGACAGCATCGAGGCCCGCGCGCCAGTCGGGCGGGTCAATCCCAAAGTCCGTGCGCAGGGTGCTGCCGTCCATCTGGGAGTTGAGTGGGCGCGCCGCTGGGGTGGGGTAGTCCTTGGTCGGGATCCCGGTCACCGTGACGTCGCGGCCTGCGCGGGTGAATATCTCGCGGGCGAACCCTGCCCAACTCGTCGCGGGCGCCCCGCCGTAATGGTAGGTGCCGCCGCCCTGCCCCGCCCGCATCTTAGCGGACATGGCCAGCAAGGTCGCGGCAATGTCAGCAGCCGGGGTGGGCCCCCCGATCTGGTCCTCGACCACGTTCAGCGCGTCGCGGGTCTCGGACAGGCGCAGCATGGTTTTGACGAAGTTGTTGCCATGGGCCGAGAACACCCAAGACGTCCGCAGGATTGCATGGGCCCCGCCCGCGGCGCGCACCCCCTCCTCCCCCACCAGTTTGGAGCGGCCATAGGCGCCCAGCGGTGCGACCGGGTCGCCCACCTGCCAGGGATCGGTGCCTGTGCCGTCAAAGACGTAATCGGTAGAGACATGCAGAAACGGCACGCCCAGATCCGCGCAAGCGCGGGCCATGGCGGCGGGTGCGTCGCCGTTGACGGTCGTGGCCAGGGCCTCCTCCTCCTCAGCGCGGTCCACGGCTGTATAGGCGGCGGCGTTGATCACCACATCGGGCTTATGCGCGGCAATAGCGGCAGCGCAGGCGTCGGGGTCCGATAGGTCGGCGTCTGCACGGCTCAGGAAGGTCGCCTCGGGCGCTTGACGGCGTAGCTCCGTTGCGACTTGGCCGGTGGATCCAAAAACCAGGATGCTCATGCGCGGGGCTCCGCAGGTTCAGTCGCTGGATCCTTCATCGTAGGATCCTCGGACAGCGCCTTCACGCCCAGCCGTTCCCCGACCCCTTTCCGGTCCAGCAACGCCTGCCACCAATCTGTATTGTCCAGATACCAGTCCACCGTCCGTTCCAGACCCTCTTCGACGGTGACCGAGGGCTTCCACCCAAGTTCGTCCTGGATCCGGGTCGCATCGATGGCATAACGGGCGTCATGGCCAGGGCGGTCGGTCACGTAGGTGATCTGGTCGGCATAGGAGCCTTCGTTCTTTGGCCGCTTGGCATCGAGTATGGCGCAAAGCGCGGTCACCAACTCCAGGTTGGTACGCTCATTATCCCCACCGATGTTGTAACTGCGGCCCAGAGCCCCCCGTTGCAGCGCAACCAAAAGGGCGCGGGCATGATCCTCCACGAAGAGCCAATCGCGCACATTGGAGCCATCGCCGTAGATCGGTAGGTCCTTTCCGGCCAACGCGTTCAGAATAATCACCGGCACCAGCTTCTCGGGGAAGTGGAAAGGGCCGTAGTTGTTGGAGCAATTGGTCAGCACCACGGGCAACCCGTAGGTCTCGTGCCAGGCCCGCACCAAATGGTCCGACGACGCCTTGGACGCCGAATAGGGCGAGCGCGGGTCGTAGGGCGTATCCTCGGTGAACTTCACCGACTTGTCGGCAGGCAGCGAGCCGAAGACCTCATCGGTGGAAATGTGATGGAACCGGAACGACGCAGGCTTGCCCTTGGCAGTCCAATAGCTGCGCGCGGCCTCCAGCATGTTGTAGGTGCCGGTGATATTGGTCTCGATGAAATCGCCCGGCCCATCTATCGACCGGTCCACGTGGCTTTCGGCGGCCAAGTGCATGACGGCGTCGGGGTGATGGGCGGTAAAAGCCGCATCCAGGGCCGCGCGGTCGCGAATATCGGCCTGGACGAAGGCGTAGTTCGGGCTGTCGGCGACACCGGCGACGTTGTCGAGACAGGCCGCATAGGTCAGCGCGTCCAAGTTCACGACGCTATGGCCATCGGCGATGGCCTGGCGCACCACGGCCGAGCCGATGAAACCGGCCCCGCCGGTGATCAAGATCTTCATGGTCTTATCCCTGCCAGGTGAAAGGGCTGTCGAACTCAGCGAGGGCGGGGGCCTTGGCATCCTTGTCGCTCAACAACGCCTCACCCTCGAACCCCCAATCGATACCGCAACTGTCCCAGCGCACGGCGCCGTCACATTCGGGTGCGTAATAGTCCGAGCATTTGTAGACGATCTCTGTGTCAGGTTCCCGCGTGACAAAGCCGTGGAGGAATCCGGCAGGGATCAGAAGCTGCTTGCCGTTCTCAAAGGTCAATTCTTCGCCAACCCACTGCCCGTAGGTTGGGGATCCCTTCCGGATGTCGACCGCCACGTCGAACAACGCCCCGCGACCACAGCGCACCAGTTTGGCCTGGGCGTGGGGCGGCGATTGAAAGTGCAGCCCGCGCACCGTCCCGACCGTCCGCGACAGGGAGTGGTTGTCCTGCACAAAGTCGATCTCGACGCCCTCTGATGCCAGCTTGGCCTTGTTCCAACTTTCGGAAAAGAAGCCACGCGCGTCTCCGAAACGGGGCGGCTCGATCAATTTCACACCCGGAAGGGAAGTGTCGGTAATGTGCATGGACGGTCCTGAAATCTCGAGAGTACCTTGGGGCGCGCCATCTGTTGACGCTTCGCCATTGCCTAACTGGTTTTGCATCAAAGCTGAACCTGTCTTGAAACCGCCAACCCATCGCGCGCCTGTTGGCGCGGTGGCGTGAAATGTGCCATTGCCATCCCAGCGCCGTGTCTGGTTCCCATCGGTGACGCCCCCACGATGGAAGCCAGGGCCTGATTTGGAGATACCATATGAAGATTGCCGTTGCCGGTATTGGATACGTTGGCCTGTCGAATGCCGTTCTTTTGGCTCAGAAGCATGAAGTCGTGGCGCTCGACTTGGATGCCAGCCGGGTAGAGATGTTGAACGCCCGGCAAAGCCCGATCGTGGACCCGGACATCGAACGGTACTTGAGCGATATTCCGCTGACGTTGCAGGCAACCACAGATCCAGCCGAAGCCTTCGCGGGTGCAGATGTGGTGATCGTTGCCACACCGACAAACTACGACACGGTGACCAACCATTTTGACACGTCTTCGGTAGAGGCGGTTGCCCAGCAGGCCGCAGCCCAACAACCGGATGCGACCATCGTCATCAAATCCACGATACCGGTTGGCTTCGTGCAAGACTTCCGGGCGCGGACCGGCCTGACCAATGTTCTCTTCTCGCCGGAGTTTCTGCGCGAGGGGCGCGCCCTCTATGACAACCTGCACCCCAGCCGAATTGTCGTAGGGGAGCGGTCGGAGCGGGCGCAGGCTTTTGCGGACCTTCTGCTGGACGGGGCGATTACCAAAGATGTCCCCGTTCTGCTGACGGACCCCTCCGAGGCCGAGGCCATCAAACTGTTCGCGAACACCTACCTGGCGATGCGCGTCGCCTATTTTAACGAGTTGGACAGCTACGCCCTGTCCCATGGCATGGACAGTCGGCAGATCATCGAAGGGGTCGGCTTGGACCCGCGCATTGGGGCGCACTACAACAACCCATCCTTCGGCTATGGTGGGTATTGCCTGCCAAAGGACACGAAGCAGCTTTTGGCGAATTACTCCGAGGTTCCGCAAAACCTGATCGCTGCCATTGTGGAAGCCAACCGCACGCGGAAGGGCTTCATCTCAGAACAAATCCTGGCGCGAGGACCAAAGGTGGTTGGCATCTATCGCCTGGTGATGAAGGCAGGATCGGACAATTTCCGCCAAAGCTCCGTCCAGGGGATCATGAAACGGCTCAAGGCAAAGGGGATCGAGGTCTTGGTCTTTGAACCGGCCTTGGACGAAGAGACCTTCTTCAATTCCCCGGTGCTGACGGACCTCGAAGCCTTCAAGGCGCAGTCAGACGTCATCGTGGCGAACCGCATGACCGACGATCTGCTCGACGTGGAGGCCAAAGTCTTCACACGCGATCTATTCGGGGGCGACTGACGTGACAGCGACTCCGGATCCCATGACGTCAGAGACCGCCGGGCCCTCACCAGGTCCCGCGCCGATCAGCGCGACCGAGGCGGCGGCCCTGCGTCCCGTGCGCAAGACCGTGCGGTTGAGTGGTATCCGGACAATCGTCGCTTTGATCCTGCGGGAAATGACCTCCAGCTACGGTCGGTCCCCTGGCGGCTATGCCTGGATGATCCTGGAGCCGCTGCTGGGCATCCTGTTCCTCACGGTCCTGTTCGTGATGATCGGGCTGCGTAGCCCGCAGCTGGGCACGAACTTCGCGATCTTCTTCGCCACGGGAATCCTGCCGTTCAATATGTACATGGAGGTGAGCAACAAGACCGCTCAATCCATCAACTTCTCAAAGGCTCTGCTGTCGTACCCGCGTGTGACCTATGTGGACGCCATTCTGGCGCGAATCACACTCACGGTCCTGACGCAGCTTCTGGTGGCGGTCCTGCTGATCAGCGCGATCCGTGGTTTGTTCGAGACGCGAACGGTCGTACAAATGGAACCAATCCTGCTGTCCTATGCCATGGCCATCGTCTTGGGCGCAGGTGTGGGGATGTTGAATTGCTTTCTCATCACCCAATTCCCGATCTGGCAACAGGTCTGGGGCATTGCCAACCGACCTTTGTTTTTCCTGTCGGGGATCATCCTGATCCTCGAAGGGCTGCCCGAGCAGTATAAGGAATACTTCCTTTGGAACCCCTTAATCCATGTGACCGCACAGATGCGGTCCGGATTCTACGTCGGGTATGACGTGGTCTATGTGAACCCGGCCTATGTGTTTGGGGTGGGGCTCGTTCTCGGCCTTGTTGGCATGGTGTTCCTGCACCGCTACCACCGAGACATGCTGGAGTTGTAGGGCGGGTCCATGCCCGCCCATCCATGTCTTAACTGTCCAAGAACGCCTGGAACGTCCCGCGTCGGATAAGATCCGGCAAGACCTGATGGCGGGCGTGACCCTCCATCGGGTGCAGGGTTACGCCGGGCAGGCCCCCGATATCCTCGGAATGCCCGCGGTCGGTCGCGTTGTTGATGCCGTAGTACAAATCGACCGGACACTGGCTGTCGATAGTCGGCAAGACGGCATTCAGATCCAGCTCCTCGGGTGCAAAACTCCGATTGAGGCGGGCGATCAACATGCGCGCGCGACGGTCGTCGCCCCGCAGGAACCGCCCGATGGAGGTCGCAACGCTGAGACCAAGGACCTTTTCGGCGCCGAGTTCCCGCGCGTAGCTGATGGCACTAAAGCCCCCGGAGCTGAGCCCCATGACCAGCAAGCGCTCCGTCTTGAGATCCGCGAGCTTGTCCTTAATCGCGGCAATCGTACCGGCACGATCCGACGCGAGCGAGCCAATGCCACCAATGAACAAACGGAACGAATGGTCCCGCAGGAAGAGCGTTGCCGCACCGCTGCGCGCGGCAAAGGCATCGATGACCTCAAAGTCATAGTTCAAGCGGTGGGTCAGATCGGTGAAGCACAAGAGCGTGACGCCGGTTTGTGACGGCTCCGACGCGATAACTTCGGCGTTCGTGTCTTCGACCAAGGGGCGTTTGCGGTCTTGGGGACCAGGCAGAAGCGTCAGGACCTCGGCCATGACCTCATCTTGCGCGGACAAGCCACGGCCCTGCTTCCGCTCGATCATATCTTCGGCTTTGGCCAGGGCGTCATCCCGCTGGCCTTGCAAGGCAAGGCGATACACGCCGTTGGCCTCCGGCTTGAAATCCGCGTCGTTGCGGATGTCCAAGTCGCCCACGCGCAGGTGGCGGCCAAGGCTTTCGGGCCAATGGTCGATCATCTCGGTCTTGAGGGCATCGGCCTCGCTCGGCTCCATCCCCGCAAGCGTCGACATGATCGCCGGATAGCGCGGGTTGCGACGGGCCACGACGAGCGCTTCGCGAATGGCATCCACGGCCCGTTCCGGTGTCTCAGACCGCAGGATCGCAACATAGAGCGCGCGGTGCGCCTCCGGCATGCCTGGGTCGATATCCAAGGCCCGGTTCGCCGCCCGCTCGGCCAGCGTTGGCTGTTCGCGGCGCATCTGCAACTTGGCGAGGGATACGGCAAGATCGGCGTCGTCCAAGCGTTCGGTGATCCAGCTGAGCAGGCTTGCCTGTTTCTTCAGGTTCACATCGGCCATGCGCACCCGCTTATAGAGCGTGGCAACGGACGCCGGGTCAGCCTTGGCACGCGCCGCCCGTTCCAGGGTAATCAGGGCTTCATCAAAATCCTCGGCCATCTGAATTTGCGCTTCCGCGCGCAAAAGCTCCGCTTCGGGGCCAGTCGTCAGGTCGGGTTCATCGTCGAGCGCCATGAGCGCACTTTCGCCTTCCCGCTCGGCGAGAAACTCTCGGACTTCCTCCAAGAGCGCGGCTAGATCGGCATCGGCGGACGTCGAAATTTCTGTCGTCACGGGACCTCTCCATTCAGTGTCCCGCCGGGTTTAGCGGAATTATCGCCGAACCTTAATCGGGTTTTATCCAAAAAAACCGCGACCGGTTGCAGCAAACGGCCCCGCCGCCATCACATGGGACCAGCGCCCGATCAGAACAATAGGACGTCATCGGCGGTCAAACTGGGGGTGTTTTCAAGCCGGAGGATCAGTTCAGGTTCGGCAGGACCACGCCGCCCATCCGTGTCAATAAACAGTGATCCCGTGCGTTGGTCGTACCGCACCGCACCCGAGCCCAGCGCCGAGGCCGCCTGCGCCTCAGTCACGTCGCGCGGATCAATCCGGCCATCGCCCAGGCCAAAGTAGCGATCATCCAACGCCAGCTTATCCCCTGGGGTGAAATCGCGGATCAGCGCCGGACCGGGCGGGTCCGTGATCTGAAACGCGAAGTAATCGCGACCACCCGCGCCAGTGATCGTGTCCTCTCCACCGCCGCCGACCAGAATGTTGGACCCGGCGTTTCCGATGATTTCCGTCGCGAAACCATTGCCGTTCACCCGCAGGTTCCCGCGTCCCTCTAAGATGATGTGTTCAACGGCTGCGGCACCAAGGGTCACCTCGGCGGTGGCCAGGATCGTGTCATCCCCGGCGCCTGACACCTCGAAGACGCGGTCGTTGCGAGCGTCGATACGGTAGGTATCGCTGCCCTGCCCGCCATCCAACCGATCGGCGCCTGTCCCCCCATCCAGCGTGTCCGCCCCGCCGCCACCCGCAAGGGTGTCGTTTCCAGACCCGCCAAGCAATTGGTCCGAGCCCGCGTCACCGGTCAGTTGATCGCCCCCGGATCCACCGGAGAGCGTGTCATTACCCGTACCGCCAGAAAGCACATCGGACCCGGCCCCAGCCTCCAGGCTGTCGCCACCGTCGTCACCGGTCAGCGTGTCATCGCCAGCGCCACCGACCAGACGGTCATCGCCTTGCCCACCGGATATCACATCGTGTCCGACGCCACCGTCCAACGTATCGGCACCGCCACCGCCAACCAGCGAGTCGTCGCCAGCGCCGCCCGAGAGGGAATCAGCATCTGCCCCACCGGATAATGTGTCATCGGCATCCGTGCCCTCGGTGGGCGGCGGTGGGTCTTTCACGCCGATGGGCGCCGGAATGGCGATGGTCTCTTCCTCCATCCACGCAGGCAGTATCCGATCAAGACCGATCACTTGATCTGAAAGGAGCGTGGCGCGGGTCAAGGGCTCGGTATCGGCTGTCTCTATGTGGAGGGTTTCAGACCCGAACGTAATGGTTGCGCCATCGTCCGTCGGTGCCACCGACAGTTGCATTGGGTTTCGCAGGAACATCCAGCCAGACAGATCCAGCCGGTCCACGCCGACCTCAAAATCCGAGATCCGGTCCGCTTCACCATCGGGATGGAAGACGAAGACATCTGCCCCGGCGCCACCCGTCAAGACGTCGTTGCCCGCGCCATCCATGAGGATGTCATCACCATCGCCACCCAACAGCCTGTCGTCCCCATCAGCACCGGCAAGCACATCATCCCCGGTCGTTCCATTGGCCGTGCCGCCGTCATCGTCCAAGACCACCGTCTCCCCTGCCTCACCCGTGGGGATCGAAATCATGGTGAGGCCTGGTTCGGTGGCGCTCGCCGCCAGGAGGATCAGATCGCCGCCGCGGTCGGTCAGGGTTGCAGCACTGAGGTTGGCAAGACCCGTGTTGAGTTCGTCCTGCACAGTTACGCGGTGGAGCAAACGACCACCGGGCAATAATTGGAAGATCGTCGCGCCATCATCGGCGCCCGTCGCCAGAACGTAGGTGGCGCCCTTCACCGTGTGGGTTTGCAAGGTGCCGATGGACTGAAACCGTGTGGAGAGGTCGTCCAGCACATGATCCGTCGCCGTGAAATTCCCGAACCGGTCGAGGATGAAAACGCTCAGGCTGTTGGAGCCAGCCCCGCCAACCAAGACATAGGCCGTTCCGTCAATCACGGCGGTCGCGACGGTTGTGGGCGCCTGAACGCCCGGGCCATCGGCGGGAGCGATCCGCCCGTCTCGCCGAAGTAGGCCGTTATCTTCGACTTCATAGCTGATCAGCGTATCGAACCCGTCGCCTGTGCCCACAAGCCACGTTCTGTCCCCGACGGAAATGCTGGCCAGATCGGTCAGACCGAAGGGACCCACGCGGGCCAGGGCGTCTTCGGGACCACGGGATTGCATCGCCCCATCGTCGGTCAAAACCCAATGGTGAACCTTCCGATCCCCGGCGCGAGAGCCATAAAGGTGGAACGTGCCGTCAACCTCGACCATTTCTAAGGAGCGCAGGTCAGACGGAAGAACCTCCTGATCGCCGTCGTTCAATCGCGCCAAGCGACCGTTCGTCTGAACGGTCATTTGACCGGGTCCATCCAAACCCCAAGCGAACAGATACGAAGCCGATCCAGTCTCGATCTGCGTAAGCTGCGTCGATATCCCCACGGCGGCGCCCGCCGGTAAGTCGGCTGTGCCCGTGCGCGTAACGCGCGAGCCGGTCATGGACCACGAGGCGATGCCCGCGTTTCCCGCATGGGTCGTTGTGAAGATACGACCGCCGACACCAACAGATATGTCCGTGACATCAGTCAGATAGGGATCTGACTCAGCCGTCCAGGTCTGGGAAAGGTCTGCACTACGCAGGGTCATGGCGGTCTCCATCGGGTAAGATGGAGATGCAGGTCAGGCGTGGCGGAATGGCGGATCAGCGCGTGCAAAGCCCGCGGCGAAAATCTGGACATTCCAGAAATTTCTTATTTAATTTTAGAAGGTTAATTCCCCTCCCCCCCCGGGCTCCGCTGGCCGCTGCCCTCACAGGACGACCCTGGGCCGGACGACCCTCCAAGGGCCGCCCGCTGGTGGGTGTCGGTTAACGGATCGTTAAGTGCTCAACGGGAGGGTCCCTGCGATTTTCGTCTCACCTGTCGGTCCGGAGCCAGCCATGTCCCAAACCACCCCAATCCTCGATCTTCCGTTGATCCAGGCGTCCCAGGCGCAAAAGCACGTGACCCACAACGAGGCGATGGCTGCGCTCGACGCGCTGGTTCAACTGGTCGTGGCCGACATGGACCGGACCGAACCCCCCGCGACCCCAGCGGAGGGCGACCGCCATATCGTTGGGGCCGGGGCCACGGGCGACTGGCTTGGCAAATCCGGTCAGATCGCGGCGCTTCTGGGCGGGGGGTGGGTCTATTACTCGCCCAGCGCGGGGTGGCGAACCCATGTCGTCTCGCTCGGGGCAGATGCCGTGTTTGACGGCACGGACTGGCAGCCGGTGGTCGGTCAGGGGCCCCTGACCACCCTTGGCCTCAACACGTCGGCGGATACGACGAACCGCCTGGCGGTCTCGGCGGAGGCGACGCTTCTGACCCATGATGGGGCGGGACATCAGATCAAAGTTAACAAAGCCACCGCCGCTGACACCAATAGCCTTTTGTTTCAGACGAATTGGTCTGGCCGCGCGGAGATGGGATGCGCCGGCGAGGATGCCTGGTCCATCAAAGTGAGCGCCGACGGCACGGCCTGGACCACGGCCCTGCGCGTTGATCCGGCGACAGGCTTGGTGGACGGCGCGGCGGTTCAAGACACGGCTAACGACACAACACCTGGCCGCTTGATGCGCGCGGATTGGGGGTATGGCCCTGGCAACCTGTTGGCGCCCGTGTCCATGGGGGCGGGCGCCGTCCCGACGGGAGGTGTCCTGGAGCGGGGCACGACCGCCACGGGAAACTTCGTCAAAATGGCTGATGGGACGCTCATTTGCACGGCGGAGATCACGCTCACCCAGGTGGCAAGCTCCCGGATCGAGGGCACCTGGACATTTCCCGTGTCGTTCATCGATCCTGCGGATCTGATCATTACGAGCCATCTGGACGACGACAGCGTCAACGATCACTGCACACCGTTCGTTACGAGCCTGGGTTTGCGGACGCATTTGCCGCCAAGCACGACCGCGGTCACTTTCCGGCAGTATCGCATCGCCGGGATGAGCAACTTTGCGTCGGGCGACTACGCCCTGGCCCGCGTTATGGCCGTGGGGCGCTGGGCCTAATCGGTCCGGCGTCCGACCCGGTTTACGGCGGGTCAGACGCTTTGAGAAGACGCGAGAATTACTTCAGCTTGGCAACGCCCAACGGGACATTGAACCGCTCACACCAGATCCAGACCTCATTGTACTGGCTCGGGTTAATGCCCGCTGGGATCGTGTAGCTGCTGGCGCCAGTGTCCGATGTCAGCGGACCCATGAGGGTCGAGGGATCATATCCGTTGCGACCCAGGGCAACCTTGGGGTCGGGCGCCCCATCAAAGGTGAAATCCGCCAGCAGATTGACTTGGTTTCCTGCGATCTCTGCGGTGCCGGTGGTCACATGGTTCGAGGCGCCCGTGAAACTGCCCAGGCGCCCGTGCCCTCCGGCCAACAGGGATCCAGCGGGTAAGGCGGCAACGCCCGTGGCGACGGACAGCATAAAAGAACGACGGTACATGGATATCTCCGGTGCTATGGTGTGGGGGGACTGTGCATCGACCACCTTAGCGAGGCATAGCCCCACCCACGGGGACGTGACCGCCGTTGCGTTTCCGTGAACGTTCCTTACGTAGGCCCAGGTAAGGAGAGACCCATGACCGACCTGACCCCGCGCGAAATCGTGTCCGAGCTCGACCGTTTCATCATCGGCCAGAAGGACGCCAAACGCGCCGTGGCCGTGGCCCTGCGCAACCGCTGGCGCCGCAAGCAGTTGGGCGACGACCTGCGGGACGAAGTCTATCCGAAGAACATCCTCATGATCGGGCCGACCGGTGTCGGTAAGACCGAGATCAGCCGCCGCTTGGCCAAACTGGCCCGCGCGCCCTTTCTGAAGGTCGAGGCCACGAAGTTCACCGAAGTGGGCTACGTGGGCCGCGACGTGGAGCAGATCATCCGCGATCTGGTCGATGCGGCTCAACTGATGATCCGCGAACAAATGCGCGAAGAGGTGAAAGCCAAGGCCCATTCCGCCGCCGAAGACCGCGTGATCACCGCAATCGCGGGCGAAGACGCGCGGGACGGCACGCGCGAGGCATTCCGCAAAAAGCTGCGCGCCGGTGAGTTGGACGACAAGGTGATTGAACTGGAGGTCGCCGATACCTCGAACCCCATGGGCGGCATGGCGATCCCGGGACAGCCCGGCATGGACCAGATGGCCAATCTGGGCGAACTCTTCGGCAAGATGATGCAGCGCACCGTGAAAAAGCGTCTCACCGTCGCGGCCTCCTACGACTTGCTGATCGACGAAGAGGCCGACAAGCTGCTCGATCCCGAGGCGGTGACCCGCGAAGCCGTGCGCGCCGTGGAACAGAACGGCATCGTCTTCATCGATGAAATCGACAAGGTCGCCGCCCGTCAGGATGCCCGGGGCGGCGATGTCAGCCGCGAGGGCGTGCAGCGCGACCTGCTACCGCTGATCGAGGGGACGACCGTCTCGACCAAGCACGGCGCCGTGAAAACAGACCATATCTTGTTCATCGCCTCCGGCGCCTTCCACATCGCCAAGCCGTCGGATCTGTTGCCCGAGTTGCAGGGTCGTCTGCCCATCCGGGTCGAGTTGCGCGCCCTGACTGAGGCGGATTTCGTGCGGATCTTGACGGAAACCGACAATGCCCTGACCCGTCAGTACACCGCCCTGATGGCCACCGAAGAGGTCACAGTGACCTTCACCGACGAGGGCATCGCGGCCCTGGCCCGGATCGCGGCGCAGGTGAACGAGAGTGTCGAGAACATCGGCGCGCGACGGCTCTACACGGTGTTGGAGCGCGTGTTCGAGGAATTGTCCTTCGACGCGCCAGATCAAGGCGGGACGGAGGTCACCATCGACGCCAGCTTCGTGGAGACCCAATTGGGCGAGCTCGCGAAATCGACCGACCTGTCACGATACGTGTTGTGACCAGCACGGGCGCGTTCCTGCGGGACAACGCGCCCTTTCTCTCCGCCGGGGTCCTGATCTCGTTCACATCGAGCTATGGCCAAACCTTCTTCATCGGCCTCTTCGCGGGGCAGATCATGGCAGACTTTTCCCTGACCGACGGGCAATGGGGCGCGCTCTATGCCGTCGCGACGACGATTTCGGCGGCGGTCATGGTCTTTGTTGGGCCGGTCAGCGACCGATTGCGGATCCGGCAATTGGCCGTCGCGACCAGCCTGCTGCTGATCCTTGCCTGCCTGATGATGGCGGGGGCGAGCCATGTGGCAGGTCTCGCGCTGACGGTCTTTCTGTTGCGCTTCGCCGGTCAAGGAATGATGAGCCACCTGGCCGCCCTCGCCATGGCGCGCTGGTTCGTGGCCACCCGTGGACGCGCCCTGTCGATCTCCGCCATGGGCTTCGCCTTAGGCCAGGCTGTGCTTCCCATCGTCTTTGTCGCGGGCATGGCAGTGATCGACTGGCGGTGGCTCTGGTGTTTCGCAGCCGGGGCGGTCCTTGTCTCCATCCCTGTTGTCCTGCGCCTCTTGCGGACGGAGCGTACCCCCCAGAGCATCGCGACCGAGACGGCAGTGACAGGCCTGGGCGGGCGCCACTGGACCCGGGGGCAAATGCTGCGCCACGGCCTGTTCTGGGCGCTGGTCCCCCTCCTCCTCGGGCCACCCGCCTTTGGGACAGCGCTGTTTTTCCACCAGGTCCACCTGGTCGAGACCAAGGGCTGGACCCTTGCGGGATATGTTGCGCTGCTGCCGCTTTTTACGTTGGTATCCGTGGTCGTAACGCTGACCTCCGGCATGGTGTTGGACCGGGTCGGCGCGGGTCGGTTGATCCGGGTGTACCTTCTCCCGTTCGCGCTGGCGTTTCTGTTGATGGGATGGACGCAAAGTCTTGGTGGCGCGGCCCTGGCACTCGCTGTCTTCGGCCTCGGGACCGGGTTACAAGCGACTGTTCCGACCGCGTTCTGGGCGGAGTTCTATGGCACGCAACATCTAGGAGCGATCAAGGCACTTGCCGCTGCCATTATGGTCTTAGGGTCGGCGCTGGGACCGGGGTTGACGGGTTGGATCATCGACCGAGGTCTCACCTTCCCGGACCAGATGACAGCCATCGCCGTCTACTTCGTCTTTGCGGCAGCGCTGGCCACCTTGGGAATTCACCGCGCCCGCCGGAGATAGACGTAATACGCCCCGGTCCCCCCGTGGCTGCGGTTCGCCTCGGTGACCTGTAAGACAACTGACGATAGGGGCGCCATCGTCAGCCACATGGGCACCTGATGTTTCAAAACGCCGAGACGATTGGGCATGACCGTCTGGCTCGGCTTGGACTTACCCTTGCCCGTCACCACCAGGATGAGACGCTTTCCGTCCGCATGGGCCGCCATGACAAAACGGGTCAGCGCGGGCTGTGCGGTCGCCAGGGTCATTCCATGCAGATCCAGCTTACCCTCGGGCCGCAGTTTGCCGGCCTTCATCCGTTTGTGGGCTTTGGCATCCATGCGGAGGGGCGCGGCGGCAACCTGCTCGCTGATGCTGGGGGCGAGGGCGTGGGTTGAGGTCTGTGGACGCGCTTGGGCACCCAGCTTGAACGGGTCAATCCGCCTCGGTGCCACGGGATTAGGAACGGGTGGGGTCGGCGCCTCGGGCACTGGCGCGGCACGAGACTCCGCCAGGCGGTCCGCCGTCTTTGTGTAACGTTGCCAAAGGTCGCGATCCTCTGGCGACAGACGCCGACGTTTCATCTGCGCACCAGCGGGATTAGACGACCGGTGGCGTTCAAGGCCCCAGCGCGATGACCCGCCTCCGCGCCTGTTCCCATGAACAGGTCGACACGACCGGGGCCTTTGATCGCGGAGCCGGTGTCCTGGGCGATGCACAGGCGCGTGACCCCCCCTGCGTCCAGCCAAACGAGTGTCCCAAGGGGGATGTGGTCCGGGTCGACGGCAATGGATCGACCGGCCGTCACTGGCAGACCGAGGGTTCCGATGGGACCGGTAGTGTCAGGAAGATTTTGAACGCGAAAGAACACGTAACTCGGGTTACGCGCCATCATTGCGCGGCCCCGTTCTGGGTCGGCGCGGAGCCAGTCTTTGACCTGATCCGCCGTGACATCCACGGGCACCTCACCACGATCCCGCAAGACCTGACCTATGGAGCGATAAGGGTGTGCCGTCTTTGCCCCAAACCCGAGGCGCAACGTGGTCCCGTCCTGCAAGCGCAGACGCCCGGATCCCTGGACCTGAAGAAAGAACCGCTCCACATGGTCGCGTACCCAGGCAAGAACCGGGCCGTCGAAGCCCCCTTCAATTTGCGCGCGTGTCAGGGTGCAGGGCGTCTCCGGGACGCCATGGAGCGGGACCGGAAACTGATCGGTCGCGTGTAAGCTGCCTTCAATCTCCGGCTCGTAGTATCCCGTCAGGTGACACGACACTGGATGTCCCAAAGCAAAGTCAGTCTCGAAGACAGATCTGGCGTGTTGGACCGACTGGGGTGCGGAAGAGCGCTCAAAAACCCTCCGGGCAAGGGCCAGGTCATCCTCCCGCCAACCCGGCAGGTCCGAAAACGAAAGCCGCCCCGTTTCGGGGGCGGCCAGAGTTGCGCGCGGGGCAGCCATATCAGCCGCCCGTGGCGACGAGCTTCCAGTTCGGATCGTCCGATCCCATCTCGCGCGCGAAGGTCCAGATGTCGCGCTGCTTTTTGATTTCGTTCGGATTGCCTTCGACCACGGTGCCGTCTTGGTCTTTGACGACGCTGGTCAGCTCACCCACGAAACGGATCGTAACCTGACCCTCGTTCGTCGCGGCATCAAATTCGGCCTCTTCCAGGGATGTCTCCCGCACGCCGATGAAGTTCGCTTCGACCCTCAGGCCCTTATCTTCACGGTCGGAGATCACCGACAGGAAGGCTTCGTAGACGTCTTCGGACAGGAAGGGCTGCACGTCGCCCAGATCGCCGCTCTCAAAGGCCATCAGGATCATCTCGTAGGCGCCGCGCGCCCCGGCGACAAACTCCGTCACCACAAAACCAGGCTCTGCCTCTTTCATGGCGGCTAGGGCCTTTGCGGAGGGTGTCCCATCATCCACGTGATCGGTGATGTCCCGGTCAGGTCCCCCTTCGATGACCTCAAAATCACGCCGGACCGGCGACTCCGCCGGGCTGCCTAGAACCGTCGGCTTTTCAAAGCCGGTCCGCTTGCCCAGAACGTTCTTGAGACGGATCACCAGGAACAGGGCGATCGCCGCCAATACGATAAGTTGTAGTAACACGGCGTCGTTCATCCTTCGCAATCTCGGCCCAAGGTTGGGGTCGCAGGCTTGGTATCCTACACAGGGCACATATGTAAAACCCGGTGGGGGTCAAGGGAAGCGACCCCAGACGAGAGAGGTACCATGTGGCTGTTTGCCCTGTTCGTTTTGGTCCCAATCGTGGAAATCGCCCTGTTTATTCAGGTCGGTGGATGGTTGGGCCTGTGGCCGACACTGCTGATTGTGGTGCTGACCGCCTTGGCGGGAACTTACCTGGTTCGTCGGCAGGGATTGGCGCAACTGCGTGCCGTGCAGACGTCGTTCAATCGGTTGAGCGATCCGACGCGGCCCCTCGCCCATGGCGCGATGATCCTGGCGTCAGGGCTGTTACTGTTGACACCAGGTTTCTTTACGGACGCGGTTGGGTTTTCCCTGCTGGTGCCGCAGGTGCGCGATGCCCTTCTCTCGGCGATCCGGTCGCGCATTAATGTCCAGAGCTTTACCATGGGCCAAGGCCCTGCCCAGCGGCCCCACGGGCCTCAAGACACTGTGATCGATGGGGACTATGTGGAGGTGCACCGCAAGTCGGGTCCTTCGGGTTGGACCTCGCCAGATGATCGCGACACAGACCAAAGGTAGCGAACACACCTGGTCTATCACCCCTGGTCGGTCGTCGGATTGGACCCTCTCTGTTGTGAGGGGGGGTTGCCTCTGTTAACGAGCGGTCAACCAACTGACGCCTAGCCGGAGAGACCCCAAATGGCCGACACGGACGATACCGTTCCCGCCCCCGAAGCTTCCGCCGCCCCGACCAACGGCGCGACCGAGGCCCAGCCGCAAATGCCGCAGATGAAGGTCTTGGGCCAATTCGTGCGCGACATGTCCTTCGAAAACGTTGCTGCCCAAAAGGGCAAGACGATGGACGGACAGCCCGACATCAACGTGCAGGTTGGTCTGGATGCCCGAAAGCGGCAGCAGGACGGTCAGTTCGAGGTCGCATGTAAGCTGAACATCACCGCAAAGGTGAAGGGCGGCGAAGACACGATCTTTGCCATGGAGTTGGACTATGCCGGGATTTTCGCGATCTCGAACGTGCCCGACAACCAGTTGCACCCCTACCTGTTGATTGAATGCCCGCGCACCCTGTTCCCGTTCTTGCGCCGGATCGTATCCGATGTGACCCGCGACGGAGGGTTCCCGCCGCTGAACCTGGAAACCATCGATTTCGTGTCGCTGTACCGCAACGAGATCACGCGCCGCGCCCAGGCTGAGGCTGCCCAGGCAACGCCGTCCTAAGGGCCAAGCGTCGGATAAAAAGTTGGGGACCTTCGCTGGGGTCCCCGACACCTCAACTACCGATACGTTTTCCAGACCGCATCTTCGCCCAGAGCGGCCACATGGGCATCATGTGCATGACGTTCCGTCTCGCTCAGTCGGGATGGCAGCGGGGTCGGGCGCGCATAGGCTTTCCACACCTCCCCGGACACTTGAGTGGTCCGCTGTTGGCCCGCCAGGGTGAGCGTTGGTTGCCGACCACCGATCAGTTCCAGATAAACCTCTGCTAGGATCTCGCTGTCGAGCAAGGCGCCGTGCTTTTCCCGTGCAGAATTGTCGATCCCAAACCGGCGACAGAGCGCATCCAGCGATGCTGGAGACCCTGGGAACTTGCTGCGTGCAATGGCGAGCGTGTCCAGCGCTCGGTCCATCGGGAGCCGGGCCAAGCCCATCCAGCCGAGTTCCGCGTTGAGAAACTTCATGTCGAAAGCGGCGTTGTGGATGACCAGTTTCGCATCCCCGATGAAGTCGACGAAGGCTTGCCCCACCTGCGCGAAAACGGGGAAGTCCTTGAGGAAGTCATCGCCTAAGCCATGCACCTCGAAGGCACCTTGGGGCATCGACCGTTCAGGGTTGATGTATTGGTGATAGGTCCGCCCCGTGGGGACGTAGTTGATGAGTTCGACGGCTCCGATCTCGACGATCCGGTCGCCGGACTCGGGTTCGAACCCGGTCGTTTCGGTATCTAGGACGATCTCTCTCATGGGGTGTCTCCGGTGAGATCCGCGATAATCCTGTCCACGCTGGCTGCGGCCGCAGGCAAGGACAGTGTTTCGATGACATAGTCGGCCTTCGCGCGCTTTTCAGCATCCGGCATCTGACGGGATAGAATATCATCAAAGGCCGCTTCCGACATTGTCCCACGGTCCAGCACGCGGGCGCGTTGTACCTCGGGTGGAGCAGTCACCACGACCGTCTTGTCAACGGAGAGACCGGTTTCAAACAGCAGCGGGACATCCAGCACCACCAGAGGGGCCTGGGCGGTCGCAATGAATTGCGCGCGATCCTGGGCCACGAGTGGATGGACGATGGCCTCGATCAGAGACAGGGCCGTCTGATCGGTGATGATGCGCTCCCGCAGCGCGGACCGGTCTACCTGTCCGTCACGCACGGCTTCTGGGAAGGCATCCGCAATTGCGCTCACTGCGGCCCCACCGGGACCATAGAGGCGATGGACCGCGGCATCAGCGTCCCAGACAGGCACCCCACGGTCCCGAAACATGGCCGCCGTGGTGGTTTTCCCCATCCCGATGGAGCCCGTGAGGCCAACGACGATCATGCGAGGACGGCCGCACGCAGGTCAGAGTCCACCGTGGGTGTCCGCCCGAACCAGGCCTCGAACCCAGGGACCGCCTGGTGGAGCAACATCCCCAATCCATCGACAACCACATTCCCCCGCGCCCGCGCAGAGGCCAGCAAAGGCGTTTCCAGTGGCGTGTAAACAATATCGGTAACGATGGTCTCAGGCGGGAGATGGTCCAGGGACATCTGCAACGGGGGCTGGCCAACCATCCCGAGGCTGGTCGTGTTCACGAGCAACCCGTGGTCCGCAACGGCGTGTTCCGCTTGATCCCATGGGACGACCTGAACACGGTCGGGAAACTGGCTGGCGAGAGTTTCGGCCCGGGCGGCCGTGCGATTGGTCAAGGTCACGCGGTCGGTGCCATCCTGTAGCAATGCGGCAATGACCCCGCGTGCGGCACCGCCGGCCCCAAGGACCAGAGCGGGCGCGGCGCGGTCGCGCGTTGCGGCGCCTTGGTCCAGGTTCGCCAGGAACCCGTATCCATCGGTGTTATCCGCGTGGATCTGGCCATCGACGAACGTCAGGGTGTTTGCGGACCCGACAGCCTTGGCGCGCTCCGTCGTGGTGTGGGCCAGCTCAAACACGGCTTCTTTGTGGGGCAGTGTGACGTTGATCCCCGACAGGCCCAAGCGGGGGAGCAATTCCAGACTGGCCCGAAGATCCGCTGGCCGAACGTGCAAAGGGATGTACTGCCCATCGATCCCATACCGCTGTAGCCAATGCCCATGGAGCCGGGGCGAGCGACTGTGCGAGATCGGGTCGCCGATGACGCCTGCAAGTCGGATTGTCATGACGGCAAATTCCCCCGTGTGACGAGAAAATCAATCAATGGAAGAAGGGGCAATCCAAGCACCGCAAAGTAATCCCCTTGGACCTGATGGAACAGGCGCGCGCCCTCCCCTTCTAGGGTGTAGGCCCCAGCCGAATGTTGGATGGTGTCCCAGTTCCGCGCGACATATTCCGCGATGTAAGGGGCGCTGGCCCGGCGCATGACCATCGTCACATCGGAGACATGGCGCCAGATGGGTTTGCCGTCTTCCACAAGAACGGCGGCGGAGTGGAGCTTATGGCGTTGTGCCGACAACTTAGACAGTTGCGCGATGGCGTTCTCTTGACTGCTGGGCTTCCCAAGGATCTCCGTCCCGAAAGACAGGATCTGATCGCAGCCCAAAACCAGTCCGGGCCGCCGAACCCGCAAGGCCTTCATCTCGGCTAGGGCATCGGCCACATTGCGAGGCGTGTGGCCATCGGCGACGAGACTGTCGCGAAGGCTGATTTCATCGATCCGGGCCGGGACCGCCTCAAACGGGATCGCCGCGTTCCGCAGCAAAGCCTGCCGTGTTTGGGAGGACGAGGCCAGGGTCAGGATGGGGATAGACATGTGAACATCCAGAAGGAGAACCTTGTTCGAAAGCGGGTGCAAAACCTCACCCAGCCCGTTTGCCTGCATAACCCGCGAAGTCCTAGGAGGTTTGGCGAGAGTTATCCATGGGGATCAATGATCGTGCTCGTTTGGGAGAAGCGACGGATTGGCCATCACGTCCCCCAGGGATTTCACAGGTATACTAGGAAACAACTATTTGTTTATAAATACTAAAAATGGTTTTCCCCAGCGGTCTAGAATCGACGAACGCTATCTGTGACGAACCGTGTGGACGAGTTTCTATCCCCGGATTTCCATGGACCAACAAACACATCTTTCTTTCTTTCTTCTTCTTAAATTAAGGAAGGGAGGTCCAAGGAGAGCACGATGGATTTCTACATCTGGGCCAAGGCCCTTCATGTCATCTCGATCATCGCTTGGATGGCAGGGCTGTTCTACTTGCCACGTCTCTACGTATATCACGTAGAGAAGCGGGACGAGGTCCCCGAGATGATCCCAGTCCTGCATGTGATGGAAAGTCGTCTGCTGAAGGCGATCATGACACCTGCCATGGTGTCGAGTTGGATCTTTGGATTGGTCATGGTCGGCATGGGAGGCGTGGACTTCGGCGCGGTTTGGCCCTGGGTGAAGATGGTCTGCGTCTTGGGTATGACCTGGTTTCACATGTGGTGTGCTGCCGAACGGAAAGCGCTGTTGGCGGAGACGTCCACGATGACAGGCCGGGGCTTTCGCATGATGAACGAGGTTCCGACGGTGCTGATGATCGCGATCGTTGTGTCTGTGATCGTGAAGCCTGGATGATTGACATTCTAGGGCAGCGTCCGTAGGTGCTTGCTAACGACGGGTCGTCCTGACCCAGGTTCGTTTTCCAGATTTTCATATAATTGCACCACTGATCGATTGACGGTCGTGTGCATTGACGGAGTGCTCTGATGCGCGACGATACTGTCGAGACCGGTTCGACCGAACGCCTAAACCTGCGCGACCTGAAGGCAACGTCGCCCAAGGCTCTGGTCGACATGGCCGAACAGTTGGACATCGAAAACGCCTCTACGATGCGCAAGGGAGAGCTGATGTTCTCCATCCTGCGGGAACGCGCCGATGATGGGTGGGAGATTAGCGGCGAAGGCGTCCTTGAGGTCCTGCAAGATGGCTTCGGCTTTCTGAGGGCGCCCGAGGCGAACTACTTGTCCGGCCCCGATGACATTTATGTTTCGCCCGATGTGATCCGGCAGCATTCGTTGCGGACAGGCGATACCGTGGATGGCATCATCCAGGCCCCCGACGACAATGAGCGGTACTTCACGATCACCAAGGTCACCTCGATTAATTTCGAGGAGCCTGAGCGGGCGCGGCACAAAGTCAGCTTTGACAACCTGACGCCGCTCTACCCCGATGAGCGTCTGAAGTTGGAGATCGAGGATCCGACGATCAAAGATCGGTCGGCCCGCATTATCGACCTCGTTGCGCCCATCGGGAAGGGTCAGCGCTCGCTGATCGTGGCGCCACCGCGCACGGGTAAGACGGTTATTCTTCAGAATATCGCCAAATCGATCGAGACCAACCATCCTGAGTGTTACCTGATGGTTTTGCTGATCGACGAACGGCCCGAAGAGGTCACGGACATGCAGCGGTCCGTGAAGGGGGAGGTCATTTCCTCCACGTTTGATGAACCGGCCACGCGACACGTGGCGGTGTCGGAGATGGTCATCGAGAAAGCGAAACGCTTGGTGGAGCATAAGCGGGATGTGGTCATTCTGCTCGATTCGATCACGCGTCTGGGGCGGGCCTTCAATACCGTGGTTCCGTCGTCGGGTAAGGTGCTGACCGGTGGCGTGGATGCCAATGCATTGCAGCGGCCGAAACGGTTCTTCGGTGCCGCGAGAAACATCGAAGAAGGCGGGTCCCTGACGATCATTGCGACCGCGCTCATCGATACCGGCAGCCGGATGGATGAAGTGATCTTCGAAGAGTTTAAAGGCACCGGTAACAGCGAGATCGTTCTGGATCGGAAGGTGGCTGATAAGCGGGTCTTCCCGGCCATGGACATCTTGAAGTCCGGGACGCGGAAGGAAGACTTGTTGGTCGATCCGCACAACCTCCAGAAGACGTTTGTGTTGCGTCGCATCCTCAACCCGATGGGCACGACCGATGCCATCGAGTTCCTGATTTCGAAGCTGAAACAGACGAAGACAAATTCGGATTTCTTCGATTCGATGAATTCCTGACGGAGCACATCCATGGCCGACACGATCTTTGCCTTGGCCACGGCTCCGGGCAAGGCGGGGGTCGCGGTTGTCCGGATTTCTGGTCCGAACGCGAAAGCAGTTCTGGGAACGCTCGGGGTCGGCAACGTTCCTGATCGGCAGGCGAGCCTTCGTGTTCTGCGCGGCCACGACGGGTGTATCTTGGATGAGGCTGTTGTCCTGTGTTTTTCTGATGGGCGCAGTTTCACGGGTGAGGATGTCGTCGAGCTTCAGCTTCATGGCAGCGTTGCCGTTGTACGTGCTACCCTGGACCATCTATCCGAAACCGGTCTTGCCCGGTTGGCCGAGCCGGGGGAATTCACTCGACGTGCCTTGATGAACGACAGGCTGGACCTGACTCAGGTTCAAGGTTTGGCCGATGTCATCGACGCAGAGACGGAGCAACAGCGGCGTGCCGCGGTTGCTGTTATGGGGGGTGCCTTCGGTGAACAGGTCTCGGCTTGGCGGGCGAAACTGGTCCGTGCGATGGCGTTGTTGAGCGCAACAATTGACTTCGCGGATGAAGAGGTGCCCGTGGATGTCTGGCCGGAGGTGCGTGAGATCCTGTCCGGTCTGCTTAGATCTTTGCGGTCGGAAGTGGACGGTGCTGGTTACGCCAAGAGCTTACGCCAGGGGTTTGAAGTGGCTCTGGTTGGTCGTCCTAACGTGGGGAAATCATCTCTGTTGAACTACATCTCTCGCGATGAGGTGGCTATTGTGTCCGATATTCCTGGCACGACCCGTGATGTTTTAGAAAAACCCCTAGATTTGAATGGTTTAAAGGTTATGTTCCTCGATATGGCAGGCGTCCGCGTCACAACGGATACTGTCGAGGAGATCGGCGTGGATCGCGCGAGACAACGTGCCAATGCCGCCGACCTTCGACTGTTTCTTCGCGACTCGGATGCCGACGAAGACTTTGGTGTGGATCATAAGCCAGACGATCTAACGGTTCGAACGAAAGCGGATATCAACGCTGATGGAGACATCTCGGTTGTGTCTGGTGAGGGCGTCTCGGACCTGCTTGTGTCTATCTCCGACATTCTATCGAAGCGTGTCGAGAAGGCGAGTTATGTGACACGGGATCGGGATGTCCGTCGCCTTACAGCGGCGGTTGAGATACTGGATGGAATTGAGCTGTCAGGTCATGATATGCCCGACGAGATCGTCGTCGAGGGACTACGTGCCGCGTCATCCGAGTTAGGGCATGTCGTTGGTGACATCGGAATTGAGGACGTTCTCGATGATGTATTCAAGTCCTTCTGTCTGGGGAAGTAGCGAGGTTTCACGTGAAACATCCTGATTTCGATGTCGTCGTTGTTGGCGGTGGACACGCTGGCTGTGAGGCTGCCCATGCTGCGGCACGGATGGGTGCAAAGGTCGCATTGGTCACGCTGAGGAAGAGTGACCCTGGCGTGATGTCCTGTAACCCGGCTATTGGTGGCCTCGGCAAGGGGCATCTTGTCCGAGAGATTGATGCGCTCGATGGGATCATGGGACGGTGCGGCGATGCTGCCGGCATTCAGTTCCGGTTGCTAAACCGCCGTAAGGGGCCGGCTGTCCAGGGCCCCCGCGTTCAGGCGGACCGAGCGGCGTATAGATCCGCTGTCTCAGCAGAAATGGCCAAGATGTCGGCGCTCACGATCATCGAAGGGCACGTGACCGATCTCTTGGTTTCCCATGGGTCCGTGAGCGGGATTATACTTGAAGATGGCGCTGCAGTAGCAGGAACGTCTGTGATCCTGACCACCGGTACGTTTCTAGGTGGAACGATTCATATTGGAGACCAATCCTATCCGGGCGGTAGACTTGGGTCTGACGGGTCGATTGCGCTGGCCGAACGGTTGCGTGGGATGGACCTTCGCATCGGTCGCTTGAAGACGGGTACACCTCCCCGCTTGTCTGCGAAATCGATTGATTGGGCAGGTCTAGATGCCCAGCCTGGGGATACGGATCCTGTGATGCTTTCGTTCGCGTCCAAGTCTCCAGTGCTCCGGCAAGTGGATTGCGCGATTACGCATACGAATTCGGAAACACATGATGTCATCCGCGCGAACCTTGATCGGTCCGCGATGTACGGCGGGCATATCGATGGCGTGGGTCCGCGGTATTGTCCGTCAATTGAGGACAAAGTCACGCGGTTTGCGGAGAAGGACTCCCATCAGATCTTCCTGGAGCCGGAGGGTCTGAACACGGATTGGATCTATCCAAACGGTATTTCTACGTCACTGCCTGAGGACGTTCAGCTCCGTTACGTCCGGTCTATCCGTGGCTTGGAAGCCGCGGAGATTCTCCAGCCTGGCTATGCAATCGAGTATGATTTTATCGATCCGAGGTGTTTGTCGGCCGATCTGTCCCTCCCGGACCTTCCAGGTCTATTCCTAGCGGGGCAAATCAATGGAACCACAGGGTACGAAGAGGCGGCCGCGCAGGGACTGGTTGCTGGACTCAACGCAGCGCGCCGATGTGTGGATGGCGATCCAGTCCACTTTTCTCGAATGACGTCATACATCGGTGTGATGATTGATGATCTGACAACGCGTGGGGTCACTGAGCCTTATCGGATGTTTACGTCGCGGGCTGAATACCGCCTAAGTCTGCGGGCCGACAATGCGGACGCACGACTTACGTCTTGGGGATATGAGGTTGGATGCGTCGGTGAAGAACGGGCGGAACAATACCAGCGAAAGGCGGAGGCCGTTGAAGGTTGTACTTCCGCGATGAAGACGGTCGATGTTCTTCCATCCGATCTCGCTATGCATGGCGTAAAGGTGTCTGAGACAGCAAAGCGGCGGTCCCTTTTTGACGTCCTATCGAGCGGTCAAGTTGACGTGGACACTGCGGCTGCTCTGTCTCCGCAGGTGGCTGAATGGCCTGAGGAAATTCAGCGACAGGTGCATCGCAACGCTTTGTACCACACCTACGAAGAACGGCAGGCAAGAGATGCCATGGCATTGGAACGAGATGAGAAGGTCGCAATTCCATCTGACCTGTCATTTGACGGCGTGTCGGGGTTATCGACGGAAGTGAAGGACAAGCTTCGGTTGGTGAAGCCGCAGTCTGTAGGGCAGGCACGGCGGATGGAAGGCATGACGCCAGCCGCGCTGTTGACGGTTCTTTCCGAAGTTAGGCGCCATGGACGCCGGAAGGCATGACCATCGACCTTCCCGATGTTTCACGTGAAACACTGGAAGCTTACCTTGAAATGCTCATGCAGTGGAACGAGACAATCAACTTGATTGGCCCGTCAACAATTGCGACGGCATGGGATCGTCACATACTAGATTCGGTCCCCATGGCGGAGGCAATCGACCGTCCGGCCGCGAACTGGGTGGATCTCGGCTCGGGTGGCGGCTTGCCCGGTGTGGTCATCGCTATCTTACGACCGGATTGCGCGGTCACACTCGTTGAGAGCGACCTTCGCAAAGCGACATTTCTTCGATCAGTGCGTCGGCAATTGGATCTTTCCTTCGACGTTGTCTCGAAACGAATTGAAAAGTGCCCTCCATTTGATGCCGACGTCATTAGCGCTCGCGCCCTGGCGTCCTTAAGCAAGCTTATGGACTATGCACAGCCGCACATTGTGCCAGATGGGACGCTCATCTTTGCGAAAGGCGCCAAGTGGCAGGCAGAGCATATTGAGGCTCAGGCATCTTGGACATATGACTTAGATGTTGTTTCGGCGGCCGATGGTTCGGACGGAGCCATCCTTAAGATAACAAATCTACGGGCGCGGTATGAAAACTCCTAAAATCTTCAGTATCGCGAACCAAAAGGGCGGTGTCGGTAAAACGACTACGGCCATCAACCTCGGTGCAGCCTTGGCCGTCCGGGGGGCAAAGGTCTTGATCATTGATCTCGATCCGCAAGGAAATGCGTCGACCGGGCTCGGCATTTCACGGGAAACCCGCACGCAAACCGTCTACGACCTCTTGCTCGGTCAGGCCTCGGCCGAGGAACTTGCAAAACCGACCGATGTTGAGAACCTTTGGATCATTCCAGCCACGATGGATCTCAGTTCTGCCGATGCGGAGCTGATGTCCACATCCCGGCGTGTCGTCCACCTCCGAAACGCGCTCCGTCATCGCGATGCGCACTATGATTACATCCTCATAGACTGCCCACCATCGTTGAACTTGCTAACGGTCAACGCCTTTGTCGCATCTGATTCCGTGATCGTCCCCCTTCAAGCTGAGTTCTTTGCGTTGGAGGGTCTGTCGCAACTTCTTCTCACCGTTCGGGAAGTGCGTGAGACGGCAAACGCCGATCTTCGGATTGAAGGGATTGTCCTGACGATGTTTGACCGGCGCAATAACCTTTGTTTGCAGGTCGAGGAGGATGCCCGGGCAAATCTTGGCGATCTCGTGTTTGAGACAGTGATCCCGCGCAATGTCCGGTTAAGCGAAGCCCCGAGCTACGCCATGCCGGTTCTGAACTACGATCCGACCTCACGGGGCGCCATCGCCTACAAAGCATTGGCAAGCGAAGTCTTTGCCCGAAACGCAACAAGCCAGGTGGTTGAGAATGTCTGACGTAACGGGAAAACGACCGATGCGCCGTGGGTTGTCGGCTCTCATGGCAGATATGGGTGTGGACGCAACCGACGCCTCCGCGCAGCGTTCGTCACCAGATCGAAGCGTGCCCATCGACTTGCTGAGCGCCAATCCAAATCAGCCGCGTCGGACATTTGACGAAGAGAAGCTGTCAGATTTGGCCAGCTCCATCGCCACCAAGGGCGTTCTACAGCCGTTGATCGTCCGGCCAAGGCACGGCAGCACCGAATCATACGAAATTGTCGCGGGCGAACGCCGTTGGCGCGCAGCACAAAGATGCGGGCTGCACTCCGTTCCCGTCATTATCCGAGACTTTGACGATACCGAGGTCTTAGAGGTTGCGATCGTTGAAAACATCCAGCGAGATGATCTGAACGCTATCGAGGAAGCCCTCGGATTTCGACAACTCATCGACAAGTTCGGGCATACCCAAGACCAGCTTTCTGAGGTTCTTGGGAAATCACGCAGTCACGTTACAAACCTACTTCGCCTTCTGAAGCTGCCGCCCTCTGTCCAAGATCTTCTCCGTGACGGTCAGATTTCTGCCGGGCATGCCCGTGCCTTGATCAATTCAGACGATCCCTCCAGCCTTGCGGCGCTTGTGGTCAAGAACGGCCTATCGGTTCGCGAAACCGAGCGTCTCGCAAAGGCCGCAAAGTCTGAGAGTACTGGAAATACCACACGCGCTACGAGACCGGCAAAGGACGCGGACACCCTTGCTTTGGAGGGGGATCTGACAGCGGCTTTGGGTCTTTACGTGCAGATTAAGCACAAGCCAGGGGACGAAGGTGGCGACGTATCAATCCGATATAAGTCGCTCGATCAGCTAGACGCCCTCTGCGAGGTTCTCTCCCAAGGGCTCAAGCGGGACTAGATCCTTGAGGATCTGGTTGAGGACAAGAATGCCGTCATCAGAGACTATGACCTGATCGTCATTCACGTTCAGAAAGCCTAGTTCCACCAGACGGCGCCGTCCCTCGTCGTGTAGAGCATAGCCGAGACGACGTAGCCGTGACTGGCTCAGACCATCCCGTGTCCGGAGGCTCATCAAAAGGTATTCCTCGGCCACATCCACGGCCCGAAGATGACTCACGGGCTCCTGCCCCGATCCAAGGGTCTCAACCGCATCTCGCCATGGGATCGGGGCAGATACGTTCACCGTTCCAATCCTGCCAGTGTCCATCGTTAGGCGGCCATGGGCTCCAGGACCAATCCCAAGCCAATCACCAGCCTGCCAGTAAATCGTGTTATGGCGCGACTCCTGGCCAGGCACAGCATGGTTCGATACCTCATATCGTGGTAGACCAGCCTCAAGACACATCATCTGGGTCATTTCGTAGAGATTAGCCGACGTATCCTCGCTTGGCAAACCAGGCAGACGTCCAACTGCGGCACGGGCACCGAAGGCCGTCCCGTCCTCTATGGTCAACTGATACAGCGACAGATGATCCGGCTCCATCGCCAAAGCCTCGCGCAGCTCTGACCTCCAATCGTCAAGGGATTGGAACTGCCGCGCATAGATCAAATCAAACGATACACGGTCGCTGACCGACCGGGCGACATCATAAGCGGCGCGCCCCTCGGCCGCCGAATGAAGACGCCCAAGTGCCTTCAGATCCTGATCATTAAGCGCCTGTAAACCAACAGAAAAACGGGTCACACCCGCCGCAATGAATTCCCGAAACCGTCCGGCTTCCACAGACGTGGGGTTCGCCTCCAAGGTCACTTCCAGATCGTTTGCCACCACCCAGTGATGTCGAATGCGGTCCAAGATCGCGGCAACGGTCTCCGGCTCCATCAGAGACGGGGTGCCGCCACCAAAGAACACCGAAGACACGCGGCGACCCGGTGTCTTGGCGGCCCAACTATCGATTTCAGACAGGTACGCTTGACGGAACCGAGCATGGTCCACCGTTTGGACCACATGGGAATTGAAGTCACAGTACGGGCACTTGGCCGCACAAAACGGCCAATGGACATAGATACCGAAGCCCGCAATCTGCCAGGTCTCCATCAGCTTCCTCGAAAGGCCGTGACTTCGACCTCGTATAGCATTTCAGGCTTCATTAGACCCGCAATCACCATGGTCGCGGCTGGTCTCACCTGCCCAAGCGCTTCCCCCAAAATCGGGATCGCACGGTCCACGTGGCCACGATCTGTCAGGTAGTGCGTCACCCGCACAATGTCGGACATGGCAAAGCCCGCATCGGCTAGCACGCGGTCCACAGTGGCGTAGCAATTGCGGATCTGCTTCTCGATTTCGGCCGGCAAAACCATGGTGGTGTAATCATAGCCGGTGATCCCGGCGACAAAGCACCAGTCTCCCTGCACGACCGCGCGCGAATACCCCACGGCCGCTTCGAACGGCGACCCGGTGGAGATCAGGCGCCGATCGCTCATGTCAGCCCCATGGCATCGCGCAGTTGTTGGAGCGCCGCCGCCCGGTGACTGCGTGCGTTCTTTTCTTCGAATGACATCTCGGCAAAAGTCCGTGTTTCCCCGTCCGGTTGGAACATCGGGTCATAGCCATGGCCCGTTGTGCCCCGTGGCGGCCAAACCAATTGCCCCTCGGCTGCGCCTTCAAACACCTCTTCATGACCGTCCGGCCACAAAAGGACCAGCGTCGCCCGAAACCGTCCCGTCCAAGGCTTCGGTGCATTCAGCGCCAGAAGCTCCCGATGGGTCCGAGCCATTGCCATGTCGAAATCCCGGCCATTTGGCGTCTCCGCCCAATCCGCCGTATGGACACCAGGACGACCGTCCAAACCATCCACTTCGATCCCTGAGTCATCCGCCAGTGCGGGCAGGCCCGTCGCATCCACTGCGGCCCGCGCCTTGATCCGAGCATTTCCCACGAAGGTGGTTTCTGTCTCGTCTGGCTCCGGCAGGTCGAAGTCGCGGTTGGATTTGCAGGCAATCCCCATGGCGCCGAACAGCGCGGCGTATTCCTCTAACTTGCCCGCGTTGTGGGTCGCAATCAGCAGGGTATCACCAAGGGGTTTCATTGGACCGCAGCAGCCTGTGCCGCCACCAACGTCGCGATACCTTGATCGGCAAGCTGCAGCAGGTCTTGGAACTGCTCCCGGCTAAAGGTCGCGCCCTCCGCACTCGCCTGAAGCTCGATCATCTGACCCGATCCGGTCATGACGAAGTTTCCGTCTGTTCCTGCTTCGCTATCCTCCGGATAGTCGAGATCCAAAACCGGCTGCCCGGCATAGATCCCGCAAGACACGGCCGCCACGTGATCCACAATCGGGTCCGTGACGATATCGCCCGCCTTCATCAGCTTGTTCACAGCCAACCGTAAGGCAACCCAACCGCCGGTAATCGCCGCGCAGCGAGTCCCGCCATCGGCCTGGATCACATCGCAATCGACCGTGATCTGACGTTCTCCGAGGGCATTCCGATCAATCCCTGCGCGCAAAGACCGTCCAATCAAGCGCTGGATTTCCTGCGTGCGGCCCGATTGCTTTCCGGCAGCCGCCTCGCGCCGCATCCGCGACGTGGTGGCACGGGGCAGCATTCCGTATTCCGCCGTCACCCAGCCTTGGCCGGTGTTGCGCAAAAAGGGTGGGACACGCTCCTCCAAGGAGGCCGTGCACAACACATGGGTGTTGCCGCAACGGATCAGGCACGCGCCCTCCGCATGCATGGTCGCGTCAATCTCGATGGAGATGTCGCGCATTTGGTCCAGGGCTCTGCCAGAAGGTCGCATGGGTGTTCCTCGGTGCAAGTGTTGGCGGGGTTCTGGCCTTTGCATTGCGGTGGTGCAAGGGTCCGATTGACCCAGGGACCGGCGATGAATACATCCCTCTCGTCCCGACGCCCTCGCCATGGTGCCATGTCCACAAACGCGAAGATTTTGGCAGAAATGAACGACCGCTCCCGCGAAGTCTTTCGCCGGGTGGTCGAGGGGTACCTGGGGTCCGGCGATCCGGTCGGCAGCCGGACCTTGACCAGAGAACTGTCGGAAAAGGTCTCCGCCGCCACCGTGCGCAATGTGATGCAGGATCTGGAACACCTGGGTCTGATCCGCGCGCCCCACGTGTCCGCGGGGCGCATTCCGACCCAGGTTGGGTTGCGCATGTTCGTGGACGGCCTGCTAGAGGCGCAGTTGGGTGACGACGACCGCGACCGCATCGAGGCTACGGTGGGCGCGTCAGAAGCTGACGTCGACGCCTTGATGGACCGTGTTGGCACCGCCCTGTCCGGGATCACCAAGAGCGCGTCTCTGGTGCTGGCTCCTAAGCACGAAGCACCGATCAAACATATCGAGTTCGTCAGCCTCGCGGCGGACCGCGCGCTTGTCGTCTTGGTCTTTGCCGATGGTCATGTGGAAAACCGTGTCTTCGCACCCCCGCCCGGGCAAACGCCGTCTTCCATGCGGGAGGCCGCGAATTTCCTGAACGCGATCATCGACGGTCGGACGATCTCGGATTTGCGTGATCTGATGACCGCCGAGGTGGCCGCGCGTCGCCAGGAAATCGACAGCCTTGCCCATGATCTGATTGAGCGAGGTCTGGCCTCTTGGGAATCGGACGACGGGCGCGGCGCCCGCCTGATTGTCAGGGGCCGGGCCAACCTGCTTGATGGCAGCGGCGACGCCGAAGACTTGGACCGTATCCGAGAGTTGTTCGATGACCTCGAACGCAAAAGCGACATCACCGATTTCCTGTCGCTGACCGAAGCGGGTGAAGGCGTGCGCATTTTCATTGGGTCTGAGAACAAACTCTTCTCACTTTCCAGTTCATCTCTGGTGGTTTCTCCTTATATGAACGCGGATCGAAAAATTGTCGGTGCGGTGGGTGTCATCGGCCCGACTCGACTGAACTACGGGCGGATCGTGCCGGTCGTTGACTACACCGCCCAATTGGTCGGACGGATGCTGTCCGGCCCCAACACAAGAGGATGAGCATGGCTGAGCCGAAGGAAAATCCGTTCCTCGACGACCCCGAAGACCTGGAAGAGGACTTCGACCTGGATGCCGCCATGGAGGAAGGGGATGGCCCCACCGACCATGCAAAGGCCAACGTCGACGCCATCGTGGCCGAACGGGATGAGATGCGCGACCGGCTGATGCGGTCCTTGGCCGAGGCCGAGAACGTACGCAAACGCGCCGCCCGGGATCGGGTCGAGGCAGAGCAATACGGCGGTTCCAAGCTGGCCCGTGATCTCCTGCCGGTTTACGACAACCTCAAGCGCGCCCTGGATGCCGCGGGTGAGGAAAAGGATGGCGTGATCGAGGGCATTCAACTGACCTTGAAAGAGCTGCTGAACGTCTTCTCAAAGCACGGGATCACCCTTGTCGCACCGGAGGTCGGCGAAAAGTTCGATCCTCAGATCCACCAAGCGATGTTCGAGGCCCCCCTGCCCGGCACCAAAGCGGGTGAGATCATCCAGGTCGCCGCCGAAGGGTTCCTGCTACACGACCGCCTGCTGCGCCCCGCGCAGGTGGGTGTGTCGTCCACCCCGGCTTAAGGGCAACGGCGGGATATATTCCGCTCACGAGAATCCATTGGGCGGTGGTTACCCCGCCGCCCCATCGGTCAGCGCTTTGAGTTCGTAGATCAGGTCCAACGCCTCCCGTGGGCTGAGGGCATCTGGCAAGACGGTCTTCATACGAGCCTCTACCCCGCTGTCACGCACTGGCGCCGCCAGCGGGGTTGGCACGGCGCTGAACAACGGCAGGTCGTCAATCAACGCTTTTGGCTTTGACCCGCCCTCGCGCTCGCCCTCTTCCAAGGCATTCAAGACCTCGCGGGCGCGCGATACCACCGCCTCGGGCAGCCCGGCGAGCTTCGCCACTTGCACCCCATAGGATCGGTCCGCCGCGCCTTCCCGGACCTCGTGCAGGAAGATCACGTCACCCTCCCACTCGCGGACAGCGACCGTTGCGTTTTCCACCCCGTCCAGCTTCGAAGCGAGGGCGGTCATCTCGTGGTAATGGGTCGCAAAGAGCGCGCGGCAGCGGTTCACGTCATGCAGGTGCTCCAGGGTCGCCCAGGCGATGCTAAGCCCGTCGTAGGTGGCCGTGCCCCGCCCGATCTCGTCCAAGATCACAAGGGCGCGGTCGTCCGCTTGGTTCAGGATCGCAGCCGTCTCAACCATCTCCACCATGAAGGTGGACCGGCCCCGCGCCAGATCGTCCGAGGCGCCCACGCGGCTGAATAGCTGACTGACGACGCCAATATGGGCCGAGTCCGCTGGAACGAAACTCCCCATCTGCGCCAGCACTGCAATCAGAGCATTCTGCCGCAGCCAGGTGGATTTACCGGCCATGTTCGGGCCTGTCAGCAGGCGGATGGCTGCGCCCCCATCTGCCGACAGGGCCGTATCATTGGCCACAAAGGGCGCCCCGTCGCGTTTCAAGGCACGTTCCACGACCGGATGACGCCCCCCTTCGATGGCGAAGGCGCGGCTGCTATCCACGCGGGGGCGGCACCAGGTCTCGCCCTTCGCTAGGTCGGCGAGGCCGGTCATGACGTCCAATTCCGCGAGGCACCGGGCGGCTGCAAAGATCGCGTCAGAGGCGTCCAACACCGCTGCGCGCAGGTCTTCGAAGATCCTATCTTCGATTTGCTGGGCCCGGCCTCCGGCGTTCAGAATCTTCGTCTCTAACTCGGACAATTCGATCGTTGTGAAGCGCACCTGATTGGCCGTCGTTTGACGATGGATAAACCGATCATCCGCGCGCATCTTGTCGGCATGGGTGGCCGTCGTCTCGACGAAATAGCCCAAGACATTGTTATGTTTGACCTTCAGCGATGCGATGCCGGTTTCCTCGATGTATTGCCCCTGCAAACCAGCGATCACACCCCGGCCCTCATCGCGTAACGTGCGCACCTCGTCCAATTCAGCGTCGTAGCCTGGCGCAACCACCCCACCATCGCGCAGCATCATCGGCGGCTCCGCGACCAACGCGCGCGCCAACACATCTCGGAGCCCCTCCTGACCGATGAGATTGCTCACATCCAAGGGGCAAGACGTCTCAAAAACCCTTTGATAGAGACTATCAGCTGCCTCCAGCCCGTTGCGGATGGCGGCCAGATCCCGTGGTCCACCACGCTCAAGCGACAGGCGGGACAGCGCGCGATCCATGTCTGGGGCGCGGCGCAGATCAGAACGAATATCCTCGGCCAGACGATCCTCCGACAGCGCCCAATCAACGGCGTCGTGGCGCGCGCGAATGATGCCCTCCACCGCAGAGGGCGCAGAGACCCGACGTTCCAGCAATCGCCCCCCGGCGGCGGTCACCGTTCGGTCAATTGCCCAGAGCAACGATCCGTCCCGACCACCGGTCGCCCCGCGTGTCAGTTCCAAGTTGCGCCGCGTCGCCGCGTCGATGGCCATCAGATCGTCCGCTGATTGCCGCTGGGGCGGGCGCATGAGGGGCAGCTTCCCGCGCTGGGTCAGTTCTACATATTCGACCAGTGCGCCCATGGCGCCCAGTTCAGCGCGCCCAAAGGCCCCAAAAGCCTCAAGGGAGCCCACGTCGAACAGGGCCCGCAAGCGCCCATCAGCCGCCGTAGAATCGAATGCGCTTGCCCCCAAGGGTGTGACGGCCGCGCCCAGGTCTTCGATCACCGGACCAATATCGGTGCCGTCTACGACGATGACCTCTCGCACGCCCAACCGTGCCAGATCGGGCCCCAACCGCACACGCGGGCAGGTTGCCACGTGAAACGCCCCAGTCGAGATATCCGCCCAGGCCAGCGCCCCTTGCCCCCGTACCTCAGCAAAGGCGGCGAGATAGTTATGAGCCCGCGCGTCCAGCAGGGTGTCCTCGGTCAGGGTCCCGGGCGTGACCAATCGGACGATCCCCCGTTTGACCACGGATTTGGAGCCGCGCTTCTTCGCCTCTTCCGGCGCCTCCAACTGCTCGGCTACGGCGACACGAAATCCCTTGCGGATGAGCGTCATCAGATAGTTTTCGGCCGAATGGACGGGCACGCCGCACATGGCGATATCCTCGCCCAAATGCTTGCCCCGTTTGGTCAGCGCGATGTCCAGGGCAGCGCTGGCCGCAACCGCATCGTCAAAGAACAGCTCATAAAAATCGCCCATGCGATAGAACAGCAGGGCATCGGGCGCCTCCGCCTTGATTTCCAGAAACTGAGCCATCATCGGCGTGACTGACATTTGCGCCCTCCGTTAGCGCGCGCAGCCTACCGCTGCCCGAAAGGCTCCGCTACACCAACCCGACGCGAGGGAGGAATAGCATGGCCGGACGCACCAAGATCACTGACGCAGAGGCCCTGGCCTATCATCTGGAGCCACGGCCCGGAAAGATCGAGATCAACGCCTCGACCGCCATGGCGACCCAGCGGGATCTGTCCTTGGCCTATTCCCCAGGTGTGGCCGTCCCTTGTGAGCGGATCGCCGAGAACCCCGCACTGGCCTACGATTACACCACCAAGGGCAACCTTGTGGCGGTCATCTCGAACGGGACGGCGGTGCTTGGCCTGGGCAACCTGGGCGCCCTGGGGTCGAAGCCGGTGATGGAGGGCAAGGCCGTCCTGTTCAAACGTTTCGCCGACGTAAACTCCATCGATCTTGAGTTGGATACCGAAGACGTCGACGCCTTCGTCAACGCGGTTAAACTGATGGGCCCCACCTTCGGCGGCATCAACCTTGAGGACATCAAGGCCCCCGAATGCTTCATGATCGAGAGCCGTCTGAAGGAAGAGATGGACATCCCCGTCTTCCACGACGACCAGCATGGCACGGCGGTGATCTGTGCGGCTGGTCTGATCAACGCGCTGCATTTGTCGGGCAAAAAGATCGAGGATGTGAAAATCGTCTTGAACGGTGCCGGGGCGGCGGGGATCGCCTGTATCGAGCTGCTCAAATCCATGGGCGCGCGGCACGAAAACTGTATCACATGCGACACCAAGGGCGTCATCTACCAGGGCCGGACCGAGGGGATGAACCAGTGGAAGTCGGCCCATGCGATCAAGACCGACCTGCGCACCCTTGAGGATGCCATGGTCGGTGCGGACGTTTTCCTGGGCGTCTCGGCCAAGGGGGCCGTGACGCCCGCCATGGTCGAAAGCATGGCCGACGACCCCGTCATTTTCGCCATGGCCAACCCCGACCCCGAGATCACGCCCGAAGAGGCGCAGGAAGTCCGCGCCGACGCTATCGTCGCCACCGGTCGTAGTGATTACCCCAACCAGGTGAACAACGTCTTGGGCTTTCCCTACCTGTTCCGGGGCGCGCTCGACATCCATGCCCGCGCGATCAACGATGAGATGAAGATCGCCTGTGCCGAGGCCTTGGCCGCGCTGGCCCGCGAAGATGTGCCCGATGAGGTCGCTATGGCCTATGGCCGTAAGCTGACGTTCGGGCGTGACTACATCATTCCCACGCCGTTCGACCCGCGCTTGATCCACGTCATCCCGCCCGCCGTCGCGCGCGCTGGCATGGATACGGGCGTCGCCCGCCGTCCCATCGTGGATATGGAGGGTTACGCAAACGCGCTCGCGGCGCGGATGGATCCAACCGCCTCGATCCTGCAGGGTCTGTCGTCGCGGTCCCGTCAGGCCCAGGCCCGCATGATTTTCGCCGAAGGGGACGACCCCCGCGTGTTGCGGGCCGCCGTCGCATATCAACGCAATGGCTACGGTAAGGCGCTTGTCGTGGGCCGCGTGGACGACGTGCGCGCTCGGCTGGAGGAGGCAGGTCTCGGGGATGCCGTCCGCGAGTTGGAGGTCGTCAACGCCGCCAATACGCGTCATCTGGAGACCTATAAATCCTACCTTTACGACCGTCTGCAACGTCAGGGTTATGACCAAAACGACGTGCATCGTTTGGCCAGCCGGGATCGTCACGTCTTTGCAGCGCTCATGCTCGCCCACGATCATGGCGATGGCCTGGTGACGGGTGCGACGCGGAAAGCGGCCCATGCGATCCGCCTTCTGAACCATGTCTTCGACATCCAAACCAATGACGACGCGGTCGGCATCACCGCCTTGCTGCACCGGGGGCGGATTGTTCTGATTGGGGATACGCTCGTTCACGAATGGCCACAGGAAGAAGATCTCGCCACCATCGCCGAGGCTGGCGCCCGCGTTGCCCGTGGGTTCGGGATGGAGCCGCGCGTGGCCTTCGTCAGCTTCTCGACATTCGGCTATCCCGTCTCCGAGCGGGCTGAGAAAATGCATAAGGCCCCTGACGTTTTGGAACGGCGCGGCGCCGACTTTGAATACGAGGGGGAGATGACGGTTGATGTGGCCCTGAACCCCGATGCAGCGGCAGCCTATCCGTTCAGCCGGTTAACGGGGCCAGCCAACGTTCTCGTGGTGCCTGCTCGGCACTCCGCATCCATTTCCGTCAAGCTGATGCAGGAAATGGCCGGTGCCACGGTCATCGGGCCGATTCTGACCGGCATCGACAAGCCGGTGCAAATTGCATCCACCTCCTCGACCCAGTCGGATATTCTCAACATGGCCCTGCTCGCCGCCTGCCGGATCGGCAGCTAACCGCTGGGTTCGATGTTCTGAAAATATGCCGGGGGGGGGGCGAGCAAAGCGAGCGGGGGGCTGGCCCCCCGTCCCGGTCGGGTCGCAGGAAGCGACCCGAAACCTATTGGGTCATCCCGTCCCAGAAGCCCTTCACCTTGCGGAAAAAGCTATCGCCCTGGGGGTTGTTGTCCGCATCGATCCGCTCGAACTCGCGCAGCAACTCCTTCTGGCGACTCGTCAGGTTGACCGGCGTTTCGATGTTCATTTCAATGAACATATCGCCAACACCGCCGCCGCGCAGGGCGGGCATCCCCTTACCGCGCAGCCGCATCTGCCGTCCTGTTTGGGACCCGGCAGGCACCTTCACGCGAGACCGACCACCGTCGATGGTGGGCACCTCGACCTCACCACCCAGGGCAGCAGCGGTCATGGATACGGGCACCGCGCAGTAGAGGTTGACGCCATCGCGTTGGAAGATCGGATGATCCTCCACCTCGATGAAGATATACAGATCGCCCGTCGGACCGCCGCGCAGACCGGCCTCGCCCTCGCCTGAGAGGCGAATACGAGTCCCTGTCTCGACGCCAGCGGGAATATTGACCGACAGCTGGCGTTCTTTCTCGACGCGACCGCCCCCGCCGCATTCGGCGCAGGGGTTTTTGATGATCTGACCTGCGCCGTTACATGTCGGACAGGTCCGCTCGACCGTAAAAAAGCCTTGTTGCGCGCGCACTTTGCCCATGCCTGAACACGTCGGGCAGGTGGCGGGCTCGCTGGCGCCTTCGGTGCCTTTACCGTCGCACTTTCCGCATTGCACAGCCGTGGGGACGGTGATCGTCTTCTGCTCACCCGAGAAGGCTTCCTCCAGCGAGATCCGCATGTTGTAGCGCAGATCTGAGCCCCGCGTGGCGCGCGTCCGTCCGCCACGTCCGCCACCCTGTTGGCCACCCATGAAGTCGCCGAACAGGTCCTCGAATACGTCTGAGAAGGCGCTGGCGAAGTCGCCCTGCCCCTGTGGTCCGGCACCGGGTCGGCGTGGTCCACCGCCCATGCCGCCCTCAAAGGCTGCGTGACCAAAGCGGTCGTAGGCGGCCTTCTTCTCGGCATCCTTCAGGACGTCGTAGGCTTCGTTCGCTTCCTTGAACTGTGCCTCGGCGTTGGGGTTATCGGCATTGCGGTCGGGGTGCAGCTCTTTCGCTTTGCGGCGGTAGGCTTTCTTAATTTCATCGGCGCTGGCGCCGCGCGCGACGCCCAGCGTCTCGTAGTAGTCACGTTTCGCCATGGGAACTCCTCCAACGACAAGGCCGGCCCGGAAAGGGGCCGGCCTGACGTGTCACATCGGGGCGCAGGATCAGGCCCGCTTCTGGTCGTCGCCAAGATCCTCGAAGTCGGCGTCGAGGATGTCGTCATCGGCGGGCTTATCGGCCTCATCCACGGGGGATTCGACATCGCCATCTTCGTCACCTTGCTGGGATTTGTAGATGGCTTCGCCCAGGCGCATGGCCGCTTCGGTCACGTTCTGGATGCCAGACTTGATCTTGCCAGCGTCGTCGCCGTCCATGACCTCTTCCAAGGCCGATACTGCCAATTCGATGGCTTCGACGGTGGAAGGGTCGACCTTGTCGCCATGCTCTTCGACCGACTTCTTGGTGGAATGCACCAGGCTTTCGGCTTGGTTCTTGGCTTCGACCAGCTCGCGGCGCTGGGCGTCGGCCTCTGCGTTGGCTTCGGCGTCCTTGACCATCTGTTCGATGTCGTCGTCCGACAACCCGCCCGAGGCCTGGATGGTGATCTGCTGTTCCTTGCCGGTCGCCTTGTCCTTGGCGCCTACCGACACGATGCCGTTGGCGTCGATGTCGAAGGTCACCTCGATCTGCGGCAGGCCGCGCGGTGCGGGCGGGATCTCTTCGAGGTTAAACTGGCCGAGCATCTTGTTGTCGGCGGCCATTTCACGTTCGCCCTGGAAGACCCGGATCGTCACAGCGTTCTGATTGTCTTCGGCGGTGGAGAAGACCTGGGACTTTTTCGTCGGGATCGTCGTGTTGCGGTCGATCAGGCGGGTGAAGACACCACCCAGCGTCTCGATGCCCAGCGACAGCGGCGTGACGTCCAATAGGACCACGTCCTTGACGTCGCCTTGCAGAACACCGGCCTGAATGGCGGCACCCATGGCGACAACCTCATCAGGGTTCACGCCCTTGTGGGGTTCTTTGCCGAAGAACTTGGTCACCTCCTCGATGACCTTGGGCATACGGGTCATACCGCCGACCAGGACGACTTCGTCGATGTCGCCGGTGGACAGGCCCGCATCCTTCAGCGCTTCCTTACAGGGCTTGATCGAGGCCTTGATCAGATCGCCTACCAGGCTTTCCAGCTTGGCGCGCGTCAACTTCATGACCATGTGCAGCGGCTGACCGTTGGAGCCCATGGAGATGAACGGCTGGTTGATCTCGGTTTGGTTGGCCGAGGACAGCTCGATCTTGGCCTTTTCCGCCGCCTCTTTCAGGCGCTGCAGGGCCATCTTGTCCTGGGTCAGGTCGGCGCCGTGCTCTTTCTTGAACTCGTCCGCCAGGTAGTTGACGATCCGCATGTCGAAGTCTTCGCCACCCAAGAAGGTGTCGCCGTTCGTCGACTTCACCTCAAACAGGCCGTCGTCGATTTCCAGGATCGTGACGTCGAAGGTCCCGCCGCCGAGGTCGTAGACCGCGATGGTGCGTGTTTCCTGCTTATCGAGACCGTAGGCCAACGCAGCGGCCGTCGGCTCGTTGATGATGCGCAGAACTTCCAGACCGGCAATCTTGCCCGCGTCCTTGGTGGCCTGACGCTGGGCGTCGTTGAAATAGGCGGGTACAGTGATGACGGCTTGGGTGACATCCTCGCCCAAGTATGATTCAGCCGTTTCCTTCATCTTCTGAAGGATCAGAGCGGAGACCTGTGCGGGGGAATACTTTTCGCCCCGGATCTCGACCCAGGCGTCGCCATTGCCGGAGACGACGTTGAACGGCAGGTTCTTCTTGTCTTTGGCCAGATGCTCGTCATCAAAGCGACGGCCGATTAGGCGCTTGACGCCGAAGACGGTGTTTTCAGGGTTGGTGACGGCCTGGCGTTTGGCGGGCTGGCCGACCAGGCGTTCGCTGTCGGTGTAGCCGACGATCGACGGGGTGGTCCGGGCGCCTTCTGCGTTCTCGATGACGCGGGGCTGCGACCCGTCCATGATGGCCACGCAGGAGTTCGTGGTCCCGAGGTCGATACCGATGACTTTTGCCATTTCGAAGTGTCCTCTCTTGGCGATTTGCTCGTCCCGGGGCCCATAGGCGGCACCCCAGTCCTCATCCCAGTGAATGCGGTTAGGGCCCTTTGGGTCCCGGCCCGCGGTTCGTGGGGTATATAAGGAGGGGCAAATGGGGTCGCAAGGATGTGAAGGGACTCAAATTGAGCCAAGTTTCGAGCCGCGACGTCAGGGGATTTCGCATCTTTGACGGTTTCTTGGACCCGCCTGCCCAGGCCGCCATGGTCGAGGATGTGCGTCAGCTGCTGCGGGCAGCGCCCTTGGTGGCGCCCGTCACGCCCCGGGGGCAGCCCTTATCGGTGCGCATGACGTCGGCAGGACAGGTCGGTTGGGTGACCGACCGGCGCGGGTATCGTTATGCGGATCGTCATCCCTCTGGTACGGCGTGGCCAGCGATTCCGGCGTCGATCCGGGCGGTGTGGGATGCGGTGACAGTGCAGGCGCGCGCGCCGGATTCCTGCTTGGTGAACTGGTACGGCCCCGAGGCGCGCATGGGAATGCACCAGGACCGGGACGAAGCGGATCTGACCCAGCCCGTCGTCTCCATCTCGCTCGGGGATGATGCGCTGTTTCGGATCGGCAACACGGAGCGGGGCGGCAAAACCGAAAGTCTTTGGCTGCGGTCGGGGGATGTGGTGGTCATGGGGGGTGACGCGCGTCTGCGCTACCACGGGGTGGACCGCATCGCGCCGGGCACCTCGACGTTGTTACAAGCGCCGGGTCGGATCAATTTGACCATGCGCGTGGCTATGGCGTGAGCGTGCAGCACCCCGACAGCATGTCACCGCCATAGAAGGCGTTGATCTCTAGCCCCATGACCCGGTCGGACATGCCATCACCGCATTGTTGTTGCGCGATGACCCCCTGGAACAACCCATCGTCGAGCCAGAGCATCAGGCCGTGCCGGTCCCGTCGGTTTATGGGTGTTGTCCGCGCGACCACGACGCCGGTGGATGATCCCTCTGGCGTGGACAGCACCGTATCTTCGCCGACCGAGAGGGCCCAGAACGGCTCCGTCCCTGAACAGCGGGCAATCTGAGGGTAGCTCCCCAACCATTGCCCCGGTTGGCGGGTGAGAAACCGTAGGCTGACCCAGCCTGACCGCTCCCCCACGTTCACGCGCCCCCAGGTTTCAGCCTGGTTTGGGGTGATGACCTCCACGTTCACTGCGTCTGGCGCGAGGGTCCCGATGATATCGGCCCCTGGGTTCGGCGCGGCGCGGATGTTGAGCACATCGTCCGCTGCCACGCCCGCCACGTCATAAAACGCGGGCCAGGCGTCTTGGGTGGCCCAGACCGGTCCCGCAGCCCAGATCAAAAGCGCAACGAGCGCCCTCACCGGCCCGCCATCCAGGAGACGGAGGCGTGCCGCTTGGTGTAGAACTCGCCCATCAACCCGATCAAGATCAGGATCAACGACAGGATCAGGGGGTACGTCCAACTGGTGTAATGCGGGTTGTAGTTCACAAAGGTGAAGCCGCGCGACTGGTCGATTGTGTGAAACAGCGGGTTCCAAGAAAAGTACCCGAGCCAGGCGCTGGGCAGGGAGTTGGCCACAAACATCTTGCCCGAGAACACCATGTTTGCGCGGGAATAGATCGTGTTGGCGATCTGCACGAAGTTGGGAAACCAGGGTTTGAGGGCGAGAAACACAAGCCCGATGCCGATGCCTGCCAACCAGGACAGCAGGAACATCCCAAAGGCTTGAACGGGGTCCTGGATGATGACGGGGTGCCAGGCGACGTGGACGGCAAACAACACCACGACGAGCGAAAGGGTTTGTAGGTACAGCGCTGACAGGGCCGAGGCCGCGATGGCCACCGCCGTGTTCATCGGGGCGTGCTTCATCATCGGCGAGGCTGGCCCTTCGGACCCGAGAACGGCGCCGATGGTCTTAACATGCGTCAGGAACAGGAAAATCCCGGACATTAGATACAGCAGGAAATCCCCTCGGATCGCGCTGCCCCGCATGCCAAGCAGGGCGAACAACGCGAAGAAGGCCGCGAGAAAAACGACCGTCTGCAAGATGTTCATGGCCAGCGCCAAGAGCGCATTCCCGTGACCCTTGCGGGCCTGCCGAACTGTCGCGTGGAACACGAGTTCGGCCAAAGTGAAGGCGTTGCTGACCGCGCTTTGACGCTTTTCCACCCGAAACACGCTGTTTTTCCTTCCCGACTTGCCCGAACGGGTTGAGCTTACCATAAGCATCCGTGACCGCGAAGCGGCCGCCTGTTGTTCGGCGGTGCTACACTTAAGACCTTAAAGGATTGTCCTACTCATGGAATTTGACCGAATGATGGAGGTGCTGCGGCGCCTTTCCCTAGAGGCCGGTGATAAAATCATGGAGATCTATGGCGAGGACGATTTCGACGTTCGGGCCAAATCCGACGACAGTCCGGTCACCGCCGCCGACGAAGCCGCCGATGCGATCATCAGCGCCGGCTTGGCCGCGGCCTTTCCCGAGGCGACGGTCGTGACCGAAGAACAGGCGGACAGCCATGATCTGGAGTCGGCGTCCTTCTTCATCGTCGATCCGTTGGATGGCACCAAGGAATTCGTAAAGCGGCGCGGGGATTTTACGGTCAACATCGCTTGGGTTGAAGAAGGCGTTCCGCTGCGTGGGGTGGTCTACGCGCCGGCGCGCGGTCGTTTGTTCTGGACTCAGGCCGATGGCACCACGGTCGAAGAGGCGGCGCCTTTTGCCAAAGACGCGGTTGGCGACCTGACGCGATTGTCGGTCTCTGACCCGGACAACGCGGCGCTGCGGGTGGTCGCGTCAAAGTCCCACCGGGATGAGGCCACGGACGCGTATATTTCAAAGTATGCGACCTCCGACATGAAATCGGCGGGATCGTCGCTTAAGTTTTGTTTGGTCGCCACCGGCGAGGCGGATTTGTATCCCCGCCTCGGACGGACCATGGAATGGGATACCGCTGCTGGGGATGCGGTTCTGCGCGGTGCGGGCGGACAGGTGGTTCGGTTCGATGACCATACCCCGCTGCAATACGGCAAACCTGGGTACGAGAACCCTTACTTTATCGCCTTTGCCGAAGGCGTCACATTGCAACAGGCCTAACAGGCAAGGGTTTGCCTGACCTATGGGCAAGGACTTTCAAGGCCAGGGCTTTTGTGCCAGAGGCCCGTTAGGCACACATTTGCCCTAAAAGTGTGCTACAACAACACTACGGGGGCACCGGACGGTCAGATCGTCCGGCTTGGAGAAGAGAAGGATTTCTGATGAGCAAGCCAGTTACAAAGGCTATTTTTCCCGTCGCTGGTTTGGGTACGCGGTTCTTGCCGGCGACGAAATCGGTTCCCAAAGAAATCATGACCCTCGTGGATCGGCCCCTGATCCAATACGCCATCGACGAAGCCCGCGCTGCCGGCATCAAAGAGTTTATCTTTGTCACGGCCCGGGGCAAGTCCGCCCTGGAGGACTACTTCGACCATTCGCCGGAGTTGGAGCGGACCCTGGAAGCCAAGGGCAAGGACGACCTCCTGGCGGAGTTGAAGCATACCTATATGGACTCCGGCCAAATCGCCTACATCCGTCAGCATCGCGCGATGGGGCTGGGGCATGCTGTCTGGTGTGCCCGTCGTCTCATTGGGGATGAGCCCTTTGCCGTGATCCTGCCCGATGATGTCATCGCGGCAGAGACGCCCTGCCTGGAACAGATGGTCAATGCCCATGCAAAGACCGGCGGCAGCGTCGTTGCCGCGATGGAGGTGTCGGCGGAAAAGACATCGTCCTACGGCATCTTGGATGTGGATCCTGCCGTGGGCGACACGCTCAAGGTCAAAGGTATGGTGGAAAAACCCGCTGCTGGAACCGCGCCGTCGAACCTGGCTGTGATCGGCCGCTACATCCTGAGCCCACGGGTCATGCAGCATCTCAACGATATCAAGTCCGGTGCGGGTGGTGAGATCCAGCTGACCGACGCCATCGCCAAGGAGATCGAGGACGGCGACGATGTCCACGGCTTCCGCTTTAAGGGTCAGCGTTACGACTGCGGATCCAAGGCCGGATTCCTGCAGGCCACCGTGGCCTTTGGCATGGCGCGCGACGACCTGCGCGAGGAGTTGGTGGAGTTCCTGTCCGACATCACTTCGATCCCGACGGCGGCCCAGTAACACGGGCACCATGGGCACAGGCGACGATCTGTGGACGGCCTATAAGCTTCGATGGAGACGGCGCCGCCTCTTGGCGCGGTCCCTGCGCAAACGGCGCCAGATTACATGCCGCGTGGATCGGACCGACCTGATTGCGCCAGGGGCGATCCTGGCGTTTGCGACCGTCCGGAACGAAGGGCTCCGCCTCCCCCACTTCTTCGACCATCATCGCACACTGGGCGTCGATCATTTCCTGGTGGTCGACAACGCCAGCGACGATGGCAGCGCCGATTGGCTGGCCGCGCAGCCGGATGTGTCGCTCTGGTCCACGCCAGACAGCTACAAGCGATCCCGCTTCGGCATCGACTGGCTGACGGTGCTGATGCGGCGGTACGGTCATGGGCACTGGTGCCTGACGTTGGACGCCGATGAACTGTTCGTCTACGCCCATCACACCACGCGGACCCTGAAGGCGCTGACAGATTGGTTGTCGTGGCAAGGGCGCGACAGCATGGGCGCGTTGATGCTGGATCTCTATCCGCGCGGCGCGCTCGGCGAGGCAAAGCATCACCCGCACCAAGATCCGGTCGACACCCTGCCCTACTTCGATGCGGGCAACTATGTGATCACGCGCCAAGCCAAATTGCAGAACCTCTGGATCCAGGGGGGCGTGCGAGCGCGCTGCTTTTTCGCGCCCGAGCCGCGCCGCGCCCCCACCCTATCCAAGGTCCCGCTTATCCGGTGGCACCGCAGCTACGCCTATGTCACCTCAACCCACTCCGCCCTGCCCCGCCGCTTGAACCACGTCTACGACACCAACGGCGGAGAGGCGCCTTCGGGGGTTTTGCTTCACACGAAGTTCCTTCCCAACATCATCAGCAAATCGTCTGAGGAAAAGACGCGCAGGCAGCATTTCGAGAACTCGGATCTCTACCAGGGGTACTACGACGCTCTGATCGGTGACCCCGTTTTGTGGTGCGAGCAATCGACTCGATATCAAGGCTGGCAACAGCTTGAGGGGCTCGGCCTGATGTCACGTGGCGGGTGGGCGTAACCGAGCGTCAAGGCTTTTCTGGAACAAAGCCCCAAGATGGCCTTAATTGCTGAATAGGTGGAAACAATACAGGGGGCCGTCCGGGCGCCCCAGTTGAAGGTTTGGGGTGCCATGGGGCTTTTGTCCTCCTATCGGATGCGCTTGCGTCGCAAGCGGTGGCGCGCACGGGCCTATCTCCGGCGGCGAGAATTGACCTGCGTGGAAAACCGCACCGGCCAAATCGCCAAGCCCGATCTTTTGCTGTTTTGCACCGTGCGCAATGAACGCACGCGGTTGCCCTATTTCTTCGACTACTATCGGCGGCTGGGCATCAACCACTTCCTCTTTGTCGACAACGGCAGCGAAGACGGCACGCGGGAATATCTGGCGCGCCAACCGGACGCGTCGGTTTGGACGACCACGGCCAGCTACAACCGGTCGGCTTTCGGTGTCGATTGGCTCAACTGGTTGCAACGGCAATATGGCGCGCGCCACTGGTGCCTGACCGTCGATGTGGATGAGTTCTTCGTCTATCCCTTCTGCGACACGCGCCCCCTGCGGGCGCTGACCGATTGGTTGGATGCCAGCCAGATCCGGTCGTTTGGCGCCATGCTGCTGGACATGTATCCCAAAGGCCCGATCGCGCGGCATACCTATGTCGAGGGGCAGAACCCCTTCGAGATCGCCGCTTGGTTCGACAGCGGCAATTACGTCATCGAGAAGAACCCTGGCTTGGGCAATCTCTGGATTCAGGGCGGTGTACGGGCGCGCAAGTTCTTTGCCGACCGTCCGTATCAAGCTCCGGCCCTCAATAAGATCCCCCTGGTGAAATGGACGTCCGATTATGTCTACGTCAGTTCCACCCATGCGTTGCTGCCCCGGGGGTTGAACCAGGTCTATGATGTCGATGGCGGTGAGAAAGCCACGGGCGTTTTGCTGCACGCCAAGTTCCTGAACATGTTCGTGGACCGGGCCGAGGAAGAGGCGGCGCGCGGCGAACACTACCGCGCGGGCGACGAGTATAAGACCTATGCCGATGAATTGGACCCCCGCGCCAACCTCTGGTGCAAATGGTCGGAACGCTACATCAACTGGCGTCAGCTCGAGATTCTGGGCCTGATCTCCAAGGGGAATTGGGCATGACGCTAGGCTTCGTCATGTTGGTCCATACGGCCTTTGATCGGGCCGAGCAGGTGGCGCAGTATTGGTCCAATGCCGGCTGTCCCGTCATCATCCACGTGGATGGCAAGGTCACGCAAAAGGTGTTTCGCGCCTTTAAGGCCCGCTTCGACGGCAACCGGCTGGTGCGGTTTTCAAAGCGGGTGCGCGTGGAATGGGGCACCTGGTCCTTGGTCGAAGCGACGCAATTGGCCACCACGCGGATGCTGGATAACTTCCCGGACGTGCGGCACGTCTACTTGGCGTCAGGCTCCTGCCTGCCGCTGCGTCCCGTCGGTGAGTTGCAGGAGTACCTGTTCGCCAACCCCGAGACGGACTTCATCGAAAGCGTGACCATCCAAGAGGTGACTTGGACAGTCGATGGGTTAGAGGCGGAACGCTTCACCTTGAGGTTCCCATTTTCCTGGCGGAAACGGCGTAAACTGTTCGACCGCTACACGGAGTTGCAGCGCAAGCTGGGGGTTCGTCGCAAACTGCCCGAAGGCCTGTCGCCCCATCTGGGCAGCCAGTGGTGGTGCCTTACCCGCGACACGTTAGAGGCAATTCTGAAGGCGCCGGATCGGATCGCCATGGACCGCTACTTTCAACGGGTATGGATTCCGGACGAAAGCTATTTTCAGTCCCTAACCCGCCGCTACGCGCGCCGTATCGAAAGTCGCTCCCTGACGCTGGCCAAGTTCGATACCCAGGGCAAACCCCACATCTTTTACGATGATCACGTGCAGCTGCTGGAACGGTCCGATTGCTTCGTCGCGCGCAAGATTTGGCCCCAGGCTGATGCGCTTTACGGGACCTTCCTTGACCCCGACCGTCCAGCCAAACGCGTGGCGGAGCCGAATCCAGGCAAGATTGATCGTGTCTTTGCCCGCGCCAATGACCGGCGAGGGGACGGACGCCAAGGTTTGTACAACCAAGGCCGGTTTCCTGCGCCTGGCTTCCAGGGGCCAGTGACTTGCGCGCGCTACAACGTCTTTAGCGGCTTTGCGGATCTCTTCGAGACCTTCGACCTCTGGCTCGCCCGGCGGATTGGGGGGCGCGTCCATGGGCGCCTCTATCACCCAGATCGGGCGGAGTTCGCCGGAGAGGAGCGCGTTCTGAACGGCTGTCTGAGCGATAGCGCCACATTGCGCGACTACCGACCGCAGCAGTTTCTAACCAACCTTTTGTGGTCCACACGGGGCGAACGTCAGACCTTTTTCTACGGTCCCGGCGATACCCCTGAGGTTGCGCAGTTCATGGCGCGCGATCCCAATGCGACGATCTGTGTGATTTCGGGGGCCTGGGCCATTCCGTTGCACCTGTCACAGCGTCCCATGGATGAGATCCGGTCCGAAGCGGCCCGGCTGCAACGGGCGGAATTGGCGTTTCTCAAGGCGTTGAACGATGTCGGTGTGACGGCTCGGGTCCACCAATGGACGCTGGCCGATTTCGTGGTGCAACCGATGGAAAAGCTTCAGAACATCGTCGATGAAATCACGGGACCGGGTCCCCGGCGGTTGACGGATATCCCGCCCATGCCAGACCTGTCCGCCTTTCCGGAGTTTCTTCAGCGGCTGCGCAACGAAGGGGTGAAACCGGTGGTGATGGGTGATTTCGCGGCCACACCGCTGCCCCAGGGACGTCGGCGCCATGGCCGCTAAGTTCGATGCCTTTGTGGTCTTCGCTGAGATGCGGACCGGCTCCAACCACCTGGAGGAGTCGCTCAACAGCCTGTCAGACGTGACCAGCTACGGTGAGATTTTCAATCCGGTGTTTCTGGGCGCGCACAACCGCGAGTCCTTGTTCGGGATCGACATGGCCGCGCGTGAGGTGGATCCCCTGCCCCTGCTGTCCGCGCTTCGGCACAACACCGAGGGGTTGCCGGGCTTTCGGTTCTTCCACGACCATGATCCCCGCGTTGTCGATACCATCCTAGAGGATGCGCGCACGGCCAAGATCATCCTGACGCGCAATCCCCTCGACAGCTACATCAGCCTCGCCATTGCCCGTCAAACGGGGCAATGGCGTCTGACCAACCCAAAGATGGCCAAAGCGGGCAAAGCGTATTTCGATGGTGCGGAGTTCGACGGGGAGCTTGCCCGCCAACGGGCCTTTCGGGACCGCATTCAGGAGGCCCTGCAACGCACGGGGCAGGCGGCGTTCTGGTTGGCCTATGAGCAGATCGGAGACTTGAACGTCCTCAACGGCTTGGCGGCCTTTCTGGGATCCCAGGATCGGTTGAAGGCTGTCCCCGGCAAACTGAAAAAGCAAAACCCCGGCGATCCGGAGGAAAAGGTCGACAACCCGGAAGAGATGCGCGCCCACCTGGCCGGTCTCGATCCGTTCCTTCTGTCCCGGTCCACCAATCTGGAGCCACCCCGTGGCCCAGAGGTGCCCAGCATGATGGCGGCGGCCCAGAGCCCCCTCCTGTATCTGCCGATTCCCGGTGGGCCGACAGCCGCTGTGCGGGCCTGGCTGACGGCGCTGGACGGAGCGGCGCCGACCGATGGGATGCGCCAACGCGATCTGCGGCCGTGGATGCGCAAGGCGAAGGATTTTGTCAGTTTCGCGGTGGTGCGTCATCCGTTGGTCCGGGCCCACGGCGCATGGCAGAGGGTTCTGTCCGACAAAGGGCCAGAGGCGAATGCGCTGCGCCGGATACTCTCGAACCAACATGGCGTGACAATCCCCGAGGTGCCCGACCCGGATCTGCATGCGCAGGGCTTTTTGGGGTTCCTGACCTTTCTCAAGGCGAACCTGAGTGGGGGATCAGCCCTGCCCGTCACGCCGGAGCGTGCCAGTCAATCCGCGATCCTGAGCGGTATGGCTCAGGCCGTCCTGCCCCAACGGCTAATCCGCGAGTTCGATGCGCCGGGTGACTTGGCGCGTCTGGCCGATTTCTGTGGACGGGCGGCGCCGGAGTTGGATTTGACCTGCGCGGAGGCGACGCCTTCCCTTGCCGAGATTTACACCGACGCCCACGACGACGCGGCCATTGCCGCCTATCGTCGGGATTTCCTGCAGTTCGGCTTTCGCAGATGGAAGAACAGCTAGGGCGCGCAGATTCCGAATACGACCTGTTGCCCAGAGCCATCAGATCGGATCCGGTCCAAAAGGGCACCTTCGGCCCTTGGTCCCACCCTTAAGCGGCTTGGTTCGCTTCCATTTCTGTCAGCACCGTATGCAGGATCGCCGGATCGCTGTTGGCCCGCAGCTTGGCGCAAATGCCACTGTCTCGCAGGGTGCGAGACACCAGGGCCAGCGCCTTCAGATGCGCCACGCCCGCGCCTTCCGGGGCGAAAAGCGCAAAGATCAGATCGACGGGTTTGCGATCCATGGCGTCGAAGTCCAGGGGCGTTTCCAACCGCAGGAAGACGCCATGGACGGCCTCTAGCCCATCGAGCCGCGCGTGGGGCAGGGCGACACCGTCGCCCACGCCCGTCGGTCCAAGGGATTCGCGGTCTTGCAAAGCAGTGAAGGCGTCAGCCTGGTCCAAACCGTAGACGTCGTGCGCAATATCACCCAGATCACAAAACAGCCGTTTCTTGCTGCTGATCTTCGGCAATACCCTCACGGCCCCGGGGGCCAGGATGTCGTTCAACTGCATTCGCTCGATCCTCGCTCCGCCTTTGTGGCGGATGTCTTACGTTCCGGTTGCCGGGTCTATCCAGCCGACGTTGCCATCCTCGCGCCGGTAGACCACGTTCACGCCCCCATCCTTTTCGTGTTTGAACACGAGAACCGGGGCGCCGGCCAGTTCCATTTGCATAACGGCCTCTCCAACGGACAGCGCGGGGATCTTCGTCTCCATTTCGGCAACGATGATCGGCTGTAGCGTCTCGGGCTCAGAATCCTCCGTCTCAGCGGCGAGGATATATGAAGCACCGCCAGAAACTGCAACAGGCTGCTGCCGCTCCTGGTGGTGGTTCTTGAGCCTGCGCTTGTAACGGCGCAACTGCTTGTCCAGTTTCTCGGCGGCCCCATCGAAGGCGGCATAGATCTCGGTCGCCTTGGCCTTGGCCGTGGCCGTCAGACCGGTCGAGAGATGCACCGAGGCTTCGCAAACGTGTTCATGCGCCGACTTGGAAAACGTCACCTGCGCATCGGTTGGTCGGCCGGAATACTTTTCTAAGACGCCACTGAGCTCGGTCTTTACGTGGGTCTGTAGGGCTTCGCCGATGTCGATTTGCTTACCGGTGATCTGATAGCGCATGGGTCCTCCTCGGGTGGTCTGGAAAGCGTTGGCTCGGATAGGTCGGCTGACGCTCAGGGCACCGGGCCGCCGGGTCGGCGGCGGTCGTGTCGGGGGGCGCGATCGGCCAACCCCAGAACATGAGAGCGGTGCTCCATCCTCTGATTGGGCGCCGGAAGAGGGCGCTCTGTCAACGGAAATCGGAGCGGGGACCTTAACGGGCGAAGCTTTCGCCCAGATAGACGCTGCGGACCTTGTCGTTGGCCACCACGTCATCGGGGCTGCCGGACATCAAAACACCGCCGTCATGCAGAATATAGGCGCGATCAACGATTTGCAGCGTTTCCCGAACGTTGTGATCGGTGATCAGAACGCCGATGCCACGGGACTTCAGATCGACCACAAGACTGCGAATATCGCCCACGGCGATGGGGTCCACACCGGCAAAAGGTTCATCAAGCAGCAAGTACCGGGGCGACGCCGCAAGACAGCGCGCGATTTCCACCCGGCGCCGCTCACCCCCGGACAGGGCCATGGCAGAGGCGCGGCGCAGGCGTTCGATGTGAAACTCGCTAAGCAGTTCTTCGAGACGTTCGCGGCGACGGTGGCGCTTGGGTTCGGCCACCTCCAGGATCGCCATGATGTTCTGTTCCACCGTCAGGCCCCGGAAGATCGACATCTCCTGCGGGAGGTATCCGATCCCGGCTTTGGCCCGGCGGTACATGGGCAGCCAGGTGACCTCGCGCCCGTCGAGGGTCACTTGACCGGCGTCAGGTGTGACGAGACCGGCGATACAGTAGAACGTCGTGGTTTTGCCTGATCCGTTCGGTCCGAGCAGCGCGACCACTTCGCCCCGCGCCAGATCCATGGAGACGTCGTGGATGACGGGCCGCTTCTTGTAGGACTTCTTGAGACCTCGGATGTGCAGGCCGCCCGCGCCCTCGATGACGGTGGGGGCTGTCACGGCTGCAACGTGGTGCGGACGCGGCCCGTGACCGTTCCGGCACCAGACTGGAGGTTCACAGCCAGACGGTCGCCCGCCAAGGTGCTGCCCGCTTGACTGACGACGACGTCCCCAGTGAGCAGGATCTCGGATGTCCCTAGGACATAGACCGCCGATTGCCCCTCGGCCGCGTCTTCGCCCGCGACGATCAGCACATCGCCCGTTGCGTTCACACGGTCGATCCGGCGATCCCCGTTGACGACCGCATAATCGACCACAACACGCGCAGCGCTGAGCCGCAGGTCATCCTGGGCAATGACGACATTCCCCGTCAGCGTGGCGCGGCCTGTGGATTGGTCGACCTCCAGGTTGTCGGCGGCGACCTCGACCGGCGCGGACCGGTCGTGATTCCCGCCGCCAAAGCCAACCTGAGCCTGTTGCGACAGGGCAGGGGTCGCGATGACGGCGATCAAGGCAAGGGTGCGGATCAACATGGGGCCATCCTACTCAACTGGGGGGACGTATAGCAGGTCTACACCTCCCGTGAAGAGCAGGCGCTGACGCCCCTCGCTGTCTTCGCTCAGATGCATTTCTCTGGCGTTCAGCCGCCCAAGGGGGCCTGTCCCGGTCACCCCCTCCCTGGCGGTAACGGACAGCGTGCTGAGCGAGCCCTGCAGGTGCGGTGTGGTCAGGGAGAACCCCGTGGAGGTCTCCACCTCCACCTCGCCGGTCAGCGTAACGGTCCGGGTCGCAGTGTCGATCAGACCGGTGTTCGCCGCCACGCGGGCATCGGACACCTCACGCCCAACGAGGGTCAGTTGGATCTCTTGCGCCGTCATCTTGCGGGCATCCTTGGGATCGGGCTTTGCCACCTGAGCCGTCAGCGCGAATTCGGTCCCATTCCGCGAGACGCCTGAAAACCGTGGGGACGTTAGTTGTTGGTCCTTGGCCCGCAAGGACACGTCCACGTCCGCAAACGGAATGGCATCGTCGGGGTTTACCGTTCGCGCCAAGAGAAACAGCGTCGAGAGAAGGATCAAGGCACCCACCGGCAGCAGGATGCGCGCGCCTTTGATCAGGCGGGTGTGGTGACGATCTGCAACCATTCCCGCCATATAATCACGAATGGGCGAAAATGTCGGTCTCGGGATAGCCGATCAGATCCAGCTTTGCGCGGGTCGGCAGGAAATCATAGCAGGCTTGCGCGATCTCCAGGCGATCTTCGCGGCGCAGACGGGCGTCGAGTGCCTCTTTTAACCGGTGGAGATACAGGACATCTGAGGCGGCATAGGCCATCTGCGCCTCGGTTAGCTCTTCGGCGCCCCAATCGCTGGTCTGCTGCATCTTGGAGATGTCTTCCTGCAGCAACTCATGGAGCAACGTCTTCAGCCCGTGGCGGTCGGTGTAGGTCCGCACGAGGCGCGAGGCGATCTTGGAGCACCAGACTGGCGCGGCCAAGGCACCAAAGGCATGGTACATCGCGGCGATGTCAAAGCGACCGTAGTGGAACAGCTTGAGGCAAGTGCCGTCGCGGAGCAGCGCCTCCAGGTTCGGGGCCGACGTCTGGCCCTTGGCGATCTGGACCAAGTGGGCGGTGCCGTCTCCGCCTGACAATTGCACCAGGCACAAACGGTCGCGGTGCGGGTTCAGGCCCATCGTTTCGCAATCGATGGCGACGCCATTTGGGAAGGTCAGCCCGTCGGGCAGGTCGCCCTTGTGCAAGTTGATGGTCATCGGCGCCTCCGAAAACGCGAATGCCCAGCACGGGGCTGGGCATTTCGTGTGGTAGACCGTGGTGCCCAGGAGAAGACTCGAACTTCCACTCCCTTGCGAGAACTGGCACCTGAAGCCAGCGCGTCTACCAATTCCGCCACCTGGGCATCCACGGTGGGCGGTGGGTATCCCCGCCCGCTGGTCGCGTCAATACCCCCAATTGCGAAAACCTGTCCTCTTGTCCGGCGGTGTCGCAACCGGTATCGCAAGCCCGACCGGACAGGAGAGATGTCATGCACAAGCTCGTCACTATTTTCGGCGGCTCCGGCTTTGTGGGTCGCTACATTGCGCGCCGTCTTGCCGAACAGGGCTGGCGGGTGCGCGTGGCCGTGCGGCGCCCGAACGAGGCGCATTTCGTGCGGGTCTATGGTGCCGTCGGCCAAGTGGAGCCTGTGTTTGCCAATGTCCGGGACGATGCCAGCGTCGCCGCGGCCCTGATGGGCGCCGATGCGGTCGTCAATTGCGTGGGTATCCTGGCCGAGGCTGGCAAGAACAGGTTTGACGCCGTCCAGGCGGAGGCGCCGGGGCGTATCGCGCGCTTGGCCGCCGCCGAAGGCATCACCGGCATGGTTCAAATCAGTGCAATCGGTGCCGATGCTGAGAGCGACAGCGACTATGCCCGCACCAAGGCCGCGGGCGAGGCGGCTGTTCTGGCGCATCAGCCCGACGCCGTGATCCTGCGGCCCTCCATCGTGTTTGGTGCCGAGGATCAGTTCTTTAACCGCTTCGCAGGCATGGCGCGCCTGATGCCGATCCTGCCCGTTGTAGGGCCGAACACGCGCTTTCAGCCGGTGTTTGTCGATGATGTCGCTGCCGCTGCGGCCCTAGCCGTCGAAGGGAAAGCCAAGCCCGGCATCTACGAGTTGGGCGGGCCCGAGATCCGCACCTTCCGCGAGTTGATGCAGGACATGCTGGGCGTCATCCGCCGCCGTGCGCTGATTTTGACCGTTCCATTCTTCGCCGCGCGGATCATGGCCTGGGGGTTGGATCTGGCGCAGACGGTGACCGCTGGCCTTCTCCACAACGGAACCTTGACCAAGGATCAGGTGCGGAACTTGGCCCGCGATAACGTGGCCTCTGACGATGTGCCGGGCTTCGAGGCGCTGGGGATCGTCCCCACGACGATGGAAACGGTTCTGCCCGAATACCTGTGGCGCTTCCGCCGGTCCGGTCAATATTCCGATATTAAGAAGAGCGCGTCGAACCTCAAGACCTGAGGAACCGCCGCGCTATGTACTGGGTTCACTCGGAGACTTGGGGGACCTAGGAAATGGCGAAAGGCGGACGCGATCTGACGGAGGGGCCCGTGTGGCGTGCCCTTGCAGCCATGTCGCTGCCGATGATGTTGGGCATTGCCGCCGTTATTTCGACGGGTCTGGTGGATTCCTACTTCCTGGCCAAGGTCTCACCCGAGGCGTTGTCGGCTGTGGGCTTTATCTTCCCGGTGACGACGGCCATCTCGTCCTTGTCGATCGGACTTTCTGCTGGCGCCGGTGCAATCATCAGCCAGGCGTTGGGCCGCAAAGAAGACGATCACGATGTCACGCGACGGGGGCTTCACGCGCTTGGTCTTGGTCTGATCCTAGCAGGCGTCGCGGCCGTGGTTTTTTGGCTGGTCGATGAGTACCTGCTGGGCGCCTTGGGGGCCGAGGACGCCGTGCTGGAGGCCGCGCTCCGCTATACCCCGGTCTGGAGCCTGTCGTTCCCGTTCCTCGTGTCCATGATGCTGATCAACGCGGTGTTCCGAGCCCATGGGAACGGCGGCACCTCTGCCATGGTGATGGTCGCGTCGGCCATTGTGAACGTGGGAACAACGCCGGTATTCATCCTGGGGTTAGGTCCTGTGCCGGAGCTTGGCATCATGGGGGCGGCCCTCGGAACCTTGGTCGCCATGGTGGCCGGGTCAGCCGTGGCGTTCTGGCTTGCCTGGCGCGACGGGATTTTGAACCCCTGCTCGGAGCCGCTGAAAGATTTGTGGCGCAACGTGAAAACCATTGCTGGGATTGGTGGGCCTGCGGCCACGTCCAATGCCATCAATCCCGCCGGAATGGCACTGGTGACAGCGGCGGTCGCCACCGTGGGGTCCAGCGCGGTGGGTGGCTTCGGCGCGGCGACCCGCGTCGAAAGCGTGCTCGCCGTTCCGCTGTTGGCCTTATCGTCTGGGATCGGGCCAGTGGTCGGCCAGAACTGGGGGGCAGAAAAGGTGGACCGGGCACGGCAAGCCTTGAAGCTCTGTTTCGGGGTCTCGGTGATCTACGGGTTGACCGTGGCCATTGCCCTGACCTTGTTCGCGCAACCCATAGCGGCGGCTTTCGGCGCGGGTGAAGACAGCACCGAAGCCGCCGCAAGCTATCTCCGCGTGGTCGGCTGGTCCCTGTTTGGCTACGGGATGCTGATCACGGGTAACGCCGCGCTGAACGCACGGTCCAAGTCTGGACATGCCATGACCCTATCTTTGGCGCGGGTGTTGGCGGTCTATGTTCCACTCGCCTGGCTCGGCGTGATGACGTTTGGGTATGTGGGGATCTTGGCTGCGGCGGTGGTGGCCAATGTGTTTGGCGCCTGGGCCACGCTTGTTGCGGCACGGGCCACGCGCCTCCTCGCGACCGAAGCGGCGCCGGTCGCCTGGCCCGCCCGTCACATTCCGGCGTAGGCCCAGATCAGAAGGCCACTTCCGAGGATCACGCGATAGATCACATAGGGCGTGAAACTCACGGAGCGCAGCAAACGCATCATCAGGTGGAGCGCGCCCAGCGCGGCGCCGAATGACAGCACCGCCGCGATGGCGCCATCGCGCGCTAGGTCCGCATTTGCGTCGCGTGCGACCTCCAACCCAAGCAAGGTGCCCGAGGCCAGGATGGTGGGGATCGACATCAGCATGGCGATCCGCGCCGCTTCTTCCCGACCGTATCCCATGGCCCGAGCCCCCGTGATCGTGATCCCAGATCGGGAGGTTCCGGGGATAAGTGCAATTGCTTGCCACAGACCCATCTTGAGCGCCTGGGATAACCTCCAGTCGCGCAGGTCTTTCTCTTCCCGCCCCCGTTGATCCGCCCACAGGAGCAGCAGCCCAAACCCCAGGGTTGTCCAGCCGATGACTGTGACGGATCGCAGGACGTCCGTCCCAATGGTCAGCTTTATCAAAAGGCCTGCGATGATCACCGGGACCGTGGCGATGGCTAAACCCGCTGCCAGACGTTCCTGCGGACCCCATCTGCGCTGGAACAGGCCCAGAGTGCCGCGCAGCGCCTGGGCCACATCGTCGCGGAAGTACAGGACGACCGCCCCAAGGGTGCCAACGTGAACGGCCACATCCAGAAAGGCGCCCTGATCGGCCATTCCTGTGAGGGACGGCAAAAGGATCAAATGCCCCGATGATGAGATGGGGAGGAACTCGGTCACGCCTTGGAGGACCGCAAGAATGAAAAGATGCCAGAGGGCCATGGTGCTCGATTCGTGGTAACGTCCGCACTGTGAATCGCCCCCGCTCGAAGGGAAAGGGGGGAGATAAGACCGGATCGGACCGAAATTTCTGCAGAATCCGACGCGCAACGTCGGCGTCATCACGAGAAATCATAATTTAGGTCATAATTACTGACTTTATATCTGTGATCGCCTTGCGTATAGGGTGGGCTCGGCTAGTAGGAGGGACCGATGGCTGCGAACAAGATGCTCCGTTTTGTGACCGTTGACCGGCAGACGCCCGAGAAGCGGACTGCCGAGGATCGGAAGGAAGACTTCGGTGAGATCTATCGCGAGTTTGCGGCGGAGCGCGCAGCCGAGCAAGCGGCGCGCTGCTCCCAATGTGGTGTGCCCTACTGTCAGTCCCACTGCCCTCTGCACAACAACATCCCCGACTGGCTGCGCCTGACCGCTGAAGGGCGCCTGCAGGAGGCCTATGAGGTCAGCCAAGCGACGAACACCTTCCCGGAAATCTGTGGCCGCATCTGCCCGCAAGACCGCCTGTGCGAAGGCAACTGCGTGATCGAGCAATCGGGGCACGGCACGGTCACGATCGGGGCCGTCGAGAAGTATATCACCGACACAGCGTTTGAGAACGGCTGGGTTCCCTCCATCAAACCGCACAGCGAACGGGCCGAGAGCGTCGGCATCATCGGCGCTGGCCCAGGTGGTTTGGCGGCGGCGGATGTACTGCGCCGCGCTGGTGTGCAGGTCACGGTCTATGACCGCTACGACCGCGCCGGTGGTCTGCTGACCTACGGCATTCCTGGCTTTAAGCTGGAAAAAGACGTCGTGATGCGTCGCAACGATCAACTGGCCGAGGGGGGCGTGACCTTCGCGCTGAACACGGAGATCGGGCGCGACATTACTTTTGAAGAGATCCGCGAAAAGCATGACGCCGTCGTCATCGCGACGGGTGTCTACAAGTCCCGCGATTTGGAATTGGCCAACAGCGGCGCCACCGGCGTCGTCAAGGCGCTGGATTATCTGACCGCCAGCAACCGCAAGAGCTTTGGCGACGCGGTGGAGGTCTTCGACAACGGTGACCTCAACGCCGAAGGCAAACGCGTCGTGGTCATCGGCGGTGGCGACACGGCTATGGACTGCGTGCGCACGGCGATCCGTCAGGGCGCGACCAGCGTCAAATGCCTGTATCGCCGCGACAAGGCGAATATGCCCGGGTCGCAGCGGGAAGTGCAGAACGCCGAAGAAGAGGGCGTGGGCTTCGAATGGCTAACGGCGCCCGCCGGGTTCGAGGCCGCGCTGGCCGAAGCCGACGGCGGTCCCGCCAAGGTGACCGGCGTCAAGGTGCAGCGCATGAAGCTGGGCGAGGCCGATGCCACGGGCCGTCAGCGTCCCGAGATCATCGAAGGCGCCGATTACGTCGAAGAGGCGGATCTGGTCATCAAGGCCCTGGGCTTTGAGCCCGAGGACCTGCCGACGCTCTGGGATCAACCGGAATTGGCCGTGACCCGCTGGGGCACCGTGAAGGCCGATTTCCGCACCCATCAGACGCCGCTGGATGGCGTCTATGCGGTGGGGGACATCGTGCGCGGCGCCTCCCTGGTGGTCTGGGCGATCCGCGATGGTCGCGAGGCCGCCGAGGCGATCCTGGACCGGTTCGCATCCGAGAGCGCGACAATCGCCGCAGAATAACGCCGGCCCAAATCCACCCGCGGAGTGATGTATGATCCGGGTATGACCAAGGGGTGATCTTGGTCATACCTTCCCACCCACGAAACGTCAGCCTTGCTGACCTGTACGAAGGACGCTTGCATTCGCCATGGCTCTGCCCATCGACACCCTGCTGCGCGACGATGAGTTGACGCTGCGCTGGCTCCCCGGCTCCACGCCGCGGATGGTCGTGGTGTTCACGGGCCTCAAGGCGCGCGTGGGTGGCCAGCCCTTGGATGAATTTGCGCGCTCGGCGTCGATGAGCGGCCAGAACAACGTGCTGTTCGTCACGGACGAGCGGGCAAGCTGGTATTCGGCACGGGGTCTCTGGGCGCGGATCGTGCGGTCGGTGCGAACCATCCGCAATGCCGAGGGGATCCGGGAGGTCGTCAGCCTGGGCACCTCCATGGGCGGGTTCGGGGCGCTGCTGCTGCCTCGCGACCTGCGGGTGACGCGGGCCATCGCCTTTGCGCCACAGGTGACGATGGATCGCGCGGTGTTAGACGACATCCGGTGGCCTGACGTGGCCAAGCGCTGGGGCAGCTTGGTGGAGCGGGACCTGCCCGCCACCATGGGGACCACGCGCACGCAGTACTACGTGTCCGCCGGGGGCAATTGCCCGGAGGACCTGGGGCACTTGAACCTGCTGCCTGAGCATAAGCGGGTCCACCGGTTCGTCCTGCCACGCGGGCGGCACAACCTGGCCCGTAGCCTCAAGGACGCGGGCGTTTTGTCTGATGTGATCGCGGCCATTCTGCGGGGCAACAAAGCCCGTGTGGAACGGTTGTATGAGAAATACGCGGAGGTGATGGCATGACCCGTCGCCCATCCGCATCCCTACACTCGGCCCTGGGCCGCTCTGTCGAAGGAGACGCATAATGACCCACTATTTCACGGAATGGGAACGCCAGCAGGTGGAGATGCGCACCAAGATGGACGGCACCAGCCTCTATCATCAGGAGAGCGAACATGCCTCCTGCGGGGTGGGTCTGGTCGTCGACATCCAGGGGCGCAAGTCCCGCAAGGTGGTCGAAGCTGGGATCAACGCCCTGAAGGCCATCTGGCACCGGGGCGCGGTCGATGCTGACGGCAAGACGGGCGACGGCGCGGGCATCCACGTGCAAATCCCCGTGGAGTTCTTCTACGATCAGGTGCGTCGCACCGGGCACGAGCCCCACATGGATCAGCTTCTGGCTGTGGGTCAGGTGTTCCTGCCGCGCAATGACTTCGGTGGGCAGGAGGTCTGCCGGACGATTGTCGAGACCGAAGTGCTGGCCATGGGCTACAGCATCTATGGTTGGCGTCACGTGCCGGTGAACATCGATTGCCTGGGCGAAAAGGCGAACCAAACGCGGCCCGAGATTGAGCAGATCCTGATCTCCAACGCCAAAGGCGTGAGCGAGGAAGAATTCGAACGCGACCTCTACGTGATCCGCCGCCGCATCGAAAAGTCGGCCATCGCGGCGCAGCAGCCGGGCCTGTACCTGGCCTCGCTGAGCTGCCGGTCGATCATCTACAAGGGCATGATGCTGGCCGAACAGGTTGCGGAGTTCTTCCCCGACCTGATGGATGAGCGGTTTGAGAGCGCTTTTGCCATTTATCACCAGCGGTATTCCACGAACACCTTCCCGCAGTGGTGGCTGGCGCAGCCGTTCCGCATGCTGGCCCACAACGGTGAGATCAACACGCTCAAGGGCAACGTCAACTGGATGAAGTCCCACGAGATCCGCATGGCGTCCTCGGCCTTTGGGGACAATGCGTCGGACATCAAGCCGATCGTGCCCCAGGGGGCCAGCGACTCTGCTGCCCTGGATTCGGTGTTCGAAGTTCTCGTGCGGGCAGGGCGGAACGCGCCCATGGCCAAGACGATGCTGGTGCCCGAGTCCTGGTCCCAGGCGGCGGTCGAACTGCCCGATGCTTGGCGTGACATGTATGCCTATTGCAACGCCGTGATGGAGCCATGGGACGGCCCCGCGGCCCTGGCCATGACCGATGGGCGCTGGGTCTGCGCGGGTTTGGACCGGAATGGCCTGCGCCCGATGCGTTATACGGTGTCGGGTGATGGGTTGCTAATCGCCGGCTCGGAGGCGGGCATGGTGCCCGTGGATGAGGCGACCGTGGTCGAAAAGGGGGCTTTGGGCCCTGGCCAGATGATCGCTGTGGACATGGCCGAGGGCCGCCTGCTGCATGATGCGGAGCTGAAGGACGAGCTGTCGAAGGAGCATTCCTTTGGCGATTGGGTCAAGCGGATCACCAACCTCGAAGAGGTGACGGCTGGCGTTACGGAAACCGCTGTCCATGCGGGCGCAGAGCTGCGCAGCCGCCAGATTGCTGCCGGGTACTCCATCGAGGAAGTCGAGCAGATCCTGGCGCCCATGGCCGAGGACGGGAAAGAAGTGCTGGCGTCCATGGGCGACGACACGCCGTCGGCCGTGCTGTCTGAAAAGTACCGCCCGCTGAGCCATTTCTTCCGCCAGGCGTTCAGCCAGGTGACGAACCCGCCGATTGACAGCTTGCGCGAGTTCCGGGTCATGAGCCTGAAGACGCGGTTCGGGAACCTCAAGAACGTGCTGGACGAAGATGGGTCGCAGACCGAAATCTTCGTTCTCGACAGCCCGTTTGTGGGCAATGCCCAATTCCAGGCGATCATGGATCAGATGGGCGAGAGCGTCGTCACCATCGATTGTACCTTCCCGGCCGATGGCGGGCAGGGGGCTTTGCGCACGGCCTTGCAGGAGATCCGTGCCAAGGCCGAGGAGGCCGTGCGTTCGGGCGCTGGGCATCTGGTTCTGACGGACCGGTTCCAGGCCGAAGATCGCGTGCCCATGCCGATGATCCTGGCCACCTCTGCCGTGCATAGCTGGCTGACGCGCAAGGGCCTGCGGACGTTCTGCTCGCTCAACGTGCGGTCGGCGGAATGTATCGATCCCCATTACTTTGCCGTTCTGATCGGCTGCGGGGCGACGACGGTAAACGCCTATCTGGCCCAGGACACCCTGGCCGACCGGATCGAGAAGGGCCTGCTGGATTGCACCCTGACCGAGGCCGTGGCCCGGTACCGCAAGGCAGTGGATGCTGGTCTGTTGAAGATCATGGCCAAGATGGGGATCTCGGTGATTTCCTCCTATCGCGGTGGTCTGAACTTCGAGGCCGTGGGTCTGTCCCGCGCCATGGTGGCAGAATACTTCCCTGGCATGTTGTCGCGGATTTCCGGCATCGGGATCAGCGGTCTGCAAAAGAAGGTAGAACAGGTCCACGCCGCCGGTTGGCGCGGTGGCACCAACGTGCTGCCCATCGGTGGGTTCTACAAGGCCCGCCGCTCGGGCGAAAAGCACGCCTGGGAAGCGCAGACGATGCACATGTTGCAGGCGGCTTGTGACCGTGGCTCCTACGAGCTGTGGAAGCAGTTCAGCCACGCGATGAAGGCGAACCCGCCGATCCACCTGCGTGACCTGTTGGCGATCAAGCCCATGGGCAAGTCCATCCCGCTGGAGGAGGTCGAGTCGATCACCGCCATTCGGAAGCGGTTCGTGACGCCGGGCATGTCGTTGGGCGCCCTGTCGCCCGAGGCGCATAAGCTGCTGAACGTTGCGATGAACCGGATCGGTGCGAAGTCCGACTCGGGTGAGGGCGGCGAAGACCCAGCGCATTTTGTGCCGGAGCCCAATGGCGACAACCCGTCGGCCAAGATCAAGCAGGTGGCCTCGGGGCGTTTCGGTGTGACCGCCGAATACCTGAACCACTGCGAAGAGTTGGAGATCAAGGTCGCCCAGGGTGCCAAGCCCGGCGAGGGCGGGCAGTTGCCCGGCATGAAGGTCACGGACTTGATCGCGCGGCTGCGCCATTCGACCAAGGGCGTAACGCTGATCTCGCCCCCGCCGCACCACGATATCTATTCCATCGAGGATCTGGCGCAGCTGATCTACGACCTCAAGCAGATCAACCCGCGCTGTAAGGTGACGGTGAAGCTGGTGGCAAGCTCGGGCGTGGGCACGATTGCCGCCGGTGTGGCCAAGGCCAAGGCCGATGTCATCCTGATCTCGGGCCACAATGGTGGTACGGGCGCCTCGCCTGCGACGTCCATCAAGTACGCGGGGCTGCCGTGGGAGATGGGCCTGACCGAGGCGCATCAGGTTCTGGCCATGAACAACCTGCGGGAGCGGGTGACCCTGCGCACCGACGGCGGTCTGCGCACGGGCCGTGACATCGTCATGGCCGCCATGATGGGCGCCGAGGAATACGGGATCGGCACCGCCGCCCTGATCGCCATGGGCTGTATCATGGTGCGTCAGTGCCAGTCGAACACCTGCCCGGTGGGCGTCTGCACCCAGAACGAAGAGTTGCGGGCCAAGTTCACCGGCACGGCGGATAAGGTGGTGAACCTGATCACCTTCTACGCCCAAGAAGTGCGGGAGATCCTGGCGGAAATCGGGGCTCGGTCCTTGGACGAGGTGATCGGACGCGCCGACCTGCTGACGCAGGTATCGCGTGGGTCGGCCCATCTGGATGACCTGGATTTGAACCCGCTGCTGATCACCGTCGATGGTGCGGATAAGATCGCGTACAACCGCGACAAGCCCCGCAACGCGGTGCCCGAGACGCTGGACGCTCAGATCGTCAAGGATGCCGCGCGGTTCCTGAACGACGGTGAGAAGATGCAGCTGCAATATGCGGTGCAGAACACGCACCGTACCGTCGGCACGCGGATTTCCAGCCATGTGGTGTCCCAATTCGGGATGCGGAACGGGTTGCAGCCCGATCACCTGACGGTGAAGCTGCAAGGCTCGGCTGGCCAATCGCTGGGTGCGTTCCTGTCACCGGGCCTCAAGATCGAAGTCTCGGGCGACGCCAACGACTACGTCGGTAAGGGGTTGTCCGGGGGCACGGTCGTCGTGCGGCCGCCCATGGCCTCGGCGCTGAAGGCCGATGAGAACGTGATCATCGGGAATACGGTGCTTTATGGCGCCACCGATGGGTATCTGTTCGCCGCTGGTCGGGCCGGTGAGCGGTTCGCCGTGCGCAACTCCGGCGCCTCTGTGGTGATCGAGGGCTGCGGCTCCAACGGGTGTGAGTACATGACCGGCGGTGTCGCCGTGATCTTGGGGGAGATCGGGGGTAACTTCGGCGCCGGGATGACGGGGGGCATGGCCTATGTCTATGACCCTGAGGGCACGGCGCTCAGCCTCATGAACTTGGAAACGCTGGAGACCGGGCCGGTGACGGTCGCCCATTGGGAGACCCAGTTGCGCGGGTTGATCGAGCGGCACGTGGAAGAGACCGGGTCCCGGAAGGGACGCCTGATCCTCGCCGATTGGGAAGAGGAAAAGGCGAACTTCGTCCAGGTCTGCCCGACCGAGATGCTGATCCACCTGCCTGCGCCTTTGTCCGAGGACATGGCAGCGGTTCCAGCGGAGTAACTGGAGCGCCGAGCTCGGGCGGGCCAAGGCCCGGCCTCGCTCGGCGCGCGCCTTCGCGCTATGTCGTTGCTCGGGCGGTATAGCCAGTGGTGATGGGGGAGGGGGCGCTGCCCCCGCGCCTTTGGCGCCCCCCGGAGGTATTTAGGCCGAGAAGAAACGGCCTGGGAGCGCCAGTCCGCATTTCGGGCGCCCACCCTTGACCTGAGGGGGAATCATCGGTTTCTGACGCTTGTGGTCCGGAAAACAGCCAAACCTTCCAAGCGCGCGCGAAAGAAAGCGAAGTCGACCCTGCGGATGCGGTTGACGACGGCCATCCAGCAGGCTGTGCGATGGGTGCGCCGTGGGGTGATGGTGGGTCTTATGCTCGTGGTCCTGTGGGTTTTGGCCTATCGCTGGATCGATCCGCCGACGACTCCGTACATTATTGGCGAGGATGCGCGATTGGCCGGTGTGGCGCGGACCTGGGTGGACCTGGACGATATGGCACCCGTCATGGCGCGCTCGGCTGTGGCGGCGGAGGATGCCAACTTCTGTCGGCACTGGGGGTTTGATGTCTCGGCCATTCGCAGCGCGATCGAGGATGGGGGGACGCGGGGGGCCTCGACCATTAGTCAGCAAGTGGTGAAAAATGTCTTTCTGTGGCAGGGGCGGTCTTGGGTTCGCAAGGCGTTGGAAGCGGGCCTGACACCCTTGATGGAACTGCTCTGGCCCAAGCGGCGGATCATCGAGGTCTATCTTAACGTAGCGGAATTCGACGAAGGTGTCTTTGGAGTTGAAGCGGGGGCACAGGCTTACTTCGGGCGCGGTGCTGGGGAGATCTCCGCCCGGCAGGCGGCCCTAATGGCTGCGGTGTTGCCCAATCCGAAGGGGCGCGATGCGGCGGCCCCGACGGCCTTTCTATCCCGTCGGGCCGCCGCGATTGTCGACGGGGCAGCGACCATTCGCGCCGATGGGCGCGCGGCCTGTTTCGAGGATTGAAAACGAACCGCAGGCGAGGCATTTCGGAGCCATGATCCAGCTCTACCATTTTCCCCTGTCGCCGTTTTGTCGAAAGGTCCGCCTGACCTTGGCCGAGAAGAAGCTGGATGTGGAGCTGATCGACGAGAAGTATTGGGAGCAATCGTCTGAGTTTCTGCGTCGCAACGCCGCCGGTAAGGTGCCCGTGTTGCGGATGGACGGGCTGACCCTGTCTGACAGTTCGGCCATCTGTGAGTACATCGAAGAGACCGTGCCGGAGCCTGCGTTGATGCCGCGCACGCCAGAAAAGCGGGCCGAGGTCCGGCGTCTTGTGGCTTGGTTCGACGACAAGTTCCACGGGGAGGTGACGTCGAAACTGGTCTATGAGCGGATCAACAAGAAGCTGACCCGTCAGGGCTATCCCGATGGGACGAACGTCAAGAACGGGGTGAAGGCGATCAAGTTCCACCTGGATTACATGGGGTGGCTGCTGGATCAGCGCCGTTGGTTGGCGGGGCCGGATTTGACGTTGGCCGATTTCGCAGCGGCTGCGCACTTGTCGTGCTTGGACTATAGCTCAGACGTGGATTGGAACCGGAACGAGGGCGTGCGGGATTGGTACGCCAAGATCAAGTCGCGACCGGCTTTTCGGTCGATCCTGGCCGATGTCGTGCCTGGGTTTCGACCGGCCGCCCATTATGCGGATCTGGATTTCTGAGCGCTCCCCCGATTTCCGGCTGGCCCAGCCTTGGGGGCCCAACATGAGTATTTTTGGACCCGTGATGGGGAGGGGGCGCGCGCTGATCCGGTCGAGGTTGTTAACCTTAATGGAGGGGCTGCCTTGACGGTGAAAGCGCGCCTGGATGCGGCGGCCCGGGCCGCGGGGTTCATCCGCATGGGTGTCTGCGATCCCTCGGCTGTGCCCGATCTGGCGGAGCGTTTGGCCGACTTCGTGACCGAGGGACGGCACGGGCAGATGGCCTGGATGGCGGACCGCATGGCCTGGCGTGGCGACCCCAGCGCGCTTTGGCCGGAGGCGCGGTCTGTCATCATGCTGGCCCATTCCTATGCCCCCGCCCATGATCCGTTAGAGGACCTGCGCGATGGAACGCGGGGGGCGATCAGCGCCTATGCCCAGGGGCGCGATTACCACGACATCGTCAAGAAGGCGTTGAAGCGCGTGGCACGGTGGCTGGTGGCGGAGGCCGCCTGCGAGGTGAAGGTCTTTGTCGATACGGCCCCGGTCATGGAAAAGCCGCTGGCCCAAGCGGCTGGTCTGGGATGGCAGGGGAAGCATACCAACCTGCTGTCGCGGGATTTTGGAAATTGGGTGTTTTTGGGGGCGATTCTTACCACGGCCGTGTTGGAGCCTGATCCGTCAGAGGTCGATCACTGCGGATCCTGTCGGCGGTGCCTCGATATCTGTCCCACCGATGCGTTTCCCGCGCCCTATCAATTGGATGCGCGGCGGTGCATTTCCTATTTGACCATAGAGCATCGCGGGCCGGTTGATCCTGCGCTGAGAGAAGGGCTGGGCAACCGGATCTATGGCTGCGACGATTGCCTGGCGGTGTGTCCTTGGAACAAGTTCGCAGTGAATGCCTCGGACCTACGGTATCATGGGCCCCATCGGGCGCCGGATCTGTCCGAGTTGGCTTGTTTGGACGACGCCGCATTTCGTGCGCGGTTTTCCGGGTCGCCGATTAAGCGGATTGGGCGGGATCGGATGGTGCGAAATGTGTGTTATGCCATCGGAAATTCTGGGGATGCGCAGTTCAAGCCCCTTGTACAGACACTTTGTGATGACCCGGATGCGGCGGTGGCGGATGCCGCTCGGTGGGCGGTGGAGCGGTTATGACAGTCTTGCTGAGTTTTGGGCACGGGTATTCGGCGCGGGCGTTGACGCCGACGCTATTGGCCGACGGATGGGAGGTCATCGGGACGACGCGGACAGCTGACAAGGCGGAGGTCTTGCGCGCCCAAGGCGTGACCCCGGTGCTGTTTGGTGCGCCGCTGGAGGACGCGCTGGGCCGGGCGACCCACCTCTTGGTCTCAGCCGGTCCAGGGGTGGAGGGGGACCCGGTGCTGGTGGCCTATTCGGCTGCGTTAGAGACGCATCTGCGACCCGGTCAGTGGGTGGGATACCTGTCAACAACGGGCGTCTACGGTGATCACGGCGGCGGATGGGTGGACGAGGCGACGCCCTTGTCACCGTCGACGGCGCGGGGGCAGCTGCGGGTCGATGCGGAGGGCGCCTGGCGGGATCTTTGCGCGCGGACGGGCGCCGGGTTGCACATCTTTCGCTTGGCCGGGATCTATGGGCCGGGCCGGGGACCCTTTGCCAAGGTACGGGCCGGAACGGCGCGGCGGATCGTCAAACCGGGCCAGGTGTTCAGCCGGATCCATGTGGAGGATATCGCCCAGGTTCTGGCGGCCAGCATCGCGCGGCCCAATCCGGGGGCGGTCTATAACCTGTGTGATGATGATCCCGCTCCGCCCGAGGATGTTATCGGTCATGCAGCGGAGCTTTTGGGCGTGCCGGTGCCCCCGTCAGAGGACTTCGCCACCGCAGAAATGACGCCCATGGCCCGCAGCTTTTATGCCGAGTCCAAGAAGGTGCGAAACGACCGGATCAAGGAAGAGTTGGGTGTGCAGTTGCGGTTCCCCGACTATCGCGTGGGGCTTGCGGATTTGCTGCGACAGGAGGACGCCGACTGACGACGGGCATTTTCCCGTGCTGGCTTTTGGGGTATGACACTCGAAAAGAGCAGTCAGGGTTTGGGACCGGTTTTTCATGTCGCAGGTCACGCGTCGCGCCGCCATCTTTGGCGGCTTATCCACATTAGCAGCCTGTGGTGGTAAGTTCATCACCTACGACGGGCCGCAGGTCACACGGGTTGAGGTGCAGAAGTCCGCGCGGCGCATGTACTTGTTGCACCATGACCGTGTGTTGAAGGCCTATCGGGTTCAGTTGGGGTTCACCGCCGCTGGCCCAAAGCAGTTCGAAGGCGACGGCAAAACGCCGGAGGGCCGGTACCACATCGACCGGCGCAACCCGAACTCAGCGTTTTATCTGTCCATCGGGATCGACTACCCCAACGCGGCGGACCGTGCCTTTGCGGCGGCGCAGGGCAAAAAGCCCGGGGGGGATATCTTCATCCACGGATGGGGCGATAAACGCCGGGGGCGGTCCAATGATTGGACGGCCGGCTGTATCGCCGTGAAAAACCGTGAAATGAAGACCGTCTATGCCATGGTCCAGAACGGCACGCCCATCGACATTTACGCCTAAGCTGCCGCACCGATGAGGGGTGTCAGGTGCCGATGTTCATCGTCCACCAGATCTTTCCGTTGGGCTCCTGGAAGAAGGCGAAGCCCATGCGGCGGCCCGCGGGGTTCAGGACGATGGAGCTTTTGTCACCGTCCTGCATCCAGGCGGCGATGGTTTCGAGTTCGCTTTCGAAGGATTCCGAGATCATTTCGCCCAGCAGCTGACCGGTGAACCCTACGCGGGACGCCCGATCCAATGGTGACGATCCATCGGACCCGAACAGCCAAGGACGGTTTTGCAGGGACATATCGCGGGAGTGCGTCTCGGCGGCGGCGGTGAGTTCCGGGCTGAGTTCTAGGGGGCTGACGCCGGCGCCTTGGCGCAGGGCGTTCACGGCGTCCAGGGCACGGAAGGGGATGCGGCGGGCGTCGGTGCTCGAAATCCGGTAGAGTTTGGGCAGCGGTTTTCCATCGGGCCCCAGCGTGGGCGGCGGCGGGGCGCAGGCCGCCAGCGCGGTGCTTGCCAGCAAAATCAGAGCAGTGCGACGGTTCATTCGACGGTCCCCCGGAGGTCTGTTCCGGCTTGGACTAGCGCGGAGCAGGGGGTGACGCAAATCCCTGGCTTGACAGAATTGTAACCCTTTGTGGCAGGTTTGCCGCCATGCCCATGGGGGAGGTTGGATTGTGTGCTGCCTTGGGCGTAACGTCGAAGGACGGAGAGCGGCGCGGGCCGCTCGGTCAACGCCGTCTTGCAGGAGGTGTGCATGTCAAATCCGGTCCAACGTCCGACTCGTCGTCAATTATTGCGGTCGGGGGTGGCACTGGCGGCGACCTTGGCCAGTCCGGCGGTTGCTCAGACCCTTCCGGACACCGTCCAGACCCGCGATCCCCTCTCGGCGACGACGCGCCGCAATACCTCTAGCTTTCGGGCGCTGACCTGGCAGCCGTATTTCCCGACTCTGCGCAATGGCGCGATTCTGGTCGATATCCAAAGCCGCGTCCTGCACCTTTGGGAGGAATCAGGGGGATATCGCCTCTACCCGTCTTCGGTCCCCCAATCCGAGGATTTGACCCGGCGGGGTCGGACACGGGTGGTGCAAAAGGTGGTCGGCCCGACCTGGCGTCCAACGCCAAACATGCGTCGCCGCAATCCAGAATGGCCGGCGGTGGTTGGGCCAGGCCCGGACAATCCCCTGGGAACCCATGCGCTCTACCTTGGCTGGACCTATTATCGGATCCACGGAACCCATGACACGCGCAAGATTGGACGCCGCTCATCCTCGGGGTGCATCGGGCTTTATAATGAGCATATTGCCGAGGTTTTCGACCTCACGAAGGTGGGCACGCAAGTGTTGCTAATTTGACGAGAGGGCGGCAAAGCTGCCGATCGGCGTCTGGGTCGGCGTTGCAAACCCCTGCTTTAGCTGCTTAACGAGTCGCACGAGGTACAGTCTTGGGTGCCATATGGTGTGGCAACTGTCGCCTCACCGATGGCGTATCTTGGAGGATATCCTATGAAGAAACTTGCTCTTGCTGCCGCTATGTCGGTCGCTGCCACCGCCGCTTTCGCTGGCAACCCTGCTCCGGCCCCGGTCGAGCCCGTTGTCATCGTTGAGGACACCTCGTCCTCCGCTGGTGGTATCATCGTGCCGATCCTGGCCGTGATCCTGCTTGCCGCTGCCGCTGCTTCGGACTGATCCGACCAGCGTCGCGACCTGTTAGGTTGAGACTTAGGAAAGGGCGTCCCTCCGGGGGCGCTCTTTTCGTTTGGGGCGGCCAGATGGTGAGCCTCCCCAAACGTTTGTCAGGCCGTGACTGTGCTGGCCCGCGCGGCATCCACGGACAGGAGGGTATCCTGATCGCGCATCAGGAACAGCGCTAGAGACGCCGCAAAGACCGGCAGAGACGCGACGAACAACAGATTTCCACCGCCCACGTAGGTCGGCAAAATCGTCGTCAGCGAAACCAGCAACGTACCGGCGTTCATCGCCAGGACGCCGCCGGTCGTGATCATGCGCGCGACGCCTGCGACAAAGGCCAGAAGAAAGGCGATCTGAGCCACCCCGATGGCCAAGACCAGACCGGTTCCAAGGCCGGTGCCATAGTACGTGGCAAAGATCCCCTCGCCAGCATAGGCCGCCGGGTTGGTCACTTTGACCAAGGCCCAGGCCAGCATGAACAGGAATAACGACACACGGATGGAAAACAGCCCGTAGGCAGTAGAACGGGAAGAAAGGGTCTGCATGTGTTTTGGTCCGTCAGTGTTGCGCCCGCTCGGGATGAGGGGGCTACGACGGAGGTGGGCCGCCGCGCGGGCCCGGTCATCGTGTCACACGGCGACGTGATCTGAGACCGCCCTGCGCGAAAACGAACAAAAAAGGACCCCCGGCGCCACAGGGGCACAGGGGGTCAAGGTGCACCCGCCGGACATTGGACAGCGGGCGCAGGCGGTAACTTGGTGTTGGTTTTAGCTGAGGCGTTTGCCCGCCATCTCGTCGCGGATCTGCTGGCGCAGGGCGTCGATGGGCACGCGCTTGCCCTCGCGTTTGAAGTGCCAATAGGTCCAGCCGTTGCAGGAGGGCGCCCCTTCGCAGGCGGCACCGACCTGGTGGATCGACCCCTTATGGTCCTTGCCCACAAGCGTGCCGTCGGCGCGAACCTTGGCGCGGAAGCGACCGTTACCGGACAGCAGCTCTTCACCAGGCCGCAGCATGCCACGCTCGACCAACTGGCCGAATGGGACGCGCGGTTCAGCCCGTTTGGAGGTTGTCACTTCCAGGGCGGCCTTCTCGTAGGGGCGGACGTCGGCGATGCGTTGGGTGGCGAGGGCGCGGTAGTCGTCCTCGCGCTCGATCCCGATGAAATGACGTCCCAACATCTTGGCCACGGCGCCCGTGGTGCCGGTGCCGAAGAAGGGGTCAAGGACCACATCGCCCGGGTTCGTTGTGCTGAGCAAAACGCGGTGCAACAAGCCTTCGGGCTTTTGTGTGGGATGGGCCTTTTCGCCACGTTCGTTCTTGAGCCGTTCGTGCCCCGTACAAATCGGAAAGGTCCAGTCGGAGCGCATTTGCACACCTTCGTTCAGGGCCTTCATCGCCTCGTAATTGAAGGTGTATTTCGACTTTTCGGATTTGGACGCCCAGATCAGTGTCTCATGGGCATTGGTCAGGCGTTTGCCGCGAAAGTTCGGCATGGGATTGGTTTTGCGCCACACCACATCGTTCAACACCCAAAAGCCAGCATCTTGGATGGCGGCGCCCACCCGAAACACGTTGTGATAGCTGCCGATGACCCAGATGGCGCCGTTTGGCTTGAGGACACGACGCGCGGCCCGCAGCCAGTCGCGCGTGAACCGATCATAGGCGGCGAAGGTGTCGAACTGATCCCAGTGATCGTCGACCGCATCCACCTTTGAGTTGTCGGGCCGGTGCAGATCGCCCCGCAGTTGCAGGTTGTAAGGTGGGTCGGCAAAAATCAGATCGACAGACGCCTCTGGGAGCGCATCCATCGCCGCCACGCAGTCACCAGCCAATATTGTATCGAGCGGAAGCGCGGGGGCCTCCGGGGTAGGTCTTGCCATGTCTGTCGCCTCATGCGGCGCCCTCATTTGTCGGGGTCGCCTTTGTGTGAGACCAAGATGACGGGCTGTGGATGAATGGTCCACAACGGGAATGGGGCGGAATTGGGGCGCCTTTCACCTACAACATGTTGCGTATCGGTGCGAAGCTTCTCCGATGATGTTGTGTGACGCCATACTCAGCGAGACCCAACCGATGGGCGGCGGTGCCATAACCCATATTCGTCTCCCAACCGTAGCCGGGAAATTGTTGCGCCAGGGTAACCATGCCCTGATCTCGCCTTGTTTTTGCCAGAACCGATGCTGCTGCGATGGACAATGATCGCCCGTCGCCGCCTTTGATCGTGTCCCGTGGACAATCGACCCAGGCCGGGCAATCGATGCCATCTATCAGCAAGTGATCGGGGGCCTGGGGCAATGCCGCCACGGCGCGCCGCATGGCCAGATGGGTGGCCTGCCGGATGTTGAGCGCGTCGATTTCCGCGACAGAGGCCTCGCCGATGCCGATGAGGCAACAGGCCTCCAAATGTGGCACAAGGGCCTCGCGCCGCTTGGCGCTGAGTTTTTTGCTATCGGTCAGGCCGTCTGGGGTCGGCCCCGTCAAGATGACGGCGCAGGCGGTGACGGGTCCGGCCCAGGGTCCGCGCCCCACTTCGTCCACACCCGCAATGACACGCGCGCCCTGGGCTTGGGCGGCGTGCTCGTAACTCAGATCGGGCGGGGGGGCGGCGAGACGGGGCATACCCCGCTTGTACGTCGCCTCGGGGTGCGGTCAACGGCGTGCCATGGCCCAGCCTTCACGCCGCAAGCATCCCCGCCCATAAACCGTGCGCAAGCCGCGGTCGGTGTTCACGCGACGGATGCATTGGGGCGGCAAGCTGCCCGGACGGGCCACATGTCGTTGCATGCACCGGGCGCCGTAGGCCAGGACCTGTCCTCTGTTGGTGTTAAGATAGCGAGCACACCGATCCGGGACGCGATTGACGCGGTTGTTGTGACGCGGTGGCGTGTGGCGCGCGTGATCGTGGCTGTGCCGGGCGTTGCCGCCGGAATGACGGTGCCAGGTGCCGTCGCGGTGACGGTGGTGGTGGTGTACGCCCGGGCGGTGCGTCTGATTGCGCGTGGCGCTGTGATCGCGCCGGTCGTTTCGCCGGTCGATGGCTTCTTTCAGAACATAGAGCGCGGCCAGGCCGCCCAGGACTTTTGCCACATCCTCGGCGTCAGCGCGGGCTGGGGCGGTGGTCATCGGCAGGGCGAGCGCGATGGACAGGATCGCGGCAGAGAGTTGTCGGAACATGGGGGCACCTCGTGCTTGGGTGGGATGGATGCCACCTGGGTGCCGAACCGTCCCGCTGCGCCTCAATATCAACGCCATGTCATCGCCTATCGCCGGGGTTGTTATTGCCTGCGCGGCCCCGGTCGCCCAAGGTTGACCCATGAGATATCTGGTCCCCCTCCTAGGTGCGCTGCTGCTGAGCGCGACCGCAGCGCAGGCTGAGTGCTACGCCGACTATAAGGCCAAGCAGGACAATCCCCTGCGCCTGCATTATGGTGTCATGCAGATTCCTGACAGTGCCTGCTCCGCAGGGGCCGCTGCGGGCGTTGTCGCCGGTCGGTTGCAAGACGGTTGGCAGTTGCTGAACGTCGTCTCTGTCTTCGGCCCAGAGGGTCTATCCGAGAGGAGAGCCAGTGCAGGCGCCTTCTTCCTCCGTTACTGAAACGCGGGCTGCCTCGGCCCGGATCGTCGGATTTGGGATTGCCGCTATCGTCGTCATCCTGCTGGCGGCGGCGGTGTTTCTGTTTGCGACCTTGCCCGATGGGAACGCGTTCAACGCGCGGGTGGAGCGTCTGTTCGTGGAACAGGACCTCACCACCCAGGCCGAGATCGGATTGTTGGAGGTGCTGGCCCAATCGGGCACGGCCTTCTCCGAGGTTCTCGTCAGCTACCGGATGGTGATCTTTGTGCTGCTGGTCTTTGCGACGGCGCTGCTGATCGCCTGCGTGGTCCTGTTGGTGGCGGTGGTCACCTTGAACCGCCGCATGGGAGAGATCGAGCGGTCGGGGATACAGGTCACGTCACTCGTGCTGGCGCGGGCCGAGAATGCGGTGATGCTGAACGACATTGAGCTGAAGCTGACCGATGCCGCCATGGAGACGCTCAGCGTGTTGGCAGAGGCCCGCATTGACGGGGATATGCTGACCGGTGCCCAGATTGAGGCCATGATTTCCGGCAAGGCCGAGGCGGATTGCGACGAGGCTGCGGGCGCCACGCGGATCAAACGGCTGCGCGATGCGCTGGGTAACCAAATCGTGACTCATCTGCTGATCCGCAACATCACCCGCCAAGGCTACGTTTTGGCGTTGGATCCGAAGGTTATCCGCATGGTCTGATCGCAACGGTTGCAGGCCGATTGCGCTCAGGGCCTTTTCAGGACGTCCCATATGGACAAGGGTTCCGGCCATTGTATCGGGACAATTGGGGTGGGACATGCGACGGGTGGCTTTGGCGGCGTTGGGCCTTTGGCTGGTCATTTGTACGGCAGGGGCCGCGCAAGAGGCGCGATCCTTCCGTATCGCGACGGCTGGCACCTTCGGGACGTACTTCCCCATCGGAGGTTTGATCGCCAACGCCATTTCCGCGCCCCCTGGATCACGGCCCTGCGAAGATGGCGGCGCCTGTGGTGTGCCGGGTCTGACGGCCACAGCGATCACAACAAACGGATCCGTTGCCAATGTCGAACTGGTTGCCGAAGGCCAGTTGGAGAGCGCCTTTGTCCAGTCCGATGTGGCCACCTGGGCCCATTCGGGCACGGGGATTTGGGCGCCGCGTCCGCCGGTTGAGGGGCTGCGCGCCATTGCGAACCTGTACCCGGAATCCATGCATGTGGTCGCCTCCGCCGACAGTGGGATCACCTCGCTCGGGGATCTGGTGGGCAAACGTGTGTCATTGGATGAGCCGGGGTCCGGCACGCTGGTCGAGGCGGAGATCATTTTGCGCGCGGTTGGCATCACCCAAGCGGATGTCTCGGCCCAGTTTCTCAAGATAGAAGACGCTGCCGCCGCCATGCGGGCGGGCACATTGGACGCGTTTTTCTTTTCCGGAGGCTACCCCGCCAAGGCAATCACGGAGCTTGCCGAGGATATGGAGATCACTCTGGTCCCCTTCGACGAAGACGCGACCGAGGTCATTCTGGTTGAACATGAGTTCCTGGCCTATGACGTGATCCCCGCCGGGGCCTATCCCGGTCTAACCGATGATATCTGGACCATAGGCGTCAATGCGCAGTGGGTCACCCTGGCCAATCAGTCAGAGGATCTGATCTACGAAATCACCCGCGCCCTGTGGAACAGCACGACCCGTAGACTGCTGGACGGCGGTCATGAGAAGGGCGCGCTGATCACGACGGAGACTGCTTTGGACGGCGTAGGGATCCCGCTGCACCCTGGGGCGGAGCGGTTTTACGGCGAAATCGGCATCCTGAATTAGCGCTGGGGCGCTGCGCTCCTTACTACTTCCGTTAGGCGCCTGGAACGGTGACAACCCGCGTCTCTGCCCGCTGGGCCAAGGTCACGAGGTGGTCGGGCAGGTCCGCGTCGGTGAACAGGGCGTCCAACTCGTCCAACCCGCAGGTGGTGATTGGCGCCTTACGCTCCAGCTTGGATTTGTCGGCCACGGCAAACACCTGTCGCGCGCGGCGGATCGCGGTTTGGCTGACGGTGATTTCTTGCTCGTCGAAATCTAGCAGGTCCCCGTCCTGGTCCAAAGCCGAACAGCCGATCAGGGCATAGTCGAACTTGAACTGCCGCACCGTCTCAACGGCGAACCCCCCCATCAGGCCGCCGTCCGTCCGACGTAGCGTGCCACCCGTCACGACGATCTCGCACTGCCGATGGGAGGTGAGAATATTCGCGATGTTGAGGTTATTGGTGACAACCAGCAGATCTTCATGGTCGCGGAGCGCCGTAGCCACCGCTTCGGTCGTGGTGCCGATGTTCATGAAGATCGAGGATCCATTCGGGATTTCTGCGGCGCAGGCCTGGGCGATGGCGCGTTTGCCCGCGTCATTCAACTGCCGCCGTTCCTCATAGACGATGTTCACCACGCCCGAGGGCACGATGGCCCCACCGTGGACGCGCTCCAACTTGCCCACATCGGACAACTCCGACAGGTCTCGTCGGATGGTCTGGACTGTGACGTCAAAGCGTCGGGCTAGGTCGTCAACGAGGACTTTGCCGTCCCGACGGGCCTGCTCAAGGATCTCTGCTTTGCGAAAATTAGTGACCACCGGTCCCCCCGAACATATCGGTTGCACGTTATATGGGGCGCGCGACGTCCGTCCAGTGTAGGGGCTGGAAACCTCGTTCCGGTGAGCCATATCTCTCTGATACAAAACTGAAATATCCATCGGGCGTCGTAAGGCGGCAGCGCCTGTGCCTAGTGCGTTCGACCAGAAAGGAAAGAAAACGAACATTCGTTATTGACGATTGGTTCCATATGCTGTTCGTTTGCCCGTGCAAAGGATGCGGGGAGGCACCATTGTTGAGCAACGCAGACCAAACCAGCGCTCACGCCGATCCCGGCCCAGATGGATCGGAGGCGCGCTAGATGTCCCTGGAACTGCGGCAAGTGGCCAAGTCTGTTGACGGGCAAACCCATATTCATCCCACCGACCTCACGTTGACGGCAGGCACCATGAACGTGCTGCTGGGGCCTACGTCATCTGGCAAGACATCGCTGATGCGCCTGATGGCCGGGCTGGATGTGCCCAACTCGGGTCAGGTGTTTTGGAACGGCGAAGATGTGACTGGCCTGCGGGTCCAAGATCGCGGCGTAGCCATGGTTTATCAGCAGTTCATCAACTACCCGTCGATGACGGTCTACGACAATATCGCCTCGCCCATGCGCCTGCTGGGAAAGACCGCGTCAGAGATCGACGCGGCGGTGCGCAAGGCAGCCGACCTGATGCAATTGTCCCCCATGCTGGACCGTAAGCCCCTGGAATTGTCTGGCGGGCAGCAACAGCGTTGCGCCTTGGCACGGGCATTGGTGAAGGACGCGGGCCTTGTCCTGCTGGATGAGCCGCTGGCCAACCTGGACTACAAACTGCGCGAAGAATTGCGGGCCGAGATCCCGAACATCTTCCAAGAGGCGGGCTCGATCTTCGTCTATGCGACGACTGAGCCGGAGGAGGCGCTGCTGCTCGGTGGCAACGTCGCCACGCTGTGGGAGGGCCGGGTGACCCAGTTCGGGCCAACGCCCTCGGTCTATCGCAAGCCGGTGGATGCCACGACGGCGCGGGTGTTCAGTGATCCGCCTATGAACTTCCTCGACATCCGCAAATCCGGCGACCGGCTGCTGTTCGGCGATGGCCAAGCCGCGCCTGCCACGGGCGCCCTGTCGGCCCTGGCCGATGGCACCTATCGCGCAGGCTTCCGCCCCAACCACCTGGAGCTGGCGAAACACGTGGCCGACGCCATGGAGTTCACCGCCACCCTCGCCGTGACCGAAATCACCGGGTCGGAGACCTTCGTCCACCTGGATCACCACGGCCAACGCTGGGTCGGGCTGATCCATGGGGTGCGGGACCTGACCCTGGGCGCGGATCTGCCGGTCTATCTCGACCCCGCCCATGTCTATGTTTTCGCGGAGAGTGGGGCCCTCGTTGCCCCGGCCGCCTATGCCGAGGCTGCCTGACCCATGGCCAAGATCACCCTCGATAACCTGGCGCATTCCTACCTGCCCAACCCCACGTCCGAGGATCAGTTCGCGCTGAAGCAATTGGACCACGACTGGGTCGACGGCGAAGCCTATGCCCTGCTCGGATCGTCGGGCTGCGGCAAGTCAACGCTGCTCAACATCATCTCGGGCCTGCTGCATCCGTCCCAGGGGCGGATCCTGTTCGACGGGCGCGATGTGACACACGCGCCCACGGCGCAGCGCAACATCGCCCAGGTGTTCCAGTTCCCCGTCGTCTACGACACGATGACCGTGCGCGATAACCTGGCCTTCCCCCTGCGCAACCGCGGGGCGGACGCGACCTATGTGGCCAACCGGGTGCAACAGATCGCGCAGATGATCGGCATGGAAGACATGCTGAACCGCAAGGCCCGCGGCCTGACGGCAGATGCCAAGCAGAAGATCTCTCTGGGCCGTGGCATGGTCCGTGAGGATGTGAATGCCCTGCTGTTCGATGAGCCACTGACCGTCATCGACCCCCACATGAAGTGGGAGTTGCGCACGCAGCTTAAGTCGCTGCACCAGCAGTTCGGCCATACGATGATCTACGTCACCCATGACCAGACCGAGGCGCTGACCTTCGCCGACAAGGTGGTGGTGATGTACGACGGCCGCGTCGTGCAGATGGGCACACCGCAGGAGTTGTTCGAACGGCCGGAGCATACGTTCGTCGGCTACTTCATCGGCTCGCCCGGCATGAATGTGCTGGACGCGACGGTCAAAGGCGACCGCGCCGTGATCGGCGGGACTGAGATCGCGCTGGGTAAGGCCTTCGGGACGCCGTCGGGCAAGATCGAGCTTGGCGTCCGGCCAGAGTTCACGCGGCTCAGCGCGGATGAGGGCCTGCCCGCCAAGATCAAACGCGTCGAGGACGTGGGCCGTCATAAGATCGTCCGCACGGATGTTTTCGGGACCGAAGTGAACGTGATCCTGGCCGAGGGTGAAGGGATTTCCCCCGCCGCCAACCGCGTCGCTTTCGCGCCCGAGGGGGTCAACGTCTACGCCGACAGTTGGCGTATCAAGGCCGAAGGGGAAGCGGCATGAACAAGACCGTCAATCAAAAGGCCTGGTTCCTGGTCCTGCCCGTCCTGGTGCTGGTGGCCTTCTCGGCGGTGATCCCGCTGATGACCGTGGTCAACTACTCGGTCCAGGACACCTTCGGGAACAACGTATTCTTCTGGGCGGGTCTCGAATGGTTCGAAGAGATGCTGTCGAGCGACCGCATGTGGGACGCCCTGGGCCGACAGATCGCCTTTTCCGCCATCATCCTGGCCATCGAAATCCCACTGGGCATCTTCGTGGCGTTGAACATGCCGAAGTCCGGGTTCTGGGCGTCCTTCTGCCTGGTGCTGATGTCCCTGCCGCTGCTGATCCCATGGAACGTGGTTGGTACTATCTGGCAGATCTTTGGCCGCGTGGACATTGGCCTCTTGGGCTACACGCTCGACGCGATTGGCATCAATTACAACTACACGCAGGACTTCTACGCCGCCTGGGCCACGGTCATCGTGATGGATGTCTGGCACTGGACCTCGCTGGTGGCGCTTCTGGCCTATGCCGGTTTGCAATCGATCCCCGATGCCTACTACCAGGCCGCCAAGATCGACCAGGCGAGCCGCTGGAAGGTGTTCCGCTACATCGAGCTGCCCAAGATGATGGGCGTGCTGATGATCGCGATCCTGCTGCGGTTCATGGACAGCTTCATGATTTACACGGAGCCTTTCGTAGTCACCGGGGGCGGGCCGGGCAACTCGACGACCTTCCTGTCGATTGACCTGGTTAAGATGGCCCTGGGGCAGTTTGACCTCGGTCCCGCCGCCGCCTTCTCGATCATGTACTACCTCGTGATCCTTCTGATTTCCTGGGTGTTTTACACCGTGATGACCAACCTCGACAAAAGGGACGGCGTGTGATGACCGATACCGCTCAAGCCCCCGGCGCGGCTTCGCTCCCCGGTCGCGCGACCGAAGCCCCCGCCGTCGCCCGCCGCAAGTTGCCGATCAAAGGCAGCGTGGTGGTGATGACCCTCTACCTCGTGTTCCTGCTGCTGCCGATCTATTGGCTGCTGAACATGTCGCTTAAGACGAACACGGAGATCTTGAACTCCTTCACGCTGTGGCCGCGCGACCTGACCTTCGCCAATTATGCGACGATCCTGACGGATCCGGCGTGGTATTCGGGCTACATCAACTCGCTGATCTACGTGTCAATCAACGTGGTGATTACCTTGGTCGTGGCCCTGCCTGCTGCCTATGCCTTCAGCCGCTATCACTTCATGGGTGATAAGCATCTGTTCTTCTGGCTGCTGACCAACCGCATGGCGCCGCCCGCCGTCTTCGCGTTGCCGTTCTTTCAGCTGTATTCGAGCGTGAACCTCTTCGACACGCATATCGCGGTCGCTCTGGCGCACTGCCTGTTCAACGTGCCACTGGCGGTTTGGATTCTCGAAGGCTTCATGCGCGGCGTCCCGAAGGAGATCGACGAGACGGCCTATATCGACGGCTATTCTTTCCCGCGCTTCTTCGTGAAGATCTTCATGCCCCTGATCGCTTCCGGCATCGGTGTGGCCGCCTTCTTCGCCTTCATGTTCTCCTGGGTGGAACTGTTGCTGTCGCGGACGCTGACCTCGGTGGATGCGAAGCCCATTGCGGCGACCATGACCCGCACCGTCGGTGCCGCAGGGATCGACTGGGGCGTGCTGGCGGCTGCGGGGGTGCTGACCATCGTGCCGGGTGCCTTGGTGATCTATTTCGTGCGCAACTACATCGCGAAGGGCTTTGCCCTGGGGCGGGTGTAAGATGGGCACGCTTGTTCTTGGTGCGTCCGATGGACTCGCCGGTGGGTCCCAGTTTGCGGTCAGGTCGGAAGATGTCTTCTGTGTGCAGCGTCGGGTCGACCGTTCCGGCAGCCAGTCGACAACGCCGCCCGCCGTCATTGTTCAAATCCGAAGCGCCGGTCCGGTTGTCTTGGAGTTTGACGATTGGGCCTCTGCCGGGGCTGCCTTCGATACGATCTTAGGAGCGATCAATGCTTGACTGGATGGCCTGGACTTGGCCCACCGCCGCTTTCTTCGCGATCATCGCGACAATCCTGATCACCTTCACCGTGCTTGCCATCAAATTCCCGGAGACGCCCCGCGTGGGTGTCCTGCGGATCGAAACGACGCGTGGGGACCGCTTGTTCATCACGCTTCTGGGCTCGGCCTTCATCAACCTGGCCTGGCTCGGGCTCAGTGGGTTGCCGCAATGGCAGGCCCTGATCCTTTGCGCTGTCTACGCCGCTGCGGTGTTCCGCTGGGTGTGACAGCGCCAATCAAAGACGTTCATTCAAGGGAGGAACTGAAATGAACAAAATCTTAACCTCAACCACGGCGATCGCGATCGGTCTGACGACCCTTCCCGCCTTCGCCGACATGGAGGCCGCGCGCGCCTTCCTGGACAATGAGATCGCCGGTCTCTCCGTCCTGTCGCGCGAGGAGCAGGAAGCGGAGATGCAGTTCTTCGTGGACGCCGCCGCTCCCTATCAGGGCATGTCGATCAACGTCGTCTCGGAAACGATCACGACACACGAATACGAATCCCAAGTTCTGGCCCCGGCCTTCACCGCGATCACCGGCATTCAGGTCACCCATGACCTGATCGGCGAAGGCGACGTTGTCGAGAAGCTGCAAACCCAGATGCAGTCGGGCGAGAACATCTATGATGCCTACGTCAACGACTCCGATCTGATCGGCACTCACTGGCGCTATCAGCAGGTACGCAACCTGACCGACTGGATGGCGGGCGAGGGCGCGGATGTGACCCTGCCGACGCTGGACTTGGAGGACTTCATCGGGCTGAGCTTCACCACCGGTCCCGATGGTAAGCTGTACCAGATGCCGACCCAGCAGTTCGCGAACCTCTATTGGTTCCGCTACGACTGGTTTAACGACGAAAAGAACAAGGCCGATTTCGAAGCCAAGTATGGCTATGAACTGGGCGTTCCCGTCAACTGGACGGCTTACGAGGACATCGCCGAGTTCTTCACCGGCCGTGACCTGAGCCACCTGGGTGTGGAAGGCGAAGTCTTTGGCAACATGGACTACGGCAAAAAGGACCCGTCGCTCGGCTGGCGCTACACCGACGCGTGGATGTCCATGGCCGGTATGGGCGACGTGGGGGAGCCGAACGGCCTGCCCGTCGACGAATGGGGTATCCGGGTCAACGAGAACAGCCAGCCGACCGGCTCCTGCGTGGCCCGTGGTGGCGCGACCAACTCGCCCGCCGCCGTCTATGCCGTGACCAAGGCGATTGAATGGCTCCAGAAGTACTCGCCCCCCGCAGCCGCTGGTATGACCTTCGGCGAAGCTGGCCCGATCCCGGCGCAGGGCAACGTGGCCCAGCAGATGTTCTGGTACACGGCCTTTACCGCTGCGACTGTCGAGCCCGGCCTGCCCGTGATGAACGAGGACGGCACGCCCAAGTGGCGCATGGCCCCCTCGCCCCACGGTGTCTACTGGAAGGAAGGTCAGAAGATTGGCTACCAGGACGCTGGCTCCTGGACGCTGATGGAATCGACCCCCGTGGACCGTGCCCAGGCCGCTTGGCTCTATGCGCAGTTCGTGACGTCGAAGACGGTGGACCTGAAGAAGTCTGACGTCGGTCTGACCTTCATCCGCGAGTCGACCATCAACTCCGACCACTTCACGGAGCGGGCCGACAAGCTGGGCGGTCTGATCGAATTCTACCGCTCGCCCGCGCGCGTTGCTTGGTCGCCCACGGGCACCAACGTGCCGGACTACCCCAAGCTCGCGCAGCTGTGGTGGCAGAACATCGGTGACGCTATGTCCGGCGCCAAAACGCCCCAGGAAGCGCTCGACAGCCTCTGCGCCGATCAGGAGCGTGTGCTGGAACGCCTGGAGCGGGCCGGTGTGCAGGGTGACCTAGGCCCCGTCATGAACGAGGAGCAGGACGCCGAGTACTGGTTCGCGCAGCCGGGCGCGCCCTTCGCCAAGTTGGAGAACGAGGACGAAGAGCCGATCACCGTCGCCTATGACGAGCTGATCAAGTCCTGGGAACAATAAGCCTTTGAGATACGGCGCCCGGTTCTAGCCGGTCGCCGTCCTCCCCGGAGGGCCGATCCGATGCCGGGTCGGCCCTTTGTCGTCTCTGGGCGGGTCGGAAACGGGGCTGCCGGTGGCCTTCGAGCGTGACCCGATGATAACGACGTCCTGGGGTGCCGAGTGCCGTTACAGCCCAATGAACCGCGCGCTTACCTCTGGCGTCAGTGCGTCCATTGCCCCGGTCCAGACGGTTTCGCCCCGCGCCAGGATCACAGCCCGGTCCGCGACGCGGGCCAATTCGGCAGGCGATTTGTCGATCACTAAGATGGCGGTTCCCGTCTCGGTCTTGATCCGGGCAATCGCTTGCCAAATCTCGTCGCGGATCAGCGGGGCCAAGCCTTCGGTTGCTTCATCCAGGATCAGAAGCCGTGGATTTGTCATCAGGGCGCGGCCAATGGCCACCATCTGCTGTTCGCCGCCTGACAACGTCCCTGCCGTCTGGGTCCGTCGTTCCGCGAGACGCGGGAACAGCGCCGTCACCGTGTCCATGTCCCAAGGGCCGGGTCGCGCGGCAGCGATCAGGTTTTCGGTCACCGTCAGATTGGCGAAGCACCGCCGACCTTCTGGCACCAGCCCGATGCCCAGACGCGCGGCGCGATGGCTCGGCAGCCGGGTCAAATCCTGGCCATCAAAGGTCAGCGCACCCCGTGCCGGTAGCATTCGGCAGATCGCCTTGACCGTTGTCGTCTTACCCATCCCGTTGCGCCCCATCAGGGCGACGACCTCGCCCTGGGCAACGTCCAAGGAGACGTCGAACAGCGCTTGGGCCGGTCCATAAAAGGCCGTCACGTTTCGAAGCGAAAGCAGGCTCATGCGTCCTCGCCCAGGTATGCGGTGCGGACGTCGCGGTTGGACCGGATCTCAGCCGTCGTGCCCGTGGCGATCACACGGCCCGATACGAGCACGCTGATCCGGTCCGCCAAAGCAAACACGGCGTCCATATCGTGCTCCACCAAGAGGATGGGGGCCTCGGTCCGCAAACCGTCCAGAAAGCTGGTCATTTGTTTCGATCCATCTGCCCCGAGGCCTGCCATGGGCTCATCCATCAGAAACACCTTGGGCGCGAGGGTGAGCGCAATGGCGACCTCCAACTGTCGGCGTTGTCCGTGGGATAGCTCGGCTGCGTGCGTGGCGGCGTGGTCGATCAGCCCCACGCGGTGTAGCGCCGCTTCGGCCGTGTCACGGAGGTTCCGGTCCCGGGTCGCGGCGCGCAGAAACGACCAGGGTCGTCCCCGGGCGCCCAATGCGCCCAGCACGGCGTTCTGCAAAACCGTGTCTTCCATGGCCAGGGCCGAGACCTGGAAGGTCCGCGCCAATCCCTTGCGGGCCCGGTCGCGGGCGGGCAGGGCGGTCACGTCCTCTCCGTCCAGGGTGACGGTCCCCCGGTCGGGGGCCAGCGTGCCGCAAATCTGCGCGATCAGCGTGGATTTGCCCGCGCCGTTCGGCCCGATCACCGCGTGGATTTCCCCGGCGCGCACATCCAGGGTGACGTCATCGGTTGCGACCAAGGCCCCAAAGGATTTGTGCAACCCGCGCGTCCTCAGCACCGGGTCAGTCATGGACAGCCCTACGGCCCGACAACAACCCGACGATCCCGCCCCGGGCAAACAGCACGACGATCAGCAGCAGAGCGCCCAGGTACACCAACCAGAATTCGGACAGGCCGCCGAGCAGATGTTCCAACAGAACAAAGACGCAGGCCCCGATCACCGGCCCGAACAGACGCGCGGTGCCGCCGAGGATGATGAAGATGATCAACTCGCCCGACATCTGCCAACTGAACATCGTCGGCGCCACAAAACGGTTGAGGTCCGCAAACAGCGCCCCCGCCAGCCCCGTGATGACGCCCGAGATCACGAAGGCCACCAGTTTGACGCGCTGCCCGTTCAGGCCAACCGTCTCGACCCGTCCAGGCGCCTGTCGCGCGGCGTTCAGGGCCAATCCAAATGGGGAGCGTGCCAGCAGGAACATGCCCCCCAGAACCAGTAGCAACACGCCCAGGCACAAACCGTAGAACTGGATTGGGACCAAGGTGTTCAGGCCCGGAAACCCGTTGCGCACATAGATCGACAGCCCATCCTCGCCCCCATAGGCGGGCCAGGAGATGGCGAAGAAGTAGAACATCTGCCCAAAGGCGAGGGTGATCATGATGAAGTAGACGCCCGCCGTCCGCAGACTGAGCATCCCGATCAGCAGCGCGGCAAGACCGGATGTCACCATCGCCGTCAGCCAGATGACGGGCATGGACTTGGTGCCCGCAAGGGTCAGGGGCCCGATTTCGAGCGGCACGTAGGTCTGCGCATGGTGAGCGAGGATCCCCATGGCGTAGCCGCCGATCCCGAAGAAGGCCGCATGACCCAGGCTCACCAGGCCGCCCAGACCTAGGGCGATGTTCAACCCTACGGCAGCGATGGCAAAGATGACGGCCCGTGTGGCCAGGGTGATGGTAAAGGGCTCGTCCACCACCAAGGCCCAGGCGGGCACAGCCACCAGCAGGGTCAGAGTCGCGGCGTTCAGCCAGGTCTCTCGGATCATGGGCGTGCTCCGAACAGGCCCGTTGGACGCCAGATCAAAACCGCGCCCATCAGGATGTAGATCGCCATGGAGGCGAGGGCCGATCCGGTTGCCGTCGCGCCAGCGGGTGCCATGAACAGCTTGAACACCTCCGGCAGGAAGATCCCGCCCAGCGTGTCCGTCAACCCCACAAGGATCGCGCCGATCAGAGCGCCCTTGATCGACCCGATGCCACCGATCACGATCACGACGAAGGCGAGGATCAGAACAGGCTCCCCCATGCCGACCTGCACCGACTGGATCGCGCCGACCAGGGCGCCCGCCAGGCCGGCCAGGGCCGCCCCCAGGGCAAAGACCAGCGTATAGAGACGCGATATGTCCACGCCCAAGGCGGCAATCATCTCGCGGTCATTCTCACCCGCGCGGATCTGGATGCCGATGCGCGTCCGCGTGATCAGCAGCCCCAGACCCGCCGCCACGGCTAGGCCGACGCCGATGAGCATCAGGCGATACTTGGGGTATTCGATCCCACCGGGCAGGGTGACCGGGCCGGAGGCCCAGCTTGGCGTATCCAGAAACAGCGGAAACGATCCAAAGGCCCAGCGGGTGCCCTCGGAAAAGATGAGGATCAGCGCGAAGGTCGCCAGCACCTGATCCAAGTGATCCGCTCGGTAGAGGCGGCGAATAACCAATGTCTCGACCAGAACGCCCGCGATGGCCGCCGCTCCCATCGCGGCCGCAAGCGCCAGCACGAAGGATCCGGTGACCCCGGCCACGGCGGCGGCGGCAAAGGCGCCCACCATGTAGAGCGATCCATGGGCCAAGTTGATCAGCCCCATCACACCGAAAATCAGAGTTAGCCCCGCCGCCATGAGAAACAGCATGACACCGAATTGCAGGCCGTTGAGGACCTGCTCGATAATCAGGATCGCACTCATCCCAGGCGGGTGGTCAACAGGCGCAGGCCCAGCCCCGCAAACAGCAGCCCCGCAACCATGTCGATCCATCGTGTCGCCCGCCCATAGAACGCCATGGGTCCTGGCCGCGACAGCAAGAGAGCATAGCCCAGGAAGACAAGCGCGCTTTGCAAGCCAACGGCGACCACCACTAGGGCCAGGGCCGCTGGCGGCGTTCCGGGCGTCAGCACCACTGCATAGAGGGCCCCGAAGAAAAAGATCGCCTTGGGATTGGTGAGATGCAGTAAGAACCCGCGCACAAAGGGACGTCCCGGCACAGGCGTGCCAGCGACGCTGCGGCCCCTGTGGCTCGCCCGCAGGGATTTGAAGGCCAGCCAAAACAGGTAAAGCGCCCCCGCGTAGCGGAGGGCTTCGACCACCCAAACGTGGCTGACCATAACGGTTGCCAACCCCGCCGCAGCGGCGGACGACCATATCAGGGACCCCGCCAAAACCCCTGAGGCCAGTCGCAGGCCGGGACCGGCGCCATGGGCCATGGACGTCGCGGCAATGGCCAAGGTCGCTGGCCCCGGAGAGGCCGAGGCGACCAGAGCCACCGCCAGGATTGCGGGCAGAAGTGAAAGGGTCTCGATCAAGGGCAGTGGTCCGATAGGGGTCGTCGGGCGGGCATCACCCCGCCGTCGTGGTCAAGCCAGGCGGAGTGACCCCGCCCGACAAGGGGGCGCGCTACAGGCGGCACTCCGCGGCGTAGACATCACCATGGTCTTCCAAGGCCAGCCCGATCACTTTGTTGGTGAACACGCCGTCCTCCACGATGACCTCGCGGGCGTAGATGTCTTGGATGGGATGCTGGTTCGACCCAAAGGCAAAGTCGCCCCGCGTGCTGTCGAAATCGGCGGCCTTGAGGGCTGCGCGGAAGGCTTCAAGATCATCGGGTCCTGCCGTCTCCAGGGCCGAGATCAGCAGGTTCGCCGTGTCAAACCCTTGGGAGGCATAGAGCGACGGCAGGCGGCCATACTCCGCTTGGAAGCTTTCGACGAAGGCGGCGTTGGTGGGGTTGTCCAGATCCTTGGACCACTGCGAGGTGTTGACCACGCCCACGGCGGCCTCTCCCACGGCTTGCAGGATGCCTTGGTCAAAGCTGAAGGCGGGTCCGACCACCGGGATATCAACGCCGGAGTCGGCGTATTGCTTCAGGAACGAAATCCCCATGCCGCCGGGCAAAAAGAAGAACACCGAATCCGCCCCCGAGGCGCGGATCTGCGCGATTTCGGCGGCATAGTCGGTTTGACCCAGGTCGGTAAACACTTCCCCAGCCAAGTCCCCCTCAAACATTCGTTTGTAGCCGGTCAGCGCGTCCTGGCCCGCCGGGTAGTTCGGCGCCAGGATAAAGCTGTTGGCATAGCCAGCGGTATTGGCATAGGCGCCCGCGGCCTCATGCAGGTTGTCGTTCTGCCAGGCCACGTTGAAATAGTTCTCGTGACAGCCTCGCCCGGCCAGGGCCGAGGGACCCGCGTTGGGCGACAGATAGATCTTGCCCTGGGCCGTGGCGCTGGGCACCACCGCCATGGCGAGGTTGGAAAAGATGATCCCCGTCATCACGTCGACCTTTTCGGCCCGGATCATCTTGTCGGCCAGTTGGACCGCCACGTCAGGCTTCCGCTGATCGTCTTCGACCACGACCTCGATGTCGTCACGCCCCGATTGAGCCACCGCCAGCAGAAAGCCGTCGCGTACGTCGATGCCCAGACCGGCACCGCCACCCGACAGGGTCGTTATCATGCCAACCTTAACGCCCCCATGCCCATCGGCCAGGGCTCCGGTCGCCAGCGCCGCCAGGGCGGCTGCCATCAGTGTTCTCTTCATCTTTTCCCTCTCCCGTGGTCCGGGTTTGCCCGGTGCTTTGTTGTCGTCTCGTGTGCTCTCGGTCAGGGCGGCATGGTCCGCCCCATTGCCCCGGCCTCAGAAGGCCCGGAACGTCAGCGTTGTCAGTGTCCGCTCAATCCCATCGATGTCGAGCAGGTTGTCGTTGATGAACTTCCCCACATCCTCGCCGTCGGGGATATACATCTTCACCAGCAGATCATATTCGCCGCTGGTCGAGTAAAGCTCCGAATGGATTTCCCGCAAAGCGATGGCGTCGGCCACCTTGTAGGCGGTGGCGGGGCGGCACCGGATCTGGATGAAGACGCAGTTCATGGCGGGCTCCGTTCATGGCTTGGGGCGACTTGACCAGAAAGCGCAGGGCCAATCTAGGGGCTTCGTCACCCGAGACCCGTAGACAGGGCAACGGCGGCTGGGTTCTATGCGCCCCATGACCGTTTCACTCCATCACGACGGGGCCTGTGCCATCGTCACCATCGACGCCCCGCCCGTGAATGCGATCAGCCAAACGGTGCGGCAGGGCCTGCTGGACGCCGTTGCCGCCTGTGATGCAAATCCGGAGGTCCAATCCGTTGTCCTGACCTGCGCAGGGCGGACATTCGTGGCGGGCGCCGATATTCGCGAGTTCGGGGCCCCGCCGCAGCCGCCTCACCTGCCCGATGTGGTCACCGCCATTGAAGGTGCGACCAAGCCCTGGGTGGCTGCGATCCATGGGATGGCTCTCGGCGGCGGGCTGGAGCTCGCCCTAGGCTGCCACGGGCGCGTCGCGACGGCGGAGGCCAAGCTGGGCCTGCCGGAGGTGACGCTGGGTTTGATCCCCGGTGCGGGCGGAACGGTTCGCCTGCCGCGCCTTGTCCCCGCTGAGATGGCGCTGGATATGGTGGCGACGGGCAAGCCCGTAACGGCGCAGGCGGCCTTGGCTGCGGGGTTGATCGACCGCACTGCCGATGCCGATCTGTTGGACGCGGCCAAGTCCCTCGCCACAACCCTCGGGCAACCCACCCCGACGTTGTCGCGGGCGCCTGCACCGATCACCGAAGCCTTCGAGGCCAAAGCCAAATCCCTCCTGTCGAAGGCGCGCGGGCAATTGTCCATCCCGGAGGCGGTGGAGGCGGTGCGCCGAGGCCTCGGATCCGCGCCGGAGGCTTTGGTAGAAGAGCGCGCAGCATTCTTGCGCCTCAAGTCCAGCGACCAGTCGGGCGCGTTGCGCCACATCTTCTTTGCAGAGCGATCAACCCTAAAGGACGCGCGCGCCAAGGTGCCGCCGCGCCCTCTCCAGTCGGTTGGCGTGGTCGGTGGCGGCACCATGGGCGCGGGGATTGCTGCGGCCTGTCTGCTGAGCGGTTTGTCGGTCACGATGGTCGAACGGGATGCGGAGGCCGCAGCCCTTGGGCATACGCGAGTCGAGGGGATCCTGTCGCAAAGCCGGGCGCGCGGTTTGCTATCCGACGGCCAGTATGATGACAGGCTTTCGGCCTTTCGCGCAGTGGCGGACTACGCGGCCTTGGGTGAGGCTGACCTCGCCATCGAAGCGGTGTTCGAGGATCTGGACGTCAAACACGGCGTCTTCGCTCAGCTCGACCGACATATGCGGGCGGGTGCGGTTCTCGCGACCAACACAAGCTATCTGGACGTGGACCAGATCGCTGCGGCCACGCGGGACCCGAGCCGCGTGATCGGCCTGCACTTCTTTTCACCGGCCCATATCATGAAGCTTCTGGAAATCGTCACCCCCGCCGCTGTGGCGGACGACGTCGTTGCAACCGCCGTGGCCCTGTCCAAGCGGTTGGGTAAGACGGCGGTCTTGGCGGGAGTGTGCGACGGCTTCGTCGCCAACCGGATCATGACGGCCTATCGGCGGGAAGCGGATTATCTGTTGGAAGAGGGCGCTTTGCCATGGCAGGTGGACGGGGCCATGCGGGACTACGGCTTCCCGATGGGCGTCTTCCAGATGCAGGACCTTGCCGGGTTGGACATCGCTTGGGCCATGCGCAAGCGGCGAGCAGCAACCCGCCCCGACACCGAGCGGTATGTCACGATTGCCGATAGCCTCTGCAAAGCTGGCCGCTTTGGACGCAAGGCGGGGGCCGGTTGGTACGCTTATGATGGCGGCGCGCCGCGTCCCGACCCGGAGGTTGTCCGCATCATCGGAACCGCGCGCGCCGCGTCCGGTAGGACGCCTAGGACGTTCGGGGACCCAGAAATCATGGATCGGATCTTGGGCGCAATGACACGGGAAGCCCAGGCTGTCCTCGCCGAGGGCATCGCTCGGACACCTGAGGACATCGACGTGGTCATGGTGAATGGTTTCAGCTTTCCCCGATGGCGTGGTGGGCCGATGTATGCGGCGGGGATCACCTCGGCGTGACGGGGGAACAGGGACGAATTTTCTAGAAAATTCATCCCCCAAGACAAAGGCGCCCCCCGATTTCGGAGGGCGCCCTGTTGATCTTTAGGTTGCGATCACTTCAGATCGAAGCGATCCGCCTCCATGACCTTGGTCCAGGCCTTGACGAAGTCCGCCGTGAACCGCTGGGCCGAGTCGGACTGGGCATAGACTTCGGCCACTGCGCGGAGCTGCGAGTTCGATCCAAACACCAGATCCACGCGCGTGCCCGTCCAGACTTTCTCACCGGTCTTGAGGCTGAAGGCTTCGTAGAGACGGGGGGCGCCCTCTTCCTGGTTGGGGGCCGGACGCCAGTCGTTCTCCATCGTCAGAAGGTTCAAGAAGAAGTCGTTGGTCAACTGGCCAGGACGGGTGGTGAAGACGCCATGCTGGCTGTCGCCATAGTTGGCGCCCAGGACCCGCAAACCGCCAACCAGAACCGTCATTTCCGGCGCCGACAGGCCCAGAAGATGCGCGCGGTCAACCAGTAATTCCTCGGCCGAGACCCGGAATTCCGCAGCTTGGTAGTTGCGGAAGCCATCGGCACGCGGCTCCAGCGGCTCAAAGCTCTCGGCGTCGGTCTGTGCTTCGGTTGCGTCCATACGGCCAGGCGTGAAGGGCACAGTGATGTCCGCACCTGCGTCATGGGCGGCCTTCTCGACGGCGGCACAACCGCCCAACACGATCAGGTCGGCCAGCGAGACGGTCTTGTCATAGCTTGCCTGGATACCCTCCAGCACCTCTAGCACCTTGGCCAGGGTCGCAGGCTGGTTCACTTCCCAGTCCTTTTGCGGAGCCAAGCGGACGCGGGCGCCATTGGCCCCGCCGCGCTTATCCGACCCACGGAATGTCGAGGCGGAGGCCCAAGCAACGCTCACCAACTCTGACACGGACAGACCGGAGGCCAGGATCTGAGCCTTCAGGTCCGCCACGTCGGCGTCGTTGATCAGCTCATGGTCCACAGCGGGGATCGGATCTTGCCAGATCAGCTCCTCGGCGGGAACATCTTCACCCAGGTACAAGCCCTTTGGTCCCATGTCGCGGTGCGTCAGCTTGAACCATGCGCGGGCATAGGCGTCGGCGAACTTGTCTGGGTTGGCCAAGTAGTCTTGCGAGATGCGCAAGTAATCCGGGTCCGTGCGAAGCGCCATGTCCGCGGTGGTCATCATCGGCGCGTGGCGGCGGCTTTCGTCATGGGCATCCGGCACGGCATCGGCCAGCGCACCGTTCGCGGGCTTCCACTGGTGGGCGCCTGCGGGCGACTTGGTCAGTTCCCACTCATTGCCGAGCAGGGTTTCCAGATAGGACATGTCCCAGGTGGTCGGGGTGGCCGTCCAGGCGCCCTCGATCCCGGAGGTCGTAGTATGCACGCCCACGCCGGTCTCAAAGCCGTTCTTCCATCCCAGGCCCTGCGCTTCGATGGGCGAGCCCTCGGGCTCTGCGCCCATGAGTGCCGGGTCGCCCGCGCCGTGGGCCTTGCCGAAGGTATGACCGCCCGCGACCAGGGCGACGGTTTCCTCGTCGTTCATGGCCATGCGGCCAAAGGTGTCGCGGATGTCATAGGCGCTGGCCTGGGGGTCGGGCGTGCCGTTGGGCCCCTCGGGGTTCACGTAGATCAGACCCATCTGCACGGCGGCCAAGGGGTTTTCCAGGAACCGGCCCTTGCCGTCCTCGCCCTTGTCGTAGCGCTTATCGTCCAGCCAGGTGTCTTCCACACCCCAGTAGATGTCTTCCTCGGGCTCGTAGATGTCGGCGCGGCCGCCGCCGAAGCCGAAGATCTTCAGCCCCATGCTTTCCTGGGCCACATTGCCCGCCAGGATGAACAGGTCGGCCCAGCTGATCTGATTGCCGTACTTCTGCTTGATCGGCCACAGCAGCCGCCGCGCCTTGTCGAGGTTGCCGTTGTCGGGCCAGGAATTCAGGGGCGCGAACCGTTGGTTGCCCGTGTTCGCCCCACCGCGTCCGTCGGCGGTCCGATAGGTGCCCGCCGCGTGCCAGGCCATCCGCACAAAGAACGGACCATAGTGGCCATAGTCGGCGGGCCACCAGTCTTGGCTGTCGGTCATCAGGGCCGTCAGATCGGCCTTCAGTGCCTTCAGGTCCAGTTTCTTGAACTCTTCAGCATAGTCGAACTCTGCCCCGAGCGGGTCGGAGACGGGCGTGTTCTGGTGCAGAATGCGCAGGTTCAGCTGATTGGGCCACCAATCCCGGTTGCCGCGCACTTTGTTGGTGGTGTGCAGTGTCACACCGTGAATGACGGGGCATTTGCCCGCGCCGCTGTCGGTTCCGTCCATCATATCGGCTTCTCCCTCAGGGCTGGGCCGACTCGAGCGTGGTCGGCCTTGCATGTGCCGGGTCTAGCAGCTTCGTGTGATTAGCTTAAGTTGCATTTGTATATCTGTTCGATAGGATCAGCTTATGATTGGGCTGACCATTAGACAGATGCGCTACTTCGATGCCTTGGCTCGGCATGGCCATTTCGGCCGTGCCGCCGATGCCTCGGCCATTTCCCAACCGGCGCTGTCCGTTCAAATAAAGGAGATGGAGGCCCTTCTTGGCCGTCAGTTGGTGGAACGGGCCGCCCGCCAGGTTCGCCTGACGACATTCGGGGAGGAGGTTCTTCTCCGCGTGCGCGATATTCTGCGCGCCGTGGATGAGTTGGGCGATCTCGCGCGCGCGGCGCCGTCCGGGTTGTCGGGGCGTTTGCGTCTGGGCGTCATTCCAACGGTCGCCCCCTATCTGTTGCCCCGGTTGGTGGCGGCGGTGACCCGCTCCTATCCTGCGCTTGACCTCGACGTGCGAGAGACCATCACGCCGCGTCTGCTCGACGAACTGGCCGAAGGGCGATTGGATACCGCGATCGTTGCCCTGCCGGTGTCGGAGCCAACGCTCTCTGAGGTGCCGCTGTTTGACGAGGCCTTCGTCCTTGTGCGCCCCGAGGCGGAGGCCGGCGACCCCATGCCCGCCCCTGATCAACTGAGCCGCATGCGTCTACTGCTTCTGGAGGAGGGGCATTGCTTTCGCGACCAGGCATTGTCGTTTTGCACGATGCCGACCGCGCGCCCGCGTCATGGGCTGGACGGCTCCGCCCTCTCTACTTTGGTGCAGATGGTGGGGGCAGGCCTGGGCGTGACCCTCATACCCGAGATGGCGGTGCCCGTAGAAACCCGGTCCGCCCCCGTGGCGGTGTCCCATTTCCCAGAGCCACAGCCCCGGCGGACGGTCGGTATGATCTGGCGTCGCTCCACGCCCCTAGCGGCGCAGCTTGATGGCTTGGCGGGGGTGATCCGCCAAGCCGTCGCACCCGGCGAGGCGCCGTGCCCGCCCACCCCGAGGACGACGGGCACGTCGGACGAGGGTCCCTAGACCGTTCCGCCGAGCGATCCCTCTAGCGTCGCCAGTTCCTGGCCACCGGCCATCATGTCCTGCAACTCTTCGGGCGTGATGTCACCTTTCAGCGCGGTGCCGAGGGTCTGTCCCCGGTTCAGCACTGTGAACCGGTCCCCCACCGCCATGGCGTGGCGCACGTTGTGGGTGATGAATACGACGGCGATGCCCTTTTTGCGGACCTTGTCGATCGTCGCCAGCACGTTGGACGTCTGTCGCACGCCCAAGGCGCTGGTCGGTTCATCCAGGATCAGGACTTTCGCCCCGAAGTGTACCGCCCGCGCGATGGCCACGGTCTGACGCTCTCCGCCCGACAGCGTGCCAACGGCCTGGTCGGGCCCCCGCAGGTTGATGCCCATGGCGCGCATTTCGTCCATGGTCACCCGATTGGCGTAGTCGTGGTCAAAGAACCGCATCCCCGCGATGGTCTTGACCGGCTCATTGCCCATGAAGAAGTTCCGGCTGACCGACATCAGCGGGATCATGGCCAGGTCTTGATAGACCGTCGCGATCCCGGCCGCGATGGCGTCCCGTGGGTTGGCGAAGGACATGGGTGTCCCCTCGAACAGGATCTCTCCACTGGTGGGTTTGTGGACGCCGGACATCGTCTTGATGAAGGTCGACTTTCCCGCGCCGTTGTCGCCCAGCAGGCAGTGGCATTCGCCGGGGAAGACATCGACCGACACTCCGTTCAGGGCAATCACCGAGCCGAAGTGCTTGGCGATGTTTGTCATACGAACAATCGGGTCCATCAGCGTTCTCCGGTGATGATGCGGCGGATATAGGTGTTCAGGATCACGGCCAGCAGCAGGATCACCCCCAGGAACACCCGGAACAGAGAGGATTCGACGTTGGCAAAGAACAGCCCCTGCTGCACCACGCCAAAGATCAACGCGCCGAGCGCCGCCCCGATGACAGAGCCATAGCCCCCGGTCAGCAGCGCGCCGCCGATGACCACGGCGATGATGGCCTCGAATTCCTTCAATAGACCCCGGTCCGCGCCCGCCGATCCGAACTCCATCACCTGGCAGACGGCAAAGACCGTCGCGCAGAAGGCGGTGAACATGAACATTAGGATCTTCACCTGATTGACGGGCACTCCGACGTAGCGTGCCGCCTGGGCGTCACCGCCCGCGGCAAAGATCCAATTGCCGAACTTGGTCCGCGTCAGCAGCAGGTGACCGAAGACGATCAGAACAATGGCCCAGACGATCAGCATCGGCACCCCGTCCACGACGGGTTGTCCCGCACGGTTCCCTCGCTCGAACACGGCGATCAGGCCGATGTCGCCGAACCACTGGAACAAACCGCCCAGGATCTTGGCGCCAAACAGCGGCGCAAGCCAATCGCCCTCCGCCGCCTCGCGGATGCCGCCAATGATGGTCTTCCGTTCGACCGTCTGGGGGATAAAAATCGTGAAGCCCCGCAGGATGAACAGCGTGGCCAGCGTCACGATGAAGGACGGCAGCCCGGTCTTCACCACGATGTAGCCATTCAGCCAACCGCAGGCGAGGCAGATGGCGAAGGTGATGAGGATGGCCATCCACATGGGAAAGCCCAGCGTCACGCCGAAGATCGCGACCATCATGCCTGCGAACCCGATCATGGAGCCGACGGACAGGTCGAACTCACCCGCGATCATCAGCAAGCAGGCACCGACGGCGATAATCATGAACTGCGCCGACACGGTCGTCCAATTCATGATGCCCTGGGCGTTGAACATGCCGCTGGATCCAGCCAGCAGGGCAAAGAAGGTGAAAACGGCGACAGTGCCGATGATCCCGCCCAGCTCTGGCCGGATCAGGGCCTTGCGGATCGGTGATATGTCCTTGACGCGCTCGTCCAGCGCGGCTTGCGGCGTGTCAGCCATTGGTCCCTCCCGGTGGATAGAAAAAGGGCGGGCAATCCGTGTGGACAGCCCGCCCCTATGGTGTCTTAGCGGTACTCGCCCGCGAACTCTTCGACCTTGCCAAGCGCGTCCTTGGTCACGAAGCCCGGGCCGGAGTTGATGTTGTTGCCCGGCAGCACGCCGTAGCGGTCGTAGTTCGCCAGAACGACCACCGGCAGGTAGGCCTGCAAGAAGGGCTGTTGGTCGATGCCCCACTGGATCGTGCCGTCTTTGATCGCCTCGACGATGTTTGTACCCAGGTCAAAGGTGCCGAAGTAGATGTCCCCGTCCAGGCCCATCTCCTTCACCGCCAGAATGGTCGGATCGGCGGAGGTCGGGCCGAGCGTCAGGATGGCATCCGTCTCGGGGTTAGCGGTCAGATAGGCGGTGACGCGGTTCTTGATCTCAGCGGGGTCCTGACCCGAGTCGATCATGCTGTCGCCCAAGTCGACGCCCAGACCGTCCGCAAAGCCACGGCAGCGCTCGGCAACCACCGTGTTCGAGATGACGTGGTTCACACAGACGAAGCTTTCCACGCCATCGCCTTTGGCCCGCATCCCAGCGGCAAGGCCTGCGTCATACTCGGGCTGTCCAACGAACATCAGGCCGCCCACCTCGCGCACCTGCTCCGGCGTGCCAGAGTTCATAATGATGACGTCAATGCCCTGGTCAACGGCGGCCTTGATGGGCCCGGATAGCACGTCGAAATCGGCCAGCGTCGTGATGATGCCGTCGGGCTGTGCGGCGGCGGCCTGCTCGATGATGCGAGCCATATCGGCCAGGTCACCGGTGGGCGGGTTGCGATACTCGACGTTGACGCCCAGCTGATCGCCGGCCAGCGCGATGCCGTTCTTGATGGTGTTCCACCAGCTGTCAGAATCGGGTGCATGGCTGACCAACACATAGTTCAGATCGGCGTGGCCATCGGCAGCGGCAGCAAAGGGCGCGGCGGCAACGGCAACGGCGGCGACCATTGTCTTTACGAACTTCATTCTCTTCCTCCCGGGTTTTTGTTGGGGCGGCCCGCACAGCGGTCTCCTCCACCCTCGGCGCAAGAAAAGCACAACTCGATGGTTATTGCAACCGGTTGCAATTTCTTTGCGCCCCGAACTTTGTGCTGGGGTGAAAACCGGCTAAGAACAGCTGAAAGGAGGCTTGGATGCCGGTCACCCTAAAAGACGTCGCCCTGCGCGCGGGCGTTTCCCGCTCTGCCGTGTCCCGGACGTTTACCGAGGGCGCTTCGGTCAGTCCGAAGACCCGCGCCAAGGTCGAGAAGGCCGCCGCAGACCTGGGCTATGCCCCGTCGGCACTGGCCTCCGCGCTCTCCACGGGGCGTACCAAGCTGATCGGGCTTGTTGTGTCGAACTTCCACAATCCGATCTTTCTCGAAATCTTCGACCGTTTCACCATCGGCCTCCAGGAACGCGGCCTCCGTCCTTTGCTTGTAAACCTTACGGGTGAGACGGACCCCCAGGCGTCCGTACGTATGCTCCGGCAGTACTCCGTCGACGGCGTTATCATCGCCTCATCCACCCTGCCGCCCAGCTTTGCGGGGGCCTTCCGCGAGGCGGGCTTGCCGGTCGTCCACAGCTTTGGCCGCTGGACCAGCGCGCCCGAAACTCACGTCGTCGGCATCGACAACCGCGAATGCGGACGGATGGCGGCGCGCACCCTCGTAGCCCGTGGCTATGAACGAGTCGCTTTCCTCGGCGGCCCCGAGGCGGCGACCTCCACCCAAGACCGCCTCGCTGGGTTTCTGGAAGGGCTAGAGGCCGCGCCCCTCCGGGGTGTCACAACCAGCTTCGCCGAGGCCTATACCTTCGAGGCAGGCCGCGCGGAAATGCAGCGCCTACTCGCTGCCGGACCCTTGCCGGATGCTTTCTTCGGGGGCGACGATGTGCTGTCCATCGGCGCCCTCTCCGCGCTCCGCGAGGCTGGGATGGATGTGCCCGGCGACCTTGGGATCATCGGCCTGAACGATATGCAGATCGCGGGCTGGCAAAACATCGACCTGACCACAATCCGCCAACCGGTCACGGCCATCATCGACGCCTCCATCGAACTGGCCCTGGCGACCATCGACGACCCCGACCGCCTGCCCGAAGCGCGCCTTTTCCCATGCCGGATTGTCGAGCGCGGCACCCTCCGCCCTTTGGCAACTGGGCCAGACTAACCAGCGCAACGGGGCAGACCTGGGCCCGCCCCCCTGCTTCTTCTCGGCAAAAATACTCAGACGCAACGCGACCAATCAGCGAAACATCGGAGGCCGGGCATCTACCCAGGCGCCCTCGGCTTTGCCCGACTCCGCCACCGCGAACACAGCCGCCATGGAGCGGAGCCCGTCCTCGGCCCGTGGATAAAGGTTCGCCGCCGGGTCCATCAAGCGGCTGTCCTTGCGAGCGCGAATGGCTTCTGCGAGATCGGCGTAGATATTGGCAAAGGCCAGGGGCATCCCCTCAGCATGTCCCACGGTCACGCGGCTGGTGCGGTCGGCCTCCGGCGACAGATTGCCCTCGCCCCGTTCGATCACCTGCAACCGTTCGCCGAGCGGCATGTAGTAGAGTTGGTTCGGTTGCTCCTGGCTCCACCGCAAACCGCCGGTCTCGCCGAACACCTGAAGGGTCAGACCATGCTGCCGCCCGATGGCAACGGAGGAGGTCCAGAGCCGCCCCACCGTCCCGCCCGACATGCGGAAGTTCACCATGGCGTCGTCTTCCAAGGTCCGCACGGGGATCGCGCTGACGATGTCGGCGGACAAACGCTCGACTTCCTGGCCTGTGACGAAGCTCGCCATATGCATGGCGTGGATCCCGCAATCGGCAAACTGCGCGCTGACCCCCGCCTGTGCCGGGTCATACCGCCAGCGGACGCGCGGGTTGTCGGCATCGGTGGCATCCGCGTGGTGGCCATGGGCAAACTCCGCTACGACGACGCGCACATCCCCGATGTCGCCCCGCGCCACCATCGCCCGCATGTGCCGGACTAGGGAGTAGCCGGTGTAGCCGTAATTCACGGCACAGATCTTGCCGGTCTTATTGGCGATCTCGACGATCTCCTGACCCTCTTCGACAGTCATCGTCATGGGCTTTTCGCAAAGGACGTGAAACCCGCCGTCTAGAAAAGCCTTGGTGATCTCATAGTGGGTAGCATTGGGCGTCGCCACGGTGACCAGGTCCACGCGATCCTCGCGCCCCCGCTCCCCTTCCAGCATCTCCTGCCAGGAGCCATAGGCTCGATCCGCGTCCAGGCCCAGCCGCATGCCATAGTCGCGCCCTTCCTCGGGGCGGTGGTCCAAAGCACCAGCCACAAAGGCAAACTCGCCATCCAGACCGGCGCCCAGCCGGTGCGCGGGTCCGATCTGGCTGCCTTCGCCGCCCCCGATCATACCCCAGTTCAGTTTCGCCATATCAGGCCCTCCCGTAGGGTGGGCGCCAGCCCACCGCCTGTCCAAGTCTCGTGTCAGAACCCGATGGATTGCAGGTATTCGCGGTTCGCCTTCGCGTCCCCCAATGTGTCGTTTTCCTTGGTCGGATCGATGTCCTGCTCGACCGTGCACCAGCCCTGGAACGCAGCGTCCAGCAAGACCTGCCGGACCGCCGGGAAATCCACATCCCCGTTGCCCAACGTGCAGAAAATGCCGTTCCCGCAGGCCTCGTAGAATCCGGTCCGGTTCTCGACCGCGCGGGCCTTCACGGCCGGGTCGATGTCCTTGAAGTGCATGTAGCTGATGCGCCCGACATGCCGTTTCATGAAGGCCACGGGATCATAGCCCGCATAGGAATGGTGGCCCGTGTCGAAGCAGATCTTGAGGATCTCTTCGGGCACCTCGTCCAGTAGGCGCTCCAACTCCGGCTCGAAGTCGATGAAGCCGGCCGCATGGGCATGCATCCCCACGGTCAGGCCCGCGTCGGTGCCCATGCGGGCGACCTCGACGATGCGATCCCGGAAGGCGGTCCATTCGGCGGTATCCATCTGTTCGGCCTCGGCGGCGCGGCCAGCGGTGGGCGCCCGGCGGGGGGAGATGCTGTCGATCAGCACCAGGTGTTTGGCCCCATGGGCGGTCAGCGCCGCGATGGTCCGGCGCGCGCCGTCCAGCACATCTTCCCATTGGGCCGGGTCGTGGAACGGGCGGAAGACGACTCCCCCGATCAACTCCAGATCATGCTCGGCCAGGCCATCGGCTAGGATCGCTGGATCCTCGGGCATATAGCCGACCGGCCCCAACTCGATCCCTTTGTACCCCGCGGCGGCGCATTGGCACAGTACCTCTTGCCAGGTGGGGTAGCCTTCGCCCGAGGCGAACTCGATCCCCCAGGAACAGGGGGCGTTTCCGATGCGGATGCTCATGGTGTGTGTCCCTTACAGGTCGACCCAGGCGCGGGTCTCGGAAGATGTCCAGGCGGCGTCGACCACGCGGTTGACCTCCATCCCGTCGCGGAAAGTGGGGAAGGCCGATTGGCCCGCCTCGATGGCGGCCAGGAAGTCCCGCGCCTCGATGATGATCTGGTCCTGATAGCCGGTGCCATGGCCCGGCCCCTGGCAGAAGGCGGCGTAGTTCGGGTGGGCGGGGCCGGTCAGGACGCGGGTGAACCCGCGCCCGGCCTCTGGCCCTTCGGCTCGGTAGACATGGAGGGAATTCTGATCCTCGCCGTCAAAGCGGATCGACCCCCGGGTCCCGTGGATTTCATAGGCGTAGCCCATCTTTTTGCCGGTCGCCGTGCGGCTGGCATAGATGTGGCCCATCACGCCTGAGGCAAAGCGCACCATCATTTGGGCATGGTCGTCATTGGTCACCTGCACCGGGCCATCGGGGCCGGGCCGTGTCTTATGTACGGTTTCGACGACCGCGTTCAGCGACGTAATCGGTCCCATCAGGGCCAGCGCACAGTTGATGGGATGGGGTGACAGATCACCCATCGTGCCCGTTTCGCGTCCTTGGCACCGCCAGGTGGCAGGCGCGTCGGGGTCGGCCAGGAAATCCTCGGTGTGTTCGCCGCGATACCAAGTGATGTCGCCAATCGCGCCCTCGCGGACAAGGCGGATCGCCTCCTGCGTGGCTGGGGTGCGGACGTAGTTGAAGCCGGTCATGTTGACCGCGCCGGACGCTTCGGCGGCGGCCACCATCGCCTGGCTGTCGGCGACATCCCGACCCAGCGGTTTCTCACAAAACACGGGCTTGCCCAGGGCAAAGGCCGCCTCGGCGATGGCGCGATGGGTGGACTGGGGCGAAGCGATGATGACCGCATCCACCTTCGGGTCGGCGACCAGAGCCTGCCAATCGCTCGTGGCCCGCGCAAAGCCAAAGGCGGCGCGGTAGCGGTCCGCGCTTGCCTCGCTGGTGGCGCAGACCATCTCTAGACGAGGACGCAGGGTCGTCTCAAAGACGGCGCCCACGGCGGCATAGGCAACCGCGTGGGCCTTGCCCATGTACCCCCCGCCCACGATGCCGATCCCGATGTCGGTCATGGCCGCCTCCTCCCAAATAGCGTTTGCAACCGGTTGCAAAATTTGTATGCTCGGATTCGGAGATGCGCAATATGCAATCGCTTTGTGGACGGCTATTTCCGAAGACGACGTGGGAGGGGGCGGCATCGCCATGACTGAGACGGTTCGACTGACCGTGGCCCAGGCCATCGTGCGCTGGCTGGCGGCGCAATACATCGAGATCGACGGGGTCGAGACGCGCATTTGCGGCGGCGGCTTCGGCATCTTCGGCCACGGCAATGTGCCCTGTTTGGGCGAGGCGATCTATCCCATGCGCGATGTGCTGCCGCTCTACCGTGGTCAGAACGAGCAGGGCATGGGCTTCGCAGCCGCGGGCTATGCCAAGTACCACCTGCGCCGCCGGTTCATGTTCTGCACCGCCTCGGCTGGGCCGGGAACGGCGAATTTGTTGACGGCGGCGGCCCTGGCCCATGCCAACCGCCTGCCGATGCTGATGCTCTGCGGCGATACCTTCATCACGCGCCTGCCGGATCCTGTGCTGCAACAGTTGGAGCACTTTGGGAACCCGACCCTGGGCGTGAACGACGCCTTCAAGGCTGTGTCGCGGTTCTGGGATCGGATCACCCATCCCGCGCAGATCCTGCAGTCGCTGCCCGCCGCCCTGGCCACAATGCTCGACCCCGCCGATTGCGGACCCGCCTTCCTGGGATTGCCCCAGGACGTCCAGGGTTGGGCCCATGATTATCCGTTCAGCTTCTTCGACAAGCGCGTGCACCGTATCCGCCGCCAAGCGCCGGATATCGCCGAAGTGGCGGAGGCCGCCGCTCTTCTGACCGCCGCTGCGCGTCCGGTCATCATCGCAGGCGGCGGCGTGCAATACTCCGGCGCTGTGGCCGAGCTGACCGCCTTTGCCGAGACTCATGACATCCCGGTCGTTGAGACCATCGCGGGCCGCGCCAACCTGACGAACGACCACCCGCTGAACGTCGGTCCCGTCGGCGTGACAGGGTCCGATAGCGCCAATGCCATCGCCGAACGCGCCGACCTTGTTTTCGCCGTGGGCACGCGGCTGCAGGATTTCACCACTGGTTCCTGGACGGCCTTCGCCCATGACGCCAAGTTACTGCACCTGAACGTTTGCCGCCACGACGCGGCCAAGCACCTCGCGACGACTGTCGTGGGGGATGCCAAGCTGGGTCTGACCGCGATTACCGAAGGGCTAGGCGACCATCGGGCGCCCGCCGCCTGGGCTGAGGACGCTCGGGCAGAGCGGACGAAGTGGGACGCTTATGTCGCCGACAACGTAAAGCCCGGCAATCGCCCCAACAGCTACGCCCAGGCCATCGGCACGGTAAACGCGCTGTGTGATACCGCCGACCGCGTGGTCGCCGCCGCAGGTGGCCTGCCCGCTGAGGTCACGGCCAATTGGCGCACGCTCAAACCCGGAACGGTCGACGTGGAATTCGGCTTCTCCTGCATGGGGTATGAGATCGCGGGCGCCTGGGGCGCGCGCATCGCGCAGATGGAGCAGGAGGCCGACCAAGACACCATCGTGTTCTGCGGCGACGGCTCCTACCTGCTGATGAACTCGGACGTCTACTCCAGCGTGCTGACCGAGAAGAAGTTGATCATCCTGGTGCTTGACAACGGTGGCTTCGCGGTCATCAACAAGCTGCAGAACAACACAGGCCAGGCCAGTTTCAACAACCTGATCGCCGATACGCCCACGGCCACCCATCAGGTCGGCGTCGATTTCGAGGCCCATGCGGTGGCTATGGGTGCCATCGCCGAAACCGTCTCTAACCCGGGGGAACTGGGCGAGGCCTTCACCCGCGCCAAGGCCGCCGACCGCACCACGGTCCTCGTGATGAAGGTCGACCCCTACGAGGGCTGGACCCAGCAAGGCCACACCTGGTGGGAGGTGGGGACGGCCCAGGTCTCCGACGACGAAGGCGTCCGCAAGGGCCACGCGGATTGGGAATCCACCCGCCACAAACAGCGGCAGGGCGTGTGATGGACCTGAACGGCACCAACTTCCTGATCGTGGGCCGCGCGGGGATGGATTTCTACCCCGACCCGCCCGGCACCCGGACCGAGGAGGCAGAGCGCTTCGTTTCCTGCCTCGGCGGTAGCAGCGCGAACATCGGCGTGGCGCTGGTCAAACAGGGGTGCCAGGCCGCGCTGGTCACGCGGGTCAGCGACGATGCCATCGGGCGCTTCTGCGTCAATCAGCTCGACCACTACGGCATTGACCGCACCCATGTGACACCCGTGGGGGGCGAGGCGCGCAACTCGCTCGCCGTCGTCGAAAGCCGGATCGAGGACCACCAATCGGTCATCTACCGCAACGGCGCCGCTGATTTCGAGATGACCACGGCGGATGTGGAGGCCGTGGATTACGCGCCCTATTCCGCCCTCATCACCACAGGCACTGTCTTTGCCGCCGACCCCAGCCGCACCGCCGCCTTCCGCGCGTTCGAGTTGGCGCAAGCCACCGGGATGCCGCTCATCTTCGACATCGACTACCGCCCCTATTCCTGGACTTCGGCGGAGTTCGCCGCCGATGTGCTCAGCCGGGCGGGCGAGATGTGCGACTGTATCATCGGCAACGACGTGGAGTTCGGCTTCATGGCGGGCGACTACGACCGTGGCCTCGACAAGGCCCGCAGCCTCGCCGCCGAGGGCAAGCTGATCGTCTATAAGATGGGCGAGAAGGGTGCGATTACCTTCGCAGGGGGCGAGGAAATCCATACCGGCATCTACCGGACGGAGGCGCTCAAACCCACCGGCGCGGGCGACAGCTTCATGGGGGGGTTCATCGCCGCGCTCGCGGGGGGGCACCCGGTCAAGGACGCCGTCCTGCGCGGGTCCGCTAATGCGGCGATGGTCGTGGCCCGTGTCGGCTGCGCCCCTGCCATGCCAACCACAGACGAACTGGAGGCCTTCCTGGCCGACCACCCCGGACCGGAGGAGACCTGAGATGCACATCCCGCCCCATGACAACCACAACAAGCCCATCGTGGACGTGGATAACCCCACGGTTCCGTTGAACTACTTCAACATCGTCAAGCTGACCGAAGGTCAGTCGTTTGACTATCTGGTGCCTGGATATGAGACCTGCATCGTGCCAGCCACGGGAACCGTGACCGTGCATGTGGAGGGCGAGGTCTATCGCGACATCGGCGTGCGCGAAATCGACGTGTTCGATGGTGATCCCGAAGGCGTCTATGTGCCCACCGGCACCAAGGCCCATTTCACCTGTCGCTCCGCCGAGGCGGAGGTGTTCATTGCGGGTGCGAAATACGACCAGGTCCTGAAGCCCTTCGAAGTGCGCACCAAGGACTTGGACAAGGTCCAATACGGATCAGATGAGACCAAGACCCACCGCCGCATCGCCCATATCCTGGGTGCGGGCTGCCACGACCGGGTCGGGCGGTTACTGGTATCGGAGTTGTTCACCGTCGGTGCAGGCGGCTGGTCCGGCTTTCCCAGCCACAAGCACGACACGGACCGGAAGGTCGGGGACGAGATGATCGAGACCCGCCACGATGAGACTTACAATTTCCGGTTCAAGCCCAATTATGGCTCGGGCGTGCAGATGTTGCAGCGCGAAGATAACAAGCCGGGCGATGCCTATCACATCATGGATGGCTCCACGATCTGCCTCGACAAGGGTTATCACCCCTGTGCCGCGCTTCCGGGGTATGAGATGTACTACTTCACCATCCTGGGCGGGCTGAGCCAACGCAGCCTGAAGCAGTACTTCCAGCCGACCCACGAAGAGCAGCTGCATACGATCCCGGGCATCATGGACATGGTCGCCAAGTTCAAGTGATCGGCACGGCGGGGTGACCCCCGCCCTTCGCCCATGCCGCGCAATGCGGCGCCCTCGTCCTCGGGTGCGACCCGGGGACCTCTCCCCGATAGCACGGACGTGTCCCATGACCCTCGCTACCCTTCGCGATGTTTTGCAACCGGCCCTGTCCGAGGGGCGCGCCATTGCGGGTTTCGTTTGCCTGGGGTGGGAGGATGCCCGCGCCTATGCTCGGGCGGCGCAGACGGTCGGCGTGCCGGTCATCCTTCAGGCTGGGCCGGGGTGCCGGGAACACACGCCGCTGCCGGTGCTGGGCGCCATGTTTCGGATCCTGGCGGCGGATGTGGATGTGCCGGTCGTGGCCCATCTCGACCACGGCTATCAGGCTGCGGAGTGTCGCGAGGCCATCGATGCGGGCTTTACCAGCGTGATGTTCGACGGCTCCAAACTGCCTCTGGAGGAGAACATCGCCCAGACCCGCGCCATTGCCGAGATGGCCCATGCCGCGGGTGTTTCCTGTGAGGGCGAAATCGGGTTCGTCGGCTATGCCGCTGGCGCCGAAAGTCGTGGGACGGACCCGGAGGAGGCCGCGCGCTTCGCCAGCGAGACGGGTGTGGACGCCATGGCGATCAGCGTTGGGAACGTGCACCTGCAAACCGATGCCGGGGACGGTTTGGATGAGGCCAAGATTGCCGCGATCCAGGCCAAGACCTCGGTCCCGCTGGTGATCCATGGCGGGTCCGGTGTGCCCCATGCCCAGAGGGGGCGCTTGGCCCGCGAGACCTCCATCTGCAAGTTCAATATCGGGACCGAGGTGCGCCAGGTCTTCGGCGCCTCCCTCCGTCAGGTTCTGGCCGATGACCCGGACCAATTTGATCGCGTTCAGATCTTGCGCCGGGTCGAGGCACCCATCCAAGCGGCGGCGGAGGCGGTGCTTCGGTCTTTGGTGTCCTGACGTGTTACTGAAATTACCCATCCTCAATTTTCGGTAACGAAACATTTGATCGCTCACCGCCTTCATGGTACGCGGTCTTATGGGCAGCGGAGGATGCCACGTGGCGGAGGCGTTTATTTGCGACGGCGTACGAACGCCGATCGGTCGCTACGGCGGGGCCTTGGCTGCGATCCGGGCGGACGACCTGGCCGCCCATCCCATCCGCGCCTTGCTCGCGCGGAACCCTGATCTAGACCCAGGCTCAGTGGACGAGGTTCTGTTGGGGGCCGCGAACCAAGCCGGTGAAGACAATCGCAACGTGGCCCGTATGGCCGCACTGCTGGCAGGCCTGCCCGAAACGGTGCCCGGCGTGACGCTCAATAGGCTTTGCGCCAGCGGTTTGGATGCCGTCGGGTTCGCGGCACGCGGGATCAAGGCCGGGGACTATGACCTCTGCATTGCGGGCGGGTCCGAGAGCATGACTCGGGCGCCGATCGTGACCGCTAAGGCCGATGCGGCGTTTTCGCGACATGTCGAAAGCTACGACACGACCATCGGTTGGCGGTTCCCGAATGCGGCCCTGCACAGTGCCTATGGGACCCATTCCATGCCTGAAACGGCAGACAATGTCGCCGCCGACCATGGGATCGCGCGCGCCGACCAAGACGCTTTTGCCGCCCGGTCCCAGGCCCGTTGGGCCGCCGCGCATGAGGCTGGCTTTTTTGACGGGGAAATCGCGCCGGTCGAGATCCCGCAGCGGAAAGGCGATCCGGTTGTCGTGGCGACCGATGAACATCCGCGCCCGGGCACGGATGCGGCTAAGCTGTCCAAGTTGCGCGGGGTTAATGGGCCGGACCTATCGGTGACAGCGGGCAATGCCTCGGGCGTCAATGACGGAGCGGCGGCGTTGCTCATCGCCTCGTCCGAGGCTCTCCGCGCGCACTCCCTGACGCCTATGGCGCGGGTGGTGACTATGGCCTCGGCCGGAGTGGCGCCACGGGTCATGGGGGTTGGACCTGTCCCGGCGGTAAGAAAGGCTCTGACACGGGCGAATTTGACGATCTCCGACATGGATGTGATCGAGTTGAACGAGGCCTTTGCGGCTCAAGCCCTGGCCGTGTTGCGACAGCTCGGCCTGCCCGGCGATGCGCCCCATGTGAACCCTAACGGCGGTGCCATCGCGCTGGGCCATCCCCTGGGCATGTCCGGCGCGCGCCTTGCCCTGACGGCGGCGCGGCAGTTGCGCGCCACCGGGGGGCGTTACGCGCTTGTGACCCTTTGTGTGGGCGTCGGGCAAGGCGCCGCCATGATCTTGGAAAGGACCTGACGATGTATGCGCAGATGATTAAGTCCGAAGCGAGCCAGGACGATCCGGAGAAGCTCGCCGCCTTTCAGGCGCGCATCGACCGGGGGGAAAAGATCGAGCCGAAGGATTGGATGCCCGAGGGCTATCGCAAGACCCTGATCCGCCAAATTGGCCAGCATGCCCATTCGGAGATCGTGGGCCAGTTGCCCGAAGGCAATTGGGTGACCCGCGCGCCGACGCTGGAACGGAAGGCCATCCTGCTGGCCAAGGTTCAGGACGAGGCAGGGCATGGCCTGTATCTCTATTGTGCCGCCGAGACGCTGGGCATCAGCCGGGACGAGATGACGGAGATGCTGCTGGATGGGCGCATGAAGTACTCGTCGATCTTCAATTATCCGACGCTGACTTGGGCGGACATGGGGGCCGTTGGTTGGTTGGTGGATGGGGCGGCGATTATGAACCAGGTGCCGCTCCAACGGACGTCCTACGGGCCCTATGCCCGCGCAATGGTGCGGATCTGCAAGGAGGAGAGCTTCCACCAGCGGCAGGGCTTCGACGTGATGATGAAGATGTGCCAAGGGTCCGAGGCGCAGAAGCGCATGGCCCAGGATGCGCTCAACCGTTTTTGGTTCCCATCGCTTATGATGTTTGGTCCGTCGGACAAAGACAGCAAACACTCCGCCCAATCGATGAAGTGGCGGATCAAGATGAACACCAACGACGAGTTGCGGCAGAAGTTCGTGGATCAAACCGTTCCGCAGGCGGAATACCTGGGCCTCACGGTGCCTGATCCGGATCTGACCTGGAACGAAGAGACGGGGCACTACGACTTCACGGAACCCGATTGGGCGGAGTTCATGGAGGTTCTGGCGGGCAACGGCCCCTGCAACCGGGACCGGATGGAGGCGCGGAACCGTGCCTGGGACGAGGGGGCCTGGGTCCGCGAGGGGCTGATGGCCCATGCCACCAAACAGCGGGCCGTTTCGGTGGCGGCGGAATGATTGCCCCTCCGGCACCGGATTGGCAGTTGGCCGAGGTCAACATCGCGCGCCTGAAAGCCCCCATCGACTCGCCCATCGTGGCGGAGTTCGCGGGTGCCTTGGATCGCATTAACGGCTTGGCTGAGCGGATGGACGGCTTCGTCTGGCGGCATATCGACGAGGGCGGCAACGCGACCCAGACACAGCCGACCGAGGATCCGCGCGTCATCTACAATGCCTCGGTCTGGCGCGATGGCCCTGCGTTAGAGACGTTTGTCTGGGGCACGCTGCACGCCCGCTTCTATGAGCGGCGCGCGGAGTGGTTCGACGCCCTGGGGTCCATGCATTTCGCCATGTGGTGGGTGCCCCCCGGCCACCGTCCCGACCCGGCAGAGGCGATGGAGCGGCTCGCCGCCCTGGAACGGGACGGACCTGGGGCGCAGGCGTTCGGATGGGCGGACCTGCCAGGGGCCACCCGCTGGCGCACCGCTCGGTGCGTGCCCGCATGACCCAGGACGGGAACGACATGACAGCGGCAAAACGCGAATGGCCCCTATGGGAGGTGTTCATCCGCGGGCAGCATGGAATGAGCCATCGGCATGTGGGGTCCCTGCATGCGGCAGATGCGGCGATGGCCATGAAGAACGCCCGTGACGTCTACACGCGGCGCTATGAGGGCGTCAGCATCTGGGTCGTGCCCTCGGTCCAGATCACCGCGTCAAACCCATCGGACAAAGGGCCGATGTTCGATCCAGCGGATGACAAGACCTATCGCCATCCGACCTTCTTCGACATTCCGGACGATGTGGGGGCCATGTGAGCGATCTGGTGACCTATCTGACCCGTCTGGGTGACAACACCCTGGTGTTGGGCCACCGCCTGTCGGAGTGGTGCGGGAGGGGGCCAGCGTTGGAGGAGGATATCGCCCTCGCCAACACGGCCTTGGACCTGATCGGGCAGACGCAGATGTGGCTGGGCTACGCCGCCGAGGCCGAGGCCAAGGGGCGCACCGCCGACGATCTGGCCATGGGGCGCGACGTCTGGGACTTTCGCAACCTTTTGTTGTTGGAGCAGCCCAACGGCGATTTTGGTCGCACGATCATGCGGTCGTTTCTGTTCGACCATTGGCATCTTTTGATGCTGCGCGGTCTGACGCAGGTCTCGGACGCCCGTATGGCCGGGATCGCTGCCAAGGCCGTGAAAGAGGTCGCCTACCACGCCGACCGATCCGCCGAATTGGTCGTTGGTCTTGGGGATGGGACCGAGGAAAGCCACCGGCGGATGCAAGACGCGCTGGACCGGTTGTGGCCCTATGTTGGCGAGATGTTCATCGGGGACGAGGTGGATGCCGCTACGGCTGCAGAATTCGGCGCCCCCGTCCCGGATATGTTGCGCGCGCCGTGGGACGACGCGGTTCTGCCCATCCTGGCCCAGGCGACGCTGACGGTCCCCGACGGAGCCTTCGCGCACCAGGGCGGCAAGACGGGCGCGCGCCATACGGAGCATCTCGGCCATATGCTGACGACCATGCAATGGTTGCATCGGGCCTATCCGGGGGCGAATTGGTGACCCCGCGCCCGCAGCCTGCGCCCGTTCCCGGGAGCGCCGCCGACAGACCCCGGCGCCACACCGGGCCGACACCTAGGACGGAGGCCGAGGTTTGGGCCGTTTTGCGGCAGATCCCCGACCCGGAGATCCCCGTGATTTCGATCACAGACCTTGGGATCGTCCGCTCCGTGACCCTGACGGGTCGTGTCGCTCGGGTGACGATAACGCCGACCTATTCGGGCTGCCCCGCGACGGGCGCCATTTCCCTGGCGATTGAACTGGCCCTGGCGGATGCCGGGCTACGGCCTGTGTTAGAGACACAAATCGACCCGCCCTGGACCACGGACTGGCTGTCGGCGGAGGGGCGCGCCAAGCTGCGCCGCTACGGCATCGCGCCGCCCCATGCCGCCGGCCCAGACGCCTGCCCCCGGTGCAGCAGCCCGAACATCCGTCGGGTCAGCCAATTCGGCTCGACGCCCTGTAAATCGGCCTGGCAATGCGACGCCTGCCTGGAACCCTTCGATTACTTCAAGTGCCACTGAGGAGGCCCCATGTCCGACGCCATTCGCTCCGTCCTCGACCGCTATACCGAAGGGACGCGCACCCGTGATATTGACACTCTCAAGGGCGTCTTCCACCCGCAGGCGATCATGTCCGGGTGGCTCGGCCCCGACTATCTGATGGGGGGGCCGCAACCGTTTTTCGATGCGCTGGCCGCCAATGAGGTTGGACCGGACTATGCCTCCCAGGTTGAATCGGTGACTGAGGATGGGCCCATCGCCACAGCGGTGGTGGCGGAGCAGAACCTGCTCGGCCTGTCGTTTACCAATCATTTTCACCTGACGCGGCAGCCCGATGACACCTGGCTCATCACGGCCAAGCTGTTCCGCCACGGATGAGGTTTCAGCCGCTCACTGTCGCCGAGGTGCGTAAGACGACGCGCGATGCCGTCGTGGTGACCTTTGACCCGGCGCCGGGATTTGAGTTTCGAGCGGGCCAATACCTGACCTTTCGACGCCTGTTTGAAGGCGTTGAGGTGCGGCGCAGCTACTCCATCTGCGCGGCCCCTGGCGAGGCCTTGCAGGTGGGGATTAAGCGGGTGGACGGCGGCGCCTTTAGCACCTGGGCCAATGAGGCCTTGGCCCCCGGAGACCGGATCGACGCCATGCTCCCCATGGGGCGCTTCACGCCGGAAATAGAGCCTAATACAGGGAAACACACGCTTCTGATCGCGGTAGGGTCTGGGATCACGCCGGTTTTGTCCATTGCCCAGGCGCTCCTCCAGGCGGGTGGTCGTGTGACGCTGCTCTATGGCAACCGGGCCGTGAACACGATCATGTTCCAGACGGAGCTAGATGATCTGAAGTCCCGGTTTCTCACGCGCTTGGCTGTCGTGCATGTGTTGAAACAGGACGCGCAGGATATCCCGTTGTTCACCGGGCGATTGGATGGGGCGAAGCTGGACGCCTTATTTGCCGCTTGGGTGCAGATCGATACGGTGGATGAGGCCTTCCTGTGCGGACCGGAGAGTATGATGGACGTGGCGGTGGAGCGGTTGGTCGCCCACGGTCTGCCGCCCGAGCGCATCCAGACGGAGCGCTTTGTGGGGACCCAAACCGGACGGCTGCCCCAAATCACTCGGGCCACTGTGGCGGCCAAACCGACCGAGGTGACCCTACGCCTGGACGGCGCAGCCCATGTCGTGACCATGGAGAGGGACCAAAGCCTGCTGGAGGCTGCCTTGGAGAACGCGATCGACGCGCCTTACGCCTGCAAAGCTGGGGTTTGTTCGACCTGCATGTGCCGCGTGGTCGAGGGTGAGGTCGAAATGGTGCAAAACCACGCCCTCGAAGACGATGAAGTCGCCCATGGATACGTGCTGTCCTGCCAAGCCTATCCGTTGTCCGACCGTGTCGTGGTCGACTACGACGTCGGCCATTGACCCGTTCGCCCGGGGACCGTTGTCAGACCCTATGAAGGGCGGGACCAGCCCGTCATGGGAGGTTGCCAGCGCACGGTTCTAAAACCCGACCTGCCATGGTGCGGGGCAATCAGGTCTCGGACTTCAAGCCGGGCGCAGTCATGCTTGGGTTGAACTCCGTCACGCGGTATTCCGCTACACCGGCGCGCTTGAACGGGTCTTGATCGAGAACGCCTTCCAGCTCCGCCTTGCTGGCCGCCGTGGCGATGATGACACCCCCGGTTCGCGGGACCTTTGCCCCCGAGGCCAGGAAGAGGCCGCGTGCGTAGCAGGCCTCCAACCAGTCAACATGCGCGTCGATATGGGTTTCGACCGTGTCGAGGGGCACGACATAGTGCAGGTCCACGACGAAAAGGGTCTGTCCTTGGGGAATGGGGGGCATGGGCGGCTCCGCTGGATGGTGCTTAGGAGGATCGGCAGAGGCGGTCATCTCGTCAGCCGATCCTACGGTAGGCGGCTGATCCCGCCAAGGGTCAGGGCGGCAACAGTTTTGGCGTAGGCGCGGCGGGCCTCCGCATCCGCATTGGGCGACCACATGTAGAACCAGTTGAGCATCCCGAATACGCTCATGGTGGCCTGTCGCAGGGTGTCGCCCTCCAGACTTGGGGTGGTCTGTTGGAGGACATCGGACAGGCGACGCACCATGTCGCGCTGATACCCGCGCAGGATCTGCACCTGGGCGGGCGGTAGAACGGCCATCCCCTCGGTCTGGATTCGGTGTTCGTGATCCATCCCCTCGTAGGCCAGAAGGGTCTCGGTCAGCAGGCTTGTGAGGGCAGCGCCCGGGTCCTGGGGCAGCGGCGTGTCACAGAGACGCGCGCGCAGGGTCGACAGATAACTGTCCAGGATATCGAACAGCAGGGCGTCTTTGCTGGTGTGGTAGTGATACAGGTTCGCCTTGGACACCCCGCATTCCGCCGCCACCTGGGCCATGGACGCCCGGGCATAGCCCTGCTCCGCAAAGACGCGGGCGGCGCCGCGCAGAATAGCAGCTCGTTTGGCATCGTGGTCTCGGGCGATGGTGCGCGCCATCATCTGTCTCCTGTGGTGGGGGCCGAACCGGCGGGGGCGAGGGCGCGATGCATCACGATTTCGACCGGTTGTCCACGACGCGCCGCGCCTTCCCCTGGGAGCGCTCCACCCCGCCGGGGTCCGCTGCTATGATATCGCAGGACACACCGACGATATCCTTGATCGCCTTTTGCAGAGACTGTTTGCACGCCTCTGCGTCGCCCCCAGGCAGCGGTTCGACATGGACGCGCATGGCGTCCATCTGTCCCTGCTTCACAAGCTCGATCTGGAAATACGGGGCCAAACCGGGTGTGGCCAACACCCGTTCTTCGATCTGCGTGGGAAAGACATTCACCCCGCGCAGGATGATCATGTCATCGGACCGGCCCGTCACCTTCTGCATCCGGCGATGGGTGCGAACAGTGCCCGGCATCAACCGCGTCAGGTCCCGCGTGCGGTAGCGTATGACGGGCATTCCGGTCTTTGTCAGGGTGGTGAAGACCAGTTCCCCCTCCTTTCCGTCGGGAAGGACGGCGCCGGTTTTGGGGTCGATCACTTCTGGCAAGAAGTGATCCTCCCAGATGTGCAGCCCATCCTTGGTGTCGACGCATTCCTGGGCGACGCCGGGGCCCATCACCTCCGAGAGGCCGTAGATATCGACCGCATGCATGTCGAACGCTGTCTCGATTTCGGCACGCATGGCGGGGGTCCAGGGTTCCGCGCCAAAGATCCCGACCTCCAACGGACAGGTGCGGGGATCCAGGCCTTGGTGTCGGTACTCCTCCAGGATGTTGAGCATATAGGACGGCGTGACCAGGATGGCTTTTGGTCGAAAATCCTCGATCAGCTGGACCTGCCGCGCGGTTTGCCCGCCCGACATGGGGATGACCGTCGCACCCAGTCGCTCGATCCCGTAGTGGGCACCCAACCCACCTGTGAACAGGCCGTATCCATAGGCATTGTGGACCAAATCCCCGGGCCGGACCCCGGCGGCCCTTAGGCAGCGCGCCACCAGATCGGCCCAATGGTCGATGTCCTCGGCGGTATATCCAACCACGGTCGGCTTTCCCGTCGTGCCGGAGGAGGCATGGACGCGGGCGATCCGCTCTCGCGGGACGGCGAACATGTCGAACGGATAGCTTTGGCGCAGGTCGTCCTTGGTGGTGAAGGGCAGCTTTGCGAGGTCCGCCAAGGTTGTGACCGTCTCAGGCGTGATCCCTGCGGCGTCGAACTTCGCGCGATAGAGCGGCACATTGGCGTAGACGTGCTGCAACGTCTGCCGCAACCGTGTCAGTTGCAGGGCTTCCAGGTCCGCACGGTCCAGTGTTTCTGCCGGGTCCAGGGATCCGGGGGCGGGGGTTAGGTCTTTCATGGGGCCTCCTCGAACACCTGGCCACGGATGGTGCGGGACATGCCGCGAAACTCGGCCACGACGCCGCTCGGGCCGGTCACGCGCACGTCGTAGATGCCGTTTTTCCCTTGTTTAGAGACTTCTTTTGCCTCCGCCGTCAGACAGTCGCCCAGGCGTCCAGGCGCGATGAAGCTGACCTGGGCATGTTGGGCGACGGTCACCTCATTTCGGCTGTTGCAGGCAAAGGCGAAGGCGCTGTCGGCCAGGGCAAAGATCACACCGCCGTGGCAGGTCCCATGGCCGTTGCAATGGTGCGCGGCGATCGTCAGCCGGAGGGTGGCTGTGCCTTCGCCGACCGCGACACGCTCCATCCCCAACCATTGGGAGGCGGCGTCGCGATTCCACATGGCGTCTGCGGCGCGGCTGGCGCGGGTCTCGGGGGTCATGGTGTGAACCTCGGTGCGCGTTTGGCCAGAAAGGCCGCGACACCCTCTGCATAATTCGGATGCTGCCCGCAGGCGCGCTGAAGCTCCGCTTCCAGGGCCAAATGTGTGTCTAGGTCTTGGCTGCCCGCCGCTTGGATCGCCACTTTCGCGGCGGCCAGACCGTTGGTTGGCCCCTCTGCCAAGCGCGCCGTCAGCGCCCGTGCCGCGTCCATCAACGCATCTCCGGGGAGGGCTTGCCAGATGAGACCCCAATCGGCGGCTTGGGCGCCCGTGATCGGGGTTGCCGTCATGGCCAGGGCCTTGGCCCGCGCCTCCCCAAGACGGCGCGTCAACTGCCACGACCCGCCCGCATCGGGGATCAATCCGACTTTGGAGAAGGATTGGATAAAGCGCGCGTCTTCGGCGGCCAAAACGATGTCACAGGCCAAGGCCAGGTTTGCGCCCGCTCCCGCTGCTACGCCATTCACGGCACAGATCACCGGCAGCGGCAGCGCCCGCAAGGCGCGCACCAGTGGGTTGTAGTTTTGGGTCAGGGTCGCGCCCAGATCCGGTGGGCCGTCCATCTTGGCCGGGTCGCGGTCGCCCAGGTCCTGCCCCGCACAGAAACCGCGCCCGGCCCCTGTCAGCAGCAGGGCGCGCTTGGTCGCCGCCCCATCCACCGCCGCGCGCAAGGCCGCATGCATGTCGTCATTGAACGCGTTCAGCCGCTCGGGCCGGTTCAGCATTACCTCGACCCAAGCGCCATGGTCCGTGATCAGAACAGAGTCCTGCATCGCGATATCCTCCCGCGGGAACGGTTGCATTAAACCGACCGGACGGTCAATAATACTTTCAAACGGGGAGGAGACGTCCATGTCGCTGATGCAGGTCCATAGCTTCGCCGAAGGCCGCTGGGTGCCCCCGGGCCCTGAGGCGCGGCTGATCGAACACGCCGTGACCGGCGCCCCCATGGCCGAGGCAGGTGGCGTGATCGACGCCGAAGCCATGCTGGACCACGCACGGCGCGTCGGGGGTGCGGCCCTGCGGGTGATGACGTTCCATGACCGGGCTCGGATGCTCAAAGCGCTGGCCTTGCATCTGCGAGAGCACCGCCAAGCGCTCTACGACCTCAGCTTTGCGACGGGGGCGACACAGGCGGACCATCTGATCGACGTGGATGGCGGTATCGGGACGATGTTTGTCTTTGCGTCTAAGGGACGGCGTGAGATGCCCGATGCCCATGTCTACCTTGATGGTCCGCCGGAACAGCTCAGCCGCGACGGCACTTTCCTGGGACAGCACGTCTGCGTGCCGCTGCAAGGTGTGGCCGTCCAGATCAATGCCTTCAACTTCCCGGTCTGGGGGATGCTGGAAAAGCTGGCCCCGACCCTACTGGCGGGCGTCCCTGCCATCGTGAAACCGGCGACGGCCACCTGTTATGTCACGGAATTGGCAGTGCGACTGATGCTCGACAGCGGGCTGCTGCCCGAAGGCGCGTTGCAACTGGTGACCGGAGGGCTGGGCGATATGCTCGACAGGCTGGGCCCGCAGGACGCCGTCGGGTTCACGGGGTCTGCGGCCACGGCCCTGCACCTGCGGTCCAACCCAAACCTGCTGCGTCAATCGGTGCGCTTCGTGGCGGAGCAGGACAGTCTGAACGCGTCGATCTTGGGGCCGGATGCCCTGCCTGGCACACCAGAGTTCGACCTGTTCATCAAGGAGGCGGCCCGCGAGATCACCACCAAGGCCGGGCAAAAGTGCACGGCGACCCGTCGCATCCTGGCCTCCGCCGACCGGACGGAGGCCGTTGTCGCCGCGCTGTCGGCGCGCCTGTCCAAGATCACCGTAGGCGACCCGCAGGTCGAAGGGACGCGCATGGGCGCGCTGGTGTCGCGGGCGCAGAAGGCAGACGTGCTGGAGAAGGTGCGCACCCTGGACGCCGAGGCGGAGCGGGTGTTCGGCGACCCGGACCGTTTCGCAGAAGCACCCGGCGCCTTCCTGCAACCAATGTTGTTCCACTGCGCAGACCCGGATGCTGCCGCGCGCCTTCACGACACCGAGGCTTTTGGCCCCGTCTCGACCGTTATGCCCTACCGCGACATGGACCACGCCATCGCGCTGGCCAATCGGGGGCAGGGGAGCCTCGTCGCCTCGGTTATCACCCATGACCCGGCTGTGGCGCAGCAGGCCGTGCAGGGCATGGCGGCCTGGCATGGACGGCTGTATTTCAACAACCGCGACAGCATGGGCGAGGCAACGGGCCACGGCAGCCCCATGCCCCATATGGTCCATGGCGGTCCCGGTCGCGCGGGCGGCGGAGAGGAATTGGGTGGTGTACGGGGCGTTCTGCACTACATGCAACGCACGGCGGTGCAGGGCAGCCCCACCCTGCTACAGGCCATCGGATCCCGCCATGTGACCGGTGCCGAGACACATCCAGGCCCTACCCACCCGTTCCGCCGCACCTTCGACGACCTCACCATTGGGGAGCGTCTGACCACGGACGCACGGACTGTGACGCTAGAGGATATCGAGCATTTCGCGGCCTTTACGGGCGACACCTTCTACGCGCACATGGATGCTGAGGCTGCTACGCGGAACCCGTTCTTCCCCGGGCGGGTTGCCCATGGCTATCTGATCCTGTCGTTCGCGGCGGGGCTGTTTGTCGACCCTGCGGAAGGGCCGGTCCTCGCCAATACCGGGTTGGATGCCCTGCGCTTTCTGAAACCGGTCGAGGCGGGCGCCTCGATCCGCGTGCATCTGACGGTCAAGGGCAAGACACCACGCACCGATGACTACGGTGAGGTGCGCTGGGCCGTTGAGGTGGTCGACGGTGCCGATGATGTCGTGGCGGAATACGATCTTTTGACCATGGTTGCCCGTGGCGGATGACTTGGCACCGGCGCGCGCCGTCCCTACACCGGAGCCATGGATGACTTTGACAGGCTGATCGCTCACCTACGGGACGGCCAGACCCATCGCACGTGGTCTGTGTTAGTGACTGTTTTTGGCGATTTGGCGCGCGTCCCGGGGCAGGAGGTCGGATCACCACTGCTGTCACGGCTCTGCGCGCCCATTGGGATCAGACCCGAAGCCCTGCGCGTGGCGCTGCACCGTTTGCGCAAGGACAATTGGGTGAGCGCCCGGCGCGCGGGACGCCATTCCCTCTATGTGTTGACCGAGGAGGGGTTGCGGCAGTCCAGGGCGGCCAGCCCTAAGATTTATGGGGTCCATGGTGGCTCACGGGCCTATCTGGTTCTGAGGGACGACGGCGGTGCTGTGCTTGCCCCCACTCCCCCGACTAATGAATGGAGCGTCCCCTTGAGCACCGCCCCGCCGGATTGGCTGCGGGCGCAGACCTGCCGGGAGGGCACGGCAGAGCTTGCCGCAGACACGCGGCGCCGGTTCGCCGCGCTCCAGGCGGAATTGGCCAAAACCCCAGTGTTAGAGCCTATACAGATCGCGGCTCTTCGCATTCTCGTCGTGCATACCTGGCGCCGGGTCGCCCTACGCCTGCCCGATCTGCCCGATTTCGCTTTGCCGGGCGGAGACGACATTCGCCAAGCGCGGGGCCTGTTTCAGACCCTCCTCGCGCGCCTGCCCGCACCTGCTGTGGATACGCTCTAGTAGTTGGTCAGAAGGGGCGTGCCCAAGATCAGGGTGGTTCCGATCCATGCTCTGGAGGACTACGGCGAAATTGATCCGTCCTCCTCAGATGGCTAGAACCAAACGCGCGTAGCCGAAAACCGCCAGCAATCCCGCGCATACCTCGCCGAACTGCGCCTTCGGACTTGAAAGTGAATAGCTTGAGATGATCAGCGGGATCTCCGCTGGCAGCCGGAGGCCTTTGCACAGTCTGGGCGCCATCGCGAGGTCGGACCAGGGTCGCATCAGACAGACGGCGCGGGGTGTGAGCGGCCCAATCGCGATCTCAGCCAATTATGGCGCACCGATCACCGTGGCTCGCCTATGCCTACCATGGATAGAAGGAGCGTAGGCGTTGTGCCAGGATTTGGCGAAGTACAGGCTAAGCGCCTTGTGCAAGCGGATGTAATCCTAGGCGCCGGAGCAATAGCTGGGCATAGGGCGTGTTTGCCTGGCCCCAATTGTCTCGGCGGCGATAGTGCAGCGTGAGGAGCGTTCCACTGACGGGCGTCCAGGCTTGCAGTGGGGGCAGCTTGTTGGACAGGCTGATCGGGAGGTGCCCGGCAAAAGTACCGATGATAGAGTTATCGAAGGCCGCAATCCCCGCCGGGTTGTCGCGCGAGGTAGTCTCTACTTCAATCACATCCAAGCTGATCGTTCCCATCTCGTGGGCCATTCGGGTGCGTCCCGACGGCAACGCGTATCCTGGACACGTCTGGTGCGGCGCCTGCTAGGTCCAAGCTATCACTTTCCAGCCTCCAAACGGCAAGCTTCGCACAGGGTTGGGACAATCCCGCATCTTCGTGGCGGCACCTGTTTACGGCTTCACTATCCTCGCCGCAGGCGACCGGGGTTGTTTTCAGCGGCGGTCTCGCGTCGTTTGCTGCGCCGGTCACTTCGCTTGTGGTCAAAAACGGTGGTGCCAAGGGGTGCATGCCGAGATTGCTGCCGTCTTACCGTCGGTCTTCGCCGTAGCAAGCGTGTCCGAAACGTTGGCAAACAGCGCGAGGCATCACTCGGTTCAATCGGGGAGATTGGACCCAGACGATAATGCCAGTCTGCCCAGATGGGACAGACAAGGTCACGCTCGGCCAAACAAATAACCAAGGGCCGGCGGCGTAGCGTTCAAATCCGTCCCTTTGATCTAAAGAAGAGCCGCGCGCACTGACGTCGCATTAGGAACGGAGGGCGTACGTTACCCGTCTCACGCCAAACCGCAGGTCAGATGGAGCAAGGCCGCAAAGAACGCGCCGGAGCGTACACCCAACCCAAAGGTAGAAGGCCGTTTGGCATTCACAGCGTATAGCCGCAAAGGCAGCCCGCGCCATTCGCGCTAGTGACCGTCGAAACGCATCACCCCATCGCCCTTTGGCTCAGCCTTGAGACTGCTTACGGCATGGGTGCAGACGCTCTAATGCCATGTCTTGGCCTCGGCCCTGCGTCTCACGCCGATTATCTAAGAATGGTTGCCACCGTGATCCCAGCGGGCGAAGGACGACAGATGGCGGAACTATTCGATGACTGACTGAATGATTGCGCCGACGTCAACCCGATCAAGTTGCTCCTAGCCGGAACTCTCCCGGCAAAAGCGGTGAACGGAGAGTTCCTTCCCCTGGTCCAGGCTGTGAACGCGGGCCACTCAATACCGGGCCTTGTCCACGGCTGCTAACTCCCTTGCGCTATTGTATGACAAGCGGCTGTTCATGGCTGACTTGATCGGCAGCCCGCTGCGGACGCTGGGCGATTAGAGCGAAATCATAGCTGACGTAGAAGGACGGCGCCGAACACCTTAATCGGGTCGGCTCGAAGGGGGGAATGATGGCGCCGGGTCGCCACCCGTTTCGCGGAGTGCTGGTGCGCCACAGTGGTGGATAAAGCTAGCGCGGTGATTGTCGCACGTTGAAAGACAGCACCAACGCATGGCTGGTCGCCGTAGAAACCTTGCTAGTGTATTGTTGGTCTAGACTCCATAACGGACATCGGCTTCGCGCAATGACGCCAGGCCGCCGTTTAGCTCGGCAGCATGGGGCTGCATTTCAACGCCGCAGTTCTCAGTCACTCGCTCAACGGGGCTCGGCACCGCAATGGAGCGTGACGGATCTGTCAGACAAACTGCCAGGGATACGGATGAGTGACTTAGCGTGTTAGGCGATTGCGATCACACCCAAAACGGTGGTTGGGCCGTCTGACGCTCGTATGAAGTTCTCGCTCAATACAGTCGGAGACCGTCCGCATCGCCGAGGGTCAAACTGATTGAGGCCAGAGTGAGCGTTGGCACGTTTGAGCCGTTCACTTGCGCGCGGGATAACGCTGACGCGAAGATGTGTGCCAACGAGAGCGTTTAGCGATAGCCCATGGTCAAGATGATAAAGCGTGTTTGGCTTGGCGGGGATGGCCCCGTCGGAAGCATTGTCAACGCGGCAAAAGTCGAGCACCACATCTTCGACGGGTTCCACGCTGACTTATGATGGCCCCGCCCCGGCCCCGCGCCGGGGCCCCGCTTGTTTGGGGCGCCCCCTTGAGGTGTGGGCCCCGGAGCAGGTCCGGGGCAGGGCGACTGACCCCATGGCGTCATAACAACACTCTTCAGTAACCTCACCACCCAACAGAAGCAGATCACATTGGCTTCGCCGTGCCCCGTCATGCGGATTCTGTTCTCTTGGGCCACTAGCCTTTTATCCCACTGCCAACGCTACGCTGACCCCGGTCCATGACTGGGACATGGTCGGTGCGCGGGTGTGGGCGCGGCTCGATACCTGCGAGAAGCATTGGACCAAACCGGTCCCTTGGAGGTTCTTTCTATACACCTTCCGTCACCTGCTCGTCGGAGCCCCCTCTGTTGTTCATCATCGCCTGCCCCTTGGGCAAGCTTTGGTTCGTCCAGGGCATCGTTTGGATGCCGTATTTCTCGCCGTTGACGACAACCGACATTGCCAGAGCCCGGGGATGACGCTGGTTCTATCAGCCGGTGTACATTGGATTTCTAACTACTTGCTGGCTTTGAGCCGGCCTCTGGTTTCAGGTCATAAACGTCATGGCCGACTTGCGCACGGTCCTGTGCAGTTACGACGAGACGGCGCAGATCGGCGGCCTCGCGACTTGAACTGTCCTGAAGGAGATCATGATCGATCTATTGACGCCGGCCCATCTCTGGAGCGTGGGCGCCTTGATCGGCACCGCTTTGGCTGAGTCTAAGACCCGGCGCTCCGGAGAAGCGTTAAGGTAGTCTACGGGGTTCTGCTGTGTCTCGGCGGTTTGCTTATGGTGACGTCCATCGCCCATGTGCTCTGCAGCTCGCTGACGTGGTTGCTCGAGGTCTCCAACGTGAACCTCATCCTTAGTGGGCCTACGTCGGAGAGCGAGCGCTATGTCCTGGAAGACGGTTGGTTCCGTGGGCGCGACAGCTATCTGGCCGTCATCTTCGTGGTCTGACGATGGTTTTTGGTATCTGCCTAATGACGCGGTTCCTCGAGAGTCTGTCCAAAGACTTCATTTGGTGTCTCGGATCGCCAGCCTAAATGCGTGCCAGATTTGTCGAGACGTGGCCATGCTCTTAGGACGGCCCGCTTTGATTATCCTAGCGACCCTTTTGTCCAGTGGCTCATTATTGGGTGGGTTCGAAGAGATAAGGGTCGAACGGACTACGCCGTCCGACTGGCGGGGGCTCTGCCCCCGTACCCCCGACATATTTGGGGGACATCGAAAGGAGGCGGCTGTGCCCTGGATGACGTTGCTCGGACGATGAGGGCAGAAGGCCAGACGGGTAACTAGGGTTCTGAAATAACTTTCTATCGAAGCAGACCTGAGGACGGTGTTTGGCGATCGGGGTCGTGGTCTGCATTGCGCGGTTGCGTAGTATCGTGCGTCGGCATTGAGGGTCTTGCTCTGAGATGCGGAGCCGCTGGATGTCGTTGCGGATAGTCTGGGTCAATTCCCATGGGTGTGGGGGCTATCATCGCAGCCTGTTGCAAGTGGATGAGACGCGCCACACGCCCCTCAACGATAGAAATGACAGCGAGGGTGAGGGGCAGCGTGTCATCTAAGGTGCCGTATGGGGACTGTGCTCGAATGTTGGCGTTTCTGACCGCTGTCGCGGCGGGGTTCTGATTGACGATGAGACGATGCCGAAGTTTGACCGTCACCGATTTGGAGGAGATCTCGGACGGCGTGATTGACATCGGGACAGGGATGTATCGCTGATTGAGCCGGTAGACCCGGACATCGCCTGAGTGGTCCGGGCCTACGACATCTATCGGCGTACCTCCGCGCTTAGGATTATTGCCTTTGGATTACGGTCTTCGAAGCTGTCGCAGGCCGATGAGATCCGCAGGATCGAAGAGGTCGTGGGCATCTTTGACATGATTGTTTTGCAGAACCGCTAACCCCGCCGGTTGTCCCGTGGGCAGCGAAATAGTGTCGCAATCAGGCGAAGGCTATGAGCGTGGCCACCCGGATCGTCAGTATGGAGGTTGGGCATATCCGGCACGTGGGCACGCTTGCTCAGCACGATCGCCACCCGGCCAATACCTTCGTTGCAATGCTCAACGGTGCGCCCTTCACAGGCTAGATTGAGGAGGTGCCGAAGATGGGCAGATCAGCTTGGCGTAGGGTGGATCCTTGGCCTTGCCGCTCGGATCGGTCGACGTCTTGCCAGGATTGTCGCTCGACGATCTGTACCGGTTACTTGGGCATCGCGGATCGAAGGGCGCGTGAGCGTGTAGGGGCCTCCGGGGCCCGCCCCTTTGATCTACATCGAACCGTCTTCGGGCGATGTCATCGCAAATGCCGACGGTCCTCGTCTGCGCAAGTTGTGTATCTGTTCGACCTGGCAATCTGCGGGGCAATTCCTTGGGTAAAGGTGCGGATCTGTGCGTTGCGCATCACGCGTGTGGTGCGCACCCCTAGCCTACTGTGGCCATGGTGACCGGCGGGACAAGACGGCTCTAGCTCCAGAGATAGGCGCCTCTCGTCCGTCAGATTTGCTCAAAGGCGGTCGGGAGGACGAAAGGGCTGAAGAGGCGGCAGTTTTGTTTGCTGACGTCGATGCGTTCTCGTCCAATGCCGATGAAGTCGCGCAGTGGACGGTTTAGTAACCGAGGCGCGGGCGGCTGCGGCCCTGTCCGATCCTTCGCGGCTGGACGTGGCCCTGACGGAGCCGAACAGAGGTCAAACCTGTTTGTGCGAGGTTGCCTACCTTCCCCGTCTGGCGGGGTCGGGTCGTTCCAGGTGTTGAACTGCCTCCATATGACTATGGGTGCCCGCTGTGCTGGGACTCTATTTTGGGGTAGGAGGTCCATCAGCCACCGCAGCCCGACTGGTTGATGGGGTGCGTTCGACGTTTTGAGGAACCGCACCGATAGCCTGCTCGCCGGGACCTGTATTGAAGGTCATCGATATTCAGACCGGACTGCGCGGCAGCCGCAACCAGCGGCTCTGCGCACTCGATCCTTTCCCGAAACCCTGCTGTTGTTCCATCGGCTTGGTCGCGGACCATACATCCACCACGGCCCGCTAGTGGATTTGGTGTCGATCTATGCCGCCCCAGGAGCGCCCGCGCGGGCGTGGGCGATAGACCCCGACGGGTCCGGCAGGTTGCGTAGGGGGACCGTCACGATCTGGCCGTCTGCGCCTTGCGCATGCTCTGAAAGGGTGTTCCTCTGAAACCATGATCGGGGCGCAGATAACGACGCTCCGCCAAGCAACTCCGGGAGAGATATATGCTTCGCACGACCGCGATCTTGACCACGCTGGCCCTTGTGGCTGGCGCCGCCAATGCGGAAACCCTGCGCTGGGCGCGGGCTGGTGACAGTCTCACGCTAGACCCCCATGCCCAGAACGAAGGGCCGACCCACACGTTGGCGCATCAGATCTATGAGCCGCTGATCATCCGCGACCATTCGGGGGCGTTCCAGGCGGCGCTTGCCACCGATTGGGCGCCCAAGGCCGACGATCCGACCGTTTGGGTCTTCAACTTGCGTGAAGGCGTGACCTTTCACGACGGCAGTGCCTTCACCGCCGAAGACGTTGTGTTCAGCTTTGAGCGGGCCAAGTCCGAAACCTCGGCCATGAAGGAACTGCTGACCTCGATCACCGAGGTGCGCGCCGTGGATGACCTGACGGTGGAGTTTGTGACGGATGGGCCCAACCCGATCCTGCCGAACAATTTCACCAACCTGTTCATCATGGACAAAACCTGGACCGAGGCGAACGGTGTCACGAAGGTGCAGGACATCGCCAATGGCGAGACGACCTTTGCCGCGACCAACGCCAACGGGACGGGCGCCTATACGCTCACCTCGCGGGAGCCGGACGTGAAGACGGTGTTGGACGCCAACCCCGATTACTGGGGCATCGGTGAGTTTCCTCTGGCCGTGACCAAGATCGAATACACGCCGATCCAGAACGCCGCGACACGGGTGGCCGCCCTGTTGTCGGGTGAGGTGGACTTCATCCAGGACGTGCCGGTCCAAGACCTTGGCCGTGTGAACGACACCGATGGTCTGGTGGTGAAGACGGCGCCCCAAAACCGCACGATCTTCTTTGGGATGGATACCGGGTCCGAGGACCTGCGCTCCACCGAGGGGAACCCCTTTGCTGAGGTGAAGGTGCGGGAGGCCATGAACATGGCCATCAACCGTGACGCGATCCAGCGCGTCGTGATGCGCGGCCAGTCCCAGCCCACGGGCGTCATCATGCCGCCCTTCGTCAACGGTTGGACCGAAGCGCTGGACGCCACGCCCGAAGGCGATATCGAGGCCGCCAAGGCCCTGATGGCCGAGGCCGGGTATGGCGATGGCTTCTCGGTTCAGTTGGATTGCCCCAACGACCGCTATGTCAACGACGAGGCTATCTGTCAGGCCGCCGTGGGGATGTTGGGTCAGATCGGGATCACCGTGAACCTGAACGCCCAATCCAAGGCGCTGCACTTCCCGCTGATCCAGAATGAGACGACGGATTTCTACATGCTGGGGTGGGGTGTTCCGACCTACGACTCGGAGTACATCTTCAACTTCCTGGTCCACACCAAGGGCGATGATCGCGGATCGTGGAACCCCACTGGGTTCTCAAACCCAGAGGTCGATGAGATGATCAAGTCCCTTGCCGCTGAAACCGATCTGGACGCGCGCAACGAGAGCATCGCGAAGATCTGGGAGGTCGTGAACGGTGAGACCCTCTACCTGCCGCTGCACCATCAGGTGCTGAACTGGGGTATGGCCGAGACCGTGGGCACGGAAGTGTCGCCAGAGGATGATCCCAAATTCAAGTTCTTCGAGATGAACTAATCGTCTCAGACAATCGATCAGGAGAGGGGCCCCATGCGGGCCCCTTTTTTGTTCCGGAGGTTGGCGGTTTCGTGCCGTGCCGAGACGCGGTTTGATCGACGTCAACGCCCTTGGACAAGGCCCATGACACCGGGGGGCAAATCCTGCGCATCGCCTGTCAAACCACTCTCAGGGTGTCACGGGGATGCCACATCGCGCGTGTTACGGCCCCGGCGGGGCAGATGCGCCAGACGATCGACCGGAGGGACAGGCATGGACCATTCTATCGACACGCCCGGGACGGGGGTGCACCCGCTCCGCCCGTTGTTTGACCCCAAGGGCGTCGTCATCGTCGGGGCCAGTCCCCGCAGCGCGTCGGTCGGGGGGCATTTGGTGCGCAAGCTGACGGCCCAATTCGCGGGACCTGTCTACCTGTTGAATCCCAAACACCGGAGCATCGACGGCCAGTCCTGCTTCCCCGATGTGGCCTCTCTGCCGGGACCTGTGGATCTCGCCGTGATCGCGTCGCCTGCGGCGACGGTTCCAGATATCCTGGCGGATTGCGCGCGCGCAGGGATTTGTCAGGCGGTCGTGATTTCCGCCGGGTTTGGCGAAGCGGGGGACGCGGGGCGCGCGTTGGAGGCGCGGGTGCGCGATGTGGCCCGTGTCCATGGCATCCGCTTTGTCGGCCCCAATTGCGTTGGGCTGCAGCGTCCCAGCAGCGGCCTGGACGCGTCTTTCCTCAGGTCCATGCCGCCTGCGGGGCGGTTGGGTCTGGTATCACAATCGGGGGCGATCTGCTCCGCCATCGTGGATTGGGCAGGTCCAAACGATCTAGGATTTTCGTCGATCATCTCGCTTGGCAACGGCGCCGATGTGGGGTTCGGAGAGGCGATTTCCTTCCTGGCTGCCGACCCCCAGACCGATGCGATCCTGCTCTACGTAGAGGGGGTGCGCGATGCTCGGCGGTTTGTCAGCGCGTTGCGCGCCGCCACGCGCGTTAAGCCTGTGGTGGTGCTGAAATCTGGTCGGGGGACCGCGGCGGCTGTGGCGGCCACGACCCACACGGGCGCATTGCTGGGGTCGGATGCGGCCTTTGACGCCGCGCTAGAGCGGGGTGGGGCCGTGCGGGTCGAGACCTTCGGTCAGCTTTTCGCCGCGGCCGAGATTTTGGGGTCCGGTCGCCGGGCGCAGGGTAACCGTCTGGGGATTGTCACCAACGGCGGCGGCGCGGGCGTGCTTGCCACCGACCGGGCCGAGGATATGGGCATAGACTTGCCTGCGCCATCCGCCGACACGCTTGCGGCCTTGGATGCTGTGTTGTCACCCCATTGGTCGCGCGCGAACCCCCTGGACATCATCGGTGATGCCATGCCTGAGGCGTTTGAGGCGGCGATCCAAGCGGGTCTCGACGATCCGGCCTTTGACGGGTTGCTGATTATCCTGATCCCCCAGGCGATCACCGATGCAACGGATGTGGCGCGGCGGGCTGTTGCCTTGGCGCAGGCCAGGCCGGACAAGCCGGTGTTGTTCTGCTGGATGGGCCAGACCTCTGTCACCGATGCTCGGCGTGTCATTTCGGCGGCGGGCTTGCCGGATTTCACGACGCCGGAGCGCGCCGCCGAAGCCTTCGCCTTCCTGGCGCGCCATGCCCACAATCGGCGCCTCGCCCAGCAGACGCCCAGTGTCCGTGGGCGCCATGATCTAGACCCGGATGCCGCGCGCGAGATTGTGGATGACGCGCTGGGGGCCGGTCGATCCATGCTGTCCGATGGTGAGGCGAAAGCCGTCTTGCAGGCCTATGGTATCCCCGTCGGGGCCACCCGCCGGGCCGCCTCCCCCGATGCCGCGCTGGCGGTCGCAACGGAGCTTGGGTGGCCTGTCGCGGTCAAGATCGATTCACCCGACATCAGTCATAAGTCCGACGTGGGTGGGGTGCGATTGGGGGTGGCAACGCCCCAGGATCTGCACGCGGCCTTCGCCGCAGTGACCGATGCCACCCGCCAAGCACGGCCCGAAGCCCGGATCCAAGGGGTCACGATTGAACCGATGGCCAAGGTCCGCGACGGGCGGGAGCTGTTGATCGGCGTGTCCCGCGATCCGGTCTTTGGGCCGGTGATTGCCTTCGGCGCTGGCGGCACGTTGGTCGAAGTCATGCGTGACAGTGCCGTGGCCCTGCCGCCCCTGAACGATCTGCTGGCCGGACGCTTGATCGATGGGACCCGCGTTGCCACCCTGCTGGGCCAGTTCCGCAACTTGGCGCCCGTTGATCGGGCGCAGATCGAAGACGTTCTGCTGCGGGTTTCTCAGATGGTGGAGGATCTGCCCGAAATCGTCGCGCTCGACATCAATCCGTTGTTGGCTGGTCCCGACGAGGTCCTGGCGCTGGATGCTCGGATCGAGGTGGCGCGCCCCCCGGCGGGCCGCACGCCTGGCGCACACCTCGCCATCGCACCCAGCCCCCGGGGCACAGAACGGCGGTTTCGTCTGGAGGACGGGCGCGCCGTCACGCTGCGGCCCCTTCGGCCAGACGATGCCCAGGACAACGATGTGCTTCTGCGACAGATGCTGGCCAGGGAGGATAGGGACAGAAACCTCGATGCGCGCGCGCTCACCGCGATCACCGACCTTGCGCGTTTGACCCAGGCGGATCATGAGGCCGACCTAGCCCTGCTGGCCCGGTTGGTGTCTCGCTCCGGGGTGCGGCCAATCGGTCTGGCCTGTTCGATCCTCGACCCTGATGGGCAAACCGCCGATTGCGCTGTCGTCGTGGATCGCGCGCTGCGCGGTTTGGGTGTCGGGCGCAGCCTGTTGGCAGGTCTGATCCATGCCGCGCGCAGGCAGGGGATCGTGCGCCTGACCAGTCTCTTACGCAGCGGGAATGCCCCGATGGCGGCACTGCTGCGGGGCCAAGGCTTTGCCTTGCGCGAGGCCCCAGGTCGGCAGGGTGTTCTTTTGGCAGAGCGATTGGTGTGACCCATTTCGAGGGGTCGCGCGTTGCACCTGGTCACCCCAGGACCGAGGCCACACCATGCGCATGACCGTCTTTTCATCGAAACCCTACGACAAGACCTTTCTGTCCGCCCATGCGGAGCGAGACGGTCATGATCTGCGGTTCCTAGAGGCGCGCTTGACGCCCGAGACGGTGCGGTTAGCCGAAGGCTCCGAGGCGATTTGTGCCTTTGTGAATGACGATTTGAGCGCCCCAGTCCTGGAAGGTGCCGCGCGGGTTGGGGTTCGCCTGATTGCCCTGCGATCCGCTGGGTTTAACAACGTGGATCTGCGCGCGGCGGCGCGGTTGGGTGTGTCGGTCGCGCGGGTCCCTGCCTACTCGCCCCATGCCGTTGCGGAACATGCCATGGCCCTGATCCTGGCGCTCAACCGGCGGATCCATCGCGCCTATGCCCGTGTGCGCGAGGGCAACTTCGAACTGGACGGCCTGATGGGCGTGGACCTGTATCGTAAGACAGCCGCGGTCGTCGGAACGGGTGAGATCGGGACGGTTCTGGCCAAGATCTTGCGCGGCTTTGGCTGTGACGTCATTGCCTTCGACCCTAGCCCCAGCGCAGAATTGCAGGCGCTTGGCGTGCGCTACGTTGATCTGCCGGAGCTGTTTGGGGCGGCTGATGTGATTGCGCTCCAATGTCCGTTGACGCCGCAGACGCACCACTTGATCGACGATACGGCCATTGCCCAGATGAAGCCGGGCGTGATCCTTGTGAATACGTCCCGTGGCGCGGTGGTCGATACGCGCGCGGTGATCCGGGGGCTCAAATCCCGCCGGATCGGGGCGCTGGCTCTGGACGTCTACGAAGAGGAGGGAGACCTGTTCTTTGAGGATCTGTCTGACCGGTTCATCCCCGATGACGTCTTTGCCCGCCTCCTGACGTTTCCAAATGTGCTGATCACTGGGCATCAGGGGTTTTTCACGCAGGAAGCGCTCGACGGTATTGCGCAGACGACCCTTGGCAATTTGAGCGCCTTTGCGCAGGACGGGCGCCCCCTGCATCCTGTGGTGACCCCTGATGCGTAGCCGCGATCCTAGGGGTCTTTTGCCCCCGTCCGAACGCGGCGTGCCGGTGGGTCGGCTCTGATGCCCCTGATTGACGATTGTTGGTGCAATCGTCGTCCAAGCCCCATGGGCCGGGCGGTGTGACTGGGTCAGTCGAGGGCACGGCTTGAGGTGCGGATACCAAGCCCGCTCGCCCCGATCATGGGATAGTGACACGCGGGCCCGCGCGGTCTTCCGCTCCGCGATGGTGTCCGTGGTTCGTCTGGACCGCCGACACCCGTCTTGATTGGGCCAGACTTCATCCCGATTTGTTACGTCATGTGCCGCGTTAATGAGCATGAAAGGGAGATTTCGTGCGTTGGGGGTCTGGCTGGGTGCCGTTTGACGCGGGTCAAGGACCAATCGCTGGAAAGACTGGCAATATCGGGACGCGAACAGGGAGGTGTCAGCATGGCCGTCGGGAAGACATCAAGGGGGCGTAGCGCGACTGCGTCCAATGTGGCGCAACTCAAGCCGCGGGCGCCTAGACACCGACCGTCTGGGGCGGGTGTTTCGCCCCTAACCCCTGCGACGCCGCATGTGCCCGACCAGCATTGTTCCGGGGCCGCTCCCTCGCAGGGTGCGCCGTCCCCGTCCGGCGGATGGGACCGCATGGTCGAGTCGATGATGCAGGTGCAACTTCAAACGGCGCGCTTCGGCCTTCGTCGCATGGACAGGTCGCTGTGCTTGCCGGCGAAGCTGCTTGGGTGTCGGTCCCCGGGCGAGGCGCAAGACGTCCAGCAGGCGTACCTTCGTGATCTGCGCGACGATTGCGCGACCACCTGGGCGACCTTGGTCCAGTCCTCGGTCCAAGTCGCCATGGGCCATCCGGTCGGACCCCCACCGCAGGTCGAGGATGAGCATCACGCGACGCCCATCTAGCGGCGACCCTTGCGGCTGACCCACCATCGGCGCGGTCAGCCATAGCGCGGGGGGTCAATCGGCACGGGCCAGGGCGGCCAGCCCCGCGCTGTCCCGGACAATGAGACGAGAGACCCCGTCGCGCCGCAGGATGCCATCCTCGCACATCCGGGTCAGTGTCCGGCTGACCGTCTCAAGTGAGATACAGAGGTAGTCGGCAATATCCCCGCGCGGGGCGCCCAAGTCGATCACCGTGCCGTCGGAGCTGAGCACAGTGCTCCTGCCCTCCAGGTGGCAGAGGAAGGCCGCCAGCTTGCCGACCGCCCCCTTCCGCGCCAGCAGCAGCAGATGGTCTTGCAGAGCGGTTATCTGGGCCATGGCGCCCGCCTGCAGGCGTTGGCGCAGGACCGGATTGGTTTGGGCGTCATCCAGCGCGCTGCGCCGATGGGTCAGGACTGTCACATCGGTCAGGGCCTCGCAATCGGCCTGATGCACCGGTCCCGCCGCGTACCCTAGGATGTCGCCCGGTTGGGCAAAGGCCACCACCTGGCGACGTCCCGTTTCCAGCACGCGGGTGAGCCGCAACAGGCCGGACGTGACCTCATAGAGCGTGTCGGCGGCGTCCCGTTCGCGGTAGAGCGTGGCCTGTCGCGGCAGGTTGCGCATGGGGCGAACATGCGCCCGAGCCGTTGCAGGTTTGGGGTTGGCCATGCGCAAGATCGGTTGAACGGCGGTCATGTGTCTCTCTCCCATCTTTTTCGGGATCGACACTGTTGGCAGCCCGTCGCAGGCCTTACCTAGGGAACGTAATCATTTGTCACAAAGTGTCGTTGTAGGGTTCGCCATTTCATTCGACCGGCATTTGGTCGGTCCACGCATATTGCGCAACAGGAGGTCGCCATGCCGCTCAAGGGACGGACAATCCTTGTCGTGGAAGATGACCAGAAGGTGCGCACATTGCTGCGTCGAACCTTGGAGAGCGATGGCGCCAAGGTCCATGAGGCCAGCGATGGCACGGTCGCCATGGATATGCTGCGCGACCATGACCCCGATTTGATAACGCTCGATCTGGACCTCGGGCCAACCGATGGTTTGGACGTGGCGCGGCAAGTGCGGCAGGCCAGTGCGGTGCCCATCATCATGATCACTGGCAAAGGTGACGTCATCGACCGTGTCGTGGGGTTGGAACTGGGGGCGGACGATTACATCGCGAAACCCTTCCACGTGCGAGAGGTCCTGGCCCGGGTGAAAACCGTACTCCGGCGGGGCGCTGAGCCACCATCTCAAGTGCAAGGCCCGTCCCGGCTGCGCCTGGATGGTCTGACACTGGACCTGGACCGGATGGAAGTTCTGGACCGCACCAGACGCCCCTGTGACGTGACGACGGCGGATATACGTCTGTTGCGGGCCTTCGTGGACCATCCGATGCGGACATTGTCGCGGGACCGGCTGATGGATCTGACCCAGGGTGCGGAATGGTCTCCGCTGGATCGGGCGATCGACAACCAAGTGGCGCGCCTGCGCAAAAAGATCGAACGGGACCCGGCGGAGCCGCAGTTGATCCGCACCGTCAGGGGCGTGGGCTACATGCTGACGGAACGTCCGGTGGCGATGGACGGTTACGGCGACTGATCTGGGACGCGCCCCGGGGGCTTGGCGCTCAGCCGTCTTTGGGGAGCACAGCCCGGAACGCCTGGGCCAGGTCCGCCTGGCGATAGGGTTTGCGCAACAGGCGGGGTGCGCCGGGGATCCCCTCCAGGTTGGCCATCCCACCAGAAAAGCCCGAGGTCAGCAAAACGGCGACGCCTGGGTGTTCGGTTGCGATGCGCTGGGCCAGGTCCTCACCGGTCATGGTGCCCGGCATGATCAGATCCGTGAACACCACGCGGACATCCTTGCGGTCCTCCAGGATGCGCCAGGCCTCATCCGCGTCGCGGGCGCCGACAACGGTAAAGCCGAGCGCGGTCACCCGTTCCTCTGACAAGCGGCGGACGGCGGCGTCATCCTCGACAACCAGGACGACTTCTCCTTGGCCCACTTCGGTGATGGCTGCGCTTTGGTCCACAGGTGTCGCCTGGGCGGCATCTTCGACCGGAAAGTAGAGCGCGACGGACGTCCCCCGTCCCGGCTCGGAATAGAGGGCCACATGGCCCCCCGATTGTCGCACGTAGCCATAGACCATGGACAGTCCCAGACCTGTGCCCTTGCCCGCTGGCTTGGTGGTGTAGAACGGCTCCAACGCGCGGGACCGTTGCTCCGCCGTCATGCCGCAGCCGTCATCCATGACTGACAGGCGCACGTAGCGGCCGGGCTCGATGTCCACATCTTGGGCCACGTAGTCATCGTCGATGATCACGTTCTCGATTTCGAACTGAAGGCGACCGCCCTTAGGCATGGCGTCTTGGGCGTTGAGCGACAGGTTGATGATGGCCGTCTGAAGCTGTGTCGGGTCCAGCCGGACAGGCCAGGGCGCAGGGCCATCGCGGGTTTCCAGGCGAATGCGCGCACTCAGCGTGCGGCGCAGCATCCGAAGCGCATCGGACAACGAGGCAGCGAGGTCCAACCGATCTGGCCGCAACTCTCCCTTGCGGGAAAACAGCAACAACCGAGAGGTCAGATCGGCCCCCATCTCCGCTGCGGACAGGGCATCGTCGATCAAGTCGCGTTCGCGGGGGTTCGGATCGGACATTTCCAACAGTTCCAGATTGCCGACAATCACCGTCAGGAGGTTGTTGAAGTCATGGGCGATGCCGCCCGTCATCTGCCCGATGGCATCCATCCGTTGCGCCCGTGTCAGCGCCTCCTCCGCTTGGCGTCGGCGGGTTTGATCGTGCAAGATCCCAACGAAGATCGGCGCCCCTCCGGCCTCGGCCCGACCGACGGAAAGGTGCAGCGGGAACGTGGTCCCATCGCTGCGGAGGCCCACGAGGTCACGCCCGATCCCGATGATCCGACGTTCGCCGGTGGCCAGATGGTGATCGACGAAGCCTTTATGGCGCGCGGCCATGTCCGGCGGCATCAGCATCGCCAGATCCTGCCCGACCATGGCGTCGGGGGCATGTCGAAACAGCCGCGCCGCCGCTTGATTGACCCGCAAGATGCGCCCGCCTGCATCGGCCACAACGATGGCGTCGACGGCGGCGTCCAACAACGCATCGAGCAGCAGTCCGGAGTCGATGTCCTGCGAAAGGGGGCCGGTGTGATCCATGCCCGGAAACTGCCAGCCCAGACGCCGGAGAGCTAGCCATTCCCCAGAATCGTGACGGTGTTCCGCCGATGGGCGATGGGCCTGGCATAGTGTCCGGTGTCATCGGTGGGGCGGGGTCCGGGTATCCGGCGGCCAGAAGTCCCTTGTGGTCTGGGGGAGCGCCCGACGCAGACGACGCACCTCCGCCGATGGAAGGCGGACGGTGAGCATGGAAAATACGGCTGCGATCTCTGCCTGCCCCCGCCACCCGCGCAACGGACCGAGGCGCGCCTCCACGGCCCGTTCGAACCCATCCGACGCACTGTCCCGGACCTGAGGCGTTGCCGGATGCCATCCCTCATAGAACATGCCCCGCAGCAGAAGCGGCAAATGACCCGACAGGCGGGCCATATCCCCCGGTGGCAATCGGGCGCGCAGTTCCGTCAGAACCGTCCGGAGCAGCAACAGGGTGGCGCGTCGGCTGGACCACCCCAGCCGATCCGCCAACTCGTCCACCCAGTCTTGGGTGAGGCGGACAGTCGGGTCGAGCGTGTCTGGACCTTGGGGGGACATGCGGACGCCTCCTTTCGGGACTGCGCCCAGGATGGCCTACTACGTGGCGGGCCACATTGACGGCCATCAACGTCCCGGCCCTACGGCGCGTGTCGCCCGATCAAAGATCGCTTGGCGTCGCGCGTCTGCTGTCTTGACCCGGCAGGCGTGACCGCGCCTAAAACAGGTCAGCCCCCGCCCCCGAAAGGACAGCCGCCATGGGACCCACCGACGCGCCGACCACCCATGACGCGGAGGAGGACGCCCGCAACGAGACCCTCTTGATCTATGTGAACGGCGATCTTGTCCCCAAGGATCAGGCGAAGGTGTCGGTCTATGATTCCGGCTTCATGCTGGGCGATGGCATGTGGGAGGGCCTGCGGCTGTACAATGGGCGGTGGGCCTTTTTCGACGATCACATGGATCGGCTGTTTGGCGCGCTCAAGGCCGTGTCGCTGGATATCGGGATGGGGCCGGAAGACATGCGCCAGATCCTCGACCGAACGGCCCAGGCGAATGGGATGACCCATGATGCCCATTGTCGGCTGATGGTGACCCGTGGCCCCAAAGCCAAGCCGTTCCAACACCCCGCGCTCAGCCGGTCTGGCCCGACGATCGTCGCCATCGCGGAGCATTCCAAACCGGCGGACCATCTGCGGACCACGGGCATTCGTTTGGCAACGGTCCCCCAGGTGCGCGGCCTGCCCATGAGTCAGGACCCGAAGTTCAACAGCCATTCCAAGCTAAACTGTGTGATTGCCTGTTTGCAGGCGGAACAGGCCGGGGCGGACGAGGCTTTGATGCTAGACCCCCATGGGTTCGTGAACACGACCAACGCCTGCAATATCTTCTTTGTCCGCCGGGGGGAGGTTTGGACCTCGACCGGGGACTACTGCATGAATGGCGTGACCCGGCAGAAGGTCATCGACCTTTGCCGGGCCGACGGTATCCCCGTGTTTGAACGGAACTTCTCGCTCTACGACGCTTACGGCGCGGACGAGGCGTTTCTGACCGGCACCTTTGGGGCCCAGACGCCCGTGGCCCAGATCGACGGTAAGCCCATTGGGACCGGTGAGCGGCCCATGACCGAACGGATCCGCGCGCTCTACAAAGATCTTGTAAGGCGTGACACCGGCGGTTGAAGATCATCCCAAGACCAAAGGTCCCCCCAGGTCACGGGCGTCTGCCAATGTCACAGCTGTGTTCTCACCTCTCGGATTTGCGCCTGGCCATTCGGCGGGCGACGCTGACCGATGAGTCTGCCCTGGTTCGCGGTTTGGCCGCTCGGACTGCCCTGTCACCGGAGGACCGCGCCACCATCGCGGACCAGGCCGCCACATTGGTGCGGGCTGTCCGTGAGACCGGTCAAACGGGCCTGATGGAGAGCTTTCTGGCGGAATACGGGCTGTCCACCGATGAGGGCGTCGCCCTGATGTGTTTGGCCGAGGCAATGCTGCGCGTGCCGGACACCGAAACCGTGGATGCCCTGATCCAGGACAAGATCACGCCCCATGATTGGGCCAGCCACATCGGAGACAGCGGGTCGATCCTTGTGAATGCCTCCACCTGGGGCTTGCTGCTGACGGGCAAGGTGTTGGATCCGAATGGCGTCGGAGTGGTCGGGACGTTGCGGGGCTTGGTCCGCCGCCTGGGTGAGCCGGTGATCCGCCGGGCCGTGGGACAGGCCATGGCCGAAATGGGGGCGCAGTTTGTCTTGGGCGAGACGATCCAACAAGCCATGGAACGGGGCGATCCCATGGTCGCCCAAGGCTATACCTATTCCTACGATATGTTGGGTGAAGCGGCGCGGACCGAGGCGGATGCCCTCCGGTATCACAGGGCCTATGCCGAGGCGATTGCGGCCATCGCCAGCCGCGCGAGGGGGTCAGAGGTGGCGCGCAATCCTGGGATCTCGGTCAAGCTGTCTGCGCTCCATCCGCGGTACGAACAGGGCCAAGCGGCGACGGTGGTTCCCATCTTGGCCGACCGTTTGTTGTCGCTGGCACGGGCCGCAGCGGGCGCTGGGATTGGGCTCAACATCGACGCGGAGGAAGCGGATCGCCTGGACCTGTCTCTCGATGTCATTGAACGGGTCTTAGCCGACGATCATTTGCGCGGTTGGGACGGGTTCGGTGTCGTGGTCCAGGCCTTTGGCCGACGGGCCGGACCCGTCATTGAGTGGCTTTACGCGCTGGCCGATGGCCTGGATCGCCGGATCATGGTGCGCTTGGTCAAGGGCGCCTATTGGGACGCGGAAATCAAGCGCGCCCAGGTCATGGGATTAGACGACTACCCGGTGTTCACCCGCAAGGCCCACACCGATATCGCCTACCTTGCCGCCGCGCGACAGCTTTTATCGATGACGGACCGGATTTATCCGCAGTTCGCCACGCATAATGCCCATTCTGTCGCGGCGATTCTTCATCTGGCGCAAGATGGTCAACCTTTTGAATTTCAGAGGCTGCATGGAATGGGAGAGGCGCTCTATGGTGTTTTGCGGTCCAAGCGCCCCGTGCCCTGTCGGATCTATGCGCCGGTCGGTGCCCATCGCGACCTCTTGGCGTATCTCGTGCGACGTCTGTTGGAGAACGGGGCAAATTCATCCTTTGTCCATCAGATCGTCGATGGGACCGTGCCCGCCGAAGAGATCGCGCGCGACCCGATTGCCCTGGCTGTTGACGCGGCCTTCGCGCCCAACCCTACGCTGCCGAAGCCCGCGAATTTGTTCGCACCGCGCCGCAACAGCCGTGGCTGGGATATCACCGACCCCCTTGTGTTGAACGCCCTTGAGGTGGAGCGGGCCGTCTTTACGGCCCCAGCCCAGTGGCACGCGGCGCCCCGAACCCCCGTGGCCGCGCACACGGGGCAGCGCCGCGTCACCAACCCGGCGGAGCCGACCCAAACCGTGGGCACGGTCGTCGATGCCGACCCCGCAGACGTTCATCTGGTGGTCGAGGCCGCGCAGCAGCATCAGCCGGCATGGGCCGACCTGGGCGCGCAGGCGCGGGCCACGATCTTGCGCGACGTGGCCGATATCTTTGAGGCTAATGCCGCCGAGATCTTTGCTCTATTGGCGCGTGAGGCTGGCAAAACGCTGCTGGACGGTGTCGCCGAATTGCGCGAGGCGGTGGATTTTCTCCGCTACTACGCCGATCAAGCCGAAGCGGCGGGGGGTGGGACGCCACCCCGTGGGGTGATCCTTTGTATCAGCCCTTGGAACTTCCCCCTGGCGATTTTCACAGGCCAGATCGCGGCGGCCTTGGCGGCGGGGAACGCGGTTATCGCGAAACCTGCGGAACAGACCTCGCTCATCGCGGAGCGGGCCGTGACGTGGATGCATCAGGCGGGCGTGCCAGACGGCGTTCTGCACATGATCCCCGGCGGGGGCGCCACCGTGGGCGCGGCCCTTGTCGCGGACCCCCGTCTTGGGGGCGTGTGTTTCACTGGCTCGACCGAGGTGGCCAAGCTCATTGACCGCCAACTGGCGGAGACCGCGCCAGAGGCCATGTTGATCGCAGAGACCGGCGGGCTGAACGCCATGGTCGTGGATTCAACCGCGCTGTTGGAACAAGCAACCCGGGACATCTTACGCGGTGCGTTCCAATCGGCAGGCCAGCGCTGCTCGGCCCTGAGGATGCTCTATGTGCAGGCGGACGTCGCCGAGGATCTGCTCCAAATGCTGTTTGGCGCCATGGACGTGCTTGTGCCCGGGGACCCTTGGCAAATCTCGACCGATGTGGGGCCGGTCATTGATGGCGATGCTCGGGCCGTGATCACCGCCCATGTGGACCGCGCGCGGGCCGAGGGTCGGGTTCTGAAACAGACTGCTGTGCCTGAGGATGGTCTGTTCGTGCCGCCAACCGTGATCCGTGTGCCAGGGATCGACGCCCTGGGTCGGGAGGTGTTCGGCCCTATTCTTCACGTTGCGACCTTTGAAGCCGAGGATCTGGACAGGGTGGTCGACGCGATCAACGGCACGGGCTACGGCCTGACGTTCGGGTTGCACACGCGAATTGACGGCCGGGTTCAGCGGGTGCTGGACCGGGTGCGGGTCGGGAACGCCTACGTCAATCGCGATCAGATCGGGGCGGTGGTCGGGTCGCAGCCCTTCGGCGGACACGGCTTGTCCGGGACGGGACCGAAAGCAGGCGGTCCCCATTACCTGCGACGGTTTCAGAAGCCCCCTTCGGCGCCGGGGCCCCTGACCCTTGCCCCATCGCCAAGGATGCCCACCGGTCTGGCGCCTGATGCCGCAGCCTGTGCCGATCTTTCTGCGTGGGCTCAAGCACCGGACCGTATTGCACGGCTGCGCGCCGCGCTGCGTGGTCGGGCCGCCGCTTCCGTGGCGGCTGCTGCGGCCGTTGATGCAGGCCCCGTGGATCTGCCCGGCCCCACCGGTGAGGCGAACCAGATGACGCTGGAGCCCCGGGGCCTGGTACTATGCCTGGGGCCGCAGCCGGATGCTATGTTGGACCAATGCGTTCAGGCGCTGGCTGCCGGCAACGGCGTTTTGGCCATGTGCGATGGGGCCTCGCAGAGCCTCGCGCCCCTGCTGCGTGCCGCGCTGCCTGTGTCGGTCTGGGATCACCCCCCGAGCGCTGAGGACCTCGAAACACTGCCTGTGGATTTGGTCGCCCTGCAGGCGGCTGGGCACGATCTGGGTCAGGTCCGTCGGGCGCTGGCCGAGCGACCCGGGCCGATCGTGCCAATCGTCTCTGCACGCATTGATCCAACGGCATATTGCACGGAACGGGCGGTTTGCATCGACACCACAGCCGCAGGCGGCAACGCGACGTTACTGGCCCAAGCGGCGGATTAATCGGGCTCCGCGCCACGCAGAAAATTTCCTGACCAAAACAGTTGCCTTTTTTGAGGGCATCTGTAGGGTCCGCCCCAGTTCAATGATGACTAAAATAGTCAGCTTTATGGAGAGACCCCATGAACCGCACCCTCCTTGCCGCCCTGGCAACGACTGTCGCCCTGCCAGTGTATGCCGACGGTCACCTGAGCGGCGAGCTCAACCTGTATTCGTCGCGCCACTACGACACCGATGAGCGTCTGTACTCCGACTTCGAAGAGCTGACCGGCGTGACCATCAACCGCATCGAAGGCAAGGCCGACGAGTTGATCGCGCGGATGCAGGCCGAGGGTGAGAACTCCCCCGCCGATATCCTCCTGACCGTGGACACCACGCGCCTGGAGCGGGCCAAAGCCGCTGGCGTTCTGCAGTCCGTCGAGAGCGAGGCCCTGGAAGCAGCGATCCCCGCCAACCTTCAGGATGCCGACAACCAATGGTTCGGCTTCTCCAAGCGTGCGCGGATCGTCTTCTACGATGAGGCCGATGTTTCGAACCCGCCTGCCACCTATCTGGACCTGGCCGACCCTCAGTACGAAGGCATGATCTGTCACCGGTCCTCGACCAACGTCTACTCGCAGACGCTGCTGTCGGCTGTGATCGAGCACTACGGTGAAGAGGCCGCGACCGAATGGGCGCAGGGCTTCGTCAACAACTTCGCCCGCGACCCCCAGGGTGGTGACACCGATCAGCTGCGCGGCCTGGTGTCGGGCGAATGCGATATCTCGATTTCCAACACCTACTACTTCGCCCGCGCCGTGCGGAAACCGGTCGACGGTCTGGGTGCGGAGCAACTGGCCGGGATCGGCCATGTCTTCCCGATGATGACCGAGGATCAGGGCGCACACATCAACCTGTCCGGTGGTGGCGTCGCGGCGAATGCCCCGAACCGCGACAACGCGGTCGCCTTCCTGGAGTATCTCGCCAGTGCCCAGGCACAGCAGTACTTCGCCAACGGGAACGACGAATATCCGGCCGTCGAAGGCACGCCTTTGTCCGAGAGCGTGGCCAGCCTTGGCGATCTGGTCGAAGACAAAGTCGACCTGTCGGCGGTTGCCCAAAACGTTGAGACGGCAAACAGCATCTTTGCAGCTGTCGGCTGGGAATAATCCACACCGGATGAGTGGACATGCGGGGCGCCAGATTTGGCGCCCCGTTTTCGTTTCGGGGCGGTTAGCGCGTGCGTTTGATGGGCTACCGCTGTCCACAAGCGTTTTGTTTGATTTGTGTTGTCCCTTCGCGCGAACCCAGATGGTCCTGTCGGTCTTTTGGGAACACCACGCGGGTTCCTTAGGCCACCGCGTCACCGAGGGTCTTGGGCCGCGTGCTTGTCCGCTGGATGCGGGTTTCCGAAAGCCCGTCCCGGAGGATCCAACCGACTTGGGCCAGATGGCCCTCGCGGACCGTCAGCCTCGATCCCGTCCCATGCGACGCATTAGGATGAGGACCGGGATCAACCCCAAAGCCGCCAGAGCCAGGCTGGGCACAGCGGCCCCCTGTAGTCGCTCGTCCGAGGCCAGCCGGTGGGCTTGTACGGCGAGTGTGTCGAAGTTGAAGGGCCGCAAGATCAGCGTAGCAGGCAACTCCTTGGCGACGTCCACAAAAACGATCAGCGCCGCCGTCGCCACGGCAGGGCGGACAACCGGCAGATGAACGCGCCGCACCATGCCCCAAACACCCGCCCCAAGCACGCGGGAAGCTGCGTCCACATTGTGGGTGACCGTGGACAGCCCACTCTCATAGGCCCCCACGGCGGCGGCAAGAAAGCGGACCATATAGGCCCCGATCAGCAGCCAGATCGACCCGGTGATCAGCAACCCTGTGTCGATGCCGAACCGTGCCTCCATGAAGGCATCCAGCGCATTGTCGAAGGCGCCGAAAGGCACAAGCAGACCGACGGCGATCACGCCACCGGGTACGGCGTATCCCAGGCGTCCGATGGCCAGGGTTGTCTCGGAGCGTCGACCGGGGGCCACGCGCGAGAAGGTGCCCAAGGTGACCGCCGCGATCACCGTGACGATGGCTGCAATGGAGGCCAGCGTGATCGTGTTCGTCGCAAAACGAACGTAGCGGGCCGAGGTGATGTCTTGCTCCGACCCCAAGGCCATCGTCGTCAGCGCGATCGCCGGCAGGATGGCGCCCGCCAAGACGGGCAGGGCACAGGCCATCGTGGCGGCCCAGGCCTGCAGGCCCACCAGCGGCGTGCGTCCCGTTCCGCGCCCCCCCCGGGCGGCATAGCGCGCGCCCTTGCGCGTGCTCCGCTCCAACAAAGCGAGCAGCAGGGAAAAGCTCAGCAGTCCAAGGGCCAATTGCGCCGCCGCGGCACGGTCGGCCAGGGTAAACCACGCCGTATAGATGCCGGTTGCAAAGGTCTGCACCCCGAAGAAAGCGACGGTGCCGTAGTCGGCGATCACCTCCATCGCGACCAGCAGAACCCCAGCAAAGATCGCCGGGCGCGCCATGGGCACAACGACCCGGATCCACGCCGCCCAGGGGCCTTGGCCGAGGCTGCGCGCCACATCGAACGACCCCTTGCCGGTCAACTGAAACGCCGCCCGCGCCAGCAGGTACACATAGGGATAGAGCGTCAGCGTCATCACAAAGGCCGCGCCACCCGTGGACCGGATCTCGGGGAACCAATAGTCGCGGGGCCCCCATCCGGTCAGCGACCTGAGCCCCGTCTGCACCGGACCAGGAAAGTCCAGGACATGGGTGTAGGCATAGGCCAGGACGTAGGCCGGGAAGGCCAGGGGAATGACCAAGGTGGGCTCTAACCAACGGCGCCCGGGAAAGTCGCACGCCACCACTAGCCAGGCTGCCGCCGTCCCAATGATCGCCGATCCCAGGCCAACCGTCACCATCAGCACAGCCGTTGCACCGGCATAGCGGGGCAGAACCGTCGTGGCCAACTGATGGATCGTGTCCAAATCGCCCAGGATCGCGGCCAGGGCCACAGCCGCCATGGGCAACAGGCAGAGAGCGGCGATCACGACGGCGGGCACTGTTAACCGCAGGGGCGAGGAGCGGTGACCGGCCTGGATTGATGTTGTGTCGGTCAAACGGATCCTCCTGCACCTTCGCGATCCATTAACACGGGGCGAGACCCGATGGCACCGCGCGCCCTCTCGCAGGGCACGGGCGGCGGTGCGGCATATTTACGATCCACGGGGGTTGTCCGACGCCCCAGGGGCCAACGGCACGGCACCGGTGGAGGCGCGCGCGATCACCTGGGCCTCCAAAAGGCGGGGCGCGATTGGGCTGCCGCTGTCCAGAAAGTCACAGACCGCGCGGGCGGTGACGCGCCCCATGTCTTGGATCGGAAGCCGCACGGTGCTGAGCGGCGGGACAGTGAACTGCGACGCATCCAGGTCGTCGAACCCCATCAGGGAGATATCCTCGGGCACGCGTTTTCCCAAAGACCGCAATTGGAACAGAGCACCGACGGCCAACACGTCCGACAGACACAGGAGCGCGGAGTACGGCCCCTCCAAACGGTCGACCACCGCGGCGCCGCCAGCATAGTCCAGCGTCGTTTCGTAAAAGGTGAGAGAGGCGCCCTCGCCCGGGTCCGCCAAGGCATCGATCCGCGACCGGGTCCGGTCGTTGCCCGCGACAGGGCCATGGGCCACGGCGATCCGGCGATGCCCAAGGGCGGTCAGATGCGCCAAGGCCTGTGTCGCCACGATCTTGTTGTCATAGCCAATGGTGGGCAGCGGCGCCGACGGCTCATAGTAGGACGTGGCGATGAGCGGGACGGCGAAGCGCGCCGCCTCTCGCAAAAGATCGGCGTTGTGGGACAGGCCCGAGACGATCAACCCCTCCACCCCCATGGCCAGCAGCTTTTTGGCTTTCTCGACCTCCCGATCCCGATCCGCGTCGGTGACGGCAACAACCAGGTTATAGCCCTGGTCGGAGAGGTCAGATTCTAGCGCATGGAGAAACTTGGAGAAGATCGAGTGGTTCAGCGTCGGGACAAGCGCGCCGATGGTATAGGTCCGGCCCGAGACCATGGCCTTGGCCAGTGGGTTCGGAACGTAGCCGGTTTCGGCGATGGCCGCTTCGATCCGCGCGCGCGTTTTGGCGGACACCGTCTCGGGCTTGTTCAAGGCCCGCGAGACCGTCGCGTCCGATACGCCTGCCACGCGCCCCACGTCCACGATCGTGGCGCGGCCTTTTCGGTCAAACGTCGAAGCTTTGGTCATCTTTTGGCTGATCTTAAGATGTGATGTGAAACAGGCTTGACTCATGCGGTGGAATGATCCCTTTTTCAACGCAATGTAGACGTCTACATTTACTATGGACACCGCCGATGACACTTCTCGCGTCCTTTCTGAACGGCCAGACCGTTGCCCGTGGTCGACGATTTCCCGGGCTAGCGGCGCCGCATCCCGCTTTGTGTTGGCCCGTTCACCCGCGCACGGCGAAGCGGGTTGATCTGAAATCGGACGATGTGCTCAGCCTTCGCGATGCGGCCCAGGCCGGTGGTGTGATGGTGGTCGCCATGACCGAAGACGGCACCGATGCCTTGCCGCTTCTGGGATTAACCGGGACTGTGACGCCGCCCCTCAGCGATTTCGCCAGCGCGGAGTTCGTGGGCTGGTGCGCGGGTGAGGGGGGCGACGCCGCGACGCTCGCCGCCTGCCCCTTGGTCACAGAGGAGCCGTTGCTCGTCCTATCGGCGCGCGGCGCCTGTACCGTCTGGGTGATTAACGCTGCCAACAAGGCCGATCACGTGACAACGTCGCCGTCAGGCACGGTCCTTTTGGGGCATAAGCCAGCGGCGCGGCCCAATCTTCTGCTGCCGGAGCCATTGGGCGAGATTCGCGAGGAATTCACGATTTCCCGCGCCACCGCACGGGCTTACGAAGTCCGGCGGGGGGACGTCCTCCAGGTGATCGACATTGAGGGCCAACAGTGTTCCGATTTCATGGCCTTCCGCACGGCGGGGCTGGAGGCTGGGTTGGAACAGCGGATCGACAGCACCGTGACCCGGTCGCTTGTGGGCGGCGCCTATCCCGGACCCGGTCTGTTCGACAAATTCTACGACAGCGACATGCGTCCCCTTTTGAACGTCGTGCAGGACACTTGCGGGCGCCATGACACCTTTGCCCTGGCCTGTACGGCGCGCGGGTATGAGGAGCGTGGCTTTCCCGGCCATGTGAATTGCTCTGACAACATTTCCGAGGCGGTCGCGTCCTACGGGGTGGAGCGGCGCCCGGCTTGGCCCGCGATCAACTTCTTTTTCAATTCCTGGATCGACCACAGCGATAACCGCATCCAGGTCGAGGAATCCTGGTCCCGTCCGGGTGATTATGTGGCTTTGCAGGCGATGGATGATCTTGTGTGTGTGTCGACCGCCTGTCCCGATGATGTGGACCCGATCAATGGCTGGAACCCCACCGATGTCCATGTCCGTATCTATCGGCCCGACGCCCCGATCCGACGGGCCGTGGCGCACCGTCAAAAGGAAGACGCGCGCATGTCCCTAAGCCAAACCTCTGCGTTCCACGGACGGACCAGCCAATTGACCGAGCAATTTCAGGCGGCGCGCGATCTGTGGCTGCCTGCCGCCTATCCCGGTGTGGGGACGATCGGCGAATATTGGGCCTGCCGGGAACGGGTAACCCTGCAAGACATGAGCGCCCTGCGTAAATATGACGTGGTCGGCCCCGACGCCGAGAGGCTGCTGCAACGGGTCACCACGCGCAACGTGGCCAAGTTGGCCCAATGGCGGGGCAGTTATACGCTGATCTGCGATGAACAGGGTGCCGTCATCGACGATGGCACGCTCTTCCGTCTGGCGCCCCATGCGTTCCGCTGGTGCTGCGGGTCCGAGGAATCCGTGCGGCACCTCAAGGCCAACGCCGAAGGGTTGGACGTCCGCATCCGCGATATGCAGGCGTCTTTGCCCAATTTGGCGCTCCAGGGGCCGCGCTCCCGCGATGTGCTGCGCAAGGTTGCTTTCATGCAGCCCCATGTGCCTTCGCTTGAGGCCCTGAAGTGGTTTGGGGTGACGGTTGCGCGGCTCCATGATCGGGAAGGGGCGCCCTTCATGCTGTCCCGGTCGGGATACACCGGTGAACTGGGGTACGAGATCTTTTGTGACCCGTCGGACGCGACCGAAATCTGGGACACGATCATGGCAGCGGGCGAAGAGTTCGGGATCGCCCCCATGGGCGCCCATGCCTTGGAGATCATTCGTATCGAAGCAGGCTTGGCGGCGGCTGGCGCCGAATTCGCGGCGGACGTGGACGCGCTAGAGGCCGGTCTTGGGTTTGCGGTCGATTTCAAGAAGGACGATTTCATCGGCAAGGCCGCGTTGGAACGGAATGCCACCGCGCCACGACGGCAGTTGCGCGGCATGCTGCTCGATTGTGACGATATCCCTGCCCATGGGGCCCATGTCTATGCGGGGGAACGGCCCGTCGGGGTGGTGACATCCGCGACCCGATCCCCAAGCCTGGAACGGGCCATCGCCATGGTGCGCTTGGCCGTCGAATTTGCCGAAACGGGCACGATGCTCGAAATCGGCCAGATGGACGGGCACATGAAACGCTTGACGGGCACCGTTTGCGACATTCCTTTTATTGATCCGCGCCGCGAAAGAGCGCGGGCATAAACCGAAGACGATCCAACAGGAGGATAGAACATGACATTTAAGACAGTGCTGCTGACCACAGCCCTTGCCCTAGGCGCCACCACCGCGATGGCGCAGGAAAAGGTCATGATCGGTGAGCCAAGCTGGCCCGGCGCAAAGATCATGGCGAACTTGATCGGTCAGGTGATCGAAGGTCGCCTGGGCGGTGAGGTTGGATATGCCCCCGGCGCCAACGCCGTCATTTTTGAGGCCATGGACGGAGGGCGCGGTGACATCGACGTCCATCCCGATGTCTGGTTGCCGAACCAATCGTCTTTCACCGACAAATACGTGGACGGCGCTGGCACCGTTGCTCTGTCCGAAGGGTCCTATGCGGGCGAATCCGGGTTCTGCGTGCCGAACTACGTGATCGAGGCGGGCGTGACCTCGGTCTTCGATCTGGCGACGCCAGACGCGCAGACCATGTTCGACACCAACGGCGACGGCATGGGCGAAATCTGGGTGGGTGCTTCTGGCTGGGCCTCGACCAACGTGCATTTGGTCAAGGTCCGCGACTACGGCATCGGCACCTTCGTTGAACCAACGACCGAAGATGAGGCCGTGTTCTACGCCCGCCTCAAGGACGCCATCGCCGAAGAACAGCCCGTCGCCTTCTACTGCTACAAGCCGCACTATGTGCATGCGCTCTATCCTGTGACGATCCTGGAAGAGCCCGCCTATGACGCCGCCAGCTACACCATCAAAACCCCTGACGAGGATGCGAACTGGTTCGAGAATTCCTCTATCCTGACCGGTGACGAGAAAAAGACCGTGCGCGTCGCCCACTCCAAATCCCTGGAGGAGCGGAACCCCGCTGCCGCGTCTTTCCTCGCGGCCATCGACATGGACAGCGATAACCTGTCGCAACTGACTTACCAGGTTGTGGTCGAAGGCGGTGACACCGCCGAGGTCGTGGCGGCTTGGATTGAGGCCAATGGCGACATCGTGGACGGCTGGCTGGGCCTGAACTGATCCGCAGGGTCGCGATGACCTCCGGCGGTCTGCGCCGTCGGGGGTCGTGTTTCATGTCACAGGGGGTGCGGCATGTCTGACGATGCCTTTATCGACGCCGAAGGCGTCTGGAAGGTTTTTGGGGACCGCGCGGACGAGGCGCTGGCCGCCATCCGTGCCGAGGGCCTATCGAAGGCCGAGGTCCTGTCCACATACGGCTGTGTCGTTGGCGTCGCCGACGCAAGTTTTCAGATCGCCAAAGGTGAGTTGTTCTGCGTCATGGGCCTGTCCGGGTCCGGCAAGTCGACCCTGGTGCGACACGTCAACCGGCTGTTGGAGCCTACGGCGGGTGCGATCCGGATCGGCGGCGAAGACGTCATGGGCCTGCCACCCGATCAGTTGCGGACCTTGCGCAACCGGCGCGTGGCCATGGTGTTCCAGAACTTTGGCCTGATGCCCCACCGCACCGTGCGCGACAATGTGGCCATGCCCCTGGAGATCAGGGGCACCGGCAAGGGCCGTCGCTGGGAAGAGGCGGACCGCGTTCTCGACCTGGTAGAACTGACCGGTTGGGAAGACAAATACGCCCACGAGTTGTCCGGCGGGATGCAGCAGCGTGTGGGCCTGGCGCGGGCCATCGCCTCCGACCCGGAAATCCTGCTCATGGATGAGCCCTTCAGCGCGCTAGATCCGCTGATCCGCAAACAGTTGCAGGACCAATTCATGGAGCTGAGCCATCAGCTCAAGAAAACGACGATGTTCATCACCCACGACTTGGATGAGGCCATTCGCATCGGTCACCGCATCGCCATCATGAAGGATGGCCGCATCGTCCAGGTTGGCACGCCAGAGGATATCATCCTCAATCCGATTGACGACTACGTCTCGGATTTCGTGGCCGGGATCTCCAAGCTGAACATGATCTTCGCCCATTCCGTCATGAAACCGGTGGATGAGTTCCAGGCCAAGCACGGCGCCGTGCCAGAGGATGCGCCCGAAGCCCACCCCAGCATGGATCTGAACGATCTGATGGGCCTTTGCGTGGATGGGCATGGGATTGTGGCGGTGACCGACGGTGGCAAGACCGTGGGGGTCATCAACCGCGCGGGCCTGATCCGCGCCATCCAAGACAGCCAAAGCTAACGGGGGTTTGCGATGAAGGATACGACACCACAAACCGCCGATACCATGACCGGCCTGATCGACGCCTTCGTCGGGACGGGTCAGGACTACTACCGCCGGGTCTTTGCCACGATGATGGAGGCCCCGGGCTATAGGCTGACCGTGAATTGGGCCGCGGCCTTGTTGGGGCCGATCTGGTTTGGGGCGCGCGGCCTCTGGTCGTGGTTCCTGGGCGTGCTGGTTCTGGAGGCTTTGGCCTACATTCAAATCGGGCGCGGCCTGTTCGGGGATCTCGGGCGTGATCTGCGCGTTCGGGCCGAGAGCATCGCAAGCACCTTGGAATTGCGCCGCCAACAGATCGCCGCCGCTGAGGAGTCGGGGGCCGCGTCCCTGGATGCCCTCAAGCGGGCCGCTGCCTCGCTCGAAGGGGCGCTGGCCGACGCCCAAGCCGCCAGTGAGACCGCCGCCGCCGGGGGCATGACCTTTATCCTTGTGGGACTTGGGTTGCTGGCCATTATCAAAGGGCTTGTGGCGGTTTTGGCCAATTGGACGCTGGAGGGGCAGTTTGCCCGCTGGCGGTCCGACCGCAGCGTCGCCCATGGCTGGTCACAGCAGCGCGCGGCGATTGCCACGGGCCTGATGGCGGTGGTTGTCGTGCTGTCGACGCTGAAATTCGCCCGGCCTGATGCGTTTGAACTGCTCAACACCTTCCCCACGAACCGCGACTGGCGGTTGAACGTGGGTGACGGGGTGCAAGCGGTGTTCGACTGGACGAAAACCAACGGACGCGGGTTCTTCGACGCCCTGACCCTGGGCATGCGTAGCCTGCTCGACGCCATTGAGGTGGTTCTGGTGCAAACGCCTTGGCCCGTGGTGGCCCTCGTCATCATCATGCTGGCCTATTTGTCGGCGGGCCCCCGTGTGGCGATCTTTACCGGCGCGGCGTTGGCCTACCTGGGGCTGCTCGATTTCTGGGAAAAGGCGATGACGACCGTGGCCCTTCTGGGCGCGGCGGCGCTGATCTCAATCACGCTGGGCATCCCCTTGGGGATCTACTGCGCGCGCAGGCCGCGTGTCTTCAACGTGGTGCGGCCGATCCTCGACTTCATGCAATCCATGCCGTCCTTCGTCTATCTGATCCCGGTCGTGGCCTTCATCGGGTCGGGCAAACCGGCGGGCGTGGTCGCAACCATGATCTTCGGCAGCCCGCCCGTGATCCGCTTTACGGTCCTGGGCCTGCAACAGGTGCCCGAGGCCGTGCGAGAGGCGGCCTTGGCCTTTGGCGCCACGCCTCGGTATTTGCTGTGGCGTGTGGATCTGCCACTTGCCGCGCGGACCATCATGGCGGGGGTGAACCAGACGATCCTGCTGTCGCTGGCCATGGTCGTGGTCGCATCGCTGATCGGGGCCAAGGGGCTGGGCGAAGACGTGTTGGAGGCGCTGCAATTCGCAGCCGCTGGTCAGGGCATCCTAGCCGGTTTGGCGATCCTGTTCTGCGCGTTGATCCTGGACCGCATCGTGGCCGGCAAACGGGATTGATCGAAGCGCGGCGCCCCAATCGGGCGCCGTGCCGGTCACTTTGCTGAGGCGAAGGTCTACTCCCTTGGGCCCATGCAGGTCTCAGCTGGCACTCAGTTTCTACTGGGAGACCTCTGCACTGCTTAGACCGATCAGACGGATAAGATCGCTCGCCTCGTCGCTGCCCCGGGCCGCGGCGCGGTCCAGCCAAGCCACCGCCTGGGTACGGTCCGGGTCCACGCCAATCCCGAAGGCGAGGGCTTGGCCATAGGCGACCATGGCCTCGGCATCGCCCGCCTCGGCCGCCCGGTGCAACCAAACCATGGCTTGGACCAGGGCCTCTGGCCCCTCAGCCGTTTCTCGCAAGTGGAGGCCGTGGTTGCGCATGGCGGTTGGGTCGCCGCTGTCTGCCGCCACGCGATAGGCCGTCGGTATGTCGATCTGGGCCGCGATCTGCGCCTGGACCGGCGCCTTCGCGGAGCGGTACCCGGCCAAATAGCTGGCCAAGGTGTCCATGCGTCCGGCCTCCATGGCGTCGCGCATCATCACCACCGCTCGCTCGGGGTTAAAGACCGGCGTGTCCGGCGTCAGGATCAGACGGAACAATTCCCGATCCGCAGCGACATCCCCGCGGAGGCTGGCCCGGGCAAAGAGGTCGAGCGCCTGGGGCAGGGCGGCGGGACCCTCAACGTCCAGGCGCAGCCGGGCCAGATGCGTCAACTCGGTCGGGTCTTCGCCCAAGAGACCTTCGGCGATTGCGAGCCAGTGTTCAACCAAAGCGGCATCGCCAAGGTCACGGGCCAAATCGACCATGTCGACGGCGCGGCGATAGATGCACGGCATGATACCCGCAGCGCGCGATACATGTACCCCGGGCGTCTCGCTTTGCCGGGCCGCGAAGACGAGGGCCGCGAAATCACCGTCCCGGTCGATGGCCTCTCGGTATTGGTCATAGATCGCGCGGTGTGCGGCGGGATCCGGGGCCGCGGCTGCCAAGGCGAGGAGCGCGCGTCCGTGGCCCAATGCGGCAGAGGCGTTCAACAGCTCCAGACCCTCGGCCCGGTCCTCTGGTGACAGCACCGGCGCGGCGCCATGGCCATAAAGCCGTTCCAACAGGGCGGGGGGCAGCAGGGCCGCAAAACCCGCACCGCTGTCGCGATACTGCGCGTGCAAGCCAGTCAAGATCATCGCTCCGGTCGCTGCATCCGGGCTGCTGTCCAGGGCAAGCAGGGCCTGCGCCACGATCTGGGCATCCGTGCGCTGGTGGCGGGTCGCCCAGAACTGTCGCATTCCCTCATCTGCGAAATCGGCGGTTTCGATCAACGCGACCCATTTTGCCCATCCGTCCGGACCGCCGCCCACGGCCTGCGATTGGATTTGGGCGATGTCCAAATCGGTTAGATCGTCGCTCAGATCGGGCGCTTGGCCCGTATCCAGTGCGTCCCGCTGGTCCAGCCAATGGGCCGCCTCGGTCAGGTGCGGCCCGTCCGGGGCGCGGCAGGCAAATGCGGCATGCAGCTCCCGCATGGGGGGCATGCCCCCGCTTTCCCCGGCCACGCGCATCAGCAACCCGACGGCACGGTCAAAGGTTTCGGGGCTTGGCGCCTCCGACAGGAGCAGCCGCCCAAGGTCAAAATGACCGTCAAGGTCGTCGCGCAGAACGGCCTCTTCCAGCAAATCGCGGGCGGCGGTCGCGCCGGTCCAGCGGCCCTGATCCTCCAGCGTCATCTCGGCCAACCGGGTGAAGGCCCAGCCGGGTGCATCCGTTCTGGCAATCAGTCTCGTCAGAAGGTCCCGGCGCGCGGCGCGCAAACCCGATATTGTTTCGTCCTGCCGGTCGAAGAAATGGGTCAACTGGCTCAGCCCGCGCAGGCTGTCGTCTGCTGCTGCGGCCTCGAACAGGGCGCGGGCGCGCGACAGGTCCTGGGCGGCCAGGGCCCCACGTTCATAAATCCGGCCGAGTTCGATTTGGGCGTTCTTGATGCCCCCCGCGGCCGCTTGTTCCAGATAGTTCAGAAGCAGATCGTTGGATTTCTCAATCTCATCGGCGCGCAGGTGGAACTCGGCGGCTTTCCAGGCGGCTTGGGCACTGCCGAGATCGGCGGCAAAGCGATACCACTCGTAGGCCAGTTGCGGATCACGGGTGACGACGGCGGCGTTTTCGTAGTGCGTCGCGATTTCTGCCGCGCGGTCACAAATCTGCGGATCGAGATCGCCGACCAATCCGCCAAACGCCGTGGTCACCGTGAAGTCGACTGGGACGATCCAATCGGACGGGGCCGTTCCGTCCAATTGCCGCCGTGCCAGGGCAAGCAGAGCCTGTGGCTGTCCCGCATAACCCGCCTCGACCAGGAGCGCATCGGCCCGCGCCGAATCGCGGGGGATGCCGATGCCGTTGGTCAAATACTCCGCCAGGGTCACTTTGGCGAAGGGCGACAGAGTCTCGGCCATGGCGGACAGCTCGGCCACGACGCCGGACTCGGTCAGCCTCTCGAAGGCGCCTGCCTCGACCAGCGCGCGGGCCCGCAGCATCAACTCCGTTTCGTAGGAGGCTGACGACCCTCGTTCCGAGAGCAGGTCAAGGATCCGCAGGTTCGTGTCTAACCAGGCCGCACCGTCCAACTGCGCCAGGCGCGATACATCTCGCCGAATGCGCTTTTCGGGGAGATCGGGCAGGGTCCGCCCCGACCATTCGCTCCAGAAAGCGGTCATGGCCAGGTCGGCTCGGGGCGCCACGCAGATGGGGTCTGGTGTCACCTCTGGCGGGCGAAAGGCCAAGTCCAGCGTTTCTTGCGCGGTCGCTGACGTGCCGAGGCAGAGGGCCACCAACAGGGCAAGCGGACGGGCAGACAGCCACTTGGCTCCGCTCAAACGTTTTGAACCAATCCCCATGCCCGGTGCCTCCTTAGCGTAGGTAGCTGTTGGTTACGGCCACTGCCGAAAAGCTGCCGTCCGCTTCCGTCAGGACGACAGACACCCCCGCCCGGCGCTTGAGCTCCACCGCCGGGATCGAGGCCAGAACGCGGTCACCCGCCCGAAAATCAAAGTCGAGCGTCAGAGGCGCCTTGAGTGCCACGGATTTGGACCCGGACACAGGCACGGCGTTCAGTGCCACGGCCCGAGCGGCGGGCACGAACAGATCCACGTCGCCTTGACCGCTGAGGTTATAGAGCGACACGTCCGATTTCGCGGGGCTGAGCGTCAGGCTGTCGACCAAGACCACAGGCGCGGCGTCCCGCTGAAGGACGACCGTGTAATGGGTGCTTGGCGCGACCTCCAATTCTGTGGCGCCGCTGGCGGTGGTCACGGGGACCGCGCCGGGCATCACGTTGACATAAGCCGACAGCCCGCCGGGCATCTCCGTCAGGCGGGTTCCCGCAACGGTCACGACGCTGGGTTCGGGGGACAGCACGCGGATGAAGCTGGATTGCGGATCAAAGACATCTTCATAGAGACCATCGTCATTGGCCCATGCGGCGGGCCCCACCAACAGCAGAGCGACTGCGGATGCGGCGGATGCCAGAAACGTGCGGCGGTGGAACATCGGGTGCCTCCTTTAGGCGGGGTTGGTTGTGCAGGCGAAGAGGGTGGGGTTCGATCCAAACGGTAGGGAAGAGGTGATCTCCACCTCACTCGCCCCGTCGGACCACAGGCCTGTCAGCGGCATGTAAAAGCGACCGGTGCGGCGGATCCGGGCGTCCCGTCGGATGGTTTTGGTCCGCAAGCGGTCCGTGTCCGACCAGAAGTGGAAGGCGACCGCATCGGCGGATGGCGTGTCAGTGTCCAGAAACAGCGTATCGCGGGGGCCAAGATCTGGGTTGAGGGCGGCGACCAGGGCCCGGCCATCATTGGTGCGTTCGATTTCGATTGGACGCGTGCAGGTGCCGCGCGCCGCAACGATCAATTCTTGGATCGCTCCATCACCGGTTTGGGCCATGTTGAGGTAGATCGGGGCTTCCCAGACCAGAAAGGCGGGCGGGGCCGTCTGAAACTCATCCGACGTCAGGTAAGAGACCAGCGCACCATATTGCCGACCGCCTGTGATGGCGTAGTTGACTACCTCCAGGCCCGAATGTTGGGCTAGGAAACCGGTGAAATTACTGACCTCGAAGTTGGTGAAGGAGGTCCCGACCGCAGCCACCTGTGGACCCGCTGCCTGGGTGCCGAAAATATCGAGCGCGGCGTCCCCGCCCAGCCCGATGTCGAGCGGCGCCTCGCCCGCGTCGCCCAGGCCGATGTCCAAAGGGGCATCGTCCAGGCCAATGTCGAGGAGACCGCTCCCGGTCGCCGCTTTGGCCACTGTCTCATAGGTCATGGTCAGCATGTCAGGCAAAGTGCCGTGGCAGCGCGTTTGCAGGATTTGCCGCATGACCGACTCGCCCACGCCATAGCCCGCCTCCACGGTCTGATAGGATGTCTTGGGCAGATCCCCGTAGGAGGGCTGCGCGCGCAAAACATCGGCGATGGCCTGGGCCGCCAACTCCGCCCCGTGGGGCGTCCAATGGGTATCGGTCTCAAAGAACGTGGCACGGTTTGGGTCCGCACGCCGCAGGCCCGTGCGCAGATCTGCCACCACAACGCCCGCCGTTTGCAGACGGGCTAGGATATCGCTGTGGACCGCATCCGCGATGCCAAGGTCGAAGCCCATATCGTGTGCGTCAGAGGGAAGGTTTTGGGGCATGGCCACAGCCTTGGTGGGGACCGGCGCATAGACGAGGGTCGTGCCGCGCTGCGCCAAGGCTTGGGACAGGTCCGCAATCTGGGACACGCTCCGATCGGAGAAGGGGCGCTCCATCCGGACGTCCTGCAGAAGGCGATAGAATGTGCCGTTGTCACCTTCCACCGTGGCGAGATCTGGGTCGGTCCGCAGTCCGAAACAGCCGTAGTCGAGGGGCCTTGTCGCGGCGGCGACATCAGCGGATCGGTCCATGGGTGTCCGCCCAAGGCGCACCGCGATGAGCGACCGCAGGTTCCCAATTGCGGCTTTGGTGGTCACAGGGCCCACCGTTTCCGCCACCGCAAGGTAACGGTCCGCCTCGATCAGTCGGGTGGGATCGTCCCAACCGGCGTCCAGGGCGGCGCTCGCCAGATGGAGCGCGATCTGGGTCCGCGCGGCGTCTCGCGCGTCGGTCAGCAGACGCTCCAAGTCCTCGTCCAGCGGGCCAAACGGTCGACCGGTTCTGTCAAAGCGCAGCAGCGCGTCAACGGCGATGGGGTTCCCCGCCCGGGCATAGGCCACCACCGTTCGCTTCAGCAGGGCCATCCGCGCGGGGCTCGCGGTGTCGGGCGCGATCTTGTCGAGGACCTCCGTCAGGCCGATTAACCCCCCCACGCGCCCTGTTGCGGCTGCCAGCCCGAAGTAGTGGGCCAGGTTCTCTGGCCGGACACGGCGTTGTTCTTCGACAAACCGCCGCGCCAGGGCCAAGGCGGCGATCCCATCGCCTGCATCCGCAAGGGCGCGCAGCGCGTCGATGGTCACGGGTTGCTTGCGGGCCATGCGGCGGCGGGTCTCGATCAGAGCCGGAGAGGACAAATCCGCAGCGCTTTGGATGCTCGGTGCGATGGTGACTGCGATGCGCCGTGCAGCGGGGTCATGGCTGGCCAGACGGGACAGATCCAGGCCTTGCGCCCCTGCGGAGCCGGTGGCCACCGCCAGGGCCGTGGCGATACCCGCAAGGATCCAACACAATTGACCGATGGTCAGGCCGCGCAGAAGCTCTCTCATGGGCTGACCTCGGGCAAAAGCGTTGGGTCGGTCAGGTACCGCACCGGCAATTCCCAGAGGACGGTTTCGGGCGGGGCAGCCGGATCGAGGCGGTCCAAATAGGCCACCATCGGCGCGAAGGGGCCGCGGCCCTCTTCTGCGTGGTTCACAACATCGCGGCCCAGGGCCAGTTTGAGGGCTTCGGCGAAACTCCAATCCGGGTTGGCGGAATAGGACGTCCCCACCAGATCCGTGCCGCCACCGGCGTCGCCGAACAGATCCAAGAGCGCGCCGTCGTCTTCGGATGCGAGGGTCGCGGTGTAGGGGACGACGGCCTCGGGCGGCAGGCCCACGTGCCGCGCCAGGGCATCCGACGTGACATAGGATACCAGATCACCTGTAATGGACCGCGTGGCAGCCTGTTCGATCACGAAGCTGTCGCTGCCCATGGCGACGGTCCCGCTGGTGGCGATGTGATCGGCCACGGCGCGGGCGCCGTCCGGGGTCCAATGGGTGTCGGTCGCCAGGAATGGATCGGCGTGACCGACCAAGGCGGGACGGGTATCCACGGCGGCGATCCCACGATCCTTCAGATCGCCCAAGAACGCGCGATAGAGGTCCTCTTGCTGATTGCTCGGACCCGCAGTCGCCAACTGATCCCGCAGAACATCGGCTTTGGCGGGCAGAGGTGCTAGGACCAGATCCACATCCAAAGCGGATAGACGCGCGGCTGTCTCTTCGATCTGGGTCAGGGCGATGGCATAGGTGTCTGGGTTCGGCGCGCGGAATTCCTCGGCTGTGAACAGATGCCCGTCGCGGCCAACGACCACGCCAGAGCGCCCCTCGCCCAAGGCCAGATACCGCACGGCCCCGACGATCCCAATCGCCGGTTCCTTGTGGGGCAGGTTATCGCGGTAGAGCGTGTCGATCTCGGCTGTCACCGCCCCGCGCAAGACGCCGTCGGAGCCTGGCAAAGGCGTATCTGTCATCACGAGCGAGATGTTCGCCACGGCCGCATAGCCGAAGAAGGCCAGGGGAACGAGCAGTTTGAGGGCGACGGTGGGGGTCATGGTCACGGCCTCAGAACTGAAAATACAGGAAGGGGGAAAAGCTCTGCTCTGCCAGCTTCATCACGCTGACCGCGCCGAGGACGATCACGCCGACAGAGACGGCAGCTTGCGCCACGGGGACAGCGGCTGTGCCGTCGGCGCTTGGATGGTCTGGTGTCCGGTCAAAGCGCAGCACGCCAAAGCGCGGCTCGGCCCAGCACACGAGGGCCGCGACCGCCGTCAGCACCAGGCTTTCGCGCGTGACCTCCAGCCACAAAATCGGATCGCCCCAGAGGCCGTTGGCCCCCAGCATCGCAGCGTAAATCTCGAACCCCTGCGTCATGTCTTCGGCCCGGAACATCACCCAGCCGATCAGGACGGCCAGCAGTGTCACCGGCAAGGCCCAGGGCAGGCCGGAGGCGCGCCTGTCGTGCCCGGTGGCGCGTTCCACCGCCAATAGGCCGCCATGCCACAGCCCCCAGAGCACAAAGGTCCAGTTGGCCCCGTGCCACAAACCGCCCAGCACCATCACCGTCATCAGGTTGCCGTAGGTTCGCAGCCGCCCACGCCGATTGCCGCCTAACGAGATGTAGAGGTAGTCGCGCAGCCACTTCGACAGGCTGATGTGCCACCGGCGCCAGAACTCGGTGATGGAGCGGCTCACATAGGGGAAACGGAAGTTCTCGACGAAGGTGAACCCCATCATCTTCCCCAGCCCGATGGCCATGTCCGAATAGCCCGAGAAATCGAAGTAGAGTTGCAGCATGTAGGCAATCGCCCCGGCCCAGGCGAGCGCCAGGCCCACCTCACCCGAATTGCCGAATGCCAGATCCGCCAGGGGCGCCACGGCATCAGCCAGGATGACCTTTTTGGCCAGCCCGATCAGGAACCGCGCCATGCCATCCGCAAACATCTCGGCGGAGTGGGTACGGGAGCGGAACTGATCCTCCAGATCCTTGTAGCGCAGGATCGGACCCGCGATGAGCTGGGGGAAGAGCGCGATGAAGGCCGCGAAATCCACGAGGCGCGCGTTGGCCCGGGCATCGCCGCGCCAGACGTCGATCAAATAGCTAAGCGCCTGGAAGACGTAGAAAGAGATCCCGATGGGCAGGATCAAACGCCAATGGATCCCCAGGCCCTCCGCATCGGTTCCCAGCAGCGCGGCAAAGCTATCGAGGAAGAAATTTAAGTACTTGAAGATGCCCAGAACACCCAGGCATCCGATCACCCCGACCCAGAGCCAGACCTTACCTGCGCGCCTGTGGCGGTGCCTGTCGATCTGTTGCCCGACCCCATAGGCGAACCCCGTGGTCAGGATAAGCAGGCCCAGGAAATCGACGCGCCACCAGGCGTAGAAGGCGTATGACCCCGCCAGGATCACGTAGGACTTCGCCCGATCTGGCGTCAGATAGTAGAGCGCCAAGAACAGCGGCAGAAAGAGAAACAGAAAGACCTCGGACGAAAACACCATGGTTATTGGCCCTCCACCGGTGCGCAGGCCCGGGTGAGCGGCGCGGCTTGCGCGCGCCCCCCGGCGGCCAAGGTGATCGGTGCCGCGCCCCTCAGGTCCCGGAGCAGGCGGGGCGTCTGAGCCTCCACATCGCCATCGAGGAACCGGGGGAACTGGTCCGAGAAGTCATTTCCGATCAGCAACAGGTGGCCGGGGGCTGCCGTCTCTAGGCCGCTGCGATTGCCTTGGAAGCGATTGCCTTCGATCCGTGTCTCTGCGGTGCCCGGCAGGTCCGCGACCATGAGGCCCGCATGGCCAGACGCGACAAAGTCGCTGTCGATCACCGCCGCCCCTCGGCTGCCGCGCAAAACGGCCCCGCCATGGCGCGCGGCGACGACCCGCAGACCTCGGAGCGTGAGGCAGTCAGAGGCGTCGGACAGCACCCCGTGGTGATGCGCCCGCCACACCAGCGTGTCGTGCAGGGTCGTCCCATGGCTTCCGCTTTCAATCGTGATGCCACTCTGGTGCGGCAGGTAGATATCCGAGCCGGTGATCAGGGTTCCCTGGGCCGCGCCCGTGATCTGAAGGGTGCCGCGACCGCTGCCACCGAGAAAGACGCTGTTTTCGATCCGGGCGTCCTGGGTCCCTTGCAGGATCACGCTCGGCCCCCGCATCTGGGTAAAGATCGTACCGGACACCAGGGGCGCTCCGGCGCCCACAAAGGTCAGCGACCGCACGTTGCGGACCAGCGTGTCCCGCAGGATGGATGGGGTTGCGGGGCGATACAGGCCCTTTGCGACGACCGAAACACCCGCAAAACTGGGACCATGGCCGAAGCCGAGGCCTTCGAAATAGGCGTTTTCGGCTGCCAAGATCCCTTGACCCGTCGTGACCACAAATGGCGCGAAGTCCGGGGCGGATACGGGCGCAGGCCCCTGGGATCGGATGCTGCCACCGGTGACAGTTAGCGTCCCGAAGTTCGCCACGAAGGCCCCCGCACTGCGATCCAAGTCCAGCTTTTGGGTGGGACCGATAAGCAGCGCTGCGTCCTGTTCGATGATCAGCGGCAGGCGCAGGCCATGGGGGCCCGTCGCGTCTGGTAGCGTTTGATCTGCGGCGGTCAGGACATCGCTCAACCTCATCGCCCCGCCCGAGAGCGACAGGGCACGGGTGCCTCCGCTCGCTTGCGCGGCCAGAATGGTGGCCTGGCTCCGCGCCTCAGACGCACGGGCCATGGCCAGCAAGGGGATGCGAATGTCCGTCGGGGTCAGGCGTGCCTGTGGATCCGTTGGGGGCAGGGCTGGCGTGGCTGGCCTTTGGGCTGGTCCGGTCCGGGCCGCGGTCGCCGTGGCTAGGGCATGGTAGCGCGCTTCGAGTCCCGCCTCGGTCAGGTCATCCGGTTGGGTCGCCGCAGCGGTTTGTGCCACGGCCATCACGGCGAGACCCGCGAGGACTGCGCCCAATGGACCAAACGCCAAACGTCTGAGAAGACCCGAAAACACTGTGTCACTCCGTCATGGCGGCGCGCCAGGTGGGCGGCAGAACGTGACGACGGAACCGCAGGCGCGCCAAGTCACCGGGTACGGCGGTTCCGGTCTCCAGCAAGGTCATCGACACGGGGACGGAGCGTTCGGAGTCGAGACGCCCCGACAGGATGCGCGGGCGGACAGGGACGACCGTGCCATCGGCAAGGACAAGTTCCGCAGCATCGCCATCCACCAGGCGGGCGGCACCTTCGGCGCTGATCTCGGTGGTGGCGACCAAGCCGTCTTGACCGTTGGCCAATTGCACGAGGGGCATACCCGGCAAGATGGTCGCGCCTTCGACAAAATCCCGCAGGGGGGTCACCGTGCAATCGCAGGGCATTTTAACGCTGATGTAATCGCCCGAGTTTGCGACGATGGCATAGACCACGTCGCCTGGACCTGCTTTGGGATCGACGTAAGACAATTGCCCCGCAGCCGTTGCCAAAAGCGTCTGTCCAGGCGCCGTGACCGTCACGGGGCGTGCTTCATAGGCGTACATCGCCCGGTTATGGGCCAGGTTCAGGGCGATCAGGGCAAGGCAAATGGACAGACCGACCACCGCAGACCGGCGGATGATATTCTGGACCTTGAACATCACGCCAGGTGTGTCGGTCTTGGCGGGGCCTTTGGCGGTCAGGGGACCGGTGTAGCCCATCACGCCGCCAACGGTCGCCATATCGCCCGCGATATAGCTGTTGATCAGGTAGCGCAGCGGCGCCAGGTGCGAGGCGGTCGGATCCACATATCGCAGGGTGAAGGTCTCCGCCTCCGGAGCGCCTGTCCGTTCGATCATGGCATCCATGAACAGGATGATCGAGAAACCGTCGAAGTTCACGCGGGCGGCGACGGGCACCACAGTGCCCTCCATCGCGGGCGGCAGGGTGCCGCGCGCCAGGGCCTCAGTGATCGACAGGCTAATCCCGTCGAGCTTGCGCCCCCCGACCAATGCCGTGAATGGCAGATCGATCTGGGGATGTTCCCCTTTGTGGGCAAATCCAGCGGGCAAGGCCGTGGCGGCCAGCGTTTCAGTCGGAGAAATATGTTTCATGGATACTCAGGCTAACGCCTTACCCCGCTCGTAAACCGTAACGGGCGCCATCACAGACGCCCCACATAAACCAAAAGACCAATGGCCAGCAGCCCGTAAGCCAGACCATTCATGTAAACAGAACTGGCCATGACCAGCCGTTGCCCAACCGTGACCTGAGCGCGGGCACCGCCCCCCGATTGTCGCGTCCATTTCTGGCGGTCCAATCGGAACAGGACGAAGCTTTTGACGAGCGCGCCGTACAGTTGGCTAAAGTAGAGAAGGAAGGGATAGGTGATCGGAAATCCGACGCGGCCTCGGAAGGCCGTGATCAGAGTGACGAAGACATAGCGCGTCGCCATGATCCAAGACAGGTAGATGGCCAGCAGCGCGAAATCGACCAACAGGGCCGCCAGCAGCGCCAGGCAGGGCCCGGAAATCGTGGTCCAGATCGACACCCGTTGATCCAGGATCGACCACCAGGTGAACAGCCCCATCTTGCGCGGGGACAGCATCAGCGCCCGGCCATTGGTCCGCAGCATGTTCCCGAACCAGCGGACCATCAACGCATTGGCGGACTCGAAGAAGGTGGGTTTCGGCTGTGTCTCAGCCGAGATCGACTGCACGTCGGGCAGATAGACCATCTGGTAGCCGTTGCGCAGCAGCCAGAACCACGTGGATTTGTCGTCGCCCGTCAGGAAGTTTACCCGCCCTAGGCGCAAGTGATCGATGTAATCGGCCCGGACCATCTCGATGAAGCTGGGGTCCGTCGCCAAGGCCGCCCGAAAGGCCGACATGCGGCCTGTCAGGGTCAGGACACGCTTGGACAGCCCCATGGAGCACATCATGACCTGCCGCTGATCGAAGCGCAGTTCGAACCAGTCTTTGAACAGACCGTCGTCCGGGATCGACACGGCTTCGTCCGTGGTCAACGCGCCCACCTTTGGGTCGCTGAAGACGGGGGCGATGCGCGCGATGATGTTGTCGGGCACGCAGGTGTCCCCATCGGCCACCAGTAGGACGTCATGTGGCGTGGGGTGGTGGCGCGCGATGATTTGGAGCGACCGAGCCAAGGCATCCCGTTTTCCGGTCCCGGGGATTCTGTCGATGATCAGTTTCACCGTGCCAGTTTTTGAGGCCGCCGAGGTCGTGAAGATCTGACGGATCAACCGCTCATCGGCGCCGTCCACCACCGACACGACAATCGTCGCCCCATCCCGTGCGTTGGCAGCCGCCGCAAAGACAGACCGATAGACCGCCAGCGTCGTGGCAGTGTCGATCATGTAAGAGGTGACGAGCATATAGGCGTGGGACGGCGCGCCCTGGGCCGCGAAACGGGCCTGGGCCGCGATCCTGCGTTTGGGCTGCGAGATCAGGCGAAACCAGAGCGCGCGGGAGAAGTTCACAGCCGCCCAGCTATAGCGCCAGATGCCCAAGGCCCCGAGGGCGATGAGGGCTTCGGGTGAGGCCCCCAGAAGCTCCGGCGAAATGGCGGAGCCGAGTATCACGACCACCGACAGATAAGCCACATGGCTGGCAAAGCGCATGGACAGCATCCCTACGACCTCCACGCGGAGGCCAGCCCGGTGGAGCCGACAAGGGATGGGAATGTGGTGCAGATGCTTACCACGGCGGTGTCTCGCTTTGCCTCTGGTGCGTGTTCTGCGACCGAAACGGTCCGCACGCGATTTGGGCGAGAGGTGTCAGAACAATAAGGAATAAATTAGGCGGATTCCCGCTTTTCGTTTCCCTTTGGGAAATCGTGCATGGGTGCAACACGGTACTGTTGCGCGCCGCCGCGCCGATCAGGTGTCGGTTCGGAGGGTGAGGGTGCCGTTACGTCAACGACTTAGCGTTTGAACTCCAGGTAGAGAATGGTGCGGCGGTGGTGCGATGCGTTGACCGCGAAATGATCCAGCGCCCCGTCAAAGATTATCGGCTCCCCTAAGCGATGCTGCCGAAAGGTGCCCTCTACATTCAGATAGGCATAATTCGCGTCCGGTGCCGCCTCCAAGGTAATGTGCATCTGCAACAGGCCGGCTGGCCGCAATTCTGGGTGACGGTGAACCGGTAAGAAGGTGTGCGGTTCCATCCGCAGAAAGGCGCCTACGTGGATGCCGCCTATGCCGTCGAGCAACGACAGCGTTCGGGGCGCCACCGGTTGCGCCATGGGAATGGGCGCATCGTCCATCATCAAGCCGAATTGCGTCCACCGTTCAGGGACCGAGCCGGGTCCCCAGCCCAACATCCAGCCGTAATCCCCACCGGATTGCAGATAGGCCATGACGTCCCGGGCCACTTCGGTGTGGTCTTTGCCGTCCCGCTGGATTGGCATCCGCGTGTCGGCCAGTGCGGCGGCCTCGGCTGCGATCTCGCGCCAATGGTCATGGAGGGGCCGCAGCCGCGGCACATCGGACAGGTCGTAGAAGGCTTGTTCGGTCAGACACGTCATGTCCAGTCCTCGGGCGGCCACAGGTTGCCAGGTCAGCCTGCATCAGGACGCTTTGGCGTACAGGTTTGGCCTGAACCTGGCGTTCAGATCGGCGGATTTCCGGCCAGGATCTCGCCTGCCGTTGGCCCTTTCCCGCCCAAGTCTCCGGCTTTGCGCGTCGCGTCTGCGTTGGGCGCAGCCTTGGTCTTATCTGATCGGGTCGAGACGATTTGTAAGGGGTTCCCATGGGCGCGCGACGCCAAAACCGGTTTGCCCATGCGCGCCACTGACTCCGCCGCCGGGCGCACCGGGGACGTGGGTGGCGAAATCCCGTTCTCCTGGTTTGGCAAAACCCTGTGGAAGTTTACGCCGCTCTACGCCGAGTTGGTGTTCCTGGCGATTTGCCTGCGGCTTCTTGGGTTGGTTGAGCCCTTCATCTTCCAGGTGATTATCGACCGGATTCTCCCGTTCCAGCGCGAAGCCTCTCTGGTGGTGGTCATCGCGGTCTTTGCAGCGGTTGGTCTGTTCCAAATCCTGTTCGAGGTTCTCTCGGCCCTGTTGGGCACCTTGACCGCCAATCGCGTCACGCGGGAACTGGGCGCCCGGATTTTCGATCACTTGTTCAAGCTGCCCTTTGGGTTCTTCCGCCGATGGTCTGTGGGCGAAACCATGGCCCGGGTGGGTGAGACGGATACGATCCGGGCCTTTCTGGTGGGGACGACAACAGGCGTCTTTCTCGATCTGATTTTTGTGGTCCTCTACATCGCCGTGCTGCTGACCCTCTCGCCGCAATTGACGCTCATTGTCTTGGCGGCCCTGCCGGTTCAGATCCTCATCTATCTGTCCTTTGGCCCGTTCCTGCGGCGGCGGTTGCGGCGGCAGTTCGATGCCTCTGCCGCCCATCAGACGCAGATGGTCGAAAACATCTCGGGCATCGCGGCGGTCAAGGCCTTGTCGGCGGAACGTCAGATGTTGGACCGGCTGGACCGCACCCTGGGCGAGACGCTGGATGCGGGGTATCGCATCGCGCTGCTCAACATCTGGAGCGATAAGCTCCTGTTTCTGGTGGACCGCACGATCACCATCGCGATCATCTATTTCGGGGCGCAGATGGTGTTTGCCGGTCAGATGACCTTGGGCGAACTGATCGCCTTTCACCTGCTGGTCGGGCGGGTGACGGGCCCGATCGAGAACTTCTCTGGCCTGTGGGAGGCGTGGCAGAATATCCGGGTGTCCCGCCAACGGATGGGCGATGTCGTCAATCAGCCGATGGAGCCGTTTGATGCCCTGCCGTCCCTGCCACAGGGGGGCGACGGCGTGCTGCGGTTTGATGGTGTATCTTTTGCCCATGACGCAAACAGGCCGATCCTGACGGATCTGTCGATGGAACTCGCGCCAGGGACGCTGACCCTGGTGGTGGGGCCATCGGGCGTGGGCAAGTCGACGTTCGGACGGCTGGCTGCGGGGATCGAGGCGCCGGATGCTGGGCGCATCACCCTGGGGGGCGCCGATATCTCGCGGCACGATCCCCACGATGTGCGGACCCGTATCGCCTATGTCCCGCAAGATCCGTACCTGTTTACCGGCACGCTGCGGGAAAACCTGCTCATCGGGCGGGAGGAGGCGACCGAAGCCGACATCCGGCGCGCCCTGCGCATCACGGCCAGCTTGGACATGGTGGACCGTCTGCCCCAGGGGCTCGATACCCACATCGGGGAACGCGGCGGCGCCCTATCCGGTGGGCAACGGCAGCGGCTGGCCGTGGCGCGGTCGTTGCTGGGCGCCCCTTCGGTCTTGATCCTGGATGAGCCCACCAGCGCCCTGGACGCGACGGCCCAGCGGCGCATGGCCGAGGAGTTGATGGCCCTGCGTCAGACCGCGGTCGTCGTCGTCATCACCCATGCGCCGGATTTGTTCCCCGACGCCGATACGGTCCTGGACTTTGGGGCCTTGCCATGACGTCGCCCGCCCTTTCCCTGACCTCGCCCACGCTGCACGGGACAATCCTGGGCACGATTGCGGTTTTTGTCACGATCCTTGCCATGAGCTTTGTCTTTCGGATCGAGGTTGTCGCCCGGGGCCAGGGGCGGGTCGTCCCGGTGGAGCGGGTACAATCCATCCAACCCGAGTTTGCGGGTCGGATCACCCAGATTGCCGTGCGCGACGGGGCCACGGTCGCCCAAGGCGATGTGTTGCTGCGCTTGGACGACACTGCGCCCCGGGCGCGCCTGGCGACCGTCCAGGCAGAGATCGACCGTTTGGTCGTGGAGCGGGGGCGGATCGATGCCTTCAGTGGGCGTCTGGTCGATCCGAGCCGTCCCATGGAACTGCCCACCGCCTTTCCCGTCCCGGCGGACCTGCGCGCCTCGGCGGCCTATGCGGAAGAGTTGCGCCTGCTGCGTGCCGAAATCGATGCCTTGCAATCGGCCGTGGCGCAGCTTGACGCGCGGGGGGCCGCCCTGGCCCGTGGTGAGGCCGTGGCACAGGCCGCCATCGACCGCATTGACGCTTCGCTGACCGTCCAGGCCGAAAGGGTCGAGATCGCGCGCACCCTGTTTGCCCAAGGCACCGCCAGCAGGGCGGCCCTCTTAGATGTGGAACAGGTTCTGGCCGATCTGGAAGGCGACCGCGACATCCAAGTCCGAGAGCTTGAGCGCCGTGCAGCCGAACGCGTCGCCCTGGAGACGGAGCGTCAGGCCCTATACGCCACGCAACGGGCAGACCGCGCTGCCCGTCGGGCCGAGATCGAGGCGCTCCTGGCCGTTCTGGAACAGGACCGCACCACCGCCGCGCGAGAGGTGGAGGTGACTGTCCTGCGCGCGCCCCTGGCGGGCACGGTGGAGGGCCTAGCGGTGTTCACCTTAGGCGGTCTGGCCGAAGCGGGTCAGGAGCTTATGCGCATCGTTCCCACCGGCGGCGCGGTCGAGGTTCAGGCCGTGTTCCCCAATCAGGACATCGGCTTTATGGCGCGTGCCCAGCCGGTGAACATCCGCTTGGATGCCTACCCTTCGGAACGGTTTGGATTTGTCACCGGGCAAGTGGCCGATTTGGCGGCGGATTCGACGCCCCAAGACAACGGGACGTGGGGCTATGTCGTTCGGGTGACGCCCGATGCCCAGATGCTGATGGCTGGGGAGGACAGCTTTGCCCTGCGGCCCGGTATGACCGCAACGGTCGATGTCACGACCGATGATCGTCGCATCATCAGCTACTTCTTCGCGCCCATTCTGCGCACGGTGCAGGACGCCTTGGGCGAACGGTGATCTGGGGGTCAGGGGCAGTCCACGGCGGCCGCGGGCTGGGTGATGACACAGGCCCCTGGGAGCGCGTCGGCATCGGCTGAGACGGCGATGGTCACGAACCCATCGGGCACCGGATAGACCTGTTGCAAGCGGGTCGCGATGGAGGCGTCGTCCACGCCGTCCAGCATCGCGCCCAATGTCAGCACCGTCTCGGGCGGGCGATCCTGCAACAGGGCACGAAGGGTGCCGTAGGCCGCCTGGGCCGTGTCGGTTCGTGCCTCTGCCAGGCTATCGGCAAGGATCTGTTTGCGTTCGCTCAGGTCACTGAGAGAACCCGCCTCGCGAAAGGCACCATAGGCGTCGCGCACGGCGGCCTCGACTTCGGCCAACCGGGCCGTCTCAACACCGCCCGACAGGGCAAAGAGCCGGACATCTTCGCCATACCGCGCCAGTTCTCCGCGAAAGCCGTAGGAGGCGCGCAGTCGGGTGCGAACAGCCTCGAACAGGACGCTCCGGTCACCAGCGGTCAAGGCGTCGACGATCATGAGATCCGCGAAGCCTTCGTTGCCACGCACCGTTGGAAGCTGGGCGACGAAGGTGATGTAGGTGCTGTCGGCGTTGGGGTCGTGCAGCAGGATGCGCCGTGGGGTAAAGTCCGCGATGGTCGCCACACGGGCCGGTCCTGGCGTTGTCGGCAATCCTTGGAGCAGGCCATCCACCGCGGCATCCGCCTGGCTGCGCGGTATGTCACCGGCCACGACGATGGCCTCTGGCGCGCGCAAGATCGTCTGGTCATGCCAGACGCGCACATCTTCCCGGGTGGTCTCGGTCACGTCGCGCGGGTCGTCCAACGACAGCGATCTGCGCACGGGGCGGTCGCCCAAGATCGCCCAGCGGGCCACGTCATAGGCCACGTGGGCCGGGCGCGTCTTTGCCTCGGCCATGGTATCGGCCAGACCATCCCGAAGGCGAAGGAACCAGGCGTCGTCCAAAGAGGGCGCGCGCAGATGCGCATTTGCGATCGACACTGTCTCGACCAAGGTATCCGGCGTGAAGGTGAGGTCCCCGATGATGTGGTCCGCGCTCGCTGTCAGGCGCCCCAAAGATCCCAAGTCAGCAAAGACCTCGCCTGCTTGGCCCGGGGCATGGTCCGCTGTGCCGCCCATGAGGATCAGGTCAGCGCCAAGGTAGGGCGTTGCCGGTGCCCTGTCCTGCCGCTTGGCCCAGTCGGTCGCCCAGGCCACCTGCACCGTGACGTCCTCGGCACCCGGAAGGGTGATGTGAACATAGCTGTGTCCCGCTGGTGACGTGACCTGATCTGCCGCTGGCCCAGCCTCGCGGCAACTTGCCAGGAGGAGCGTCACAGCGACGGCCGAGACGAGGTGTTTCACAGCGACGCTCCGTTCGGGGAAAGATGGGCGACGGCCTCTCGCCCCGGCCCGGCCAACGCCGTCAGCAGTGCATTCGTCCCATCGCGGGTCAGTTGCGCATCCAGGTATCGCAGCGCGTCCTGCGGGAGGGGGTCGCGCAGCACCGCCAACCGGTCGACCGTATAGGCAGCCATCCAAGCTGCCGTGTCGTCCGGATCCGTCCAATCGGGCCAGAACCCCTCAAAGCGAGCGCGCAGGCGGTCATGGGTGTCTGCTGGGATGCCCCGGCGCGCGATGTCGTCCAGGGTCGTCCGGACGGCGCGCTCCAAATCCCGCAGGGTTACGTCGCCGCTTGGGTGCGCGGACAGCGATATCTCCACATGCGTGGTGTCCAGGGGGAAGACCGCGATGTGAAAGGAGCGCGCGAGATCCTCGTCGAAGCGCAAGGGACCCGCCAAACCACCGGGGAGGCCGCTGTCGAGGATGTCGCTCAGCAGGGCGGAGCGGGCCTCCAGCAGGTCAAAGCCCATCGGTTCCGGCAAGGCGACAACCTTGCGCCAAATAAGCGTTGGCACGGTGGTGTCTTCGCCCGCGGAGAGGTGCAGGCGATCTGCTTGCAGGGGCGGCAAGCCTGGCCGGCCAGGTGGGCCGTCGGTTGCGTGCGCGAGCAGGGGTATTGCGGCCAAGCCTGCGTGGACTCGGCGTTCCGAGATTGGGCCCGTCACGACCAAGCGCCCTTTGTCCGGTCTATGGGTCAGGGCGTGCAAGGCCCGCGCCTGCGCCAAGTCAAAGGCCGCAATCTGGTCTGGTGTGCCTATGATCGAGTCTGCCAAGGGCGCACCCTGGTAGAGAAAGTCCGACATTTGATGGTTGATCCGGTTGCGCAGACGGCCCACCTGCCGCGCTTCGTATTCGCGCAGGACGATCCCCCGTTCTTGGTCAGCGACGGCTGGGGGCGGGGCAAGCGGATCAAAGACCCCCACAAGCCGCGCCAGCAGATCGGGCAACGCGTCCGGTGGGCCGGAGAGCCAATAGCCAACGGCATACCTGTTGGTCCAAGCATTGGACTGCCTGTCCGGTCCGGCATCAGAGGCGGGGCGCAGGCCGAGCCAGACGAGGTGCTCCAGGTAGTGGGCCAGCCCCGGCTTGCGGGGGCCTGTCCGTGGATCCCTGGGCAGGATCAGATGGGCAGTGACTTGGTCGACCCCATGATCCGTTACCACATGAACGGCCAAAGCCGTTGGGGCTGGGGGCCCCTCGATCGCTTTTGCCAAGAAGACGGCGGCGAGGACCATGGCAATGGCGAGACTGACGAGGGTCCAGCGTCGGTGTTTCATGTCCCGTCCTGCCATTGGGCGCGTTTGCGCCGTCATCGCAGCACGAACATCACACAGAGATAGACGCCCAGGGCCACTGCGGTGTTCCGAATCGAATGGGCGCGCCCGCCGATAGACCGCGCGACGACATGGTAGAGCGTCGCAAACACGACGGCACTGATGATGATGTGCCAAAGGGACACGGGCGTCTCCGCAGTTGAGGAAGGGGCGCGCCGGAACGCACCCCCAAAGGCCGTCAGATCAGAGGCCCATGCCGAAGCCGTCGGCAATTGGGCCGCCGATGCCGTCCAGCAGGCCGGTGGCAACATCATTGAACCGGTCGTTGTCCATGTTCGAGATGCTTGTGCCTACGGTGCCGCCGACAACGCCGCCCGCGACAGGCCCCGCGCGGCTGGCCAGGCCACCGGCCACACCACCGGCTACGGCACCGATCATGTTCTGTTGTTCGGGCGAAATGTTCGTACGGCTGCCGTCGCGGGCGGTGACGCGACCGCTATCGCTGCCGCCGCCGCCTCCTCCGCCGCCACCGCCGCTAAAGCTGACGGGGGCCCAAAGATCATTGGTTTGATAGTCAAATTGCATGGGTTGAGGCTCACTTTTGTGTCGCGGCGGCATGTCTGATACGCTGCGATCCGTTGAGGTTTGCCGGGGTGTCCCGGCGGCTCTTTCGGCGGGGGGTGCTCCACCACCCTCCGCCGCACTTTCCGGGGCCCGGAACCGGGACCGGAAATGCGCGGTCGGCGCGGTTAGGCAGCCGTATGGTGGTTGGTATTGACCCAGCGGTTGACCCGGCGCACCGACGTATCGGCATGGCGCCGTAGGCTAGTCGCGTCGCGATTGGGGAACAGGGCGCGCACGTCGCGCAGCACCTCTCGCAGATGACCGTGGGGCGTGATCCAATCGTTGAAGAACAGCCGTTCGCCCGATTGCCAGTCGGCCGCCGCAAGGGCGCGCCCCGTGCCCAGAACGTCCTGTTCCACCGTCTCAGACAGCAGCGCCCAACTGGCCATGGCCGCTGGAATGCCATGGGGGTCGCGCCAGATACGAAGCTGTCCTGCGGCGGTGGGCGGCAAAACCTCCACCTCGATATAGGGGCCAATGGGTTGCTGCCGGTGATAGGGAGAGGCGGCCAGCAACTCCACTGCGTAGCCAATCACTTCATAGAGGTCGAGCTTTTGGGGCGATGGCGCAACGGTCGCCTCGGTGTCCAACGGCAGAAGGCGGGCCGCAGGACGGAAGGCGGCGGCCCGCCTGATGGGGGATTCTGTCCCGTCTGGCGGCGCCACAACGTAGCCATCCGGGCGTCCGCAGGGTCGCAGGGCAAACCCCAGGCGGTTGTCGTGGAGGATGTCCCGGGCATTACCATAATACGTCTCAACGGACTGCTGGGCGTGGCTATCCCAGATCTCCAGGTCCAGCATCACCATCATGCCCAGGCGGCGATAGGCTCGCCGAACCGGGTCCTGTGGCACATCTTGGACGGCGGGCAGGGGATTTCGGGGTGGACACCAGTCATGCAAGAGGGCCATCGCAGGCGCCCCCGCTGCCAGAAGCTGTCGGGTCTTGCCCGCATCCTGCCCGATGCTTTGGGCATAGGCGCAGGCCGGAGGGTAGTTGAGATCGTAGTCATAGGTCCGCTGTGGCTGCCAGAGGGCGGACAACACGTCGCCGACCCCTTGGGCCAAATATGCGGCGCGCCGGTCGTCCCGTACCTGGGCGAGGGCCGGTCCCGGACCCGATGGGCCGAGGTGAGCGATCACGATGTCCTCGACGAGAAAGGCGCAGGTTTCGCGGGCAATGGGCGGCATGAACCGATGCTCCGATGCCAGGATGTGCAGACCATGCCCAACCTCATGGATCAGCCACAGCAAGGCGCCCGCCGATCCGTCGTAGTCCACATGGACACTGGGGGAGGTCCCGCTGCCTCGGTCGACCGTCCGGGGTCTGCCATGCGCAGGCTGCAGGTCGAGTTGTTCGACAGCGTCCGCAAAGGCCTGCCCCAGCGTGACCGCAATCGCCGGTGTGACCCACATCGCCAGGGCCGTTTGGGCGCAAGGCTCCGAACGGAAGCTGCACGCGCTTTGCGGGGTGGCGGGGGACACACAGGTCCGCCAAGTCTTGAGTATTTCTCGTAGCGCCGGCGCCGGCAGATCATGCAGGCGCAACCAATCTTGAACCGTTGACACGAAGAGGTTCCTCCCAACTCGGGTCCGATACGGATGCTCTGTCCTCACCATAGGAGCGAGCCGCGCCGTCGTTCAACGCGTGTCGAAAAGGGTAGCAGAATGCTGCCTTCCGATGCCTAAGAATTATTTAATCCATTGAAAGAAATGGAATAATCTCGGCGGATTTCCGACATGCGCAAAAGGACGCCGACGTCTGCCCGCACCCGCCTGGGGTGTGGTCAATGGCTCTTGGCCAGGGGGGCGGTTCGCTCTGTCTGTTTGCTCTCGCGATAGGCCGAGGGGGTCATCCCATACTCCCGCTTAAACGCGGTGTAGAAGGACGACCGGGCGTTGAACCCTGCGTCATAGGCGATGGTCAGGATCGTCGCCTCCGACGTGCGCAATTGCTCCGCCGCATGGCGCACGCGCCACCGATTCACATAGTCAAAGAACCGCTCCCCCAATTTTTCGTTCAGCGCCTGGGAAGCGTAGTGGGTGCTGACGCCGATCTGGTCGGCCAGATCCCAAAGCGACAGATTTGGTTGGAGGTACAGCCGGTCCTGGGCCATCAGCCGTTCAATCTTGCCCGCGATGCGGCTTAGGCGATCCGATGCCAGGGCAGACCGCTCGTATTTGGGCGGGTCTTGCGGTGGCGTCAGCATCGCGCTGACGCGCGGCGTCGGAGGCTCTAAGCCCGGCGCTTGCCGTAGCCCCCAGAGCGCCAAGCTCCAGATCAGCCCATAGCGCACCACAATGGCCAGCAGCAGTGACTGGACCGGCCAGGTGATCGTATCTGCCGAGATCAGCGCGTCCGCCGCCATGGACATCACGTTGACCCCCCAGAAGCAAAAGACGGCCAGAGTCAGCCAGCGGGTCCAGGCCAACTCCCGTCCTTCGGTACTGGCAAAATGGTCCTTTAGGCGGTGGCGGTAGGCCTTGAGGCGCCTGAGGATCAGCACCGCGTAGAGCGGCACCAACAGGTAAAAGGCCAGTGTCGCCGCATACATCCCGCCGAGCGCGACCCACTGCACCCCCGTCGGGGTTTGGGGCACCATCGACAGGTCGGCCAAGGCATGGGCCGGAAGCGCCATGCAATAGAGGTACAGCAGAGAGGCAAGCCCGATTGGGAGCAGGTGCAGAATCAGTTGCATCCGCGGCACCGTCGCCCCTGCCGTGCCCGTCAGTCGATAGACGTAGAGCCAGAACAGGAACGGCTGCACCATGGACAGGGGCACTTCGGCCAGTTCAAAGCCCAGCGTTATCCGCGCAGGCGCCTGTGGCTCCAACAGATAGACCATCGGCAGGGCCAGCAGGTCGCCGGCCCCAGCCAGGAAGAACAACGCCAGCGGCAGTCGCACCCGTCGGTAGCGGTCCCGCAGCAGCAGGTTCGCGCAGAACAGCGACAGCACGAGCAGACCAGAGGTGGCCGCCAGGCGCAGTGCTTCGCTGTCCGGTGCAACGGGGCTGACGGTCATGGGCATCTCCGTTTGGGTCGCAGGGGGCGGTGACGGTGCGCTGCCCCCCGGCTGCTCCGTCTCAGAACAGGAAGTCGTCTTCGGTCAGGGGGCCCGGGCCGGATCCGACGACGATGATCGTGGTGTCCTCAAAGCGGATCTCTTGCAAGGGACCCCAGTGGGTCAGATGCACATCCGCAAAGGTCAGCCCTGTCTGCGACAGATCAAATAGGTCCTGTCCGGCGGTGAAATCCAGGACGACGTCCCGGCCGTCCGCCCCGTCAAAGACGAACACGTCAAATCCACGCCCACCGACCAAGACGTCGTCGCCATCGCCTCCTTCAAGGGTGTCGCGTCCCTTGCCACCAAGCAGGATGTCCGTGCCCGACCCGCCGTCCAGCATGTCATTGCCACGCCCGCCCAGGATCTGATCGTCCCCCGTGCCGCCAACAAGGGTGTCATGCCCGGTGCGCCCCTCTAGACGGTCCTCCCCGGCGCCCCCGTCTAAGCGGTCGTTGCCGTGGCCCCCACTCAGTTGGTCATTGCCGCCAAGACCCAACAAATAGTGTCCAGCGTCGGGAGCCGCCTGTTCGAGACCGTCAAACCGATCGGCTGTGTCTTGCCCGATCCAAAGGGTCGAGCCGTCCGTGAAGCGGACGTGTTGGGTGTCGAAGTCCGCCAGCGCGCCCTCGAACGTCAGGGCAAAGGTGCCTTGGGACAGGATCGTCTCGGGGCCACCCGGTGCCGTATCGTCCTCGCGCAGAAGCATATCGGACGCGGACCCCTCAATCAGAAAGGTTTCCGCATCGGGGTCAAAGCTGGCCCAGGCGCTGTCTTGGAGGAGCGCTTCGACGGCCCTCAGCAGCAGGTCCGTGGGCTCTGCCTGGGAATGGTTCGTAGCGAGCGAAATCACGGTACCCGACTGCACGTGCAGGAACGTCGCCGAATTCGTGCCAAGCGTTCCGCCCTGAAAACCGATGAACTGCTGGCCATAGATCGTCCCCGAGGACAGCCCGAGGCTTTCGCCCTCTAGGCTGGGGGTGCCATCTGGGGCGCGGAAGTCCAGCATTTGCTCCAGCTGCGATTGCGGGAGGAGCGTCTTCGACAGAAACAACGCATCGAAGAAGCGCACCATGTCCGATGTCGTTGATATGGCACCGCCCGCCGCGCCCGCGTCCCAGGCCACATCGGTCACGTCGAGCAGTTGCCCCGGCACCAGTTCAGCGTAGCCTCGCAACATGCCGTCCTGCGCGCCGTCCGATCTCATGCTGCTGTTCGTCATGCCAGCGGGCTCAAAAATGCGCGTCGAGATTTGTTCACGAAAGGAGGTGCCGGTGGTCTGCTCTATCAGCTTTTGCAGCAGCAGATAGTTCGTGTTGGAGTACCCATAGGACGCACCTGGTGGGAAATCCGCAGGTTGACCCGACACGAGGTCCAGCGAGTCATCGACGCCGAAACCACCGGTCGGGTCGGCCATCAAGGCCTCGATAAAGGCGGGCAGACCCATGTCGCCCGGGATCGTGTCAAAGTCGGGAATGCCAGAGCGATTGGCCAGCACTTCGCGGACCGTGACCGTTTCGATGTTCGGGATCCCATCCAGCGCTGACACATCCATCTGATCCGCCAAGGGGGCGTCTAGATCGAGCTGACCTTCCTCCACCAATTGGAGCACGATCACAGAGGTCATCATCTTGGTTTGGGATCCGACCTCGAACCGGTCATCGGTCGTCGCGGGGCGGGTCCCGTCGACCGAGGGGCTGCCCCGGCCATCACGAATGGACATCCCACCGCGGGCGATTTCCAACAGGCTGGCCGGGGCGGGGGTGGTCTCGGCAAAGGCATCCAGGACGCGGGCAGGGGCCTCGGACAGCGTGTTCGGGTTGAAGGGGGTCATGGAAACCTCTTGTTCGAATGTCTGGGACGGCGCCTTCAGCGCCAAGGTCCCAATGCCCCCTTCGACCGGTCCTGACGTCCGTTTGGATCGGGGCGGACATCGCAGCCGTGTCGCGATGGCAAGGGCGGACAGATCCTAGCCCATGCAGACAAACGCCCGTTGGCCCAGCCCCGGTCGTTGTCATGCGACATGGCAGCGATTGCGTCCGGCGGATGTCTGCCTATGTCTCTTGGTCATGACCGCATCCCCACCCTTCACTGGCCCGATTCTCATCCTCGACGACCTGCGCGATGGGGACATGCATCTGTCCGCGTTGATCCTTGGCGGGCCGGATGGGACGCCGCCGCCGCTTCTGGTTGGGGGCGCGCGTATCCCCTGCACCGTTTTGTCCAGGTTTGCCGAGGTCACCGTCTGGCGCGCGCGCTTTACCCTGGGGCCAGACCTTGGGTCCGACTATGCCTGGAACGGACAGACGTATTCCGTGGCCTGTGACCTGACGGGCGATTTGCGGTTTGCCTATGTGTCCTGCAACGGGGAGGAACATGGCGACCTGAGCCGGGATCCAGAGGAACGGAATGTCATGTGGCGCCGGTTGGGGGCAGACCATGATGCGTCGCCGTTCACCCTGCTGCTCCATGGGGGGGACCAGATTTATGCGGATGAGGTGACCGATGGCCACCCGCTGACCCGCGACTGGCCGCTCAAGGTGCCAGAGGTAGAGGATGCGGCCGCGTTGTCGGACCTGCGCGGCCACCTGCGCGACGCGTTCGCCCATCGGTATGTCGCCCTCTACGCCCAACCCGCATTCGCCAAGCTGGCCGCGCGGGTGCCGTCGCTGATGCAATGGGACGACCACGACATTTGCGATGGCTGGGGGTCCCTGCCCGAAGAGGCCACGGCGTCTGCGGTGGGGCAGACGCTTTTTGCCGCCGCGCGCGAAGCTACTTTGATCTTTCAGCATGGATGTGTGGATGGGGATTTGCCGCCACGCTTTGACGACCCGTCGGGCGAACACTTGGGCTGGGCCGTCGAGGCGTCAGACCTGCGTTTGGTGGCCCCGGACCTGCGCAGCGGGCGCAGCTTGACGACGGTGATGGCCCCCGCTGGCTGGACGGCCTTCGAGGCGCAGGCCGAGGCGGCCCCATCCGGCCATACGTTTGTTCTGTCCAGTGTACCGTTGCTGGGGCCCCGATTGTCCCTGGTCGAACGGGTCATGGGGTGGTTGCCCGGGATCCAAAAGTACGAAGACGATCTGCGAGACCAATGGCAAAGCCGCGCCCACAGGGACGCTTGGGTCCGTGTGCTGCATCTGGTGTCGCGGATGGCGCGGTCGGCCGAGGCGCGGGTCACGGCGCTCTCTGGTGAGATTCATCTGGCCACCCGGGCAGAGATGGCGTTGGCCGGAGGGAAGACACTGCATCAGTTGGTGGCCTCGGGCATTACCCATCGGGCGCCGCCCATGATGTGGGCACGGATTCTCGGGGCGCTGGCGGCCCTTGGCGAAGACCCCGTCCCACACGCCCCGATCCGCATTTTGCCCCTGCCTGGCCAAAGACGGCGATACACCGCAGAGCGCAATGCGCTGGTGCTGACGCGCGACGCTGGGGCCTGGTCTGCGTCCTGGATGTTGGAGCGGACGGGACAAACGCCGCCCCTGCCGCTCGATTAGGACAGGTGGGCGGTCTCATGAGGCAGGGTACGCCAAGGTAATCGTCGCGAGGCGCTCTACCGCCCCTAGCAATCGGCGATTTGCGGGCAGACAGAGCCGTCCACCGCGACGCCCAAGGGTCTTCCGATCTCCGATTGTGCTTGTGCTAGCGCATCCCGCACGGCGGTTTGGAGAGCCTCTATCCGGACCCGCGATGTGGGATTTGTCACGCCAGAGAGATCATCGCCTTCGATGCGGCCCGCTGTGGTGAGCGCGCGGGCAAAGGCTGCGTTGGTGCCCGGCGCCTCAGACATCACCGTGGCCAGCGCCTGCAGCCCGTTGAGCGCCGCGATCACCATCGGAATGGATAGGTCTGACCGATGAAGCTCCGCCAGGTCGGGCCGAGGCGCATCAAAATCAGCCAGAGGACGGCCAAGGCGCCCCTCTGACGTGGCTTCCAACCCCGCGATTAGGGCCGCGAAGAGGGTCATTTGCACCTCCCGGTCGGTCTGGAAGCGGGTGGTGCCGCCCGCAGCCGGTCGGCGCATCTGTCTTGCAAGACTGCCTGTCCAGGTGTCTTGAATTCGGCGCGCTGTCTGCGCCAAGTCTTCGGCCAGGGCGTCGGTCAAGGCGCAGGGTTGCGCCGCCGCATCCCAGATTAGACGTTCCAACGCGCCTAGACCCCGCGTCACGCTTGGGGCGCTCGCGAGGGCTTCTGGGGTCCAGGCGGTTGGGCCTTGATTGATGAGACGTGACAGGTCCTGGACAGCGGCCATTTGATCGTCCGGCCAGGCTAAGACGGCCTGTCCCAGGTCCTCATCGATGATCGGGGGGGCGGCCAGGTGTGACATCCCTCCCCAGGCCAGGGCTGCCTCACGAAATGCGGGCTTGAGCTGCTCGGGTGCGCAGCCGGCCTGGCTCAGCGCATCGGTCGCCCGAGTGAAGCGCGCCACGCTGGGCAGGACGTGAAGGTCGAGAACACGATTGGTGTCGGCCGCGACCGGTGAGACAAGGCAAAGCAGGGCGAGGACGCGTGTAATCATGGGATCCGGTCGATGGAAATCAGGCTCGTCGCGCCGTAGGCATAAGGGTGTTTGCGGGTCTGCAATAGGGTCAAGTTTCGTCGGGGTAGGGTCTTCCCGTGCGGCGACGGTCGATCCCATCGGTATGGGTGCCGAGATGGATCTCTTGGTCGAGTCGTGTTTGGCAACGAGGCAAACACTCGTCAATCCGCACCGAGATAGTGTTTTGCCAAAGTGGCCGCAGAGATGGTTCATATCTCGGTATGTCTGACTATATCAGTCAGATAATGCGATGGCACTCGTCACGGTAGGAAAAAATGACTGCTATTGGCTTCCGATCCAGCGAGCAGCCTTTGCGCCCGCCTCCGACGATCTGCCTCCTCCGGTTGGCGATGTTGGAATGCCGGGCGGCGCCACGATTGGCCGCGCAGGCCTGTCTGATCTTTGCGCCGGATGCGGGACCCGAAGATTTCGCCACCTGCCTTGCGCGGATCCTGAAAAGCGCCTCCGACAGGCGTTTCGTGCTCTGGATGCCGGGGGCGCGGGATCTCTCCTTTGATGAACGCTGGCTGTTGGCATTGACACGGGCACGTCAAACCAAGGACCGTGACAGTGAGACGTTTTTGTTGGCGCGGCGCACCAGACCGTCGATCCGTCCTGTTCTGTGCCTCTTGCTGGACCGCCTTTCACAAGGTTTAGAATAATTCTAAATTCACCCTGGTCTTTAGGTCGTCGGGTCATATGTAATGGCGGGGTCAGCCAGCCGCAGCCAGCCAACCCGCCCGTTTTGACCTTCAGGAGGGACTACTTATGGCACAAACCGCTTCAGATCTTTCAACGGACGCCGTCGCCGTTATCGCGGATGCACTGAACCAAGCCGTTGCGGAAACCGTTGTCACCACGATGCTGGCGCAGAACTACCACTGGAACGTGACCGGCATGTCGTTCGGCCCGCTCCATGCGCTGTTCCAAGAGATCTACGAAGACCACTTTGTTGGGCAGGACGATCTGGCCGAGCGGATCCGCGCCATTGGTGCCGTCGCCGAAGGCAAGTTGGCTGGTCAGTTGGAACGTTCCAAGGTCGAAGAGGGTGACGAAGGGGCCTCTGACAAAGAGATGATCCGTCATCTGGCAGAGGCTCAGGAAACCATCGGCGCAACCCTGGCCGGATTGGGGGCTGTCGCCGCCGAACATGGCGATGCGCGGACCGAGGACTTGGCCATCGAACGGGGTCGGATCCACGACAAATTCGCATGGATCCTGCGGTCGCACCTCCGCTGAAAAGCAGGGGCTATCCGGCCTTGCGGACCACTGCGGGGACCGGGGCGCCTTTCTTCAGGCACCGCTTCATATAGGCGGCGCGCCAATGGCGGTAGCGGCCCATAACCTGCTGCTGCGCCACTACCAGCGCAACGAAATCGGGCATGGCCTTCTTTTTGGCGGCCTTGCTGAGCTTCTTCTGGCCTTTGGTCATGGAGCAGCCGATGCAGTGATCTCCGGCGGGGCCGGGTCGCTTGAACTTGCAAACGCCAATGCAGGGGCTTGGGGCGTTGGACATGCGAAACCTCTTCCGCTTGGGGCCGGTAAGGGCCGGGTGGGAGCGGCGTCTAAAACCAGGCATACGCCGCCCCCGTTTGCGTTCTTAGTCAGATATGGAGCGTCGGTGTACCCGATCTTTGGCTAACGTCCCGACGGCCTTTGCAGGTCTGGTCTGTGGGCACATCGGCCAATACTCCGTCGATGGGTCTTCGTGCCATAACAGGTCTCAATGCAGCCGCGCGTCAGCGGCGCTTGTTGGGCGCAACGCTGCTCGGCGCCAGCTTTGGCTGATGCGGAGCAGCGCCGCACCCACCTGTTCTACGGTCTGGATGGCGGGCAAGAGGCGCTCTCCTGTCACCAGGAGCGATAGGATCAGCATGGCATCTTCGCGCGCGCCGCGTGCGGCCAGCGAGATCACCTGGGCCAGGACCGCTTCGTCTGCGCCGACGCACCGGCAGTTGACGCTATGGCGCATGACATCGCGACGGGTGCCATCGCTGATCAGCGCGCCGAAGTCCGCCCAGGCGTCAATCGCGCCCGCACCCGCCTGTGCGCCCAGTTCCTGCAGGAAGGTCTGAGAGACGCGGGCCTGCCCCTGTGGGCCGTCGAACCAGTCGCGCAGCATTATGACGGCGAGGGCCTGGTCCCCCTCCATGGTGCGAATGTCCGCCACGGTGGCACCGCCCGGTTGGGTGCGTGCCGTATCCTCGCGGCGCGGACCATGTGGCCTAAGCATCGTCATGTCGGATCCTTCTGTGCAGACGGTCAAACAGCACCTCTACGTCGCCTTCGGTGGGCGCGGCCCCTTCGGAAAGCGTCTCAAGCGCGGCGCGCCGACAGGCCCCCGTGGTCGGACCAGCGGCGCGCGGGCCCGGATCGGGGCGCTTGGCATTGGTATGATCGGTCGCAGACATTACCCGTCCCGGTCCTGGCGGTATCTTACTGTTTCTATCGGCTATCACAGGGCCGATCCTGAGTCACGATAATTTCTGACTTCTTTTGTCGGGTAATGGATTGGCCATCCGTGTTGTGCTCCACAGAACAATTCAATAAATCGCGATTCATGGATAAGATTTCAGCACTGCGGGCGTTTTCGGCCCTTGGGCAAGAAACGCGGTTGGATGTGCTTCGCCTGTTGATCCAGGCGGGCCCCGAGGGGATGGCGGCCGGGGATCTTGTGACCACTCTGGGCGTGCGCCAAAACACCTTGTCCGCCAACCTTGGTGTGCTGTTGAACGCAGGTCTTGTTCGAAACCAACGAGAAGGTCGCTCGATCCGCTATTTCGTCGACCTGGAGGGGGTGCGCGGACTGCTGGGGTTTCTGCTCCGGGACTGCTGCGGGGGGCGGCCAGACGTCTGTCAGCCGCTGTTGGATGATCTTGCCCGTGCGACCTGAGCCTTGGAACCCGTCCCATCGGACGGTGGGTATTTTACCGGTAGCGCGCAGGAGACAGTGCTAATCATGACACATCCCTTCGACAGGCCGCGCCGGTTGGTTGCCGAGGCGCTGGGCACCATGCTGCTGGTCGCAACTGTCGTCGGATCCGGCGTGATGGCTGAACGCCTGACCGATGACACCGCCTTGGCGCTGCTGGGGAACACGATTCCTACGGGGGCGATCCTCGTAGTGCTGATCACGATCCTCGGGCCGATCTCAGGCGCCCACTTCAATCCGGCAGTTACCTTCGCCATGCGGCTGCGTAGCCAGATCCCCACGTCGGAGGCGATGGCCTACGTCTGTGCGCAAATCATGGGAGGGATCGCGGGGACGATCCTCGCGCATCTCATGTTCGAGCTGACGCCACTGTCCTTGTCTCAGACCACGCGCACGGGACCCGCGCAGTGGGGGGCGGAGGTCGTCGCCACCTTCGGTTTGCTCGGGGTTATCCTGGGGGGATTACGCTTCAACCAAACCGCGATCCCGTGGCTGGTCGGGCTCTATATCACGGCGGCCTATTGGTTCACGGCGTCCACCTCGTTTGCGAACCCTGCGGTGGCCATCGCGCGAAGCCTCACCGGTACGTTCTCGGGCATCCGTCCCATGGATGTCCCGCCGTTCATTCTGGCGCAAATGGTGGGCGCGGGTCTGGCCGTCGTGGTGTTCGGATGGCTCTTGGCGCCGTCGCCCCGAACCCCTGACACCGCCACCTCCTCTACGCAACCTTGAAGGAATGCGACCCCATGACGATCACGGTCTACCACAATCCGGCCTGCGGGACCTCTCGCAACGTCTTGGCCATCGTCCGGTCTTGCGTGGGCGACGGGTCCGTGACGGTTGTGCCCTATCTGACCCAACCGCCGTCGGCGGATCGTCTGCGACAGCTCTATGATCGGGCGGGCCTGACCCCTCGAGAGGGGATGCGCACAAAGGGGGATGACGCTTTGATCGAGGAACTGGGCCTGTTGCCACCAGATCGCGATCCGGCGCGCGATGCCAACCGGATCCTCGCCGCGATGGCGGCGCATCCCATTCTCATCAGCCGCCCCCTGGTGGAGACGCCGATGGGCGTCGTCCTGGCCCGTCCGTGTGAGCGCGTGGCCGAGGTTCTGGACAACCCGCCGAAGACCTGGACCAAGGAAAACGGCGACGTCATCCACCTGCGGTCATGATCCCGGTCGGGCGGCGCCCTTGCCGTTCAGGTTGGAGCCGGTTCTGCCTGACTGGCGCGGGCCGCGTAGGTCCGCAGCATATGGGCGTCATAGAGCGGCATGGCGGTCACATCCTCACCGATCACGGTCGTCGCCGGCGACAGGTGCCGCACCATGGGCGCTTTGGTCCGGCATTGGGCGCCCACCTTCAGCCCACGGCTGATGGGGCAGACCTCGATCAGACCTTGGCGCAGCATGTCTTGGGTCAGCGGATCATAGGTCGACCGCGCCCCCGCCCCCGCACAGTTGACGACAAAGCCCGTCTTGCGTGTGGTTTCCATACCAGCGGTGTCCCGGATGCGTACCACGGCCCCATCTGGGCCGTGTTCGATCTTCGTAACGATCCCCGGCAGGATCTCCGTCCGGTTTTCCGCGATCAGGCGGCGCATCTCTAGGATGGTGTCCCGTGTACCGCCCCGGAGCCATAGCCGCAGATGCGCGGGGACGCGCAGGGCTTCGGCCTTGTCCGTCAGGTGATCGGCCAGGGGATTGACAAGAAAGTAGGCCCGGAACCCGGCGCGGATCTCGCTCATCTCATGACCGGCGTCCCGGGCGTAGGCGATGGTGCGTTCGACCTCCGCCAGCAGACTGTCCGCGCTGGTGTGGTCCCGAGACAGGTTAGGCTGCAACGGTCGCCGGGGCAGCCGTGGGATCAGCGGTTCCGGCAATTCGCCTTCGGGGGCGCAGGCTAGGAACTTCAGCGCGTCTTCTGGCACTAGGCTCTGACATAGGCGCAGCACGTCGAGCATTGCCGCGTTTCCACCGATGCACAGGATCTCGGCGCCCGCGCGAATGTGCTCTGCGATCCGCTCTTCCTGACCAAAGACCGTGGGTGCCGCAAAGGGGCCGTCGTCGCCGTCTATTCGCAGGGTCGAGGGGCCGCCCGGCGCGACGTCCAGGCTTTGGGCGACGAAGGTTGTGCCGATGTCGGTGTGCACGGTAACCTGTCCGCCCTCCACATCTAGGGCCGTGGCACTGGCATCGACGCAGCGAACCTCCACCCCTCGGGCGGCCAGGGTAGCGATGGCTTTCTTGGCCTGCTCCTCGATGAAGTCCCCATAGATCTCACGCGGGGCATTGACCCCTTGGATATCCCCAGCCGCCACCAGCGGATCTGCCCAGGCCAACCAATCTGGGGCCCGCCCTGCCATCGTCTCGCGCACCGCATCCCAGCGATCGGCCAGCCAATCGGCAAACGCCGGGTCGATGTCATAGGCCGGGGAGTTCAGCAGGTACGCATACCGCCAGGGCGTGCCTGGCGTGCCCGTGGCATAGGCCACGCCACGTCCCAGGGCTGACGCCTGTTTTCCGATGACGACGACGAGATCGCCCGCCGTGGCTGTGCAATGCTCCAGAAAGGCGAGGGCCGTGATGCCATCGCCCACGATCAGATGGGCAGCCGCACAGAGTTTCGCGGACGAAAGTTCGTTCATAGGGGGATCTGTCCTTGGGGTACAAGCGGTAGACTAGCGCTTGGGCCGGGGCCGCGTCAACGCAGGCGCGGCTCACGGCAGCACGGCATAGGCTGCCCCTGCCCAATGGCCCGGCCGTGGGCGGGCGTATTGCTCACCCGCTGGGCAGTGTCGGTGCAGACGTGATTTGACCTGACCGTGTGCTGCGTCATCTTGTCCACGTCACCTATCGGAGAGACCCCATGAGACCGTTTCTGACCGCAGCCCTCCTGGCCGCAGCTTTGCCCGCAGGCGCGGCAGAGCTGCGCTATGCCGCCACCAGCGACCCGAACACCCTGGACCCGAATGCGGGCAATTCCGCCCCCGTGTTCAGCCTGCTGGGCAACGTCTATGAGGGGCTGGTTCGGCGCGGTCGGGACATGTCCATCGAACCCGCCCTCGCCACCGCGTGGGAGCCTATCGGCGACGGCGAGGGCTGGAGATTCACGCTGCGGCAAGGCGTGACGTTCCATGGCGGCGAAGCCTTCACCGCTGAAGATGTCATCTTTAGCTATGAACGGGCCAGCAGCGAGGAATCTGATACCTCCAGCTGGTTTGCACCCGTCTCGGAGGTGGTGATGGTCGACGATTACACCGTCGATTTTATGACGACGGCGCCGAACCCCATTTTTCCCGACAGCATCGCCAACTGGATGATGATGGATTCCGGTTGGGCCGCCGCCAATGGGGCGGAGCGGCCAAATATCGAACAGGGGAACTACGCCACGCTGAACGCCAACGGCACCGGCCCCTACCGTGTCACCGAGCGTCAGCCGGGTCTGCGCACCGTGCTAGAGGCCTATGACGGCTGGTGGGGCGAAGACCGGGGCAATGTGACCCGGGCGGTGTTCACACCGGTCCAGAACGCCGCCACGTCGGTCGCGGCGCTGCTCTCTGGCGAATTGGACCTGATCGAGCCGGTGCCCGTCCAAGATGCGAACCGCGTCGACACGGCGGATGGTGTCCAGGTCGTGCGCGGCATCGAGGCGCGGGTGATCATGCTGGGCTTTCCCCATGATGCCGATGGGCTGATCGCGGGGGGCGAGGGCAATCCCTTCCAAGATGCCCGCGTCCGCCAAGCCGTGGCCAAAGCGATCAACGTGCCCGCGATTTTGCAGACTGTCATGCGCGGCTCTGCCGAGCCTGTTGCGCAATTGGTTGGCGAAGGCATGCGCGGCTACACCGATGGGTTGGAGCGTCCGGCCTACGACTTGGAAGGGGCCAAGGCCCTTCTGGCCGAGGCAGGGTACCCCGATGGCTTCCGCTTCAGTCTCAAGTGCCCGAACGACCGCTATCTCAACGACGAAGCCGTCTGCACGGCCATCAACGCCATGCTCGCGCAACTGGGCTTGGAGCCCGCATTCGAGACCATGCCCGTCGCCAACTATTGGCCGACCCTGCGGGAAGACGACCACGACATGTATTTGTTGGGCTGGTCGCCAGGCACCTTCGATGCCGAACACCCGATCCGCTTCCTGTTGTCGACACCCAACGCCGAAAAGCGCCTGGGGTCCTGGAACTTCGGTGGGTATTCGAACGCTCGCATCGACGAATTGCTGCCGATGATCCAGTCGGAGATCGACGACACCAAACGCCAGGCCATGCTGGACGAGGTGGCGCAGATCCAACTGGATGACGTGGCTTACGTCCCGCTCTACGTGCAGCCGCTGATCTGGGGCGTGAAGGACGGGGTCGAGGTGGTCCAACGTCCCGACAACTTTCTGGTGCTGCGGTGGATGAACGTGGCCGGGTGACCTCACCTGGGCAGGACCCCGCGACGATCCGCATCGGATGGGGGCTTGCCTGACGCGGTTCGTCTGGGCTTGATCGCGCCATGCCCTGCGAGCCGATGCCATGAACAGCCTGCGCCTTGTCCTCTACTTCGTGATCGTCGGGGCCGTTCTGGCCCTAACGACGCTCGCCATTCGCGACCTGATCCCGCCCAAGACCGTGCGCTTTGCCGCCGGCATTCAGGACGGCGGATACTGGCGCTATGCGGAGCGATACCGCGATATCCTGGCGCGGGATGGGATCGTGCTGGACTTGGTTGCGACCGCCGGGTCCGTTGAGAATGCCGACCTGTTGGATCGCCGCGCGGTGGATGTGGGGTTCCTGCAGGGCGCCTTCGCGCTGTCGCCGCCGCTGCCGCCAACCGAGACGCGGCTGCTGTCGCTGGTCGCGCGCTTGGTGGCGGCGCCGGACCTGCATCCCGCGCTGGTCGACCGCCTGGTCGAAGCGGCAGTGGAGGTTCACGGTCAGGGAGACTTGCTCTCGGCGGAGGGGACGTATCCTAGCGTCGAGAACACCTCTCTGCCGGTCCATCACTATGTCCGCGATCGACTTATGAACGGGCCGTCGAACCTGGCGCCGTATCTGCCCTATTGGGCGACGGCGCAGATTGAGCGGTTGGCCATCCTGCTGCTGCCGATCATCTTTCTGCTCCTGCCGCTGCTGCGGACATTGCCGGGCCTCTACCGTTGGGGCATCCGCTCACGCGTGTTTCGCCATTATGCCCGGATCTTGGAAATCGACGACGCGCTGGACGGGCTAGCTGACGCTGCGCGGTTTCGAGAACTGGACCGCGAACTGCGGGGGCTGGACCGAAAGATCGCTGCGCTGAAGCTGCCGCTGGCCTATGCGGACTATGCCTATAATGCGCGCCTACATATCGAATTGCTACGCCGCAAAATCGAGCGGGAGGGGCCGACCGATAGCGGACGTCACGGCAACGGCGGCTCTGCCCCGCTCCCAGGGCCATGACGCCTTGACCAAAGGCCGATGAGGCGCAACACCCTAGGGATGCTCGCCTACATCATTCGTCGAATCTTTCAGTCGATTGTCGTCCTGCTTGCCGTGGGACTGGTCGCGTTTTCCATGTTTCGCTTCGTTGGGGACCCCATCGAGCAGCTTTTGGGGCAAGAGCGCACGGTCCAAGATGTGGAACGTCTGCGCGAGGCTCTGGGTCTGAACGACCCCTTTCCGGTGCAGTACTTCGATTTCCTCGTGCGTGCGGCCCAGGGGGATTTCGGCATAAGCTACCGGCAGTCGCGTCCCGTGGCCGACATCCTGCTGGAACGCGCGCCCGCAACGCTTGAGCTGGCCTTGGTGTCGGGCCTCCTGGCCTTGGCGGTCGGGATCGGACTGGGCGTGTTCACGGCGATCCGCCGGGATGGGTGGGCCGCCAACATCATCATGTCCGCGTCGCTGATCGGGGTTAGCTTGCCGACCTTCCTGATCGGGATCCTGCTGATCTACGTCTTCGGTGTCCAACTGCGATGGCTGCCGACCTTCGGGCGGGGGGATGTGGTTGATCTGGGCTGGTGGACGACCGGCTTCCTGACGAGTTCGGGCCTGAAGTCCCTCATCCTGCCGTCCATCACGCTGGGCCTGTTCCAGATGACACTGATCATGCGCTTGGTCCGGTCTGAGATGTTAGAGGTTCTGCGCCAGGACTACATCCGCTTCGCCCGCGCGCGGGGTTTGTCGGCCAAGGCTGTCAACTTTCGCCACGCCCTTAAGAACACGATGATCCCGGTGATTACGGTCACCGGCCTGCAACTGGGCGCGATCATCGCCTTTGCGATCATCACCGAGACGGTGTTCCAATGGCCGGGCGTCGGGCTGCTCTTCATCAACGCGGTACAGTTCGTGGATATCCCCGTGATGGCCGCCTACCTGATGTTGATTTCCGTGATGTTCGTGATGATCAACCTGTTGGTCGATATCCTCTATGTCTGGGTCGATCCCCGCCTGCGCATCGACGGGAGGCACGCATGACCGATACGCCCGACACCAATAGCCCTGCGCCGCCCCAGCCATCGCGCCTGCGGGTCGCTTGGGACAGCGATATCGCCTATTCGTTCCGGCGGTCGCCGGTCGCCATGGGCGCGGCCTTCGTGACGCTGATCCTTGTGCTTGCGGCTGTCTTTGCCCCCCTGGTGGCGACGACGAACCCGTTCGATCCGGCCTCGCTGAACCTGATGAATGGCTTTTCCGAGCCGGGCGTGCCCAATGCCTTCACCGGAGAGACGTTCTTCCTTGGCACCGACGACCAGGGGCGCGACGTCTATTCCACCATCCTCTACGGCCTGCGTATCTCTCTGTTTGTGGGGTTCATGGCCGTTTTGTTCGCCATGGTGATTGGCGTCTTACTGGGCCTTGTGGCGGGCTACGTCGGCGGCTGGACCGAGACGATCATCATGCGCGTGGCCGATGTGCAGCTGACCTTTCCCTCGATCCTTGTGGCGCTGCTGATCTTTGGCGTGGCGCGTGGGGTGATCCCCATTGAGTACCGGGATCAGATGGCGATTTGGGTTCTGATCATTGCCATTGGCCTGTCCGATTGGGTGCAGTTCGCTCGGGTCGTGCGGGGGGCCACCTTGGTCGAGAAGAACAAGGAATATGTTCAGGCGGCGCGTTTGATCGGACGGAAGCCTGGGGCGATCATGTTGCGGCATATCCTGCCCAACGTGCTGTCGCCGGTTCTGGTCATCGCGACGATTTCCCTGGCCCTGGCGATCATCGCTGAGGCGACGCTGTCCTTCCTGGGGGTCGGCGCGCCGCCGACGCAGCCGAGCCTTGGGACGCTGATCCGTATTGGTCAGGACTTCTTGTTCTCCGGAGAGTGGTGGATTCTGTTCTTCCCGGCCTGCACGCTTCTGGCGCTGGCGCTGTCGGTGAACCTGCTGGGCGATTGGTTGCGGGACGCCCTGAACCCGAGGTTACGGTGAGTGACCCGTTCAAGGGCACTTTATTCTGGCGTCCGTCGGAGGCGGAGCGCGCGTCGCTGCGCGGCCATCTGATGGCGGAGCTTCCGGCTGGGCATATCCTCTGGACCCACCGCGACACCTTGGCTGTTGAGGGGCGGGACCAGACTGGGGACCGTTTGGCTGTGACCTCTGCTGACCCGAGCGTTCCCGCCGCCGTGGTCCAGATGACCTGGACCGGACGGCCTGGCATGGCGCCGTTTCTGCCGGAAACGGAGGTCTATGCCTCCGTCCCGGCAATGATCGAAGCCCTTCTGGAGGAGGCGCAATGACCCCGTGGTCACTCCACCCGGAGCGAGGCCAAACGTTGCATCGTGTCGATTTGGGGGGCCATGGTGCACCAGTGTTCCCCGTCCCCAGCGGCGACCCAATGGGCGTCGCGGGTTTCGGCGTGGACGATATAGCGCCCGGGTTCGGCACTGATTTGATCCGGGCCCATCAAGGTCAGGAACATGGCGAGGTAAGAGGCAGTCAAACACATGGCGTCATCCTTTCGTTGCTGCGGCCCTCCCTTGCCGATGCGCCTGACCCTACTCTGAAATCGCGCCGGTTTCGCTGCAATGCAGCAGATATTTGCGCCGCAACGCAGCATTTGCTGAAAGATCAATCGCGTTTGCACAAGGAATATGCATTTGTCTGATGCTTCGACCCCCGTTCTGTCCTTGCGCGACCTGACGGTCGACATCCCGACGCGGCACGGCACCTTGCGGCCCGTGGATCGGGTCAGCTGGGATATCCACGCCGGAGAGATCCTGGGCGTGGTGGGCGAATCCGGTGCGGGCAAGTCCATGACCGGCAATGCGGTGATCGGTCTGTTGGATCCTCCGGCCCATATTTCGGGCGGTGAGGTCCTGCTGGAAGGGGAGCGGATCGACCACTACACCCTGCCGCAGATGCGCCGGGTGCGTGGCAAGCGGATCGGGATGGTGTTCCAGGATCCCCTGACCTCGCTCAACCCACTTCTGACCGTAGGCGAGCAGTTGGAGGAGACGATCTTGCGTCACCTCCCCGTCAGTCGCGACGAAGCGGCGGCTCGCGCCATTCGGGGCCTGGACGAGGTCGGCATTCCCTCCGCCAAGAACCGTATGGGCGCCTATCCGCATGAGTTCTCCGGCGGGATGCGGCAGCGTGTGGTGATTGCCCTGGCCCTCTGCGCCGAGCCGACGTTCTTGATCGCCGATGAGCCGACGACCGCCTTGGATGTTTCGGTCCAGGCCCAGATCACGGCCCTGCTCAAACGGCTGTGTCGCGAACGGGGGATGGCCGCGATGCTGGTTACCCACGATATGGGCGTGATCGCCGAGACGGCGGACCGCGTCGCCGTGATGTATGCGGGCCGTCTGGCCGAGATCGGCCCCGTGTCCGAGATCGTGGGCCGCCCGCGCCACCCTTATACGGACGGGCTGATGGCCTCGACCCCCGCCGCCAGCGCCGGACAGGCCCGTTTGCGCCAGATCCCCGGCAACATGCCGCGCCTGGGCAAACTGCCCCAAGGCTGCGCCTTCAACCCGCGCTGCCCCCGGGCCGAGGCCAAGTGTCGTCAGGACCCGGCCCCCCGGGTTGGCGATGCCGATGCCCGTGCCGCTTGCTGGTTTCCCATTGCTGACACGGGGGCTGCCGCATGAAGCCGCTCGTCTCTGTCCAATCCCTGACCCGCGTCTTCGACGTCTCAAAACCCTGGCTGAACCGCGTGATCGAGCGGTTGCCCAAGCGTTTCTTGACCGCCGTGTCGGACGTCAGCTTCGACATCCCGGCCCGCTCGACCTATGCGCTTGTGGGGGAAAGCGGCTCGGGCAAATCGACCATCGGTAAGATGGCCGTGGGCCTGTTGCGGCCCTCCGAAGGCCGGGTGGAGATCGACGGCGTTGATCTGGTGACCGAGAGCGACCCAACGGTCATCGACCGCATCCGCACCGATATCCAGATGATCTTTCAGGATCCCTTTGCCTCGCTCAACCCGCGCTGGCGGGTCCGCGACATCATCACGGAACCCGTGGCGGCCCGCGGTGGCGACGTGACGGGGCTGGCCGAAAGGCTGCTGCTGCAAGTCGGTCTGGCCGCTGAGGATGCGGGCAAGTACCCACACCAGTTCTCGGGCGGGCAGCGGCAGCGGCTCTGCGTGGCCCGTGCCCTGGCCTCCGAGCCGAAGCTGATCGTCTGCGATGAGCCGACCTCGGCCCTGGATGTGTCGGTCCAGGCCCAGGTGTTGAACCTCATGAGCGACCTGAAGGACGAGCACGGGCTAACGTACCTGTTCATCAGTCACGATCTGACCGTTGTGCGGCACATGGCCGATGCTATCGGCGTGCTCTATTTGGGTCGTCTGGTTGAAGAGGCCGCGCCAGACGATCTGTTCACCCGACCCGCGCATCCCTACACCGCCATGTTGATCGACGCGGCGCCCAAGCTGGATGCCTTCGGGCGCGAAGTGACCCCGCCCGAGGGCGAAATCCCCGATCCCATCGACCCGCCCAAGGGCTGTGCCTTTCACCCGCGCTGTCCCCTGGCCATCGCCAAGTGCAGCGCGGAACGACCGACGTTGCAGCCGTTTGGCAGGGGCCGTGTGGCGTGCCACCGCGCCGGCGAGGTCACCTTGGAGAGTGCGCAGACCGGCCCGCTCCGCGCCCGCGCGGACGCTTAGCGACGGCGTGCGCGGCGCTTAGGCGCTGAGCGTAAAAGGGCTGTTCTCGGTGTCCAGGAAGGCACGCACACCCGCGATGACCAGCGTCGTGTCCGAGCTTCCGCCCATCCCCTCGTCGGTCAAGCCCCCCTCGACACAAGTCACCTCGACCGTGCCATAGGGCAGGGCGGCGGCCACGGCGGCCTTGTCCACGGCCTCCGGGTCGGGGCAGGCGATGGTCAGCTCGATCCGCATCTTCTGCGGGACCTTCCAAGCATAAAAGACCGACAGGGACGAATGCCGGATCGCATCGGACACGGCGCGCAGAGCGGCCTTGGTCATATCGTGCCCATGCACATCGGCGCCCATCCCGATCTCCAGGATCAACTGCTGCTCGGCCATCAGGCGACCTCCCCTGTGATCTTCACGTCGAAGCTGACTGAGACGATGGCATTGGCGACGATCACCGTCTTTGCCCGTGACGGCAGGGCGGCGCCGCCCTTCACGGCCTCCACCGTCACGGTGCCATAGGGCGCCTCGGCGGCCACGCGGTCGGTGTCCACCTGAGAGGGGTCGGGCGTGCCGACGCGGATATCCACCAGCATGGCGTCCCGCTCAAACCCGAAGGCCGGGCCAATGGTCAGGGAGTTGCGGTGCAACGCGTCGAACACGGCACGGCAGGCGGCCTTCGTATGGTCCTCGCCGGTCAGGTCGGTGCCCATGCCCATCTCGATGGCGAATTGCGTCTTTGGCATCTTAGCTCCCTATGATCCACGGTGTGGCGTAGTGGTGTTCTTCCAGGTTGTCGGCGGTCTGTTCCCGGTCGATCACGGCAAACAGACCGGGGCTATGCAAGGGCGTCAACACGCCGTGCCAGGTGCCTCGGTGGAACTGGATGCCCTGATGTGGCGCGGTGACGAAGGCCTTTGGCGTTGCGTCTGGTCCGTCCGCCACAATCACCAGAAACGGGTGTTCGGTCATGGGCAGGAACGCTTGGCTGCCCTTCGGATGACGCTCGATCAGGTCTAGCGTGTAGGGCAGGCTGCGCGGCTCCGCGTCAAACAGGCTGACTGAGACCGCGCCATCCACATCCGGGCGACAGCGGTCATGCCACCGCGTGCAAAGGCCCCCGTTGATGCGCCGCGCGTCGCCACCGGCGCAGGCGATGAGCGTGCCGTAAGGCGCGAAGAGCTTCTCTGTTATGGGGATCGGGACAATCACCAGTCCAGCGCCTCCAGCCGCAGGCGCGCGATCCGTTCCACCTGGGCGCAGGCCTCCGTGAACTCCGCAGCGCTGTCATTGGCAATGCGTCGGTGGAAGGCGTCCAGGATGCTGTCCTTGGTGTGGTCTCGCACGGCGATGATGAACGGAAAGCCATGGCGCGCGACGTAGTCTGTGTTGAGCCGCTGAAACGTGTCCCGCTCCCCATCGGTCAACAGGTCGAGGCCCGCGCTGGCCTGCTCGGCGGTGCTATCCTCGGTCAGGCGCCCGGCAGAGGCGAGCTTGCCCGCCAGGTCCGGGTGCGCGCGCAGCACCGCGAGGCGCTCCTCCTCTGTCCCGCCGCGGAAGGCGCGGGCCATGGCCGCCGCCAGGCCCGCAGGATGGTGGTGCGCGGGTCCAAGCTCCAACGCCCAGGCGCGTTCCGCCACCCAGGGGGAGTGCTCATAGATCCCACCGAACCGCGCAACGAAGGCGTCGCAGTCCATCTCATGGGCCATCTCGCCGGGGGGCACCGGGATATCCGACAATTCCGGGATGGCATCGCGGACAATGTCGCGGCCTGCGGGGACGTTGACGGCACCCACCGGGTGTACCCTGTCCCAATGGTCCGCAATCTGGGCGCGCGTTGCGATCCAAACGCCCTCGTGGTCGCGCACATGGTCCAGGAAGCGCTTTAGCGCCATGGCCCGTCCGGGCCGCCCGGCGAGGCGGCAGTGCAGGCCAATGGTCATCATGCGTCCGCCTTCTGCATAGAGACAGTCGAAACTATCGCGCAGATACGTCTCCCACGAAGCGCCGTCGGCGTGACCCGCTTGGATAGCAAACCGCATATCGTTGGCGTCCAGCGTGTAGGGCAGGATCAACTGGCTGCGGTCGCCAAGCCGCACGCGGTACGGCAGGTCATCGGCATAGCTGTCCGAGATATAGGCGAGGTCCCCTTCCTCCGCCGCCAACCGGACCGTGTTCATGGAACAGCGCCCCGTGTACCAGCCGCGCGGGGGTGCACCGGTGGTGGCCCGGTGCAGATCCAGAGCTTCGCGGATGGCGGCCCGTTCGTCGTCAGGCGACATGTCTTTGTGTTCCACCCATTTCAGCCCGTGGGAGGCGATCTCCCACTTGGCACCTTGCATGGCCTCTACCTGCAAAGGCGACCGGGCGAGGGCCGTCGCGACCCCATAGACCGTCACCGGCAAATCGCGCAGCATCCGGTGCAGCCGCCAGAACCCGGCGCGGGCGCCGTACTCATAGATGGATTCCATGTTCCAATGGCGTTGATCCGGCCAGGGCTGGGCACCCGTGATCTCCGACAGGAACGCCTCGGAGGTCGGATCCCCGTGCAGCACGTTGTTCTCGCCCCCCTCCTCGTAGTTCAGCACGATGGACAGGGCGAGCCGTGCGCCGCCGGGCCAGTGGGCATCGGGCGGGGTCGGGCCGTGGCCCAGAAGGTCACGAGGGTAGCGGTTCATCGGGGTCTCCGGCAGGGGCGTTCCGATGACCATGGCGCGCGTCCGCCTGCGGGTCCAGGGGCGTCAGTCGGTCACCAGGGCCGCCAATTGCTGGGCCGCTTCCTTGAGGCGCGGCAAGCAGGCGCGGGCGCCATCCAGGTCCATGCGTTGGGTCGGCGCGTGAACGGACAACGTCGCGAGCAGCCGGTTGTTCGGGTCGAGGATTGGGACGGCAACGGCCACCATATCTGGCATGAACTCGCCCCGATCTTCGGAATGGCCCCGTCGCCGGATCGTTGCCAACGCCGACTCCAGACTGGCGCGATCCGTGTAGGTGTCCGGCGTCTGGGCCTCAAGCTCCGTGGTATCGAGATAGGTCTCCAGGGTGCGCGGGGACAGGGTCGACAGGAACATCTTGCCCGATGCCGTGCAATACATGGGAACACGCGTCCCCGGCGGGAGCTGAATGCGCAGGGGCCATTCGGTTTCCACCCGCTCCAGATAGACCATACGGTCGCCCTCTGGCAGCGCGATGTTGCAGGTCTCACCGATGGAATGGGACAGCTGCGTCAAGATCGACTTGCGCGCCGTTTGGATCTGAGCGGAGGAGAGAACCCCCCCGGCCAGGCGGCGCAATCGGGCACCGGGCAGATAGGCCCGGCCCCCGATGTCGCGTTGCAGAAACCCTTCGTCCAAAAGCGTCGAGAACAACCGGTGGATGGTGGGTTTCGGCAGGCCGAGGCGGGCATTCACCTCGGTCGGGGTGATCGGGACACCGGCGCGCGCCACTTCTTCTAGCACCATGAGAAGGCGCAGATTGGTGGGGATGCTGTCGGACCGGTGTCCATCCATCGGGTCGTTACCTCATGAGTTCCACAAGCCCGGTCGAAAGGCCTGGTACAAGGGCCACAACCAGCCAAACCAGAAGCAGCGCAACAAGATAGGGCACCGTGTAGGGCAAAAGCCGGAAGTATGGAACGCCAGTCACCCCAGATGCGACATAGAGGTTCAGGCCATAGGGCGGCGTAATGAACCCGATGGAGGCCCCGACGAGGAAGATCACTGCGAATTGCACCGGCTCCACGCCCACCTCATGGGCAATCGGCGCGAGGATGGGCGCCAGGATGATCGTCACCGGCAGCGACTCCAGGACCATGCCGCAGATGAAGACGATGGCCATGGCGGTGAACAGCACTGCGTAGTAGCCGCCCATGCCCGTCACGAAATCGCCGATGGTCTGCTGCGCGCCCAGAACCGACAGGTTCTGCTGCATCACGACCGAGACCGCGATCAGCGGCGCCAGGATGCCAGTGATCTGGGCCGACCGCATGGTGATCGACGGCAATTCGATGGGGCTGAAGCCCTGGACCAGCAGCATCTCAGCAAAGGACTTATCCTCCAGCGGGCGGTCCTCCTCTTTGCCCATCATCTTGTAGAGGGGCAGACAGATAAACCCGACGATCACGCAGAAGCCGACGGTCACGCCAGCGGCCTCGGTCGGGCTAAAGCGACCCGTGTAGATGCCCCAGAGAACAAGGCCGATGGCGAAGAAGCCGAGCCATGCGCCGATGCCAGTTTTGAGCATCCGCGCGAAGGACAGGTTGATCAGGATCCCCCACTTGTTCACGAAGGACAGCACGAAGGCCACGATCATCATAGCCAGGACCATCATGGCGCCGGGCACGATGCCCGCGATGAACAACTCTGAGATCGGCAGGTTCATCAAGAAGCCGTAGACGATGAAGATGATCGACGGCGGGATGATGATCCCGACGCAACCGCCCGCCGCCGCCGTGGCCGCCGAGAAGCGTTCGTCATAGCCGCCTTTGACCATCTCCGGATGCAGCATCGATCCGATGGTGGCCGTTGTGGCTGAGTTGGAGCCCGAGATGGCCGCAAACAGGCCACAGGCGCCGAGCGCGGCCATGGACAGACCGCCCCGGATCCAGCCGAGGCAGGCATAGGCATAATCCGACAGCCGCCGCGCGATGCCCGAGCGGTTAATGAGGTCACCGGTCAGGATGAACAGCGGCATGGCCAGCAAGGCAAAGCCATTGGTGAACACATCCGACAGGGCTTGCCCAATATTCAACAGCGGCAGCGACAGCACGAAGGACGTGCCGATAACCCAATAACCGATCACCAGAAAGACCGGCACGCCTAACATGAACAGGACGGTCACGCCGACTGAGATCAGGGTGATGAGAGTTCCGTCGGTCATGCGTCACCTCCGATCACGGCTTGCTCGATGAGGGTGTTGCCCTCGCGGAAATTCTTGAGGTCTTTGACCAGGTTCTCCTGCACGCGTGCTGACAGCGCCAGGAAGGCCAGGGGGACGGAGGCCAGGAACCACCACTGCATCACGTTGTCGGTGCCCGCCATGAAGCGGAAGTTGGCGGCGGCTGCGATGGTGTCTTGGGTCGTTGTCACGATGACGATCCAGGCAAAGACGATCCAGAGGACGGCGTCCAAGACCAGGCAGGCGATCTGCCCCGTCCGCGGCATGGCCGTGCGGAACTCAGAAAATGCCAGGTGCGTGCGCAGCTTGACGTTATAGCTGCACCCGACCCAGGTCATGATCAGGAACAGGAACGGGGGCAGTGTCGTCGACCAGGGCTTTTGCCCATCGAAGTAGAACCGCTCCAACACGCCTTCAAAGATGATGTAGCCGATGGCCAGATAGCTGACGACCATGACCGTCGGTTCAAGGTACCGCTCAATGAATGGCACGAGGCGGTAGATCGTCGCCAGCAGTGCCCCGCCCAAGATCGTGACAAGCAAGCCAAGGGACCAGCCTGCCGTTTGGTTCTGCCGGATGGCATCCCCAAGCATCCATGCGTCGTTTCCGAAAAAGGCGGAGATTATCTCGCCCATGCCGCCGAAGACTTCCATCGACGCACCCTCCCAAATGTGTCCTTGCGACCCTCCCGGTCGCGTCCGGGGATCCTATCACGCCATGTCAGCGTGCGTCCCTTCGTGAAACCGGGCGCCGATGGCGCCCGATCCGTTTTGTCTGGATCCGAGAGGGATCAGGCTTTCCACCAGCGACGCGGCTCGACGTTTTCGGCCAGCGTGTGGGTGTTTTCGCGCGCGATACGGTAGATCTCGGCGTAGGTGTCGAGACCGCCGGACCAACCGTTGAGGCGCTCGCGCCACTGTTCCCACTCGGCGGGCTGGAACTCGGGCGAGCACATTTCCTCGGCCATCTTGATCTGCTCAGCCGACAGATCCGCAACGCGGACGTTGTTCTCCGCAAAGATCGTGCCGGGCTTTTGCGGGTTCGAGGCGCCGACGGTGTTGACCAGGGCGGCTTCGTTGGCGGCCTGGACGTGGACCTGGGTCAGGTAGGCCGATTCCATCACGGCATCCTGCAACTCACCCGACAGGCTGTCGAAGACCGAGGCCGACATGGCGGTGTGCTCGGTGCCGCAGAAGAAGCGCAGATCGACTGACTGGGACACAACCGGCGACATGTTGGCGTAGGCCACGGCCGAGGCCCAGGTTTCCGCGCCGTCGATCAGGCCCTGCTTGAGACCGTCGAGGGTTTCTTCCCAGGCGACCGGTACCGGGTTCAGGTTCAGCAGGCGCATGGCGATCCGGCCTAGCTGGGTCCCCGTCACGCGGTTCTTCGTGCCAAACAGCTCTTCGATCGAGGTGACCGTGGGCTTATCGGCAAAGGTCGAGCCCATCTGCAGGCCGCGCAGTTCGGCGTGGCTGAACAGGAACTTCAGGCCGTGGCGCTTTTCGTAGGGATCCCGCAGCAGCGGCACCGACTCGGGCGAGTAGAGGAAGTGGTATTGGTCGGCCCGGGTCCGGAACTGGTACGCATAGTCCAGCACGTTCAGATAGGGCGCACCACCGGCGGAGTTCTGAGTCGAGGCGGCGTACATGTCGACGATGCCGGACTGGGTTTTCTCGACGCAGGACGTCTGACCACAGATCTGGTTGTCGCCAATGAACTCCACCCGGATCTCACCGTCGGTGCGGCTTTCCAGGTCGCGGGCGAACTCCAAAACGCCGGCGCGTTCGATCAGCAGGTTTCTTTGGTTGAAACCAGCGGCACCAAGCTTGAAGGTGTGCTTAGCTTCTTTGGCGAAGCGCTTTTCGTAGCTCGACTCGGCTGCGCGGGCGACATCTCCCAAAGTCACGGCGCCGGTCAGTGTGGCCGCCCCGAGGACGACAGACGACATGCCGTACTGGCTTGTCAGTTTGAAGAAGTCGCGGCGCGAAATGCCCGCGAGTGCGTTGGACGCTTTCATGTATTCCTCCCTGAGTGTGCAAATATGATACTTGCAGTCTCAATATTCAGCATTCTAAGCTGGCGCTGACAAGCTTTTCTTTCGCAAATCCTGCGCAAAGATCGGATGGGAGGGTCTGAACATGGCTGAAGTCACGGCTGATTACGTGGTTGTGGGGGCTGGATCGGCGGGGTGTGTCCTTGCGAACCGGCTCTCGGCAGACCCGAAAAACAAGGTGATTCTGCTCGAAGCAGGGCCGCGCGATTGGAACCCCTGGATCCACGTGCCGGTCGGGTACTTCAAAACGATGCACAATCCGACCGTCGACTGGTGCTACCGCACGGAACCTGATCCGGGCCTGAACGGACGTCAGATCGATTGGCCGCGTGGCAAGGTCTTGGGAGGGTCCTCGTCGCTCAACGGTCTGCTGTACGTGCGCGGCCAACCCGAAGACTACGACCGCTGGCGCCAGATGGGCAATTCCGGTTGGGGTTGGGAGGACGTGCTGCCCCTGTTCAAACGGTCCCAGCACCAAGAACGGGGTGCCGATGATTTCCACGGCGCAGATGGGCCGCTCTGGGTCTCAAACATGCGCCTGCAACGGCCCATTTGCGACGCTTGGGTCGCGGCGGCCCAGAACGCGGGATACCCGTTCAACCCCGATTACAACGGTGCCACGCAGGAGGGCGCGAGCTACTTCCAGCTGACTACCAAAAAGGGGCGGCGCTGTTCCTCGGCGGTGGCCTTCCTGAACCCGGCGCGGTCGCGTGACAATCTGACGATCATCACGAACGCTCCGGCCAGCCGTTTGATTCTAGAGGGTTCTCGCTGCGTGGGCGTCGCCTATAAAGACAAAGCCGGTGTGGAGCAGATCGTTCGCGCCGGACGCGAGGTCGTGGTCTCGGGTGGCGCGATCAACTCGCCCCAACTGCTGATGCTATCGGGCATTGGCGAGGCGGCGCAGCTTCAGGAGCACGGGATTGACGTGCACACGGATCTGCCCGGCGTGGGTAAGAACCTCCAGGATCACCTGCAAGCGCGTCTGGTCTACAAATGTAACGAGCCGACCCTGAACGACGAAGTGCGCAGCCTGTTCAATCAGGCGCGGATCGCCCTGAAATACGCGATGTTCCGGTCTGGCCCCATGACCATGGCGGCCTCGCTGGCGACAGGATTCTTTAAAACCGGGGACCATGTGGCGACGCCGGATATCCAGTTCCACGTGCAGCCCTGGTCGGCGGACAGCCCCGGCGAAGGCGTGCATCCGTTCAGCGCCTTTACCATGTCGGTCTGTCAGCTAAGGCCCGAAAGCCGTGGGGAAATTCGCCTCGCCTCGCCGGAGGCAGGCGTCTATCCGAAGATCATTCCCAAGTACCTCAGCGAAGAGGTCGACTGCCGTACCATCGTGGACGGCATCAAGATCGCCCGCCGAATCGCCCAGCACGCGCCGCTAAAGGACAAGATCTCGGAGGAGTTCCGTCCGACCGCTGATCTGGCCATGGACGACTATGAGGGCACGCTGGATTGGGCGCGCAACAACTCCGTCTCGATCTATCACCCGACAGGGACCTGTAAGATGGGACAGGGGCCGGGGGCCGTGGTGGATGAGCGGTTGCGGGTCCATGGGATCAGCGGCCTGCGCGTCGCGGATTGTTCGATCATGCCTGAAATCGTGTCGGGCAATACCAATGCACCGGCGATCATGATTGGCGAAAAGGCCTCTGACTTGGTGCTGGAAGACGCCCGCGTGGGCGCCTGAACCGTAGGTATGATCCAGGGGTGACCCTGGGGTGATCTGTGTCGGACGTGCGGACATCTGAAGGTCGGCACGTCCTCGACGGAAAGGCGGTGTGTCAGAGAGCCTGGCGCACCGCCTTTTTCCATCGCGCGTCTGCGAAAACGTCGGTTCCATCCAGACCGGGGACCTGGACCAGGGCGCTGACCGGATCGTCCTGCCGCGCCGCGTCTTGCAAGGCGTCGGCCAGCGGGTCGCTGATTCCTTCGGCGGTGCGTAGATAGCGCAGCCAGGCGGCGGTGGCCTGTGCATGGGCGGTGACGTCTCCGCCAACGGGCAGCAGGTCTCGGACAGGGGCGAAGATGCGTTGGGGCATCTTTTGACTGCCATCCATGGCGATTTGTAGACAGCGGTGGTCGATGGTCGGATTGGCGAAGCGGTCGATCAGGGCACGGGCATAGGCCGACGTATCGAGTGTCGCGGGCAGGGTCCGCGCGGCCGCATCCATAACGGCCCTGACGCGGGGCATCAGGGCCCGGTCGGCCATGACATCGCGCACATAGGCATGGCCTGCCAGGGCCCCCATGTAGGCGATGGCTGAATGCGCCCCGTTCAGCATCCGCAGTTTCATCATTTCATAGGGAGCAACCTCTGCCACGACCTCCGCCCCGACGGCCTGCCAGTCGGGGATGGGGCCTGCGAAACGGTCCTCGATCACCCATTGGGTAAACGGCTCCGTTTCAACCGCCAGGGGGTCGGTCCGTCCGGTCTCGGTGCGGACCAGTTCCAGGGTCGCATCGCTCGTGGCCGGGGTGATTCGGTCCACCATGGTGTTGGGAAAGGTGCAGGTCTGGGTGATCCAGGCCCGCAAATCCGGGTGTGCTCGGGCCGCCGTCAGGTGGATCAGGCGTTCCAACACCCGCCCATTATCGGGCAGATTGTCGCAGCTGATGATCGTAAGCGGGCCTGCGTCCGCGGCCTTCCGGGCGGCTAGGCCCAACAGAAGGGTCCCGATCAGGCCCCTTGGCGCCTCTGGGGTGGCTAAGTCATGGGCCATTGTCGGATGGGTGTGGTCCGGCCCGCCCGTCGCGCGGTCCAATCCATATCCTTTTTCGGTGACGGTGATCGTGACGACCTGGACCGCTGGATCGGCCAACCGTTCGACGATGGGGGCGGCGCCGCGCGACAGGGCATGGCCGCGCTCGATCACGTCGATCTGGCGCAGGGTCGGGCCGTCGGGCGCACGGGTGACGAGGGTGTAGCTTGGGTGGGTTTCAATCGCATCGGCGAGGCTGGGGTCGCGCATGGACACCGCCTCGATCCGCCACCCGCCGGCATCCTCGGTATAGACAGCCTGGTGTGCTCGGTGAAACGCGCCAAGGCCGAAGTGCAGGATCGTCGGCTTCATACCAGTGCCGCCATGGCGCCGCGCAGCTCCGCCAACCCGCGCAGGCGCCCTATCGCGGGATAGCCCGGAGCGGTGTCGCGGGTGTGGTCGTCCAGGATCATCTGGCCGTGGTCGGGGCGCATGGGGATTTGGGCATCCTCGCGCCCAGCGGCGGCACGCCGGGCCTGCTCGGCCAGCAGGGCGCGGATCACGGCGATCATGTCGGTGGAGCCCTCCAGATGCGCATCCTCAAAGAAAGAGGTCGGAATGGTCTCGGCCTCGCGCCGGACATTGCGCAGGTGGGCGAAGTGGATGTGCGGCCCGAGCCGCTGGGCCATGCCTGGCAGGTCAACATCGGGCCGGGCGCCCAGGCTGCCGGTGCAGAATGTGATGCCGTTCGCGGGCGACGGCGCGGCGGCCAGCAGCGACAGGTAATCGGCCTCGGTTGAGACGATTCGGGGCAGGCCGAACAGCGGCCAGGGCGGGTCGTCGGGGTGGCAGCACAGGCGCATGCCGAGGTCTTCGGCTACAGGGACCACGGACTGGAGGAAGGCGGCGAGATTGGCGCGCAATCCGTCCTCGCCCACATCGGCATAGGTCATCAGTTGGGTGCGGAAACTGTCCAGGGTCCAAGCCTCCATCGCGCCGGGCAGACCTGCGAGGATGGTGGCGGTCAGGCGGTCAGGGTCGATGCCGCGGGTCATAGCGGCCTCGGTGACCTCTGGCGCATAGGTCCCGTCTCGGCCCAGCACGCGCAGGTCGAAGGCCGCGAAATCCACCAAGTCGAACCGCAGGGCGCGCGCGCCGTCAGGGCGGGGCCAGGCGAGGTCGGTGCGCGTCCAATCCAGGATCGGCATGAAGTTGTAGCAGATGGTCCGCAGCCCGGCGGCGTGACAGGCCCGCAGGCTATTAATCCAGGTGTCTGTATCTGCTTTGGCCTTGGGCCCGCCGGTCTTGATGGCCTCGGTCACGGGCAGGCTTTCGACCACGTCCCATGTCATACCCGCCGCTTCGATCTGCGCTTTGCGGGCCAGCAATGTCTCCACGGGCCATTCGGTGCCGGGCGGCAGATCGTAGAGCGCCGTCACGATCCCCTCGACCCCCGCTTGTCGAATGTAGCGGAGTGGGATGGCGTCCGAGGGGCCGAACCAGCGCCAAGTCTGTCGCATCATCATAGGGTGTACGCCTTTCGCGCGAGGCCCCCTGCCAGGTCGATGGCTAGGCGCGCGGCCTCCTCTTCCGACAGGCGGTGGGTGACGACCTGCTGCGCCAAGAACGTGCAATCGACGCGCCGGGCCATGTCGTGGCGCGCCGGGATGGAGCAGAGCGCACGCGTGTCGTCGTTGAACCCAGCGGTATTCGCGAAGCCCGCCGTTTCGGTCACCCTTTCGCGGTAGCGGAGCATCCCCTCGGGGCTGTCGTGGAACCACCACGGCGGGCCGAGCTTGAGGCAGGGATAGGCCCCGGCCAGGGGGGCGAGTTCGCGGGCATAGGTCGTCTCATCCAGTGTAAACAGGATCAGGGTCAGACGTGGGTCCAGGCCCACAGCGTTTAGGAGCGGCCCAAGCCCCCCCACCCAATCGGTGCGGGCGGGAATGTCGAAGCCCCGGTCGCGGCCATAGGCGCGGTGGACCTGGGTGGAATGGTTACGACTGGACCCCGCGTGGAGCTGCATGACCAGGCCGTCATCCAGGGACATGCGCGCCATCTCGGTCAGCATCTGGGCGCGGAAGGCCTCGGCGTCTTGGGCGCTGGCTGCGCCTCGGGTGACGCGGTCGAAAAGGGCGGTGGCCTCCGCCTCGGGCAGGTCGAGGGTGGCCGCCGTGGGGTGGCCGTGATCCGTGGCCGTGGCGCCCATGGCGATGAAATAGGCCCGGCGTTTGCGATGGGCCTCCAGGTATCCTTGCCAGGTGGTCGTGTCGCAGCCCGTCAGCGCGCCGAGGGTGTCTACGTTGGCGGCGAAGCCCTCGAATGCGGGATCAACGCAGGCGTCGGGTCGGTAGGTCGGCACGACCCGGCCCGTCCAGTCGCTGTCCTGTACCGTTTGGTGGTGGGCCAGGTCGTCCAGCGCGCTGTCGGTCGTTGCGATCACCTCGATGTTGAACCGGTCATAGAGCGCCCGGGGGCGGAACGCTGGGGTTGCCAGCGCCTCACCGATGGTGTCGTAGAAGGTGTCGGCCGTGGCGTCAGTCAGTCGTTGGGTCAAGCCGAAGACCGTTTGAAACGCGTGATCCAGCCAGAGCCGCGACGGCGTGGCGGCAAACAGATGGTAATGGGCGGCAAAGGTCCGCCAGACCGCGCGCGGGTCGGCCTTGGCGCCGATGCCGAGCGCCTCGAACGGCACGCCCTGGCTGACCAACATGCGCACGACATAATGGTCGGGGATCACGAACAGATCCGCCGCGTTGGTAAAGGCCGGGTTTTCGCCCCACCAGGCCGGGTCCGTGTGCCCATGGGGGGAGACGATCGGCAGTGTCTCGACCGTTTGAAACAGATCGCGCGCCAGACGTCGGGTCGTCGGATCGGTTGGGAACAGGCGGTCAGGGTGGAGCGTGGCGTCAGTCATGGGATGGGCTTAGCAGGAAAGGACTGGGGCGAGGCAAGGGCCTTGCGGGTTCGTGTCGCCCGCCCATCGTGGCTTAGGGATCCCGCTGGGCCAGCCAGACGGTGGCGCCGCCGCAAGTTGGGTCCTCTGACCGGTGGTCACAAAGAGTGAACCCAGCGTCGCGGAGCAGGTTGCGATAGGTCCCGGGCGCGAGGCTCGCGTGGTAGAGCGGCTGACCTTCGAGGGTGCCATAGGACTCCCCGGCCGTGTGGCCTGTCGTGAACAGCAATGGCGCGCCAGGTTTGGCCAATGACGCCAGCTGCGCGAACAGGGTGCGCTGCGCCGGGTCGGTCAGGTGAAACAGGCTGTGCCAGAGCAGGAGACCATCCGCCGGGGGCAGGGGCGGCAGGGCGCGCAGGTCCGCGGTGTGCCAAGTGTGCTCGGAGAAACGGGCGCTGGCGCGGGCGATAATGGCGGGCGCCCCGTCCACACCGGTGACGCGGCACCCCGCGTCGATCAGATAAGCGGCCATGGGGACACCGGTGCCGCATCCGAGGTCGAGGACGTTTGGGCCGGGCAGCCGCGTCCGAAAGGCGTCGAGCCAGGGACGCTCGAACAGGTCTTGGCGGCGCGCGGCGGCGAAGGCTCCGGCGTGGCGGTCATAGAGGGAGATGACCTCCGGTTCAGCCATGTTTTGGCAGGTCGATGTCGATCACGCCACCGGGCTCGGCGGCGCGGCTACGGCAGAGGATCATGCGGGTCTCGCGTTGGGCCTTGGACAAGACGAAATCCCGGTGTTCGACCGCGCCCGATGTGACGCCGCAGGCGCAGACGCCGCAGAGGCCATCGGCGCATTTCACATCGACCTTCACGCCCGCCCGCAGCAACGCATCGGTGGCGGGTTCTTCCGCGTCGACCAGGATCTCGCGCCCATCGGTCAGGCGCAGGCGGAAGCTGTAATTGTCGTACTCTGGTTCTTCGGGGACGGAGAAATACTCCAGGTGCTGGGCGTCCTCTGGGTAGCCACCCGCTGCTGCGGCGGCGAGAACGGCGGACATGTAGCGATCTGGCCCGCAGGTATAGACGTGGTGCCCGGGGCGCCATTGGCCGAGGATGGCGTGCAGGTCCGCGCGGGTGCCTTCGTCGCTGACGTGCAGGTGGACGGCCTCGGCCCAGGGCATGGCAGCCAGGTCGTCGATGTAACCGGCCTGGGTGCGCGAGGGGACGGAGTAGTGGAGCGCGAAGGGCCGTCCAAGGGCGTGCAAGCGGTGGGCCATGGCGATCATAGGGGTGACCCCGATGCCGCCGCCCATCAGGTGGGTCATGGTGGCGTCTTCGACCAGGGGAAAGTGATTTACGGGCGGTGCGATGAACACCCGGCGGCCCGGCGTGAAGATCCGATGCAGCAGCTTGGAGCCCCCGCGCCCTGCGTCCTCGCGCAGGACACCGATCTGATAGCGGCTACGGTCGGCGGGGTCGCCGGACATGGAGTATTGCCGCAGGTATTCAGGGGCCACCACGATGTCGAGGTGGGCGCCTGCGGTCCAGGCGGGCAGGGGGCCGCCGTCCATGGCCTCGAACTCGTATTTGGTCACATCCGCTGACATGGCCTCTGCCTTGGCGACGCGCACGGGAATGACCGGGCTGTCGCGGTCGGCGGTGTAGCGGTGGACATGGCTCTCGTCCCCCGCTGCGATGCGGACGCGGTAGTCTTCGGGGGAGAGCATGGCGCCATAGGCCGCGATCCCCGCCTCCCTGTCCATGGGGTCAGGATAGGGATGTGGATGGGCGGCGAGCGGCGCAGGATAGACGGCGAGGGTCTGATCCTCGTGCCGCAGGTCGAGGTCCGGTTGAATGTCGCGTGCGTTCACCGGATGGCGGGTGGGGCGATAGGCACCGTCCTCCGACAGCTCCAGATCCCACCACCATTTCTTGACCGGATTGAGGTTTCCGCGCCCCATCTTGTCGTCCAGCTTGGCCAAGATCGGCGCCGCCTGGGGCAGGTTCATCGCGGCCCAACGGATCGGCGCCTCGGCAAACAGCCCCTCCAGGTTCCAGGGGCAGGTCTTCATACAGCGCCCACACATGGCGCCGCCTTCGGTCGAGACGCGGTAGGTGGCGCATTTCTGGCTGTCGGATTTCCAGATCTCATAGCCATTGAACATGCGCTTCGGCCCGGCGGTGATCGCGCCGGAGGGGCATTCGCGGGCGCATTTGTTGCAGGTCTCGCAGAAGCGTTGCAGGCCGAAGTCGATGGGTTTGTCGTGGGCCAGCGGCATGTCGGTGGTGACCACACCTGATTTCAGGCGGGGGCCGAGGAAGGGGTTCAGGATGACCTCTCCGATCCGGCTGACCTCGCCCAGGCCGGACAGCAGCAATAGGGGCGGTTGCAGGACCTCACCGTCGATGACCGTATGGGCCTTGGCCTTGTAGCCAAGCGATCGGATCAGCCGCGCGACGACCCCGCCCAGGAGGGAAAACCGCAGATAGGCGCGCATGGACTGGGCGACGCTGATCCAGTCGTCGCCCGAGGCGCCCTCCATCGTCTCGTAGCCCTGGTCCACGATCATGCTGATCGCTTGGTCGTGGGGCGGGTCGATGGGGGTGCCGGTGGCGTCGTGGCTATACCAGGCCCAATCGGGGCAGCGGCTGAGACCTACGGCGTCCACTCCGAGCCAATAGGCGGCGGCCTTCACGTTGGCGGCGTTCTGTGTCGGGTCGGTTGGGCGCGGTCCCGGATCGCTGTCGCCGTCTTGCAGCAGGGTGAAAGCGCCTAGCATCCGCCGCTGGGCCGAGGACGTGGCCGCCTTGCGCACGTAGTAGCCGCCGGTCGCCTTGGCCTGAACTGCTTTGCCCATGTCCCCGAATTGGATGCGCGCAAACAGATCGGCGCGCTTTGGCACGCGCGGGACGCGGGGTTCGTCGATATAGGTCGTCGGGCTGTCCACACGCTTGAGCGTCTCGAACGGATGGGGGCCAAGGTGATAGTCCCGCCGCTCGAACGGGTTGCGGTTCAGCCCCGAGCGGCGGCTGCCCATCCCGAGCCACCAGCGCGCATCGAAGGGCTGTGTCGTCGCCAAGGGGGCGTCGTGGGCCATCTCGAAGGTCGTGGTGACGGCGGCAATGCCGAAGCGTTGGCCCAGGAACGGGGTCACGACCTTACCATCGTTCAGGGTCAGCACCCCCGCCGCTACGCCCAATTTATGGAGGTCCACATCCGTGGACGTCTGGGTATGGGCCACGGCATCAAACCCCATGAGCCGCAGGTAGGTGGCCAGGATCACCGCCGTTTCCGCAGCGCGCAGGCAGGCACGATGGGCGCAGGCGTCTCGAATCCAGTCGCTGCCCGGCTCATCCGCGCGCGGGGGGCGGGGCTTCTCATCCAGGACCACAATGGCGTGGCCATGGCCCTCAATGCCCGAAGGCGGCGCATCCATCTGATCCCGGAGGTCAGCCATGATCGCGTCGATGCCCGAAGCCAGGGTCTTCGTTTGTCGTGTGCGGAGGGCTTGGGCCAGGGCGTCAATGCCGGGATTGCGCAGGGGCGTGTTGAGGTGGGCTGTACGTGGGACGGGCCCGATGCCCATCAGCGCAGCGTCGTTGAAGTAGCCAAAGGCCTTGAGGTGCTGGGCACGTTCCACCGGATCGTCGGGCACTTCGGACGGGACACCATTCACCAGGCCGTCGCGGATCGCATCCATGGTTGCCTGGTATTCGTCCATGGCACGGACAATCGGCCCGCCCGTGTCAAACGCCAGTGGGTCCGGCGGCGGCACCGCGCCGAGATCCGGCATCGGACCCCGCCGCAATCGATCCAACGGAAAGGGACCAAGGTGGACCGCACGATCCTTGGTGGAGAAGACTTGCATCGGAGCATCAAGCGCAGCCCCGCGCCCGGATCGCAAGCACGGATGACAGCGCAATTTCGTATCGAATGCCACGCAGTTGGGCTGGAACCGTTAGGGTTTCATTAAGGCACGAGGACTACGCCAGAGAGCGCCAAGAATGGCAGATCGGGGATGATCCCGAACGGCAGAATGTCGCGAAGTCCGCGATTGTGGACGCTCACATGCCTGCGAAGCAGGCGCATTCTTAAGGAACTGAAATGTCCAGCATTCTGACGAACAATGGCGCAATGGTTGCGCTGCAGACCCTGCAAGGTATCAACAAAAGTCTGGGGATGACCCAGTCTGAGATTTCGACCGGTAAGTCGGTCGCCAACGCCAAGGATAACTCCGCTGTTTGGGCCATCTCCAAGCAGATGGAATCGGACGTGAAGGGCTTCAAGGCGATCTCCGAGAGCCTGTCCTTGGGTGAGTCCACTGTCACCGTGGCCCGGAACGCCGCTGAGACGGTGACGGACCTGCTGACGCAGATCAAAGGCAAGGTTGTCGCGTCCCAGGAAGAAAACGTGGACCGTGACAAGATCCAGTCGGATCTGACGGCCCTGCGGGACCAAATCAAATCCGTGGTCGGCGCCGCTCAGTTCAACGGCCTGAACCTGCTCAACAACACCGAAACCGAAACGGATTCGCGCAACGTCGATATCCTGTCGTCGCTGGATCGGTCCGGCTCCGGTATTGCCGCATCCAACATCAGCGTGGGCAAGCAGGATCTTGGGACTGGCGCAGCCGGCGCTGGGACAGCCAGCTCTGACGTCTCTGTCAACTCCGCCGCTGTTGCAGTTGGGGCGACCGCCGAATTTACAACCTTTGATGGTGTCGGCGCGACCGATCAGCTCGTGGCCGGGGCCACCTTCAAGGTGACCGGCGGCGCTGGCGCAAACTTTGACGGCGATACCTCTGGCGATGCCTATGACTTCTCGGAAGACGTCGTTTACGTCGCCCGGGACGGCGACTCGCTGACCGATGTCGTGAACAACATGGTTGAGCGTCTCAACTTCCAGGCGAAGAAAGACGGTCTAGAGATCACATTCGCAGCCAATGCAACGACTGCGGGTCAGATTGATTTCACCAATAACTATGATGAGGCGATCTCAGATTCCAACAGCGTTGTGGAGCAATCCGACAACGCTGACCTGGCCACTCTGGAAAGCGAAGCCGATGGAACCGTCGGCGGTGGCCTAGAACTGCTCGAAGACTTCGACATCACCACCGACGATGGTGCAGCGGCTGCGCTGGAAGCGGTCGAAGGGTTGATCCAGACCTCCATCGACTCCGCCGCAGCGTTCGGCTCGGTCCAGGGACGTATCGAGACCCAGTCCGATTTCGTGTCGAAACTGACCGACTCGCTGAAGTCGGGGATCGGTTCGCTCGTGGATGCCAACATGGAAGAGGCGTCCGCCCGCCTGCAGGCCCTTCAGGTGCAGCAGCAGTTGGCAACCCAGTCGCTGTCCATCGCCAACCAGGCGCCGCAGTCGATCCTGTCGCTGTTCCGGTAAGCAAGGATGGATCACCCCATACCCTTTGGGGTGATCCAACTGTCTGAATGACTGGCCCTTGGCCAATAAGCCGCCGAAGCGCGGCATGCCTTGCAGAAAGTGAGCAGTAAGATGCTGAACGTCCATTCCGCGGCCGTAGAAGCCTACGGCAGTATTGATGCCCGGATCGTCGCGCCGGCTCGTGCCGAGGCGCTTGTTTTCGCCGGGGTGACGCGTCGCCTTGAGGCGGTATACGCAGATGAGCAGTCCAGCGATGCCGCGCGGGTTGCGGTGTTGCACGATAACCGAAGGCTGTGGTTGGCCGCTGCCGCCGCTGTGGCCGATGACGGCAATGCGATGCCTGACGGGTTGCGCACTAGCCTTTTGGGGTTGGCGGCCTTTGTCGATCGGCACACCAGATACGTGATGCGCGGCGAGGAAGACCCGAAAATCCTGTTTGAGATCAACCGCCGCGTCGTCGGCGGGCTGTCCCACGGGGCGCAGTGATATGGCTGGCTTAATGCTAAAATTCCCGGCTGGGGACCGCATCGTGTTAAACGGCGCAGTTATCGAGAACGTGGGTCGCGGCGCCCGCCTTCGGGTCCTGACGCCCAATACGCAGTTGCTGCGCTTGCGCGACGCTATCAACCCCGAAGAGGCCGTCACGCCTGTGGGCCGCCTGTGCCACGCCACACAACTTATGTTGGTTGGCGAATGCGACGTAGATGCCGTTTTGGCCGAGACCTTTGCGGCCCTCGTTCCCCTTCATGAGGCGTTCATGGACGAAGAGGATAAGCTGTGCGTCCAAGAAATTCGCACCCAATTGTCTGACCGGGACTTTTATCGCGCGCTCCGCACGCTCGGGCGGCTACGCAAACGGGAGGCGATCCTGCTGTCGCGTGTGCCCCAATGACGTTTCAGCCCTATGTTCCAACGGGCGGATTGGCGGGATGGCGGTTCCTCCAAAACACCATTGCCAGCCAGAAAGACGCGTTCTCCGCGTCGGCAGTTGTCCAGCGAGATATGGAGTACTTCCGAGAAAAGATCTCGGACGTGGAAACGCCTGAGCAGTTGGTGAATGATTTCCGACTCTTGTCAGTTGCGCTGAACGCTTTCGGGCTATCGGAGGACATCAATAATAAATTTCTAATCCGAAAGGTGCTGGAAGAGGGCACCCTCGATCCAGAGGCGCTCGCAAATCGGCTGTCTGACACCCGGTATCGGGATATGGCGCGTGCGTTTGGGTTTGGGGATTTTCCAGTGCCCAATACGGCTTTGAGCGATTTCCCGGATAGGATCGCTGCGCGCTACGTCGATCAGAGCTTTGAGCAAGCCTTGGGGAACACGAACAACACCATGCGTCTCGCGCTCAACGCGCAGCGCGAATTGGTCAACATCGCTGAGGAGGACAGTTCCAACCGGACAAAGTGGTTTCGGATCATGGGGACGCCGCCCCTGCGGCAGGTCTTTGAAGGAGCCTTCAACTTACCGACGAGTTTTGGCACCTTAGATCTGGATCGACAGCTGACTGTGTTTGAGGAACGGACCGAGGCCGCCTTCGGTACATCAGACATCAGCGAGCTGGCGCAACCGGAAACCCTCGAACGTCTCTTGGACCGCTTCGCGGCTGTCGCTGGTTTGACCGCATCCTTCGGAACGCAGGTGACGTCACCCGCTTTGGTTTTGTTGCGCGGGTTTTAAGATCGAGGCCAGTTGGTGCTTCGGATCGTCTACATTCGGAACGCTCTCGAGTTTACGGTTCCAGCCGCCCACGTCAATTCGCAGCGCAGTCGTGGGTGTTCTGGGTTGCTTTGACATGAGCGGGGACGCTCAAGCACCTGTCAAGGGTGTGTGGTCTTAGCGAGCGACGAAAGTCTTGTTCAGAGGATCGGGGTGTTTCGATACGTATGGTGTAGGGCGCGAAAGCGGTGTCCACGCCTCGAGGCAGTCGATTTGCCGTTTTCAGTTTACGTGCCATCTCTAGAGCATGCTTCATCTCACGGCTCAGTCATCGCGCACGATAAGCCCGTATTGCCTCCTTCAACTGTGAGCATTGTGGGAGTTTTTGTCTGCCATCATTCTGGTCGTTGAGGATGGAGATTGGGAAGGGAAAGCGTTGGGTGATTGCGGTTACCCTTCGCCCAGTCGCCTAGGCGGCCTAACCGCTACTTTCTAATTCCAGGTTGGATGCTGTTCGTTGGGCTAGGGATAGTTAACGTTTGCCGCGACGGTCGTATCATTGAGGTACTATGCAATAGATCGGTCAGCATTTGTGCGAAGAGATCCACCTCGTTCGATCGTTTTCAGCGGCTGAGCAGCGTCTTGTGTGGGCCAACTTCCGCAGGCGCAGTGTGCTTGGGCGCTCAATTCCGATTGAGGATGGGACGCCGGGGAAAGCGATCCGTAAGATCGCTATCGTATCGGGGTAGCGCCCACCAAGCACAGGTTGATCATCAGCCTGTGGCTTGCCGTATGATTTCGCGCCGTGAGGGTCCAGGCGCGAGATCTGCGTCTCCGTTAACCGAGCAGATAGCGCATGTTACTTTTCGTCACTCTCGACAGCTAACCATATGCCAATCAGCCCATCACTTGGGTTTGTGGCCTCGGAAAGGTAGTCTGATGGTCGGCTTCATGTAAGAACCGATAGGGCGGTTCGGACCTCACCAATTCACGTGTCGATTTCTTCCTCGGGTTCAGCCTGGCCCGTTAGTCCCGATGATCTTCATTGACGATCTGCGCGGGAAATCCACTCCGCTGCGATAGATCTCTCGTACCGGGCAAGAGAAGTAGGCCTTTGGAGGGGCAAAGTACGTTCTTTGCGATCAGGATATTCTGACGGCGAGACCCCGCACCTCGGCGAAGTGCTGTCCAATTGAAAAGGATCCTCCACCACTTGCGTCCGATGGGTGTCGGGGCCTGTCTGATGCTACGCTGAAAGCTACCTCGGTTCATTGGCACGTCTGGATGCAGCACGCATGTCGACTGATTGGTAGTCGTACTTCCGCGTCGGGCGGCACAGTAGGACTTTTCCCGCTTGCAAAGGCTGTCGGATTGCAGACGCGTCTGGTCTCGTGAGCGAAAGCTGGGCATGCCTGGTCCATCTAAGCGGATCGTTATCATCTTCCGACGTGCGATAAGTCGAATGACCAAGGGGACGAGCCGGCGCTTCCTTTCAAAGCCGCGGCGCCGAGGCCGTTACCGAGGCGCTCCAAAGACTTGTCCAACAGCGGACGCGACGGCTTTGAAACTTTCCATTGTGGACCGCTCGTCGGATTTGCAGAAGGCGCTGTGCAGCCGTGGTGCGAAGGCAACGGCGCGGTCGATGTCAGGGCTAGAACCCCGTTCATAGAGGCCCGAACTCACCATCAGGTCAGATTTTTCGTGGACAGACAGCACATGCCGGACATCGCCGATTAGTGCGTTTTCAGCGGATGTCGCGACGCCTGGCAAGCTGCGGGATACGGATCGAAGCACATCGACTGCCGGAAAGCGGCCGCTTTCGGCGATGTCGCGGGACAAGACAATATGGCCGTCCAATTGCCCCCTTAGGGTATCGGCGACGGGGCCGTCCATGTCGGAGCCTGCCACGAGGACCGACAGTACCGCCGTGATGTCGCCCTGTGTGTCCGCACCGGGCCCAGCCCGTTCGGCGAGTGCGGCCAGCAAGGGGGTGAGGCTGGGCTGTTGGCCCGTTTGATCGCACGTCTCCCCGGCGGCGGTTGCGACCTCGCGATGGGCCTCGGCGAGGCGGGTGATGCTGTCACAGAGAAACAGGACTTTGCGCCCCTGATCTCGGAAGTGCTCCGCGACGGTGATGGCCGCTAAGGGGCAGCGTCTGCGCATGGTTGCCGGTTGGTCCGAGGTGGCCGCGACGACCACGGTGCGGGCCATGCCTTCGGGGCCTAGGACGGTGTTACAGAACTCCGACACTTCACGCCCGCGTTCGCCCACAAGCGCGAGCACGCAGACATCGGCCTGCATGTTCTTGGCCAAGGATCCCAGAAGGGTCGATTTGCCCACACCAGATCCTGCGAAGAGGCCGACCCGTTGGCCCGCCGCAATCGGGAGCATGGTGTCCAACACCGTGAACCCGGTCGTCAGTCGCGCGCCCATCCCCCGTCGGTGTCCGGGTGCCGGGGGCGCCGCGCGGAGAGGTCTTGCAATCCCGCCGCCGATGGGTCGTCCGTCCAGGGGTCGCCCGAGAGGATCGATGACCCGCCCAATCCAGCTTTGACCGGGGGCAAGGCGCGGGGCGCCCAACGGCTCCACCGCGAGGCCGATCTGGAGGCCGTCGACAGCGCTGAACGGCGTCGCCCAGAGCCCGTCGCGGTTGATCTTGACCACCTCGGCCCGCTGCTGAAACCCGTCTAGATCGCGATAGGCGACCTCATCCCCGAGGCGCGCGTGGTCCGATAACCCCTCGACCCAAATGCCACCGGCCTCTAACCGCGTGATCCGTCCGAGGGGTGACATTCGGTCAATGCCGCGCAGCATGTCCCGAATTGTCGCGAAGGGGTCTAGCACGTCGACGGCCATGGCAATCCTCATCCGTTTGAAACGGTTTCTAAAGGAATCACTCTTAAAGCTTCGTTTCAGGAATGACGGAGAATCCGCCTGTGACCGAGATGCCTGCCCTGTTCAGCCTGGCGGCGCAGGCTGCGAAACACGCAGCCGCCCGCCAACAAGTGATCGCAACCAATGTGGCCAACGCGGATACGCCTGGCTACCGCGCCCGTGATGTGGCGCCCTTTTTGGTGGTCGAAGACGGGGCGGCGCTGCGCCGGTCTCACCCGGGCCACATGGCCGGAACCCCGCGAACCGCGCGCATTTTCGAAGAGGTGGGCGTCGCCGCAGACCCCAATGGAAACACCGTCTCGCTTCAGGATCAGATCTTGCGCGGCATTGACGCCTCCCGCGCGCACAACCGCGCGCTGACCGTCTATCAATCCTCGCTCGACGTCCTGCGGGCGAGCCTTGGGCGATAAGGAGAGGCTAGAATGGCTGGATTTTCGCAGACAATGGCAATTCTGAGTTCGGGGATGCGCGGGCAAAGCCAGCGCATTGGCCATATCTCAGAAAACATCGCAAACGCTGACACGCCCGGGTACCGCCGCAAGACAATAGATTTCCGCGCCGAGGTTGTGGATGGGCGCCGCTCCGGCGCTGTCGAAACGGGGGCCGTGCGCCTTGATCGGGCGGAGCTCCACCGTATCCACGAGCCGTCGCATCCGATGGCCGATGATGAGGGGTATTACTTCGGGTCGAACGTGGATTTGGTCACCGAACTCGCCGACGCCCGGGAGGCGCAGCGCAGCTACGAAGCAAACCTTAAGATGTTTGAACAGGTCCGCCGCATGTCCTCGGCGGTGATGGACATTATCAAGCGATAGGAGACATCCGATGGAGATGAACACGATTTCGGCCCTCGCTACGGGGGCCGGGGCGGGCGGCGCTGTGCCCAATGGCATGGGGCGCGCAGCTATGGACGCCGTTACCGGATTTGCCCAAGCGCTTACCAACGCCGAGACCCAAGCAACCGCAGCCATTACAACCGGCGCCGATCCACATGCCCTGGTCACCGCAATTGCCGAGACACAGTTCGCGGTCGAAACGGTTGTAACCGTGCGGGACAGGGCCGTCGAAGCCTATCAGGAAATCCTGCGGATGCCGGTCTAAGGCCATGCAGGACGCGCTTTTCTATGACGTGCTGCGCCAGGGACTTTGGGTCGCCGTCCTGGCATCTGCGCCCATCCTTGCGGTTGCCTTGGTGGTTGGTGTGACCATCGGCTTGTTGCAGGCGCTGACCTCCGTCCAGGAGATGACGTTGACCTTCGTGCCCAAAATGGCCGCCATGCTCGCCGTTTTCTGGGCGTCCATGGGTTTCATGAGCCTCACGCTGGGACGGTATTTCACAGACACGCTCATCCCCATTATCGAGGGCTTCTGACATGACCGATGGGATTTACCCGGCGCTTGGCCGTCAATCTGGCCTGCTGCGTGAAATGAACACGATCGCCCAGAACATCGCCAACGCGAATACCACCGGGTATCGCAGCGAAAGCGTGCTCTTCTCCGAACATGTCGTGGATACGGGGCGCGGAAATCCGTCGGTGTCGCTGGCCCACGCAAACGCGCAAACCATGAACCTGACCCAAGGTGCGATGGAACCCACGGGCGGTGTGCTCGATCTGGCGATCGAGGGGGACGGCTTCTTTCTCGTGGACCGCAACGGAGAGCAATATCTGACCCGTGCCGGTGCCTTCGTCTTGGGGGCAGATGGTGGCGTACAGACGGTAGAGGGGGACCCGGTTTTGGATGCAGGCGGGGCGCCCGTGGTCGTGCCGCCTGGTTCAGATGCCATCCACATCGGGCAGGACGGGACGCTCTCGGCGGATGGGGAGCCCCTGGCTCAGATCGGTGTGGTTGTCCCCAACGCGCCGGACCGTTTGACCCGGTTGGTTGGCACGCTGTTTGCGGCGCCCGGTGGGACCCAGCCGGTCGAGACGCCGCGCGTCATGCAGGGCTTTCTTGAGGCGTCCAACGTCAACCCAGTGCTGGAGATTGCGCGCATGGTGACGGTGCAGAACGCCTATGAGCTCGGCCAAAGCTTTATGGAGCGAGAGGACGAGCGTCTCCGCTCGATCTTTCGATTGATGGAACAATAACAGGAGGTTCGCCATGCGCGCCCTGAGTATCGCGGCCACTGGGATGTCCGCCCAACAAATGCGGGTCGAGGTGATTTCGAACAACCTCGCGAATATGAACACCACCGCTTACAACGCGCGGCGGGCCGAATTCGCCGATCTGCACTATCAACAGATGACCCGCGCGGGTTCCATCGCGGCGGCCACGGGGGCGATTATCCCGACCGGCGTGCAACTGGGCCTGGGCGTGCGTCCGTCCGCCGTGTCGATGGACGTAGCGCAAGGCACATTGGCGCAGACCAATGGGGACCTCGATATCGCCATTGAGGGCAAGGGTTATTTGGAGGTGACCATGCCATCGGGCGCCGCGGCCTACACCCGCGACGGAGCCTTGAAGCGGACGGGCGATGGCCTGCTCGTAACCTCCGACGGACATCCGGTCGTGCCGGACCTTACAATCCCAGACGATGCGCGCTCCATCAGCATCAGCCCAGACGGCGAGGTCTATGCTTACTTCCGCGACCGGACGGAGCCGGAGCAGTTGGGTCAGTTAACCCTCGTGGGCTTCTCGAATGAGAAGGGGCTCGAAGCGATGGGCTCGAACCTCTACGCGGAAACAAACGCCTCTGGCGCGCCCTTGGTTGGCTTTGCCGGTGAGGATGGGCTGGGGCTTTTCCGTCAAGGCTATCTGGAAGACAGCACCGTCGATGCCGTGCGAGAGATCACCGATCTAATCGAGGCGCAGCGCGGCTATGAGATGAACGCCAAAGTCATCACCGCCGCCGATCAGATGATGTCCGCCACGACACAGATCCGGTGATGTGATGCGCACTCTTCTCGCCTGCCTGTTGATGTCCGTCGCCGTGCCCGCCGGGGCGCAATCGGTTATGGTCCTGCATCCCGTCCGTGCCGGAGACGCCTTGGGGGCGGATGCCTTGTCCTTCGCGGAAATCACCATCCCCGACGGATTTGACGACCCGCGCGATTTGATCGGGCTGGAGGCGCGCGTGAACCTCTATCCCGGTCGCCCGGTGCGCCAGAGGGAAGTCGGGATGCCAACGGTCATCCAACGCAATGCTGTGGTGCCGCTGATCTTTCGCCGCGGCGGTTTGGTCATAACGCTCGAAGGTCGCGCGTTGCAGCGGGCCGGCGACGGAGAGCCCGTGCGCGTCATGAACCTGTCGTCCCGATCCACAGTGACCGGCATCGCCACGGCCTCTGGCGCCGTCATCGTCCAGTGAACCCAGGAGGGGAAATGACCCTACACAAGACTGTTTCTCTGGCCCTTTGTACCTTGGCGGTCGTCGGGTGTGCTCGACTAGAGCAGGTGGGGCAAGCGCCCGAGTTCACGCCCGTCCAGACCGGGGCAGAGGCCTATGCCATCGCCCAGCCGGTCTTTGAGGAAACCAAGGTCGATGAGGTGCCGGCCCATTCCGCCTCGCTTTGGACCGGAGGGCGGCGGTCCTTGCTGGGTGATCGGCGGGCGCGGGACCGGGGCGATATCATGACCGTCGTTATTGAGATCGACGAGAACGCCGAGATTAACAACTCTACAAACCGGTCTCGCAACGGCTCCGAAAGCCTGGCCATCCCGGAGTTTTTCGGCCTGCCGCAGAGTATCGACCGCCGCTTGCCCGAGGGGGCGTCCTTGGGTGAGGCCGTGTCCCTCGACAGCTCCGGATCGTCCTCCGGTTCCGGCGGGGTGCGGCGTCGCGAGAAACTCACTTTAAGGATCGCGGCCACGGTGACGAATGTGTTGCCCAGCGGAGTTTTACAGATCGAAGGCAGACAGGAGGTGCGCGTGAATTTCGAACTGCGTGAAATGCTTGTGACGGGGTATGTCCGTCCCGAAGATGTGTCCCGCCAGAACGAGATCACCTACGACAAGATCGCCGCGGCGCGCATCTCCTATGGCGGGCGTGGTCAGATCACGGACGTGCAACAACCTCGGATTGGCCAGCAGGTCGCCGACATCATCTTGCCGTTCTGACCATGGGAAAGATCATCGCCGCAGCCGTTGTCTTGATCGCTCTGCTTGGTGGGGCAGGAGCAGGCCATGTTTTGCGCCCGCCTCCGCCCGAGCCTGAAGAACCGGTCGTGCCTGAAGTCGAGGAGACGGATCTCTCCTCACCCGAAGTCGTGGCTTTCCGCGACCCATTTGTCGTTCCCGTGTTGCGAGATGGACGCGTCTGGTCCCACCTGGTTCTGTCCCTTGGGGTGGAATCCCACGCGGTGGCACGGGAAACCATTCTGCTCCAGGAACCTCTGCTGCGCGATGGCATGAACGAGGTTCTCTACCTCCATGCCTCACTGGGTGGATTTGACGGAGACTTCACCGCCTCCCCGGCGATGACCCGTCTTCGACAGCGGCTCGATGATGTGGTGTCCCAGAGGTTAGAGGACGACGATGCGCGGGTCCTCATCATGTCAATGGTCCGCCAGAATGGCTGATTTACGCTCGATGGATTGTGAGAGGCAGGCGTAAGCCAACGCGCGCCTCTCCTCCACGAAGCGTCATACCTATGCTCGCCGTCGCCTGTTCTGGGTCGCCATTAGTCGTTCAATGACCTTGGCCCGGGCCGTATCGCGGGCATGGGCTTCGCGATAGGGTTGCGCTGCGGCCTGCGCCTGGGCCAGCTGGAGTGTGAGGCGCGACAGTTGATCGGCTCTCCACAGGTCATGTTTTTCCTGCACCATCAACTGAGAGATGTCAGCGGTTTCGCAACTGGCGGTCTGTCGCAGCGGGGCGGCCTGCGCTTCGAGCGCTGAGACCACAGTCTGGCGCTTGGCCAGGTCGGCGGCCGACCGCAGAGCCCGCAGCTCGGCGAGCTTATGCAAGGCGCGAAGGTCTGCTTTGGTCATTTTGCTTTAGCCTTTTGCTGCATTTCTTGCGCGAAGCGGATTGCAGCGGCAACGGCGGCAAAGTGCTCCCGGTCGATGATGTCGCCCAGATCCACGCTTGCGTGCAGCGCCCGTGCCGTGGGCGGATCGCTAAAGATCGGCACGTCGTTGTCGGTCGCCACTTCGCGGATCTTGGCCGCAATTTCATCGACGCCTTTTGCCACGCAGACCGGCGGGGTCGGATCCATCGGAGACCACTTCAAAGCCACGGCATAGTGCGTCGGGTTGACGACAATGACGGCCGCATCAGGCACGTCCTGCAACATCTTGTTGGTGGCAAGCTCTTGGCCCCGCTGCCGACGGCGCGCCTTTAGGTGGGGATCGCCTTCGGATTGCTTTGTTTCATCGAGAACCTCCTGCCGGGTCATGCGGTGCTTGGCCAAGTGGCTGTGCCGCTGCCAAAGGTAATCGGCGGTCGCGATTGTTGCCGAAGCGATGATGACCGCCAAAAGAAACTGACCCAGCATATCCGGAATCAAGGTGACCACCTTGCGCGGTTCGAGCGCCGCGGAAACCACGATGTCGTCCAAGTTGGACGTGATGACGTAAGCCAACAGCGCAGAGTAGGTCGCCATCTTTGCCGCCGATTTCGCGAATTCGAACAATCCGTTGGCGCCGAACTTGTTCTTTGCGTTCGAGAGGATCGAAATCTTGGAGAGCCGTGGGCGGAGTTTGGACGGTGCGACCACGATCGCCTGCTGCGCAAAGAGCACGACGAGAACGAGCCCCGCCATTGGCCCCACCAGGAGTCCAGTGCTGCCGAGGGTCGCCCAGAGGACAACACCGCCGTAGCCGCTACCGCGATCGCGCAAGGCCTCCGCCATGCCATCGGCATCCTGCAACAAAGCGCCGCCCGCATTGATCAAGAGGTCCGTCGCTGGTCCTGCTGCAATCGCGAGGCAGAGAAACGCGCCGATGTAGGATGCGGCAACTGCCACGTCCTGGGATTTGACGATCTCACCCTTTTTCCGAGCCTCGCTCAGTTTTTGGGGTGTGGCCTCATGGGTCTTTTCGGCCCCGCTTTCCTCCTGGCTCACGGCACGCCTCCGGAAATTGGGTCGACCAGCAGCGCGACCATCGCCGTGTGCCAGGTCGACAGGATGACCGGCGCAGCAAGCATCAGGATGACGCCGGTCAGACCTGTGATCGCCGGCGCACCAACCAGAGCGACCATAAGCTGCGGCATCGCGCGGTTTATGACGCCGAGCGCCATGTTGTAGAGGATTGCCACCAACGCAAAGGGCGCCGCCAACGCGAAGGCGAGGGCAAACGCGTGGGACAGGCGACCAACACCCCAGCTTGCCACATCTGAGCCTGGCATAATCGCGCCAATGGGCAAGATATCATAGCTGCGCACCAGCAGGTCGATGACGTACAGGGGCAGGCCCGTCGCCATCAACAGGCAGAGACCCGCGAGGTTGAGCACATTTCCGATGGCGGAGGATGGTTCAGTCGTGCCGAAGAGCTGAGACAGGGACGTGAGCTGCGCCGCCATCATACCTGCCATCAAAAGCGCTTGGGCCAAGAAACGGAGTACGGCGCCAAATGCGAGGCCGATCAGCCCCTCTGTCAGGATCATTTGAAACGGAATGGTGGTTGGTGTTGTGACGGTCGGCGTTATGGCCACCGCAAGGCTGAACCCTGCAACCAGCCGCACGCGTGTCGGGATTAACCGATCCCCCAGGCCGGGCAGCAGAAGCATGATGCCACCGACCCGCAGAAAGACCGTTAAAAATGAGATGACGAGTGGCCCCGCCCCCTCCGTCAGCGCCAACAGCGCATCAATCATGCTGCGACGGACCCGACGATCGCGGGGACGGCTGCGCTGCCGATTTCTTCGTATGAGATGACCGGATTCGGCAGGCCCCGAGAGGATAAGACAGTCCGTACAAACCGTCGTCTTCGTGCCGACGTGACGACGGCCGCATGGGTTCCTTGCTCCGCCGCACGTCCGATGCCGGCGACCAGATTTTCGCCCAGCTTTTGGAAGAGATCAGGGGGCAGGGCGATATCGCGGCCCCCGCCCTGCCCGTCCATTTGGTGGCGCGCGAACATCTCTTCCCAACGCGGCTCCAACTGTAAAAGCGGGATCGTTCCATCGTCGCGCTTGAGCCCAGCGGTGATCTGCTCGGACAGCCGTTGGCGCACATGCTCCGCGACATCCTCTGGGGACAGACCTTGGTCGCGGCGCTCGGAAACTGCTTCCAAAATGACGGGGAGGTTTCGGACGGATACCCGCTCGGCCAAAAGGTGACGCAGGACAGCCAGCAGGAGTTCCTGTGGGACCTTTGACGGGATGAGTTCATCCAGGAGGCGGCGATTTGCGACGGATTTCTCCGGGGATGAAACCTTGGCGAAAGCGTCCAGAAGACGTTGGAGACCCTTGAGGCCCAGCAGGCGCGGAAAGTTTGATTTGATGATTTCCAGAAGATGCGTCGCCAAGACCTCGGTTGGCGTGACCGAGGTATGGCCGAGCATTGCGTCGGCCTCATCCGCGGGCACCCAGCGGGCCGGTGCGCCATAGACCGGTTCCTTCACGTCACGGCCTGGCAACACCGCCTGGGACCCGGCGCCGGTAAGTACGAGGAGGTGGTTCTTTTCCAAGCGGTCGCGCGCCATTTCAACGCCCTGTATGCGAATGACGTATGTGCCGGAAGGGAGCCCCGCATCATCAGTCATTCTGATTTCCGGAAGGATGATCCCGTAGCTTTCGGCAATATGATTGCGCAGCCCGCCGATCCGCCGTTCAAGGCCGTTGCTTGGATCCAGCGCAAGATCCACAAGGTCCAGCGCGAATTCCACGCGGATATCATCGAGGTCTAAGATGTCGCCAATTTCTCGCTCAGGTGGGGCTTGGTCGGCCTCATCCTCGACCATCGGCTCTGGCACTTCGGGTCGCATGCGCCAGACCGCCGTCGCCCCAAGGACCAATGCGCCGAGTATGAATGGGATGAAGGGCAATCCGGGCACGAAAGCAAAGACTGCCATGATCAAGGCCACGGTCGCCAAAGCCGCTGGATGCCGTCCAATCTGAGCAAAAATTGCCGTATCAATCGCGCCGCTGTTGCCTCCTTTGGCCAACAACAGGCCCGATGCGATTGAGATGATGACCGCTGGGATCTGCGACACCAACCCATCGCCAACGGTCAAGATCGCGTAGGTTTCGATTGCCTGCGACAGTGGCATGCCGTGCGCGATCATCCCCGCACTGAGCCCAACGACCAGATTCAGGATCGTGATCAGCAACCCGGCTATGGCGTCACCCTTCACGAATTTAGACGCCCCATCTAGCGATCCGAAGAAAGTCGTTTCGGACAGATCTAACTCGCGGCGGCGCTTGGCCTCTGCGTGGTCGATGGCGCCCGCCGCGACATCGCTGTCGATGGCCAATTGTTTGCCGGGCATTCCATCAAGAGCGAAGCGCGCACCCACCTCGGCCATGCGGGTGGCCCCCTTTGTGATGACCACAAAGTTTACGATCAACAGAACGCCGAACACCACAAGCCCAAGCGCGACGCTGCCTCCCATCACGAAGTTCGCAAAGCCTTCGATGACATGACCTGCCGCGTCGGTCCCCGTATGTCCTTCGCCGATGATAAGCTTTGTCGACGACACGTTGAGTGACAGCCGAAGCATAAGCGAGGCCAGAAGGATCGTTGGGAAAGCCGAAAAATCCAGCGGGCGTTCAATGAACAGTGTTGTCGTAAAGATAAGGATCGCGATGGCGAAGGACGCTGATAGGCCAATGTCCAGAACCCAGGATGGCATTGGCAGGATCATCATGAGAATGATCGACATAAGTGCCAAGGTCATCAGAACGGTTGGCTGAAACAACGATCTCATCGAAACCCTCAAACGAACGTGTAGGCTGTCTCTGTAGGGCTACGCTGTTTGGGTTAATGCGCCGTTACTGCTCCCGAATACTCTGGCCCTCGTTCAGCAAGGCGGAAATCACCGACGATACGCTTCGGCTGCTGTCCAAAAGGTATTCGGCGCGCGTGAAGTCGTCCGACGGCAGAGTGGTGTCGTTGCGTTCCACAACATATTGGGCTAGCAAGCTGCGCGGTGTTTGGCTTTCGGTTACTTCTTCTTCGGCAACCCGCGTGAAGTCCCGTTCTAACCAAGCCTGGTCTATGGACGTTAAAGGGTCCCCTTCGGCGGTCGCTGGATCCCGGGCCAGCACTGGACGCGCCGGTAGGCCTTCACCGGGCCGGATGGCTTCGTACTCGGCCGCAGCTTCCGTCAGACCAAAGGTGCGCATCAAACGGGCAACGTCGTCAATGACGGCCGCATTACTGGGAAGGCTTGGACGCAGCCGGACGGCGATTTCCAACGCGTCCTCCGGCGGTCTTTCGTCCAGAACCATGGCGAGCATTTCCGCCGCGCGATCAGGTGATTTATCAATGACGTCAATAGCTTCGTCTGTGTGGCCGGACAGCAGGAGACCTTGGGCCAAGGCATCGTCAAACTCGTCCTTCAGGGGGCCATCTGGAATGGATCGCCGCAGCGCCAGCGCATTGCCAAGAATCGTGCGTTGCGCATCCGATAGTGGAGCCGGGCTGTTCCGCAAGAGATCGAGTGTTGCCCGGATCGCCTGTTCATCGGTCCCGGCAGCAGTGATCTCCGCCGAGACCGCGCCTTCCGTTTGCTGACGGGCGGGCCTTGAGGTGAGGCGCGCCAGTGTCTCCTCCTTACCAAGGCGGACGAGACCGTCGCGCAAGCGGGGTTCTAGATCTCGTCTGCGGATGGGCGGTAGCCGATCTATGAAATGAACGAGTGCCTCTGCGTCTACGGCGTCCCAATCGATATCTCCGGGTCCGGAAATCAGTAGCAGGCTGGTTGTGGCGGGGCCACAGGCGGGATCGCCGAGTACCTGATCGTCGCCAAAGTTGGGAGAGGCATCCAGCGCAGTCGCCACGATCCGTCGAGGGATATCTTGGTCGGCTTCGAGTTGGTCCAAAATATGTAGGGCTTCGGTACCCCAGCCGAGAGACAGATACGTATCGACCAAGGTCTGGAGACCTTCGGGAGAACGGTTGCCAGCGCTATCCACAACGTTCACGCGATTTACCGGCAAGTCCGCCAGGGCGTTACTCGGGTCGCTGTTCAGCACCTCTGCTGCGCGCGCTTCAATCGCGCAAGCTGCAATCGAAAGACGGTCTTGCTCGGAAGTCGATGCCGTAAACGGGAGAAGTGACGGTCGTGTCTGGTCCTGGATCCTGATTTGGACGGGTGGGGAGGTCGCGCCGCTAGTGGCGGGGTTTTCTTGCTGCGTTTCGGCGGACGCTACAGAGGAAGATGTGACAGATAGGCCACGTGATAGGGTGGCCACTGGTGATAGTTTCAGCGGCAGGACGGTCGGTTCGGCTGCAGGCGTGAGCGAAGGCTGATCATCCGGTGCGTCAAGAGCGGCCGTCGGCGCAACGGTTGGGTCGTTGACGTCGATGACAATATGGCCCGATGGGATTTGAAACACGCGAACGTCGCAGTCACACGCAAGCGAAAGCTCCAATTCCCCGTCGCCCCCACGGATATCGCGTAGTCTTTGCCTCGGGATCCGATCGAACACCCCGCTTGTGTTGAACGCGACACGTGGTTCACCAAAGTCGATCAAGACCGTGTCGGTGTCAGATGTGACCGTCCAGGAAAGATCGGTGGGCGATGGAAAGACGAGGCGCGAGAACGAGGCGTGTTCACCGGATGTAACGACGCGCGTCGCCTGAGCCCACGCTGGATGGCTCAGGGCAACCGTCACACCGATGAGTATTGTTCCGATCCGTCTCATCATGCTGCTTTGCGGGCCTTCAGTGCTTCTTCGAGCTCCGCATATGTGGGACGCATGTGGGTCGGAGTGTTTTGGCGGCCCACCTCGATACAGATGTTCGTCGCGTGATTGTGCAGGTTCGCGACCAGAACCTCTTGGATGAGCGCGTAGAAATGTCCGTCCTGTTCACTGATAGATTTGAGGCGAACGGCAAATGGTCCGACGATGCCGTAGGCCAGAAACACGCCCAGGAACGTCCCGACGAGGGCGCCGCCAATCAGTTTCCCAAGGACTTCTGGTGGTTGGTCGATTGACCCCATAGTTTTGATGACGCCGAGCACCGCCGCGACAATTCCCAAGGCAGGAAGTGCGTCGGCCACCGATTGAAGTGCGTGGCTCGAATGCCCCGCATGGTGCTGATTTTCTTCTATGCGTTTGCTGAGAACTTCCTCGACTTGGTGGGGGTCATCGTAATTCATCGACATCGCGCGAAGCGTATCGCTGATCATGGCAATGGCTTCGCGATCCGTCAGAAGCTTTGGGTAATTGCTAAAAATGTCCGAGGAGTCCGGATCTTCGATGTGTTCTTCAAGGGCCACGGGGTTCTGCCGCCCAAGCCGGATCAACTCGAACAGGAGGCAGAGGAGATCCCGGTAGTCATCCGGTTTCCACTTCGGTCCCTTGAACACTTTGCCCACGTCCTTGAGCGTATGTTTTACCTCAGCCGCGCCATTGCTCAGCAGGAACGCGCCAACGGCGGCGCCGCCGATCATGGTCATTTCATAAGGGAGCGATTTCAAGATGATGCCCATCTTGCCACCTGCCAGCAGGTAGCCGCCAAAGACCATGACAAAGACGCAGATAATTCCAGCAATCCCAAGCATATCAACCTCCGGTAGCGGCGTTTGCGTTGCGTCCGGCCATAACAACACTAAGGGCGTAGGCCTTTTCCGGCGATAGGTTCGAGAAGATCGCCGCCGCCGCATCCGGTCGCATCCGCGCCAAGAAACCCGCAGCAAAGTTCGACTCCATTGTCTCGAACAAGACCGCGGCGTCCTTCGGTTTCATTCCCTCATAGACCTCGGTCAAGCGCGCCACATCGGTTTCCGAAGCCTCATTCGATTGGTACATGCGCGCGGCCAACCGTTCTTCTGCTTGGGTCAAGTCTTCGAGAGATCGGCGGATCTCTTGGGTTGCGATACGGGTGTCTTGCTCCCGTAGGGCGACACGCGCCTCCCGCGCGTCAAGCTCCGCATCACGGGCCGCGATTTGCCGGAGCAGGTTTGCGACTTCTTCCGACGGGGGGCACAGCAGGGCGGCCGTCTCTTGGAGGTTCTCGACCGGTGGCTCCGCCGGTTGCGCAGACAGGCTCGCGGAAATGACGCGGGCGAGTGCGGAAACCAGAAGAAGCGTGAACACTGCACCGAAAACCAGGCGCTTTCCTTGTGTGAGCAGAAAGTTCATCTCGTCATGTCTCCGGAAGGGGTCGCAACCATGGGATGGCTCCGGGTTGGGCGGAACTGTGGGATGGTGATCGTATCCTCTGCGGCATCTGCCGCGTCGGCAGCATCTGCCCGCATCACGAGGTCTGTTTCGATCTCTTCCAGCCCTGCCAAAAGGATCTCAATCCGACCGATCCTGTCATCTGCACGGTCGATTTGCGCGGCGAGTTGGTCCGCCGTCGGGTCGGGCGCCAAAGTTTCCTCGGTAGCGGGGCTGTTTCGCAGCGCTTCCACGTCTGCGCGCAGCGCGTCGACCGCCTGTGTCAGATGATCGATCTCAGCCGCTTGGGGCGCGGGCGAAGGCGGTGCCGCCAGCCGCTTCGACAAGACCCAACAATAGGTCGCCATACCGAGTGTTGCGATAACCAGAAGGCCGTCTGAAAGGAGCGCGAGATATGTCATGTCACTACGAAATCGATGATGAGCAGGTCAGAGACAGCGTCCGGGCCCGTCAAAAGATGCAGGCGACGCAAAAGCTGGGCGCGTATTCGAATGAGAGCAGCGGGGTCTTCCAATGTGTCCGGACCTAAAGCCCTGAGATAGGTCGAAAAAATATCTAGGATCCTTGGCTGGAGCGTCACCACATGGTCCGATCCATCATGGGGCACCTCTAAGAAAGCCCGGAATTTCAACTGCTTGATCGACCCCGGACCACCGACCGTCACAAGCATCGGTTCCAACTCCACAAACTTGGGACCGTCTTGCTCTGCTACAGGGTGCGGTGCCGGTTTGGCGGCAAATTGGTCGGCCACAAGTCCAGAGTACGTCGCATAAAAGCCGCCGCCGCCCAGGACCGCCGCAAGAATCACAACGATCAACCAGCCCTTCAGGCCCATCCCGGCCTTTTTTTCCTCAGTCTCTTCGGTGTCTTCGGCCATCTCGGCACTCCCGTTGTCTGAGATCTGTCCTAACCGATGGCTGGCTAACCAAATCTTAAAGGGAATCGGGAATTTTACCGGCGAGGCCCAGAACGGGCTGACCATTCCGGAGGATGGACATTTGGAGAGTTTCGCAGCCTATTGGCAGGCTCAGGACAAGCGTCGTTTGACGGTGTTGGCCGCCGCCACCTTGGTGACCTTTCTATCCATTTTCATGTTGACCCGCATCGCGACGGCCCCCCGGATGGAGCTGTTGTTTGCGCGCCTGGACCCAGCTGCCGCTGGTGAGGTTGTCGCCAGCCTGGAGGCCCGCGGCGTCACCCACGAGGTGCGCGGGGATGCGATCTACGTGTCAGGTGAGGAGCGCGATGCCCTGCGTCTGCAATTGGCGGGTGAGGGGCTGCCGCGCACAGATGGGGCCGGATACGAACTTCTGGATGGGCTCTCAGGCTTTGGCACCACGTCCCAGATGTTCGACGCTGCCTATTGGCGCGCCCGGGAAGGGGAGCTGACGCGTACCATTCTCGCCGCGAATGGTGTGAAAGCTGCGCGGGTTCATATTGCGACCGCAGATGCCTCGCCCTTCTCGCGGGAGCGGGAGGCCAGCGCGTCTGTCACCATTCAGATGGTCGCGGGCGCGGTGGGCGCTTCGCTTGCGCAGTCCGTTCAATCGCTTGTGGCTGGGGCGGTTCCAAACCTCGCGCCCGAAGCGGTCACGGTAATCGACTCCGCCAGCGGACGGGTCGTCGGCGGCGATCTCTATGGCGCAGAGCGCGAAGCGCGCGACAACCGCGTGGCTGAGATGCGCAATGCCGTTGAGAACCTTCTGGCCGCGCGCGTCGGTGAGGGCCGTTATGTCGTGGAACTGGCGGTCGAGACACGGTCAGACCGCGAAATCATCACCGAACGGGTCCTCGATCCTGAGAGTCGTGTGGTCATCTCCACCGATACCGAAGAACGCACCAGCAGCGAACGGGGGGCGGCAGGCGCTGGCGTCACGGTCGCCAGCAACCTCCCGGAGGGTGACGCGCCGGGCGGAGATAGCGAAGCCAACAATGCGGAAACGCGGGAGCGTGTGAACTACGATTTCTCCGCCATCGAACGGCAGGTTGAGCGCGGGCCAGGGAGTATTGAGCGGGTGACCGTCGCCGTGATGGTTGATGGCCTGCGCACAGCGGCCGAAGACGGAGCTGCCACCTGGGCGCCGCGCCCAGAGGAAGAATTGTCGACGATCCGGGAACTGGTCCAATCCGCAGTCGGATTCCGCGAAGACCGCGGCGACGTTGTCACGGTCCATTCCATGGAGTTCGAACTTCCGGCGGCACCGGATGCCGCACCTGCGTTGTCCTTGCCTTGGCTGACCGGTGGCCAGGCCACTCAACTTGGGACGGCGGCGCTCTTGGCACTGGTGGCCATAGCGGCCTTGGCGTTCTTCGTGCGTCCGACCTTGCGCGGCCTTCTCATGCCGCAGGCTTTGCCCGCCCCTTCTGAAGGGCTGGCGGGCGCCACGGCGCCCTTGGTCGGTGATGACAGATCGGATGTGCCTCCAGCGCCGCAACTCGCCTTGAACGGGCCTGACCCGGCCACCGCCGATGCTCCGGGTGAGGCGCCCGCCGCTTTGCCAGACCTGGGCGATCTGTCGAATTTGCCCGATCTCGGCGACGGCACCTTCGCAGAAGAAGACGCGCCGGCGGAGGATCCTGTCGAGCGGCTCCGCCAACTGATTTCCGAGCGGCGTGAAGAAACCATCGAAGTGCTGCGCGGTTGGATGGATGAGACACCGGAGGATGCCCGATGACCCGGATCATCCTAGAAGACTTTGGGCAAAGCGCGCGCCCGGCGCCCGTCCATGAAACCGTGACGCAGGACGTCCCAGATGCGGGCTTTGACGAAGCGTATAACGCGGGGTGGGACGATGCCATGGCCCAGGTCGATGCCGAACAGGGTCGCGTCTCAGAGAAGCTACGCGAACGGCTCCTCCTGTTGGAGCGGGATCAGCAAGCGGCGGTCGCCTCGGCGATCTCTGCCTTGGAGCCGTTGCTCCACGACGTTTTCGACAAGCTGTTGCCCCGCGCTGCGGAGCGATCATTTATCCCCCTGCTCCTAGAAGAGGTGGAGCAGGTGCTGGCGGATGGCGCGGGGCATCTGGTGATCCTCGTCGCCCCGGAGGAGGCCGCGTCGTTGGCACGCCTTCTTGAGCGCTCGGACCTGTCGCCCGACCAGGTCTCCGTCAAGTCCGAGCCCGCGCTCAGCCTGTCCCAAGCCCTCGTCAGATGGGACGATCAAGAGCGGCGCATTGATCTGGAGGCGGCCCTGTCTGCCCTGGACCAGGCGCTCGAAACCTTCCTCGCTTCCGTAGAAATGGATCCATCCGATGGTTGACCGTCCCGCCGATACCAAGAACGCCCTGTCCCGCGTTCCCGTCGAAATCACGATTTCCGTGGGCCGCGCACATCCCACGGTGTCCGAACTCCTGACCTTGAAGCGTGACGCCGTCTTGCCGCTGGATCGCAGCGTGGATGACCCGGTGGAACTCTATGCAGGCGACCGGCTCATTGCCCGGGGCCAATTGCAGGAGGTGGAGGGCGAAGAAGGTCGTCTGGCTGTGCGCCTGACGGAAGTGTCTGAGCCGGATTCAGTCGCGTGAGGCACACAAGGTGGCTGGTCGGGGCGCTTTTGGTCGGAGTGGCGCTCGCCGTTCCAGGCGCGGCCATAGCCCAGGATGTGTCGCTCAGTCTTGGGGATGGCGACTCGCTTTCGCTCCGGACGATGCAGCTCATCGCCCTGCTGACCGTGCTCAGCTTGGCGCCGGGGATTGCGATTACCGTCACATGCTTCCCGTTCATCGTGACGGTGTTGTCCATCCTGCGACAGGCCATCGGATTGCAGGCCTCTCCACCGAACATGTTGATCGTCAGCCTGGCGCTGTTCCTGACGTACTTCGTGATGGAGCCGGTCTTTGTGGCGGCATACCGCGACGGCCTCGCCCCGCTGGCCGAGGGGACTTTGGACCCGGAGGAGGCGTTTGTCGCGACGATGGAGCCGTTCCGAGCCTTCATGTCCGCCCGTGTCGATCCAGAGACCCTGGAGCATCTTCGCGCCCTCCGTCCGGGGGCCGAGGCCGACGCCCTATCCGTCCTGGTTCCGTCATTTCTGTTGAGCGAGATTAGCCGCGCCTTTCAGATCGGGTTTCTGGTGTTCATGCCGTTTTTGATTATCGACATGGTTGCCGCTGCGGTTCTCATGTCGATGGGCATGATGATGGTGCCCCCGGCTATCGTGTCCTTACCGTTTAAACTTGCGTTCTTCGTTGTGGTCGATGGCTGGGCCCTGGTGACCGGCGCCCTTGTCCGCAGTTATCTTTAGGGAGACACGTCATATGCTTCGTTTTCGCAGGTCGACGGCCACCAAACCCGAAGAGACCCCATCACCCGATGCCTCCCGTCCAGACACGCCAAAGGATCGGGCGCAGGCCCTCTTGGCCCTGCTGGGTGAAGACGGGAGCATCGATACTCAAGGGGGGGCTGCGCCGATGCCGCCGGAGCGGCTCCGCGAGTTGGCGCGTGATCTGATCGCTCAAGTGGAGGCGCGGTCGGGGGGAAGCGAGCCATCGGGGGACGAGGTGCGGGCCGCTCCGCCAGGGGCTGCCCCCAATCCGGAACCGCAAGAAGAAGACGGCACCTCTCCCGCGCATCCCCTCGGTACGCACCGCGTGTTTCGGTCCGATGCGCCGTTGGCGTTTTCCGAGGTGCTGGAACAAACCGCTCCGCCACCCGACCCTCAGCCAGTAGAGACGCCGACACAGCCTGCGGTGGAGCCGACGGATGACCACGTGTCGTTGCCGGAGGTTCTGTCCCCAACGCCGCAGCCCCAAGCGGATCAGCTTGCTCCAAGCTCGCCCCTGCTCAGCCAGGACGACGTGATGCGATTGGTTGACGGCGGAATCGATCGCCAGGCGGTCTCCCAAGAACATTCGCACATCATTGCGCTGTCCTTGCGAAACCTCCCTCCGCTGGATCAAGCCGCCGCGTTGCGGGCTTTGCCGCGCGGAATGGTGCGGGCGGTCCATCGGGCCATGCGATTGATCGAAGCGATGGCGGATGCCGGTCCTGGAGCGGTGTCGTCGCACGACGAAGACGCCTCGCCCGCCCCAAACCTGTAGCTGAACGCGGGCCAAAGACCTGATGTTTCAGGGTCGAAGGCCGTGTTTCGACCAAACCGCCTGGCGATGGTAACCTGTCTCACCATTGGTCAAACGACCGACCCTACTGAGGACGTCAATCGACGACCGTGCGATCAGAGTGACTGGGTCGGGCGGTAACCGGACCGTCGCTGTCAGGCGGACGGTCCAGGTCTTCGTTGGGAGTCGATGCCGGGGCGCTACCGGGTGAACTTCTTATACTTCACGCGGGTCGGCTCCAGGGCATCTGGGCCGAGCCGACGCGCCTTGTCCTCTTCATAGGCTTCGAAATTGCCCTCGAACCATTCCACGTGGCTCCCGCCTTCGAAGGCGAGGATATGCGTGCACAGCCGGTCCAGGAAGAAGCGGTCGTGGCTGATGACCACGGCACAGCCAGCGAAATCCGCGATGGCGTCCTCCAGGGCGCGCAGGGTTTCCACATCGAGGTCGTTCGTCGGCTCGTCCAGCAGCAGGACGTTTCCGCCATCCTTCAGCAGGCGCGCCATGTGGACACGGTTCCGCTCCCCGCCCGACAGCAGGCCGACCTTCTTTTGCTGGTCGCCACCTTTAAAATTGAACGACCCACAGTAAGCGCGGGAGTTGACCTCCGCATCGCCCAGCTTGATCAGTTCAGCCCCGCCCGAAATGGCCTCCCAAACGGTTTCATTGGCGTCCAGGTCGTCGCGCGACTGGTCCACGTACGACAGTTTGACGGTATCGCCGTATTCGACGGTGCCGGTGTCGGGCTGCTCTTGCCCGGTCAACATGCGGAACAGCGTCGATTTCCCCGCGCCGTTGGGGCCAATGACGCCGACGATGCCGCCGGGGGGCAAGGCAAAGGACAGATCGTCGATCAACAACCGGTCGCCGTAGGCCTTGCTGAGACCGTTGACCTCAATGACCTTAGCACCCAACCGCGGCCCGTTGGGGATGACAATCTGGGCGCGACCAACTTTGTCACGCTCCGACTGTCCGGCCATTTCCTCATAGGCTTTGATCCGGGCCTTCGACTTTGCCTGTCGCGCCTTGGCGCCAGACCGGATCCATTCCAGTTCCCGCTCCAGCGTCTTCGACCGGGATTTGTCGTCCTTGGCCTCCTGCTCCAATCGTTTGGCCTTTTGCTCCAACCAGGCGGAGTAGTTGCCCTCGTAGGGGATGCCGCGGCCGCGGTCCAACTCCAGGATCCAACCGGTGATGTCGTCCAGAAAGTACCGGTCGTGGGTGACGATGAGGCAGGTGCCTTTGTAGTCGATCAGGTGCCGCTGCAACCAAGCGATGGTCTCGGCGTCCAGGTGGTTGGTCGGCTCGTCCAACAGCAGCATGTCGGGCGCTTCGAGCAGCAGTTTGCAGAGCGCGACGCGCCGACGCTCCCCGCCCGACAGGTTGGCGGGGTTCGCATCGTCGGGTGGGCAGCGTAGCGCTTCCAGCGAGACGTCGATCTGTGCGTCCAGATCCCAGAGGTTCTGACTGTCGATCTCGTCCTGGAGTTTGGCCATCTCCTCGGCGGTCTCGTCCGAGTAGTTCATGGCCAGCTCGTTGTAGCGGTCCAGGATCGCTTTCTTTTCGGCCACGCCCAGCATGACGTTTTCGCGGACGGTGAGGCTGTCGTCCAGCACCGGCTCCTGCGGAAGGTATCCGACCTTCGCGCCTTCGGCGGCCCAGGCTTCGCCCTGAAAATCTGGGTCTTGCCCGGCCATGATCTTCATCAGCGTGGATTTACCGGTGCCGTTGACGCCCACGACGCCGATTTTGACGCCGGGCAGGAACGATAGGCGGATGTTTTCGAACACCTTTTTGCCGCCGGGATAGGTCTTGGACACGCCGTCCATGTGATAGACGTATTGATAGGCTGCCATGGAGTCCTCCGCACGCTGTCGAAGCTGTCCCATACCGCGAAGGCGGCAGCCGGGGAAGGGGCAGAATGGCCGATGCCGTCCTGCCCCTCGGGTGCGGTCACGCGGCCTTGTCGGTGCCCACGTATTCCTCCAACAGGCGCTCGTTGCGGGCCTCTTCGATCTTGGTGATGCGGTCGCCAGACAGGCGGGCGTCAAAACGGTATTTGACGAAATTCACCAGGCTGAGCGTCAAGAGCAGGATGCCAATCGCCCAGAACCCTTTGGTGGCCAGGGGAACTTCGGTCGACAGCCAGAGCGAAAGGCCGAGCAGGCCATAGGCGGCGACGACGCCAGCAAAGTTGAAGGCGGTGATCAGGCGGGAGTCTTCGGTGCGGTCCATGGGATGTGTCCTCGTGTGTGTTTGGGCTGGGGTTAGTTTTGGGTTTTGAGGCGCGCCAAGACGTCGGCGGCGCGGGTGCGGGTCGGGGGGCCGTAGCCGCCATCGGCCAGACGTTCTGGCAGGGCGACATCGTTCAGGTCGCGGTCGATGTCCGACAGGATGTCAGCCTCTTCGCCGGGGTCGTCCCGCGACAGGACGCGGTCGATCAGATCCTGCGCTTCGGCGGCGGGGCTTTGGCCGAGGTTGGTGCTGCGCAAACGTGTTTGCAGGTCTTGTTCGCGGCGCAATGCCCGCGCCGCCGTTGCCCCTTGGCGCAGGTCGAAGAGGCGCCTGTGGGCTGTCTCGACCGTGCCGCGCAGGCGGATCACCCGGGCTTCGAGGCGGGCGAGCGTTTCTTGGCGCTGGTTGGCCTCATCCTCTTGCCGGGCGATGGCCTCGGCGGCCTCCGCCGCCAGATCGTCGCGCCCATCGGCCAGGGCTTGGCGGGCCCGCTCGGTCAGATCGGCGGTGCGGGCGGTCAGCGCGTCCAACTGGCGCCGTTCCGCGCGCTCCCGCTGGATCAGGCTGGCCAGGCCCGCCTTGGCCGTCCGGAGGGCGGTGTCCGCCTCTCGGATCTTCTGGTCGATCAGTTCGATGGCGTAGCGGTCGCGCGTCGCCTCCTCTGCCCGGGCGGAGGCGCCACGTAGGAGGGTTGAAAGGGTCTGTAACACGTCGATGTCTCCGTGAACGTTGTTCATGAAGACTGTATGGCTTAACCTTGAACGGCGTTCAAGAATAAAACTGAACGACGTTCAAATGACGCTACGTCGCGTCGTTGAGGTGATGATAAAACGGATCATATCCGGCAAGCGGTCCTCTTCCACTGCCGAGATCCGCCGCTCTAGCCCCAGCAGGGTGATCCCATGCACCGACGAAAAGAGCGCGCGGGTCCGAACGCGGACTTCGCTGGGGCTTAGGTCTGGAAAGACCTCCACGAGAGGGGCGTCGATAATGGAGAGCAGTTGATCCAATGCGGACAGGTACCAGTCCGGGACCTCCGTATCGCGGCTCATCTCGACATCGAAGAGCGCGCGCCACAGCAATGGGTTTTCGGCGGCAAAGCCCAGATAGGCTTCGGACATGGCAATCAGCCGCTCGGTCGGATCGGCGTTTTCGGCCGGGGCGACTGCCTCGACGACATGGGCCCCCAGCCTGCGAAAGGTCTCTCCGTTAACGGCCAGAACGAGGTCGCCCAAATCGCCGAACACATTGTATATGGCGCCCACGGAGCATCCAGCCTCTGCCGCAAGCGCGCGGGCCTTGAGCGCCGCGCTCCCGTCTTGGGCGATGCGGCGCGTGGCGAGCTCGATGAGCGTATCGCGCAGGGCGGCGCGGCGGTCGGTCGTGGTGGCGCGGGCCATGGAATCCTCCTGAACGGAGTTCACGGATAGGGCGGTCGCGGGCCAAGGTCCAGCCAGGGGGTTGCGCCCACGGGGTGGCTGCGCAAAGGCTTCGCGCTGTGCGAGAGGGGTTTCCATATGCGGTGCCAGGTATGGTCGTGGGCCTGTTGGGCGGGTCGTTCGATCCCGCCCATGGGGGTCACGTGCATATCACGCGAGAGGCTCTGCGCCGGTTTGGCCTTGACCGCGTGTGGTGGTTGGTCAGTCCCGGAAATCCGCTCAAGACACGGGGCCCCGCACCGCTTGATCGCCGCTTAGACCATGCCCGCCAGATCATGCAGCACCCGCGCGTGACCGTGACCGATATCGAGACACGACTGGGCACCCGATACACCGCCCAGACCATCGCGCGCTTGCAACGGTTCTACCCGGGTGTGCGGTTCGTCTGGCTCATGGGGGCCGACAACCTGGCGCAGTTCCACCTGTGGGAGGATTGGCGCAGCATCATCGGTGCCGTGCCCATAGGTGTCTTGGCGCGACCCGGTGATAGGATTGCGGCGCGCACCTCCCGCGCGGCGACCATCTATCGCGATGCGCGCGTCCCGGCCCTGGGCGCCCAGCGACTGGGTCGCATGCCGGCGCCGGCTTGGGCGTTTGTAAATGTGCCCATGCACGGGGCCTCGTCATCGGCGATCCGCGCGGGTGGCGGCTGGTCCTAGCGCCGCAGCAGGACCGTCCCGACACCCGCCGAGATCAGAACGGCCAGACCGATCAAAGCCACGGCATTGGGGAAGGTGCCAAACACTGTCCAGCCAAGCGCCGCCGCGGACAGCAATTGAAAGTACACGAACGGCGCCAGAACGGTCGCATCGCTGCGCCGGTACGCCACGATGAGCAGCAGGTTCCCAGAGGCCGAAGCCACACCGGAAAACAACAGAAGGCCGCTCACTGTGACATCAAAGGTCGGGATCTCCGTCACGCCCAGAGGCGCCAGGAGGACCGTGCCCAGGACCGTCTGGGTGAGCATCAGCTGCCGGGGCGGCGCGATATCCGACAACCAGCGCGAGGCGGTCAGGTAGGCGCCGTAAAACAAGCCCGCTGCCACGGCGAAGAGGATATTGACGCTCATCCCGGCGCCCGGTTGCACGACCAACAGCACACCGCAAAAGCCCAAAGCCAGCAGGACGGACTGGAGAGGCGTGACCCGTTCTCCCAGCAGGACAATCGACAGGATGTAGCTGAAGATCGGGCCGATGAAGAACGCGCCGAACACAGTGGCCAGGTCTTCGGTCTGCAGGGCGGTGAGAATGCAGGCGATGCCCGCTGCGATCAGCGCCGCGCGCCCCCAGACGCGCCAGTCCCGATAAAGATGCCACTGAACCCGTCCGCCGACGATCACAAAAATCATCGCTGCCCCGACCGCAAAGCGGCTGAAGGCCACAAAGAACGGGGTGACGCCGTGCTCGGTGGTCAGCAATTTGCCCGCTGTGTCCCCCATGGGGATCAGCGACATGGCCAGGAACATCAGCCCGACAGATCCAAGGAGAGTCCGATTCATGGCGCGGCGCTATCACCCCGCACGCCAAAGGCCCAGAGCGGGGTTCACATCCTTTGGTCTTGGGGGCATCAAGTCCACACTGGTTGCGGAGGATGACTGAGTGATGAAGCGGCGTTCCTTTTTGACGGCTACCTTGGCGACGGCTGCCTTGCCCGCCTGCGCCAATGCGCCGGAGCGGTCCGGGCGCCCGACGGGAAAGCCAGCGGACGCCCTTGCGCGATCGGCCCCGGCGGCGGATCGTTTGGTGGCCGAGGCGGGTCTGGGCGGCAAGGTCGGCTTCGTCCTCGCCGATGCGCGCAGCGGCCGCATTTTGGAGACCTATAATCCCGTCCGGCCCCTGCCACCTGCCTCCGTGGCCAAGGCGGTGACCGCGCTCTACGCCCTTGAAACGCTCGGCCCCTCGCACCGCTTTTCGACCCGTTTGATCGCGACCGGTCCGGTGTCCAATGGCCGTGTGAACGGGGATCTGGTGCTGGTGGGCGGCGGTGACCCGGCCTTGGATACGGATGGGTTGCACGATCTGGCGACCCAAGCGCGGGCCGCAGGCATCCGGGAGATTTCGGGCCGGTTTCTCGTGGCCGATGGGGCCTTGCCAAGGATCGACCGGATCGACCGGACCCAACCGGAACACGTGGGCTACAACCCCTCCGTCGGGGGGCTGAACCTGAACTTCAATCGGGTGCATTTCGGGTGGCGGCGGGCTGGGTCCTCTTATGCCATCGAAATGGATGCCCGCACGGATCGCTTTCGTCCTGCGGTCAACACGGCGCGGATGCGCATCGCGGATCGCTCCCTGCCGGTCTACACCTACCAACGTCAGGGAGAACTCGACAGTTGGACGGTGGCGCGCTCCCAACTCGGCGGGTCTGGGGCCCGGTGGCTGCCGGTGCGGAACCCGGCGCTCTATGCCGGGGACGTGATGCGCACCATGCTGCGCGCGAACGGCATCGTGGTGCCCGCCGCCCAGCGGACCAACAGCGCGCCAGCGGGGACCGAGATCGCGCGCGTCGAAAGCGCCGACCTGAACCGCGTCGCGCGCAACATGCTGCGCTTCTCCACCAACCTGACGGCAGAGGTTCTGGGCCTGTCCGCGACCCGCGCGCGGGGCCAAGCGCCGAGCGGGTTGGGGGCCTCGGCTGATATCATGTCCGCGTGGCTGCAAGACCGGACAGGCGCCCGTCGCGCCGATTTCGACGACCACTCCGGTCTGAACGGGACCACTCGGATCAGTGCGTCGGACATGGTCACCTCGCTCACTGCGCGGGGCGCGGCTCAGCGTTTGCGTCCAATCATGAAAGAGCTGACTATTGAAGGCGACGTGAACATCCCGGTGCAATGCAAGACAGGCACGCTGAATTTCGTCTCTGGCCTTGCGGGATACTTCAAAGCCAGGGGCGGGCGAGAGCTGGCCTTCGCAACCTTTTGTGCGGACGTGGAGCGCCGCAATCGTCTGTCGGTGTCCGAGCGGGACCGGCCCGAAGGCGGGCGCGCTTGGGGTCGGCGGGCGCGCAGTCTGCAATTCGATCTGATCGAGCGGTGGGAACGGGTCCACACGTGACCGCCCAGCGTCCGGCCATTGTGCTGTTCCAGCCCGAGATCCCCGGCAACACCGGCACAATCGGGCGCACCTGCGTGGCCCTGGACATCGATCTGTGCCTGATCCGACCCTACGGGTTTGCCTTGACCGACAAAACGGTGCGCCGGGCCGGGCTGGACTATTGGCAGCATGTGTCGCTGTTTGAATACGACGATTGGGACGACTTCTTGGCCAAGCGCGCGCCACGCCCCGATGCGATCTTCCTTCTAGAGGAGTTCGGAGGCCGCACCGTCTATGAGCCGGACTATCCGCCCGACGTGCATCTGGTGTTTGGGCGGGAGACCTCTGGCCTGCCACCCGAGGTCCTGGCGGGGCGGGAGGGGAACACACTGCGCCTGCCCATGCGCTCCCGCCACATCCGGTCCCTGAACCTGGCCAATGCCGCGACCGCCGTGGCCTATCAAGCGTTGCGCGTCGCTCTGTCATAGGCGGCCCGACTCGACACAAAGGACCCGTCGCCTACAACTAGGGGGATGGTTCACAATGGCACCAACAGCCGGTTCCCTTCGGTCCGCCTGCCCGATGACGGACCGATATCGCCGGAGGCCTGGTCACAGCGTCCGGCATTCGGGGATCTGACCCGCTTTTGGTTGTCCCGCCACCAGATGTTTCGTGACCTGATGTCGGATCTGCGTGCAAGGCTCCGGGCCTGCGAAGGCGGCGACCTGGACCCCACGGATCCGGACACCGCGTTGCACCGCGATGGCCGCTTTCTGTGCCAGGAAATGCTGGGTCACCACGGGGTCGAAGACAGCGTCTACTTTCCCCGTCTAATCGTCCTGCAACCAAGTATCGCCCCGTGGATTGAGCGGTTGCACAGCGATCACCAGGACATCGGTTGCAGCCTAGATCGCCTGAGCCAGAGCCTGTCCCAGGTGCGTGACGGCGCGCGGGCGGTGGCGCTCGTATCCTCGCGGCTGACCGCCGTCATGGAGTTGAAACTGCGACACATGCAGGCGGAGGAAGAGACCGTCGTGCCCGTGATTCTCACCCTCGGCGAAGATCAATTGCGATGACACTGCCCGACGAAAATGTTCAGTCCTACCCGCGTCCACCCCGGTTGGAGCCCGTGCCCCAACGGATCCAAGTCTGGTTGGGCGGGCAGGAGATTATCTCCACCGTGGACTCCCTGCGGGTGTTGGAGACGCACCACGCGCCAACCTACTACATTCCTCGGGCAGACATTCGCGCAGATATCTCTCGCGCCGCAGGCAGCAGCTTTTGCGAATGGAAGGGCGCCGCACGCTATTGGACCCTGTCGGTGGGGGAGACGCAGGCACCGCGCTGCGCTTGGGATTATCCGACGCCGACCCGGACATTTGCCGCGCTCAAGGACCATCTGGCGATCTACGCCCATGCCATGGATGCGGTGCGCGTCGGAGGCGTTGCAGTGACGCCGCAGCCCGGCAACTTCTATGGCGGATGGGTGACGCCGAACCTGCGCGGCACGGTCAAAGGCGCCCCGGGGACCGAAGGGTGGTAGCCGTCAGAATGACCGCGCCCAGCCCACCCGTAGGATCGTATCGCCGCCATCCTTGAAGGACACGCCCAGCCGCGCGCCGCCCAGGTCCCCGATCTTATATTCGACCGTAGGGGCAATGGTCGTGCTCAGATCGGTCTCATGTTCTGCAAACAGCCCGAGCTCTAGGGTCAGCCGGTCGGTCGGTTTTACACCCACCACGTATTGCGCATTGAGCCGCCGCCGTTTGCCACCGCCCGCCGTCGCGCGCAGGTCAAAGGTCGTCCAGCCAGTGCCATAGGCGGTGTCCAGGGGTCGCCCCGCCGTCAGGCCCAGCCCCACACGCTCCGCCTGATCGCCGTTGGTTTCCCGATCCAGCCCGATGCTCGCCTCAACGGCGAACAACCACGGTGAGAGCCAGCCGGGCCGTGTGGCGCGTGCTGCCTCAGAGGACAGAACGGGCAGACGCGCGAACACACGAATGCGCCCGTCCAGGGGGATGTCCGGGTCGCCCAGAACCGATCCCATGGCATGCCCCCCAGTATCCAGGCCCCACGTCAGCTGCCGAGCGCCGCCGTACTCCGCATAGATCGAGGTCCACCCGTCCTTACCTTCTTCGTGCCCAATGAAGACATAGGCCTCCCCCTGGGGCCGGACCCAAGGTCCCGCACTGGCTGGGTGAGCCAGCAGGAGGAGAAGCACCATAGCGAGTCGCATGGGGTAAGGGTGGGGTAGGGATGGTTAAGGGGCGGTTAACGCTGCTGCGGAGGGAACCCGGAGACAGTACGCATCACCGAATAATCGACTTGGTAAAGCGGGCGGTCTTAAATAGCTCCTAGGAAGAATTCGTAACCCTAAAGTCGTCGGAAATACGCAATATTCATATTGTGGAAAATGTACTCTTGGTCATAATATTTGGGGTATACCTTTTTATACTATCTTATGTTCAGGTATTGCTCAAGTGAAGACGTATATAGATATTATATCCCTCTGTGTTTCCTTTTTTGCGTTGGCGATCAGCCTGTATAGCTTTGCGACAAAAGAGGTAGGCCTGAACTTTTTCTTCACGGAGGTTGTGTCGTCCTCCTCCGAAGACATCCAGTTTGGTATCGCATTTCAAAATTTTGGCGATGTTGAGCTTTTCTTGGCAGAGGCAGAGTTTTATGAGTTTTCTCACGACGATGACGCAACGGCTTGCCGCCAAGGGAGGGAGGCGAGGCCATCTCAAATCGTACCCCCTATGGATGGGAATTGGTTTGTTATCCCGTCAAAGAAAACGGCTCACAAGAGATTTAGCGTCCCTCTTCCTGACGTCGTCGCGGGCAGAAAACACTTCTGCATCCGGTTAGAGGCATATGACGTGTATGGTCAGATTTACACATCATATGATCGTATTGTGAGTGGCGTGCTTCGCCTCAGTGCCACAGGGCGGATCTCCATGAGTGCTACGAACTATCACGAAAAGCCGATCTCACTCGCCAGCCAACGCTATATTCTAAAGCCATAGGCAATCAGAGCGATCAAAAGCCTAACGCTTCTTCCGCCGCTTCACATTGCCTCCGCGCTGCCCAGGTCGTCCGGCGGTGCTTCGGCCTTCGGCCTTGCGGGCGTCCTCGACGGCCTGTTCGACCGCTGACTGACGGGCCAGCGGGTCGTCGGAGACCACCAGGTCCACCTGTTCCAGCCGCTTGACCTCGTCCCGCAGACGGGCGGCTTCCTCGAATTCCAGGTTTTCGGCGGCCTTTCGCATCCGTTCGCGCAACGCGTCCAGGTGGGCCATCAGGTTGCCACCGGCCAGCGGCCTGTCGACTTTGGCGGTGACGCGGTTCATGTCCACGTCGCCCTGATAGAGGCCCGCGAGCACATCCTCGACGTTCTTCTTGACCGTCTCGGGTGTGATCCCGTGTTCCGCGTTATAGGCCATCTGCTTGGCGCGGCGCCGCTCGGTCTCGGACATGGCGCGCTGCATGGAGCCGGTGATCTTGTCGGCGTACATGATGACCCGGCCATCGGCGTTCCGCGCGGCGCGCCCGATGGTCTGCACCAGGGACGTCTCGGAGCGCAGGAACCCTTCCTTATCCGCATCCAGGATCGCCACTAAACCACATTCCGGGATATCCAGGCCCTCACGCAGCAGGTTGATGCCGATCAGGACGTCAAAGGCGCCGAGCCGCAGGTCACGCAGGATCTCGATCCGCTCAATCGTGTCGATGTCGGAGTGCATGTAGCGGACCTTGATCCCCTGTTCATGCAGGTATTCGGTCAGATCCTCGGCCATGCGCTTGGTCAGGGTCGTGCAGAGCGTGCGGTAACCGTCGGCTGAAACGCGCCGGATTTCATCCAGCAGGTCGTCCACCTGCATGTCGACGGGCCGGATCTCGATCTTCGGGTCCAACAGGCCGGTAGGTCGGATGACCTGTTCGGTAAAAACACCACCCGTTTGCTCCAACTCCCACGCCGCTGGTGTGGCGGAGACGAAGACCGACTGGGGCCGCATGGCGTCCCATTCCTCGAACTTGAGTGGGCGGTTATCCATACAGGACGGCAGGCGGAAGCCGTGTTCGGCCAGGGTGAACTTACGCCGATAGTCGCCCCGGTACATGCCGCCGATCTGGGGCACGCTGACGTGGCTTTCATCGGCGAAAACGATGGCATTGTCGGGGATGTATTCGAACAAAGTGGGGGGTGGCTCCCCCGGTGCGCGGCCCGTCAGATAGCGGGAATAGTTCTCGATCCCGTTGCAAACGCCCGTGGCCTCCAACATCTCGATGTCGAAGTTTGTGCGCTGCTCCAGCCGCTGGGCCTCCAGCAGTTTGCCCTCGTCCTGGAGCTGTTTCAGGCGAACGGCCAGCTCGGATTTGATGTTCTTGATCGCGCTCTGCATTGTGGGGCGGGGCGTGACGTAGTGGCTGTTGGCGTAGACGCGGATCTTGTCCATGTCGCGGACCTTGGACCCCGTGAGCGGGTCGAACTCCACGATGCTCTCCAACTCCTCACCGAAGAACGACAACCGCCAGGCCGCGTCCTCCAGGTGGGCGGGCCAGATCTCCAGACTGTCGCCCCGCACACGGAACGACCCGCGCGCGAAGGCCGCGTCGTTGCGGCGGTACTGCTGCGCCACCAGATCGGCCATGACCTTGCGCTGGTCATAGTCCTGCCCGGCGAACAGATCTTGGGTCATGGCGCCATAGGTCTCGACCGAGCCGATACCGTAGATGCAAGAGACCGAGGCCACGATGATCACATCGTCCCGTTCGAGCAGGGCGCGGGTGGCCGAGTGGCGCATCCGGTCGATCTGTTCGTTAATCTGCGACTCCTTCTCGATAAAGGTGTCGGAGCGCGGGACGTAGGCCTCCGGCTGATAGTAGTCGTAGTAGCTTACGAAATACTCGACGGCGTTGTCGGGAAAGAACCCCTTCATCTCCCCATAGAGCTGGGCAGCGAGCGTCTTGTTGGGGGCCAGGATGATCGCGGGGCGCTGCGTCTCCTCGATAATCTTGGCCATGGTAAAGGTCTTACCCGTGCCCGTGGCGCCCAGCAGTACTTGATCTTGTTCACCGTTCAGAACGCCCGCCGACAGCTCGGCGATGGCCGTGGGCTGGTCGCCCGCTGGCGCGAAATCGGTCTGCATCCGCAGCCTCACACCGCCTTCCAGCTTTTCGCGCGCGCCGGGCGCGCGGTACTGCATGGCGACCTCGTCCGCCGGTGGCAGAGTCATCACGTCGCCCTTGGGTTCGTTGGTGTTGTTATGGGCCATCGCACACCTCGGCAGGTTGGTCGCAGATCCACCATGTGCGCTTTCGCGAGGCATCTTCAACCTCTGCCCTGTCAGGAGAGATCGCTGCGGCGGGGCGCCCCTTGCGCGGGAGGGGGCCACCCCGTTAAAGACCGTGCAACGACCGACGAACCCCGAGGGCCCCATGCGCGCGCGAATCTACAAGCCAGCCAAGACCGCCATGTCCTCCGGCACGGCGAAAACACGTGATTGGGTACTGGAATTCATCCCCGAGGTGGCCCGCGAAATCGATCCTCTGACGGGATGGACCGGGTCGCGCGACACGCAGTCGCAAGTCAAGCTGCGCTTCGAAAGCCAGCGCGACGCCGAAGATTACGCCCGCGACAACGGCATCGAATACGTCGTTCTGCGCGCGCAGTCCCGCAAGCCGAATGTTCGGCCCGGCGGCTATGGCGATAACTTCGCAACGAACCGCCGGGGCGCCTGGACGCACTAACGGAGCGCGACCCTGCGGTCAGCAGTCAGGTCTCCAGGGTCAGGGTGACGCGGTCCCCCGCGAACCAGGTCAGCCCAAACTCCACCGGCCGCCCGGTGAGATCTACGTTCACACTCGTGCTCCGCAGGATCGGATCGCCTTCTGCGAGTTGAAGGTGCAGCGCTTGGGTGGCCTCCGCCCGAACGGCGGTTAGGCGCGTTGAGGACCGGGTGTAGTCCGTGATCCCAACCTGTTCGAGGGCTTCGGTCACCGAGCGTGTCCCACTCAGCGCGTCGTAGATGCCGGGCAAGCGGTCCTCTGGGAAGAGGCTTTCGAACACCGCAATGGCCAGGTCGTCGGAAAACGACAGGCCATGGTAGGCGACCACGGGTGCCCCCGCTTCGATCGCCAGCGCGCGCCCTTCGGTGGCCGTGACCGCCCGCCGGGTGAGATGGAGCAGCCGCTTATCGGGTTTATGTCCTGCCGCCAGCAGGTTTTCATGGAACCGCACGCGCGCGCCTATGGGGTAATCCGTTGGTCGCGCCGCCACGAAGGCGCCCGCGCCGCGCCGTGTTCGGACCATCCCCTCGGCCACCAGTTTCGAGAGGGCATGGCGCACCGTATGCCGGTTCACCCCAAAGCGCTGCGCCAAGGCCGCCTCGGTCGGAAGACGGTCGCCTGGGACATAGCGACCCTCGGCGATATCCGCCCGCAGGCCCGTGGCTATGGCCTGCCAAATGGGCGTGCGCTTGGGTTTGCGGGTCACAGCGAAGGTCCGATGGGGCGCGACATGACCAATCCTAAGCGCCTAACGGACCCATGGGAAAGCCTGCCGCTACCCCCATGGTCGCGAAGGCCCTTGGGCAGGGCCGGGGGACGCCCCCCGGACCCCCGTCGTCTTGGATGGTCGACGGCCTTGTGGGGCGCACCCGGCGGGACCGGCTGCTTCTGCATATTTTGGGAACATCGAAGGGGCGTGTGCCCCCCCCCGACATCCACCTCAGCCAGCGGCGCGCGCCTGGCGCTTGCGCTCATGGGGGTCGAGGAAGCGTTTGCGCAGGCGGATGGAGTTTGGCGTGACCTCCACCAATTCGTCATTGTCGATATAGGCGATGGCCTCTTCCAGGGACATGCGGACGGGCGTGGTCAGGCGGACGGCCTCGTCGGTGCCAGAGGCCCGGACGTTGGTCAGCTTTTTGCCCTTCAGAGGATTCACCTCCAGGTCGTTGTCGCGGCTGTGCTCGCCGATGATCATGCCTTGGTAGACCTGTTCTTGAGCGCCGATGAAGAACTTGCCGCGGTCTTCGAGGTTGAAGATGGCGTAGGCGACGGACACGCCGTCCTCCATGGAGATCAACACACCCGCGCGGCGACCCGGGATGGCGCCTTTGTAGGCGGCCCATTCGTGGAAGACGCGGTTCATGACGCCTGTGCCGCGTGTGTCGGTCAGGAATTCGCCGTGGTAGCCGATCAGCCCCCGCGATGGCACATGGGCGATGATGCGGGTTTTGCCCGCGCCGGCGGGCTTCATCTCGACCAACTCGCCCTTACGGGTGCCCGTGATCTTTTCGATGACCGAGCCGGAGTAGTCGTCGTCCACGTCGATGGTGACCTCTTCGATGGGCTCCATCCGCTGGCCGTCGATTTCCTGGAACAACACCTGGGGGCGGGAGATCGACAGCTCGAACCCTTCGCGGCGCATGTTCTCGATCAGGACGCCCATTTGGAGTTCGCCACGCCCAGCGACCTCAAAGGCTTCGCCGCCCGGCGTCTCGGTGATCTTGATGGCGACGTTGGTCTCGGCCTCCTTCATGAGGCGGTCGCGGATGACGCGGCTTTGGACCTTTTTGCCGTCACGGCCCGCCAGGGGGGAGTCGTTGATGCCGAAGGTGACCGTGATGGTTGGCGGATCGATGGGCTGCGCGGGCAGCGGCACGTCGATGCTGGTGTCGGCCAGCGTATCGGCCACGGTGGCCTTGGCCATGCCCGCGATGGTGACGATGTCGCCCGCCTCCGCCACGTCGATGGGCTGCTGCTGCAGGCCGCGGAAGGCGAGGATCTTAGTGACCCGGAACTGCTCGATCTTGGCGCCTTCGCGGGACAGGGCGTGCAGGGTCTGACCGGCCTTCAGGGTGCCCGATTCGACGCGGCCTGTCAGGATGCGTCCGATGAAAGGGTCGGCGCCCAGCGTGGTGGCCAACATGCGGAAGGGCTTGTCGCGTTCTTCAACCTGCTTGGGGGCGGGCACGTGGTCCACGATCAGATCAAACAGCGCGTCCAGGTTTTCGCGGGGACCGTCCAGCTCCATATCCGCCCAGCCGGAGCGGCCGGAGGCATACATTGCGGGGAAGTCCAACTGCTCGTCATCGGCGCCCAGGTTGGCAAACAGGTCGAAACATTCGTCGAGCGCGCGGTCCGGTTCCGCATCCGGCTTGTCGACTTTGTTCAGCACCACGATGGGGCGCAGGCCAAGGGCAAGCGCCTTGGAGGTCACGAACTTCGTCTGGGGCATGGGGCCTTCGGCGGCGTCGACCAAGAGAACCACACCGTCCACCATGGAGAGGATCCGCTCCACCTCGCCGCCGAAATCAGCGTGGCCGGGGGTGTCGACGATGTTGATCCGGGTGCCTTTCCATTCCACTGAGGTGGCCTTGGCGAGGATGGTGATCCCCCGCTCCCGCTCCAAATCGTTGCTGTCCATGGCGCGTTCGGTGACGGCCTCGTTCTCGCGGTAGACACCGGATTGCTTGAGCAGCTCGTCCACCAGGGTGGTCTTGCCGTGGTCGACGTGCGCGATGATCGCGATATTGCGAAGGTCCATGGGTCTTGCCTCGAACGTGGGGCCCGGAATGTGGGGGTTGGCGCGCCCTTACAGTGCCGCGCCGCAGAAATCCACCCTTGGCGATCTGCGCGACGCTGGGGCGCAGGGGACGATGGGCGGATTTCGCCCGGACGGGGGTTTTCGGAGCGCTTGGCCCATGCCAACGTCGCGCCATGATCCGCGCTCTTGTCTTGTCCCTGACCCTGCCCACCGCCGCCTTCGCCATGGAGGTGCCGGACCCGATTACCGACGCCGATTACCGCGCCACCGATCCGGAGATCGTGGCCCTGGGCCGGCTCTTGTTTTGGGATCCGATCCTGTCCGGCAACCGCACGGTTTCCTGTGGGACATGCCATCACCCGGATTTCGGGACGGGCGATGGGCTGAGCCTGGGGCTCGGTGACGGTGGCTTGGGTCTCGGGCCTGATCGAGTGGTTGATGCGGACAACCCGCCAGAGCAGCGGATCCCTCGGAACGCGCCCGCGCTCTGGAACCTTGGCGCCCATGAGTTCACCGTTCTGTTCCACGATGGTCGCATCGAGGAAACGGCGGACGGCCTTCGGACCCCAATGGGGGCCGAGATGGAGCAGGGATTTGCCACGCTGCTGTCGGCGCAAACGATGTTCCCGGTTCTCTCAGCCGATGAGATGGCCGGACACTACGGTGAGAATGAGATCTCGCGCGCCGTGCGGCAGGGCATCATCACCGGTGAGGGCGGCGCCTGGGATCTGTTGTCGGCCCGGGTGCGCGGCATTCCCGCCTATGCTGAGATGTTTGAGGCCGCGATGCCGGGCCGCCCCATCGACTTCCCGGCGATTTCCGACGCCATTGCCCAATTCATGGAAGCGGAGTGGCGCTCCGATACGTCACCGTTCGACGCCTGGTTGCGCGGCGAGGGGGATCTGCATCCCAACGCCCTGCGCGGGGTAGAGGTGTTCTACGGCGCCGCCGGATGCGCGGACTGCCATTCTGGACCGTTTCAGACGGATCATGGGTTCCACGCCATGGGACAGCCCCAGCTTGGTCCAGGTAAGGCCGCCCGATTTGAGCGCCATGCCAGAGACGAAGGCCGGATGCGCGTCACCGGGGCAGAGGCCGACCGCTTCGCCTTTCGGACACCGTCCCTGCGCAACGTGACCGTTACGGGGCCCTGGGGACATGCTGGTGCCTACGACAACCTGCGTGCCTTTGTCCGCGACCATGCGGCGCCCCGGCGCGCCTTGGCCGCGTACGGGCGCGATGTGGTTCTGCCCAATCTTCCGGTGGAAGATTGGCGCATTCTAGACGATCCTTCGGAGGTGACCGCCATCGCAGCGGCGATCCAGGGGCCGGACCGCGTTTTGTCGGACCGGGACGTCACCGCGCTGATGGCGTTCCTAGAGGCCCTGACCGACGAAGCCGCACTCCTGGGTCGGGACGGCATTCCGGAAACGGTCCCATCTGGCCTGCCCGTCGATAGATGATCCCCATCCGCGCCCAGCGTGACGGTGGACCAAAATTCGCGAATTTTGGGGCGCCCCGTCCCCTGGGTGCCGTCCCATGACAACCAGGCGCGCGACTGTCGCGGCGTTCGGGGCGATTTTGCTGTGGGCCTTGTTGGCTTGGTTCACGACCCTGTCAGGGGACGTCCCGCCGCTTCAATTGTTGGCGATGTGTTTCGCGCTGGGCGGAGGGGCCGGGGCCGCACTGACCCTGTGGCGAGGCGGGGTGGCTGCTTGGCGACAACCCATTCGGGTGTGGATCGTGGGGGTCGGGGGGCTGTTTGGCTATCACCTTTTGTATGTCTTGGCATTGCGGTCTGCCGATCCGGTGGCGGCCAGCCTGATTGCCTACCTTTGGCCGCTACTGATTGTCCTGGGCGCAACGCGCGTCTCCGGTCAGGCCCTGCGCTGGCACCATCTGGTTGGCGCAGCGGCGGGCGCCATTGGGGCAGCGCTGGTGGTCACCGGCGGTCGCGGGGTGCAGGTCGAGACGAGCCAGATCGCAGGCTACGCCCTGGCCCTCGCGGCGGCGTGTGTCTGGGCCAGCTATTCGCTTTTGTCGCGCCGAATGGCCGAGGTACCGACCGACGCGGTGTCTGGCTTTTGCCTCGGGACAGCGATGCTATCGGGCCTCGCCCATCTGGCGTTGGAGGTACCGGTCATGCCGAGCGCCACGGAATGGCTCGCGATCCTGGGGTTGGGGTTTGGACCGGTGGGTCTCGCGTTTTTCCTCTGGGATCTGGGCATGAAGCGCGGGGACATGGCCGTGTTGGGCGCGGCAAGCTATGCGGCCCCACTGCTGTCGACGCTTATCCTGGTGGCGGTGGGCCGGGCCGAGGCCAGCTGGACCCTCGCGCTGGCTTGCATCCTCATCACCGGCGGAGCCGCCTTGGCGGCCCGTGATATGCTTGGTGCGCGCCCGGCGGCCTGACCGACTTAGCTGCCGTGGGTCAGGGAGACGAACACGTCCTCCAGGTCCGCTTCCTCCGTCCGCACATCGCGGATGGCCACGCCCGCGTCCTGGACCGCCGCCAGCAATTGGGCCGCCGAGACCTGGCCCCGGCTATACGTCAGCGCCAGGGCGCCATCGCCGCGCCGATCCAGGGTGACCCCATCGGGCACGGGCACGTCCCCCACGGGCGTCTCGGGCGTTATGACCATGGTTTTCCCGTCCAGCCGGTTCAACAGCGCGTCGGTCCGGTCGCGCACGACCAATTCGCCGTGGTTCACAATGGCGATCTCGTCACACATCTCCTGGGCTTCCTCCAGGTAATGCGTCGTCAGGATGATCGTCATGCCCCGCTCTTCGTTCAACCGCCGGACGTTGCGCCACAGCATCTGACGCAACTCGATGTCGACGCCTGCCGTCGGCTCATCCAGGACCAGGATCTGCGGGTGGTGAACCAGCGCCTTGGCCAGCAGCAGACGCCGCCGCATCCCGCCCGACAGGGTGCGCGCATAGGCGTCGGCCTTGTCCGCGAGGCCCACCAGATCCAGAATCTCAGCCGTGCGCCGGTCCCGCTTGGGGACGCCATAGAGACCAGCTTGCACTTCCAACGCGCCCGCCGGGGAAAAGAAGGGATCCAGGTTCAACTCCTGGGGCATGACACCGATGGCGGCACGCGACTGTCGGGGGTTCACGTCCTGATCAAAGCCCCAGATCCGCACCTTGCCAGAGGTTTTGCGCACCAGCCCGGCCAAGATGTTGATCGTGGTCGATTTTCCAGCTCCGTTTGGGCCGAGCAGGCCAAAGATGCTGCCCTTTGGGATGTCCAGGTCCAGCCCCTTGAGGGCTTCCTTCTCGGGGGATTTGCCGTCCCCGGCATAGACCTTGCGCAGACCTTCGATTTCGATGGCGTTGGACATGGGACACCCCTCCGGCTTTCAGCGGGGCAGCTATTGCAGCGGGGGGTGTTCGGCAATCTGCATCAGCGCGCAGGTCCCTTGCAGCGTGCCGGGCGTCTGCGCCATAAGGGCACCCACGCGGTCCCGAGGGCCGCACCGCCAAGACCGAGGCCGCCATGACACAGCAACCCACCCAATCCCACGACGCGCCGCCCGAGACAGAGGTGGTCCACACCACGCGGATCTGTTGCGACGGGGGGGAGGGCGCTTTGGGCCACCCTCGGGTCTGGCTGTCCATCGACCCAAAGGTCGGCTGGGTCGAGTGCGGCTACTGCGACAAGCGCTTCGTTTTGGACCCTGACGCGGGCTAGGGCCGGTCTGCGCGTCGGCTGATAGGGGCGGGGCGAGGTGTTCGCGCGCCGATTGACCCATTCAGCTCTGCGAGGGACCCGCTGGCTCCTCCTTATACCGTTTGTCTGCCTCCTTTGGCTCGGGGCAGGCTTTGGAGGCGCCCTTTGGACGGCCCCCGGTGAAGACCCGGGCGATGACGTCGACATCCATTTCATCGGAACCGCCATCCACGTGGATTTGCTTCTGCCGGCCACGCCAGAGGTCCGCGCGGCGCTGGACTTTGCTGCCGAGGATGGCGTCCCGTTGGGGGCCGCCGATTGGGTCCTCGTTGGCTGGGGTGCGCGGGATTTCTATACCGCCACGGGCAGCTATTCTGATATGCGCATCGGACCCGTTTGGCGGGCTGTCACCGGCGATGCCTCCGTCTTGCGGATTGAGGTCTATGGCCCCATCAATACTGCGGGCCTCGACCGGTTGTCCCTGAGCCATGCGCAATTCATGCGCCTCGTCCAAGCCATCGCAGACACGCGCGGCGGTCCGGTCCTCCCCTCGGCTGGGTTCACCTCAACCGACCGCTTCTACGAGGCCCGGGGCCGCTTCCACATCTTTCGGACCTGCAACGTTTGGGTCGGAGAGATGCTGCGGGCGGCGGGCCTCCGCTTTGGCCGTTGGACGCCGACACCGCAGGCGTTTCGCTTGGCTTTGAGGCATCTCACCGCGACGTGAGGGCGGGGCAGCGTACGGCGCACGCTTTCGTAACCTGATCCTTAACGAAAATGTGCTAGCTGTTTCTTATGACCGACATCGACCCGCGCCTCTCTGCTCCGTCCCAGGTCCGATCCTATGATCGGGCGGAACTGCTCAGCGATGCTCTGGTCCATCTGGCTGGTCTGGTTTTGGCCCTCGCGGCGGTGCCCGTCCTCATCACTCTGACAGCGGTGTGGCGCGGCGACTTCGCGGGCGTGGCCGCCGTGTCTGTGTACGGGGCGACACTGATCGCCATGCTCTCGGCCTCCCTGGCCTACAACCATATCTATCGGCCCGAATGGTCCGAGGCTTTGCGCAAGCTGGATATGTCGGCCATCTACCTCAAGATCGCGGGCACGGTGACGCCCTTCGCTCTGTTGTCGGGCACTGGCGCCACGTTCTTGGCGGCCATGTGGTCGGCTGCGGGGCTGGCCACGGTAACGGTGTTTCTCCGGCGCCGACGGTCTAGCGTGATCAGCGTCGGCATTGGCCTCGCCATGGGCTGGGCTGTCCTGATCGGCGGCGGAGACGTCATCGCCGCCACCACATGGCCTGTCTTTGCCCTGATGATCGCGGGCGGCGTCCTCTATTCCCTGGGCACTCCGTTCCTGCTGCTAGAGCGTCTGCGCTTCCACAACACGATCTGGCACGGCTTTGTGGTGGTCGCCTCCATCGTCTATTTCGTGGCGATCACCTGGCATCTGGCGGTGACCAGTCTGGCGTAAGCGCGGGCCGGCCTTGTGGGCAGCTTATCCATCTTATATGAGTTTACCGAATTCTGATAAACCTGGGTAAACTGGATAAGGTCCGATGGATCCGCGCCTCAACCCCTTCGCGCCCGGCGCCGGAACCCGTCCTCCAGCTTTCGCGGGGCGCGACCCTATTCTAGAAGCGGCCGACATCGCGCTCGACCGTCAAATCGCGGGCCGCCACGCCAACAGCATGATCCTGCTAGGCCTCCGCGGTGTTGGCAAAACCGTCTTGCTGAACCGTCTGCATCAAGAGGCAAAGGCGAAGGGCTATGAGACCGTTCGGTTGGAGGTGCCCGACGCCGCCGGGGGGCATTTGGCGCGCATGATCGTCCCGATGCTGGATACAGTCCTACGCCGCCTGGACCGGCGCCGCGATGCGGGTGCGCGCCTGTGTCAGGCGGGGGCCAACCTGGCGAACTTCGCCGCCGCCTTTAAGGTCAGCTATCAGGGCTTCGCGCTGGGCCTGGACGGGGATGGCCTGACGGCAGGCTCCGGCAACATGGAGGCGGACCTGCCCGACCTCATGCGCGCCGTCTGGGAGGCGGCCGCCGACCGGGGCACCGCCCTCGGCCTTTTCATCGACGAGGTTCAGTACCTCTCGAAGCCGGAATTGGCCGCCCTGGCCCGCACCTGCCACGAGGCCGCACAACAGGGCGGGCGGTTTCTGCTCATCGGCGCGGGCCTGCCGCAGATCGCGGCCCTTGCGGGCGAGGCGAAATCCTATGCCGAGCGGCTGTTCACCTACCCCGAGGTTGGCCCCCTCTCGCCGGACGCGGCGCGCGAGGCGTTGACCCGCCCGGTCGAGGCCGAGGGCGCGGCCTTTACCGACGCCGCCCTTGAGAGAATCGTGGCCGACACCCAGGGCTATGCCTATTTTCTGCAAAGCTGGGGCAAGTTCGTGTGGGACGAGGCCGATGCCAGCCCGATCACAGAGGACGATGTCATCCGCGCCCATCCCGCCATCCGCGCCGACCTGGACCAGAGCTTTTTCCGCACGCGGTTCGACCGCTGCTCGGCGGCGGAGCAGCAGTATCTGCGCGCCATGGCCGAATTGGGCCCCGGTCCCCATCAGACGGGCGATGTAGCCCGCGCTCTGGGCACCGAAAGCAGCCAGGTTGCCAACACCCGTCGCAAACTGATCGAATCCGGCATGATCTATTCCCAGCGCCACGGCGAGACGGCCTTTACCGTGCCCCTGTTCGATACCTTCATGAAGCGCACGATGCCCGACCTCGTGCCATATACCCCCCGAAAGCGAGCCTGACATGACCTTCGGCAAAGGCCACCACCTGCATTTGATCGACGGCTCGGCCTTCATCTTCCGCGCCTTCCACGCTTTGCCGCCGCTCACGCGCAAATCCGACGGGCTGCCCATCGGGGCGGTCAGCGGGTTCTGCAACATGCTCGACCGTTACGTGCAGGGGAACGCGGGCGCGGATGCGGCGACCCATGTGGCCGTGATCTTCGACAAGGGCAGCCACACGTTCCGCAACGACATGTACGATCAGTACAAGGCCAACCGCTCCGAGATGCCCGAGGATCTACGCCCCCAGATCCCCCTGACCCGCGAGGCGACGCGCGCTTTCAACATCGCCTGCGAAGAGATGGAGGGCTGGGAAGCTGACGACATCATCGCGACCCTGGCCCATCAGGCGCGCAACGCAGGCGGGCGGGTGACCATCCTATCGTCGGACAAGGACCTGATGCAGCTTGTGGGCGGCGGGGTCGAAATGCTCGACCCGATGAAGAACAAACGGATTGATGCCGAGGGCGTGCAGGAGAAATTCGGCGTCGGTCCCGAAGGCGTCGTGGACGTCCAGGCCCTGGCGGGGGATTCGGTCGACAACGTGCCCGGCGCGCCGGGCATCGGCATCAAGACCGCCGCGCAACTGATCAACGAATACGGCTCGCTGGAGGAGCTGCTGGACCGCGCCGAAGAGATTAAGCAGCCCAAGCGCCGCCAGACCCTGATCGAGCATCGCGCGCAGATCGAACTGTCCAAGCGCCTGGTGCAACTCGACTGCGAAACGCCCCTGACCTTCACCATCGACGATCTGGAAATCCGCGATGCAGTCGCCGACGACCTGCTGGATTTCCTCAACCGGATGGAATTTCGGACCCTCACCCGCAAGATCGCCGACCGGCTGGGTGCTGAGCCCCCCGCCATGATCGAGGTTGCGCCCCAAGCGGATGCGCCCGAGGTGCCCGAAGAGGTACCCATCGACGCCTCCACCTATGAAATCGTGCGCGACGAGGCCGCGTTGCAGGTCTGGCTGGACCGCATCACCGAGGCCGGGCAGGTGGCCGTCGACACGGAAACGACGGGCCTCGATGAGATGCGCGCCGATTTGGTGGGCGTCTGTCTGGCTACGGAACCGGGCGTGGCCTGCTACGTGCCGCTGACCCACCGCGCGGGCGGCGGGGACCTGTTTGATGCGGAGACGATGGCCGAGGGGCAGATGCCGCTGGACCGTGCGCTCGAAATGCTGAAGCCCATGCTGGAGGATCCGAGTATCCTCAAGATCGGGCAAAACATGAAATACGATTGGAAGATCTTCAATAGATCGAATATCAATGTCGCGCCCATCGACGACACCATGCTGCTGTCCTATGCCCAGAACGCGGGCCTGCATAATCACGGCATGGACACGCTGTCGGACCGCTACCTCAACCACCAGCCGATCCCGATCAAGGAGCTGATCGGCACCGGCAAATCCCAGATCACTTTCGACAAGGTGGAGATCGACAAGGCCGCACCCTATGCCGCCGAGGATGCGGACGTCACCCTGCGCCTGCACCGCCTGTTCAAGCCGCGCCTGCACGCCAACCGCGTGACCCAGGTCTATGAGACGCTGGAGCGGCCCCTCGTCCCCGTCCTCGCGCGGATGGAGATGGCGGGCATCAAGGTCGACCGCGACGTCCTCAGCCGCATGTCCGGGGCCTTTGCCCAAAAGATGGCCGGGCTGGAGGAAGAGATCCACGCCGCCGCGGGCAAGCCCTTCAACGTCGGCTCCCCCAGTCAGCTCGGCGAAATTCTTTTCGGGGACATGGGGTTGCCCGGTGGCAAAAAGACCAAGGCGGGCAAATGGTCCACCTCCGCCGATGCTTTGGAGGATCTGGCGACCGAACACACGCTGCCGCGTCTGGTGCTGGACTGGCGCCAGATCAGCAAGTTGAAATCGACCTACACGGACGCGCTGCAGGAACACATCAACCCGGAGACGGGGCGGGTGCATACCTCCTACAGCATCGCGGGCGCGAACACGGGGCGGCTCGCTTCGACCGATCCGAACCTGCAAAACATCCCCGTCCGCAGCGAAGAGGGGCGCCGCATCCGCGAGGCCTTTGTCGCGCCGGAGGGCCGCGTTATTGTTGCCCTTGATTATTCACAGATTGAACTTCGGATTCTTGCGCATATTGCCGGGATCGATGCGCTCAAGCAGGCGTTCAAGGACGGCCAAGACATCCACGCGATTACCGCGTCCCAGATGTTTGGCGTCCCGTTGGAGGAGATGACGCCGGACGTGCGACGCCAAGCCAAAGCCATCAACTTCGGCGTGATCTACGGGATTTCTGGTTTCGGCCTCGCCCGCAACCTGCGCATCCCGCGCGCCGAGGCCCAGGCTTTCATCGACACCTATTTCGAGCGGTTCCCCGGCATCCGCGCCTACATGGACGACACCACGGCCTTCGCGAAAAAGCACAACCGGGTCGAGACCTTGTTCGGTCGTCGTATCCACACGCCCGAGATCAACGCCAAGGGGCCGGGCGCGGGCTTTGCCAAACGCGCGGCCATCAACGCGCCGATCCAGGGGACGGCGGCTGACGTCATCCGCCGCGCCATGGTGCGGATGGAGGATGCCATCGCCGATATCGACGCGAAGATGCTGCTGCAGGTGCATGACGAACTGCTGTTTGAGGTGGCCGACGACGCCGTCGACACCCTGATCGAGCGGGCCCGTGACGTGATGGAGGGTGCCCATCACCCCGTGGTCGACCTGTCGGTGCCCCTGACCGTGGATGCGGGGCAGGGCGCCAACTGGGCCGAGGCGCATTAATGCATACGCGCGCCGTCATCCGGGGATGCCTGATTGCCTGCACCCTTGGCGTCGGCGGCGCGTTGGTCTTGATCTTGGCGGCAGCGTCAGCCCTGTCGCCGCGTCTGCCCGAATGGGATCAGGTCCTGCTCATCTCCTTTGGTGTCGGCATCGGCGCGGCGGTGCCCCTAACGGGCGCCGCCCTGTTGGGCGCGCGCTACGCGGCACAGCGGCGCGCGACCGTCCCCTGGCGGTGGGGCGCCGTAGGAGGCGGGGCCGTCGCGGGGCTTGGGGGGCTACTCCTCTCAGGCGGCTTCGGCGGCGCGTTTCGGATGGCTATGGTCTTTGCGCCGTTCGGGGTCGCCACCGGACTTTTGGCTTGGGTCGCCGCCTTCGGTTTTGTCCCGCGCGTGGCCTTCTCCCCATCCGATGAGGGGTCAAAATGATCGAACTCATTCCCGTCTTTGCCGCCGTCGCACTGGTGAACGTCCTTGGCTGGCTGACGCCCGGTCCCAACATGCTGATCGTTGCCGCCGCCTCCCTGTCCGGTGGGCGGGGGCACGGGATCATCACCGGTTGCGGGGTCGCGGCGGGTGGGCTGATCTGGGCCAGCCTTGCCGTCCTGGGCGTCGGCCTGATCTTCGAGACGCTGCCCACGCTCTTCACTTGGTTGAAGGTCGCGGGCGGGCTCTATCTAATGTGGCTCGGCTGGCGGTCGTGGCGCAGCGCGCCGGTAGCCGCCACCCCCGATGCCCAGGCGCCACGGGGCGGATTCTGGACCGGCCTTGCCGTGAACCTGACGAACCCAAAGGCCATGCTGTTCCACGGCGCGGTCCTGGCGGCGGTTGTGCCCGTGGGGGCGTCGCCTTGGCTGCTGGTGGCGATTGTCGTCTTCGCTCAGGTGCAAGCCACGCTGCAACATGCCCTGACCGCTGTGCTCTTTGCGACGCCCGTTGCCGGGCGCGTGTTCGGGGCGCTGGGTCGTTGGACGAACCGCCTGTTTGGCACGATCTTCGCGGGGCTGGGCGCGGGCCTCGTCTGGCAGGCGTTGCGGCGGCCCGCCTGAGCGATGCTTATTGCCTTCAACAAGCCAATGAACGTGCTGAGCCAGTTTACCGACGAAGGGAAATGGCCGGGCCTAAAGCACCACATCGACGTCCCCGGCGTCTACGCGGCGGGACGGTTGGACCGCGATAGCGAAGGGCTGCTGCTGTTGACGGACGACGGCCAGCAACAGGCGCGTATCGCCTCGCCCAAGGCGAAGATGCCCAAGACGTACTTTGCTCTGGTCGAAGGCACACCGACCGCCGAAGCGCTAGACGCTTTAAGGCGCGGCGTGACGCTGAAGGACGGGCCGACAAGACCCGCCAGGGTCGCGGAGGTCCCTGCGCCCGAATGGCTCTGGCCCCGTGACCCGCCGGTCCGGGTGCGCAAGACTGTACCGGACGCTTGGCTGCGCCTGACCATCACTGAGGGGCGCAACCGTCAGGTGCGCCGCATGTGTGCCCATGTGGGCCTGCCCGTGCTGCGCCTCATCCGATGGTCCATCGGGGACTGGACGGTTGCAAACCTCGCCCCCGGCCAATGGCGCAAGCTATGACCGATCGAGAGATGGTCACCGTGGCAAGCCGCGCGGCATTGCGGCGTTGGCTAGCCGACCATCATGAACAAGTCGATGGCATTTGGCTCGCCACTTACAAGAAACACCATGCCGACCATCTGCCCTGGATCGAGGCGGTGGAGGAGTTGCTCTGTTGGGGATGGGTCGATGCGGTCGTGCGGCGGGTGGATGACGACCGGTCGGCCCATTTGGTCGCGCCGCGCAAGGTGACCTCCGCTTGGTCGGCGCTGAACAAAGAGTTGGTCGCCAACGCGCGGGCTACCGGTGCCATGACCGATGCCGGAGAGGCCAAGATCGCCGCCGCCGAGGCCAATGGCATGTGGGCATTCCTTGATGACGTGGAGGCGGGTGTTGTGCCCGATGACCTTGCCGCGGCGTTGGGCGATTTGCGGACCGTTTGGGAGGCTTGGCCCCGCAGCGTGACGCGGGGCACTTTGGAATGGATCAAGACCGCGAAGACAGCGCCCACGCGGGCAAAACGCATCACGGACGTGGTGGAGAGTGCTGCGCAGGGCCTGCGCCCCTCGCCGTTCCGAAGGTAGGGCTCCGTCAGAGCGCCTGCGCCGATGCCCGGTGTTCACCCTTGCTGCGTGACCCGCGCCACGAGCCGCCGCGCGACGGGCGCCACCACCAGCACCGTCGGAAAGGCCACCGCCCAGGAGGTGAGCCAGTTGCCCATCCACAGGCCGAACAGGCCGTCGATCAGCCCGGCCGCGCGCAGTGTCGCGATGCCGGAGACGATCAAAGACATGAGACCAGACAGGATGAAGCCAAACAGGACGGGGGCGAAGCGGGCAGGGATCATGGGCGCAGCCTGACAGGTCCGCAGCGCGCGGGCTAGGCTGCATCGGCGCACAGGGTCAGCACGCTTTCGGCAGAGTTATCTCGTGGTTCGAGCCGGATCGGCGCCGCGCCCCACCGGGGCGAACGGATCATGCAGCCGACCCCGCTTGGGGCCGGTCGTCCCAGGCCTGCGGACATGTCGACCCCAAGGGGTCCGTCGGATCCGCCAGTCCAGATATGCGCGCCAGGGGGTTGTCCCGGTGAACGGTTAAGGGATGGTTAAGAAATAGACGCGGCGTGCTGTCCGACGGGTGTCTGGCCTGTGACCGCCAGATCCGGCCAATGACAGCATGGTCATGTCCGGTCTACCGGAGCGCGTCTGCCGCGATGACCGGAAAGAACACCCCGTTGGAGCGGAGACCGAACATACCGCCCTCCTCCTCACCGATCTCCACCAGTCTATAAAAAGACTTGCGGTCGATCAGGGCCTCTAGCCCCGCCCGGACCTCCACGTAAGGCGCGGGTTCTCCGTCCTCGGCCAGGACAACGCGAATCGGGTGCTCCGGCCCGGCGGTCACGGTCTCATCCACGTTGGTCAGGAAGGAGATCGCACCGTCCTCAACCTCAAAATCCACGGCGACGAAGGGCGCGTCCTCGACCTGAATCCCGACCTTTTCGACCGGCGTCACCAGGTACGTCCGGTCCCCCTCGCGCTTCAGAATCGAGGAAAACAGCTTGACCAAACCCGGCCGCCCGATGGGCGTGCCTTCGTGGAACCAGGTGCCGTCTCGCTTGATGATAATATCGATCTCGCCGCAGTAAGGTGGGTTCCACAGATGTACCGGCGCTGCCCCCCGTTTGCCCTCCTGCGCTGCATTCTTGGCCGCCGTCAGGAGGGATGTCGCCGAGGGGATCACGGTATGGTGTTCGCTCATTGCCCTTTGCCCTTCTGTCATCCAGCGATACCTATAGACCCAAGATAACCCGCGCGGGAGCAAAACAACCATGGATACCACGGGCACTGGGACGCAGGCGGACGCGGATGCGCTTTTGACCGAGATTGAGACCTTGGGCACCCGCCTGGGCGCGGCGCGGGCAGAGATCGGGACCAAGATTATCGGTCAGCAACAGGTGGTTGACTTGACCCTGGCGGCGATGCTGTCGGGGGGACATGCCTTGCTGATGGGCTTGCCGGGGCTGGGCAAGACCCTGTTGGTGGAGACGCTGTCCACGGTCATGGGCCTGAATGGAAACCGCATTCAGTTCACGCCGGATCTGATGCCCGCCGATATCCTGGGCTCCGAGGTTTTGGAGACCGCCTCCGACGGATCGCGGGCCTTTCGCTACATCGAGGGGCCGATTTTCGCGCAGCTTTTGATGGCCGATGAGATCAACCGCGCCAGCCCGCGCACCCAATCTGCGCTGCTGCAAGCCATGCAGGAGCGGGAGGTGACCGTCGCCGGTCAGACCCGCAAGCTGCCTGCGCCGTTCCACGTTTTGGCGACCCAAAACCCCATCGAGCAGGAGGGGACCTATCCCCTGCCCGAGGCGCAACTTGACCGGTTCCTCGTCAAGATCGACGTGGCCTACCCGGACCGCGCCACTGAGCGTGAGATCATCCTGGCGACCACGGGTGCGGCGCAATCGGCGGTCAAGCCGGTGTTCGATGCGGAGGCACTGATCGCGGCCCAGGGTGTCGTGCGTCGAATGCCCGTGGGCGATGGCGTGGTGGATAAGATCCTGGATCTTGTGCGGGCGTGCCGCCCCGGAGAGTCCGATGCCCCCGATGTGGTGCGCAAGCATGTGGCCTGGGGCCCCGGTCCCCGCGCGGCCCAGGCGCTGATGCTGCTCGCAAGGGCTCAGGCCCTGCTGGACGGGCGGCTGGCCCCCGGCGTGGACGATGTGGCGCGCCTTGCCGCGCCGGTCCTGTCCCACCGGATGGCCCTGTCCTTCGCGGCGCGGGCCGAGGGCATCGTGTTGGAGGACGTCATCGCCGAGGTCGTTGGCCAAGTCACCGCCATCGACAAGGCGGCCTGACGGTTGGACGCCTCGCTCCATACGCCCGCGTCCCTGCGCGCCCGGTCCGAGGCGGCGGCGGGCGGGCTGCCCGCGCTGCTGATGGGGGCGGAGCGCTTGGCCGCGACGATCCTGCTCGGCGAACATGGCCGCAAGCGGGCGGGCACGGGCGATAACTTTTGGCAGTATCGCGCTGCGCAGCCGGGTGATGCGCGTCGGTCCATCGACTGGCGGCAATCGGCGCGAGGGGACGGCCATTACGTGCGCGAGACGGAGTGGCAGGCCGCGCAGAGCCTCATGCTCTGGGTCGATGATGCCGCCTCCATGCGGTTTGCGGCGCAGGGCCGTCCGTCGAAACTGCGCCGGGCGCAGACGCTGGCCCTCGCTCTGGCGGTTCTGACGATCAAAGCCGGGGAGCGTGCGGGCCTCGCGCAACTGCCCGAGCCGCCGCGCGGCGGGCGGGGACAGTTGATCCGCATTGCCGACGCGCTGATGGATGGCGAGGCCAGCGAAGACTACGGCACCCCGCGCCCCCAAGTGATGCCCATGGGCAGCCGTGCAGTGTTCTTGTCGGACTTCTTGGCCGAACCTGCGGCGCTGACCGAGGCGCTGACCTCCGCCGCCGACCGTGGCGTGACGGGGGTGTTGGTGCAGGTTCTCGATCCGGAAGAGGAGGCCTTCCCCTACGACGGTCGCACCGTCTTCGAGAGCATGTCCGGCGCGGTCCGGTTCGAGACGCTCAAGGCCGACCGTCTGCGCGAAGACTACCTGGCCCGTCTGGCGGACCGCCGCGCAGCCCTGCGCGACCTCTGCGCGCGCACCGGTTGGCGGTTCCAGGTCCACCATACGGATGGTCCGGCTGAGACGGCGTTGCTGCCCCTCTATACCGCGTTGGAGAAGCGCCGGTGAGCGGTCTGTTCGCCTCGCTCGCGTTTACCACGCCGCTGTTGCTGGCCGCTTTGGTGGCCCTGCCGATCCTATGGTGGCTGCTGCGCGCGGTGCCGCCCGCACCGATTAAGCGGCGGTTTCCGGGGATCGTCCTGCTGCTGGGTCTTAAGGATGACGAGAGCCAGACGGCGACCACGCCCTGGTGGTTGTTGGCCCTGCGGATCATTGCCCTGGCCGCTGCGATCATTGGCTTCTCCGGGCCGGTGTTGAACCCGCGCACCGGCGCCACGGGGACTGGCCCGCTTCTGATCGTGATGGACGCCAGCTGGGCCAGCGCCCGAGATTGGCCCGCCCGCATGGCGCGGGTGGATGAAATCCTGCGCGACGCCGCCCGGGCGGGACGTGTGGCCGCTGTCTTGCCGCTCACCGATCCGCTGCCGGAGGACATCCCCTTCCAATCCGCCAATGCCTGGATCGAGCGCTTGCCGGGTCTCGCCCCCCGTGCCTGGGCCCCGGACTATGGGGGGCTAGAGGCCCTGGACACCCAAGGCGCCGAAGTCGTCTGGATCTCTGACGGGTTGGAGCGTGACCGCCCCGCCATCGCCGACCGTGTGGTTGAAGGCGACCGTCCGATTCTGGGGTTGACGCCCGCCATCTATGAAGATGGGGAGATCACCCTGCGCGCGCTTCGCCTGGGCGATACGGGCGCCCGGACGGCGGCGCTGAACGTCATCGGTCCGGCCCCGAATGGCGCGCTGACGCAACTGGCCACGGCGGAGATTGCTTTCGATGCCGGTGCCTCAGAGGCGGAGGTCGCCTTGACCCTGCCGCCCGACCTACGCAACCGGGTGCAGCGGTTCGAGATCGCGTCCCAACGGTCAGCGGGCGCGGTGACCCTGGCGGACGACAGCCTGTCGCGGCGGCAAGTGGCGCTGCTGACAACTGCCGCCGATGAGGCGCAGGACCTGCTATCGCCGCTCTATTATCTGCGCCGCGCGCTGGAGACGACGACCGACCTGATCGAGGGCGATTTGGAGACGGTCCTGCCCGCCGCGCCCGACGTCCTCGTGTTTGCCGATGTGGCGCAATTGTCGCCGTCTGAGGCGGAACAGGTGACCGAATGGGTCGAAGAGGGCGGCTTGCTGCTGCGCTTCGCCGGGCCGCAGGTCGCCGCCTCTGATCTGGCGCGGACCGAAGAGGACCCGCTGATGCCAGTGCGCCTGCGCTCGGGCGGGCGGACGGTCGGCGGCGCGCTGAGTTGGGGCGAACCGAAGCAGTTGCGCCCCTTCGGTGAGGATAGCCCGTTCTTTGGTCTGGCCGTGTCCGATGAGGTCGCGGTCACGTCCCAAGTCATGGCGCAACCGGACCCGAGCTTGGCCGAACGCTCCATCGCGGCCCTGGCCGATGGCACGCCCCTGGTGACGCGCAAGGCCATGGGGCAGGGGCAGGTTGTGCTGTTTCATGTCACAGCCAATGCCGAATGGTCGTCCCTGCCGTTGTCGGGATTGTTCGTGCAGATGTTGGAGCGGCTGGCCGTCTCGACCCGACCCGTAGCGCCCTCCGAGGAAGACCTGGCGGGCACCACCTGGGTGCCGCGCATCGTGCTCGACGGCTTCGGCACCGCGCGCGAGGCGGGGACGCTGGCCGGAGTGGCGGGCGAAGACCTGGTGGACCCGATGCCCGGCCCCAACGTCCCGCCCGGTGTCTATGAGGGGCCAGCCCAATCCCTGGCCATCAATGTGCTAGGCCGCGATGCCGAATTGGCCCCGGCCACCTGGCCCGCGACAACACCCGTGGAGGGTTTGACCCAGCAGGAGGAAACCGATCTGATGCCCTATCTGCTGGCTGCGGCTATGATACTCCTGACGCTCGACATCCTGGCATCGCTTTGGTTGGGGGGGCGTCTGCGGCGCGGCGTTGCCGTTGGGTTGTTGCTGCCCCTCGTGCTCCTGCAGCCGCAGCCTGCGCAGGCTCAGGAGGGTCCGAATGTCCCGACCGAGGTGGCGCTGGCTTACGTGGTGACGGGGGATGCGCGGGTTGATGAGGTCTCAGAGGCGGGCCTTCGCGGTCTGTCCGACGTGCTGACCCGCCGCACCTCGGTCGAGCCGGAACCGCCGCGCCCCGTCGATCTGGAAGCCGATGAGTTGGCCTTTTACCCGCTGCTCTATTGGCCCGTGGCCCAAAGCCAGCCGCTGCCCTCGTCGGAGGCCTATGCCAAGCTGAACCGATACCTACGCGGCGGTGGCATGATCGTGTTCGACACGCGGGATGCGGACATCGGCGGCTTTGGCACGACCTCGCCCGCGGCCACGCGCCTGCGGGACATGGCCGCGCCGCTCGACATTCCGCCGTTGGAGCCGCTGCCCGCCGACCACGTCATGACGCGCAGTTTCTACCTGCTGCAGGACTTTCCCGGTCGCTACAATTCCCGTGACATCTGGGTCGAGGCCAGCCCCAATGTCGAGCAGGTTGAGGGGATGCCGTTCCGTAACTTAAACGATGGTGTTACGCCCGTTGTGATTGGCGCCAACGATTGGGCGGCGGCTTGGGCGGTCGATGCCTCAGGGCGGCCTATGTTGCCGGTGGGGCGCGGGTTTGCAGGCGAACAACAGCGCGAGATCGCCTACCGCTTTGGCGTCAATCTGGTGATGCACGTGCTGTCTGGGAACTACAAATCCGATCAGGTGCATGTGCCCGCCCTGCTGGACCGGTTGGGGAACTGACATGGCGCGCGAGATCCTCTTCGACCCGATGTTTCCGCTGTGGCTGATCTTTGGTCTGGCGGGCGTGGCCCTGGTGCTTTGCGTGCTTGCGGCTTTGCGCGGGTTGCCCGGCTGGTGGCTGCGCGCGCTGTCGGTGGTGGCGCTGGCCCTGGCGCTGGCGGACCCCTCCTTGCAGACCGAGGAGCGGGAGCCTTTGTCCGACATCCTGCTGCTGGCTGTGGATGAAAGCGCGAGCCAGGGTCTGTCGGATCGGCCCGCCCAGACGGAGGCCGCTTTGGCCGACCTGACCCAGCAGGCAGAGGCCGATGGCCTAGACCTGCGCGTCACCCGCGTGGGCGATGCCGAGGGCGATGGTGGAACTCAGGTGATGACGGCGCTCTCGGCCCTCCTGGCCGAGGTGCCGCGCGACCGGGTGGCGGGTGCCGTCGTGATCTCAGACGGGCAAATCCACGATGCGGACCTTGCGCCTGATCTGCCCGCGCCTTTGCACCTGTTGCGCACGGGACGGGACACGGATTGGGACCGGCGGTTGATCGTCTCGAACGCCCCCGCCTTCGCCATCCTGGATGAGGAGTTCACGATCACCCTGCGGATCGAGGATCAGGGCGCCGTGCCCGCCGCCCTGGGGGAAGAGGCCGAGGTCATCATCGCCGTCGATGGCGGCCAGCCCCGGGCCTATCTCATCCCCGTGGGCGAAGACCTGGACCTTCCCGTTACGCTGCCCCATGGCGGTTTGAATGTGATCGAATTTCGGGTGCCCCAGGCCGAGGGCGAGTTGACCGATCGTAACAACGCCGCCGTCATCCAGATCAACGGGGTGCGCGACCGTTTGCAGGTTCTGCTCGTTTCAGGCGAGCCGCATCCCGGTCAGCGGACTTGGCGCAACCTGCTCAAGGCAGACAGTTCCGTGGATCTGGTGCATTTCACCATTCTGCGCCCGCCCGGCAAACAGGATGGGGTGCGCCAAGACGAGTTGTCCCTGATCGCTTTCCCCACGCGGGAGCTGTTCTTCGATAAGATCGATGAGTTCGACCTGATCATCTTTGACCGCTACCAGCGACGCGGGATCCTGCCGTCGATCTATCTGGAAAACGTGCGCAGCTACGTGGATCGCGGCGGCGCGCTTTTGGTGGCGGCTGGCCCGGATTTTGCCAGCGCAGACAGCATCTATCGCTCTCCCCTCGCGCCGATTTTGCCCGGGGAGCCGACGGCCATCGTCATGGAGGAGCCCTATACACCGACCGTCTCTGACCTGGGCGCCAAACACCCGGTGACCGAAGGGCTGCCCGATGGCTATGGCCTGGACGGGGCGCCCTGGGGCCGTTGGTTCCGGCAGATCCAATTGGCCGCTGGGGATCAGGCGGATGTGGTCATGACCGGGGTGGAGGCGGAGCCCCTGCTGATACTGGACCGTGTCAAGGCTGGGCGGGTGGCCTTGCTCGGGTCGGACCACGTCTGGCTTTGGGACCGGGGATACGAGGGCGGTGGCCCCCAGGCGGAGTTGCTGCGGCGACTGGCCCATTGGTTGATGGCCGAGCCTGAGTTGGAAGAGGAAGCCCTGATCGCCGCCGCCATCGGCCAAGAGGTTACGGTCACCCGAAGAACCCTGGGCGATGCGCCAGAGACCGTGACGGTGACCAGTCCTGACGGGACGGAGCAAGTGCTGCCCCTGACCGAAGAGGCGCCGGGCCGTTTCACCGCTCGGTTTGTGGGGGAGATGCAGGGTCTCTATCGTTTGACCGAAGGGGCGCGTCAGGCCGTTATCGGCTTGGGACCCGCCGCGCCACGGGAGTTCGTGGAGACCATCGCCACAGACGCACCGTTAGCCTCTGCCGTGGAAGCGCGCCGTGGCGGATCGGTCGCGCTGGAGGACGGCGCTCCGGACCTGCGGCAGGTGCGCGAGGGGCGCGCGGCTGCTGGGCGTGGGTGGATCGGATGGACGCCGCGCAATGCTTACCTGACGGCGGATGTGCGCGTGACTTCCCTGGTGCCCGCGTGGATGTTCCTGCTTCTGGCGGCGGGACTGGCAACGCTCGCCTGGCTGCGCGAAGGGCGATCGTAGGAAAAAGTCTTTCAGAAGACTTTTTCTCCCCCACCTTCGCGTGCGCCCTGGTCGAAGGACGACGTCGTTCCCCGGACAGGATCGGGTCTCGCATACACCTCCACGCCGCGTAACAAATTCGACCGCGCGGTTGGCTTTTCATTTTGCAATGGGCTGTCATGTATGCTTCGCTCCGCCCCAAGGGGCCGGAGGAGCAACGCGCGCCCCATGTCATTCAGGGAGGATTGACCAAATGCTGACCCGTCGCTCGCTATCTGCGCTGTTGGGCGCAACAGCCCTATCACTGGCCGCACTGCCGGCCTTGGCCCAGGATGTGACACTGAAACTGCATCAGTTTCTGCCCGCACAGGCTAATGTGCCCAAGCTGATCCTCGACGTCTGGGCCGATTCCATCGAGGCGGCCTCAGACGGTCGGATCGAGGTGGAGCGCTATCCGTCCATGCAGTTGGGAGGGCGCCCGCCCGAGCTGATGGACCAGGTTATCGATGGCGTGGCCGATGTGGTCTGGACGGTGGTTGGCTACACGCCGGGCCGCTTCCCCTCGACCGAGGTGTTCGAACTGCCCTTCATGGTGACCGATGCCCGCGCGGCCTCGGCGGCCTATTGGCAGATGTACGAAGCCCACATGCAGGAGGAGTTTGCCGACGTCCATATCCTGGGCACCTGGGTCCATGGCCCCGGCATGATCCACGCAAACCAAGAGATCACGACGCCAGACGACATGCAGGGCGTCAAAATCCGAGGGGCGACCCGTCAGGTGAACACCCTGCTAGAGACGCTGGGCGCCACGCCCGTGGGTATGCCCGTGCCGGCGATCCCCGAGGCTCTGTCCAAGGGTGTGATCGACGGCACAACGATTCCCTGGGAGGTCACCGGCGCCCTGAAGGTTCCGGAATTGGTGGACTACCACACCGAATTCGAGGGCGCGCATTTCTACAACGTGACCTTCGTTCTGGCCATGAACAAGGGGGTCTATGACGGTCTGCCGGACGACTTGAAGGCGGTTGTGGACGAAAACTCGGGCCTGGAGTTCTCGGTCTTTGCGGGCGGCACGCAGTCTGACGCCGACGGTCCGTCGCGCGAAGCGGCCTTGGACAACGGAAATGAGATCGTCACGGTGTCCGAAGAGGCCGCCGAGGCTTGGCGTGTCGCTGCGCAACCGGTCTACGACAAGTGGCTGGCCGAGATGACGGAGTTGGGCATTGACGGCCAAGCGCTGATTGATGAGGCCCGTCAGTTGATGGCCGACTACGAGGGCTGATAAGGCCTGCACGTAACGGGAGGCCGCGTCCGGGGGGCGCGGCCTTGTCATATGGGGATGCGGCATGTTGGGACGGATCGTGGAGGCCTTGGCGCGCCTCCTTGCACTCTTGGGCGGTTTGGTGCTGAGCGCGCTGATCATCATGACCTGCCTATCCATCACCGGGCGCTGGTTGAACGGCGTGCTCCATTCCGATCTGTTGGAGGGCGGGGTGCTCTCCACCTGGTTGCTGGCCCTGGGCATCGGTCCGATCAACGGGGATTTCGAGTTGGTCGAGGCGGGCATGGCCTTTGTCATCTTCGCCTTCCTGCCGATCACCCAGTTGCGGAGCGGCCATGCCTCGGTCGATATCTTCACCGCGCGGTTGGGTGTCACGCCGAACCGGTGGCTGGCCGCGCTGTGGTCGGTTCTGTTTGCCGCCATTCTAATCCTGATCTCTGTGCAGCTTTGGGCCGGGACAGAGGCCAAGATGCGCTATGGTGAGACGACCTATCTTATCCAGTTTCCGATCTGGTGGGCCTATGCCGCTGCTTTGGTCGGGGCCTGCGTCGCCGCTGTGACCGCGATCTATGTGGCCCTGGCACGGGTGGCCGAGGTCGTGACCGGCGCCACCATTCTGGCCGATGGAGCGGACCAGTGAGCGACCTGGAAATCGGCCTCTATTCCTTTCCGGCCTTGCTGATCATGATCTTTCTGCGCGTGCCCATCGGCCTCGCCATGTTCGTGACGGGCCTGGTGGGCCTGTACTTGGTGACGGGCGGCAATACGGTCGCGCTGAGCCGATTGAAGAACGAGACCTATTCGACATTCTCCTCTTACTCGCTTTCGATCGTGCCGATGTTCCTGCTGATGGGGCATTTCGCGACCCTGGGCGGTATGTCCAGCGCGCTGTTCCGCGCGGCTGAGGGGTTCCTGGGCCATCGGCGAGGAGGTGTGGCCATGGCCTCCATCGGGGCCTGTGCGGGCTTCGGCGCGATCTGCGGGTCTTCGCTGGCCACGGCGGCCACCATGGGGCGCGTCGCCCTGCCAGAGCTGAAGCGCTACGGCTATGAGGGCGGGTTTTCCCAGGCGACCTTGGCGGCGGGCGGGACGCTGGGCATTCTGATCCCGCCCTCGGTCGTCCTGGTGATCTATGCCATTCTGACGGAGCAGAACATCGCCAAGCTGTTCTTGGCCGCCTTCGTGCCCGGCCTGCTGGCGGCGCTTGGATATGTGCTGGCGATCTCGATCTATGTCCGACTGAACCCTGATGCGGCGGGCACGCGCCCCGCGATCCCCATGGGCGAGCGGCTGAAGCGGTTGGGCGCGGTCTGGCCGGTCCTCTTGGTATTCGTGTCCGTGGTGGGCGGTATCTATGGCGGTATCTTCACCCCGACCGAGGCGGCGGCCGTGGGCGCGCTTGGCACGGCGCTGATTGCGCTGGCCAACGGTGGGCTGACCGGCAAGACCCTGATCGAGAGCTTCATGGTCACGGCCAAATCCACGGCGATGATCTTTTTCATCGTGCTGGGCGCGGCGATCTACAATGGGTTCCTGGCCCTGACCCAAGTTCCACAGGAGATGTCGACCTGGGTCGTGTCCCAGGGTTATGCGCCGATCACGGTCCTTCTGGTGATCCTGCTGTTTTACCTGGTGTTCGGCTGTCTGATGGATTCGCTGTCGATGATCCTGCTGACGGTGCCGATCTTCTTCCCGGTGATCTCGGCGCTGGATTTCGGGTTGGTCGATCTGATCACGATGCAGCACGAAGCGGCGCGCGCGGCCCTTGCCTCAGTCACGGATCTAGCGCCCGATGTGCGGGCCGAGATCGAGGCGCTGATCGCCGCTGGGGCCGAGATCCCTCGCGAGTTGCAGCGCGCCATCGACATCCGCGTGACTGAGGGTGTGGTGAACCGCATCGCCGCCGAGCAGACGGCCATCTGGTTCGGCATCCTGGTGCTGATCGTGGTCGAGGTCGGGTTGATCACGCCGCCGGTTGGCATGAACCTATTCGTCATCAATGCGATGGATAAGGCGACGCCAATGCTCCAGACCTATAAGTCGGTGCTGTATTTCGTCGGCTCCGACATTGTGCGCGTGGGGATTCTGGTGGCCTTTCCAGCGATCACGTTGTTCTTGTTGTGAGGGGCGGGGGGGCCAGCCCCCCGCTCGCTACGCTCGCCCCCCCGGCATATTTCGGGAACATCGAAGGAGGGTGCCATGTTCGATCTGTCTGAGCTTGAAGCCGCAGCGGAGGTGGTGCACCGGACGGTACCGGCCTCGCCCGCCCTGCGCTGGCCCCTCTTGTCTGAGGCCGTGGGTGCGGATGTGGTGGTCAAGCATGAGAACCACCTGCCGACCGGGGCTTTCAAGGTGCGCGGCGGCGTGACCTTTGTGGATTGGTTGCGGCGGACGCATCCGGACAGTCCAGGCATCATTACGGCCACACGGGGCAACCATGGGCAAAGCCAGGCGCGCGCCGCCGTGGCCGCCGGGCTGCGGGCGGTGGTCTATGTGCCCGAAGGGAACTCGGTCGAGAAGAACGCCGCCATGCGCGCCTGGGGCGCCGATCTGCGGATCTTTGGCGCGGACTTCGACGTCGCGCGGGAGGAGGCCTTTCGCGTCGCCGAGGATGAGGGGCTGACCATCGTGCCGCCCTTCCACAAGGAGTTGGTGCGCGGTGTCGCCACCTATGGCTGGGAGTTGTTGTCCGCCCATCCTGAGATCGAGGTGCTCTATGTGCCTATCGGCTGTGGGTCGGGCATCTGTGGTTGTATCGCCGCGCGGGATGCCCTGGGCCACAAGGCCGAGATCGTCGGCGTCGTGTCCGAGAACGCCAATGGCGCCAAGCTGTCGGTGGAGGCCGGGCGGCTGATCGAGACCAATTCTGCGGCAACCTTTGCTGACGGTATGGCGGTGCGGATTCCCGTTCAGGCGGCGTTCGACATCTACTCCAAGGGGGCCGCGCGGATCATCCAGGTGTCTGATGCGGAGGTGGCCGAGGCGATCCGGCTCTATTGGTCGGCCACCCATAACGCCGCTGAGGGCGCGGGGGCTGCGCCGCTGGCGGGTCTGATGCAGGAGCGGGCGGCCATGGCCGGGCGAACGGTCGCGGTGATCCACTGCGGGGGCAACATTGACGCCCCTAAATTCGCGACCGTGTTGAACGGGGGGATACCCGCGCCCTAGGGCGCCCTTAGGGCCGCTGAACCCCGTTCCGCACCAGCGTCACGCGATAGATCGAGGTGGTCGCGGTGATATAGAGTTGGTGCTTCGCCCGCCCGCCAAAGCAGACGTTGGACACCAGTTCTGGCACGAGGATCTTGCCCAGAAGGCGACCGTCCGGCGCGATGCAGTGGACGCCATCGGCGGCGGAGGACCAGATGTTGCCATCCGCGTCCAGCCGGAAGCCATCGGCGCAACCCGGCGCGATGGTGTGGAAGTGCCGCCCGTTGGAGCAGGTCCCGTCGGCGGCCACGTCATAGACGCGGATATGCTGCGCATCGTCCGAGAACATGCGGCCCGTGTCGGCGACGTAGAGCAGGCTCTCGTCCGGGGAGAAGGCCAGTCCATTGGGCGCGTTCATATCGTCGACCATGACGTCCAGTGCGCCGGTGTCGGGGTTGGCGCGATAGACCACGAGGGGGTTCTGAGGCTCCGACTTGAAGCCTTCGTAGTCGGTCATGATCCCGTAGTGGGGGTCGCTGAACCAGATCGTGCCGTCGGACTTCACCACCACATCGTTGGGGGAGTTCAGCGGTTTGCCGCCATAGCTGTCGGCGATGACGGTGATGGAGCCATCGTGTTCCGTCCGGGTGACGCGGCGGGTGCCATGCTCGCAGGAGATGAGCCGCCCTTGCAGGTCGCGGGTGTGGCCGTTCGAGTAGTTGGAGTGTGCGCGGAAGGTCGTGATCCCGTCCGTCTCGGACCAGCGCAGGATGCGATTGTTGGGGATGTCCGAGAATAGCAGGCAATTGCGGTCGCCGAACCAGACGGGCCCTTCGACCCAGTCGAACCCGGTGGCCAGTTGTTTGACCGGGGCATTGCCCAGGACGAAGCGGTCGAAGGCGGGGTCGTGGCTTTCGAAAAATGACATGGGCAGCCTCCTTACGCCGTGAAGTCGATTTGCGCCTTCATGGCGCGGGATCGGTCGCCCGCGACCTCGAAGGCGGTCAGGGCCTCGGCCAGGGGGTAGGTCTGGGTGATGAGCGGCTTCACGTCGATGAGACCCTTTTGCATCAAGCTGACGCCGGTGTGAAACTCCGGATGGAAGCGGAAAGAGCCGATGTGCGACAGCTCCTTCGCGGTCATGGCCTGGGTGGGCAGGGTCATGTCGCCGCCGAGGCCCAGTTGCACGATCTTGCCGCAGGGTTTCATGGCGGGGATGGCGGCGGCGAGGGCAGGGGCCGCGCCGGAGCATTCGAAGAGGACGTCAAAGGCCCCCTTGTCGGCTGTATAGGCATCCAGGTTTTCTTGGGTCATGTTGATGACCTCATCGGCGCCTACGGTCTTGGCCAGGCCCAGGGTAAAATCGCTCAGGTCGGTGGCAACCACCAGATCCGCCCCCGCCCGCCGGGCGGCCAGGATCGACAGCGTTCCTATGGGGCCGCAGCCTGTGACCAGGACCGACTTGCCCACCAGGTCCCCCGCTTGGCGCATGGCGTGCAGGCAGACGGCCAGTGGCTCGCCCATGGCGGCTTCACCCGGCGTCAGGCCGGTGGCATCGGCACATTGGGACGCTTCTGCGACCAGGTGCTGCCGAAAGGCGCCCTGGATGTGCGGGAAGGGCATGGCAGAGCCGTAGAACCGCATGTTCAGACAATGGTTCGGCTGCCCGGCCAGGCAGAACTTGCAGGCGCCACAGGGGCGCGAAGGGGAGACGGCGACCAATTGCCCCTCAGACAGGCCCGTCACGCCCTCGCCCAGTGCTGTGATCCGGCCCGAGACCTCGTGGCCAAGGACCATAGGCTCCTTCACGCGGATGGCCGTGCCGATGCCGCCGTGCTGATAATAGTGCAGGTCTGAGCCGCAGATGCCGCCTGCCTCCATGGCGATCGCGACCTGACCGGGGCCGGGGGCCTCAATGGGGCGATCCTCCAGCCGCAGGTCGCGGGCGGCGTGAATGACGATGGCGGTATTTGCGGTGGTCATCGGTTTCCCTCGGGGTGGCCGCTTGCGCAGCGGAGAAATGTTAGCGATAACTTTATTCCGAGGCCCCGGCAGTGTCGAGGCGATAAACCGAGGAATTACGATGAGCCTTCAATTGTTCGACCTGACCGGAAAACGGGCGCTGATAACCGGGTCGTCCCAGGGAATCGGATTTGCGCTGGCGCGGGGGCTTGCTGCAGCGGGCGCTTCGGTCGTGCTGAACGGGCGGGATTCCGCCAAGCTGGACGCCGCCGCCGAGACGCTGCGGGGCGAGGGGGCGACGGTCGAGACACTGGCCTTTGATGCAACCGACCATGTCGCCGTGCGCGCCGCGGTGGATGGGTTCGAGGCCGAGACGGGCGCCATCGACATCCTGGTCAACAACGCTGGGATGCAGCACCGCACGCCGCTGGAGGAATTCCCCGCCGATGCTTTTGAGCGGCTGCTGCAAACCAACATCGCGAGCGTATTCCACGTGGGTCAGGCCGTGGCCCGGCACATGATCGGCCGTGGCGCGGGCAAGATCGTCAACATCTGTTCGGTCCAGACGGCCTTGGCCCGTCCCGGCATCGCGCCTTATACCGCAACCAAGGGCGCGGTCGCGAACCTGACCAAGGGGATGGCGACCGATTGGGCTAAGCATGGGCTGCAATGCAACGGATTGGCGCCGGGGTACTTTGAGACGCCGCTGAACCAGGCGCTGGTCGATGATCCGAAGTTCACCGAGTGGCTGTCCAATCGCACGCCCGCGGGCCGCTGGGGCAAGGTCGAGGAATTGGTCGGAACCTGCATCTTCCTGTCATCCGACGCCTCCAGCTTCGTCAATGGCACCACCGTCTTCGTGGACGGCGGCATCACGGCCTCCCTATGACCCGCGCGTATGTGGTCATGGGCGTCTCTGGCTGCGGCAAGAGCACCATCGCAGAGAGCCTCGCCTCTGCGATGGGGGTGCCTTGGCTGGACGGGGACAGCCTGCATTCGGAGGCGAATATCGCCAAGATGGAGCGGGGCGAGCCGCTGACAGACGAAGATCGCGGCCCCTGGTTGGACCGGGTTGGGCGGCGCTTGGCCAGTGGCGAGGCGCGGATTATCGCGTGTTCGGCGCTCAAGCGGGCCTATCGCCAGCGGATCACCGGGGCGGCGGGGATCCGCGTGACGTTCCTGTTTCTCGATGGCGCCTACGAGGTCCTGCAAAAGCGTATGGCCGCGCGGACGGGACATTTCATGCCGACGACCTTGCTGGACTCTCAGTTGGACACCTTGGAGCGGCCCGGCGCCGATGAGGACGTGATCCGGGTCGATATCGACCAAACGCCGGAGGAGATCGTTGCCGAATTTCTGGACGCGCTCGGGCTGAAAGATCCTGTGAGAGCAGGCTAGAACAGCGGCTGTGCGACGACCTGCTTGGCCAGGTCGATGAACCCCTCGGCCTGATGTTTGGCCAGCCGATGGCCCTTCTCGGCGGTTGCGAGATGGGCTTCGCCCACAACGCCATGGGGCGACAAGTCCGAGGCGATCCAGCCGTAGGACGTCGGCCCGATGGGCGGGATCGCAGCGGTTTCGGCGGTCGATCTGAAGTCCTGGGCCTTGGTCATATCCACCGTCTCGGGCCGAAAGGCGCGCATCAACGATGTCTCTCGATCCCCGCCGTGGATGCCGAATTGGGCCTCCTGATCCGAGAACATGCCATCGGGTGCGCCAAAGCTCATCCATTGGCATTTGACGGCCAACATATCGGCCTGCACCCGCAACTCCCGACTAAGGATCGACACGAGGTCCAGGTTTCCGCCATGGGAATTCACCAGGATGATCTTGCGAATGCCCGCCCGCGCCACCGACAGCCCGATCTCGGTCCAGGCGAGGAGGGCGGTTTCTGCCGTCAAGGTTAGCGTGCCCGCCGCCCAGAGGTGTTCATTCGACTTTCCGACCGCCTGGATCGGCAGGACGCGCAGATCGAGGTCGTCGGGGCAAGCGGCGCGCACGGCGTCCAACATACCCTGGGCGATCAGCGTATCGGTCCCGACTGGTAGATGGGGGCCGTGCTGTTCGATGGCCGCCGTGGGCAGAACTGCGACGGCGGTCATCGGGTCCAGGTCGGTGAAGTCGGGCGCGCGCAGGTCGGCCCAATCGCGATAGCTCATCCCGCCTCCTTCGGCGCATAGGTCGCGTCGAGCCGCGATTGTAGGTAGTCGGCGGCGCGAATGGCGGGATACTTGGGTGTGCCTGTTCCGGGTAGTGCTTCGACGAGCGTGTCGGGGTTCGCCTCGGTGAAAAAGGCTACCGAGCGGCGCTGTCGCTTGGGCGGCAGGACCCGATGCGGGGTCGAGACATAGATGTCGTTGGTCCAGCGCATCAGGCAATCGCCAATATTGACCACGTAGGCGTTGGGCACATGGGGCACGTCGGTCCAGTCACCGGCCCTCGGTTTGACCTGCAACCCCGGCTCCCCATCCGTGAGTAGCAGCGTAATCGCGCCGTAATCCGTGTGGGCACCTGCCCCGATCTCATTCGCAACCCCCGTTGCAGGCGGATAGTGGAGCAGCCGCAGTGCCGACAGTGGTTCATCGAAGAGCGGCGCAAAATGGTCTGGGGGCAGGTCCAAGTCCCGCGCCAGGACCGACAGGATCCCAAGGGCCTGGGCCTGGGCCGCGTCGTAATAGGCCAGCATCGTGTCGCGAAAGCTGGGCAGGTCGGGCCATTGGTTCAGACCCCGAAACTGCTGGCCCAGTCGGGGGTCATCCTCGGCCAGATCATAGCCGATGTTGAAGGTCTGCTTGGTGTCGACCTCGGGCTGGGTTTCATCCAGGCTCTCGTCACCGGGCTTGCCCCAGCCCCGGAAGTGGGGCGTGTTGAGGATTGAAATCTTTTGCTTGTCTGCTTCGGGCAGATCAAAGACGGCGCCCGTCTGGGCAAAAACCGCGGTCCGCAGGTCCTGGGGGACCGAGGGGTTGGCAAGCAGGAAGAACCCCGTATCGCGCACAGCCCGTCCCATGTCGGCGGTCAGGCCGGGCAAATCGTGCGCGAAACGGCTCCAATCCAGAACGGGGATCATGCCAGCAGCCTATCCATCTTGGTGGCGACGTTGCTGAGGTGGGTCCCCCGAGTGCTGTCAGTGGAGCTGTCCATCAGGTAATGGGCGGCGAACACCGTCTTGCAGCGTTTGGCGCAGATGGCGCGCACACCGCGCGTCAGGGTTCGGCGACCCGGAGCGCCGATGAAGGTCGTCAACCAGCGGGAGGCGCCGCAGGTGGTAAAGACGCCAAGGCGCGTGATGTTGGTCAGGCCGGGGCGGATGTTCTCGCCGTCCCGGGGCATGATGAAGGCCACGCCAGGGACAAGAACCCGGTCCAGCCATCCCTTCAGCATCGCGGGCAAACCATACCACCAGGTCGGGTAGACGAAGATCAGTGTATCGGCCCATTTCACGTCGGCGACATCCTGTGCGACGGGTTCTTGGTTGAGACTCTCGTCGAGGTAGATGTCCAACTCATGGGCCGTCAGGACGGGTGAGAAGTTGGAGCGGTAGAGGTCTCGGACGCGGTATTCCGCTCCGGCCTTGTCCAGCTTTTCCTTCACCAAGGACAGGATACCGGCCGTAAAGCTGTCCTCCTTGGGGTGGCAGAAGATGACGAGCGCGCGCATTTATAACCCTTTCATTTCCAATCTAACTTTGGTCAGGAACGACGACCGGTCTGAGGCCGTCGCGCGGTTCATATCGTAGAGGGCGAGGTATCGCGTCTTACGCGGACGGCAGACGTGCCAGACCGCGCGGGTGACGCATTTGCGCGGCGGGTCGCCCACCAGCATCGCGCGCAGCCGCGTGCCGCCGTAGGTCGTTACAGCAGCGAGGCGTCGGATATGTGTGAGGTTCGGTTTGACCTTGCCGTCCACCAGTTTGAAGGACACGTCGGGCAGAAAGACGCGGTCGAGAAACCCTTTTAGAATAGCGGGATAGCCGAAGTTCCAGACGGGGAAGACCATCACCAGCGCGTCGGCGGCGCGGACCCGTTCAACGTAGTCGGCCACGGGCGCGATGTTGTCGGGCGCGTCGTGATAGCCCCGGCGCTCCGCCTCGGACAAGACAGGGTTGAAGCCTTCGGCATAGAGGTCGCAATCGTCCACGTCCCAGCCGCGGGCCGTCAGTGTCTCGACAACGTCGCGATGAAGCGCGGCATTGAAGCTATCTGGCACGGGGTGTGCGGCGAGGACGAGGGCGCGGGTCATAGGGGGCGCATCCTAAGGGGGATGCCGGGGTGACGACGGGGTGATCTTGGGCGGACGTGATTGGGGTGCGCATCAAGGGTCGTCCTTGGGATCGACCTAATGGCCCGCAGCGCTTTGGGCTGTCGGGCGACGTCCTGGCACAACGGGTTCTTCTGCCGTCTCAATGCCTGTACCTCGGGCGTAGGCGTCCCCTTGGTGCAGGGCCGCGCGTTTCGATGGCCTCGGGTCGATGGAGCGCTTACGTGGTCGGTCTTCGCCCTTTCGCGGAAGACACCTCGCTCGTCGACAAGGGGTGGTCCTTGATGGCTGGCAAGGATTGCTTGGGAGGCGGGACGCTGTCGAACGGACGCACTCGATTTCGTCGATGGTTTGCAAGACGGGGGAGATCCTCGGGTCAAGCCCGAGGATGAACCGCGCGGGGCAAGCCCTGGTTGAAGAGGCGACCGGACCCTCTGAGCGCTGCAATCGGTTCTGTCGCCCGGCGGGCCGACAGCGCGGTTCTCTTGACTGGGCCAAGTCTTCCTCGCCGCAGTCACGGCAAAGGGCCACCTGCCCTCGGGCTTGACCCGAGGGCCCCCGCCCGCAGGCAGTCTCGGGTTAAGCCCGATCCGGTTGACGGGGGCCCTTCGGCTCATTCCGCCGCCTGCATTTTCGGGTAGGCATACATCTTAGCGTAGTCCCAATCGGGATCGTCCCAAGCGATCATCTTGCCAGGGTTCAGTAAGCCCTTGGGGTCGGCCTCTCGCTTAAACGCTAACTGACGGTCGTCGACCGACTGCCGCCCCCCTTCTTCCAGGGTGTAGCGGTGGGGGTTGAAGATCATCGCACCCGCCTCTTCGTGCAGGCGCACGATCTCGTCCAACCGCTCCTCGGTGGTGAACTTCACCAGCGATAGCCCCGCGAACATGACCTTGCCGTTTTCCTTGAGCACCTCCAGGTGCTGCAACACCTCGGGTGAGAGCGCCTCGCGCATCTTCTCGATCAACTCTAGATGCTGGGGGAAGCCGTAGCGCACCTGGAGATAGGTGATCGCCGGATCCACTTTGAGCGCGCGCAGGGTTGTGTGGTTCCAGCCGTATTCGAACACATGGCCGGGGGCACGGGGCCATTCCGTTTCGTCACTGCGATAGAGCAGCTTCACCCCCGGACGGCGGCCCAAGAACGTCAGGAACCCATCCATGGAATGGGGCGCGACCATCAGGCCGATCACATTGTCCCCAGCTTCCACATGGGGGGCGACACGTTGAAAGTAGTCCTTGGCGATGGGCGCCTCGAAGACGGTGGCCAGCTTGATGAGGATGCCGTCCTCATTCGCCAATTCCTCGGCGAAGCGCGCGACCTCCATGAAGTCATCGCCGGTCAGGAACATCTCCACCCAGTCGTAGGCCGGGGCCAACGGCATCTCCACTTCGGTGATGATGCCGTTGGTGCCATAGGCATGGCTGACGCGGGCCAGTTCCTCGCCCCGGAATTCGACGACGCGGGGCTCTTCCTCCATGGTGACGACCCGCAAGCGGATGATGTTGCCCAGATCCCGCAAGCTGCCCCAGGTGCAGGAGCCGACGCCGCCCGAGCCGCCCGCGATGAACCCGCCGATGGTGGCCGTGGCCCAGGTACTGCTGAACATGCGGATTTCCTGGCCCGAATGTTCCTTGCAGGCCGCGTCCAGGTCTTTCAGCAGGATGCCAGGTTCGCAGACCACACGGCCCGGCGCGATCTCCTTCACGGCGGTCATATGGGTCAGGTGCATGACGCAGCCGCCCGCAAGCGGCATGGCCTGTCCATAGTTGCCGGTGCCCGCGCCGCGCGTGGTGACGGGGACGTCATGGGCGTAGCAGGTGCGCAGGACCTCGATCACCTCGGCCTCGGACCGGGGCGAGACGACGAAATCCGCCTCCACATGGTCGAGCCGGGCCTTGAGCACGGGCGAATACCAAAAGAAGTCCCGGCTTTTGGAGCGGATCGCCGCCTCAGAGGTTTCGATGTCGAGATGGGAGAGCGCCTCTTTGGCGGCCTGCACGTTGGGTTTCATGATGGCCTCACGATGGGGTCGAGTTCAGCGTAGTCGGGTAGGGTGCGGTCGATGGCCTGACCGGCGCGCAACACGATGCGGTCGTGTTGGGGGCGGGCGTAGAGTTCGGTCCATTCCCGCGCCTTGAAGATCACGAGGTCCGCAGGATCGCCGGGCGCGAGCCCCGCTGCGGCGAAGCCGCAGGCGCTGGCGGGGGTGGCGGCGAAGGCGTCGCACCAGTCAGCGCGGCTGTGGTCCAGATGGGCGATGCGGGTGGCCTGGCGCATGACCTCCAACATGTCGAGATCGCCATAGGCATAGAACGGATCCCGCGTGTTGTCGGAGGCGAAGGCCACGGGAATGCCCCGGTCGCGCATCTCATGCACCAGGGTCACGCCGCGCCCACGGGGTGTGCCGGGTCCCCGGTCTTGGAGGTAGAGGTTGCACATGGGCAAGCTGACCACGTTGATCCCAGCCTTCGCGACCAGGTCCAGGGTGTTGAGCGCGCGCCCCTCGTCTTGGGTGCTGAGCGAGCAGCAATGGCCGACGGTGACCGGAGCGGTGAAGCCCGTCTCCAGCACCGTCTCGGCGATCATGCGCAGCGTCTCGGACCCAGGGTCCATGGTCTCATCCACATGGAAATCGGCGGCGAGGCCCCGCGCTTCGGCCATGCGGAAAAAGCCCAGCAGACGGTCCTTCAGGTCCGGGACGGGATAGCTGACCATGCCAAGGGTGCCCTTATGCTGGGCCACCAGGTCGGCGGTGTCGCGGAAGGGGCCGTCCTCGGAGAAGCCATCGCAGCCGATCAGGCAGACGGCCTGCAGGTCGATCTTGCCCGCCCACTCCGCACGGATCTCGGAGAACACCGGCCAGGAGATCTGCGGCTGGGGCGGGATGCTATCCAAATGCGTGCGAACGGCGCGGGTGCCGTGGGCATAGGCGCAGCGCAGCGAAAAGGTCATGCGCGCGCGCAGATCCTCGGCGCTCCAATTGGCGTGGTCCGCGCGCACGGTGCTGAGCGCGCCCAGGAAGCTGCCATCGGGGTTCGACGCGCGGGGCCAGATGTGACCCTTGTCCAGGTGGGTGTGCATATCCACGAAGGCGGGCAGGACCATGGCGCGGGCCATGTCCACCTGTGTGCCCGGCTGGTCGGTCAGGCGTCCGTCGGCGATGTGGAGGTCGGTGGTGGTCAGGTCGCCAGCCTGCCCCAAAAGGTGGGCGGGGACCGTGACATTCGCAAGGGTGATCGGGCCGCTGGGCAGGGCGCGAAAATCCATTAACTCTCCGTCTTGAGGGCAGATTCGTGCCACTTCCGCAGTAGCAAATGCGACAGCAGCGACAGCGCGGCAAAGATCACCAACCCCATGGCCGCGACCATGGCAAGGGCCGCGAACATGCCCGCGATGTTGAGCCGATAGCCCGCCTCCTGAATGCGACCCGCAAGACCCAGGCCCACCCCACCGGTTCCCGCCACCAGTTCGGCCACGACCGCCCCGATCAGGCTCAGCCCCCCCGCGATGCGCAGGCCGCCCAGGAAATAGGGCAGGGCGGAAGGCAGTTGCAGGTGGATCAGCCGCTGCCACCGGCTCGCCCCGTAGATCGCGAACAGATCTCGCAGGTTCCGATCCACCGAGTTCAGCCCCAGCGTGGTCGAAGATAGCACCGGGAAGAAGGCCACGATCCAGGCGCACATCAACATGCCGGCGACCTTACTTTCGACGTAGATGAAGATAAGCGGTGCAATGGCAACAACCGGCGTGACCTGAAGGATCACCGCATAGGGGTAAAGCGACAGTTCAACCATACGCGACTGGTTAAACAGGATCGCCAGACCCGCCCCGCCCAAAACCGCAACGGCCAGGGCCATCAGCGTGATCCGCCCGGTCAACATGGCCGCATCCACCAACGTCGACCAATTCCCCGTGAAATAGTCCCAGACGCGGGCCGGGCTGGGCAAAATGTAGTGGGGGATCTCATTCCAGACGACGATCCGATCCCAGGCCAGGATCGCCAGTGCCATCACCGCCAGGGGCAGGGTATAACGCGCGGCCAATTCGATGCGGCGCCCACGGGCGCGGCGCGCTTCTTCCGCGTCAACCATGGGGGTGGGCGCTGGACCTATCAGCGGGGCATCCGTCATGCCGGGCTCCTCCATTCTGAGGCCAAAGTCGCACGTCGCCCCTTCGATGTTCCAGAAATATGCCGGGGGAGCGCGAGGGGGCTGGCCCCCTCGCCCCGTCCAAAGGAACCGGTGCGCGTGTGGGTCATCATCCCCATCATGCGGCCTCCATCGCGTGTTCTAAAGCCCGCGAGGCCGCGCGGCAGTGGGCGGCGTAATCGGCGGAGGTGCGGAACTCCTCTGACCGGGGATAGGGCGCGTCGACGCGGACCTCTTCGATGACGCGCCCCGGGCGGGCGGCCATGACGATGATACGGTCCGACAGAAAGACGCTCTCAAACACCGAATGGGTGACAAAAATCACCGTGCACCCGATGCGGGCTTGCATGGCGAGCAGGTCGTTGTTGAGTTTGAAGCGCGTGATCTCATCCAAGGCGGCGAACGGTTCGTCCATCAAGATGAGCTTGGGCTGCGTGACCATGGCCCGCGCGATGGAGACACGCATCTTCATCCCGCCAGACAATTCGCGGGGATAGGCGGTCTGGAACTTATCCAGCCCCACCAGGCGGAGCGCGTCGAGGATGTCATCTTTGACGCTGGCATAAGATTTCCCCTCCAGCCGGAAGGGGAGAAAGACGTTCTGGGCAACGGTCGCCCAGGGCATCAACGTGGGCTCCTGAAAGACGACACCCACATCGCCGCGGGCGGGCGGGGCGGCCCAAGCGATGCGGCCCGCCGTCGGATGCGACAGGCCAGCCATCAGGCGCAGGGCCGTGGACTTACCGCAACCCGATGGGCCCAGGAGCGAGATGAAATCGCCCTGGCGGACGGTCAGGTCCATGCCCATGAGCGCACGGACATCGCCGGGGAACACCTTGTTCACCGCTTCCACGCGCAACAACTCTGCGCGGTCGTCTATGGATGTGGGTCGGGGCATCCGGCCTCGGGGGGTAGGCAAGGCGGGGGTGATCCCCGCCCTACGGGTCGCGTCACTCGGGCTTGAGGTCCATGCCCACTTTCTTGTTCGTAAAGGCGAGGCTGTAGGAGGAGGCCCAATCCACGTCTTCCGAGATTACGCCAGCTTCGACCATTTTTGTGAAGAAATCCTCAATGGTCGCATCGGACATGGCGCCGATACCGTTTTCCAGGGCCTCGCCTGAATCCACGATCCCCTCGGAAATCATCATCGCGCGCGCGAATTCGATCTTGTCCTGGGTCATCTCGGGGTTCGCGGCCTTGATTAGCTCATCGGCAGCGGCGTTGTCGCCATAGAGGTAGTTATACCACCCCGCGAGGGAGCCATCGACGAAGCATTCCACCACCTCGGGGCTTTCATCGATCGTGGCCTGCATGGTCTCAATCGTCGTCGCGTAGGAAGAATAGCCGTTGTCAGCGATCAGGAAGACGTTTGGCTTAAAGCCCCCTTCTTTCTCGACGAGGTAGGGCTCCGACGAGAGATACCCCTGCATGGCAAGACCCGTATCCGCCAGGAACGGCGCGGGATTGAAGGTGTAGGGCTGTCGCTGCTCGGCGGTGAAGCCATGGGCTGCGATCATCCACTGGTAGTAGCTCGTGAACCCGTTGTCGCCGATCAGCAGGGTCTTGTCCTTCAGCCCCTCCCAGCTGTCCACGTCGGGGTGGGCGACGATCACCTGGGGGTGCTTCTGAAAGATCGCGGCCACGGAAACGACGGGAATATCCTCGGCCACGGCGTTGAACGCTTGCAGCATGTCGCCGCCCATGTGGAACTGGATGCGACCGGCCAGCATCAGGGCGCGATTGTTCACCTGGGGACCGCCAGAGATGATCTCCACGTCCAGGCCGCATGCGGCATAGGTGCCATCGGCCACGGATTGGTAAAAGCCGCCGTGTTCCGCTTGGGCCAGCCAGTTGGTGCCGAAGGTCACCGGTGTCAGGTGCCCATCCGCCAGCACTGCGCCAGGCACGGCGGCCAGCGCGGTGGCCCAGAGCGTCGTCTTCAGAATCATCCCCATCTCCTCAAACTGTCGTGCGGTCGCCCCCGCGAGCCTTCGCAGCGGAGGCGGAAAAGAAAGCACCGGCCGCGGCTTTGGGCGGCTGTGTCGCTGCGACAGCAGGCGTTGTGCGCGATTTTTATGCAGGTTGCGCCATGTTTGGGCATATGGCAACGAAATTGGGCGGTGCCTGTGGTGTCGGATAGCGCCGCGCGTCAGGCTGCGAACATGGACCGGAAGACCTCTTTGCTGCCCCCGGGGATCGCCCCGCCCTTTGGGGCTTACTCCCACGGAATAGCCGTTCCCGCATCTGGGCAGCTGCTGGTGACCTCGGGACAATTGGGGCTAGGCGCCGATGGGGTTTGTCCGCCAGATGTGGCGGGACAGGCGGCGATCTGTCTGGCCGCGATTCACGCGATTTTGGTGGAGGCGGGCGCGACCCGGGCCGATGTGCTGCGCCTCAATGCCTATGTCACACGGCGCGACGACTTTCCGGCCTATATGGCGGCCCGGGACGCTTGGCTGGCCGATGTTGCGGTCAAACCCGCCTCGACCCTGATGATCGTGGGCGGCTTTACCCGGCCAGAGTTCTTGGTGGAGATCGAGGCCATCGCCTGTGTCCCTGCCGCCCGGTGATCGCGCGAACCAGAGGACGCCTATCCCGTGTTGCCTCAAGGAGTTGGGCGCGCCAAGAGCATCTGGACCGCGCCGCACGCGCTCGGACCGAAAGGACGGCCCATGACCTGGAAACATCTGCCGCGCGCGCCGGTCTGGCTGGCCGTGGCCCTGCGGATCTGGGCGGCGATTGACGAAAAGCGCCTGCCCTTGGTGGCGGCAGGGATTGCGTTCTACGGCATCTTGGCGCTGTTCCCCGCCATCGCGGCTGTCATCGCCCTATGGGGGTTGATCGGTGATCCCGGAGCGGTCTTGCCGCAGATCGAACCTTTCCGAGGGATCTTGCCGGACGATGTCTTTGCCATCATCGCGGGCCAGGTGAGCACCCTGGCCGTGACGGATTCCGGGACGTTGGGCTGGGCGACGGGCGTGTCGCTGGCGCTGGCGCTATGGTCCACGCGCGCGGGGGTCTATGCGCTGATCCAGGGCATCAATGCCGTCTACGGGGAGCGGAACCGAAGGGGCCTGATGCTCTATGTCCATGGGTTGGTGCTGACCCTTGCGCTGGTGGTGGTCGCGCTTGTGGCGATTGCCGCGATTTTGGTGACGCCCGTCGTCCTGGCCTTCGTGCCGCTAGGCCCGTTGGCGGAGTTCGGTCTCCAGGCGGCGCGCTGGGGCCTGGCCATTGCGGTGCTCTTGGCGGGGACGGGCATCGTCTATCGCTTTGGCCCGAACCGGCGAATGGTCCAGCTTGGCTGGGTGTCGCCCGGCGCGGTTTTGGCCGTGATGCTTTGGGGGGCGGCGTCCTACGGGTTCTCGGCCTATCTCTCGGCGTTTGGAACCTACAATGAGGTCTATGGCTCCATCGGCGCGGTGATCGCCTTGCTGATGTGGCTGTTCATCTCGGGGTTCCTGTTGCTGCTCGGGGCGGCGGTCAACGCGGAGTTGGAGCGGCACCGGGATATGTCGCTGTCCGATGATCCCGCAGGTCAGGCCTGAGGGCATGTGATCGGGTTGGCGTGTCGTCGGATCGTCGTTCTGCGGTGGTTCCTTCGCCGTCTTCATCGGACGCAGGCGCACTGACGGAGCCTTATGACACACCGAGGTAGGCCTTGGCCGCAAAGATGTGATGGGGCGCTGGTGTCAGGAGCGCGAAGCAAGCGCGCCGAGGATCGCGGCGCGCCGTCGCGTATCCTCGGGCAGGGGCAGCGCCTGATCGGCGGCAAAGGTGCCCCTGTACGCGCCACTGAACAGCGCGCGGCCCTGGGCAAGGTTTGATAGGTTCAAGTTTCGCGCGAAGCTATGGCCCAGGCCAGAAATGCGGAACCCGGGGGCGGCGTTGCTCGGCTCCAGGAACCCTTCGACGGCGAGGCGCCGCAGACGACCCGCCGCCCCCGTGAAACGACCCGTCTCGGACTGCTGCACCTGGAATAGGCCGCGGGCCGGATCATAGCGCCCGAACGCCGTCGCGAAACTGCCGCTGGGCGGGCGCCCTGGCAGGCGGGCCACGGGCACCGCGCCAATGCGGGTGGCCCCCTGCCCACGGGAGACATCGCCCGATACCAGATCCAGGGGGGAGCGTGCCGGGGAGAGGCGGCTGGCGATCACCTCTGTCCCGCGCCACAGGCCCGAGACGGCCACGCGGCTGCCAGGGCGCACCGACCGCAGGCCGCTGTCCAAGGTGACCGTGACGCCGTTGACCGTGACCTGGCGCGCGCTGGCGGCGGTTACGGTGCCCACTACGGGCTGTGTCACATGGATCCGCCGCGCGACCAGTGACCCGACCGATCCCGCCGCCTCGACCGTCAGACTATCGCCCCGTGTCAGAGCTGCGGCAGGCAGCGCGCCAAAGGCATCGGTGATCCGGGTGCCGTCGTCGGTCGTCAGCGCGCGACCCGCCACAACCAGCCCGCCGACCTCGGTTGCGATGCCGACGATACCGGTGCCGCCGATCCCGCCCTCTATCTCTCGCTCTTGGGTCCAGCCGACACCAGGCAGCAAGGCCGCAGCCCCGCCGCCGAAGACACAGGTCCGCCGCGTGAACTTACTGGTCGTCATCGGGTTCCTGTCCTTCGGTCTTCGCGGGCTGGGTCTGGGCCGTCTCATCTTCACTGTAGAAGAAAATGCCGAAGCGAAAGCGGTGGCTGGCCTCCGGGTCCGTCGGGTCGGCGGTTTGCAGCGCGGCTGCCTTGGCGTTCACCCTGCGCAGGGCATCTGTGGCAATGGCACGGGCCTCTGCCTCGACATCTCGCAGGGCCTCTGCGTCCAAGGCATTGTAAAAGACGGCCCGTTCCAAGTGGGGTGGCGTGTCGGACAAGATGTTCGTCACGGCGGCATCCACATGGTCTCCTAGGTTATGGGCAAAGAAGTGCAGCCGCTGGTCCATGTCCGCCGGGGCCACCAACCCTTCCAGCAGAAGGTGGACGCGGTCTTCGGCGATGGTCAGGATGCCCTGCCGCGCCAGTTCGTCTAGGACGGTGCGGGGCCGGACGTCGCGGCTGACGGATTGCACCAGCGCCTCAAAACTAGGCCCCGCCTCGGCGTTGCGCGGGATCGGCACCGGGCGACCGTCGGCATCGACATATCCCGTGCTCGACAGCCACCGGCCAACGACCGTGCTGAGCATGGAGGCCTTGCGCTGGTCCGTCTGATCCGAGGTGTCAGAGAGACTCCGGAAGGCTTTCACGTCGCGGCGATGGACCCCTGTCATCACACTGATCCGACTGTCGGTGCCGTCCTGCCCGAGCATCTCGGTCGCGACCTCGACATAGGTTTGTTTCACCAACCGATAAAAGGCTGTCACCGTGACATTCTGGGAAATGAGCGCACGTACCAAGGGTCGCAGGATCCTGCGGATCGCACGGTCGAAAGCGCCTGCCTTGCTGAAAGGATCGGTGTCTCCCATGGGCTCAACATGGGCAGTGTGGAATTTTTTTCCACGGGAAAATGGCATCAGGACTGGACGAAGTGTCGCGCCGGGATACGTGGGACATTATCACACGCCATGAGATGGAGAGACCCATGACCGTTACCACATTCTTCAAAGCAGGGCTTCTGGCCGCGGGACTGGCCCTTTCGGGCTGCGTCAGCACAGCGCCATCCGCGCCCGATATCGTCGATGTGGCTCAGTCTGCCGGAACGTTTGAGACCCTGGTGGCCGCCGTGAGCGCCGCCGATCTTGTGGGCACGCTGAAATCGGATGGTCCGTTCACAGTCTTCGCGCCCACCGATGCCGCCTTTGCCGCGTTGCCAGCGGGGACCGTTGAGACGTTGCTGCGTCCTGAGAACAAGGACCAGCTTGTGTCCATTCTGACGTACCACGTTCTGCCCGCCGAAGTGCGCGCGGCTGACCTTGCTGGCCTGCGCCTGAGCCCTGAAACCGTCAACGGCAAAACCCTCCATGTGGACGGTCGCAACGGCGTGACGGTAAACGGAGCCACCGTGATCCAGGCTGATATCGAGGCTTCTAATGGCGTCATCCACGTGATTGATCAGGTCCTGCTGCCGTAACACGCGTCCTTGACGGCAGGCTTGAGCCTGGGGGCCATTGCCCCCGCCGTAATGGCTAACACCCGCCCTCCTCGCCTCTCGCGAGGAGGGACCTTCGCGTAGCCCGCGGCCATCACAACGTTCAGGCGGCCGAGCGCTAGCCTGCGCGAGACGAAGCTAATGGATTCAGGGGGCAAGACTATCGCAAGGTGGCGACCCCGGCAGGATTCGAACCTGCAACCTGCCCCTTAGGAGGGAACCGTTCATAGCGCTATTCCTTCTGTGATTTCTTGCTCTTGGGTGTTTGTACAGTGGCCGCTTGTACGTGGTTTGTACGAAAACGGGCCCTGACATCGGCCTCATCAGTCTCTGCGTGGGCGTAGATACGCATGGGCAAATTGGGGTCAGACCAGCGCCCAGCCTTGGCTGCTGTTACCGGATCGACGCCTTGCCGGACTACCAATTCGGTGAAGAACCCATGCCGTCCGGCAGGGTGCGCCGAGAGGTACGGGATGCCTGCGCTCTTGCAGATCGTCTTCCAACGCGTGTTGTAGCCTGTTGAGCTCCCATAACCGAAAACACGCGGCTTCATGAACTTTCCAGTCTTTCGATTCTTGGGACGTTTTGGTGGCAATGCCAGCAGCTCGTCCATCATCTGGGGCGAAACGGTGATCCAGCTTTCCGGATGTCCTTTCTGCGCCTTCACCCTGACCTTGTTCTCGGCGGGACGCAGATCGTCAGGCTCAATCGAGACAGCCTGATCGATCCGCGCCGCCGTCTCGAACATGAACCGGACCAAAGCGGCGTTGTAGAGATCGGCGGCTCGGCAAAACGCTTCAATCCATTCCTTGTCAGCGGGCTTGCGTTCAACCCGGCTGAGCTTCCCCCGGCGCTTGTCCTGGGCAATGCGCTCGAATTTGTCGTAGGGCTTCACTCGAATGAGCGGCGTCCCTTCCAGCTCGTGCGCGTTGTTGATGACCGCACTCGCCGGCGTCACGATCTCGCGCCACCACGTGTCGGTCGATGCCTTCGGTTTAAGTTTAGGGCCAAGTCCCTTCAGAAGCGCACCAGAGATCGCGCCTAAGGGCATGTCGCCAATCTCCTCGACAATGGGGATGAGCTGCTTCGCGGTCTTGGGGGAAGCATTGTAGAGCATAATCGCATCCGAGAACGTCTTGCTCGGCTCATCGCCAACGACATGGCGGCGTATTTGAAGCTCGGTCTCGCGATTTATCCAGTCCCGTGCGCCCGCTTCTGTAGATGCCTTAGTGCTTCGCCGGTATGGGCCTGCGATTGGCCTGCCGTTGTACTCGACCCAGCCCTTAGCCCAGAAGAAGCGACCCCTCTTGTAGATTTGGAGCGGCATGCCTGGCCTCCTTCAAAAATCTTGTCGATCTGCGCGGGTGTGATGAGCATAGTGCGCCCCAAGCGGTAGAATGCGCCGGTGTCGTTGGCCCGCTCCCGCAGCGTGCGCTCGGAGATGTCAATGCCCATGCCGGACATAACTTCGACCCATTGGGCAGGCGTCTTACCAAGCCCCAGGATTTGCGAGCTGTCTGATTTGTCGGTCTCTGCCATTTCAGTCATCCTTGTCCACCTGAGTTGAATCTTGCGTACGCATAGAATCGCTTGTTTGGAACCTTCTGACGTGATCAGATGGATCAAAACGGAAATGTGCGTCATTTTGTGCGATATTTATACAAAATTGCGCTTTCGTCAATTGGGAAGTCGGAATGGCGCAAGAAGATGCTGATATATTCGCGGAAGTAGGTGCACGCCTAGCCATCTCGCGTAGCGAAATTGGCGTTTCACAGGCCGCGATGGCGGAAGCGATTGGCGTCTCACATCGGGCATATCATAGCTATGAAAAGGGCAAGCGAGGCATTCCAGTGGAGGCGCTGATCAAGATGCACGGCCGATACGAAGTCGACGTTGCTTGGTTGCTGCTTGGCACGAAATCGATCCGCGTCGGTCATGATTTCGATGCGTTGAAACGGATCGAAGCCTCGCTCGATCAGTACGTAGAACAGGCTGGCATCAAAATCAGAAGTGAGAAGCGTGGAGCCATCGTTGCACGATGGTACCAGTCACATGTCGAGGGGCGAGACGTAACGGATGATGACGTTCATACTTGGATAGAACTCGTAAGGGAGTAGCAAAATGCAAGTACCAAGCGACAACTGGACAAAGCATAGGCGCATTACACTTGAGCGCGTTTTGCGCATGACCACTGATCCTATGCGGCCATTGATAGCGGTCTTTGCGGCAATGTGTGCAATATATCTGTTTGGGTTTGCTAGGTTTTCCCTTTTTCCAGTACAATCAGGTGCTTATTCATTGTTCGACGCTGGGCAAATCTTGTCCACGGCGATATCAGGCATTGTGGTCTTCTTTCTGGTGAGCGCTATCGCGGTACTTGCGTTCATCAACCACCGGATTGAACGGATGCTCTATGAATTTGACTAGCAAGAAAACCGGTTCACCCCTCAGCGGAAAGTGCGAGATGATTTGATGGCGAACGAAGAACAAGAGATCAATGCGGAGCCGACAAAAACCTTTTTTGTAGATATGCTTGTTCGAGACATTGCGTTGGAGCAAGCGGTGTTGGACCTGTTGGATAACAGCGTTGACGGCGCAAAACGAGAATCTGAGGGATCTGACGATTTCACGAATAAACGGATCGAGATCGCATTTTCATCTGATCAATTCGTGATCTGGGACAACTGTGGCGGCTTCAGTCGTGCGGTAGCACGCGACTATGCTTTCCGATTTGGTCGAGCTGCAGGCGCACGATCTACGCCGCATTCGATAGGCCAGTTCGGCGTCGGTATGAAAAGGGCGTTGTTCAAGTTCGGAAAACACTTTCGTGTAGACTCGGCAACGACAGACGAACAATGGGCCGTCGAAGTTGACGTTGCAGCGTGGGAAGCCGAACCCGGGTGGACATTTCCGTGGGCAGAACCAGACACTGCAAAGGTAGCAACAAATAAGCCTGGTACAAATATCATTGTAGGGCAACTCCGCCCTGAAGTGGCTAGTCGATTTGGTTCGCAGAACTTCGAAAACACAATTGTTGGGTTGATCAAGTCTAAACACCGTCAGTTCATTTCTGCAGGCCTAGATGTCCGCGTGAATGGCAACCGAATAGATGCGACTGACCTGAGCTTGTCGTTTTCTGATCAACTTAAGCCAGGCGTTGATGTTTTTGAACTCACCTATAACGGTGCAGCGCCGGTGAAAGTCAAAGTTATTGCCGGAGTCGGTCCCTCTATCCCGCGTGAAGCGGGGTGGTATGTGATTTGTAATGGACGAGTTGTGCTTGAAGCTGACCGACGGAATGTAACCGGTTGGGGCTTGATGGAGGAGCAGCAAAATAGGCTTCTAATTCCAGCATACCATAATCAATTTGCTCGATTTAGAGGGGTAGCTTGGTTTGACTCTGACGACTCCTCGCAAGTCCCTTGGAACACCACAAAGGATGACATCGATCAAGACAGCCCAGCATGGCAAGCAGCCTTTGAAAAAATGCAGCAGATGATGCGACCCGTAATCGACTTCTTGAACGAGTTGGACAGGGATATTGACGAGTACACACGGGAAAAGAGCCCGCTGCTGGACTTTGTGGCAAAGACGCCATTGCGGAAATCAGATACCCTTTCGGAAAAAACGGTCTTCGCTGCACCCGCTAGAGACAGTGTTCAAAAAGGCCCCAAATATGTGAAAATTCAGTACTCCCGCCCTGTCGATGATGTTGAAGTTCTCCAGGAGGAATTGGGCGTGCGATCAGCCAAAGCTGTCGGGGAGAAATCGTTCGATCTGACGCTATCCAGGTTCACCGACGAATGAGTAGTTTTCGGAAGATTAACTATTCCTTGCGACCTGCTAAGCACGCTGAACGCAAGATGATGGGTGAGCTATTTCGACGCCTCGCGGCCTTCGCACCGCTTGAAGAATATAGATACGTTGGCCTAGGCAGCGTGTGGTTTGCCGATTTTTCCCTCTACCATAAATCCCTTGGGATAGCCGATATGGTGTCCATTGAGCGCGCGACGGGCAGCAAGGCACGGTTCGAAGCCAATCGCCCGTTCAATATCCAGATGAAATTCAAGCCTACCACACAGGCACTTCCCGAACTCGATTGGAACAAACGATCAATCGTCTGGCTGGATTACGATGGCGTCTTAAGTGTAGACGTTTTGCTTGACGCACGTCTTGTGGGCAGCTCGTGCCGATCCGGTTCGATAATTGCGATTTCAGTAAACGCCGGGCGGGCGGACGAAGTAACCGCCTTTGAAGATGATCGGAATGGCCCGACGGCTTTGGAGCGTTTCAAGGTTACATTTGGACGTGAACGTGTCGCTGACAAAATCGCTGATGATGACTTACTTGGCAAACGATTTGCCAAACTGAGCAGGAGCATGATCTTGTCTGAAATTGAAGAAGCTGTCGCTCGGCGTAATGGTCAGGGTGGCCCAAAGTGCTTTTTCAATCCAATCGTCTCGTTCAGCTACAAAGACGACGCGCCAATGACCACCATTGTAGGGGTCTTGTACGATGAACCGGAGCGAGAAAATTTCGAAAGATGCCACTTCGGCGAACTGGACTTCCTCAAAGACGGCAACGAACTGGTTGATATCGAGGTTCCCAAGCTGACAATCAAAGAGATCAGGTACCTGGAGACGCAACTTCCTTTGGCTGCGGGGCATGACCTGCAGATCGAAGGCGACATACCCCAACGAGAAGCGAATTCGTTCGTGAAGCTCTATCGCTACCTACCGAACTTTGCGACGCTTGAGGTCTGAGCTGGTTAGCACCTGAACGATCGACAAATGAGGAACACTAGGCTAGAATATACGATATCAAAGAAAGAAAGATCGTAAGTGTCTATAGTAGAACTGTTTTCAGGTTGTGGAGGATTCTCTCACGGTATTGAAGCCGCTGGGTTCTCAGTTGCTGTAGCTTATGACAACGACCCGGTTCTTTCCTCATCCTACCACCGAAATTTTCCATCGACTAAACAAATTCAAGCGGACGTCTCGTTGCTGACAGCAACAGATGTCATTCAAGAAGTCTCTGGCCCTATTCTAGGCATTGTTGGTGGTCCACCATGTCAAGGTTTCAGCTCGATCGGGAAACGACGCGAAGATGACCCCAGACGGGAGCTTTTGTCACATTTTTTCAGGATCGTAAGTGAGGTTCGGCCAACATTCTTTGTGATGGAAAACGTGGTTGGACTTCAACAGGGAGCAGCCAAAGAAGTCCTGTCTGGAGCTTTGGAGCATGTATCAGACAACTTCAACATCTCTGCACCTATGGTTTTGGATGCATCAGATTTTGGTGCTGCAACCAAAAGAGAACGTGTGTTTGTTATCGGCTTTCGGAAGGAACTGCAGATTTTGTTCGGCGAAGAGCGCCTTGCTCCTTATAAAATGCCACCGACCAGCGTCGCTGACGCGATCATTGACTTGGGAGCCGCTAAAAAATCTTCAACCACCGCGCACGATGACACATGGGAAATTCCATCGGGAATGGGTCTTTCTGCGTATGCAAAGCGACTAGTCGCTGAAGATCGCAAATTTACTGGAAATATCCGAACAAAGCACACTGACGCAGTCAAGAAGCGCTTTGCAAAGGTGCCACCTGGAAAAACTGACAAAGTAGGCCGCCATCCACGGCTATCATGGGAAGGCCAGTGTCCGACTCTTCGCGCAGGGACTGGTTCTGATCGCGGTTCTTTTCAGTCGGTCCGACCACTGCACCCTGAAGAGCCTCGCGTGATTACGGTTCGCGAAGCCGCTCGCCTACAGGGGTTTCCAGACAGACACTTTTTTCACGATACGATCTGGCATTCGTTCCGTATGATCGGCAACAGCGTATCTCCGATCATGTCCTACGCACTGTTTCGCGCAATCCAGGATTGCTTAGAAGAAGCATCCGTCAATTCAGCTGTGGCTGCTGAGTAGGGCCTAGTTTTGATACTGGAGCGGCGAGAAGTACCAGTTTCAGAGCCAGTTCGATCGAGAAGGCGGTTTACGACATGAAGATGAACATACTTGAAGACCCGATGCACCCCGGTGAAGTCCTGAAAGAGCTTTACCTCGATCCCCTAGAGATGGGGGCAATCGCGTTTGCGCGGCGTCTGGGCGTGCCTCGGGCGCGGATCGAGCGGTTGATCAAGGGGACGACCGGCATCACGCCTGACACAGCGCTGCGTCTTGCCCGCGTGTTCAACACGACTCCGGCCTATTGGGTGAACTTGCAGACGAACTATGACATGGCGCGCGTGGCCAGAGAGATTGATGTCTCAGACATCGAGCCGCTTGTTGCTGCATAGAGCGAGTCGTGAGATCGAGTTGAGGCACCTTGCCGTTCAATCCTCGCTAGGCACTTCAGCTTTTTCACTTAGGCCAGCGCTTGCTTCCTGGCAAAGTCGAGTTGGACCTTATCTGTCTGAGTGCTAAGGTGCGGCCATGGATTGGCAAAAAGTAAATAAGGTACATCGATCAAGCTCAAGCTCAAGCTTCAGCTTGGACCCATTACCCTTCTTGACCGAGACTCGCCAAATCATGGAGTCGTATCCAGGCAACTATGGCTTGTCTGGTGATTTCCTTTCAGTGGTTGAAGCACTGGACAACGCAATCTCTGAAATGGCTTCTAAACTAGGAGCGGTACCACAGAGTTTCCCAGTCCTTTTGCCTATCTCAAGCTTGATTGAGAATGCTAGTATTCGCAACTTTCCACAGCAAGCCTTGCTGACTTCACGTATAACATCTCGCTGGCACAGCGAAATTAGTGACTGGCCTCGTTTGATTTCTGAAGAAGAGTCTATCCGTCGGCTTGACGACATGGTCGAAGCTTCAGGCGCGGCTTTGTCGCCGACAATCTGTTACCATTGCTTTGAGGCCTTGAAAAATACGGAACTTGATCACGAAAGCGCAACATTCACAGCCTTGGGAATGTGCCATCGTCACGAAAGTGACCATGGAGGCAGTCTGGACCGGCTGAACTCTTTTCGTATGCGAGAAATAGTTTTCTTCGGTGACAACGACATGGTCGAAAATTCGCGCGTCAAGGTAATTTTGGACTGCATCGAGATGTTCCGGAGGCTAGACCTCTCGTTTGAACTTAAAACCGCCGATGATCCGTTCTTCAAAGAAAAAATCGAAATTGACCCTGAAATGGCGTTCATTGACAACCTCAAACACGAACTTCGTGTGAAGCTACCTTACTTGGGACAGGATGTAGCCTGTATGTCATTCAACAATCATCAGCATATGTTGACGAGCATTTATGCGATTAGGAGAAAATCAGGCGGAAAAGTCAGTTCGGGATGTGTTGGAATTGGCTACGAACGAACAGCTTTTGCACTATTTTCCCAGCATGGTTTGCACTTAAAAGAGTGGCCCACCAAAGTGAAAACATCTCTTAATCTGTAGGGTCTTGGGCACTTAGCATCCCACGCATTCTGAGCCATTGCCTGTAGACTTCGTTAACTTCCTCGGCAACATTTACGAGCGTAGTTATGCGTCGACGTTGATCGGTAGTCAGTTCCTCTGGAACAAAGCCGTCTACAAAATAGTTCAAGTTCACGACTGCCAAATCTCTATCACGGCATTCGCTGCGCGGTTTTAGCGGTATGGAAACCATTCCTCGAAGAGGCTCATCCCTCAATTTCTTTTCATTGTTCATTGACTGAACAAGCTCGGGCTGGCCCAGCAGAAATGATCGCGCTGCAATGCCAGGGTGACTTTCTGGATTGCTGAATCTTGGGTCGTCCAAGGCCCAATCTGTGGTTACAGCATCGTAGCTCACAAAATCCGTTGCCTCAATTAAGCAAAGCCGTCCACCGTCTTGTTCATAGATCATCACATTTGATGTAACGCCCCTAGGAATTTCATCCGTTAACACCCCGCGAGTGAGCGTGAGGAGGTTTGTGAGTGCGCATTTAACGATTCCATCAACGAGGACCGGATCACAGTTTTCAGCCCCTAAGTAGGCTTTCGCTTCGCTGCAATAGCCCTCCATTATTTTGGCTAATTCATCAAACGTTTTCCCGGCTCGTCCGCCACTGAGTGGTCCAGTTTCAGCAACAGATTCTTGTGCAAGTGCTCCGTCGGCAATCTCGGATTTCCCCGAAATTGCACGAGCTGTCGATTCCAGCCCACCCGGTCGAAGAAGGCCAAGAACAACTGCGAGGAGAATAAGCAGTATCGCGAGCGACAGCGAGATTACCAAAAAAGTCGGTATCGAAAAAGCATACCCTAGTAGGGTCAAATCGGTACTAGGAGGTAGCCCCAGCCAACTTGGGACAGTCAAGCTACCGAGAACAACCAATACGCAAAGAACCGCCAAGAAGCCTAAATTGCTGATTTCACGCATTATTACTCGATCTATCTGTATTCCTTCGAGTGACGATAGTGCGCTTTTGTTCAATTTAAAAGGCAACTGCACGTATAATCCTGCGGGAATGCCCGCGTCAGAAAAATTTAATCAGGATTTGGTAGTTACAAGACAGCCAAAGCGGGGCAGGCAGCGAGACCAACTATCGCCTTGCGCCTCAATGCCTCAACCCTCTTTCCGCATGGGCCTCCTGGCTGTCTAGCTGTCCCTCAATCTCTCGGCGGCGGCTTTCGCTAAGGCCAAGCTCTGCTGCAAGCTCTCGTTCAGCGTCTTGTAGCTCGCCTCGTCGTTCAGCAATCCGCTCAAGGCCTGCATGGATGCGGCCTGTGAACGAATGAGCAAGGTCACGCAGTCTTTCAAGCCAGCCAGTTCCTTCTCGATCCTGCCGGTCGAGCGTGTCTCCAAGGCGGTCAAATCTCTCGCGGAGGCCTCTGAGGCCGTCACCAACCGCTCGACGCAGGCGAGCAAGTCGCGTTCCAAGGCTGTCAGCTGGGTCATCTAGTCCTCCTCGATCCGAATACAGGTGACGTGTCTCTCGCCCATCGTGCAGGCCCTGAGCCGCGTCTTCGACGGGTCCAGGATCAGCCATGTTCCCTCGGGCCGCTCGATCCTTGTCAGGCCCATCTCCGTCAGTTCCGAGCGCGTCAGATGGACCGTCCAGAAGAAGCTCGCTGCCAGCATCGAGGCGATCCCCGTCAACACCATCCCCGCGATCAGCCAAGGTGAGATCGTCAGCCAGCGGCGGATCGATCTCAGCCGCGTCTCGAACATACTCGCCGTCTCGGTCTGAAACCGGCGCGTATCGCTCGCGATGGTATGCTGCGCGGCGCCCACCATGTTCTTCAAATCGATCCTGAAGCTCTTGAGCTGGGATGAGATCGAGGCGACGTGTTCCGCGCGCATCGTGTCGAGCTCCGCGTTCAGCTTCTCGCTCAACCGGGTCGGCTTGCCAGTCTTCATGGAAAATCTCTCCTTTCAGCCGCCAGCGTTCGCCGGTCTCGGGGTCGCGTGCGGTGATGTAGGCCTTGCCGGTGCGCGGCAGGTCGAAGCCTTCGTTGGTGAGGGCCTCGACCATGCTCACACGGTCTGTGATCAGGCCCATGTCGATCTGGTCCTGTATCCAGGCGTGCAGCTCGTCCCTGCCTTGGGCACGGGTTGGGGTCTCGACGGTGTCGCGGACCTCTTGCGCGCGGTCGACGTCCATCGGATCAGCCCAGCCGTGGCGCTGGTTCATCACGTCGCGCAGGCTGTCGTAGGCGTCTTGGTAGCCAGGCGGCGCAATGTTCAGGCTCTTGCCCGTGGTCAGCTCCAGGCGCGGGGTGCAGAAGTGCAGCTCGACCCGGCCTTCGTGGCGATGGCGGACCCAGAGCACCTCATATTGCTCGGGGTCCAGCCCCGCGAAGGCCAGCCGCTCGAACTCGTCCATGACCTCCGCCTGCTGATCTTCGGTCGGGTCGTCGCTGTCGGCAAAGCTGATGACGCCTGCACGGTAGGTCCATTGGTGGCGGCTGGCGTCGATCAGAGCTTCGGTGCGCTGAGGGTTGCCACGCAGGACCTCGGGCAGTGGGTCGCGGGTGACGGTTACGGACTGGCTGTCGGCATCGTGGATCAGGTCGCGGTTGCCGTCGTACGCCAGCACGCGCTCTGCCAAGAGGTACCCGACCGGTCCTGCGCCCGCGCCGTTGCCATTGGGGAAGAACTTGATCAGCACTGCCGCGCCTCATCGAGGAGCGCGGCGAGCTGGCGTTCAATCACCACGAGGCGGCGCGCGACGGTCAGCGTGTCGAGGTCAGTGCGGCCCGCCTTTTTAGTGTGGTTCAGCCAGCGGGCAATCTGGTTGAGGTTGCCGCCGATACGCCCGACCGCAAGAACCAGTGCCGGATCGGCGCGCGGCACGGGCTTGCGGCGGCGCGCCTCGGTCAGACCAAGTGCCTCACGCAAGAGCGTCGAGGCAGGCAGGCCAGCCGCCCCAGCCTTGGCGCGCAGCTGGGCCTTTTCGGACGCTGTGCAGCGGAAGACAAAGGTCTCGGTCAGCGGCTCTTTGGCGGGGGCTATGCTCGCGGCGGTGGGGTTCGAAGGGGAGGCGTGCCGCCCCTCGCAAGGTCCCGTGTCATCGGCGCAGCCGTATGACATGGGTCGCCTTGCTGTTTGCGCTTCGGTGGGATCGGTGGTGCTCATGATCCGAGGCCTGCCGCCTGAATTTGCGCCTGCGTCACCAGCTCGGAGGCCAAGAGCGCATCGATCTGGCCGGGCGTGATGTGGCGGCAAAGCGGATGTCGATCCGTGACCCAATTCGCCAAGCCTGCCAGCATCTCGGCTTCCTTGGCCTTCGTCTCTTCTCGGCCCTTAGCGATGCCCTCGACGTAGGCGCGCCATCTCCCAGACTTGAACCAGTTGTCGGAGAAACAGACTTTCGACCGGGTGAACCCCGCGCTCTCGGTTGCGTAGGCCTTCACGGCCTGCACCAGGTCCTCGACCTCTGTCCCGGCATCTAAGATGTCCCTGATCTGACCGAGACACTCAGCCTTCCCGCGCAACCGGTCGGGCGGATAAGCGGCCAATAACTTCTTAGCTTCTTCATCCTCCACCGCCTCGCGCTCGCGCGTAGGAGGTTTATGGGTGGTTTTAGGATGGTTTGGGGGCCGTGGTGGCCCCGGTACCCCGGCCACTGTGGCCCCCGTTCCGGGTCCAGTCTGGAGGGGGTCCACTGTGGCCCCCGTCTCAATGTCGGGTTCAGCGGTCAGTTCCAGCGCCTCGATCCGGGCCAGGTCGATCCGGTAAACAACCGTGAACCCGTTCTTGCAGCCCCGCGCGCCGGTCTCGACCAGAATGCCTTCCTTCAGGAAGTGCCGGATCGTCCGCTTGACCGTCGTCTCCCCCAGCTCAGTGTGCCGCTGGATTGTCCCCTTCGAACACCAGATGCCCGACCCATCATCAGAGGCCTTGTCCGCCAGAAACATGATGATCTGCTTGCGCGTCGCACTCCCGAACTTCCGCTCCGCGCAAGCATTCGCCAGCCGCCAACTCATGAGAACGCCCCGTAAGCCGCACAGACGTACGAATTTTGTACAGGTTTTGTACGAGATTTCGGTCGTTTTTGGAGATATCGGCGGAAAACGAAACGGGCGTTTCTGCACGCTTCTACAGAACCCCTTGCAAATAAGCCATATTTTTCAGGTAGTTTTGGCGACCCCGGCAGGATTCGAACCTGCAACCTGCCCCTTAGGAGGGGGCTGCTCTATCCAGTTGAGCCACGGGGCCGTCAAGGACGTGAGTATCTTCGGGCGAGGGGGCTGTCCATTGTGTCGGCGGCGCGTCAGGTGAACTTTCGGAACAGTTTCGTTTCGTCGAACATCGTCTCTAAGCGCTCCATTCGGGCGCGGGTGTCGTCCCAGTCGACGTTTTGCACGGCGGCGATCACCGTCTCAATCAGCAGCATCGTCGTCGCCACCGAGTCCCAAGCCGATGGTACCACGATCCGGGCCGAAAAGCTGATGTCCGCCAGGCGATGCACCGGGGAGCGCCATTGGTCCGTGAATAGGATCAGTTTGGCGCCGCGCGCATGGGCCATCTCGGCCAGGCGCAGGATGTTGTTCTCATAGCGGCGGACGTCGAACAGGACGACGACATCGCCGGTCTGCGCATCCAGCAGATCGTGGGGCCAGGTGCTGGATGTCGATTGGATGTGGATGACGTCGCTGCGAATGACCTGCATGTGCAGAAACAGGTATTCGGCCAGCGTATGGGTGATCCGACCGCCAACCACATAGACCTTACGGGAACGATCCGCCATCAGCGCACAGGCCGCATCGAAGGTTTCCGGTTCGATCTGGCCCAGGGTGTGGCGGATATTGTCGATCACGGCTTCGGTGAAGCGGTTCAGAATATGGCCTGAGGGCGCGCCATCGGCCCAGGTGTCATGTTTGGCGATGGGGTTCTTGGCCTTGGCGCGGAGCTCTTCTCGTAGGTCGGCCTGGAACTCCGGATAGCCTTTGAAGCCCAGCTTTTGGACCATGCGCGCCACGGTCGGCACGGAGACGCCCGCATCCTTCGCCAGCGCTGTGAGGGGACCCAGCCCAGACGCGGGGTAGTTCTCAAGAATCGAGTCGGCCAATTGCCGTTCGGCGCGGGTCAGAGCGTCGAGCTTGGCCTGGATACGGTCCGAGATGGTCAGGTCTTGGGGCAGGGTCGCCTCCGCTTTGATCGAAAATTTCACATCACTATGGGTCGTGAGACGAATTTCTCATAATTCTGTTGACACAACGTCAGCTTGGCAAGCAGCTTGTGGCAAAGGCCGGGGGAAGAATGGCTGATTTCGCTGAACAGACCAAGCGCGCCGTTGAGGTGCTGAACCCCGGGGGGCGGTCTTCGGTGGTGCTTGTATGTGAGCATGCCTCGGCGGATATTCCGGCGTCCTACGGCGGCCTCGGGCTCTCTGCGGCCGCCCGTCAGAGCCATGTTGCGTGGGACCCCGGGGCTCTTGGCGTGGCGCGGGCGATGTCGCGGGCGTTGGGCGCGGTCTTGGTCGCCGGGCGCGTGTCACGGCTGGTGTATGATTGCAACCGCCCACCAGAGGCCCCCGACGCCATGCCCGCGCGCAGCGAGATCCATGATATTCCGGGCAATCAAACTCTGACAGAGGCAGATCGCCAGGCCCGCGTTGCCCAGGTCTATCGCCCGTTCAGGGATGCCCTGGCCCAGACCATGGCCAGCCTATCGCAGCCGGTGCTGGTCACCATTCATAGCTTTACGCCCGTCTACCACGGTGTCGCCCGGGCGGTGCAGATTGGAGTTCTGCATGACACCGACCGCCGCCTGGCCGATGCCTTGCTAGACCGCGCGGCGGACCACACCGCTTGGATGGTGGAGCGGAATGCTCCCTATGGTCCGAGCGACGGCGTGACCCACACGTTGCGGGAACATGGGCTGCCCAATGGGCACCTGAATGTCATGCTGGAAATCCGCAACGATCTGATCGTGACCGATGCCGCCCAAGCGGAGGTCGGGCGCACCATCGCCCGGTGGTTGGCCGCCGCAATGGCCGCAATGGGCCGACAGGGAGATGTGCGATGCTCGGCCTGATGCGCGGCTACATCCGAGCCGTGGACGCTGTGAACCACCGGGTTGGGCGCATGGCGATGTATCTGCTGTTCGTGCTGATGGGGATCCTGCTGTGGTCTTCGATCAGCAAGACGTTCTTCCTGCCCTCGCTCTGGACGCTGGAAATGGCCCAGTTCGTGATGGTCGGGTATTACATCCTGGGCGGGCCCTATGCGGTTCAGATGGGGTCCCACGTCCGGATGGACCTGCTCTATGGCGGCTGGTCGCTCAGGCGAAAGGCTTGGTTCGACCTCTTCACGGTCTGCATCCTGATCGTCTACCTTCTGGTGCTGCTCTATGGGGCCATCGTCTCCACGGCCTATTCGCTGGGCTACTGGAAGGACGCGCCGATCTCCTACCTGTTTGGCGTTCTCGTCGGGGCGGAAGAGGTGGGGCGCCTCGAACGCTCCTCCTCGGCGTGGCGGCCCTATATGTGGCCGATCAAGGCAGTGATGATCCTGGGCTTCGTCCTGATGCTGCTCCAATGCCTGTCGGAGTTCTGCAAGGACGTGCTGCGCCTGCACGGCGAGGATATGGGAGCGCCCGCCGATGCCCTATGAGCTGATCGCCACGCTCATGTTCTCGACCATGATGCTGATGCTGCTCACGGGGCAGAGGGTCTTTGGCGCCATCGGCTTCGTGGCGGTGGTGGCCGCGCTTCTGCTCTGGGGGGATCGGGGCGGCTATGACATCGGCTTCGCGGCGGCGATGAAGCTGATGAAGTGGTATCCGCTCCTGACCCTGCCGATGTTCATCTTCATGGGCTACGTGCTGTCCGAGAGTAAGATCGCAGACGACCTCTACCGCATGTTCCATGTCTGGATGGGGGGCCTGCGCGGCGGGCTGGCCATCGGGACCATCGGGTTGATGGTGCTGATCTCTGCCATGAATGGGTTGAGCGTGGCGGGCATGGCCATAGGTGCGACCATTGCCCTGCCGGAGCTGCTGAAGCGGGGCTATGACAAACGCATGGTCACGGGCGTGGTCCAGGCCGGGTCGTCCCTGGGCATCCTGGTGCCGCCTTCGGTCGTCCTCGTCCTCTATGCGATGATTGCGCGACAACCGGTGGGCCAACTTTGGTTGGCCGGTCTGATCCCAGGCCTCATGATGGCGGCGCTCTTCGTGGCGTATATCGCGATCCGTTGCCGCATGTCCCCCGCCCTTGGCCCCGCGCTGCCCGCCGCCGACCGCGACATGCCGCGGGCCGAGAAACTGGCGCTGTTGCGCGCGGGCCTGCTGCCCCTGGGCATCTTCGCGGTGATGATGGTGCCCTTCGTCAACGGTTGGACGTCCCTGGTCGAAAGCTCCGCCATCGGCGCCCTCGCCGCCTTCTTCGCCGCCGTCGCCAAGGGCCGTATGACGCGGGAGGTCTTCGAGAACTCCGTCCGAAACACCCTGGGTATCACCTGCATGTTCATGTGGATCATCCTGGCGGCCCTGGCCTTCGGCGCGGTCTTCGACGGCCTCGGCGCGGTCAAAGCTATCGAGAGCCTCTTCACAGAGCAACTCAACCTCAGCCCCTGGATGATCCTCATCCTGATGCAGCTCAGCTTCATCGTTATGGGCACGTTCCTCGACGATACCGCCATGCTGGTGATCGTCGCACCGCTCTATGTGCCGCTGGTGGGGGCCTTGGGCTTCGACCTCATCTGGTATGGCATCCTCTATACGATCACGACCCAGATCGCCTACATGACGCCGCCCTTCGGCTATAACCTCTTCCTGATGCGCGCCATGGCCCCGCCCGAAATTGGCCTGCGCGACATCTATGCCTCCATCACGCCCTTCGTGGCAGTGATGGTCGGGGCGCTGGCGCTGGTGATGCTGTTTCCGGGCCTGGCCCTGTGGCTGCCGGGGGTCGTCTATGGAAACTGATGCCGCCCGTCTTCGCGCTCACCGCGCAGCCACCGCACCTGGTGACCCCGCCCCGGACCTGCTCCGGGGCCCCGACTGGCTGCCATCCAAGATCAACAAACTCAGAAGCCGTTCAAACGGCCACCCCGTGTCCAACAAGGAGAATGAGTTATGACAACGAGACGTAAGTTCATCGCAGGGGCCGCCACCGCCCCTGCCGCCCTGGCCGCACCGGCGCTGGCGCAATCCACCATCACCTGGCGCCTTCAGACCTATGCAGGCGCAGCCCTCGCCGCCGAAGTCCTCGACCCGGCCATCAAGAAGTTCAACGCCATCGCGGGCGACCGTATGCAGATCGAGGTCTTCTACGCCGACCAGATCGTCCCCACCGGCGAATTGTTCCAAGCGCTCCAGCGCGGCACCATCGACGCCGTGCAATCGGACGACGACTCCATGGCCTCGCCCACCGAAGTCACCGTCTTCGGCGGCTACTTCCCCTTCGCCTCCCGCTACTCGCTCGATGTGCCGGTCCTGTTCAACAAATACGGGCTGAAAGAAATCTGGGACGCGGAATATGCGGCGGTCGGCGTGAAACACGTCTCCGCCGGGGCCTGGGACCCGTGCCATTTCGCGACCAAGGACCCGATCCGCAGCCTCGCCGACCTGGAAGGCAAGCGCATCTTCACCTTCCCCACGGCGGGCCGCTTCCTGAGCAAGTTCGGCGTAGTGCCGGTGAACCTGCCTTGGGAAGACATCGAGGTCGCAGTGCAAACGGGCGAATTGGACGGCATCGCCTGGTCCGGCATTACCGAGGACTACACCGTGGGTTGGGCCGACGTGACCAACTACTTCCTGACCAACAACATCTCGGGCGCCTGGATCGGCCACTTCTTCGCCAATATGGAGCGGTGGGAGGAGCTACCCGAAGATCTCAAGACCCTGTTCGAGGTCTGCTGCGAGCAATCCCACTACTACCGCCAGCACTGGTACTGGGGCGGCGAGGCGGATCTGCGCGTCAACGGTCCCAAGATGGAGCTGACCTCGATTCCCGATGAAGAATGGGCGCAAGTTGAAAGCGCCGCGCAGGAGTTCTGGGACGAAATCGCCGCAGAGTCCGAAACCAAGGCCCGCGTTGTCCAGATCTTTAAGGACTACAACGCCCTCATGGAAAAGGCCGGTCGCCCGTATCGCTACGGCTGATCCCAGGCGGCCTTTTCTTCTAGAAGAAAAGTCGCCCCCTCCCTCTGGCGCGCCCCCGATGAGGGCGTGCCAACAACCCAAGAGCGGACATGCTGACACTCGACGATCTCAAGACCGGCCCCTACGACACAATCCTCGTGGCCATGGTGGACATGCAAGGCCGCCTGATGGGCAAGCGCTTCACTGTCCAGAACTTCCTAGAAGCGGGTCACGCCGAGACCCATTGCTGCAATTACCTGTTGGCCACAGACCTGGAGATGGCGACCCCCGACGGCTATGCGGCGACCTCCTGGGAACAGGGCTACGGGGACTACGTGATGACGCCAGATCTGAGCACCCTGCGGCCCGTGCCCTGGCTCGACGGGACGGCCATGGTCCTGTGCGATGTCACCGACCACCACACCCACACGCCCGTCCCCCATTCGCCCCGCGAAATGCTCAAGGCCCAGGTGGCCCGCGCCAAAGCCATGGGCCTGACACCCATGATGGCCACCGAGATCGAGTTCTTCCTGTTCGAGAAATCCTACGACGATATCCGGCGCGGCGGCTTCCGCGATCTGGCCCCGCTGGTGGGCTACAACCAAGACTACAACCTGTTCCAATCCAGCCGAGAAGAACATGTGATGCGCCCGATCCGCAACCACCTGGTCGCGGCGGGGGTGCCGGTCGAGAACTCCAAGGGGGAGGCCGAGACCGGCCAGGAAGAACTCAACATCCGCTACGCCGATGCCGTGGCCTGCGCCGATCACCACACCATTGCCAAACAGGCGATCAAGGAAATCGCCGACGCCGAGGGCCACGCGGCCACCTTCCTGCCCAAATGGCGGGCCGACAAGGTGGGCAGCGCCGCGCATGTCCACCAATCCATGTTCCGGGACGGGGCCAACGCCTTCCATGACCCCTCGAAACCCCGCGCCATGTCCGACCTGATGGGCAGCTATGTGGCAGGCCTCATGCGCTACACGCCGGACCTGACGGCCTTCCTGGCGCCCTATGTCAACAGCTACAAACGCTTCCTGCCGGGCACCTTCGCGCCGACCAAGATCGCCTGGTCCGTGGACAATCGCACCGCCGGATATCGCCTTGTGGGCGAGGACACCAAGGGCGTGCGGATCGAGTGTCGGATCCCCGGCTCCGATATCAACCCCTATCTGGCCTGCGCCGCGCAATTGGCCGCCGGGTTGAAAGGCATCGAAGATGGGCTGACATGCCCCGACCCCGTGACGGGCGACGTCTACGGTATGGAGGACGTGGCAGACATTCCCAACACCCTGCGGAGCGCGACGGAAACCCTGCGCACCTCCGCCATGTTGCGCGACGCCTTCGGCGACGGCGTCATCGACCACTACACCCGCGCCGCCGAGGTGGAGCAGGAAGCCTTTGATGCCGCCGTCACCGATTGGGAGGTGGCGCGTGGGTTTGAGCGGGCATGAGGCCAAGGTCGAGCACCCCGCGCTGGGGCCTGCCCATAGCATCGGGCAGGGCGGGGTCGCGCCCCCAGGCGGATCGCGCGAGGGGGCTCGTGCCATTCGTCGCTCGTCGCCGTCACCGGTCGAGCCTGTTTTTCGCTAGGCCATGCCAGGGCGCCTGCCCCGCCGCCAGGCGCCGGGTCTGCCCATGATCTGCCACGATCTCACGCCCCTCGCCCCGGTCAGCGACATGGACGATGCCATCGCCTTCCTGACGGATACTCTGGGGTTCACGCTCAGCTTTCGGGGGGAGGGCTACGCTCATCTGCGGCGGGACGGCGCGACGATCCGACTGCTGCACTCCGACGATGATCTGACGGATGCGGCGCGGCATCAGGGCTACTACATCGACGTGGATGACGTTGATGCCCTCCACGCGCATCTCAGCCCTGTGCTAGGCGCTCTACCGCCCGAGTGTCATCAACCGCCTAGCGACACCGCCTATGGTCAGCGGGAATTCGTGGTCGTCTACGAGGCGCTCATGTTCGTCTTCGGACAGCCCGTGGAAGGAAGCTGAGATGACCTCCGATCCGCTCCAGCCCGAGCACTCCGACACCCCGACGATGACCCGGATCACGCCGATCATCCCGGTGGTCGATCCCGTGGCCGCAGGGGCATGGTTTGAGCGATGCCTCGGCTTTGAGGCGTCCCCCGCCGGAACGGGCATGCACCTGAGCCGTGATGCGGTGAACATTCGGCTGGTGCTGAAGGCCGACGACATGGACATGTCCGACCCGCGTCGGCAGCAGTCGGTCTATATTAATGTCTCGGACGTGGACGCCCATTTCGCCGCTTGCAAGGATGCTCTGGAGGCCAGCGGAACGCAGGTGCGCCCGCCCTTTGATCGGGGTTACGGGGCGCGGGAATTCCACGTGATCTATGAGAGCCTGCTGATCTTTTTCGGCCAGCCCATCGGGGCGACGTCATGATCGCGTGCGGGTCATTCAGGACATCACGCCCGAAAACACCTGTCCACGACGTCCGACCTGGATCACCCCTGCATCATACCAGGATCACCCCTTCGATATCTTCACTTCAAAGGCCCGCCTCATGATCCGCTGCATCTCGCCCATTGATGGTTCCGTCGTCGCGGAACGCCCCGTCCTCTCCGCACAGGAGGCGCGCGCGGCGACGGCCCGTGCGCAGGCTGCTCAGACAGCCTGGGCCGCCCGCCCGATGTCCGAGCGTATCGATCTAGTGTTGGCGGGCGTCGCGAACGTGGGCGCCATGAACGAGGAGATTGTCCCGGAACTGGCCCGCCAGATGGGCCGCCCTATACGTTACGGCGGTGAGTTCGGTGGCTTCGAAGAACGCGCCACCCACATGGCCCGGATTGCCGAGGCGGCCTTGGCCCCCATCGAGGTGGAGGACAGTGCTGCCTTTCGACGTGTCATCAAGCGGGTGCCCCATGGTGTGGTGCTGGTCGTCGCGCCCTGGAATTATCCTTATATGACGGCGATCAACACGGTCGCTCCGGCGCTTATCGCAGGCAACGCAGTACTGCTGAAACATGCGCGCCAGACACCTCTGGTGGGCGAGCGTATGGCCCGTGCGTTCCATCAGGCGGGCGTGCCGGAGGAGGTCTTTCAGAACATTTTCCTGGACCACGACACGACGTCGGCCCTGATTTCTGATGGAGTGTTTGGCTTCGTCAATTTCACCGGCTCCGTCGCTGGCGGACAGGCTATCGAACGGGCGGCAGCAGGCACATTCACCGGGCTGGGGCTAGAGCTGGGCGGCAAAGACCCCGGCTATGTCCGGGCTGACGCCGATCTGGACGCCGCCGTGGACACCCTGATCGATGGGGCGATGTTCAACTCTGGCCAATGCTGCTGCGGGATTGAGCGGATCTATGTGCATGACAGTCTTTTCAAGGACTTCGTTGCCAAAGCCGTGGAGATTGTGAACGGCTATGTCCTGGGCGATCCGCTTGATCCAGCGACGACGCTGGGGCCAATGGCGCAGCCGCGCTTCGCCGATTTGGTTCGCGCCCAGACCGCCGAAGCCGTCGCTGCTGGGGCGACCGCCCACATAGACCCGGCCCGGTTCCCAAATGACGGTGGCGCCTATCTGATGCCGCAGATCCTGACCGGCGTGACCCACGACATGCGCGTCATGCGCGAAGAGAGTTTCGGTCCGGTGGTCGGCATCATGCCGGTCTCGGGCGACGATGAGGCTATCGCGCTGATGAACGACAGTGACTTCGGCCTCACAGCCTCGGTCTGGACCACGGATGCCGCCGCCGCCGAGGCCATCGGCGACCAGATTGAGACGGGCACCGTTTTCATGAACCGCGCCGATTACCTGGACCCCGGCCTTTGTTGGACCGGCTGCAAGCAAACTGGAAAGGGGGGTGGCCTGTCTGAAATCGGCTACCACAACCTGACCCGTCCCAAATCCTACCATCTGAAGAAGGCCTGACATGACCCTGACGGCAAACTGGTCCTACCCCACCTCCGTCCGTTTTGGCGCGGGACGCATCAAGGAAATCGCCGATGCCTGCGCCGCCGCCGGTATCACGCGGCCCTTGTTGGTCACGGACCGGGGCCTCGCCACGATGGAGATCACGGCCCGCACCCTCGATCTGATGGACGCCGCAGGGCTGGGGCGTGCCATGTTCTCGGAGGTTGACCCGAACCCAACGGACCAGAACGCCGCAACGGGGGTCGAGGTCTATCGCGCAGGCCATCACGACGGGGTCGTGGCCTTTGGCGGCGGCTCGGGCCTTGACCTGGCCAAGGTGATCGCCTTCATGGCCAGGCAGACACGCCCCTTGTGGGATTTCGAGGACATCGGCGATTGGTGGACCCGCGCCGACGCCGAGGCCATCGCGCCCATCGTCGCCGTGCCCACCACCGCCGGAACAGGGTCCGAGGTCGGGCGGGCCAGCGTCATCACCAATTCCGAGACGGCTGAGAAGAAGATCATCTTCCACCCCAAGATGCTGCCCGCCGTGGTCATCTGCGACCCGGAACTGACCGTCGGGATGCCGCCTGCGATTACGGCTGGCACGGGGCTGGATGCCTTTGCCCATTGCGTGGAGGCCTATTGCTCACCCCACTATCACCCCATGTCTCAAGGCATCGCGCTGGAGGGGATGCGCCTAGTCAAAGACTACCTGCCGCGCGCCTTTGCCGACGGGACGGATATCGAAGCGCGGGCCCATATGATGAGCGCCGCCGCCATGGGGGCAACGGCGTTCCAGAAGGGGTTGGGCGCGATCCATGCGCTGTCCCACCCCATCGGCGCGATCTATCACACGCACCATGGCACCACGAACGCGGTCTGCATGCCGCCGGTGTTGCAGTTTAATCGCCCCGCCATCGCCGACCGCATGGGGCAAGCGGCGGCCTATCTGGGGATCACAGGCGGGTTCGATGGGTTCTGCGCCTATGTGGACGAGTTAAATGACTCGATGGGCATTCCGAAGACCTTGACCGCGCTGGGGGTTACAGACCCAGATATCGACCGCATCGTTGCAGGCGCGCTTGCGGATCCTAGCACCGGCGGCAACCCCGTGGAGATGACCGCCGAGAACACGGAGGCCTTGCTACGCGCCTGCCTGTGACTTGTTGTTCGGCGACAAACCGCCGTTGGCCCCAAGCCCCGCGGCGGCGGGTCCCCTGACGGCTTGATTGCCGCGCCCGCGCGCGCCACGGAGGATGCATCTGTGCGGTCGCCAGGACTGGGGCGCAAACCGATATGCCGAGACATGGATCCTTTGCCAGGCTGGCTGCCCTGACGGTGCTCGGGGCGGTCCTTCTGGGCTGCGCACCCCAGATCACCTTTGGCTTGATCGGTGCGGATGTGCCGGGTCGGGTGGAGCAGTCGATCTTGGTGGCGAACGTGCGGCGCGGTGTGCCCGATTACGCCCGCTTCGGCGTGTCCTTGCCCGAAGACCGCGATACTGGCGTGCTCCGCTACAGCGGGTCCAATGCGTTCCGCATCAGTGATCTCGCCGCGCTGTCGACCGACGGCTTCATGGGAGCCATCGCTGATGTGGAGCCACCCCAGCAGCCCATTGCGCTGTTTGTCCACGGCTACAACACCACGATGACCGAGGCCGTGTTTCGCCATGCCCAGATGGCCCGTGACTTCCAGGAGGCAGGACCCCAGGTGACGTTTGCGTGGCCGTCCATCGGGTCGACCTTTGGCTACGTGGCGGACCGTGATGCGGCCCTGCGGTCGCGGGATGCCCTTGATCGGCTGCTGACCCAATTGATTGCCGAGCAGGACCGCCCGATCCTGCTGGTTGGCTACTCGATGGGTGGGTTTCTGGTGATGGAGACGCTGCGCCAGATGGCCCTTCGTGGGGCCTTGCCCCGGGATCGGATCGAAGCCGTTGTTCTGATTTCTCCCGATGTGGATATTGACCTGTTTCGCACGCAAATGGCCGCCATCGGTCAAAGACCCTGGCCCTTTGTGGTGATCATCAACCGGGATGACCGCGTCCTATCCCTAGCCTCCAGCCTGGCCGGACAGCGTCCTCGGCTTGGGTCCCCGCGTGATATCTCACTGCTCGAAGGGTTGGATATCACTGTGGCCGATCTGACTGCGACGGAGGGCGGCGAGAGGAACGGGCATCTCCAGGCGATGTCGTCGGCCCAGGCCATTGATTGGTTGAGCGCCGTCTCCGGCCTGGTGGAACGGCGCGCGCCGGGATCTGGCTTGACGATTCTGCGCCCCTTTGGTGGCTGATGCCGTCGAGGGTCTTGCGACTTTGGTCTAGGCGACTCCGACAGCGGCGATGTCTACGGTCGCCACAGACCATCAGAGTAGGAGGACTCATTATGGCCTGGACCAAGCCCATCATCCGCGAACTCGAGTGCGGCATGGAAATCAACATGTACGGCCCCGAGGGCGAGGATCGCGACAACGACCCAATGGCCTAAGCGCCATTCGGTCGCGCGGGGGCGCATCATATGGGCCTCCGTGTGTCGATCCTCGGCGCGGCTGCTGGTGGTGGTTTGCCGCAGTGGAACTGTGGCTGCGACAACTGCAACCTCGCGCGGGCCGGCGAGATTCCGGCACAGACCCAGTCCTCCATTGCCGTGACCGGTGGCGACGGATGGGCCTTGATCAACGCATCGCCGGATATTCGGCAGCAGCTGGGCCAGACCCCCGTGTTGCACCCTCGGACCAAACGGGACACGTCCATTCGGTCCGTTTTGCTGACCAACGGTGATATTGATCACGTCGCGGGTTTGCTGACCCTGCGCGAGCAGCAACCTTTTGTCTTGTTCGCCACGCGCGAGATCCACGCTGTATTGTCGGATAATCCGATCTTTGACGCGCTGCGGGATGGCGTTGTGCGGCGGGAAATCATCGCGCTCGACACGCCGTTCGAGTTGGTTGGTGGCATCGAGGCGACCTTGTACGCCGTGCCTGGAAAGGTCCCGCTCTACCTAGAAGGGGAGGTCGTTCAGACCGATCTGGAGGGGGAGCAGACGGTGGGCGTTGCCCTGAAAACCGTGGATCGAACGGCCCACTACATTCCAGGGTGTGCTTTGCTGAAGGATGATCTGAAGGCGCGGCTTGATGGGGCGGACGCGGTTTTCTTCGACGGCACGCTTTGGCAGGACGATGAGATGATCCAAGCGGGCCTTAGCCAAAAGACGGGCGCACGCATGGGGCACATGTCCATGGACGGGCCGGACGGGTCCATGGCCGCCTTCGATGGAATGGACGTGGGGCGCAAGGTCTACGTCCACATGAACAACACCAACCCCGTGTTGCGGCCGGGATCAGCCGAAAAGCAGGCCGCCGAGGCCGCTGGCTGGACCATCGCCCAAGACGGGATGGAGATCGAGATATGACGGCATCCAAAGCGGCGTTCGAGGCCCGCCTCCGTGCCATCGGGGCGGAGCGCTACCACGATAAGCATCCGTTCCATCACCTGCTGCATTCGGGCGGCTGCACGCCCGATCAGGTGCGCGCTTGGGTCATCAATCGGTTCTACTATCAGGCGAGCATCCCTATGAAGGACGCAGCCTTTATGTCGCGGGTGGATGACCCCGACCTGCGCCGCGCCTGGCGATCCCGGATCGAGGACCACGATGGCACCGCCGAGAACGAGGGCGGCATCAAGCGCTGGCTGCGGCTGGCCGATGCCGTGGGATTGGATCGCGACTACGTGGCGTCGAAAGAGGGGATCTTGCCCGCGACGCGGTTTGCCGTGGACGCCTATGTGCGGTTCGTCCGGGATAAAACCTTGTTGGAGGCTGTGGCTGCATCGCTTACCGAACTCTTTGCGCCAGCCATTCATGCCGCACGGATCGAGGGATTGTTGGCGAACTACGCTTTCGCCGATGACAGCAGCCTCTCGTATTTTCGCACACGCCTGACCCAGGCACCCAAAGACGTGGCCTTCGGTTTGGCTTGGGTCTTGGATCACGCGGATACGGCCGAGAAACAGGACGCGGCGGCGGCGGCGCTGACGTTCAAGACGGACGTGCTCTGGGCACAGTTGGACGCCCTGCACGGCGCCTATGTGACGCCTGCACGTATTCCGCCGGGGGCGTGGCAACCGGGGACGCATCTGATCGTCCCCCAAGCGGTGGCCTCGTGACACCGGTCCTGCCGCGCGGGGTCCGCCTGCACCATGACCGCGTGCGCGACCGATGGGTTCTGCTCGCGCCCGAGCGGGTCATTGACCTGGACCCCATCGGCCACGCGATCCTATCCGAGATCGACGGCGCCAGCGCCGTGGGCGAGATCACCGACAGATTGGCGGTAAAGTATGATGCCCCGGTTGAGCAGATCGGCGGCGACGTGCGGGAGTATCTGGCAGGCCTCGCGGATCGCCGCTTCCTGGACATGGTGCCATGACGGTCCAGCACAAACCGCAGGCGGCCCGCGCCGTTCAGGTGCCCGCCCCCATGGCCATGCTGGCCGAGTTGACCCACCGTTGTCCGCTGTCTTGCCCCTATTGTTCCAACCCTGTGGAGTTGACCCGCAAAGAGGCGGAATTGCCGACGGAGGCTTGGCTTGATGCCTTTCGCCAAGCCGCTGATCTGGGCGTGTTGCAGGTCCATCTGTCGGGCGGAGAGCCTGCGGCACGGCGGGACCTGACCGAGTTGATCGCGGGGGCGCGGGACGCTGGTCTCTACGTGAACCTCATCACTTCCGCGATCGGTGTGACCCGCAAGCGGTTGGAGGCCTTCGATGCGGCGGGACTCGACCACATTCAACTGTCGCTCCAGGGAACCAACCCCGAGATGGCCGATATGATCGGCGGTTATCGCGGCGGGTACGAGCGCAAGATGCAGGCCGCCGCTTGGATCAAAGAGTTGGGGATACCGCTCACGCTCAACACGGTCCTGCACAGAAAGAACCTGCACCAATTGCCCCGCGCCATCGACATGGCCGTCGAGATGGGCGCGCGAAGGATCGAGGTGGCGATCGTCCAATTCCACGGCTGGGCATTGCGCAGCCGCGCGGCCTTGATGCCGACTTTGGAGCAAGCGGAGGAGGCCAGCCGCGTGGTTGCCGAGGCGCGGAAGCGGCTGAAGGGCGTCCTGGTGCTCGATTATGTGCCCGCCGATTATCACACCGCGACGCCGAAACGCTGCATGGGCGGCTGGGGGATGACCGGCCTGAATATCGCACCCGACGGCCAGGTTCTGCCGTGCCACGCGGCGCAGACGATCCCGCATCTGACCTTCGACCGGATCACCGAGCGCCCCTTGCGCGACATCTGGTATGATGGCGCCGCCTTCAACGCCTATCGTGGCGACGATTGGATGCAGGAGCCGTGCCGGTCCTGCGATCTGAAAACAAAGGATTTTGGCGGGTGCCGGTGTCAGGCCATGGCCCTGGCAGGGGATGCTGCCGCCACCGATCCGACCTGCGCCAAATCGCCCCTGAACGCTGCCGTGCGCGCCCAGGCCGCAGAAGATCAGCAGGGCGATGGGGCCCTTGTCTATCGCGCCTTCGAGGACGCGACCAAGGTCCCATTCGGGACGGGGTAGGGCCATGCCTAAGGTGAGCGCCATGGGAGTTCTACGCTATTGCTTGTCCGTCCTGGCGGCCGTCCTCGCGACCTCTGCTTGGGCAGAGCCGTTGCCCCGCGAAGACCTGGCGCACCGGATCGTTCCGCCCATGGAATTGGGCGAGGCGGTCAACGACCAGGGTGTCTACCAACTGCTCAACTCCGGCGGGGCACATGCGGGATATGTCTTCGAGACGGAGCCGATGGCCCCCTTGCCCGGGTTTTCAGGCGCGCCGATCAACATGCTGGTGACGCTGGATCTGGACGGACGGTTCCTGGACGTCCAACTGATCTCCCACAATGAGCCGATCTTTGTCTCTGGCCTGCCAGAGCGGCTATTCTATGACTTCTTTGCCCAGTACCGGGGTCATTCGATCTCGGACACATTGGTGGTTGGGACGCCCTATGGCGGGGCGACCGAGGGGTCCTCGCTTGTCTATCTGGACGGCGTGACCAAGGGCACGGCCAGCGTCCGCATCGCCCACGAGAGCCTGCTGGCCGCCGCCTTGCAAGTGGCGCGCGAAAAGATGGGCGGCGTCTCGACCGGGCCGCCAGCTTATCCTGATCCGACTGTGGATGAGGCGCTGACCTGGGACGACCTGGTCGAGCAGGGCATTGCCCGGCGCCATGTGATGACCAACGCCGAGGTCGACGCCGCCTTTGCCGGAACTCTCTGGGCGGATGACGACCCCAAAGCCCGGGCCGATCCCGATGGTCACTATATCGATCTCTGGGTCGTGGACCTCGGTCCGCCCTCCGTCGCCCGCGCGGTGTTGTCGGAACGCGGGCTCAAGGCCCTCCGCGATTTCCAGGCCATCTCGGAAACCGATGAGCCTGTGTTGGTGGTCGAAACGGCCCGTCACGGGTTGGTGTCCGAGGACTTTGTCCGCAATACCTCGCCCGATTGGATCAGCGCCGAACAGGGCGGCTTCCCGGTGGCGTTCCGCGATGCCGATCTGTTCATAGACCTGCACCGCGATGTGCCCGATGAAATCGTGGATGCGGTGGACTTCGGCGCCGGGCTGATCTTGCGCACGGATCGGCGGCTGGGGTTTGACCCTGCGTCCGACTGGCTGCTCAAGGTGGCTGCGACCCGGGAACACGGCATGTTCCAGCCAGAGGTCGGCACCGTCATGGTGGACGTGCCCTACGTGGCGCCCGGTCGGTTCTTCGCCCGCCCCGAAGTGCCGACACCAGTGCCACCCTGGCTAGAGGCCTTGCGCGGTCGCGCGGTCGACCTTGGCATCTTGTCGGTGTTCCTCGTGGGCCTGCTGGCCTTGCTTGGTCCGGGCATGGCGCGCCTGTCGCGGTCGCGGCATTTCACGGCCATCCGGTTGGGCATCTTGGCCAGCGTCATCGGCTTCGTCGGATGGTGGGGGCAGGGGCAACTCTCCATCGTCACGCCCCTGGCCACCCTACGCGCGGCGCTGGAGGGAGGCACCTACACCTTCCTGGTCTATGATCCGTTCTCATTGATGGTTTGGGCCGTGGCCATCGCTGGCTTTGTCGCCTGGGGACGGGGCCTGTTCTGTGGCTGGCTCTGCCCGTTTGGCGCCATGCAGGAGTTCGCGGCCCACCTTGGGCGGCTCCTCAAGGTGCCGCAGATCGAGCCTTCCGCCGTCTGGGATGGGCGCCTGCGCTGGTTGAAATACGGGGTTCTTGCCTCGCTCGTCGCCATCGCCATCGTGGCCCCAGCCCAGCTGGATAAGGCCGTCGAAGTCGAACCCTTCAAGACCGCAGTGACCACCTTCTTCGTCCGCGAGTGGTACTATGTGGCCTATGCGGTCGGGCTGCTGATCTTTTCGATGGTTCTGTTCAAGGGCTTCTGCCGCTATCTCTGTCCACTGGGGGCGTTGATGGCCATCGGAGGTCTGCTCCGCGGGCGCGACTGGATCGCTCGGCGCGAGGCCTGCGGATCGCCTTGCCAGCTCTGTAAGGTCAAATGCGCATACGGTGCCATCAAGCCCTCGGGCCAGATTGCCTATTCAGAGTGTTTCCAATGCCTCGATTGCGTGACCATCCACGACGACCCCAAGCAATGCGTGCCCCTGATCCTTGCGGCCAAGGGACGGCGGATGCCCGGCGCGGCCATGGCGGCGAAATGAAGCGCCGCCGGTTCCTCGCCGTCGCCGCAGGTTTTGCGGCTTTTCCAGCCTTTGCCGGGGCGCCGCTGCGGTGGGAGGGGATCGCACTCGGGGCCCATGCCCGCATGGAGTTGTCGGCGCCGGACAGCATCGCCCGTCCGGCCCTAGCTGCGGCCTTGGCCGAGATCGAAGCGGTCGAAGCGGCCTTCAGCATCTACCGCGACGACTCAATCCTGACCCAGCTTAACAGGGTCGGGCGGTTGGATGGCGCATCCACCCTTTTTGAGCGCCTGTTCGAGTCCGTTGATCGCATTCATCGGCTTACAAACGGCCTGTTCGACCCGTCCGTCCAACCCGTGTGGGAGGCGCAACGTGATGGGACGAAGACCCATTCTCCGACCATCGGGTGGGGACGGGTCCGGCGTCCCAAGCGTGGGACGATTGAATTGGCACCGGGTCAGGCGCTGACGTTCAACGGGATCGCCCAGGGCTTCGCCACCGACCGCGTGGTGGCCGTCTTGCGGGCCCACGGTCTGTCCGATGCCTTCGTGAACATCGGGGAGCAAGCGGCCCTTGGCCGTCCGCGCAGGCTTGGGGTGGTGGACCCGACCTACGGGCGCGTCGGGGACCTCACTCTGCGGGGCGGCGCCGTGGCCACCTCAAGCCCCTTGTCCACGGCCGTGGGCCAAGTGGGACATATCATCAACCCCCGTCGCCTGGATGCCCAGCCGCTCTGGTCGACCGTCACGGTTGAGTCCGAGACGGCGACACTGTCGGACGGTTTGTCCACGGCTTTGGTCCATGGGGATTTGGCGTTGGCGCGTGATCTGGCGGGTCATGCGCGCGTCCGGCGCGTGCTCTTGGTGGATCACGCTGGGTCTGTGCGGACGTTCGGCTAGGACCGGGCTTGGCGCTCCACCGTTGGCGGTTGCCGCGCGGGTGAGTGGTCTGTGGGCGACGCTTGGGTGGCGGATGTCAGGTGGCGCTCCAAGCCGCACAGTCTTCTGCTAACTGAACTTGGCGTCCCGTTATGGCCTACCCTCTTCGCGGTGCGTTGTGGCCATGCGGTATGTTTACCTGCTCCGCTGATCTACGCGCTTTATGGCTTAAGGCCCTGGCTCGTGTCTCCTCTTCATCGGCTGTTGTCTTGAGGCGATCATGGTCACGGTCGCTCTGGAGCTAACTCATGGTGGGTCACCTACCGAGACCCTCCGTTGGCGTGGAGAGATGTATCCTTCCTCAGGACAGTACAGATTGCCCGACCGGTCGCCGTCAGTCTCATAATCGGGTGTTGCTCGCCCCACTCAGAGACATCGCTGCGTAATGTCTTAATCGGTGTTTGGACTCGTCTTTGCGGCTCGTTCTGCTGGTTTGCCGCTCGTGGATGCAGAGTCGCTCGCAGTCTGCTCGATTGCCCAAAGGTTCTGCATTGTTTGGGGCGTGCTGTTGGGTGCAACGGGTTCTGTGGTGCCGTTTGGGCCTGTGCGTTCGGGACCTTGGGGCGTCGGTGTGCT